>CAVYUR010000001.1:0-581110 GCA_963771795.1 uncultured Chloroflexia bacterium
TCGAGGTTCTCGGGCTCGTCGGGCGCGGCCGGAGCAACAAGGAGATCGCGACGGACCTCGGCATCACGGAGCGGACCGCCCGAACGCACGTCAGCAACATCCTCGGGAAGCTCGGGCTCGCGAGCCGGACCCAGGCCGCGCTCTACGCGGTCGAGCGGAAGCTCGTCTCCGGCTCCGACTGATCGTGCCGCGGGCAGCCTCGGCGCGACCGAGCCGGGCCGCCGCCGACCCGGCCGCCGATGGCGACGGCGCTGTCGGCCCAGATGCATTGCCGGCGATCGTCTTCCTCCACGGCACGCGGTTGACCGGTGCGCAATGGGCGATCCAGGAATCCGCGCTCGCCGATGAGTTCCGCTGCCTCGCGCCGGATCTGCTCGGGCACGGGCTCGCCGCCGACCGGCCCTTCACGCTGGCAGGTGCCGCCGAGGCGGTAGCAACCACGATCGAGGCTGAGGCCGGCGGACCGGCGATCCTCGTCGGGCTGTCATTGGGCGGCTACGTCGCGATGGAGGTGGCCGCGCGCTGGCCGGAGCGCGTCGCGGGCCTCGTCCTCGCCGGTGCGACCGCCGAGCCGGTCGGACCGAGATCCCTGGGCTATCGGGCGCTCGGCTGGATCTTCGACACGGTCGACGAGCAATTGCTCCGGCGACTCAACGTCTGGTTCTTCAGCTGGCGGTACCGGCCGGAGATCGCCCAGCCGATCATCGCAGGCGGGTTCTACTTCCGCGGCGGCGCAACTGCCGTCCGATCGCTCGTCGGCGAGCGATTTCGGCCGCGGCTGGCCCAGTTCCGCGGCCCCACACTGATCCTCAACGGCGAGTTCGACCTGCTCTTCCGCCTGAGCCAGCGGTCGTTCGTGGCCGCCGCCACCGACGCGCGGGCGGCCGTCATTCCGTGGGCGACACACCTGACGAACATCGATCAACCCGATGTGTTCACGGCCGCAGTCAGGCGATTCGCTCGCGAATGTCGCGCTGGGGGAGCGCGTACCGAGACCCGCGCCGACGGGGATTCCGGGACTGGGTCGTATACTCGACCGACCGACTCAACCCGCCCTCCGAGGTTCGATGCGCGTCCGTAAAGCCGTCTTTCCCGCCGCCGGCTGGGGCACCCGATTCCTGCCGGCGACGAAGGCTCAGCCGAAGGAGATGCTGCCCCTCGTCGACAAGCCCGTGATCCAGTACGCCGTCGAGGAGGCGGTCGCGGCGGGCATCGAGCAGGTCATCATCGTGACCTCCAGCCAGAAGCGCGCGATCGAAGATCACTTCGACATGTCGTACGAGCTCGAGCACTTGCTCGAGGAGAAGGGCGACATCGAGATGCTCCGCCAGATCCGCCACATCTCGGACCTGGCCCAGGTCGCGTACATCCGCCAGAAGGAGCAGCTCGGGCTCGGACACGCGGTGCTGATGGCCAAGGACCTCGTCGGCCACGAGCCGTTCGCGGTGATCCTGTCCGACGACGTGATCGTCGGCGAGCGACCCTGCATCGGCCAGCTCGTCCACGCCTACAACCAGACCCACTCGTCGGTCGTCGCGGTGATGGAAGTGCCCAACGAGGAGACGAACCGCTATGGCGTCATCGCCGGCGAGCCGGTGGAGGGCTATCTCAATCACGGTCGCCTGCACAAGGTGTCGCGCCTGGTCGAGAAGCCGACCCCCGCGGAGGCGCCGTCGAACCTCGCGATCGTCGGCCGCTACGTCCTGACGCCGAAGATCTTCGACAAGCTCGAGCAGACCCAGAAGGGCGCCGGCGGGGAGATCCAGCTGACCGACGCGATCGAGGCGCTCATGCAGGAGCAGGCTGTCTATGGCTACGAGTTCGAGGGCGTGCGCTACGACGCCGGCACGACGATGGGCTGGCTCAAGGCATCGGTCGAGCTGGCACTCCAGCGACCGGACCTCGCTCGCGAGTTCCGGACCTATCTCCAGCAGCTGGAGCTCTGAGCGGCGCGCCCCGCGTCGCCGTGAGCCTGCGCCAACCGTCGTACGCTACGATCCCCCCGGCGCGTCACCGTCCGCGGTGAAGCTGCTGGCTGAGGGGGACGCATTGGAGGGCTAGCGTTGGCGGAGCTCGGGACGGTTCTCGGCGGCCGGTATCGGCTGGTCGAGCTGCTCGGACAGGGCGGCATGGCGACCATTTACCGAGCTCACGACAGCCAGCTCGACCGCGACGTCGCCGTCAAGCTCCTCCGACCGGAGTACGGACGAGACCCCGATTTCGGCTCGCGATTCCGCCAGGAGGCGACGAACGCGGCCTCGCTCAACCACCCGAACATCGTCTCGGTGTTCGACTACGGCCAGGATGCGGCGGGGCCATTCATCGTCATGGAGGTCGTCGAAGGCGAGGACCTGGCCTCGATCATCCGTCGTTCCGGTCCGCTGCCACCGCGACAGGCCGCCCGGATCGCTGCGGAGACGGCGCGGGCGCTGCAGGCAGCGCACTTCAACGGGATCGTCCACCGCGACGTGAAGCCGGGCAACATCCTCATCAGCCGCGAGGGACGGGTCAAGGTCACGGACTTCGGGATCGCCCGCGCGGTCGCCGAGGCTCAGATGACGCTACCCGGGACGACGCTCGGGTCCGTCCACTACTTCAGCCCAGAACAGGCCCGGGGCGAGCAGGCCACCGCCAGCTCGGACTTCTTCTCGCTCGGGATCGTGCTGTACGAGATGCTGACCGGGCAGCGGCCGTGGGAGGGAGACAGCGCCGCGTCCGTGGCACTCGCCCGCCTCACGGGGCCGGTGCCCGATCCATCGGCCAAGCGCGCCGGCATCCCGCCGGAGCTCGCGGCCATCACTCGCAAGGCGCTCGCCATCGAGCCCGAGGACCGCTGGCCGTCGGCCGGCAGCTTCGCAGCCGCCCTCGAGGCGTTCCTGTCCGGGGCGCCGATCCAGGGGCTAGGGGCGATCGGCGGAGCGACGGTCGTCGGCGGCGCGGCGGTCGCGGCGACCGCCCGGCCGAACCCCGCGGCAGTGCCGTACGCGCCAGACGCCTACGCCGGACGGCGTGCCGAGCGGTACCCGGAATCGGATGGGCCGCTCCGCCAGGCCAGGCCGCTGCCATCCGCCCGCCGCCAATACGGCGACGACGAGGAAGAGCAGCGCACGAGCCCGATGGTCTGGGTCGCCGGCGTCATCGCGATCGTGATCCTTGCGCTTGCCGGCTTCCTGGTCTTCCGCCTGTTGTCCGGCGGCAGCGAGCCGCCGACGACCGGCACGGTCCCCGCCCCGAACTTCGTCGGCATGACGTTCGCCGCTGCCGAGCAGGCCGCCGCCGACGAGGGAATCGAGGTTGTCCGGGCGGCGACGGTTGTCGACGCGACCAAACCGGTCGATACCGTTCTTGCCCAGGATCCCCTGCCCGGAGCCGAAGTGTCCGAGGGCGGCACGGTCGACCTCACGGTCGCCGTCGGGCTCGAGACCGTCGGCGTCCCGGATCTCCTTCGCAAGACGGACTCGGAGGCCTTCCAGCTGCTGATCACCGCGGGGCTGACGCTCGGTGTGCGGACGGAGATCTTCGACCCGATCGTGCCCGCCGGACAGATCGTCCGCCAAGAGCCCTTCCCGGGGGTCGTGGTGAACAAGGGCACCCCCGTCAACTACGAGATCTCGAAGGGTCCGGAGCCCTCGCCGAGTCCCTCGCCGACACCGACCCCATCGCCCACTCCAAGCCCGACGCCGCCGCCGACCGCGCCACCAACCGCACCGCCAACTGCGCCGCCTACGGCACCGCCGACTGCGCCACCCACTGATCCGCCGACGGACCCGCCCACCGCATCGCCCTAGGTCGTCGCGCTCAGCCCTCGCCGTCGAGCCATAGCGCTGCACCGGGGTCGGTGTCGGTCGGGGTCAGGGCCGCCGCGGCCGGCATCTCGTCCCAGCAGGCCCGGATCTCGTCGCCGCGTAGCGGCAGTCGTCCGCGATCGAGACCGCAGTAGCCGACATTCGCGGCGATGGAGGCGCGGAAGTTGCGGCAGGTGCCGCAGCTCGTCGAGGAGCGGCGGCAGACCCAGCAGCGGGCCGTTTCGACCTGCGGGGTGCCGCAATGCGGGCAGCGCCACAAAGGCATGGTGCGATGGTAGCTGCGAGCGAGCGGTCTGTCGACGCCTGCCGCTACTTCACGATCGCGAAGACGGATTGGTCGGTTGTCTCGCCGTGGTCGGTCGACTTGACGACCACCGTCGCCGACACCTGGCCCGCCTGGGCGCCCTTCGGGATGGTCGTCGACCACGTCGCCGCGCCGTTACTCCCGCTGAGGACCGTCTTGGACGTCACCGCGCTGATGCCCTTCACCGCCAACGAAAACGTGACCTTCGCGCCCGCGAGCGGATGCCCGTCCGGATCGGTCACCACGACCGTCAACTTCACGCGTTCCGGCAGGGCCGACAGGCGGATCGAACGGGCCGACGAGGACAGGGTCGCGGCGAGCACGCCGGCACCCTTCCGGAAGGCGAGGTCGAGTTGATTCTCGTTGCCGGCGGGATCCGTGGCGGCGATCGTGATGTCGTTCTTCCCCGCGCCGATCGGCACGACGATCGAGAAGTTGCCGTTGGCGTCGGCCTGGCCGGTCACCACCGCGTCCGTTGTCACATTGCGGGCCTGCAGCCTGCTCCGGGCCTGCGTCTGGCCGATGAGCTGGACCGACTTCGCGTTGACTACGGACCCGTTCTTCGGCGACGACAGCCTGATCTTCGGCTTGGCCGAGTCGAAGACATAGGTCACGACCGGCGACGGTTCGGACTCGCCCGTCGGGCCGAGGATCCTGGCGGTGAAGGCGTTCGCGCCTTCGATGAGGGTGATCCCCGGGACGATGAAGGAGGGCGTGCGGCCGACCGGGAGCTCGGTGACGATGCCGGCCGGCTGGTCGCCAAGCGCCACGTAGACGCGGATCCGGATCGCCGGATTGCCGACGAGGTTGGCGGGGACCGCCCCGACGAGGTCGATCGTCGGCTGGTTCGTGTACGGCTCACCCGGTTCTTCGAGGATCGGCGCGTCCGAGAGGAGTGACGGCGAGGCCGACGGGACGGGCGTCGCCGTCAGGTCCGCGAAGAACCCGGTGAACGTCGAGCCGACAGTCGCCGCCACCTTGCCCATGCCGCCGGACGCCGCGAAGAGGACGCCGGCGCACAGGGCGACGACGGCGACGATGAACAACATGCGGAACGGCAGGGCGAGCCTGCGGGTGCGTTCGACGCGGCGGTGGGAGACACGACCCTCGGCCGGGACGCGGGGCCGAACCTTGACCGGAGCTGGCCGGCCGCTCGAGGGTGGCCGCGGCCGAACCTGGGACGGTCGTCCGTCGCGCCGAGTGGTCATTGCCGCGGATTGTCGCACGCCCCGGCGCTAACTGGGTGCGGCGAAACCCTCCGTACGAGCGTGCGGCCCGCAATGCTGGATGATAGCGGCGCGTTGTAGTCTTGCCGTCGGCGCGCGTGGTGATCCCCTGCCACTCGCCGCTTTCGAGGGATGGAGTGCAGGCACGAGATCCAAAGAGCGACCGTCCGTCCGGCCCGACCGGGCGACCGGGCTTCGGCGTCGGCCCGATCGCCAGGGTGGCCCCGGCGCCGCACCGGCCAGACCCATCCGCGCGCCCGGGGCTGCCGGCGATGCCGATCACGCGGTCCGGATTCGGCCTGCCGAACCTCCGACGCAACGTCTGCCCGCACTTCTACATGACCGGTTCCCGCGGCGCCATCCCGATCCAGGCACCGCATCTGCTCAAGGCGCTCATTCGCCAGGACGCGAACGTCTCCCGCTGTCAGCTCCGCGGCGGCGTCCACATGGAGCAGGGCTACGTCAACGACGTCTGCCTGACGCCGCGGTTCAACCAGTGCGTCTTCTACGAGGACGACCTGACGCGCGAGTGACCACCGAGGCCACCTATGCCGCGGCGCTCGACGCGCTTGCCGACCGCGGCCGCTTCGGGATCCGCCTCGGCCTCGGTCGCACCCGGGCGCTCCTCCGCGAACTTGGCGACCCGCAGCGCTCGATCCGCGGGGCGCTCGTCGCCGGGACCAACGGGAAGGGCAGCGTCCTTGCGCTAGCCGGCGCCGCCGTCCATGCGGCGGGCTATCGCGTCGGCGAGACGCCAAAGCCGCACCTCGTAACGTACCGCGAGCGCATTCAGATCAGTGGACAGCCGATTGATCAGGCGAGCTTCGCCCGCCTCGTCGCGGACGCGCTCACAGCGGCCGATCGCGTCCCGCACCGGCTGGGTCCACCCACGGAGTTCGAGCTGCTGACGGCGATGGTCTTCCGCTGGTTCGCGGAGCAGAAGGTCGACCTGGCGCTGGTCGAGGTGGGGCTCGGCGGCAGGCTCGACGCGACCCATGCCTGGGACGGAGGCGTGGCGGCGATAACGAACGTCGACCTCGACCACACCGACCGGCTCGGGCCCACGGTCATCCACATCGCGCGCGAGAAGGCGGCGATCATCGAGCGCGGCGACCTCGCCGTCACCGGTGCGACCGGCAACGCGCTGGCGATCGTCCGCCGGCGGGCCGCGAGGCTCGGGGTCCCTCTCACGATCGTCGAGCCGGCCCCGCTGGTCGGCATGACGCGCGACGGCATCGAGGTCGAGCTGCCGGTTCTGGGCCGCACGCGGGTCGGCCTTCGAGGACGCCACCAGGCGGCCAACGTCGCCGTCGCCGACGCACTCCTCGATGCCCTCCAGGCCGCCGGCATCGCGGAAGTCCCTGTCGCGGCACGTCGCCGCGGCTACGCCTCGGTCCGCTGGCCCGGCCGCCTCGAGCTGCTCTCGATCGAGGGCCGGGACGTCATGCTCGACGGAGCCCACAACCCGGCCGGGGCAGCCACGCTGGCGACGGCGCTCGACGATCTCAGTCCGTTCCTGACGTCGGGCCGGCCGACGCTCCTCACCGCTTCGATGGCGGACAAGGATGTCGATGGCGTCATCGGCGCGCTCGCCGCGTCGGAATCGCTGCGGCAGGCGCGCGTCATCGCCACGCAGCTCGATGTCCCGCGGGCCCTCCCGGCGGCCGATCTCGCCGCGCGCTGGCGGCGCCTCGCGCCGGGAACGCGAGTCTCGGTCGCCGAGGAGCCGTCGGCCGGCCTGGACGCCGCCCTTGGCGGCACCGATGGCCTGGTCGTCGTCGCCGGCTCTCTCTACCTCGTCGGGTTCGCCCGCAGCGTCCTGGTCGACGATCCACTGCTGCGCGACGACGGGCCGGGCGCAGGATGAGCGCGTCGGGAGGCGCGGAAGCGACGCCGTCGGTCGCCCTGCCCGAGGGCTCGGACCTCGGGCTGCCTGGCCGGCCGGCGCCGCTGGCGATCGGGCCGCGAACGTTTGACTGGGGCGAGCGGACGTTCGTGATGGGCATCCTCAACGTCACGCCGGACTCGTTCTCTGGCGACGGTCTTCTCGCCGGACCAGCGGGAGAAGCATCGGCGGACCCGGTCGAGCGGGCGGTGGGCATCGGCCGGGCGATGGTCGAAGCCGGGGCGGACATCCTCGACGTTGGCGGGGAGTCGAGCCGGCCGGGTCACGAGACCGTCGATGTCGCGGAGGAGACACGCCGCGTCGTTCCGGTCATCGCCGCGCTCCGCGACTCGCTGCCGGGCGTGGCCCTGAGCGTCGATACGACGAAACCCGCGGTCGCCGAGGCCGCGCTGGCGGCTGGAGCTCATCTCATCAACGACGTCTGGGGCGTGGCGCGCGACGATGCCCTCGTCCGCGTTGCCGCGACTGCCGGCGTGCCCCTTGTCCTCATGCACAACCGGGCCCAGGCCAGTTACACGAACCTGTTGGCCGAGGTTCTTGCCGATCTCCAGGCCGCGATAGATCGGGCGACGCGGGCGGGGATGGCCTGGGACCGGATCATCGTCGATCCCGGCATCGGCTTCGGCAAGACGGTGGAGCACAACCTCGCCCTGCTCCGTGACCTCGGCTCGCTGCGGGTCCTCGGCCGGCCGGTCCTACTCGGGACCTCGCGGAAGTCGACGCTCGGCAAGGTCCTCGATCTGCCCGCAGACGAGCGGCTCGAGGCAACTCTGGCGACCACGGCCCTTGGCATTGCCGCCGGGGTCGACATCGTCCGCGTCCACGACGTGCTCCCGAACGTGCGCGTTGCCCGGATGTCCGATGCGATCATCCGTGGATCGTGGCGACCGCCGCCCAGTCCGAGCGAAGGAGGCTCCACCTGAGCGACAGGATCGTGCTCCACAACATGCGGTTCCAGGGCAAGCACGGCTGGTACGAGCACGAGCTGACGACGCCGCAACCATTCGAGGTCGACGTCGAGCTGCTCCTCAACCTCCAGCCCGCCGGCATCGACGACGATCTCGCGCTGACCGTCGACTACGCAAGGGTCTACGACGCCACCCGCCAGATCGTCGAGTCGACATCGTTCCGGCTGCTCGAGGCGCTCGCCGAGGCGATCAGCCACGAGGTCCTGGCGGACTTCCCGGTGAGCGAGGTCGGAGTCCGGATCCGCAAGCCGAACGTCGAGCTCGGCGGCCCGCTCGATCATGCGGCCGTCGAAATCTGGCGGCGCCGCCCGAGCGGCTGAGCGCCCGCGGCGCGGGCCAAGTGCCTTGGCCCCGGCCCGGCCCGGGACGCCCCGTTCCATGCCAAATGTGCATGGCACGAACCTTGGACGGGGCTACCCGGGGCAAATCGGGCTCGTGAACCCGGCGAATTAGCTGTCGAAGGCTAACCCAACGTAATCTCAGCCCGCGGTGGCCCGGAAATCAGTCGGTCATCCCGTCCAAGGTTCACCAGGCGCACATTTGGCAGGAAAGGGGCCGGTCGCGCTTAGGCTGCCTGGTCGCGCCGGGCGGGCGTCAATTTGGCCGGCGCGACTAACCGGCCCGGCCGGCTTCAGCCCAAGCCGGGTGGCCTGGTCCCGAGCCTGACCGACGTCGTCGAGTGCTCGCCGTCCCTGATGTACTCGACCTCGACCGTCTCGCCGGGCGAGAACTGGGTGAGCAGTGCATCGAGCGGATGCTCCTGGTCGATCGCCTTGCCGTTGATCGAGACGAGGATGTCGCCGGTCTTGATCCCGGCGGCGGCGGCCGGACTACCGGCCTTCACCGCATCCTCGTCCGTCGGCTGCTGGTTCGCATCGAGGATCCGGACGTAGGCGCCGCTGTCTACCGGCAGGTTGAGGTCCTTCGCTCGCTGGCCGTCGATCCGGATGAACTGGATTCCGATATACGGCCGGGCAAGCGGCTGGCCAGCCACCGACTGCTCCATGAGCGGCTTGGCAAGGTTGATCGGGATCGAGAAGCCGATTCCGGTCGAATCGCGGGCGATCGCGGTGTTGATCCCGACGACGGCGCCCGTGGCGTCGAGCAGCGGTCCGCCGCTGTTGCCGGGATTGATCGCGGCGTCGGTCTGGATGAGGTTGTTGAGCTGGCTGCCCTCGGTCTGGATCGTGCGGCCCTTGGCCGACACGATTCCGCTCGTCACGGTATTGGAGAACGTCCCGAGCGGGCTGCCGATCGCGACGACGAGCTGCCCGACCCGCAGGCCGTCCGAGTCGCCGAGCGCGGCGGCCGTGAGGCCGGTCGCATCGATCTTGACGATCGCGAGATCCGTGAGCGTGTCGATCCCGTAGACCGTGCCGCTGTACCTCGTGCCGTCCTTCAGCTCGACGGTCACCTGCGTGCTGCCGGCGACGACGTGTCGGTTGGTCAGGATCCAGCCGTTCGAATCGAAGATCACGCCGGATCCCACGCCCTGCTCCGGGATCGCCGAGGCGGTCGGCTCGATCTCGACACCTGTCGTGATCTGGACGACGGCGGGACCGGCCTTCGCCGCGACGTCGACGATCGCCGACGACTCGTCGATCGTGATCGGCTGCTTGATGGTGTTCGCATTCGGATCGACGCTCGCCTGTGGCGCGGGACGGTCGAGCGCCCCTGTTGCGCTCAGGGCGACGACGGTTCCGCCGGAGGCCAGGATCGCGGCCAGGATGGCGCTTCCGAGCACGGTGCCCGCGCCTGCCGAGCGCTTCGGTGGTGCGACCGGCTCGATCGGAGCGCGCGGCGCGGTCTCGAACCAGCGCTCGGGGGTGGGCGGATGTGGCTCCGGCTGGGTCCAGCGCGGTGCTGCCCATTCGGAGCGAGGCTCGGGTGGCGGCGAGAACGACGCGCCGTCGTGCGCCCTTGTCTCGTCTTCGGGGTCGGTATCTCGATGGTCGGTCATGCGATGGTGGTACTTCGTTCGGCGTGCTGCCGGCACGGGCGGTGAGCGTCTCGTGACTCAGGTCAGCCTGACGACTCCCGGTTGAGGCGCGGGGCCGGTGTCGGTGAAGTTTCCGCCATCTTCGGAGATGCGTCGCGCGGCTCGCTCGTCTCGTCCTGGCCGAACGGCACCTTCGGAGGCTGCGAATCCTCGACCCGGGGGTCGCGCGGCAGGAAGACCGAGAAGCGGCTCCCTGTTCCGAGCCGGCTGTCGACGGTCACGGAACCGCCGTGCATGTCGACGATCGAGCGGACGATCGCCAGGCCCAGGCCGCTGCCGCTGCCGCGGGCCTCGTTCGCCCGCGAGCCGCGATAGAACCGATCGAAGATCCGCGGCAGCTCGCTGGCATCGATTCCGGTCCCGGTGTCGTTCACGTCGATCCGCGCGCCGTCCCGGAACGGCGAGACGACAGCTTCGACCGACCCACCCTTCGGCGTGAACTTGATCGCGTTGCCGACGAGGTTCGTCACGATCTGGCCGACCCGTTGCGGGTCGTGGCGGATTCGGAGCGGCGCGTCCGGCAGCGTCAGCTTGAGGTCGACGCCGCGACGCCGGGCGGCCGGCGACGCCTGTTCGACGGCCGACTGGACCGCCGCGCGCACGTCGTCGGGCCGCAGGTCCAGCAGGACGAGCCCGGACTCGAGCTTCGAGAGCTCAAGCAGGTTCTGGGCGAGCCAGTCCAGGCGCTCGAGCTGGCCTCGGCTCGAGTCGAGGAACTCCGCGCGAGCGACAGGATCCTCACCGGCCTGGTCCCGGAGCAGCTCGTTGAACGTCAGGAGGGCTGCGATCGGGGTTCGAAGCTCATGCGAGACGTCGGCGAGGAAGTCGCGGCTCCGGTCACGATCCCGGCGGATGATCTCGACGCTCTCCTCCAGCCGATCGGCCATCGCGTTGAACTGGATGGCGAGCTCGGTCAGCTCGGACGAACCGGCCTTGACATCTGCGCGCCCCACGCGCTTCGTGAGGTCCCCCTCAGCCAGTGCCCGCGAGGTCTCGGTCAGGCGTCGGAGCGGGGTGGTGAAGCGATGGGCCAGGGCCGCGGCAACGATGATCGTGATACCAAGCGCGACGACGCCGACTGCCGCCAGCAAGCTCGTGACATTGGCGATCGCGGTCTGGCGGAACGTATGGGGATTCGAAAGCCGGACCTCGATGACGTATGGGTAGATCCCTACCGTCGAGTCCCGAACGTACGGAGCAACCTGGATGGGTTCCTGCGCCTGGCCCACGCCCGGCTCGACGCTGACCTCGGCGTGGAAGGACCCTCCCGCGGCAGGCACGATGCCGCCTCCAACGCTCGGCGGGAGGTACAGGGCGATGTCGACGTCCGACTGGGCGAGGAGGTCGGCAATCCCCTCTTCCTGACTCTCGAGGAGGGCCGTCACCGCCGGATTCACCGTGTTCGTCTTGATGTCGATGACCGGTCCCTCGGCCATCCGCGCGGCGTCGGTGACGACACGGTCGACGTATGTGGCGACAACGCTGGCGCGGGCCTGAAGTTCCGTTTGCTGTTGCTTCGAGAAGTAGTCGTCGAGCCGGTTGACGACGAAGATCGTGACAAGCGCGAGCGTCAGGGCAACGACGCCGACGAAGCTGAGGGTCAGCCGCGCCTGGAACGTCCGAGGTGCAAGGCCCCGGAGAACGCGACGAATTCGACGACGCCGCGCGACGTCAGCGCTCGGCGAATGCGTAGCCGACCCCTCGCACCGTCATGACGAACGCCGGCACGGCCGGGTCGTCCTCGATCTTGTCCCGGAGGTGGCTGACGTGCACGTTGATCGTCTTCTCGTCCTGGTCGAGCGCCTCGTAGTCGCGGAGCAGCTCGAGCAGCTCGGACCGGGTGTAGACGCGACCGGGCCGGCTGGCCAGGTGGCGGAGGATCTCGAACTCGGTCGGTGTCAGGCTGATCCGGCGCTGCCCGCGCTGGACCCGCCGCCGTTCGAGGTCGATCACGAGGTCGCCGTGGCGGATGACGCGACCGCCGGCCGCATCGGCGAGGTCGCCGTACGCTCGCCGGAGGAGCGCCTTGATCCGGCTCATTAGCTCCCGCAGGCCGAAGGGCTTCGTCAGGTAGTCGTCGGCGCCGAGCTCGAGCCCGATCACCTTGTCGACCTCGTCGTCGCGCGCGGTCAGGACCAGGACCGGCATCTTGGAGCCCGACGCCCTGAGGCGACGGAGCACCTCGAAGCCATCGATGCCCGGCAGGCGCACGTCGAGCACGACGAGATCCGGCGCCTGGTTCGTGGCAAAGTCCAGCCCCTCCTCGCCCGACCTGGCGACGGCGACCTGGTATCCCTCCTGCTGGAGGGCGTACTGGATGCCGCGAGCGACGGCGAACTCGTCTTCGACGATCAGGATCGTGGCGGCCACGCTCCGATGCTACACCGGGTTCGATCGGGGGGCCCGCAACGGCGACCGGGCGGCCATCCCGTGATAAGGTGTGCGCCGTTCCCGGGCGCCCCCGCGATCCCGCGCAGGTGCGACGCGCCCGCTCAGATGAGCTTCAAAACCGAGGTCCGAAACAGATGCCCAGCGCCACCATCACTCGCCCGTCCCTCGTCGCGGAGCCCCGCGACGTCCTCGGGAAGAACGTCGCTCGCCTCCGCCGCGCCGGCAAGCTGCCGGGCGTGGTCTTCGGCCACGGGACGGATTCGACGAGCGTCAGTGTCGACGCTCACGACTTCGAGCTGCTCCGCCGGCGGGTCGGGCCGAACGCTCTCGTTGACCTGTCGGTCGATGGCAAGCAGGCGCAGCCGGTCCTCATCCACGGCGTCCAGGTCCATCCGGTCACGCGGCGCCCGCTTCACGTCGATCTCTTCCTGGTGACGATGACGGAGGAACTGACCGTCGACGTGCCGCTCGTTCCGATCGGCGAATCGTCGGCCGTGACGACCGATGGCGGCACGCTCCTCCACGGCATCGAGTCCGTCAGGATCCGGGCCCTCCCTGATCACCTCCCGCAGTCGATCGAGTACTCGATCGAGAGCCTCGTCGACTTCGACACCGCGGTCCACGTCCGCGACCTCACGATCCCGTCGGACGTGACGCTCCTGACCGATGTCGACGAAGTCGTCGCCAAGGTCCAGGCGCCTCGCATCGAGGTCGAGGAGGAGCCCGTGGTCGCCGAGGGCGAGGAGGGCGCCGAGGGCGAGGAAGGTGCCGAGGGCGAGGCCGGCGAGGCTGCGCCGTCAGCAGGCGGCTCGGATTCGGGCGACTCTGACGACAGCTAGTCGGTAGCGCTCAGGCTCGGTCGCTGAAACCGGCGTCGGCCGCCTCGATCAGTTCGATCCGGTTGCCGAACGGATCCTGCGTGTAGCAACGCCGCACGTTCAGGCCGGACTCGTCTTCGCTGATCCGGGCGCCCCTGGCGGCAAGCGCGCGTCGGGCCGCCTCGAGGTCGACGACGATCAGGCCGGGATGCGCCTTGTGGGCCGCGATGAATCGCTGGTCGACCCGGAGGTGTATCGCGGTCCCGCCGATCCCGACGAACCAGCAACCGTCGCGCCCATCGAGCTCGTCCGGTTTGGCGACTTCGCGCAGGCCGAGGACCTCGCCGTAGAACCGCCGCGCCTCGGCTTCGCCACCGGTGGGCATCAGCAGCTGGACGTGATCGATCCCGACGATCTCGATGCGGTCGGTCACGGCCGGATCCCGCTCGCATAGACGATCGGGTAGCGCATCACGAGGTCGTCCGGCGGCATGGCCTCGAGTCGTTCGCGCAGCCCGCTGAGCAGCCGATCACGATCGCGCGCGCGGAGCTCCGAGATCAGGTCCTCCTCGTCGAATTCGGAGAGGAAGCCGATGTAGCCCTCGACGCTGAAGCGGTGCTCGAGCACCGCCCGCTCGACCTCGACGTGGCGGAATCCGGCGCGACGAAGCTGGCTCGCGGCCTCCCGATCCGTGCGGACGTCGCCGGGCCGGTCCTCGTGCTCTCGCGCGCCGATGCCGATCTCGTCGAGAAGGGCGTCGAACGCCTCGTCGGGCCGGAAGGCGCGATCGTCGACCAGCCACGTGACATAGGCAAGCATCCCGCCCGGATGGACGACCCGGCGCGCTTCGCGGAGCGCCCGGTAACGGTTCGGAACCAGCTGGAGGACGAACGAGGACATCGCCGCGTCGAACGTGTCGTCCGGGAAGGGCAGGGAGTCGGCCGCTGCGACCCGGGTCGTGTACTGCTGCCGCTCGGCAGGCGTTAGTAACCGATCCGCCTCCCCTTCGGCGGCCGCGATCATCTCGCTCGACACGTCGATCCCGACGACCTCGACCGTGGGCCACCGGCGGATCGCCGCCCGGGCGAGCGTGCCGGTTCCCGTGCCGATATCGATCAGCCGCCGCGCGCCGTTCGCGACGGCCCCATCGAGCCGGTCGAGGAGCGCCGTCGCGCGAGGCTCGAGCACTGGCGCCCACCATTGCGCGTAGCCCTCGGCGATCCGATCGTAGCGTTCGGCCTGGTCGGTCACCGTCTCATCGTGCCATGCGCGGTGCAACGAGCGCGATGTCCGCGGGTCAGCCCTCCGCGGCGGCCGGCGGTGGCGGGCCGGCGGCTCGCCCGAGGAAGCCGAGCCGGCGGGCAACGAAGCGCCCGACGACGACGACGAGGGCCAGCATGAGCAGGATCGGCAGGCCGACGATCGCCACCCAGATCGCGACACTCACTGCGAACTGGAGGAAGCTGAGGAGGCTTGCTCCCGCTTCGTCGATCTGGGTCTGCGGGTCCCATCGGTCCGCAGCGGCCTTGACCGCCTGGACCTCGACGCCATAGGTGACGGTGAGGGTCGCGTATGCGACCTGACTGTCGAGGTTCGACTTCTGCGCGCTGAGCTGCTCGATCTGGCCGCGAACGTCGGAGAGGCGTGACTCGATCTCGAGGACGTCCGTGACCCTGCCGGCGTCCGACAGGTGCCGGACGAGGGCTGTCTCGCTGGCCTGAAGATTCCGGATCCGCGCGTCGAGATCGACGATCTGGTTCGTGACGTCGGCCGCATCGGTCTGCTCGCTGATCGGCGTTCCGAGCGCCCGGAGCACGTCGAGTGCCTCTTCCCATCGATCGGCGGGAATTCGGTACGCGATGGTCGCCACGACGTCATCGCCGTCGCTGTACTGCTGGGAAGCACCGATGTAGCCGCCCATCGCGATGATCGCTGCTCGACCGGAGTTGACCGCGGCGCGGACATCGGCGACTTCGAGCTGGAGGGAGCCGGTGCGGATGACCTTCGCCCCGTCCTGGAACGCCGCCGCCTCGCCATCCGGGGCAAGTGGCTGACGCCCGATCCCGGGAGCGGCGCTGGCAGCAGGCTGGGGACCTGCCCCACTCCCATCCTGGCCGGCCGCGCCGCCCAGGGCGGCACTGGAGCCGCAGGCGGCGCCAATGACCCCGATGAGAACGATGGCGGCGACGAGGCCGATGGTGCGCCCGGCACCTGTACGCGCGTTTCGCATGGCCGAGTACCTCAGGACTTGCACGTGACGAGCGACGCTCACCGCGGCATGCCCCGGACGCATTGCGGCGCAACGGGGTTCCTTTGCGACTGGCCGTCTGCAGCCCGACCTTCGCTACACTCGGAGGGTGAAACTCCCCTTCGATCCGCCCATCGAGCCGATGCTCGCCAAACCGGCCGACGGGCTGCCATCCGACGACGGCTGGCTCTTCGAGCCCAAGTGGGACGGGTTCCGGGCGATCGTCTTTCGCGACGGCGACGAGGTGTACACGCAGTCCCGGGACCTGAAGCCGCTCGATCGCTACTTTCCGGAGCTGGCCGACCCGCTCCGGGCCGCGCTGCCCGATCGCTGCATCCTCGATGGCGAGGTCGTCATCTCGAAGGACGGCGAGCTGCAATTCGAAGCACTTCTCCTCCGTATCCACCCTGCGGCCTCGCGGGTGAAGATGCTCGCAGAGGAGTCGCCCGCGTCGTTCGTCGCGTGGGACGTGCTCGCGCTCGGCGACCAGGACCTCCGCGCGACGCCCCAGGGCGAACGCAGGAAGCTGCTTGAGACCGCGCTTGGCTCCGCGCCGCCGCCCGTCCACCTGACGCCCGCGACTACCGATCGCGCCCTTGCCCAGGACTGGTTCCACCGGTTCGAGGGCGCCGGGCTCGACGGCGTGATCGCGAAGCGCCTCGGCGACACATACCAGCCCGGCAAGCGGGCGATGCTGAAGATCAAGCATCAGCGGACCGCGGACTGTGTCGTCGCCGGGTTCCGCTGGCACAAGAACGGGCCGGGCACCCACGTCGGGTCGCTCCTGCTCGGGCTGTTCGACGACACGGGGTCGCTCCATCACGTCGGGGTTACGTCCTCGTTCACGTGGGACAAGCGAGCGGCGCTGACATCGGAGCTCGAGCCGTTGCGCAAGGACGCGCTCGAGGGTCATCCGTGGGGCGAGTGGGCGGAGTGGGCCCAGGCGGGTGCCGCCGACGCATCAGGCCAGCGGCTGCCCGGCGCGACGTCCCGCTGGAATCGTGGCAAGGACCTCTCCTGGGAGCCGCTTCGTGCCGAACGCGTCGTGGAGGTCGCTTACGACCACCTCCAGGGCGACCGCTTCCGACACGGCACGACGTTCAAGCGATGGCGCCCGGACAAGCCGCCGGCCGAGTGCCGTTACGACCAGCTCGAGGAGACGCCGGCCTACGAGATCGCGAAGATCTTCGGGGCGTAGCGGGCCAGCGCGGTCAGGTGCTCTTGGGCTTCCTCGGTGCGCGTTCGAGCTGGCCCGCGCGGTCCGGCCACTCGTAGCCCTCCCACGGGTCGTAGTCCGGGTCGAGCTTCTCCTGTTTGGGCCTGTCCGCCTCCGGCACGTGGATCAGGTTGACCCGGACGCGGTACCAGAGCGACGACCGGCCGCGCATTCCGTCCACGAGCACGTCGGCCGGTTCGAGGGCCGCGGCCGCCGCCGGGTGACGTTCCTTCCAGCGCTCGAAGCCCGCGAGCGCCTCGTCCTTCTTCGCCGCTCGCGAGATCTCGATCACCGGGATGGATGACTTCCGGCGGCCGGTTGGCGTCGGTCGTGTGCCCTCCCATTCGGTCGGCAGGCCGGCGTTCCGGTCGCCCGCGGCGACCGCGGCGGCGCGCTCCGCGGCGACTTCCGGCGGTGGCCCGCCCGCCTCACCGCGGCCCGGTTCGTACTCGCTCTCGGGCCGTCGCTTTCTCGATGGCTGGACGCGCGGCGGCTCGCCGGCCTGCTTCGCGTAGTTCGGCGGCCACGGGGCGTCGCCGAGCCCCTCCGCCTCGTGACGGGCCGACAGCTCGAGCAACCCCTCCAGCGACCCGACCGCCTCGTCGATCCCGGCGCCGGCATCGCCCCGCTTCTCGTAGATCGCCGGAACCGTCGCGAGCGTGAAGTCCTCCGGGACGACGTCGGCGACCTCGTCCCAGCGGAGCGGCATCGAGACCCGTGCGTCGGGCAACGGCCGGACCGAATACGCAGACGCGACCGTGCGGTCTTTCGCGTTCTGGTTGTAATCGAGGAATACGCCGTGGCGCTCCTCCTTCCACCACTTCGAGGTGGCGATCGTCGGGGCCCGGTTCTCGACGTCTCGCGCGAGAGCGACGGCCGCGCGGCGAACCTCGGGGTAGGTCCACTTCGGCTCGATCCGGACGTTGATGTGGATGCCGCGCGATCCGGACGTCTTCGGCCAGCCGACGAGCCCCACCGCTTCCAGCGCCTCGCGGGCCACGAGCGCGACGTCCCGGATCTGAGACCAGGGCACGCCCGGCACCGGATCGAGGTCGACCCGGAGCTCGTCGGGATGATCGAGATCCTCGGCCCGCACCGGGTGAGGGTTGAGGTCGATGCAGCCGAGGTTGTTGACCCAAGCGAGCCCCGCCGCGTCGTCGATCACGATCTCGTCGGCGGTCCGGCCCGAGGGGAACGTCAACGTCGCGATGCGCAGCCAGTCCGGGCGGTTGTCCGGCGCCCGCTTCTGGAAGAACGCCTCACCCTCGGCGCCGTCGACGAACCGCTTGAGCGCCATCGGCCGTCCGCCGGCCCCGCGCAGAGCACCGTCGGCCACGGAAAGGTAGTAGTGGACGAGGTCGAGCTTCGTGTAGCCGGCCTTCGGAAAGTAGACCTTGTCCGGGTTCGAGACCGAGACCTCGCGGCCGGCGATCTCGAGGATCTCCTTGCGGGTCGCCATGACTCAAACGATACCCGGCGCTATGGGACGCGGTCGATCTCGGCGATCGGGACGCTGTCCATGTCGGTCTCGTCGTGGGCCGGCTCCGCTCGCTCTGCCTCGGAGGCGGCCTTGACGGTGGAGCCCGACAACCGCGCCCGCAACGTACTGAGGCGCGATGGCGGCCGAGGCGGTGGGGGCGGGATCGCCCCGCGACCACGCAGCCCCTGGGCGATCGCCTCCGCCTCGGTCCCGCTGACGCCGAAGCGGCGGAGGGAGTAGCGAGCCATCTGGACCGACAGCTCGCGGTTGCCGTAAATGGCCTGGACGCTCCCGCCGATCCCCCGGAGGCGGGCCGCCTCGTTGTCACTGTGGGTTCGAACGATCAGGTCGATCGAAGGATTGGCCGCTCGCGCCCGCTCGACGATCAGGCGGGTCGCATGCCCGTCCCCGATCGCAACGATGAGCATTCGGGCCAGCTGGATGCCGGCGTGCTCGAGCAGCTCCGGGCGGGCGGCGTCGCCGTAGATCGCCGGTACGCCGCGGGCGCGCAGCTCCTCGATCGCCCGTCGGTCCTGGCTTATGACGACGTAGTGGTAGCCGCGGCGGTCGAACACGCTGGCGATCGTCCGCCCGACCCGACCGTAACCGGCCAGGATCGCGTGCCGCCGCAGCGGCTCGCTCTCCGCCGGCTCGAGGCGCCCGAGGTCGCCCCGCCGCTCGAAGATCGCATGGACCCGATCATGCTGCTTGATGTATGCCTCGAGCGGGTCGATCGCCCGGAACAGGAGCGGATTCAGCGCGATCGACACGAGGGCCCCGGCGACGATCAGCTGGATGCCCTCGGGAGGCAGGAGCCCGAGCCCCAGGCCGACGGTCCCGAGGATGAACGAGAACTCGCCAATCTGGGCGAGGCCCGCGCCGACGGTCAGCCCGGTCCGGATCGGGTATCCGAACGCAGCGACGATCCCGACCGCCGCCAGCGACTTGGCCCCGACGATCAGCAGGACGACGGCGGCGACCTCGAGCGGATGCTCCACGAGGAAGCTCGGGTCGAGCAGCATGCCGACCGACACGAAGAAGAGCACGGCGAACGCATCCCGGAGCGGCAACGCGTCTGCCGCGGCCTGATGGCTCATGTCCGACTCGTTGACGATGGCCCCGGCGAGGAACGCGCCGAGGGCCAGCGAGATCCCGAAGATCGACGAGGCAGCAAACGCAATTCCTAGCGCGATCGCGAGAATGGCAAGGCTAAACAGCTCGCGCGAGTTCTCCCGGGCGACGAGCACGAGGAGCGGCGGGATCAGTCGCTTGCCGGCCACGATCATCAGGGCGGCGAAGATCCCCGCCTTGCCGAGGGCGACGGCGAGATCGCCCAGTGGGCTGCCGGTGACGCTGGTTCCGGGATCCGTGCCACCCAGGAGGGGGGCGACCGTCGGAAGGACGACCAGGACGACGACCGTCACGAGGTCTTCAACGATCACCCAGCCGACCGCGGTGCGGCCCTGGACGGTGTCGAGCTCGCTTCGCTCCTCGAGCGCACGGAGCAGCACGACCGTGCTCGCCATCGAGATCGCAAGGCCAAGGACGAGTCCGCCACCGACGCCCCAGCCGATCGCCAGGCCGAACGCGATTCCGAGGACGGTGGCGACGATGATCCGGATGATCGCGCCGGGAACGGCCAGTCCCCGAACGGCCAGCAGGTCGTCGAGCGAAAAGTGGATCCCGACCCCGAACATCAGCAGGATGACGCCGATCTCGGCGAGCTCCGTCGCGACGGCCGCATCCGCGATGAGTCCTGGCGTGAAAGGCCCGATCACGACGCCAGCCAGGATGTAGCCGAGGATCGACGGAAGGCCCAGCCTGCGCACCAGCAGGCCGCCGATGAACGCGGCCGTCAGGCCGATCGCGATGGTCGAGATGAGAACGGGCTCGTGGTCCATGGCTCTTCCCGGTTTCCGGGGGTGATGCGCAGGACTGGCGCGGGTCCGTGCCAGGCTGGTCCCGAACGATACCGGACCCCGTCGTGAACGGCCAACCGACTGGGCCTCGACAGTGGTTGCCCGCCGCCCGATGATGTCGATTTACAGCAGCCCATTCGTCGTCCATTCGAGCGGTGCCAGCCGGCGACCGACAGCCCAAGGAGGCACACGAGATGCGCTACCTGCTCCTCATCTACACGCCGGAGACGAGCGAAGGCACGTCCAACGACGCAGGGGGCGACGACATCGAGGCGTACAACGCCTTCACCCGGGAAGTCCGCGGCCGCGGCGTCCTCGAGGCCGGCGAGGCGCTCCATCCGACCGCCAGCGCGACGACGGTCAGGGTCAGGGACGGACAGACCGTCACGACCGATGGCCCGTTCGCCGAAACGAAGGAAGCCTTGGGTGGGTTCTACCTGGTCAACGCCAAGGACCTCGACGAGGCGATCGAACTGGCCGCCAAGATTCCGGGCGCGAGGCACGGCTCGATCGAGGTCCGGCCGATCTTCGACTGGTCTGC
This sequence comes from uncultured Chloroflexia bacterium, assembly GCA_963771795.1. Lineage (GTDB taxonomy): Bacteria > Chloroflexota > Limnocylindria > Limnocylindrales > CSP1-4 > CF-46. The sequence goes on from CAVYUR010000001.1 coordinate 20,823, forward strand.
CGAGGGGTCCTCGCCCGAGGCGGTCGGCGCAACCGGCTGAACCGGCATCGCCGCCGCTGAGCCGGCGGTTCGCTAACCTGCCTCTCGCGTTGGGAGCCTGACCCTGCCGATCGATCCGCACGCTGTCGTCGACCGCCTCTTCCGCGAGGAACAGGGGCGGGCTGTCGCCACGCTCATCCGCGTGCTCGGCGACTTCGACCTCGCCGAAGAGGCGGTCCAGGAGGCGTTCGTCACGGCCCTCGAGACGTGGCCGACCCGTGGCGTCCCGGACAACCCGGGCGCCTGGATCACGACCACGGCGAGAAATCGGGCAATCGATCGGCTCCGCCGCCGTAAACGGTTGGCCGAGAAGCAGGAGCTTCTCCAGCGCGAAGTGGCGATCGCGGAAGAACTCGCCGCGATCGACCCCGACGCGGCCATCGATGGGGAGTCCGGCATGAGCCCGATCGCGGACGATCGGTTACGGCTGATCTTCACCTGCTGCCATCCGGCGCTCGCGATGGACGCGCGTGTCGCGCTGACGCTGCGGACGCTCGGCGGCCTCTCAACGCCCGAGATCGCCCGGGCCTTCCTGGTTCCCGAGCCGACGCTCGCCCAGCGGCTCGTGCGGGCGAAGAAGAAGATCCGCGACGCCGGCATCCCTTACCGGGTCCCGCCGGACCACGACCTGCCGGAGCGGCTCGACGGCGTGTTGCGGGTCCTCTACCTCGTCTTCAACGAGGGCTACGGCGCGACGTCCGGCGACCGGTTGATCCGCCGCGAGCTCTGCGCCGAGGCGATCCGGCTGACCCGGGTCCTGGTCTCGCTCATGCCCGACGAGCCCGAGGCGCTCGGCCTCCTCGCGCTGATGCTCCTCCACGACGCCCGTCGCGAAGCCCGCGTCGGGACGGCCGGCGAGCTCGTCCTGCTCGAGGACCAGGATCGTTCGCGCTGGGACCGGGCGAAGGTCGACGAGGGCCGCGAGCTGCTCGATCGGGCGCTCCGGATGCGCCGCGTCGGGCCGAACCAGCTCCAGGCCGCGATCGCCGCCCTCCACGACGACGCGGCGGCGACCGATGAGACGGACTGGGCCCAGATCGCGGGGCTGTACGCGGTTCTCGGCCGCGTGGCCCCCTCGCCGGTCGTCGAGCTGAATCGCGCCGTCGCGGTGGCGATGGCCTCGGGACCCGAGCTCGGACTCCGGCTCGTTGACGCCGTCGGTGCCTCCGGCCAGCTCGAGGACTACCCGTACCTTCACGCCGCGCGGGCCGATCTCCTGCGCCGACTCGGACGCCTGTCGGAGGCCGCCGACGCGTACACGCGCGCCAGGGAACTGACGGCAAACGAGGCGGAGCAGGCGTTCCTGGATCGCCGGCTGGTCGAGGTCGGGTCGACCCGCAGCTAACAGCGCGTGCAGGGGCGGATGACCGTCGGGTGAGGGCCGCGGCGTACCGTCGGTCGCATGTCCAAGTGGAAGCCACAGAGGGTCCGGCCGTTGGGTCGCGCACGTCGCCCGCGCAACGGGCAGGACCTAGAGCTCGAGGTGTTCCCTGGTCCGGCGCTTGGTCCGGGCGTCGTCACCGCGGACTACGCCTCCGTCGTGGCCGCGCTGGATTCGTTCGACCCGGAGATGCCGTGGAAGAGGGCCCGCGCCCGGATCCTGCCGATGCTGCCGCGCGTCCGCCCCTTCCCCGGTCCGGAGCTCGAGCTCGCGCGGGCAATGCTGCCGCCGGGCATCCTCGTCGGGTTCGGGATCGACATCGGCCCGGCGATCACGTTCGTCGGCGCGTCGCTGCTCGATCGCTGGCGGGTGGACGTGCCGACTGTTGTCGCGGCGTCACTCGCCAACCTGCGACGCCTTGCCACGGAATGTGGCCGCGACGTGGTGATCCGCGACCGTATCGGCGATGTTCCGGTCACGCTCCTGCAGACGCGGCTCGGGATCGCGGCGTCACTGATCCTTGTGCCCGAGTGCCTCGACCGTCTGCTCGGCCCCGGCCCGCATCTCCTGCTGGCCCCAATGCGGGACATCCTCATCGCGCTGCCGCCGGACGTCGATCGCGAGTTCGCGGCGTGGCTCGCCGACGAGTGGGAGGCGCTGGACCCGAACCACCTCCATCTCGGCGGCTTCCGGCACGAGCGGGGGACGATCATCCCGGAGGCGCTCGACGAAGCGCTGGCCCGCGCCTGACGAGTCCCGGCTAGCGGGATCCTGGATCGGCCGCCGGCCCGTCGTCGCCTGGGCGCAGGACGAGCCAACCATGACGGACGGCGTACCCGACCGCCTGCCTACGGTTCGTCACGCCGAACTTGTGCATGATGGACGACAGGTGGTTCTTGACCGTCTGCTCGCTGACCGAGAGGGTGTCGGCGATCGCCTGGTTTCGGAGCCCGTGGCCCACCAGCGTGATGATCTGCAGCTCGCGGGGGGTCAGCGGGTTCGTCGGCTCGCGGCCGGCCTCGATCGCCTCTCGGAAGCTCTCGAGGATGCGCTCGACGAGATCCGGCCTGGCAATCAGCTGGTCCCTGAGCGGATCCTCGCCACCGGCGACGCGGCGAATCGTGGCGACGAGCTCCGACGGCTCCGCGAGACCTCCGACGTGGGCCGTCGCTCCAACCTCCATCGCGGCGAGGATGCTCGCATCGTCGTCACCGCCAAGGACGACCAGGGCCGATGCCGGCGCGCCACGCCGCAGCCGTCGAATGGCGTTGGAACCGGAGACGTCGGGCGTGACGTCGACGAGGACGATGTCCGCCGGTGCGGCCTGGATGACGGGTATCGCCTCGTCGGGCGACGTGACCTGGGCGACGATCTCGATGTCCTTCTCCCGATCGAGGACCTCCCGGATCCCGATCCCGAGGACGGCCCGCGGCTCAACAATTACGAGTCGAATTGGTTGCTTCTTAGTGGACCGCGGCATCGATCCATTGTGCCATCGGTCGCCGTCAAGTGATCGGGCGACGGGTGATCCCCGCCCACCGGGGTTCCGGTGGGCGGTTCCGGTGGCTAGAGGCAGATCGGGCGAGACCAGTCGTCGCCGATCGATTCGCGCGAGTCGACGCCGAACGCGCTCGCCAGGATGCCGAGGGCGACGAGGCCACCGAGAACGGCGGCGATGATCAGCAGCAGGTCCATCAGGTGACTCCTTTCGAGGTTCCGATGAGACTATCCTGACGTCTGACTGGTCATCTGGTAAGGTCCACTCCAATGCCAAGATCCAGGACCAGTTCTGCAACCGAGCTCCTGGTGGAGGTGCGCCGCGACGACCCGTTACCGCTCCACTCCCAGCTCGAGCAGGAGCTCCGCACCGCCATCCGATCCGGTCGGCTCGAGTCGGAGGCAGCGCTGCCGTCGACGCGGGCGCTGGCGTCGCAGCTCGGACTCTCGCGCGGTGTCGTCGTCGAAGCCTACGAGCAGCTGGTCGCCGAGGGCTACCTCACCAGCCAGCCCGGTGGCGCCACGCGCGTCTCTTCGAAGGTCGCTGAGGCACTGGCGATCGCACCCGCGACCCCCCCGCCGTCAGCCAAGCGGATCGACTTCACCTACGGCCGCCCCGATGTGACGCTGTTTCCCCGCCAGGTCTGGCTTCGGTCGCTGCGGCGCGTCCTCAACGAGGCGCCGAGCGACCGCTTGACCTATCTCGACAACCGCGGCTCGATGGAGTTGCGCGAGGCGCTAGCGACGTATCTCAACCGGGTCCGCGGAACATGCGCGAACCCGGACCGGATCGTCATCTGCAACGGGTTCGCCCAGGCGATCGATCTCGTCGTCCAGGTCGTCAAGGCGAACGGTGGCAAGCGGATCGCGATCGAGGATCCGGGTCACGGGGACACGACACGGGCCGCGCTACGACACGGCCTCGAGACGGTGCCCGTTCCTGTCGACGAGGCGGGGATCGTTGTCGAGGCGCTGGCGCGGACGAACGCAGATGCCGTCGCGACGACCCCCGCCCACCACTTTCCAACTGGCGGTGTCCTGTCGCCGGAGCGTCGCGCGGCCCTCGTCGCCTGGGCAACGGAAGGCAACCGGCTGGTGCTGGAGGACGACTACGACGCGGAGTATCGCTACGACCGCGAGCCCATCGGGGCAATCCAGGGCCTCGCTCCCGAGCAGGTCATCTACTCGGGCTCCGCGAGCAAGACGCTGGCCCCGGGGCTGCGTCTCGGCTGGCTCATCGTGCCGACGAACCACGTCGACGAGCTCGCCGCGATCAAGGAGGCGAGCGACCGCGGGTCGGCCAGCCTCGAGCAACTGGCGTTCGCCGATTTCCTGTCGCGCGGCGAGTTCGACCACCATCTGCGCCGGATGCGGCCGATCTATCGAGCCAGGCGCGACACCCTTCTCGAGGCGCTGCGCCGCTACCTGCCGGACCTTCGGCCCGTCGGCGCGTCCGCCGGGCTGCACGTCATCGCCTGGCTGCCGCCGGGGATCGACGAAACGGCCGTCGTCGAAGCGGCTGCGCGCCTCGGGGTCGCGGCCCACGGCCTGGCCCAGTACCACGTCGCCAGGCGACACGCGCCCGGCGGGCTCCTCTTCGGCTACGGAACGCTGACCGAGTCGGAGATCGAGGAGGGGATCCGTCTCGTCGCCGATGCGATCGACACGATCCGGACCGCCGGCTACGAGCCGCAGGGCGACGTGTCTGCGGCGAGAGTCCGGGTAGGCGCCGGGGCAGGCTGACCGAACAGGCCGGCGACAAGCGCCCGAGCCCGGCCGACGAGCGTCAGGTGGTCGGGGCGCCGGACCTGCTTGGCCAGCCGCCAGCGATCGGCCTCGCGCACGCGGTCGCGATCCAGGTCGGTTGCGAACATCCGGTAGATCTCGTGCATCTCGGTGCTCCCTTCGGTGTTGCGGGAGCAGGATCGCGTGGTTCTGGTCTTGAAGACAGGTCCAGTTCTGGGGCAGTCATGAGGACCGGTCGGGCCCGCGTGTTGGGTTACGCGCCGATGTAGGCCGCGAGGTGCTCGCCCGTGAGGGTGGATCGGGCGGCGACGAGATCCGCGGGCGTGCCCTGGAACACGATGCGGCCGCCGTCGTGACCGGCGCCGGGGCCGAGGTCGATGATCCAGTCGGCGTGGGCCATGACCGCCTGGTGGTGGGCTATGACGATGACCGACTTGCCGGATTCGACTAGCCGGTCGATCAGGCCGAGCAGGTGCTCGACGTCGGCGAGGTGGAGGCCGGTGGTCGGCTCATCGAGGACGTAGACGCCGCCCTTCTCCGCCATGTGGGTAGCCAGCCTGAGCCGCTGGCGCTCGCCGCCGGACAGCGTAGGCAGCGGCTGGCCGAGACTCAGGTAGCCGAGCCCGACGTCGAGCATGCGCTTCAGGATCGCGTGCGCGGCGGGTGTCCGTGCGTCACCGGCGCCGAAGAACGCCTCGGCCTCGGTGACCGGCATCGCCAGCACCTCGCTGATGTCCTTTCCGCCGAGCTTGTACTCCAGCACCGATGCCTGGAATCGCTTCCCCTCGCACTCCTCGCAGGTAGTGGCGACGCCCGCCATCATCGCCAGGTCGGTGTAGATGACCCCGGCACCGTTGCATGTGGGGCAGGCGCCCTCGGAGTTGGCACTGAAGAGTGCCGGCTTCACGCCGTTGGTCTTCGCGAAGGCCGTGCGGATCGGATCGAGCAGCCCGGTGTACGTCGCCGGGTTGCTCCGTCGCGAGCCCCTGATCGGGGTCTGGTCGACCGACACCACGCCGTCGCGCCCCGACACCGAGCCGTGGATCAGGGAGCTCTTGCCCGACCCGGCGACGCCGGTCACGACCACGAGCACCCCAAGCGGGATATCGATGTCGACATCCTGCAGGTTGTGGGCGCTGGCGCCACGCACTTCGAGCACACCCGACGGCGTCCGCACGGACGGCTTGAGGGCGGCGCGATCATCCAGGTGACGCCCGGTCAGCGTGCCGCTGTCCCGCAACCCGTGGACCGACCCCTCGAAGACCACCTCGCCACCGGCCGTGCCGGCGCCGGGGCCGAGATCGACGACATGGTCGGCGACCTCGATCGTCTCGGGCTTGTGCTCCACGACCAGCACGGTGTTGCCCTTGTCCCGCAACTGCAACAGCAGGTCGTTCATCCGCTGGATGTCGTGGGGGTGCAGCCCGATCGTCGGCTCGTCGAAGACGTACGTGACATCCGTCAGCGACGATCCGAGGTGGCGGATCATCTTTGTGCGCTGCGCCTCGCCGCCGGAAAGGGTGCCCGACGTGCGGTCGAGGCTGAGGTAGCCCAGGCCGATCTCGACGAACGAATCGAGGGAGTGCCGCAGCTTCGCCAGCAGTGGCGCGACCGACGGCTCGTCGACGCCTCGCACCCACCCGGCAAGGTCGCTGATCTGCATCGCGCAAGCCTCGGCGATGTTGGTGCCCTTGATCTTCGACGACCGTGCGCCCTCGTTGAGTCGGGTGCCGCCGCACTCCGGGCAGGTCGTGAATGTCACGGCCCGATCCACGAAGGCACGGATGTGCGGCTGCAGGGCGTCGACGTCCTTGGACAGGAAGGACTTCTGGATCTGCGGGATCAGGCCGACGTACGTCAGGTTGATGCCCTCGACCTTGATCTTCGTGGGCTCCTTGTGCAGGAGGTCGTGGAGCTCGGTCTTGTTGAACTTGCTGATCGGCTTGTCGGGGTCGAAGAAGCCGCTGCCGCGGAAGATGCGGCCGTACCAGCCCTCCATGCTGTAGCCGGGGATCGTGATCGCACCCTCGTTGAGCGACTTGGAGTCGTCGTACAGGGCCGAGGGGTTGAAGTCCGTCACCGACCCCATGCCCTCGCAACGCGGGCACATGCCGCCGGTGATCGAGAAGCTCGCCTTCACCGCTTTGCTGGAGCCGCGGTCGACGGTTACCGCCCCGCTGCCGTGTGCCGAGGCGACGTTGAAGGAGAACGCCTGGGCCGAGCCGATGTGCGGCTGCCCGATCCGGCTGAAGAGGATGCGCAGCATCGCGTTGGCGTCCGTGGCAGTGCCGACGGTGGAGCGGACATTGGCGCCCATCCGCTCCTGGTCGACGATGATCGCTGTCGTCAGCCCGTCGAGCACGTCGACGTCCGGCCGGTCCAGCGTGGGCATGAAGCCCTGCACGAAGGCGCTGTAGGTCTCGTTGATCATTCGCTGCGATTCCGCGGCGATCGTGTCGAATACCAGCGAGCTCTTGCCCGAGCCGGAGACGCCGGTGAACACCGTCAGCCGGCGCTTTGGGATCTCGATGCTGACGTCCTTGAGGTTGTTCACGCGGGCGCCCTGCACGCGGATCAGATCGTGGCTGTCGGCGGCGTGCAGTGTCGGCGACGGCATGTCCGTCGTCGTGGCCTGGCTCATCGTGTCTCCATCTGTCTGGGCCCCGGCTACGTCAGGTCAGTCCAGCTGTGCTCGGGCGCGTAGCCGAACAGCTCGCGGGCTCGATCGATCGACAAAAGCGTCTCACGGCCCTCGAGTTGCCGCCGAATTGGCACCGCTGGGAAGACCTCGCGCATGAGGTCAGCGCTGTCGCGGCGCATGACCGTGTCGGCGGCGGCGACGATCGCGATCTCCGCCCCAGCACCCTCGGTGTCGAGCGCACGACGGATCGCCTGAGCGACGTCCCGCACGTCGACATAGCCCCAGAGGTTCCACCTCCGAACCATGGCGTCGTCCTGCCACGTCGCGAACCGCGCGTAGTCATCCGGTTCCATGATGTTGGAGATCCGCAAGCCGACGAACGGAATACCGCTGCGCCGCGCGAACTGCTGGGCCATCGTCTCGCCCGTCAGCTTCGAGAGGGCGTACGAGGACTCCGGTCGCGGTGGGTGACTCTCGTCGATCGGGGCAAAGGCCGGTGGCTCGTCGAACGGGAGCCCGAGGACGGTTTCACTCGACGCCCACACCACGCTCCGGACGCGGGCCTCGGTTGCGGCGCTGAAGACGTTGTAGGTCGACATCGCGTTGTTGCGGAACGTCTCGCCGGTCGCCCGTAGACCGGGCGCCGGGATCGCGCCGAGATGAACGACCGCATCGGCGCCGGCGATCGCCTCGATCGCCTGACCAAGGTCGGCCAGGTCGGCAAGCATTGTCTGGCCGTGTGGGCTGCCGTCGTGGACGACATCGACGTTCAGCACGTCGTGGTCGCGGTCCCGCAGGTCACGAACGACCCACCGACCGGCCTTGCCGCTTCCACCAGTTACGACGATCCGCACGGACCTGCCTCCTCTCGGCGGACAACGCTACCCGATCCGGTCTTCCGTCCGCCGGCTTGCCCCCGGCGTGGTCCCGGAGGAGGCGTTCCTAGCTGACTTCTCGCCTGTTTCGTCGTCGGCGGTACTCGCGAGGGCTTGTGCCGAACGCCTGACGGAAGTGACGGGAGAACGAGGCCGGCTCCGGCCAGCCAACAGTGCGTCCGACGGCACCAATCGAGTCGTCGGTCCCGGACAGGAGAACCGCCGCGCGTTCGGCTCGGAGCTGGTTGGCGTACGCGATCGGCGCGACGCCGACCCAGCGCTTGAACTCGTGGGCGAGATGGAACGACCCGACGAAGACCTCGCGGCTGAGATCGCCGAGGGTCCAGTGGCGCGCGAGGTCCTCCTCGATCAGGTCGAGTGCGGCAGACACGAGTCGCGGGGTCGCGGGTAACCGCTCCGTCGGCGTGCGCTGCTTGTACTCGCCGTGACGTGCGACCAGGTCGAGCGCAACCAGGAGATGGCCGATCTCGCTGGCGTGACTTCGCTCATCCGGCTTGCGTTGCCAGATCGCGTCGAGTTCCCCGATGCATTCGTCAAGCTCATCGACGTCGAGTTGCGCGACGACGGGGCCGCCAGCATGTCCCGGAAGTGCGGCACGGCCGAAGAGCGTCATCAGGGCGTTGTCGCGTGATGCCCACAGGAGCTCGAATTCCGCCAACTCGGCCCGGAAGAAGCAGTTGAAGACGGCAACGTCGTGCTGGGCCCGGTACCCATGTGAGGCTCCGGGCGGAACGAAGACGACCGTCCCGCGACTGATTGCGACTTCCTGGGATCCGCAGAAGTGGTACCCGGTTCCCCGTGTGACGAACGCAACCTCGTAGAACTCGTGGTCGTGCTCGGGCACGGCGAGCATGTGCTCGACCGGCCAGGCCCCGACGACGCTGCCCGGCCCGATCAGCGGCTCCGCGGTGTCATCGCGCCGAGGACTCGAAGGTGCCCAATGTCCGTGGGTTCGAGTCGACCGGCTCGGGGTCAGGTTCTCGGGCATGCGCAAGATTGTGCAACCTCCTCGCAACAATCGCCAACTTTGTCTCGCGGCCGCTGGCTATCGTCGCGGTCACCCGAAACCAAACGATCGGAGTTCGACACCAATCGAACTGGAGGTCGATCGATGGCGTTGACTCGACCGAGCGTCTCCTGGTCCATCACGCGCTCCTGGGTCCGTTGACGGTGATGGAAGCATCGCGGCGTCGGTTAGCCGGCCCGCCGACCTCGATCGATGTCTTCTCCAGGGAGCGCCAGGAGCACATCGTCCGGATCGTCGAGGAGCAGGGTCGGGCCCGTGTCGCGGACCTCAGCCTCCGGCTACGCGTGTCGCAGCAGACGATTCGCAAGGATCTTGCGGCTCTCGCGACGCAAGGTCGCCTCATCAGGGCCCACGGCGGCGCAATAGCTGCCGGACGCAGCCAGCAGGAGCGCGCGTTTGACGTCCGTGAACGGCTGCAGCAGGACGAGAAGTCGGCGATCGGCCGAGCGGCGGCCGCGCTGATCGAAGACGGCCAGAGCATCGCGCTCGACGCCAGCACCACCTCGCTCTGTCTGGCCCGTGGCATCAAGGCAAGAGCGGGATGGACGCAGCTCACCGTCGTGACCAATGGCCTCCGGACGGCCTCCGAGCTGGCCGGCTATCCAGGGATCACCGTGGCGATGCCGGGCGGCCGGGTGCGCTGGGAGGCCCTGTCGCTGGTCGGCAGTATCGGGGAGGGCGTGTTCGAGCGAATCAACCTCCAGACCGCGTTCGTTGGTGCCGGTGGATTCACGATCGAGAACGGCCTCTCCGACATGACCGAGGAGGAAGCGCAGATCAAGCGGTCGATGACGGCGAACGCCCGCGAGATCGTCGCGCTCGTAGATCACACGAAGTGGGGATCGACCGCGTTCGCGACCTTTTGTCCGACGGACCAGATCGGCCGCGTCGTCACCGACGAGCTGGCGCCGCCCGAGATGGTTCGCGGCCTGCGCGAACGTGGCGTCGACGTGCTTGCTGTCGAACCCGACCCGCGGGCGAATCCGACCACGCCGGTCAGCAGAACGAGGAAGGAGGACGAACCGACCGTCATGAGCGATGCGACGACGCCCTCACGGTGAGTGGTCCGGCGCCTCGCTGACCTTGGCGAAACCATCTCGCGCCGCGCTGAGATCGCGTCGCGGCGGACTCGCGAATGAGGAGGAGCACATGGATCCGACACGAATGATGCGAGCAGTCGCCCTCGCCGCGGTGACCATGTTGGTCGTGACGGCGTGCAGCGGCGGGGGACAGGCGACGGGATCGCCGAGCGGTTCCGCCAGCTCGGCGGCGCCCAGCGCGGAGCCCAGCGCGAGCCCCGCGGCGGAGCCGGTCACCCTCACGTACCTCGTGGACACGACCGAGGCCACCGTTGCACGTGCGGAGGGGCTCGCGAACGCGTTCACCGCGAAGAACCCCAACATCACGATCGAGATCGAGACCCGACCGCAGGGAGCCGAGGGCGACAACATCGTCAAGACTCGCCTGTCGACCGGCTCGATGACCGACATCTTCTGGTACAACTCGGGCTCGCTGTTCCAGGCGCTCAACCCGACCGAGACGCTCGTCGACCTGTCGGGCGAGCCGTTCATCGCCAACATGGCCGATTCCTTCGTCGTGACGGTGACGGCGGGCGAAGGCGTCTACGGCGTCCCGTCCGAGACCGCGATGGGGGGCGGCATCCTCTACAACAAGAAGGTCTTCGCGGACAACGGCATCCAGGTTCCCAAGACGTGGGCGGAGTTCGCCTCGAACAACGACAAGCTGAAGGCGGCGGGGATCGCTCCCATCGGCGCCACGTACGGGGCAGACAGCACCTGGACCTCGCAGCTTTTCGTCCTCGCCGACTACTACAACGTGCAGGCTGCCGTCCCTGACTTCGCCGAGAAGTACACGGCCAATCAGGTCCACTATTCGGATACGCCGGCGGCCCTCGCAGGCTTCAAGCGCCTCCAGGAGGCATTCGACAAGGGTTGGTACCAGGAGGACTTCGGTGCCGCCACGTACGCTGATGGCCTCACGATGCTCGCGGCTGGCGAGATCGCCCAGTACCCGATGCTGACCTTCGCTCTCTCCGAGATCGCGAATGCATCGGCCGAAGACGCCCAGAACATCGGGTTCTTCGGGCAGCCGGGCGACTCAGGGACGCCGGGCGCAACCATCTGGATGCCGGCCGCCACCTACATCGCCAAGACGACCACGCATCCTGACGAGGCGAAGGCGTTCCTCGCGTTCATCGCGTCCGTCGAGGGCACCGAGGCCCTGACGGCTGCCATCCCGCCGGCCGGTCCATACGTCATCGACGGAGCCTCCCTGCCGGCCGACGTCCTGCCAGCCGTCAATGACATCAAGGCGTACATCGACAGCGGCGCGTCCGCGCCGGCGCTCGAATTCCTCTCGCCGGTCAAGGGGCCGGCCCTCGAACAGATCACAGTCGCGATCGGGTCGGGGATCAACACCGCCGAAGAGGGCGCTGCCCTCTACGACCAGGACGTCGAGAAGGCGGCCAAGCAGCTGGGTCTCCCCGGCTGGTGAACAGGAGCCTGGGCCTTCGGCGCCAGGCCAGCGAGCGCGAGGCCGGCCGCTTGCGGCCGGCCTCGGCCGTCGATCCGAACGCGTCCCGCGGCCCGGCGAGCGTCCCCCGGTCGTCGACTGACCAGGTGTACTCCCGCTTGTTCTACGTTCCCGCGGTGATCGTCTTCATTGTCATTTTCGTCATCCCTACGGTCGCGGCGTTCTACTTCAGCCTCACGCGGTGGACGCTGTTCAATTCGACGTTCATCGGGCTCGAGAACTTCCGCCAGTTCTTCCGAGAGCCGGCGCTGACGATGGGCCTTCGAAATACCGTCGTCTACGCGGTGGTGACGAGCGCTCTCAAGGTCATCCTTGGGTTGCTGCTGGCGGCCCTGCTCACCTCGCGGCTCCGTCTGCGGCACGTGCTCAGGTCGATCATCTTCTTCCCGGTGCTCGTCAGCACGGTCGCCGTTGGGATCACGTTCGCCGTTCTGATGCACCCGTCCAACGGACTCATCAACCGCGCCCTCGAGGTCGTCGGGATCGACGGACCGTCATGGCTCATCGACACCGACATCGCGCTGCTGTCGGTGGCCCTCGTCGACGTGTGGCGCGGCGTCGGCATCGCACTCGTCATCTTCATCGCGGCGATCCTGTCTATCCCCGATGAGTACAACGACGCCGTCAAGCTCGAAGGCGGCGTCTGGGCGCGGTTCCGGCACGTCACCGTCCCACTGAGCCGCAACGCCACCCACACGGTGATCCTGCTCTCGTTCATCAGTGGACTGCGGACGTTCGACCTGATCTGGACGATGACGCGCGGCGGGCCCGGCTTCACCACGGACGTGATCACGTCGACGATCTACAAGCAGTATCAGGCCGGCTTCTACGGGCTGGCCACCGCGGGCAACGTCATCCTGTTCATCGGCGTGACGTTGATCGTCTATCCGCTCCTGCGGTACTTCTCACGACGAGAGATCGACCTGTGAGCCTCGTTCGACTGGTTCGCAGGGGCTGGCTCGATGTCGTCGCACTCCTGGTCGCGATCATCGTGTTCGTCGTCCCGTTCATGTTCATCGTGGTAACGGCCGGAAAGGACCGACTGGAGGCATCGCAGCTCGACTTCACTTTGCCGACGGCGTGGCAGCTCCTCGAGAATTTCCAGGAGGTCATCGGGACGCGCAACAATCTGATGCTGACGGCGATGCGGAACAGCCTCGTCCTGACGGTCGCGTCCGTCACCTTGATCGTCCTGTTGTCGGCGATGGTGGGCTTCGTCCTCCATCGGCGGCGCGACCGGGTCGGCTCACTTGTCAGCGCTCTCATGCTCGCGGGCCTCATCATCCCGCCGGCGATCGTGCCCACGATCTACGTGCTCCAGGCCATCGGCCTGTTCAAGACCCTCCTCGGGCTGATCCTCGTAGAAACCGCGTTCCTGATGCCGTTCGCCGTGATCATCTTCAGGACGTTCATGACGGCGATCCCGCGGGAGCTCGATGAGGCCGCCATGATCGACGGTGCGTCGTCCCGGACGATCTTCTTTCGGATCGTCCTCCCCCTCCTGCGGCCGGCTGTCATCACGGTGATCGTCGTGTCGTCGATCGCGGTCTACAACGACTTCGTCAACCCGCTCTACTTCCTGCCCGGCAACGACAACGCGACGGCCCAGCTGACGCTCTTCACGTTCCAGAGCCAGTTCAACACGCGGTGGAACCTCCTCTTCGCCGACGTTCTGCTGATCACGATCCCCCCGCTGATCATGTTCATCTTCTTCCAGCGCCAGATCGTCTCGGGCATGGCCGCGGGTGCGGTCAAGGGGTGAGGACTCTCGACGGATCCAGTCGGCCGACCCGTCTCCCCGAGGTCGTCGAGTTGCGTTCACAGCTCCCGGCCGGAGTCCTGGCCGTCGGAGAGGACCCGTTGCGGCTCACGTGGCGCGTGTCAGCTGCCATGGGGGACGAGCAGCTCGCGTACGAGATCGAGACATCGGAGCACCTTGGATTCACCGTCGTGTCGGCTACGTCAGGCATCGTTGAAAGCGCTGACCAGGTAGCGGTTGCCGCACCCGGCGATCCCATGCGGAGCCGGGAAGTCCGATACCTCCGGGTCCGGATCTCGACGGCGGCCGGCTGGTCCGTTTGGGGCCCTGTCCTTCGCGCCGAGTCGGGTCTCTTGAAGGCCAGTGATTGGGAGGCCCAGGCGATCACCCTCCCGGACGATCCCGGCGCGGAGCGCCAGTCGCCATCACCGATCCTGCGGCGGGCGTTCGAGCTCCCGGCCGAAGCCGTCAGCGCGAGGTTGTACGTCACCGCCCTCGGCCTCTACAGGGTGACGATCAACGGTCGATCCGTTTCCGAGGACCTGCTCGCCCCAGGTTGGACGACGTACCGGCATCGCCTGCTCGCCGACACGTACGACGTCACGTCCTTGCTCCAGGTCGGTCCCAACGTGATCTGCGGCGTCCTCGGCGATGGCTGGTACCGCGGCCGTCTGGGGTGGGATCGGAAGGGCGACCGCTGCCGCTACGGCCGCGAGGTCGCCATCCTGGGTCAGCTGGAGATTGAGTTAGCGGACGGCACGACGCAGCGAATTGCCACGGACTCGTCGTGGCGCGCGTCAACTGGAGAGATCCGATCGGCGGACCTCTATGACGGCTCAGAAATCGACTTCCGTGAGCGCCGAACCGGATGGGAGCTACCTGACTTTGATGCCGGTGACTGGTCTCCGGTGTCGACGGTTCCGCTCGACGCAGCGCTGATCGAGCCGCGGCTGGCCCCGCCGGTCCGCACCGTGGAGGTCCTGCCCGTCAACCTTGGCCCAGCCCAGGACGGATGTTTAATTCTTGACGGGGGCCAGAACATCGCCGGTTTCGTTCGGCTTCGCGTCCGTGGCCGACGCGGCGACCAGGTTACCGTCAGGCACGCGGAAATCCTCGAGCCCGACGGTTCACTCCACACGCGATCGCTGCGATCCGCAAAGGCGACCGACGTCTACCTGCTCGCGGATGACGCGGAGATCGTGCTCGAGCCGGTGTTCACGTTCCACGGATTTCGGTACGCTGAGGTGACAACGGAGGCCGAGATACTCGAGGCGCTGTTCGTCGCGATCAGCAGCGACACGCCGCGCCGTGGCGACTTCGACTGTTCGAATACCGGCCTCAACCGCCTGCACGAGAACGTCGTCTGGTCGCAGCGCGACAATTTCGTATCCGTGCCGACCGACTGTCCCCAGCGCGACGAACGGCTCGGGTGGACGGGCGACGCCCAGGCGTTCGCCCCGACCGCCTCCACCCTGTTTGAATCGTCAGCGTTCTGGGCGAGCTGGTTGCGAGACCTCGCGCTCGATCAGCACGATGAGCTTGGCGTCTCCACGGTTGTGCCGGACGTCGTTCTCAGCGGCGAACCCAGGTACGGGCGCGCTGGCTGGGCAGATGCCGCGACGATCGTGCCCTGGGCAGTCTACGAGGCAGACGGCGATCCCGACATCCTCCGCCGCCAACTCCCAAGCATGAAGCACTGGGTGGACTCGCTTCGCGGGAGACAGCAACCCGACAGTCTACTGGGCGCCTCGATGCAGTTCGGTGACTGGCTCGACCCTGACGCGCCGCCCGGCAGGCCTTGGGAGGCGAAGACAGATTCCGTCTTCCTCTCGAACGCGTTCTTCGCTCAGAGTGCCCGTCTCCTTGCGGATGCGGCGGCGGTGCTCGAGGAGCGGAACCTGGAAACGGAGTACCGGGCGGTGGCGGATCGGGTGGCGGCGGCGACATGGGCCCGTTGGGGTGACCACGCGATCACGACGCAGACCGGATGTGCCGTCGTACTCCAGTTCGACCTGGCTCCGCCGTCTCAGGCGAACGCGGTTGCACGGTCCCTAGCGGAACTCGTCCGGACGCAGGCCGGGCGAGTTGCCACGGGCTTCCTCGGCACGCCATTGGTGTTGCCAGCTCTCGCCGGCAGGGGATGCTTCGACGAGGCCTACCTGATGCTCTTGCGTCGAGAGCTGCCGTCGTGGCTCTACCAGGTCGATCAGGGCGCGACCACGATCTGGGAGCGCTGGGACGCGATCCAACCGGACGGCTCGATCCACCCGGGCACCATGACAACCCCGCAGGACATGCCCGAGTCCGAGCCCGGCAACGCGCACATGCTCTCGTTCAACCACTACGCCTACGGCGCGGTCATCGACTGGGTCTACCGGCACGTCGCGGGCCTTGCGCCCGTTCGCGAACGGCCGGGCTACCGCGAGGTCCTCTTCGCGCCCAAGCCTGCCGTCGGGATCGATTGGGCCCGGGCCTCCGTCGCGTCGGCCTACGGATCCGTGTCGATCGCGTGGCGGATCGAGCCAAGCGGGGACCTTGCCGCTGATGTCGAGCTGCCGTTCGGGACATCAGGGTTGTTCGTCGCGCCGACCACGCGCGAGTCCCACGTCGAAGTCGATGGCGAGCTCAGCGTCGGCGACGCCCGTCTCGGCCACGGCAGTCACGTCCTGCGCGTCACCAAGCCGCGGATCGCGCGCGCAGCCGCCGCGTCCTAGAAACCCCCGCGGCGGTCGGGAAACCGAACTCGCGATCGCGACGTACCCGAAGCAGGGCGCTGGGTGGGCGCCCCGCCCCAGATCGCCGCACGGCCCCAGCCTTGCCGCTCCACCCGAATCGAACGCCGAAAGGAGGCTCGACGACCCCTCAATCCATGCCCCCCAATCGGATCACAGAGGGAGACACCGATGAGACGACTACTCTTCCTGTTTGCCGGAGCCGGCCTGGCTCTGGCGGTACTCGCGCCGGTCGTGGCCAGCGGCGGCGACCGCAAGTTCGAGGCCTCGCTCAACGGATATGCCGAGACCCCGTCGATCTCAACGGCCGGGTCCGGCTCGTTCAAGCTTCGTGTCCATGACAATTCGATCGACTTCCGCCTGAGCTATCGGAACCTGACGGACCCGCCGGCGGTTGCGCACATCCACTTCGGCCGGCCCGATGTCGCCGGCGGCGTTTCGGTCTTCCTGTGCGGCGGTGGAGGCCGGCCGGCCTGCCCGGCGTCCGGGACCGTAACCGGGACGATCGTGGCCGCCAATGTGGTCGGTCCGGCCGGGCAGGGAATCGCCGCAAACGAGTTCGCAGAGCTCGTGCGGGCGATCCGCAACGGCGCAACCTATGTGAACGTCCACACGCCGACGTTCCCGAACGGCGAGATCCGCGGCAACATCCGCAACGACTGACCGATCAGTCGGGGGAGCCCGCGAGTTCCCGAACACCTCGATGCCTGGTGGTTTGTCCGAGGTCCTGGAACTGACCTTCCACGGACCTCGTGACACCACCGGGCCATTTGGCTCGCCGAGATCCATCGCTCTCTCCGGGCGCGGTACCCTCTGGTCGCTGTGTCAAATTCCACCGTCCAGGTCGGGGAATCGGGTGCTCCACGGCGCGTGACCACGGACCGCAGCGACTGGCGGGCGATCCTCGCTGACGTCGCGGTCGTCACCGTCACGCCGTTCTCGGGCGACAGGCTCGAGGCCGTCGACCACCGCGCGATGGAGCAGAACCTCGAGCACCTGGTCGGTGGCGGCATCCGGCTGCTCGTTGCCGGCGGCAATACGGGCGAGTTCGCGGCCCTTTCGGGGGGCGAGGTCGTCGAGATCGTAACGACCCACGTCCGGGCGGCCCGCGGAGTCGCGAGGGTGATCGCCGGGGTCGGCTATCGGCCCGACGATGCCGTCCGCATCGGGCGCGCTTCGATGGTCTCCGGCGCCGACGGCCTCATGGTCCACCACGCGATCCATCCCTACACGAGCGAGCCCGGCCTCATCCGCTACTACGATGCCCTCGCGGAGGCGCTGCCTGGCGTTCCGCTGATCCTGTACGTCCGCGGCCCCCAGCTGTCGGCCGATGGCGTCCGTCGGCTGGCCCAGGTCGAGTCGATCGTCGGCATCAAGATGGGCCACGCAGATCCGGAGCGATTCGCCGGATTCGTCGCGGCGGCGCCTGACCTCGCGTGGGTCTGTGGCGTCGCCGAGGGCTGGGCGGTTCCGTTCTGGGCCGGCGGCGCGATCGGCTTCACGTCGGGCATCGCCAACGTCGCTCCGGAGCGCTCGCTCGAGGTCCTCGGCGCACTCAAGGCCGGCGACATCGCCCGTGCGGAAGAACTCGTCGACCGCCTTCGTCCGATCGAGAAGCTTCGGGCAGCTCGCGGCGACGCCAACAATGTCGCCGTGATCAAGGCCGCGATGGACATGGTCGGCCTCGTCGGCGGCGGTCTGCGCCCGCCGCTCTCGGAACTGGAACCCGGCGATCGCGCCGAGCTCGTCCAGATCCTTACGAACATGGAGCTGCTGCCATGACCGTCGAAGGCATTGGTGTGCGTCGCCTGCAGCACGTTAGCCTGCCGATCCCCGACGACCCTGGGTCCCTCGAGTCGGCGCGCCGCTTCTATGGCGAGATCCTGGGGCTCGACGAACGCTCCCGGCCACCGCTCCTCCCCGGGGTCGGGATCTGGTACACGGCCGGGCCCGACGACCTGGAACTGCACCTGTTCAGCGAGCCATCCGGCGTGGCGGCGAACCCTGAATCGCGGCGCCATCCGTGCTTCCAGGTCGACGACGTCGACAGGCTCCGGGCGCACCTCGTCGCGGCAGGCATCACGACGCGCGACGATGACGGCGAGATTCCCGGGCGGCCACGCTTCTTTGCGGTCGACCCGTTCGACAACACCCTGGAGTTCGTCCAGTTCGACGCCGACCATTGGTAGTCCGGCGATGAAGGCCCTCCGCCTCGAGGCGGACTGGGATCCGCGGCCCGAGGCCCTTGCGACGCTGGATCCCGCTGATGCTACGGGCCGGCTCGCACGCCGCGGAAACCAGGTGTGGCGCAACCCCCGGATCACGCTCGCCACCGTGTCCGATCCCGAGCCCGGCCCGGACGAGGTGGTCATCCGGGTTCGCGCTTGCGGGATCTGCGGCTCGGATTTCCACTTCGTCGAGACCGACGCCGACGGCTACATGCTCTACCCGGGGCTCGTCCGCGCGCCCGTCGTCACCGGCCACGAGTTCGCTGGCGTGGTCGAAGCCGTCGGCTCAGCGGTCAGTGACTTCGCGCCCGGGCGACCTCGTCTGCGCCGAGGAGATCGCCTGGTGCGGGGACTGCCTCGCCTGCCGGGCTGGCAGGCCGAACAACTGCACCCGCATCGAGGAACTGGGCTTCAGCTTCGACGGCGCGCACGCCGAATATGTCGTCGCCCGGGCACGCTACTGCTGGTCGCTCGCGCCGCTGCTCGAGGCCGGGGTGCCAGCGGAGAAGATCTTCCAGCTCGGGGCTCTCGTCGAGCCGACCGGTGTCGCCTACGTCGCGATGTTCGTGAGTGCCGGCGGGTTCATGCCCGGCTCATCGGTCGGCGTCGTTGGCGCGGGGCCGATCGGACTGGCGGCCATCGCCCTGGCGCGGGCCGCCGGCGCGGGCAGGATCGTAGCCTTCGAGATCGCCGAGGGCCGCCGGGAGCTCGCCTCGGCTGTCGGGGCCGACCAGGTGCTCGATCCGCGGGCCCTCGGCGAGGATGGGATCGCGACCGCGGCCCGCGAGCTGTCGCACGGCCGCGGCATCGACGTGTGGGTCGAGGCCAGCGGCGCCGCGGGCGTGACCGAGATGATGGCCGCCTCGCTCGCGCCCGCCGGCAAGCTCGTCCTTGTCGGGCGGGGTCCGCACGCGATCGGCCTCGACCCGGAGTGGCTCATCGTGCGAGGAGCGGCGATCCACGGCTCGATCGGGCACTCGGGGTCGGGCACGTTCGGCCACGTCATCGACCTGATGGCGGCGGGCCGGCTCGACATGACCCGGATCGTCAGCGCGACCGTCGACCTCGAGGGCGGGGCGCGGCTGCTCGACGGCACGCCGCATCGCGAGCCGGGAAAGGTGCTCGTCGTTCCCTAGCCCTGCTCCGATGAGTTGACGGGACTTGCGGAGTCTTTACTTCAACGGCCGATCCGCGGCCCATTTGAGGAGGAATTCACATGTTCCGTGACAGCCACGGGTTCTCCGGGTTCTCGTCGAACGACATCCCGAAGGCAAAGCAGTTCTATTCCGAGACGCTCGGGCTCGACGTTAGTGAGGAGAACGGCATGCTCAGCCTGCAGCTCGCGGGCGGGGGCAGGGTCATGATCTACCCAAAGGACGATCACCTGGCGGCCACGTTCACGGTCCTGAACTTCCCGGTCGACAACATCGACGAGGCGGTCGACCGCCTCACGAACGCCGGAGTCCAGTTCGAGCGGTATGAGGGCTTCGGTCAGGACGAGCGCGGGATCGCCCGCGACAATCCGCCGCCGATCGCCTGGTTCAAGGACCCGGCCGGCAACATCCTGTCCGTCCTCGAGGGCTAGCCGCGCCCCGGCGGTTGCTCCACCGCGCTTGCCAAGGCGGCGCTCGGCTGGACGCGATGTTCCGGAGCTTCGCGACTCACGAAATTGGTTGACACGCGGGCCCACCCAGGCGTATAACCAATAAGCGCTATCGATAGACGGTTATACGAAATCTCCGTGTGACTAGGTGGGTAAGACCATGCCTGATGCAAGCCTGTACGAACGGCTCGGTGGCGCGTTTGCCATCGCGGCAGTTGTCGATCATTTCAGCGAAGCGGTGGTGAAGAACCCGATCGTCGGCGAACGTTCGGCGAACCCGGCCCTTCGCGAGTGGCACACGAACAACCTGGGTCGGCTGCCGGGTTTGAAGTTCATGCGAACCCTGTGGGTGTGCGCGGTCTCGGGTGGGCCCTTCGAGTACAGCCCGACCAATCCCGGAAGTACGCTCCTCGGCCTCGAAGAGGCCCATCGCGACCTTCGAATCTCCCCCGAGGAGTTCGACGAGGTTGCCGCTGAACTCGGGCGAACGCTCGACTTCGTCGGGGTGCCCCAAGCCGAGAAGGACGAGGTACTCGGTGCGTTTGCTGCGCACAAGGCCGAGGTGAACGAGGGCTACCTGGCCGCCGCCGCGGCCGGGCGCTAGGGGCCGACCGCCTCGGGCTGGTTCGCGTGTGCAGGCCGGTGGAGGCGCCGGCCCGCACCGCGAATTCCTGCCTCCCGTCTTGCATCGAAGAGTCCAGCGCGGTATTCCATGTCCTGGAAGTAGGGCCGTGCTGGAATTTCGGGTGCTCGGGTCCGTGGAGGCGCTCCGGAGCGGCGAGAACATCGCCCTCGGAGGCGGGCGGCAGCGCGCGCTGCTCGCCCTCCTCCTTGTCGAGGCAGGCCGAGCGATCCCGGCGGAGCGGCTGGTCGATGAGCTCTGGCACGGTCAGCCGCCCGCGGGGGCGTCGGCCACGTTGCCGGCGTATGTCTCCAAGCTGCGAGCCGCGCTCGGGACCGGTGCCGCGATCGAGAACAGTGCGGTGGGCTACATCCTCGATGTCCTGCCCGATCAAGTCGACGCGATCCGTTTCGAGCGACTAGTCCGGGAGGGAGGGGAGGCGCTCGCGCGCGGGGCCGTTCGTCGAGCTGCGGAGCGCTTGCGCGCAGGCCTGGCGCTCTGGCGCGGCCGCCCGTTCGCCAACCTGGGCGACGAAGGTGTGCTGCTGGTGGAGGCAGAGCGGCTCGAGGAGCTCCACCTTCGCGCTCTCGAGGAGCGGATCGACGCAGACCTCGCGCTCGGCGGAGGAGTGGAGCTCATTGACGAGCTCGAGATGCTCGTCGGCCGGTTTCCATACCGGGAGCGTTTCTGGGGGCAGTTGATGCTCGGGCTCTATCGTGCGCAACGCCAGGCCGATGCGCTGGCGGCCTACCGGCGGGCACGGGCGATGCTCGACGACGAGCTTGGCCTCGACCCGAGCCCGGAGCTACAGGGCCTCGAGCAGGCGATCCTCCGCCACGAAGTCGCTATCGCGCATCCGCCCGAGCAACGCCACAACCTGCCGGCCGCGGTGACGAGCTTCGTCGGTCGTGAGCTCGACCTGACCGAGGTCGAGCGCCTGCTGGGCACTACGAGGCTGGTGACATTGACCGGCGTGGGCGGGGTCGGCAAGACCCGCCTCGCGCTGGAGGCGGCGGCACGTGCGACAGACGACTTCCCCGACGGTATCTGCTTCGTCGACATATCCGCGTTGACCGAACCTCGACTCGTCGCCCGCGATGTCGCTCTCGCCCTGGACATCAGCGAGATCGACGAAGTACGGGTCAATGACCTGCTACTCGGTCGGCTGCGCGATGCCACGCTCCTGCTCGTTCTCGACAACTGCGAGCACCTGCGCGAGGCATGCGCGGAGCTCGCCCAGGCGCTGCTGGCCGGCAGCGCCGGGCTCCGCATCCTCGCAACCAGCCGCGAGAACCTTGGTGCGCCGGGCGAAGTCGCCTATCCCGTGCCTCCACTCCCGCTGCCGCCCCGCGGTGCCAATCTCGACGAGCTCCGCGCATCGGGTGCCGTCCGGCTCTTCCTTTCGAGGGCACGGGCCGCCCGGCCGCATTTGCGCGACGACGACCGATCGATCGCGGCCGCGGCGCGAATCTGCGCTGACCTCGACGGTCTGCCCCTCGCGATCGAACTCGCAGCCGCGCGCGCGAAGGCGCTCTCCTTGGACGAGATTGCGAGTCGACTCTCAGACCGCTTCCGCTTCCTCGTCGCATCGCGTCGCCTGATCGTGGCTCGGCACCGGACGCTGCGGGAAGCCATGGACTGGAGCTATGAACTCCTCTCGACGGACGAGAAGGGGCTGCTGGTGCGACTCGCTGTCTTCGCCGGTGACTTCACGCTCGATGCGATTGCCAAGATCTGCCTCGACGACGACGATCGCGCGTTCGAGCTCGTCGAACGTCTCGTGGCCGCCTCACTCGTCGTCGCCGAGGAGCGCGAGGGCGCGATGCGGTACCGCCTGCTCGAAACGGTACGGCAGTACGCCGCCGAGAGGCTCGACGGCGAGACGGCCGAGCAGACGAGACAGGCGCATGCCCAGTACTACCTCGCCCTCGCCGAAAGCGCGGACCTCACCGCCGTCCGGCGCCGCGGGCCCGACCGCCTCGACCTTGCGATCGCCGCCCAGGACAACCTCCGCAGTGCCCTCGCCTGGTCGGTCGCGAGTGGCTCGCTCGAATTCGGGCTTGGGCTTGCGACTTCGCTCGAACGCTTCTGGGTCACGAACGATCCAGCCGAGGGCATGAGGTGGTTCGCCGCGCTCCTCGAGGCGCCGCAGGCCGCGGATGTCGAGCGGCTTGTTCGGGCAAATGCCCTTAGGGCGTACGGAGGCGCCGCGGAGATCGCCGGGCTTCACGAAGTGGCGGAGGGGCTCTGGCAGCAGAGCTTCGACCTCTTCACGGAGCTCGGCGATGAAGGCGGGCAGGCCGTGCTTCTCCACCGTCTCGGTATCAGCGCGATGCACCGGGGCGATCTCAATCGGGCACGGGAGCTCGTGGAGGCCAGCCAGGCGACCCACGAGCGCGGAGGCAACACGTGGGGGCAGGCCCAGACGCTGGGGACCCTGGGTGCCATCGCCCGCGATGCCGGCGACGAGGGGCGCGCCTTCGAGCTGATCGACGTGAGCGCGCGCCTCGCGCGAGAGGCCGGTGTCCTCTGGTGGGAAGGCGGAGCGCTCGCCGAGCTTTCCAACCTCTCACTCAACGCCGGCCGAATCGACGAGGGCGAGCGAAGCGCCCGAAATCCCTCGCCTTGGCCGACAAGATGGGCGATCGTGCCGGGCGTGTGTTCGGGATTGGCCTGCTCGCACGTGTCGCAGGAGAGCGTGGCCAGCGTGATCGCGCCGCCGGCCTCTGGGCGGCGGTCGAGGACGAGGATGCCGGCGCGCCGTTGGGCGGTTGGCGCAGGCACCGCCCGGCATACGCGACGCTCATGCGGCGGCACCTCACCAATGAAGAAGGGACATCGGCAGACGCGCCTCGCCTGACGATCGACGAAGCGGCCTCGATGGCCCTCCAGCACGACGCGTCGCGGCAGGCGGGGCGCCCGACGAACTAGCGACGGCTTGCAAGCGATTTGCAAACCCCCACGACCACGCTCGTGGCCAGTCGATGGATCGGGCGAACAGCCCCATCCGAGCACTGCGCGACGCAGGTGTAGGGGTGAAATATCCAAGCACGATCGGGTCGGACGATCGTCTGGGCGACGAGGCCCAGGTGCCGCATGCCCCGGTGATCGAGGAATTGACGGGCGTCGACCCGGTTCCCGTCAAGAGGCGAGCAGATCGCTGGCTCGGATTGGCAACCGCGTTGGGGATCGCTGTCATCGGGTTCGGTGTCGCTGGCCGTCTCGGTACGGCACCACCTGGCGGCATCGGCCCCGGAGCCGCGGTCGCCTCGCCGGGATCAGGGTCGATCGGTTCACTCGCGGCGCCGACCTCGCGGCCGCGAGTCACGCCGACGAGCCCGAGTCAGGTGGCGCCGGTGCCCGAGATGGCGAGGCCGGCCATCTCCGGCTCGATTTCGGTCCGCCTGCAGCCCGCGGCCTCCTCTGGGCCGACGCGTGGAGAGGCAGGCTTCCTGGTGGACGGTCACGCCCCGTCGAGTGTCGAGTCCGTGACCGTGGACATCCGGACCTCGTCCGGTGTGCTTCTCGCATCGGCCGTCGTGCAGAACGCGCTCGATGATGAACGACCTGGCACGAACGGCGGACGCAGGGAAGGCGTTGGCCGCATCCACAGACTGATGTTCGTTCCGGGGCCGATCCCCGCGGGCGGCTGGCAGGTGGACATCACGTGGCGGTCGTCCCGCTGAGCCGGGATCCCTACACGGCGTCCCGACGGCTCGCGCGGTGCCGTCAATCTAAGGGTTGACTTATATAAGTCGTCCCTTGTATCTTACGCGCAGTGCACGCATTCGACGTCCTCGGAGATCCCGTCCGCCGCCGGATCCTGGAGCTGCTGGCCGATGGCGAGCTGCCGTCCGGGGCGATCACCGCGGTCGTCCAGGCAGAGTTCGGGATCTCGCAACCGGCCGTGTCGCAGCACCTGAAGGTCCTCCGCGAAAGCGGGTTCGCGACCGTCCGGCCCGAGGGCACCCGCCGCCTGTACGCGGTCGACGCCGCGCCGTTCCACGAGCTGGACGACTGGCTCGACCACTTCCGCCGGTTCTGGGGCCAGCGCCTCGACTCGCTCGCGACCGAGCTCGCGCGCGGCAAGCGCGAGCGTCGCCTCCGTACTGCAGCTCACCAACGAAACCGAAAGGAGACCAGACCAGATGATCGACATCGTCCGTGAGATCGAGGCCATCCAGCGCGAGGTGGGCGAGGGATCCATCCCCGCCGGCGTCGGCCGCTCGGTCCGGCTGCAGCGCGAGTACGACGCGCCAATCGAGGACGTCTGGGACGCGCTGACGAACCCCGAGCGGATCGGCCGATGGTTCCTGCCGATCAGCGGCGACTATCGCCTGGGTGGTCGATACCAGTTCGAAGGCAACGCCGGGGGCGAGATCGTCGCGTGCGAGCGGCCGAATCGGCTCAAGGTGACTTGGGCGTACGGCGAGGCGGCCAGCGGGGTCGATGCGTCGGAGCTCGAGGTCCGGCTGTCGGCCGTCGGAGACGAGGCGACACGGTTCGAGCTCGAGCACACCGCGGTCGTGCCGGACGAGATGTGGGCGCGAGTACGGGCCGGGCGCCGTCGGCGTGGGCTGGGACCAGGGGCTGCTGGGTCTCTCGCTCCATCTTCGCGGTGGATCGCGCGTGGACGATCCTGCCGCCTGGCAGCTGTCGGCGGAGGGGCGCGAGTTCGTCGCGCCGGAGCAGCGAGGGGTGGGGCGAGGCGAACCGGGCGGCCGGCGCCGATGCCGAGACCGTCGCGCGTGGGGTGGCGAACACCACGATGTTCTACGCGCCGGATCCGGACGCGGGTTCGTAGGCAGCATCGACCGGATGCCGGTGGAGCTCGAAGACGACCCGACCCTCCGCGGCCTTCACGGGATCCTTGAGGTCCACCCCATCGACGAGGCGAACGAATTGCATTCCGAACGGGATGCCTCGCGCGACTGGCCCGAGGACGTCGCGGAAGAAGCCGACTCGTTCGGCCGGGTCCAGCTCCGTCGCCGCGACCTCTTCCTTCCGGCGGCGCACGGTGATCGTCGCGCGGCCGGCAGCGCGAAGGTTTAGCACCCAGTGAACCTCGCCCCACGGGGCCCACACCCAACGCCTCCCTGAGACGTCGATGATCGCGACCGCCGCGGTGCGGGGCGCGCCGCTCTTCCGGCCGCGGATCGTGATGAGCCCGTTGTAGCCCAGCGGAACGCCTGCGGCGATCAGGAACTTGAGGACGGGGCTGAATAGCGAGACTGAAAACGGCACCCTGGCTGCGCTGGCCATTCGATCATTCACCTGATGGCTCCTTCGTGTGTCAATTCGTTGGGGTCCATGCAGGTGACCCGCGAGGTGGTGCCGACGTGACCGCCCCCAGGAAGACGCGAACCTTCAGCCCGCGACCACGGTGAGATCCAACTCGCCGAGCCGATCCGGATCCGCAAGGATGTCGATCGCGATGATCATCCCGCCCTTGACCGTGAGGGCGACGACCGCGAACGGGCTCCCATCGGGCGCCCAGGCGACGCCCCCGGGCACCCCGTTCACGAGGACTCGCGTCGCCGTCTCGGCGAAGCGTCGGAATGTCATCGCCCCCTCGGCGACGGGCTGCGCGCCGCGGAGCAGCGCCACCAGTTCCGGACGCGCCGCTCCGCCGTCGGAGCGCAGGACGACCTCCGGGTCGAGAACGGCCAGGAGGCGCTCAAAGTCACCGGCACGCGACGCCGCAAGGAAGGCGTCAACCACGGCCCACTGGCCATCGAGATCGACGTCCGGGACCGGCGCCCCCTGAACGCGGCGGCGGGCGCGGCTCGCGAGCTGCCTCGCCGCCGTCGGAGTTCGGCCGACGATCGGCGCGATCTCGTCGAACGGCACCGCGAATACATCATGGAGCACGAAGGCGACCCGCTCGGCAGGTGTCAGGGAGTCGAGGACCACGAGCATCGCGAGCCCGACCGAATCGCCAAGCAACGCTTCCTGCTCGGGATCGATTCCCTCCTGCGGACTCACGATGGGATCCGGGAGATGGGTCTCCAGCGATGCTTCACGCCTCGTCTTGCGCGCTCGCAGCATGTTGAGGCTCACCCGCCCGACGACAGTCGTCAACCAGGCCCGGAGGTTGTCGACGTCGCTGGTGTCGCTGCGGCTCAGGCGAATCCATGAATTCCTGAACGGCGTCGTCCGCCTCGGTCAGGGACCCGAGCATCCGATAGGCGATGCCGCGCAGGTGCGAACGATTAGCCTCGAAGCGCTCAGCGAGCCAGTCCTGGTCGTTCATTGGTTACGTCCTGCGATTGGTTGGGTCATCCCCATGGACCCGCGAGCCCCGGTAGATGTGACCGATACCGCCATCGCACGCGCCGGTGCCGCCGATCCGCCCAGATGGCGTTCTACGCAGGGCCGGCAGGCGTCGACGACCCCGTCGCGTACGCCTCCAGGCGCCGTGCCAGCTCCGCCGGCTGACTGAGCATCGGGCAGTGGCCGCTGTCGATCTCGTCCGGGACGATCCCGAGGCGGTCGCGGACGAGACCACGCATCCACTCGGCTGCAAAGAACCGATCGTTCCGACACACCAGGAAGGACGTGGGCACGTCAGGCCATGACTCGAGTGGCCAGGGCTCGTTGTACGCGCGATTGGACGGGTGGGCTCGCTCGCGCCTCATCGCCTCGGCCGCGAGCTCGGGTGGGACGTCGTGGTAGTAGGTCGCGATGTCATCGTCTGGCGCGCCGGCCTCGTGGGGCGGCTGCTCGTAGCCGGTGTTCGTCCACCAGTCCCTGGGCGCCTCGCCTGGCGCGGGGATCATCGCCGTGACCAGAACAAGAGTATCGACCGCAACCCGCGCACAGATCAGTGGGCCGGTGAACCCACCAAACGAATGGGCCACGACGACGAGGTTCGTTCGGCCGCCGATCGCTTCGACGGCCGCATCCGTGTACTCCGGTAGGCCGGCCGATTCATCGTCGGCTGGGAGGTCGACCGCGACGACATCGTGGCCGTGCTCCCGCAACTCGGCCTCGACAAGGTGCCAGTTCCAGGCCCCGTCGCCGGCGGCATGGATCAGAACGAAGGTGGACGACGTGGCAGCAGTCACGGGCGGCTGCGCTCCAGCATTCGCTCCAAGCCGAACGTGATCAAGTCGACCGTGTTCCCCCACCACTGGTTCGGGTCTGTCAGCCAGACCTCGGCCGTGTCCTCCGCGCTTTCGACCAGGTTCGGGAACTCGTCGCGGGGCAGGCTCATCTGAGCGAGCGCGAAGCCCCGTCGCATCAGGTCGAGTTGGTGGGGGTCGAGCGGCATCGCATCCGAGGGCAGGCCCTGTTGGAGCAACAGCAGGTAGCCCGCGAGGAGGTTCGATGTCATGCGGATCAGGATGATCGCGTCTCGCCGCGCAAACCCCGCATCGAGCAAGATGGCCAGGAGTCGCTCGAGCAACTTCCAGAAAGACGGCGGGCCCTCGGCGTTGTAGGCGATGCTGAGAGGAATAGCAAGAGGACGGGCGTCGATCTGCCGCTTGTAGTTGTCGATCTCCAGGCGCAGCCGCTCGGTCCAGGGCATCCCCGGTCGAACGCCGGCCGTGGCGTCCATTCCCTCGAGCACGACCTCCGTCATGGCGTTGATGAGGTCCTGCTTGTCGCGAACGTGACGGTAGAGGGCCATCGGCGTGACCCTGAACTCCTGCGCGAGGCGACGCAGGCTGACGGCCTCGAGGCCTTCGACGTTGCCGATCTCGATCGCACGGGCCACGACGGCCTCACGGGTCAGGCCGGGCCGTCCAAGCGCCTGCACGTGCTCTGTGGGGTCCACCGGCTTCATCGCTTGACAAGTATACGCCGCATACCTAGGCTCTTGTATACGCCGTATGCGTACAGCGGTAACAAGGGCAGAGTCAGCGCCATCAAGACCATCGAGCGAGAGGGAAGCACGGATGACAACTACGCAGATCCAAGGGCCTGCGGTCCATGTGCAAGGCCTGGAGAAGTCGTACAAGGAGTTGCATGTGTTGCGCGGCGTCGATTTCGATGTGGCCCCGGGCAGCATCTTCGCCCTGCTCGGCTCGAACGGCGCGGGCAAGACCACGGTCATCAAGATCCTGTCCACGCTGCTCAAGGCTGACGCGGGGACCGCCATCGTCAACGGCTTTGATGTCGCCACGCAGGCCGCGAACGTCCGGGAGTCCTTCAGTCTCACCGGCCAGTTCGCGGCCGTCGACGAGATCCTCACTGGGCGGGAGAACCTCGTGCTCGTCGCCCGCCTGCGGCACCTCAAGGAACCGGCCAAGATCGCGGACGAGCTGCTGGAGCGCTTCTCGCTGAGCGACGCCGCGGCGCGTCGGGTGTCGACGTATTCGGGCGGCATGCGTCGTCGTCTCGACATCGCGATGAGCCTCATCGGAAGTCCGCCGGTCATCTTCCTCGACGAGCCGACGACCGGGCTCGACCCCGAAGGTCGCATCGAGGTGTGGCAGACCGTCAAGAAGCTCGCCGGGCAGGGAACGACGGTGTTGCTCACGACGCAGCATCTCGAAGAGGCCGAACAGCTCGCCGACCGGATCGCGATCCTCCACGAGGGTCGGATCCTCGTGAACGGCACGCTCGCCGAACTCAAGCAGCTCCAGCCGCCCGCCAAGGTCGAATACGTCGAGAAGCAGCCGACCCTCGAGGACATCTTCCTCACGCTCGTCGGCGGCGGCGGTAACGGCAGAGGCGACGCCCAGGACAGCACCACCGAGAGCAATTGAGGAACGATGATGACTACCTACTTCCTTGGCGACACCTTCGTTCTCTTGGGACGATCGCTGCGCCACATTACGCGCAGCCCGGACACCATCATCACAACCGTGATCACGCCGATCGCCATGCTGCTGCTGTTCGTCTACGTGTTCGGAGGCGCGATCAATTCCGGGTCGGATTCGTACGTGACCTACCTGTTGCCCGGCATCCTGCTCATCACGATCGCCTCGGGCATCTCCTACACCGCATTCCGGCTCTTCGGGGATGTGCAGAGCGGCATCTTCGAGCGACTTCAGTCGATGCCGATCGCGCGATCGGGCGTGCTGTGGGCGCACGTGCTGACATCGCTGGTTGCCAACCTCATCTCGCTCGTGGTCGTTGTGCTCGTCGCCCTGCTCATGGGCTTCCGCTCACCCGCAGGTGTCGAGGCATGGCTCGCGGTCGCCGGCATCCTGATCCTGTTCACCCTGGCGTTGACGTGGCTCGCCGTCATCGTCGGTCTGACCGCGAAGTCCGTGGACGGAGCGAGCGCGTTCGCCTATCCGCTCATCTTCCTGCCGTTCATCAGCTCGGCATTCGTGCCCACCGAGACCATGCCCGGCCTGGTGCGCGCCTTCGCCGAGAACCAGCCGGTGACGGCGATCGTCAACGCAATCCGCGACCTGTTCGCACAGCAGCCGGTCGGCAGCGATATCTGGATCGCGCTCGCCTGGTGTGTCGGCATCCTCGTCGTCGCGTACGTCTTGGCTATGCGCACCTACCGCCGCAAGATCGCCTAGCGACACGCTCGCAGCGGAGGCCCGCCCGTCCGCCGTTGACGATCTATTCACTGGGTGTATAGTTCGCGGGTGTCCATCCAGTACGGCCTGCTCGGCCTCCTCGACAACGCGCCGCGCCACGGGTATGACCTCAAGCAAGCGTTCGACCACGTCTTGTCGCCACAACGACCGCTCCCGTTCGGACAGGTCTACGCCTCACTGGCCAGGCTCGAGCGGGACCACCGCGTGGCGATCGACACAGTGGAGCGGGTCGAGGGACCCGATCGCAAGCGCTATGCGATCACGGACGACGGAAGGGTGGCGCTCCGGACGTGGCTCGCGGAACCGCTCCGGCCCGAACCGCACCTCCAGTCGGAGCTCTACCTCAAGGTCGTGCTCGCGATCCTGATCGGCTCATCGCTCGACGAGCTCCTTGACGCCCAACGCCGCGCGCACTTGGCGCGGATGCGCGCGCTGACCGCACTCCGCCGGAACGCGCCGCTGCCCACGGCCCTCCTGGCCGACTACGCCACGTTCCACCTTGAAGCCGACCTTCGCTGGCTCGAGATGACCGCCGCCCGCATCGACGACCTTCGAGGCCATCTGCAGACCCTGGAGACCCGATGACGATCAGCAACTCGAACCTGCGCGTGGCCGGCGTTCCCGACCCGGCACCCGCCGCGACGGCTGCCGGCCCGGTCCTTACCGCGAGAGGCCTGGTCAAGCGGTTCGGCCAGACGGAAGCCCTCCGCGGCGTTGACGTAGAGGTTGCGCCGGGCGAGATACTCGCCGTCATGGGGCCGAGCGGGTCTGGCAAGTCCACGCTCCTCCACTGCCTTGCCGGCATCCTCGCTCTGGACGGAGGTGAGGTTCGGCTCGATCGCCAGCGGATCGATACGCTCGGCGAAGCGGAGCGCAGCCGCCTGCGGCGGACGGCGTTCGGGTTCGTGTTCCAGTTCGGCCAGCTGCTCCCTGAGCTGTCTGCGCTCGAGAATGCAGCGCTGCCGCTGTTGCTCAACGGCGAATCCAGGGGCGCGGCGTTCGACGCCGCGCGACGGTGCCTGGCGCAACTCGGCCTCGAAGGGCTCGAGGGTCGCCGACCCGGCGAGATGTCCGGCGGGCAGGCCCAGCGGGTCGCGATGGCCAGGGCGCTCGTCGTCGGTCCGCGGGTCGTCTTCGCGGACGAGCCAACGGGGTCGCTCGACTCGCTCGCGGGTGAACACGTCTTGAACCAGCTGACCGACGCCGCGCGGTTGCAGGGTGTCGCGATCGTCCTGGTCACCCATGAGCCACGCGTCGCCGCGCACGCCGACCGCGAGATCGTCGTCCGCGACGGTCGGATCAGCGGCAGCTCCCGGGCCGACGGCGGGTGATCCGTCTCGGTCTGCGGCTCGCGTTCGCCAGCCGAGGCAGCGCGATCCCGATCGTCCTGACCGCGACCGCGGTCGCATTCGGTACCGCGATCCTGCTGTTCGCGCTCTCCTTCCAGCCGGCCCTCGAGGTCCGCTACGACCGCGCGGCGTGGCGCGAGACGCCGGGCCCACGGAGTCCGGCCGACCAGATCGATGGGACTACCCTCGTCTCGCTCACGAACGGGTTCGTCGAGGGCCGCTCGCTCACGCGGGTCGATGTTGCTGCGCTCGGTGACGGCGGGCCGATCCCGCCCGGGCTGATCCGGCTTCCGGAACCCGGCGAGGCGTTCGTGTCACCGGCGCTTGCCGAGCTGATCGCCCAGCGACCCGCCGACGAACTCGGCGACCGGTTCGGGACGATCGTGGGGACCGTCGGCGAGACGGGACTGAGCGCGCCGAACGAGCTGCTCGTCGTCCAAGGGCAGTCCGCCGAGGCACTGCAGGCCGCCGGTTCGCGCGCGGTCACCGCATTCGATATCGATGGCGAAGCGCCGACGGTCGACTGGGTCGTCAGCCTCATCGTGATCGTCGCGGTGATCGGGGCCGTGGGGCCGGTCGCGGTGTTCGTCGCCAGCTCCACCCGACTCGCGGCCGCCCGGCGGGAGCGCCGGCTCGTCGCGCTTCGCCTGTGCGGCGCGACTCCGGCCCAGGTCGCGACGCTCGCCGCCGTCGACGCACTCCTCGTGACGATCCCCGGGGCGGTGTTCGGGATCGCCCTGTTCCTCCTGCTTCGGCCGGTCGTCGCGCTCTTCGAGCTCGGCAGCCTCACGTGGTTCACCGGTGCCATCGCGCCGTCGCTCACCCAGGCCGCGCTGGTCGTCGCCGCAGTCCCGGTGGTCGGCGTCGCATCGGCGGTCGTCGCACTGCGGCGGATGTCGATCTCGCCGCTCGGAGTCGCTCGCCGGGTCAGCGCCGGCCCGCCAAGCCGGTCGCGAATCATGCCCCTGGTCCTCGCCATCGCCGGGCTCGTCGGGTCGCTCGCGCTCGGCTTCACCGTCCTTCGAGACCTGGCACTGATCGCGGTGGGGATGTCGGTCTTCGGGATCATCGCGGGGATTGTGATTCTGGGCCCGCTCATCACGTCGCTTGTCGGCCGGACGCTGGCCGCCCGTGGCGGACCAATTCGCCTGCTTGCCGGACGACACCTGTTCGACGATCCCCGGGCCTCCTTCACCGCGGTGGCGGGGGTCGTGATGGCCGTGTTCGTCGCCAGCATGTTCTTCGGGTTCGTCGCGTTCACCTCGGAGGTGTCGAGCACGGTTCGCGTCGCGCTTCGCCCCACGACGCTCTACGCCGACGTCGCTCCGGGGAGCGGCGCTGCGCTCGACGGAGCGATCGCCGCCATGGATGGGACGTCCGGTATGGCCGGCATCGTCACCGTCCGCGAGGCGAGTCTCGGCGATGCCGCCGATCCGGACTCGCCCGGCGTGATCGCCTGGGTCGTCGACTGCGCGGCCCTGCTGGCCGTGTCCAATCTGCCGGTCGCGAGCTGCGGCGACGCCGACCTGCACCTGGTCAATGACGGCGTCGAGCTGCCCGCGAGCGGCCGGCTGGTGGGCTACCCGCCGGATGCGGATGCGGAAGACCTGGCCGTCGCTCCGATGACGGCGGTCGCCGCGCTGGAGCCCAGCCCGACCGTGGACCGCTTCGTCCCGCCGAACACCGCACTACCGGCTGGGGCGTGGCCGGACGTGCTGATCGAGCCCGAGGCCGTCGCGGATGCCGGCCGAGGCCTGCGACCGCTGTTCGTGGTGATCCCCACCGACGGATCCCGCGTCTCCGTCGAGCGGGCGCGGACCGCCGTCGAGGCGGTCATGCCGACCAGCGGTTCGGCCACGGGGGCCGAGCTGAGCGCGGCCCTGACGAAGATCGTCGACGAGCTCAGCCGGGTCATCACGCTCGGTGTCGTGATGACGATGGTCGTGGCTGGTGCCGGTCTGGCCGTAGCCGTCGCCGGCAGCCTGATCGACCGCCGCCGGCCGTTTGCGCTGCTGCGGCTCGGCGGCGTGCCGTTGCGGCACCTCCGCTCGGTGCTGCTCCTCGAAGCCGCGGCACCGCTCGTCACGGTCGCGCTGATCAGCGCGGCACTCGGCGTGGCGGTCTGCCAGATCCTGCTCCGCGTCACGGCCGGATCGGACGTGCCGCTGCCGGACGCTTCGTTGCCTGTGCTGCTGGTCGCGGGCGTCGGCGGGGCGCTCGCGATCGTCTCGGCGGCGCTCCCACTGGTCGGTCCGGTGACCGACCTCGAGGAGACCCGCTTCGAGTAGGAGAGGCTGGAGCCGACACTCGGATTTGAACCGAGGACCTGCTGTTTACGAAACAGCTGCTCTACCGCTGAGCTATGTCGGCCGGAGCGCAAGGATAGCCGATGCTCGATGCACAGCAGCTATTCGTACTCAGCGGATCATTCGGCGGACCGTGCTCAGATCGGTAGCACAGCGCTCGAATAGGTGATAACTATGAGGACGCGGGGTCGGCACCCTCGCGAAGACCCAGAACGGTCCTTCGATAGGCACCGCTATCCCATCCGATGCCGGCCAGCGACCCGCGCAAACAAGAATCCCCAAGCATCGGCGGCATCGGAATGGCATCTGACCCAGTGATAGGGACCCCCACGTGCGGACGGCGTTCGAAGAGGCTGGCCGGTGCTGGGCTCGGGAAGGAGTCGACCTTGCTGACCGGAACCCAACAATTCGTGAGGACAACGCTTGGCAGCTCGAGCTGCGCTGGATACGGGCGCGATCGACCCCGCTGAGGGAAAGCGTGGGCGATCGTTATCCGACGAAGCCGCGAGTCGGATGAGCGGCCAGCCCGTCAGGAGTGGCGTGTGATTGAGCTAAGGCTCCGGTGTGGTCAAGCGCGGATCAGGGCCGAGCGATGCGTCGCCTGGATCTACAACCATCGTGCCCAGCACGACCGGCTGAGCTGGGACCACCCCCCCGTTAAGCAGGATTCTTGAACCGACAGGTTCGCGAAGCGGAATGGTAAATAGCCGCGGCAAAGATGCCACGCACCCTGCCGCACCCTCTCCGCCTTGCGGCCGTCCTACCCATGTCGTGATGGTCACGCTCTTGGTGCCATATGTGATCGATGACTCCAAGAGGGTATGGGCGTCGTCCACCTGGCCGCACTCTGCGAATGTCACGAGGACGTCGATGGCAACTGCCCGCGGGTTGGTCGAGGCCGCTAGGTCCCAGTCCGACGCTTGCATAGCTCCGCTCTGGTAGCGTGGCAGGCAGCCGCCCCATGTATCCGCGATCCATACTGAATTCTCTCGGCGCATTGCAACCATGCCGAATGGGGCGTCGCGCACCGACGCGGATGAGAGGAACAAGATTTCAGCCGGCGCCTCGGCAATTCGGCTCCAGCTCGTGCGCGGCAACTGCGCTGCTGCCGCCTCCCGACTCGCAAGGAATGTCGCGAGGGCCTTTCCCGCCTCGTCGCTCGCTGGATCACCCGCCGGCTTCGAGAAATCGGATTCGCGGAATTCTGGCCCGGATCCGCAGCTGAGGGCGAGACCTGTAGACGGCCGTGGCGGCGAATTGGCGCAGCTCACCAGAAGCAGGAGCGATCCAGTGAGCGCAATCAAAACACGCATGCGATGCTCGGTTAGCAAGACTTCACCCGTTCGGCGCCACAACACACGATGGGGCTCGGGAGATTGAGACGGTTGGCCGCGGAGTTTAGTTTCTCCCCGGCCAATCAGTCCTTCGCGGTGGGTGTGTCAGCTACAGGCTGAGTTCAGGCACAGACGGAGGAACACCTCGCTCAATGCGACGTCGATCGGACTGTAATAGGTCTTTGTCCCGTCTAGATTCCTCGCGGCAAGGATTCCAAACGCTTGGGGGAGGGTGCCCGCGATGACGGGCGCCCCACTGTCGCCCGCGACGTGACTCATCGACGCTCTAGTCAGGTTCGTTACCGTCTTGGAGCGGTTATCAACGACGCGCTTGTACGTCAGGCTGACGCCCTCAATCTCAATCACCCCGCACTTGTAGCCAGGGCTCGAGAAGCTCCCCGAGAAGCAAACGGAATCCCCTGGTCGTTGGTTGGCACCAGTCTTGATACTCGTGATCGCATAGGCCTTCGAACTGTCATTGATGTAGATCAGGTTTCGGGCACCAGCGTCGTTCTTCAAGGGCGCACTTAACACGTCGACAGTCGGGTTTCCAGCTTCGTCCCAAGTGTTCTGATCCACTCCAGGCGCAATGTTTACGACCGAGCCGTTGTGCGAGATGTTCTTGTTGAGTCGCGAGCAATGACCAGCCTCAACAAGGAACTTTGTAGTACTGGATGTCGTGGGACGTGCGTTAAATCCCCAGGTGCATTGGCCAGAATCCGCCACCGTGCGGGTCCCACCACGCCACGGAATTGCGCAGGACAACCGTGAGACACACGCTGAGGCCACGACATCTTGCTGATCGACGAGACTAATGGCACCGCTCTCGACCGAATCAAAAACAGGCCGGGGCGCCTTCTCGACCATCGCTACTTGGACGCGGTTGGATACGACATCGATCGCAATGAAGTCGATGGTGTCCGGAACTAGGGGCAATAGCTCTTGACGTATGGCAGCCAGTTCGTTTGTCGCGTATTGGACCTCGCGATATTCAACTGTAGCCGCGGCTGGGAGGAGAGACTGGAATCCGTGCACTATTTCCGGCGAAGTCCCGGAAACGACGTTTACGATGAGCAACAGGTCCCCAACGGACTGGTCAAAGAACACACCGCCGAAGTCGCTGGGATGGCTATCGACATACGTCAGTGCCTCCTCCATGGCTTCTCGGGTCGTTGAGCGACGCTGAAGCTCCTGGACCTCGGCCGAGCTCAGGACGAGTCCGAATGCCGTGACCTGGCCTTGGGTGAGCATCGTCTCCACAATTTGCGGGCGAGCGTCGAATCCAAGCTCCTCGCGAAAGCGGACGGCATCCGCGACGCGATCGGCCGAAACGAGCGGTGTGGCCCCAGCAGCTGGCAGCGGGATCAACAGGGCGACCGAGATCGTCAAACAGAGCAGAAGGCGGCGTGGTGTCATTGATGGTTCTCAACGCATGAGCCGCAGGCATCCACCTCGGCAAGCCCGGGGAACTCCCTGTGTGGCGCGACCCCTTCCGGAATTGGGCCTCAGATCGCGCAACTGAACTGAACACCGTCGAGTGGTAGTCGTCGCCATTCGCAGCCACCTCCTCTCGCAGACGCTCGTGGTGCGTCAAGACGCAGGATCCCAGTCGGGCGTCTCTATCGCGTTTGGACCACGCGTAGACGAAGGAGTGAATCCGCTCTCTTCGCTGAGGAGAACACGCGCTGCCACCCTAGCGCTCACATGTGTGATGACGGCCATTCATGGCCGAGGTCGTAGAACGGCGCGCCAAGTCGGAGGAACCGCGTGGGCCGGCGAGCTGCCTATGGCCGACCGAAGCCCTTGCCACCCGTCGTGTCGCGAGGCGGTGGTATCGGGCGCCGAGAGACATCGTCCAGACGGTGCCGTGGACCGCCTTCTAGTGATGCTCCGGAGCCACGGGCTGCCTTCCGGGTCCGCCCCGACATCCGTCGCCGACTGACTCAAGGTTGCCCGAGAATGCCGGTCAGCGACGCTCCGCGAGGAGCGTCTTGGCGGTCCGGCGACCGACGTCTGGGCGGCGATCCCGTTCGAAGCCTTCGACTGGGCACCGTTCGACTAGTTCCGGGTCGCAGCGCTAAGGGTTCGGGTTCGCGCGAGGCGGTGAGGGTTCAGCCAGATGCGCTGGGGCTTGACCACGGGCTGATTCCGGGTGACCTCACCATGGTTGGCTTGAGCGCCCGCGGAGCTCCGCGCAAACAGTCATCAGCTCAAATGAGGGTGCAAGCCCCAGGGTCATCGGCCGTATGGCCCCGAGCCTCCGGGCACGCGGTCGCGACACGACTTGCAAGTCTCGGCGTTCACGGATCTGCGCGGTTCAGGTTGAGCCGATCGTTCCCCAATTCTGGCTCCAGATCCTGTCGTCCAAGGGTTTGTTTCGGGACGCAAAGGATGGAACTGACGACCGACTTTTGAGACGATTTCGCGTACTTGGGGTCAGCTCGGCGGAAGACCGGCCGTAGTGGCGATCCTAGGCGGGCATCCCCTCAAACGAATAGCTGATAAGTGTGTCCGTTTGTATCGGGTCTCCACGCTTGTAGCACTGCGCATGGGGCTAGAGACTTACGAAACAGCTGCTCTACCGCTGAGCTATGTCGGCCCGGACCGGCAGTATAGGCGTTGCCCGGTCGGACGCAGTCCCAGCCTCGCTCGCATCCATGGGCTCGGCCCGCCAAAAACACCTGTTTCGCGATGGTGGCCACCGTTCAATAATTGCCCGAAATGACGGTCGGCATCACGTCGCCAGATGGCATTGCGATCAGGTACGAGGTAGACGGCAGCGGGGCGCCCTCGCTCGTCTTCGTCCATGGCTGGTCGTGCGACCGGACGTACTGGGCGGCCCAGATGCGCGCCTTCGCTCCCGGCCACCGGGTCGTCGCGATCGACCTTGCCGGCCATGGCGAATCTGGTGACGGCCGCGAATCCTGGACGATGGCCACCTTCGGTGGCGACGTGGCCGCGGTCGTGGACGGCCTGGGGCTCGATGACGTCGTGCTCATCGGCCATTCGATGGGCGGCGACGTCATCGTCGAGGCCGCACTCGCGCTGGCCGGGCGCGTCCGGGGCATCGTCTGGGTCGACACGTACAGCTCGCTCGACTCCTCGCGTAGCGAAGCGGAGGTCGCCGCGTTCGTCGAGCCCTTCCAAGCGGACTTCGTAGCCAGGACGCAGCAACTGGTGCGCCGGATGTTTCCGCCGGGCGCCGACCCCGGCCTCGTCGATCGCGTCGCGAGCGGCATGTCGTCCGCGCCGCCGGCGATCGCCCGCGACGTTCTGCGGAACGCAATCAGCAACGCGGCGCCGGTGCTGGAACGAATGTCAGCCGTGAACGTCCCGATCGTCGCGATCAATCCAGACTATCGGCCGACCGACGAGGCGTCGTTGCGCCGCCACGGCGTACAGCCCGTCCTGATGTCGGGCGTCGGCCACTTCCTGATGATGGAAGATCCCGACCAGTTCAACCGTGTGCTGGCCAGGGTCATCCTGGGTCTCGGGTAGCAGTCGCGACTCGGTCACCCGCACGGGTGAACATCACGTGCGTGACGCCGCTGGGCGCGGAGGTGGCCTCGATTTCGTAGTCCTTCTCGAGGCCCTCCAGCCCGTCCCACAGGCGTACGCCCCGGCCCAGCAGGATCGGAACCACCGCGATGTGCATGTGGTCGACGAGCCGTGCAGCGAGGAACTCGCGGATCAAGGTGGCACCCCCGCCGAGACGTACATCCTGGCCGCCCGCAGCCTCGCGGGCGGTCTCGAGCGCCTCGGCCGGCGAAGCGTCGATGAAGTGGAAGGTCGTGCCGCCCTCCATCTCGATCGGCGGTCGCGGGTGATGGGTGATGATGAAGGTCGGTGTGTGGAACGGCGGGTTGGCGCCCCACCAGCCTCTCCATTCCGGGTCCTCGTGCCAACCGGGCGGGCCGAACTTCCCGGCGCCCATGATCTCGGCGCCGATCCCCGGATCGTGCAGCCGCAGGAAGGCGTCGTCGATGCCGCCGCTGCCGCCGGGCTCGCCGACCTTCTGGCGCCACCACCGGGTGACGAACATCCACTCGTGCAGCCGTTCGCCGGCGTGCCCGAACGGTTCCTCGAGGGTCAGGCCTTCGCCGGTGCCGAAACCATCGAGCGAGATCGAAAAGAATTGGACTAGCGCAAGTGACATTGGCGGTGCTCCTTTGGTAGTGGCGCGATGATGGCATTCCGGTCAACTGACCCCCGCCCTGGCTTGTGGCTATGCGACGCTGGGACTTCGTGTCAGACGCCCGGGTTCGTGGGAGACTCCCCGCAGGAGAGTGGTCAACGATGAAACCAACATCAACGATCGTCGCCGTAACAGGCCACGAGAAGCCTCGCCAGCGGTTGTTGGAGCGAGCCGAATCCCTTGGCCGGGACACGCAGGCGACCGTGATCCTATTCGATCGTGATGCCGACCTGGGGCCCCTGATGAGCCCGCTGCCGACAGCCTGGTCCGCAGAGGGCGAAGAGGAAGAGTTCGGTAATCGGCTCAGCCCCGTCGACCTGGAGACCGCCGGCCAGGCAGCCCTGGCCGACCAGGTTCGGGCTCTCCGTGCAGCTGGCATAGACGCGTTCGGTTGGCTTCCACCGAAGGCCGACGCGGAATCGTTGGCTGAGTACGCATCGAGCCAAGGCGCCGCCACGATCCTTGTCTCGGCCGAAGACGAGGACTTCGTGGATGGCTTGAAGTCAATGTCGGATGCGCCGACGCAGGTCGAGGTCGTACCGGCGGGCTAGCCCAGGATTCTGTCTCGCTAGCTGGCCCAGAGGCGCCACTTCGTCCATCACGGCTCCGTCGGATGGGCAAAGAGCATTCCGTAGACCGCGATCGGGTCCTGCGTGTTGGCTCCCGGAAAGATTCCGGAGAGATCCGTGATCCAGGTGCAGACCGGGAATTCGTCGGCTTCAGGAATAGCGAAGGTGTAGTAGCCGCTCGAATCCGTCGTCACGGTCTCGCCGGCGCCGCCTTCGGCGCAGACGTTGTCTCGGCCGATCGTGACGACAACGCCACCGTATGGATCGCCCGTGTCTTCGTCGGTCACCTGCCCGGAGACCTCGAGTGGCTGTCCGACCTCGGCCGGCGATGGCTCGAACTCCATCGTGAGCAGCGGCGCGTGCGTCCCGATGACGTCCAGCACGGGCGAGATGCCGGCAACGGCGGGATCCATGTTCAGCTCGTTGCCAGCCTGGTCGAACGCGACGAGGCAGGTCGCCTGCCAGCGACCGCTGTCGCCCGCGGTCAACCGGAACGACGCGACCCACTGGTTGGTGCCTGCGGTCCGGACCATCGTGCGGGCCAGCTCGTAACTGTGGGGGTCGAGCGGATCACTGGCACCTGCTCTCTCGAGGCAGACCAGGGGCGTACGCGATCCGTCCATCTGCCCAAACTCGACGACGTCGCCGTCCAGGGTCGCGGTCAAGTTGATGTCGGCCGTCTCGAAGCCATTCAAGGTGACGGCGTTCGTCGAGAAGACGAGGTCAAGCAGGCTCGGCCGGCCGCCTCGGTCGGTCGCCGACGGTGATGGCGTCCCCGCACTTGTCGCCGGCGAGGTCGCCGCAGATGTTCCAGGGCCTTCGCCGAACCGCGGGGCGAGCATCTGTGCAACAAGGATCACGGCGACCGCTGCGGTGGCAACGGCGAGCGCCTGGCCGCCTCGGACGAGCGGCCGCCACCAGGGCATCGGCCCCGACGCGGGCAGGCCCGCGATCACCGCTTCGGCGAGATCGTCTGGGTTCGCAAGGCCGGCAGTCGCCCGTCGGTCGAGGTGCTCGCGCAGCGATCGATCGTCCAGGCTCATCGAAGGCCCTCGCGCACGAGCGATCGATCGAGAGCCTCGCGCGCGGCGTGGAGCCGCGACTTGACCGTGCCCTCCGGCACGCCGAGTCGGGCGGCGACCTCGGCGAGCGGCAGCTCAGCGTGGTGATGTAGGACGAGGATCGACCGCTGCTCGACCGGGAGGCGATCGAAGGCCCGGTCGAACGCGTTGGACGAGACCGTCCGGCCCTCGAAGCCGGAGGTCCGTGTATCGGTCAGGTCCGCCTCGGACGCATCGGCCAGGTCCACGACCGTGCGGGAGCGCCGTCCGCGTAGTGCCATCCGGCAGGAGTTGAGCGTGATCCGGCCCAGCCAGGCATCGAATCGGTCAGGGTCGCGCAAGGATCCGATCTGGCGCCACGCGCTGATCAGGGTCTCCTGCGTCGCATCTTCGGCGTCGGCGTCGTTGCCGAGAATCGCCCGGGCGGTTCGGTACACGGTCTCCACCTTCCGGCGCACGATCTGCTCGTATGCCGCCCGATCGCCCCGGCGGGCCTGCTCGACGAGCTCGCGCACCGGCCCTCCATCCGCGTATTGCCTGGGCGTTCACCCTATTCGATGCAGTAAAGGTCTCGCCCGTTCGACCGATTTTCTGCGTGTCGCGCTCTTGTTGCCCTTGTGCGAGGCTTCGCACCACACGCCATTCGAGAGGGGGAGCGCCATGGCTGAGATCATCCTCGTTCCGGGGTTCTGGCTCGGCGCCTGGGCATGGGACGAAGTCGCCAAGGTGCTGCGTGCCGGCGGACACGACGTCACCGCGCTCACGCTCCCCGGGCTCGAATCGGCCGAGACGGACAGATCGGCGATCACCTTCTCCGATCACGTCGATGCGATCGTAGGTGCCGTCCGGGCCGCCGACGCCCCGGCCGTCCTCGTCGTCCACAGCGCCAGCGGCTTCTCCGGATATGCCGCAAGCGACCGTATCCCGGAGCGGATCGCCGCGATGGTCTATGTCGACACGGCGCCGGGGATCACCCGTTGGACCCGGACTTCAAGGATGCCGAGAAGCCGATGGTCTGGGAGGAAATCGAGGCCGAGGAGAACCTCGACGGGCTGAGCGAGGAGCAGAAGGAGACGCTCCGCCAGCGGGCCGTACCCGTCCCCGGCAGCCTCATCCGCGATAGCTACGACCTGACCAACGAAGCGCGGCGCGACATCCCGAGCACCCTGATTTGCACTGGGTTCAGCGCCGAGCAATACCAGGCCTACGCGAAGGACCATCCGGACTGGGCATTCCTTGCCGGCATCCCAGAGCTCCGCAACACGACCTGGGTGGACTTGCCGACGAGCCATTGGCCGATGTGGTCGCGC
Source organism: uncultured Chloroflexia bacterium (assembly GCA_963771795.1). Lineage (GTDB taxonomy): Bacteria > Chloroflexota > Limnocylindria > Limnocylindrales > CSP1-4 > CF-46. The sequence goes on from CAVYUR010000001.1 coordinate 63,177, forward strand.
CCCAGGGAGCTCGCCGCGATAATCTGCGACGTGGCGACGTCGCAGGCGGTCCTGGACCGGGCGGCATCTAGGACTGTCCGATGAAATCGAGGACGGCTTCGTTGAATCTGGCGGGGTCCTGGTAGCTCATGAAGTGGGTCACATCGGGGAGGACCCGAAGGCGGCTTTCCGGAATGCAGCTGGCGAGGACGTCGACGATCCGTCGCGAGTAGGGCATGCCGTGCTCCGCTCCGAGGGCAAGCGTCGGGGTCGTGATTGCACCGAGTTGCGCGCACGTCACGGGTTGCGGCGCCGGGGCCGCGGGTCTTGGCACGTCGAAGTTGTCGAGCCACATCCGACGGAGATCCTCGGGCTGGGCGTCGAACGTGCCCGGTCCCCGGTTGTTGACTAGCTCGAACCAGAGCTTGGCTCTGCGCTCCGCGTCGTCGCCCGCCTCGGCCCGAACGCGGTCGTTCTCGGCCCGCCACCAGGCCAGGGCGGCTTCGCCCTCTGGATCGCCATCCAGGAGCCACGGAACGTTGGGTTCGATGATCGTCAGACTGCGAACGAGGCTGGGTTCGCGCAGCGTTGCGCGAAGCGCGATCGCCGTGGAGAAGCCGACGAGGTGAACGGGGCCTGCCGCGAGTCGGTGCATGACGGCAACCAGGTCGGTCGTGTGCGCCTCGGCGGAGTCGTCGCCCGTCGCCGGCCACGGACCGGCTCCGTGGAACCGGCGGCTATGGGCAATGAACTTGTAGCGCGAGGCGAATGCTTCCCGCTGGGGTTCCCAATATCGGAGATCCGAGCTACCTCCGTGCGAGAACACAACTGGGACTCCGGTGCCCTGCTCCAGGTATTCGAGATCGACTCCGTTCACGCGAACGTGCGTCACAAGTCAGTGGCTTTCGGATCGACGAGTCGATCCCCGAGGCGGCCTTCGTGGAGTGCCGCGACGACAGCGGCCGCCCGGGTCGACACGCCGAGCTTGTCGTAAATGTGCTCAACGTGGTGGCGGACCGTCTTCTCCGTGATCGTGAGCCGAGCGGCCACCTCACGCGTCGAAAAGCCGCTTGCCAGCAGCCCGAGCACCTCAACCTCGCGCTCCGACAGCCGCCGGCCTCCCATCAGCCGCACCGGTTGCCCACTTGCCGTCGCGATCACGGCTTCGACGGCGCCTCCATCCAGCCGCCCCGCAGCCGCATCCTCTCGTAGCGCCGACGCGGCCCGTTGGGGCTCCAATGCCGGGCGATAGGACCGGGCGCTGGTGAGTGCCTGATAGGAATCGGCCGCGGCGAGCACCCGTGCCGACGGCGGGATGGAAGGTGCGCGTACGCCACGGTGGTATCCGGAGCCGTCGAGCCGTTCGTGATGCAAGCCCGCTGTGGCCGCATACGGCGCCAGTGCCGTAGAGCGCAGCAGGGTGCGCTCCGAGTGATACGCGTGGAGACGAACCACCTCCCACTCGGCCGACGCGAGCGCACGCGGCTTGTCCAGGATCGTGTTCGGGATGCTGACTCGGCCGAGGTCGTGGGCCAGTGCGGCACGACCAAGCACCTCGAGATCGGGAACAGGTAGCCCGAGTTGACGCCCGGCGGCGACTGCCAGCGCCGACACACGCCTCGAATGGCCATGGAACGCCGGCGACTTGAGATCGGCCATGTCGGCGATCGCTTCGAACATGGCCGCATGGCTGGCGGCATCGAACTCGAGCCGACGGTCGGCCGGCTCGAGCGCAAGGGTCCGGTCCCACAGGTCGGGCTCCGTGAGGGCGGCGAGGACCGGCTCCTGGGCAGCCACGTCGAGAAACGCGTCAGCGAGCGCCGGCTCAAGTGCTCGGCCTGCCTGCGCGCGAACTGCCGCGACGGCGGCCTCCGCACCGGCACGGTCGAAGTGCGCGGTCGCGGTCTTGGCAACGTGGAAAACGCGGGCCGCGAGCGGGAGGTCCGTGCCGCCGAGACGACGAATTCCCTTGCCGTCCCATCGATCGAACAGGGCGAGCAGCCCGTCGCGGGCAACTGCCGGCACGCCGACAGCAGATGCAAGCAGGTCACCCACTTCGCAGTGAGCACGGAGGCCGTCCCTGAAGGCTGCCTCACCCAGGGCGAGCGCGCGCACGAAGGCTACCGGCCGGACGATCGCAGGCCCGCTCGAGCCTGCGTGCGTGATCGTGAATCGGAGCCCGGCGATCGGATCGTCGTCGTCGAGAACGGCTCCCGCCGTCTTGAGTGCGATCTCGTTTGCCCGATAGACCCGAGCAAGATCGTGGGCATCGGCCGTGCAGCCAATCCCATGGAGCAGCCCGACGTAGAAGACGTTGGATCGCTCGTCGGCCCCGAGCCCAAGCTTGGCAGCAAGCCGGCCCGCGAGATAGGTCACGCGGACGGCGTGCTCCAGGGCGAAGCCCATCCCGAGGTCGCCGACCAGAGAGAGCGCCGCGAGGGACTCGGCCAGACGCAGTTGCGATGGCGGCACGACGCGGAGTATGGGGCACCTGCCCGATGCCACCTACAGGTCGCGCCTCCCAGGCTTGGGAAAACGCAGGGAGGTACTCGAGATGGCAAATGTCGAGTTCGAACACGTCACGGACGTTCCGGCGCAGGCCGTCCTTGCCGCGGCGACCGACTTCTCGGACCGGCGACCGATCTTCTGGCCGACGATCGACCCCACCGTCTACCGTGTCCACGAGGTGGGTGATACGTGGGCCGAGGTCACGGAGGGGAGCGCGTTCTTCGGCACGATCTGGGCGCGCGAGCGCTACGACTGGTCGACGCCGGGCAGCGTCCGGGCGACAGTGCTCGACTCGAATGTCTTCCGATCAGGCGGGACGTGGGAGCTCCAGGCGAGCACGACCGACGGCCGTACCAAGGTGGCCATCCGATCGCGGCGCCAGGCTTTCGGTGCCCGGGGGAGGCTGCTCGGTGCGCTCCTCACGATTGCCGGCCGATCGATCCTTAGCGGCAACCTCCAACGGACGGTCCGAGTCCTCGAAGCGAAGCGGACGATCGGCGGCGGTCCAGGACGCTGACCCCGTCAGGCGGTCGAAACCTGGATCGTGACCGGAATTGATCGCTCGAGGGCGTCGCAGACGGGACAGTGCTTCACGCCCCACCGCGCGACCTCATCGAGCGTCGCCGGATCGACGCCCGCGGCGATCACGCGCACTGATACCCGACTGCTCAGAGGGCCGGCCGGCACGTCGTCGTCGATTCCGAGGAGCCCTCGGTCGTCCGACTCCGAATCGACCGTGACTTCGAGCGTATCGAGGGTGATGCCCAGCATCGCGGCGCGCATGGCGATGAGGGTCGCGACGCAGCTGGCCTCAGCGGCCCGCAGAAGCCAGCCCGGTGATGGCGCCGTCGCGGTGCCGCCGACCGATGGAACCATGTCCGTGGTGATCACGGCGTCGCCTGGCCCCGTCACCCGGACGACGAGTCCGTCGACGACCGTGGCGGTTGCCGCGCTGTCGGTGGAACGGGCTTCGTCCGGGTGCTGGCCCAGGTAGTCGTGCGCGGCCTGGATCGCGGACCGGATCGCGTCAGCTGCCATTCCCTCATCCCTCCATCCAGTTGCCTCCCGGGATGTGGGCATTGTCGCGCCATGCAACGGTCAGCTGCGCGGCTCCAGGATGACGATCGGCGTTTCGCGCGCTCTCCTCGCCGCGTAGCTTTCGAGGTCGCCCCAGGCGCCACCGCTCAGCATCGGCCAGAGGCGCGCGCGCTCGTCCTTGTCCGCGGCACGGGCTCGGACCGGACGTGACCCATCGGCCAGGCAAACCCTGGCATCGGGCTGGGCCTCCAGGTTGAGCCACCACGCGGGCGCGTCCTGACCCCAGCCGTTCATCGCCAGCGTGATCAGCCTCGGACCGTCCTCGATGTACGCAAGGATCGCGCTTCGCTCCTTGCCTGTGCGGCGGCCCGAGGTCGCAAGTTGGAGATAGCCGGACCTGTCCGCCGTTGCGGTCCGAAGCCCAAACCGGCGACGCGACAACCGGAGAGCCGTACGATGAACGATCCAAGCCGAGTGGATGAACCAGCGCGGTGGGAGGCGTGCGACCTTGGGCTTTGGGGATTCGGCCGCTGTGTTCTCTGCGTTCATCGTGGCGAGGCCCTCGTGACAACCCTACGGCGTAGGGCTAGACCTACACCGTAGACATACACCGTAGGATTGTCAAGCACTTCGCAAATTGGAGCCAGCCTTACTCCGTAGGCTAGAGTGACGACATGAGCGATTCCAGGTGGTGACCCAGGCTCGTCCGAATGCCGCTCCTCGCGTCCCGCTGAGCAAGGACCGCGTCCTCCGGGCAGCCGTCGAACTCGCCGATCGGGGCGGCACCGAGGCGGTCAGCATGCGCAAGCTCGGTCAGGAGCTCGGTGTCGATGCGATGTCGCTCTACCACCATGTCCAGAACAAGGACGACATCCTCGATGGGATCGTCGATGTCGTCGTCGGGGAGATCGATACGTCGCCCACCCGCGCCGACTGGCAGACCGAGATGCGCCGGCTCGTCATGCATGCGCGGACGGTGATGCTTCGCCATTCGTGGGCGCCGCGCGTGATCGAGGAACGCACCGACCCGGGCCCGGCCCAGCTGCGCTACATGGAGAGAGTGCTGGAGATCCTCCGCGGCGGGGGATTCTCGCTTGACCTGGCCCACCACTCGATCCACGTCCTTGGCAGCCGCGTCCTCGGGTTCACCCAGGATTTGTACGACGATTCCGACAAGGGTCGGGTTAACCCCGAGATGGCAGCGCTGATGGCCCGGCAGATGGCGGGCGCGTATCCGCACCTTTCGGAGCTCGCTCTTGCCGCGACGCACGACGGGGGCCTCGGCGGGTGCGATGACGATTTCGAGTTCGCGTTCGGGCTCGACTTGATTCTCGACGGCCTCGAGCGGCTCCGCGCGGCAGGCTGAGGTTCGATGATTCGGGTCGGGTCGATCGTCATCCGGGTTGACGATCTGCTGCGCCAGACCGAGTTCTGGACGGCCGCGCTCGACTATGTGCCTCGCGACAATGACAGCGATGATTTCCGGCTGCTGAAGCCGAGGGACGGCGTCGGGCCGAACCTGTCGCTGGACATGGTCCATTCGAAGCTGCAGATCCCGCCGCGCATCCATCTCGACCTGTACGCCGAGGATCAGGCGGCGGAGGTCAAGCGCCTGATCGCGCTGGGGGCGACCGAGGTGCAGTGGGACAAGAAGCCGGCTGATGCCGACTACGTCATCCTGGCCGATCCCGAGGGCAATCGGTTCTGCGTGGTGGACGCCGGCTAGCCGCGAGGCGGCTCAGGCGGAGTCCCGAATCCGCTCGAGCCCGTCGAGAATCAGATCAAGTCCGAAGATGAAGGTGCCCTCGTCCTCCAGGCTGCGCTCCTTGAGGTGCTGGTGGACGTGCTCGACGAGGTAGGGCAGGTCCTCGGGGAGCCGCTTGATGAAGTCGGCCGCAAGATCGGGAAGCTGGTCCGCGTCGATCGACAGCTGCGACGCCCACAGCGTGAACCCCGCGATGTGGCTCTCGAGGGCGTGATAGGCGTGATCGGTCATCTCGGCCGAGAACCCCGCCTCCCGAAGGCACCCGAGGATCGCGTTCATGTAGCGCCATCGCACGGGCCGGGCGCCGTTCGCCGACAACACGAGGCCCGCCGCCCAGGGATGTCGCTGGAAGATGTCGTGCGCGGACTTGGCCGTTCGGCGGAGGGCGGGCTTCCAGTCGGCTCCGGGTGATGGCAGCTCGATGTCGCCTTCCACGATCTCCACGATGCCGTTGAGGATGTCGTCCTTGTTGGCCACGTGGTTGTAGAGGGACATCGCCTCGACGCCCAGTGCCTGCCCGAGCTTTCGCATGCTGAGCGACTCGATCCCGCCCTCGTCGGCAAGGGCGATGGCGGCGTGCAGCACCCGATCCCGGTTCAAGGGGATGCGAGGTTCTTCGGCCTGTGCCCGTTGCGTCGCCATGCCGCTCCTGTGCTGCGAGACCGAATAGGGCCTTGACATACTTACGCCGTACGTCTAGCGTATCGCTCTAGTACTTACAGTGTACGTCAGGAGCACCATGAAAGCCATCGTCTATCGCAGGTACGGCTCACCCGATGTCCTGAGCCTCCAGGATGTCGACATGCCCGTCGTCAAGGACGGCGACGTGCTGGTGCGCGTCCACGCGGTTTCCGTGAATCCGTTGGACTGGCACCTCCTGAGGGGCCACCCGTATCTCGCCCGCGCGAGCTTCGGTCTGCGCAAGCCAAAGCGGAATATCCCCGGCGTCGACGTCGCCGGTCGGGTCGAGGCGGTCGGCAAGGACGTGACGAGGTTCAAGGTGGGCGATGAGGTGTTCGGCGAGAAGAGCAGGGGCTGCGCAGAGTACGTGTCGGCGCCCGAGAAGATGCTCGCGCCCAAGCCTGCCAGCCTGACGTTCGTCCAGACGGCGGCCATCCCGGCGGCCGGCGTGACGGCCCTGCAGGCGATTCGCAAGCACGAGCTCGAGCCCGGGCAGAACGTCCTGATCATCGGTGCATCCGGCGGCGTCGGGACGTTCGCGGTCCAGATCGCCAAGGCGCTCGGTGGCAACGTGACGGGCGTGTGCAGCACACGGAACGTTGAGCTGGTCCGCTCGATCGGCGCAGACGACGTGATCGACTACACCCGCGAGGACTTCACCCGATCAGGACGGCGGTTCGACCTGATCATCGACAACGTCGGCGGTCGTTCGCTGGGGTCCCTCAGGCGTGTCCTCACCCCTACCGGGACGCTCGTGTTCGTCGGCGCGCCGAAGGGTCGTTGGATCCTCGGGACGCTGGCAACGCTGCTCCAGGCACGGCTGATGTCACGGTTCGTGAGCCAGAAGCTGTTGGGTCATCTCACGGATACGCGCCAGGTGGATCTGGTCGAGATGTCGGAGCTCATCGAGTCCGGCAAGGTCACGCCGGTGATCGATCGCTGCTACCCGTTGAGCGAGGTCCCCGACGCGCTCCGGTACCTGGAAACCCTGCGCGCCAGAGGAAAAGTCGTCATCACCGTGGCAGGCTGACGCTCTCGACCCGGCAGCCGCCTGGGCCGCGGGCCGGCTACGAGAGCCACGCTCCGTCGACCATGAGGTGCCGGCCCTCCAGCTCGTTGACCTCGCGCCAGGCCTGGATGGTCCGTGGCGTGACCCGCAGGAAGATCCAGCGGCCCGACGCCTCGCGGGCGTCGAACCCCGCGTTCGCTGCGTGGGCCGCTGCCAGCTCGTCATCGCCGCCGACAGGGATCACCTCGATCGGCCCCTCGACGATGACCACGTCTCGGGTCGGGCCCAGCGCGAGACGAGCCCATCTCTGCCTGGCCAGGTTGCGACCTGTCACGCTCGATTCGGACACAGCGATCGTCAGGCGGGCGCCGTCCCACGCAAACGAGAGAGGTACGAGATGGGCCTCGCCGTCGGCGCTCGCGGATGCGACCCAGAGGTCGACATCGCACTCCAGCCTTGCCAGCACGTCGGCCCGCCGCTGCGCACGGCTGCGGGCCGGTGCAACCTCGTCCATCCGTAACACCTCCGATCTGCACGTCCCGGTGCTCCTGGTCACCGCCGACTCCCGCGCGGGTGGCTCCGACCCATTGTCGCGGCCCACGACTGGGAGTATGGTCCTGGCGGGACCCCAGACCATTGGCAGCGGACGACGGACCGCACCCAGGGGACCGTGCGTCCGTCTCCCCGCGATTGCCTGGAGCGTGCCCCAGTGGCCACGACCGTTCGCCGACCCATTTCGATATTCCTTGCGGTCGCCCTCCTGCTGGTCGCCGCCCTGCCCATTTCTGCTGCTTCGCCCGTCCGCGTGCTCGATGCCGCGGCGCCGGGGGGTCGGCTCATCGTCGTGTGGCGTGGAGCGGCGCCGTCTCGAATTGCAGTCGCCGGGATCGACCAGGTCGTCCCTGCGGGCATCGCACAGCGCAACGTCGTCGTGGCGAGCGCCGGGCAGGCCGCCGCCGTCGCGCGGGCCCTGCGGGCGGATCCGCGGGTCCTCGCAGTGGTCCCGGACGCGCAGATCAAGACATACGACTGGCCGGCCGACGGCGCTCCGAATGACCCGCGCTTCAGCAGGCAGCGCGACCTCGACCAGATCAATGTCCCGGAGTCATGGCCCACCACGACCGGCGACCCCGGCGTTGTGGTCGCGGTCATCGACACAGGCGTCGACCTCACGCACCCGGACCTCGCCGGGCTCTCGGTCGTCGCACCACGCAACGAGATCTGGAACAACACGGACGTCCGTGATGGCGTCGGCCACGGCACCCACGTCGCCGGCACGATCTTCGCCCAGACCAACAACGCCGTGGGAATCGCCGGTATCGCGCCGACCAGCTCGCTGATGCCGATCAAGGTCTTCGACGACACCGGCTACGGCTCGTTCTCGGACGTGCTCGACGCGATCGACTGGGCGCGGACCCACGGTGCGGACATCATCAACCTGTCAATCGGCGGGACGTTGTACCCCGATCAGGTTGCGCTCATGCAGCCCACCTTCACGGCCGCGCGGGCCGCCGGCATCCTCGTGGTGGCCGCCGCCGGAAACAGCGGCATGTCCCTGATCGAGTACCCGGCAGCGTTCCAGGGCGTCGTCTCGGTCGGCGCGGTCGACGGAGGGGACGGCCTTGCCGACTTCTCAGCCTTCAACCGCGCGGTCGACCTCACCGCACCGGGGGTTCAGACGATGTCGCTGCTCGATGGCGATTACGGCCGCGCGAGCGGCACCAGCATGGCGTCGCCTCACGTTGCCGGCGGAGCCGCCCTCGTTCTGTCCGCGCGGCCGGGCCTGAGCGTCGCGGAGCTCGAGACGGTCCTACGAATCAGCGCCAGGGACCTGGGTGATCCAGGCCGCGACAATCGGTTCGGATCCGGCCGGCTCGACGTCGTCGCCGCCCTCGGCGTGCCAGTTCCCAACCCGCTGCCCAATCTCGAGCATGCTCCGGGGATCACCGATCCCCTCGTAGTCACGTTCACGTCGCCCACAGAATCCGTCACCCAGACGAAGCGGACCGTCAGGGTGGCATGGACGACGAGCCACGCGGTGCTCGATGGGTTCCTCGTTCGAGAGTCATGGACCCTGGTTCGCGGCAACTGCCCGGACGAGTTCGAGTTCCCTAGCGAATTCGACTTCCTCCCGCTTGTCTCTCCCACGATCGAGACCGGGCTCACTGCGGGCGCATGCCATCGCTGGACGGTGATCGCGCTCGACGAGGAAGGTCAGATCTCCAACGCGATCAGCGCAACCGTCAGGATCCTCGACACGACGGCACCGAGGATCACGTCGCGGATCCCTGTGCGCTATGCAACCGGGTTCGCGCGCAACGCCTCGATCAAGATGACGTTCTCCGAGCCCGTCAGGGGGGTCTCGTCGGCCACGCTCCGGCTCAAGAGCGTCCGAACCGGTCTCTGGGTCCAGTCATCGGTCAGCTACTCCGAAGACAAGCGCACGGCGACGATCGATCCGGTTCGCACGCTGCATACCTTCGAGCGCTATACGGTCCACGTGCTGGCCGGAATCACGGACATGAGCGGGAACAAGCTTGTTCCAACGTCCTGGTCGTTCCGTACGAGGCATTGAGCCCACGCCGAAGCTAGTCGCGCCTCAGGCGGATGGCTTCTCCGCGACGAGGATCGTGAACCGGCTGAAGGTGGTCTCGTCGGCCATCTGAAGGCCCGCCTTCTCGCAGCGCGCTCGCAGGTCGGCGGCCGTGTCGATCCGGTTGCCCCAGGTGAGCTCGAACCACTGGGCAACGGCGGAGAAGCGGCTTGGCATGACGCGCATCGCCTCGTCGGTCGCCGGGTAGGCCTCGTCAAAGACGACCAGCGAACCGCCGGGGGTGAGCGCGCGGGCTGCGGCCGCGAGGACGTCGTCCTTCATTTCGGGCTCGATCTCGTGCACGACGAGGAACATCGTGATGACGTCATAGCGACCCTCGTCCGTCAGGCCCTCAGGGCCGATCAGCCGCGCCGCGCAGCGATCGGCCAGGCCGAGCTCGGCGATCCTGGCCTGGGCCAGCTCGATCGAGCGCGGTTCGATATCGGCGCCGTCGACGAGGCTGGTCGGAAATCGGTTCGCCAGCTCGACGATTGCCCATCCCGCGCCGCAGCCGAGGTCCAGCACGCGGGCGTCTTTGGCGAGCTTCGCGGCCAGGGATGGGAGACGTGGCAACACGACGTCGATAAAGATCCGCGGAAGTGACCGGAGGCTGTCGCCGATCTCCTGGATGAACGCGTCGCTGTGGTCCTGGTACGGTACGACCCGGCCCGTGCGCAGGCGATCCGCCAGGTCCGGGTAGTCCTCGCCACCGAGCATCAGGTGGACCCTCGCCGCCCGACCGAGGTAGAACGCCGAGTCCGGGTCGCCAAGGATGGCATCCAGGTGCGGCGCCATTCGCCAGCCGTCGCCGTCTCGGTCGAGGAGCCGGAACGCGAACGCTGTCCGGCACAGGACGTCCGTGTACTCCGGGTCCGTCCCGATCGCCGTCGCCAGAGCCGCGGAATCGATTCCCGGCTGGGCCGTGATCTGCTTCCAGGCACCGACCTCGCGCGCGACTTCGATCAGGTTCGTCAGGTGGTAGCCCGCGATGAGCTCATACAGGCGGGAGACCTGCTCGGCGAGGGACGGTGCCGCGGGGTCGGCGGGCGGCGTAGTTGTCACGGGCCCATCCTAGCCAAGGCCCGTCGCGGCTTCGTCGCCCGGATCGTCGGGCCGGGCGCAACCCTCGCGTTTGGCTACAGGGGCGGGAACTCCGGACGAGTCTCCGGATCCTCGACGAGGTCGAATGCCTCCATGGTGCCCTCGAACATGGATCGCTCCGCTTCGGGGAGCGCATCGAAGCGCGCGCGGACGACTGTTCGCAGGTCCTGGAACCGCGGCCAGGCGGCCACACGTGCGTCCGGGAACATATCCCAGAACAGGCGCCTCACGATGAGGCTGGCCTTGTCGAAGAAGATCGTGGCCGGCACGAGCCTCGGATCGCGAAGCGTCGGGCCGAGCAACGACTCGCTGTGCGCCTCGAATTCAAGATCCGCGTCGCGTCGCCGGTCACCCGCGAAGTCCTGGCGGACGTGGACCAGTTCGTGGGCGATCGTCATCGCCGCGGTGGCGAGCGTCTGCAGCCCGCTGGACTTGATTCGGACAAAGGTGGGCGACCGTGCCCCGGCGCCGGTCGGAAGCGTGATGGCGCCGCCGGCCTGACCGTGGACTGTTATCGGCAACTCGTCGTCGGCCCCGATGTCGAGAAGGCCTGCCTCGTCCAGCTCGAAGTAGTCGGTCACCAGCCGTACGATCGCGTTGAAGTCCTCTCGCTCCACGAGTCGCCGGTGAAGCACCTCGAGCGTCCTGAGGCCCACCTTGCCGTCGACCAGATCGAGCGACGCGGCGGCTTGAAGGTGGGCGACCCGCTCGACCGTGTCGGGACCCCAGATGCCGTCCGGTGTCGTTCCGACGATGCCCTGGACGACTCGCGTGGCGCGCTCCTTGCCGAGCCGGGTGGTGTTGAAGGCGACGGCGTCGACTTCCTCGGCACTCGTGAGGAGGTTGGGGCGCTCGCCGGGCTCATTGGGTTCGGGCGGTTTCGTCATGAGTCCCGACGCGATGGCATCGCGCAGCGTGTCGCTGTCGGCGAAGGCACCGAAACCGAGGGACAGCACCGGCAGGTTGCCCGCTTCGAAGCGCGTGGATGCGACACCGACCTCGCTTTCCACGAGCCGGACGGAGAGCGCCTTCTCGACCGGGAGGTCGTAGAGGTCCGCGACGAGGTGGACGAAGCCTGTCGAGCGCCTCGCCCTATCCTTGGCCGCCTCCGCTGCCTCGGCGGGCGATTGTTCGCCACTCTCCGGTGTCACGGGTTGGTCGCGCATCGCGGCGTCGAGCGTGATCGGCCCGACCATGCCGTCGAACGGCTCCGCTTCCACCTGCTCCTGGAACAGGGCGACGGCCTGGGCCGTGGCCGGCCCGAAATCGCCGTCGACGTGGGCGCCAACCAGCTGCTGGATGATCATCTGTGCTGGCACGCCGAACCGGCGCTTCGTGTATCCGATCGCCGCTCTGACCTGAGGCCCCGTGAGGAGCTCTCGATCCGCCGCGGGAGCGGGCTCGATGCCGTTCATCTCGCGCTGCCCCGCGCGTGGCGCGGCGATCAGCCGGTTGACCGACTGATTCCCGACGGAGGCCTGGAGATGCTTGATGATCGCCGGCGTCAGCATGCGCGACGGCCGAGACCCGCCGACCAGCGTGTCCCCCGGAACCTGGGCAGGAATCAGTCCGCCGACCGCAGCGTCCGGTTCCGGCTTGGCGGCAATTCGTGTCCGGCTGGAGTCGGTCAACCTCACGCGCAGCGACTCGGTGCGGGCGGCTCGCATCGAGCGCCTGAACGAGAGTCTAGGCTCCGGGTCAATGTGATCCGACGCGGCGGGCGCCGGCAGGGTCAGGTCCGCTGGCGTCGGCCCTTGGCGGATCTCGCGACGTCGTCTGTGCCCTCGTCCCGCTTTTCGTCCGCGGAAGGAACCCGCGCGGTGTCCGGTTCTGGCTCGACGGGTTCCGGCTCGACCGTAAGCGGCTTTTCGTCGACGGCGGATCCGAGGCCCGCCGGCTCGCCGGGCCACAGGGCGGCGTACAGCTCGGAGGGACGGTACGGGCGGACAAGGACCGTCGCCCCGATCGCCTGGAAGGGCTCACGCTCGGCCGCCAGCCCCTCGGGCAGGATCACCACCGCCGGCAGCGAGTTGTCGTGAATGAGGCCACGCACGTCATTGAGCTCGTTGGAGCCCGAATGGGCGCCGAGGTCCACGACGACCGAGGTGGGGTTCTGGCCCTCGACGGGAGCACTGCGGAGCGCCTCGCCGACCGATCGCCGCGAGATCGTCTCGGCGCCGCCCAGGCGAATCGTCACCTCCAAGACTCGCAGCCAGCGCTCGTCGGCCGAGACGATCAGGACCTGTCTGGATGCCACGATGCACACGGTACACTGGCGGGCGCCGTGGATGAGCGCGTTGAGAAGCTCCTGCAGACCGTCGCGGACCGCGACGGGTCTGACCTGCTGTTCGCCCCCGGCGCCGCGCCGACGGCCCGCATCAACGGCCTCCTGGTCCGCCTTGACGACGAGCCGCTGACCGCCGACGCAACGATGTCGTTGGCGCGGGGTCTGGCCGGATCGCGCTGGGATGAGCTCGTTTCGAAGCGTGAGCTCGACTTCAGCTTCTCCTTCGGCGAGTCGTCTCGGGTCCGGGCGAACCTGTTCTACCAGCGGGGAACCCTGGCCGGCGCGTTGCGGTTCGTGCCCTACACCATCCCGACGCTCGAGGCGCTCGGGGCGCCGGCGGTGACTCACGACCTCATCAATCGGCCGAACGGGCTCGTGCTGGTTACCGGCCCAACCGGTGCCGGCAAGTCGACGACCGTCGCAGCGATGCTCGACAGGATCAATCGGACGCGCGCCGTGCACATCATCACGATCGAGGACCCGATCGAGTACGTCCACCACCACCAGGCATCAATGGTCGTCCAGCGCGAGGTCGGGTCGGACACGCACGACTTTGCCGGCGCACTGAGATCAGCGCTTCGCGAGGATCCGGACGTAGTCCAGGTAGGCGAGATGCGCGATCTCGAGACGATTTCTGCGACATTGACGATTGCCGAGACCGGACACCTGGTGTTCGGCACGCTGCATACGAACGACACGTCGCAGGCGATCGATCGCATCGTCGACGTCTTCCCGCCGCAACAGCAACGTCAGATCCAGATCCAGCTCTCGCAGACCCTCGCGGCGGTCATTCACCAGCGCCTGGTGCCGCGGGTCGACGGCGCGGGCCGGGTGGCCGCCTTCGAGGTGATGCTCGGGACGCCGCCGGTTCGGAACCTCATCAAGGAAGGCCGGTCGAACCAGCTGCGGAACGTCGTCTCCACCGGCGCCGTGCACGGAATGCACACGCTCGAGAGCGACCTGAGACGGTTGGTTCGCGAAGGAGTCATCTCGATCGAGACCGCCGCCGCGGAGACGCTCCACCCGACCGAGCTCGACGAGAACGACTGACGGGCAGCGAAACGCCCCTCCCGGTGGGAGGGGCGTTGCACGTCGTGCTCGAGTTACCGGGTCAGACGCAGCCGCCGGTGGCCGCTGCCGAGACGAGGCCCGAAGCGGCCCACGTGTAGGAGCCCTTGGTCTGGGCCTGGCGCAGGAAGTTCGGCGAGAGGGGCTCGACGCCCGCTCCACCAACCGGCAGGGCCGTGAACGTGTTCGTCGCGACGGCCTGGGCCGTGACGCCGGTGATGTTGTTCTTGGCGAGCATGGCGTCCATACCGACCTGGACGGTGCGGAGCTCTTCAGCGCAGGCGTTGGTCTTCGCGGTGCTGGTGAGTCCGACGAGGCTGGCCGTCACGATGGCGGCGAGGATGCCGAGGATCGTCACGACGACGAGGAGCTCCACCAATGTGAAGCCTCGCTCGTCGCGGTTCGTTCGGCGAAGGGTTCCGATCATCTGGGGTTCTCCTTGTTGTGCTCCTGCGCTCTCGGCTCAGGTCGCACATCGCGTCGCCAATCGGCGAAATTGATTGCTGATGGCACTTCCGTTCAGGTCGAACGACGCCACATCCCAATCGTCGTCATTTGGGACTACGTACCAATTGCCCGAAGGTCCGGTCACGCCGAGGAATTCGGCTGAGTTTTGTGCGGTTCGGTCCGGTTGTCTGCGGGACGGAGATGCGCTCGGGCGTTGGGACCGAGTCCTACCTGAGTACCAGGATTCAACGTGTATTCAGCGGTTCGTCGACCACGACTGAAGCGTCGGCATCCCAGATCCGGCATCCGTGTACGTGGTCGTGACGGTCGAGTTGCCGGCGGTCGATGTCACCGTGACCGTGCCCGCGACCGAGATTCCCGTCGCAACCTCGAGCAGGAGGCCATCCCAGTAGGGGTTCGGCGTAACGTCGGAGGAGTATCCGATCCGGCCCGTCAGACCATTGACGGCGCCTTGCGTCCAGGCTGCCGCGGCGGGCGCCACGATCACCACGCGATACGTCAGCGGGGTCACCGACATGTCGCCGTTGAGGAGGATCCGCTCCGTGCCGCCGTCAAAGATGCTCGCCTTGCCTCTGTCGGCCGCAGTACCGGCCGCATGGTAGGCGAGGACCCCGGAGACGCCGACGACGCACGACGCCCCTGTATTCGCGAACGTGACCTCGATGTAGTTCGCCGCGCCGATGGTCTGCTGGCGAACGTAGTCGGTCAGGCTGATCAACGGGCTGTCTACGAGTCGCAGGTACGTGTTCGCGTCGATCGCCGTCCCGTCATCGTTGCGGAACGAGCCAGGGGTGTTGGGCGTGCCCATGCCGTCCGGGCGGAGCCCGACGACCGTCCCGTCGCCGATCGGATAGTCACCGGACGTCGTGGAGATCAGCGCGTCGTCGTAGTTGGCGGTGAAGCTGTCTGCCGCGACGGTCGAACCCAACCGGATCGAGCGAACGGTGCTGCCGCTGCCAGTGGCCGAGATCGCAGTCTGGGCGACACCGTCGATCTGCCAGTCGGCCCTGCGAGGGTTAGTGGACGCGACGAAACGTAGCTCGACGCGATACCAGCTGCCTGCGCTTACCGTCGATGAGGCGAGCGTGACGGCGGCGTTCGCGAAGCGCAGGGTGAATTGTCGGCTGCTAGCCTGGTAGCCCAGCCGGAGGTCGCTTCCTCCCGTGGCATCGAGGGTCAGCAGCTCGTTGACATTGGCCGCCGGAAGGGCCGCGAGCCGAACATAGATGCGGCCGACGGCGGCGGCGGCGGCAGGGCTGATGGCCACGGTCGCGTTGTTCGCTCCCGCCAGGTCGGTGACCTTGAGCGAGTAGTTCCCCGTTCGAGCGACGGCCGCGTCGGCGGTCGTCCCCGTCCCCGCGATGGCCGAGAAGAGTCCGGTTGCGCCGCCACTCGTGGATACCGCCCCGTGCTCGAACCCGGTCACCTCGACGGGTGTTGGCGCCGGACACGGCACCGAGCCGGTCACGACGGCCGTGGTCGTGACGCTGACGCCATTGACGTTGATCGTTGGAACGGGTGCCGGCAGGTTGCCGTTGCGCTGCCACCACATGCCGAGCTCCGCACCCGCGTCGGCGGCGTGGAGATCGCCGGCCTGCTGCTCGTTCGCCACCGTCGTCTTGATCGCGACGGAGATGTGGGCCGCCAGCGCCGTCCCCATGAGGAAGAGGACCGTGATCAGCCCGAGGATGATCGCGAGCGACTGGCCGCGTTCGTCGCGGTGGAGCTGGCGCATCACCACGACCTCGGGGCGGCGCGGAGAAACGAGGTGAGCGTCTCGCCGCTGATCCCGCTCAGAGCCAGCGTCATCAGGATCGTCGAGCGACCTGTTCCGATCTGGATCGATTGCCACGTGCAGGTTGAGATGTTCCCCATGAGCGTCCGTGTGCCGCTGCCGCTGATGCGCTCGAGCCTGCCCGCCACCACGCGGTAGCGGACCGCTGCCCCGCCCTCGTTGAACCCGAGGTCGATGACGGTTGCACAGGACGTCGAGACGATCTGGCTCCGTGCCGGCGCGCCGGCCGTGGCCATGGTGCCGTCCCGGTCGAAGCTGAGCGACGCCACCGAGAGGTCGGCCGCGAACTGGCTGCGATCGTCCGCGTGGAGCCGCACGCCATTTGTCGTGAAGACTGTCGTGGCGACGACGCCCATGATCATCGCCCCGATGACGGTGCCGACCAGGACCTCCGTGAGGCTGACCCCACGGGTATCGGCGTGGAGCGCGCGAAGCCGCCGGATCATCGAGACGACTTCACGAATTCGAGCGTCGTCAGGGTCGACCCGGTGTGGCTGACCGTCAGCAGGATCTTCTCGAGCCCGTTGGCGTTCTGGGTCGCGGTCCAGGCGTTGATCCCGTTCCACCAGGTGACCGAGACCGTCCGCGCGTACGCGCTCGGCAGCGTCTCGAAATAGGGGCTGTAGTCGCCGCTCGCGACATAAGGTGCTGCGACGATGCGCGCGGCCTGCGCTCGCACCAGAGCCTGGCCGATGGCGCGGTCTTCGGCGTTGCGGCTCGTGAGAATGAAGGTCGACATGCTGGCCATCAGGCCCATCAGGGCGATCCCGAGGAGGGCCGACGAGACGAGCGCCTCGACCAGGCCGACGCCGCGCTCGTCCCGATGGAGCCGTCGGAGCCGGCGCCTCACTTGATCTCGTTCAGGATGCCGTACATCGGCGTCACGACCGACAGCGCGACGAATCCGACGACGAGCGCGACGCCGAGGATCAGCATCGGCTCGATGATCGTGACCATCTGCTTGGTCCGGTAATCGAGGTCGTCGTCCATGAACTCGGCGGCCTGGTCGAGGTAGCGATCGAGCGTCCCGGTCTCCTCGCCGACCTTCACCATCTGGATCAAGAGCGACCCGAAGAGTCCCGACGACTTGAGCGGCTCCGTGATCCCGTCGCCGGACAGGAGGCGTTCGCGGACTGGCGCGAGACGCCGGACGTAATTCCCGTTGCCCGTACCCGTCGTCGCGATATCGAAGGCACGCGCGATCGGGACGCCCGCGCGGAGCAGGATTCCGAGCGTCCGCGCGAAGCGGGTCTCGATGCCCAGCTTGACGATCCCGCCGACGACCGGCAGGTGGAGGATGACTCGCTGGCGGATCCGCCGGACGATTCGCGTGTCGCGAACGAGGGCGAGAAAGACGATGAGCCCGAGGACGACGCCGACGGTCTGGGCGCCGTACGACCCGCCGAAACTACCGATCGCCATCATGATCTGCGTCGGGAGCGGAAGCTCCGCGTCGAAGTCCGCGAAGAGCGCGACGAACGACGGCAGGACGACGGTCGTGAGGATGGCGATCACCACGCCTGCCATGCACATCACGATCGCGGGATAGAGCATCGCCTGGCGGAGGCGGCGCGACGTCGCCTCGGCGCGCTCGAGGTAGCGCGCCAGCTGGTCGAGGATCGCGTCGAGCTCGCCGGTCGCCTCGGCCGCCACGATCATGTCGACGTAGAGCCGCGAGAAGACCCGTGGGTGGGATGTCAGCGCGGTCGATAGCTGTTCGCCGTTGCGGAGCTGGATCGCGACGTCGTCGAGCGTCCGCCGAAAGAGCGTCGAGACGGCCTGTTGCCGGACGACCTCGATCCCGTCGAGGATCGGGATCCCGGCGCGGATGAACGTCGCCATCATCCGGCTGAACAGCACGAGCTCGACGCGCTTCATGGAGTTCAGGCCGGGAATGATCCGCTCGAGCAGATTCGGCTTGTTGGTCTTGCCCTTCTTGGGCTTCGCGTTCTCGAGCCCCGGGCGGGCGCGGACCCTGCTTAGGGCACTCATCAGCTGCTGACTCCTCTGAGCGCTTCGCTCACGGTCGTGACGCCCGCCGCGGCCTTACGCAGGGCGTCGGTCCGCATCGGGACCATCCCGTCGGCGAGCGCCTGGCCGCGGATCTCGTCGTAATGGGCATTGGAGGCAATCAGGCGACGGATGTCAGGGGTGACCCGGAGGAGCTCGTAGGCGCCGATCCGGTCGAGGTAGCCGGTGCCCGCGCAGTAGGTGCAACCGCGGCCCAGGTAGGCGTTGCCGATCGCCGGCAGCCCGGCCGACTCATACAGCCCGAGTTCCTCGGCGGTCGGCTCGATCTCGATGCGGCAGTGCGAGCAGACCCGCCGCATCAATCGCTGGCCGATGACGCCGGTGAGGCTCGCCGAGACCAGGAACGGTTCGATGCCCATCTCCAGCAGCCGGAAGAGCGCGCTGACGGCGTCGGTCGCGTGCATCGACGACAGCACCAGGTGCCCGGTCATCGAGGCCTGGACCGCGATCTCCGCGGTCTCCCGGTCGCGCATCTCGCCGACGAGGATGACGTCCGGATCCTGCCGCAGGATTGCCCGCAGGCCGAGGGCGAATGTGAGGTGGGCCGCCGGGTTGACCTGCGTCTGGTTGACGTTCTCAAAGGTGTACTCGACGGGATCCTCGATCGTCGTGACGTTCAGGGCCGCCCGATCGAGCTCGCTGATCGATGCGTAGAGGGTCGTCGTCTTGCCGCTGCCGGTCGGGCCGGCGACGATCACCATGCCGTAGCGCGAGGCGAGGAGCTTCTGGTAGACGGGCCGCACCTCGGCTGGGACGCCCAGCTGAGTCAGGCGCAGGACCGCTCGATCCCGATCGAGCAGGCGCATCACGACCTTCTCGCCCCAGATCGTGCGCATGGTGGCCACGCGAATGTCGACCTTGCGACCGTCGATGTCGAACGTGATCTGGCCGTCCTGCGCGCGCTGCTTCTCGACGATGTTGAGCTCGGCCAGGATCTTGATACGGCTCACGAGGCCGGGCGCGAGGTCGGCCGGGAGCTCCGCGACCTCGCGCAGGATTCCGTCCACGCGGGCCCGGATGCGCAGGCCGCTCGCGTGCGGCTCGAGGTGCAGGTCGCTCGCCCGGTCGCGGAGGGCCTGGGCGACGAGGAGGTTGACGATCTGGACGACGGGCGCGTCCTGGAGCCCTTCGAGTCGGGGGGAGAGCGACCGCGTCGGCGCCGCCACGACGACGGGTCGTGTGCTCGCGAAGGCGCTGACCTGCGCCTCCAGGTCGCCGGTCACCCGGTAGCGATGGCGGATCGCATCGTCGATCTCGGACCGCAGCGAGAGCATCGGGATGACCTGGCGCCCGACGATGAGTTCGACCTCGTCGAGAAGGGTCTGATTGCTGGGATCGTCGGTCGCGACGACGAGGTTCGAGTCATCAACGCCGGCGAACGCGAGCGGCAGGACCCACAGGCGACGGGCGTCGGCCTCGCTGAGGAGCCGCATCGCGGCTTCGTCGCTGGGCCGTTCGCGGAGGTCGACGAGCGGTGTATCGAGCTGGACCGCGAGCACTGCGGCGAGCTCGATCTCGTCGAGGACGCCGTCCTCGCGCAGGATCTCGCCCAGGCGCTTTCGTCGCTCCCGTTGGGCCGCCAGCGCAGCCTCGAGCTGGACATCCGTGATGAGGTTGGCCTTCAGCAGCAGGTCGCCCATCCGCGGTGGGGCAGGGATCGACATCGTCGCAATCGGCGTGGAATTCGTCAGGGCTGAAGCGGGCTCGGCCACCGGCCCGGCTTCGACGTCGAGTGCGGGGTCGTGGGTCACGAGCGTGGGGACGTCGGCCATCACGCGATCCCCGGCCAGAGCAGCCCGGCGACCTGTCGGCCGGCCAGGGCGGCAGTTGCCGCACCGACGGCAAGAGCTGGGGCGAATGGCAGCGAATCGCGGCGGCCGAGCCGGCCGAGGCCGATCAGCAGGAGACCGACGGCGGCGCCGACCGCGAAGGCGACGAAGACGGCAACGAGCACGCCCGGCCAGCCGGCCACGAGCCCGATGAGGGCCGCGAGCTTGATGTCGCCGCCGCCCATGGCGCCCTTGCTGACCACCGCGAGCACGACGAAGAAACCGGCTGCTGCGAGGCCCGCGAGCACGAAGCTCCACCACTCCCCATCCGGGCGAATGAACGCGACAAGTAGAGCGACTCCGATCGCGGGATAGACCGCGAGGTTCGGAATCCGCTGGCGGCGGACGTCGTAGACCGCGATGGCGACCAGGAACGCCGCGTAGCCGGCGCCCACCCAGACCATCCAGACCGGCCAGTTCGACAGACTCTCTTCCAACGGATGTCATCCCACGATTGGCCCCGACCGGCGAGGAACTCACCGATGACGAGGCCCCTTCTCGGACGGCAACCGGGTTGGGGTGTCCGCCGCGCAGACGCGCGCGGATTCAACGTATGACCATCGTGCGGCTGCGGCCATGGTACGAACGTCGCCCCGACCTCACCCGACCGGACCAGAGCACCTCGCACCGGACCTCGTGGATTGGGTGCCGGGCGTGCCAGACTTGACGTCACGAGTCGATTGAGAGAGAGGGTCATGCCGCAATTCGATCTGCCCATTGATCAGCTCCGCGCCTACAAGCCGAACCTCGCGGTCCCGGACGATCTCGACGCGTTCTGGGATCGGACGATCGCGGAGACCCGGTCCACGGAGCTCGTGGCGACGGCCACGCCCGTCGAGAGCGGTCTGACCGTCATCTCGACCCACGACGTCGGATTCAGCGGGTTCGGCGGGACGACGGTGAAGGGCTGGCTGCACCTGCCGACCGGTGCCGCGGAACCGCTGCCGGCGGTCGTCGAGTTCGTTGGCTACGGCGGCGGCCGGGGCCTCCCGCACGAGCGCGTCATGTGGTCGCTTGCCGGCTACGCGCATTTCGTGGTGGACACGCGCGGTCAGGGCTCCAACTGGTTCGTCGGCGGGACCCCCGATCCGGATCCGGTCGGTGCGCCGTCCCAACCGGGCTTCATGACTCGCGGAATCCTCGACCCGAACCACTATTACTACCGCCGGGTCTTCGTCGATGGCGTTCGCGCGGTCGAAGCCGCTCGAGACCACCCGGCCGTCGACCGCCAGCGCGTCGCCGTGACCGGCGGAAGCCAGGGCGGCGGAATCAGCCTCGCGGTCGCGTCGCTGGTCCCGGACGTTGCGGCCGTCATGGCCGACGTACCGTTCCTGACTGATTTCCCTCGGGCGACGACCCTGGTCGACACCAATCCCTACGCGGAGATCACCCGGTACCTGAAAGCGCATCGCGACCATGTCGAGGCGGCGTATCGGACGCTGTCGTATTTTGACGTCGCGGTTCTCGGCCGGCGGGCGTCTGCGCCTGCACTCTTCTCAGTTGGCCTGATGGACGAGACCACTCCACCGTCGACCGTCTACGCTGCGTACAACCACTACGGCGGTCCCAAGGAGATCGTGGAGTACCCGTTCAACGATCACGAGGGCGGCCAGGGGTTCCACGAGGTTGCGAAGATTCGCTGGCTGGCGAAGCTGTTCAGGCCGTAGCGTCGGCGCGGTACCAATGGGCGGGGCCGCCAGACAACGACGAAGCCGTTGACCGCGTTCTTGATATAGACCTGAGGGTGGCGGCCTGCTAGATTCGCGACGGAGAGCGAGGCGTTCAGGGAGTCCCTCGGACGAGGGCGGTTGGCCGCAGCGCATCCGGGAAACGCCTCCTCCTGCCACCAAACCGGCAGCGGGTAGACGTGGCCTCGCAGGGGTTAGCGCACCGTCACCGTAATCGACCGACGCTAGGGGATTCAGACGTGAAGCGGATTCTGATCATCCTGTCCGAGTACGGCTACTGGGGCGAGGAGCTCGTCGGGCCACTCGAGGAGTTCGACAAGGCCGGCTACCAGGTCGATTTTGCGACACCGCACGGGAAGCGCCCGGCCCCCCTGCCGCCGAGCATGGATCCCACTTACGTCGACCCGCCGCTCGGCAAGTCGGTGACGTCGGAAGAGGTCGCTCGCAAGACCCGCGAGATCGACGCGTCCAATCGCTACGACAAGCCGATCGACATCTCCACCTGGGTGCCGGAGCGGCCCTACTGGAGCTCGCCGACCATGCTGCGGGACATGGAGGGCTACTACAACAAGGTCGACGACCTCGAGAAGGACCTCGGGAAATATGACGCTGTCCTCCTCGTCGGCGGCAGCGGCCCCATCGTCGATATCGCCAACAACGACCGGATCCACGCCCTGATCCTGTCGTTCCTCAAGCTCGGCAAGCCGATCGGCGCGGAATGCTACGGCGTGACGGCTCTCGCATTCGCCCGCGACCTGTCGGACCGCAAGAGCATCATCTGGGGCAAGCACGTCACCGGGCACTGCAAGGAATACGACTACAAGGACGGCACCGGCTTCCTGGGCACTGACCTGAACATGGGCCCGCCGCCGTATCCGCTCGAGTACATCCTTCGCGACGCGACTGGACCTGACGGTGGCTATCACGGCAACGTCGGCCACGCCACGTCGGTGATCGTCGACTATCCGTTCATCACGGGGCGATCGACCCCGGATTCCTACCTGACCGGCCAGAAGATGGTGGAGGTCCTGGAAAAGGGACTCACTCGGTACGGCTGGTAGGCCCGCAGTCGACCGCATCTCCAGGGACGGGAGTTAGATGGCGAAGACCGGGCGGTTCGCGATCCTCGAGCAGCTGCTCGCCGACGATATCCATTTCATGTTCGGCAACCCCGGAACGGTCGAGCAGGGCTTCCTCGATGCCCTCGGCAGCTACCCAGACCTGCAGTACATCCTGACCCTCCAGGAGACGATCGCGGTGGCGATCGCCGACGGCTACGCCCGGGCGACGAAGCGGCCGACGATCGTCCAGCTTCACAGCGGTGTCGGACTCGGCAACGGGGTCGGGATGATGTACCAGGCGAAGCGCGGCGGCGCGCCGCTGGTCGTCATCGCCGGCGAGTCCGGCCTTCGCTACGACGCGATGGATGCCCAGATGGCCGCGGACCTTGTCGCGATCGCCGAGCCGGTCACGAAATGGGCAACAAGAGTCGTTGATCCGAGTTCGCTGCTGCGGGTCCTGCGGCGGGCGATCAAGATCGCCGCGACGCCGCCCACCGGCCCAGTATTCGTAGCCCTCCCGGCGGACATCCTCGACGCACCCAACGACGAGGAGGTCGTGCCGACGTCGTTTCTTCAGACGCGGTCGATCCCGGATCCGTCGCTCGTTGACGAGGCCGCCGGCTTCCTCGCTTCTGCGAGCCGGCCGATGATCATCATGGGCGACGGGATCGCGATGTCGGAGGCCCAGGCGGAGTTGACGAAGGTCGCGGAGACGCTCGGTGCCGTCGTCTGGGGTGCGAACTCGTCAGAGGTCAACATCGACGAGGCCCACCCGCTCTTCGGTGGCCACCTCGGCCACATGTTCGGGCCGCACAGCCAGGGCATCGTCGCCCCCGCCGACGCGATCCTCATCGTCGGGACGTACGTCTTCCCGGAGGTCTTCCCGCTGCTGTCGGACGTCTTCAGCGATGGCACGAAGATCGTTCACGTGGACCTCGACGCATACGAGATCGGCAAGAACTTCGGCGTCGACCTGGGGCTGGTCAGCGACCCGAAGCTGACGCTGGCGGCGCTGGACTCGGCGCTCCAGCGGCGGATGTCCGCGACCGACCGCGACGCCGCCCGGTCGCGCGCGGCCGGCCTCGCCGCCCAGAAGGATCAGACGGCCGCCGCCCGTCGCGAGGAGGACATCGAGGCGCGCCGGGCCGGCCCCCTGCACGCGTCGCAGTTCATGGAGGAGCTGGCTGCCAAGTTGCCGGCGGACGCGATGATCTTCGACGAGGCGCTGACGTTCTCGCCGGAAGTCACCCAGTACCTGCCGCCCCGGCGACCCGGCTCGTTCTTCCAGACCCGTGGCGGCTCACTCGGCGTCGGCATCCCGGGTGCCATCGGCCTCAAGCTCGCCCATCCCGATCGCGCGGTCGTCGGCTTTTCCGGCGACGGCGGCAGCATGTACACGATCCAGGCGCTGTGGACCGCCGCCCACCACAAGGTCGGGGCGAAGTTCGTGATCCTCAACAATGGTGCCTATCAGCTCCTGAAGCTCAACATCAAGCAGTACTGGAAGGACCAGGGGCTGCCGGAGAACGAATTCCCGGCGTCGTTCGACCTCCGCGACCCGGACATCAGGTTCGACCAGCTCGCCCAGGCGATGGGCGTCGGGTCCGCCCGCGTCGAAACGCCGGACCAGGTCGGACCGGCCCTCGATGCGGCCTTCGCCGACGACAAGCCGTTCCTCATCGACCTCGTCGTGAGCAACGAGGTCAAACACGACGTCGCCACAAAGAAGCACGCCCGCGCCGGCCAATCGTAGGAGCCCAACGGCCGAGAGACGGCGCGGTTCCATCATCGCGGACTCGCCCACACAGGAGAACCAGCGGAATGACAACGACGACCCAGCTCACCGAAGCCGCAGTCAAGAAGCTCGTCGACGATTGGTATGTCGCCCTCGACGTCCACGCTCCGTGGGAGGAGGTCGTCCCGTTCGTCGCGTCGAGCGGCCTCGAGATGTTCTGGCCCGAGGGGCCCACGTACGGCATCGATGGCTTCAAGGGCTGGTACGACCGCGTCACCCGGACCTTCTTCGACGAGGTCCACACGATGAAGGACCTCGCGATCACTTTGCGCGGCGACGAGGCGGACGTGAAGCTCGTCGTCAACTGGCAGGCGAGGGTCTGGAACCCGCCGGACGCCAAGAGCAAATGGCTGGGCATGGACGCCCGCCAGACCTGGGTGGTCGGTCTGTCCGAGGACGGGCGGCCGGTGATCCAGAAATACGTCGTGGACGGGATCGACCTGATGGAAGGATCGTCGTCGCTCTAGCACCAATGCCGGCCTGATCGGCTCGATTGAAGGGAGGCCAGAAGGGGAACCACGTCCGCGGACAGCCCAACCGGCTGTTGATGGAGTAGCACAGGGGTAAAAGGAGCAACTCACATGGCAGTCGAAGCACAAGCCCACCCGGCCATGGCCGTCGTCGACAAGATGTATGCCTGTTTCGCCAAGGGCGACATGGCGACGTTGAAGAGCGAAGTCTTCGCGTCCGACATCACGTGGAATCTGCCCGGCCACCATCCGCTCTCCGGCCTGAAGCGGGGCCCGGACGAGGTCATCGCCTTCTTCGGCGCGCTGATGAAGACCGGCATCGTCGTCGACAACATCACCTTCGGGACGATGGGCGACGACCAGGTGGTCGAGAAGCACACCGGCCACGGCAAGCTCACGAACGGCGAGGAGATCATCTTCCCGACGTGCAGCCACTACACGATTCGCGACGGCCGGATCGCCGCGGTCCAGGTCTACACGGGCGATCAGCACAACGTCGATCGCTACTTCTGGGCGATGTATGAGCTGAAGGCGATCCCGGACCGGCTCGCCTAGTCACATCACTGGACGAGTTGAGGTTCGACGAATGGCAGAAGACATCACCGCAGATCGCGTCACGAGCGCCTACAAGGCGCTCGGGACGGGCGATCGAAATCTCATCGCCTCCTTCTGGGCCGACGACATGGTGTGGCAGGTACCGGGCCACAACCACCTCTCCGGCTGGTATCACGGCCTCGATGGATTCCTCGGCTTCATGGGGGAGGTCGGGGCCCTGTCCGGCGGCAGCTTCAACATGGAGACGATCAGCGTCATCGTGGAAGCGGACTGGTCGGCGGACATCACCCGAAACCGCGGCAAGCGGTCCGACAGCGACAAGGCGCTCGACATCGAAGTCGTCCATGTGCTCCGCTGGCGCGACGGCAAGGTCATCGCCGGCAAGGGCGCGATCTTTGGCGACGGAACCACCGAGTACGACCAGTTCTGGTCACGCGCGCCGGTCGTCGGCGACACGCAGTAGGACGCCGGGAGGCGAAGGAGACTCAGCCCATGCCCGTCATCACGGTCCAGTTCATCAAGGACGTCGTGGCCAACGACGCACAGAAACAGGAAATCCTGGTCAAGGTCACCGATGCGTTCATCTCCGTGGTGGGAGAAGTCGCCCGTCCGTATACCTACTGCATCATCCAGGAGACCCCCCAGAACGAGTGGTCCATCGGCGGCAAGGCGATGCCTGATCTCGCCTTCCTGATCGGTCCCGAATACGCCGGCATGCACGCCAAGGCAAACGGGATCATGAGCGCGTTCGTCGAGCAGACGAAAGCCCAGAAGGCCGCCTCCGGCGCCGATGACGGCAAGGACGCGCTCGCCGAGAAGATGTGGCAGGGGACGAAGGAATGACCGTCGAGGAGCGCGCGTATACGCCCACCGAAGAGCAGGCGATGGCCGTGATCCGTCGGTGGTGCGACGAAGGTTGGACACAGGGAAAGGTGGAGGTCGCGGACGAGATCATCCACCCGAACTTCAAGGTCCACGGGGCGGGCGGTCAAGTGATCGAGCCCGGCATCGAGGGCCTCAAGGGGTTGATCAAGCAGTGGCGGACCGGCTTCCCCGACGCCGTCCAGCGGGTCGACGACATCTTCGCCGTCGGCGACAAGGTCTGCGTCCGGCTCACTTGGGAAGGAACGCACCTCGGTGAGTTCATGGGCGTTCCGGCGTCCGGCAAGAAGGTCAGCGTCGGCACGATCGGCATCGACCGCGTCGTCGATGGCAAGGTCGTCGAGGGCTGGGGCGAGCTCGACATGTTCGGGCTCTTCACGGCCATTGGCGGAATTGTCATGACCAACCAGCCGGCGGCGGAAGCTCCAAAGGCGGAGTAGTCGAAGCAACGACCGAGATACCCACTACGGAATCGCGGAGGGTCCAGGTGTCCATCGAGGAGAACAAGAAGCTCTACCGGGAGTTCGTCGCTGCGCTGAATCGCGGCGACATCGACGGCGCCGCGGCCTTCTTTGCCGACGACTACGTGGAGCACAGCGCACCGCCCGGCCTGCCGCCGGGGGCCGAGGGCGTCAAGATCGTGTTCAGGATGTTCAGGACGGCATTTCCTGACGTCGAGTTCAAGATCGACGATCTCGTCGCCGAGGGCGACAGGGTCGCCACCCTCGTGACCGGACAGGGGACGCACAACGGCCCGTTCATGGGCATGGAGGCGACGGGCCGCCACGCCCAATGGGTCGCGTTCGGCATCAACCGCTACGAGAACGGCAAGATCAAGGAGCACTGGGGCCTCCCCGACATCATGGGCATCAACCGGCAGCTTGGACCCGCGGCCGCGCCCGGGCCCCAGGAAGCCAAGTAACGGAATCCAACCGCCGCTGAAACGTCGGCGTCGAAGAGAAAGGTGGCGACATGTCCCGAGAGGAAGAGCAGCGCAACAAGGAGATCGTCACCGAGTTCGTCAAGGCGACGAACAAGCTGGAGCTCGACAAGCTCGACGACATGGTGGTCGAGGACTATGTAGAGCATCAGCCGATCCCGGGCCAGCCCGAAGGCCGCGAAGGGCTGAAGTGGGCCTATCGCGCGTTCAACGAGCCGTTTCCGGATCTCGTCTTCGACTTCGCCGACGTTCTCGCCGAGGATGATCTCATCGTCGGCCGCGGGATCGGCGAGGGCCACAACACGGGCTCGTTCATGGGCATCCCGGCGACCGGCAACAAGGTCAAGTGGACCGGCACGCGGCTGTTCCGTCTCAAGGACGGCAAGCTCGTCGAGGGCTGGATCAACCTCGACATGCTCGGCCTGATGCAGCAGCTCGGCGTCATTCCAAGCCCGCCTCCAGGGCCCCAGCCGGCGCCCGCGAAGCACCTGACCGGCGCGCCTTCGACGCGCGAGGCCAACAAGGCGCTGATGCGCCGTTTCATCGACGAGGTCTGGAACAAGGGCAACCTCGCGGTCGCCGAAGAGATCTTCCATCCCGAGGCCACCAGCCCCAGCGCGCCGACCCTGCCGCCGGGCGCCGAGGGCGTCAACTTCATCGTGAAGATGATGCGCGACGCCTTCCCCGATTACTGGATGGAGATCACCCACATGGTCGCCGAGGACGACCGGGTCGCCGCCCGGTTCCGCCAGGGCGGCACCCACAACGGCGACCTGATGGGAATCGCGCCAACCGGGAAGAAGGTCGAGTGGACCGAGATCGGCATCCTCCGGATCGCCGACGGCAAGGTCGTCGAGAGTTGGTACGACGTCGACATGCTCGGGCTCATGGGCCAGCTCGGGGTAGGCGGCTCGAGCGGCGGAGGGGACGGATCCGACAGCGCAACCGCGGGCGCGGCAGCGACCGGGGCCTGACGTGGCGACGAAGGACGTCATCGACCGCTACTACGAGACGGCCAATGCCGGGCAATGGGACGCCTGGTGCGACCTGTTCACCGACGACATGGTCATGGACGAACAGCTGGCCGGTCACATCGAGTCCCTGGCCACCCTCCGGCCGATGATGTCCGGCATGGGCCGGGCCTACTCCAAGTTCCAGAACGTCCCCAAGCACATCGTCGTCAACGGCGACGAGGCGGCGGTCGTGTCGCACATCTCGGCGGCGAATGCCGCGGGCGTCCCGATCGAGGCCGACGTCATGAACTACTTCCGGATGCGGGACGGGAAGATCGCCTACATGGCGAACTTCCACGACAGCGCGCCGTTCCGGCCGTTCCTCGACCAGAAGATGGACTGAGCGCGATGGCCGAGTTCGATTACATCGTCGTCGGCGCCGGTGCCGCAGGGTCCGTCGTTGCCAACCGTCTGTCGGAGGACCCAGCGACGAGGGTCCTGCTCCTGGAGGCAGGCGGACCGGACGTCCCGCCCAACGTCCACGATGCGTCGATCTGGTTCACGCTGCTCGGATCGGACGTCGACTGGAAGTACTTCAGCGAGCCGCAGTCGGGCCTTGATGGCCGCAAGACGTTCGAGCCGCGGGGCAAGCTGCCGGGTGGCTCGAGCGACTTCTACATCATGATGCACATCCGCGGTCATCCATCCGACTACGACGGATGGGCGGCGGGCGGCGCGACCGGCTGGTCGTACCAGGACGTCCTCCCGTATTTCCAGAAGTTGGAGAATCAGGAAGACAACACGAGCCCGTGGGCGGGCCACGATGGGCCTCTGCCGCTGACGAACGCCGGCCTCCACGATCCCAACCCGACCTCGCGGGCCTTTATCGACGCCTGCCTCGAGCTCGGCTATCCGGCGACCGACGACTTCAACGGGCCGAACATGATCGGCGCCGGCTGGCACCACATCAACGTCGTGGATGGCAAGCGTTTCGCGGCCTACCGGGCCTACCTCGAGCCGGCCCTTGCCCGGCCAAATCTGACGTTCACGACGAATGCACTGACGTCACGGCTCATCGTCGAGGACGGCCGTTGCACCGGCGTGGAATACCTCAAGGATGGGCAGACACAGCGGGCCAACGCCTCCGCGGAGGTGATCGTCAGCGCCGGCGCGATCGAGTCGCCCAAGCTTCTTCTCCTGTCCGGGATCGGCGATCCGAAGGAGCTCAAGGCGCTTGGGATCGACTCCGTCGTGGACTTGCCGGGTGTCGGCAGGAACTTCCACAATCACGTCCTCACGGGCGTGATCCACGAGTCGCCGCAACCGGTGCCGCAGGGCAAGCAGAACCTCTCGGAGAGCGCGCTGTTCGTGAAGTCGGACCCGGCAGAGACTGGCCCTGACTTGCAGATCGCGTTCGTTCACGTCCCGTTCAACATCATCGTCGGGCAGGGCCACCCCAACTCGATCAGCATCCTGCCGGGCGTCGTCCGGCCCCGATCGCGAGGCTCGGTGAAGCTCGCGAGCGCGGATCCGACCGTCCATCCGCTCGTCGACCCCAACTACCTGGGCGACCCGAGCGACCTCGAGAAGCTCGTGACGGCCGTCAAGATCTCGCGCGAGATCTTCGCGACGAAGGCGTTTGCGCCGTGGGTCGGCGCGGAACTCATGCCTGCCGACAACCCACGCTCGGACGACGAGCTCCGGGCGTTCGTGCGAGCGACGGCCGACTCATACCATCACCAGGCTGGCTCATGCAGGATCGGCACCGACGACCTCGCCGTCGTCGACCCCGAGCTCCGGGTCCACGGCGTCGCCGGACTTCGGATCGCCGACGCCAGCGTCATGCCGGTCGTGCCGTCCGGGAACTGCCACGCCGGAATCCTGATGCTGGCCGAGCGCCTGTCGGACTGGCTGAAAGCTGGCTCACCGGCGGCGGCCGCCTCCGGTTCGAAGTCGTGAGTCTCGCCGGCAAGAAGGTCGGGATCCTCATGGAGAGCGACTTCTACGAGGACGAGATCTTCTACTACAAGCACCGCTTTCCCGAGGAGGGGATCGATATCCACTGGCTGACCCGGCTGTGGGGCCAGCCGCGGATCACCTTCCATGGCCACGAGTACAAGGCGCCATTCGAGGTGAGCGAATCGTTCGAGGGGATGAGCGACGAGGAGCTGCGCTCGTATGACGCGATCATCGTTCCGTCGGCGATCGTGTCGGACCGGTTGCGGTATACCGACGATGTCAGCAAGATTCCGCCCGCCACGGAGTTCCTTGCCCGCGCCTTCGCCGAGAAGAGCGTGATCAAGGGAATCATCTGTCACGGGATGTGGCTTGTCGCCCCGATGCCCGAGCTGATTCGTGGCCGTCCGGTGGTCGCGCACAACAACCTGCATGGCGATGTCGTGAACATGGGCGCGATCTACACGGACCAGGACGTCGTGATCGACGGGGATCTGGTGACCGCCCGCACGGGGGGCCACTGCCACCAGTTCGCCCGCGCGATCATCGAGCTCATCGCCGAAAGGAACAAGCCGGCCGATGCCGATCGCGGTGGGCCGCCGGCTCCTGCGGAAGCAAGCAGGTGGGGGTAGCGCGTGTGACGCAGCAGGAGTTCCATCATCTCGGCGTCGTCTGCAGCGATCCGGTCGTGTCCGAGGCCTTCTACACGCGCCACTTCGGCTTCCAGCGGGCGCGAGTCGTGCCCCTCGGCGGCGACGACCAGATCGTGTTCCTGAAGTCCGGGACGCTCTACCTGGAGCTGTTCAAGGCGACCCAGACAAATCCCGTCCCGGATCCCAGCGGACCGGGCCCCGAATACCCCGGCTGGCGCCACCTCGCGTTCAAGGTCGACGACATCGACGCGAAGCTCGCGGAGCTTGGCAGCGACGCGCGCATCACCGCCGGTCCAATGAGCTTCGACGACTTCATCCCGGGCTGGCGGACGGTCTGGGTGGCGGATCCCGACGGCAACATCGTCGAGATCAGCCAAGGCTTCGTCGATCAGGACGACCCGCCGCAACCCTGATCAACCCGAACGTGACGAGCAGAGGGCCCGCCGGATGGCGGGCCCTCGACTTGTGCGGCGCGAATGGTGGGCAAACGACGCCCGCCTGGTTACGCCAGGGGGCCCTTGTCCTTCGGAGCATCTGAGTCCCGGAACGGGTCGTAGCTCTCGACGACGTTGATGTCCTCCTGGTCGGGATCGGCCCGCAGCAGGGCTTCGCGGACGTCCTTGTTCGGGGCGACCGCATAGATGTCGGCCCGATCGGAGATGTCCATTCGCTGCCGGGCGAACAGCAGCACGCGGATGCCGACGTTGGCCATCGACTCGAGGTTCTCGAGCATCAGGACCAGACGCTTCGGCTTCTTGGTGAGGACCTCCTCCATCTCCGCCTGGAAGATCGCGAAGGTGCTCGTATCGAGCTTGCCCGTCAGTGTCAGGTGAGCTTCTTCGTTTTCGTACGCCGTCCGAACCTCGAACGGGTCCTGGCTCGGCAGGATGCGGACCTTGATCTTGACGCGCTTCTTGCCGTCCGGGACCCGGACGGTGAGCGCCTCGGCGTCGAAGTCGCCGTACGGAGCTCCGTCCACCTCGACCTCGCCGATCCGGATGCTGCCTGGCGGCAGGAGGTCCGGCGCGACCCGGAGGATGTTGTCCGGTAGAGCGCCCGGGAGCGGGCTGAAGTAGAGGTCCATCGGCTCCTTGGTGATCAGGAGATTCGTGTAGACCGTCGCCAGGTATGCCAGCTCGAACGAGTGGTAGCCCGCCATCGAGTGGCTGCCCTTCTGCCGCTCCGTGCCGAGCAGGTACGGGATGCCTGTGGCGAGGACGTTGAAGTAGACCGATCCTTCCTCGTAGTCGAAGAACCAGGCGTTGTAGAACGACGCTGCCTCGCGGCCCAGCCGGAGTGCGTCCTCGTCGCCGGTCGAGCCGGCCATGATCTGGTAGGCGAGGATCGCCTGCTCCTGCTGCCACCACGCCTTGCGGTCATGCCAAGTGAAGCGGTGGACCTCCTGGCCGGGCTGCAGCACGCGATCGACGACGTCGTACCATCCGCCGCGCTGCTGGTCGCTGCCGGCTTCGGGCATCGTCCGATTGATCTTGTTCGCCAGGGTGACGTAGCGCTGGTTCGGGCGCATGTGGTGGATGCGCATCAGGTTCCAGGCGATCTTCAGGTTGTGGCCGACGACCGCGCGGTTCTCCTGCCAGCCCCACGTCGTGTCGTGGCTCCAGTCCTCGTGGAACCGCTCCTGGACGAACGGGCTGTGCTCGTCGTCCGGGAATCGCTGCTCGATGGTGTCGGCCACCGATACGAGCATGTCCGCGTACTTCTGGTCTTCGGTCGCAAGCCACGCGTTGATGAGATACGCGGGGACGTGGTCACCGACCGAGTTCCAGTTCTTGCGGGCGCGGTTGCGGCCGAGGCCGTCGCTCTTGCCGTCGAACGAGATCGGGTCGATGTGTGACCAGTAGCCGCCGTACTCCGGGTCGTAGAAGTACCGCTCGAACAGCGAGACGGTCTGGTCGATGTCGTTCTTGATCGTCGGGTCGCCATTGATTCTGAGCAACTGGGCGGGACCGACCAGCGCGTAGATCTGTTCGTACGCCGGAATCGCGTTGTAGTCGTCGCCGAATTCGGACGCGAGGATCTTCTTCTCGCTCGGCTCGTCGATCTCGATGGCGTGATACCAGTACGTGACGCCCTCGGCCGTGTCGACGTTGCGAAGGTGTTCTCGCAGGTATTCGACACCGGTCTCGGACGCCTTCAGGAAGCGGTCCTCGCCGGTCATGTGATAGGCGGTCGACAGGCCGTAGATCAGCCGCGAGATCGTGTCGGTCTCCTGGCGGTTGCCGACCTTGTTGCCGGTCATGTCGATCCCGACGCGGTACTCGCGCCAGTTCGGCTCGCCTTCACCGAACTGCGAGCGATAGTAGAAGTCCGCCATCTGGTAGATCTGCTTGACCCACCAGTCTGGCTTCTCGAACACGTACTCGTGGGCGCGCGCGCCGACGAAGGTGATCTGCTTCGCCTCGTAGACGTGGCCGGCGTCCTCCGGGTAGAAGATCCCGTAGGTGAACAGGAAGCGACCGGGTACCAGCATGTCGCGAATGTGGCCGGTTGCATCGGAGTACGGCTCGCCGAGGTTGCGGACGAGCTGCGCGTTCGTCGTGTCGGTCAGGGCGACGACGAACTCGCGTCCGTCACTCGTCGCGAGCGTGAAGGAGTCGGACTTCGAATTGTAGCGTCCGACGTAGCCGGCGATCGTGTCCGCGAAGGAGAAGCTCATGCTGTCCTTGGCTGACCGCGCCACCTTCTTGGCTGCCGGTACCTCCTTGATGGCCATTGCGCGCTCCTTTTCTTTGGCCCGACCGATGTGGGCAGTTCATCAGTGTTGGCTGACCGATGTCAGCTGGCGGGCGGCGTGTCGCTCTACTTCGAGATCAGCACCACCACGCTTCGGTTCCGGACAGTGCAGACGGATCCGCTCAGCGGCGTCTCTTCGCCGCGTGCAGCGATATCACCCGGCGAGTCAGCACCGGTGTCGATCGCCTTGTACCAGCTCCGGCCCGGCACATCGGGGACCTCGAAGTCGAGATCCTGCCACTCCATGTTCATCATCACGTGGATGTCGACATCGAAGTCGATGTTGCGGAGCTTGCGCGTCCCCACGAAGCCGCCGAGGGTGAAGGCGAGCACCCGCGCTTCGGGGTCATCCCAACCGGGCGAATTGAGCTTGCAGCCGTGCCAGGTCATGTCGGCCAGACCACGCTTGTTGATCGCACCCGTGAAATAGTTCGGGCGCCGCAGGTTCGGATGTCGCTTGCGGAAGTCGATCAGCAGGCTGGTGAACCGGACCTGGTCGCCGTGGCTGGCGACGCGATCCCAATCGAACCAGGTGATCTCGTTGTCCTGGCAGTAGGCGTTGTTATTGCCGAACTGCGTCTGGCGCGATTCGTCGCCCATGAGCATCATCGGCACGCCCTGGGAGAGCATGAGGATCGAGAGGAAGTTGCGGACCTGGCGGCGTCGCAACCCGTCGATCTCCGGGTCGTCCGTCTCGCCTTCGACCCCGTGGTTCCAGCTCAGGTTGTCGCTGGTGCCGTCGTTGTTGTTCTCGCCGTTCGCCTCGTTGTGTTTGTCGTTGTACGAGACGAGGTCGTTAAGGGTGAAGCCGTCGTGGGCCGTGATGAAGTTGATGCTGTTGATCGGGAGCTCGCCGTCGTCTTCGTAGAGGTCTGCGCTGCCGGCGATCCGCGATGCGACAGTCCCCACGATGCCGCGGTCGCCCTTGACGAAGCGGCGGATATCGTCGCGGTACTTGCCGTTCCACTCAGCCCAGCGGTAGCCCGGGAAGTAGCCGACCTGGTAGAGGCCACCGGCATCCCAGGCCTCCGCGATGATCTTTGTCTCGGCCAGGTCATCGCTCAGCTCGATGTGCCAGAGGACCGGCGGATTGTCGAGCGGCTGACCGTCCTCGCCGCGTGACAGGATCGACGCCAGGTCGAACCGGAAGCCGTCGACGTGCATCTCCTTGACCCAGAACAGGAGGCACTCGTTGATGAACTTCTCGGTCATCGGGTGGTTGCAGTTGAGCGTGTTCCCGCAGCCGGTGAGGTTCGTGTAGTACTCGCGATCCGGCTCGAGCAGGTAGTACGTGCCGTTGTCGAGGCCGCGGAAGCTGATCGTCGGGCCCTGGTGGTTGCCCTCGCCGGTGTGGTTGAAGACGACGTCCAGGATCACCTCGATGTCGGCCTTGTGGAAGGCCTTGACCATGTCCCTGAACTCGCGGATGTGATTGCCCGCGTCCGGCCGGATGCAGTAATCGCCGTGCGGGCTGAAGAAGGCGATTGGGCTGTAGCCCCAGTAGTTGACGAGCTGCTGGCCGGTGAGCGGGTTCGTTCCAGAAATCTCCGTCTCGTCGAATTCGAAGACGGGCATGAGCTCGACGGCGGTGATCCCGAGGCTCTTCAGGTAGGGGATCCGCTCGATGACCCCCGCGTAGGTCCCCGGGTGTTTCGCTCCCGATGACGCCGACTGGGTGAAACCCTTGACGTGCATCTCGTAGATGATCGTCTGGCTCATCGGCCGATTGAGGGGCTGGTCGCCTTCCCAGTCGTACCCGTTCGTGTCGACGACGATGCTGCTCAGCGAGCTGGTCACGTTGTCGTCCGGACCGCAGGCCGCGGCGCGGTCCCAGAGGGTCGACGTCACTGCGCGACCGTACGGATCGATGAGAACCTTCTTCGGGTTGAACCGGTGCCCCCGGCCGTGCAGGTCTCGTGGCCCGTCGACCCGGTAGGCATAGCCCATCCCGGGAACGACATCCTTGACGTAGATGTGCCAGAAGTAGAACGTCCGGTTCATGCCGGGATCGAGGTCGATCACCCTGACCGGATGCCTCGCGTCGTGCGCTTCGAACAGCAGCAGCTGGACGGCGGTTGCGGCCTGCGAGAAGAGGGCGAAGTTCGTCCCGGTCGCGTCTGGCGTGGCTCCCAGCGGATGCGGTCGCCCGGGGCGGGTGAGGAACCGCCGCGGCTTGACGACGCGACCGGGCTCTCGTGCAGCGGTCGAAAGCGGGTCGTCTGGAGGGAGATCCTGGGCCGGGAGGGGCTCCAGCTCGATCACGGAGTCGATGTCAGAACTGCTCATGGCAGGGCGCGGCGGACTGGGGCCATATGGACGAGATCGGCCTAGCGGATTTCGACGAGGTGGCGGGCTCGCGCCCGATCGAGGTCGGCGAACAGCGTCTGCGGCGCCTCCTTGAGCCGGTCGGCGAACTCGGTCACGAGTGCCCGCGTTGCCTGGTCACCGGCAGCCTGGACGGCATCGGCGATCGCACCCTCGATCCATTCGTACTCGGCCGCCGGAAGATCCAGCTGCTCGAACGGACCCACCATGTCCATCGCCAGACCATGCAGCAGCCGTTGGACGGTCGCATCGCCGCCGATGGCATCGAGGCGGCCGGCGAGCACGCCGGACAGGCTCTGGTCGGTGGCGGCGACAGGTGCCATTCCTCCCCTCGAGGTCGGCATCTTCAGGCCTCCTACCCCTCTCCATCACCGGCGTCCCCGGCATTTCGCATGCCGCGAGTGGAATTGACTCGCGGCCCGACAGGGTACTCGGCATTCCAGGCGAGGCGTCAACCCCCTGAGGCCCTTCGCTGCCCTGGCAACCGAGAGCCCACAGCATAGTGCGCCGCGGTCTCCGGCGGTAGTGGGAGATTTGGCTGTTGCCGATCAGCCACGGCCTACGGCGTTTCCTCCGTGTCGCCGAGCGGGCCCGTGAACAGGATCCAGGCGAGGAGGATGCCGAGGAGCAGGACCACCAGCAGGATGAAACCCTCGACCTGGAGCGGCTCGAGCGCGAGAACGCTCCGCGCGAGGTCCGGGAAGATCGCTACCAGTGTCAGCAGCCCGTAGAGGGGGACGCCGAGCCAGGCGGCCCGACCGAGGCCGCGGACCGGCCCGGGCAGTGCCTCGATGTCCCGCATGCCGACGATCACCGCGAGCATCCCGGTAAGTCCGGCGAGCCCGAAGGCCACCCGCCACAGCGGGCCGGTCGCAAGAAGCGAGGCCAGCGAGACGATCCCCGGCAGGATGAAGTGGAGCGAAACGAGGAACGTGAAGTGGCGGGAGCCGGGACTGCTTGTGAGCTCGTCGTGCTTGTACTCGACGACGACCCACCAGAACCCGAGAAGCGTGAAGCACAGCGCAGACGCCGTCGCATAGAACGTTGAGGTGTCCATCCGTCCCTCGTCGATCGTGACCGGCCCGTCGTGAGAGGCGACGGGCGGCTGGTCCAGCGACGATTGTGGCGCTCAGAACCGCTGGCGTGCGGCCGCTCCGACTACGACTTCTCCCGCTGGTCGATTGCCAGCCGGGCCACCTTGACCGCGATGCTGCCACCCGGAACCAGCAGTCCGACCGTGTCCGCCCCGATGTCGAAGAGGGCGTCGCGGTTCATCATCTTGGACACCCGAGACGCGAGCGCCTGGCCCTGGCGCATCTCGCCGGTGACGGCATCGAGCTCGACGACGCCGGTCTTGTCCTTCGGCTTCCAGTGGAACTCGAACGCCCACCACGGGTG
Source organism: uncultured Chloroflexia bacterium (assembly GCA_963771795.1). Classification (GTDB taxonomy): domain Bacteria; phylum Chloroflexota; class Limnocylindria; order Limnocylindrales; family CSP1-4; genus CF-46. The sequence continues at coordinate 100,759 of CAVYUR010000001.1, forward strand.
GTAGTAGAGGTCGATGTGCTGGATCGTCATCGACTCCTCGGTGATGCTGTCGGCCTGAACCGGCTTCATCATCGTGCCCATCAGCTGACGAACCACGAACGAGGCTCGCTGCTCCGGGGCCACCACGATCGTGTCGTTCACGCCGAGGGTGGTGAGGTCAGTCACCTCCTGGCGCGGGCCACCGATGATCGCTGCCGCGCCCACGACCGGGGTACCGCTGACGCCGTCGGCGAAGAGCTCCGCGCCGAACTCGTCGCGGCAGTGCTCGACGGTTGCCAGCATGAACGATCGGCCCGCGTTGACGGTGTAGTCCTGGCCGTGGACCGTGACTTCCTTGACCTCCGGCCCGCTGGCCGGAATCGTGTAGTCGTGCGACCGGTCGTAGACGTAGCGCGCCTGACACTTGACGTGCCAGAACGGCTCCAGGCGGCGCTGGCTCGCGACGAGCTCGATGTCGTCGGCCTTGGGCCGCTGCAGAAGGTTGCCGATGCCGGACCCGAATGCCCCGGTCCGCCGATCCATTGCCCGCTGGCGGATCTCATCGACCGTGAGGCGCTCGTCGAGGACGTAGACGTGTTGGTCCGCGAGCTCGATCTCCATGCGGCTTTCCTCCGGTGGGCACCGTCGTTCGGGAACAACCCTCGTCCCGTCGTGCAACGTCGCTGGCCGCCATCATCGCGTAGTCGCGCCAAATGTCCACAGCCGTTTCGAGCCAATGGTGGCCGATGTCACCGCTTCCGGACCGGGTCTAGGATTGGCGCATGACGGCAATCGCCAGTCTCGACCCGGCCGTCGAGTGGCTTCTGCACTCGGACGAGCCGCTGATCCGCTACCGCGCGCTCGTCGACCTGCTCGAGGTCTCGCGGGACGACAGCCGCGTCATCGATGCCCGTCGCGTCGATACCAGACGGACCGATCGTGAGCGCCCTCCTGCCCCGCGAGGTAGAGAACGTCGGGTCCATGCCCCACCCGTACAGGAAATGGACCGGCGGTCACTGGCGCCTCGTCTCGCTCATGGACCTGGGCGTGCCGCCCGAGATCGACAGCGTGCGTCCGACGGTCGAGCGGATCTTCGGCTGGCTCACCTCCAAGTCACACCTCTCGAACGTTCCGGTCATCGCCGGCCTGCCGCGCCGCTGTGGCTCGCAGGAGGGCAACGCGCTGGCGGTCGCCGTCCACTTCGGGCTCGTCGACGACGCTCGCACCCGAAGCCTCGCCGAGTCCCTGGTCGGGTGGCAGTGGCCGGACGGCGGCTGGAACTGCGACCGGCGCGAGGAGGCGCATCATTCGTCGTTCCATGAGACCCTCCCGCCGCTGCGCGGGCTGGCCGCCTACGCGCGCGTGTCCGGGGAGCGATGGGCTGCCGACGCGGCTGACCGCTCGGCCGAATTCTTTCTTCGGCACAGGGTCGTATTCACGGAACGAACCGGCGAACCGATCGGGGCGGAGGCCGTCAGGATCCACTACCCGCCGTACTGGCGATACGACTTCCTCGCCGGCCTCCGGGTGCTCGCCGAATCCGCGCACATCCGCGACCCGCGAACCTCCGAAGCCCTCGATCTTCTCGAGGCGGAGCGAGCCGACGACGGCACCTGGGCCGCCGAGGGCGTCCACTACGGACCGCCCGGCGCCAAATCGATGGCCGACGTCGTCGACTGGGGACGAGGGGTGTCGAGCGAACCGGTTACGCTCGGGGCCATGCTCGTTTTGAAAGCGGCCGGCCGCGTGCCGGCCGCGGACCGACGGAACAATGCGCAAGCGATGACCGTCGCTGCGCCATGACACGCTTCAACATCGTCCTCCTGGCGGTACTCGCCCTCACGGTCGTCGCCTGCTCGAGCGGCGCGGCGTCATCGGCGACTCCAAGCTCTAGTACGAGCCCCTCGGCCAGCCCGAGTCCTAGCTCAAGCCTTTCGCTCGTGCCGGTCTCGTCGCCTGAAGAGGCCGCGGCCCGCGCCGTCGAGGTCAATCCGGAGCTCGAGGGGATCGGACCGAAGGACCCGGACCTGATCGGTGGCTGCTGCTTCTGGGAGGCCACCCCGACCGCCGACGGCTGGCAGGTCGTCTTCGAGGTCGGCTGGGGCGACTGCCAGTCCGGCTGCATCGATCGTCATCGCTGGACGTACAGCGTCACCCGCGACGGCGCCGTCGAGCTGGTTTCAGAGAGCGGATCGCCGCCTCCGTCGGGTGTCGCCGGATCGGGCGGCGGCTGACCCTGGCTCGTCAGCGCTCCGCCAGCGGCGACATGTAGAGGACGATCACCAGGAGCGTTGCCGCAATCATCACGACGATCGTCAGGATCGCGACCTGCTTGAACCCGAACGCGGTTCGAGGAACCTCGAGGACGTGGTCCCGAGGTTCCTCTGGCCGACCTGGTTTTGGATTTGTCCCGGTCACGGGACGATGAGGTGAACCGGGTTCCCGCGGATCTCGACCTTCCAGGTCGTGACGTCGCTGGAGGTGTCCGTTCCGCCTCCCGAGTTCCTCATCTTGTAGCGGATCTTCCACCAGCCATCCTGGTCGGCCACATAGGCGCCCGGGATGGGGATCTGGATCGTCAACCAGCAACCGTTGTACGTGCCGCCGGTGGCGCCCACGTTCGTGATGATGGATGGCCCCGAGCCCCAGCTGGAAGCGCCGCATGACGCCGAACCGGGCGTCCCCGACGCCGCCGTCCAGGTGAGGTTCGTCGGCGCCCAGCCGCCGGAGTTCGGAGTGAGGATCTGAAGCTCCGCTCGCAGGGGGTTCGTGTCACCCGGGTCCCAAAGCTTGATCTCGACCGACTTGCCTGCGTGGACCGCGTCGATCTGGGCGAGATAGAACTCCGATACGGTGTCTACCGTGGTGGAGTCCGACGAGAGGGGTGTGAAGGCCTGCATCGCGCCGATGCCATAGATGCGAGGGGTTCCGCCGGTGGCACCCGCGTAGAGTGCGAAGCTGTTCTCCCCGTTCACGTTCTGCTGGGCCGCCAGGTTCGCAGGATCGGTCGAGGTTGTGTGGACACGATAGACCTTGCCATTCGTTCCACCGGTGAGCCCACTGGCCAGTTGATACCACTGATTGTGGTAGTCCCTGCCGTCACCATAGTTGCTGGTCGTCGAGCTGAGGCACTCTGACGTCGCGCCCGTCGTCGGGCCTCCCATCAAGGAGTCCGAGCCGTCGATGTTGCGGAACAGGTTGCCGGAGGTGGTGACCAGGCTGTCGTCAGCCGGGTCGTAGAGCGTTCCCTCCGTGTCGTACAGCTCGTAGAAGGAGCTGACGCCGTCACCGGTCCCACCGAACCAGCGGTCGGCTGTGCCGCTGTCCACCTGTGTCGCGCAGAAGACCGGGTCGAAGACGTAGACAGCCCCACCGGTCGAACCCGCCGGCATCTCGACAGCGTAGTTGTAGAAGTCGATGGCGTTGTAGTTCGGATTCGTTGCGCTGCCGGACGTGTTCCACCAGGGCTGGTAGGCATCGCCGTTCACCGTCACGGCTCCCTGCGTGTTCATCGTTCCCCAGAAGCCGTTGGGAGAAAGGGCCGCACCGTCGGGCTGGTAGCAGTTTGAGACACCGGTGCAGGCCGTACCCGGCCCTTCGAGGAGCGGGCTGCTCGCGGCCGAGGTCGTTGTGGTGGTAACGGGCGGGTGCCACGTGTCGAATTGATACGTTGCCCTGACACGGATCCGGTCGACCCGGACGTTGACGGTCGAGCAGCCCGTGCCGGTCCCCTTCGTCGCCGTCAGCCGAACTCGGAAGTTGGTGTTTCCCAGGTCGTTGCCGGTCCACGTGTGGCCTGCCCATGCCGCCATGGAAGCCGTGCCGAACGTGTAGTCGCCGGTCGTGACATTGGTGCCCAGGGCTGGAGTCACGTTCCCCGCTGGTAGGGGGCCCGCGACGTTCGTGGTCCAGCTTGCGCCCGCGTCCCAGCTCAGTGCAACGCGGATCGACGAGGCCGCACACGTCGCCGACAGGTGGACGTCGGCCATGTCGACCTCGATCCTGCTTACAGTCGTGGCGGTCTCATTGGCACCAAGGCCGCTGAGCAGGTTGAAGCCACTCCACTGTTGCGTGGAGGCCGTGGTGAGGGTCTGCGCGTAGGCCGTGTCTTCGGTGCCAACGGCCGTGATCAGCGTCCAGCCGGATGTGGGAGTGCGCGTCCAGACGGGCGTTGCTGGTGCAGGCGCCGTCGTCGGGACCGTGTAGGAGCCCGTCCTAGGGCCATCGTTGGTCGTCGTGAAGCCGGGCGTCGTCGTGGTCGTGTTCTCTCGCAGGTTCCGGATCGGGCCGAAGACGCCGTACCAGTTCTCCGGGCTGCCCATCGGGACCGGCAGGACGAACTCCGCCTTGGACGTTCGCTGGGCGGTGATCGAGTTGATGCCGAAGATCCGCATGAAGAACATGTCGACCGGTGCCTGGACAGTGACGACCAGCCGGCGCCCGGTGACGAGCGGATCCTGGACGGGCGACACGCTGATCAACGGCAAGGCGTCGTCGTAGCCATTCTTCTTGGCCTCGGCCCTCGCCAGCACGGTGGCACCGCTCGGATTCGTCGGCAGCTGGACCACGCCGGCGAGGGCGGCCGCATCGGCGGCGCGCTGGACACGGAGCGAGTTGACCCAGTACCACGAGATGTCGATGACGATCGCGACCATGCCTGTGAACACGAAAATCGCCATCACGAACAGGATCAGGATCTGGCCGCGCGAGCGCACGGTCTTCGCGGGCTTCGCGCCTAGCGGGCGAGCGACCCGGACCTGGGTGTTGTCGGGAGTGTTCACAGTCGTCACCTTGTTCAGGGAGCGCTCGGATTGAGCGCCATGATGGTTCGATCGGAAATGCGGAGCTGCGCCGTGCCGGTCATCCCCATGAGGTTGCCGAGCGGCGTGATGTAGAGGTAGTCGTAGCTGACGCTGACGCCGAGCGAATCCGTGTTGCCGGTGGTGTTGTTCCGGGAGCACGGGAGCCACCGGGTCGGGCCGCTCCGGTTGAACAGGAGCGGCACGCCGTCGATGCTGGGACCGGCGCCCGGCACCCATACGTTGACGTTGGCCAGGCCGGCAGACTCACTTCCGTCGACGTTTACCGCCTTGTAGATGTGGATCTCCTTGACCTGGGGGATTGCGATCTGGCCGTTCGTCCCGGTCAGGACGCGCTGGACCGCGGCGATGACGTAGGCATCGAGGTCGACCCCCGGGGAAAGGACGCAGTCAACTTCGTCGGTCCCCTTCGCCAGGGCTGCCCCGAGCCGGGCGCCCTCGCGGGTCGCGTACTCGAGCGTCAGGTGGTGCGAGAAGGCAAAGCCGAACTCCAGCATCCCAAGCAGCAGGAGAAGGACGACGGGCAGCGAGATCGCCAGCTCGACGAGGCTCTGGCCTTGCTTGCCGGCGCGTCGTGGCGCCATGTGGCTGGAGCCCATGTGAGTCCTCACAGGATCGGCTCCATCCGCATCGTGTTGGCCTGGATGATGTTGTAGCCCGTCCCGGAGAGACTCAGCAGCCCGGCCAGCGGCGTGTGCCAGCTGTAGGAATATCGAACCTCGACGCCGATCTGGTCGACCGCCGTCGTAGCCGGAAGCGGGGCGTTTGCGGGACATCCAGCGAGGACGTTGCAGCGCTTCGTGTCCATGTAGCCCTCGCCACCGATCAACGTGTACGGGACGGTGAGCGTGACCCCGGTGACGACACAGTCGGTGGAGCCGATTCGCTGGTAGGTGTTCGTTGCCAGCTTGGCGCCGTTCCTGTTCGACTTGTAGATCACGACGCTCGTGACGTTGCTGTGATCGGCCGGCATCGTGACCGAGTCCTCGACCCGCTTCAGGATCACGCAGTCGGAGCCATCGGCGTTGCCGGCCTCGGCCGCGATCAGAGCGGCCTCGCGGGTGGCGAAGTTCACCGCGAGAACGGAGTTGAGGGCGAACGCAAACTCGATGATGCCGACGAGAAGAAGTACGAACAACGGGACGACCAGCGCGAATTCGACAATGCTCTGGCCGTTGCGGCGTCCTGTGCCGACCGGGCGGCGAAGGAATCCGCGACGCCGGCGGACCGAGCCAGGCTCGGTGCTGTGGCGCTGCTGATGGGACATCGTCGTCGAAGACCTCACAGGTAGAGAAGCAATGGAGCGAAGCGGTCGGCCGGCAATCGGTTGAGGACCAGACGTGATCGTGCCGGTGGGGTCTGCTGCAGTCCCCCTGACGGTCGTACGGGGAGCGCCCGTACTTGCGCGAACGCCGATTGCGTTGGCGGCTCGATCGATGTTCTGATCCGACTGCTGGCTCATACCAAGGCATGCTGGGGGCGCAACCTTGTGTCGGTCCTTGAAACGTTGCGTGCCTGCATAGCCCCTTCGGCAGCTTGTGGCGGACGGGAGTCCTGCCACGCGGCAACGACATTCGATCAGGCAAGAGATGAGCCGCGTCCATTCGATGGACGCGGCTCAGTTGAGAAGGAGTTGGGTCAGCGAGCTCGGGCGCACGTCGCGCGCGTCCCGCATGACATGTCGGCCTACGGAACGATGAGGTGCACCGGATTGCCCTTGATCGACACTTCCCAGGTGGTCGTGTCGTTGGCCTGGCTCATCTGGTACTCGATCTTCCACCAGCCGGGCTCGGTCTCGCCGGTTGGCGTCAGCCCGCCAGCGCCGTAGGTCGACGACAGGGGGATGGTGATCGTCAGCTGGCGGTTGTTGAACTGGGCGACGCCACCAATGGACGTCTGGATCTGCGTGCCGCTCCCTGACCGCCCGTCATCGGACGTCCAGGTGAACGATGCGTTGCTGTAGACGTTGCCGTCCGGGCTCTTGATCCGCAGGAAGGCGTTGCCTGCGGACTCGCCCGGGTCGAACAGCTTGATCTCGAGCGACTTGCTGGCGTGGACGCCCTCGATCTGAGCGAGGTAGAAGAGGCCGGTGGCCGTGTCCATGTTGGTGTAGGCCACCATCCGCCCGCCGCCATAGACCCGCGCAGTGCCGCCGCTCGCCTGGACATGGATCGAGAAGAGGTTTTCCGCGCCGACGTTGAGGTTGACGGCGTCGATCGTGGTGTTGACGTTGACCCGGTACATCCCCTGCGCCAGGCCGGACTTCAGGGTGACCCAGTTGTTGTGGGCTGGATGCGTCGAGCAGTCCTGGCGATCCGCGCTCGTGCTATTGGCCGGCGTCCCGAAGTCACCGCTGAAATCGCCAAACGTCTTGCCCAACGGATCGAAGTTCAGGGTGGCCAGGGCGGGCCCGTCGTCCGAGGTGTCCCAGGGTGAGCCCATCATGTCGTAAAGGCGGTAGGTGATCGCGACCGGCGCAGTGATCTGGCTCGGTGGATGGCCCGTCCAGTGATCGCCCGCTCCGTACGAGCCGGAGTGCCCGTTATCGCCGGTGGCGCAGAAGAGCGGATCGAACAGCCTCACGTGGCCGCTGGTCGCGCCGGCGCCCAGCTCGACCGTGTAGTCGTAGCCGGCCGCGTCGTAGTTGGGGTTCGCGGATCCATATGCGCCGGCGGTCCCGCCGCCCAGGTATGCCGGACCGTAGCGATCGCCGTTCTCGCGGACGCCACCCGACGTGAACATCGCTCCCCAGATGTTCTGCGGTCGAAGCGGCGGGCCGCCGGTCGGATCAGGCACGGGTAGAACGGTGTTCACGCGCGGTGTCGTGGAGTAGACGGTGACGTTGAAGGCGTCGACGGAAACGGTTGCCGTGTCACTGCAGCGGCCGTTGGCGTTCGATCCGCCAACCTCCGGGTCGAACGCTCGGAGGCGAACCTTGAGCCTGCCATTCGCGATGTCGGCCGGCGTCCACGAGAGACCCCACAGGTCCGTCGGGCCGCCGAGGATCGGCCAGGACCCGGCGGCCGGATCGTTGTTCGTAAGGTCGATCATCTTGCCCGTCGTCGACCAGAGGCCACCGTTGTCCGCGGATACCTCGACGGCAAGCCTGCAGCCGACAGGATCGTTCGCCTTTGCCTCGAGCCGAATCTCGATTCCCCTCACGGTGTTAGCGCCCGGGACGCCCAGCCCGAAGTTGCCGTACGCCTGGGTCCGGCCGTTGGTTCCGGTCCCGACGACGCCGGTCGCATAGCTGTCATTGGTCGTGTAGCCGTTGGTCCGGTTCGTGAACTGGTTGAAGGATCCGGACGAGTCGGACGATGTCGGGCGATTCGGGCCGTCGGTGACCGGGTCGCCGCCGGTCAGCCCCTCGAAGAAGCCGACGCCGTAGTAGTTCTCCGGGCTGCCCATCGGGACGGGCAGGACGAACTCCGCCTTGGCCGTCCGCTGGGCGATGATCGATGTGATGCCGAAGATCCGCATGAAGAACATGTCGACCGGTGCCGACACCGTGACGACGAGTCGCCGTCCGCTACCGGGCGGTTCCTGGACAGGCGACACGGAGATCGTGGTGGCGGCGTCGTCGTAGCCGTTTTTCTTTGCCTCGGCCTTCGCGAGCGCGAAGGCACCACCTGCCCCGCTCGGGTTCGTCGGCAGCTGGACCACGCCGGCGAGGGCGGCCGCATCGGCGGCGCGCTGGACACGGAGCGAGTTGACCCAGTACCACGAGATGTCGATGACGATCGCGACCATGCCGACGAAGACGAAGATCGCCATCACGAACACGATGAGGACCTGCCCGCGCGAGCGCGCCGTCTTGCGAGGCTTCGCGCCCAGGGGGCGACGAGCCTGATCCCGCGTCTCGTCCGTCGTGTTCAATGCGGTCACCTGTCTCAGTTCGCGCCCGGATCGCGGGCGACGCCAGTGCAGTCGGTGGTCGCAGGACGTCCCTGCATCTCCAACCTAGGTCCGCGACCTTGACTGGTCCCTTGAAACGGTGCGGGCACGCATAGCCCATTCGGCGAGTCCGGAGTTGATGCGGGCCTGGAAGCCCCGGGGGAAAAGATTGAGCCGCGTCCGATAAGTGGACGCGGCTCAATGAGTTCGGACGAGCCAGGCGGACGGTTGGGCGACTAGAGGTGCGCCCCTCACCAGACTCAGAATTTCGAGATGATCCCGGATCGCCTGAGGCCAGAGATCCTCACCGGCGGTCTTGGGATTCCGAACATTGGGCCCGCCACCTTGCGCTGAACCTTGCAATGGTGCGCCGCTGCGTAGCCCGTCCGGTCAGTCGGGCCGCGACAATGGTCCCGCCTCAGCCCTCGCCCGCCGGTTCGCCGGGCAGGAAGATGCTGAAGGCTGCGCCGCCATCCGTGCGATGGGGCTCGAGCACGAGATCGCCGTCCATTGCCCGGCACAGCTCGCGCGACACGTACAACCCGAGGCCGCTGCCGTCCTCCGGGCCGGTCGAGGAGCCGCGGACGAACCGGCCGAACATCCGGGCGCGATCCGCTTCCGGCACGCCCCGCCCGCCGTCAGAGATCGTCATCCTGATCCGCGGGCCCTTCTCCTCGGCCTCGACCTCCACCCGCACCGGCGTCCGGTTGCCGTACTTCACCGCGTTGTCCAGCAACGCCCAGAGCACCTGGTCGAGTTGGTCTGTGTCGGCGATGGCCAGCCAGCCGCCGGATCGGTCGTCGACCTCGAACGGCACGTCTGCCGCGCCGAGTGCTTCCCACGCCCGCTTGACCCGCGGCCCGAGCGAGACGACCTCGCCGCGTGGATGAAGGGCGCCGGACTCGAGCCGGGTGACGGTCAGGAGCTGGCGGACCATCCGCGAGAGGCGCTCCGCCTGCTCGGCGATGATCCCGAGGCGGCGATCCGGCCGATCGCCGTCGAGCTGGTCGGCGTAGGCGCGGATGCTCGTCAACGGCGTCTGGAGGTTGTGGCTGACACCGCGGAGGAAGTCGTCCTTGGCGGCGTCGAGTTCGAGCAGCTGGCTGTTCTGGGCTTCGACCTTGGCGAACAGCTCGGCATTGCGGATGGCGACGGCGACTTCGCTCGCGAACAGCTCGAGCAGGTCCTGGTCGGCGCGTTCCCAGCGTCGTGTTGCCGGCAGATGGCCGACGAGGACGCCCAGCTCCTCCTCGCCGGCCCGCAGCACGGCCCGGACCGGCAGGGGTTCACCTGGAATCCGGGGCTCTGGCACGATCTGGGCCGGGTCGACGAGCAGGATCCAGCAGTCGACCATGCCGAACGCCGCCCGCGCGTCGGTTGAGGCTCGCCCGGCAAGGAACTCGACGCCGTCGCGGGGCGACGAGCTTTCGATCGCGGCGAGGATCCCGCCCAGCTCCCGGTTGCGGCGCTCGAGCGTCGAAGCGAGCCGGTTGTGGCTGTCGGCCAGGCGGGCAAGCTCGTCATCGCCCGGAACGAGGATCGGCGTCGACAGGTCGCCGGCAGACACGCGATCGACAGCGGACGCGATCGCGCGGAGCGGCCCCATCAGGTCGGCAGTCAGCAGGTAGCCCAGCAGGATCCCGAGCAGGCCGGCCATGACGACCGCGAACAGGAGCAAGCGCCCGACCGTTCCGGCGGGACCGACATTGTCGCCGACGAGCAGGACCACGATGCCGAAGCTTGCCAGCGGGATGATCGCCGCCGCGACGAGGCCGATCGTGAGTCGCGACCGGAACGGCAGGTTGAACGATGACCGCCCGACTCCCTCGTCGTCGCGGTCGCGCGGATCGTCGACAGCCAGCAGCGCCGCGACCATCGCCGTCCGTTCTTCGTCGTCCGTCGGTCCGTCCGCCCCGCCGACGTCGGCGGCCGGCTTCAGGCCGTCAATCATCGGCCGGTGGGTCCACCGCAACGAGCCGGTAGCCGATCCCGCGCACGGTCTGGAGGTGGACCGGGTGGTTCGGGTCGATCTCGACCTTCTGGCGGAGCCGCCGCATCGTGACCCAGACGTAGGACGGGTCCGCATCCTCGGTCTCGGCCCAGCCCCTGACGAGGAGCGTCTCGGTCGTCACGGTTTGGCCGAGGTTGGCAGCCAGGGCATACAGGAGCCGCGACTCCGTGGGAGTGAGCTGGACCGGGTTCTTCCCGACCGTCGCCTGCCTGCGATGGAGGTCGAGCGTGAGGTTCGGCCCGAGCGGGAGACTCTGGCGCGGGACCTTGTCACCGAGGCGGCGGAGCACCCGATGGATCCGCGCCCGCAGCTCCGGGTAGTGGTACGGCTTGGTGACGTAGTCCTCGGCGACCTCCTCGAGCAGATCCGCCTTCGAATCACTTGCGTCGATCGCGGACAGGACGATGATCGGCAGGTCCGCCTGTCCCTTGATCTCGCGCGCGAGGGTCAGGCCGTCCATCCGCGGCATCATCATGTCGATGATCAGGAGGTCCGGCCAGCCGGACTTCAGGCGACGGAGCGCCTCGTCCCCGTCGCGTGCCGTCTGGATCTCGAACCCATCGGCGCGCAGCTGATCGGCCAGCAGCACGAGCTGGTTCGCGTCGTCGTCGACGAGGAGGATCCGCGGGGCGATCTCACCGCCATATGCGCCTACCGGGCCGCTGAGCATGGCGCGAGTATAGGCAGAGGCGGATCGGCCTCGGCAAGGGCTTGACGCCTCGCCAGCAGTCCTCAGCCGTTCGTCGCCGAGGGCGACGGGGCGGCAGGCTTCGTCGACTTCGGCGGCTTTGCCTTGCCGGCACCGACCACCGAAGCGTCGAGCGAGCCGTCCGCGCGACGGACGCCGACAGCCACGAGCCGGTTGCCGACTTCGACGCTGGCCAGAGTCGCCTTGGCTCCGTTGGCGCCACGGACGAGGTAGCGCGTTTCGGCACCGACATGGACGACGGCGCTCGAGCCATCGCGCTGCTTGACAGTGATCGAGTTCGCCGTCTTGGCCGTGACCTCGCCGCCGACGCGGGACAGACTGATCTTGACGACCGTTGCCGTGAATGCGTCGCTGGAGCCTGGCCTGCCCTCGGCGTTGATCTTCGAACCGACCTTCACGTCGGCCTTCGAGGCATCGGCGCCACCCTGCCGGTATGCCGTCGAGCCATTCACCGTCAGCGTGGCGGTGCTGCCACCACGCCGATTGATCGTGATCGTATTGCCGCTGATCGCGGTGACCTCGCCACCTGCCCTAGCAGCCGGTACGGATAGCGAGACGACCGAGAACGAGCCGTCGGCGTTGCGCTTCTGGCGCAACCGGACCTCGTTACCCACCGCGAGGTCGGCAACCCGGCCCGCTTCCTTGCCGAGGAAGATCTTCGTGCCGCCGGCGACGTCGATCGTCCGGGTCCACCCGTCGGCGGTCCTGAGCCCGATCTTCGTGCCGTCGATGCTGGCGATCGTGATCGACCCGACGGTGGCGCCGCGGAAGACCTTGCCTTCGCCGGACCGCTCCGGTGGCGCAGCCGATCGCGTTGGCGCGCTCGCGGACGGGTCGGCTGCCGCGGTTGTCCTGGGGGCTGCGTTGGCAGCGAACAGGACCGCCGCACCCACCACCAGGACGAGGAAGACCGCCACGAAGCCGCCGCCGCGCGTGGCACGTCCGCCATTGGATGGTCGCGGAGTCGGCGGAACGGGGGAGATCTCGTAAGTCACGTCATGCCTCGGGTGCCGTCGCGGTGTGGCGCCGCCCAAGCCTAGCGCGCGAAAACCGCCGCGCGAATGGGATTTAGGTCACGCACCCGCGGTTACTGGTGCGCGGGCGCTCCACTTGCTCAGCGGCCGATCCCCTGGAGGCCGTAGAGGAAGAACGCGACAAGGGCACCGAACACAACGACGACGATCGTGATGACGATGAGCGCGGTCAACGGTCGGTTTCCGCCGCTTCCGGGCGCACCGGGTTCGGTCACCCGCCAACGACCAGGTGGACGGGATTGCCGCGGATGCTGACCTTCCATGTGGTGAGGTCCGTGCTGGGGCTTGTGCCCGAACCCATCTGGTAGAGGATCTTCCACCAGCCCGGCTCGGGTTCGCCGCCCGGCGTCGGCGCGACGTAATCGTTCGGGATCTGGATGCACAGCCGAAGCCAGCTTCCGTTGTAGTGGCTGCCGCTGCCGCTGCTCGTCTCGATCGAGGTTCGAGCGGAGCTGGTCGATGGCCCGCACCCGAACCCGGCCGGGATGTCCGTGCCTGGGTTCTCGTTGAAGTAGAACGTCGCGGGGGTGTAGCCACTCGCGGTCGGCATCAGGATCTGGAGGTCCGCTGACAGCCCACCGGTGTCGCCCGGATCCCAGAGGTCAATGTCCATCCACTTTCCGGCGTAGACGTCGTCGATCTGGGCGAGATAGAACAGCGACGGCCCGCCTGCCGGGAGCGGGAAGTACGCCTCCATGGCGCCGAGCCCGTGGACCCGGGGCACGCCACCGGACGCCTTGGCCCAGATCGCAAACCCGTTCAGCGCCGTCGTGTCGCTTTGGTCATCCGCAATGTCCGGCAGGACCTTCGATGCCGTGTGCACCCGATAGGTGCCCGGCGCCAGTCCCGATGCAAGCTGCCACCAGTCGTTGTGCCATCCCTCGCCGGTGCAACTGGTTGGGGCCGCGCCGGAACCACTTGCGCCGTTCTCGCCGTTCAGCGTCGGATCGTAGAAATTCAACCTCCGGAACTGGTTGCCTGACGTGAACAAGAGGACGTCATCGGCGCGGTCGTACGGGGTGTCCAGGGTGTCCCACAGTTCGTAGAACGCACTGACGGGCTTCGTCGTCGGATTGCCACGTGAGTTGCCACCGTCCACGGTCCAGCTTTCGTCGGTGCCCTGCTGGCCGTCGTTCCTGTCACGGCCGACATCGCAGAAACCCGGATCGAAGATGTGGACCTGTGCGTTCGATGCTCCGGACGGAACGACTACCGCGTAGTTGTAGTACTCCTCCGGATCGAATGCGTCGTTGTCCGGCGACTTGCGCGTCGCATACCGGGTCATATGCGCATCGCCCTGGAACGCCGGGGCGCCGTAGCTCTGCATCGATCCCCAGAAGTTCTGCGAGGCGAGGACCGTGCCATCCGGGGCGACGACCGGCTGCGGCGTCGCGACTCCGGTGGTCCGATAGAACACCTCGACCCTGAGCAGATCGAAAGCGACGCCATGGCGAGGCATCGCAGCCTGGATCCTCGCCCTTCCAGCGAGGCGCACGTCAAATGCGTCGTCGGAGAACGGGCCGTGGTTCCAGGTATGGGTGGCGGCCCCCAGTCCGTCATGGAATTGTTGTCGCCGACGATGAATGTCGCGGCCGCCGTGAAGTTCACGTCCTGGGTACTGGACCGACGAGAACGAAACCCCGTCGTTCCAGGAAAGCTGGACCTCGACGTGGCACGTTGAGCTCGGGCCGGCTCCCGACAGCCGGATGTCCTCGAGCTGAACCTGGATCCCTTCGATCACGAGGGAGGGGTCATCCGGGATCGCGGTCAGCATGCCGAAGCCGTCCCAGCGCTGGATGTCGTCGGGCGCGTCTTCGCCGAAGCACGGCCGCCACCGGCGTTCCGTGGCGTCGTCCGGGTTCAACCACTCGCCCCCCGGCTCCGCGCGGCCAGCCGGCTTCAGTCCCGTCGAGTGGTGATCGAGTTGCGGGCAGATTGAACAGACCGACGCCGTAGTAGTTCTGGGGACTGCCCATCGGCACGGGCTGATTGAATTCCGCTCTGGACTCGCGCGTCATTTTCACGTTGTTGAGCCCGACGAGGCGCATGAAGAACGTGTCGACCTGGGCGCTGATCACGACATGCATGCGATGGGGATTCGCGGGGTCCTGGCTGGGCGTGACGACCACGGATCCGTCACCGGCCTGGGTGTACCCGTTCTTCGTCGCTTCCCTTCTCGCGAGCTGCTCGCCCCTGTTGGGATCGTTCGGGAGCGTGACGGCGCCCGCGAGCGCAGCCGCATCCGCCGCTCGTTGAACGCGCAAGGCGTTGCTCCAGAGCCAGCTGACATCGATCGCGATCGCCATCATCGCCATCAGGACGAACATCGCCGCCGCAAAGATCACGACGACCTGTCCGGAAGGCCGACGCCTGGGGCGCGGATCAGCTGTGGGTGACGTTTTCATGGATTCAGCGACATGACCGTCCGGTCGCTGACCGTCAGCTGCCCTCCGGCGATGTTGATGAGGGCCCCGAGCGGCGTGATGAACTGGTAGTTGTAGACCAGCGAGACCCCGATCGAATCGGCATCGACGGTCGCGGTCGTGGTCTTCATCCTGCTCGTGCACGGCCACCCGGTGCCTCCGGTCGGTTGGAATTTCAGCTGCGTGCCGTCGACGAAGGCTCCGGCCCCGGGCCGCCAGACATTCGCGGCACCGCCAGCCTGGCTACCGCTGAGCGTCGCCTTGTAGATGCGGATCTCGCTCACTTGGCCTGCCGGCACCTGGGAGCCGGGCGAGGTCAGGACCCGCTGGACCGCAGCAATGATGTATTCATCGACGCTCGGATCCGCGGTGCAGGGAACCTCGTCCGTCCCGTTGCCCAGGGCGGCCCCGACGCGGGCGCCCTCGCGAGTGGCGTACTCCAGCGTCAGATGGTGGGAAAACACGAAGCCGAACTCCAGCATCCCGAACAGGACGATCATGAACGCCGGCACGAGGATCGCGAACTCGACGAGCGCCTGGCCCGAGGATCGTTCCCGTCTCGTCACAGGACCGGCTCCATCCGCATGACGTTGCCCTTGGTGAGTGGCGAGATCCCACCAACCGTGAACAGCCCACCGATCGGGGTATGCGAGTGGTAGGTGTAGCTGACCTCGACTCCGATCTGATCGATGTACGCCCTGGAGAGTGAAAGGCAACCGGCGAGGACGTTGCAACGACTCGATGGTGGGTAAGACTGAGAGCCGGAGACCGGCGAATACGGCACGGTGATCGGATCCCCGCCCGGCTGCGGACAGTCCATCGATCCGGTGCGCGCGTAGAGCGAGAACGTGCCGGTCGGCGTGCCGGAGCGGTTGGCAAGATAGATCTTCACGTTGTCGATGAGGTCGCGATCGACCGGCGGGTTCATGCTGGCCTCGACCGCGGCCAGGATGAGGCAGTCGGCATCGGCCGCATCGCCTGCCTCCGCTGCGATGAGCGACGCCTCGCGGCTGGCGAAGTTCACCGCAAGGACGGCATTCAGGACGAGGGCGAACTCGATCACCGCCGTCAACAGCAGCATGAAGATCGGGAAGATCAGCGCGAACTCAACGAGCGATTGGCCGCTGGCACGCTGCCGCCGACGGTCGGCCGACCGCCGGCGACCCCTCTGGATGAATCGCGACAAAGCTTGTTGATCCCCGGAACGACGCGCGCACATGCGGTGCGGATGGGTGAGGTCTGGAGGGTACCGGATAGGACCTTACGATCCACTTTGCAGTGGACCCGCGAAATGCATCTGCAAGGCCGGCGGGAGCCTTTCAGGGCGCCTTCGGGTCGACGTACCGGCAGCGCGGCCGGACGGGGCAGCGCCCGCATTCCGGCTTCTGCGCGTGGCAGATCTTGCGCCCATGCTGGATCAGATTGATGTGCGCCTCGTACATCTGGTCCGGCGAGAACACGCCGAGGTAGAGGTCGTGCGCCAGGTCGATCGGGGCTTTGAGCGGCAGCAGGCCGATCCGCCGTGACACCCGCTCGACGTGCCGGTCGATCGGCATGAGCGGCGTGCCGAAGCAGAAGAGCATCACGATCGACGCCGTCTTGTTGCCGATCCCATCGATGCTAGTGAGCCACGCTCGGGCATCGAGCGGCGACATCGCCGCCAGGAACTCCAGCGAGTAGTCGCCGCGCTCCTCTCGAATCCGTCGCAGGGTGGCCTGGAGGCGCGGCGCCTTCTGGTTGGCGAGGCCGCCCGGGCGGATGACGTTCGTCAGCTCGGGGATCGGAGCGAACTCGACCGCACTCCAATCCGGCGGCGCGCCCTCGGGCAGTCCGAAACCTCCCCAGCCAGGCCCCGGACTGTGGGTCTCGGGCGACAGCCCGCTGGGGTAGGCCTCGCGAAGGAGCTGGAACGCGATCTCGGCGTTCGTGTCCGCGCTGTTCTGGGTGAGGATCGTCAGGATCAGCTCGCTCGTCGGGTCGAGCCGCCGCTCCCACGGCGGATGGCCGTAGGTATCGGCGAGGCGATCCAGGACGAAGTGGACGAGCCCGGGCCGGTACCGCTCGAGGCGCTTGGCGTAGCTGCGCCCGGGATCGGAGAACTTCCGCTTCTTCGGCCTCGGTCGCTTCTGGCGCGCCACGCGCGCCGGCTGCTCGATCACTGGACCCTCTCCCCGACGGTGACGAGACGGGCGATCCGCTCACCGCAGCGTACGACCGGGTCAGACGCCGCGGCCATCGCCTCGGCGACCGTCTGCGGCCGCTCCGAGACCGGCACGACCACGACGCCAAGGGGTGCAAGAGCCGCGATGCCCTCTGGCGTGACGCCGCCACCGACGGCGATGCACGGCACGCCCGCCGCGGCGGCGCGCCTCGCGACGCCCAGCGCCGTCTTGCCGAAAGCCGTCTGCTCGTCGATCCGACCTTCGCCCGTGACGACGAGATCCGCGGTCGCGAGCTTGCCGGCCAGGTCGGTCTCGCCCATCACGAGCTCGACCCCAGGGACGAGATCGACCGAGGCGAGGTGGCCCGCGAGCGAAAGCAGCGCGAACCCGGTCCCGCCTGCGGCCCCGGCCCCAGGCGTCGTGCGCTCGCGCGTGTTGCTTGCTTCCTCGAGCGCGTCCGCGAAGCGAGCCAGTCGCGCATCGAGTACCGCCACGTCCGCCGGGCTGGCGCCCTTCTGCGGCCCATACGTCGCGGCGGCGCCGCTCTCCCCGAGGAGCGGATTCGTGACGTCGCACGCGATCCGCAGCGCAACATCGCCGAGCCGTGGATCGAGACCGGCGAGATCCGCCCTGCCGCCGTCCTCGAAGCGGGCCCCGAGCGCCTCGAGAATCCCGGCGCCGCCGTCGGTCGTCGCGCTGCCGCCGATTCCCAGCGTGACCTGCCGCACGCCGGCGTCGATCGCGCTGCGCAGGACGTCGCCGGTGCCCCGTGTCGTGGCTCCAAGCGGGTCGCGTTCGTCAGAGGTTAGTCGTGACAGCCCTGAGGCCTCCGCGAGCTCTACGACCCCGCGCTCGCCGTCGAGCGACCGCAGCCAGCGGGCCTGGATCGGCCGCCCGATCGGGTCTGTCGCGTCGGTCGATTGCCACTGCCAGCCACCGGCCGCCTCGATCGCGACGAGCGTCCCCTCGCCGCCATCGGCGAGCGGCGAGAGCAGCAGCGTGTCGTCCGGTCGGGCCAACGCCCACCCCTCTGCGAGCGCGCGGGCGACCTCGACCGACGTCAGCGAGCCCTTGAAGGAGTCGGGCGCGAAGAGCACCGTCAGCGGCCGTGCCACCGTCGATGGACGCTCAGCGGCCCGCGGGCTCGAGCTCCGCGACCGGCGTGGTCTCCGCCAGCCCGGCCGCTCGGCGGCGCTCGAGGTACTCCGGGATCCGGATCATCGGCGGGCGTTCCTGGTCCGCCAGCTCGATGACCTCGAGCGAGAGCCTGCCCTTCCCGGACCGCGGCAGCTTCATCGTCGAGCCGAGCTCGGCGAACAGCCGGGCCTTGCGCCGTTCCTCGAGCCGCTTCATCACGGCCTGGAGGATGACGAACGACATCCGCGACAGGCCCTCGAGCTCCTGGTTGCGATGGACTCGTCGTTCGAGGTCGACCTGGCCGAGCCCTTCGAGCCCGACGCGCTCGGCAGCATCGATAAGGTGCCCGATCTCGACCGCGTAGCCGGTGAAGAACGGGATCGCTTCGAGGAGCGCCCTCCGGCCCGCGTACTCGCCCGCGAGCGGCTGGATCAGCCCCGACAGCTCCGGGTAGAAGAGGTTGATGAGTGGCCGCGCGACGAGCTCCGTGACGCGACCGCCGCCGCCCTCCTTGAGGACCCCATCGGACACGATCGGGCGCTGGTAGTAGCCCTTGACATACTGGAGGCGCGGCTCGTGGAGGAGGGGACCGACCGTCCCGTAGACCATCCGCGGGTGCCAGTTCCGGACGTCGGTGTCGGCCCAGACGATGATGTCGCCGCTCGTCTCGTAGACGGACTTCCACAGCGCCTCGCCCTTGCCGCGGAACGATCCGTAGCGGGACAGGACGTCCGGATGCTGGACGACGCGCGCGCCTTCGGCCTCGGCGATCTCCCGCGTGCGGTCCGTCGACATCGAGTCGATGACGAGGATCTCGTCGATCAACGGCACCCGGCCCATCATCTCGCGCATCGCCCGCCGGACGATCGGCCCGATCGTCTCCTCTTCGTCGAGCGTCGGCAGGACGAGCGAAACCGTCAGGCCCTGCTTCTCCTTGAGCTGGACCAGGCGTCGAAGGTCCGCGAACTCCGCGTGATGGAAGTTCGCCTCGCCGAACCAGCGCTCGACCCGGGCGGGGACGGCACGTGCCTCCTCGGCAGCCCGATCGGCGGCGGCGAGCGTCTCTGCCCGCGACGCGAGTTGTTCGAACGTCTGGCGGCCGATCGTCTCGCGGGTCTTGACGACGACGACCGTGGGGCGGGCACGGGCGGCGATCGCCTCGGGAAGGGCGCCGAACAGGTAGGCCGCGCCGTCGGCCCCGGCGGGCTGGGCCGACGCGCCCATGACGACGAGATCGGCCTTGTCGGCCTCTCGGAGGATCGCGTTCCGGACGTTCGCCGCCTCGCGGACGATCCCCTCCGCCTTGCCCCGGATGTGCTGGCGGAGGAACTGGCTGAGGGCGTGCTCCGCCTGGGCGCGGACCGCCAGGGTGATCCCCGGCGGGACGAAGTGGAGGACGCTGACCTTGGCGTCGTGGCGCCGGGCGATCGCGTCGGCGTAGCGGACAGCGAGCTCAGCGTGGGGACCGCCGCGGACCGGGACGATGATCCGCCGGATGTCCTTCGAACCGCGCTGCTTGACGACGGCGATGTCGGCCGGCGAGTCGCGGACGACCTCGTCGATCGTCGGCGAGAAGACCGACGGACCGGTCCCGTCGCGGCCGGACGGGGCCTTGCCGCCCCAGCCGAAGATGATGAGGTCGGCCTCCTGCTCCGCCGACGCCTCGATGATTCCCTCCGCCGCGTGCCGGCCGATCCGGACGATCGGGTGGATCGTCGTCCCCTCCGGGGCGAAGTCGAGGACCTTCTGGAGGAGGCGACGGGCGTGGCGCGCCCGGGTGGCCCCCTCGGAGAGCGGCATCCCCTCGGGTACCTCGACGATCCCGAGAGCCGTCAGCTCCCCGGCCCGCGGTTCGAGCAGGTCCGCGCCGAGCCGGATCAGCTCCTCAGCGGTGGCGGGATTCGCGACCGGGATGAGGACCCGAGCCGGCAGGGGCGCCCGGCCGGTCATGCCGGGATCTCCGCTTTCGTCGCGGCCTGCCAGCGCTCGACGAGGTACGGCTTGAGGAGCTCGAACGCGCGTGCCTGGCGCTCGACGCGCTCCTCCGCCTGGTCCGTCGTGACGTTGCGATTCTCGATGATGAAGCTGCCGACCCGCCCGAAGTAGATCGGCACGAGCGCCGCGACGCGCGACTCGATCGGCGGCTCAGGGGACCGGGCGGCGATGACGAGGTCATAGATCAGCCTGGCCCAGACGTCGTCCGGGAAATGAAAAGCTGCCAGCGCATCGGCCATTTCGACGGTCGAGACCACGGCCGACGAACCGTCGCCGCCGATGCCGAGCTTCGCTCGAGCTGCATCGACGAGCTTGCCGGCTTCCTTCGCCAGGACCATGACCGTATCGAAATTGTCCGGCGCGAACATCTTCCGCCACGTATCGGCGAGCGTCAGCGAGCCCTGGTGGAACTCGGACAGCAGCCGGATCGTGTTCACCTCGAGCGGCGGCGGATCGATGATCCGCTCGAAGCCGTAGGCCGGCACGTCGTGGCTGCCGCGGATCGGAAGCCAGTGGTCCTGATTAGCAGCTGCGAGTCGAAGGATCGTTCCGACGACCTGGCGGAACATGGGCCCGAGGTCGGAGCCCGGGTCCTTCGGATCGTGGATCTTCGCTCCGAGGCGAGCCTGGCAGACGGCAAAGCCGCCCGTCATCGCCGACGTCGTCATCCAGATGTCGATGCCGAACTTGCTGATGTCCTCCGTCCAGTCGTCGAGCTCGAGGTAGTGCCGGACGAGGTCCCCGGACACGCCGAAGTCGCCACCGATCGGCTGCCGGATCCGGTGGCCGTAGAGCGCCCGCGTCAGCGGGTAGGTGACGGTGTTGGTGATCGTGCCGTCGTACTTGTAGCGGGCGTACAGCGGCGCAACGTAGTCGTAGCCGCCCTTGAGGATGGGCCCGGCGAGGAGCTCGATCCATTCGGGGACGATCGAGCGCAGGTCCGAGTCGACGACGACGAGTGCCTGGACCTCCAGCGCGGCCGCGATCTCGAAGATCGTCCGGAGGGCCGCACCTTTGCCGCCGACGCCGTTGATCTCCGGGTAGGTCAGGCTGACCCGGTCGAGCTTGTTCGTCGGGCGGACGAGGAGGATCTGCTCGATGTAGTCGGGCGGTTCGGTCTCGATGACCACGCGGCCGGTCCCGTCCGGGGAGCCCGCGTCACTGTTGACGAGAACCGGCTTGAGATCCGGGAAGTACTGGACGAGGCCGGCCTGGGCCGCGCGGACGACGTAGCCGATCGTGGCCGCGTTCTTGAAGCTGGGGATGCCGACCATGATGTCGGCTCGGCCGAGGCGCGAGATCTCGTCTCGAACGGCCGGGGTGAGCGCAGTGGGCACCCGACCACCGTACCACCGGCGGGCATGCTCGTGTCATGCACGGGACACGGGGCCCACGTTTCAGCGGCGGGGCTCCGCCTCGGACTTCGGTGGGCTGGCCGCAGGTCAGCTCTGCCGGACGCGACGCCCAGTTTGTCAGCGGCGGGGCAGGTCCCCGATGGCCCACTGGGGGTTCGTCGTGCCAGGGGTGTAGCGGCTGTTCGCGCCCTTGTAGGCGAGCCGGCTGAACCCGAACGAGCGCCAGGATCCGATCCATGTATCGATCGGTGGGCGGATGAATGTGCCGCGGCGGACGAGGCGCGACTCACCGACGACGGACTCGAGGATGCGCTTTCGCTCGAGAAGCGGAACCCCGAGCATCGGCTCGTCATCGAGCCAGAGGAGGTCGACGAGCACGATCGCGACATCCTTGTCCGGGGGTGGCGGCTCGCGCCCGATCGTCTCGATCGGCGGGAGCTTGTTCCGATTGCGCAATCGGCCCAGCGAGCCGAACCACAGCTGGCCGATCGTGGGCGAGGCATTCGCGCGATCGTCCGTCTCGCGATAGGCGACCGCGGCGACGCCCTGGATGGGCTGGTGGGTGAGGTAGCCGTCGACGAGGAGCTGGTCCGCGTGAGTCGCCTGGGCGAGCTCCGTCGCCACGTCCTCGAAGTCCTCGATCGGGTCGCCGTCAAGATCGCGGATCGTGACCTGACCGCCGTCGACGAGGGCAAGGACACGGAGGCCGGACCAGACCGGCTCGATGATCGGGTCCACGATTGCGTTTGAGCGACCCTCGCTGAACTGCTGGGGCCGCCAGGTGGCGGCAGCCGAACGAGCGTCGATGGCGCGCGTGGCCTGATCGGTCGAGGTCATGGCGGGATCGTACAACGACCCTGCCGCGACGGTCACGCGAGGCCACGTGACGGCATCTATGATCGGCCTCGTGGCAGGTGCGGGTCTCCCGGACGACGAGGCGCGGAGCGGCGGCGGACTCGGCGCGCTGACGCCCAGCGGACGACCGATCGTCCCGATTGCGTGGGCCCTGTACGACTTCGCCAACACGATCTTCAGCTATGCGGTCGTGTCCTATGCGATCGGGCTCTGGCTCGTCGACGACGCCCGGTTCGGTGAGGGAAACGGCAACCTGGCGTTCAGCCTCGCGATCGCCGCAAGCGTCGGGCTGAATGCCATCGTCTCGCCCATCCTCGGAGCGCTCAGCGACAGAGGTGGTGGCCGCCGGCTGCCCTTCCTGCTGTTCTTCACGCTGCTCTGCGTCGTCCCTACGGCCTTCATCGGGGCAAGTCCGCCGTTCATCGGCCTGCTGCTCTTCGTCCTTGCGAACTTCGCCTACCAGGCGGCGCTCATCTATTACGACGCGACGCTCCGGACGGTGAGCTATCCCGCGACAAGGGGAAAGCTGTCCGGGATCGGCGTCGCGATCGGCTACTGCGGGACGATCTTCATCGGCCTCCTGATCTTCCTGCTGGATCTGCCCGTGCCGACCGTATTCTTCGTCGCGGCCGCCCTGTACGGGCTCTTCGCGATCCCGCTCTTCCTCGTCGTCCGCGAGCCCTCGACCCCGGGCGCGCCACGTCTCACCATCCGCGAGGCCGCCGCCGCGCTCACCCAGCTGGCCACGACCGTCCGTCATGCGCGGGCGGTTCCGGGTCTCGGTCGCTTCCTGCTCGGTCGGTTCTTCTACTCGGACGCGGTGAATACGATCATCGTGGTCATGGCGATCGTCTCGACCGAGGCGATGGGCCTCAGCAGGACCGCGGCCAACCTCATCCTGCTGTCGCTCGCCGTCGTGGCGGTCCTCGCGAGCTTCGGCTGGGGGGCCCTGGTCGATCGGCTCGGCCCGAAGCGGACCCTGATGATCGTCCTGGCGTCGTGGTCGATCGGCCTCGTCCTGGGTGGCGTCTCGCTCGGCGTGCCGGGCACGCCCGGGCTCGTCATGTTCCTTCTCGCCGGCGCGATTCTCGGCAGCGGGCTCGGTGGCGTGCAGGTCGCCGATCGGGTCCTGATGGTCCGCCTCTCACCGCCGGAGCAGCTGGGCGAATTCTTTGGGCTGTATGGACTCGTCGGCAAGGGGTCGCAGGTGATCGGCCAGCTCCTCTATGGCGTGATCCTGTTCCTGCTCCTGGATTCGCTCGGTGTCGGTGCGTACCAGGTCGCGGTCGTCAGCCTGCTTGTGACGATGCTCATCGGCGCGTGGCTCGTGGCGCCCGTCAGCGATCGCTGGAGCGGGTCAGGAGACGTGCCAACTGCGTCGCCACCGCCTGAGCGGCTGATCCCGTCGGCGGCGCCAATCGAGCCGCGTACCTGAGGTCGCGTCAGTCCGGGTAGCCGTCCGGATGGCCGCTCCGCCACTCCCACGCCGACCCGACCATCTCGTCGAGGGTCGAGCGAGCGGCCCGCCAGCCGAGGACCTCCCGGGCGCGGTCCGCCGAGGCCACGAGGACCGGTGGATCACCGGGCCGGCGCGGGCCGATGGCGTGGGGGATCGGCCGGCCGACGGCGCGCTCGGCGGCGGCGAGGACCTCCTTGACGCTGAAGCCGTCACCGCTTCCGAGGTTGCAGACGAGCGGCGACGTCGTGCGGTTGTCGCCCGGCGCCGTCGCCTCGAGCGCCAGCACGTGGGCGTCGGCGAGGTCAGCGACATGGATGTAGTCCCGGATGCAGGTCCCGTCCGGCGTCGCGTAGTCGTCGCCGAAGATCGTCACCGGATTGCCGGCAGGGGAAACGGCCCGCAGCAGGTTCGCGATCAGGTGAGACTCCGGTTCGTGGTCCTCGCCCCGGAGCGGTGGTCGCGCCCGCGACGTTGAAGTAGCGAAGGGTGACGGAGCGGAGTCCGTACGCCCGCCCGTACGCGGCGAGGGCCGCCTCGAACGTCCGCTTCGTCTCGCCGTAGGTGTTGATCGGCTGGGTCGGGGCATCCTCCGCGATCGGGGTCGAGTCGGGGACGCCGTAGACGGCGGCCGTCGAGCTGAAGACGAAGCGGTTGATGCCGGCGAGCCGGACGGCCTCGAGGAGCGCGACCCCGCCCGCCACGTTGTCGCGGTAGTACCTCGCGGGGTCCTCGGCCGACTCGCCGACGAGCGATCGCGCGGCGCAGTGGAGGACCGCCTCAATCTTCGCGCCGTCTAGAAGATGCGCCAGCGCATCGGGGTCGGTGTAACTCCCGACTTCGAGGCTGGCGGCGTCGGTCACGGCCGCCCGATGCCCTGTCGAGAGGTCGTCGAGGACGACGACCTCGTGCCCGGCGTCCACGATGGCGTCGACCGAGACCGACCCGACATAGCCCGCGCCGCCCGTCACGAGGATGCGCACGCAACCCTCCCTTCGGCGCGGGTCATCGCGAGGGTCGCTTTCGACTGAGCAGGCGCTTGACCATGCCCGGCCGTTTGGCCTTCGCCTGTGGCGGCGCGGGAGGCCTGGCGGGCGGCGCCGATGGCTTGGCCGGCGAATTGGGTGCGGCCGCCGTCGGCGTTGGTGCGGCTGCCTCGTCGTCTGCCGTCGGCCTCTCTGCGGCGTCCGGCGGCGTCTCGCCGCGGCCGGCCATGACCTCGGTCAGGCGCATGACCAGGTGCTGCGCCGCCGGGTTGTCCGGGTCGATCGCGAGCGCCGCTTGCCCGTGGAGGTACGCGGTTGCATCGTCGCCGCGCTCCAGCGCGACGCGGGCGAGGCCCATGACGGCGATCGAGTTCTTTGGGTCCGTCTCGCGGACGACCCGGTAGAGGCGCTCGGCCTGGTCGACGAGGCCGTGGGTCAGTGCCCGCTCGGCCTCTATCAAGGTCTCCATCATGGCTCTGGCACCACGAGCTCGCGGGCAAGGAGAAGGAGCGCCGGGGCATCGTTCAGGGCGGGATCTTCGATCACGCGCTCGACGAGCGCGTCAAGGATTCGCCCGAGATGGGGCCCGGGCTTGAGCCCGAACTCGACGATCAGGTCGTTGCCGTCGATTGCGAGCGCGTACCGGTCGAGGACAGGCCCCGACGCGAGCTCGGAGGCGATCCTGGCGCGGAGCTCGTCGAGGCCGCCCGCCTCGCGAGACACACCGCTCCCGACGTTGTCCGCCTCGCGGAGCGCGAAGAGCTCGTCCAGCGCGTCGCGACCGACCTTGCCGATGAACCGCCGGACCGCGGAATCACTCCACGACGGCTCGTACCTGAACATGTGGTTGCGGACGAGGTGGGTCACCCGCTCTGTCGCGATCCGAGGCTGATTGAGGCCGTCGAGCAGTCGCCGCGCAGCCTCAGCACCCACGACCTCGTGGCCGTAGAAGTGGCCGTCGGCCTGGGTTGCCGGCTTGCCGATGTCGTGGACGAGCGCAGCGAGCCGAACGATCGGGTGGACCGGCGTAGCGTCGACGGTTCGTACGGTGTGGTCCCAGAGGTCATCGCCCTCGATCTTGTTCTGGGGGACGCCTCGCTGGGCTGCGAGCTCAGGCGAGACCTGATCGAGGATGCCGGTGTCGGCCATCAGCCGCAGGCCGATCGAAGGGCGATCCGCGGCGAGCAGTCGTGCCAGCTCCATCGCGATGCGTTCGCCCGCCAGGTGGCGGACGAGCGGCGCCTGCTCGTGGATCGCCGCGAGCGTCGACTCGTCGATCGCGAACCCGAGCGCTGCCGCGAGCCGGACCGCACGAACCATCCGCAACGCGTCCTCCTCGAATCGCGTGCCGGGCTCGCCGACGGCCCGGAGGACCCGCGCGGTGACGTCGGCGTGACCGCCGAACGGATCGACGAGAGTCGGCCGGATGTCCGCATTCGGCGAGGCCGTTGGACCTGGCGTCGCTCCCCAGGCCATCGCGTTGACCGTGAAGTCGCGACGTGCCAGGTCCGCCTCGAGCGACACCCCAAACTCGACGCGGTGGGGCCGCCTGAAGTCTGCGTAGTCGTGGTCGCTCCGAAAGGTCGTGATCTGGTAATCCTTCGGTCGCCCACGGACGGCGACTGTCCCGAACTGGTTCTCGTAGACAGCGTCGGGGAAGAGCGCCTGGGTCTGCTCCGGTAGCGCGTCCGTGGCGAGGTCCCAGTCGTAGGCCACCCGGCCCAGCAGCGTGTCGCGAAGCGAGCCACCGACGACGTATGCCGCATGACCGGCGCCCCAGAGCGTTCGGAGGACGTCGATGACCGGCCCGGGCACAGCTGCGCCAAGCGCCGCCGGCTCGACCGGTTCCGGCAGCTCAGCCGAGCTCAGTTCCGACCCAGGAAGAGGTACGTCCGCCAGGCCTCGTTCCGGTCGTCGGTCAGATACGGCGTGAACAGCGAATACACGTCGCTGCGCGGCTCGAACGGCGGGCGCTGAAGCCGGAAGCGCGCTTCGTCAATCGTCTTGCCGCCCTTCCTGTGGTTGCATCCCTTGCAGGCGGTGACGAGGTTCTCCCACGTGTGACCCCCGCCCCGGTGCCGCGGCACGATGTGGTCGAGGGTCAGGTCGTGGGTCTGGCGGCCGCAGTACTGGCAGGTGTGCCGGTCCCGGGCGAAGATCTCCCGCCGCGACAGCTTGACCCGCGGCCGGGGCCGCCGGATCTGGTACTGCAGCCGGATCACCGACGGGGCGCGAAAGGACGTCCGCGGCGTCCAAATCACCTGGTGGTCGTACTCGATCACTTCGGCCTTCTCGCCGAACACGAGCCGGAACGCTCGCGGCAGGTTACAGACGTTGAGCGGCTCGTAGTTCTGGTTCAACACGAGCACCACGCCGTCCATCGGGCGCGATGGTAGCAGGACGGTCTCATCGTGCTCGGACGGGCGTGCGAGCGAGCCTGGATGGGGCGACGAACCACGTGGTGCGCGGGTTCAACGAAAGGTCTTCGCAGGCGTTCGACTGCGTGCTACATTCCCGCGACGACTCTGGGGGGCCCGATCCCCGACGGCCCCCGATCCCCGACCCAGGAGGGCGCCGGGATGCGCATGACACCGCGTCATCTGATGGCGACCGGCGCGGTGCGACGCGCTCGTCAGGTGCTCTCCTCGCTGCTCGTCGTTGCGATGAGCGTTGGCTTCGTCGCGACGCCGATGACGACCCTTGCGGCGGATGCACCATCCCCCCAACGACGCCTTCGCGAGCGCGACCCCGTGGACGACGTACGTCCCGGAGGATCCCGCCCAGTTCGCCGGGACGGCCTGGACCGGCAGCCTCGTCGGGGCCAGCACCGAGACCGGCGAGCCGGGCACGGCGACCCGGACGATCTGGTACCGGGTCGGCTCGACCGCGGGCGGCGTCCTGGCCCTGTCCGACAACCTCGCGGCCGGCCTGAGCCAGGCCCTGTACGAGGGCACCAGCGTCGACGACCTGACCCTCGTGCCCCTGATCAGCGACAACTCGGGCACCGTCTGGGCGACCCTCGAGCCGGGCAACCAGTACCAGCTCCAGGTGAGCGCCTCCGCCGAGCTCGCCGCGGGCGGCCTGTTCTACCTCTTCGGCCAGCCCTCGAACGACACGTTCGCCGGGGCCCGCCTGCTCGGTCCCGCGGGCACCACCCAGGCCCGCCTCCTGGCCGCCACCCGCGAGCCCGGCGAGCCGAGTCCGGCCGACTGCGCCAGCGCGCCCAAGACCGAGTGGTACGCGATCACGCCGGCGAACGCCAGCCGGCTCGACATGACCCTCGTCGGGCCGTTCAACCCCAGTGCCCTCGCGACGTGCCTGACCCTGTACGAGGGCAGCAGCCTCGGCGGCCTGAGCCAGCTCGCCACGGCCACCGCGTCCGGCGGCCTCGCCACGATCGGCCGCAACCTGGCCGCCGGCACGACGTACCACATCGCGGTCGCCGGCGGCAGCCTCGTCAACCCCGGCCGCGACTTCCCGACGTACGGCCTGACCTGGAGCCTGACGCCACCTACGAACGATGCCCCGTCAATCACGGGCGCGACGGTCGTCGTCGCAGAGGACGGATCGGTGACAATCGACCTCGCGACGAGCGACCCTGACGACGACCCGCTCACGTATTCCATTGACATCTCGCCGGCCCACGGTCAGGCGGTCCTCGGCACCCGCCATGGCGATCTCCTGCCCGTCACGTACACGCCGGCCCCGAACTTCCACGGATCGGACAGCTTCGTCGTCTCAGTCACCGATGGTGAGTTCACGGCGAGCGCGACGGTCAACGTCACCGTCACGTCTGTCAACGACGCCCCGATCGCGTCGGCGGATCACGCCACGACAACCGTCGGCCAAGCCGTCGTCATCGACCTCGTCGGTAACGACACCGACGTCGACCTCGACGTCCTCGGCATCGACACCGCAGGCCAGGGCGCCTTCGGCAGCGTCACCATCATTCCGGCTGCGCCCGGGCGTCCAACGTCCGTCCGTTACACCCCCAACGCCCGGTTCGCCGGCACCGACCACTTCGGCTACGTCGTCGGCGATGGCGCCGGCGGCACGGCCACGGGCCAGGTCGATGTCGTCGTCCGCGACGTCACCGCGCCCGTCATCGTCGTCCCCGCCGACATCACGGTGACCACCTCCGCAGCGGCAGGGATCGCCGTCACGTTCGCGGTCAGCGCGACCGACGACGTCGACGCCACGCCTGCCGTGACGTGCGCACCGCAGAGCGGGTCGATCTTCCCGGTCGGCCAGACGGTCGTCACCTGTTCATCGGTCGACAATGCCGGCAACCAGGCGACCCGAACCTTCAAGGTCACCGTCATCCGGCCGCCCACGATGGTCCTGACCCTGACCGTCACCCAGCAGGGTGGGACCGGCCAGCCGGCAGGAGCTCTCGGAACGGTGTCGTCATCCCCGGCGGGGTTCGCCGCTTGTCTGTCGAAGACAACCTGCACCGCCCCGTTCGCGACCGATGCGGTGGTCACGCTGACCGCCACACCGAAGGGAAGCGGGTACTTCCAGGCCTGGACGGGATGTGACACCGCCAGCGGCTATGTGTGCACGGTCAAGATGAGCGCGGCACGAGCTGTTGCGGCTCAGTTCTCTGTCACACCGCCCGCCAGGGAATTCCGGATCGTCGGTATCGGTGCATTCGCGACATCGCCGGCCGGTCCGACGACGATCGTTCTCGATGCGTCGCGATACGTGAACGCGACTTTTTCCGGGTCGGCGATTTTCAGTGTGGGGAGCGCGACGTATGCATCGACGGGGATCACGGCCCTGAGTCGGAGCGGCAATGTGATCCAGATCGCCGGCACGGCCCGAAAGGTCGTATCGGGCAGCCCGCCGACGGTCTTCTGGACGCTGACAATCACGGACAACAAACTCCCGAACGCGGACAAGGCGGTCTTCAAGCTCACGGCTGCCGACGGGAGCCTCATCACGTCGACCGGGGGCGTCGCCAAGCCAGTACTCGGTGCATTCGTCGTCCAGCCCTGACGTGTCTACCGGAGTTCAGTCGCGGCCGGTCGCCGCTCCGGTCGCGGGATCCCAGCCACCGGCCTGGCCGACCTTGCTCGCCAGTGGCCGACCGAGCGCAGCCGCGACGAATCGGGCGGCGTCGAGCACCCCGTCGAGGCGCACGCCGTGCTCGTAGCCGAGCCCGTCGAGCAGGTAGACGAGGTCCTCCGTCGCGAGATTGCCGGCGGCGCCAGGCGCGTACGGGCAGCCACCCGTCCCGCCGGCCGCCGAGTCGAAACACCGGATCCCTGCCGCGAGGCCCGCGACGACGTTGGCAAGGGCCGTCCCGCGCGTGTCGTGGAAGTGGAACGCGATGCGGCTCTCCGGGATCCCGGCCTCGATCGCGAGGCCACTCAACTCGCCGACCTGGCTGGGGACGCCGACCCCGATCGTGTCGCCGAAGCAGATCTCATCGGCGCCCAGCTCCAGCAGCCTGAGCCCGACGTCGATGGCGCGGCGCGGCTCGACCGCCCCTATGTACGGGCAGCCGAACGCCGTCGAGACATACGCTCGTCGCCACCAGCCCAGCTCACCCGCCCGGGCGAGGACCGGCGCGAAGGCCTCGAGCGACGCCGCGATCGTCATCCCGATGTTGCGTGTGGTGAACGCGTCTGATGCCGCCGTGAACACCGCGATCGCATCCGCGCCGGCGGCTTCCGCCCGGGCGAGGCCGCGGAGATTCGGCACGAGGACCGGGTAGCGGACGCCGTCCGCACGAGGAAGGCTCGGCAACAACTCGTCTGCGTCGGCGAGTTGGGGGATCGCAGCCGGTGAGACGAAGGATGTCGCCTCGATCTCGCGGAGGCCGGCCGCGGCGACGAGCTCGATGTACCGTCGCTTCGTGGCCGTCGGGACGGCGTCCGCCTCGTTCTGCAGGCCGTCACGCGGCCCGACCTCGTAGATCCGGACGTGATCCGCCCGATCGGGCACGGGCCGGATCAGCCCTTCGGCGGGGTCATCGCCCGCTCGATCGCGGCGATCCGGACCTCGATCCGGCCGATCTCGTCGACGGCGGCCCGGTGCTCCTCGCTGCCGAGCGGTGCCGCGTTCCGCTTCCGCCTCGCCGCCGTATGCCGATCGAGGAGCTCGTCGCGGGTCGCCGGGAGCTTCGTGTCGACCTTCGTCGCCTGGCCATGGGCCTTGGCCGGCGCGTGACCGCCCGCATGCCCGCCTGGCTTTTCCTGCTTCGCCATCGCTCCTCCTGCCTTTCCCGGAAGGGTAGCGCCTCGACGCTCAGCCTTCGATCGTGCCTAGCCGCTGCCCGCGGGTCACCTGGTCGCCGGCCGCGACATCGAGGTCCGCCACGCGACCCGATACCGGCGCCGCGACGACGTGCTCCATCTTCATCGCTTCGAGCGTGACGACGGGATCGCCGGCGGCGACCGCATCCCCGGATGCGACGTGGACGCTGACAACGGAGCCCGGCATCGGCGCGATCAGGTCCGCCGAACCGCCGGGGTGGCCGTGCGCAGCTGCGGCGCGAGCGGCGCGGTCGACATCCGGAGGGGGCGCCACGCGGAACGCGACCGATCGACCGCCCAGGTCCAGGTGGGCGACGTCGCCGGCGGCGCTCACGGAGGCGATCGGCTCCGCTGCGATCGAGTCCGGAGTGCTGTCCAGGGCGACGGTTCGCTCCGCTCCCTCGGCCGCGAGCCGGATCGTCGACGGCCCGTTGAGCCGCCAGCCGCCGCCGACGAGTCGACCGGCCGCCGACCAGGCTTCGTCGGGGATCGCGGAACGGACGAGCCAATCGTCGGGCGGCCAGATCCGCTCCAGGGTGTCGATCCGGGCCCTGCCGCTCATGACGGCCGGCTCGCGGACAAGCCAGCGCAGGAACCGGAGGTTGGTCGTCAGCCCGAGCACGACCGTGTCATCGAGCGCCTCCGTGAGTCGGGCCATCGCTTCCGCCCGGTTGCGACCGTGAGCGATGATCTTGGCGAGCATCGGATCGAAGCGGTCCGTGACCTCATCGCCGGCCTTGACTCCCGCATCGACGCGAATGCCGGTGCCCGTCGGCCAGCGAAGCTTCTCGATCCGACCGGTCGCCGGGAGGAACCCGGCCTCCGCGTCCTCGGCATAGAGGCGGACCTCGATCGCGTGGCCGCTCGGCCGGACGTCCGACTGCTCGAAGCCGAGCGGCTCGCCCGCGGCGATCCGGATCTGGTCGGCGACCAGGTCCCTGCCGGTCACGGCCTCCGTGACAGGATGCTCCACCTGGAGCCTGGTGTTCATCTCGAGGAAGTAGGCGTCACCACGGTCCGCGAGGAGGAATTCGCAGGTCCCGGCGCTGGCATAGCCGACCGCCCGGCCAAGGGCCAGCGCCGCCTCCGTGAGCCGTCGCCGGGTCGCGTCGTCGACGTGCGGCGACGGGGTTTCCTCCAGGATCTTCTGATGGCGTCGCTGGATCGAACAATCCCGCTCGCCGAGATGGACGCCGTTGCCGTGCTCGTCGAAGAGGAGCTGAACCTCCACGTGCCGCGGCCCCAGGACGAACCGCTCCAGGATCAGGCGGTCGTCGCCGAAGGCCGCCTGGGCTTCGCGTCGGGCGGATGCGAGCGCCGCCGGCACCTCGTCCAGGGTTCGCACCGTTCGCATGCCCTTCCCGCCGCCGCCCGCAGACGGCTTCACGAGCAGGGGCGTTCCGATCTCAGCCGCCGCGGCGGTGAGCGCCTCGTCGGATTGATCGACGCCTTCGTAGCCCGGTGGAGTCGCCACGCCGAGGTCGTGCGCGAGCCGCCGTGCCGCCGCCTTGTCGCCCATCGCCCGGATCGCGTCCGGCGACGGCCCGATCCAGCGGATCCCAGCCGCAAGGACCGCTTCCGCGAACGGAGCGCTCTCGGCGAGGAACCCGAAGCCGGGGTGGAGGGCGTCCGCGCCGCTCGCCAGTGCAGCCTCAACGACCGAGTCGATGGCGAGCAGGTCGATGGCGCCAGGGCCGACCGTCGGTGGAATCACGACCCGTATGCCGAGCCGGTCCGCGGTCCTCTCGATCCGGGCGGCGATCTCGCCGCGGTTCGCGACGAAGATCGTCCGGATCGGAGTCTTCGCCGAGCCTTCGATGCGCGGTGGCGCTCCTTGGCGCCCGAACGCGTCAATCGCGTCACTTGCGACACGCCAACGACCGCCGACACGCCGGGCAGGGAGCCTGCCACTCGCGATCCAGCGCTGGACGCTTCTGGTCGTCGCCCCGATCCGGTGCGCGACCTCGCTAGGGCTGAGTTCGTCGGTCATTTGTGTCGCGATTGTCGCATACGGCCGATTGGGTGGCGGGCAGATCCTCCGATTCCGAACGCCGCGCCGATTCACCTCCGAACGCTCCGATCGTCCGAGATTGGGATCCGGAATCGGATCGCCGGGTCCGCCGCAAGTGGATTCCAGCGACGTTCGATATCGGACGGACCCTCCCGAACGCCGCGAACGTCAGCGGTTGCCCGACTCGGGTTCCCAGCCAGGCCGGCGCTTCTCGGTGAAGGCCCGGAACCCCTCCTGGGCTTCTTCGCTGACGCGCTGCCTGGCGATCACCCGGGCCGTGTGCCACTTCGACGACCCGTGGCCAAGCCCGCGGACCTCGCGGACGATCGCCTTGGCGGCTCGCGCTGCGGTCGGACCGGCCGCCAGGATGTCGGCGATCGCTGCGTCGACGGCCTCGTCGAGCGCACCCTCGCCCTCAACCACCTCGTGGACCAACCCGATCCGCTGAGCGCGCACCGCATCGAAGCGACGACCGCCCGGGAACAGCGACCGGGCATGGGTCTCGCCGATCTTGGCGATGACGAACGGCGAGATGACCGCCGGCAGGATCCCCAGCCGCGTTTCGGTGAACCCGAACCGGGCGCCGGCCTCGGCGATGACGATGTCGGCGACGGCGCACAGGCCCATCCCGCCGCCCAGCGCGGCGCCCTGGACGCGGGCGATGACCGGGACCGGGCAGGTGTCGACGGCCTCGAACATGTCGGCCAGCGCGATCGCATCCTGCTCGTTGCCCTCGACGTCGAGGGCGATCGCCGCGCGCATCCACGCGACGTCGGCGCCGGCACAGAACGACGGTCCGGCACCCGCCAGGACCACGACGCGCAGGTCCCTCGGGCCCTCTCGCGCCAGGGCGGCGAATGTCGAGCGAAGATCCGCCCCGACCGAGGCGTTGATCGCGTTGTGGACCTCGGGTCGGGTCAGCGTCACGCGGGCGACGACCCCGCCCGGGCCGGACCGCTCCACCATCACCAGATCGCTCATGGCGGCATCGTAGCCGCGGTGGTGGGTGAACGGGCACGAGACATCGGCGCTGTACGCTGCCTGCGTGACGAAGGCCGCTCTGCATGCCGTCGGCCTCGCCGTTCTGCTCTGCGTGCTCCCCGCTGCCGCCGGTCAGGCAGCGGCAGCGTCGCCGCCGGCCTTCCGCGAAGCGCCGTGTCCGTTCCCAGGCGGCGAGCAGGCGGCTGAGCACGACATCGTCTGCGGCTACGTGACAGTCCCGGAGCACCGGGATCGGGCTCCAGGTCGCACGATCGAACTGGCGGTGGCGGTCGCTCGAAGCAGCGACAAGGACTCCGAGGAGCTTCCCGTCGTGTTCCTCAACGGCGGCCCGGGCGACAGCGCGCTCTTCGACGTCGCCCAGCTCTGGGGCGGCTCGACCATCCGCGAGCGACACGACCTGATCCTCTTGGACCAGCGTGGCAGCGGCTACTCCCGTCCGGCGTTGAAGTGTCCGGGGCTTGACTATCCGCCGGACCCGAGCTGGCCACGAGCGGAACAGGAATTGGAGCGGATGGCCCTCGCTGAAACCTGCCTGGACGACTATCGCGCCGATGGGATCGACGTGACGGCGTACACGACGCGCGAGAACGCCGCCGACGTCGAATCGGTGCGCCAGGCGCTCTCGATCGACCGCTGGAGCCTGTACGGAATCTCGTACGGGACGAGGCTCGCCCTGGAGGTCATGCGGACCAACGGCTCCACGGTCGATGGCGCCGTCCTCGACTCGCCCTATCCCCCACAGGCCCGCCCGTTCGAGGATGCAAGCGCAAGATTCGAGCGGGCGCTTGATGCAACCCTTGCGGCCTGTCACGCCGATCAGGCATGCGCCGAGGCATACCCGGGCGTCGGCAACCGGCTGAGCGCGATCCTGTCGGACGCAGATGCCCGGCTCGACCGGATCCAGTACCCACCCGTCCCGGCCTGGTTCGCCGCGACGGCCCTGAACGGGCTGTTCTACGGCCCGGACGGGATCGCGGCGGTGCCCGCGGTCGTGGACGGCCTGGAACACGGCAACGCGATGTTCGTTCGACAGGGCAGTGCCAACTGGTTCCCGGACTTCGCCGACGCGACGTCGACCGGCATGCACTACTCGATTGAATGCCCTGATCGCGGATCGGCCGTCGACGCGGACGCAGTCGCCCGGGACCGGGCCGCCCACACGCGATACGGGTCATTGGAGGGCGGGATCTGGCTCAAGGTCCCTGTTTGCTCTGCCTGGGGTGCGGAGCCGCCCACCCCGGATGAGCTGGAACCGATCGTCAGCGACGTCCCGACCCTCATCCTCGTCGGAGCATTCGACCCCGTGACGCCGCCGTCGTACGCGGCGGAGACGGCTCGGACGCTGGCGAACGGCACGGTCGTCGAGTTGCGGGGCCTCGGCCATGCCGTCAGCCTCAGTCCTTGCGGCCATGAGCTGCGTGACGCGTTCCTGGCCGACCCCTCGGCGGCACTCGACCTGGGCTGTGCCGGGGCCATGCCCCCGCCGACGTTCTCCACCGAGCTCGCACCGGTGCCCGGCCTGCCGTACCTGCTGGACGGGATGTTCGCTCGCTCGAACCCGACGATCGGCCACTGGGGACTGATGCTGATTGTCGCGTTCGCGTTTGCGTCGGCGCTTCTTGGCTGGCCCCTGGTTGCGGCCGGCAGAGCGGTGCGTGCCCGGCGCGTCCGCGCCGCGCCGACGACCGAGGCGGGTCCGATCGACCGGGACTCCGCGGTCGAGGCCACACTCTCGCCGGGGCCCGAGCCGATCGGGCCGGCCACGCCCGAGGCCGCCCGCGAACGGCCAATTCCGCGCCCCGTTCGTTTGATCGTGCTCCTCGCCATCGGGGCCGATCTCGTCTTCGCCTTCGGGCTCGCCGCGGTCGTCGGCGCGATGCCGGAGGGGTCGCTCATCAGGGCGCTGGGTATCCCGCGCCAGGATCGTTGGCTCATCTGGCTGGCGGATGCCGGCGCGATCCTCGGCGTCGCGGTGGCGCTACTCGCCGTCGTCGCCGTCGTCCAGGAGCGGGGCCGCCGACGATCGCGTTTCCACCTCGCGTTCATCGCGTTTGCCTGTCTGCTCTTCAGTGGCGCGCTCGCCTACTACGGGATCCTCGGTGTCTGAACGATTGGTCGGTCAGCCTGCCGCCGCTGCCAGCGGTGCTGATGACAGGACCGTGATCGCATCGCCCAGCCGGATGCGGCCCGGCTGTTCTACCTCGCCGTAGACGCCGAAGTCGATGTCCCGACCTTCCGTGAGGCCGCGGTAGGCAACGATCGTCCGAAGCGTGTCGAGGTCCCGCTCGCCGGTGTCCGGGTCCTGGGTCGTGATCGCGCAGCGTGGAACGGGGGCCGAGATCTGCATCACGACCTCGCCAAGAGCGACCCGCCCACCGACCCAGGTGTCCTCTTCGTGTGCCGCGCCGCCGCCGAGCTCGATGAGCATCCGGAAGCGACGCCCGTCGACCGAGCCCGCGCCGAGATGATGGCCGAGGATCTCGAGCGAGCCATCGGTGATCAGCGTGGCCGGGTGGGCCTTGCGAGTCCCGCCGACCCGATCGCAACGGACCAGCCGGATGGCACGGCCGCAGTAGTCGGATAGCTCGGCGGCCCAGGGCCCCTCGACGAGGTGGCCGACCGCCGGGCGCTTGTGGACGACGGACTCGATCGGCGCGCCGAGTTGGACGGCCTCGTCGATCACCGTTCCGTTCGGGAACGACAGCCGAAGCTGGGTCGCCTCTGGATCGATGTGCGCACCGATCTGGACAAGGGAGGGAACGAGCAGCCTGTCGACGAGTCGGTCGGCGTCGTCGATCAGATAGAAGCGCCGGTCCTCGACGACGCCGAGTTCGGTGAGATCGAGCTCGGTTGGGTGCTCGAGCCCGAGACTCCGGACGGGCGCGATCGAAAAGCGGACGACGTGCGGCATGACGCGATCCTACCCCGGCCTACATCCGGAAAACGCCGAATCGCGTCTCCGGAATCGGGCAATGGAGGGCGGCCTCGATGCCCAGGGCTAGCACCCGACGTGTGTCCAGCGGATCGATGACGCCGTCGTCCCACAGCCGCGCCGTCGCGAAGTAGGGGTTGCCCTCGCGCTCGTAGGTCTCGAGGATCGGCGCCTCGAACGCGTCGCGTGCGGCATCGTCGGCGAGGTCGCCGCTCACGGTCGAGAGGACGCGAGCAGCCTGCTGACCGCCCATGACGCTGATCCGGGCGTTCGGCCAGGTCCAGAGGAACCGCGGCTGGTATGCGCGACCGGCCATCGCGTAGTTCCCGGCGCCGAAGCTGCCACCGATGATGACGGTGAACTTCGGCACCTCGGCGCAGGCGACCGCGGTGACCATCTTCGCCCCGTCCTTGGCGATGCCGCCGGCCTCGTATTCGCGGCCGACCATGAAGCCGGTGATGTTCTGGAGGAAGACGAGCGGGATCTTCCGCTGGGCCGCGAGCTCGATGAAGTGAGCGCCCTTGAGGGCCGACGCACTGAACAGGATTCCGTCATTGGCGATGATCCCGACCGGATAGCCCTCGATGTGGGCGAACCCGGTGACGAGCGTCTCGCCGTAGCGCGGCTTGAAGTCGTGGAATCGGCTGCCGTCGACGAGTCGGGCGATGACCTCGCGGACCTCGATCGGGCGACGGGGATCGGCCGACACCGCGCCGAAGATCCCCGCCTCGTCGACCGCAGGCGGTTCGGGC
This sequence comes from uncultured Chloroflexia bacterium, assembly GCA_963771795.1. Classification (GTDB taxonomy): domain Bacteria; phylum Chloroflexota; class Limnocylindria; order Limnocylindrales; family CSP1-4; genus CF-46. The sequence continues at coordinate 138,532 of CAVYUR010000001.1, forward strand.
GTCGCCCGATCCCACGGCGGATCCGGTCGCCGGCGGTTGAGGTTGCGGACGATCGATCGACCGAGCGCGAGGGCGTGCTCGTCGTCGAGGGCGAGGTGATCGGCAACCCCGGAGATGGCGGTGTGGACATCGCCGCCGCCCAGGTCCTCGGCGCTCACCTCTTCGCCGGTCGCGGCCTTCACGAGCGGCGGGCCCCCGAGGAAGATCGTGCCGGTGCCCTTGACGATGACCGTCTCGTCGCTCATGGCCGGGACGTACGCACCGCCGGCCGTCGAGGAGCCCATGACCAGTGCGACCTGGGGGATGCCGGCGGCCGACATGCGGGCCTGGTTGTAGAAGATCCGCCCGAAATGGTCGCGGTCGGGGAAGACGTCGGCCTGCAGGGGGAGGAAGGCGCCGCCGCTGTCCACGAGGTAGACGCACGGCAGCCGGTTCTCGAGCGCGATCTCCTGCGCCCGGAGGTGCTTTTTGACGGTCAGCGGGTAGTAGGTCCCGCCTTTGACGGTCGCGTCGTTGGCGACGACGACGACCCGCGTCCCCTCGACCGTGCCGATCCCGGTCACGATCCCCGCCGACGGAGCATCGTCGTCGTACAGGCCGTTGGCGGCGAGCGGGCTCAGTTCGAGAAAGGCCGATCCTGGATCGACCAGCCGATCGATCCGCTCGCGGACCGGCAGCTTGCCGCGCTCGCGATGACGGGCGATCGAGCGGTCGTCACCACCGGCGCCACGGCTTGCGACCTCCGCCTGACGTTCGCGCAGCTCGCCGACGAGCGATGCCATTGCCTCGTGGTTCGCGCGAACGTCCTCGCTGGCGGGATCGAGCCGGCTCCGGAGGACGGGCATGGGCCGATGATAGGTCGGAACCGGGCGAGCGCATCGTTCGTCCTCGCCGCATGCCAACCCCCAGATGGCTCGCCCGCTCGATCGCTCTCATGGCCGTTTGCGCCCTGGTCGGCTCGTGTGGCCCGGGCGTTTCCACGTCGTCGACGTCCCCGTCACCGGGCAGCAGCCAGAGCGTGGCAACCAGTTCGCCCCCACCTTCGGTCCCAGCGGAACCGCTACTGACCGTCGAGACGCAGGGCGGCGATTGCGCAGGCGGAGCGTGCGGCTCGACGATCGTGATCGAGGCCGACGGGCGAGTCCACAAGACGGCCCCCGCCGTCGCTGAGCTCGGCTTCGTGCCCGCCGCGACGCTCGAGGGGTTGCTCACCGAGATCACTCAGGCCGACTTCGCCGCTTTGAAGAGCCGTCCCTTCACGGATACCTGTCCGATCGCGTTCGATGGCCAGAAGATGATCTATACGTTCGCGACCCCGTCCGGCATCGAGCTGATCGACTCGTGCGAGGTCGTCGTCGACCCGTCCGATCCGCTGTTCGTGGCCGTCTCGGCGGCCCTCGCCGGTGTCACCGCCCCCTGATCGAGCTCAGCCCTCTGGCCGACGGCGCCAGAGCATCGCGATCGAGCCGGCCACGCCCACCGCGAGCAGCCCGGTTGCGATGACGAGCCACCCGGTCAGGTCCGGCGCCACGCACTCCTGGTTCGGTGCGGCATCGAACGCGGCACATCCCGCGTTGGCCGCCACGACAAGCCCCAGCCAGGTCGATGCCATTCCGACGAACAGGCCGGGGGCCGCGGACCGTCGCTGCGGCGAGATCGCGACGGGAATGAGGAACGCGACGAGGATGAGGAAGGCCAGTGTTGGCCACACGCCAAAGAGAATGCCGGCGCACGCACCGACGATGAGACCGGCGAGCCAGTTGCCGCGCTTCACGAGCTGCCCAACGGGATCGAGAGCGCCAACCACGACTGCGCTACCAAGAAGGCGCCGACGCCGACGAGCTATCCGACAATGAGGCCTTGCGTTTCCATGCTACTCTCACATAGCAAGTTATGACACAAGAACAAGCTACTGTCAACGCGCATGTTTTGCTTGGCCGTGGGGCGGGCGCCGATGGCGCCACGCCCGATCCGGCGTCACCGGCCGAATCGCTCCGCCTCCGCTTCGCCGAGGCATGGGGCGAGATGAGCGCGTCGTGGGGCGTCGCCCCGGCGATCGGGCGGGTCCACGCCTACCTCATGGTTCGGAACGTGCCGCTCACGGAACGTGAAGTCCGGGAGGCACTCGGCCTGTCGCACCGGGCGGCGAGTCTCGCCCTCGCGGACGCCGAAGCGTGGGGGATCGTCGAGCGCGTCGCGGAACCGCGTCGGGTCGGGCGGCGCGGGCCGGCAGGGACCGCCTATGTCGCGGTCGGCGACCACTGGCAGTGGTTCACGAGCGTCATCGCCGGGCGCAAGATCCGCGAGGGCGACCCGATCGTCAAGGTGATCGAGCAGACGACACGGTCGGCGGCCGAGCTTTCGGCGGCGGCGCCCACGGATCCGGAACTTGCGGCGCTCAGCGATTGGCTTTCGACGTTCGCCGAGTTCGTCCGCCTGTTCGATCGGGCCGTCGGATTGATCCCGAAACTCGAGCCGCGCGAGCTCGAGCGCGGAATGCGGCTGCTTGGCGAGATCTCGGACGAGACGATCCTGCGCCTGGTCCACCTCCTGGGCGGGCTTCCCGACGACGACGTCCTCGACCTGATCGAGGCGCTGAGTCGGCTCTCTCCCACCGCCGCCCGCCGGGCGACCAAGCTGATGTCAGGCGTCGTGCGGACCGTCGCGCGCTAGGCGACCCGCGATTAGCACGCCGTTGCCCGGTTTTGCGAGGTCCCGTGCGATAATCCCCGCGCGAGAGGCGGCCCGACCGGCTCGAACGGGCGACGACCCCGGGGCAAGCATGGCGGGCAGACCCACCGCGCCATTCCGGAGTCACAGGCCACCATGACCCTCGAAACGTCCACCTGGGCGACCAAGAAGGGCCTTGCCCAGATGCTCAAGGGCGGCGTCATCATGGACGTCGTCACGCCCGATCAGGCGAAGACCGCAGAAGACGCCGGCGCCGTGGCCGTCATGGCCCTCGAGCGCGTGCCTGCGGACATCCGGGCCGCCGGCGGCGTCGCCCGGATGAGCGATCCCTCGATGATCGAAGGGATCATGAATGCGGTCACGATCCCCGTGATGGCCAAGGCCAGGATCGGGCATTTCGTCGAGGCCCAGGTCCTCGAGGCACTCGGCGTCGACTACATCGACGAGTCCGAGGTCCTGACCCCGGCCGACGAGGCCAACCACATCGACAAGCACGCGTTCAAGATCCCGTTCGTCTGCGGCTGCCGGAACCTCGGCGAAGCGCTGCGCCGCATCAACGAGGGTGCAGCGATGATGCGGACCAAGGGCGAGGCGGGGACCGGCAACATCGTCGAGGCCGTTCGCCAGCTGCGCGACGTCCTCGCCGCGATCCGCCGGCTCCAGGGGATGCGCGAGGACGAGCTCTTCGTCGCGGCGAAGGAGCTCCAGGCTCCATACGAGCTCGTCAAGCAGGTGGCCGCCGACGGCAAGCTGCCGGTCGTCAACTTCGTTGCCGGCGGGATCTCGACCCCGTCCGACGCGGCGCTGGTCATGCAGCTCGGCGCGGAGGGCGTCTTCGTCGGATCGGGGATCTTCAAGAGCGAGGATCCGGCACGCATGGCCGGAGCGATCGTCCAGGCAACAACGCACTTCGACAACCCATCGATCATCGCCGAGGTCTCGAAGGGCCTCGGCGCGCCGATGCGGGGGATCTCGCTCGAAGCGATCCCCGACGAGGAGCGCCTGGCGGTCCGCGGCTGGTAGACCTCAGGCCACTGGCGTCGCAGAGGTCCGCCATGGACTTCGGTGAGCGAGCGACAGGTCGGCGCTGAGGTTGCCAATTCCTATGAGGCCTCGTCTTTGAGGATCGGCGTCTTGGCCCTGCAAGGGGCCTTTCGGGAGCATCTGCAGACACTCGGCGCGATCGGCGTCGAGGGCGTTCCCGTGCGCCTGCCGGCCGATCTCGACGAGGTCGCCGGCCTGATCCTCCCTGGCGGCGAGAGCACGACGATGCGGAAGCTGATCGACCGCTGGGGACTGCGGCAGCCGATCCTCGACCTGGCCGCGAGCGGCGCTCCCCTGTTCGGCACCTGTGCGGGAATGATCGTGCTGGCCCGCGAGATCGCCGGCGGCGAGGAACCGATCCTGCCGCTCCTCGACGTCACCGTCCAGCGCAACGCGTTCGGCCGCCAGCTCGACTCGTTCGAGGCCGATCTCGCCGTCCCGATCCTGGGCGACCAGCCGGTCCACGGCGTGTTCATCCGGGCGCCGATCATCGATCGGACCGGGCCCGACGTCGACGTGATCGCTCGCCTCGACGATGGGCGGATCGTGGGCGTCCGAGAGCGCAACATCATCGCGACCGCGTTCCACCCGGAGCTTGCCGGCGAAACCCGCTTCCACCGTCTGGTCGCGACGATGGCGGCCGAGCACGATGATCCCGCCGAGGGGTCCGGCCGCAGGCGCCACCCGACGCGCCGATCGAGGACGGCATGAGCGAGATCCGCACGGTCAAGCCCGGCGGCAAGGTCAGGGCCGCCCGTCTGACAGATCTCGCCGCGCTCGGTGAGCTCTCGCGGCTCTGCCAGGACGCCGAATCGTCGACTCGTTCGCTCGGCCTGCCGGTGAGCGGGCCGCCGATCGGCGTGTTCAGCCTGTTCCGGCTGCCGCTCGGGGCATTCCGGCCCCACGACCTGATGTTCGTCTACGAGGCCGAGGGTCGGCTCGCCGGCCTGATCCGCGTCGAGCGCGAGTCGTTCCGCGACGAGTGGACGATCGTGGAGCTCGACGGGATCGGCTCGTCGACGGCCGGCGACATCCGCTTCCGGCTGGTCCAGCAGCTCGTCCGCGAAGCCTCGAAGCGCGGTGTCGTTCGACTCCACGTCGCCTGCGCCGACAGGGACGGCAACGTCGAGCTCTTCATGCAGGCTGGCTTCGCCCGCTACGGTGAGGAGATCGTCCTGTATCGCCCGCCCGAGCGTGCGCTGCCTGCCGTCTGGAACGACGACCGCGCGCGCTCGTCGCGGATCCGGCCCGCCCAGCCCATCGATGCCGTCGCGCTCATGCGGCTGTACGCGTCGGCGACGCCGCAGCCGGTCCAGCGGCTCGAGGCGATCCGGCTCAACGACTGGGAGCGCCAGGGCGGCAACTGGCGCGTCCCGCGCTCGAGCCTCGCCCCGATCCTCCGCTTCGCCGACGTCGAGGGATTCGTCCAGGAGGCGCCTGGCGGCGGGCGGGATGGCACCGATATCGACGCCTTCGTCCAGATCGGCGTTGCCAAGGAGGATCAGCCGCACTATCTGAAGGTCGTGGCGAAGCCCGGCGCCGACGTCTCGGACCTCGCCGGCTTCGCGCTCGGCAACATCGCCGAGCGAACCGGCAATGGGGCAGGACAGCGCCTCGAGCAGGGCGTCCTAGCTCCGGTCCGGACCTACGAATCACCAATCGAGAGCAGACTTGAGGAGGCGGGGTTCGATACGATCGCCACAGTCACGCTGCTCATGAAGGAAACCCTCGTCCGCGTCGCCGAACCGGCCCTCGTGCCGGCCGGCGTCCGCTAAGGAGGCCATCGTGGGACCTGCGGATAACCGCCGGGAATCGATCGACGACCTCGGCGCGCTCTTCGCCTCGCTGCCGCCTGAGATCGTCGAGGCCGTCCACGCACTGCCCGACAAGGAGTCGTTGATCGAGGTCGTCCTCGACCTCGGACGCCGCCCGGAGGCCCGCTTCCCGGACAGCGAGGTCATGCTTCTCGAGCGCGAGATCACCGAGGCCGACATCGCCCACGTCGTAGACCATATCGGCACGTTCGGCGACGACAACCGCGCGGGAATCGAGCGGACGCTCCATCGGATCAGTGCGATCCGCAATCGGACCGGGAAGATCGTCGGGCTGACCTGCCGCATCGGGCGGGCGGTTTACGGGACGATCGAGATCATCGAGGACTTCGTCGAGTCCGGGAAGTCGATCCTCATCATGGGCCGGCCCGGGATCGGCAAGACGACGATGCTCCGCGAGGCCGCCCGTGTTCTCGCCGACGACATGGGCAAGCGCGTGGTAGTGGTCGACACCTCGAACGAGATCGCCGGCGACGGCGACATCCCTCATCCAGCAATCGGCAAAGCGCGCCGAATGCAGGTCCGGACGCCCTCGATGCAGCACCAGGTGATGATCGAGGCGGTCGAGAACCATATGCCCCAGGTGATCGTCATCGACGAGATCGGGACGGAACTGGAGGCGCAGGCCGCCCGGACGATCGCGGAGCGCGGCGTCCAGCTCATCGGGACGGCCCACGGCAACAACCTCGACAACCTGATGCTCAACCCGACGCTGTCGGACCTCATCGGCGGCATCCAGAGCGTGACCCTCGGCGACGAGGAGGCGCGACGCCGGCGGACCCAGAAGAGCGTCCTCGAGCGTAAGGCGCCGCCGACGTTCGACGTGATCATCGAGATCATCGATCGGGAGCGGGTGACGGTCCACGCGGACGTCGCCGAGACGGTCGACTCGATGCTCCGCGGCGATCAGGTCGCGCCGGAGCTCCGCTGGCGGGACGAGGAGGGTGTCCATCGGAGCCAGGCCCGACCGCGGCCCTCGCCACGGGAGCAGATCGGCGCCGAGCGGTTCGCCGGGCTCGTCGGTTCCGGCCAGCCGTGGCGGATGGAGCCGGGTTGGCGCGGCGACAGCAATTACCGGACCGGCGGCTACCGCGAGGCCGAACGAGGCGGTGCGCTCCGCTCCGGCTACCGGCCCGGGGCAAGCGGTGGCTGGCGCCAGACCCGCGGCGGGTCGGGACGAGAGAGCGCGCCGCGCGGGCCCATCGCGGAGGGCGACGCATCGGGCACGATGCCCGGTGAGCGATTCGCGACGCCGCCGCCGGTCGGTCGGGACGGCGGCCGGCTCGAGGATCAGCCGTTCATCTCAGGCGAGATCGCCGATCGCGGCCCGCTCGAACGCGGCGCCCAGGCTGCGCTCGACACCCGGGCTCGCGAAGCCCGCGAGCTCGAGCGCCAGAAGGCGTGGCGGGACCAGGCGGCGAAGGCGCTCACGGCCCTCAAGGCCGACGAGGGCACGGGGCCGGTCAACGCCGACGAACTCGACGATGACGACGATCTCGACGGCGCGCCGCTCGGTATCGAGGAGGGCGCGTTCGGCGAGGCGATCCTGACGCCCGGCGGTTCGCCGCTGCCGACGCTTCGGATCCTGCCGCAGGGGATCAGCCGGAAACGCCTCGAGCAGGCGATCCGCGACCTCCAGCTGCCCGTCCAGATCGCCCGCGAGGTCGACGACGCGGACGTCGTTATGACGCTCAAGAACGAGTACAAGCAGAAGACGCCGTTGCTCCGCGAGGCGGAGGAGCGGGCGCTGCCGATCTACGTCCTCAAGGCAAACACGATCCCCCAGATGCAGTCGAGCCTGACCTCCATCTTCTCGCTCGAGATCGACCCGCGCGAGGCCGCGATGCGCGAGACCGAGGAGGCGATCGGGATGGTCCTCAACAACGCGGAGCCGGTCGAGCTGTCGCCCCAGAACGCCTACATCCGGCGGCTCCAGCACCAGATGGCAGAGCGGGCGAACCTGGTGTCGCGGTCCCGCGGTCGCGAGCCGTATCGCCGGGTCAGGCTCTACCCGGACGCCGCCCGGAGCGGCTGGCGGTGAAGTCGGCCGCGGTGCTGCCCGCGCCCGAGGCGGCGGTTGGGGCGTCCCGGGCCGGGCGGCTCGTCGTGATGTTCGATCGCGACTGCGGGCTGTGCCTGGCGACGGCCCGGCGCCTACGTCGCTGGGACCGCCACGGCCGGCTCGAGATGCTGTCGCTCCAGGACGCCGCCCGTTCCGATCGGCCCGTGGTCGCTGACGCGGCACGGCGGCATCCGGTGCTCGACGAACTCCACGTCCTCGACGAGACAAGCGGACGAATCGATGCCGGCGGCGCCGCTGCGCTGGCCATCGCGGCCGCGTTGCCCGGCGGCTGGCTGATCCGGCCGTTCCGCGGGTTCCTGCCGATCCGCTGGATCGTCGGTGCGGCGTATGGGCTCGTGGCGCGCAACCGTCACCGGATCGGACGCGGGCTCGGCCTCGAAGGACCCGACTGCGACATCCCTCAGTGACCGACGGGGCAGGCGCAGCGGGCGAGTGGCGGCGCGGCCTGTACAGGCTCGCGAACGCGCTCCTCATCTACGGCGTCATCGGGCTCGTCGCTGCGGCGATCGGCTTCGCGGCGTTGATGGCGGCGAGTGCCCGGATCAGTTCGCTGGGCGACAGGATCGTGTCCGAGGCCGTGACCCTCGACGCGATCATCGAACAGACCGCCAATGTCATCGACGACGCCGCGTCGACGGCCGCCAGCTTCGGACCGACGTTGGCCCAGACGTCGGTCACCGTCACCGAGGCCGCCGGCGCGATCCGCGAGATCGAGCCGCGGCTCCGCGATCTCGAGACCCAGGCGAACGCGATCGAGATCTTCGGTCAGCGGCCGGTTGCGCCACTCGGCCAGCTGTTCGGCCAGATCGCGACCGACGTCTCGGGCCTCGACGAGCAACTCGACGGGATCGCGACGGTCATGGGCCAGAACGAGGCGGCGCTGACCGCGAACGCAAGGTCGCTCGGGGCCCTGGCGGACCTGGTCCGCGCCTACACCGGCCGGTTGAAGCCCGAGGTCATCGACGCCGGGATCGACGACACGCGGCGACTCCTGCTCATGACGCTGGCGCTGTTCATCGGCTGGACGGCGGTCCCCGCCGCCGGCTCGCTCGTGGTCGGTCGCTGGATGCGGCGGCTGGTGGAGCCCGCGAGGGCGGTCGCCGCCGAGCCTTCGCCGCCGGATCCGACGATCGATTCCGGCGGCTCCGGGCCCTAGCCGGTCAGCGATCCCCTGTCGAACCAGATTCGCTCCCCTGCGAACCGCTCCGTGGCGGGATTCCACGGGAATAGAATCAGGACCTGGAGCGCGAGGGGCAGGCCAGTGGCAGCTGCCCCGGCCCACGGTCCGAGGTTGGTTCCGGTCAGCGTCGCCACTTCGAACACGCCCTGCGGGCCGATGACGATGTCGCTCAGCGCGAACGCGTTGTCGGGGAAGGCGGCGAACAGCTCCGCGTAGAACGCCCGTGCTCCTGCGTGGCCCTCCCAGCGCTGGCCGGTCGGGACGATCTCGTAGACACAATCCGGAGAAAGCGTCGCGACGAGTCCATCGATGTCGCGCCGATCCTCAGCGATCGAGTGGCGGACCCATAGCCGCTTGATCCGTCGCTGCTCGGTTGGGTCGAACGGTCGAGCCAGCCTGGCCCTGATCGACGAACTCGTGATCCGCTCAGTCATCGGGCCCGGTCAGTGTTCCGTTGCGCCGGTGAAGGCCCAACTGTCGATTCGTACCGCAGGCACCACAACCCCGCCGAAGTCCCCCCGGAGCGTCCGTCGGTCGCTGCTCACGGCGCTCGTCGCGGCCAGCGCCTCGAGGTAGCTCTGGGTGAACCGGAGGTTCCGGACGGGCCCGACGATCCGCCCGTTCTCGACGAGGAACGTCCCGTCGCGTGTCATACCGGTGACGATCGCGAGCTTCGGGTGGACCGGGTTCGTGTAGTGGAAGCGAGTCACGAGGAGGCCCCGCTCCAACCCGGCGATCAGGTCCTCGCGAGGCGTCGTGCCGGCGCTCATCGCCATGTTCAAGGGGAACGGCCCGTACGGGTTCGGGGCGGGCAGCCCGTGGCCGGTCGAGGTCCGTCCGGCTCGGGCGGCCGTCTGGGCGTCGTAGACGACATCGCGACAGATGCCGCGCTCGATGAGCGACACCCGTTGCTTGGCGACGCCCTCGTAATCGAAGGCCATCGGCAGCGTCGCCGGATCCATCCCGTCATCGACGATCGTGACGAGGTCGCTGCCGACCTTCTTGCCCGGTTCGGCGAACGAGCGCTCCTCCTGGACGGCAAGTGCGCTGAACCCCATGTAGCCAAGCATCGCCAGCAGGTCGACGACCGCGTACTCCTCGAGCACGACCGCCCAGTCGCCGGGCTCCACCGATACGGGGTTGGCGGAGACGCGCGCCTTGTCGGCGGCTTCCCGGCCGATCGCCGCGGCGTCGATGTCCGATACGTCGACGGCCGCCGATTCCGCATAGCCGGACCCACCGTCCGGCGCCATCGCGACCGTCAGCAGTTGCGATGTCGTCCGTTGCTGGGAGGCGCGGATGCCCTTCGAGTTCGCGACGGCGATCACCTCCGCGTCCGTCGCGAACGAGCCGTACGAGATGACGCCCGCGGCGTCGGCGGCGGCGATCACGGCACGGACCCCCTCGGCCCGAAGCTCCGGCGTCGCCTCAGCGGTCGGGTCGGCGAAGGCGGCCTGGATCTCCTTGACCGGCGTCGGCTCCGGCAACCCGTCCCAGTCCTCGAGCTCCTCGGAGTTGCGGGCGATCGCTCCGGCAGTCTCCGCGAGGCGGCGCAACCCCTCGTCGTCGATGCGGTTGCTCGACGCCACCCCGACCCGCCGCCCGACGACGAACCGCAGATTGACCTGGGCGTTCGTCTCGGCGACGTTCTGGTGGATCTCGCTGTTGGCGAACCGGGTGAGGCGGGCGTCGTCGGCCGTGACCAGTGCCTCCGCCTCCGTCGCGCCGGCCGCGTCCGCGAAGCCCAGCGCCCGCTCGGCGAGGGCGAGGATGCTGGCCGGATCGCGACCATCGGTCACCACTTGCCGACGCCCATCTGGACGTCCCGGAAACGCGCCCCCGAGGTGCCATGGCCGACGCTGGCGCCCTGGCCCGGCTCGCCCTTGCCGCAGTTCGGCGTCCCGAGCATCACGTAGCTCCGGTCGTCGCCGACAGCGTCGCACGACCGCCAGAACTCGTACGTGATCCCGGTGTAGGTCGGGTTCTTGAAGAGCCGTCCCTTCTTGCCGTTCTTGATCTCGTACGCGATCTCGGTCGCGAATTGGAAGTTCAGGCGGCGGTCGTCGATCGACCAGGAGCGGTTCGAGGCCAGGTAGAACCCGTCGTCCGTGTCGGCAACGATGTCGTCGAGACTCATGCCGGGCTTCGGCAGCAGGTTGAGGTTCGTCATCCGGATCAGGGGGATGCGATTCCAGCCGTCGGCTCGCATTGCGCCACCGGACTGCCGGCCGATCCGCGGCGCGGTCTCGCGGCTGGTCAGGTAGCCGACGAAGATCCCTTCGCGGACGATCGGGATGGACGCCGCCGCGACCCCCTCGTCGTCCCACCCGAACGTCCCGAGTCCGCCGGATGCCGTCGCGTCGGCGACGATGTCGACAAGGTCGCTGCCGTAGCGGAAGCCGTCCTCGAGCTTGTCGGTCGTCAGGAAGCTCGTACCCGCATAGCTCGCCTCCGTGCCGAAGACGCGGTCGAGCTCACTGGGATGGCCGCAGCTCTCGTGGACCTGCATGTACAGCTGCGAGGGGTCGAGGACGATCGTGAAGCGCCCCGCCGGGCATTGGGGAGCGGTGAGCAACGCCACGGCCTCGGCCGCGAGCGGCTCCGCGTGGCCTTCGAGGTCGAGGCCCCGAACGTACTCGAAGCCAGCGGCCTTGAACGGCCCGCCGTCCCCATCCGGGTAGCTCCGGCGCTGGTGCTCGTCGCCGTCGATCGCGTTCGCCTCGACACCCGCCCCGACGTGGGTCAGCGTCTGCTCCGTGTAGCTGCCGTCCGTCGCCGCGAACGTCTTCCACTCGCGACGGGCGTCGTAGCGGGTCTCGGTGAAGGTCACCCCCTTCGTCCGGGATGCCGCCTCGTCGGCCGCCAGGAGGATCCGGATCTTCTCCTCGAGCGGGACCGTGAACGGGTCCTCCTCGATCGGCGTCTCGTAGGTCCCTCGGGCGGGCGGCCGGTCGTCCAGCCGGACACGGTCGCGGAGCGCGGTCGCCGACGCGCGAGCAATCCGCACGGCCTCGCCCGCGACTCGATCTGCCTCCGCTCCGCTCAGCCGGCTCGAGCTCGCGAAGCCCCAGGCGCCGTCGACGAGGACACGCAGCCCGAACCCCTCGCTCTCGCCGGATGCGACGCCTTCGACCCGGCCGGACTTGATCGCGATGTCCTCTTCGAGCCGACGAACGATGCGAACGTCGGCGTAGCCGGCGCCGAGCTGGGCGGCGGTATCGAGAGCTCGGTCAGCCAGGTCGCGCATGGGGAGCGGGATCGTAGCAGAGCCCCCGCGCCGCGCCGCTAGGTGAGATTCCCTATCGATCGCGGGAGCCTCGCGGCACCTGCGGGCGGGCTTCGCCGCGTCCTGCCGCCGATCAGAAGACCGGCCGGCCGCCGAACGCCTGGGCCGTGAGATAGACACCGAACGCGAGCACCACGACCGCCGCGGCGAGCGATGCGTGGCTGGCGAGGCGGCCGAGGCCGGAGCCCGAGGGAAGCCGGTCCAGCCGGCTGCGAGCGAACACCATCGCCAGGCCAACACCGGTCATCACGGCCGCCATCCCGAGGCCGAAGATCACGACCAGCAGGAACCCGAACGCGGGCCGCCCGGCGACGATCGATCCCAACAGGATGATGAGTGCACTCGTGGAGGGAATTAGGCCGCCCGCGAGGCCCAGAGCAAACAGCCCGCGCCAGCTGATCGTCGATCCCGCGGCCGGGAGATGGGAGTGGCGGACGCCGCCGTGGCTGTGCTCGTGCTCGTGATCGTGCGCATGCCCGTGGTCGTGCGACGACGTCGCCGCTCGGGCTGCCAGCCGGCGGCGGACCTCACGCGCGAGCATCCACCCGCCGATCGCGAGGATCGTCACCGCCGCGATCATCGGGGCAACCCGGACCACGACGTCCGGCGGGAGCAGTCCCTGCGCGCCGACGACGAGGCCCGCCAGCACGAGGATCCCCAGCGTGTGCGAGACCGTGACCGAGAGCCCGAGGCCGACCGCGTGGAGCGGCGTGCCGCGTGTGCCAACAAGATAGGCCGCCATCAGTGTCTTGCCGTGCCCGGGCGTAAGGGCATGACCGGCGCCCAGGCCGAATGCGGTCAGCAGCGACACGAGGGCCACGAACGGGGTCAGATCGATCTCGCGGAAGATCGCAGGCAGCTCCCCGCCGATCCCTCCGGGTACCGCGCCGGCGACCTCCGACACGGTCGCGGACCCGACCGCCACCGACCACTGCCGGGCTCGGCGAGGCGCCGCCGGATGCCGGTTCAGGCGTGACGACGATCGTCGCCGAGCGAATGTCGATCGGCTGCGAGATGAGCTCCTCCGGATAGGCCGTCAGTCGCGCGGACGCGCTCGTCGAGGGAAGCTCGCCGGCGTCAATCGACACGCCGCTGCTCGTCGCGACGATCTCCCGCCACCCGATCCGCTCCGGATAGGAGACGTCCTCGAAGGTCACCGTCGATCGGTCGGGCGTTGCGGCGAGCTGCGCGACGAAACCGCACTCGAGCCGCATCGTCGCCAGGCCGCCGAGCCCGGCTGGGAACGTGATCGCGGCGTTCGTTGCGGTCAGCGTCGGTGCGGCCCCGTCGACCGCCAGCCGCAGGAGCTGCCGCTGCCGATCGCAGGCCGGCCCGACGGCCGCCGCGGTCTCGGCATCGGTGACGTCGCCGTCGCCGTCGGTGTCCATCGACTGGCGTTCCTGGAACGTGGGGATCTCGGCCATGTCGATCACGACGTCGAGCCGGATCTCGCCGGGCGTCAGCGTGATTCCCGCGTAATGGTTGATCGTGAAGTTGCCGAGCGGGTGGGCGAGGACCGCGGCCGGAATTGCCGCGCAGAACACGGCGAGAGCGGCGGCCCGGAGCAGTCGACGTCCCATCACGCCGAGGGTACGCGCTCGCGCCCGAGATGGATGATCGGCGACTTGGGAGACTCGAGGTGGCCCCGCCGTCGGGCCCGAACGCTACACTCGGATGCGTGACACGTTCCCCTCTGCCGGGCCAGCGCGGCAGTTTCATCACGATCGAAGGGCCCGAGGGCGCCGGCAAGACCACGCAGGCCGCGCGTCTCGAAGAGCACCTCCGCGCCGAGCGCATCGACGTGATCCGAACCCGCGAACCGGGCGGGACGAAGCTCGGGGAGCGCCTCCGCCACCTGCTCCTCGACCACGCCGAGCAACACAACGACCCGCTGGCCGATGCACTGCTGTTCAACGCCGCGCGCCGCCAGCTCGTCGAGGAGGTGATCCGTCCGGCGATCGACGCCGGAACGACGGTCATCTGCACCCGCTTCGCCGACTCGACGCTCGCCTATCAGGGTTACGGCGCCGGGGTTCCACTCGCTCGCCTGCACGCGCTCGAGGAGATCGCAACGGGAGGCCTTCGGCCAGACCTGACGATCCTCCTCGATGTTCCGCCTGAGATCGGCCTCGGGCGCAAAGCGCCGGACGATCAGACGCGGTTCGAGCTCGCGTTCGACCTGGCCTTTCATCGTCGCGTTCGCGAGGGCTTCCTCACGCTCGCTGCCGCCGAGCCGGACCGATTCGCAATCGTTGACGCCGAGCCCGACGCAGCGCAGGTCTGGGAAGGCGTCAGGGTCGCGGTCGACGGTTTGCCGGCCGCCGCCGAGTACCAGGTCCAGCACCAGATTGAACCGGAACGGCAGTCGCAACGCATACACCCATGAACGACCGGAAGAGCGGGTTCCCGGGACGCGTGGCATCGCCCGTCGACGATGCCGATAGAGACGTGCTTCTCCGCGTCGCGAACGGTCAACTCGACGCACTGCAGGAGCTGTACGACTCGTACCGAACGATGGCCTACTCGATCGCCCTCCGAATCACCTCCGACGCCTCACTCGCGGAGGATGTCGTCCAGGACGCCTTCCTCGGCGCATGGCGCAATGCTGCGCGCTACGTCGAGGGCAAGGGCAGCGTGAAGACCTGGCTCCTTTCGATCGTCCACCACCGAGCGGTCGATGCCGTGCGCCGCCGCCGGCCGACGGTCGAGCTGCCCGAGCGCGAGGACATCCCGCCTGCGAGTCTGACGCTGCCCGACATTTGGCAGGAGGTCGCGGGCAACCTGGACCGCGAGGAGATCGCGACGGCCCTCGCGACCCTGTCCGACGTCCAGCGCGAAGCGATCGAGCTCGCCTACTTCGGCGGCCTCACCCAGCAGGAGATCGCCGCCCGAACCGGCACACCGCTCGGGACGGTCAAGAGCCGGATTCGCCTGGGGCTGCTCTCGATGCGGCGCGTCCTGGTCGGTGACGACGGATCCGATGGTCCCGCGACCGAGCCGGGGTCGCCATGAGCAAGCAGCCGATGACTCACGAACACGCCATCGACATGGCCGCACTGTACGTACTCGGGGCGCTCGAGGAGGCCGACATGGCTTCAGTCCGCGAGCACCTCGCAACCTGTTCGGAATTGCATGCCGAGTTCGAGGACCTCGGTGGGGTCGTGCCGTACCTGCTCGACGGGCCGGACCTCGAGCTGGTGGAGCCGCCGGCCGCCCTACGCGATCGGATCATGGCCGCGGCGGCTGCGGATCTGGCCACGACGGGGCTCTGCGGCGCCAATCGCCTTCCCCTCGGCGCCGGAGCGCGAGGCCCGCGCCCGCGCTCGCACGGGCCGGATCGGCTGGGCGATGCGGATCGCCGCGGTCGTCGCGATCGTTGCGCTCGGCGGCTGGAACCTGCTCCTGCAGAACGATCTGAACGGTGCTCGGCGATTCGATCAGGCCGTCGCGACGGTCATCAGCGCAGCCGCGGAGCCCGGCAGCAAGTCCGTCGTGCTTGCCCCGGGCGAGAACTCGCAGGCGAGCGGGATCGCGGCGGTGCGGCCAGACGGCTCGGTCGTGCTCGCGATGCGCGGCCTGCCAGCGACGTCGGGCAGCGAGGTGTACGAGACCTGGGTGATCCTTCCCGAATCGGCCCCGGTCGCGGTTGGTGGGTTCACGGTCGACGCCAACGGCGTCGCGACGTTCACGACGCGGCCTGCGGACGCGCCACCCGGAGCGACGATCGCAGTGACTCGCGAACCGAAGGCCGGCAACACCGCGCCCGAGGGCCCGGTCGTATCGGCGGGCGTGGCGGTCGGTCCGTCGACCTGACCCGGCGCCTCAGCCGGAGGTCGCCTCCAGCGAGCCACGGCCCTCGGTGTGGGCGCGCGCTGCGGCGGCCCGGGCGGATCCGACGATCGATTCGGCGTCCGTTCCGTCGACTGGGAAGCGGGCGACGCCGGCCGATACGCTGATCCGCCGCCCGGCGGACTCAGGCAGCTCCGCGACGCCTTCGAGGACGCGGCGGGCCACGGTGATCCCGGCTGATCCCGGGGCGACGACGATGAATTCGTCGCCGCCGAGACGGGCCACCGAATCGACGAGACGGACCGCCCCGGCGACGACCGCCGCGACGGACCGCAGCACATCGTCACCGGCCTCGTGACCGGCCGCGTCGTTGGTCGCCGTCAGGTCGTCGATGTCGAAGACCGCAACCGAGACCTCGGTTCCCTGCCGTCCCGCACGGGCGAGCTCGAGCTCGAGCACCCGGGAGAACGTCCGCATGTTGGCAAGGCCGGTCAAAGGATCGGTATGGGCGAGTCGCTCGAACCATTCGGAGCGTTCCGCGACGGTCGAAGCCAGGCGGAACCGGTCCGCGGCGACTGCGACGAGATCGGCGACTGCTCGCAGGAACGTGACGCTGTCCGCGTCGGGAGCCTGGTCACCCGCCCACATGAATGCAATGGCACCCAACCCCTGCTCGATGCCCCCGCGGCCGACGACGAGAGGGAACGCGGCGATCCCCGGGCCGGCCGTCTCGCGTCGTTCGATGGCAGCGGCGGTCAAGGGATGGGCAGGTTCGCCGACGGCGACGCCGAGCGCCGCCTGGCTCGTCTCGTCGAGGCCGACGGTGAACGTCAATTCCGGCGACGGTCGATCGGGATCCTGGAGGCTGATCGCGGCGCTCGCGGCACCCACGGACGCCGCGGCGGTACCGACCAGCGATTCAAGGGTCTCGTCGAGATCGGCTCCACGGGCGAGCGCGGCCGCTCCGGTCGTGAGCGTCGCGAGTGAAGAAGGTCGCTGGATGTCGGCGTCGGCCACGAGCAACTCCCGGAGGGCGGCTGGACGACGGCAGACGGGCCCCCGATCGCAATCGCTGCCGCATCGTACACCGCGTGCCCCGGCGGCCGGCGTAATTGCGGGATCGTCGCGCATATACTCGCGGCGTGAAGCTGGTCGTCGCCATCGTCCACAACGAAGACGCCGGGGCCCTCGTCGATGCCCTGCTCGACAGGGAGTACCGGGCGACCCGGCTCCACAGCTCCGGCGGGTTCCTCAAGCAGTCGAACGCCACGATCATTCTTGGCGTCGAGGACGCCAGCGTCGATGCCGTCCTGGATATCGTCCGGGACACGTGTCATGCCCGGACGCAGGTCGTCAACCCGATGCCGCCGATCATGGAGCCGGGCGAGTTCTTCATGCCGTATCCGCTCGAGGTGGAGGTCGGCGGCGCGACGGTCTTCGTCCTGCCCGTCGAGCGGTTCGAACGCCTGTAGCGCGGGGTCGATCGATGGCGTGGACCCCGCCGGCCGTTGGCGCCCGGGCGACCTGGACGCGAACGCTGTCGTCAGAAGATGTCGAGCTGTACGCGCAGATCACCGGTGACCGCAACCCGCTCCACTTCGACGAGGCGTTCGCCGCTGGGACGAAGGCCGGCCGGCTCATCGTCCACGGCGGGCTGACGACCGGGCTCTTCAATGCGCTCGTCGCGATGGAGCTGCCCGGGCCCGGCTCGGTGTTTCTCCACCAGGAATGGGACTACCCGGCGCCCGCTCATGTCGGGGACACGGTCACCGCTGAGGCGGAGGTGATCGAGGCACGCGCCGACAAGCCGATCACCCGGTTGCGCTGCGTCGCCCGCCTCGAAGACGGCACCGAGGTGCTCCGCGGCGAGTGTCTCGTCTACACGATGCGACCGGAGTGACGGCGACACCGGCGGACGACCCCGCCGGCCGCTGGCGCCAGCTCGCGGCGATTGCGGTCGGCCTCCTGCTGGCGTTCGCTCCCTGGTTCAGTGCATCTGCCGTGGCGCCGCTGCTCGCCGCGGAGTGGCAGACGACGCGGCTCGAGCTGCCGCTGCTCACCGTCGCCGTCCAGCTCGGCTTCGCGGCCGGGGCCCTGACGCTCGCCGCAACAGGGGCCGCCGACGCTCTCTCGGCTCGCTTCCTGTTTGTCGGAGGCGCGTTGATCGCCGCCGCAGCCAATCTCGGGTTCGCGCTGATCGCGGACGGGCCGACGGGGGCAGTGGTCTGGCGGTTCGCGACGGGCGTAGGCCTGGCCGCGGTCTATCCGATCGCGCTCAAGATGCTGGCCGGCTGGTTCCGACGCGATCGCGGACTTGCGATCGGGGTCCTGATCGGGGCATTGACCGTCGGGTCCGCCCTGCCCCACTTCATCCGGGCCGTCGGCGCGACGGCCGGCGCCGACTGGCGCGCGACGGTCGCTGCGGCCAGCGCGGCCGCGGTCGTCGGTGGCCTTCTCGTCGGGGTGGCCGCCCGGCCCGGGCCATTCGAACCGGCAGCCGTGAGCTTCAGCCCGCGCGTCGCCGCTGCGGCGCTCCGAGAGCCGTCCGTCCGGCTGGCCAACCTCGGGTATCTCGGGCACATGTGGGAGCTCTACGCGATGTGGACGTGGTTGCCACTGTTCATCGCTGCGTCGTTCGCCGCTGCGGGAGCGGACGATCCAGCCGGCGCGAGCTTCGCTTCGTTCGCGGTCGTGGCGATCGGCGGGATTGGCTGCGCGGTCGCCGGCGCACTTGCGGATCGGCTCGGGCGGACGACGCTGACGATCGCGGCGATGGCAGCGAGTGGCCTGTCAGCGATCGCGGTCGGGCTTATCTTCGGGGCGGACCCGATCGTGGTGACGATCGTCTGCCTCGTCTGGGGCCTGACCGTCATCGCTGACTCCGCCCAGTTCTCAGCCGCGGTGTCGGAGCTCGCACCCGTTGGGACCGCCGGCTCGGCGCTGTCGCTCCAGCTCGCGGCCGGCTTCGTCCTGACCGGCGTCACGATCCTCGGGATCGGCCTCCTCGATCCGACGGACAGCGACACGTGGCGTCTCGCGTTCTGGCTGCTCGCCCTCGGGCCGGCCGTCGGGATCGTCGCGATGTGGCGCCTTCGAGGACGTCCGGATGCGACCAAGATGGCGAACGGCCACCGCTGAGCCGCCGGGTGGGTCCTCGCGGTAGACTCGCAGCACCGACGCAGGAGACGCCAATGCTCGATCAGACTCAGGCCAGCACGACAGCGAAGCGCCGGATCTTCCACTCGAAGGTCGACTCGATCCGCCCGACGTACGGGTTCGAGGATGTCTCGCTGGCGCCCGGCACGAGCACGATCGAGCCTGACGACGTCGACCTCGCGATCGAGCTCTGCGGTATCCGGCTCGCGATCCCTATCCTCGCGTCCGCGATGGACGCCGTCGTCGATCCGCGGTTCGCGGGTGAGCTGGCCCGGCTCGGCGGTCTCGCGTTCCTCAACCTCGAGGGCGTCCAGACCCGCTACGACGACCCAGACGAAGTCCTCGCCCGGATCGCGGCGGCTCCGGATGACGAGGTCCACGACCTCCTGGCCGAGGCCTATGCCCAGCCCATCCGCGACGAGCTCGTGGCTCGCCGGATCGGGGAGATCCTCGCAACTGGTGCACGCGCGGCCGTGGCGTCGACCCCGGCGGCGGCCCGGCGGTTCGGACCGTTCTGCGCCGAGCACGGCGCCGATCTCTTCCTCGTCCAGTCGCAGGTCAGCAGCGCCCGCCACCTCGCGACCGCCTACGACCCGCTGTCGCTCGACGAATTCACCCGCTTCATGCCGATCCCTGTCGCCGTCGGCAACACGACGAACGCCGAAGCGGCGTTTGCACTGATGGAGCAGGGCGCGGCCGCGGTCTTCGTCGGCGTCGGTCCAGGGGCGGCCTGCACGACCCGCGAGGTGCTCGGCATCGGCGTCCCGCAGGTCACCGCGATCAGCGATGTCGCTGCTGCCCGAGATGCGTACTTCACCGAGACCGGACGCCGCGTCCCGGTCGTGGCCGACGGCGGGATGCGTCGCGGCGGAGAGCTCGCCAAGGCAATCGCCGCCGGCGCCGACGCGCTGATGATCGGCTCACCTCTGGCCCGGGCCGAAGAGGCGCCGGGGCGCGGCGCAAACTGGGGAATGGCGGCCCCGTCACCGACGCTGCCGCGCGGCACCCGCATCCGCGTTGGCACTACCGGGACATTGGAGCGGATTCTCTTCGGACCCGCTCACGTCACCGATGGCAGCGAGAACCTCGCCGGGGCGCTCCGCCAGTCGATGGCCGCCCTCGGGGCGCGGACGATCGCAGAGATGCAGGGAGTCGAGATGGTCTACGCCCCGTCGGTCCAGACCGAGGGCAAGTCCTGGCAGCGGAGCCGCTGAGCCGATCATCGTGGCGGCCTCCGACATCGGCGATCAGCTCGCGGGCTGGGGGGTCGTGGCAATCGTCGAGACGCGCGGCCGATCGAGTGGCCGGCCGGCCAGGGCAGCCGTTGGTTTCATCGAGGAGGCGGATGGCTCGCTCCTCGTCGCGGCTGGCCAGCCCGACGCCGATTGGGCGTTGAACCTCGAAGCTGATCCGGCCTGTGCGGTCACGATCGGCGAGCGATCCGGGCGCTACGTCGCCGAGCCGATCGTCGGCGCCGAGCGCAATGCCGCGGTCGCCGGGCTGATCCTCCGCTACGGGACACCGGCCGAGGGTCTCGGGCGGGGACCCGTATTCCGGCTGAGGCGGGCATCGCTCGCGTGAAGCGGTGCGTCTGAGCATCGCTCAAGAGGGAAATACGTCATCTGTCGCAGCCGCGTCCATACCTTCGGACGATGGCGGCCACGAGGCCCAGGGTCGATGGTTCACCTACGGCAAGTGGCCGTAACACGAGGGATGGATCTTTGGACCCGCTCGCGACCCTGATGATTTCACTGGGAACGCTGATCGTCGTCGATCTCGCCGCGCGTCAGCTCGTCGGACCGCGACGGCCGCGACCCCGCGTCAGGCCCGCCCGCCCGCGCTGACCACGCCTTCACCGGAATTTCATACGGACGTCGATCGGACTTCCTCCTCCCTCCGATCCGATGGCCACCCGAAGCGGCGCCGAAGCTCTCCACCGGCGCCGCTTTGATGTTCCCCGGGGCGCGGTGCTGGCCTACGTCATTCGTCGATCCAGGTTGCGGGCACTTGTCCGTATGGCCGGTCGCGGCCAGCTCCTACCTTCTCATCAGCGGACGCCGGACCGGGCGCACCGCCACAACTGAAGAACAACCGAATACCACAACTGAAGAACAACCGAATACCGACCCGACAACCATGACAGCGACCGGAGTGCCGATCAGGCACCCCGGTCGCTTTGGCGTCGGCGGGCCGACACCTGCGCCTCTCGTGCAACTGTTGGACGCTTGGATACGTCATCGGTCGTAACGCGGAACTGGCGAATAGCAATACCGATGAATTGAATCCGCGAATACCGTCCTAGTTGTGAAGCCCGATGGACTCGGGCACGCAGTGAATGGAGTGAACGAGATGGACCGCCTGCAGACGGAGCCCCTGTACCGGGCGACCGACCGCGCGGCTCGTCGTGCCTGCCTGGTCGCCGGGTGCACCTGCAAGGATGCCCGGATCGTGTCTCATCGCCGCGCTGCCTTCTTCGCCGACTGGGCGAAGAACCACGGCGAGACGGCCGACCGGATCGTCGAACCCGACCCCACCTGGCGCCTGATCTTCTCTCAATCGCCGGCCGCCTGACCCCTCCTCGCGGCCGGGACAACTGAATAACAATCGAAGAACAACCGAATACGCAGCCCTGATCGACGGCCGGAAGCCATGTGGCTCCGGCCGTCGTCGTGTCCGAGCCCGAGGGGACATCGTGGCATCGTCATCCGTCGAGGCCGCCATCTGGCGTTCGCTGATGCGCGGCATCGGCGTCCGGCGATGGCCCAACTGCATGGCGGCCGATACCGTCGTGAGCACCATCAGTCGATCAAAGGAGCTCATGCCGATGTACCGCGGTTCCCGCCTCGTCGCGTCGTTCCTCCTCTTCCTCACCGGCAGCACCGTGACGGCCTTCGGTCTCGGGGTCCTGCCCGCGGCCATCGGGTCAGGTGGAGCCTGGATCCTCGTCCCGCTCGTCGTCGCGTACGGGATCGCCCACTTCGTCGCCCTCGCCGGGATCGCCCGTGGTCGGGCGTGGGGTCGGGAGCTCGCGGTGAGCATCGCCGAGGCCGGAGGAGGCATCGCGCTCGCGGGCCTGTTCGCGATCCTGCTCGGTGCCAATCCCTTCTCTGTCGGGGCAGGCCTGCTCGCCTGGAACTTCGCGATGTACGCGCTGCTCGGGCTGAGCGCCGGACGGATCACGTTTGCCGGCTGGCGTCGCCGCTCCAACTGGTGGCCCAGCCCGCTGCTTCGCGTCGGCGCGGCCTGAGGCCCGATGCCGTCAGCCGATCGGCGACCTAGACTCGCCGGGTGACCGACGATATCTCGCTGTACGAAGCCGCCGGCGGCATGCCGTTCTTCGAGGCCCTGGTCGATCGCTTCTACGAGGGCGTGGCGAGTGACCCGGGCCTCCGGCCGATCTACCCCGATCCGGACCTGGCCGGTGCCCGGCACCGGCTGACCCTCTTCCTCGCCCAATACTGGGGCGGCCCCACGACGTACGACGCGGAGCGTGGCCACCCCCGCTTGCGGATGCGCCATGCGCCGTTCGCGATCGGACCGTCCGAGCGCGATGCGTGGCTCGGCCACATGCGCGCCGCGATCGAGTCGACGTCGCCGCCGGCCGACGTCGCCGGTCGGTTACATGCCTATTTCGACATGGCCGCCGAGGCGATGCGCAATCGCGACTGAACCTGTCCGCCCCGAGCCTCGCCACCTCCCGTAGACTTGGGGACAGGCGGAGGCGCAACGGAGGGCGGCAGATCGGTGGTGACCGAAGAGGAATCGGAGGGCGCCGGAGGGGTGGCCGGCGCTGGCGCGGACGGACGCGGCAAGACGGTTCACGGTGAAGCGGCGAACGCGGGTCATCGAGTCCTCGCCCCCGACGACGCAGAGGTCGAGGCCTACCTCGAGACGGCGCTCAAGGCGGCGCCCGGCAGGACCGACGACGAGCGGCCGATCGAGCCCGACACGATCGTCGTCCTCGACTTCGGAAGCCAGTTCGCCCAGCTGATCGCGCGGCGGGTACGCGAGCTTAACGTCTACTCGGAGCTGTTGCCCCACGACACCCCGTGGGCCGAGATCGAGCGACGGGCGCCCAAGGCGATCATCCTCTCCGGCGGCCCCAACTCCGTCTACGACGACGATGCGCCCAGGCCGGATCCGGCGATCTGGCGTGGCGAAATTCCAGTCCTTGGCATCTGCTACGGCGCGCATCTCATGGCCCACGAGCTTGGCGGCGACGTCGTCCCGGCCACGAAGCGCGAGTACGGCGCAGCGACCGTGACGATCACCGACAGCGACGGGCTGTTCAGCGGACTCGACCGAGACCAGCCGGTCTGGATGAGCCACGGCGACTCGATCACCCGCCTGCCGGCCGGATTTCGGGCCACGGCCCAGACGGATTCCTCGCCGTTCGCAGCGCTCGTCGATCCGTCGCGCAACCTGTACGGGATCCAGTTCCACCCGGAGGTGGTACACACGCCTCATGGTCGCGACGTCCTTCGAAACTTCGTCGTCGGCATCGCCGGTGCAAGCCCGACCTGGACGCCTGCCAACTTCATCGAGGGCACGGTCGCGGACATTCGAACCCGCGTTGACGACCATGCGACCGCCACCGGCTCGGACGGGCTCGTCATCTGTGCGCTCTCAGGCGGCGTCGACTCCGCGGTGGCGGCGGCGCTCGTCCATCGGGCGGTCGGGGACCGGCTGACGTGCATCTACGTCGACCACGGGCTGATGCGCAAGAGGGAATCGGAGCTGCTCCGCGAGACGTTCGCCGAGCACCTCGGGATGCGGCTCGTCATGGTCGACGCGCGGCAGCGCTTCCTCGCCCGACTGGCCGGCGTCGAGGACCCCGAGCAGAAGCGGCGGATCATCGGCGACGAGTTCATCCGGGTCTTCGAGGAGGAAGCGACGAAGTTGGGCCGGATCGACTTCCTGACCCAGGGCACCCTCTACCCCGATGTCATAGAGAGCGCGACCTCCGAGACGAAGGCCGCCCAGAAGATCAAGACCCACCACAACGTCGGCGGGCTGCCGGCCGACCTGCGCTTCAAGCTCATCGAGCCGCTGCGCTACCTGTTCAAGGACGAGGTCCGCGCGGTCGGCGTCGAGCTGGGTCTGCCCGAGGCGATGGTCCATCGCCAGCCGTTCCCGGGCCCAGGGCTAGCGATCAGGATCATCGGCGAGGTGACGGCCGAGCGGCTCGAGACCCTCCGCGAGGCCGACTGGATCGTGATCGACGAGATCAAGGCCGCCGGGCTCTACCGCAGCCTCTGGCAGAGCTTCGCGATCCTCACGCCGGTCCGGTCCGTCGGCGTGATGGGCGACGGCCGCACATACGCGAACGTCGTCGCGATTCGTGCGGTGACCTCCGAGGACGGGATGACGGCCGACTGGGCGAAGCTGCCCTACGACGTCCTTGGCAAGATCAGCTCCCGCATCGTGAACGAGGTTTCCGGCGTCAACCGGGTCGTCTACGACATCTCCTCCAAACCCCCAGCGACGATCGAATGGGAATGACGGAGAACCGGCACCCTCCCCTATAAACCGGCTTTCGCCCACCGAGGTCCAAGGGCGAGCTCCGTGAGCCCATCGGCCCGAGGTAGGACCATCGGGGTATTCCGCGCTGGTCCTGACGCGGTAGAGTGATGGCCATGGTCGACGAAGCGACATCGGGGGCGTCGGCACCACTGCCTCGCTGCATGTGGTGTTCCGCGCAATTGCCATCGGACTCGGAGGTGACGTGCCCATCGTGCGGCGCGACCCTGATCGGGGAGGGTGGTGAGAGCCTCGTGCCGGGCGTCACCGCGATCGATTTCGCAGGCGATCGTGCGCAGCACGACGGCCGCCAAGACGAAGTCGCGCAGCCGTCTGATGTCCTGGATCAGCGGCGAGTATGACGAGGGCGATAGGCCCGCGCCTCCCGGATCGGTGTCGCTGCCCTCGCCGGAAGTCCGCCGCGAGATGCTCCGCCTCGAGATCGAGGCAGAGGTCGCGCACCTCCAGGCCGAGGCCGAATCGATCGCCTCCGAGAACGCCGTCGAGCAGCTGATCCCGCTCGACGTCCTGAATGCTCCGTATCCCGTGGGAGCAGCGGTGACCCAATCGCCCGATGCCGTCACCGCCATCGAGGCGACCTCCGACACCGCCGACGCAGCGTCCGCCGAAAACGCGCCGGCCAAAGAGGACTCGCCGACCAGCTGATCGCGACGGGCTATCCTCGGCCCGTGCCAGATCGACTCCCTCCGCCCGGCCCCTCGTTTCTGCGCGAGCACGAGGTCCGAATCGGTGACCGGGTCCTGCGGGCAGGCATGACCAAGCCCACGACGACCGACGACGGGTGGTGGCTCGCCCTCCTGTGGGTCGCGGACGCGGAAGGGGTGGTTCCGCTCCGTGATCTGGCCCCGGCAGCCGGCCCGCCGGCCGATCCTCCGCTCGCACGACTCGGTCCGTCGCTCGCGGGCGCGCTCAGCGGAATGATCCTCGAGGAGGCGGGCCGCCTCTCGATCCGGCTCGCGACGGTGATCCCCGCGGACGACCCGACTCGCCCGTGGCGCGTCCCGGCGGCCATCCGCGCGGCCTTCAAGTGGGAGCCCGCGCGCGCGGCAACGATGCGCCAGAACGAGCTTGCGGAGACGGTCCTCGCCGGTTTCCGGCGGTCGATCGAAGGCCTCAGCCGCCCTTAGGTTAGACTCGCGCCACCGTGCCAAACATGTTCGACGAGTTCCTCGACGAGCTTCGTCGCCGACAGGCAGAAGCCGCAGGACGTCCGTCACCCCGCCGAGATCAGGTACCGGAAGACGAGCCCCTCGCCGACGGGGACTCGGATCCGGACGAGGCTGTCCGACCCGAGGCCCGCGACGAGAGCGACGAGGCAGAGTCCGAGCCGATCCCCATCGGCCCGGCCGGCCGCGCGCGGGAACCCGGCGGACGCGGCGCGGGCCGGCCGCCCCGGGATCCCCGCCGGCGTACGGTGGGCGGTCCGAACGACGGTGGCGGCCCACGCGTTCGCCGCCAGTTCGCCCTGTCCATCGGCCTCATCGCCGTGGTGTTCATCTTCATCATGCTGGCCGTCGGCCTCGAGCTCTGGACGGATGCCATCTGGTTCCGGAGCGTTGGTTATGACGCGGTGTTCTGGACGCGGCTCGGCGTCCAGCTGCAGCTGTTCGCGGTTGGCTTCGGCATCGCACTCCTGCTGTTCCTTGGCAACCTCTGGCTGGCTGGCCGCCTCGCGCCGCCCCCGGACGGGCCCGGCGCGAGCGGCTCGGTTCGCGGCTGGATCGACCGCCTGAACGAGGCCGTCATGGATTCGGAGCAGCGCTCGCGCGGCCGCGACATGCTCGGCGGCCGACCCGGCCAGGGCCCCCGCGGCCCCATCGACGTCACGCCGCCCTCGTACGACATCCCCGACGCGACACCGATCGGCCGCGTTGTGATCGTCGTCGTTGCGATCTTCGTCGCGTTGACTGTGGGTGGGGCGCTCGCGTCGAATTGGCAAACCGTCCTGCTCTGGCTGAACCGTGTGCCGTTCGACCCCGCCGGCGCCGGCACCGTCACGGATCCGGTCTTCGGCCGGGACATCTCGTTCTTCATGTTCGAGCTTGGGTTCCTGCGGTTCGTCCAGGTGACGCTCATCGGCCTGGTTATCGCCTCATTGGTCGTGGCCGGGGCCCGCTACCTCGTCGCCGGGCTCGACGGCAGCGCGGTCTTCAGCACGCCGGTCCGCGTCCACCTCGGTGTGCTCGCCGGACTGGTCCTCATGGCGATAGCGTTTGGCTACCAGCTCGACAAGTACGAGCTTGTCTACAGCAACCGCGGCATCGCAACCGGCGTCGGCTACACGGACGCGAATGCCCAGTTCCTCGCCTACGACGTACTGACCGGGCTCTCGGCCATTGCGGCTGCGTTCCTCGTCGGCGGGGCGTTTTCACGGGTCCTCTGGCCGCTCGGGCTGACGGTCGCGGTCTGGGTGATCGCATCGATCGGGATCGGGCGCGTCTACCCCGAGTTCGTCCAGCGATTCACCGTCCAGCCGAACGAATTCGCCCAGGAGCAGCTGTACATCTCGAACAACATCGCGATGACCCGGCTGGCGTTCGATCTCGGCGACTGGGAGGTCCGCAACTACCGTGGCGAAGCGCCCCTCACCGAGGAGAAGATCCAGGAGCACGACGCGACGTTCCTGAACGCCCGCCTGTGGGATTACCGGCCACTCGGCGACACGCTCAACCAGCTCCAGACGATCCGCCAGTACTACGAGTTCGTCGACGTCGACACGGATCGATACCCGTTCGGAGAAGACACCAGGCAGGTGATGCTCTCGATGCGAGAGCTCGCCCTCGACAAGAACCCACAGGCCGTCGGCTGGGTGAACGAGCGCATCATCTATACCCACGGCATCGGTGTCTCGATGGTTCCCGTCAACGAAGTTGCCACCCAGGGCCAGCCCCGGCTCATCATCCGTGACCTGCCGCCGATCTCGTCGTCCGGCGCGCCGGAGATCTCGGAGCCGCGCATCTACTTCGGCGAGCGCGCAAGCTCCTACGTCGTCGTCGGCGCCCGCCAGGCCGAGTTCGACTACCCGCGAGGCCAGACGCCGACCGGGGTCGACGAGGTCGTCGAGACCCGCTGGCAGGGAGCCACCGGAATCAAACTCGACACGACGCTGGCTCGCCTCCTGTTCGCCCTCCGCTTCAGGGACCTGAACCTCCTGATCAGCGACCAGGTCACGGCCGACAGCCAGCTGCTCTTCCATCGCTCACTGGGCGATCGATTGCCGCGGATCGCCCCATTCCTGCTCTACGACAAGGATCCGTACGCGGTAATCCAGGCCAACGGTCGATTGGCGTACATCCAGGACGCCTACACCGCGAGCGATCGCTTCCCGCACGCCCAGGAGTTCGACCCGGCGCAGCTCAATACCGCTGATGCCAAGCGGTCGGGGCTCGGCAACGCGCCGCTCAACTACCTGCGCAACAGCGTCAAGATCGTCATGGACGCCTACGACGGGACAATGACCTTCTACGCGAACGATCCCAACGAGCCGCTGCTCCGCGCCTGGCAGGGCGTCTTCCCGACCCTCTTCCAGCCGATGACCGAGTTCCCGACGGACCTCCGGGCCCACCTCCGCGTCCCCGAGGAGCAGTTCAACGTCCAGACGCGTGTCTACGGCCGATATCACGTCCAGAACCCGCTCACGTTCTACCAGCAGGACGATCTCTGGACCGTGCCCGGCGGCCAGACGTCTGAATCCAGCCTTCCGAGCGAGGCCTACTACGTGATCATGTCGCTGCCGGAGGCGGTCAACCCGGAGTTCCTCCTCCTCCAGCCGATGATCCCGGCGGCCCGTCCAAACATGATCGCCTGGATAGCGGCTCGCAACGATGGCGAGGCGTACGGCCAGACCCTGGTCTATCGCTTCCCGACCGAGACCTCGGTGTTCGGGCCCGCCCAGATCGAGGCCCAGATCAACGCCGACCCGGAGATCAGCGCGCAGTTCACGCTGTGGAGCCAGTCCGGCAGCAACGTCATCCAGGGCAACCTCATCGTCGTCCCGGTCGGCGAATCGCTCGTCTATCTCCAGCCGGTCTACCTCCAGGCGACGAGCGCCCGGTTCCCGGCGTTCCAGAAGATCATCGTGGCCTCGCCGACGACGGTCGTCTGGGGCGACACCCTTCGACAGGCGCTCGATCAGCTGCTTCGGGACCAGTCCGGCGGCCCCGGACCGACGCCGTCGCCGACGCCCCCGGGCCCGACGCCGACACCCGGTCCGACCGGAACGCCGCGTCCCGGGTCGACGCCGCCGTCCGGCGACGTCGCCGCGCTCGTCGAGTACGCCAACCTTCACTTCGAGCTCGCCCAGCAGGCGCTCCGCGACGGCGACTTCGCCCGTTACGGCGCAGAGATCGAGCTCGTCAAGGAAGCTCTCGCCCAGCTCGACGCTCTCGTCGGCGGGACCGCGCCCAGTCCGTCCGCGTCGCCGAGCGCCTCGCCGTGAGCCGGGGCGGGGCGGTCCTCGCCTCGCTCCTCGTGACGATCGGCCGGCCGGCCTGGTGGCTGGTGGCCCTGACCGGCTTCCTCGTTCGCGGCGGCTTCGTCATCTTCGTCCTGCCGATCGTCCTGCTGCCATCGCCGCTGGCGATCTCGAACGTGATGGCTCCCATCATCGTCCCCGTGGCGCTGGGCCGGATCGGGCCCGACGCTATCGCGATCTTTCTCGGAACGGTCATCCTGCTGTCCGGCTGGATCCTGGTCGGTGGCTGGATCGCCGCGGCCGCGGATCTGATGCTCATCCGCGAAGCCGCTGCGGCCGCCGCCGAGGAGGGAATCGGAGCGTCCGTCGCCGACGTGCCGCCGGCCGGTGAGCCGCCGGTGCCCCTCGCAGCGGGTGGGCCCCTCAACGTGCCGGCGCTCGCGGTGGCTGACCGGGTCCTCATCGGCCGGTTGCTCGCGGCGCGCCTGATCGCGTGGTTGCCGCTCGCCTTCGCGGTCGGTCTCGGCATCGTTGGCGTCATCGCGGTGACCTACAGCGAGCTGACCAGGCCGTTCGAGGTCGACACGCCGATCGCGCTTCGCGTCGCGCTCGGCGCCGCACCAGAGCTGGCGATCATCGCCGTCACCTGGCTCCTGGGAGAACTTGTCGGAGGCCTGTCGGCGCGGCGGATGGTCCTCGACGGCGCGTCCAGCGGA
Source organism: uncultured Chloroflexia bacterium (assembly GCA_963771795.1). Lineage (GTDB taxonomy): Bacteria > Chloroflexota > Limnocylindria > Limnocylindrales > CSP1-4 > CF-46. The sequence continues at coordinate 168,264 of CAVYUR010000001.1, forward strand.
GCGGGCCTTATCGCGGCGCTTGGCGACGTCGCCCGCCGGCCGGCCGCGACCATCCTGCCGTGGCTCGTCACGAGCGGCCTGCTCCTGGCCATCCTCGTCGGCACGGTCGCCGCGGCGAGCGTGGCTTGGTCGAGGGTCATCGCCGCCCTGTCCGACCGCTCGGTAGGGCCATTGACGATCGCCCTCGATGTCCTGCTGTTCGTCGCGATCTGGCTCGCGGCGCTCGCTCTGGCCGGACTATTCGCTGCCGTCAGGGGCTCGATCCAGACCTTCGAGTACGTTCGATTGCGGTCTGTGACCGGGACGTTCGGGGCATCGGCGCACCACCGTCCGGGGGATTGGTCCATCCCGGACGAAGGTGGCAGCCTGTAGGACCCAGGCCCGGAGGGTCCGGTAATCCACGCGAGGTGATCGATGGCGACGAAGACAGTCGTCTGCCCGGAATGCGATGCGCCGCTGTCGCCAGGCCGCTTTGCGTGCTCATCGTGCGGCGCCCTCGTCGCCTCCGTCGCGACCGTCTCGCGTTCCTTCACCCAGGCCCAGCCGCTTCTCCCGCCGATCCTCTCCACGGCCATCGCCGCCGAGCCCGCACGCCCGCCGGTCGTCGAAGCGGCACCAACGTTCGACGAGCCACTCCCGCCGCGATTGGCGAGGGTCCTCCCGCAGGCTCGCCGGGCCGCGACCCCTCCGCGCGCCGAGAAGCCGGACCCGATCGCCGTGGCTGTCCCGCCCCCGGCGCCTCGGCCGCCACGACGGAACGCGGCGCGACCCGCCGCCACGACCCAGCAGGCGCCGCTCGTGTGGTCGCTGGACGATGCCGAGCCCGCGCAGCTGTCGACTGCGCCAATCGAGCCCGTGGAATTGCCGATAGCTCCAATCGAGGCCGCCGAGGTCGCCGAGGTCGTCGAGGTGTCAAGCCTCGAGCCCGAGCCCGTGCCCGTGCCATCGCGGCAGACTGGCCCGCAGCCCGAGTTGAACGGGCCGTCCAGCGCCGCGTCGACGCCGAGCTGGCCGGCTCACCCCACGTGGCCGCCGCCGCGGCCGGCGAACAGTGTCGAACCGGTCGAGATCCCGGGCGCCCGGGTCGTGGCGGGTGCATACCTCCCGCCGTCGGCGGTCCTGCCACCGGGCGATGCCTTGCCGCTGCCGGGCGCCGAGCGACGGGATGATCCCGCCGAGCCGGCGGAGCGTCCGCGGCGCGAACTCGGTATCCCGAAGTTGCACCTTCGCCTCGGCGAGGGGACGGGCCCGCTCGGCATGCCCGCGGAGGCCCCGACGCGCATCGTCGTTCTTGGCGCAAGCATCGCCGGCCTCGGATTCCTGCTGCCGTGGGCACGAGTCGTCATCGGCAGTCAGCAGATCGGCGGCTACCTCGCCCAGTGGGGCCTGGCCGGACCGGGCCACCTGGCGGTCCTCGCCCTCATCGTCGGGCTCGCTGTCCTTGCCCTCGTTGCGGCGCGCCTGCCCCGCTGGGTCCGGCTCGGGCTTCCGACGATCGCCCTGGCCTTCCTGCTCGCCGGCCTGCTGTGGCCTTACCTCGTCGGCAACTTCCAAACCTCGATCGGGGTCTACGTCGTCGCAGTCGGCGCTATCGTCATGATCGCCGGCGGATTACTCGATCGGGTGGCCACGCGTCACGCCGAGTCCACCGCGACCGTCTAGGGCACACGGGACTCGTCGGAGCCCCTGTTACACTGCGCCGGACGCCGTCGGCGGGCCTGGGGCAGGACGGCACGACCGGCCGATCTGAGCGATTCGGAGGCACCCACCAACCTGCATGGACGAGATCTTCGGCGAGATCGGCAAGGCGCTTGGCGGATTCTTCGGCAGCGCCCCGGTCCAGCTGGCTCTCCAGGCGATCGCGATCTACCTGATCATCCTTTGGCTGGCAGGCGCGTACTGGGCCTTCCGCGACATGCAGCAACGGACGGAGAACCCGATCCTTCCGTACGTCGCGGCGAGTTTCATCATCGTCTTCACCCCGATCTTCTTTCCGCTGGCGATCTTCGTGTACAAGATCATCCGGCCGCACGAGAAGATCGGCGAGGTCTACGAGCGCAACCTGGCTGAGGAGGCGCTCCTGGCCGAGGTCGAGGCGATCCACAGCTGCCCGACCTGCGCCCGCCGGGTGAACGACGAGTGGATTATCTGCCCCACCTGCCGGACCAGGTTGAACCGCGTCTGCCCGAACTGCAGCCGCCTCGTCGGCCTCGACTGGTCGCTCTGTGCGTGGTGCGGCAAGGACTTCGAGCGGCGCGACATGCCGGCGGCCATCGCCGGTCCGCGACCGGCTTCGATCATGCCGCTGCCGGGGTCGATTGACGAGACCGGCAGGATCGCCGCGGACGGTCCCGCTTCGCGTTCGGCCCGGTCGTCCGCTCCCCGCTCGCTGCCGCTATCGGCGCCCCAGGATGTCCTGCCCGAGGGCTGACGCCCGGCGCTCGTGACTCCAGACGACCCGACAGACCCCGAGACCGGACCAGGGGGCGACTCCGCGCCTCCGTCTCCGCTTCCGCCTCGGCCAGGGGCATCCTTCTTCACGATCGAGGGACGTGCGGCGCCGGCGCTCTTTGTGGTCGGCTGGCTGGCTTCGATCTTCGGGCTTGCCGTCGCCATCGCCGGAGCCCTTGCCGGCTCGGCGCTGCTCGTCTACTTCGTCGGCCCGGGGCTGCTGTCGCTGGGGCTGCTCTCGGCCGCGGGCAACCAGGCGTTCGAGCGCCGGGCACGCGGCGCCCCGTACGCCGGCCCATCGCCGATCCTCGTCTTCGCGGCGACGGTCGCGGTCACGTACTTCGTCGCGCCGCTTCTCGGCGTGCTGCTCGATGCGGTCGTCAGATCGACCGGGACGACCGTCTGGCCGCCCTTCGGCCAGCTCATCGCCGCGGCCCTGACCGCCCTCATCTTCATCGGTGCCATCCGTTTCACCGTCGTCGGGACCGGGGCCCTCACGTGGTCGGAGATGGGGATCCGCCGGTTCGACCGCCGGGCCGCCGCCGACCTCCTCGCCGGGGCATCGCTGGCGCTGCCCGTCATCGGCGTAACGCTCATCGTCGGCGCGATCCTCCTGGCGATCTTCCGCGTCGAGCCTCAGAGTCCGCTGCCCCCGACCGGCGAGCTGTCGGGGCTCCTCCTGCAGCTCGTCGTCGGCGCGATCATCGCCCCGGTTGCCGAGGAGATCCTCTTCCGCGGCTTCGCCGTCACGGCGTGGCGGCGGTCGATCGGCGCGAGCCGGGCGATCTTCCGGGCGACCCTGCTGTTTGCGCTCGCTCACGTCGTCGGGATCGAGGCGACGAATTTCGGGCAGGCGACCGGGCTGATCGTCGTCGGGGCGGGGACGCGCGTGCCGGTCGCCTGGGTCCTGGGCTGGATGTTCGTCCGGCGCGGGTCGATCTGGGCACCGATCGGGCTGCACGCGACCTTCAACGCCGTCCTGCTCATCCTCGCCCACCTCGCGACCCAGGGGGGCGCCACCTGACCGTCGATCGGCGATGAACCGGCCGGTGAGCCGCCGGTAAGGCCTTGCCGCTACTGTTCCGGCGTTCCCGGGTCCGGATGGCGGGAGGAATCGGCGGGCTTCCGTCGTTCGGGCTCGGGGACGCCTGTCCGCCGTCGCACGAGGAGTCAGGCGAATGGCTGGACGGTCGATCCGCGAGATCCCGCCGACGGAACGACCGCGCGAACGCCTGGCCGCTCGTGGGGCGGCCGGGCTGAGCTCGGCGGAGCTGATCGGGCTCCTCTGGGGCTCGGGGTCGCGCGGCAGGTCGGCGGTCGACCTGGCAGAGGACGTTCTCGCCCGGTACGACGGTCTGACCGGGCTCGCCCGCGCGACGGACGTCGAGCTCGAGTCGGTATCGGGGATTGGTGCTGCGAAGGCCGCCCAGCTGGCCGCGGCGTTCGAGCTCGGCCGGCGGCTGCTCGCGGACTGGCCGGCCGGCCGCTGGACGATCCGTTCGGCCCGCGACGTTGCCGACCGGCTCGTCCTCCAGATGGGTCGCCTCGAACGCGAGGAGCTACGGGTGGTGCTCCTGAACACGAAGAACGTCGTGCTCCGCGTCGCGACCGTGTACCAGGGCAACGTCTCGTCGTCGCTCGTCCGCGTCGGCGAGCTGTATCGAGACGCGGTCCGCCTAAACGCGACCGGCCTGATCCTCGTCCACAACCACCCCAGTGGCGATCCCACGCCCTCACCGGACGACCTCCACCTGACCGCCGAGGCACTCGCGGCCGGGCGACTGCTCGACATCGACCTGCTGGACCACCTGGTCGTCGGTCACGACGCCTGGGTCTCGCTCCGCGACCGCGGCGTCTCGTTCGATCGGCCCGAGCTGCGCCGGGCCGCCGACTCGGGTTGATCGCCACGGCAATCCCACGCGACGCGTCTGACGTGCATGCGAGTGCCCCTCGTTCTGCTGGTGACCTTGAGCGCAGTCGCGGCCGCCTGTTCGCCCGCACCACCACCTACACCTTCGCCGGGAGAGCTCACGCCCATCGCGGTTGCGCCGCGCTGCCCCGACCGGCCGTTTGACAGCGCTGCGCCGCTCGGACCCGAGTTCGATGAGGACATCTTCCTGCGCGATGAGTCGAAGGTGCTCGCGACCGACTTCCTCGTCGGTCTCGCGGCCATCTACGCCCATCCGGATGCGGCTGACGTGTGCCGCTACTTCACGGAGCGGGGCTGGACCACGGCCCTGGCGTTCGATCCGCGGCTCCGGGCCGTCGAGCGGGGCGAGGCCATCGTCACCCAGGAGCACGTGCTGCGGCTCGCGATCGAAGGCGAATACAACCTTCGCAACCGCCCACCGGTCGTCCCCCTCGAGATCGTCTTCGACATCCCGGCCGGGGCGCGGACGGAGGACGTGACGTCCGGCGAGACCCGCATCACCACCAGCACCGCACGCGAAGGCTTCCACGCGGACCTCATGTTCGATGGCGAACGCTGGCGGGTCGACCAATTCGGCCCGCTTGCCGACGACAATCGGACGTGGATCGCCCTGCCGACGACGCCGGCGCCGGGGCCGCCGTGCGCGACGTTCGTCCACGATCCCGAAGGCGCCCCATTCGACGACTCTGCAGATCGCCCGTGGTGCGACGCCGCCGGGCGGGGTCGGGCGATCTCACGAGGCCAGGTCGTCCTGTTGACCCAGTACCCGTGCAAGAGGGGCAAGGCGGCGATCCTCCACATCGGGCGTCCACTCGGTGCCAGCCTCGACCCCCTCGTTCGATGGGAGTACGTCCGCGATCCTGGTGACGAGTTCCTCGGGCGAGAGTGGATCACGGCGCCGTACGAGGACGACGCCACGATGCCTGACGACGCGGCCGACAGCGGCTGGACGAACGGCAACATCGACCTCTGGATCAGCCCATCGGACCTGGACCGCGCTGTGTACGTGGTCCGGGGCGACACGATCGAGCGCTGGCCGCGCGCCGTGGAGCAGTGGGGCGTGATCGACTGCAACTAGGCGCTTGGCCTGTGGACCCCTTCGGGCGCGGCCGGACGAGCCGGGTATACTGCACGGGCTTCCCCGGCCTGAGCCTTTAGCGCGCGATCCCCCGGTGTCCTCCAGGGCAGAGGGAGCCGCTGCGAACCCGGACGCGACCCGACCCGCACGAAGGACCTTCCCGCCACATGCTCGACCGCTTTCTCGGCCTCTTTTCCCGCGACATCGGGATCGACCTAGGGACCGCCAACACGCTGGTCCACGTCCGCGACCGCGGGATCGTGATGAGCGAGCCGTCGGTCGTGGCGATCGACGCGAAGACGAGGCGGGTCCTGGCGGTCGGGGCAGAGGCGAAGCGGATGGTCGGCCGGACACCGGCCAGCATCATCGCGATTCGGCCGCTCCGCGACGGAGTCATCAGCGACTTCGACGTGACCGAGGAGATGATCAAGTACTTCGTCCGCCGGGTCCACGACCGGGTCGGGCTGATCCCGCGGCCGCGGATGCTCCTGGGGATCCCGTCGGGCGTCACCGAGGTCGAGAAGCGAGCCGTTCGTGACGCCGCGTTGAACGCCGGCGCCCGGTGGGCGCGCCTCATCGAGGAGCCGATGGCCGCCGCGATCGGTGCCGGACTGCCGGTCAGCGAACCGTCGGGATCGCTCATCGTCGACATCGGCGGTGGCACGACCGAGGTCGCGGTCATCAGCCTCGGCGGGATCGTCGTCAGCCGCTCGATCCGGATTGGCGGCGACGAGATGGACCAGGACATCGTGGCGTTCGCCCGGCGCGAGTACAACCTGTTCCTCGGCGAGCGGACGGCGGAGGACATCAAGATCGCGATCGGGTCCGCCTACCCGGGCGAGTGGGACCAGCAGCGGATCTCGCTCCGTGGCCGGGACCTGCTGACCGGCCTGCCGCGAAGCGTCGAGGTCGGCGCCGACCAGATCCGCGAGGCGATCGAGCCGTCGGTCCAGCAGATCGTCGACACGATCAAGGACACGATCGAGGAGACGCCGCCGGAGCTCGTCGCCGACATCATGGACCAGGGGATCGTGCTGGCCGGCGGGGGAGCGCTCCTCGCGGGGCTCGATCGGCGGGCCGCCGATGCCACGCAGATGCCGGTCCACATCGCCGACGACCCGCTGACCTGCGTCGCCCGGGGGACCGGCATCGTCCTCCAGGAGCTCGGCAATCCTGCGATGGACCGCGTCCTCGTTGCCGACACGTACGCCCGGCCCCCTCGCTAATAGGGTGGCAGTTCCCATCGCGCGGTAGGCTTCGACGATGAGCTCGCTCCTTGCCTCGCGCGCTGCGCGCCGCAGATCCGTTGTCTTCATCGCGTTGCTGACCGCGACGCTCGTGATGATGGCGTTCTCATCGAGCCCGGTTCTTCGCGAGTTCCAGGGGGCGATCAGCTTCGCGATCCGGCCGATCCAGGGCGCCGTCGACGACGTGGCCGAGGGAATTGCCGGAATCTTCCAGTCGATCTCCGACATCGATCGGCTCCACACGGACAACACCGCGCTCCGGCGCGAGAACGAGCGGCTGGCGGCCGAGAACCAGCGGCTGCTCGAGACCCAGCGCGAGAACGAGCTACTGACCGGCGTGCTCCAGCTCCGCAACGGGTTCGCCTACAAGACGGCCGCGGCGGAGGTGATCGCCCGCGAATCGTCGGAGTTCCGCCGCCTGGTCACGATCAGCAAGGGCACGGACGCCGAGATCGAGGAAGGCGATGTCGTCATCGCGGAGGGCGGCGCGCTCGCCGGCCGCGTCATCGAGGTCGGCCCGAACTACGCCAAGGTCGTGCTAATTACCGATCAGACCTCGACGGTCATCGGCCAGGTCCAGTCGAGCGGCGCGACCGGCGAGGTGATCGGCCAGCTGGGTGGCGCGCTGATCATGGCGAACATCGACTCGACCGAGAAGATCGAGCTGGGCGACGAGGTCGTCACGGCAGGGATCGAGCTCGCAGGCGGAATCCGCTCGCCGTATCCGAAGGGCCTGCTGCTCGGCCAGGTCGCCGACGTTCGGCGCGATGCGAACAGCGTCGTCCAGACGGCATACCTCCAGCCGCCAACCGACCTCGAGAAGATCGAGTACGTGCTCGTCGTGCTCGACTACGAAGGCGGCCTGCCGCCGGCCGGCGAACAACCGATCGACTGCTCGATCACCGGCCCGGACGGCGCTCTGCCCGGCGGCGAGCAACCGTGCATCGAGCCGACGCCGTCGCCCAAGCCGTCCGTCTCGCCGTCGGCCCAGCCGTCGGTCGGAACACCGTAGCGGGCTGGTTCCCCTGCTACGCTGATCGCGAATGAAGGGCATCGTCCTCGCCGGCGGCACGGCCACCCGGCTGTTTCCGCTCACGATCGTGACGAACAAGCACCTGCTGCCGATCTACGACCGGCCGATGATCTACTACCCGATCGAGACGCTCGCCGGCATGGGGATCCGCGAGGTGATGGTGGTCGTCGGCGGCAAGAGCGTCGGCGACGTCGTCGAGCTACTCGCCGATGGCTCCCACTTCGGTCTCGACCTGACGTATCGCTACCAGCACGGGGCGCTCGGGATCGCCCACGCGATCGGCCTTGCGCGGAACTTTGTCGGCGACGAGGCGTTCTGCTGCATCCTCGGCGACAACATCCTCCGTGGACCGGACCTCACCGAGACCGCTCGCGAGTTCGAGGCCGGCCCGTGGGGCGCCGGGACGCTCCTCTACCGGGTGCCAGATCCTGAACGGTTCGGCGTGGCGGAAATGGATCCCGAGGGCAACATCGTTGGATTCGAGGAGAAGCCCGCGAAGCCGAAGAGCGACCTGATCCCGATCGGGGTCTATTACCTCCGACCGGGAGCGTTCGACGTCATCGACCACCTCGCACCGTCCGGTCGCGGCGAGTTCGAGATCACCGATGTCCTCAACCACTACATCCCCGATGGCGGGCTCTTCAGCCGCGTCTACGAGGGCCACTGGACCGACGCCGGGACCGTCCCGTCGCTGATCCGGGCCGCCGAGCTCGCCCGCGAGGACGACCAGGCGGGCCGGCTCGAGCCGCCGATCGAGCGGCCGAACGGGTGACCGACCTCGCGCCGGACGCGCATCTCCTCGTCACCGGCGGCGCTGGGTTCATCGGCTCGTGCTTCGTCCGGGACATCCTCGCCCGCCGCGACGGTGCCCGGATCACGATCATCGACAAGCTGACCTACGCGGGCAACAGGACGAACCTGGCGCCCGTGGAGGCCGATCCGGAGCAGGCCGCACGACTTCGCTTCGTCGAAGGTGACATCGCCGACGCGGCGGCCGTCGAGCCGCTCGTCCGCGACGCCGACGCGGTCATCAACTTCGCCGCCGAATCGCACGTCGACCGGAGCATCCTCGACCCGGAAGCTTTTCTGCGGACCGGAGTCGTCGGGGTCCACGTCCTGCTCGAGGCCGTCGTGGCCGCCTCGGCGGCTCGGCAGCGGCCGGTGCGCTTCGTCCAGGTGTCGACCGACGAGGTCTACGGCTCCGTCGAGAGCGGCCATTCCACGGAGTCCGACCGGCTCGAGCCGCGATCGCCGTACTCGGCTGCCAAGGCGGCAGGTGAGCTGCTCGTCGGGAGCTACGTGGCGACGCACGGCGTCGACGCGGTGGTCACGCGCGGCTCCAATACCTACGGCCCCTACCACCACCCGGAGAAGCTCATCCCGCTCTTCGTGACGAACGCGATCGACGATCAGCCGCTGCCTCTCTACGGCGATGGCCTACAGCGGCGGGACTGGCTGTACGTCGGCGACCACGCGGGCGCCGTCGAGCACGTGCTGCGCCACGGGCTGGCGGGCGAGACCTACAACATCCCGGGCTCGGCCGAGATGACGAACCGCGACGTCGTGGCGGCGCTCCTCGAGCGGCTCGGCAAGCCGTGGTCGCTCGTCCGGAGCGTTCCGGATCGGCCCGGTCACGATCGCCGCTACGCTCTCGACGGCGCGAAGCTCGCCACGCTCGGCTGGCGCAACCGGACGGGCTTTGCCGACGGCCTGGCGGCCACGATCGACTGGTTCCAGGCGAACGAACCCTGGTGGCGAGCGGCGAAGTCCGGCGACTGGGATGCGTACTACGAGCGCCAGTACGGGACACGGCTGGCCGAGGGCAAGGCGGTCGCCGAGATCCACGCCCAGTCGGAGGCCTGACCGGTGCGCGTCGCGGTGACCGGCGCCCGCGGCCGGCTCGGGCGCGCGCTCGTCGCGGCCCTCGAGGATGCGCCGTTCGCCGGCCCGTTCGGGCCGATCGCCTGGGATCGGTCGGCGTTCGATCTCGACGCTCCGGCCGGGGTCGGCGCGCTCCTCGACCGTGACCGGCCGGAGACGGTCGTCCACGCGGCCGCCTGGACCGATGTCGACGGTTGCGCCCGGGAACCGGACCTCGCCCTGGCACGGAACGGCGCCGCGACCGGGATCCTCGCGACGGCCTGTGCGGAGCGGGGAATCGATCTCGTCGTCGTCTCGACCAACGAAGTCTTCGACGGCCGGCGGTCTGACGGCCGCGGCTATGCCCCGACCGACGCCACTGCGCCGCTCAACCCGTACGGCGCCTCCAAGCTGGCGGGCGAGCGCGCGGCGACCGACGCCTACCAGGGCGGCGGTGCCTCAGGCGCGCTGGGAATCGCTCGCACCGCGTGGCTGTACGGCCCGCCCGGCAACGATTTCCCGTCGAAGATCCTGGCCGTGGCTGAGCGCTGGACCCCCGGCGGAGAGCCGCTGCGCCTCGTCGCCGACGAGATCGGCTCGCCGACGTTCACCCACGACCTGGCCGAGGCGATCGCCGAACTGATCGGCGGGGCCGCGGTCGAAGGCATCCACCACATCGTCAATACCGGGACGGCATCGCGCGCGGACTGGGCTCGCGAGCTCCTCCGCCAGGTCAAGCTGAGTGCCGTCCCGACGGCCGACGTCCCGGCATCGACCTGGACTCGTGCGTCGACCCCGCCGGCATGGGGCGTCCTGGAACCAACGCCACTGCCGGGCGGTGAAGCCCTCCGTGACTGGTCGGCGGCGCTGGCCGACTACCTGCCGGCGCTCCTTCGTCAGCGGCATTCGGCGGGAGCCGGCAGGTGACGGATCGCGCGTCGGCGCTGCGAGGGGTGCGATTCGGCGCGGTGACACGCCATGGTGACGTCCGCGGTTCGTTCCGCGAGCTGTGGCGGAACTCCTCGTTCCCGTCGATGACGGCCGCGGAGACCGGCGCCCCGGACGGTTCCGAGCCGCGTTTCGTCCAGGCCAACCTGTCAACGTCAGCGGCAGGCGTCCTCCGGGGACTCCACTACCACCGGCGGCAGCTCGACTACTGGGTCGTGGTCGCCGGCCGGGCGCTCGTTGCGCTCGTCGATGTCAGGCCGCTGATCGACGGCACGGGCGATCGGGCTGTGGTGGAGACCCACGAGCTTGCGCCCGACGACTCGGTGGTGATCCCGACCGGCGTGGCCCACGGATTCCTCGCGCTCGAACCCCTGGAGCTGCTCTATCTCGTCACCAACGAGTTCGACGGTTCGGACGAGCTCGGCTTCGCCTGGGACGATCCCGCTGTTGGCGTGCCATGGCCGATGGTCGAGGGAACCCCGGACGGGCGGCCGATCCTGTCAGAACGCGATCAATCGAACCCTCCTCTTGCCGAGCTGGTGTCGCGCCTGCGCACCTGACCGAGCCGAATACGCGCGGCGACCCCGGCCGAGCCTGGCCGTGGCGTCGCCGCAACGGCGGCCGACGCAGCCTGCACACCTCTCCGCACGGCTCCACCCGCATCCGCACCTCTGCGCGCCCGATGGGGCCATGGGTGGCGGGACCATCCTGCGATTGCCCAGGGGGCGCTCGTGAGCCACGCTGCCGAAGCACTCATTCCGACCCCCAGGTCGATTCGTTCAGGAGTTCATGTTGCGCAAATCAGTCTTCGGAATTGTCTTCGCGATGGTCGCCGTGATGGGCGCCCATGGCACGGTCGCGGCTGCCCAGACGAGCACGGCCAAGGTCGTGATCATCGTCGGCGCAGACACGCCCCAGTACATCTCGCGTGCCAACGAGGTCTACGCGGAGGCGATCAAGTACACGCCGAACGTCGTCAAGGTCTACACGCCGAATGCCACGTGGAGCGCCGTCAAGTCCGCCGTGAACGGGGCGAATGTCGTCGTCTACATGGGCCACGGCAACGGCTTCCCCAGCCCGTATGGCAGCAGCCCGAACGGCTACGTGACGAAGGACGGTTTCGGCCTCAACGCCAGCGCCGGCGGCGGTCACGGCAACCTGAAGTATTACGGCGAACCGTCGATCAAGACCCTCACCTTCGCCCCGAATGCGATCGTGTTCCTGTTCCACCTCTGCTACGCGTCGGGCAACTCGGAGCCTGGCAAGGCCGCCCCGACCCTGACCGTTGCGAAGCAGCGGGTCGACAACTACGGCTCGGCGTTCCTCGCCGCAGGCGCGTCGGCCGTCGTAGCCGGCGGGCACAGCCACAGTGGCTATCTCGACGAGCTCTTCACGACCGCCCAGTCGCTGGGTGGGATGTGGCGCAGCGTCAACAGCTACAACAATCACGAGATCGCCTTCACGCCTAAGCGCAGCACCGGCTCGGCAATCCTCGACCCTGAGAATGGCGGCGCCAGCCCGTCGAGCTTCTACCGCTCGATCGTCGGCAACGTCGCGATCATGACCCACCAGGTGACCGGAACCATCCTGCCGCCGGGCGTCCGCGGCGATCCGGGCAGGGTTCGACCCACTCGGTAGGCCGCCGGTACGACCAGGCGCGTCGCCCAGCGCGGGCGAACGTCCTCAGGCACGTAGAACGTCACCAAACCCCTCCGTACCACGCACGACCGGGACCATCGTCCCCGTTGCGCCCCGCAACACCCCGGGCGTACCGTAGGCCGTCTCGCCGCGAACGGCGTTGCCCTCGAGGAGCCATCGTGACCTCCCGCCGACCCACGTCCGCACGCTCGGCCGCCTCGTGAACCTCGGCTCACGGACGCCGTTCGCTGCCCGGATGAGACGGCGGAACGGCCTTTCGACGGCGTTCGCTGCCCTAGTGCTCGTCTCCCAGCTCATCGGCGCGGCCCCGATCACCGCGGCTGAGCCGGTCGTCGCGTCGCCCGATCCCGCCCTCGAATCAGGTGAGCTCCAGCCCGGCATTCACTACGCAGACGCGCTCGCCCACGCCGACGATCGGATCGCGTTCACGCCGGGCGGCCGGGTCACCGTCCCGTTCCGGCCGCGCGCCGACGACACGTGGGAGGTCGGCGGCAAGGCGCCGCGCAGCCTGCCTGCCGGCACCCTGTCGGGCCGAGACCTGATCCCGGCGAAGGCCGGCAAGCCAGCCGCGAGCCCGGCGGCCGACCCAGAGGCGATCCCAGACGAAAGCCCCGAAGCGAGCGCCGCTCCGACCGCTCCCGTCGACGCCCCCGCCCTCGACCCGTCCGATGCCCCGGCCGCGGACGGCGCATCCGCCACGCTCCCTGGCGCGAGCCCGGATATCACCGCCGATGGGACGCGGCTCCGACGCCAGGTGATGGGCTTCCTCCCGTACTGGGAAGTCGCCGACGCACGCCTCGACTACGAGCTCCTCTCGACGATTGCCTACTTCAGCGTCGGGGCCGACCGGAACGGCAACCTCCTCAAGACTGACCCCGACGGGACGCCGACGACCGGCTGGGGTGGCTGGACCAGCTCGCGCCTGACCTCGATCATCAACGGCGCCCATGCGAAGGGCACCCGCGTCGTCCTCACGGTCTCCGTCTTTGCCTGGACGAGCGGTCAGGCCGCGGTCCAGGGGGCGCTGCTCGGCAGCCCGACGGCGCGCCTCAACCTCGCGAAGCAGGCCGCGGCCGCCGTTCGTGCCCGCGGTGCAGACGGCATCAATCTCGACTTCGAACCGATCGCGTCGGGCTACGGCGACGAGTACGCGACGTTCGTCAGGACGGTCCGGGCCGAGCTGAACAAGCAGGCGCCGGGCTACCAGCTGACGTTCGACACGACGGGGTCGATCGGGAACTACCCGATCGAGGCGGCGACCGCGCCGGGCGGCGCCGACGCGATCTTCATCATGGGCTACGACTACCGGACGGCCGGCGCCGGCTGGGCGGGTTCGATCGATCCGCTGTCCGGCCCGGCGTACGACCTCCAGGACACCGTCAACGCCTTCGCCGCCCGGGTTCCGCCTTCCAAGCTCATCCTCGGCGTGCCGTGGTACGGCAGGGCCTGGTCCACGGTCTCCGACCAGGTCAACGCGAAGACCCAGTCGGGGACGAAGTACGGAACGTCGAACTCTGTCCTCTTCGACACAGCCGCCGACTACGCGCAGCAGCACGGGCGGCGCTGGGACACTCGCGAGCAGTCGTCGTGGGTCGCCTACCGGCGTCAGAACTGCTCGTCGACGTATGGCTGCGTGATGAGCTGGCGCCAGATCTACTACGACGACGGCGTCTCGCTGAAGCTCCGCTACGACATGATCAACCGGATGGGCCTCCGCGGCGCCGGGATCTGGGCCCTCGGCTACGACGGCGACCGGACCGAGATGCGCCAGGCGCTGGCCGAGAAGTTCCTCGACGACAAGACCGTGCCGCTCGCCGGGATCAAGGCGCTCGCCCCGGTCCATGCCGCGGAGCAATTCGCGGTCTCGTGGGTTGGCTCCGACGAGAGCGGCATCCTCGACTACGACGTCCAGGTATCGATCCGTGGCGGACCGTGGCACGACTGGCTCATCGATACGAAGACGACGAGCGCCACGTACGCCGGCGCCGACGGACACGGCTTTGCATTCCGCGCCAGGGCCCGCGACGTCGCCGGCAACACCGGCGCCTGGGTCGTCACCAGCGTCTATCTCCCGCACGTGACCCTGACGCCCGGCGGCTTCGGCAAGGTCGTGGCTTCGAGCGTCAACGTCCGTTCGGCGGCAGGAACGGCCGCGCCGATCGTCACGACCGCCGCGGCGGGGACGACGCTCGCTATCACCGGCGGTCCGGTCAGCCTGAACGGCTACACGTGGTACAAGGCGACGCTGCCGATCGCTGAGTGGGCGCCCATCGCCGGCGTCCGGTCCGATGTCTGGGTCGCTGCGGGCACGAGCGGCGCGACCTATGTCGCCCCCGTCACCGCCCCGAACGCGACGGGCGTCGATCTGCCCTCCGGGGTTGCCCCGGCCGCGGGTGCCCGGTTCGTCGGGATCGATCCTACCCGCTTCCTCGACACGCGCTCCGGGATCGGCCTCGGCGGCACGTTCGCGAGTGGCACGCCCAGGACGTTCCCGGTCAGGGGCATCCGCGGCGTCCCCTCGAACGCGGTCGCGGTCACCGGAACGCTGACTGTCGTGGGCCAGTCGAGTGCGGGCTTCGCGAGCCTCGGGCCATCCGCGGCCACGGTTGCCCGCTCCTCGGTCGTCAACGTCCCGAAAGGCGATGTCCGGGCGGCCGGAACCACCGTCAAGCTCGGTGCCGACGGATCACTGGCGGCCCTTTGGACCGGAGCCGGTGGTTCCAAGACGAGCCTCGTCTTTGACGTGAGCGGCTACTTCGTCCCGGGCGCGACTGGCGGGACATTCACGCCGCTGGCGCCCGCTCGCGTCCTCGACACGAGGAGCGGCAACGGATTGTCCGGGGTCTTCACCGCGAGCGCACCTCGGTCCTTCCTCGTCCGGGGCCGCGGCGGCGTCCCGGCCGGGGCTGTCGCGGTGACCGGCAACCTCACGGTGGTCGGGCCGTCCAGCGCCGGATTCCTGTACGTCGGGCCGGTTGCCGTGGCGACGCCGCCCGGCTCGAGCCTCAACGTCCCTCGGGGCGATGTCCGTGCGGCGTCGGTGACCGTCAAGCTCGACGCGGGCGGTCGGTTGGGCATCGTCTGGAAAGGCGATCCTGGTGCGACGGCCCACATCCTGTTCGACGTCACCGGCTACTTCGTCAACGGGGCCGGCGGCGCGACCTTCTACCCGATCGACGCGGCCCGCGTGCTCGACAGCCGGACCGGCAACGGCCTCTCAGGCGCCTTCGCGAGCCTCGGGACCCGGGTGTTCCAGGCGACCGGTCGCGGGACGATCCCGGTGAACGCCGTTGCAGTGATCGGCGGAGCGACGATCGTGAGCCCGACCGGGAACGGCCTGCTCATCATCGGTCCGGCCGGCATGACGCTCGGCTCCACATCGACGATCAACGTCCCGAAGGGCGATATCCGGGCGAACGGCCTCACCGTCCGCACGGGTGCGGGCGGCGGTCTCGGGGCGGTCTACAACGGTCCGCGAGGGGCTTCGGCACACGTGATCTTCGACGCCACGGGTTACTTCCGCTGAGGGGTACCGAGAGGACGATCGGCCAGGTTCGCACGGCACAGGCCGGGTCTACACTGGCCCGACCATGACGACCCCGCGGCGCCGCAAGGCAGCCCCCGAGAGCGCCGAGCCAGTCCTCGGAGCCGGAGCGTGGGTCGTGCTGCCGACCTACAACGAGGCGGAGAACATCCGGACGATCTCGCCCGCGATCCTTGCCGCGCTGCCGGGTGCCACGCTCCTCGTCGTCGACGACGGGTCCCCGGACGGCACGGGTGCGATCGCCGACGAGCTCGCCCGGGCCAACAACAGGATCCGCGTCCATCACCGGCCCGAGAAGCAGGGCCTCGGGCGGGCCTACCTGGGCGGGTTCGGCGTTGCGCTCGCCGGTGGCGCCGACATCGTCATCCAGATGGACGCCGACTGGTCGCATGATCCGGCCGCACTGCCGGCGCTCATCGCTCCGATCGGCGGCGGCACGGCCGACCTCGTGATCGGGTCCCGTTACACGAAGGGCGGTGGGGTCGTCGACTGGGGCCTCGGGCGCCGCATGATCTCGCGCGGCGGAAGCATCTTCGCCCGGAACGTGCTGCGCCTCGGGCCGCGGGACCTCACAGGCGGCTTCAAGGCATGGCGCGCCTCGACGCTCGCGTCGATCCCGTTCGACGGGGTCCACGCCGGCGGCTACGTCTTCCAAATCGAGATGACGTTCCGCGCATCGCGCAGCGGCGGGCGGGTCGCCGAGGTCCCGATCACGTTCCGAGATCGCCGCGTCGGCCAGTCGAAGATGAGCCGGCGGATCGTCGTCGAGGCGCTCGTCGTCGTCGTGACGCTCCGCGCCGAAGAGCTCCTCGGGCGAGTCCGCGGGCGCGGCCGGCGACAGATCGCCGGCGTCCCCAGGCCGAAGAGCCAGGCGGCAAGCGAGGCGTTGCCAGACGGTGACGTGGCGCTACCGGCCGCGCTCGACGTGCCCGCCGCCGGCGAGGGCCGGTGACCGGCGAAGTCCACGGGCCTCTCGGGACGGCGGATCCAGATCGCTCGGAGCACCCAATTCCGGGCGTCCGGGTCGTCCTCGACGCCCGACCGCTGCAGGAGCCGGATCGCGCACCGCTGACGGCGAGCTACCTCGCCGGCCTGCTCGGAGCCTTCGATGCCGAGCCGATCGCGGGCGAGTCGTTCGCCCTGCTGCTCGGCTCCGACCTAGATGACCCGACGGAGCGGTTCGAGCACCTCTCGGTCGTCGGCCGACGACTCCTGCCACCGACGCGGCTGCTCCGCTCCGGCGCGATGACCGTCGACCCGTTCGTTCTCTCCGGAGCCTCGATCGGGGCGGCGTGGCGAGCGGATCGGGCGGGTGCCGCGGGCGCCGTCTACCACGCGGTCGGGGGGTCGATCCCACTCATGACCGGTCTACCACTGATCGTCACTCTCCTCGACCTTGCGCCGTGGGAGCTGCCGGGCGCCTACCAGCGCGGGACCGCTGCGCGCTTCGGCCAGCGGCTTCGTGGGCGGCTGCTCCGCGACGCGGCGGCCGTCATCGTCGGGACCGAGGCCGTCGCCGTCGCCGCCCGCCGGCTGCTCCGGATCCGCCGCGATCGGATCCGGGTCGTCTCTCTCGCCCCTCGGCCGGCATTCTGTGTTGACGGCGCGACGAACGGGGCAGGGCAAGGGGCCAAGCGGGGATGGGCGCCGCACGGCGACCCACGCGCCGAGCGCGAGCGCCTCGGCCTGCCGGAGCGCTATGTCATCTACTCGGGCCGGTACGACGCCCGCCAGGATCTCGCGACCCTGCTGCGCGCGCTGGCCGAGCTAGCCGCCGTCGGCCGGCCCGACGGCCTTCCGGATGACGCCCCATGGCCGCCCCGCGTGCTCTTTGCCGGAGCCTCGCCTGACGATCGTGCGGCGCTGGCGCGGGCGGCGGCACGGGAGGGCGTCGGCGAGACGATCGCCTACGCGCCACGCCTCGACGACGAGCGGCTGGCGAGCCTCGTCCGCGGTGCGCGGGCGGCGCTCCTCCCCGTGCTTTCGGACAGCACGGGCCAGGCCGCGATCGAGGCGATCGCCTGCGGCATCCCCGTCGTTGCGTCGGCCGTCGGCGCGCTCCCCGAGATCGTCGGAGGCGCCGGGATCCTGGTCGAGCCTCGCGACCCGGCGCGCCTCGCCCAGGCCCTCGCGACGGCGTTCGTCGACGATCGCGTCCACGGCGCCCTCGCCGAGATCGCGCTCGAGCGCGCGACCACCGATCGGCGGACCTGGTCCGATGTCGCCCGCGAGACCCGCGTCATCTACGCGGAGTCGGCCGCCCGGAGGCGCCGCTGACGATCGAGCTAGCTCTCGTCCAGTCCCGAGTCGAACGGATCCGGCGGAGGCGGCGGAACGCCTGGCTTGATCGTCACCTTCGTGCCGGTCTGCATGACCTGGACGAACGTCTGCCCGACGGTCAGCTTGACGACCTTGCCCTTGGCATCGAAGAAGAGCGTCGGCTTCGTCAGGGAGTCCTTCCGCCACGTGCCCTTGATGGTCGTCCCGTTCGTCGAGATCCACGCGGTTCCCTTGCCGACAACCTGTGCCTCGAGGCGGTTCTTCCTCGAGCCGTCGTTCAGCGGCCCGAACTTCATCAGCATGATCACGACGTTCTTCGGGGCGACGCGGGCGCCGGTCGCCGCGTCGACCTGCTTCTTTTCGCCGGTGACCGACCGCAGGTACGTGTTCGACGTCCAGTCGTAGTCGTAGCGAATCTTGTTGGCGGAGTAGCCGACGTCGATCCGGCCACCGCGGGGCCGGAACGACGCCTGGAGATCCGGGCCGAAGGTCCAGGCCGGTGTCATCGGCCCGTCTGTCGCCTTGACCGACTTGGCGAGGCTCCGGAGGTGCTTGCCGTCCGTGTAGAGGTTGTGCGGCGCGTACCGGTCCTTGACGCGCCAGAACGACTTCGCCCAGCGGAACTCGTCGGCGTTGTAGACGAGCTGCCCTTGGCCTTTCGAGCGAAGCGTCTGGAGCGCCTGCGGTGAGCCGCCCGCGTGGGCGTAGACGGCCCGCCACTCGGCGGCCCAGGCGATGTAGTAGTAGCGCGCGCTCCGGACGGGTCCAACGGCAGCCGGAATGTTCTCCTGGAAGATCAGCATGTAGCGCGGGATTCCGCCTTCGGCGGGCGCCTGCCAGACGACCGATGCCGCGTTGAACCCGGATTGCGGCCGAGCCGCGCTCAGGTCGTCGACCATCACCGCGATCGGGTGCTGGGCGGCGACCGCCGGCGGCACGAGACGGCCGGTCAGCGGCGCCGGTACGGGAACGGGCGTGGGAACGGGTGTCGGCGAAGGCGTCGGCGTGGGAACGGGCGTCGGCGAGGGCGTTGGGGTCGGGCTCGGCGTCGCGGTCGCGGACGGCGACGGGCTGGCCGCGGCGACCTGGCTCGGGCTGCCTGACGCCCCGGGCGCTGCGGCAGCAGCGAGGATCCCGAATCCGAGGCCGGCGGCGACGGCCGCAACGGCCAGGATCGCGACCAACGGTCGTTTCATCGGAGACACGGCGTCTGGGAGTCCATGGTGCCTCGAGGCTTGGTGCAGGATCGCGCAGCTTGTGACGGCGCCGTCGAGTCGACGGTGACGGTGCCCACCGAGTTCCGACGCCGCAGGATACCCCAGCGACCGCGCGGCGCCATCTCGGCCGAGCGTAAGGTCGATCGAGGACGCAGCCGTGCGTCACGCGGTAGGCTGCCTGCAGACACCACGCCCGAGCCAGAGCGAGGGAACCAATGCCCGACGAAGAGCAGCCCGACGCCGCAGCCGACGAACCGACGGCAGAGACCCCGCCAACGGACGGAGAGCCAGGCGGCGCCGACGCGCTCGCGAACGCCGAAGAGGCGGCGATCCTCGAGGCCGCCGCGGAGGCGGCGAGGGTGGATCCGGCAAAGACCGAGCTTGCGCCGAGCGAGGAAGGCAGCGACGCCGACGCGGGCTCCGCCGAGACAACGGATACGACCTCGGACGAGCCTGCCGCCGACGAGCCGGCCGCGGACGAGGCGGCCGCCGATGAGCCGGCCGCCGACACGGCCCCGCCGGAGCCCGCCAAGGAAGCCCCGGCCAAGGAAGCCAAGCCGACCGTCATCCGGCCGAAGGAAACGACGAGCCGCAAGGCTGCCGCGAAACCCCGTCCGGGCCTCGCCGCGTCCGCCACGGCCCTCGAGACGTCGCCGGCCCGCCTTGATCCTGCCCTCACGAGGCTCGATTCCGTCCTGATACGGGATCGCAGCACAGAGCAGGTCACCGCGACCAACCTCGACGTCAGCCGCGGCGGAATCGGCCGGGCGCAGGCTGTCGATATCGCGGTCTCGCAGGGCGGGATCGGCATGGCCAGGGGCGATCGCGTCTCGGTCGAGATGGGGGCCGTGGGGGCGGCGATCGCCGGCGAGGTCCGTGTGACCCAGGGTGCCGTCGGCACCGTCCTTGCCCGCGACGTCCGCATCGAGCAGGCCGCCGTCAGGACGATCGTCGCCAACAACGTCCGGTTCGAGCGGACGACCGGGGTCCTCGTGCTCCTCGCGCGACGCGTCGAAGGCAATGTGCGCGTGCTGCTCGACTGGCGCGGCGCGCTCGCGTTTGGAGCGGCGTTCGGCGTGATCGTGTCGATTTTCCGGCGCCGGAAATAGGCGCGTCTCGCGTCGCGCCCGACGGCCTTCTGAAGGGCCGCGGGACCGGGCTCGGCTATACTCGACGACCGGCCTGCGCCCCTCGCGCGATCGCTCGTCCGCAGACCCGGTCCCGCTGATAGGAGCCCACCGACACGTGATCGATCCCTCCGCGCGCGTCCACGCGACCGCGGATCTCGAATCCGATGTGAACGTCGGGGCCGGGACGAGCATCTGGCACCGGGCCCAGCTCAGGGCGGGCGCCACGGATCGGGTCTGAATGCGTCATCGGTCGAGACGTGTTCATCGATGAGGGCGTGTCGATCGGCGACCGGGTCAAGATCCAGAACGCCGCGCTGGTCTACCACGGCGTCACCGTCGAGGACGGCGTCTTCATCGGCCCCGGGGCAATCCTGACCAACGACCGCTACCCGCGGGCGATTACCTCGACCGGCGAGCTCGCAACGCGCCACCGACTGGAAGGTCTCGCCGATCACCGTCCGCTACGGCTCATCGGTCGGAGCCGGTGCCGTCGTCGTGGCCGGCGTCGAGGTCGGCCGCTTTGCGACCGTCGGTGCCGGAGCCGTCGTGACCCGGAGCGTCCCGAACCACGCCCTCGTCGCGGGCAGCCCGGCCCGCAGGATCGGCTGGGTGTGCGCCTGCGGGGCGCGCCTCGTCGACGCCAACGGCGATCCTGTCCAGGCCGAGCCCGGTCGCTATGCCGCCCGCACGGATCTCCTCTGCGCCAACTGCGGCCGCCGCTACGCCTACGTCCCTGATGCCGAGACGCTCGAGGAGCGATCCGGCCCGCGCCAAGGAGCACCAGCATGATCCCGATCGCCCGTCCCGATCTCGGCCCCGAAGAGCTTGAGGCGGTGACGGAGGTCCTCGGGAGCGGGATGATCGCCCAGGGGCGCAAGGTCGCGGAACTCGAGGAACGCTGGGCGGAGTTCATCGGCGTCCGCCATGCGATCGCCATGGTCGAACGGCACCGTTGCCCTGATGTCGATCTTCTCGGGGATCGGCCTCGAGCCCGGCGACGAGGTGATCACGGTCTCCCACACGTTCGCCGCGACCGCGAACGCGATTCTGTATACCGGCGCGACGCCGGTCTTCATCGACATCGAGCCCGACACCTACCTCATCGACGCGAAGCAGATCGAGGCCGCGATCACGCCGCGGACCAGGGCGATCTGCCCGGTCCACCTCTTCGGGCTCGTCGCCGACATGGACATGATCCAGGGCGATCGCCGACCGCCACGGGCTCGCCGTCGTCGAGGACGCCTGCCAGGCCCACGGCGCGACGTTCCGCGGCCGCAAGGCGGGCAGCTTCGGCCACGGCGCATTCAGCCTCTACGCGACGAAGAACATGACGACGGCCGAGGGCGGCTTCGTCACGACCAACGACGACGGCTGGCCGACTGGCTGCGCCTCTATCGCAACCAGGGCATGCGGGCCCGCTACCAGTTCGAGATGCTCGGCTTCAACTTCCGGCTGACCGACCTCGCCGCCGCGATCGGGCTCGCCCAGCTCGCCAAGCTCGCCGCGCAACACGGCCCGCCGCCAGGCGATCGCGGCCGCGCTACGACGACGGCATTCGGCGAGCTGCCGATCGGCCTGCCGATCACGCCCGACGGCCGGACCCACGTCTTCCACCAGTACACGATCGACGTCGGCGGAGCGCGCGACGCGATCGTCGCCGACCTCCGCGAGGCCGGCGTCGGGGCGGACATCTACTACCCGATCCCCGTCCATCGCCAGGCATACATCATGGAGCGGGGCCTCCACGCGGACCTGCCGGTGACCGACGCCGCCGCGGCGCGGACGCTTGCCCTGCCGATGTTCCCCGGCCTGACCGACGCGGAGCAGGACGCAGGTGATCGACGCGCGTCAGGACGGCCGTCGGGCGCCACCTCGGCGCCGGCACGGCGAGCGGCGCGACCGCGGTCGCAGCACCCGACGCCGGTATCGCCGCCCGATGATCGGAGCCTGGCGCCCGGCCGGTGATCGCGCCGCTGCGCGTCGGCCTGGCGGGTCTCGGGTCGATGGGCCGCAACCACCTGCGGATCCTCGCCGGACGCACGGACCTGCGCCTCGTCGCCGTCGCCGATCCCGTCGCCGAGGCGCTCGAGGCAGCGACAGCCGATCTCCGGCGCCCAGGGTTTCGCCGAACCGCTGGCGATGATCGCGGAGGCCGAGCTCGACGCGATCGTCGATCGCCGCGCCGACCACCGCCCACGTGCCCCTTGCCCTCGCGGCGATCGAGCGCGGGATCGGCCGGTCCTCGTCGAGAAGCCGCTCGCGGCCACGGTCGATGAGGGGATGCGCGATCGTCGCACGCGGCGCGAGACCGCGGCGTGCCCGTCCAGGTGGGCCACGTCGAGCGGTTCAACCCCGCCGTCCTCGAGCTCGGCCGGCTGCATCGGCGAGGGCTGGCTGTCGGCCGGTCTACGCGATCGCCTCGCGCCGGGCCGGCCCGTTCCCGGCCAGGATCCGGGACGTCGGGGTGACCGTCGACCTCGCGACCCACGACGTCGACATCCTCTCGTGGATCGCCGGCGAGCGGCCGACGCGCGTTTACGCCGAGACTGCCCAGCGAATCCACGCCGACCACGAGGATCTGCTCTTCGGGCTGCTCCACTTCCCGTCCGGGTGCCACCGGGATGCTCGACGTCAACTGGCTGACGCCGGCCAAGCGACGCCAGCTCGTCGTCGTCGGCGAGGAGGGGATGTTCGAGCTCGACTACCTGACCCAGCGCCTGACCTTCACCAGGGCGACCGACACGACCAACCCGCGCCTGATCGGCGGCTACGCGCCGACCTTCGAGGGCGAGGTGGCCGAGCTTCCGGTCGCCTCCGCCGAGCCGCTCGCGGCGGAGCTGGACGCGTTCCTCGGGATCGTCAGGAACGGCGGCCGGCCGATCGTCGACGCCGAGGACGGCCTGTGGGCCGTTGCCGTGGCCACGTCCCTGCTCGAAGTCGGCGGCGGGTGGCAACGCGATCGATCTGTCCGCGCTGTCCGCGCGGTTCGCCCTCGCATGACGATCGTCGTCGCGACCGACGCGCGGTGCCAAGTCCCTCCTCGGGGGCTCGATCGAGCTGCCGGTCAACGCGTGCGGCCACGAGCCAGGCGGTCGAGGTCAGCCCGTGGACGGGCGAGCCCGGAACGGCCGGCCGGGTCGCGGTCGTCGGCGCCGGCAAGATGGGCCTGCCGCTGGCAGCCCAGTTCGCAGGCCACGGCTGGCGCGTCATCGCGGTCGACGTCCAGCAGGCGGTCGTCGACGCGATCAACGAGGGCCGATCGCACGTCGAGGAGGAGCCGGGGCTCGCCGAGCTGGTCCGCGCGGCGCACGATCGCGGGCCGACTCCGAGCCACGACCGATGGCGCCGCCGCAGCCCGTCGAGGCCGACGTCGTCGTGCTCATCGTGCCGGTCATGCTCGACGACGAGCAGCAGCCCGACTATCGCTACATGGACGCGGCGGTCGACGCCGATCGCCCCGGGCGTCCATGCCGGCTCGCTCGTGATCTTCGAGACGACGCTGCCGGTCGGCGACACGCGGGAACGGTTCACGCCCCGGCTCGAGGCGGCGTCCGGGCTCAAGGCGGACGAGGACTTCTTCGTGGCGTTCTCGCCGGAGCGGCTCTACAGCGGCGCAGCGCTCCGCAACCTCGCGACCTACCCGAAGCTCGTCGGCGGGATCGGGCCGGCCTCCACGGCCCGGGCGGCGGCGTTCTACGACGCGGTCCTCGACACCGAGATCGTCGCGATGTCGCAACGCCGAGGCGGCCGAGTTCAGCAAGCTCGCCGACACGACCTATCGCGACGTCAACATCGCCCTCGCCAACGAGTTCGCCCGCTACGCCGAACGGATCGGCGTCGACATCCACGAGGTGATCGCCGCGGCGAACAGCCAGCCCTACTCCCACATCCATCAGCCCGGCCTCGGGGTCGGCGGGCACTGCATCCCGGTCTATCCGCACTTCCTCCTGTCGCGCGCGCCGGAGCTCGAGCTCGTGGAGCTGTCGCGTCGAACGAACGACGGCCAGGTCGGCGTCGCGATCAAGGCCCTTCGAGCAGGAGCTCGGCGGCCTGCGAGGGGGTCCCGATCCTCGTCCTCGGCCTGACCTACCGCCACGGCGTCAACGAGCTCGCCTACTCACGGGCCCTGCCGCTGATCGAGCGGCTCATCCACCAGGGCGCCGTCGTGTCGGCCTTCGACCCGCTGCTGGACGCCGAGGAGATCGAGCGCATCGGCGCCGTCGCCGTGGCGCTGGGGCGAGCCGGGTCCGTTCCGGGCGATCGTCACCCAGACGGCGGATCCGCTCTTCGCGACGCTCGACCCGGGCCTGGTTCCCGGAACTCGCGGTCGTGTTCGACGGCCGCGACAGCCTCCGAGACCTCGTCCTGCCAGACGGCGTCGCCTACCGCGGGATCGGCGTGCCCGGACGGGCCGCCGCCGCTGCTCCGACCGCGAGCTGATCGCTCCTGCACGGCGCTGCGGGCGCCACCCCAGCGAACGCCACGCACTAGGCTGACCCGGTGCGAATCGTCAGCGTCGTCGGGACGCGCCCCCAGCTGATCAAGGCCGCGGCGCTGCTGCCGGTGCTGCGGCGCCGTCACGACGACGTCTTCGTCGACACCGGCCAGCACTGGGACGACGCGATGGCCGGTGACTTCTTCGCCGAGCTCGGCCTGCCGCAGCCGGATCATGCCCTCGGGATCGGGGGCGGCTCGGCGGCCGACGCAGATCGGGCGGATGCTGCCGTCGATCGCGACCGGTCCTCGCGGATGAGCGTCCGGATGCCGTGCTCGTCTACGGCGACACGAACTCGACCCTCGCGGGCGCCCTCGCGGCGTCGAAGCTCGGCGATCCCGGTCGCCCATGTCGAGGCCGGCCTGCGCAGCTTCGACCGGCGGATGCCCGAGGAGACAACCGGGTCGTCGACCGACCACCTGTCGCGCTGGCTCTTCGCGCCGACCCCGACGGCGGTCGCGAACCTCGCTGCCGAGGGAATCGCCGACGGCGTCGTCCTCGTCGGCGACCTGATGCAGGACCTGGCAGCCCGCGTTGCCGCGGAGGTCCGCGACGGGGCGGCCGTGCTCCCGTCGATCGCCCGGCGATTTGGCCTGGACCTCGCGCCCGGCGGCTATCTGTTCGCGACGATCCACCGTGCCGAGAACCGCAGCCTCGAAGCAATCCGTGCCTGGGCGGCGCTCCTCGCCGCGGCGGCGAGCCCGGACCGACCGGTCGTCCTCGCTCTCCACCCGGGGACGCGCGCAGCCGTCGACGCGGCCGGAGTGGAGCTCCCGGCAGATGTCCGGGTCGTCGAACCGCAGGCGTACCGATCGACGCTCGCCCTGCAGCTCCACGCGGCCGCCGTCCTCACCGACTCCGGCGGGGTCCAGCGGGAGTCGGCCTGGCTGGGCGTGCCGTGCCTCGTGCTTCGCGGGACGACGGAGTGGGTCGAGGCAGTCGAGGACTCCGGCGGCTCGATGGTCGTCGTCGGGCTCGATACAGAGCGAGTCACGGCCGAGTTGGAGCGACTGGCTCCGCGGAGATCCTCGGCGGACCTGGCCCGCACGCGTGCCGCCGCGCTCGACCTCGCTCCCGCCGGGGCCGCGGATGCGATCGTCGCCGCCCTCGAGGGCGCTCGCCCGTGAGAGTCGTCATGTTCGTTCGCAACGACGTCCTCGTCGACGCGCGTGTCCTGAAGGAGGCCCGCTCACTCGGCGACGCCGGCCACGACGTGACGATCATCGGGATCACCCGACCGGACACCCCGCGGATCGTCGAGCGCGAGCAACGCGAGGGTTTCGCGATCGTCCGGGTTCCGCTGCCCCGTTGGAACCGCTGGTGGCGCTGGTTCCGAGCACCGTCGCGGCTCTGGTCACGGATTCGCCACCGCGGCGGCGCGCCCGGCTCGCGGATGGACGGCCTCGACTGGCTGGCGATGTGGCGGTTCGGCAACCTCGGCTGGGCCCGGGCCGCTGCCCGCGAGGCCGGTCCGGCCGATGTCTACCACGGCCACGACCTGACCGGCCTGCCGGCGGCGGTCTTCGCCCGTGACATGCACGGTGGCACCGCGCGCGTCGTCTACGACAGCCACGAGCTGTTCGTGACCTCGGGCGCGGTCGTCGGCCGTCCGTCGTGGGCGGTCGGCTGGCTCGCGCGCCGCGAACGGGAGTGGGCCGCCACGGCGGATGCGCTCGTCACCGTCAGCGAGGGCTATGCGGCGGAGCTTGGCCCGCGGCTCGGCAGGGACGAGATCGTCGTCGTCCACAACTGCCCGCCGCGGCCGGTCGGCGAGCTGGTGCGCTCGGACGCGATCCGAGATGCGGCCGGAATCCCGGCGGGGGCGCGGATCGTGCTCTATCACGGCGGCCTGCGGCCGGGCCGTGGCGTCGAGCAGCTTGCCGAGGCAATGCTCGAGCCGGGCCTCGAGGAAGCCCACCTTGCCTTCCTCGGCTTCGGCCCATCGCGCGACGCGGTCGAGGCGCTCGCCGCGGAGCCGCGGTTCGGGGGCCGGATCCACGTCCTTGGCCCGGTTCCGCCGCTCGACGTCGTCAGCTGGGTCGCCTCGGTCGACGTCGCCGCGATGCCGATCCAGGCCCACAGCCAGAGCTACTACCTGTCGACCCCGAACAAGATGTTCGAGGCCTTCGCTGCCGGGGTGCCGGTTGTGGCCAGCGATTTTCCGGGGATGCGCGGCATCGTGGCGGAGGACCCGGACCAACCCCTGGGTGAGCTGTGCGACCCGGCCGACCCCGCGTCGATCGGACGGGCGATCCGGAAGATCGTCGAGCTGTCGCCCGAGGCGTGGGCCGAACTCGCGGCGCGCTGCCGTCGGGCGGCGGTCGAACGCTGGAACTGGGAGACGGAATCGGCGCGGCTGGTCGAGCTCTACAGGCGACTAGAGAAGGGCGGATGACGGAGGCCGCGTCACCGGCCGGTCCCCTCCCGCAGCGGGCGACGATCGTGCTGCCGTCGAGCGGCGCGTTCGACTCGCGGGCATGGCGGATCGCAAGCGCGCTCGCGGCGCGCGGCCACGCGGTCACCGTCCTGGCCCGTCGCGAGCCCGGCCTGTCCGACGAGGAGGCGCATCCGTCCGGCTACCGGATCATTCGCGTGCCAGTTTCAGCGGAAGCTGGGCTGCCCGGCCCTCTCCGATGGGTCGTTCGTCGAGTCCGTCGGAGGCTGACGGCGCCCGCCCGGAGCGCTGGATCGACACAGGCGGCGACCCGGACTCGCGCGGGCCCTGTCGGTCGCGTCCGGTCCGCCTGGTCGGCGATCGTCCGTCTCGCCGCGATCGCGTTGACCGTTCGCTCGCAGCGCCTCGCGACCCGCCGCGTCGCGCCGCCGGCCGATCTCGTCCACGCGATGGCCTACATGGGCATCCCGATCGGGCTCGCCCTCGGGCGCCGCGATCGGGCCGCCGTTGTCTACGACGCGCGCGACATCTACGTCGACGCGGCCAACGTCGCCCGGCTCCCGGGTTCCGCCCGCCGACTGTTCGCCGCCGTTGAGCGGCGCTGGGCCCGCCGAGCGAGCCGCGTCGTCACGGTCAACGAGCCGTACGCTGAGGTCATGGAGCGCCGGTTCGGCGTCCCAATGCCGCTGATCGTCATGAATTGTTCGTACCGCCGCGACCCACCGGCCGCGCCCCAGCGCCTCTTCCACGAGCGCCTGGATCTCAACGAGGCCACCCGGGTGGTGCTCTACCAGGGCGGATTCTCGCGGGATCGGGGGATCGAGCAGCTCATCGAGGCGCTGCCGTCGTTCCCAGAGAGCACCGTGCTCGTCCTCCTCGGCTACGGCTCGCTCCAATCGGAGCTCAAGACCCGAGCCGCCGAACCGGGGCTCTCCGCGCGCCTGTTCGTGCTGCCCGCCGTGGGTCCGGCGGAACTGCTCGACTGGGTCGGATCGGCCGACGTCGTCGCGATGCCGATCCAGCCGACGACGCTGAACCATCGCCTCACCACGCCGAACAAGCTCTTCGAGGCCATGGCCGCCGGCGTGCCGGTCGTCGCGTCGGACCTGCCGGGGATGGCGCCGATCGTCCGCGAGACCGGCTGCGGTGTCCTCTGCGACCCGACGTCACCTGCATCGATCGCCGCCGCCATTCGCTCCGTCCTAGACGCGCCGGAGGAAGAGCGGGCGGCCTACCGAGACCGTGCGCGCGCCGCGGCCCACGGCGCCTACAGCTGGGAGGCGCAACTCGACATCCTCCTCGCCGAGTACGGCCGACTGACGGGCAGGCCGTGGTGAGCGCTGAGGCCGCGACGGCCGCGGAGACGTCGCCGCGCCGTGCCGTGGTGCTCGTCGGTGGACCGGCGGCACCGTACTCGCGTTCGATCCGCATCGCCCGAGCGCTCGCCGCCGAGGGCTACGCGGTCGAGATCGCGGCCGTGGCCGCGCCCGGCCTCCCCGAACGTGAACCGGTGGCTCCCGCGCTGCCCGGCTCGGTCGGTGAGCCGGCGCCCGATACGGCTCGGGTGGGCCAGATCGAGGTCCGGCGCTATCGATCGTCCGGGCCCTGGGCGATAGTCGGAGCGAGCGATGCGGCGACGGGCGCGAGGTCCGCCGCGGGGCAGTCCGCCGCGGGGCAGGCCACCGGGAACCCGGCCAGCGGGGCGCGACGAGCGCTCCGACGGGCCATCCGCACCTTCGGCGCGCCATTCCTGCTCGCCCGACGGTGGCTCGCCTGGCCCCATGCCGTCCGAGGCTGGTGGGCGACGCTGGCGCGCGAGCTGCCTCCAGCCGACCTCTACCACGCCTGCGGATCGCTGACGATCGCCGCCGCACTCGCGGCACGAGCGCGCTCCACGATCGGCCCGAGCGGCGCACCCACCCGCGTCGTCTATGACGCGATCGACGACATCGCGGAGTCGAACGAGGCCCTGGCCGTTCCCGCACCCGTCCGTCGCCGCAACGCCCGGACGGAGGCTGGCTGGGCCCGGGCCGCCGATGCGGTCGTCACCGTCAATGACGCGCTGGCGGTGCGCCTCGCCGCCCGCTGGCGCCTCGATCGGCCGCCATTGGTCGTCGAGAACCTGCCGGAACCCGTGGCGGCGGTCGGTGCCGCCGGCGCCGACACCTCCGATCCACCCGACCGGCTTCGCGCCGCGGCTGCGTTGCCAGCCTCGACACGCATCGTCCTGTTCCAGGGCCGTCTCGGGCCCGGCCTGGGGCTCGACGAGGCGGCCGAGGCCGTGCTGCTCGTCCCGGACGCGGCGCTCGTCCTGCTCGGGTTCGGGCGCGGGATGGCCGCGGGCCTCGCCCGTGACCGCGATCCGCGCTTCGCAGGTCGCCACGTGACGCTACCGGCGCAGCACCCGGACGAGCTCCGTGCCTGGACCGCCTCCGCCGACGTGGCGATCATCCCCCTGCCGCCGGTGTCGACGAACCAGCGGCTGTCGACCCCGAACAAGTTCTGGGAGGCAATCGCGGCCGGGACGCCGGTCGTCGTCCCGGTCGGCCTGGAGGTGATGGCGCGGCTCGTTGTCGAGCACGATCTCGGCGCGATCGCAGCATCGACGGCCCCGGCGGACCTCGCCGTCTCGATCCGCGAGGTCCTTGCCAGGCTCGACGGACCCGGTGGCGCCGAATGGCGCGAGCAGATCGCCAATCTCGGTGCCACGGAGTTCGGCTGGCCGCCGCGAGCCGCGGCGTACCGGGCGCTCATCCGCTCACTCGCCGGCGATCCGCGGGCCGAACTGCCGTCCGGTCCGGCCTAGTCCCGGTCGCCTCGCTCGTCGGCCAGGCGACGCAGCCCGCCGACCTGTGGCTGGATCGTCCCCGCCCGGACGAGCGGCGCGGTAGCCACGTGATCGTGACCGTCCAGGGCGACGACCTCCGCCCCGCCGAGCTCCGCGACGAGGCGCCCGATGGCTTTCGTCGCAGGAGCCAGCGCTCCGTCGGAACCGGCGCCGCGTCCGAGGCGGCGGGCCACCGTGCCGCGTGGATCCGCGACCAGCCTCGCGAGGCGGCCGACGATGCCGGTCCTCCGTCGCACGGATCGTGCGGGGGCGACGACGTTCCAGGCCGCGTCGATCGCGACTTCGACGACCCGCCCGACCCGCGGTAAAGGCGTCCCGGTCGGCTCGAAGGCGGTGACGAGGACGATGTCCCGACGCACGGACTCCGGCAGCGGCGCGATCCGCTCCACCGCCCGCGCGCGGTCCAGGGCAACGACGACGAGCGGCTGGCCGGGCGGCCTCACTCCCGCCGCCCCCGAGCCGTTCGCAACGGGGAGTTGGAGCGGACTCGAGCCCTCGGCCTCGTTGCGGCCGGCGAGTGCCTCGCGATAGGCGATGATCAGCCGCTCCACGACGAAGGCCGATCCGTAGCGCCGTTCGACGCTCGCCCGAAGGACGGTCGGGTCGAACTCGTCGCGTCGCTCGAGGGTCGCGAGGATCGCGGCTGCCAGCGCCGGCGGATCGTTCGGTGGGACGATCGCCCCTAGCCGCTCCGGTTCCGTTCCCAGAATCTCGGTGACCCCGCCGGAATCGGTGGCTACGACGGGCAGCCCCGAAGCGAGCGCCTCGACCGCGACGACCCCGAACGTCTCGCGCGGGCTCGGGTGCACGAAGACGCTGGCCGTGGCCATCGCGTCCGCGACCCCGGCCCGGTCCCGGGCCGAGTCGAAGTGGACCGCATCGGCGATCCCCAGCTCGGTCGCGAGCTCGCGCCAGCCTCGCTCCTCCGCGGCGTCGGCGGTCCGTCCAACGAGCCGCAGCGTGACCGCCGGCCGCGACCCACGGACGATCGCGACCGCGCGGAGGAGGTTCTCGAGGCCCTTCGACGCTTTCCAGTAGCCGACGAACAGCAGTTGGTCCGCGACGCGGTCGGCGGGAGATCCCGGCCGGAACATGTCGACCGGGACCGCGTTCGGCAGCACCTCGACCTTCGCCGCGTGTTCCGGGAACGCGCCCCGCAGCTCGCCGGCCAGCATCTCGCCGACCGCGAAGAAGCGCGTCGCGCGGGCGAGGACGGCGGCGTATCGATCCGCGCAGCGTCGGGTCCGTGATGAGCCGGTCGACGAACGACGCGTGCTCCGTCACGAACAGCGGCCAGTCGAGCCGATCGGCGAGTCGGATCGCCGCGGCGCCATCGGGGTAGGCCGTGTGGGCGTGGACGATCCCAGTCCGGAACCCTCCGGCAGCCCTCGCGGTGCCACTCGTGAGGCGCTCGCCGAGTGCGCCGAGCGCCAGCCCGCGATGGACCGCCGCATGGCCGACGCCGGCGTCGCGCGTCAGCCCTTCCGGGATCATCAGTCGGGCGACCGGTATGGTGGGGCGGAGGCCGCGGGCGTTGGTGACGAATAGACTGTCGGCCTCCCGAATCGCCGCCGCCGCGGCATCGAGGACGACGGCCGCCTGGCGAGCTCGCGACGTTGCGCCGCCGGAGAGCCGAGCGACATCGAACGACAGCACTGCCGGCCGCACGACCGCGGTCGCATCGAGCGCCTCGACCTGGTCCGCGACGAAGCGCCCCGCCCCGGGGTCTTCGTAGGCGGGAAACCACGAGGCGACAACGAGCACGTCGATCGGAGCGTCCGGCCCGCCCGTCACCTGGTTCGTCCGCGGGACACGCTCAGCCGGTCGCCTCGACCTGGCGCCCCTCGACCGCGGCGAGTTTCCGGGCGAGCTCCGCCTCGCGCTCGACCCGCGCCCGCTCGGAGCGCTCCTGGTGGAGCGCCACGACTTCGGCCGGCGGCCCTTCCAGGATCACGTGGCCCTTGTCGAGCAGCAGGGCCCGGTTGCAGAACTCCGTGACCCAGCCCATGTCGTGGGTGACGAGGACAATCGCCTTCGCCGCCTTCGTGAGCTCGATGATCCGTTGCTTGCTCTTTGCCCGAAAGACCTCGTCGCCGGTCCCCAGAACCTCGTCGATGAGCAGCACGTCCGGATCGACGGCGGTAGCGATCGAGAAGCCGAGCCGGGCGCGCATCCCGGACGAGTACGTCTTGATCGGGGCGTCGATGAACTCGCCGATGTCGGCGAACTCGACGATCCCGGGCAGGCGTCGCTCCATCTCGCGGTGATCGACGCCGAGGAACGCTCCTGCCAGGCGGATGTTGTCGCGGCCGGACAGGTCCTGGTCGAACCCCGCTCCGAGCGTCAGCAGGCTCGACACGTCGCCGATGACCTCCACGGACCCCTCGTTCGGCTGGATGATCCCCGCCAGAACCTGGAGGAGCGTGCTCTTGCCCGCGCCGTTCGGGCCGATGACGGCCAGGCTCTCGCCGTGGACGACCCGAAAGCTGACGTCACGGAGCGCCCAGAAATGGTTAGGCCCGTCCTTGCGCTTGAAGAGGTCGCGGAACGACGTTCGAACGGTCGTCTGGCGGGTCAGGCGCAGGTTGTACCGGACGCCCAGGTCGTGGACGTCGATCGCGTACGGCGCGGTCGCCGACGAAAGCCGCTCCGTCACAGGACCTTCGCGAACGTGGGCTCGACGCGCTTGAAGACGATGATCGCGAACGCGAGCATCACGAGCGACGCGCCGAGGAAGACGAGCAGCGGACCCCAATCGGGCGGCTTCCCGTGATAGATCACGGCGCGATAGGCCTCGAACAGCACCGTCCACGGGTTGAACGACAGGACCGTCCCCACCAGTCCGCCGCCCTTGTCCGCGACCGATTCGAAGGAATAGAGGGCCGGCGACAGGTAGAACCACAGCCGGAGGGCGTGTCGGGCGACGTTGGCGATGTCGCGGAAGAAGACGTTGACGGCCGATACGAAGATCGCGACGGCCAGGCTGAACACGAACTGGACCACGGCGATGACCGGGATGAGGACGAGCATCGGGGTGATTCGCTCGGCGTAGAACGCCAGCATCAGCCCGAAGAGCGGGACCAGCCCGAACGTGAAGTTGACGATGCCGCCGAGCGTTGCCGCGACCGGCAGGACGATCTTCGGGAACTTCACCTGCTTGATGATCCGCTCACGCGCGGTGACCGCAAGGATCCCGTCGTTGACCGCCGACGAGAACCACTTCCAGGGCAGGATCGCGCAGAAGACAAAGAGCGGGTAGTCCTCTCCGCCCACACCCAGGATCACCGAGACGAAGACGACGTAGACCGCCATCTGGAGGAGTGGATCGAGGAACCACCAGACGTTGCCGAGCAGCGTGTCGGCGCCGTGCTTGTGGAGCTCCGCCCGGACGAGGTAGCGCGCCAGCCGCCGGCGCGACCAGACGTCGCGGATTCCCTCGGTCAGCAGCTCCAGCGAGCCGGGCCGGCGTGCAGCACGAAACGACCGCGACTGGGTTGTGGTTGCCATCCGGCGGGAGCGTAGCACGGAGAATCGGATCGGCCGCGGCCCTCGCGGCCGAGCGTCACGGGGTGATAATCCGCGGCGATGACCTTAGATCCCGTCGCTCCTGCATGGAGCCGTGCCATCCGCCGGATTCGGCGGGTCAGCGGCCTCGACCGAGTCCTCCGGGCGATCAGCCGACCACGCCTCCCGCAGCTCCCGCCGCTCCCGCCAGGTGGCCGGTCGGTCCTGCTCTACTCACCGACCAACATGAACCAGATCGACGGCTCGACGATCTGGGTCCAGAGCGTCACGGAGACGCTCCTCGTCGATCCGGCCCTCGAAGTCACGATCCCGCTCCGCTCGCCGGTCCGCCGCGACGTCATGACTGGCGCGCTCCGGCGACTCCCGCGGGTCCGCCTCGTCGATGCCCATCCGCGTCTCGCGGCCCGCACGCTGGGCCTGACGACGACCCAGGCACTCGACCTGATCGAGCGGCTCGACCGGGCGAGACCCTTCGATGCGATCCTCCTCCGCTCGCTGCAGCTCTGCCTGGTCGCAGCCGACCGGCCGAGCCTCCAGAACCGGATGTGGAGCTGCTACATCCTCGAACCGGAGCGCGACCCATCCGACCCAGAGTATCGCGAGCAGATGACGCGCATCGCCGCGGCCTCGAAGTTCGTCGTCGTCCAATCGGAGGGCATGCGGCGCCTGCTCGAGTCGGTCGTGCCCGAGGCTCGCGGCAAGACCGTCCTGCTCCCGCCCGGGATTCCAGCCGAGGCCGGACCGCGGGCGGACGTTTCGCGCCCGGTCCGGCGGCTCCTCTACACGGGCAAGTTCCACCCGTTCTATCCGGTCGAGCGGATGATCGACTTCCTCACGGAGCTGCGGGCGGAGCTGCCGGACCTCGAATTCCACATCGCCGGCGACAAGATCATGCCGATCGAGGACGACCCCGGCTACCAGGCCCGCCTGCGGTCGCGGCTCGAGACGACTCCCGGCGTCGTCTGGCACGGCTCGCTGCCTCGCGAGCGCGTGATCGATCTCCTCGCCGAGGGAGGCGTGGCACTCAATCTCTGGGACTACGCCCACGGTCCCCAGATGAACGAGTTGGTCGTCTCGACGAAGCTCCTCGACTATGCCTCGGTCGGCGTTCCGGTCGTCCTGACGCGGACCCCCACCCAGGTCGAGCTCTTCGGCCCGGACTATCCGCTGTTCATCGATCGTGTCGCCGACGCGCTGCCGCTCATCCGCCGCGTCCTGATGGAACCGGACCTGTATCGGTCGACAGGCGAGCGCGTCTTCGAGGCGAGCCGCGCCTTCACCTATCCCGCCATCCACCGCCTGATCGCGGCCCATCTCGCGGTCCCCGACCGCGCCTCAGGAGGCTGACAGCTCGACGATCCAGATCCCGGCGCCCGGGTCGGTGAACAACGGGGCCAACCGCAACGCGCCCCACGTGGTCGGCGCGGCGATCTCGAAGGATGCGAACAACTCCGGCCGAAGATCGCCCGCCCGGTCGTGGTAGATGACCTGGCCGGGCGACACGGCCGGCTCGCCGCCGCTGCCGCGGATCGCGAGCCAGCTGTCGGCCAGCCTCGTGATCGGTGCGTCGAGGTCGACCACGAGCCGGTTGACGAGGGTCCGCGGCACGAGGATCGTCGCCCGACGGGTGTCCACGACCTGGAGCCCCGCCGGCCCCTCGATCGTCTGAGGGGCTGTATTCGGGGCGGCTGCCAGGATCGCCGCCAAGCGCGGCCGGACCAGGTCCGCGTTGCGGCTCGTCGTCCTGACCCGTTCGAGCTCCGCCGCGATGCTTCCACCGACCGCGGCCGGCAGATCCCGGACGGCGATGACCGCGGCGATCGCGATCGCTAGTCCGATCGCGAGCGCGGGCCCGACGGCGCGCCGCGGCCCCTCGTCGGCTCCAACGAGCCGCGACGTCACCGCCGCGCTCACGACCTGCGCGATCCAGCCCGCACCGATCGCGGCGGCGACAAGCACCCCGATGTCCGCCTGCTCGAGATACCGGGTCGTCACATACACCTGGCGCCACGTGATGACGAGCAGCAGCGCGATCACGCCAGCCGTGAGACTCGCGATCGCACCGAGGACCGCCCACTGGCGGAGGACCGCTAGACGAAGCCCGCCGGCAGCCGCCAGCACCGCCAGGATGGGCATCCCCGCGTACCGCGAGACAACCTCGCCGATCAGCTCCCGCGGGCGGAGTGGCCGGATGTCAGGTGCGACGATCGCGGTGTAGCCGCCCGGCACGCCCAGCCAGTAGAACGGATCGCCCGTCAGGAGCAGGTCGTGCAGACAGGCGATCGGCAGCGCCAGCCACGCTGCAAGGAGCGGCGCGAGGCGCCGCGCTTCGGGGGACTGGCCGCGCAGGGCGAGAAGGCCGATCCACAGCGTCGCGGGGGCGAGCAGGACGATCGTCTCCGTCCGGCTGAGGAAGGCGACGAGCAGGGCGGCTGCTGCCAGCCAGACCCGCGGCTTCGGACCGGAGAGCGCAAGTCCGGCGGCGAGCCAGCCGGCGACGGCCCAGACGACCGAATTGGCCCGCGACACCTCGAGCGCCAGCACCGGCGACAGCGTCATGGCGACGACAAGGAACGCCGCCGCGGCGCGGCCGGCGCGGCCGGCGACCCGGTGGAGCAGCTCCGCCCCGCAGGCGACGGCGACGCCGAAGACCGCGATCGTCAGCCAGCCGAGCGTCCGCCAGTCCCCGCTGAACGTCCAGGCCAGGCCGTAGACAAGCGTGAGGAGTGGTTTCGGAGTCGTCGAGATGAACGTTTCGAGCGGCTCGGTACCCACTAGGCTTCGGAAGTAGACGACCGACGCCGCAGAGTCCGGGTCGTTCATCGCCGGTCCGCCGGCTTGGATCGAAACCGCGACCGCGATCGCGGCACCGACACCGATCAGGCCGGCCCAGACCCCGGCGCGGGGTGAGGTCACCGTTTGCGGGCCAGCAGCAGCTCGGTCGACGGCCCGCCGCGGAAGGGCTTCGTCAGGATCCGGTCGATCCAGAAGAGCACGCTCCCGATCCGCCGTCCCAGGCGCGGGCTCGCGAGCAGCTTCGCCTCCAGCGCGGACCACCATCGCTCCGCAAGGCGGCGGCGCCAGCCGGCCGGGACGTCGAGCGCCGGGTGCATGGTGACGAAGATCGGCAGCCGACCGACGATCTCGAGCCCTGCCGCGGACAGCGCGACGGCGTACTCCTCGAGGGTCCGGCTGACCTGGTGGTAGCCCCGGAACGCCTCGCCGTGGAGGAACAGGTCGGAGACCAGGAAGTGGCCGCCTGGCCTGAGCACGCGCCCGGCTTCGACGAGTGCGGCCTCGAATCGCCGGTCGTCGACGATGTGGAACATGACGTCGAACGCGGTCACGAGGTCCGCGCTGGCGTCGGCGACCGGCCACGGCTCGCTGATGTCGGCCTGGGCGAAACGATACTCCGGGAACGTCGCCGACAGGCGCTCCGGAACGACGGACGTGATGTCCAGGCCGACCAGCGACCCGACCTTCCAGCCGCGCCAGCGCTCGACGTAGAAGCCGGTGCCGGGTCCGAGCTCGACGACGTCGGCGCCCGCAACCCGCAGCCGGAACCGGCGGATCGCCCGCCGGAGGACGACGTCCCGCTGCCGGTAGAGGGCTTCGTTGAAGGTCTTGCCGATCCCGCGGAAGCCTGCGGAGGCGATATCGAAGCGACCGCGGAGGCGCGACTCCCAGAATGCCTCGGGATCGTACGTTCGAGCCTTCGCGCCGTCTCCGTCCGTGACGATCGGGCCGTTCGGCTCGTCAGACATCGGCGGTATGTTCCCACGTCGGCAGCCGGCTCGTCCGAGCCGACCGGCTATCCGGATATCCTGTCGCCGAACCCTCGCGTCACCATTCAGGAGGAGCCGTTGAATTCGGAAGCTCCCGGCTCCGACAGCCGGATCGCCATCCTCGGCCTCGGCTACGTCGGCCTGCCGCTGGCGATCGCGTTCGTCGAGGCCGGCCTCCAGGTCGAGGGAATCGACGCCAATGGACCGCGGGTCGCCGAGCTATCGGCCGGCCGGTCGCCGATCGACGACATCTCGGACGATCGCCTCCGGGCCGCCCTCGACGGCCAGCTCAGCGTGGTCCAGCCGCCGGAGTCCCACCTCGCGGACGCCGACGTCATCGTGGTCTGCGTCCCAACGCCGATCACCAGCTCGAAGGATCCGGATCTCGGTCCGCTGTTCTCCGCCGCCGCCCTCATCTGCGAACGACTCCAGGCCGGCCAGCTCGTCATCCTCCAGTCGACGACCTTTCCCGGGACGACTACCGGGCCGTTCCGCGAGGAGCTCGAGCGTTCGGGGCTCAAGGCCGGGAAGGATTTCGACCTCGCGTTTGCCCCTGAACGGGTCAACCCGGGCGATCCGGCGAGTGCCTCGAAGGGCGTACCCCGTCTGGTCGGCGCGACGACCCCGGCGGCCACGCACCGTGCCGCCGCGCTGCTCGGCCGGATCAACGACAACGTCATCGAGCTGTCCTCGCCCGATGCGGCCGAGCTAGCCAAGCTCCTCGAGAACGTCTTCCGGAACGTGAACATCGCGCTGGTCAATCAGCTAGCGCTCCTCTGCGAACGGATGGGACTCGACGTCTGGGAGGTCATCGACGCCGCGGCGACGAAGCCGTTCGGGTTCATGCGCTTCACGCCGGGACCCGGCGTCGGCGGGCACTGCATCCCGGTCGACCCCTACTACCTCGCCTGGCGGGCGCGCGAGTTCGACTTCGTCGACCGCTTCGTCGAGCTCGCGGGCGACATCAACCTCGCGATGCCGCGCCACGTCGTCGATCTCGTCGCCGAGGCGCTCAACGACCGGGGACAGGCGCTCCGGGGCGCCCGCGTCGGCGTGCTCGGGGTCGCGTTCAAGCCGAACGTCCGCGACTCCCGCAACTCGCCGGCCGCTGGAATTCTCGCCGGGCTCGGCGGGCGTGGTGCCGAGGTCGCCTACCACGATCCGCACGTGCCGGCCTTCCGCGACGCCGACGGCACGTCCCGCGAATCGGTCGGCCTCGACGAGCTGCTCCGGACTAGTGATGCGGTCGTCGTCGTGACGCCTCACCGGGCGATCGACTTTGCCAACGTCTACGAGCGCGCAGAGCTCGTCGTCGACACCGTCAACAGCTCGCAGGGTCGCGATGTCCGGCCTCGCCAGGTGCTCAGGCTGGGCGCCGGATGGAGCGGCGGCTGAGCACGACCGACGGCGAGGGACACGCCGCCGAGCCGGCGGAGCGCCGGCCGGTCGCGATGCTCACTCACTCCTACTACGACGAGGATCCACGAGTCCGCCGCGAAGCGGAGTCGCTGGTCGCGGCCGGTCGTCCGGTTGACGTCTTCGCGCTCCGCCGGCCCGATGACCCGCCACGGGACGAGATCGACGGCGTGTCGGTCCGCCGCCTGAACGTCCAGCGCCACCAGGGCGCGGGCCTCGGGACGTACCTCCTCGAGTACATGGGCTTCCTGTTCCGCGCCGCGTGGGCCGTAACCGCGGCTCACCGCCGCCGCCACTACGGGCTCGTCCAGGTCCACACGCTCCCGGACTTCCTGATGGTGGCGACGCTGCCGCTGCGATTGGTTCGCGTCCCCGTCCTTCTCGACCTGCACGAGGCGATGCCGGAGTTCTTCCGGAGCCGTTTCCCGCGCGCCGCGAATCCCATCGCCTACCGGCTGCTGCGGATCCAGGAACGCGCGTCGATCGGCCTGGCGAGCGCGGCCGTGACGGTCAACCCGGCGATGCGCGAGCGGCTCATCGGATTGGGCGTCTCGCCTGAGAAGGTGACTGTCGTCGCCAACAGTCCGTCACTCGCGCGTTTCGACCCGACGGACCACGAGTCGCGATCGTTCGCCGCCGACGGGACGGTCCGCCTCGTCTACGCGGGGGCGCTCACGCCGACGTACGAACTCGACGTCCTGCTCGATGCACTTGCATCGATCGGGCGTTCGCGACCGGCGCTCCGCATCCA
Source organism: uncultured Chloroflexia bacterium (assembly GCA_963771795.1). Lineage (GTDB taxonomy): Bacteria > Chloroflexota > Limnocylindria > Limnocylindrales > CSP1-4 > CF-46. Next base: position 207,856 of record CAVYUR010000001.1, read on the forward strand.
CCTCGACATCTTCGGCCGCGGCGATGCCGCCGAGCGGCTGGTCGAGCACGCCGCCCGGCTCGGCCTGGAAGAGCTCGTGACGTTCCACGGCAGGATCCCGATCGAGGATGTCCCGGCGGCGGTCGCCCGGGCGGACATCGGCGTGGCGCCGACCCGGCGCGATCCGTTCACGGACGTGAGCCTGTCGACGAAGGTCTTCGAGTACGCGGCAATGGGCAAGCCCGTCGTGGCATCGCGACTGCCGATGGTCGAGCGAACGTTCCCGCCCGATTCGGTCGTCACCTACGACCCGGGCGACGCGGCATCGATGGCCGGGGCCATCCTTTCACTCGTCGACGACGCGGCCGGGCGCGAACGGGCGATTGCCCGGACCGCCGAGGTCGTCCAGGCGTCGGCCTGGGAGCGAGAGGCGATCGGCTACATCGAGCTCGTCAATCGCCTCGCGGGTGGCCCCCCGACGCACGCCGGCGAGCCTGCGCCCGACCGCCCGTGATTCGCGAGCCGCGAGGTGCCAGATTGGGCCGGTACGGTACGATACCGGACCCGTCCGATCCCCTTGAACCATCATCACGGCAGGACCGCAACGCCCCATGACCTTCCGAGCCAAACCCGTCGTAAATCGGCCGCATCGCCCCTCGCGCGATGGCCAGAGCCGGCGGAACTTCTATCTCAACATCGGCTTCGGCATCGCCGTCGTCCTCGCTCTCATCATCCTCGTCGGGGTCGCGGTCGTGCGGTACTACAGCGAGCACCTGGCGCCGGCGGCATCCGTGAACGGCCAGACGATCACGCGCGACGATTTCGCTGAGCGTGGCGCGATCGAGGTCTGGCGGATCCAGCAGGCGGTCGCCAGGGTCAATGCGAGTCTTGCCGCCGGCCGATTGACGAGCGCCGAGGCCAACCAGCAGATCCAGTCCCTCAATTCGCAGGGCGGCACGCAGCAGCTCGCGCCGATCGTCATCGAGCGGCTCATCGACGCCCGCATCCAGGCCGGGCTCGCGACAGAGGCCGGGATCACGATCACGCCGGAGCAGATCGACGCCAAGATCGTCGAGGAGTCGACGACCCCGGAACAGCGCCACGCCTGGATCATTTCGATCCCGCCGGAGATCGACGAAGGCAAGACGGAGCCAACGGCCGCCCAGAAGGACGCGGCCAAGAAGATCGCCGACCAGGCCCTCGCCGATATCAAGTCGGGTGCCAAGACCTGGGAGGACGTGGCCAAGGCGATCTCGAGCGACAGCTCGAAGGCGTCCGGCGGCGACCTCGGCTGGATCGACAAGGACGCGGCGGAGGATACGGGCTACATCGATGCCGTCTTCGCCGCCGAGCAGGACACGCCGACCGCGGTCCTCGAGACCGAGGGCGGAACCTACCTGATCGGCAGGGTGACGGAGATCGCGCCGGCGGTCGTCGATCAGGCCTGGACGACGAAACTCGTCGATTCCGGCCTCAAGCTCGAGAGCTATCGCAAGGTCGTCGAGACCGAGGTCGTCCGGCAGGTGCTCGAGGACGCGGCAGTGGCGGAGGCGACGAAGGCCGACAAGCAGCGGCACGTCCTGGAGATCGCAATCCAGGCGCCCCAGGCCCCGCCGTCGGACAAGGCGATCAAGGTCCGCCACATCCTGTTCTCCCCGAAGGACGATCCATCCGGTGCGGCGGACCTGCCCCCGGAGGACCCGGAGTGGTCCAAGGCCCAGCTCGCGGCCCGGGCGGCCTATGACGAGCTCGAGAAGGATCCCTCGAAATTCGATGCGCTGGCGCGCGAGAAGAGCGACGAGGCGGCCGCTCAGGGCGACACGGGCACCGGTGGCAAGCTGCCCTACATCGACGACGACGGGCAGTTCGTCCAGGAGTTCGTCGACGCGGTCCTGAAGGACGATCTCAAGGCGGGCGACATCCTCGAGCCGGTCAAGACTGACTTCGGCTGGCACGTGATCCAGGTCATGTACCGCCCGCCGGACACGGACGAGATGAAGCTCCTTCGCGACCAGCTGGTTGGTGGGGCAGAGTTCGCCGAGATTGCCCGCAACTATTCGGACGGCAACGAGTCGGGCAAGGGTGGCGACAAAGGCTGGATTGCCCCGGGTCTCCTCGACGCGCGCCTGATCCGGGCGATCTTCGAAACGCCGATCGGCGAGTACAGCCAGGTCGTCGATGTCAAGAACGCGGGCGTGTTCCTCTACAAGGTCGTCGAAGAGCGCACCCAGACCCCGGACGCCGATCAGCTCACGACGATCGAATCCGCGGCCTTCCAGAACTGGTACGGCGAGAAGAAGGACGCCGTGACGATCACGCGCGAGCTACTCGTCGACCTCGCGTTGAGCTAGCGCGAGACCGTGCTCGACGCGCTCGTCGCAGAGGCACGGCTTCGCTGGGGGCTCGACCTCGCAGCGGGCCTCCAGATCGTCGCCGCGGAACGGCTCGTCGCCACACCGATCGAGCCGTCGCGCCCGGTCCTGCTCGTTCCTCTCGCGATGCTGCAGCCCGCAGGCGGTCAACGTGTCCCCGCCGAACCTCTTCCCGGGCGCCACGGTCCCGGGGGTGGCGATCCCGAGAACCTGATCGGGCGCATGTACCCACCCGATCACGTTGTCAGGCAATTCGGGTCGGACTCATGGTTCTCCGTCGGCGAGCTCCAGGCGGCCAATCTCGCCGAGCCCCTGTATCTCGCCCCGCTCGATCCCGACCGTAACGTCGCGAGCCCCTGGGCGATGCCGTGGATCTCGGCCCGACTGCGACTCCCCGACGGCTGCCCGTGGGATCGCGAGCAGACGCACGAATCGCTCCGCAACCACCTCCTCGAGGAGGCGTACGAGGTCTACGACGCGCTCGGAGCCGGCCCGACGCCAGCTCTCGCGGGGGAGCTCGGTGACCTGCTCCTCCAGGTCGTGCTGCACGCGCAGCTGGCGGCCGAGGAGGGTGTGTTCGATCTGACCGATGTCAACGCCGCGATCGCCTCCAAGATCGTCCGTCGCCATCCACACGTCTTCGGCGACGCGGAGGTCCGGACCTCATCAGACGTGAACCGCCAGTGGGAACGGATCAAGGCGGAGGAACGGGCGGACGATACGTCCGAGCCCAAAGGCGCGCGGGACGAGGTCCGGCCCGCCCAGAAGGGCGCGCTCGACGGCGTCAGCCGGATCCTGCCGTCCCTTGCCGCCAGCCAGGAGATGCAGGAGCGGGCGGCGAACATTGGCTACGAGTGGCCGTCGATCGAGGGGGTCCTCGACAAGGTCACGGAAGAGCTCGCCGAGCTCCGCGAAGCCGCGACTCCTGCCGAGAAGGCGGAAGAATACGGCGACCTGCTGTTCGTCCTCGTCAACGTCGCCCGCTGGCAAGGGATCGAGGCGGAGGCGGCGCTCCGGGCTGCGAATGACAAGTTCCGCCGCCGGTTCGGAAGCGTCGAGCGCCAGGCCGCCGAACGCGGCGTTGCGCTGCGCGACCTCGATTTCGAGGGGCTCGACGCCCTTTGGGACACCGCCAAGACAGAAGAGCGTGCCGCCGTCGCGGCGAGCAAGGAGAGCGAGTCATGACGATCGGGAATCGCCCCACCACGCGTGCCGACGGCCGCGTCCCGACCCAGCTCCGCCCAGTCAGCTTCGAGCTCGGGGTCCAGAAATGGGCGGAAGGGTCGTGCATCATCCGGGTCGGCGACACGCAGGTCCTGTGCGCGGCGTCGATCGTCGACCGGGTCCCGCCCCATCTCCGCGGCAAGGGCACGGGCTGGGTCACCGCCGAGTACTCGATGCTGCCGCGGGCGACCGCGGAACGGACCGATCGCGAGTCCGTCAAGGGCAAGCTCGGTGGGCGAACCCACGAGATCCAGCGGCTCATCGGCCGGTCGTTGCGCGACGCGATCGACCTGACCCGACTCGGGGAGCGGACCATCACCGTTGACTGCGACGTCCTCCAGGCGGACGGCGGGACGCGGACCGCTTCGATCACGGGCGGCTACGTCGCGCTCGCTGCCGCGCTGATCACCTACGGCATGGATCGCCATCTCATCGCTCGGATCGCGGCCGTCAGCGTCGGGCTCGTCGACGGCGAGGCGCTCCTCGACCTCGACTACAGCGAGGACTCCCGCGCCGACGTCGACTTCAACGTCGTCGGGACCGATACCGGGACCTTCGTCGAGGTCCAGGGGACGGCCGAAGGCAAGCCCTTCGAGCGCGTCGCGATGGATGGGCTCATGGACCTGGCCACCTCCGGCCTCGAGCGCCTGTTTGCCGCCCAGGCCGAGGTCCTCGCGACGGTCAAACGCTGAGCGTGGCCGCGCCTCGGCCCCGGCTCCTCGTGGCGACCCGCTCCGCCCACAAGCTCGGTGAGCTGCGCGACCTCCTCGAGGTCGACCACGCTGAGCTCGTCACGCTCGACGATCTTGGCGTCGAGGGTGACGTCGACGAGACCGGTTCGACGTTCGAGGCGAACGCCCGACTGAAGGCACGCTTCGGTGCGCGGGCGACCGGCCTGCCGACCATCGCCGACGACTCCGGCCTCGAGGTGGCGGCATTGGGCGGTGGGCCCGGCGTCCGCACCCGCCGCTATGCCGGCGAAACGGCCACGGATGCCGACAACAACACGAAGTTGCTGACCGCGCTGGCCGGACTGCCACCGGAGCGGCGCACCGCTCGCTACGTCTGCGTCCTCGCGCTGGCTCTCCCCGCCGCCGCCGGCCCCCGCGGCGGCCAGCCGATCCGCGCAGTCCGCGGGACCTGCCGCGGGCGGATCGCGACCCAGGCGCGAGGAAACGGTGGCTTCGGCTACGACCCCATCTTCGAGCCGATCTCCGAGCCTCCGGGTGGCCGGACGCTGGGCTTGTGGACGCCCGAGGAGAAGAACCGGATCTCGCATCGCGGGGCGGCGGCCCGGCGGATGACCCCGATCCTTCGCGAGCTCGGGTTCTGACGGTGCCGGGCCTGCGACGGATCTGCGTGTTCTGCGGGGCGAGCTCCGGGCGTGACCCTCGCTACGCCGACGTTGCCACGGCGGTGGGCGGCGAGCTCGCCCGCCGTGGAATCGAGCTCGTCTACGGCGGCAGCCGGATCGGGCTGATGGGTGCGCTCGCAGACGGGGCGCTGGCCGCCGGCGGCCGGGTGACGGGCGTCATCCCGACGGGGCTCATCGAGCGCGAGCTCGCCCACCCGGGCGTCACCGCGATGCGGATCGTCACGACGCTCCACGAGCGGAAGGCTGCGATGGCCGAGCTCGCCGATGCGTTCATCGCCCTGCCGGGCGGCCTCGGGACGCTCGAGGAGCTGTCGGAGGTCCTGTCCTGGGCCCAGTTGGAGCTCCACGCGAAGCCGGTCGGAGCCCTCGACGTCGCCGGGTACTTCGGCCCACTCGTCGCGTTCCTCGACCACGCGGAGGCAGAAGGATTCCTCGCGGCCGGCCACCGGGACCTGCTTCTCGTCGACGACGACCTCGACCGCCTGCTGGAACGCTTCGAGAGCTGGCAGCCGCCGCGCGGCCGCTGGAGCAGCCCGGATCTACCGCGCGGCTAGGGCGACGGCGACTTCGTTGCCTTGGGGATCGGCCAGGTTCCGGGCGGCGTCCCGGCCGGGGTGAAGACGATTGCGACCATCTGGGCGATCCGCTTCGGGACAGGGATCACGACCGAGCCGTAGGGATGGTTCCGGCCGCCTGACTTGACCATCGGCGAGGTCATGACGACCTGCGTCGCTCGATCGCCGCCGATCTCCTCGGCCAGCGCCGCGAGCTCGGGCAGCCGTTCCTGGGGAAAATCGGTCCGGAACGTGTTGCCTACCGCGCCGAGTAGTGCAGGCAGCCTGCCTACGAGGTTGCCGGGCTGTGCCGCCTGGTTGCGGAGGGCGATCAGGACCTCCTGCTGGCGCCCGGCCCGAGTGAAGTCGTTCTCGCCGGCCGCCCTCCGAATCCTCGCGTAGGCCAGCGCGTTCGCCCCGTCGAAGTGACGTGGCCCGACGCCCACGGACCAGCCCGGCCCGACCCCGAAACCGCCGTAGTTCGCGTCGGACAGGGGTCGAGCGACGTCGATGTCGACCCCACCGACAGCGTCGACCATCGTCACGAAGCCGGCCAGGTCGACCTTCGCGTAATAGTGGATCGGCACCCCTAGGAGCGCACCGATGGCGTCCTCGAGCGCCCGGGTGCCGCCCTGCGGGAATTCGGTCGGCCGGCGGTTGGCGTAGCCGAGGAGCGAATTGATCTTGGGGGCGAACGTGTCGCCGTTGCCGAGCGGGACGTCAACGAGATCGCGCGGGATCGAGACCATCGACACCGTCTGGCCCACTGGATCTAGCGAGATGACCATCAGCGAGTCGGTCAGCGCCTGGGTCCGGTTCGGCCCGGAGTCGATCCCCATGAGCAGGACGTTTACCCGCTCGCGTGGCTGTGGCGTCGGCCCGCCCGCGGAGCCGGGGTCGTCGTCCGGCCCGCCCGTTGCACCGCCAGCGAAGATCCGCTCGAAGGTCGTGAAGGCATTTGCACCGTAGACGTGGACGGCAACGTGCGGCAGCGCGACGAGCAGGAGCACCACGACGAGGCCGACCCCGCCCAACCGGCCGGGCTTGCCCGGGTAGCGCCGATCGACGAAGGCCTCGAAGACGGCGATGAGCCGCCACACCAGGATCAGCCCATTGAGGATCAGCAGCAGCTGGAGGGTCCCGGGCACGATCGCGTGGGCGAGGAGCATCGACGACGTGTTCAGCTGAACCAGGAGCCAGGCCACGCCGAGGAGCACGAGAGACGGGATAGCGAAAATGGCGGCCGGCCGTCCGCGATGATTGATCGCCTGGCCGAGTCCGGGCAGGACGGCGGACAGGATGGCGGCGAAGAGGCGGCGCGGGTCGGTGGAGCGCGTGTCGGGCTGGACGCGGCGGGCGTGTGCGATGACGGGTTTGTCTCCTGCTGGAAAGCGGCCGTTCGTCGGCGTGGTGCCGCCGCGCGTCGGCGTGGTGCCGCCGCGCCGAGTCTAGCGCCGGAGGCGGATGGCCGGGTGTGGCGACGCCGGACGGTCGATCAGCCTGCCAGTGACCGTCCGGCGTCCATCGTGTGACGCATGACCCCCGGCGGCTGTTCCGCTGGGAGTGCAAGTAACCGCGGTGATGGACGCCGGAAAGGTCGCCGAGCCGGGCTTGCCCATCCTTGGTACTCTGAAGGTGCTCCACCGGACCCCTACCGAAGACCCCAGCAATCGGTTCCGGGCCGGGCTTCCGCTTCGCGCCGTCACCCAGGTGGTGCGGTGGCCTGTCCGTCACGTGTTCGCACGTTGGAGTCGCCGCGAGACCCGCCGAGGCAGGGATTCCGTTCGCGCCCGTCACCGGTTGCGTTCCCCGCCGGCGCGATTCGGGGCGGTCACCGCGCAACGGGAGATTGAACGTGAGAGACACCCGACCTGCCGCCGACCGCCCGTCACAGGCTCGCTCGCCTCGCCCCAGGCGCCTCCTGTTGCTGAGCGCGATCACGGTCGCAGCCGCCCTCGTCATGCCCTCGGTGGCGGCGTCCGCCGCCACCCGGAGCGACGTTTCCGCCCGAACCGCCAACGTGTCTGCCCCCGCGACGTGCACCAGGACCGTTCGCGGCTTCACTGCAGCGGCTGTCGAGAGTGCCCGCAATGCGGCCGGCAACGGCGGAGTGGTCTGTTTCCCGGCCGGAACGTACGCCGGCTTCCTCAACGCATCGGTGGCCAACCAGACATGGCGCCTCCTGCCCGGCGTGCGCCTGACGGGGGTCGTCCGCATCAGCGGAGCCGGCGTGAAGCTTCGCGGTGGAACGCTCGTCCTTCCGTCGGGAAATCGTTGGCTCGCATCGGTCGAGATCCGGGCCGATGACGTGACGGTCCAGGGAGTCGGCTTCCTCGGCGGCGGCACGGGCATCAATGTCTACGGCAAGGACCGCTCTCGGATCATCGGGAATAGCTTCAAGCTCCTCACCGGAAGCGCGGTCCAGATCTGGAGCGAGGGGGTTGGCGCGGATCGGACGCTGATCTCCAGGAACACGATCATCCAGACGAAGACACACCAGGTCTCGCCGATCACGTCGCGCGGCAACGAGAGCGAAGTGCACGGCGGCGTCCAGAACAAGAGCACCGTCATTCGCCACAACACGATCAACCAGGGCGCCGGCAACATCGGCTGGTTCGGCATCGAGCTCAAGCAGTCATGGGGCTCCGTCGTCGAACGGAACAGCATCAAGGGCGGCGCTGTCCTGATGAGCATTCCCGAGACGGACAAGGCCCTGATCCGTTACAACACCTTCGATCTTCGCGGTAGCCCGGACTGGGGCATCGAGGTGGGCAACGCATACGACGCGATCATCGATGGGAATACGTTCGTTGGTGACGGCACGGGCGGCACGGACTATGCGATTGCGCTCAACTCCGGATCGCTGCGGACGTACGCCCGGGGGAACAAGGCGACCGATATCCGGACGTTCTTCGCGGTCGCCGGCGACGGCCACCGGGTCAACGACAACTGCCTGAAGACCAGGGTCCGCTTCGTCCATGAGTTCATGCTGAACGGCGGCCCGGACATCATTTTCAGGCGCAACCGCAACTGCTGAGCCGGCCTTCGGACGCCGTTGCGATCAGGACGGGGCGATGGATCCCGGATGATCGTCGTCGCCGGCGAAGCCCTGATCGATCGGATCGAGTCGGCTGACGGCCGGGTCGTCGAGGTCCCCGGTGGCGGTCCGTACAACGTTGCCCGGACCATCGCCAGGCTCGGCGGCCGGGTCGCCTTCGTGGGCCGGCTGTCAAACGACGACCGGGGGATCCTGCTTCGATCGCGACTTTTGGCCGACGGCGTCGCGATCGGGCTGGTCGTCGCGACGGACGATCCGACGCCGGTTGCCGCCGCCCGGGTCGATCGGGACGGAGTTGCGACCTATGAATTCCTCCTCGAGGGAAGTGCTGCCGCCGGCCTCGTCCTCAGCGACCTGCCCGGAGGCCTGCCGCCCGAGACCGTCGCGCTTCATGTCGGGACGCTCGGCCTCGTTGTCGAGCCGATGGCGACGACGATCGAAGCACTCGCCACCGCCGCCGGCGGGGCCATCCTGGTGATGCTCGACCTCAACTGCCGCCCGAGTGCGATCGCCGACGTGGCCGCGTACCGGGCGCGCATCGACCGCGTTCTTGCGCGGACAGACATCGTCAAGGCGAGCGTCGAGGACCTTGCCTATCTGCGACCCGGTGCCCCGCCAGTTCGCGCCGCGCGCGGGTTGTTGCCGCTGGGGCCGCAGGCGGTCCTCCTCACCGACGGCCCGCGGCCTGTTCGGATCGTCAGCGCGGGTGCCATCGACAAGCTGCCGATCCCTCCGACGACCGTGGTCGACACGGTCGGGGCGGGTGATGCGTTTGGCGGCGGGTTTCTCTCGGCGTGGATCGGTGCCGGCCTGCGGCGCGAAGACGCCGGCCAGCGCGACTCGCTGGTGGCAGCCACGGTCCTCGCGATCGCCGTAGCCGGCCTGACCACGACCCGTGCCGGGGCCGAGCCACCGATCAGCGCCGAGGTGGACAGGGCCGCCCGCAGCTGAGCGTCGGGTATCGTGCCCCATACACGCGAGCATCGGGGTGTAGCGAAGCCTGGCATCGCACCTGCTTTGGGAGCAGGAGATCGTCGGTTCGAATCCGACCACCCCGACCAACCCTTGCCGGGTCTCATTGGTTAATGCGATCCGCCGAAGGAGTCCGGCATTGAAGGAATTCGAGCCGCTGATCGGCGAATGGCACGGCGAAGGAGAGGTCCCGATCGACCCGCCGATGAAGATCTCCGTCGAAGCGAAGGTCGAACGCCTGGGCGAGTTCATCGTCTTCAGCTCGGCGGGCGAGCCCGCGGAGGTGCCCGATAGCGTCTCGATCATCGGCGGCGCGCCCGTGGGCGAACCGCAGCCGATGCGTTACTTCGACGCCCGCGGGGTCAAGCGTCTGTTCATGATGGCCATCGAAGGCTCCACCTGGAAGATCTGGCGAGCCCCCGGCGAGGATTGGAACGGCCCCAACGGGCCGGGCTTCAACCAGCGCTTCATCGGCGAGATCTCGTCCGACGGCATGACGATCGATGGCCGCTGGGAGCGCGGCATGGGGGTCGCCGGAGATGCCTGGGAGATCGACTTTCCGCTCAGCTACGCGCGCAAGTAGCGCCGCACGCACCCGGGTCACGCCGCTCGGGATCGCTCCTGGTTACCGGCGAACCACTTGCCGACCACCGCTTCGGCGACCAGGAAGCCCAGCGCCCCGCAGACGGGAATGTCCAGGCCGATCACCTCGGCCGTGCTGAAGTACGCGACTTCGATGACCACGCCGATCGTCAGTCCCGCGAGCACGCCGAGGACCGCTGCGGCCGCCCATCGACTTCCGCCGACCGCTCGGTAGAAGCTTCCGCCGGGGAGGCGCATGGCCGGCACCAGTTTCTCGACGATGACGACGGCGATCGTCGTGAGGATCGAGATCAGGATGGCCAGCTCCGTGAAGACGCTCGTGACGAACGTGAGGGCGTCGGGGTCCTCCAGAAGCGCCGGGGTCGTCGATAGCGTCCAGAAGAACTGAAACACGACCCAGAGGAGCGACCCGACGGCCGCCCGGGCGGCCGCTCTGCCGAGGCTCCATGGCACGCCGGTCGACTGCTGGTGCTGGCCGTGGCCCTGGGCCAAGGGCGCAACCGTCTGGCCCGCACTCGCGGACCCGCTCGGGGCCTGGCCCCAGATCGGGCCGGTCGCTGCGGCCGGTTTAGGGGCAGACGGCACGTGTCCCCATCCCGGGGCAGCCGTTGGCGCTGCGGTCGGCGGCGGCGCGACGACGGGCGGAGTCACAACGGCCGGCATCACCGGTGTGGCAGGCGGCGGTGCCACCGATGCAGCATGCGCCACCGATTCGACGGGGGCGACGGAAGCGGGCGGCGCCATCGTTGCGGCCGCGGGAGCAGGGACTGGAGGGTGGATGGCAGGCGCGGTGTCGGCCGGGGTCGCCGGCGTCGCGACCGCTGCCTCCGCCACCAATGGCGTCGCCTCGATCGGGGTCGCCTCCCGGCGGGCCTCGTCCGTGGTCGAGATTGGCTTCGCAACCTCTTGGCCGAGCATTCGCTGCGCGGCGGCAGCCACTCTGCGACTGTCGTCGGCGGCGAGTTTCTCGACGGCCTGCATGGCGGCGTCAGCGAGCCGCGGATCGTCGCCTTCGATCAGCGGCCCCAGGTCGAGGAGCGCACCAAATCGGTCGAGCGCGTCCTCGCTCTTCAGCAGTTTCTGGACGTGTTCCGGAAGCAGCCGGATGCTCGGAACGCGGGTGCTGCGCGCGATCACCCAGTCGCCAACCTGGTTGAAGGCCGACTTGGTCGGTGTCTGCGAGGGTGACGTCTCGCGGATTCGGTCCTCGAGGAAGTCGAACAGCTCATTGATGGAGACGTGGCCGTCCTCGTCGCGGTCGGCTTCGCCGCTCTGGAGGCCGTCGACGAGGGCCTTCGTGAAGGGCGACGGTTCCGGCACATCGCCGACCTGCCGGCCGCCCTCGAACGAGTACTGCATCGCATCCGATGCTGCGATCACGAAGAGGCCGCTTCCGTTGAACTGCTCCTTGACGCCGGCGGTGTCGACGCCGGCTCGCCGGGCCATGCCCGATGTGAAGGCACCGGCGAAGCAGCAATCGAGGAACAAGGCGATCCTCTCCGATCGGCACTTGCTCATCAGGCGGTTCACCCAGGCCGCGTCGACACCGGTCGACAGCAATCGATCGATCTCCGTGTCGGCTGCGGCCAGGTACAGCTGGCCGTCGTCGTCCTTCAGACCGTGGCCGGAGAAATGGACGAGCAGGAGGTCATCGCGGCCGCGATTGGCGAAGAACGACTCGAGGGTCCTGCGGAGTAGGTCGACCGATGAATTGAGCGCCAGCTGGACATCGAATCCGCCGATCTCCGCGTTCTCGAGGACGGTCCGCAGCGCTTCGGCGTCGTGACCGGGCCCCTCGAGGGCGGTGAGGCGGCTGTCCTTGTACTCGCTGGTCGCGACGATCAGCGCGCTCCGTTTTGCGGTCACGTGGCCGGCTCCCGGGGAGCGCGTGGGTGCCTGGCCATCCAGTCCTTGATGACTTGACGCTGGTCCCGTTCCGACACCCCGTTGAGCTCGAGCGTGTCGCCGTCGAGCGTCAGCTTGACCGTCCGGTTCGGGGCCCGCGCCGCCCAGGCCTGGATCACCTCAACGACCTGGCCCAGGACCGGCGTCGCCTTCCCAAGGTTCACGATCAGCGCCCCGATCGCCGCGAGCTCGATGCCCTTGGCGCCTTCGGGTGCCGGACCGCCGGACACGCGGTCGACCGACGCAACGTCGAGCTGGAGCAACTCCCGTCGCACGGCGGCGGTCAACTCCTCCAACTCGAGCGGCGAGACGTCGTCGTCAACGGCCAGGTTGATTTCGAGTTGGCTGCGATCCTCGGTCATCGGACATCCCCTCCCGATGGGTGCTCGAAGCGGATGCTACGCCGCCTTGGCAAGAGGGGAATGTCAGATTGATGACAGCCCAGATGACCGACCGGATTGGCAGGAGGGATTCCATCCTTGCCACGGTCGGTGAATCGCGCCTATCGTGGAGTGGCCGCGAACAGGTCTTCCATGTACCTGTCGGCAAAGGGAGGCACCACTTGGGCATCATCTCGTGGCTCGTCGTCGGAGCGATCGCAGGCTATCTCGCGGGATATCTCGTCAAGGGTGACGAGGGACTCGGCGTGATCGGCCACGTGGTCCTCGGGATCCTTGGTGCATTGATCGGCGGCTTCCTGGCAGGCATCGTGACGGGAGGCAAGGACCTCGTGACCGGCATCAACATCACGACGATCGTCGTCGCGGTGATCGGCGCCGTGATCGCGGTCGTCGGCTACGGCTTCATCTCGGGTCGCCGTTCCGGCAGGGGTCCCATCTGACCGGTCCCCACCTCGGCTCGCACCGGAGGATCTCGTGATCCATCGCCTCCGGTTGTCGCCCGCATCCCGACCAAGGTTGGCCGCGATCCTGGCGATCGCGCTCGTTGTCCTCGTGGCGGCGTGCCGGGGTGGGGATAACTACTGAGCGAGGCGTCCTTGCTATAATACGATCCGTTCCGTATCATAGCGCGAATGATCGTCAAGAATCCAGACGCGTCGCTCCGCGAGCCGGACGAGAGGCCCGCCGCGTCGCCTGGCCGAGCCGGCCGTCCCCGCAGCAGCCGGGCACACCGTGCAATCCTCGATGCCGCCCGTGAGCTGCTCATCGATGGCGGCTTCACCGCCCTTCGCCTCGAGCATGTCGCGGCCCGCGCCGGCGTTGGCAAGGCGACGATCTACCGGCACTGGACCTCGAAGGAGGGCCTGATGCAGGAGCTCCTCGTTGAGCTTGGATCGCCCCACGTTGCCGTCGCTGAGACCGGCGATACGCACGAGGAGCTGCTCGCGGCCGTCCTCAACCCGATGCGCGCAGTCACCGAGACGGACTTCGGACCGGTGATCCGGGCCCTCCTCTCGCAGATCGCGATCAACCCCTCGCTCGGGGACCCGTTCCGGGCCACCGTGGTCGAATCTCGCCGAGCCCAGGTCGCCGCTGCCGTAAAGCGCGGGATCGAACGCGGGGACCTTCGGCTCGATGCGGACCCGGAGATCGCGACGGAACTGCTCGTAGGTCCCGTCTATTTCCGACTGATGTTCGGCGGCGAGCTGACGGTCGAGTTCGCCGAGCGGGTGGTCGACAGCGTCCTCCGCGGCTATGCCGCGCCAGGCAAGGAGCACCGACGCGATGACGGATAGGGACACGCTCGCGGTCATCGCCCACGACGGCCGCAAGGCAGACCTCGTCGCATGGGCGACGTACAACCGCGTGCGCCTCGCAGAGTTCGACATCATCGCAACCGCGACAACGGGCGCGCTTCTGCGTGACAAGGTCGGCCTGGAGGTGGAATCCGTCCTGTCCGGCCCGCTGGGCGGCGACGCCCAGATAGCGGCGCTTGTGGCCGTCGGGCAAATCCGCGCCGTCTTCTTCTTCACGGATCCCCTCAGCGCCCACCCCCACGATCCGGACATCCAGACCGTCATGCGCGTCTGTAACGTCCACAAGGTGGCGATCGCGACGAACGTGGCCAGTGCCGACCTCTTCCTCGCCTCGCCGCTCCTCCACACTCGCAGGGTCGCAACCTCCGCCACCTGATCGCCCGCTACCATCGCGGCATCGGCAAGGCCCGCACGACCGGAGGTCCACACGATGTCCCGTCCGCTGAAGGTGGGCGTCCAGCTGCCCGAGGTCGAGCGCGAGGTCCGCTGGAACGAGATCCTCGACATGACGCGTGCCATCGAGGACCTTGGCTACGACTCGATCTGGCTCGGCGAGCACCTGCTCTATCGCTGGCCGGACCGGCCCCCACGCGGCCCGTGGGAAGCGTGGGCGCTCCTCCCCGCCATCGCCGCGGCCACCCATCGCGTCGAGTTCGGCCCGCTCGTGGCGTGCACGAACTTCCACAACCCCGCGATCCTTGCCAAGCGATCGATCACGATCGACGAGATCTCGGGCGGGCGATTCGTGCTGGGGCTCGGGGCGGGCTGGAACGAGCCCGAGTTCCGCGCCTTCGGCATCCCGTTCGACCACCGGATCGACCGCTTCGAAGAGGCATTCACGATCATCCGGACGCTGCTTCACGAGGGCGCGATCGATTTCGAAGGAACCTGGTACAGCGCCCGAGACTGCGAGATTCTGCCCCGCGGGCCGCGGCTCGCGGGTCCGCCGCTGATGATCGGATCGAACGGTCCGCGGATGCTGCGAATCACGGCGCCCCACGTCGACTCATGGAACTCGTGGTATTCGGACACCGGCAACGCGCCAGCCGGCGTCGCGCCGCTCGCGACGAAGGTGGACGCCGCCTGCACGGAGGTGGGGCGCGATCCGACGACGATCGAGCGGACCGTCGCGGTCCAGGTTCGGATGCCAGGCGGGGTCGGTCGGATGATGGGCGATGATTCCGACGCCCAGGCCGTACAGCCTCTCGAAGGAACCCCTGCGGAGATGGCCGATGAGCTCCGCGGCTATGCGAAGGCGGGGATCAACCACGTCCAACTGGTGATCGACCCGATCAGCCGCGAGTCGATCGAGGGATTCGCACTTGTCCTCCGCGACCTCGACAGTGGTTGACGGCTGCCACGCTTGGATGGGACGCTAAGTACATAGGTCAGGGGGGCGATGGGTGCGAACACCGTGCTAGGATCGGGCAGATCATGCGAGTTTCGAATCGCGCTGCCCGCCTCGCGGCCGGCGCGGTGATGGCGACGGTGCTCGTCACCGCCTGCGGAAGTCCCCCTCCTCCATCGGCCTCGCCGACGGTGCGCCCGACGCCGGTCATCACGCCGAATCCCCACCTCACCGAGCCCGCGACGGCCGACCAGGTCTTCCGGGCCGTCCGTGCGGGCGACCTGGACCTGCAGGTCAACAACGCGACCAACGGCGGAGCGGATGAGCCGCTGGTGAAGCGGATCAACGCGGCTGTCGGCAACTGGCCGCTCGTCATCAGCGAATACCGCTCCGGCACCGTGCTTCGAGCGGCGATCGGCTGGGACCCCGGGAAGCCGCCAGCGCAGGGCAATTCGCCGTACGCGTTCGTCGGGCTCAACATCCTCGTCGAGTTCGGACCCCTGACCGGCATTCCGGCGGCTCCGGACTTCACCCGCCAGGGCCAGGCGGAAGCGATCGTCGCCCTCCTCGACCCCCTTCTCTGGCCGCTCGAGCAGCGGTCGATGGTCCCCGTCGTGACCAGGACGGCCGCGCCGGCGTCACCCGCGGCGTCCGCCAGCGCCACGCCGTGACGACCGCCAGGCCGCGTACATCCAGCCGCACAAGCGACGAGGTCAGCGACCTCGACAAACGGATCATCGAGCACCTCCAGCAAGATGGCCGCCGGCCGTTCACCCAGATCGCCGCGGAGCTCGGCGTGTCGGAGGCGGCCGTCCGGGCCCGGACGAACCGACTCGTCGATCGCGGCATCCTCCAGGTCGTCGGCGTCACCGACCCGCTCAAGCTCGGGTTCCAGCAGATGGCGATGATCGGGATCCGGTGCGAGGCGGACCGGCTGATGTCGGTCGCGGCTGCGGTCGCGGAGTTCCCCGAGGTCGACTACGTCGTCATCACCGCTGGGACGTACGACATCCTCATCGAGACGGTGTGCGAGGACAACGAGGGACTGCTCCGCTTTTTAGCGGAGCGTCTACGCACCATCGATGGCGTTCGGGACACCGAAACCTTCGTCTATTTGCGTATGGTGAAGCAGTCCTACCAGTGGGGGACCAGGTAGGACGCAACGAATGGACCAACTAAGATGGGGGGCACGGGGCACGACCCTCGCCCCAATGCGCGCGTTGTGAGGTCGACCCGGTGGCGCTCGAGCCAATCCTGACGCTCCTACTGGCCGCTGTCGTCGCCAACCTGGTTGTCATGGCCGTCGTGCTCGTCCCGCCGATGTTCGGGCGGCGAAGCCCGCTGTCGGTCGGGCGCCAGGCCGATCTGGGCGATCAGGTGGCAACCGAGTTCTCCTATGCCCACGGCGACCCTCCCGGGCTCGTCGAGCCGGACGGCGTCCCGACCGGGGCCTACGACCGGGTCGTCCGGATCGTCAGCTGGGTCTTCATCCTTGCGACATCCACGATCGTCGCGGTGACGGGCCTCTGGCCGGCGACGCAACCCGCGATCTTCGCGCTCCTCGCGACGGCCGGACTGTTCGTGCTCGTCGTCCACGATCTGCTGCCGCCGACCTCGCTCGGCAGCGCGAAGTTCGTGGTCGAGGGCAGCGTCGCGATCACGTTCGCGACCCTCCTCGTACTGCTGACCGGCGGCAACGAGAGCCCGTTCTTCTTCACGTTCCCACTCATCGTCGGAGGTGCCGCGCTCGTCGTGTCCGCCCGCGTGACGTTTGCGCTGGCCGCCATCGCGAGCCTCGCCTACATCTTCGCGATCTCCTCGCCGGTCGGCGAGCCGCTTGCCCGGGAGGTCATCGCCAAGGTCGGGATCAACCTGACGGCCCTCGTCCTCCTGGCCTATGTCGCGATGGTCATCGCCCGAGAGCAGCGGCGCTCGCGCGACGCAGCGATCCGGCTGTCGACGATCGACCCGTTGACCGGCCTGTTCAATCGGACGTTCTTCTTTGCCGCCGTCGATCGGGAGATCGCCCGAAGCGCCCGCTCGAATCGCGGGTTCTGCCTGCTGATGATGGATCTCGACGAGCTCAAGGCCATCAACGACCGGAACGGCCACTACTTCGGCGACCGCGTCCTTGGCGGGGTCAGCGAGGTGATCCGATCCGGCGTCCGGAAGATCGACACCGCCGCGAGGTACGGCGGCGACGAGTTCGTCGTCCTCCTACCCGAAACCGACCCGACCGGTGCCTACGTCCTCGCCGAGAAGGTCCGGATCGGGGTGACCGAGCTCAACATCCCGGTGTCGGGGCGGCCGATCCATGCGTCCATCTCGGTCGGCGTAGTCAGCTATCCGGACGACGGCCGCACTAGCGACGAATTGCTGATCAGCGCGGACCAGGCGATGTACGCCTCAAAACGCGCCGGCAAGAACCGGGTGATGGGCTTCCCCGTCGGCGTCGGTGGTGCCGCGGACGACTCGGTGTAGCATCCGGCAATGCCGGATCACGACCCCCACTCGCCGCGAAATCCCTCGCCTGATCGGACCGCTGGCTTCTCGACCCGCGCGATCCGGGCCGCCCACCGTCTGCCGCGCGTCGACCAGCGGCCGACATCGGTCCCCATCTACCAGACGGTCACGTTCTCCAGTGACGACGCCGCCGCGCTCGGGTCCGTCCTGACCGACGAGCAGCGCGGCTACGCCTACAGCCGAATCGACAACCCGACGGTCGCCGCCCTCGCCTCGGCCGTCGCGGAGCTCGAAGGCGCCGAGGCCGGCTACGCCTTTGCCTCCGGGATGGCGGCGATCCACGCCGCAATCGGGTCCCTGGTCTCGGCCGGCCATCGGATCGTCGCGACGCAGGCGTCGTACGGGACGACCCGGACGCTCTTTGGCACCGTGTTCGGCCGGCTCGGCGTCACGACGGACCACGTCAACGTGACTGACCTGGATGCCGTCGAGGCCGCGCTCGCCGCCGCACCGACCCGGGTCCTCTACGCGGAGACGATCGCGAACCCGACGATCGTCGTCGCCGACCACGCCGCGCTTGCCGAGGCCGCCCACCGTCACGGGGCGCTCTACGTCGTCGACAACACGTTCGCCTCGCCGTACCTCTGTCGCCCGATCGAGCTCGGGGCTGACCTCGTGGTCGAGTCGGCGACGAAATACCTGTCGGGCCACAGCGACGTGCTGGCCGGCGTCGTCAGTGGTGGGAATGAGCTGATCGAGGCGGTCCGGCTCCTCCAGGTCGACACGGGGGCGTCGCTCGCCCCGCATTCGGCGTTCCTCGTCCTTCGCGGCATCTCGACCCTCGCGATCCGGATGGAGCGCCACGCCGCGACGGCCGCGGCACTCGCGGCGTGGCTCGAGCGTCAGGACGGCGTGACCCGCGTCTACCACCCATCGCTCCAAAGCCATCCGCAGCGCGACGTCGCGATGCGCCAGCTGGCGCTCGGCGGCGGGATGCTCGCCTTCGAGCTCGCCGGCGGCAGGTCGGCCGGAAGGGCGTTCATCGACGGCCTCTCGATCCCGGAGCTGACGGCCTCGCTGGGCAGCGTCTTCACGATGGTTGTCCACCCGCCGTCGACCACCCATCGCCAGCTCGACGACGCCGCGCTCGCGGCTGCCGGGATCCCGCCGGGCCTCCTCCGCTGCTCTGTCGGGCTCGAGGATCTCGACGATCTCGTCGCCGACTTCGAGCACGGCCTCGGGGCCGCGCGGGCAGCGGCCGGCAAGGCGGCGGAGCCGGCGCCACCCGCCCCCGCGTCCGTCTAGGAGCCTCAGATCGCAAGTCCGGTCGTCACCTGGGCCGCCAACGCGCGGTCCGCCCAGCCGGACCCGCTGGCCCGGCTCGGTCGGGCAGTCTGGCGCCTGCTGACGTCCGTCAATTTCGCGGTTGCCCAGATCATCGTGCTGTCGCTGTTCGCGGTCGTCGGGATGACGATCCGCCAGTTGCCCGGGTTCGCCTTCCGATCCGCGTCCGATTACGCCGGCGCGATGGCCGACATCCACGACCGCTACGACGGCGTCCTCGGGAGGGGCATCGTCGACGCCCTGGAGCAGCTCCAGGTCTTCCACATCTTCACCTCGACCTGGTTCACCGTCGGACTCTTCGTCCTCGTCATATCGATCGTCGTTTGCACGCTCGACCGGACCCCGCGGCTCTGGCGCCAGTCGGCGGACGTGCGGGTCGTCCAACCCGAACCGTTCTTCCTGCCGACGCTTCCGGATCGCGCGGCGATGAGCGGCGTCGGGGCCGACGCCGTTCGTTCGACGCTGCGACGGCATCGCTTCAAGCTCCGCGAGGCGGAGGTCGACGGCGTCCGCTACGTCTACGGCGACCGGCACCAGTTCACGAAGATGGCGACGCTGCTGACCCACCTCGGGTTGATCCTCTTCCTCCTTGCCGCGGTGGTGACCTCGGTGTTCGGCGACGAGCAGGGACTGATCGTCACCGAGGGCGACTCGCTAACGGTCCAACCGATAGGGACGCCGGGCCTGCTGCTCGTCAAGAACCTCGGCTTCGATGCGCCGGGGTTCTTCGAGACGGGCCAGGCGACGGATTTCACGACGGACCTCGCCGTCTACCAGGACGGCCGCGAGATTGCCCGCAAGACGATCCGCGTCAATGATCCGCTCGGGGTGGCCGGCTACACCTTCCATCAGAACGGGTTCGGGCCGGCCGTCCACCTGCTCATCAGCGACTCGAACGGAAAGCCGCTCTGGGACGGGCAGGTGCCGCTCGACGGGGTGGCAGCCGGGTCGCCGTTCGGGACGCTGTCCGTCCCGGGCCGGGACATCGGTCTGTCGCTCCTCCTTCGCCGCCAGGACGACGGGACCGGGGTCGTCCTCGTCGCGCCATACCGGGTCGTCGGCGAGGAGGCCGACGGCACGCCCATCGTCGAGGACCTCTTTCCGCTGGCCCTGGCCGCCCGCGAGGCCGCGCCCGCCCGGGGCACGGACTTCAGCGTCGGTGTGCTCGGGTTCGGCGAGTACACGCTGCTGATCGCAAAGAACGATCCGGGTCAGGGGATCGTCTGGACCGCGTTCGCGTCGCTCATCACCGGAATCGCGATCACGTTCTACCTGCCGCGCCGGCGGATCTGGACGAGGCTCTTGCCGACGGGCGAGCTCGCCATTGTCGCGCGGTCCGATCGCTACGTCGACGTCGAGCGGGAGTTCGGCCGGCTGCTCGACGACCTCGTAGCATCGCGACGTCCGTCCGTCGCGCCCCCTCGCCCGGCCTGACTCGGCCCGCGGTCGTGGCGAAGCTGGGAGATCTCGTCCGGACGATCCTGCCGCTCGCCCGGCCGATGGGTGCGGCGACCCTGGAGCCGGCTCGCGCCGACCGGGAGGTGATCTGGGTCCGCGTCCTCAAGGCGCGCGTGCCGGCGTTCGATGCACTCGAACCCGGCGATCTCGCCATCATCCCGGGACCGGCCCTGGCGATCGTCGCCCCGAACACGCACGAGATCCACGAGCTGGCGGCGGCCCTCGCTCGAGCCCGGGTGCCGGCTGTCCTCATCGTCGAGGGGGACCGCGACGATGAGGCGGTCGATACGCTCGCGAGTGCTGCGTCGGACGCCGGGGTCACAGTCCTGCGGGTCGGTCGCGAGGATCCCGTGGCCCTCGAGCGGAGCGTGATCGGCTTCCTCGTCAACCGTCGGGCGGAGGTCGATCGGCGGGCCGCCGAGCTCGAGGGTCAGCTGTCGCGACTCGCCCTCCGGGGCGGCGGGCTGGATGCACTCGCGGCGACGATCGGTGCATTCCTCGGCCGGGCCGTCGTCATCGAAGGCCGGCGCGGCGACCCGATCGCCGTCCATGCCCCGGCCGAACTGCCTGAGGCCGCGGCCTCGATCAGCCGCTACCTGGCTAGGCGCTCCACGGCCATCCTCCGGGTCGAGATCCCGGCGCCGGCCGACGAGCCCGGGACCGGCGGACACCTGGCTTTGCTCGGCGACGAGCCGCCAAGCGAGCTCGAGCGGATCGCCGCCGGGCGGATCGCGGCGGTCCTCGCCCTCGAGCTCGCCCGCGACGCCGCTGTCGGCCACGCCCGCGAGGAGACGCGTCGTGGCGATCCGCTGCCGGCCGAAGGACCGCCGTGGGTCGTCCTGCTCGCGCGCCAGGGTGGCGACGAGGACAGCGGCGACGATCGCGCCACCCGCGACGCAACCCGGGCCGAGATCCGGCTCCTCCTGCCGCCGCGTCGCGCGACCCTCCGTGGGACGAGCGAGAGCCTCGAGCTGCGAATCGTCGCGGCCGCGCCGGCCGACGACTCGGCTGGTCTGCAGGTGGCCGGCCGAATCGCCGCGTTCCTCCGCCGGACCGTGGCCGTCTCACGACCGTTCGCTGAGCCGGGCGGACGCCCGGCGGCGGAGCAGGCAGCCCGGGCGACCCTCGAGGCCGTTCAGGCGCTCGACGAGCCGCCGGCAGTGGCTCGGGCGAGCCGGCTACCGGCCTATCACTTGCTGGGCAATCTCCACAACTTGCCCGACGGGCTGCGCCAGGCACGCGAGCTGCTCGCGCCGATCCTCGTCGGCCGAGCGAGCGTCCAGGACGAGCGGGTGGCGACCCTCCGCGCGGTCCTCGAGACGACGAGCCTCGGCGAGGCCGCTGCCCGGCTGGGCCTTCACCGCAACACGATCGCGTACCGGGTGGCCCGGCTCGAGTCGCTCGGCGGTTGGGACCTCTCCGATTCGGACCTCAGGCTCGCGCTTGGCGTGGCGACCAGAATTGTGCAACATGCACAACCAAGTCGCGAGGATCGCGGGTGATCATTCGAGCCCGGATGCATTACGCTACGACCACTGGCCGAGAGGTCGCTGTTCTCGTGCGACCTGCACAAGCATTCCGTGGCGGAGGGTCCGAATCGCATGATCACGATCGAGCGTGGGTCGAACGGGGCGGGGGACGCCCCGACGTCTGATGGCGGGCGGAACGGCAGCTCCCGGGCCCAGAAGGCCGGAGCCTCGACCACGGCAGGCAGCCCGATGACCGCCCGTCAACACGCCCTCGCCGGCGTAGCGACCCTTCGTGTCGCCAAGACCCAGGACTACCTCGCGGATGCCGGAGCCGACATCTACGGCCAGTACGTCTTCGACGAGGTATCCCAGCGCCAGTACCTCGCCAAGCCGATCTTCGAGAAGCTCCGCCGGACGACCCAGGGACAGGAACCGTTCGATCCGGCGATCGTCGACGCAGTGGCCCATGGCGTGAAGGAGTGGGCGCTCGCCCACGGCGCCACGCATTACACCCACTGGTTCGTGCCGATGACCGGCTCGACCGCCGAGAAGCACGACTCGTTCCTCGCCCCGACGGGCGACGGCCAGACGATCGCCGAGTTCTCCGGCAAGAACCTCGTCCAGGGCGAGCCCGACGCGAGCTCATTCCCGTCGGGAGGGATCCGGGCGACGTTCGAGGCCCGCGGCTATACCGCGTGGGACGTGACCTCGCCGATCTTCCTCCAGGTCGAGCCGAACGGCGTGACCCTTACGATCCCGACTGCGTACGTGTCGTTCACGGGCGAGGCGCTCGACCACAAGATCCCGCTCCTGCGCTCGCAGGAGGCGCTCGGCAAGCAGGCCCTCCGCGTCCTGCGCTGGTTCGGCAACAAGACCGTGAACAGGGTGTTCACGAACATCGGGCCGGAGCAGGAGTACTTCCTCGTCGATCGCCGCCTCGCCGAGCAGCGGCCGGACCTCCTCCTCACGGGCCGGACCCTGTTTGGTGCCGCGTCGCCGAAGGGCCAGGAGCTCGAGGACCAGTACTTCGGCCCGATCCGGGAGCGGATCCTGGCGTTCATGATGGACCTCGATCGGGAGCTATGGCGGCTCGGGATCCCGGCCAAGACCCGCCACAACGAGGTCGCCCCGGCACAGTTCGAGATGGCCCCTGTGTACGAGGCCACCTCGGTGGGCTCCGACCACAACATGATCGTGATGAGCACGATGCGGCGGCTCGCCCTCGCAGCACGGCCTGATGTTCCTCATCCACGAGAAGCCATTCGCCGGGATCAACGGCTCGGGCAAGCACAACAACTGGTCGATGGCGACCGATGATGGCGAGAACCTCCTCGACCCCGGCAACGATCCCCACGCCAACGCCCAGTTCCTGGCGTTCCTCGCGGCCGTCATCCGCGGGGTCAATGTCCACGCGGATCTGCTCCGCGCGAGCATCGCCGACGCGGGCAACGACCACCGCCTGGGTGCCAACGAGGCGCCGCCGGCGATCGTCTCGATCTTCCTCGGCTCGCAGCTCGAGGACGTCATCGAGCAGCTCGAGCAGGGCGCCACGTCGGCCTCGAAGCAGGGCGGCGACCTCCAGCTCGGCGCGACCTCGCTGCCGGTCCTCCCCAAGGACCACACCGACCGCAACAGGACATCGCCGTTCGCCTTCACCGGCAACAAGTTCGAATTCCGGGCGGTCGGCTCGTCGGCCCCGATCTACTGGCCGCAGACGATCCTCAACACCGCGGTCGCCGACTCGCTCGAGCAGCTCGCAGATGCCCTCGACGGGCTCGCGCCGGGCGACTTCGAGGGTTTGACGACGATCCTGTCGGGCATCATCAAGGACAACAAGCAGGTCTTGTTCGGTGGCAATAACTACGCGGAGGAATGGCACGCCGAGGCCGCCCGACGCGGCCTGCCGAACAATCGCTCCACCGTCGACGCCCTGCCGGCGCTCGCCACGGCGAAGGCGAAGGAGCTCTTTTCCCGGTTCGGGGTCCTCTCCGAACGCGAGCTAGCCGCCCGCGTCGAGATCAACTGGGAGCGTTACGTCAAGGTCCAGAACATCGAGGCGAGCTGCGCCCTGGACATCGCGACGACGATGATCCTGCCAGCGACCGCCCGCTACCTGGGCCTCGTGAGCGCCGTTCCGTCGCGCGGGATCGCCGCAATCAGCGATCGCGTCGAGGGCCTCGCGGACTCCCTCGTCGACGCGATCGCGGCCCTCGAGCACGCCCAGCGCGAAGCGCATGAGGCCGGCTCCGTCCACGCCGAAGCGGCGGCGTTCGCGTCGTCGGTGATCCCGGCCCAGGAAGCCCTCCGCGTAGTTGTCGACGACCTGGAGACCGTCGTCGCGGACGACCTCTGGCCGCTGCCGAAGTACCGCGAGCTGCTCTTCCAGTACTGACGGTGACGGGTAGCCCGGAGGACGACGCCCGGATCGAGGCCGCCCGCGCCGCCGGGATCCGCTTCGTACAGCTCCAGTTCACCGACATCATCGGCCACGTCAAGGCCGTCACGATCCCGGTCCACCAGCTGGCGGGCTCGGTCAAGCACGGGACCTGGTTCGACGGCAGCTCGATCGAGGGCTTCACCCGGATCGCCGAGAGCGACCAGTACCTCGTCCCGGACATGTCGACGTTCGCCGAGATCCCGTGGCAGCGGGGTTCCGGTCCGCGGGGAACCGCCCGGGCGATCTGCGACGTGTTCACCCCGGCCGGCGAGCCGTTCGTCGGCGACCCTCGTTTCGTTCTTCGCCGACAGGTCGAGCGGGCCCGCAAGCTCGGTTACATCGTGAACACCGGCCCGGAGCTCGAGTTCTTCCTCTTCCGACGGAACGACGACGGCTCAATCGCGCCGCTGCCCCACGACCAGGCCGGCTATTTCGATTTCTCGACCGACCTCGCCGGCGAGATCCGCCAGGACATGGTCGACGCCCTCGAGGCGTTCGGGATCAGGGTGGAGGCGGCCCACCACGAGGTCGCGGTCGGGCAGCACGAGATCGACTTCGAGTACAGCGACGCGCTCACGACCGCGGACAACGCGATCACGTTCAAGTTCGCCCTCAAGGCGATTGCCCAGCAGCACGGCCTGTACGCGACATTCATGCCAAAGCCGATCCACGGGATCAACGGTTCCGGGATGCACACCCACCAGTCGCTCTTCTCGATCGCCGAGGACCGAAACGCCTTCGCCGACCCCTCGAACCCGTACGGCCTCTCCGAGGTCGCGCGGTCGTACATGGCCGGGATCCTCGCTCATGCGCGGGGAATGGCCGCTGTCCTCGCGCCGCTCGTCAACTCCTACAAGCGACTGGTGCCGGGCTACGAGGCACCTACCTACCTGACCTGGGGCCGGACCAACCGATCGGCGCTCATCCGCGTCCCGAAGGTCTCGCCCGGCAAGTCGATCGAGGGGACGCGCGCCGAGGTTCGCTGCCCGGATCCGTCGTCGAACACGTACCTCGCGTTCGCGGTGATGATCGCGGCCGGGCTCGACGGGGTGGAGAAGGGACTCCAGCTGAGCGACCCTGTCGAGGAGTCGCTCTTCGAGATGGACGCCGCAACGATCGCATCGAAGGGAATCCAGGAGCTGCCGGGCACCCTCGGCGAGGCGATCACGGAGCTCGAGAACGACTCGGTCATCGTGGAAGCCCTCGGAGAGCACGTGTTCTCGCACTACGTCGAGGCGAAGCGCGCGGAGTGGGACGAATACCGCACCCAGGTCAGCGACTGGGAGGTGGAGCGCTACCTGGAGCAGTTCTAGGGCTCTTCGCCCGGGCCGCTGCGAGCACCCACGCACGGCGGGCGATTATTCCCACCAGGTTTGTCGAGCTGGCTTCGATCGCGGCTCGTGCCGTTGCGGCCCACAAACATGCGGGCTGGGCATCAACGACTGCTGATTGCAGGGTGAGTGCGCGGTAAGGGCCGCATGCAATCCTCCCCTGCATATCCCGTCCGTCTTGCCGCGGAGGCAGTGGTGACAGGTCCTCGTAGGCGTGCAGGTCCCGGGCGTCTGGCCGGCCGGCAACGGACCAGGCATTTGGCGCAGCGTCTCGGGATCGGTCTGCGCGAGTCTCGGCTGGGCGTTCGCATGACCCAGGCCCAGGCATCGGCACGGGCAGGGGTGTCACAACCGTTCTGGAGTAGGCTCGAACGCGGTGAGGGCGGGGACCGCTTCCCTCGAGACCATGGCGTCCTGTGCCGCAGCAGTATCCGTACAGCTTGCCGCATTCATCGAGGCCGTCGCTGGCGCTTCGCTGCCCCGGGACATCGAGCACCTGCGTCGGCAGCAGCTCGTGATTTCAACGGCCACACGGGGTGGATGGATCTCCCGACCCGAGAGGCCAATCGATCCGGCTGCCCGTCGTTCGCGCTCGATCGATGTTCATCTCGACCGACGGGTTCGTCTCGAGGTTGCGGTTGTCGAGATCGTAGACCTGCTCGCGGATGGCGGCGACGCCATGCGCGGCCTGGGCGACAAGACGGCGGCAATCCGTCGCGAACTTCTCGATGATCGGACGTCGGTCCGAGGATTGCTCGTGCTCCGGGCGACTAGGCGGAATCGCCTACTCGTCCGCGGGCTCAGGGACCTGTTTGCGACGCGGTTTCCGGCGTCTTCAGTTGAGTGGCTGAATGCTCTTGGCAGTCCATCCGTGGCGATGCCTCGGGAGGATGGGTTCGTCTGGTCAAGCGTGGACGGTTCGAGGCTTTTCGCTGCCCGGCTCGGGGCGACTCAGCCGGCCAGGCGGGCAACGAGCCCTCGGACGTCCGGGTCGAGCCATGGGCCGGCGCCCGACGCGGCGTTGGTCCGGGCATGATCTGGGGAGGCGGTCGCCGGCAGCGCCACCGTCACCCTCGGATCGGAGAGGGTCCAGCGCAGGAGTGCGTCGGGCCAATCGCGCAGGCCCGCCGCCCGGAGCTCCGTCGGAAAGGATCGCCGCAGGAGCCCACCCTCCGCGAAGGGCCGCATCGCCAGCACGCCCAGGCCGAGATCGGCCGCGAGGGGGAGGATGCGCAACGCAGACGCCGACTCGCGCGGGTTCACCGGCACCTGGATGGCGTCGATTTCGACCCGAACGCATGACCTGCTCCATTTCATCGAACGCGCCCGGCAGATACGTCGTCGCGCCCAGCCAGCCGATCCGCCCGGCGTCCCGCTCCACCTCCATCCAGGGGAGGTGATCGCGCCAGGCGACGAGGTTGTGGATCTGGAGCAGGTCGACCCGACCGCCGAACCAGTCGAGCTGTCGTCGGAAATGGGCCTGCCCCTCCGCGACTGATGGTGTCCATACCTTCGTCGCGATGAAGGCCTCCGGCCGACGCGGCCCGAGCGCCCGGGATAGCACCGCCTCGGCGCGGCCATACATCGGCGAGCTGTCGAAGACGCGGCCACCGGACTCGAGTGCCACGGCGACCACCGCGTCCGCCGCCGCTTCGCGTTCCGATGGAAGGTCGAAGACCCGCCACGTCCCGAGGCCCACCACCGGAAGCGACGGACCGTCCGGCCGGAGCCGCCGCTTGTCGATCACGCTGCGAGGGTGCCCCATCCCGCGCGACGGCGCAACGACGGCGGGCAGGATGCCGCACGATGTCGGCGATGACGACGGAAGCGCCGCTCCCGGTCGACGCGCCGCTCCCGATCGACTTCCATCGGAACCGGACGCTCTGGCTGCTCTCGATCGCCCACGCGGTCAACCATGCCCAGGCGGTGCTCCTGCCCCTCGTCTACATCCGGATCATCGTCGAGTTCGGCGTCACCGCCGATACGATCGCATTGCTTGCGGCGGCCGGCAGCTTCGCATCGGGTGCCGTCCAGCTGAGCTACGCGAAGCTGACGCGAATGATCTCGCGTCAGAAGCTGCTCGCCGCCGGTGGCGTCCTCATGGGCGGCGGCTTCGCGGCCCAGGGCATGGCGCCGTCCTTCCCGACATTCGCCCTCGTCAACATCGCGTCGCGGATCGGCGGCTCACCGCAGCATCCGGTAGGCAACGCGATCCTCGCCGAGCAGTTCCCGGAGCACCGACGCGGCTTCGCGATCAGCGCCCACATCTCCGGCGGCAACGTCGGAACGGTCGCGGTTGCACTGCTTGGCGCCCGGCTCATCGCTGATCTCGGCTGGCGCGAGACGGTCGTTCTCTTCGGAATCCCGGCGGTGATCATCGCCCTCGGGATCCTCTTCTTCGTCCGCGAGAGCGGCGACGACCGGGCCGCGGCCGTCGCCCACGGCAGCGTCCGCAACGCGTTCGGGACGATCCTCCGCGACCCCGACCACCGCTGGATCTACCTGGCGTCGGTGCTCGGCGGCGGCGGGCGCGGGCTCGGCGTCGTCAACCTCTTCGCCCTGCTCTACCTGACGCGCGTACTCGGGCTGCCGCCGGCAACGACGGACGTCATGTACGGCGGGCTCATCGTCCTGTCGGTGCCGATGCCGCTCCTCGCCGGCTGGCTGTCCGACCGCCTCGGGCGCAAGCCGGTGATCATCGGCGCGTACGTCGGCGGGGCGATCGGGTTCGTGATGTTCCTGCTCGTCGGATCGAGTCTCGTCGGGCTATGGGCCGCCATCTTCGTCATGGGCCTGTTCAGCTTCGCGGAGAGCCCCCAGCTCCAGGCGCTCCTCGCCGATATCGCACCGCCGACGATTCGGGATGCGTCGTTCGCGCTCTACTTCACGCTCGCGTTCGGGGTCGGGTCGATCTGGACGGCCGTCTACGGCCTGATCATCGCGGCGGCCGGGGAGACCGTCGGGCTGCCGCTGGTCTTCGGTTTGATGGCCGCGTCGTTCGTCGCCGCGTCGTTGGCGGTCCTGCCGATCCGAGCCGGCCGCTGGGGCGACCGAAGCAGCGGCGTCCGACCGCCCGCCAGCGATTGACCGCGGCGATCGACTAGTCCCGTGGGTTCGCCGCCGGACGGTGCCTGCTATCATGCCGGGGCCCTGTCAAACGGGCATCCGGTCGGGGCGTGGCGCAGCTTGGTAGCGCGTATCGTTCGGGACGATAAGGTCGTGGGTTCAAATCCCGCCGCCCCGACCAACCCCTCTGCTATTTCTTCGCCGGCATGCTCGCCGCGTGGGCGAGGCCGCGTTCGACCCAGCTGGCGATGGCGGCATCGTCGCTGACGTCCGCCGCCGGGATCACGACGAACGACTTCATCGGCCGGCCCGGCATGGGCTCGAAGCCCGCGGCGCCGGCGGCCCTGGCCGGCTCGATCTCGGCGTCGGGCAGACGGACGACCCACTGGTCCGCGAACAGGCCCGTCGCCATGTTGCCGCCGATGAACGCCGCCGGGTAGCCGAACATCTGCTTGCGCTGCGCGTCGGGATAGCGATCCAGTACGGCCGCGAACCGCTCGGCGAGCTCCGGCGGCGACTTCGTGAACGACGGCGACTGGGCCCTGGGCATCGCTTGCTCCCTTAGCGGTCGTCCAGGTTCGGGGCCAGCCAGCGCGCCATCGTCTCGACGTCGATGCCCTTTCGAGCGGCGTAGTCCGCGAGCTGGTCCTTGCCGATCCGCCCGAGGCCGAAGTAGTGGGCCTGCGGGTGCCAGAAGTAGTAGCCGCTGACCGCGGCACCGGGGAACATCGCGAACGACTCGGTCAGGCTGATCCCTGCGCGATTCTCGGCGTCCAGGAGCTCGAACAGCGTTCCCTTCTCCGTGTGGTCCGGGCAGGCCGGGTAGCCGGGCGCTGGGCGGATGCCCTGGTACTCCTCGCGGATGACCGCGTCGTTCGGGAGCCGCTCGCCCGGCGAGTAGCCCCAGAACTCGCGCCGAACGAGCTCGTGGAGCCGCTCGGCGAACGCCTCGGCGAGGCGGTCCGCGAGCGCCTTCGCCAGGATCGCGTTGTAATCGTCGTGATCGGCCTCGAACGACGCGACCAGCGCTTCGAGTCGGTGGCCCGCGGTCACGGCGAAGGCGCCGACGAAGTCCTCGACGCCCGTGTCCTTGGGTGCCGTGAAGTCGGCCAGGGCGAGGTTCGGCCGGCCGGGCGGCTTGACCATCTGCTGGCGAAGCGTGTGGATGACCGCGGTGACTTCCGAGCGGTCGGCGCCGGTGTAGAGCTCGATGTCGTCGCCGACGCTGTTCGCGGGCCAGAACCCGTAGGCGGCCTTTGCGGTAATGAGCCCTTCGTCGACGATCCGGCGGAGAAGCACCAACGCGTCCCGATGGAGGTCGCGGGCGGCGGCGCCAACGACCGGATCGTCGAGGATCGCCGGGTAGGCGCCGCGCAGTTCCCACGTTGCAAAGAACGGTGTCCAGTCGATCCGATCGACGAGGTCGGCGAGCGGATGATCGGCGATCGTCCGTGGACCGAGGAAGGTCGGGCGGGGTGGGCGGACCGCACCGGGGCCGGTCCAGTCGATCACGAACCGGTGGCGTCGAGCCTCCTCGATCGGGTGGCGGGCCTCGCGCTCCTGGCGCTCACCCCGATCGTGCCGTACCTGGGCGTACTCATCGCGAACGCCGGTCGCGAATGCCTCCCGCCCGTCGCGATCGAGGAGCGCCGAGGCCACACCGACTGCTCGCGACGCATCGAGCACGTGGATGACCGGGGCGTGGTAGCGCGGCTCGATCTTGACCGCCGTGTGGGTCCGGGACGTCGTCGCGCCACCGATGAGGAGCGGGATCTCGAATCCCTGCCGCTCCATCTCTGCCGCGACGAAGCTCATCTCCTCGAGCGACGGCGTGATCAGCCCGGACAGGCCGATGAGATCGGCGTCCCACTCGCGCGCCGTCTCGAGGATCCGTGCCGAGGGGACCATGACCCCGAGGTCGCGGACCTCGTAGTTGTTGCATTGGAGGACCACGCCGACGATGTTCTTGCCGATGTCGTGGACGTCACCCTTGACGGTCGCCATGACGACCCGGCCGGCCGATTTCGATGCACCGGGATCCTTCTCCGCCTCGATGTACGGTACGAGGTGGGCGACCGCCCGCTTCATCACGCGGGCGCTCTTCACGACCTGGGGCAGGAACATCTTGCCGGCCCCGAACAGGTCGCCGACGACGTTCATGCCGGCCATCAGCGGCCCCTCGATGACGTGGATGGGTCGATCCGCGCTGAGCCGCGCTTCCTCCGTGTCCTCGACGATGAACGCGTCGATGCCTTCGACAAGCGCGTGGGTCAGCCGCTCCGCGACGGGGAGTGAACGCCAGGCGAGGGCGTCGGCTCCAGCTGCACGCTCCTGGGCCCCGACCTCGTCGGCGACCGCGAGGAGTCGCTCCGTGGCGTCCGGGCGGCGGTTGAGGACGACGTCCTCGACGAGCTCTCGCAGGTCCGGCTCGATGTCGTCGTAGATCGCGAGCTGGCCGGCATTGACGATGCCCATGTCCATCCCGGCCGCGACGGCGTGGTAGAGGAACACCGAATGGATTGCCTCGCGGACCGGATCGTTGCCGCGGAAGCTGAACGACACGTTCGAGACGCCGCCCGAGACGCGAGCATGGGGCAGCTCGGCCTTGATCCGCCGCGTCGCCTCGATGAACGACACTGCGTAGCCGTTGTGCTCCTCGATCCCGGTCGCGATCGCGAAGATGTTCGGGTCGAGGATGATGTCCTCCGGCGCGAATTCCGCCTTGTCCGTGAGGAGCTCATACGCGCGGCGGGCGATGGCCACCTTCTTCTCGACTGTGTCCGCCTGGCCCTGTTCGTCGAACGCCATGACGACGACCGCGGCGCCGTACCGGCGACATAGACGGGCGTGCTCGAGGAACGCCTCTTCACCCTCTTTCAGCGAGATCGAGTTGACGACCGACTTGCCCTGGAAACAGCGGAGTCCGGCCTCGATCACCGACCACTTCGACGAGTCGATCATCAGCGGGACCTTGCTGATGTCCGGCTCCGTGGCGATCAGGTTGACGAACCTCGTCATCGCCGCCGCCGAGTCGAGCATCGCCTCGTCCATGTTGATGTCGACGATCTGAGCGCCGGCATCGACCTGCTGGCGTGCGATCTCGACGGCCTCCTCGAATTGATCCTCGAGGATCAGCTTTGCGAACGTGCGCGACCCGGTGACGTTCGTCCGCTCGCCGACGTTGACGAAGACGTTGCCGGGCTGCGGGATCTCGAGCATCTCCAGCCCCGCGAGCCGGGTCTTCGTTTCAACATCAGGCGGGATCCGCGGCGGCAGCCCGGCCACAGCGTCGGCGATTGCCCGGACGTGGACCGGGGTCGTGCCGCAGCAGCCCCCGGCGATGTTGACGAGGCCGTCGCGGGCGAAGCTGCCGATCACGTGGGCCATTGACTCCGGCGTGTCGTCATAGCCGCCGAACTCGTTGGGCAGGCCGGCATTCGGGTAGACCGATACGGGGATCGGGGCCACCCGAGCGAGGTCCGCGACATGGGGTCGGAGCGCCTGTGCGCCGAGCGCGCAATTCAACCCGACGACGATCGGTTTGGCGTGCGCGATCGACGTCCAGAACGCCTCGACCGTCTGGCCGCTGAGCGTCCGGCCAGAGGCGTCGACGATCGTCCCGGACACGATGAGAGGCAGGCGGACAGCGGACGCCTCGAAGGCGCTCTCCACTCCGAAGATCGCCGCCTTGCCGTTGAGCGTGTCGAAGACCGTCTCGATTAGCAGGATGTCGGCCCCGCCCTCGATCAGCCCTTCGGCCGCCTCCTGGTACGCGGCGGCGAGTTCTTCGAACGTCACGTTGCGCGCGGCGGCGTCGTTCACGTCCGGCGAGATCGATGCCGTCCGGTTCGTCGGGCCAAGGGCGCCCGCGACGAAGCGCGGTCGGTCCGGGTCGGCGGCCTCGGCCGCGTCCGCAGCTTCGCGGGCGATCCGGGCCGCCGCCGCGTTCATCTCGCGGACGAACGGTTCGAGGGCGTAGTCCGCCTGGGCGATGCCGGTCGCGGTGAAGGTGTTCGTCTCGATGATGTCGGCGCCGGCATCGAGATAGGCGTCGTGGATCGCCCGGACGATCGCCGGCTGCGTCAGCGACAGGAGGTCGTTGTCGCCCCGGACGTCGCGAGGGTGCTCGAGGAATCGGGTTTCGCCGCCGTCAACGCCGCGGAAGCCGCCCTCGTCGAGCTGGTAGGACTGGATGAGCGTGCCCATCGCGCCGTCGATGACCAGGATCCGTTGGGCGAGCAGCGACGGGAGGAGCATCGCGCGCTCTTCTCGCGAACGAGGGCGCGCCGTTCCGGCTTCGGACCGGTCGTCCTTTGTGGGTGCGCGAGTTGCTAGTTCGACCATCGAGCGCGATCTAGCCGGCGTCGGCCGAACGGCGACAGCCGTCGACGCACTGGGTGTCCATGGCTCTGCTCCTATCGCACCCTGGCGGGGGCACCGTTCCCGCGATGAGCCTCGCGGATCGGCTGCCGGGCCGTCATCGAGCCAGGACTCTCAGGCCACTCGTGATAGGTGACACCTCGATCGGCGTCAGGTCGATCGTGGCCCGGTTTGGCCTCGCTCGTCAAGTGGCTCGCCGTTCCCGGGCGCTTCGTCTCTCCTCTGTCTGGACGAGCGTCCATGTCGATTCGAGGGCGGTCGAACGAAGCTGAGTCCAACAACAGCGCCGCCTCTTGCGGTCAGAACGACGACATCTCGCGGATCCCCTCCGCCGCATCCCGAAAGTGACACCTGCCATGGACCCCTCGACTCTCAAGATCGACGCCTCGAACCACCGACTCCGCCGGGTCGGGCGGCTGACGCGTCGCCGCATGCGGATCGAGGGAGCGAACCTCACGAACGGCATCCACACCGACGGCCGCTTGTCCGTCGTGATCTCGGGTCTCGGGGCTGATGGCACGGACTCGACCGGCACGTTCCAGTGGTGGGCCAACCGGCCGGTTGCACTCGTGATCATCCGATCCGGCGCCGATGGCGACGACGTCTCGCTCTCGACCGGGCCTATTCGGTGGGGAACGGGTACGCAGCGGCCGGGCGACGGTGCCGGAATCAGCTATATCGCATTCGCCTACGACGCCGAGCGCGAGAGTTTCGCGGCACCGGTGTCCAGGCGCTCCAAGACTCCCGTCGCGACGATCCTGGCCAGGATGCTCCGGTCCGCCTCGCCGGCCTGACCCGCGACATCACGCCTACTCCCCGGCGTCGATCGCGCCGGTCCCCCGCCGACGCGTGCGACAGCCCTCGAAGCCCGGGTCCCCTCGTGGGGCCCGGGCTTCGCAACATCAAATTGCCGCGATCGAACGGAGCGCCATCCGCGGCCCGCGGGCCGGCGGCCTGATGCCGCTCGCCTCGAGGAGCCGGATCACCCTTCCTCGCTGGCCGCGATAGGGCTCGAGCAGCTCCAACATTCGTGCATCCGTAGCGCGCGGCTCGCCAGCAAGTGCGAAAGCGACGAGGTTCGGTACGTGGAAGTCGCCGACGCTCACGGCGTCCGCGTCGCCCAGTGCGCGCAACGCGACCTCCGCGGCGGTCCACGGCCCGAGTCCAGGTAGGACCGTCAGACGTCGGTAGGCATCGGGCAGCGGCAGGTCGACGATCTCCTCGAACCTCACCGCGCGGGCCCCGACCGTCCGGACGAGGTCGGCCCGCCTTCGTTCGAGCCCGAGCGGATGGAAGGCGTGGTACGGAAGCCGTGCCAGCACGTCCGGCCGTGGCAGCAGCCGTAACCCGAACGGACCCGGCGCCGGCTCACCCCACCTGGCGATGATGCCTCGATACGCACGTCGGGCCTCGATCCCGGTCACCTTCTGTTCGAGGATTGCGGGGATCAGTGCCTCGAGAACGGCACCCGTTCGCCCGATCCGGAGGCCGGGCATCCGTCGGTCCAGTTCGGAGAGCAATCGATCGGCAGGGGCAAAGCCGCCTCGGGCATCGTCGAGCCCAACCAGGCCGGGAACCCCGGCGATCGCGCGGTCGGCGCCGGGACCCCAGGCCTCGACGCGGAGCACCGATCCTCGTAGCGACATTTCGATCGCGGCCGGTCCGTCGGCGGTCCTGGTCGCCCGAATAGCCCGATGAGACCCGAGGCGCATCGCTGGATCTGCTGCTCCGCGAAGATGCGGGGCGAGGGTCAACCGGAGGTCGAGCGGGCGGTCGAGCGGGATCGTCCGGACGGGCATCGGCTCCAGTCTGTCATGCCGTTGTGAGGTTCGCAGGCCAGCCGTGAATCCGCCCAGAATGTCATTCCCTGCTACGGTTCCCGAGACGTGCGACGCCCCAGAATCGTCGCGGGCCTGCTTCTCATTAGCGTGCTCGCCGCGGTCGCCGTCCCAGGGTCCGCTGGACCTCGGGGCCCTAGCCCCGAAACCGTGAACGACGCGAACCTCTACCTTGGCGTGGAGGTTTCATCGGCGCGTGGGACGAAGATGACGATTCCCGCCCTTGACCCGGCATACCGTTCCGACGGTGCGCTGGACACGACCTCGATCCTTCTCGACCCGGACTCGCGAGCGGTTCCTTCGGGCCGCCCGGGCGGGTCGCTGGATCAGCCTGCCGCCGAGGCGGGCGTGGTCGTCCTGCCCACCTGGCATCTCGACAGCAACGTGAGCTGGTACGGCCCGGGTTTCTACGGGAAGCGCACGGCATGCGGGCTCGCGATGACGGAGTCGCTCAAGGGTGTGGCCCATCGCTCGCTCCCCTGTGGAACGCTCGTCACGTTCAAGAACCCCGCCAACGGCAAGTCGATCACCGTGCCGGTCGTCGACCGCGGGCCGTACGTCTCGGGGCGCGATTGGGACCTGACCGGCGGCGCCTGCCTCGCCCTCGGCCACTGTTACACGGGCGCCATGTACTGGAAGCGCGCCTAGCCGCTCTTCCGCTCGCGGTTGCGAGCCCTCGCCGTTGTTGCGAGCCCTCGCCGTTGCGGGCCGTGGAACCGGGCGCGGCATGGTCGTGATCGCCGACCACACTCCCTCCGAGCCTTGGAGGAACGAATGGCCCGCCGCCACACGCCCTACTACCACAAGCTCATCGCGCTCGGCGCGGAGATGGCCGATCGGATCGGGTTTGACGCGGCCGTCCGCTTCTCGACGACCGCCGACGAGCACAAGGCCACGCGCGAGCGCGTTGGGATCTACGACGTCTACTACCAGGGCGTCGTCGATGTGAAGGGACCTGACGCGGAATCATTCCTCGATGGCCACGCGGTCAACGACGTCGGCGGGCTGACGGACGGCCAGGTCCTCTACACCTCCGTGCTGAACGAGCAGGGCGGCATGGTCGACGATCTGACCCTCGTCCGCCTCGGCGGCGACCACTTCTGGGTCTTCCCGACGCCGTCGCGGGTCGACATCGTGACCGCCTGGCTGACCGACCATGCCAAGGGCCGGCACGCCTACGTCACCAACATCACGTCCGGCACGGCCTACCTCTCGATCCAGGGCCCACGATCCCGGGAGACCCTCGCCAAGTTGACGGATCTCGACCTCTCGACCGCGGCCGTGCCCTACTACCACGCCGCCCGAGGCATCGTGGCGGAGGTGCCGGCCCTCGTGAGCCGGACCGGCTACTCCGGTGAGCTCGGGTACGAATTGTTCTATCCGCGCGATTACGCCGAGCACATCTGGGACACGGTGTTGGCCGCCGGCGACGAGTTCGGGATCGTGCCATGCGGGCTCGGGGCGCTGCGCAGCGTTCGGATGGAGAAGAAGTTCCCGCTCTACGGCCTCGATCTCAATGACACGACGTCGCCGCTCGAGGCGTCGCTCGGCTGGACCGTGAAATTCGACAAGGGCGACTTCGTGGGGCGCGATGCGCTCGCGCGGCAGCGTGACCAGGGTGTCACGCGCAGGCTGGTCGGCATCGCCTTCGACGGGACGGCGTTCCTGCCGAAAGCAGGCGATCCCGTCACCGCCGAAGGCCGTCCGGTGGGCACACTGACGTCGTCCGACATCGGCCATTCGCTCGGCCGGGCCCTCGGCATGGGCTACCTCGCGCCCGAGGCCGCCACCGACGACACGCCGGTCGTCGTCACGTCGGCGGATACGGGTGAATCCGCGACCGGCCTGGTCCGCACCAGGGCGTTCTACGACCCGGATCGCGAGCGCGTCCGCGCCTAAGCGGAGTCGGGCGTACGATCCGACCATGGCGCGAACGAGCGAGCGCGCGGGATACCCGGCCTGGCTGCTAGTTGCGGCTCCCATCGTCGCGCTTGCCGCGGTCGTGATCCTGTGGACGGCCATTGATGCCGTCGGCGAGATCGGCCCGCTCGACAAGGCGAAGCTCGGCTGGCTTGTCGCCGTTCCGTCGACCTTGCTCATACCCGTCCTCGCGGCGTGGGCGGGCGGCGGGCTCGGTCGCCTGGGCCGGCCCGCTCTCGCGGCACTCGTCGCCATCGGGGCTGGCGCCGCGGTAGGCTGGCCCGTCTGGATGGAGTACGCCAGCCGATGCGCTGCCGCTGGACTGCCGGTACCCGTCTCCCCGATAGCGACCATCGGCGCAATTGTCGGGCTGACGATGTGCGCGGCCGTGCTGGCCGCCGGGGCCGCGCTCGATCGCATGCGGTCGGGGCTCATCGGGGTCGTCCTCGCGTTCGTTTCGGCCGCGCTTGTCTTCGCGATCGGGTTCGGGATATTCGCCCTGATGTCGGGATTTCTGCTATTCGGCCATTGCGTGGTTCGTCCGGGGATCACGCCCTGACGACAAGCGCTACGCTTGACACATGTGCCGAAGCATCAAGCCCCTCCGAAGAACAGAATCCGACACGACGACCGGCGAGATCGAAGCCGCCGCACTGCAGTTCGTCCGCAAGGTGAGCAACTACCGGGTGCCATCGGCGCGGAATGCCGAGGCGTTCGATCAGGCTGTCGCCGACATCGCCGAGGCCTCGCGCCGAATGCTCGAGACGCTCGGCGTGGATGTCGTCGACGGGCCGAACCGCTGGACGCCGGGCTCGGGATCGTCCCATCGTCACGCCCCGGGCACTCCAGAACACGCTCACTGAGTCGCCGCGGATCCCGGATCCGGTGACCGCAACCACCGCACCGTGGTGGGTCCGGCCGGGCCTCTACGCGCGTGACGGTCGGCTGACCATCGTCGGCGAGGACGCCGAAGCGCTCGCTCGCCGCCACGGGACGCCGCTGTTCGTCTATGACCGGACGAGGTTCGCGGAGAACGCCACGCGATTGGCGGCGGCGCTCGATTCCGCCGGCCTTCGGCACCGGTTGCGCTTCGCGCTCAAGGCGCACCCGGACCCGCGGGTCCTCGACGTGCTTCGCGACCGTGTCGGCATCGACGCCTGCTCGCCGGGCGAGGTGACTCGTGCCCTGGAATGCGGCTGGGCGCCCGAGGAGATCAGCTTCACCGGCACGAACGTGTCGGAGCGGGACCTCGACGTGCTCCTGGCCGCGCCTATCCACATCAACCTCGATGCGGTCAGCCAGATCGAGCGCCTCGGTCGGCGAGCTCCCGGGCTGACGATCGGTCTGCGGATCAATCCGGCCGCCGGCGCCGGCTACCACCCCGGGCTGGCCTACAGCGGCGAGCGCCCGACGAAGTTCGGAATCTACGAGGACAGGATCCCCGACGCGCTCGCGGCAGCGGCCCGGTACCGGCTCACGATCGACACGATCCACTTCCATGCCGGATCGGGCTGGCTGGGCGCGGACGGGCTCAACGCGTTCGAGGAGGCGCTCGGCCGGGTTGCCCGGATCGCGGCCCGCCTCATCGCGGACGGCCATCCGATCGACGAGGTCAACGTCGGGGGCGGGCTCGGAGTCCGGGCTCGGGACGCCGAGGTCGCTGTCGATCTCGAAGCCTACGCCGCCGCGATCGCTCGGCATCTCGGGCCGCTCGGCGTGGCCGTCGGTTGCGAGCCCGGGGACTACATCGCGAAGGACGCGGCGGTCCTCCTCGGCGAGGTCGTGACCGTCGAGGAGCGAGGCGGAACCGTGTTCGTCGGGCTGGATCTCGGCTGGAACGTGAACTGCTCGTACTTCATCTATCGCTACGCGCAGGAGCTCGTCGTCTGCCGATCGGCCGACGCGCCGCGTACCGAGACCGTCACCGTTGCGGGCCACATCAACGAGGCCGGCGACCTGTTCGCAGAGGACTACCCACTCCAGCCGGTCGTCGAGGGCGACATCGTCGCGATCCTCAACGCCGGCGGCTACCACGAGGCGATGAGCTCGACCCACTGCCTCAGGCCGGTCGCCGGAGCGCTGTTCCTGGATCGGTGAGCCCAGGCGCCGGTCAGCCGATGGATATGCGGTGCAGGCTTACATCGCGCCCATACCCCGCCCTGAGGGCCCGATCAGCGGCAACGTATGCCTGGCCGGAATAACCTGACGCCCGAACGGGCCGATCCGCGGCCGACTCTGGCTTGCTACTCCTGGACGGAATATTCCGCGGCCTGGAGGCGGATCAGGGGGGCTGAGGCCCCCGCACGGGCGTGCCGGTCATATCGAGGTTCAGGTTTCCCCAGCTCCGGCTCCGCTCGAGGGCGATCCGGATGATCGGACGGTCCTCGAGGCGATGCTCGGCGTACTGCGGGTACTTCTCTCGAAGAGCGGACACCGCGATGACGTGCTCCTCGCCGCCATCCGGGTTCAGCAGGTCTGCCCGGCCTTCCAATCGGAGCCAACCGAGCTGCGACCAATCCTCGGACCAGCGGTCGACCAGGAGCCAGACCGCGGGGTCCGCGGCGATGTCGCGGACGCGGGCGAGCGCCAGCGGATCGGCGGTGCTCTTCCGCTTCTCGTCGATGGGCGTATAGAGCCGGACGGCTGACTCCACGGCAGTCGCCACAAAGCAGATCGGCACGAGGCGCGGCCGATGCGCGCTGTCGATCGTTGCGAGCACGGCTGTCCGAGCGGTAGCCAGGAACTCGATCTCAGCGGCCGTAAGGGCCTCGTCGGTGGCCATCGGCGAAATGATGCATCACTAGACTGTTCGCACATGGCCGATGTCCTCCCTCCCACAAGGCACGTCACGACGACGCGGATCGTTGCGGTCCGCGGGAGCGGGCTCGAGTACCGGGCGGATCGGGTCGTAGGCGAGGAGCCACTCGAGATCCGCGCGGCCGGACCTGGTCAGACGCCGGTCGCCGTCGCGATCACGATGCGGACGCCGGGCTTCGAAGACGAGCTGGCGGTCGGATTTCTCAGGACCGAAGGCCTGATCAGTGGACCCGAGATTCTCCGGATCGAGCGCGGCGACCCCGCCGAGATGAACCAGCCCGACGACCGGATCACCGTCCGACTGGCTCGCGCGTTCGACGCCTCCGTCGTCGCCGAGCGACATTTCGTCGCCACGGCGTCATGCGGGATCTGCGGCAAGGCGTCTCTCGACGAGGTCGCGGTCCGGTCCGACCCCCTGCCGGCTGGACCGGTCATCCAGCGAAGCGTCGTCCTCGCGCTGCCCGATCTCCTGCGGGCCGCCCAGAAGGCCTTCGATGAGACGGGCGGGCTCCACGCGGCCGGCCTCTTCACGCCGAGCGGGGAACTGCTCGCCCTCCGCGAGGATGTCGGGCGGCACAACGCCCTCGACAAGCTGGTCGGTTCGCAGGTCCTGGCTAAGGCGATGCCGCTCCACGATCGGATCCTCATGGTCAGCGGCCGGGTGAGCTTCGAGATCATCCAGAAGGCCGCCGTGGCAGGCATCCCGATCGTCTGCGCGGTCTCCGCGCCGTCGGATCTCGCGATCGAGGCTGCGGATCGGCTCGGCGTGACGCTCGTCGGATTCCTGAGAGGCGACGGCTTCAACGTCTACGCCCACGACGAGCGGATCGACCTGCGGGATCTCCTCGGGGTCTAAGCGGGGCAGTTAGCCGCCGGGAGCGATCGCGATGCGCGCACCCACCAGGCAATGGTCGCCGGCCGGCGGGCACGCAACCAGGATGCTCATGGGGACGAGGTCACCAGACACAACGACGTGGTCGATCCGGACAAGGCCGACGCCGAGAAACTCGAGTCGGCTCGGACGCCACGTCCAACCCGGCCCAAATCCGACCTCCCCGTGGACTTCGCGCAGCCCGTCGACGAATCGGTCAAAGGCTGGCTCCGAAGCGGCCGTATTCAAATCGCCGAGCAGGATGACGGGCAATCCCTTGCCGATCTGCGCGTCCATCCGGCCGCGGATTTGGTCGAGATCGGCGTTCCGGACCGTACCTTCGAGACCGGCTGGGAGTCTGGTCGGCCCGAGGAACTGGATGTCGGCGTGCAGCGGGTGGGCGTTGAAGACGACGACCGTTCTGCCGGCGCCGAGATCAATTCGCGCTTCCTGCACGGCCGGGTCGAACGTCACGGTGGACTCGAGGATCGGGAACCGGCTCAGCAGACCCATCCCAAGGACATCGTCGCGCGGGT
Organism: uncultured Chloroflexia bacterium; assembly: GCA_963771795.1. Classification (GTDB taxonomy): domain Bacteria; phylum Chloroflexota; class Limnocylindria; order Limnocylindrales; family CSP1-4; genus CF-46. The sequence goes on from CAVYUR010000001.1 coordinate 248,893, forward strand.
TCAGGCTTCGATAGGGATAGCGCGTGACGAGGTCGGGATCACCATCGATCGCTGTTGCCGCTTCGGGTTGGAGTTCCTGTAGGCCAACAACGTCGGCTTCGTGCGCCTTGAGGAACGCAACGGAATTGCTCCCCGCGGTCGCACCAGCTTCGAGGTTCCAGGTTGTGACGTCCAGGCTCGCAGCGCCCGACGAAGACGGGGCGCCGACCGACACCCAATCGCCGCCGAACCGGAGCGCCACGACAATGGAAAAAACCGCCGTCGCCGCGAGTGAGCTCGCTCGCACCTCGAGGATGGAGAAGGGGATCAGAACGAGGCCGGCGAGGGCGAGATGGGGAGCGAGGATCTGGAGGATGGCCGGCGGGCCGTGCTCAGGTCGGAGCAGCAGCAGCCCCCACTCGAGCGCAGCGATTGCCAGGAGTCCCGCGAGCGCAATGCGGGACAGGATCCGTCGAGCCCGCCGGCCAGACGGTTCTATCGGGGGCCGCGGTTCTGGACGAACTGGAAGCCGAAGCGGCCCTTGATACAGAGATGCCCTTCGGTGACCGACGAGTCCATCGGCGAATCGACCTTGACGATCGTGTTGTCCTGGACGTGGAGGTTGAGCGAACAGCCGACACCACAGTACGGACAGATCGTCTCGGTCACGGTCTGGGCGCTCTCGTCCCAGGTCCCTGCCGCCCGCATGTCGAACTCCGACTTGAACATCAGCGCGCCGGTCGGGCAGACACCGATGCAGTTGCCGCAGTAGACGCAGGCTGAATCGGGGAGCGGGACAGCTTCCTCGGTCGAGATCCGAGCGTCGAACCCGCGGCCGGCGACGGCGATCGCGAACGTGTTCTGGGCGTCCTCGCCGCATGCCTCGACGCACTTGTAGCAGAGGATGCACTTCGAGTAGTCGCGGACATACAGGTCGTTGTCGACCTTGACGGGCTGAAGTACGGTCTGCGCCGCGTCGCCCGACGGGGCGAAATGATGGCCGGCGTCATGCGAATCGCGCTCTCCCTGCGCTGCCGCTGCCGCAGGCGGGCCGTAGCGTCCGGCGTCGGCCCCGTAGCGCTCGTTGTAGGCCGCAACCGCCGGTGCGGTCGAGAGGTCGACCGACGAGCCGAGGAATTCGAGGACCATCTTCCGGCTCAGGCGGACGCGCTCCGAATCGGTCTTGACGTCCATCCCGGCCTCGACCTTCCGGGAGCAGGCCGGAACGAGAACTCGCGACCCAGTGACCTCGACGACGCAGACGCGGCAGACATTGACCGGCGTCAGGTTCTCGAGATAGCAGAGCGTCGGCGTGTCGATGCCCTGCGCCCGGCAGGCATCGAGGATCGTCGAGCCTGACGGCACGGACACCGCCTTGCCATCGATCGACAACTCGACCGGCGCCCGAATCGGGGCGGGTGGCGGTTCGGGCGGACGACTCGGTCGGGCTGCCGGCTTGAGGACGATCTCCGTGAGCGGCTGGGCGGCCGGGGCCTCGCCCGCGTGCGGGGCACGCGGGTCCGGGGCGGGATCGCGACTCATGCTCAGGCCATCGGTCACAGCGCCACCAATTCCGGTTGTCGCAGAGCGCTCTCGATCGCCGATGACGCCGTCTGCCCGAGGCCGCAGATGCTCGCGTCGCGCATGGCCTGGCCGATCTCGCCAAGAAGGGCCAGCTCCGTCGCCCGGTCGCCCCTCGGGGCGGCCGCGGCTAGCCTCGCGAGCAGCTCCTCCTGGCGGACCGTCCCGACGCGGCACGGGACGCACTGGCCGCACGACTCGTCGCGGAAGAACTCCGCGATCCGGCGGAGGGTGCCCACCATGTCGGCCAATTCGTCGAACGCCATCACGACGCCGGAGCCGAGCGTCGCACCGATCGCCCGCGTGGCCTCGAACGTGAGCGGGGTGTCAAGCGCGTCCGGGCCGACGAAGACACCGGCCGCGCCACCGAGGAGGACGGCCTTGACGGCCCTTCCCGTCCGGCACGCCGCCGGCGAGATCGAGCAGCTCGCGAAGCGTCACTCCGAACTCCACCTCGTACACGCCGGGCTGGACGACGTGACCGCTGACACAGAAGAGCTTCGGCCCGATCGAGCCTTCCGTTCCGATCGCCCGGAACTCGTCGACGCCGCCTTTGCTGCCGACGATCAGCAGCAGGTTGGCCAGCGTCTCGACGTTGTTGACCGCCGTCGGCTTGCCGAACAGCCCGACCTCGACCGGGAACGGCGGCTTGTTGCGTGGCTCGCCGCGCTTCCCCTCGATCGACTCGAACAGCGCCGTCTCCTCGCCGCAGATGTAGGCACCGGCGCCGCGCCGCAGCTCGATATCGAGATCGCCGAGGAGCCCCGCATCCCTGGTCGCGGCGATCGCGTTCGTCATTCGGGCTTCGGCGAGCGGGTACTCGCCGCGGATGTAGAGGTACGCCTTGTCGGCACCGACCGCGAACGCCTCGATCGCCATCGCTTCCACGACCGCGAACGGGTCGTGCTCCATGAGGACACGATCCTTGAAGGTTCCGGGCTCCGATTCGTCGGCATTGCAGACGAGGTAGTGGGGGAGCGCCGCCTGCGCGGCCACGGCCGCCCATTTGCGACCCGTCGGGAACGCGGCCCCGCCGCGGCCGACGAGGCCGGACTTCGTCACCGCCTCGATGACGGCCTCCCGTCCGATCGAGCGAGCCCGTTTCAGAGCCACGAAGCCGTTGTGGCGCTCGTAGTCGGCCAGCGAGTTCGGATCGACGAGACCGACGCGGGCGAGCAGGCGAAGACCGGGCTGGCCGGCCTGCGGCACGGACATCCGGGCCGTCGTCGCGTCGACGTGGGGCTGAGCCGTGGGCTCGGCCGCGGTGGGCGCCATGCTCAGGCGTGCCGAGACGCCGACGACGTCAACAGGTGCCGCGACATCGGTCTGGGGTTGTTCGCCGGCGATCGTGAACATCACTGCGGGCGCTCGCTCGCAGAGGCCGAGGCAGGGCGAGCGAAGCCAGGTCGTCATGCCGTCGACCCTGGCTTCGCCGGCGGGGCCGATCGTTCGCTCCAGGTCGGCGGTCAACTCATCCGCACCAACGAGCCGGCAAGCGATGTCGTCGCAGACGTGGGCAACCACCGGTGGCCGCGGCTTGGTTGCGAAGAGCGCGTAGAAGGTCGCGACCCCGTACGCCTCGGCCGGTGGGACGCTGAGCCGGCGGCACACGTAGTTGAGCGCCGGCTGGCTGATCCACCCGATCCGCGACTGGACCCCGTGGAGTGCCGGGATCAGGAGGTCGCGGCGTGATCGGGCGTCGTGTCCGCCGCGGGCGATGTGACCCTCGGTCCTCGGGCTGCGCTCGCCACCGCGCCAGGCCGATTCGGCGGGGCCGAGGACAGCATCCACGGCTGCCCGCTCGGCCGGCGACGCGAGCGGCCCGATGACGTGGAGGTCCATCGCCTGAGTGTAACGAGGGACCGCCGACTAGCGGGAGGCGACCCGCGCGACCCAGGCTCGGGCGATCGGGTGGAGCGCCGAGTAGGCGTCCCAGGTCCCGCGGGCCCAGCCGTCGACGGCGGCCCGGTGGTCGATGAGATCCGTAGCTGCCCGAACGGCGGCGATCGTCAGCGGTCCGCGGGCGGCGGGGAGCGGTGGCTTCGTGAGCTCGGGCCGGCGGCTGAGCCAGCGCTGGATCGCACCGTGGAGCTCCTCTTCGCGGCCGCGATGCTCCATCGCGACGCAGAGACCGGTGAGGTGCGCCGCGAGCGAGATCGCCGACGCGCAGTACCGCTCAGCGTGCTGAAGGCAGTATGTATCGACGACCATCCGGCGCCGGGCCGCGTACCGGACGTCGCCGTACTCGCGGGCCGACTCGTCGTCGAAGACGGACTGGCATCCCTCGAGCCCGCCCGACAACCACGAGGCCGCAGCCGGAGCAGGCGATCGGGGCGTCGAGGGCCGTGGTCGTGGTCATCGGCCCACGATACCGTCCAGGGAGGGCCCGGGCGGTGACGGGACGCACCGGTCGCGTACCCGCCGGCGGCGCTTCGGTCCTGCGGCCTGCCCGTTGCCGAAATACTCACCGGGTGGACGCGCCGCTGCCAACCATTCCGAGATGCTCATGCCGCGAACAATTCGGAGGTTCAGCGATCCTCGGCGGGCCGATTCGTGCGTGGCGGCTCGGCGCGCACGACCCCCACGGCACGGCGTCGTTGTGTCGCGTCCACCCCACGAACATCTCGGGATCCCGTGGCCGGGTCCGGATCCCGCGGCTGGCCGGTCAAGGGACAGAGACGGGCTCCGGCAGCTTTTCGATCCGGATCGCCGTCGCCTTGAACTCGGCGGTCCCGGATTTGGGGTCGGTCGCGTCGATCGTCAGGATGTTCGTTGCGACCTCGTCCTGGAAGTGAAGCGTCATGAATGTCAGGCCCGGCCGGAGCGACATGTCGATCCGGATGGGCGTCTCCACCTGGCCCCGCCGCGAGACCACGCGGACGCGCTCGCCATCGGTCAAACCGAGCCGATCGGCATCCTCCGGGCTGATGTCGAGCGACTCGCCGCGGCGCAGGGGCGACGTGTAGCCACCCGTCTGGACGCCGGTGTTGTACGAGTCGAGGCGGCGGCCGGTCGTGAGACGGATTGGGAAGTCGTCATCGAGCTTATCGACCGGCGGGTCGTGGTCGACCGCGACGAACGGCACGCGATTACCTGGGACCGGGTCCTCCCAGAGGCGGCTGTGGAGGAACAGCTCGCCCGGATGGTCCTCGTCATAGCAAGGCCACTGGAGCCCACCGAGCTCCTCGAGCCGCTTGTACGACATCCCGGCGTGGACCGGGGAGAGCGCGCGGACTTCATTCCAGGCGTCCTCGGCCGTCGCCCAACCGAAGTCCTTGCCCATGAGGCGGGCGATCTCGCTAATGATCCACAGGTCGTCGCGGGCCTCACCCGGCGGCTCGAGCGCCTTGCGCACTCGCTGCACCCGCCGCTCCGAGTTGGTGACCGTGCCCTCGGCCTCTGCCCATGCGGCCGAGGCCGGCAGGACGACATCGGCGAGCTCTGCGGTCGCGGTCAGGAAGAGGTCCTGGACCACGAGGAACTCCAGGCCCGACATGAGGTGGATCGCCCGCTTCTGGTCGGCCTCGGAGTGGACCGGGTTCTCGCCGATGACGTAGACCGAGGTCAGGTCGCCGCGCTCCATCGCGTCGAACATGCCAGACAGATGCCAGCCGCGCTTGGGCGGGATCGTCACGCCCCACAAGGCGTCGAACTTCGCACGCAACTCGTCATTCTCGACGTGCTGGAAGCCCGGTAGCCGATCCGGCAGGGCGCCCATGTCGCCACCGCCCTGGACGTTGTTCTGGCCCCGGAGCGGGTTGACCCCGCTGCCGTACCGCCCGACGTGGCCGGTAAGCAGCACGAGGTCGATGAGGGCGAGAACGTTGTCGACGGCGTTGTGGTGCTCCGTGATGCCGAGGGTCCAGCAGATCATCGCCCGCGGCGCGGTCGCGAACGAGTGGGCCAGCTCGCGGATCGCGTCGGCGGGGACGCCTGTCTCGCCCTCCGCGTACTCGAGCGTGTAGCGCTCGACCTTCTCCTTGTAGGCCTCGAAGCCGTCGGTCGCGCGCTCGATGAACTCCTTGTTCTCCAGGCCGGCGGCGATGATCTCCCGCCCGACGGCATTGGCGAGCGCGATGTCGCTGCCGACGTCGAGACCCATCCAGACGTCTGCCCATTCGGCCGAGCTTGTCCGGCGGGGGTCGATCGCGTACAGCCGTGCGCCGTTGCGGACACCGCGCAGGAGGTGATGGAAGAAGATCGGGTGCGTCTCGCGGGCGTTGCTGCCCCACAGGACGATCAGGTCCGTCTCTTCTGCCTCACGGTATGAACTTGTGCCGCCACCGGCACCGAACACGGTCGCCAGACCGGCGACGCTTGGGGCGTGTCAGGTGCGGTTGCAGCTGTCGATGTTGTTGCTGCCCAGCACGGCCCGGCTGAACTTCTGGGCCGCGAAGTTGACCTCGTTGGTCGCCTTCGAGCACGAGAAGACGCCGAAGGTCGTCGGCCCGTGGGCGGCCTTGGCCGCCTGGAAGCCATCCACGACCTTGGCCAGGGCCTCCTCCCAGCTCGCCGGGCGCAGTTCGGCGCCCTTGGAGTCGCGGACGAGAGGCTGGGCCAGTCGAACGTAGTTCATTGGCACGTGAGTGCCTCCTGCGAAACGACGACCTGGGGAGTGTAGCGCGGGGCTGCGCCCAGCCGCACAGGCGAGCCAGCCGTCAGATGGCCGTCGCGCCACTCGGGCCGACGAGCCGAGCCACGGCCGCCACGGCATCGTCGAGGGATACGGGCAACCGCATGGCTCCGAGATCGTCGGGAACTTCGCCGGCGAGCGCACCACCGACGGCGCAGATCATCGGTCGTGACGTCGTCCGGAGAGCTTCGACGACGACCGCGGCCGCGGCGATGTCCGACTCCGTTACGACCGCGATGACCGCGACCGGCGCCCCGGTTTCGCGGACGGTGCGGAGCCAGCTCTCGAGGGGTACGTTGGCGCCGAGGTAGAGCACATCGAGCCCGACGCGGCGGGCGGCGACGGCAAACGCGAACGCACCGATCTCGTGGTGACCTTCCGGCGGAAGCCCCACGACGACCTTCGGGATCCGATCACCGCGCCCGGCGGCGTCGAAGAACCGCGCCAGCCTCCGCCGGACCGTCTCGCTGGCCGCGTGTTCGACGGCCACGTCGATCTCGCCGGTCGCCCACGCGTCGCCGATGCCTCGCAATGCCGGAAACACGATGTCGTCCATCGCCGACTCGAAGCGCTGGGCGGCAAAGGACTCGTCGAGGATCCGATCCATGGCAGGGACATCGAACGCATGGGCCGCCGCGAGGAACCCAACGATCGCGAGCTTCGCGGATCGCAACGATGAATTCGACCCGATCGTCTGAGGCTGGACGGGCCCCCGGCGCGGTGTCTCCCCCGCCGAGAGTTGCCAGATCCGCCCCGACGGTGAGGACGTGCTCGGCCGCCTGGCTGGGGCGCCAGCCGTCGTTCTCGACGAGTCGGCGCATTGCGATCAGTCGGGCGATGGCGTCATCGTCGTACAGCCGGTAACCCGCTGCGGTCCGGCTCGGCCGGACGACGCCATACCGACGCTCCCAGACTCGGACGGTCGGAATGCTCAGGCCGGTTCTGGCGGCTGCCTCCTTGATCGTGTACATCGCCCGGCCGCCTAACCTGCCCGGATCGGTGTGGCGGCGTCGTGAGGTCGAACTCGTAGCATCATGGTCGAAGGGTGCCAGCGAAGACCTGCCAGGCAAGGAGCGTCTTCGCGATGAGGCTGAACACCATGTACGCACGTTCTCCAAAGACGTAGTCGCGCCATCGTCCGACTCGACCGTACTGGAGGACCATGTTGATCGCGAACACGTTGAACGCGACGAATAGCGAGGCGTAGATCGCGATCACGAAGCCTGGGATCGGGGCCGCATCGGGCGCGGTGATGCCGGTCAGGAGGGCGAGGCCGATGACGATCCACGGCACGGCACCCGCGATGCAGCCGAACACGTAGTGGAGCCATTGGACGCGCTGTCGGCCCTCGTTGGCGATCTCCATGCTCCAGCCGAAGAAATCATCGCCGCATTGACGCCGAAGATGGCGACCAGCGTTCCGATTTCGCGGATGCCGGTCAGGCCGGCGATGACGACGATCATGACGCTCGACGAGAACGCGTACTCGATCCACCGCGCCGGGTTCTGCCCGCGCACCAGGTTCCTCTCGTACCAGCCGCGGAACGGAACGGCGACCGAGAAATGGGCGATTGCGCTCAGCAGGAAGAAGAGCGCGACCGTCGGCCCGATCGGCAGGTCGAACAGCGGGCGCTGCGCCTCTACCAACGTCCGGGTTGACGGCTCGAACCGCAGATAGCTGCTGACGACCGGGGAGCTGACGAGGGGGTCTTTGGCGAAGCTCAGCGCAAGCATGGCCAGGAACTGGATGCCATGCAGGATCGCGAGGCCCAGGTTCCATCGGAACAGGCTCGCCGAACGGTTGCTGTCGATGCCAACGGGCATGGAGGTAGGCGCGGCAACGATGGACATCGGGCGCCTCCATGGCTGACGTGGGTGTTAGAGGAATGTCAAAGGTTTGTCTAATATAACATGGGCAAACGCTGACTGAGAGCGGCCGCTCCAGGACCCGTGCAGCAAACATGAAACCGTCCGCGGGGAAGCCAGGCGGGCGGTTTCGACTGAGCACAGGAAATGCGAGCGTCAGGCGGGATACTCACGTCGGTGTGGAGCTCGTCGGCGCGACGGCGGACTCCGTCGCCGGCATTGCCGAGCTCGTTGCGGATGTCGTCGCCGAGGTTGGCGACCTTGCTCGAGCCGCTCTCGTCGCCGTCGACGCGGCCGCCCCGTCCTCCCCTCGCTTCTCGCGCTGTCGTGCGGCTGCAATCAGAACGCTCGGGGCGCACGGACGCGCGCTGCGTGGGCGCCCGCACCGTCAACTGCACCGACCTGAGGTTTCGCTGGGGAAGATTTGACAAACCTTGGACATCACTGCTACTTTTGGCAAACCCTCTTCAAAGGGTGGACAAAGTGCGCGTCGGGCAACACTCCGGCGCTCCAGCTACAAGAAGGAGCCAGCAAATCATGAACCGTCAACTCGTTCGAAATCACCCGCGTCGCCGCCGCTGCGGCGTTGGTGCTTGCTCTCGCCGCCCCGGTGAGTGCTGCAGACACGGCACAGGTCCGCGTCCTGCATGCCTCGCCCGATGCCCCGGCCGTTGACGTCTACCTCGACGACGTCAAGGTTGATGCCCTGACGAATGTGCCGTTCGGCGTGATCTCCGGCTACCTCGCGATCCCGGCGGGCGACCACAACGTCAAGGTCTACGCCACCGGCACGACGACGGGACCCGTTATCGATGCGGACGCGACCGTCGCAACCGGCAAGAGGTACACGATCGCAGCCACCGGCGCGGCCGCCTCGATCACGGCCCAGGTGATCGAAGACACACCCTCGCCGTCCTGCACGACCGCCCAGGTCCGTGTGATCCACTTCAGCGCCGACGCGCCCGCCGTTGACATCGCGACCGCAGGGTCCACGCCTGCCGACGCCGTGGTCAAGAACCTCGCCTACCCGACTGCCTCGGGCTACCTCGCCCTTCCGGGCGGTTCCTACGACCTCGAGGTCCGGCTTGCGGGGACGACCACGGTCGCCCTAGCCCTGCCGGGCGTGGCGGTCAAGGACTGCGACTCGTACAGCGTCTTCGCGGTCGGCTCGGCGGCGGACACGCCAGTGGGCGGTAACGCCCTGCAGGTCGTCGTCGCCGTTGATGGAACGGCCGAGGCGGCAGGCGCGGGCGCGACCCCGCCAGCGACCGACTCGGTTCTGCCGAGCGCGGGCTCGTCGAACAACGGGCTTGGTGGGTTTGCCGCGCTGTTCGTGGCGACGGCCGCAGGCATCACCCTTGTGGTGAGCCTGGTGTCGCGGCCGCGCCGGGCGCCGAAGGCCTAGGCGCACGAGCGTCTCCCTTGTTCCCGACGGGAGCCGGCCGACCTCCGGCCGGCTCCCGTGAATCCCCTTGGAGTCCCCCATGAACTCGTCGCGAACGGCAGATCGAACGGCCCGGGCCCAGAGCCGAGCAACGTCGGGATGCAGATCGACGTGAGAGCGCTCATCGACGACGCACTCGAGCTGACGATCGTGGCCAGCTTCTCCCGCGTTGGATTGGAGCTTCGCCGCCGACTGTTCGGCTGGAAGGCCCCGGCTGCCGATGCCCTCGCGGGACGGACGGCGGTGGTCACAGGCCCGACCTCTGGGCTGGGACGAGCGGCGACCCAGCAGCTGGCCGCTCTGGGCGCGAGAGTCGTGCTGGTAGGCCGGAACAATGGTCGCCTGGAAAACGTGCGAGACGCCCTCGTGACCGACCATGGCGAGGACCGGTTCCCGATCGTGCAGGCGGACATGGGCTCGCTCGCCTCCGTGCGCGGTGCGGTCGGTCGGGTCCTCGACACGGAACCCCGGCTCGACGTCCTCATCGACAACGCGGGGGCGATCTTCCCGGAACGAACCGTGGGGCCGGACGGGATCGAATCGACGTTCGCCACCCTCGTTGTCGGACCCTTCGCCCTCGTCTCTGGCCTGCTGCCACTGCTGCGCCAGACCGATGGCGGCCAGGTCATCGCCGTGACCTCGGGCGGCATGTACGCGCAGCGGCTGGACCTCGACGACCTCGAGTTCGGGCGCGGTCCGTACGACGGCACCCGTGCCTACGCCCGATCGAAGCGGGCCCAGGTGGCCCTGGTCCGCGAGTGGGCCCGACGGCTGGCGCCATCGGGAATCCGCGTCAATGCGATGCACCCCGGCTGGGCCGACACGCCGGGACTCGCCGAGGCGCTGCCAGCCTTTCACGGGTCGATGCGGCGGTTGCTGCGCTCCCCGATCGAGGGCGTCGACACGCTCGTCTGGCTGGCAGCCTCGCGTCGGACCGGCAGGGAGACGGGGAAGCTGTTCCTCGACCGCCGGTCGCGACCGTTCGATCGCGTGCCCGGCACCCGGCTGTCGGCCGCCGAGCGCCGACGCCTTTGGGATGCCGTTGTCGCGCTCAGCGGGGCGCCGGATCCCGTTCCGGAGAGCGGCCATGTCTCCGCGGACGACCCCGTCACTCGAGAGATCAACCAGGACGAACGGAGAGACTCGTGACCACCCTGAACGAACGAATCGAGACCACGCTGCCGATCGAGGCAGCCTTCGCCTACATCGCCGACTTTGCCAACTCGCAGGAATGGGACCCCGGCGTCGAGACCGCCGAACGGATCGACCAGGGGCCCGTCGGGCTCGGGGCGCGCTATCGCCTTGGCGTCCATCTCGGCGGTCGAGTCGCCCCGATGGAGTACCGGACCTCGATCTTCGAGCCGCCGAGTCGGGTGGTCCTCGTCGGCTCGGGCTCCGGCGTTTCCGCCGTCGACGAGATCCGGTTCGAGCGAACCGGGACGGGCACAACGATCCACTACACCGCCGACATCCGTCTTGGCGGCCTGCTCCGGCTGGCCCAGCCGTTCCTGGGTGGCGCTTTCGCGAATGTTGCCCGGAAGGCGGCCGCCGGGATGCGCCGGACCCTTGCTGACCGCGCGCGGGCCACGGTCGATGGGCCGGCGGCCCCGCCGTGAGGATCGCGATCGTCGGCGCCGGCGTCAGCGGCCTGACCGCCGCCTACGCTCTCCACCGCGAGCACCACGTGCGGCTTTTCGAAGGCGACGCGGCCGTGGGCGGTCACGTCAAGACGGTCCGCGTTCCGACGGATACGGGGTCGATACCGGTTGATACGGGATTCATCGTCTACAACGAGCACACGTACCCGAATTTCGTCCGCCTCCTTGGCGAGCTCGGCGTCGCCACCCAGCCGGGTGACATGTCGCTCGGCTCGACCTGTCGCGCCTGTGCGATCGAGTTCAGCTCGCGCGGGCCCGGCGGCTGGTTCGCCCGGCCCGCGGCGGTAATGGGCGCCGGGCATTGGCGCATGATCGCGGACATCCTGCGGTTCTATCGGGACGCTCGGCGCCGGCTCGACGACGGGTCTTCGACCCGGGACACCCTCGGTGACTACCTCGCCAACGGTGGCTTCGGGCACGGATTCCGAAACCACTTCCTCATCCCGATCACCGCGGCAGTCTGGTCGACCGCCCCGGACCGGATCCTGCAGTTCCCGGTCGATTACTTGCTCAGGTTCCTCGATCATCACGGACTGATCGGCTACCGGAACGGTCTTCAGTGGCGGACGGTAACGGGCGGATCGATGACCTATGTGGATCGGATCATGGCGGCCCTTTCCCCAGGCTCGGTCCGCTCAGGCGATCCCGTCGTGGATGTGAGCCGTCAGGCGGGCCGCGTCACGGTTCGCACGCAACTCGGCTCGGCCGAGACCTTCGACGCCGTGGTCATGGCCACCCACGCCGACGACGCTCTGCGCCTCCTCGGTGACGCCGATCCGCGCGAACGGTCGGTCCTCGGCGAGTTCGAATACTCGACGAACCAGGTCGTCCTCCACACCGACGTCCGGGTGCTCCCCCGACGTTCGGGAGCGTGGGCGTCATGGAATGTCGACCAGCCGGACTGCCGACGCCCGAGCGAGGCGCTGACGATGACGTACCACATGAACCGGCTCCAGTCGCTGGCCGGCCCCGTCGAGTACTCCGTCTCCGTGAACCCGGGCGACCGGGTGCGAGCGGAGCTTGTCATCGCCGAACGAGCGATGAGCCATCCGCTCTACACGTTCCGGACGCTCGACGCACAGGCGGCCCTTCGAGAACTGCAGGGCTGGCGGGGGACGTACTTCGCCGGGGCCCACCTCGGCTACGGGTTCCACGAGGACGGCTGCCGATCCGGCTTCGAGGCGGCGGATCTGCTGGCTGCAGATCGCCGGGAACGAGCCGCATGAGAACGCATCTGCTCGACGGCACGGTGCGCCATCGACGGGCTCGCCCGTTCGTCTACGAGCTCCAGCACGATGTCTTCTATGTCGCGCTCGACCTTGCCGAGCTCGACGAGGTGGCGAGCTCGTTCCGCCTCGTCGGTCGCAACCGGCGAAGCGTTCTCACGTTCCGCGACGACGACCATCTCGATCCGCCGGCGCGCGATCTGCCCGCCGCCATTGCCGCGCACCTTCGGCGCGAAGGCGTCGACTCCAGCGGCTGGCACATCACGCTCGTGACGAACCTGCGCGTGCTCGGCTACGTCTTCAATCCTGCGAGCTTCTATCTCTGCCGCGATCCGGCTGGCGAGTTGCAGGTCGTGATCGTCGAGGTCCACAACACCCATCACGAGCGACACCTGTACACCCTCCGTCGACGGGACGATAAGGCCACCTTCGTCGCCTCGATGGACAAGGACTTCTACGTCTCGCCGTTCATCGAAGGCGCCGGCCGGTACACGGTCCGCGTCCGTGACGAGCCATCGCGCCTCCGGATCTCGATCAACGAGGACCAGGACGGCGACCTCCTCCTCCACACGAGCCTCGATCTCACCCGCCGGCGGATGTCCGATCGCACCCTGGGACGGATGCTCCTTACGCATCCGCTCGTCACCCACAAGACCACCGCCGCCATCCACTGGCATGCCCTGCAGCTGTGGCGGCGCGGTGCCCGCTTCCATCGTCACCGAGAGATTGCCCGATGAACCCGCAGACCGTCGCCGCCACAGTGCCGGCTCTTGCCGACTCGGTCCTCGACCGACTGGCCTGGCGGGTCGCGCTCGCAGCCGCGAGTCGGATCCGAACCGGCCGCCTCGCGGTCGTCCTCGCCGACGGCTCGCGCCGCCAGTTCGGCGACGAAGCCGCGGAGCTGCAGGCGGAGATCCATATCCACGACGGCGAAGCCCTGACGCGGATACTTCTCGGCGGTGAGACGGGGGGCGGTGAGGCGTACATGGACGGGTTGTGGTCGAGCCCGGACCTCGCCGGGCTCCTGCGCCTGGCTGCCCTGAACCGCGAGGCGCTGGCGCTCTCTACCGGCTGGCTCCGGGCGATTTCCCAGCTTCGTCGGACGCTGGCCCACCGGATGCGGCGCAATACGCGGCGCGGGAGCCGCAGGAATATCGCGGCCCACTACGACCTCGGCAACGAGTTCTATCGGCTGTTCCTGGACGAGACGATGACGTACTCCAGCGCGGTGTTCGGCACGCTGGACCAGTCGCTGGCGGACGCGCAGCGCAACAAGTACCGTCTCATGGCCGAGGGAGCCGGTCTAACCCGCGGCCAGCATGTTCTCGAGATCGGCTCCGGCTGGGGCGGATTCGCCCTGTACGCGGCAGGCGAGCTAGGTTGCCGAGTGACATCGATCACGATCTCCCAGGAGCAGCACGACCTGGCCCGCGAGCGTGTCCGAGCCGCCGGCCTGCAGGACCTCGTCGACATCCAGCTTCGCGACTACCGCGAGATCGAGGGCACCTACGACGCGATCGTGTCAATCGAGATGCTCGAGGCAGTCGGCGCGGAGTACTACGAGACCTTCTTCCGCGCGTGCGACGCCGCGTTGGCCCCGGGCGGAAAGATGAGCCTCCAATCGATCACGTTTCCGGACGTCGGCTACGAGCGCCAGCTCCGCGGCGCCAACTGGATCCAGACGTACATCTTCCCGGGTGGCCTCTGCCCGTCGCTCGCCGTCATCGAGCGCTCCGCGCATGACACACGGCTCCTGATCACGCGAGTCACGGACATCGGGGCGGACTACGTTCGCACGCTGCGTGCCTGGCGGACACGGTTCATGGATCAGATCGCCGCGGTGCGAGCGATGGGCTTTGATGACCGCTTCGTCCGGATGTGGGAGTACTACCTCGCCCTGAGCGAAGCCGGTTTTGCCACGGGGATCAGCCAGGATCTCCAGATCGTCTTCGAGAAACGCCGCGGGATCGGCTGATCGCCTGTTCACTCGCGCGCCCGCTGCGCACCGTCGTGGCGGGTTCTGGCCTCCGGCTTCGCCCCGTCAGCCGGTATGCAGCGGAACTCGCATGTCGCGGCGGGCCTTCCGGACGATGCGGATGAAGTGCCGTAGGTGGTCGAGCGGACGGATGTGTGAAGGCGCGCCGGCGTAGATCGTCCGGATCGGGACCCAGGAGATCGCGCCACCCATCCGGAGACACGTCGTGATGACCTCGACCTCGAACTCGAAACCGCCCTCTTCGCTGTCGAGCGTCGCTGCCATGAGCCGACGGCTCACTAGGCGGTAGCCGGACTGGTTGTCGGGGATCGGTTGGCCGACTGCCCAGGAGAATGCCTTGCCACCGAGGACGTTCGACAGGCGGCGGATCGGTGGCATTGCCCGGAAGTTCCGTCGGCCGATCACGAGGTCCGGTCGCCGCTCGGCTGACCAGGCCGCGAGGAACGCGGGAATCTCTGCCGGATCGTGCTGGCCATCGGCATCGAGGGTGAGGACCGCCTCCGCGCCATCCTCCATCGCCCGCCGGAACCCGGCCCGCAGGGCCGCACCCTTGCCCTGATTTGGCCGCCGCTCGAGCACGATCGCGCCGGCCTGTCGAGCCCGTGTCGCGGTGTCGTCGGTCGAGCCGTCGTCCACGACGAGTACCGGGAGGTGGGCGACGGCGGTACGCACGACATCTGCAATTCGTGGCCCTTCGTTATACCCGGGAATCAGCGCGACGATCGTCACGCGAGGGCGACCGATCCCTCCCGGTCCTGGGCGACCTCGACATGCCCGACGCCCCAATGTTCGACCCCGGCTGCGTCGAGCGCGGCCGTGACCGCTTCGAGGCGGTCCGGTGGGATCGCGGCGAGGAGCCCGCCCGATGTCTGCGGATCGTGGGCGAGGACGACAAGTTCCGCGGGGATGTCGTGGCCGAGATGCAGTGCCGGAAGGACGAAGCGTCGATTGTGGGCGGCGCCTCCGGTCTCAACGCCGGCTCGTGCGAGGTCCCTCGCGCCAGTCAGCGCCGGCAGCTTCGCGGCGTCGAACACGAACCACGTCCCGGACGCGCGCGCCATCTCGAGGCCGTGCCCGAGCAACCCGAACCCGGTCACATCGGTCGCGCCGGCGATCCCGTTTGCGACGAGGACTTCCGAGGCAGTTCGATTGAGCGTCCGCATCTGGTCCACGGCCCCGGCCAGGTCGGGCTCGGTCGCCTTCCCCTGGCGGTGACCGCTGACCAACAGCCCCGTGCCGAGCCGCTTGGTCAGCAGCAGCGTGTCGCCGGATTTCGCGCCCCCCTTGCGCAGCAATCGATCGGGATGGCCTGCGCCGATGACCGCGAGGCCATATTTCGGTTCGGCGTCCCGGATCGTGTGGCCGCCGGCGAGCGTCCCGCCGGCCTCGCGGACCTTCGACGCCGCGCCTTCGAATACCGCCGCGAGCGTGTCACGCGGCAGCTCCTCGGGAAATGCCGCGATCGAGAGGGCAAAGAGGACGCGGCCGCCCATCGCGAACACGTCGCTCAGGGCGTTCGCCGCGGCGATCTCCCCGAACGTGCGAGCGTCGTCGACGAGCGGCGGGAAGAAGTCGAGCGTCCCGATGATCGCGAGGTCGTCGGACACGCGATAGGCGGCGGCGTCGTCGGGCGGCGTCAGGCCGGCGATGAGCTCGTCCGGGGGAGCTTGGACCGCGCCTGCTGAGCCGGCCGCGCCGCTCGCGACGCCCAGCCCGGACAGCGCGTCCGCCAGGAGGTCCGCCCCGAGCTTGGCGGCGCACCCGCCGCAGTCGGTCAGTTCGGTCAGGCGGATCGGCGGGCGGGTGTCGAGCGCACTCATGGGACCGATAATAGGCGGACGTGGCCGAACTTGAACCCGGGTCTCAGGCTGCGGCAGCGGCCACCTCATCGCTGGGATCGACCCGAACGTGACGGGGCAGGACGCGCCATGCGATGACGAACGCGACCGCGGCCAGGAACGCCGACCACGGCCCGGCCGCGCTGAAGCCCCCGCTCTCGATGATCCGGCCCGTCACGATCGGCCCGATCACGCCGCCGATGTTGATCGCGCTCCCGTTGAAGGCGAGCATCGTCCCGCGAGCCGTGCTCGAGAGGCCCGCGATGATCGTCTGGAGGCCTGGGATGCCGAACCACGTCCCGAATGCCCAGATCGCAATCGCGCCGAGCGACAGTGGCAGGGCGATCGTGGTCAGCGGCAGCAGGAATGTCGCGGTCCCGAACAACGCGAGCCCGGTCAACACGGTCTTCCGCGGCCCGATCCTTGCGAGGACGAGGCCGCTCGACCGGGCGGCGACGATTCCGACGACCCCGACGACGAGGTACGCGAGGCCCGCTTGCTCGGTCGGGATCCCGAACGAGCGGTGGATGAATTCGCCGACATAGATGAAGAGCCCGATCGCGCCCGTGAACCAGACGAGCGTGACCGACATGATCGCCAGAGCCTTCCGATCCCGCAGCACGAGCCCGAATGTCGCGACATAGCCGCGGCTCGCGGTGCGAGCGGTGGATACACCCCGCGACATTGCGACGCCCACGATCCCGACGACGGCAACGGCCGTGATCAGGGCGAACGGGGCCCGCCAGCCGCCGAGCGTGGTGGCCAGGGCGCCGAGGGGCAGCCCAAAGAGGTTCGCGAGGGGAAACGCCGCGCTCAGGAGGGCGAGCGCACGCCCACGGGCGGCTTCATCGGGCAGATCTCCGGCCGCGGCGAACGCCGCAGGAAGGAGGATCGCGGCGCCGACGCCATTGATCGCCCTGGCGACGAGCAACAGCGGCAGGTTCGGCGCGACGATGCAGGCAGCGGCAGCCGCCGCGAAGATGCCCAGCCCGAGCAGCAGCGCGAACCGGCGACCGCGCCTGTCCGACAGGGGTCCGAGGATAGGCGCGAGCAGCGCGACCGGCAGCGCGTATGCACTCGCGATGAGCCCGACATTCGACACCGGTTCTCGAAGGTCATCCGCCACGGCCGGCAGAACGGCGGCGACGATGTACGAATCAACCCCGACGACGAAGACGGCAAGGCCAAGCAGCACGATGGCAGGCATGGCCAGAGGTTAATCGCCGCGGAGTCGTGGAGGTGCCGAAGTCCGCGATGCCCAGCCCGACTGCGTCCAGCCGCGACAGCCGCTGACCGCAGGTAAGATCGTGTGGGAGTGGTTGGGTCCCGGTGGGCCCCCTGGTCTTCAAAACCAGTGGCGCAGCGCCAGGCGCGGCGCAGTGGGTTCGACTCCCATGCGCTCCCGCCAGGAGGATCGATGTCGACCGAGACCCGACCCCATCCGCCGAGCGTCGAGCAAGTGCTCGCGGCGGTCCGGGCCCGGGTCGGCGAAGGCGTGAGTCATGAGTCGCTCGTCGAGGTCGCCCGAGCAACAGTCGCCGCGGAGCGGGAGCTGCTCGCGGCCGGAGCCGCGGGGCGATCCGTGGCAACCCTGGCCGATGAGGTGACAGCGCGCCTTGACTCGTTCGCCCAGCCGGGGCTCTTGCCGACAATCAACGCGACCGGCGTGATCGTCCATACCAACCTCGGCCGGGCGCCGTGGGCACGAGCGGCGATCGAGGCTGCAACCGCAGCCGCGCGCGACTACCTCCTCCTCGAGCTGGATCGCGAAACAGGCCGTCGCGGCGCCCGTTTCCGCGCAGCCGAGGAGCATCTCCTTGCGCTGACCGGCGCCGAGGACGCCCTCGTCACGAACAACAACGCTGCGGCGATCGCCCTGGCCGTCGGCCTGGCCGGCAAGGGCGCCGGCGTTATCGTCGGGCGCGGCGAGCTCGTCGAGATCGGCGGCGGCGTCCGCATACCGGAGATCCTGCGGCGAGCCGGCGTGAAGCTCATCGAGGTGGGGACGACGAACCGGACCAGGGTTGCGGACTTCGAGCCGCCGCTGGCCGAAGGTCGGGCGCGTGTCGTCCTTCGGGTCCATCCATCCAACTTCCGGCAGACCGGCTTCACGGAGGTACCGGACCCGGCGGCCCTGGCCGATCTCGCGCACAAGCACGGCGCGATCGTCGTCGACGACCTCGGTTCGGGCGCGCTGTTGCCGACGGAGCGCTTTGGCCTCGCCCATGAGCCGATGCCGGCTGAGCGACTGGCTGCCGGGGCCGACATCGTGACGTTCAGCGGCGACAAGCTGGTCGGCGGACCGCAGGCAGGGCTGGTCGTCGGCCGGGCAGCGTTGATCGCCCGCATCCGGCGCGACCCGTTGGCGCGCGCGATGCGGCCCGACAAGGTGACGCTCGCCGCGCGTCGCGGCCACTCTCGGCCTGTACCGCGCCGGCCGCGCGGAGGCCGAGATCCCCGTCTGGCGCATGATCGCTGCCGCAGCCGATGGCCTTCGCCTGCGGGCCGACACCCTCGCGGCCCAGCTGCCAGGCGTCGACGTCGTGGCGACCGAAGCGACGGTCGGCGGCGGGTCGCTGCCGGGCGAAACGTTCCCCTCGTTCGGGCTCGCGCTGCGTGGGTCCGCCGACAGGACGCTCGCGGCATTGCGGCGGGGGACTCCCGCAGTCGTCGGGAGGATCGAGGGTGGTCGCGTCATCCTCGACCTTCGAACGGTCGATCCCGATCGCGACAGCGACCTCGTGCAGGCGATCGCGTCCGTGCTCGGCGGGACCGACGCGGCGGACGAGCGATGACCGTTGTCGTCGGGACCGCGGGCCATATCGACCACGGCAAGACGACCCTGCTCCGTGCGCTAACCGGTATCGATGCCGACCGGCTGCCTGAGGAGCGGCGGCGGGGCATGACGATCGACGTCGGCTATGCCCACCTTCAGCTGCCGGACGGAACGCAGCTCGACTTCGTCGACGTGCCGGGGCACGACAAGCTCGTCGGCAACATGCTCGTGGGTGCAGGTGAGATCGACGCGGCTCTGTTGGTCGTGGCCGCCGACGACGGGCCGCGCCCGCAGACGCTGGAGCACCTCGAGCTCCTCGACGCGCTCGGAATCGCGGACGGCGTTGCGGTCGTCACGAAGGGCGACCTCGTCGGACCCGATCGCGCAGGCGAGGTAGCCGAGGCGACGCGCCAGCTCCTCGAGCGGACAGGTCTCGCGCGTGCGGAGGTCCTCGTCGTGTCTGCCACGACCGGGGATGGCATTCCGGAGCTGCGAACGGCGCTCTTGGGGCTCGTCGACCGGGTCGTGGCTCGCGGGGTGCCCGACGGCCCGCCCAGGCTGGCGATCGATCGCGCCTTCAGCGTCAAGGGCCGCGGAGCGGTCGTTACCGGGACCCATCGCGGCGGGCCGCTTGAGCGCGGGATGTCGCTCCGCTTGCTCCCCGGTGAGCGCGAGGCACGAATCCGCGAGATCCAGGTCCACGGGGCGGCGCTGGAACGATCGATTGGAGGTGGCCGGACGGCACTGAACGTCGCGGGCGTGGAGGCAAGCGACCTCCATCGGGGCATGGTCCTGACCTCCGCCCGGGCGTCGACGGACTGGGGGCTCAGGGCGAGCGATCGGCTGCTCGTCGCCTTGCGCCCGGTCGCCGCGTTCATCGGCGAGGCGCCACTTGTGCCCGCGGACCGAGCACGCGTCCGGGTCCACGCCGGCACGGAGCAGGTTGGCGGGGTCGTTGGCCGAAGCGGACGCGATGCGGCTGACCTGCCGAACCGAGAGGTCGCCGCAATCCTCCGGCTGGAGCGGCCGGTGGCGATCGCGCCGGGCGATCGGTTTGTGCTCCGGCGCCCGTCGCCCGCTGCGACGCTGGCCGGCGGCCGGGTGCTGGACGCGGCGCCGCCGCGCGGCATCTCCCGACGACGAATCACGCCGGAAGGCCTCGCCACGCTCGCTGCGGCGTCGACGCCCGAGTCCCGCGATGCGGCGCGACTGGCTCTTCATGGCGCCATTTCCGGCAATCCTGTCCGCCTCGCGGATGATGTCGCGGCAGCGCTCGGCAACGCGATCGTCGCCGGCGTCGATCGGGGTGGCGGCTGGTCGCCGCTGGCGGAGGTCCGAGCAGCCGCCGCCGCCGCCGTGCGCCGGCTCGTTACCCTCTCCGCCACCGACGCGCGCGCAGCAGCCGCCGTCGTCGTCGACCAGCTCGCCCACGATGGTCTGCTCGGTCGAGATGGCGACCGCGTCGGTCTTCCTGGCGCGGCTCCCGGAGGCCCGAGCGAGGAGACGCTCGCCGCGATGGACGCGCTGGAAGCGGCACTCGATGTCCCGGCGCCGCCGGGTCTGGCCGAGGCGGCGCGGATCGCCGGCTGTCCGCTTGACGGGATCCGCGCGCTCGAATCGGCCGGCCGGATCCTCCGTCTCGACGACGACCTGGCCTACGCCGCCGCCGCATACCGCCGACTCGAGGCACGGGCGGTCGAGTTGGCGACGGCCGGCCCGCTCGCCCCCGCCGCACTCCGCGACGCGACCGGAACGAGCCGCAAGTACGTCATGGCGATCCTCGAGGATCTCGACCGCCGGGGGATTCTCAAACGCACGCCAGCGGGACACGTCCCGGGTCCGAGGGCGGTCATGGCCACTCGGCCGTGAGCGACGCCGGCGTCTCAGGCATCGTGCTTGCCGGTGGCGGTTCGAGCCGGTTCGGCTCCGACAAGCTCAGCGCCAGCTTCGAGGGCGTCCCGCTTCTCGATCGGGCAATCGCCGCGGTGGCCGCGGTCGCGGGCTGCTCGGAGATCGTCGTCGTCCTCGCGCCGGGCGACGATCGCAAACTTCCGTCCGCGGCAGTCCCGGTTCGGCGCGCATTGGACCCGCTGGGGCAGGGCGGTCCGCTTGTCGGCCTGCTCGCCGGTCTTGAGGTCGCGAGGGAGCCGGTCATCATCGTGGTTGGCGGCGACATGCCGACGCTGTCACCGGACGTGCTTGCCGCCCTGCTCCGAGCGCTCGTCGCCGCCGAAGGGTCGGCCGACGCCGCGGTCCTGCTTCAGCGCGGCGTTGCGAGGCCGCTCCCGGCTGCGCTGCGCAACGGCGCCGCGACGCAGGTTGCGCGGCGGCTCATCGCCGATGGCGAACGCAGTCTCGTCGCCCTCGTGCGCGGCCTCGCGTCTCGCTCGCTCTCGGAGGGCGAGTGGCGCGGCCTCGATCCAGCGGGAGCGACGCTGCGAGATATCGACCGACCGGGGGATCTGCCGAAATCCTCCCGGACATGACGAACGCGTCCGCCGGAGGGACGGACGCGTTCGTGGGAGGAGGGAGCAGGGAGCTGGGGAGGGATCAGCTCCGGTATGGATAGTCGGTGAGCTTCGGAAGGACCGTGGGGCCCTCCGCCGCGTTTCCGAAAAGCGACCGGACGCTGTTCAGCGCTGCCGCGATCCGGTTGCCGCTTCGACTCTCGTGGCGCTTGGCCTGCTTGGCCTCGTTGGCCAGGCGGTTGGCCGCGGCCTCGGCCTGCAGCTCGAAGATGTGGTTCGTGACGATGATCATTGCGGGGCTGTGCACGTCAGGTCTCTCCTTTCCGGGTCCCGTTGGTCGGGATCGCAACAAGAGAATGCGCCGGCCACTGTTCAGGCCCCACCGTCGGGCGACATCAATTCGTCTACGTCATTCGACGAACACCGCACGCGACGAACGAGCGAGCGCGCTCAGCCGAGGGCCGGATCCTCGTAGACCGCCTGCCCGCCGACGAACGTGGCGAGGACACGGGCGTCGCCGATCGGGCCCGCGTCCTCGGCGAACAGGTCGCGGTCGATCACGACCAGATCGGCCAACTTGCCGATCTCGATCGTGCCGGTCTCGGCGTCGAGGTGGTTCACGTAGGCGGAACCGAGCGTGAACGCCCGGATCGACTCCTCGAGCGTCAGCGCCTCGGTCGGCTCGAACGGCCTCGTCGTGCCCCGTGACGTGGGGTAGACGCGCGTCACCGCGACCTCCATCTCCAGGAGCGGGTTCGCCGACGAGACGCTCCAGTCGGATCCCATCGCCAGCCGGGCGCCCGCCCCCAGCAGCGATCCGAACGGGTACTGCCAGGTCGCCCGTTCCTGGCCGAGGAACGGGATCGTGAGCGAGTCCATGTTGGTCTCGTGGCACGCCCACAGCGGCTGCGCGTTCGCCGCCGCGCCGACGGCCGCGAACCGTGGCACGTCGTCGGGATGGATGACCTGGATGTGCGAGATGTGCGGGCGTGTGTCGGTCTGGCCGTTGATCCGGCGGGCGGCCTCGACCGAATCGAGGGCATCCCGGACCGCCCGGTCGCCGATCGCGTGGAAGTGGACCTGCAGCCCCGCCCCGTCAAGGCGGGTCACGTAGTCGCGAAGCAGCTCGGCGTCGACGAAGCTGATCCCGCGGTTGGCGGTCGGCCGACCCTGGCCATCCAGGTATGGCTCGATCATCGCTCCGGTGAACGTCTCGAGGACTCCGTCGAGCATGATCTTCACGCTGTTCGCCCGCAGCCGGCCGAAGGAACCGCTGGCGGACCGCTCGATGAGCTCGTCGATCTGTTCGGCGCCGCGCGTGCGCTCCCACCACAGCGCCGCCTCGACCCGCGCCGTCAGCAACCCGGCCTCGAATGCCTGCCGGTACACCGCGTGGTCCTCGACCGAGACGATCGCGTCCTGCCAGGCCGTGATCCCGACCGAGTGGAGATAGGCCTGCCCGATCTTGAAGCCGGCCAGCCACTCCTCGGGGCCCGGAGTCGGCAGCAGGGCCTCGACGAGTTCCGCGGCGGTCTCGTGGAGCGCCCCCGTCGGCGATCCATCGGGGTCGCGTTCGATCCGGCCACCGACCGGGTCCGACGTATCGCTGGTGATGCCCGCCAGCTCGAGCGCGCGACTGTTGACCCAGGCAGAGTGGCCGTCACGGTTCGGGAAATAGGCAGGTCGAGAAGGCAGGATCGCGTCGAGATCCTCGCGGCGCGGCAGCCCGTTGGGAAAGTCGCCCATGTACCAGCCGCTCCCGACGACCCAGTCCCTGTCCGGGCGGGCAGCCGCGTACGCGCGGATCGTCTCGAGCACCGCAGGGCGGCCCTCGGCTCCGCGGAGATCGCACTCCATCCGTTCGAGGCCGCCGCTGAGCGGATGGACGTGCGCATCCTGGAAGCCCGGGACGAGCATCCGCCCGCGCAGGTCGACTACGCGGGTCCTCGGCCCGATGGTGCTCGCGAGCGAGGCTGCGTCAGCGACCGCGGAAATGCGCTCACCGTGGACGGCGACGGCCTCCGCCCGCGGGCGGAGCGTATCGACGGTGTGGACGTGACCCCCGGTGAAGACGACGTCGGCGGCGTGATCTGGCATGTGCGTTCACGATGGCACAGCCCGCCGGATCGCTCACCGGCACGGCCCATCGCACGGAACGGCGGCCACGTAGACTGCGCCGATGGCGACCGTCCACCTCCTCCACCCGGGGTACATCCGCGAGCATGGGACCCGGGTCGGGAGCAGCATCTCGCTCATTCGTGACGGGGACGCGCTGATCGTCGCCGACCCTGGTTTGGTCGCATCACGCGCGCACATCCTCGACCCGCTGGCGGCCCTCGGCGTCGAGGCCGAGGCGGTCACCCACGTCTTCCTGAGCCATCACCACCCGGACCACACGGTGAACGTCGCGCTCTTCCCGAACGCCGAGGTCATCGACTTCTGGGCGCGTTACCGGGACGACCTCTGGCTCGATCACGGTGGCGACGGCTGGAACATGACGCCGCACGCGCAGCTCTGGCTGACGCCCGGTCACTCCGAGGAAGACGCCACCCTTGTCGTCGACGCCGAGGACGGGATCTACGCGCTGACCCACCTCTGGTGGCGAACGGACAGGACACCGGTCATCGACCCGGTTGCCTCGGACGACGAGATGCTCAAGTTCCACCGGGAGCGGGTCCTGGCCGCACGCGGACATCGTGATTCCGGGCCACGGCGAGGCATTCACGGACGCGCTGAGCGCCCGCACGGTCAACCGCGGTCCGGCGCCTGGCGCCCTCGCTCCTTGCCATTCGTTCATCCTGCGAATGTCGGACGGCAGCGGAAACGCCGCTTGGGTCGACGCCACGCACGACACAGCCACGGCCGGGTCTCGCGCGGCTGCCAAAGCTGTCGCGCACGAGCGGTGGCAGCCGCCACGGTGTTCGGATTGCACCGGATGAAGAATTGGCAGGGAGCTGGGCCAGGGGACGGGCCGGCCGACGACGGGCGGCGGACGGTCAGCCGGCGCGGCGAGCGACGATGTTGAGCCGGACGTAGTCGATTTCGGGCCTCCGGCAGCTGCGCCGCGACCTCCCGGACGAAGCCGTCGCGCTCGGGCTCCGGGAGCCGGGCAAGGTGCGAGCCGAGGATGACGGTCCGAAGGAACGACTCGAACGGCTCGCCCGGCTCGATCGACGTCGGTTCCTCGGTCAGCCAGCACTCGACGTCGACGAAGCCCGAAGCCTCGAGGCGGCCCGTCGTCGCCTCCGGTGTCTCGAAACGGACGTCTCCGAGCCAGCCATCCCCGATCCCGGCCAGGACCCGCTGCACATTCGCGATGTTGCCGGCACCGCCGCACTGCGCAACCAGGCGCCCGCCGGGCCGAAGGACGGCGGCGAGGTTTCGGAACAGCGCATCGTGGTCGGGGACCCAGTGGAATGTCGCCGTCGAGAGAATCGCGTCGACAGGATCGGCGAGCGGAATCGGCTGGCCAAGATCGGCGACGACGAAGCTGACCCGATCGCCAAATTGCGCGAGCCGAACGCGGGCCTGCTCGACCATCGCCGGCGAGGCGTCGAGCGCCACGACGGACCCACGTGGCAGCCTCTCGGCGAGGAGCTCCGTGACCCGGCCGCTGCCACATCCCGCGTCGAGGACCCGCTCGTCACCGCGGAGCGGCAGGCGATCCAGGACGCCGGCGCCCCAGCGGGTCATCGGATCGGCGACGCGGTCGTAAGTCGCCGCGTCCCAGTCGCGCGGCCCGCTCATCGACTCGTCCCCGAATCAAAACGCTCCCGGCGCACGAGCACCGGGAGCGTCTGCAAGTCGAGCGAGATCAGGCCGTGGTGACCGGCTTGACGACCACCGTCTTGGCGTACTTGTCGTGGAAGCCCTGACGCTTAGGGTCGTTGGCCGTCGTGTAGAGGAGGTAGATCGTCCAGCCAAGACCTGCAAGCGAGACGAGCAGGCCGAGGATGGCGCCACCGTAGACCTGCTGGAACACGAGCGAGAGGATCCATGGGCCGGACAGGAGTGCCCAGCGCATGATCGCCTGGTTCTGGGTGAGGGCGCTGCCATCTGCCTCGTTGACGACCATCAGCCCGAGCATCCGCTGGCCCGGCGATGCCTTCATGGTCGTCCACGTGTAGACGAAATAGACGGCGCTGATGACAAGGCTCAACACGGCCGCGATGACCGCGAAGATCAGCAGGCCGCCGAAGCCGCCCCCGAAGAGGAGGAAGCCGGCGAGGATCGTGTAGAGGAGCACGCTCACGATCGAGAGGATCACCGCGTCGATGATGTAGGCACCGATCCGGATGGGGAGGTCTGCATAGGCGATCCCGGCGGTAGGTCCGGGTGCCACCTCGGCGGGCTTCCAGTTCTGCGCCTGCTGCGCGATCGTCGGAGCGGCGCCGGGGGTGGGGGCTTGCTGCCAGTTGCCGCCGGCGGCGGGCTGGGCCGGATCGGGCGCGCCGGGCGCGGGTTCCTGTCCGGCAGGATCGCTTGGACCGGGTCCGGTCATGTCGGTTTGCCTCCCTTTCAACCCCGCGCCCCCAATCGGCGCGGGTATCCCGTCTCGTGCCACCCGCCGAGTTAACCCTGGGCTGGGCGGGCGATGGTGAGGAGGATACACGCCGGGTCGAGCGCCGGGAACGGGTTTCGTCATTTTTCAGGCGTGCCCGCCGATCGCGTGGCACGCTGTCAACGAGTGCCAATCAGCCGTTTCGCGGGGACGACCCTCGGAGGCCGATCAGGTTCGTCGCCGAGCCCGCAACGAGCAGGACGGCGGCAAACACTGCCGCGACCCGGAATGCGTCCACGGACGCCTCCGTGCTGGCCGCAGCGATCTCGGGCGGCACGTCGCCCTTCGGTGGGTTGAGCGGCGCGAATTGGGCTCGAACCGCGGGGTCGCCCTGGTCTAGGCCGGACCTGGCAGCGAGGCCGCCGTAGAACGTGGCCGAGACGACGATGAAGATCACCGCACCGATCAGTGGCGTTCCGACCCGTGACACCGCGTTGTTGATCGCGGACCCGATGCCAGCGTGGCGCGTCGGGACGGAGCTCATCAGGGTGCTCGTGAGGGGCGCGACGACGAGCGAGATCCCGAGCCCGAACAGGAACAACGCCGGCAGGACGTCGATCACGACGGAAATTGGCGGGACCAGCGTGGCGGGTTCGCTCAACAGGGCCTGCCACGCGGTCGACGTGGCCGGGATTCGGGACCACCACAGGAGCCCGGCGGCCATGATCAGCGGCCCGGCGACGAGGAACGGTTTGGCCCCGATGCGGCCGGCGATCGCGCCGACCCGGGTCGAGAGCGACACGAGCAGCACGCCAGTTGGCAGTCCCGAGAGCGATACGGCCGTCGCCGTGTACCCGAGCGTGCCCTGGAGCAGGACCGACTGGTAGAAGAACGTCGTGTAGAGGGCGCCGTAGATCAGGAACGTCGAGATGTTGATGACCGCGAACTCGCGGACGCGGAAGAGCTCGATCGGCACGAGCGGATGGGCCCGCCGGACCATGAGGATCGGGAACAGGACGAGGGCGATGGCCCCGATCGCGAGCGACACCCAGGCGAAGGAGTCCTGCCATTCCCGCTGCTGACCACGTGTCGCGCCGAACGCCAGCCCGCCGATCGCGACTGCGCCGACGAGTGCTCCCAGCCAGTCGAACTTGCGGTCCGCCTCCGGATCGCGTGACTCCGGCATGTGGCGGATCGTCGCCCACAGCGCGATCGCAACGAGCGGGACATTGATCAGGAACGCGGCCCGCCAGGACAGCGAGTCGACGAGTAACCCGCCCAGCGGCTGGCCGAACAGGGCGAGGCCGGATGTCGCGGCCGCCCAGGTCCCGAACGCCCGCGATCGGGCCGGACCCTCGAAGGTCGCGGTGATGATCGAGAGCGATCCCGGCACGAGGAGCGCCCCGGATGCTCCCTGGAGGACCCGGAACAGCACGATCAGCTCGAGGTTGGGAGCGATCCCACACAACAACGAGGAGATGCCGAAGCCGACGAGACCGATCGCAAAGATCCGCCGCCGTCCGTAGTAGTCGGCCAGGGCGCCGGCCAGGATGAGAAGCGCGGAGAGCACCGCGAGGTAGCCGGCGACGACGTACGCCTGGCCCTCGAGGACCCCCAGGAAGGAGGTCGGCAGGCGACCGATCGCCGGCAGCGCGAGGTTCACGATGGTGCCGTCGAGGAAGACGATCCCGGACCCGAGGATCGCCGCCAGGAGGGTCCATCGCTCGGTCCGGGTCACGTTCGGCAGTGTCGCACAAGCGCGGCTATGCTCACGCCGATGCCCGGAGCTGTCGCCCTGGTCGGATCGGGCGAGTTCCTGCCCGCGATGACGGAGTTCGACGTGGGCCTGCTCGTCGCGACCGGCCGAACCCGACCCCGCGTCGCGATCCTTCCGACCGCCTCCTGGCCAGACGGCGAGGACGCGTTCGCCCGCTGGGCCACCATGGGCGTCGCTCACTTCTCCGCCCTCGGCGCGGAAGTCGAGCCGATCTTCGTCCGGGACCGCCTCGACGCGGACGACGCCGCCCACGTGCAGGCGATCGGCGAGGCGGATCTCATCTACCTATCGGGCGGCAAGCCCGGCTATCTCTCGACCATGCTCAACGGGTCAGCAGTCGGCTGGGCCATTCGTCAGGCCCACAACCGCGGAGCGGTCGTGGCCGGCTGCTCGGCCGGGGCGATGGCACTGGCCGAGCGCCACTTCGACTTTCGCCGGCGGCGGCTCGTCTGGCCGGTTCGCTGGCGCGACGGCCTCGGCCTCGTGCCACGAGCGTCTGTTATCCCCCACTACGACGCCTGGCCGGAGCCACTTTGTGCGCTTATCGCGCTTCAGGCTCGGCGTGGCTCGGTCCTGCTCGGCATCGACGAGGAAACAGCGGTCGTCGGCCGGGATGGCTCGTGGCAGGTCCACGGCCGGGCCCGGGTCACGGTCTGGCGAGGCCGCCGTCGCGAGCGGTTCCGCGCTGGGGACGTGTTCCGGATTCAGGACTGACCGCGTCAGTCGGGCTTGACCTCGCGGAAGCAGTCGCTGCAGTAGACGGGCCGATCCATCCGCGGCTTGAACGGGACCTGGGCCTGGTTACCGCAGGATGAGCAGATCACCGCGAAGTACTCGCGTGCGACCCGGTCGTCGCCTCGCTCGTAGCCACGCGGCCCGCCAATATCGCGCAGGTCATTCCCGGAGTCGCGACTCGCGCGGCGGCTGGCTCGACAGCTCGCACAGCGCTTGGGGTCGGACGAGAACCCCTTCTGCACGTAGTACTCCTGGTCCGCCGCCGAGTGGATGAACTCCACCCCACAGTCGACACACGTCAGCGTCCGATCAGCGTAGGTCACCAGTCTTCCTCTCCTCTGCGCTGCTCTCTTGTCCGCCTCGGGCGTGGACATCGGCGGATGGGACGTTGCGAGGAGCGTCGGGAATGGCCGGCGCCGCGCTATCCAGGTGCCGATGTGGAGTCCCTGTCTCGGGGCGCACCGGTGTTACGACCGCGAGAGTACAACGGGTCGAAAGATCGGGCGTTGCATCGTAAGGGAGGCTTCCGGTCCGCTTCCGCCGCACGATTTCAGCCGTCGAGGCCTCTGGCGACCGTGACATCTGACCTGTCACAATGGGCCGCGAGAGTTCGGGGTGGCGAGCGAGGGCCAGGGGGCGCCTCGCTCGCGCCAATCCTCGGGTCGGGGGCGCGATGGATTGCGACGCCACCTCGACTCGTCGCTCCGGCCATGACGGGACAGGGAGGCCAGCCGCAACCGGATGCTCCGATTGCTACACACCGCGGACGTCCACCTGGGCGCACGTCACGCCGATCTGGGAGAGGTGGCCGCCACCCAACGGGAGCGCCAGTTCGCGGCCTTCCGCGTCGCCGTTGCCCTCGCGATCGGGGAGCACGTCGACGTCGTCCTCATCGCCGGCGACTTGTTCGACTCCAACACCCAGCCCGCCCGGTCCGTCGAGCGTGTCGCGGCGGAATTGAAGCGGCTTGCCGATGCCAGCATCCGTACGGTCATCATCCCGGGCACTCACGATTGCTACGACCGCGCGTCGATCTACCGCTCGTACGACCTGCCGGCGATGGCCGGAAGCGGCCCGGACGATGACATGGTCACGGTCCTGACCCCGGAGCGCGGCTCGGTCCACCTTGCCGCGTGTGACGTCGTCGTCCACGGCACGGTGTTCGGCACGAAGCGCGCTCCCCACAGTCCCCTCCGCGACCTCCGGGTTGCCCAGCCGGACACGACGGCGACGTGGCACGTCGGGATGGTCCATGGCTCGCTCGCGATTCCGGACAAGACGGACCGCGACGACGTCGTGATCACGAAGGAGGAGATCTCGGCGACGGGGCTCGACTACCTGGCCCTCGGCCACTGGCACTCGACCCAGCGTGGCAAGGCGGGCAACACGACCTATGCCTATTCCGGGGCGCCGGAGCCGGTAGCGGTCAACCAGGACGGGGCCGGCAACGTGCTCCTGGTCACGATCGAGGACCAGGCAGGCAAGCGCGTCGTCAACGTCGAGGAGCGCCGGGTCGGCCTGACGCGGTTCGAGAAACTCGAGCTCGACGCCGCCGGCGTCGCCAATCAGCCGGACCTCGTCAGCACGATCGCCGCCAAGGCAGATCCGGACCTCGTCCTCGAAGTCCGCCTCACGGGCGTCCTGCCTGACGAGCTCGACATCGACACGACGGAGGTAGAGGAGCAATTGCGGCCGTCGTTCCTTCGGGTCCGCGTCCGCGACGACGCTACTCCGGCGCTGTCGGCGGGCTCACTACCTTCGCCGGATACGATCGCCGGAGCGTTCATCCGCGACGTCGAGGCCCAGATCGCGGAGCTCGAGGCAGACCCATCGGACGAGTCGGCCAGCCAGGCCGCGGAGCTCCGCGACGTCTTACGCCTCGGCCGGCTGCTGCTCGCCGGCAACGAGGTGACGCTGTGAGCGCGGCCAGACGGGTCACCGGATGAGGATCACGCGGCTCAGTGTTCGCGACTTTCGCCGCTACCGGGAGTTCGAGGTCTCGCTCGCGCCCGGCCTGACGATCATCCACGGCCCCAACGAGGCGGGGAAGACGACGATCCAGCGCGCCCTGGAGCTCATTCTGACGAAGAAGGCGACCTCGAATGCCGCCGAGATGGATGGCCTGCGCTCGTGGGATGCGCCGGAGGATGCTCGGCCGGTCATCGCGATCGACTTCGAGATCGACGACGAGGACGGAACCGTCCGTCGCGGGTCGATCGAGAAGGCGTTTCGCGGCGCGAAGGGGACGGTCTCGCTCGACCTCGACGGCGAGGTCATCACGGACCCGACACTGGCCGATCAGGCGCTCGCCGAGCTGACCGGGATCCCGACCGAGGCCTTCTTCCGATCGACGGCTTCGATCCGGCATCACGAACTGGCCGACCTCGACCGCGACGAGGCGGCCCTGCGCGACAGGCTCCAAGCGTCGATCAGCGGCGCCGATCGCGGCACGTCGCGGGCGAGGCGGAAGCTCGAAAAGGCGATCTTCGACTTGAGCACCAAGGGCGCGAAGAACCCGGGCCGCCTCAAGCTCGCGGAGGAGGCCGTCGAACAGGAGCGGGCCGCCGTCGAGCAGGGCGAACTGGCGCTCTCCCAGCTGGAGCGGGACCGCGACACCCTGTCGGGCTCGAAGGAGCGCCGAGCGTCCGCGGAGGCGGACCTGTCCGAGCGCCGATCCATGCTCGAGAAGGCACGCCAGGCGGAGCGCCTCACGTCGGAACGCGTCGCCGCCCAGGAGCGGTTCGAGCGATTCCGCCACGCCGTCAAGACCTCAGAGGAACTGGCGGAGCTTCACACCAGCCACCCGTCGGCGAATTCGCTGCCGGTCCTCGAACAGGTCGTGAAGCGGCTCCGCCGGCTCGACACGACGATCCGGGAGCTGCGCAGTGCCCTGTCGGGCGAAGTCGCCGTCCAGTTCGAGGTTCCTCCGGCGCCAACCTGGCGGCCGCTGTCGCGCGTCGCGATCGGCCTGGTGATTCTCGGCGTGGTTCTTGCGGGGGCGACGTTTGCCGCGCGAATGACCGGGGTACTGGATATCGGCATCGCGACGGAGCTGATCGGCGCCGCGATTGCCAGCATCGGCTTCATCCTCGCGTTCGTCGCTGTCTGGCTCCGCCGCAACGATCGGATGCAGACGCAGCTGCGCGATGTCGAGATCGACCGCCGGCTCCGCGGCCGCTCCGAGATGGAGGCGGAACTCAAGCAGGCGGAGGCGGACACCGCACAGCAGCTGACCGGCCTCGGTCTCGAGGACCTCGCGGCGGCGGAGGGCCTCCTCTCGGCCGAGCAGGAGCACGTCTTCCGGATCGAGCGGCTCGGCGCGCAGCTCGAGGGTCTCGTCGGCAAGGAGCCCGTTGAGACGCTGCCCGGCCTGCGCGACGCGGCCGCGCTGGAGACCGAGCAGAAGACCCATGCCCTCGAGTCGCTCGGACCGATCGCCAGGGAGCCGCGGGCGCGCGAGCGGCTGGAAGTCGAGGTCCGCGACCTCGAGGCGTCGCGCGAGCGGGCTCGCGACGACGAGGCGAACGCCCGCGCCCGCGTCGAGGGCAACATGATCGACGCCGAGGCCGTCGCGGCCCACGCGGAGCGGCTCGCCAGCTGGCAGGAGCAGCTCGTCGCGTTGCAGCGCCGGGCCCGGGTCTACGACCGGACACTGCGTGAGATCGAGCTCGCCGAGCAGGCGACGATGAAGTCCGCGACGCGCTACCTCGAGACGAAGATGGTCGCCGACATCGAACGAGTGACGGACGGGCGCTACCGCCGCGTCGCGGTCGACGACAAGACCCTCGACATTCGCCTTCACGCGCCGGAGCGCGGCGACTGGGTCGATGTCAGCTCACTCAGTCAGGGCACGCTCGATCTCGTCTACCTGGTCGCGCGGATCGGACTCGTCAGGCTCGTCACAGGCGACCGCCGCCCGCCGCTCATCCTGGATGACCCGTTCGTGACCCTCGACGACGCCCGGGCAGCCCGCGCGCTCGACCTTCTCCGGGACGTCGCGAACGACTTCCAGGTCATCTACCTGACGACCTCGGATCGCTACGACTCGGTGGCCGACGCGGTCGTCCCCCTGGCCGGCCCGACCGAGGTCGACGACCTCGCCGACGTCGTCCGCGATCCACAGGGCGCCGCCCACGGCTGATTTCCTAGGGCCGGGCTCGGCCGTCGTCATTCTCGGTCTCGGCTCCGCGGTCGCCTGGGGGGCGGGCGACTTCGGCGGTGGCTGGGCGAGTAAGCGCGGGCCGGTCCTCGGCATCTCCCTCATCGTCCAGGTCGTCGGCGTGCTTCTGTACGTCGTTCTTGCGATGGTCGCCGGTGAACTGGTGCCGGGACCAACCACACTCGCGATCTCGGTTGCGGCGGGCGTCGCTGTCACGGTCGGGATCGTCGGGCTGTACCACGGGCTCGCTGTCGGGCGGATGGGCGTTGTTGCCCCCGTCACGGGCCTGATCGCCGCGGTCCTGCCGGTTGTCGCTGGCATCGTCCGCGACGGTCCACCGGCGCCGCCGGTCCTCGCGGGGATCGTCATCGCGCTCGTTGCAGTCGTCCTCGTCTCGCGGGTGCCGGGCAGCGCCGGGTCGAGATCTGGCATCGAGCTCGCGCTCGTCGCGGGGACCGGTATCGGCCTGTTCAACATCCTCGCGGGGGAGCTGCCCGACGGCGAGGTCTTCGGCCCGCTCATCGCCATCAAGATCACCGCGGCGAGCGTCATCGTGGCGGCCCTCATCGTCGGCAGACGTGCCTGGCGGATGCCGCGGCGGCTGGTGCCGATCGCGATCGCGGGTGGCGTCTTCGACATGGCCGGCAATGCGTTCTACGTGTTGGCCACCCAGGCCGGCCGGCTCGACGTCGCCGCGACGTTGTCATCGCTCTATCCGGTGACGACGATCCTCCTCGCGATGGCCTTCCTTGGCGAGCGGGTCACGCGGAGCCACGCTGTCGGGATCGCCGCCGCCGTCGCCGCCATCGTGCTCATCGGCGCAGGTTCAGGCGGGGCCTGAGCTCTACTCCGCCAGGCCGAGCCGCACTGCCACGGCCGCCGCTTCCGTGCGCGTGTTCACGCCGAGCTTGCCGAGGATGTTCGACACGTGGACCCCAGCCGTGCTCTCGCTGATGAACAGCGTCTCCGCGATCCGCTTGTTCGTCTGGCCGGTTGCGACCAAGGTGAGGACCTCGCGTTCCCGTGCCGTCAACCCGAAGGGATCGGCCGCCACGGTGTCCGGTTCGACCGCGTTCGCCCTATCGTCCGACACCGGGCCGTCGGCGCGCGCCGCCCGGAGTGTCACGCGCGCCCGTCGCGCCACGCCATCGATCGAATCGCGCAGCGGCGCGGCCCCGAGATAGTCCGCGATCTCCCGCGCCTCGGCCAGTCGCTCGGTCGCCTCCGTGCGTCCGGTTCCCGCCAGGAGTATCGACTCGCCTTCGCGATAGCGCGCATAGGCGACGCGGTACGGCCTGCCAACCGCTGCCCAGTGGTCCGCCGCCTTCGCCCACGCTCCGCTCGCGGCGGCCGATCCTTCCGCTCGCGCCGCCTCCGCTTCTGCGGTTGCCGCGAAGCCGATCGGCTCGGCGGCGGATGGGCTCGCCGGATCGAGTCCGGCGACGATGGCTCCCGCTCCATCGGCGGCGCGCCGCGCATCGGCGACCGCGATGTCCCGCTCGGCGTCTCGATGGGCTGCCGCCACAGCGAGCGCTCGATCTGCCGCGGCACGCGCGGCGACGGCCTGCACTGAGGTATCGAACCCCGCGTCATCGGTCTCTGCCAGCCGAACCATTCCGTCGGTCGCCGCAGACCAGGCATCGTCCAGGCGGCCCTCCGCCAGGGCCAGTTCGATGATCCCGACGAAGATCGGCGCGGTGAACTGGGCATCCCGGAACGAGGCCGTTCGTTCGGCAGCGTCGGCAAGGATGGAGCGCGCCAGGTCGAGGTCGCCCATCCGGACGGCGAGCGGCCCGGCATTTACCGCGTGATTGAGGATCGCCACGCCCTGCGGGCCTTCGTCCCACGTCCGCGCGAGGAGGTCGCGTGCCTCGCGCCAGTGGCCGATCTCGATCAACGCCGACGCACGGTTGCCGTCGTGGAATGCACCGTACGTCCGCCAGACGCCATTGCGCCGAGCCCACTCCGAGCCCTCGCCGGCGAGTTCGGCAGCTTCGTCCAGGCGACCACAGACCTGGAGGACCGTCGAGAAGTTGCCGTATGCCCGGCCAAGATCGTGGAGGTCGCTGAGCCCCTTCGTTCGATTGAACGCCTCGCGCCCGATTTCGATCCCCCCGGCGCAATCGCCGAGCAGGGCCGTCGCGATCCCCAGGGTGTTGAGGGCGTAAAGCTCGGCCTGTTCGGCGCCGACGGCACGGGCGACCTCGATCGCATCGGTCGAGACCTCGACGGCGCGGTGATTATGGCCACGAAGCAGAAGCATCGAGCCGTAGCCGCTGAGCACCCTGGCCACAGTCGGCGACGGCGGCTGGCCTTCCAGCAATGCGACCGCCTCCGCGTGATGGCGGAGCCCGCTTTCCATGTCGCCGTTGACCCACGACGTCCGACCGAAGCGCTCGAGGAGCAACGCGGCGCGGACGGGGTCCTCCGACGGCTCCGAGAGCTCCACGGCCCGGCCCGCCGCGTCGACCGCGCCGCCCATCTCGCCGGCCAGCATCCGTGCAAACGACAGCTCGTAGAAGAGTTGGATCTGGTCGACCCCGGTCGGCCGGTCGTCGAGCGGCACGGCCTCCCAGAGGTCCAGCGCCCGCTCGAGACTTCGCGCTGCGGCCGGGAAAGCGTAGGCCTCGACGCTTGCCCGGCCGGCGGCGACCCAAGCGTCCAGTGCCGCGGCGAGGTCGTGCGAGGCGGATGCGTGGTGGGCGAGCGCGGCGAGGTGGCCGGCTCCGGCCGCGCCCTCCAGGACCGGCCGGCCGCGGAGCGCCAGTGCGAAGGTCGCGTGGTAGCGCCGTCGCTCGGTCGGAAGGAGGTCTTCGTAGACGGCTTCCTGAAGCAGCGCATGGCGGAAGGCGTAGAGAGCCGTCGTTCCGTCCGCAGTCGCGACGACGATCCCGGCAGCAACCGCCTCGCGCATGGCGCCCTCGAGCTCTTCGTCATCGATCCCCGTCACCTCACGCAGCAGGTCGTGCTCGACGGACCGACCGGCGACCGCCGCGACGCCGAGGAGGGTCGCGACCTCGTCCGCGAGGGACTCGACCCGGCTGAGCAGGACCTCGCGCAGGTCCGACGGCAGCCCGTCCTTCGACTGGCTCGCCCCGGCGGCAAGGAGCTCCTCGACGTAGAAGGGGTTGCCCTCCGAGCGATCGGCGATCGTCCGGAGCAAAGTCTCGTCCGGTGGGAGGGCGCGGATCGCGTCGATGAGATCGGACAGCGCGCTGCCCCCGAGACGCTCGAGCGTCAGCCGGTCGACCCTCGGAGTCCGCTCCATCTCGGCCAGCCACGGGCGGATAGGGTGGCGGCGGTGGATCTCATCGGTCCGGTAGGTCCCGACGACCAGCAGGCGTTCGGTTCGAGCCGTGCGAGCAATGAACGCGAGCACGTCGCGGGTCGACCGATCTGCCCAGTGGAGGTCTTCGATCAGGAGCAATACGGGTTGCCGCTCCCCGAGCCGGTGGAGCACGCCGAGAACGGCCTCGAGCATGCGGGCCTGGACCCAGTCGGGCCGGGTCGCGGCGTCACTGGCGTCGGTCGAAGCGCCGAGCTCCGGGACGAGGCGGCCGAGCGCCGTTCCGGCGGAACCCACGACCTCCTGGACGGCCTCGGTCGGCAGCTGTCGCGCCAGCGCCCTGAGCGCGTCGGCGATCGGTGCGAGCGGGAGACCCTCGTCGTCGCCGAGGCTGACCGATGCTCCCTCGAGGACTGCCCCGCCGTCCTCGCGCGCCGCCCGGCCGAGCTCGGCGATCAGGCGGCTCTTGCCGATCCCGGCCTCGCCTCCGACCAGGACGGTGGATGGTCGGCCCTCGACCGCGGCCCTCCAGGCCGAGAGGAGAGCACGCAGCTCCATGTCGCGGCCGATCAGGACCGGGCTCGAAACCCTCGTTGCCATGCGGCCGATCATAGGCAGCGGATCGATCGCCGGCATCACGTCGCGGATTTGCATAGGGATCGAATGCTTGGGCTAGACGCCGGTGGCCCCGATGAGCCGGCGCCACGCGCCGATGGTCCGGGCGACCTTGGCTGTCGGATGCGGCGAGCCGAGGCGATCCTGGGCTCCCCGGGCGAGCCGCTGGGCGGCCGCTTCGTTGCGGAGTTCCTGCTGGTGGCTGTCGATGATGATTCGGCGGGTCTCGGGGTCCATCATTCGTTCCTTTCGTCCGGTCTGCTGACGGGCTGTTTCGATGGGTGCATCGTCGCCCCGGGCGGCCCGCCCGCCATCGACCGATCACCCAATTCGCAGCCCCGCGGACCCTTCATTTCGGCCCCGATCTCGCCGCGGCGGACGCTCCAGACCCTTTAGGTGGGCATCGCCACCAGGTGCGAAAAGCCGCCTGCCTTTAGGCCCCGGCCGGCCCCTGGCGCTCAACGATCACGGCGTCGACCTCAGCCGCGGATCGAAGGACGTGGACCGCCGCGAACCCCTCGGCGGCGATCCCGTTCGATTCGAGGGCCGCGGCCAGCCGCTCGAGGTGGCGTTCGACGATCGCCGCGTCGACGACCCGATGGCTCCTTGCGGCATTGCGCGCGTGGACGAGAGCCCCTGGTAGCGCGAAAACGATCGCGATCGCGGGGACGCCGGCGATCCTGGCGCGAGCGAGGAGGGCTCGCCGAGCATGCGTCTCGATGTTCGTGGCGTCGACGACGGCGAGGCGCCCCGCGGCGAGGCGGCGGACGACCTCGCGATGGAGGATCGCAAACACCGTCCGGGTCCGCCGCTGGTCCGCCTCGCTCCCGCTGAGGACCGCGCGGAACGCATCGGAGGAAAGGATCTCCGTGGCGTCGAAGTGACGGGCCGCGAACGTGGACTTGCCGGACCCGGCCGGCCCGATCAGAACGATGAGGGCCGGATCGGCGACGCGGATCGTCGTCACGCGACCCTGTCGCGCGTCAAGCCCCGACCTATGCGGCTGATCCAGCGCTGCCGACGGTCGGCCGGGTCCCAGTCGATCGAGCTGCGTCCGCTTCCGCGACCGCCTTCAGCTCCGCGTACGTCCGGTTGAACGCATCCTGGAGCCGGCTCCCGGTCAGCAGGCCGAGCAGGCTGCCAAGGATCTCGCCCGGAAGCTCGTATTCGAGGGAAACCCGGACGTCTGCGCCACCGTCGCCCGGCTCGATGAAAGTCGTCCAGCGAGCCCAGCCGCCGCGAGCCGTCCCGGCCGACTGGTAGATCTTCGGGCGCTCGGCCGCGGTGACGACGAAGCGGCCCTCGATGCGCCGGCCGGTGACATGGTAGTAGCCCGTATAGCTCGACCCGATCCCGCCTGGCCGTCCGGAAATCTCACCCAGCTCGACGAGAAGCTTCTGCCACTCCGGCCCCCTCGACGGGTCCGCGATTAGGTCGAAGACGATCTCAGGCGGCGCGTCCACGTGCAACGTGGTCGACAGATGGCTCACGGTATTTCCCCCAGCCGGTGCGCGCTCAATCCCCATGCGCGCTCGGATGCTGATCCTACGTCACCCGGCGGCTCTGCGCACCTCCCAACCGCTGCCGGATTCGGCGCGGCGGACCTCGTAGGCAGGCTGGTCGTACATCGCCGGACCGCGGGCGACGTGACCGTTCTCAAGGCGGAACCGCGATCCATGCCACGGGCACTGGATGCAGCCGTCGACCAGCGTGCCCTCCGCCAGCGGCCCGCCGGCATGAGCGCACGTCTCGTGGAGGGCGAGGATCGTTTCACCCGTTCTCACCAGGATGAGCGTGTTGATGCCGGCTTTGGCCTTCGTCGGGCCGCCTTCGGGAATGTCTGCGTTATCGCCCAGATCGAGCCCGATCCACTTCGTGCCTGTGCCTCGCCAGGCGTGTCGGTTGACGTGGGTGCCGATGAGATAGACGAGATCACCGCCCACGGCGGCACCGACCGAGATCACGAGGTAGCCGATGACGAGGAGCACGAACGGGACGGTTCGGTCGACGGGGTTGCCCGCACGGATGACGAGCGAGATCGCGAACAGGACGAGGGATGCCGTCATCAGCACCGAGTGCACCGTCGCCCGCATCCTCGCGGTGCCGTCGGTGTCCGTGTAGTCCGCGAGCCCGGTGACAGCGGCGGCGAGGATCGAGAGGACTGCGACGAGAAGAGCCACGTCGGCGGCGACGCGTTGACCCACAACGTCGAGGACGAGCGCGACCGTGAGGGCGCCGATCGGGACATCGGTCAGGGCGGAATGGACGGGATGGCCGAGCCACGTCCCATTGAGGAAGTCCTTGACCGGCCGGATCGGCCGGAAGAGCGCCGACAGCCAGCGGTGGTTGAATTCGCCGAGCGGTTTCGCCCAGCCGGCCTGGGCATCGACGAGACGGGTCACGAATCGGCCAATCATCCTCAATACCTCCTCGCCGAGTCTACGTCCGGAGAAGCCCTCCGGATGTCTTCGAACCGCTACGCTTCGTCGCCATGTCGTTACAGACCGGGCAATCCCGCCCGCCGGCTGATCGAGGCGCGGGCCGCTCGGACTGGCGCGTGATCGTCGTGATCTTCTGGATCACATCGATGGTCGAGGGACTCGGCGTCAGCCAGGTCTTCGCATTCCTCCCCGCGTACCTCCGCGAGATGGGCGTGGCAGAGGCCGATCGCCTGCCGTTCGTCGGGGTGTTCGGCTCGCTGATCTTCGTCGTTGGTGCGCCGTTCGTCCCGCTATGGGGCGTGTGGGCCGACAAGTACAGCCGCAAGGCGGTGATCGTCCGGAGCGCGCTCGTCGAGGCGATGGTGTTCGCCTGCGTGGCCCTGTCACGCGAGCCATGGCAGCTCGCGCTGAGCCTGCTCCTGATCGGGTTCCAGCTCGGCAACACCGGGGTGATGCTGGCGGGCATCCGCGATGTCTCACCAAAGCTCCGACTGGGGACGATCATCGGGATTTTCGGGGCGTCCGGACCGATCGGGTTCGCGGCCGGTCCGTGGCTCGGCGGGTTCCTCATCGACACGCTGGGGTTCTCGCTCTCGGGCATGTTCTGGGTCTCGTGCGCGCTCTCCGTGCTGACCGCGGCCCTCGTCTGGTTCCTGTCGCGCGAGGTCCGGCCGGAGGTC
The DNA here is from genome assembly GCA_963771795.1 of uncultured Chloroflexia bacterium. Classification (GTDB taxonomy): domain Bacteria; phylum Chloroflexota; class Limnocylindria; order Limnocylindrales; family CSP1-4; genus CF-46. The sequence continues at coordinate 288,551 of CAVYUR010000001.1, forward strand.
GTGCCGGTCGGGCGCGTCCTCGACCTCGCCTACGGGGCGCTCCGCGGCGTGCTCGGCGACCCGGCCGTGCGGCGGATCTTCGCGATCTACGGAGTGGCGTTCCTCGCCAACCAGATGAGCCGGCCGTACCAGCCGCTGGTCGTCGAGGGACTCGTCGGGCCCGGACCGGGGCTGGCCTCGGCAATCGGCTTCGTCGTCGGGACGGCGGCGCTGGCCGGCGCCGTCACCGCGCCGCTCGGCGGCCTGCTTGGCGACGAATTCGGGTTCCGGCCGGTGCTGATCGGGTCGCTCATCGGCGGTGCGGCCGCGCTGCTCGCGGTGACGGTGGCGCCGGGCATCAACGTCCTTGCCCTCACGATTCTCGCGTTCAGCGCGTTCAACGGCACGGTCGGCGCGATGGTGTTCAGCCTGCTCGCGACCGAGGTTCCCCCAGGGCGTCGATCAGCGACGCTCAATCTCGTCTATCTGCCGCTCTACGCTGCGGGGATCGTCGGCCCAGCGGCGGGGGCGGCCGTGGCGTCGGTTGGCGGCGTCAACGGCCCGTTCTGGCTGGGGGCGGCCGTGTTCGTCGCCGGCGCCGTCGTGGTCGCGCTGCGTGTCAGGCCGCGGCCGGCTGCTGCTTCGGTCGGTCCCGAAGGAACGGAATGACGGCCAACAGCATGGAAATTCCGCCGTACCAGAGCGCAGGAAGCGCGAGCATGGAGGCGACCGGGACCGCCCACCGTCGGTCGGTCCGGGCGCCCCAGACCACGAGCGCAACGGCCGCGGGCAGCCTGATCAAGAGGGGGATCGGCACCGATGCCCAGGTTCCGCCCTTGCCGGCGTTGTCGACGATCACCTCGACCCAGCGGGACCAGGCCGCCGGCATCGTGAGGTAGGAAACGGCGGCGATCGCGGCCGTCGCGCCGATGGCGATCGCGAGCGATCGCCACTCACCGCGGACCGCGAACCAGAGCAGCCCGATCCCCGGTGTGATCTTCGTCAGCAGCACGAGTGCCCAGGCTGCCGGCCAGCGGAACCCGATGACGATCGCGACCGCGAGCAGGAGCGAGACGTTGCCGCCGGCGACCTCCATGAGCGTGAATGGAAAGAGGAGCCCCGCCGCGAGCAGCCGCGGGCCGGTCAGGAATCGGACGGCCGCAATCAGCAGGGCCGTCCAGACCGCCATGAATGCCTGCCACGGGAGCGCGGTCAGCGGCGTGACGAGCTGGAGGAATGCCGGCGAGTAGACGTAGGCGATCGGGTCGTTCCACGACGAGTGGAGGTACGGATCGGCGAGCGTCGCCTGGTAGTAGCAGCGGGCATCCTGCCCGGTCCCCCAGAGCCTGCCCCATGGCTCGGCGAACACCACGACCAATGCCCACAGGACGAGCGCGACAACGAGCCCGACGAGTGGCGGCGTCTCGAGATCCGATAGGCGGAGTTGCCGAACGCGGGCACCGATCCGCGTTCGGCCCGAGGCCTGGGCAAGGTCCGACATCCGCCAGATTATGCGTAGTGCCGACGGTATCGGTCAGCCAGGGCGTCGCCGCTGAACGATGACGGCGGTTCCCGCCAGCATCACGAGGGCGATCCCGCCCAGGGCCAGCGCCTCACGTGTCTCGACCTCCCGATAGCGCCGTCCCGGGACGACCAGTGCGACGATCGGATACCTGCCTTCGGGTCCCATTTCGTCGTTCATCGCGTCGGGGTCGATCTCGGCGAGCTCGTTCCAGTCGACGAGCCGGCCATCCGGCAGACGGAAGAACTGGTCGACGTATCGATCGCCGGGACCTACCTCCGTGTCGTTCACGAAGATGGCTTCGCTCGCCGTGTATCGCTCATGGACACGTGCGACGAGCGCCAACCCCATCGAGCCGAGGATCAGCGCGAGGATGATCGTCGGAAGCACCCGACCGATGACCGCGCCGAGCCCGATCGCTCCGGCGGCCATGACGAGAGCGGTGATTGCCACAAGCACCCCGCGGGTGCCGAACGAGTCGAAGGAATTCGTGATGTCAACGCCGGGACTTCGCGCGGCGACTAGGCGATCGGTCGCAAACCCGGCGGCGAGCGTCAGCGCGACGACCGCGACGACGACCGGCATCATCCGCTCGAGGTACCAGCGGATGCGGGACGGCGCGATCGACCAGGCCAGCCGCGTCGTTCCGCGCTCGATCTCCCGGGCGATGACCGGCCCGCCCAGGAACAGTCCCGCCGCATATGGGAGCAGCGCGAGGAAGCCGACGACGGGCTGCATCTCCCGCTCCTGGATGCCGTAGAACGCGCGCCCGATTGCTTCGCACTCGACAGGGTACAAAGCCATCGGCTTAGTACACGGCCCGAAGCCGACGGCATCCAACCGTGCTGCGACGACGTAAGCCGCGGCGACCAGGACGATGGTCGCGATCCCGATCGCAGTCAGCTCGAAGCGATGCATCCGACACGTCAGGCGAATCGAGTCGCGCATCAGGCGGCCACCTTCCGCTCAGCGTTGGCGGTGCGCGGATCGCGACCGGCCGCCAGGTGGCCGATCACGACCTCCTCGAGCGTCGCGGGCCGGCCGATCGACCCACGCACTAGCGACAGCCGCTCGCCGGTTGCCGCCGGAAATGACCCGATGACCTCGGCCCCGGTCGGGCGTGGCTCGCTCGCCGGCGTGACCCGATGGCCGGCAATTGCCTCCGCGATCGAAACCGCGAGGAGGGCCCGCCCGCCGCCGAGCACGATGAGGCTGTCGCAGGCCTGCTCGATGTCGGTGATGACGTGCGATGAGAGCAACGCGGTCGAGCCCGCCGCTCGCACGGCATCGACGAGGACCTGGAGGAACTCACGGCGGGCGAGCGGATCGAGGCTCGCGAGCGGCTCATCGAGGAGGAGGACCGGCGCTCGCGTGCCCAGCGCGAGCGCCAGCCCGACCTGCGCCTGCTGTCCCCCAGACAGCGCGTCGGCGCGGAAATCAAGCGGAATTGCGAGGTCGTCGAGGTAGCCGCCGGCCAGGGCGCGGTCGAATCGGGGTCGATGACGGGCAGCGAACGCAATGTGGTCCTCGACCGTCAGTTCGCGATAGAGCGAGGGCGCCTGTGGCACGTAGCCGGTGAGGGCGATCGCCCCGGCTCGATTGCGGACCGGGTCGACACCATGGATCCGGAGCCGTCCGGTCGTTGGTCGTTCGAATCCGACCCAGGCCTTCAACAGCGTCGACTTGCCGGAACCGTTCGGCCCGACAAGCGCGGTGATGCTGCCTTCCTCGACCGAGAGGTCCAGGTCGCGCAGAGCCCAGCGTCGCCTGCCGTATCGCTTGCCGAGTCCGATCGTCTCGAGCACCGCGGTCATCGCGCCACCTCTTCGCCCGGACCGTGGAAGCCGGGGCAACACCAGCGTGGGCTGGCGAGCACGCATCGGGGAGTGGTCGCATCCCGAGCCCTCGTTGCGGGATTCCCCGGACCGCGCCGCGGACCCTGGACTGCTACCGTCGCCGCGATGGACAAGCAGACCAGGGACTGGATCGCCGGGGCGGTTGCCGCCGTCAGCCTCGCGCTGAGTCTGGCCGTGCTCCTGTTCGGCGGTTACGACCCGGGATTCAGGGTCGCCGCGAGCGAGGGCGGGCTCGTCGTCACCGAGGTCGCGTCGTTCAGCCAGGCCGCCCGGGATGGTGTACAGCCGGGGATGCGCGTCATCACCCTCAACGATCGCGTGCTGATCCAACTCCCTGAGCTCATCTATCCGGAACCTGATCCCGAGAATCCGGACCAGGAGACCGGACCCGGGGTGCTGGTGCCGGCCGTGCCGAAGCCGGTGGTGATCTCCGAAGAGGAGCTGTTCCACCTGTCGCAGGAGCGGATCACAAACGCGAGTCTCATCGATGTCAGCGCGCTGGCGCAGTGGACCGCGGATTCATGCTGCTACCTCGGCGTTTTCTATCCGGGTCCATTCACGCTCAACGAGGCGAGCCTGGCGCTCCTGCCCGGGCTGGCGATCGCGTTCGGTGGCGTCTGGTGGCTGAGCCGCGGACGAGCCGGTGACTCGCTGCGCTCCATCGCGATCCCCGCCGCGGTCGCGTCTGCGACGCCATTGCTGGTCCAGCCGATGCTGGCTTCTATCTCCCCCGGGCTGGTCCTCGTCGCGGGCATGCTGACCGTCGCCGCGATGATCCCTCTGGCCGCCGGCCTGGCCGAACAGATCGACGACGCGTTCGATCGTCGGATGAACCACGTGGCAATCGGAGCTTTCGCGGTCGTCGGTGCCGTCACGGTCATCCTCGTCGTCACGAGCGATTCTCGGAGCACGAGCACGGTCGAGCTCCTGCGCTGGGCATCGGTCGGCGCGATTCCCCTCATTCCCGGGTTGGCCGCCGCGGGCCCGATCGACTTCAGCGGGCTGCGGGCTGTCGGCACCTCGACGCGGCGGCTCCTTCAATCAACCGAGTTCGCGCTTGCGGGCGCCACGCCGCTGTTCGCCCTCGCCACCGATCGGACGCCGTACATCTGGCCGATCGCCTTCTGGCTCGGCGCGATTGCGATCGCCGGACGCTTCACGGTCCGCCCACTGGCCCGACTTGCGACCCGCGCCCAGCTCCAGCGTGACCTCGTCGTCGCGGCGACAGAGGCGGAGCGTGCCCGTCTCGCCGCCGACATCCACGACGAGGCGCTGCAGGAGTTGACGCTCCTCGTCCGGCGCCTTGAGACGTCCGGCGACACCGAAGGTGCAGAACTCGGCCGAACGGTGGCGGATCGGTTGCGCGCGATCTGTGGCGACCTCAGGCTGCCGATCCTCGACGATCTCGGCGTCGGGCCGGCCCTCGACTGGCTCGTCCTGCGGATCGAGCGGCTGGCCGGGGGCGAGGTGCGATTGGAGCGGACCGACGGGACGCGGCCGCCGCCGGACGTCGAACTGGCGATCTTCCGGGTCGCCCAGGAGGCGCTCGCCAACGCCGTCAAGCACGGCCAACCACCGATCGTCGTTCGCTATCGGACGACGGAGTCCGGTGCGTCGCTGTCGATCGACGACTCAGGACCCGGGATCGCCCCGGACGCCGGGGCCGCGGCCGAACGCGGCGAGCACTTCGGGCTGCTCAACATGCAGCAGCGGGCTGAGCAGATCGGCGCGATCCTCGACATTCGGCGCTGGCCGGGCGGCGGGACCCATGTCGCTTTGGAGTGGCGCCAGCGGTGACATCCGAAGGCGTCTCGGACTCCCCGATCCGGATCGCAATCGTGGACGACCACCCTGTCCTGCGGGAGGGAACCGCGGCGCTCCTCGCAGCTCAACCCGGACTCGAGATCGCGGGCGTGGCGTCGACGCTCGAGGAGGCGGACGCGCTCTTGGCATCCGAGGCGGTCGATGTGCTCCTCCTCGACATCCGCCTGGGGTCCGACAGCGGCCTGCGCCTGCTGACGGCGAGCGAACCGTCCCGGCCACGGCCGGCGATCGTCGTCCTGACCTCCTACGACTACCCGCAGTACGCCGAGGCTGCCCTTCGCCTCGGAGCATCGGGATTCGTGCTCAAGACCGCCCCGATCGCGGAGCTGCTCGATGCGATCCGGCGGGCGGCCGCCGGCGGGCTGGCGTTCGGCGTTCGGCCGGGCAGAGGAGCGGCCATCGCTCGGCTGAGTGGACGTGAGCTCGATGTCGTCCGGCTCGTCGTCGACGGCCGTTCGAACGACGAGATCGCATCGAGGCTCGGGATCGGCCCAAAGACCGTCGAATCGCATCTACGCCGGTTGTTCGAGCGATTCGACCTGGCCTCTCGCACTGAGTTGGCGACCCGGGCGCTCCGCGAGGGCTGGCTCGAGGTCCCGCCCGCGAGCTGACGCGGGGTCCAAGGCAGTCTCGCCTGCCTTTGGCTCGCCCGGCGTTCCAACGGTCGAACGAGGGCCCGGATTCGGCCGTCTGAGGCCGTCCCGTTCGCTGTTTGGCACGCCCGGCGTTCCAAGCGTCGGAGGAGAGCCCGGATTCGGCCGCCCGGGGCCGGTCTCGTCGTCGTTTGGCTCGCCCGGCGTTCCAAGCCAGCGCCGGGAGCGCGAAGCGCCGGGAGCGCGAAGCGCCGGGTGGCGGCCCGCGGCGGCCGGCGGCGACCACGGCACCGACGCCCCACGGGCCCCGCGAGGGGCCCCGAACCCACCCGTACGAACGGGCGATGGGACGGCGACGTCCTCGAACGGCTAGGATTGCCCCGGAACCACTACCGATGAAGCCTCCCAGTCGATGCCGAACCTGCCGCTCCCACGCCCCCGCCTTCGTCGTGGCGTCACGGGTAGCGCGGTCCTGCCCGGCGAGGTAGAGGTCGCCAACCCGGAGATCATCGAATCCAGCGGGCTGCGCTGGATCCACATCGAAGAGCCCCGCCAGGCCGACCGCGAGTGGCTCGAGAAGCACTTCAACTTCCACCCGCTGGACTTCGAGGACGTCTACTCCCGGAACCAGCGCCCGAAGCTCGACTCGTACGACGACTACATCTTCATCGTGCTGCACTTCCCGATCTTCGAGAAGTCGACCGGGCGGCTGCTGTCGGCCGAGCTGGACCTCTTCATCGGCCCCGACTACCTGATCACGCTGCCGGACACGCCGCTGCCGCCGCTCAACGCAATGTTCGAGCGGCTCCGCGACCGCGACGAGCTCCGCGAACAGAATTTCTCCAAGGGCTCGGGCTACCTGCTCTACAAGATCGTCGACGCGAATGTTGACGCCTCGTTCCCGATGCTCCGCAAGATGGGCAACAAGCTCGACCGGCTCGAGGACGACATCTTCGAGGGCCGCTCATCGGAGATCGTCCGCGAGCTCTCGAACGCGAAGCAGGAAATCATCAACTTCCGAAAGATCGTCCGCCCCCAGCGCGCGGTTCTCCGCGATCTCGAGCGCACGAAGCAGCGCTATCTGGCCGAAGAGCTGGAGATCTACTTCGACGACATCTCCGACGCCGCGGAGCGGATCTGGGACACCCTCGAGAACTACAAGGAGGTCGTCGAGGCGCTCGAGTCGACGAACGAATCGGTCCTGTCGCATCGACTGAACGACTCGTTCCGGGTCCTCACCGCGGCGAGCGTCATCCTGCTGCCGCTCACCCTCATCGCGAGCATCTTCGGGATGAACGTCCATTTCCCGGGCGAAGGGGAAACGATTACGTTCTTCGCGATCCTCGGGCTGATGGCGCTCCTGCTCTTGGCCCTCGTGATCGTCTTCAGACGGCGCGGCTGGCTTTAGCCACGGCGGCCGCGCCGGGACCTGGTGGCGTAGAGTCACCCGCGAGGAGCGGCTATCGATGATGAGCGAAGCGCTCGACGCTGCCCGCGATTCCTTCGGGCGTCGGGCATGGTCCGAGGCCTTCGAGCGACTCAACGGGGCGGACGCGGATCACCCCCTGGCGATCGATGACCTGGAGCGGCTCGGCCTGGCCGCCTTCATGATCGGGCGCGCTGACGAGGCGGTCGGCGCGATGGAGCGGGCCCACCAGTCCGCGCTCCGGGCCGGCGACCGTGCCCGAGCTGCCCGGCACGCCTACCACCTCGGCATGAGCTTCGCCCAGCGCGGCGAGATGGCCCAGGCCGGGGGCTGGTTTGCCCGCGCGACAAGACTCGTCGATGAGGTCGGCGTCGACAGTGTCGAGCGTGGCTACCTGCTCGTGCCGAGAGCGCTCGAGGCGCTCGAGAGTGGCGACGCGACCGGCGCGCTCGAGCTTTTCAGCCAGGTTTCCTCGATCGCCGAGCAGTTCGACGACCTCGATCTGGCCGCGCTGGGCAGAATGGGCCGGGGCTACGCCATGATCAACCTGGGTGAGACGGGCGCCGGGGTCACCCTTCTCGACGAGCTCCTCGTCGCGGTGACGACCAACGAGGTCTCGCCGATCAACGTCGGCATCGTCTACTGCGCGTCGATCGAAGCGTTCCAAACGATCTTCGATCTGCGCCGGGCGCAGGAGTGGACCGCTGTCCTCGATCGCTGGTGCAACGCCCAGCCCGACTCGGTTCAGTTCCGCGGCCGATGCCTCCTCTACCGCACGGAGCTGCTGACGTTCCACGGCAAGTGGGTCGACGCGATCGGGGAGGCGCGCCGGGCCCACGACTGGCTGTCGCGACCGCCGCCCGAGCCAGCCGTCGGGGAGGCGCACTACCAGCAGGCGGAACTCAGTCGCCTGCGGGGCGCCTGGCCGGAGGCGGAGCGCGGTTATCGGGATGGCAGCAAGTGGGGCAGGCGGGCGGATCCCGGGCTGGCCCTTCTGCGCCTCGCCCAGGGCGACGCCGACGCCGCTCTAGCGATGATCCGACGCGCGGTCGAGGAGTCCGACGCAACGAGCCGCCCGAGGCTCCTTGGCCCGTACGTCGAGATCCTCGTCGCGGCGGATCGCGCCGAGGAGGCAAGCGCGATCGCCGCCGAGCTGGGACGGCTTGCCACGGCGTCTCCATCGGCGTGGCTTGGCGCGATCGCAGCGCGCTCCGACGGCCTCGTCCGGCTGGCGTCCGACGATCCCAGTGGCGCTCTCACCTCGTTCCGCCGCGCTTGGCAGTTGTGGCAATCCCTCGACGCGCCATATGAGGCAGCCAGGACCCGCGTCGGCGTTGCGCGCGCTTGCCATGCGCTGGGCGACAGCGAGACGGCCGCCCTCGAGCGTGCCGCGGCTCGGGAAGCATTCGTGGCGCTCGGCGCGGCGCCCGATGTCGCCGCTGTCGATGCCCTGAGCGGTGCTCCGCCGCCACGGCCCGGTGGATTGAGCGATCGCGAGATCGAGGTCTTGCAGCTCCTCGCCGGCGGCAGGACGAACCGGGATATCGCCACCGAGCTCGGGATCAGCGAGCGGACCGTCGATCGCCACGTCAGCAACATCTACACGAAGATCGACGTGTCGACGCGCGCTGCGGCGACCGCATTTGCCTATGGGCAGGGGATCGTCAAGAACTGACCCGCCGGTACCCATTGGCCTCCCCCGATCGATTGGGTAGTTCCCCGGATGCGGGTGCGGGCCGACCGCGCCTACGGTCAGGTTGGCGACCGGGGTCTCCCTGGTCGCCTCCGTAGGTCAGCCGGGAGGAGGCACCGTGAGCGCGACAATCGACAGGCCGGAACAGGTCGAGACCCTGATCATCGGCGCAGGGCAGACGGGCCTTGCCGCCGGCTACCACCTCTCGAAGCGCGGCCACCCATTCCTCATCGTCGACGCGAACGATCGGATCGGCGACCAGTGGCGGCGTCGCTACGATTCGCTCCGACTGTTCAGCCCGGCTCGTTGGGACGGCCTCCCGGGCAGGTCATTTCCTGCCCCGGGCTGGAGCTCGCCGACGGGGCGCCAGATGGCGGACTTCGTCGAGACTTACGCGGCCTGGTTCAAGCTCCCCGTCCGAACGGGGACGGACGTGCGTCGCCTCGAGCGGGCCGAGGATGGCCGCGACGACTTCATCGCCCACACGAACAGCGGGCGCTTCCGGGCGCGGCAGGTGATCGTGGCGACGGGCGCCTTCACCGTGCCAAAGATCCCGGAGATCGCCGCCGACCTCGATCCCGCGATCCGACAGCTCCACTCGAGCGAGTACCGCAATCCGTCCCAGCTCGGCGACGGCCCGGTGCTCGTCGTCGGCCTCGGCCACTCGGGTGCGGACATCGCGTTCGAGGTGGCAGGAACGCGCCGAACCATCGTGTCCGGCAAGCCCCACGGCGAGCTCCCGTTCCGGGTGTTCGACACGTGGCGCGCCCGGCTGTTCCTGCCGGTCCTCGACTTCGTCGAGTCACACATCCTCACGATCCGGACCCCGATCGGTCGGAAAGCGGCCGCCCGTACCCGCGTGCTGCCGGCGCCACTCCTCCGGGTCCGCCGGACGGAGCTCGAGCGCGCGGGCGTGGAGCAGCACGAGGCCAGGGTCGCGGGCACGCAGGACGGCATGCCGGTGCTCGAGGACGGCACGGTCCTCGACGTCGCGACCGTCATCTGGGCGACCGGCTCCCGGCCCGACTACAGCTGGATCGTGCCGCCGGTGACCGGCGCCGACGGTTGGCCGGTCGAGCAGCGCGGCGTCTCATCGGTGCCCGGCCTGTACTTCCTTGGCGTCCCGTTCCAATTCGGGGTCACGTCGATGCTCATCGACGGCGCAGACCGTGACGCGAAGTACATCGTCGATCGGATCGCCGAGCGTGCCGGGGCGACGGCTTCGGCAGGGCGGCGGGAAGCCGTGACAGCCTGAATCAGGACGTCGGCAGGTCCCGCTCGGCAGGGCCAACGTAGCGGACATCCGGCCTGATCAGCCGGTTGTTCGCCGCCTGCTCGAGGACATGGGCCGTCCAACCGGCGTGGCGCGCCAGCGAGAACGTCGCCGGGAAGAGGTCGGGGCTGAGGCCGACACCCTGGAGGACCGGCGCGGCGTAGAACTCGACGTTCGTCTTGAGAGCGCGGTCTGGGTGGCGCTCGGCGAGTAGGCGGAGGGCGATGTCCTCGACCTGGATCGCCAGCTGGAGCCAGTCGGGCTTCTCGTCCATGCCCTCGGCAACCTTGCGCAGGGCGGCAGCCCGGGGGTCGTAAGCGCGGTAGACCCGATGGCCGAAGCCCATCAGCCGCTCGCCGCGATCGAGCGCCTCGAGCAGCCACTTCTCGGCGTGCTCAACCGAGCCCATCTTGGCGAGCTGGTCGACGACCTCCGACGGTGCGCCGCCGTGGAGCGGCCCCTTCATCGTCCCGATCGCGCCGGCGACAGCCGAGGCGATGTCCGACATTGTCGAGGTGATGACCCGGGCGGTGAAGGTCGAGGCGTTGAACCCGTGCTCTGCGCCGACGATGAAGTAGGCATCGAGGGCACGGGCAGTCCCGGCATCCGGCCGCTCGCCTTTGAGCTGGTACAGGAAGCCCTCGACGAGGTCCATGGCGGGATCCGGCTCGATCGGGTCCTTGCCGGCGCGGATACGGGCAAAGGCCGCAAGGGCCGACGGCGAGAACGCCGTCAGGGCGCGCGCCTGCTCGACGGTTGGTGGCCAGGCAAGCTTCTGCGTGGCGCCCCACGCTGAGACCGCGGTCCGAAGCGCATCCATCGGCTTCGCGTCCTGCGGCAGAGCTTGGAGCGTCGTGAGAACCGCGTCGGGGACAGGCGTCGTCGGCAGGCGGTGCGACCGGACCCAGTCGCCGGTCCACAGGAGGTTCGCGACGGCGGAGTACGTGCCGCCCTCGACGAGATCACCGATCCGGTAGCCGCGGTAGATCAGGCGGCCGTTCGCGCCGTCGACCTTGCTGAGCGCCGTCTCGCCGGCGATGACGCCCTCGAGACCGGGCGAGTAAGGCTTCTCGTCGGCGGCTGGTTCGGTCGCGGCAGTCGTCGTCGTTTCGGTCATGCCGTTGATGGTAGTCCGGCCCGTTCGGATGTGTTTGGCCGGCCCCAGGGCTACCGTTTCGAGCCGGGGCTCAGCGCTTCGAGGATGACGCGGACGACGATAGAGCCCAGGACCGCCACCACGACCGCTGCGAGGAAGCCCTGGCCCTGGCTGAAGCCCAGCTGGAAGGCGAGCCAGCCGCCGACGATCGCCCCGAGGATGCCGACGACGATGTTCGGCAGGCAGCCGCGGGCGGTCCGACCGCCGACAACGGCGCCGGACAAGGCCCCGCCGATGAAGCCGATGATGATCCAGCCGAAGAAGTCCATGACCTCAGTCTGCCATGTCGGCGACGCCGAGGAACGTTTCAATCGCAGCCACGAATTCCGCTGGGTGGGTGTGATGAGCGGCGTGCCGCGCCCCCTCGATCACGACCACGCGCCCATCCGCCAATCGCGCATCGAGCGCTGCCGTGGCATCGGCGAACGGCGCTGCGCTGTCGCCCCCGAGGATCTGGAGGACGGGCACGTCGACGCGACCCAGCCCCTCGAGTGACGCGGCCGGCGACGCATCGCCTTGGAGCTCTCGGAGCGTTGTGCCGGCCGCAGCGGAGCGGACCGGCCAGATCGGGTTGGCCCGGAAGGCAGCGAGGTCAGCCGGCGGCATCCGGACGATCTCCCGCATGAACGTCTCGAGCGCCGCGTCCCGCTCGCCGGCCTCGATCAGCTCCGCGATCCGGCGTTCGACCCCCGTCGGGCGGTAGCCGCCGCCGGCCGTCGCGTCCGCTGGACTGGGTGCGCCCTCATAGACGACGAGCCGCCCGATGCTCGACGTCCGGAGCGCTGCCCCGAGCGCGCAGCGTCCGCCGTACGAGTGACCAACGACGTCGACCGGCGCACCAGCCTCCTCGGCGACCGCATCCGCGACCGCCGCCACGTCCTCGTACTCCCGTTCGATCGTGTAGGCCGGCCCGTCGCCGGACGCCCCGCGGCCGCGCCGATCGATCGCATAAAGGCGAAAGCTCCGTTCGAGAATGGGTCCGGCGGTCCGCCACGTCGTGTGATCGGCAGTCGCCCCGTGGACGAGGACGAGTGGCGGCCCGTCACCGGAGGAGAAGACTGCGATCGGTGTGCCGTCCCGCGAGTCGACCGTGCGCTGCTCGGTCGTCACGGGCGCCAGCGGTAGAGCACGTCCGGCTGGCCCTCCTCGTTGCCGGTCCCGTCACCGAGCGCCGCGATCAGAAACCCGTGCCGCTCGTAGAAGCGTCGGGCGCGCTCGTTCACCTGGAACGTGTAGAGCTCGAGCCCGGCGGGACGCTGCGACTTCGCGACTGCCACCAGCCGTCCGCCGATCCCTCGACCCTGTGATGCCGGCTCGACGTACAGCTGATCGATTCCGGCATCGTCGAGAACCATCATTGCGACAACGCGGCCGCCGTCCTCGACGACCCACATCTCCGCCCCGGCGACGACCTGATCGGCCAGCCAGCCACGGACCTGGTCATCGGTGTGGGCGAGCTGGAAGTCGTAGGTCGACTTGAACGCCACGAGGTAGACGTCGGCAACGGCAGGAGCGTCGGCCGGAGCCGCCCTCCAAATCGCGATGGCGTCCGGCTTCGCGGCCGGCCGCTCCGTCACCGATCGATCGCGGACGCCGCCGCTTCGTCCAGGATCCACGTCGCCCCCGGGCGGCGTGCCAGCTGGGCCGGCCAGCGTCGCTCGTCGCGGACCGGGCCGAGGACCTCGGCGAGGATCGCCGCTTTCGCCGCGCCGTGCGCGACGACGACGATCCGGAGCGCGACATCGAGGATCCGCGGGTTGAGGGTCACCCGTGCGACATGCGGCTCGACGTGCGTCGGCGCCGGTACGGGGACGGCAGTGTCGTCCTTGTCGAACGCCTCGGAGTCCGGGAAGACCGAGAGGACGTGCCCATCCGGCCCGATGCCGAGGAGGACGAGATCGAACGCCGGCCAGCGGCCTTCGACCGGCGGCCCCTGATCCCGAAGCGCTTCGGCGTAACGCTGGGCAGCCCAGATCGGGCCGACCCCCTCCGCGATCGCCGGCCCTGTCGGGACGAGGTGGACGTTCTCGGCCGGGATCGGCACCCCGGCCGTCCGCCCGCCGAGGACGTCGACACCGGACGTGCCGGTCCCGGATTCGCCGCTGCGCGCGCCGATCTCGAACAGGTCGTCCAGCGCGATCTTGGCGTTCGACAGCGGATGGTCGGAGGGCACGAACCGCTCGTCGCCCCACCACAATTCCACCAGCTCCCACGGGACGCGATCGCGGAGCGGCGGCAGGGCGAGGTCGCGATAGATCGGGGCAGGCGTCGAGCCGCCGGTCGTCGCCCAATGGGCACGCTCGCGCTCCTGTGCCGCGTCGGCGAGCACGGTCGCGATCAGGTTGGCAGCCGTCCGGGCGCACGATTCCGGGTCGGGCCGGATCGCGATCTCCGGCTCGTCTGTGATCGGTCCGGCGGTCACGGGAGGGGCCCTCCTGCCAATTCTGCAGCCATCCGCGTCGCTCCGACGGCGACCGGATCGCGGCCGCCGGCCTCGATCGCCTCGGCGAGGAGATCGGTGTCGGTCTTGCGCGGCGCGTTGAATCCGCGTTCGAGCCGATGGACGCCGTCCAGCCAGACGCGGGCATGAACGGCTTCCTGCTCCGCGGTGACGTCGGCACGGAGCTCGGAGCCGCGGTAGTCGGCACGGAGCTCGATCCGCAGCGTCGTCCCCGGCGGCATCTCCGAGAGCACCGGGCGGATGACGACCGCGACGTCGGTTCGATCGAGCCGGAGGGTCGCACCGAGGCCGCCGACGGACGCCGGCAGCGGGGCGGCTCGACCGGAGCGAGAGGCCGCCGGTTTGACGTGGCTCACGATCGGCGCGAGCGGCTTCTCGACCCGCATCCCGAGGCGCGAGGCGAGCCACGCCGCGTGGTAGACGGGCTTCACGACATTCGTCGGCTCCACGCCGCCCTCGTCGCGGACTCCGTACGTCACGCTGATTCGCTGGAGGTGGCGGAGATAGGGCAGGAAATCGGGGATGTCGAAGATCGACGCGATTGCCTCGCGCCAGCGCGATTGACGGACGAGGGCGAAATCCGAGATCGCGATCGGCCGGCGTTCCTGGAGTCCCGCCAGGTGGCGGATCTGGGGAAGGCCGCTACCGTGCCAGGTCGAGCCGTCGATGACGAGCCGGTCGCACATCTCGAACACGTCGTTGGCCGGTTCAGTTCCGAACGGCGGCTCGTCCGGCCACCAGATCGTGACCGGTAGGTCGTGGATCAGGAGCGGCGCGACGATGGCATCGAGATGACGCCCGGACTCCCCGCCGCACATCAGGTACAGCGTCTCGGCGCAGGTCGGCGACGCATCCTCTCGTGGCATCACGCAGTGGGCGTTGATCTGGGCATCGAGCCACGACGGGCCATCGGGATCCGCCGGCAGGACGATGAGCGTCCGCGACGGGTGGCGTCCGGTCAGCGATTCGATCGTCGCCGCGCAGCGCTCGCCCACCTCCGGCCGTCGTGCGATGACGACGAGATTCATCACGCTGGTGCGTGCCGCGACGTGGCGCTCGGCTGCGTCCACGCCCGCAACCGCCGGGCGCAGGTCGGGCTGAGCCCAGATCCGGGCGAGCTCCTGCTCGATGCCGTCGATGCTTGTCGCGCGCGAACGCCAGCGCATGTCCTGGCCGGCGACGATGGGAGGGGCCATCTAGATTCGCCTCCAACGAAACCTTGGACCAGTGGCCTCGCGGAGCTCGGCGTTGGGCCTCGGTGGGCGGGAGGCGACTTGACGCTGAGGGTGCCTGTTCATATGCGTCGCCATCGTCGCCCATCTCGACTCAGGAGTTCATCGGCCGCTTCGGGGCCCCAGGTGCCGGCTTCGTAGTTCGGGAACTCGGGGGCGGGCTCGCCGGCCCATTCCTCGATGATCGGGGTCACGATCGCCCAGGCGCCTTCGACCTCGTCTGCTCGAGTGAACAGCGAGGCATCGCCGAGGAGGGCGTCGAGGATCAGGGTCTCGTAGGCGTCGGGCGAGTCGACCGAGAAGGCGGAGCCGTACGTGAAGTCCATGTTGACCGATCGGACGTCGATCCCGAGGCCGGGCACCTTCGCGCCGAATCGCAGCATGATCCCCTCGTCGGGCTGGATCCGGATCGCGAGGAGGTTCGGGTCCGGATCGGTGGCGGAGTCCTTGAAGAGCCGGTGGGGGACCTCCTTGAACTGGATCGCGATCTCTGTCGCCCGCTTCGGGAGGCGCTTGCCGGTCCTCAGGTAGAAGGGCACGCCCGACCATCGCCAGTCGTCCACCTCGAGGCGCGCGGCGACGAACGTCTCGGTCTCCGACTCGGCGACCACCTGCGGTTCTTCCCGGTAGCCGTGGACCGGCTGGGCTCCGACCCAGCCCGGGCCGTACTGGCCACGGACGACGTCGGCGCGGATCTCGTCCGGAGTCAGCTCGCCGATCGCCCGGATGACCTTGACCTTCTCGTCGCGAAGCGCGTCGGCCTCGAACGTTGCCGGCGGCTCCATCGCGACCAGGCTCATCAGCTGGAGCAGGTGGTTCTGGAGGACGTCGCGGCTCGCCCCGGTCTCCTCGTAGAAGGCGCCGCGGTTCTCGACGCCGATCGACTCGGCCACCGTGATCTGCACGTGGTCGATGTGGCGCCGGTTCCAGATCGGCTCGAAGATGCCGTTCCCGAACCGAAAGACCAGCAGATTCCGGACGGTCTCCTTGCCGAGGTAGTGATCGATCCGGTAGACCTGTGACTCGCGGAAGACCTTGCCGACCTCCCGGTTGAGGCGAATCGCCGATTGGAGGTCGTAGCCGAACGGCTTCTCGATGACGATCCGCCGCCAGCCGCCTTCGTGGCGCTCGTGGTCCAGCCCGACCCGACCGAGCTGGGCGACGATCGCGGCGAACTGCGAGGGCTGGGTCGCGAGGTAGTAGAGGTGGTTGCCCTGGCTGTTCTGCTCGCGATCGATCTTCTCCAGGGTCTTGGCAAGCCGGTCGAACGCACTGGGATCCTCGAAGTCGCAGCGCTGGTAGCGGATCCGCGCCGCGAACGATCGCCAGGCTGCGTCGTCGAGCGGGAGGACGCGCGAGTACTTCTCGAGTGACGCCCGGAACTCCGCGCGTAGCGCATCGTCGTCGAACTCGCGCCGGCCGATGGCGAGGAGGACGAACTCATGGGGCAGGAGGTTCGTCCGCCAGAGCTGGTAGAGGGCGGGGACGACCTTGCGATGGGCGAGATCGCCGGTGGCTCCGAACAGGACGAGTGTGCTCGGGTCCGGGACTCGCTCCAGGCGGAGACCCTCACGAAGCGGGTTCTCTTCGGGCTTCTCCTTCTTGCGCCTGGTCGCCCGGGACTCGCGGAGCTCGCGCATCGTCCGTGGCGCGTCCTTGGGCCTCGGTGACGGATGCGGGGTCTTGTCCGGCGCCGACTCCGGCGCGACCTCCGGGTGCTCGCCGGGCGCGGTAGGTGGTGCGCCGGGAGTCTTGGGCGACACGCGCCGCCGCTTAGGAGTCGCAGTCTGGGCCATCGATCGGACCGCTAATCGGTCTTCACTTCGTGGCCGCCGAACTCGTTGCGGAGGGCCGCGAGCACTTTGGCGCCGTACGAATCGTCCTGGCGCGATCGGAAGCGGGTCAGGAGCGACAAGGTGATGACCGGAGCCGGGACGTCGTGGTCGATCGCTTCCTGGACGGTCCAGCGCCCTTCGCCCGAGTCGGCGACGTAGCCCTTGATGTGATCGAGACCCGGGCCGTTCGCCTTGAACGCCCGACCGGCGAGCTCGAGGAGCCACGATCGGACGACGGACCCCTGCATCCACAGGTCCGCGATCGCAGCCAGGTCCAACTCGTAGTCCGAGGCGTGCATGATCTCGAAGCCCTCGGCATACGCCTGCATCAGGCCGTACTCGATGCCGTTGTGGACCATCTTGACGTAGTGCCCAGCGCCCGCGCCGCCGACGTGCAGATAGCCGCCTTCGGGGGCGAGCGAGCGGAAGATCGGCTCGAGTGGCTCGACCGCCTCGCGGTCGCCGCCGACCATCAGGCAGTACCCGACCTGGAGGCCCCAGATGCCGCCGCTCGTTCCCGCGTCGACGTAGCGGATCTTCTTTGCGCCGAGCTCGACGTGGCGGCGCTGATCGTCGTGGAAGTTCGTGTTGCCCCCATCGACGATCGTGTCGCCAGGCTCGAGATGCTCCAGGAGCTCTGCGATCTGGGCCTCCGTTGCATCGCCGGCCGGGACCATCACCCACACGGACCGCGGGGGAGTCAGCTTGGAGACGAGCTCCTCGATCGAGAACGCCGCGATCGCACCCTCGCCGGCGATCTCCTTGGTCTTCTCCGGCGTCCGGTTGTAGGCGACGACTTCGTGGCCGTTGCGGATGAGGCGGCGGACCATATTGGCGCCCATCCGACCCAGTCCGACGAAACCGATCTGCATCCCTGGACCTCCCTGTCAGGCGTGAGCGTGTTCTGAACGCACTTCGTCGTCGGCCGGCGACTGCCCGCCGCCTATTGAATCAGCCCGGGGTGAGGGCTGCCTTGAGGGCGGCCTCGAGGGTCGCAAGGTCGGTTTCCGGATCCGTCAGGTGAACCCGGACGATTGGCAGATCGTGGGCCTCGATCGCCTCGAAGTCACCCTGGGCCTGGGCATCGATGAGCTGGCCGAAGGTGTACGGCCAGCCGGGGATCTCGCGATCGACCGGATGGTCGCACGTCAGCTGGAGGAACCACCCGATCGGTGCCCCGCCTTTGTGAAGCTGACCGGTGGAGTGGAGGAATCGCGGGCCGTAGCCCGCGGTCGTCGCGCAACCCGTTGCCGCGCGCAGGAGCGTGCGAATGCGGGCGAACGCGTCGTCACGGGCGTCACCAGGGGCGATGAATGCCTGGATCGCCAGATAGGCGTTCGGCTTGCGACGCGCGAGGTGGCGACGCAGCTCGCCCGCAAGCGTCTGGTCGCCGTTGGCGCTGAGCCGCAGCGGAGCGTCCCCGAAGAGGCTGATTCCGCCCTCGGTCGCGATCGGCGTCGAGACCGCCGCATCGGTCGCCCGACGGTCTAGGTCCTCGCCGTGTCGCGCCAGGAGGTCCTTCGTTCGCTGCTTCGCCTCCTCGACGTTTGGCTGGTCGAACGGGTCGACACCGAGGACGGCGCCGGCGATCGCGGTCGCGACCTCCCAGCGGATGAACTCACCACCCAGGTCGATGGGATCCTGGATGCCAATCCGGATGACCGGATGGCCGGCGTCGCCGAGCGCATCGGCCAGCGAATCGGCTTCCGATACGCGCGGGCCGGATGAACCGGCCAGGGTCAGGCGAACGATGACGCGATCGGGGCCGTAGACGTCCGGCGGTCCGAGCGGCTCGCGATCGACCGGGACGATTCCGACGCCTCGCTTGCCCGTGCTCTCGGCGATCAGCTGCTCAGCCCACGCCCCGAACGTGCCGATCTCCGGATCGGCCAGGAACGTCAGCTTGTCGCGGCCACCCTTGGCGAGAGTGCCGAGAGCGAGCCCGAGACTCACTCCCGGGTTCAGCTCCGGCTCGGGCTCCATGCAGGCGCCGAGCATCGCGGTTGCCGAGGCGAGAAGCGCGTCGAGGTCGAGGCCAATGAGGCTGGCCGGCACGAGTCCAACGTAGCTGAGGGCGGAATACCTCCCGCCGATGTCCGGCGGGTTGAGGAACAGCTCACTGAGCTCGTCCTGGTGCGGGATCGCCTCGACGCTCTTACCCGGGTCAGTGATCGCGACCATCCAGTCGCCGGGCTTCTCGAAGACCGGGGCATGCCGAGCGCGGAGCGCCTTGCTGAGCCGATCCACCGCGTCGGCCTGGAAGGCGAGGGGCTCCGTGGTCGTCCCGGACTTGCTCGCGACGATGAACAGCGTCGCGAGTGGCTCCAGGTCGTCGACGGTCGCGGCCACCGCCGCTGGATCCGTCGAGTCCAGGACGCGCAGATCGAGCCAGCCGTCGCCGCTGCCGAATGTGCGAACGAGCACCTCCGGGGCGAGGCTGCTGCCACCCATGCCGGCCACGATCGCCGTCGTAAATCCAGCGTCGCGGATGCGCTCGCCGAATCCCTCGAGCGGCGCGATCTGCGTGATGAAATGGGAAGGCGAATCAAGCCAGCCGAGGCGTTCGGCGATCCCTGCCTGGACGCGAGGATCGGTCGACCAGAGGGTGGTGTCGTGGGCGAACAGTCGCTCGGCCCAGGAATCGTCACGCGCCTGATCGACGGCCGCTCGGTAACCAGCCTCGTGCTCGCCGAGGGTAAACCCGGGCGATGAGGTCGTGGCCCCGATTGGATCTGGCATCGTGGCCCAATGGTAGTCCGTTCACGTCAACGCCAAGTGAACGACGGCCGGGCGCTGTGGCGCTCGGCAGCGATGAATGACAAGATCGACTGCAGATGCTCAGGCGCTCTTCAATTGTCGCCGTAGTCATCGTGGCCGCGATCGTCGGCTGCGGTCGGAATCCCCGCCGGGTCGGATCCTCCTCCACCGACCTCACGGCCGCTGCCGGAAGATGCCCGCCCTTGGCCGGGAATCGTCTGGACCAGTTTGAGATTTGAGCCAATCCCGGGCCTTCCCGCCAGGCGGCTCGTCGCAGTCGCAACCGATGGATCTGTGGTCGTGACCGTCGGGTACGACGACGATGGAGCCTTCCGCGGCGGGCGCGCGATGTCCGCCGGCGAGGACATGGATTTTGTTCCCGCGGCTAACCCCGAGGTCATGGCGGGCATCGAGCTCGTGGACGTCGCTGACGGGCCAGACGGGTTCGTCGCGATCGGTACGGAGGCCGGCAACCCGTCGCGGGGTATCGCGAACCGCATCGCGATCCTCACCTCGGCCGATGGCCAGACCTGGCAGCGGGTCCCGGACAACCCGATGTTCGCCGGCGCATATGCCGTCGGGATCGCACATGGGCCCGGCGGCCTGCTCGCGATTGGTGCGAACGAGAGCGGCCTTGAACAGCCCATTTGGCGGTCGATCGATGGCGCCGACTGGGTGCGGTCCTCGGCGATCGAGATCGGCCTTCCCGCGGAGGGCCTGGTCTCAATCGATGGATCGCCGACCCGCTGGTTGGCTGCCAGCGCGCCGAGTCGGGCGGTCATCGCGGATTCGGTGGACGGATTGGTTTGGCACACCGCGGAGCCGCCGGCCACGGGTCGCAACGGCGTCAAGCCCCCGATCGTCGTGCGAGCGGTCCAGGGCCGGTGGGGCTGGATCGCGACCGGGTTCGAGCCCGTCGACTGTGGCTTCCTGATCTGGGAGGGCGACTGTGCCGCAGAGCCCGCGTCATGGTGGGCGGACGGCCTCGGAGACTGGGGTGTCCTGGCCGAAGACCACTTTCTCGTGACGCATCCGGCCGCCCGGATCGTGGCGGCCGGCGATCACGGGTTCGTCTCTGTCGCGGGCTCGGGCGCGTGGTCAAGCGTCGACGGACTGACCTGGTTGGAATTGTCCACGCTGATCGAACCCAACGTGGACGTTCTCGACGTCGTTGTCCTCGGCGATCGAAATCGTTGCCGTCGGTGAAGCCTTCAGCAACGACGGCCGCTCGAGCGACGGATGGATCGGGGTCGGCGGGGAATGCTGTAACTGATCCCAGTTAGCCCGCGGTCTCCATTGCACTCACCTTCTCCAGCCGGCGCCGGTGGCGAGGCTCCCCGCTGAAGCTCGCCGCGAGGAACGCGACGCTGCACTCGTAGGCGGGCTCGGGGCCGATCACCCGGGCGCCGAAGGTCAGCACGTTCATGTCGTCGTGCTCGACGCCCTGATGGGCGGAGTAGGTGTCGTGGCAGACAGCCGAACGAACGCCGCGCATCTTGTTGGCCGCGACGCTCGCCCCGACGCCGGAGCCGCAGATGAGAATGCCGCGGTCGGCGCGACCCTCGCGGACCGCCAGCCCGAGCAGCCTGGCGAAGTCCGGGTAGTCGTCGTTCGGATCGGAGCCGTCGCCGCCCAGGTCGATCAGCTCGTGGCCAAGCCCAGCGCCCGTGAGGCGGCGGATCAGCTCGTCCTTCATAGCGGCCCCGGCGTGGTCCGCGGCGAACGCGATCCGCATCAGCTGTGGCCCGGGTCCGTGCCCGACGAGCGATCGACTCCCGGGTCGCCACCGGCGAGTGTCGGGTGACCGCCACGTGGCGCGGGCAGATGGCCTGGCTCGAGCGTCGGGATCGGTCCGTGGACCTTTCCAGCGAGCACGTCGCGGGCGACGCCGGCGACTCGATCGATCGTGAAGCCGAACGTCTCGAAGATCGTCCCCGCCGGCGCGGAGGCGCCGAAGTGATCCAGCCCGACGATCGCGCCCTCGTCACCGACCCACCGGTCCCAGCCGAGCGAGACGCCGGCCTCGACGCCGATTCGCTTCCGGACACCGGCGGGCAGAACCCGCTCCCGGTACGCAGCATCCTGCCGCTCGAAGAGCTCCCAGCACGGCAGCGACACGACCCGACTCGGGACGCCATCCTTCTCGAGCGCCTCGGCAGCCCCGAACGCAAGCTGCAACTCGGAGCCGGTCCCGATGAGGATCACCTGGACGGAGTCCGGGCCGCCCGACGCCTCGCGAAGGATGTAGCCGCCGCGGCGCACGCCCTCGCGTGCCAGCTCCGGCGTCCCCGGCAGCGTGGGCAGCTTCTGGCGGGTCAGCGACAGACCGACCGGCCCCGACGGGGACTCGCCGCCCCGCTCGAGCGCGACGGCCCAGGCCGCGGCCGCCTCGTTCGCGTCGCCGGGCCGGATGAACCACAGGTTCGGGATCGCCCGGAGGGCGGCGTAGTGCTCGACCGGCTGGTGGGTGGGCCCGTCTTCGCCCAGCCCGACCGAGTCATGCGTCCAGACGTAGAGGACATGCAGGCCACTCAGCGCGGCGAGCCGCACGGACCCACGCATGTAGTCGCTGAACGTCAGGAAGGTTCCGGCGTACGGGATGAACCCGCCGTGATACGAGATCCCGTTCGCCGCCCCGCCCATCGCGTGCTCGCGAACACCGAACCGGATGTTCCGGCCGGGCTCATCCGCCTGGAACTCGTCGCCACCCTTGACGTCGGTCAGGTTCGACTCCGACAGGTCCGCTGCCCCGCCGAACAGCTCCGGGACCGGGCCGGCGAGTGCCTGGATCGCCTCCTGGCTCGCGTTTCGAGTCGCGACCTCCTCGCCGACCGGGTATGTCTTGAGGCTCGCGTCCCAGCCATCTGCCAGCTTCGCGTCGAGGCGGCGGCGGAGCTCGGCGGCGAGATCGGGGAACTCCCGCGCGTACGCAGTGAGACCCTCGTTCCAGGCTTCGACGAGCGCGTCGCCGGCCGGCACGGCCTCGCGGAACAATGCGCCGGCCTCGTCAGGGACGAAGAAGTCTCGATCAGGGTCCCAGCCGTAGGCCTGCTTGACGAGGCGGACCTCGTCGGCGCCGAGCGGCTGGCCGTGGGCCTTCTGGGTGTCCTGGCGGTTGGGGCTGCCGAAGCCGATATGGGTCCGGATCGCGATGATCGATGGCCGTGGGTCCTCACGCGCGGCCTCGATCGCGCGGGCGATCGCCTCGACGTCGTTGCCATCCTCGACGAGCTGGGTGTGCCACGGATAGGCGGCGAAGCGGGCGAGAACGTCCTCCGACCACGCCATCTTCGTGGGCCCATCGAGCTGGATGCCGTTGTCGTCGTAGAGGGCGATGAGCTTGCCGAGCCGGAGATGGCCGGCGAGCGACGCCGCCTCTGACGCGATGCCCTCCTGGAGGTCGCCGTCGGAGCAGAGCGTGTACGTCCAGTGATCGACGATCGTGTGGCCCGGACGGTTGAACTCGTACGCGAGGCGCCGCTCCGCGATGGCCATGCCGACGGCGTTCGCGAACCCCTGGCCGAGCGGTCCGGTCGTCGCCTCGACACCGGACGTCAGGCCGTATTCCGGGTGTCCTGGAGTCTTTGATCCCCACTGGCGGAACGACTTCAGGTCGTCGATCGACACGTCGTAGCCGGTCAGGTGGAGGAGCGAGTAGAGGAGCATCGACGCGTGGCCGGCCGACAGCACGAATCGGTCGCGGTCCGGCCAGTCCGGGACGGTCGGGGCGTGGCGGAGGAACCGGGTCCATAGCGTGTACGCCATTGGAGCCGCGCCCATCGGCGCGCCAGGGTGACCGGAGTTCGCCTTCTGGACGCCGTCGACCGCCAGCGTCCGGATCGTGTCGATGGCCAGCTGGTCGAGGGACTTCGCGGCAACGGTCATGGCGAGATGGCTCCGCTCGGGGCTACGACTGGCGATGCCGCGAAGTATAGGGTCGGGGGCCGCGATGCCCGGCATCGGGGCCGACCCGGCTGCCGCGCCAGCGGGACTATCCTGCGGGCATGCCACGCTCGGTCCGCCGCCGCCGACCGAAGGCCGCCGCGGTAACGGTCCTCGGCGACCTCGTCCTCGATGTCGTCGTAACGCCTGCCCGGCCGCTTGAACGCGGAACGGACGTGCCGGGTCGGGTGGCGCTGCGCCAGGGAGGCTCCGCAGCGAACGCGGCTCGCTGGCTGGCAAGGCTCGGGACCCGCTCGACGCTCGTGACTGCGGTCGGGCGCGACCCGATCGGCCGGAGGCTCGTCGATGCCCTTCGAGCGGATGGGGTGACGGTTCGAGCGACGCGGGTCGGCGGCCGGCCGACGGGCCGGATCGGGGTCGTGGTGATGTTCGGCGGGGAGCGCTCGTTCGTCGCCGACCGCGGCGCCGCCGACGAGCTTCGCCCCGAGGATCTCAAGCCGGGTTGGTTCGGTGGAGACCTGCTCCACGTTCCCGCCTACTCGTTGATCGGGTCGCCGCTCGGCCAGGCTGGCCGACGGGCGATCGAGTTCGCGCGCGAACGTGATGCCATCATCAGTCTCGACCTGGCGTCGGCCGCACCGCTGTTGGCGCACGGCCGCCGCGCCGCTCGTCGCCTCGTCGAGGAGGCCGCGCCAGATCTGTTGTTCGCGACTGCGGCGGAGGCCGAGGCGTACCTGGGCGGACTTGACTTTGGCAAGCTCCTCGATTCGGCTCCGCTTGCGGTCGTCAAGCGAGGCGCCGGTGGTGCGACCGTCCTCGGTCGAAGCCTGGCCGGGCCGCATCGCTTCGAGGTCGCCACGGCGCCGCTGACGGCGACCGACACGACCGGCGCCGGTGACGCGTTCGATGCAGGCTTCCTCGCGATGTTCCTCTCGGTTCCGCCCGATGCCCGGACCCGCCCGGCCGCGCTGCGGCGAGCCGCGCTGGCCGGCCATCGAGCTGCTGCACGCCAGCTGGCGAGCGGCTCGCCGGAGCTCACCCTGGGATGAGCACCGACCTACTCGACCTGACCCCCGAAGTGGCGGCTGCGCTCCGCGAGCGGCGCCCCGTCGTGGCGCTCGAGTCGACCCTCATCAGCCACGGGCTGCCATACCCGCAGAACCTCGAGGTGGCGCTCGCCTCGGAGGCAGCGGTGCGGGAGTCGGGCGCGGTGCCGGCGACGGTGGCGATCCGAGATGGGCGGATCCTCATCGGGCTGGATGAGGGCTCATTGAAGGCGCTGGCGACGGCTCCGGAGGGCTCGGTCCGGAAGGCCGCCCGGCCCAGTCTTGCGGTGGCGATCGAGGCTGGCGGTTGGGCTGCAACGACGGTGTCCGCCACGATGATCGCAGCACGGACGGCGGGGATCCTCGTGTTCGCGACGGGCGGGATCGGCGGCGTGCATCGCGGCGCAGTTGGGTCGCCGGCTGGGCATGGCTCGCTCGACATCTCATCGGACCTCGAGGAGCTCGCGCGGACCCCGATGGCCGTCGTCTGCGCCGGCCCCAAGGCGATCCTCGACGTACCGGCAACGCTCGAATACCTGGAGACGCGAGGCGTGCCGGTCGTCGCCGTCGGCCAGGACGAGCTGCCGGGGTTTTACGCTCGGAGTCTCGGCGTGAGGGCGCCGCAGTCCGTCGCGGACGTGGCCGCGGCCGCGCGGCTCGCCGGCGTGCAGCTCGGACTCGGACTCGGCAACGCGATCCTCTTGTGCGTGCCTGTCCCGGAGTCCCACGCCCTTGCCGCGGACGTCACCCACGCGGCGATCGAACGCGCCATTGCGGACGCTGATGCCGCCCAAGTGGCAGGACCGGAGCTCACCCCGTGGCTCCTGGCGCGGATCGCGACGATCACCGCCGGAGATTCCGTCCTGGCTAACACCGCCTTGATCGTCAACAACGCCCTCGTCGCCGGTCAGCTCGCGGTGGCGCTCGGCTCCGTCAGGTAGTGGCAATGGACGCATGCCGATGCCGCGATCGGTCGTTTGCCCGCGGCCGGACCCGGGGTGGCGGGCGACCCTGCTCCGATTGCGGGAGGTTCCAAAGACATGGATGACGCGGGAATTCGCGCCTTGCTGGTGCGGCAGTTCGAGGACGGTCGCGACCTGGACGAAGCGCACGAGATGTACCACGACGACGCTGTCCTGGAGTTCCCGCAGTCCGGCGAACAATTCGTCGGCAAGCCGAACTTCCTCACGTGGCGCAAGCAATACCCGGCCAACATGACGTACAAGATCCGCCGGATCACCGGGCGCGATGACCTCTGGATCCTCGAGCTCCTCGTCTCGTATAACGACGGGCCGCCGATGTTCGGGCTGGGCTTCGTGCAGTTCCGCGGCGACAAGATCGCCCGGGAGACCATCTATGCGATGGAGGGCTTCGAAGCGGCGCCATGGCGGGCCGAATGGGCGACCCGCTTTGACCCGCTTGCCTCGGTGTCGCCGGAGGAGTGGAACGAAGGCGCGGAGTACGGAATTGGAGCCGTAGCCACCGCGGCTCGCTGACGTCGCGCGGGACCCCGCCCGGGCTTCGGCGAGTTCGATTGATATCTCACAGGGGTACGACGGCGCTCTCCTCGGCGGGTCGCTGGCGGGCGTATACTCCGCGTCCCTCAAGCAGCACCTCTCGGGGAGTTCTGTGTCCGGTTCAGCCCACGCCCAGACCCAGCCGCTCGCCATCGACGTCCGCGGAATCCGCCGCGTCTACAACGTCAAGCCGACGCCGGTCGTCGCCCTCCAGGGCGTCGATCTGGCGGTCGAGCCCGGCGAGTTCTTCGGGCTGCTCGGTCCCAACGGCGCCGGCAAGACGACGCTCATCAAGATCCTGACGACGCTGCTCCTGCCGACAAGCGGATCGGCCCGGATCTTCGGCTTCGACGTCGAGCACCAGACGAAGCAGATCCGCCGGATCATGAACATGGTCGCCGGCGGCGAGCAGTCGGGCTACGGGATCCTGACCGTCCGCGAGCAGCTCTGGATGTTCAGTCAGTTCTACGGCCTGCCGGCGAAGGACGGCTGGCGCCGGGTCGACGAGCTCATCGACGCCGTGGGGCTCGAGGAGCAGAAGGAGCAGCGGGTCAGCACGCTGTCGACCGGCCAGCGGCAGAAGATGAACTTCGCGCGCGGCCTCCTCAACGACCCGTGGATCTTCTTCCTCGACGAGCCGACGCTCGGCCTGGACGTGTCGGCGGCCCGCTCCGTCCGCGAGCTCGTCCTCGCCTGGAAGGCAGCAGTCCCCGGCCGGACGGTCCTCCTGACCACTCACTACATGGCCGAGGCGGACGAGTTGTGCGACCGCATCGCGATCGTCGACCACGGCCGGATCCTCGCCCTCGGCACGCCGGCAGAGCTCAAGAAGCGAGTCCAGCGCGAGTCCGTCTTCCGCCTCGAGCTCGATCGACTCGACGGCGGCACGGCGGCGCTCAAGCGGCTCCGGGAGTCGCTGAGCGCTGCCGCGGCGGCTGCCCAGGACGACGGGCGGGAGCGCCAGACGGTCGAGGTCAACCTCGCCCTCGAGGACGATGCGGCGCTCGGCGGCGTCGTCGGGGCGCTGTCGGGGCTCGGCTCGCACATCCTCGCCCTGCGCAAGTCGGAGCCGTCGCTCGAGGATGTCTTCGTCGAGCTCGTCGGGCGCGGCTTCGATGAGGAGGCGACCGACGGCGACTCGCCCGAGCCGCCCGCGCCGGACACGACCCCGGACCCGCGCGACACGGCCCATGAGCCCGGCGAGCGGGAAGAGGAAGAGGCCGGTCGTATGACGGGCAAGGACGCAGCGTTCAACTTCCGCCCGACAGCCAGCCCGCAGGAGGCCGCGAACTGGTCGCGCCGCGAGATCCTCGCGACGGACCTGCGCGCCGTCCGCGGCCGCGCCTATCCGCGGGTGACCGGGATGTTCCGCGAGAAGAGCTGGGTCTTCTTCGAGATCCTGCTGCCGTTCCTCGCGACGTCGGCCTTCGTCTTCGTCTACCGAGCGCTCCAGGCGCCGCCGGAGTACATCGGCTTCGTCGTGCTCGGCGGGGCGATGACGGCCTTCTGGCTGAACGTCATCTGGATGATGGCCCAGCAGCTCTGGTGGGAGAAGAGCCAGGGCAACCTCGAGCTCTACTTCGCCGCCCCGATGAACATCATGTCGGTCCTGTTCGGGATGGCGGTCGGCGGCTTCGTGATGAGCTCGACCCGCGCGGCCGCCGTGCTGATCGTCGCGACGCTCGTCTTCGGCGTCTCGTTCGCGGTCGACCAGTGGCTCCTGCTGATCGGCGTCTTCCTCCTGACGCTGGCGGCCCTCTACGGCCTCGGGATGGTCCTCGCCAGCCTCTTCCTCATGTGGGGCCGTGAGGCGTGGCACCTGACCCAGCTCCTCATCGAGCCCGTCTACTTCGTGTCCGGGCTGAACTTCCCGGTCGGCCGACTGGGGGTCGTCGGGTCGCTGGCGATCTCGATCCTGCCGCTCGCCGTCGGGCTCGATGCGATGCGCCAGCTCGCGTTCGCCGACGCCGCCTACCCGCTCGGCACACCGAGCCCGGAGATCGAGGCGCTGATCCTCGTCGCGATGACCGTGGTCTTCCTGTTCCTCGCTCGCTGGACGCTGACGCGTCCTCGAACGTCGCGCCCGTCAGGAGGGGCGGCTCTCGGTCCGCTGGCAGTGACCGACCTCGGAGGCACCGATCGACGGTCTGGGCGCCCCGGCGTGGGGCGGCTTCGACCCGGCCAGGACATCCGGTCGCGGGGCATCTGACATCCTGCGCAGCTTCACCGTGTCGGCCCGGCTCGGGCTGGCAGATGGAGGCGAACTGGACAGATCCGATCCTGTTCTTCATCTATTCCGTCGCCAAGCCCGTGTCGTCGGCGCTCATCCTCGTCCTGATGCTCGAGGTCATCGGTGCCGGCGGCCGGCCCGACTTCAAGGCCTTAGTCGTCATCGGCAGTGCGCTCTGGTCGTTCGTCATCTCCGGGATCTCGGGTCTGGCGTGGGGCGTCCTCGACGATCGGGAGCGCTACCGGATGCTCAAGTACGTGTACGTGAGCCCGAGCGACTTCCTCGTCGTCCTCCTCGGCCGGGGGATCGCCCGGATCGCCGTCGGTGGGATGGGCGCCGTGATCACGCTGGCGATCGGCGTCGTCGCACTCGGCGTACCGTTCGATCCCGCCCGAATCGACTGGCCGCTGCTCGTCATCGTCATGGTGCTCGGGCTGGGCGCGATCATCGCGATCGGGATCATCCTCGCGGCGATCTGTCTCCAGACCCGTCAGGAGGCGTGGTCGTATCCGGAAGCCGTCTCGGGCGCGCTCTTCCTCGTCAGCGGCGCGGTGTTCCCGCTGTCGGTCCTGCCGGCGCCGCTCCAGGCGGTCGGGTTGCTGACGCCGCTCACCTGGTGGGTCGAGGGGACGCGGCGAGCGCTCTTTCCGGGCGGGCTGACGTCGATCGGTGGCGACGGTTCATTCTTTGCATCGGTCACGGGGGGACCATCGCCGAGCGGCTTTGAGATCGTTGTCGCCTTGCTGGCGACCGGGACGGTGGCTACACTCGGGGCGATCGCTGTCTTCCGGGCAAGTGATCGCCGAGCGAAGGATCGCGGGCTGCTGGACCAGACGACCGGCTCATGAGCCGGCGTGGCCAACTGACGGCCGGCCGGCACACAGAGGAGACCCGATGCGGATCTACGAGGGAAGCCCGCGCCAGGACTTCGAGGAAGTCTTTCGGTCGATCGGCGCCTTCATCGACCAGCGCGGCATGCACGAGATCCTGCTCGTCGAGGCTCCTGACGGCTTCATCGTCCAGGGGATCGTGGTTGCTGGCGTGGCGGGCGCCGCCTGGTCCGAATCGATCGGGACCCAGTCGAAGGAGACCCTCACGTTCCTCGACGACGACATCGCCCGGTTCATGGAGGAGTCGGTCGCCCGGCGTGGCCGTCCCGTCCCGGAGCCTGAGCGGGAAGCCGGATACTATGAGACAGCCTTCCGCGTGCTTGGCCGCTACATGGACGAGCAGAAGCCGAAGGACGTCTTCTTCTTCGAGCAGGACGGGGCGTTCGTCGTCAGGCTCCTGATGAGCGGTCAGGTTGGCGGCAAACACACGCTCGCGGAGTTCACTCGCGACGACATCAACGAGATGGTCGCCCGCGGCCCTGCCCTCCGTCACCCGGATGCGTCAGCGAAGTCCGGTGCCGGGGCACCGACGAAGACCTAGATCGTTCGCAATCCACGCCCACTCGCCCACACAGGAGGTAGATCCGATGAAGGCTCTCAAGACCGTCGCAGTGGCGCTCGGCATCACGCTTGCCGCGCTCATCGTCATCCCGCTCGTCGTTCTCGCCGGGCTGTTCGTCTGGTTGAAGATCACCGAAGAGGCCGACGAAGAGATCCTCGAGCTCGACCGAGAAGGCGCCTAATACCCAGCGAATCCTCGGGCGGATGGCGTCGCACAGCTTCCCGTCCGACCTCGCAGCACGAGAGCCGGCTCCCCGCTGAGGGTGCCGGCTCTTTGATGTCCAACGCGTCCCCGGCTGACCGGCGGCTCGCTGAGATCGCCGTCCTGGTGGTGATGGTGCTATGGGCGGGGAACTTCATCGTCGTCAAGTCGGCGGTTGCGCTCCTGCCGCCGATCGGGTTCACGTTCCTCAGGTTCCTCCTCGCATCGATCACCCTTCTCGTTCTCCTCCGGTGGCGGGAGGGGAGCTTCGGTCTCCCGCGGCGCGACGTCGTGCCGATCCTGGCCCTTGGCGGGCTCGGGTTCGGCATCTACCAGATGCTGTGGACCACAGGACTCACGACAATCGCGGCCGGCGACTCGGCGCTGATCATCGCGGCGACCCCGGTACTCGTCGCGCTGCTGGCTGTCGTCGCCCGCTCTGACGTCCTCACGCCCGTCAAGCTGGCCGGCGTGCTCATCTCCTTCGCCGGCGTCGCGATTGTCATCGCGTCAGGGCCGGGGTTGTTGCTTGGTGGCTCGCTCGCCGGCGAGGCAATTACGTTTGCGGCCGCTATCTGCTGGTCGATCTATCTCGCCTTCGGCGCACCTTACCTCGGGCGGATCTCGCCGCTCCGGGCCACCGCCTGGGCAACCGTTGCGGGCACCGTCGTGCTGGCTCCCGTCGCGGTCGTCCAGCTCGCCGAAGTCGACCGATCCGCGTTCACGTGGGAGGTCGGCGGCACGATCCTCTACTCGGGCCTGCTGTCCGCCGGGATCTCGAATGTGATCGTCCAGAACGGGGTCATGGTGATCGGCCCGACCCGGACCGCCGCGCTGCAGTTCCTCGTCCCGGCACTCGCCGTCGTCATGGCCGCGATCTTCCTGCTCGAACCGATCCGGCCCGGCCAGGTCCTCGGGGGAGCGGTGATCGTCGGCGGCGTCATGCTCACCCGCATCGCCGCTGCGGGCCGGCGGATCCTGCCCACGCGCTGAGCCGGATCGTTCGTGTCAGAGGTCCGCGAGGGCTCGTCGGAGCACGACCGCGCCAGCGACTAGGACGATCGCGATGGCGACGATCCACGCGATCGTCTGGACGTCCATGCCACCAGTCGGCATGGGCGCAGCGAGTCCCCCGGCCGACGGTGACGCGGATTCGCGCGGGCCGCCCTCGACCACCGTTACCACGAACCCGGACCCGTCGATCGCGCGGTCGACGCCGTCAGCGCGGGGGATGGCGACGGTCAGGGTGAACTCGCCGGCCTCGGGCATGGTCAGGCGACCCGTGTACGGGTTCCCACCAGGGCCCGTCGCCCGGATCTCCGCCGTCGCGACGGGCGGCTGGCCGTGCCGGCCCGCTGTGACCAGGAGGTGGTCGGGCAGCGGCAGGGTCGACCGATCCCACAGGCCGCGCGGCTGGATCTCGACATGCACCGGCGTCGGGCGGCCGATGACGACGTCCCCGACGAACGGCTGGATCGTCGCGGTGACGAGGAGCGTCGGATCCGCGTCCGGCGGGGGACCGGTGCCTGCGATCGCGATCGGCGTGAGGACGTCGGAGCAGGTCCCGTCCTGGATGCATGCCTCGCCCAGGACGCCGACCTCGATGGGACCGGGTCCGCCCTCGGGGACCACGAAGTTCGCGATCACGTGACCCGGGAAGTCCGACTCGATCGTTGCCACCGACGGTTCCGCCGCACCGCTCGCCGGCAGCATCCGCGCGTCGAAGCCACCGATCGCGAAAAACTCGCGTTCGCGCGGGAACCAGAACGTGAACCCCGCTTCGAGGACCCCGCCGGGTGGCGCATCCGGCACGACGAAGTCGGCGTCGAGCCAGACCTCGACCCCGTTGAACGAATCCAGCGGAGAGGGGGCCGCTGAGGACGACGCGGCGGTCGCGAGGCCCGGCACCGCGGCCGCGCACGCGACGAGGAGAACGGCGCCCCGGACCATGCGCCGGGCGGCGTGGCGGCCGGGTGCCTTCATGCTGAGGAATACCCCGCGGATGGCCGTCGGGTTCGGTCGATCGTCCGGCAGCGGCGGTTGCCCCGAGAAGCCCTTTCCGATAGCATTAGAAAAACCCCCGGAGGACCTGACCCATGGCGAAGTATGTCTTTGTGACCGGAGGCGTGACCTCCTCTCTCGGCAAAGGCATCACCGCCGCCAGCATCGGAAGGCTCCTCAAGGCCCGCGGCCTCCACGTCTCGATTCTCAAGCTCGACCCCTACATCAACGTCGACCCCGGGACGATGTCGCCCTACCAGCACGGCGAGGTATTCGTCACCGATGACGGCGCGGAGACGGACCTCGACCTGGGTCATTACGAGCGGTTCATCGACGAGAACCTGACCCAGCTGTCCAACGTCACGACCGGACGGATCTATCAGGCGGTCATCGCGAAGGAACGTCGCGGCGACTATCTCGGCGGGACCGTCCAGGTCATTCCCCACATCACCAACGAGATCAAGGAGCGGATTGGGCGGGTCGCCCGCGACGGCGACCCTGACGTCGTCATCGTCGAGGTCGGCGGGACCGTCGGCGACATCGAGAGCCTGCCGTTCCTCGAGGCGATCCGCCAGATGCGCAAGGACGTCGGCCGGGCCAACGTCCTCTACATCCACGTGACGCTGCTGCCGGCCCTCGCCGCAACCGGCGAGCTCAAGACGAAGCCGACGCAGCACTCGGTCAAGGAGCTCCGCGGCATCGGTATCCAGCCGGACGTCATCGTCCTCCGCTCCGATCACCCGGTCAGCGACGAGATCCGCGAGAAGATCGCGCTCTTCTGCGACGTCGATGTCGATGCGGTCATTCCGGCCGAGACCGCCGACACGATCTACGAGGTGCCGCTCATGTTCGAGGCCGCCGGCCTCGGGCGGCTCGTCGTCCGCGAGCTTGGCCTGCCGAACGCAGACGTCGAGCCGGACCTCGATTCGTGGCGGGCGCTCGTCGCCCGGATCAAGGC
Source organism: uncultured Chloroflexia bacterium (assembly GCA_963771795.1). Taxonomy (GTDB): domain Bacteria; phylum Chloroflexota; class Limnocylindria; order Limnocylindrales; family CSP1-4; genus CF-46. The sequence continues at coordinate 321,466 of CAVYUR010000001.1, forward strand.
CCCGAAGCCGAGTCTCGAGATTGCGCTCGTCGGCAAGTACATCGAGCTGCCGGACGCCTATCTGTCCGTGACCGAGGCCCTTCGACACGCGGCGTGGGCCCACGGCGTCGACGCCAAGGTCCGCTGGGTCGATTCGGAGGCACTGACGCCGGACAACCTCGACGCCAGGCTCGATGGCGCGGCTGGCATCCTCGTCCCCGGCGGCTTCGGCCACCGCGGCATCGAGGGCAAGGTCCTCGCCGCCCACTACGCCCGCGATCACAAGGTGCCGTACCTCGGGCTGTGCCTGGGGCTCCAGTGCGCCGTGATCGAGTTCGCCCGCGAGGTGATGGAGTCGAAGGACGCCAACTCGACCGAGTTCGACATGTTCACGGAGCATCCCGTCATCGACTTCATGCCAGATCAGCGCGAGCTCGAGGACAAGGGCGGCACGATGCGACTTGGGCTCTATCCCGCTCGCCTGGCACCGGGCTCCAAGGCCGCCGCCGTCTACGGCGCCGAGGTGATCTACGAGCGCCACCGCCACCGCTTCGAGGTCAACAACCGCTACCGCCAGGCGCTCGAGGGCGCCGGCATGTTGCTGTCGGGCCAGTCGCCTGACGGCCGGCTCGTCGAGATCGTCGAGCTGAAGGACCATCCGTGGTTCGTCGCGTCGCAGTTCCACCCTGAGTTCAAGTCGCGGCCGGAGCGCCCGCACCCGCTGTTCGACGGCTTCGTGGCCGCTTCGCTCGCCGTCCGCGACGGCCGCGAGCCGGTCTTCGCCGCCCGCCCCAGCGCCGCCGCACCGTCCCTGGTCGAAGACCAGGATGGAGCCGCGATCCCGTCCTGATCGCCGGGACCTGGGCCCGCCGGCGCGGTCGGCCGCACGCCGTCGGTCCCGATTCCTTTGCAGCGCGTCTACGGGACACGGAGTCGAGAAACGGTCGCGACCGCCTACGTGGCCGGAGAACTCGACCGATCTGACTTCGAATGGGCTGGGTGTTCCCACGCGGCGCGAGAGATCGACCGCTTCGTCGCTGAGGATGTCCGTTACTCGAACGTGATAGGAATCCCGGGCCTGAGGCGGGGCATGAAGCGTGATCGGGCGTAGACTCAGCCGAGTATCCCAACGCCCCAGGAGCGCCCCTCAATGAAGATCTTCCTCGACACCGCCGACATTGAAGAAATCCGGACGGTCGCCCGGTGGGGCGTGCTCGACGGCGTCACCACCAACCCGACGCTCTTCTCGAAGACCAGCGGCTCGACGTACGAGGAGGTCCTCCAGGAGATCTGCAAGATCACGCCCGGGCCGGTCTCCGCCGAGGTCGTCGCCGAGGACGTCGATGGAATGCTCACCGAGGGCCGCGCGTTCGCCAAGCTCGCCCCGAACATCGTCGTCAAGATCCCGATGAGCGAGGAGGGCCTCGAGGCGATGAGCCGGCTCGCCGACGAGGGCATCAAGACGAACTGCACGCTGATCTTCACGGCCAACCAGGGGCTTCTCGCGGCGAAGGCCGGGGCGAGTCTGCTGTCGCCGTTTGTCGGGCGCCTCGATGACATCAATCAGGACGGCATGATCGTCATCCGCGAGCTGTCGGAGATCGTGGCGATCCATGAGCTCGACACGGAGGTCCTCGCGGCCTCGATCCGGAACCCGCTCCACATGACCCAGGCCGCGCTTGCAGGCGCCCATGTCGCGACGCTGCCGTTCAAGGTCCTCCGCCAGATGGTCCACCACCCGCTGACCGACTCGGGAATCGTCCAGTTCCGGGCGGACTGGGAGAAGGCGCGCGAGGCGTTGGCGTCGAAGAGCGGAGCCACCTCCGCCAGCTGAGCCCGATCGGCGACAGGCTCGTCGCCGAAGCGCCACGGACCACGTTCCGGGCTGAGCGGTCCTCCGCCGCGTGCCATAATCGATCATCGATGACAGGCCCGCACGGAGGACCAGCCCGTGACAGCGACAGAGGAAGTCCTCGGCCAGTTCCTGGGCGACGACTCGTTTCCCGTGAAGTGGAACGCCGACGTCGAGAAGGACTTCTTCTGGGTCTACGACGACCTGCACATCCCGCATCCCGTCAGCCCCATGTTCTTCGACATCGGAGGCTGGTGGCTGAGTTGCGACCACATGTTCCGCCGCTTCGGCACGCCGTTCGCGGTTGACTGGCTGGCTAAGAACGTGAACGGCTACGTCTACACGACGGCGATCCCGGCCGATCCCGACCTCCGCATCGAGGGGACCGAGTACAGCTCACGGTACGGCGCCCGCGTCCCTCGCGACACACAGTTCGCGACGACGATGGGGGCTTATCTCGACACGGTCCTGCCGGTCTATGGGCGTGACTTTGCCGACTGGTGGCGTGATCGCCTCCGGCCGGAGATGGAGCGCAACTTCGTCTTCCTCGAGGAGCGACTCGACGCCGCGGACGGGATGGACCTCGCCGAGGTCGCGTGCGTCCTCGAGGACGCGATCGACGTCCACGATCGGCATTGGAAGATCCACTGGATGCTCAACTTCGCCCAGCTGTCGGCGACGCTGAAGCTGCGAGCGGTGATGGAGAAGACCCGCGGCAGCGTCGACGAAGACCTCCTCGGGCGATTGCAGAACTCCGCCTCCGACCGGAACTGGGACTCGATCGAGGCGCTCTGGCGCATGAAGAACGAGGTCCGCGACGACGCCGAGTTACGGGCCGCGTTCGCATGCGACGGCGTTCCCGAGATCGTCAGGTCGCTGCGAGCGAGCGAACGCGGCCGACGCTTCATTGCCGAGCGGATCGAGCCGTATCAGCGCGAATTCGGCTGGCACGCCGTCTGGAGCCACGAGTTCATCTTTCCGACTGTGCGCGAGCAGATGGAACCGGTGGTCGAGCTAGTGCGCGGCTACCTGACGACGGACTACGACTTCCCGACCGCGATCGAGGCCATGCGCAACGACATCGAGGCCGCGTCCGAACAAATCCTCGACGGACTGACCGGCGACGACCTCGAGGAGATGCGCGCCGCGAACGCCGTCAACCTGCGAATGGCGCCACTGACGCCGGATCACCACTTCTATATCGACCAGGGCGCAAACGCCCACGTCCGCCTCGTTCTCATGGCGGTGGGTCGGAAGCTCGTCGAAGTTGGACGTCTCGATCAGCCGGACGACGTGATGTTCCTCCGCTACAACGAGTTGCGGGGCCTCATCGGCAGCGCCGACGCAATCGACGCCCGGGCGATCGTCGCCAGCCGTCGACTCGAGCGAGACGCCGCCGCCCGCATCCACCCGCGCGACTGGGTTGGCACCGTGACCCCGTCGCAGCTCGCCTTCCCGTATCTCGTCAACTGGGGCTACCCGGATCGATTCCATCAGAAGCAGTCCGACGACCAGAGCGTCATCGCGGGCCTCGGGGCATCACCCGGCATCGTCGAGGGCATCGCCAGGGTCGTGCGGACCGTCGACGAATTCGACGAGGTTCGCGAAGGTGACATCCTCGTCTGCCAGATGACGAACCCGGCGTGGGTCGTCCTGTTCACGAAGATCGCCGGGCTCGTCACCGACACCGGTGGTACCACCTCCCATCCGGCCGTACTCGCGCGCGAGTTCGGCATCCCGGCGGTCATCGGCACGTCCGTGGCGACGCATCGGATCGCGACCGGCGATCGACTCAGGATCGACGGGAGTGCCGGCCGGGTGGAGATCCTGGGCGACGCGCCAGCAGAATCGGCCGCCGCGCCGGCGACCGCCATCGGAAGCTGAGGGGCCGGACATGACGGTTGCCCGAGCCCTCTCACGAAGCGTGCTGGCGGACCAGGTCAGGGACCGGCTGCTCGAGGGAATCCTCAACGGTCACTACCCGCCCAGCTCGAGGATCGTCGAGACCCAGGTCGCCCGCGAGCTCGGGACGAGTCAGGCCCCCGTTCGCGAGGCCCTGCGCGGGCTCGAGGCGCTTGGCGTCGTCGAGATCACGCCATTTCGCGGTGCGCGCGTTCGCCGCCCGACGCGGCGCGAGATCATCGAGGCGTACGCCGTCCGATCGAGCCTCGAGGCACTCGCGGCCCGGCTGGCGGTTCCGCTGATGACCGACACGGACCTTGTCGAGCTCGCCGGTCACCTCGAGGCGATGCGGGCGGCGGCGCGCGACGACGACGGTCACGCCGTGGCCGAGGCCGACGCCGCCTTCCATGCGCGGATCGTCGAGATCGCCGGCAACGGCACGCTCGAGAAGGTCTGGCGCTCGCTCGAGCCGTTCTCCCGGACCTACATCACGCTGGTCGTCCCGGGCGCCGATCCGCAGTGGTCGGCCGACCTCCATGCCCCGATCCTCGCGGCGCTCGAACGCCGAGACATTGACGCCGTCGTGGACGCCCTCGAGCGCCACTTCGAGGAGGTCAGCGACAACATGGCCCGACGCTGGTCGGACGAGGAGCAGCCGGCATGAGCACGGACCTGTTCTAGGCCGGACGATGCGAGCCTTCACCTACGAGCGACCGACACACCTTGATGCCGCCATCGCGCTCCTCACGGAGCACGGTTCCGAGGCCAAGCCGCTTGCTGGTGGCACAGACCTGATCATCCGGTTGCGCGACGGATCGCTCAAGCCGCGCTTCGTCGTCGACGTCAAACGGATCGACGAGCTCGACGCCGAGATCCTCGAGCGCAATGGCGAGCTGCTGATCGGGGCCCGGACGGTGATGACGCAGATCGCCGCCGACGACCGGATCCGGCGCGACTACCAGGCGCTCGCCGAGGCGGCGGCGGTCGTCGGGGCCGTCCAGATCCGGAATCGGGCGACGCTCGCCGGCAACATCTGCAACGCCTCGCCCGCGGCGGACACGGCGCCGGCATTGCTCGTGTACGGCGCCCGCGTGACAGCGGCCGGCCCGGCGGGGACTCGATCCATCCCGATCGACGAGTTCTTCGTCCGGTCGGGCGTCACGACGCTTGCCGGCGACGAGCTCGTCACGTCGATCGAGCTGCCACGCCCGACGAGCCGGCAGGGAGCTGTCCACGTCAGACGAACGCGGCGTCGTGGTCACGACCTCGCGTCGGTCACGCTGGCCTGCGCTGTTGGTGCCGACGGGGTAACACGGCTGGCCTACGGCAGCCTCGGTCCGCGGCCCGTCCTCGTCACCGACGATAGCGGTGTGCTCGCCGACCCGAACGCAGGCGACAACGCGAAGGCGCAGCGCCTGGAGGCCCTGTTCCTCGACGCTGCGCCGTCGGTCCGCTCGATGCGCGCCAGCCCCGAGTACCGCCTGGCGATGCTCCGGGTCCTCGGCCTTCGGGCGATCGGCACCGCGATCGAGCGACTTGCCGGCGGGGCCGTTCGTCGATGACGGCGACCTACCGAATCGAGGTCACGGTCAACGGCCGCCACCGCTCGATCGAGATCGAGGCGCATCACACGCTGCTCGAAGTCCTCCGCGAGGACCTTGCGCTGACTGGGACCAAGGAGTGCTGCCTCGTCGGGGAGTGCGGCGCCTGCACGGTGCTCATCGAGGGGAGCAGCGTCGACTCCTGTCTGGTGCTCGGCGTCGAGGCCGACGGGGCACAGGTGACGACCGTCGAGGGGCTGGCGGTCGACGGACAGCTGAGCCCGCTCCAGCGGGCGTTCCTCGACAGCGGCGCGGCGCAGTGCGGGTTCTGCATCCCAGGCCAGCTCATCTCGGCACAGGCCATGCTCGACGAGGTCCCGCATCCGACGCGCGCCGAGGTCGAGGACGGGCTCGCCGGGAACCTGTGCCGATGCGCCGGGTACGAGCAGATCATCGAGGCTGTGCTCGCGGCGGCGGCCGGCGGTGTGCCGACGGGCGTCGCGTCGGACCCGACGGCGTTGGGCGACCGGTCCGCGACGCCGGATGCGGACCTCGCGCCGCAATGACGGAGCACCGTGTCGGTGCGTCGCCGGCCAGGGTTGGCGGCGTCGAGCGCGTCACGGGGCGGCAGGCCTACGTGGCCGACCTGCGCCTCGAGGACACCCTGCACGTAAAGCTCGTGACGCTCGACGTGGCGCGTGCCCGGATCGGTGCAATCGACGCCGACGCGGCACGCGCGGTGGCAGGCGTTCGCCTCGTGGTGACGCCGGCGGAGCTACCTCAGCCGATGCCGCGCTTCGGGCCCCAGCGGCGCGACCGCCCGGTGCTCGCCGTCGGGGAGACGCACTACCACGGGGAGCCGGTCGCCGCCGTCGCCGCCGAGACCCGTGATGCGGCGGAGGAGGCCGCCAGTCTGGTCCGGGTCGACTGCGAGGAGCTGCCGGCAGCCCACACGCTGGCCGCGGCACTCGCCCCGGACGCGCCGCTCGTCCAGACGCCGGAACTCCGGCCCGACGACCCGCTGGCAGGGACCAACGTCCTGCGCGAGCACCGCTACGGCTGGGGCGACCTCGACGCGGCGACAGGCGTGGCCGACGTCGTCGTCGAGGGCACCTACACGTTCCCGATGGTCACCCAGTTCGCGATCGAGCCGCATGCGTTCATGGCCGCGCCCGATGGGGACGGCATCGCGATCTGGAGCGCGATCCAGCACCCGTACTGGCTCCAGCGCGTGATCGCCGATCTGCTCCAGATGCCCCTCTCCAAGGTCCGCGTCTACGCGCCGGATCCAGGCGGAGCGTTCGGCGGGAAGCAGCACGCCAAATACGAGCCGCTGCTGGCGTTCATGGCCAAGGCGATCGGCCGCCCGGTCCGCCTCGTCCTGACGCTCGAGGAGACGTTCCAGGCCGTTCGTCGCGGCGCAGCGGAGATCGCCGTGCGGTCGGGGTTCCGCCGCGACGGCACGCTCGTGTTCCGCGACATCAAGGCGGACTACCTAATCGGGGCGTACGCGGACATCGCCGATCGCACCGTCGCCAAGGGCAGCTACACGTCCGGGGGACCGTACCGCTGTCCGGCCACGAGGATCGTCGCGCGGAGTGTCCTGTCCCACACCGTGCCGTCCACGGCGTTCCGCGGCTTCGGCAACCCGCAACAGATCTGGGCGGTCGAGTCGAACATGGACCAAGCCGCGCAGATGCTCGACATCGACCCGCTCGCTCTTCGGCTGCAGAACCTCGCGCGGCCCGGTGAGCTGTTCCTCCCGGACGACCGGCCGGCCGATGGCGACTGGGCCAAGACCGTGGAGCGGGCCGCCGAGATGATCGGCTGGGGGACCCCGCCGCCGGCCGGTCGTGGTCGCGGTCTCGCGGTCGGGCTCAAATCCGGCCCGACGACTGGCCTGTCGTACTCGACCGTCCGCCTCCTGGCCGATGGCAGCATCGTCGTGCAGGCAGGCACATCGGACATGGGGCAGGGTGCCCGCACGATCTTCGCCCAGATCGCCGCCGAGGAACTCGGCGCGCCGCTCGACTGGATCACGGTCGTCATGGGCGATACCGCGGTCGTCCCGTATGACCAGCAGACCTCGGCGAGCCGATCGTCGGTGCTCATGGGCAATTCCGTATTGAGTGCCTGCCGCGATGTCCACGCCAAGATCCGCGCGATGGCGGCGCGGCTCGAGGGGGTCGCGGAGGACGCGATCGACGTCTCGCGAGGTGAGGTCCGCATCGGTGACCGCGTGCTGCCGATCCGTGACGTGCTCGTCCGCGGCCTTGGGCGCCTCGGAGGCGAGGTCATCGGTATCGGCGAGTCTCGCAAGGAGGCCGATCCGGACCACCCGCTCGGAGGGACGGCGGCGTTCTACGAGTTCAACTGCACGGCCGTCGAGGTGGAGGTGGACCGGGCGACCGGCGACATCCTCGTCACTCGATACGTGACGGTGTCCGACGTCGGCAAGGCCCTCAACCCCGCGCAGGTCCGTGGCCAGGACGAGGGCGCCGCGGTGATGGGTCTCGGGCACACGCTGATGGAGCACTACATCTTCGACGAGGCCGGTCGGATCCGGAACCTCGGCGCCATCGACTACCAGATCCCGACGAGCATGGACCTGCCGCTCGTGATGGAGAGCGATCACATCGAGAACGAGGACGGTCCGGGCCCGTACGGCTCGAAGGGAATGAGCGAGGGCGCGCTCCTGCCGGTGGCGCCGGCCGTGGCCGCCGCGGTCCGCGACGCGACTGGCGTCGTCATCCGCGAGCTGCCACTGACGCCGGAGCGGGTCTGGCGCGCGCTCCAGGAACAGACGAGGCCGTGACGTACACCTTCGCGCTCGACGAGCCGCACGCACTCACGCTCACCCAGGTCACGGCGCTCGTCGGAGGAAAGGCCGCCAACCTCGGCGTGATGTTGCGCGACCTCGGTCTCCCCGTGCCGCCGGGTTTCGCGATCACGACGGAGACGTGCCGGGCATTCCTGGCGGGCGGCTGGCCGACGGGACTCGACGACGAGATCCGGGATCGGATGGGCGGCGTCGAAGCCGCCGTCGGGCGGCGTTTCGGCGACGCGTCCGATCCGCTCCTTGTCAGCGTTCGGTCCGGCGCTCCCGTGTCGATGCCCGGGATGATGGACACGATCCTGAACCTCGGCTTGAACGAAGCGACGTCGGGCGGGCTGGCTCGTGCCTCCGGCAGCGAGGAATTCGCCCGCAGGTGTCGTGAGCGGTTGGACGAGAGCTTCCGGTCGATCGTCGGCGTCGACGAGGTTCCGGTAGATCCCTGGCTCCAGCTGCGCCTCGCGATCGAAGCCGTCTTCCGGTCCTGGAACAGCGACCGGGCCCGCGCCTACCGGAAGAAGGAGGGGATCCCGGACGACGTTGGGACGGCGGCAACCGTCCAGGCGATGGTCTTCGGCAACCGCGGTGCGACGTCGGCGACCGGCGTCCTGTTCACGCGCGACCCGTCGACTGGTGAGCGGACCCTGTTCGGCGACGTGCTGTTCGATGCCCAGGGCGAGGACGTCGTTGCGGGGACGCATCAGTCCGACCGGATGGAGGCCCTGGACGAGCGCATGCCAGGCGTCGCCGCCGAACTGCGCGACTACGCGACACGGCTCGAACGGCATTACGCCGACCTGTGCGACATCGAGTTCACGATCGAAGAGGGCAAGCTCTGGATGCTCCAGGTCCGAGTTGGCAAGCGCAGCCCGCAGGCGGCCCTCCGCATCGCGGTCGACTTGGCCGAGGACGAGGCGTTCCCCGTGTCGCGGGCACTCGCCGTCGAACGGGTCGCTCCGCTGCTCGCCGACCCACCAACTCGTTCGACCCTCCGAAGCGGCTCCGTCGCGGCTCTCGTGACCGGGTTGCCGGCCTCGCCGGGAATGGCCAGCGGCCCGATCGTCACGAGCCCCGAGGCTGCGCAGGCGGCGGCGGAAGGCGGCCGGCCGGCGATCCTCGTCCGGGCGGAGACATCCCCCGACGATGTGCATGGGATGGCCAAGGCCGCCGGAATCCTGACGTCGCGTGGCGGCCTCGCGAGCCACGCGGCCGTTGTCGCCCGCGGATGGGGGATCCCTGCCGTCGTCGGGGCGGTCGGGATCGACGTTCGCGACGGCCAGGTCGTCATCGGTGCAAAGACGCTGAACGCAGGCGACGTCATCACGATCGATGGCGGCTCCGGCGAGGTCTTCGAAGGCGCCATCGCGGGAACGACCGAGGTCGTGCCGGAGGCGCGGACGCTCCTGTCCTGGGCGAGCGAGCTCGGGATCAGGATCGGGGACGATGCAGCGGATGCCGATCGTGTGACGGCGCGCGCAGCCTCCCGGAAGGCGTCACCCGACGACTGCCTCCGGGCGATCGCCATCAAGGGCTTCGTGCCGACCCAGGGTGTTGCCGACGCCGTCCTGTCGACCCCCGACGACGTCCAGCCGGTCGTTGACCAGCTGGTCGTGGAGGGGCTGGTGGGGACCGCCGCAGGCGCCTATCGGCTGACTGATGAGGGCAAGGTCCGCGCAGGCGCCCTGCTCGCCGCCGAGCAGGGCGCCTGGGGCGCGGAACAAGCGGTCGCGGCGCTTGATGGCTTCCTCGACCTCGACCACCGGATGAAGGAGACGGTCACGGCCTGGCAGTTGCGGGACGACGCCGAGGAACAGGTCGTCAACGACCATACCGACGCCGACTACGACCGCGGCATCCTCGCCCGCCTCGAGGCCCTCCATGCCGACGCGTCGGCATGGCTCACACCGAACGAGGCCGGCTGTCCCCGGCTGGCGACCTATCGCCTCCGCCTCGACCGAGCACTCGAGCAGGCTCGCGCCGGCGACCAGCGCTACGTGGCGTCACCCCGCGTCGACAGCTACCACGGCATCTGGTTCGAGCTTCACGAGGATCTGATCCAGCTAGCTGGCCGGACCCGGGAGGACGAAGTGGCCGCTGGACGAGCCTAGTCGCGGACATGGGCAAGAACCGCCGGATGCAGGCGATCGTCCGAGACGCCGTGTCGAGTGATGCGGCCGAGCTCCGCTTCGTTGCTTCGGCCGCCTGGCAGGACACATACGCGGGTCTGTTACGGCCGGCCACGATCGAGGCATTCGTCGAGGCGGCCTACTCGGTAGAGATGCTCGAGCGACGCATCGCTGGTCACACGTTCCTCGTCGTGGAAGCAGAGGGGAGCATCGTTGCGTTCGCGAACGCCGTCATTGGGCCCGAGAACCTGGATCTTGCCGCGATCTACGCGCTCCCAAGCAAGCGCGGTCACGGTTTCGGCACGATGCTGCTGACGGCACTGCAATCTCGCTTCCCCGGCCGGCCAGTCGCGGCGAACGTGCTATCGGGCAACCGCAAAGGCGAGGTGTTCTACGAGCGCCGCGGATTCGTCCCTCGCGAGATCCTGAAGGACGAGTTGTTCGGTGAGCCGGTTGTCGAAAGACGGTGGTGGCTCGGGACACCGCCTCCCGCCACCGACGCGACCGACGCGACCGGTAATCAGCGGCCGAGCAACCGGTCTTCGTCGTAGCCCGGTGATCAGCGGCCCTTCGCGTATTCCGTCGCGGTCAACTTGTCCCAGAGGGAGCCGGCGTTCTTCGTCTGGATGTGATCCATCATGTAGCCCTGCCCGACGTCAACCGGGCCGAACCGGTCGTCAAATCGGACGCGCTCGACCGTCTCTTCGCGGGTCCAACCCTTCGCGACCGCGTCGGCGACCTCCGCTTTCCAGTGCATCAGGACCGCTCGCTGGGCGTCGACGGATTTGAGCGTTGTCACCGGCCCGTGACCCGGGATCAGATGGTCGACATCGAGCGCGCGGATCCGTTCGAGCGCCTCTAGCCACTGGTCCACGTTCGAGGTCATCAGCCAGGTCTGGACCTCGTTGAAGATCGTGTCACCCGTGAACACGGCGCGCTCCTCTGGGACGTGAACGGCGAGCTGACCTGGCGTATGGCCCGGCGTGTGGAGCAGGTGGAACGTGTGCTCGCCGACCCGGAGCGTGAGGTCCCCCGTGAACACGATCGTGCCCTTGTTCGGGTCCTGGTAGTAGACATCACGATCGGGGATCAGCGGCGTCGCTTCGGGGTCGTCGGTCGGGATCGCCTCGAGCGCATAGGCGAACGGGTCGAGCTCCGCGGTCGGGTCCATGAAGTTGTCGTAGAGGCCCTGGTGATTGAAGACGGGAACGCCCTTGAACCAGTAGTTCCCGAAGATGTGATCGACGTGGTGCTCGGTGTTGATGAGATAGCGGAGCTGGCCATGGGATTCGGCCTTCGCCCGCATCGCGACGGCCCGCGTCGGCAGCTGCGGTGTGTCGATGACGACGACGCCCTCCGATGTGACCACGAAGCTCGGGTTGCAGCCCCGGAGCTTGGTCGTCGTGAAGATCTTCGGCGTGGGGTTCTCGAGGTCCATGCGCTCCCTCTACTGGGTCGCGGTCAGGCCGCCGTCGATGCCGAGGACCTGCCCGGTCACGAACGATGCGGCGTCGGAACAGAAGAAGATCGCCGGGCCGACTAGGTCGCGCGTCTCGCCGACGCGCCCGAGCGGAATGCGGTTCACGATGCCGGCCTTGAAGGCCGGATCCCCGAGCAGCGTCGCGACCTGGGGCGTGTCGACGAACGTCGGCATGATCGCGTTGACGTGGATCCCGTGCTTCGCCCACTCGGTCGCCCACTGGCGAGTCAGCGAGCTGATCGCACCCTTGGCCGCGACGTACGCGGAGTAGCCGGCGTTGATGCCGAGGTTCGCCCGGACCGAGGTGATGTTGAGGATCCTTCCGCCACCGCCCCGTTCGATCATCGCTCGGGCGACGGCCTGGGTCGGCACGACGGCGCTCCGAACGTTCAGCTCCATGATCCAGTCCCAATCGGAGCGCGGGTACTCCTCTGCCGGGTGAAGCACCTTGCCGGCGCCGCCGCCGACGGCGTTGACGAGGATGTCGATCTGGCCGAAGCGCCCGACGGTGTCCTCGATCATCCGATCGCAGTCGGCCTCGCTTGTCATGTCGGCCGGAATTGCCAGGCCCTCGGTGCCGGCGGCCTGGACACGCTCGACGGTCGCGTCAAGGGACTCCTGCGTCCGGCCGGCCACCGCCACCCGGGCTCCGGCTCCGGCGAGTGCTTCGGCGAGGGCCGCTCCGATCGCGCCGCCGCCGCCGGCGACCAGGGCGACCCGCCCGTCGAGGCCGAAGATATCGAGCTGGCTCATCGCGGGTTCCTCGAGCGGGGGATGTCGCGCCGCGGCCGCGGCACCTCGTATCGTATGATCGATTATCGAGAATAGCGATGCGGTGTCGTCGGGTCAACGCGTAGCAGCCCTTCTGGCTACGAGTCCGCCGATGCCTAAGATGTCGTTGACGCGCGACCCGGCGACCACCGGGCTGGAGGACCAATGAGCCTGAACCTGAACGGCCTGATTCCCGCGACCGTCCTGCCGATGCACGCAGACGGCAGCATCGATGAGGATGGCCTGCGGTCGTACATCGGTTGGGTCGTCGGCCAGCGTCCGGTCGCCCTGGCGATCAACGTCGACACGGGCGAAGGGCCCCACCTCACCCACGACGAGAAGGTCCGCGTCCTGAAGGTCGTCCGCGAAGTCACGGATCTGCCGATCGTCGCCGGTCTCGCCGGTCCTTCAACGGACGCCGCCGTCCGCCAGGCGCGGGACTTCCGAGACGCCGGCGCGAACGCGCTGCTCGTGTTCCCGATCCCCGCCTACCTCAGCGAGCCGCTCGACGTGCGTGTGCCGGTCGCCTATCACGAGGCCATCGCCGATGTCGGCTTGCCCTTGATCCTGTTCCAGCTGCAGCCGGCCCTTGCCGGGCTGAACTTCGAGCCGGATACCCTCCGGGCGATGGCGTCGGTCGAGGGCGTCGTGGCGATCAAGGAGGCGTCGTTCGACGCGCGCCGCTTCGTCGACACGGGCCGGCTCATCGCCGATCTGCCGCGGCCGATCACGTTTCTGACGGGCAACGACAACTTCATCCTTGAGTCGTTCATCCTCGGCGCGACCGGCGCGCTCATTGGCTTCGGCGCGGTCATGACCCGCGAGCAGGTCGACATGATCGACGCCTGGAATGCCGGACGGATCGACGAGGCCAGGGCCCTCGGGCGACGCGTCCAGCGACTCGCGGACGTCGTGTTCGCGGCCCCGGTCGGCGACTACCGGGTCCGGCTCAAGGAGTGCCTGCGGATCCTCGGCGTGCTCGAGGCCGCCCACGTGCGGCGACCGCTGATGCCCCTCCGTGACGAAGAGCGGGCGAGGCTCGCCGACGTCCTCGCAGAGGTCGGTCTCCTGGAGCCCACGCCGGCCTGAACCTCCGGTCCCGGGCACGGACAGCAAACGTTTGCTGTATCGTCAACACGAGCACCCCGGGGCGTCGAGAGGGAGCCCCGCGAGGAGCGGCAGTGGAGAGGAGCCGGCGATGGCCACCGAGCCCGCGGACGTCCTGATCATCGGTGCCGGAGCGTCCGGGGGCGTCGTCGCGCTCCGACTTGCCGAGTCCGGGTTCCGGGTCGTCTGCCTCGAGCAGGGTGACTGGCTCGACCGGGCGGACTACCCGGGCAACAAGCTCGACTGGGAGCTGAAGGCCCGCAAGGACTGGGCGACGAGCCCGAACATCCGGGGCCTTCCGGCCGACTACCCGATCGTCGAGGACGACACGCCGGTGTCGCCGCTCATGTACAACGCGGTCGGCGGCTCGACGATCATCTTCGCCGGCGCCTGGCCTCGGGCATTGCCGTCCGACTTCCGGGTCCGCTCCCTTGATGGCATTGCGGACGACTGGCCGATCGACTACTTCGAGCTTCTCCCGTACTTCTACCGAACCGACCGCCAGTTCGGCGTGTCCGGCCTGCCCGGCGATCCGGCCTACCCGCCGGACACCGAGGACGCACCGATGCCGCCGCTCCCGATCGGCTCGGCCGGGCTGAAGGTCGCACGCGGCCAGACGAAGTTGGGCTGGCACTGGTGGCCGGAGTTCAACTCGATCAACTCGACCCCGTACGACGGCCGCCGCCCATGCGTTCAACGGAGCACCTGCCAGTCCGGCTGCAACGAGGGTGCGAAGGCCTCGACGGACCTGACCCACTGGCCCAAGGCGATCGCGCTGGGGGCGCGCCTCGTGACCGGCGCTCGAGTCCAGAAGATCGAGACCAGCGAGGGCGGCCTTGCGACCGGCGCGACCTGGATCGACCGCGACGGGGCAGAGCACTTTCAACCCGCCAGGGTCGTGGTCCTCGCAGCCAATGCGATCGGCACGCCGCGGCTGCTCCTCCTGTCGGCGAACGCGCGCCAGCCCGACGGGCTGGCGAACTCGTCGGGGCTCGTCGGAAAGCGCCTGATGATGCACCCGTTCGCGAACGTCGCCGGCCTCTTCGAGGAGCCGCTGATGAGCTGGCAGGGCCAGTTCGGCGACCTGATCGAGTCGCTCGAGTTCTACGAGACGGACGAAAAGCGCGGCTTCGTCCGCGGCGCACGCTGGGGATTGGCGCCAACCGGCGGGCCAATCAACACGGCGCTTCCGAGCCGGGCCGGCGAGCAGGCCTGGGGCCCGGAGCACCATACCCACGTCAAGACGCATCTCGGGCACGGCGCGAATTGGGGCCTCTTCGCCGAGGACCTCCCCGACGAGGCGAACCACATCACGCTGTCGTCGACGGTGACCGACTCGTCGGGGATCGCCGCCCCGGAAATTCACTATCGGATGTCCGAGAACTCGCGCCGGATGCTCGACTTCCACATCGAGCGGGCGAAGGAATCGATGGATGCCGCCGGCGCCTACAAGATCGAGGTCGACCGGCTGATGCGCTACTCCGGGTGGCACCTCCTCGGCACCGCGAGGATGGGCGACGACCCGAAGACGTCGGTGCTCGACCGCTGGAACCGGGCCCACGACGTCCCGAACCTGTACGTCGTCGACGGCTCGTGCTTCGTCACCTCATCCGGGGTGAACCCGACCTCGACGATCGTCGCGATCGCGCTTCGGGCGGCCGATCACATGATCGACACGCGGTTCGAGCAGCAGGTGCCGGTATGAGCGCCGAGACTGCCGCCCCGTCAGCCCTGACCGATGCCGAGCGGGCCGTGCTCGCTTCCGTCGCGGACCACCTGATACCGGCGGCGCACGGCATGCCGTCGGCGGCCGAGGTCCTGACCGACGACCGGCTCAGGTTCGTCCTAACCGCACGGCCGGACCTCGCCGAGCGGATCCGCACCGCGCTCCGGTCCGGGCTCGCCGGCGATCCCGCCGAACGTCTTGCTTCGCTCGCCGCCGACGACCCTGCCGCCCTCGGCGCGCTGCAGCTCGCGATCGTTGCCGGCTACTACACGGACAAACGGGTCCGGGAGCTGATCGGCTACCCGGGCCAGGAGGCGATCACGGTCCGGTCGTGGGAGCTCCCGCCCTATCTCGAGGAAGGCCTGATCGACGCCGTGCTCGCGCGTGGCCCGGTCTGGCGGGACCCGGCGACCGGGCAACGGGCCGTCGTTCCGAATGCACCACAGACCTACCTGGAACGCTATGCGGCGGCCGAGGCGGCGGCCGAAGGAGGACACGATGGCCACGACGGCGCCTGAGAACACGACATCGGACGCGCCCGGCTGGCTCGACCCGTTCCTCGCGGACTGGCGGCCGGGGACCGGGGAGCCGCGCGAGATCCGCGAGCCCGCCTCCGGGCGGCCGCTGCTGACGCTGACCCAGTCGACGCCCGACGACGTCGCACGCGCCGCCGCCACCGCCGCCGCGGCGCAGCCGGCCTGGGCCGATACGAGCTACGACGAGCGGGCCGCGATCCTCCGTCGGGCGGCCGTGATCTACGAGACCCACCGGCCGGAGTTCGGGACCTGGACCCAGCGCGAGACAGGTGCGGTCCACGGCAAGATGCACCACGAGCAGAACTTCGCGCTGGGCGAGCTCAACGCGGCCGCGACGATGCCGTTCCAGCCGTACGGCCAGCTCGTCCCGAGCGTCGTGCCCGGCCGGCTGTCGATGCTCCGGCGGCTGCCGGTTGGCGTCATCGGGGCGATCACGCCGTGGAATTCGCCGAGCGTCCTGGGGATGCGCATCGTCGCGCCGGCGCTCGCGGTTGGCAACGCGGTGATCCTGAAGCCGGATCCGCAAACCCCGGTCTGCGGTGGCGCGATGTTCGCTGCGGTCTTCCGCGAGGCGGGCCTGCCCGAGGGCCTCCTTCAAATCGTCGTCGGCGGCGCGGATGTCGGCGAGGCGATCGTCACCGACCCGAATGTCACCCGTGTTTCGTTCACGGGCTCCACGGGGGCCGGGCGGCGCGTGGGTGAGCTGGCGGGCGGCCTGCTCAAGCGCGTGAGCCTGGAGCTCGGCGGGAACAACGCGTTCGTCGTGCTCGACGATGCCGATCTCGAGGCGGCGGCCTCGGCCGGAGCCTTCGCCTCGTTCCAGTTCCAGGGCCAGGTGTGCTTCGCGACCGGCCGGCACATCGTCCACCGGAGCATCGCCGCCGACTACATCGACCTGCTCGCCGAGAAGGCGCAGCGCTTGCGTCTCGGCGACCCTTACCGGGACGAGGTCGACCTGGGGCCGATCGTCAGCCAGCGTCAGCTCGAGCGTGTGGACGGGATCGTCCGGCGATCCGTCGAGAGCGGCGCCCGTGTCGTCGCCGGCGGCACGCACGAGGGACTGTTCTACCGGCCGACCGTCCTGACCGATGTCACTACCGGGCAGGCCGCCTGGCGCGAGGAGATCTTCGGGCCGGTCGCCCCGGTCGTCGCGTTCGACACCGACGAGGAGGCGCTCGCCCTCGCCAACGACAGCGAGTACGGGCTCACCGGCGCGGTCTACTCGCGGTCGATCTCGCGCGGGCTCGCGCTCGCCCAGCGGATGCGATCGGGGATGGTCCATGTGAACGACCAGACCGTGAACGACGAGGCGACGATCCCGTTCGGCGGGATGGGCGCGTCGGGCAACGGGGCGCGGTTCGGTGGCGCGGCGAACTGGGACGAGTTCACTGAATGGCAGTGGGTGACCGTTCGCGACGAGCCGCGTTCGTACCCGTATCCCTACTGACTAGGCGAGGACTGCTCGATGGCATCCATCACCGAAGTCGCCCGCCTGGCCGGGGTATCGGCGGCGACCGCATCGCGCGTCGTCTCGTCGTCCGACTACCCCGTCCGTGCGGCGACCCGGGAGCGTGTGCTCGAGGCCGCCAGGACGCTCGATTACGTCCCGAACGCGCTTGCCCGCGGTCTCCTGGGGAGTCGGGCCCCGGTCGTCGCGGTCATCGTCCACGACATCACGGACCCGTACTTCTCGGAGGTTGTCCGCGGCGTCGAGGACGCGGCGTCAGCCGCCGGCTTCCTCGTCATCACGTGCAGCTCCGAGCGGGACCCGGAGCGCGAGAACTCGTACGTCCGCCTGCTGCGGTCCATCCGCGCAGCCGCCGTCGTCTTCGCCGGCAGCGGCCTGGACGACCCGTTGAACGCGGAGATGAACCGGCACCTGGCGGCGATGCGCGTCGAGGGCGCGGCGGTCGTCCA
Source organism: uncultured Chloroflexia bacterium (assembly GCA_963771795.1). Taxonomy (GTDB): domain Bacteria; phylum Chloroflexota; class Limnocylindria; order Limnocylindrales; family CSP1-4; genus CF-46. Next base: position 339,236 of record CAVYUR010000001.1, read on the forward strand.
TCTCTCGCCGCACGCCCTCGGCGAGCCCGAGATCGGCGTCGACAATGCCGCGGGCATCGCGGCGATGGTCGGGGCGCTCGTCGGGCTGGGCCACCGCCAGATCGCATTCCTGGCCGGGCCGAAATCCCTCTTCGTTGCCCGCGAGCGGCTGGCCGGGTATCGCCGCGGCCTGGCCGATGCGAGAATCGACTTCGACGAGCGGCTCGTGGTCAGCACAAGCTTCGATGCCGACGGCGGGGCCCTCGGCGTCGAGTCGCTGCTCGCCCGCGGCGCGCCCTTCACGGCGATCTCCTGTGCGAACGACCTGCTCGCGCTCGGGGCACTCGGGCGCCTTGACGCGCTCGGGATGGATGTCCCAGGCCAGGTGTCGGTCGCGGGCTTCGACGACATCTCGACCGCGGCGCTCACCGCGCCCAGCCTGTCGACCGTCCGGCTGCCCCTTCGCGAGATGGGACGCCGCGGATTCGCCTTCGCCGATCGCTTACTGGCCGGCGAGAACCCGGTGGCGGAGCTCCTTCCGACCGAGGTGATCCTGCGTCACTCGACGGCGGCGCCGAATGCGGTCTCGGTTTCCTGATGGGTGACGCCCTGCGCGGCCGCGTCGTCCTCATCACCGGCAGCAGTCGCGGCATCGGCGCCGAGGTGGCCATCAAGGCTGCCGCCGAGGGAGCCGTCGTCGCGGTCCACTACCACCGCTCTGCCGACGGCGCTGCACAAATCCTCGAGCGCGTCCGCAGCTCGGGCGCGGAAGCCGAGAGCTTCGCCGCCGACATCGGCGACGGCGCCCAGGCCGAGGAGCTCGTCGGGCGGGTCGTCGACCGCTTCGGTCGGGTGGACGGGCTCGTCAACAACGCCGGCCTCACGCAGGTCGGACCCTTCCTCGAGATCGAGCCGGCCGAATGGGACGCGGTCATCCGGACCGACCTGTCGGCGGCTTTCCACACGTGCCGGGCGGTCCTGCCATCGATGGTCGAGCGGGGCAGTGGCGCGATCGTGAACATCGCCTCGCGGCTCGGCCAGATGGGAGTCCCCGAGACGGCCGCGTACAGCGCTGCCAAGGCCGGTCTCATCGGCCTCACCCGGGCACTCGCGCGGGAGTTCGGTTCCCGCGGGGTCCGCGTCAACGCCGTGGCACCGGGCATGACGCTGACCGAGATGACCGCCGACCTCGCGGAGAGCGAGGAGGGCCGCCGCCGGCTTCGCGACATGCCGCTCGGGCGGTTCGGCCGCGCGGACGAGGTGGCGGACTCGGTGATCTTCCTGCTCTCCGACGCCTCGAGCCTGTTCCTTGGCCAGACCCTCAACCCGAATGCCGGAGGCTACATGCCATGAGCAAGGTCATCGGCGTCCGCGAGGCGGTCGGGCTCGTTCGCGACGGCAGCACGATCGTGATCGGCGGCTCGGGAGCGGGCCACGCGCTGCCACAGCGGTTCATCGACGAACTGGCGGCGGTCTTCAGCGAGGAAGGGCGGCCACGCGACCTGACGACCGTCCGGGTCGTCGGGATCGGCGACTTCGCGGATCGCGGCTTCTCGCAGCTCGGGCTGCCGGGGCTGATGCGGCGGACGATCGGGAGCAACATCGGCAACGAGCCGCGCCTGGGTGCGCTGGTCGAGGCGAACGAGATCGAGTCGTACTCGTTCCCGCAGGGCGTGCTCTCGCAACTCATGCGCGAGATCGCGGCTGGCCGCCCGGGGCTCGTGACCCACGTCGGCCTGGGGACGTACGTCGACCCGCGCCAGACGGGCGGCAAGCAGAACGCAGCGACGACCGACGATCTCGTCGAGCTCGTCACGCTCCGTGGTCGCGAGTGGCTGCTCTTCCACGCCTTCCCGATCGACGTGGCCGTCATCCGCGGCACGACCGCCGACGAGGACGGCAACCTGACGATGGAGGGCGAGGCCGTCCAGGGCGAGATGCTGGCCATGGCGATGGCCGCGCGGAACAGCGGCGGCATCGTCGTCGCCCAGGTCCGCCAGCTGGCAACGCGCGGCAGCCTCCGGATGCGGGACGTGAAGGTGCCGGCGGCACTGATCGATCACGTCTACGTGGATCCCGAGCAGTGGCAGACCTACATCACGCAGGACTCGCCGTACTACGCCGGGGCCCAACGCCGGCCGGTAAGGCCGGAGCCGCCGCTGCCGCTCGACGTGCGCAAGATCATCGCCCGCCGATCGCTGCTCGAGTTCCCCCGCGGCGCCATCTGCAATCTCGGTTTCGGGATCAGCCAGCTGATCGGCCGGGTGGCCTGGGAAGAGGGGATCACGGACCAGCTGGTCCTGACCGTCGAGCAGGGCATCTTCGGCGGCGTGCCGGTCGCCGGGAACGAGGGCGGCGCCGGGTTCAACTATCAGGCGATGATCGACCAGCCGTACATGTTCGACTTCTACGACGGTGGCGGGCTCGACGTGGCGAGCCTCTCGTTCGCGGAGGTCGACGCCGATGGCAACGTGAACGTCCACGCCTTCGAGGGCCGGGTACGCGGCCCCGGCGGGTTCCCGAACATCAGCGCACGGACGCCCAAAATCAACTTCGTCGGGACGCTGACCGCGCAGGGCCTCGAGCTCGAGATCGACGACGGTGTCCGGATCGTCCACGAGGGCGAGCTCCAGAAGTTCGTACCGAAGGTCCGCCAGATCTCCTTCAACGGCCAGCTGGCACGGCAGCGAGGCCAGCAGGTCCGCTATGTCACGGATCGAGCCGTCTTTGCCCTCGCCGATGACGGCCTCGTGCTGATCGAGGTGGCGCCGGGGATCGACGTCGAGCGCGACGTGCTCGGCCAGATGGGGTTCCGCCCGCGCGTCGCGGACGACCTCGCCACGATGGACCGACGCCTCTACGCCACCGGGCCCATGGGCCTGGCCGCCGACTTCGCGGCCGTCGGATGAGCGACCTCATCGCGCTGGAGCTGGGCCGCGTCGCCCACCTGGAGCTCGTCAATCCGCCGCTGAACCTGGTCACGCAAGAGCTCCTCCAGGAGCTGGCGACGGCACTCCGGACGATCGCCGCGACGCCGCCCGGGGACGTCCGCGCCGTCGTTGTCAGCGGGCGTGGCGAGCGTGCCTTCTCAGCCGGGTCGCACGTCGGCGAGTTCGAGGCCCAGCGAGGTCCAGCCGGCCGTGCCCGACACGAGCTCGAATCCGGCGCTGCCCGCAGTCTTGCGGAGCTGCCGATGCCGACCATCGCCGCCATCGAGGGCAACGCGCTCGGCGGAGGTCTCGAGCTCGCGCTGTGCTGCGACATCCGAATCGCCTCGGAACGTGCCCGCCTCGGCCTGCCGGAGGTCCGCCTGGCCGTTACGCCGGGCGCCGGGGGCACGCAGCGCCTGCCGCGCGTGGTCGGCGCCGCGCGGGCCCGCGAGCTGATCCTCACCGGCCGGGTACTGAGCGCCAACGAGGCGGAGCGGATCGGCCTCGTCCACGAGGTCGTGCCTGCCGGTGACGCGCGTGCGCGTGCCATGGCCATCGGCGAAGAGATCGCTGCCCGTGGCCCGCTCGCGGTGCGCGAAGCGAAACGACTGATCGACCTGGCGACCGAAACCGACATCGACACCGGCCTCGCGGCCGAGCTCGACGCCTCGGATCGGATCTTCGCCAGCGAGGACATGCTCGAGGGCGCCAAGTCGTTCTTCGAGAAGCGAGATCCGGAGTATCACGGCCGATGAGGCCCACCTGTATGGAGGCGAACTGTACGTGAGCGAAGTCGGACGATTCGGGGTCATGCTGCCGTCGTTCATCTGGGAAGGTGACGGCCCGGAACGCGCGCGAGAGATCAAGGCGTTCTCGCGGAAGGTGGAGGAGCTCGGCTTCGACTCGCTGTTCATCACCGACCACCTGCTGGCGGCCAAGCGGTTCTATTCGGTCTCGTTCCTGGAGCCATTGGCGGCGCTCGCCGTCGCGGCAGGCGTGACGGAGCGAGTCCGCCTTGGGACATCCATTCTGATCATGCCGCTCCGCAATCCGGTGATCCTGGCCAAGGAGCTGGCGACCCTCCAGTTCCTGTCCGAGAACCGGTTGGTCCTGGGCGCCGGCGTCGGCTGGAACGAGGCCGAATACGAGGCGGTCGGCGTCCACAAGAACGAGCGCGGCAAGCGCACCGACGAGATGCTGGACATCATGATGCCGCTGCTCGAGGGCGAGACCGTGACGTACCACGGCCGCTACTACTCGGTCGACGACCTCTTCATCGAGCCGAGGTCGTCGCAGCGCCCGGAGCTGTGGATCGGCGGCGGGTCGCAACTGGCGGACCCGAAGTCGCCGGACGTTCCGCGGTTCGTCGAGTCGGTCAAGGCGCGCGTACTGCGCTCAGACGGCTGGATCCCCCGCCCAACCTGCCCGCCCGAGGACATCGCGCGGGACTGGGCGGAGCTCCAGGCCTACTACCGCGAGCACGGGCGCGACCCGGGCGAGCTGATGGTCGCGCACGAGAACTTCCTGCACCTGGTCCTGACGAACGACCCGGTCAAGGCGCGCGAGGAACAGCATCGGGCGTTCCTCAAGGTGATGAGCACCGAGCGGGGCGAGCGGTACCTCGAGTCCGTCTACCTGTTCGGGACGCCCGACGAGGTGATCGCCTCGCTCCAGGCTCGGATCGACGCCGGCGTCGAGTACTTCGTCCTGCACACGATGACGCCCGATCTCGACCAGCTCCAGGACTGGGTCGACGAAATCATCCCGAGCGTGACGTTTCCTGCTACTGCCGGACCCGTGCGGCGAATGGCGCCCGCGCTGCGGTGACCCGGCAGGTCGCGCTGATCGGCAAGCCGCTCAAGCGACGCCACTCGCAGGTCATGCACGACGCGGCCTTCGCCGCCGCTGGCATCGATGCGCGCTACGTGCTCCTCGAAATCGATCCCGACGCCGTCGAAGAGGCGGTCAGCGCGGCACGCGGACCGGGCTGGCTCGGCCTCGGCGTGACCGCACCGTACAAGCGCCTCGTCGCGTCGCTCGTCGACGAGGTCGAAGACGATGCCGCGGCGATTGGCGCCGTGAACAACGTCGTGCGCACCGATGCCGGGCGTCTTGTTGGGTTCAACAGCGATGCGCCCGGCTTCCGGGCGGGCGTCGAGCTGGCGATGGGGCACTCCCTTCGAGAAGCCGCGGTCGTCGTCGCCGGGTCGGGCGGCGCGGCCCACGCCGTCGTTCACGCCTGCCTGAGCGGCGGTGCTCGCCGGGTGACGATCGGCAACCGGACGGCTGGCTCCGCACAGGAGCTCGCGACGCGGTTCGCTGACATGGGCCGCGGTTCCGTTGCCGCCCTCAAGTTGGAGGACCCGGCATTCGCCGAGGCGTTGGGCTCGGCGGACCTCGCGGTGAACGCGACCACGGTAGGGATGATCGACCCGGGTGCAACGATCGATGTCGCGCTGCTTCCGGCCGGCGCCACCGTGTTCGACCTCGTCTACGTGCCCGCCGAGACGCCGCTGCTCGCTGCCGCGCGGGCGCGCGGGCTGCGGGCGGCGAACGGGTCGGAGATGCTCATCCAGCAGGCGGCCATCGCGTTCGAGCGATGGACCGGCGTGAGCGACATCGCGGACGTGATGCGCGCCGCTGTTGCGCCGCTCCTGGCCGACGCGACCGTCCGCGCCTGACCGATGCGGTTCGCGACGATCACGGAGGACGGGCGTCTGTCGGTCGCGCTGATCGACGCGCGCGGTCTCCTGCCGCTGACGATCGACAGCGCGGGCCTCGGCTCCCTCCGGGGAATCGCCGCGAGCGGCCACGTCGGGGCCCAACGCGTGAGCGAGTGGGCGGATCGACAGCCGGACTCGTCGTATCGGGCGATCGACGACGTCGAGTTTGGGCCGGCCGTGCCGGATCCTGGTGCCATCTACACGATCGGGCACAACTACGCCACGCCGGGTGAGGCGCCGGGCTCCGGGCCCCCGCGGCCGCTCGTGTACGGGAAGGCATGGAACGCGGTCGCAGGCCACGGAGCGATCCTCGTGTGGGATCGCTCCCTGACAGACAACGTCGATGCCGAGGTGGAGCTAGGGGTCGTGATCGGCGCGCCGGCCTGGCGGGTCGAAGTCGCCGTCGCCATGGACCACGTCTTCGGCTACACGATCATCAACGACGTCTCGTCGCGCGACCCGTGGCTCGACGGCGATCAATGGCTGCTCGGCAAGTCGATGCCCGGCTTCTGCCCGGTCGGACCGCTGGTGGCCACCGTCGACGAGCTCGACCCGTCCGACATCCGGCTCGGCTGCACGATCAACGGGGTCGCGATCCAGGACGGCCGCACCAGCCAAATGCGCTTCTCCATCGCGGAGGTCATCGCGTACCTGAGCCAGCACGCGCGTCTCGAGCCGGGCGACCTGATCGCTACCGGAACCCCGGCGCGTCTCGCGGCGCCGCTCGGGCCAGATCGGCATCTCCAGCCCGGCGACGAGGCGACGGCCTGGATCGAGGGGATCGGCGAGCTCACAACAACCATTGCCTGACACGAGCCAAGGAGACCGTCGCAAATGAAACCAGCCACCGTGTTCATGGGCGAGATGACCGATCCCGAGGTCGCGGCGTTCCTGGAGCACCACCAGACGGTGATCGTGCCGACGGGCTCGACAGAACAGCACGGTCCACACGGGCCGCTCCTGACCGACGTCCTCGTCCCACAGGAGGTCGCCCGGCGCGTGGCCCCGGTCGTCGGCGCGCTTGTGGCTCCCTCGATCAACTACGCCCTGTCGTACCCGCATGTCGGGTTCACCGGCGTCGTCCATATCCGCATCCCCACGTTCATGGCGCTGATCGAGGACCTCTGCGCGTCGCTCGCCGCGATCGGGTTCAAGCGGATCGTCTTCCTCAACGGCCACTACGACAACACGTATGCGATCGCCTACGCCTGCGCGGCCGCTGCCGACCGGCTGCCCGCCGGCACACGGGCCTTCCCGATCAACTATTGGGACGGCATGACGGCCAACGAGGCGGGGGAGTTCTTCGGGCCGTCGACGGGGCTCCACGCGAACCGCGGCGAGACATCAGCGGTGCTCGCGATCAACCCGGCGCTCGTGGACATGGACCGGGCGAACGCCGAGCTCCCGCCGTTCCCGGAGGTCACGAACGCCGCCCCGGTCCACACCGCGTTCTTCTTCTCGTCGCCGGGCTCCGTCCATCGCGCCACGCACTCGGGTACCTGGGGCGACGCGCGCGAGGCGACGGCCGAGTACGGCGAGCGCTACCTGACGGTCGTGACGGAGGCGACGATCCGCGTGCTCGACGACATCGAGCGGACGTTCGAGGCGATGCCGCCGCGCTGATCAGTCGAACCACGTGCCTCCCCGCATCACGCGGCGGACCCGGAGGTCATCTCCCAGTTCCACGAGGTCCGCCCGCTGGCCGACGGCGAGGCTGCCCCGGTCGGTGATCCCGAGCATCGCCAGCGGATTCCGGCTTGCCGCGGCGACGGCCGAGGGCAGCGGTACGCCGGACTGCACCAGCATTCCGACGGCAGTGTCGAGGGCGATGACGGAGCCGGCCAGTGTCGTCGTGCCGGCCAGCGTGACGCGCCGGCCAACCACCTCGACCTCGAGGCCGCCGATCGTCGTACGGCCATCGCCGATCCCCGCGAGCGAGATGGAGTCGCTCACCAGCATCACCCGGTCCGTAGGTTTGGTCCGGGTGATGATCGGCCACAGTGCCGGATGGACGTGCTCGCCGTCGGCGATCAGCTCGACGTACGCGGCGTCGTCGACGAGCGCGGCGACAGCCAGGCCCGGAGCGTGGTGATCCACGCCGCTCATCGCGTTGAACAGGTGGGTCGTCGACGAGCCGCCGGCCGCGAACCCCGCCTGGGCGTCGTCCAGGCCCGCGGCTGAGTGGCCCATCGATGTCGCGACGCCGCGCTCGTGGAGCCAGCCGATCAGGTCCCGCGCGCCGGGCAGCTCCGGAGCGATCGTGATCAGGCGGAGTCCGTCGAGGAGCGGCTCGAGATCCCGGGTGGCGACGTCGGCCGGGACGCGGAGGTGGGCAGGGTCGTGCGCGCCGCGGCGTGCCTGCGCCAGGAACGGGCCCTCCAGGTTGAAGCCCAGGGCCTGTGCCCCATCTGACGGCGCAACCGGCAGCCATGCCCGCACCTGCTCGGCGAAGCGGACGAGGGCCGCGATGGGCGCCGTGACAGCTGTCGGCAGGAAGGACGTCACGCCGTGCCCGAGGAGGTAACGAGCCATGCCGTCGAGCGCATCACCACCACCCATCGCATCGTGGCCGCCACCCCCGTGGACGTGCACGTCGACGAAGCCCGGGGCGATGAACACACCGTCCGACGCGGACGACGAACGTCCATCCGGTGACTCGCCGATCTCCACGGAGGCGATCAGCCCGTCCTCGATCAGGATCCGGCCGGCCGCCACCCAGTCGTCGAGCACGAGCCGGCCCTCGACCGTCGTCGGCGGCGTGGTCACGCTGCTCCCCGGGCCGAGTCGGCGCCGTGGATGGCTGCGCCGACGGCGCCGGCCCATGTGCCGAGCTCCGCAGTGACGATCTCGACCTCGTCAAGGGACGTGGTGCGGACGCGCCGGCGCATCTCGTCGCGAATGGGGCCCAGCAGCAGGTCGGCGGCCGCCGAGATCCCGCCGCCGATGACGATCCTGTCCGGCGAGATCACCGTGACCATGTTGGCGATCCCGATCCCGAGATACCGCCCGACCTGGGCGAGGCCGTCGGTGGCCCGTACGTCGCCGGCCCGCGCCCGTTCGACCGCCTCCTCGGCGGTCGGTGTCCCGCAGGCCGCCGCGATCTGATCGGCGCGCGCGAAGGCCTCCAGGCAGCCGCGGTTGCCGCAACCGCACCACGGTCCGTCGGGCTCGATCGTCTGGTGGCCGATCTCCCCGGCGGTCCCGTCGTGACCCTGGTGAACGCGGCCGTCCACGGCGATCACGCCTCCGACACCCGTTCCGAGGGTGAGCCCGATCATCGAAGAGGCGCCACGTCCCGCCCCGAGTCGCAGCTCTGCGATGCCGAATGCCCGGGCATCGTTGATCAGGAACGCCGGCAACCCGAGCGCCTCCCCGACCGGCCCGGCCACTGGCTTACCCGCCCAGGCTCCAGCGATGTTCACGAGGAACCGCGTGGTCCCGGCGGCCGCGTCATAGAGGCCCGGTACGCCGATCCCGACCGTCGAGACCCCCGGGTTGCGACTGATCGCCTCGGCGCCGGCTGTCGCGAGGCGGGCGATCACGGCGTCCGGTCCGTCCGCTGCGGGCGTCGAGACCTGGTCGCGGTCGAGCGACTCCCAAGCTCCTGCCTCGTGCTGAAGGACCACCCACTTGGTGTTGGTGCCGCCGAGGTCGAGGCCGAGGTGACGGCTCGCGGATTGGCGGTCCATGGCTCCGTCAGGTATCGCCGGTGACCCGCGTGTAGGCCGCGGCGACGGCGACGATGATCGCCCCGAAGAGGATCTGGCGGATGGCCTCGGGGTAGCCCAGAGACGAGAGCAGCGACTCGACGACGGTCAGGATGAGCGCCCCGACGATCGTCCCGACGAAGCCGCCCCGGCCGCCGAGGATCGAGGTTCCACCGATGACCGCCGCCGCGACGGACGGCAGGACAGCCGAGTCGACGAGCGACACGCTCGCCACGTTGGTGAGGCCCGTGTACAGGAACCCGGCGATCGCCGCGAGGACGGCTGAGATGACATAGAGCACGATCAGGACCTGCCAGCCGCGGGCGCCCGACAACCGCGCGGCGATCGGGTTGTCGCCGAGCGCGTACAGCAGCCGGCCATAGCCGGATCGGCGGAGCAGGATGAGGACGAAGGCCGCCACGGGCACGAAGACGATCAGGCTGAACGGGATGATGTCGAGGAACATCGAGGAGCCGACCGTCCGGAACTCCCTCGCCACGGTCGTCCCGCTGGTCACGTTCGTGATCTGCCAGACGTTCGCGAGTCCGAGGACCACCAGGCTCATGCCGAGCGTCATGATCAGCGGATGGACCCGGAAGACGCCAACGCCGACGCCCGTGACGAGCCCGGCGATGACCGCGGCCACGAGCGCGACCGCGATCCCAAATCCGGTCCCCGGGCCCGAGACCAGCGTCGCGACGACGAACCCTGACATCGAGGCGATCGCGCCGACGGAGAGGTCGATGCCGCCGGTGAGCATCGTCAGCGTCTGGCAGGCGGCGAGAATCGCAAGTGGCACGGCGGCTCGTGCGATGACGCCAGCCCAGCCCGGGGTGACGATCCCGGGCCGGACGAGCTCGGACAGCACGACGAGGATCGCAAGCAGGCCGAGGAGCGGGATGACCGGCCGGTCGCGGAACAGGTTGCGCCAGGCACTCGCGCTTCGGACGGAAGGGCGGGCGTCGGACGTGCGCACGGTCCCGCTCATGCGCGCATCCGCCGCATCTGGATCAGGCTGCCGAACATGACCACGCCGATCAGGATCAGACCCTGGACCACGACGGCCAGGTTCGTGTTGACGTTGAGGAACGTCATGTCGGTCCGGATCAGCTGGAGGATCACCACCGCGAGGATCGGGCCCGAGCACGCCGCCCCGGCCACCGGCGAGGCTGACACCGCCGAGGACGATCGCGGCGACGCTCAGCAGCGTGTACGGCCCCTGGACCGGCGTACCGATCCCCGTGCTAGCCGTCAGGCTCAGCCCGGCGAGCGCCGAGAAGAGCCCCGTGAGGGCGTAGGCCCCGATCTTCGTCCGGCCGACCGGTACGCCGCTCCGGAAGGCCGCCAGCCTGTCGCTCCCGACCGCGTAGATCGACAGGCCGAACCTCGATCTCCGCACCGGGATCCAGATCAGTGCGATGACGACGATCAGGGCGATGGCACCCCTGGGAATCCACTCGTTGCCGAGTGATCCGGTCACGAGGTCCTTCAGCCACTTTGACGACGCGCCGCCCGGCCTCACCAGCACCAGGAGCGCGAACGCCGGCCCACACGAACGACATCGCAAGCGTGACCACGATGTCCGGGACGCGGGTCAGGACGACCAGACCACCGTTGATCACGCCGAGCACGAGACCAAGCAGCAGGACGCCCACGACAACGAGCACCCCGAACTCCTCGCTCTGGCCCTTCATCTGGCTGGCCGCGACCACGCTCGTCAACGCCATCATCGATCCGACCGAGAGGTCGATCCCGCCGGAGATGACCACGATCGCCTGGGCGACGGCGGCCAGGGCAAGCGGCAGGACGGAGATCGCCAGGCCTTGCACCCCGGTCGACGCCATAGCTCGGCTGGATGATCTTCGTGAACACGAACAGCAGGGCGAGGAACACGAGCAGGCCCAGCGGCCAGGCGTTACGGCGCGCGGACGACGCGAATGTGTCGCTGCGGCGGGTCTCGGTCGCGCCGACTGGCGCGGTGGCCGCGCTCACGATCGCGTCCGCGCTCGCGGCTCGCGCTCGCGTCGGGAGACTCGACGGGTGGTCGATCGACCGGGCCGGCCACGACCGGCTCGCCTGCGTTGGCCGCATCGGCGGCATCGGCGGCGACGACCTCCGCGGCGACCTCCTCGGGCATCAGTGCATCTGTCGCGCAGGTCGTAGGCCGCGCGGAGGAGCGTCGGCTCGTCGGCGTCCGCGACGTCAATCTCGGCGACCACGCGGCCATTGAAGATCACGATCGCGCGATCGCAGGCGAGCTGGACCTCCTTCAACTCGGAGGTATAGAGCAGGACGGCCGCTCCGGCCGCCGCGAGGTCGCGGAGCAGCACGTAGATCTGCGGCCTTGGTGCCGATGTCGATGCCGCGCGTCGGATCGAAGCAGAGCATCGTCCGCACGCCGCCGGCGACCCAGCGGGCGATCGTCACCTTCTGCTGGTTGCCGCCCGACAGCCGCCGGACTTCCCTGGCAGCGCGGGTGTCGATCTGCAACTTCGCGATCGCGGCGTCCACCTTTGTCCGCTCCGCCCCGAGATTGAGCAGGCCCCAGCGCCGCATGGGAGCCGAGAACGGCAGGGCGATGTTCTCGCGGACCGACCGCTGCATGAGGAGGGCCTCGGCGCGATCTGCCGCGACGTAGACGAGGCCTGCCCGGATGGCGTCCGCCGGATGATGGAACGAGACCGGCGTCCCATCGACGAGCAACTCGCCGCCGCTCGGGCGCTCGGCGCCGGCGAGGATGTCGAACAGCTCGTCCTGGCCCTGGCCCTCGAGCGCGACGACACCGAGCACCTCGCCTGGATAGAGGTCGAACGAGGCGTCCTGGAGCTTCGTGCCGGATGACAGGTTGCGGGCCGTCAGGCGAGGCGTGCCAGCCCGTTCCGTGGTCGTCCTGGTCGTCCCTTCGTCGGCATGCCCTCGACGATCTTGCCGAGCATGAGCTCGACGATCCGCTCCTCGGACCCCTTCGTGACATCAACGACGCCGACGGTCACGCCCTCGCGCAGGACGGTCGCCCGGTCGCAGACCGCGGCGATCTCGATCATTCGATGCGAGATGAAGATGACCGACCGCTCACCCCCACGCTGGCGGCCGATGACCTCGAGGACGCGCTCGGTCAGGTTCGCGGGAAGCGCCGCGGTCATCTCGTCCATCATCAGGATGTCGGGCTCGATCGCCAGGGCTCGTGCCAGGTCGATGATCCGAAGCGTGGCCAGCGGCTGTGCCCGAGCCATGCTCGACAGGTCCAGGGCCTCGAGGCCCAGCTCCGCGAGCCAGTGGCGGAACGGCTCGATCGGCGTCTCGGTGAGCCGCAGGTTCGATCGGATGTCCAGGTCCGGGATGAGCGCCGGCTCCTGGTACACCGACACGAGGCCGCCGCGGCGCGCCTCCGCGGGCGAGTGGATGGTTCGCTGCCGACCGCGCAGGGAGATCTTCCCGCCGTCGGGTCGGACCGTGCCGGTCAGGATCTTGACGAGCGTGCTCTTGCCGGCCCCGTTGGCGCCCATGAGCGCATGTACCTCGCCGGGGCGAATGGCGAGCGACGCGGCCTTTAACGCGACGACGGCTCCGTAGGATTTCGAGACGTCCGTCGCGTCGAGCAGAAGATCGTTGCTCGTGAGGGTCATCGATCCTCGGGTAGGTATGGGAGATGCCGGACGAGCCGGCATCTCCCATTGAACTCGCGGTGAGTAGCGGGACTACTCGTTCGGGCCCTTGCAGGCGATGGCCTGCTCGGGGGTATACGACGTGAAGCCCTCGATCTCGAGACCGAGCGGCCAGTTCGGGTCGAGACCCGGGACCGACTGCCACGATGCGAGCTGGGCCTTGCCGGCGTCGGTCGTGTTGTCGACCGCGACGGGCTTGAGGAGGACGGTATTCGGCTGGCTTGCCGCTGGATCGGTCGTGACCGTCTCACCGTTCAGGAGCTTGAGCGCCAGGTTGACGCCCGCCCCGCCGACGGCTGCGGTGTTGGTGACTGCTGCACCCTCGAGGCCGGCGTAGCCGACCGGGTCGAGGAGCTGGGTGACGAACGCACCGAGGTCAGCGCCGACGATCGGGACGTACGGCTTGTTCGACGCCTTGATGGCATCGACGATCATCGAGTCCATGCCGGACGTCCAGATGCCCTGGATCGTGTCGTACTGGCCACTCGCGAGGAAGTCGTTGATGAGCTTGGTGGCGGTTGCGGGGTCCCAGCCGGTGGCGACGCCATCGGCGTTCGGGAGGACCTTGATGTTCGGGTAATCGGCCAGGACCTCCTTGAAGCCCTTGTCCCGATCTGAGTCGGCCGGGTGGCCGGCGAGCCCGCGCATGTAGTAAACGGTCCCTGTGCCGCCCATCTTGTCGAACAGCCACTTGGCGCCAAGCTTCGCGTATTCGACCTGGTTGTTGTAGAGGTTGTAGGTGTCAGGGTCGGTGACGTAGGCATCCACCGAGATCGTCCTGATGCCGGCGGCCTTCGCCTCGGCGAGAGCCGGGTTGAGCGCATCCGGATCGTTCGGGTTGAACACGATCGCGTCGACGTCCTTCGCGATCAGGTCACGAAGGTCGGCGAGCTGCCCGGCTGCGTCCACGTTGTGGTGGATCGTCGTGAGCTCGGACACCTTGCCCGATGCGAGTGCCTCGGCCTTCGCCGTGCAGACCTGCTCCTCGCGGAAGCCGTTGCCGACGCCGCCGGCATTCGAGTAGCCGATCTTGTAGGTCGTCGACGACGATGCCGACGCCGACTCGGACGGCGCAGCGGAACCGGACGCCGATGCCGACGGGGCAACCGACGACGGGGCGCTCGATGACGCAGCCGGGGTGGTGCAGGCACCGGCGATCACTGCGATGACCGCGAGGCCCGCAAGGATCCGTGTATGGGTTGGTCGCTGGATCACTGGTTCTCCTCCTCTTGCGAACGACACGCCATTCTGGTCGTGCCGAACAACCTGACTTCGCCGCCGCGCGGCTGTCGATTGCGAACGACGGGCCAATCTGGTCCCGTCGTACAACCGGACGTCTCCGTGGGCGGGTGCCGATCCATCCGATCTATTCGTGCACCTCCTGCGCGAGAAGCCCGGGGCCATCAGTCCTCCCGCTGATGGCACGAGCCATCCGTCGCGCGTGCTCTCGATAGGCCTCGTCAAACAAGGACCGCGAGCGATCGGCGCCTACTACCGATGCTCGGGTGATGACCGGTGGCATTGCGTCACGCTCAACGAGCAGCTCGGCCGTGCGCACCTTGATGGAATTGACGATGGCGACGGCCGCAATCGTACTTCCCGGACCGACCGGGGTATCGAGGCCGTCCACTGTGACCAGCGCGTCCGCCGATGGCGTGCACAGGTCAATGACCAGGTCCGCTTCGTCGAGCAGGCGGCTGCGGACGATCGGGTCGGGGGCATCCGACATGGATTGTTCGACGGAGGTAACAGCGATCACGCGAACGCCGCGTCGCCGACCGCCACGGGCCATCTCGACCGGTACGGCAGACAACCCGCCGGCCGAGAAGACCATCAGCACGTCCTGTGGCCCGAACGAGAAGTTCGACAGGATGACCTCGGCCAGGCCGGGCGTCCGCTCGATGAACATCGCCTGGCGCTGGCCGTTGGCGCCGACCACCTGCGTGTGGAATGTCATCGACAGCTCGACCATGGGATTGAACCCGGGATAAGAGCCGTAGCGCGGGAACATCTCCTCGACCGGGATGCGCGAGTGACCGGTCCCGAAGAGATGCACCAGGCCGTCCGCGGCGATCGCATCGGCGCACCACTGGCTCGCGGTCTCGATCGCCTCGCCCTGGGTCGTGGCGACCCGATCGAGGACAGCGGCCGCCTCGGCCATCCAGGGAATCGCTCGTGTGGCAGCCATGGTCACTAGTACGAGCCTGCGTCTGCCGTTGCCGGCTCAACGGGAGCGAGACCCGCCTTTCGGGCCCGGAAGTCGTCGATGATCGTCTTGGTGGCCGTCGCGCCGATGCGGGTCGTGCCGAGGGCCATGACCTCGAGCAGCGCATCGAGCGTTCGAACGCCGCCGGCAGCCTTGACCTGGATGTGCGGCGAGGTGTTGGCGCGCATCAGGCGCGAGGTCATCGTGCGTGGCGCCGCCAGGGCGCGAAGCCGGTCGAGGTCTTCACGAAGTCGGCACCGGCGGCCTCCGAGAGGCGGCAGGCGCGGATCTTCTCGTCGTCGGTCAGGTAGGCGTTCTCGAAGATGACCTTGACGATGGCGCCCGCGGCATGGGCGATGTCGACGACGGCCGCGATGTCGGCCTGGACGTCCGCATCGCGGCCGGACTTGAGTGCGCCGATCTGGATGACCATGTCGAGCTCTGTCGCGCCGTCCGCGAGGGCGCGCTGGGCCTCGAGGACCTTGGTCTCGGTCCGGTGGTTGCCGTGCGGGAAGCCGATCGTGGTGCCGACCTTGACGTCGGAGCCATCGAGGATCGCCCTTGCCCGGGCGACGTCCGCCGGACGGACGCAGACGGACGCGACGTCGTATTCGACCGCCAGCCGGCAGCCCTCCTCGACAAAGGCGTCGTCGAGCTCCGGTCGGAGAAGCGTGTGATCGATCGCCTTGGCGATGTCGTGCTCTGTCAGGTTGTCGATGCTGAGTGTCATGCTCTCACTTGATGTAGGGCCGAAGGATGTCGCGGGAGAGGAGGAAGCCCCGCTTGATGAGTTCGTCGGTCTTCTCGAAGTCGCGGTCCTCGTGCTCGATGATGATGTCGCCGTCGTAGCCGGCGCGCCACAGGGCCGCGAAGAGGACGCCCCAATCAACGTCCCCCAGGCCGGGCAGGCGAGGGATCTGCCAGCCGATCCCGAGCGAGAACACGCCTCGCTCATACAGGCCTTCGCGATCGATTGTCAGGTCCTTCGCCTGGACGTGGAAGATGTGCGGCCCGAATTCGCGGATGAACCGCGGGATGTCGATCATCTGCAGGATCAGATGGGACGGATCGAAGTTGAGCCCGATCGAGCCACCCCACTGCTCGAGGATTCGGCGCCAGATCCGGGGGTTCGTCGCGAGGTTGTGCCCGCCCGGCCACTCGTCGTCGCTGAAGAGCATCGGGCAGTTCTCGATCGTGATCTTGCGGCCGTGGTCGTTCGCGAACGCGACGATGTCCGGCCAGACGCGCAGCGCCTCATCCCAGTTCTGGTCCTGTGTCTTCGCGGCGTCCGCGCCCATGAAGGTGTTGGCGAACGGGACGCCCATCATCTCGGCCGCGGTGATGACGTGCTTCAGGTGGCCGATGACCATCTCGCGATGGGCGGGGTCCGGGTGAAGCGGGTTCGGGTAATAGCCGAGCCCGGAGATCGAGAGGCCCTTGCTCGTGATCTCGTCGACGATCTCGCTCGCCTGGGACGCCGAGAGGTTGACGACGTCGATGTGGGAGGTGCCTGCATAGCGACGGCTGGGCCCGGACGATCGGGGCCAGCACGCGATCTCGATGCTTTCGAACCCGTTGGACGCGGTCCAATCCGCGACCTCGGTCAGCGGTGTCTCCGGGAAAGGGGCCGTCAGCAGGCCGAGCTTCATCGGGCCGCCTGCGTGGCGACGGGTCGGTTGGCGGTCCGGTCGACCTCGACCCAGCGGCCCTCGCGAGCGCTTCGAGCGATCGCGTCGCCGACCAGCATCTCGTCGTGGCCGTCCGCGAACGTGGGATAGCCGGGGTGGGGGGAGCGCGCCCCGGCTGAAACCACGTCCGCGTAGACGGCCCGGAAATGAGCACAGAAGGTGTCGAAGAATCCCTCGACGTGACCGCCCGGCAGGGCAGCGGCCGCCTGGCCGGCAGCGCCCATCAGCGCCGGGTTGCGGATGAGGATCTCGTTGGCCCGGTCGCGGTGGCCGTGCCAGGCCTGGTCGGGCTGCTCCGAGTCCCACGACCAGGCACCGTCGGACCCGTCGATCTCGTAGACGAGCGAGTTCTTCCGGCCAGGGCTGATCTGGGAGATGCTAACGGCGCCGCGGGCACCGCCGTCGAAGCGTAGGAGGATCGTCGCGGTGTCCTCGGTCGAGATGGGCCGCTCGACGGTTTCGGCGGATCGATCCGTGGAGAACGTCTCGACCGGCCCTGTCGGCTCCTTGCGCGTCTCGATGAACGTCGAGAGCTCCGCCATGACAGCGCTGACGTGCTGACCGGTCACGAACGTCATGAGATCCAGCCAGTGCGAGCCGATATCGCCGACGGCCCGAAGGGCGCCGCCCTGATCGGGCTGGAGTCGCCAGTTCCAGTCGCTGTCGAGCAGGAGCCAATCCTGGAAGTAGCGGCCGGTCACGAGCCGGACCTGCCCAAGCCCGCCATCGGCGATGAGCTCGTGGGCGTGCTGGTTCAGGGGGTAGTAGCGGATGTTGAAATTGGTCGCATTCACGCGCCCGGATTCCGCGGCCAGCCGGACAAGCTCTCCGGATTCCTCCGCGGTCATCGCCAGCGGCTTCTCGCAGACGACGTGCTTGCCAGCGGCGAGGGCCGCCTTCGCCTGGTCGACGTGGAGGTTGTTCGGCGACGTGACATGGACGACGTCGACGCTTTCGTCGGCCAGCAGCTCGCTGAGCGAAGCGTAGGCGTGGCCGACCCCGAGATCCGCGGCCCTGGCGTCGCCCCGCTCGGGCGTGCTCCCGAGAACGCCTCGAACCTGGACGCCGATGCGGCGCAACGCCTCCACGTGGACGGTACCGATGAATCCGGTCCCGATCACGGCGGCGCCGATCTCGGCGATCCTCGTCATGAGCCTCCCAAGGTTGATGTGGTTGGCGCGCTCCACCGGGGCTGACCGCGCGCCACTCTCCTCGCCCCACCGGGCATGCAGTCGCCCTTCCATCGTACTTTGACCTGTCAAGTGCAAAAGTCGCCCGATGGGCGGTTGAAGAAGCGTATGATCGAAGGCGTGGTGGAAGACGCAGGATCTGGCCGCGGCCCGTTGCCGGACGAAGCACTTGACGCGCTCGTCGTCGTTCTCGACGAGGTTCGCCTGGGCCGTTCCCGTTCGCGCTCGGAGCTGGTCGAGCGGACCGGTCTCGGTCGGGCCATCG
This sequence comes from uncultured Chloroflexia bacterium, assembly GCA_963771795.1. Lineage (GTDB taxonomy): Bacteria > Chloroflexota > Limnocylindria > Limnocylindrales > CSP1-4 > CF-46. The sequence continues at coordinate 357,589 of CAVYUR010000001.1, forward strand.
TCGCGCAGCGAGTCGGCGAGCTCCTCGAGCGCGGCCTCGTCGTCGAGGGCGAGGTCGGACCGAGCACCGGCGGCCGGCCACCGCGCCAGCTGTCGTTCCGGGCGAGCGCCGGTCACGTCCTCGTTGCGGATCTCGGCGCCACGAGCATCGATGTCGCGCTGACCGACCTCGATGGACGGATCCTCGGCCACCACGACGAGCCTTCCCGGATAGAAGCCGGACCCGAGGCCTGCCTCGACCGGGTCGACGAGCTGTTCGACCTGCTTCTCCGGACGACGCAGGCCATCCCCGGGCCGCTGTGGGGGATCGGGATCGCGGTCCCTGGCCCGGTCGAGTTCCAGACAGGCCGCCCGATCTCTCCGCCGATCATGCCCGGCTGGGACGGCTACCCGATCCGCAACCGGTTTGCAAAGCGCTACAAGGCCCCGGTCTGGGTCGACAACGACGTTAACGTCCTGGGCCTCGGGGAGTGGCGCTCCGGCGTGGCGGCCGGCCACGACGACGTCGTCGTGATCAAGATCGGCACCGGGATCGGGGCCGGGATCATCAGCGGCGGCCGCCTCCATCGGGGTGCCCAGGGAAGCGCCGGCGACGTCGGCCACATCCAGATCGTCGATGACCCGTCCGTCATCTGCCGGTGCGGGAACATCGGCTGCCTCGAGGCCCTGGCCGGCGGCGAGGCGATCGGCCGGGCGGGTGAGGCCGCGGCGCTCGATGGCCGGAGCCCGCGGCTGCGCACGGCATTCGACCAGCGTGGCTCCGTCACGGCGGAGGACGTCGCACGGGCGGCCTCATTCGGCGATCCCGTCGCCGTTGCGCTGCTCCAGTCGGCGGGCCGGCGCGTCGGCTCGATGCTGGCGAGCGTCGTCAACTTCTTCAACCCGTCCCTGATCGTCATCGGCGGCGGTGTGGCGAACAGCCCCGACCTCCTGCTCGCCGCGATCCGCGAAACGGTTTACCGACGCTCCCTTGCCCTCGCGACCCGGGACTTGCTGATCCAGCGGTCGTCGCTCGGCGGCCTGGCCGGCGTCATCGGCGCCTCATCGATGGTCGTGGACCAGGTGTTCTCGCGGGACGCGATCGGGCGGTGGCTCGGCGAGGGCGACCCATCGGGTGTCCCGGAGGTTGCGCTGGCCGGCTCGGGGTAGGTGGGGTTCGGTGGCCGCTCGCCGGCCGCGCTGTCGCTTTCCGACTTCGCCAAATGCTCACCCGGTGACCGCTAGCCGCGCTCGAGGAGGCCGACGCGGCCGGAAACGTCCCAATTCAGCCCTACGTTACCCACCCCCGGCTAACGGACGGCGATCCGCGGCTCGAAATGGCCGTGGATCCCTGGCTAACGTTCACACCGCGCACATTGGCTAACTCGGCCGAATGGCGCGAGGGGCCCAGGGACCTCGCGGCGCCTACTTGCGTTGGGCCACGAATGCCTCGGACTCCGTGGCGAAGCTCAGCCAGGCGTCGTCCGAGTCGGACGCGAGCGCGATCCACTCCTTCTGAATTCGGCCGTGACCGGGATCGAACGGCTCGCCTTCTCCAGCAGCGACCAGCTCGTCGACACGCTTTCGATCGAGCTTCACGACGAGGCGCCCCTTCACGAGCATCGCGAAGATCTTGCCGTTCGTCTTCAGCGACGTGGAGCCGAACGCCCTCTGGGGCCCACCGTCGGCCCCGTAAGTCGCGGCGGACTGCTCGAGCATCGTCGCGACGAGCGCCTCCCAGCGCTCTTCCCCGGCCATCGCTCGCTACCCGGAGACCACGCGGTCGGTGAAGTCGCCGGTCGCGGGGTCCTTGAGGATCAGCTTGGTCCGGCCGTCGGGAAGCAGCTCGCGCTTGATGACCGTCTGGCCCTCGAACGTCTCGGGTGCCTTGGCGATCCGCGGCGTCGGCGCCGCCGCGCCATTCGAACAGCTCGACCGGCTCCCACGCGCGCGACTTCGCCGAGCGGTAGGCGGCGTCCATGACCGCGTTGACCACATAGCCGTCGTAGAACGTCTCGCGTGGCGCTCTTCCCTCTTCGAAAGCCGTGAACATGTCCGAGAACATGTCGACGTAGCCGAGCTCCGAAACCTCGTCGCCGACCGGGAAGAGCCAGCCCGTCGCCGACTCAGCCTTCTCGGCAACGTAGCCGCTGCCGCCGCCGGCGGAGAACATCTCGAAGCCGGTTCGCAGGAAGTGGTTGAGCCAGATCGTGCCGTGCGTGCCCGCGACCTCGTCGCGGAGGTCCATGCCGCCGCGGAACGTCCAGCTCACCTCGAACTGGCCGATCGCCCCGGACTCGAAGCGGATCAGGGCGATCGCGTTGTCCTCGTCGTCGATCGGGTGGACGAGCGTGTCGGTCGTGCACATCACCTCGATCGGCCGGTTGCCCTTGCCGACGAAGCTCCGGATGATCTCGATGCAGTGGCAGCCTAGATCGATGATCGCGCCGCCGCCCGTCAGCCGGCCGTCCCAGAACCAGGCGCTGTGCGGCCCGGGATGGGTCTCGCGGGAGCGGACCCACGTCACGTCGCCGATCGCACCGTCCTGGACGCTCTTGATCGCCTTCAGGGTCTTGGGCGTGTAGCAGAGGTCCTCGAGGTAGCCGCCGAACACGCCCGCCTTCTCGACGGTCTCCAGCATCCGGCGCGCTTCCTCCGCCGTCCGACCCAGCGGCTTCGTGCACAGGACCGCCTTGCCGGCTGCGGCGGCGAGCCCGACAGCCTCCTCGTGGAGGTAGTTCGGCAGGCCGACGACGACCACGTCCGTGTCGGGGTGCTCGATGGCTGCCTTCAGGTCCGTCGTGTGCTCCGGGATGGACCAGCGCTCCTTGAACGCCGTGCCGCGCTCGTCGGAGCGCGAGAAGACGACCCGGACATGGTCGCGGCCGCGCTGGCCGTGGAGCGTCGCGGTGTAGAAGTCGCCGATCAGCCCGGTGCCGAGCATCGTGACATGGTGGGCCTTCATCGGTGGCTCTCCTCCTGTTGGAGTCGCCGCGGAGCCGGTCCGGCCTCGGACGAGGTCGCGACCGGCGACGAGGGCGTGGAGCTTGGCGGTCGTCGCCCAGCGCGCGGTCTGGCTGAAGCCGCAGTCCGGCACGAGCGTCAGGCGGTCGGCCGGGACCCCGGTCGCAAGGATCGCATCGATCCTGGCCGCCACCTCGTCCGGCGTCTCGAGGTGGTAGTTCTTGACGTCGACCACGCCTGCCGCGACGTCCCGACCTGCATCGACGAGCTCGGCCAGCAGATCGATCTCGGCCATCTCCCGGTTGGCGAACTCGAGAACGAGCTCGTCGACGCCAAACCCGAGCATCGCCGTCGCGGATCGGCCGGTACGAGCGGGCCGCCAGCGGCCGGCCGAGGTAGTTCCCGAAGCAGAGATGGGCCCCGAGCCGGGCTCGTCCCCGGACGGGTTCGATCGCGGCGTTGAACAGGGCGGCGAAGTCCGCCGGCGCGTCGGGGTGGATCGCCGGTGACGGCTCGTCGATCTGGATGATCGTCGCGCCGGCGTCGACGAGGCCTCTGAGCTCCGTGCCGAGGATCTCGACGAACGCCTCCGCGGCGGCGACGCGCGTCGTGTACACCTCGTCCGGCCCGGTCCGCAGCCGCCCGGACAGCGTGTACGGCCCGGGCAGCGTCACCTTGAGCGGCCGCGTCGTCCGGGTCCGGGCAGCGACGAAGTCCTCGACTACACCGAGGCCGTTCGGCGCCGCGATCGGCTCTCGGACCTCGAACCGATGCTGCTGGTCGTGGCCGCCGGCGCCCAGGCGGCGCTCCTGCGGGAGCGCAACCGACGCCCGTCAGGTGGCGGTAGAACTCGGCGGTGAAGAAGCCGGCCCGGCGCATCTCGCCGTCGGTGATCACGTCGATGCCGGCTCGCTCCTGGTCGCGGATCGCGACGTCGACGGCGTCGTCGAGCATCTCGGCGAGATCGACCGGCCCGAACTCGCCGACGCTCGGCGGCGTCGATTCCGGCCACGAACCAGCCGGGATGGGCATGCGAGCCCGACGACGCTCGTCAGGAGCTCCTCATGGCTCATCGATCTACCTCCAGCGAACACGAACGCCCGGGCCGGATTGTCGACGAAGAATTCGACGCCGCACGTCATGCCCGATGCCGCGCGCCTCGAGCTCGTCGCTGAAGGCCCGGAGCAGGTACGAGAGTCCCGGAGTGCCGCCGAATGCCTTGTAGTAGCCCTGGCGGGCCGCGTCCATCCCCAACATGACCTGGCCGGCATGACCGTCCGCGATAGCCCACTCGAGCAGCTGGAGCGTTCCGTTCTCCGCGTCGCCCCAGCGGAATGCCTGATCGTAGACGGCAAACGCGCCGGTCGAGAGCAGCTCGCGGTGATAGCCGCGATCGACAACCTTGTCGACGTGGCTGAGCGAGATGTGCTCCGCGGCCACGCCGGCATCCACGAGTACGCGGATCTGCTCGAGCGCGCCCGTGCCTGCCTCGCAGTGGGTGTGGACCGGGACGCCGGTCCGAATGTGCGTGGACGCGGCGGCGCGAAAGATCGGCAGGTCGCTCGCCGACGGACCACCCTGGCTGCCGCCGACCTTGACGAGCCCGGCCCGGACGTCGGTCCGGCGAACGATCGGCCCGCCGTAGTCGCGCTCGTCGATCCCGTCGGTGACATCGGCGGCGAACAGGTCGGCAAGCTCCGTGTCCGAGGCGCGCCGGCTCCAATGCGACGGCCCGTAGAACTTCTCGTGATGGAGCCCTGTCGCCGCGACGAGCTGGACGCCGGTCCGCCGCGACAACGTCGCGAGCTTGGACGGGATTCCGGCCGCAGTCCGCCGGCATTGCGTCGATCGCCGATCGGAGCCCCGCAGCCGCGGCGTCGTTCAACTCGAGAGCGAGCCGATCGACGTCGGCGAGGAGGAAATCGGCGGACATCTCGACCGGACGGCCGCCGTCGATCACGACGTGCTCGTGGGCGTACGTGACACCCAGATCGGCCGGCGCGATGTCGCCGAGGACGGTCCGAACGAAGCTCACGTGGCGTCCGGGGACACAGACGAGACAGACCAGCCGCCGTCGATCTTCAGGAGCTGGCCGGTCACGGTCCGCGACTCGTCGGACAGGAAGTAGACCGCGGCATGCGCGACCTCGTCCGGATCCATCATCTCGCCCGCGAGCGGCTGCTTTCGACGGGCGAAGGCCAGGATCGTCTCGTCGCCGGCCGCCCGGTCGGCCATCGGCGTCCTGGTCAGTGACGGGGCAACGGCGTTCACCCGGATCCGATCCGCCGAGATACGTCGCCGCCATCGCGGTCATGAGCGCGGTGGTGGCGCCCTTCGCAGCCGCGTAGGCGTGCGTCCCGAAGAGCTCCGGAACGGGATCGGTCGCGGTGACGCTGCCCATCAGCAGGATCGAACCGCGCGTTCCGGATTCATTCGGCTCCTGCGCGCGCATCCGTCCGACGACCGCGCTGCAGACGAGCGCCTGCGTCCGGAGGTTCAGCGCCAGCGTCGCGTCCCAGGCCTCGCCGGTCATCTCGTGCATCGGGCCGTCGCCGAACCGCCGGCCGCTGCCTCCGGCGACCGAGAAGAGGCCGTCGATCCGACCGAAGGCGGCGACGCATGCCCCGACGGCATCGCGTGCCTGGCGCTTCGTCAGTGAGGTCGGCCGCATGGAAGGCGACCCGCCCCCCGGCGGCCTTCATCCGGTCGGCAAGCTCGCGGCAGTGGTCCTCGTCCCTCGACGTGATGAAGACCGACGCTCCCTCGGCCGCGAACCGTACGGCCGACGCGGCGGCGATCCCGGTCGAGCCGGTCACGAGGCAGACCCGACCGGCGAGTCGGTTCATCGGGCCATGGCCCGCACGCCATTGGACATCTGCATGCCTCCGAATCTAAGGGCTTGCCCGGCAGCCCGGTCGGTGCTGTCGCAAGCACGATTTGCAGGCAACTGAAGCATTGACGAACGCGCGTTCGACACGCTATGCTCCATGTATCCCACCTCGGCCTGCGCTGCGGAGCAATTCCGCGCGATCTCCAGCCCGAGTCAGTCCCATTCCGAGGGAACCCGCATCCCATGCCCCAACTTGGTCCAGATCAGCGGCAGCGTAATCGCCGGCCCCGACGCCGGTCGCAGATGACGTCTCGCGCGCCGGTCACAGAATTTGACGAGATGCAGGAGCTCGAGGCCGCCCGCGAGCGGAACGACCTCGACATCACCGATCTCCGCGACATGAGTGTCACGGAGCTCCGCGCAGTCGGCAAGGACCTGGAGCTCGAGACCGGCACCCAGGAGCGCAAGGACGATCTCGTCGAGCGAATCCTCGAGCGCCAGACGGAACGTGCCGGCCACGCCTACGCGACAGGCATCCTCGATATCGTCGACGAAGGCTTCGGCTTCATGCGCCGCCATGGCCTCCTGCCGAGCCCGGACGACGTGTACGTCAGCTCGAGCCAGGTCCGACGCTTCGGGCTTCGGATCGGCGACCGGGTGAGCGGCGCCGTCCGAGCACCCCGAGACGCAGAAAAGTACTGGGGCATGCTCCGCGTCGATGCGGTCAACGGCGTCGACATCGAAACGGCCCGCAACCGGCCGGTGTTCGGAGACCTGACCCCGGTCCATCCGGACGAGCTGATCAACATCGAGGCCGATCCCAAGAACCTTAGCCAGCGACTGATCAACCTCGTCAACCCGCTCGGCAAGGGCCAGCGTGCCCTCATCGTCAGCCCGCCCAAGGCCGGCAAGACGATGCTTCTCAAGCACATCGCCAACGGGATCAGCACGAACTACCCGGAGATCCTCCTCATGGTCGCGCTCATCGGCGAGCGCCCGGAGGAGGTCACGGACATGCGGCGCTCGGTCAAGGGCGAGGTCATCAGCTCGACGTTCGACGAGCCGACCGAGAACCACACCCACGTCGCCGAGATGGCGCTCGAGATCGCCAAGCGCCAGGTCGAGACCGGCCGCGACGTCGTGATCCTCCTCGACTCGATCACCCGCCTCGCGCGCGCCTACAACCTGGCCCTCCCGCCGTCCGGCCGGACGCTGTCGGGCGGGCTCGATCCCATCGCTCTCTACCCGCCGAAGCGGTTCTTCGGTGCCGCCCGGAACATCGAGGAGGGCGGCTCGTTGACGATCATCGGGACGTGCCTCGTCGACACCGGATCGCGCATGGACGACGTCATCTACGAGGAGTTCAAGGGTACCGGCAACAGCGAGCTGATCCTCGATCGGAAGCTTGCCGAGAAGCGGATCTTCCCAGCCATCGACGTCCAGCGCTCCGGCACCCGGCGCGAGGAGCTCCTGCTGGAGGAAGGCACCCTCAAGATGGTCTGGACGATGCGCCGGATGCTGTCCGCCGTGGGCACGAACGAGGGCATCGAACTGCTCCTGAACCGCCTCTCGAAGACGGAGAGCAACGTCCAGTTCCTCGGAACGTTGACGAAGAGCCTGGACGCCTAGCCCACGCTCCGAGTTTGCCTCGGGCCTTCCGTTCTGATAGCGTTCTGCAACGACGTCGTAGCCCGCCGACACGGGCATCGGCCGCGTATGAGACCCCCAGCTCAATACCGCGACCCGCGAGTGGTCCCTCCCAGCGCCTCGTTCCCGCGCGGACCATTCGTCCCATCTGGAGACCGTATTGCTGAACGCGTCGGTCGGCGTGCAGCGCGCCCTTGATCGCCTGCGCCCCGTCACGAGCCATCGTTCGTCGAAGGCCATATCCGTCCAGCGTCAGAGCCTCGCGGCTGTAACAGCCATCCGCGGTCTCGTGCTGCGTCCGCGCGCTGACGAGCGAGTCGGCCGGAGCGCGCACCGAGCCCCGGAGGCGGTCCGCACCGTTCCCTCGGCGCCGGCTGCGGCTGTGGCCGTTTCGCCGTTCGTGACTGGCTCACGCCACATCGCAGTCGGCTCGGGTCGTCTCGCGCCTCGTTCGGCCTATGCAGACGGCCCAGTCGTGACGATGGCGCGTTCCGCGGAACGCCGGTCATTCATCGACCGCTTCGGCACGGAACGCATCGTGCCCGCGGTCGCCGTCGCGATCCTGGCCATCGCGGTCGCGGCCAGCAGCGCTCCTTCGCTCGCAGCCAGCGTTCCCGCGGGTCCCGTCGGTGGCCCGACCGGCGATGGTGCCGGAGCCCGGCTTGCGGCCGGCGGCGCCGTCTCCCAGAGCGGCAATCAGAGTGATTTCGGGCCGGTCGACACCAGCGACAACGTTGGTCCGGTCGATGCCCGAGAGGCGTCCGATCAGTCGTTGGACGGCAATTCGAACGGCGCCGATGCCGGAACCGGAGCCGTGCTCGACGACGGAACGATCCTCAAGCCGGTCGCGGTCGACACGACCGTCGCCGACGGCAAGGGCCTCATGCGGACATATCGCGTTCGCTCGGGCGACACGCTGACCGGGATCGCGCGCAAGTTCGGCGTCTCGATGATGACGGTCTGGTGGGCGAACAACCTCACGTCGAAGTCCGAGCTCCACGTCGGCCAAACCCTGACGATCCCGCCGGTCAGCGGCGTCGTCGTCACCGTCGGCCCAACGGACTCCCTCGACACCCTCGCCGCGCGATACCGCGTGGAGGCCGCCGAAATCGTCGCGGCGAATGAGCTCGAAGACCCGAATCTCGTCGATCGGCCAGACACTGACGATCCCGGGTGCCCTCGGGTCGGGGATCGCCACGCCGAAGCCCGCGCCAACGACCACGCGCAAGTCGCCAAGCTCGAGCAGCGGCGGCAGCGGTGGGTCGACGAAGCCGCCGCCGAAGTACAACGGCGGAGCGTTTGCGTGGCCCGTCGCCGGTGGCTACATCAGCCAGTACTACCACTACGGCCACTACGCGATCGATATCGCCGCCGACTCCGGCACGACCGTCAAGGCCGCCGCATCGGGCGTCGTCACCTTCGCTGGCTGGAAGAGCAACGGCGGCGGCTACCAGGTTTGGATCTCGCACGGCTCCGGGCTCTACACGACCTACAACCACATGTCGAGCATCTCCGTCGGGCGTGGCCAGCACGTGGGTCGCAGCCAGTCGATCGGACGCGTCGGGTCGTCGGGCAACGCGACGGGCCCGCACCTGCACTTCGAGGTCTGGAAGGGCGGCATCTGGAACGGCGGGTCACGGGTCAACCCTCTCGCCTACCTCTGACGGTCGCCGCATTGGCGGCCTCTGGCGGCGTTGCCGCCGCGCCGTCTCCGCTCTTGTTGCTTTTCCGGCGGCTTAGAAGAGCCCTTGCCTCGGTCCGCGTGGCCGCCTTGCGGCTCGAATATGCAACGGGTGTCTATCGCGTGGCCAGGATGAGCGCGACGCCCGAATCCGGTGTCGGGTAAACCTGGCCAGAATATTGATCCGCTCCGCGCGGGTCCTGATACCTCAAGAACGCATAGCGGCCACCTATTCGTCGCCGCGGATGAAGCGAAAGCCGTCCGACACCGGCCAGATACGCCTACCGGTGATATCGGGTGCGCAAGAAGGCCGAATACCGGTTCTGGCGGTGGCGGGCCGCGATCTTCCGGTTCGATACGCGTTCTTGAAATACGCAGCCTGGCAACTACGCGGCGTGGTGCACGCGCGCCGGTGCTCGGACGGCGCCTTGCCATAGACCACCCCTGCGACGACCTGATCCAAGGTGATGCTGGGGGTGCCTTGCTCCGGGTGGATCGGTGGCCCATGCGACAATCCTTCGGATGTTTCTTGACCGGGTGAAGATCTGGGTCAGCGCCGGCGCGGGCGGTGACGGGGCAGCGACGTTCCGGCAGGAGGCACACGTTCCGCGGGGCGGTCCGGACGGCGGGGACGGTGGTCGCGGGGGCTCGGTTCACCTTCGCGTCGATGCTGGCCAGACAACGCTTCGCGACTTTCGCTACAAGCACCACTTTCGGGCGACGCCTGGGGGTCGAGGTACGCGCTCGAGGCGCCATGGCGCGGCGGGGGAGGACCTCTTCCTCGACGTGCCGCCGGGGACCGCGGTATACGACGACGATACCGACGCACTGATTGCGGACCTCGTGAGGCCTGGCCAAATCGCGATCATCGGCCGTGGCGGCCGTGGCGGTCTCGGGAACACCCACTTCAAGACGTCCACCCACCAGGCCCCGAAGCACGCCCAGAAGGGCGAGCCCGGCGAGGAGCGCTGGCTGCGGCTCGAGCTTAGGCTCATCGCCGATGTCGGCCTGGTCGGGCTGCCGAATGCCGGCAAGTCGACGCTCCTCGCGGCACTGACCGCCGCCCGGCCGAAGATCGCCGATTACCCGTTCACGACCCTCGAGCCGAACCTCGGTGTGATGGACCTGGGCGACGAGGACGAGCGACGCCCGACGATCGCCGACGTGCCGGGGCTGATCGAGGGCGCCAGCAGCGGTGCCGGCCTCGGCCACGCGTTTCTCCGCCACGTCGAGCGAACGCGGATCCTCGTCCACGTCGTCGACGGCTCCGGCCGCGACCCCGAGTGGGACCACGGGGTTATCCGCGACGAGCTGGAGGCGCACGACCCGAAGCTCCTCGACAAGCCGATCCTCGTCGTCTACAACAAGATCGACCTGCCCGCGGCGGCCGATACCTGGCCCGACTTCCGCAAGGCGCGCGAGCGGGCGGGCCAGGAGGCAATCGCCGTATCAGCCGCCACGGGGGAGGGGATTCCCGCGCTCCGCGACCGCCTCGCAGCGACGCTCCCCTCCGCCGATGAGCTGGGAGCGCCGCCGGAGCCCGCCGGCGTCGTCGTCCATCGGATCGAGGGCATGACCGATGGCTTCATCGTCGACCGGGAGGAGGGCGCATTCCGCGTCCGAGGCAAGCGGATCGAGCGGATCGCCGCCCAGACGAACTTCGACGTCGAGGAATCGGCCGAGCGCTTCCAGCGCGACCTCGCGAAGCTCGGGATCGACGCTGAGTTGCGCCGGGCAGGCATCGTTCCGGGCGACCTCGTACGGATCGGTGCGTCCGAGCTCGAGTGGGAGGCCCAGCCGTGGGAGGAACGTTGACCGGCGGCGAGCCGGCCATGGCGCGCGCGACGGCTTCCGCGGAGGCAATCGCCGTCGCCCGGATCGGGATGCTCGGCGGGACGTTCGATCCGATCCACGCGGGCCATCTCGCCCTGGCTCGTGTCGCGCTCGATCAGCTCGGGCTCGACCGGATCCTCTTCGTTCCGGCCGGCCGGCCGCCGCACAAGCGCGGACGCCAGATCACCTCCGCCGAGGATCGCCTTGCGATGGTCGAGCTCGCGATCGCCGGCACGCCGCGGTTCGCCGTGAGTCCGATCGAGATCGAGCGCCCGGGGCCGTCATATACGGCCGACACGGTCGAGGCTCTCATTGCCGAGCCCGACAGCGACGACCGGCCCATCGAGCTCACGGTCATCCTGTCGGCGGAGTCGTTCGCGGATTTGCCGTCCTGGCACGAACCGACGAGACTTCTCCGGCTCGCCCGGATCGCCGTAGCGCCTCGGCCGGGTCATCCAGCGCCGACGCCCGCATGGCTCGCCCAGCGACTGCCCGGGTTCGCCGAGAGGATCGACGTCCTCGGGGGACCACATCTCGACATCTCCGCCTCCGACATACGTGGCCGGATCGCGGCGGGCCGCCCGATCGAGGGACTCGTTCCGCCGTCCGTCGCCGACTACATCGAGGCCCATCATCTATATCGCGAACCGCTATTGAGGAAGGACCAAACGTGACCGAATCTGCCGAGCCGACCACCACGTCGCCCTCGACCGGGTCGCCCCGCGCCGATGGACTGCCGAGCCGGGCCGCCGTTGCGCCCACGGAGCGGCCGCCGTTGGAGGTCGCCAGGCGGATCGTCGAGCTGGCCGAGGACAAGAAGGCGGCCGACATCGTGTTGCTCGACCTGACCGGCCTGACGACGCTGGCCGATGCGTTCGTCATCTGCTCCGGCGGGTCGGAGCGCCAGCTCGATGCCATCGCCGACGGCATCGTCGGCGGCCTTCGGGACGAGAAGATCCGCCCGATCGGGCGCGAAGGCACGGCGGTGTCGCACTGGGTGCTGCTCGACTTCGGCGACGTCGTGGTCCACATCTTCACGCCGCCGGAGCGCGAGTACTACTCGCTGGAGAAGCACTGGGCGGAAGCAAAGACCGTCCTTCGGGTCCAGTAAACGGGGAACGGCGGCGGGGTACCAGATGGGACGGGTACCGTCGGGTCATGTCGGGGGTTACGGCCCGCCACCTAGCATCGGGTCCGTGGTCGATCGTGTTGGTCGGCTGGTCCCGAGGTCCTATCGTCGATGTCCCGCCTCCGAGAGCGCTGCCCCACCTGCGGACGCCGCCTCATCACGACGCGTTTCGACACGACGTTCCGGATGGTCGATCGGAGCGAACGGCTCTGCTTCGGCATTCCGGGTGGACTTTGCGAGGACTGCCACCAGCTGTACATCGACCCTGACCTGATCGACCTACTCGACCTGCGCGAGGGCCGTTGCGTCTTTGCCATCGAGTCCGATCTGGTCGTCCAAGAACAGGCCTGGTCCTCGGCTGATTGACGTCGCCGCATTGGCGGCCGATGCGTGCGTTGGCCGCTACGGTGCTCGCTCACGCACCTCCAAGTGCGTTCGCTCCGCTCCTGGCGGCCGCCTTCGCCTCGACCACCCCTGCGGCGACGTTTCCTTGTTGAGCGGATCTCTGTTCGCTGGCTGTCCCGTCAGTTCTTGGCGGCGTGGTCGGCGATCCAGAGGGTGAAAGCCAGGCGGCTTTGGGCTTCACCGCTGGGGGAGCCGGGGGCGCCTTTCACCGTTGCGTCCAGCGCGAGGAGATCCTCGAGCGCGGCTTGAAGCTCGGCCGATGACCAGCGGCGTGCCTGCCGCGTGAGGATCTGGGCACGGAACGACTGGAGCCCGAGCGTCCTGGTCACCGATTCCTCGCTTGCGCCCGCCGCAACCAGGTCCGCGATCTCTATGAGCTCGCGGATGCGGCGGTGCAGCACGGCCAGAAGGACTGGCTCCGGTGTGGATCCGGCCAGGCGGTCCATCAGTGCCGCCGCTTTGCCTCCGTCGCGCTGTCCGACCGCATCGGTGAGTGCCCAGACTGAGCCCGGAACGGCCTCCGGGACGAGCGCCTTGACGTCATCGGGCGAGATCGGCTCGGTCGGGCGGTAGAGGGCCAGCTTGTCGAGCTCCTGGATCGTCATCCAGGTCTGGGCGCGGCGGTCGGCGTCGTTGTCCACGACGAACCCGCCGATTCGAAGCGCGAGCTCGCGAGCCGCACCGGGCGCCAGGCGCATCTGACGCTCTCGCGCCTCGCTCTCGATCCAGCCTGCCAGCTGCCCGGCCTTAGGAGCCTGGAAGGAACGGACTTCGCCACCGAGCCCCCGGACCGCGTCGACGACCCGCTTCAGCCCAGGGTCCTTCGCGCCACTCCTCGTCGCCTCGACGAATGCGATCCCGCCTCCGGGAGCGACGAGCGGGAGGATGGCGAGGAGCGCGTCGCGGTCCTCGTTCTTCACGGTCAAGGCGCCGACGTTCGTCACCACAGCGAGTGTGCCACCGCCGAACATCGACTGGGTCGCGACCTTCTCCTGGAGCAAGCCGATCAGTTGGGCGGCCTGGTTGCGATCGCCCCGGAGGTCGAGCCGGTCGACCGGGCCGCCGGCTTCCGCCGCGAGCGCGCCGGCCATTCGACCGACGGCGCGACCCGCCGCGAGATCGTCGTCGCCCCAGAAGAACGCGATCGAGGCGGCCGTCATGCCCGACCCGTCGCCTCGCGGAGTGCCGCGCCCGTCCACCGCAGGCGCCGAACCGCGGTTGGGGCAACGCCGGCTGCCGCGCAGACGTCGGCTTCCAGCTCAGTGGCGCGCCGGCGAACGGCCGCCGCTTCGTCCGACGACCAGCCATCCGGGTAGCGCCGTGCCCACGACGAGAACCGAGCGTCCATCGGTTCGAGGCGCTGACCGGCTCGCTTGTCCGCGTAGGCGACGATCCGTTCCTCACGGCTGGCCGTCGCGGCCCAACCCCTGAACCCGCTTCCATCGATCAGCCGCGTGACCGGATGGCCGGCAACTGCCGGCCCCAGCTCCCGGTGGCCGGCCCGGGCGAGCCATGCTGCCGAACCGTCGCCGTGGGGGAGCGCGCTTGCGGAGTCGCCCGGAGGTAACAGCTTGTCCGCGTCGTGGAGCAGAGCCGCGGCCTCGACAAGGGACCGATCCACGCGCGCGCCGCCCCGGTTGGCGGTTCGGAGTGCGAGCCACGATGCAACTTCGGCGACGGCCCGGGCGTGGCGGAGGAACCAGACCGGCGGGTCGAGGGACAGGAGCAATTCGGCGGCCTCGACCCGCCCGGGAACGGTCATCCGCTCGATGGTACCGCGCAACTGAAGGCGGGGACCGCGACCCTGGCGCGGGCGGCCGTGGCGAGGCGGGGACCGGGAACCGTGGCTCGGGCGCCGGTCGACTCGACGCTCATCCGACCCCCGCTGATGACCACTTCGACGGACCCGTCGGTGTCGGTCCGCAGCACCCGGGCACCGGCTGCGGCGAGGTGATCGAGCGTCGATCGGGCCGGGTGGCCGTACGGATTGTCGGCGCCGGCCGACACGACGGCGACCTGCGGCCGGACAATGTCGAGGAACGCGGCGGTCGAGGCGGTCCGGCTTCCATGGTGAGCGACTTTCAGGAAATCCACGGGCGGGAGACCGCGCGCCGCGAGGAGCGGATCGACATCGTCTTCGACGTCGCCCGTGAGGAGGATCCGGCGGCCATCGACCTCTCCGAGCAGGACGATCGAAACGTCGTTGATCCCGCGCCCGGTGTCCGGCGGCTCGGACGGCACGCTGCCCGGATCGGGCCACAGCACGTCGAAGCGGAGGTCGTCGACCGCCAGGCGATCGCCCGTGACAAGACGGCCGCGGACGGGCGCCCCCGCCCGCTCGAGGGCCGCATCCCATGCGCCGTAGCCCGGCCCCGGGCCTCGCATGCCCGGCTCGAACACTCGCCCGATCCGGTATCTCGAGAGAAGCAACGCGAGGCCCGCGACGTGATCCTCATGGGGATGGGTGAGCACCAAAACATCGAGGCGTCGGTCCCACGGCGGCAGGCGTCGATCGAGCTCGATGAGCAACCGGTCTGGATCCGGGCCGCCGTCGACGAGCATCCGTCCGCCGCGATCGCCCTCGACGAGAATGGCATCGCCCTGCCCGACGTCGAGGACCGTGATCCGCGTGGACCCGTCCGGGCGGTGCGCGAACGCGAGGCCAGCGGCGAGGAGTGATACGGCGATCGCCGCTGCGACAATCCGGACCGGCCGCCGGCCGGGCGCCGTTGGACCGTGCTTCGCCGGCGGCGCGACAGCGGACGACGTTGACCGCGACGACCGGGTTCGCTTCGGCCGCCCGATCCACCTCCAATGCCGCGCGGCAAGAGCAATGGCCGGGACAACCGCGGCGAGGACGCCTCCAACGACGTTCCAGGGCGGCTCGAGCGTCGCGCTCGCGAACGGCAGCCCAGCGCTGACCTCGACGATGCGGACCATGATCGAGAGGAGGAGCCAGGCCGGCAGGCCGAGGACGGTGGCGAGCAGAGCCGGCGCGCCGAGCAGCGTCGCGACCCCGCCGAGCAGCGCGAACGCGCTCGCCGCCATCGCCGGCGCGACCAGCGGGACCACCGCGAGGTTGACCATTGGCGAGACGATCGCCAAGCGACCGAACGTCACGAGGACGACCGGAAGCGTCGCCGCCTGGGCAGCTAGCGAAACGGCGAGGCATTCGACGAGCCAGCGCGGCAAGCGTCCCCGTGCCTTCGCCGTCAGCCACGCGCCTAGCGGGGTCGCCCAGGCGAGAATCCCCGCCGTTGCCAGGCTCGAGAGCTGAAAACCGGCGTCGCTGACCAGCCGGGGATCGACCAGGAGCAACAGGACGGCCGCCCAGCCGAGCGCTGCCGCGGCGCGTCCCGCACGGCCGGTCTCCCGGGCGACGAGGACGACGCCCGCCATCGCGGCGGCGCGAACGACCGAGGCCGACGCGCCGGCGAACGCCACATACAGGACGATCGCCGTTGCGGTGAGCACGGCTCGCCGCCTGCGTGCAAGTCCGCCCCCGAGAGCCGCCACGCTCGCCGCGACGATTGCGATGTTCCAGCCGGAGATCGCGACGACGTGACTCGCGCCGACGGTCGTGAAATCCGCGGCGAGGTCCCGGTCCACCTGATCGCGAAGCCCGACGACGATCCCGGCCGCCAGGCCCGCCTCGGGTTCGGGTATTGCCGCCGCGAGAGCGGCGCCGGCACCACGTCTCAGGCGCTCGAGGACATCCGCCGGCTCGGGCTCCGTCGGCCGGATCTCGAGCGAACGGACGCGGACGGTGCCCGACACGCCGGTTCGGCGGAGGTAATCACCGTATGGATCGTCGTCCGGCGGCGGCCTGACAGTCCCCCCGACCGTGACCTCCATCCCGGGCTCGATCTCCGGGTACCGCGGGAGCGTCGCTGCCAGCCGCGCCCCGCCGAGTTGGAGGAGACGCAGGGTCGCCACCTGGCTCCCGTCTCGAACCGGGCCGACGGACTCGACGGTCGCTGCCCAGGGTCCACTCCCGGCCGGGAGAGCGGCAAGCGACGGTGGGGGCTCCGGCAGCACGACGAGCCGAACCGCGAGGGCCGCCGCGCCAAGCCCGACGATGGCGATCCCGCGCCAGGGGCTCCCGCCTGTACGCATCCGGCGAAGGCTGCCACCCGCGACGGCCAGGCTGGCCGCCAACAAGGTAACGACGAGGCCGCCGGCCGATGGTTCGGCAAGCGCCGCGAGGACCGACCCGATCGCCAGCCATCCGCTCGCCGGCATTACCGCACCGTAATGAGGTCGCGCAGCTTCTCGAACGTGCTCGAGCCGACGACCTTGCGTTCGCGCAGCTCATCGACGGACGCGAAGGGCTTCTCCGCCCGGGCGTCGATGATCTTCTGGGCGGTGACCGGGCCGACACCCGGCAGCGCATCGAGCTCCGAGGCCGTGGCGGCGTTGAGATCGACGAGGCCGCCCGCGGGGCCGGTGGCCCCCGTCGCCCCGGAGGACGATGGCCCGGACGCGGGGAGCCGATCATCACGCGAGGGAATGACGATCCGATCGCCGTCCTTGACCACCGCCGCCAGGTTCAGCTCGCCCGCCGCGCGCTCCGCGTCCACACGAGGGCCATAGCCGCCGGCCGCCGCGATGGCATCGCCGACACGAGATCCGGGTTCGAGCTCGCGGAGCCCGGGATGAAGTACGGCTCCCTGGACATCGACCACGAGTGCGGATCCAGGCGAGGAGGGGACGCCGCTCCCGCCGGGCGCATCTGACGCGATCCAGCTCGCGCCACCATCGACGGTTATCTCACCTCGTGGCGACGATGCGGCGATGGCGAAGGCGCCGACCGCCAGGACGGCTGCGAGACCGAAGCCTCCGATCACGGCCCATGAGATGCGCGGTTGTACGACCTGATCCCCGGGCACCGCTCCGTTGCGTCCGTCCGCCGGGTCGCCCGCGGGCGAATCCTCCAGCACTCGCCAGGGCATGGCCGATCTGTCCATCCGTCCTCCGGCGGCGGGAGTGGCGGTACTCGACCGGGCGGACCCGGACATGACGACGCCCCGCGGACGTAGGGGGCACTTCCTGCGTCAGCGGGGCGTCTCGCTCCGAACGTTAGCAGCGGTCGCTTATCTCGCGATTAGCTGCGACTTGCGTCTGGCCGGGTGTCAGTGACCGGCGGCGAGGCCGTTCGGTCCGAGACGCCGGTCCAGGTCATCCGCGACTCCATGATCGAGGCGACGGGCGGCCGAGGCCGCAGCCGAGCTGATCGAGGCGAGGGCGACAGCGATTGGGCGGCGGATCGATCGCTCCCTTGCGGGGCGTCCTGCACGAGCTAACGCGGCGAGTCGATCGTTGTCCGCTTCGCGAACTCGTTCCTGTGCGAGATTGAGGGCGACGTATGCCTGATAGGTCCACATGAGGGAGCCTCCGGACTTTGTCATGACTGGGCAGGTTGAAGTCAGGTGCGGCGGTCAGCGCTGGTGGTCGTCCACCATGCCGGGCCGCGAATCGGCACCCCATCCGGCTGCGGCGAGATCAATCCCGACCAGCGCGATGACGGCAGCGACGAGAGCGAAGAATGCTTCCATGTCGGGTACCTCCGGGGTTCGTCAATAACCCTTTCGTAGCGTTGATCAGGTTACTGCGTAACTGTAGACCCTTGCGCGTAACCTGTCAAGTGGTATAGAGTGGTTACATGGCCACAACCAACACCGAACATCGGCCCTCACGGGACCACCACCACGAGATGTCGCTCGACGACACCTTCGACTTCCTGAACACCATCGAGCTCGAATCGGGTTCACTCGTCGACCGATTGGATTCATTCGACGACGCGGCTACCTGGCTGATCGATCGCGGCGTTTGCCACAGCGGTCGCGGGCCGGCCGCCCTGCGGTCGCCGGGCATCGACGACGACCACGCGCTGACCCGCGTGCGCACTGTTCGAGCGGCCCTGCGCGATGTCGCCCACGCGGTGAGTCACGGCCGGCCAGCCGAGCCCGAGTCCCTCGCCGAGGTCAACCGGGCGATCGCATCCCGCGAGCGCATCGAGCTCGTCCGGGCGCCGGACGGCGTGTCGGTCGGTCACAGCCACGTCGGCGATCCCCTCGACGATGCGTTGGCCCGGCTCGCCGACCCGTTGGTCCGCGAGATCCAGGCTGGTCGCGGGGATCGGATCCGGGTCTGCGCCAACGACACCTGCCGCTGGGTCTTCTTCGACGAATCACGCGGCGGCCAGCGGCGCTGGTGCGACATGGCGTCGTGCGGCAACCGAGCGAAGGCCGCCCGCCACCGCGCGCGGGTCAAGGCCCTGACGGCGGCCTCCGACGAGGCGGAGGTAGCGGCCCGAGCCTAGCGAGCTCGCCGCAACCTAGGAACTGGCGGCGACCCGCACCACGTTCCACGACCGCGCCGGCAGCTCGACGGCAAGGCGATTGCCGACGACCGGGGCCGCAGGACGCCTGGTTGGGACCACCTCATCGGGTCGCTCGACCGTATTCGACGCCGACAGGCGTGGACCGGCCAGCACGATGTGCTCCTCGACGTTGCTCACATCAAGCCCGACGAACGTAGCGTCGAATCGCAGCGGTCGGTCGAGGCGGTTGACTGCGAAGATCGTCACGTGGCCTGTCGAAGCTTCATGCACGGCCGTGGCCTCGAGCCCCGGCACGTCGCCCTCGCCGGCGACCGGGTGGGTCGGTGTGTCGGGCTCCAGCCGCAGGACGGTGCCCCTGGCGAACCGGGCAACGTCGGCGAACGGAAAGTAGGTCGTCTGCCGCCAGGCAGGGCCGCCATCCAGCGTGCGAATCGGCGGGATGACATTGACCAGCTGAGCGAGGCAGGCGATCCGGACGCGACCGGCGTGCCGCAGGAGCGTGATCAGCAGGCATCCGACAACGAGGGCATCGGCGAGATCCTGCTCATCCTCCGCGATTGCCGGCGCACGCCGGAAGGGGCGCCCGGCTGCCTCCTCGCGCACTCGATGCTCCGACATGTGCCAGACGTTCCACTCGTCGACGCTCAGGCCGATCTGCCTGGCGCTCCCCTTGCGATCCGCGACGGCGTCGGCCGTGGCGGCGACCGTCCGGATCATCCGGTCGAGGTCGCGAGAGCAGGCGAGGTAGGCGTCGATCCCGTCAAAGTCGGCCGGATCGTAGTAGCTGTGGAGCGAGATATGGTCGGCGACGTCCCAGGCGAGGTCGAGGACCGTGTCCTCCCACGTCCCGAACGTTGCCATCTTCGATCCGGAGCTGCCGCAGACGACGAGCTCCACTGTTGGATCGACGAGGCGCATCGCCCGGCCGGCGTCGGCTGCGAGCCTGCCGTATTCGATCGCCGTCTTGTGGCCGATCTGCCATGGCCCGTCCATCTCGTTGCCGAGGCACCAAAGGCGGACGCCGTACGGCGGCTCGTGCCCGTTGGCCGCGCGTCGGTCTCCGCCACTGGTCCGGACGGTCGAGTTGCAGTAGTCGACCAAGCGGCCCGCCTCCTCCGCACCGCGGGTTCCGAGATTGACGGCGAGCATCGGCTCGACGCCGGCGAGGCGCGCCCAGGCGAGGAACTCGTCCGTCCCGACGAGGTTGGGTTCGATGGAGCGCCATGCCTGGTCGAGCCGAGTCGGCCGATCCTCTCGCGGCCCGATGCCGTCCTCCCAGTCGTAGCCCGAGACGAAGTTGCCGCCCGGATAGCGAACGACGGTCACGCCGAGCTCGCGGACCAGGTCGAGGACGTCGCGACGCCAGCCGTCGGCGTCGGCCGCCGGATGACCCGGCTCGAAGATCCCGCCGTAAACGGCGCGGCCCATGTGCTCAATGAACGAACCGAACATGCGCCGGTCGATCTGGCCGATGGCGGAGGCCGGGTCGATCACGGCCCGTGCCTCGGGCCGGCTCACTCGATCCGCGTGTCGGTGAAGTAGCGGTGCCGCTCCGGCAGATCGATCGTCGGCCCGATGAGATCGACGGTCTCTCGGAGCGGCAGGTCGGCTGACGATGTCCCGGCGAATAGACTGATCCGTCCCGGTTCGATGATCCGCCGATAGGCGATCCCGGTGTAGGCGAACTGCTCGGCGGCCAGTCCGAACGAGACCGTCCGGCGCTCGCCGGGCTCGAGCGTGACCCGCCGGAAGCCGCACAACTCCAGGATCGGCCGGGCGACGGATGCCTCCTCGTCGCGGCAGTAGAGCTGGACGACCTCGTCGCCAGCGCGATGCCCGCAGTTCTCGACGTCGACGCGGACGACGATCTCGCCACCCTCGGTCGCGATATGCGTCTGGTCGAGCCGCAGGTTGGAAACTTCGAACTGGGTGTACGTCCGCCCGAAGCCGAAGGGCCAGAGCGGCGTCGCCGGACCGTCGACGTAATCGCCCTTCCAGTTCGACCGCCCGCCGCTCGGGTGATGGCGATACGAGAGAGGGACCTGGCCGACGTTGCGAGGAAACGAAATCGGAAGCTTGCCGCCCGGGTGGTGGGCGCCGATCAGGACGTCGGCGATGGCGTCGGGTCCGGCGTCGCCGGGTACCCAGGCCAGAAGCACCGCGGCGCAGTTCGTGGCGGCCCACTCGATGGCGAGCGGCCGGCCGCTGACGACGACCAGCACCACCGGCGTCCCGGTTGCGACAACGGCCTCGAGCAACTCCTGCTGGCGGCCGAAGAAGCCGAGATCACGCCGGTCGCGGAACTCGCCCGTCGTCGCGTCGTCCGTCAGGCCCGAACGCTCGCCGAGAACGACGACCGCGACCTCTGCGTCGCGCGCCGCGGCCACCGCCGCCTCGATCTCCGCGTCGGTGCCGTCGCGGATCCCGCAGCCGCGCGCATACCGGATCTCCATCGCTGCCGACCGAGCCCGTAGCGCGTCCATGATGGTCGGCCGGCCGGCCAGCTCGTCGGCTGGAACGATGTCGTCGGTCAGCGGGAAACCGAAAGCGTTGCCGCTGTCGCGCATCTCGAGCAGCGTCTCGATATGGAGGAGATGTGCGTAGTCGCCAAGGAGCTCGCGGGCGCTATCCGCAATCGGACCGATCACGGCCAGACGCCCGAGCCCGGGCGCTAGCGGCAGGACACCGTCGTTTTCGAGGAGGACGAGGGACTTGCGCGCGAGCTCGCCTGCGATCCGTGCCTCATCGGCCTCGAGCTCCGCCATCAGCGCCGGAGACGGCTCCGCAACGCAGGCGCCCTCGAACAACCCCAATCGGAACTTCATCCGCAGGACCCGTGCGACCGAGACATCGACGACTGCCTCGTCGACCCGTCCATCGGCAACTGCCTGCGCCAGCGGCTCGCTGTATGCGACGGAGCGCGGGAGCTCGAGGTCGACGCCGGCCCGGATCGCGATCGTCGCGGCGCTTGCCATGTCGTTCGTCAGATTGTGCAACGTCGAGAGCATCTCGATACCCGTGTAGTCCGACGCGACGATCCCCTCGAACCCCCACTCCCCGCGGAGGATCGTCGTGAGCAGGTCCTCGGACGCGTGGCACGGCACGCCGTCGATGTCACCGTAGGCGGGCATGATGCTGGCGAGTCCGGACTCGCGCACCGCCGCTTCGAACGGGAAGAGCTGCTCGTCGCGCATCTCGCGCTCGCCGATATGAACGGGCGCCATGTTGAGCCCGCCCTCGGAAATACCGTAGCCGAACATGTGCTTGCCGGTCGCGATCACGCCGTGGGCGAGATCGGCGCCCTGGAGACCTCGGACATAGGCGCAGCCAATCGACGCCGCGAGATAAGGATCCTCGCCGTAGGTCTCCTCGATCCGTCCCCAGCGTGGGTCGCGCGAGACATCGAGGACCGGGGCCAGCGAGTGGCGCGCCCCGGACGCGAGCATCCGACGGCGGATCGTTCCGGACATCGCCTCCGCCAGGTCCGGGTCCCACGTCGCCGCCGCCCCGATCGACTGCTGGAAGCACGGCGCATCGCGCGACAGCAGTCCGTGGAGCGACTCCTCGTGGACGATCGCCGGGATCCCGAGGCGCGTTTCCTCGCTGAGGTAGCGCTGGATCTCGTTGGAGATCGCGGCAACGGCGCCGATCTCGAGGTTCGTGGCCCCCGCGACGCGGGTGATCTGGCCGATCCCATCGCCCAGCAAGGCAGCTCCGCGATCGGGGTCGAACGCCCCGATCCCGACCACCTCGAACGACCAGATCGACCCGAGCTGGGCGAGCTTTTCCGCCAGGGTCATCCGCCCAAGCAAGTCGGCGACACGGGCCTCGATGGGCAGGGCCGGATCGCGATAGGGAGCGAGTGCGGTGGTCATCCCTTGACCGACCCCGCGGTCAGGCCGCCGACGATCTGCCGCTCGGCGATGA
This sequence comes from uncultured Chloroflexia bacterium, assembly GCA_963771795.1. Classification (GTDB taxonomy): domain Bacteria; phylum Chloroflexota; class Limnocylindria; order Limnocylindrales; family CSP1-4; genus CF-46. The sequence goes on from CAVYUR010000001.1 coordinate 380,326, forward strand.
CGTAGAACAGGATCGCCGGGATGATCGCGACCACGGTGAACGCGAGGACCCGGGCCATGTCCGAGCTGTACTGGGTCGAGAAGTTCATCACCCCGAGCGGCAGGGTCCATTGATCGGCGCCGTTGAGGAGGATGAGCGGCAGGAGAAACGCGTTCCAGGTCGTCACGATCGCCAGGACACTGACGGTGGCGAGGGCCGGCCGGGCAAGGGGCAACAGCACGCGCCAGAAAAAGCCGAACGAGCCGCAGCCGTCGATCCGGGCTGCGTCTTCGAGCTCGACCGGGATGCTCCGGAAGAACGGCCGGAGGATGACGATCGTCAGCGGCAGCGCGAACGCCGCCTGCGGCAGCGCGACGCCGAGCAGGTTTCCGGACAGCCCGAGCGACCGCACGAGGATGTACAGCGGGAGGATCGCGACGGCCGACGGAAAGAGCAGCCCGAACACGAACAGGGTGTACGTCGCCTCGCGCCCTCGGAACACCATCCGGGAGAACGCGAATGCCGCCAGCGATGCGCAGCCGACCGTCAACGCAACGGCCACAACGGCGATGACGAGGCTGTTCAGGGCTTCCTGCCAAAAGGCCCCGGCATTCGCCCCGATGAGGACGTCGGTGTAGTTCGTGAACACCCACGGGTTCGGGATCATGTTCACCGGGTTGGCCGCCAGCTGGCCATTCGTCTTGAACCCGCCAAGGATCGCGTAGACGATCGGGAGCAGGATCGCCGCCGCGACGCCGATGAGGATGACGTAGGCGGTGACCCCAGCGAGACTTTGTCGCGCTAACGCTGCCCGAGAGCGCGGGCTCACGGCAGCCTCCGACGGGGCGCCTGCCGAGGCGGTCGTCGTCATTGCCTCATCCGTTGTAGGCCGTGATCGCGCCATCGACATCCCGACGCAGGACGAAGCGCTGGTAGGCGAGGGCGAGGACGAGCCCGAAGGCGAACAGGATCACGGCGAGCGCGCTGCCGTAGCCCATCTGGGCATTCTTGAACCCGGCCTTGAACATGGCGATGGCCATCGTGTTCGAGGCATTCAGGGGGCCACCCGCGGTCATGACCCAGACCATATCGAAGAGCTGGAGCGCCCCGATCATCGATAGGAAGACAGAGACTCGCAGCGTCGGTCCGAGCAGGGGCAGGGTGATGTGCCGGAACACCTGCCGGCGGCTGGCCCCGTCGATCAGGGCCGCCTCCTCGATCTCGCGAGGGATGCCCTGGAGACCTGCCAGCAGCAGGATCATGTGGAAACCGAAGTACTTCCAGGAGATGATCACGAACAGGGTGATCATCACGATGCTCGTGTCGCCGAGCCAATCCTGGATAAGGCTGCCCAGACCGATCTGCTCGAGACTCGAGTCGACGAGCGCGCCGGGTCGCAGGAGGAGCGAGAACACGATGCCGGTGATGGCCTCCGAGAGGACGTACGGCAGGAAGAACAGTAGCCGGAAGATCGCCCGGCCCGGGAATCGCCGGTTCAGGAGTACCGCCAGAGCCAGCGAGAACGGGATCTGGATTGCGAGCGATAGCACGATGATCAGGACGTTGTTGGATACGGCCGTCGTAAAGGTCGGACTCGCGATGGCGGTTGCGTAGTTTTGCAGGCCGATGAAGTCTGTCAGCGGCTGGAGCCCGTTCCACTTGAAGAGGCTGTAGTAGGCCGCCTGGACGACGGGCAAGAGGACAAACAGCACGTAGAGGGCGAGGGCGGGGAGAAGGAACAGGGCGATGGTCGGCCACCTGCCCGATGCCTTCCATCGGGACCGAGACGGTAGGCTCGCTGCCCTCATGGAGTCCTCTTGCGTCCGGGTGAATCGAGCGGGCCGGCATGAGTGCCGGCCCGCTCGCCATCGTGGTTGTTCTGCTGGCCGATACGCGACGTAGCCTACTGGGCCGCGGCCGCGTCCGTGATCGCCTGGCAGACTGCGGCCGGCGTTGATGCACCCGCGAAGATGCCCATCGTCGCTTCGTTGATCGCCGTCCCCATGGCCGGCGAGGTTGCCTGGTCGAGATAGAGCTGCATGAACGTCGCCTGCCCGCGGCCCGCGAGGACCGCCTGGAGGTTGGCGTCGGTGATTGCGCTCTCTGTGCCGACCACCGGTGACAGGCCGAAGTTTGCGGTGTTGATCTTGGTTGCGTTCTCGACGCTGCTGAAGAACTTCAGGAAGTCGAGAGCTTCGGGCGAGGCGTCCTTGCCGACCGCGATGCCGTTGCCTCCGCCGACCCCATCCGTGGCCTCGCCGGCGCCACCGGTGACGGTCGGGAAGGGGAACCAGCCGAGGTCTTCACCAAGGCCCTTCTTGTCGGCACTCTGGTCCATCTGGACGGCCGGGGCCCACTGGCCCATGACCTCCATCGCCGCCTTGCGGTTGCCTACGGCTGCAGCCTCGGCGTTGTAGTCGGCGGCCTTGAAGCCCGGCTGGTACGGATCAAGGGCGTTGAGCTTGAGGACCTCGTCGCCGGCCTTCGTGCAGGCATCTGTGTTCCAGTTGCCGGTCTGGACCATTTCGGCCATGGTGTCGCCGCCTCCGATGCGGAGAGCGAGATACGTCCACAGGTGCATCGACGGCCACTGGTCCTTGCCGGCGATGGCAAGGGGAACAATACCGGCCGCCTTGAGCTTGCCGACGTCAGCGAGGTACTCGTCCCAGGTCGTCGGCGGAGCCGTGATGCCCGCCTGGGTGAAGAGCGCCTTGTTGTACCAGACGCCGATCATCCCCATGTCCCACGGAACGCCGTACTGGACGTCCTTGTAGGAATAGATGCTCAGCGCGCCCGGGTTGATCGTGTCCTTCCAGGACGCGATGTCGGCCGTGATGTCCTTGAGCGCGCCGGCGTCGACCTGCGCGGCCATGATGCCGCCGCCCCACGACTGGAAGAGGTCGGGCACCTCGCCCGACTGGAGCGACGTTGCGAGCTTCGTCTTGAACGCCTCGTTCTCGAGGATCGTGATGTTGATCGTGACGTTCGGGTGGGCCGTCGTGTAGGCGTCGGCGATGCCCTGGAACACGGTCTTGCCCGGGTCGCCGGTCGTGATGTGCCACCACTCGATGGTCACCGGCTCCGCGTTCGCGGACGGGGATGTCTCGGCGGCGCTCGGGCTCGCGGCCGTGCTCGGCGCGGCGGCGCTCGGGCTCGGGCTCGCGGCACCTCCGCAAGCGGCCGCCACGATGGCGATTACCCCGATCAATGCTGCAATTCGTCGTTGCGATGACACCTGTCGGCCTCCTGTCATGCTTCGTCCCTAGGGTCGCGCCAAGAGTTCCGTATCAGCGGTGCTCCTCCATCAGCGAATGCCCAGCGGCAGCTCGGTCACGAGCTGGTCAGAGGCGCGCGGCTTCCGCGTGGGGGGTGCGTCGATCTCGCCTCACGGGGCAGAGGAGTCACCACGGAGACGAGATCGTCGTCACGGAAGCTGGCGCCCTTTGGGATGCGGTCCGGCATAGCCTCTCCTCGACCGTCGAAACTTTCGGGCCATTCAGCGATCAATGTCGCGTCCGCAGGGTAAGGTTGCCGGAAGGAACTCGTCAAGCAGATTTCGAAATCTGCTGCAACAGCACCCTACCGCAGCCACGAAACTTTCGTTACACTCCGCGTCATGGCATCGAGCCCAAGCCCAGGCAACGGCCGGATCGGCCGCCGTGTCACGATCGCGACGATCGCCGAGCTGGCGGGCGTTTCGGTGCCGACCGTGTCGAAGGTCATCAACGGCCGGTCCGACGTCTCGCTGGACACTCGACGACGGGTCGAGGCAACGATCCGGGAGCAGGGATACCGCCGATCGGACCGATCGACGAACCGCTCCGACCTCATCGAGGTCCTGTTCCACGAACTCGAGAGCGCCTGGGCGCTCGAGATCATCATGGGCGTCGAGCGGGTGGCTCGCGAGAACGACCTCGCGGTCGTCCTGTCCGAGATGCAGGGCCGGCGGACGCCGGGACGCGGCTGGATCGAAGGCGTCCTCGCACGCCGGCCGACCGGCGTGATCGCGGTCTTCTCCGACCTGAGCGAGACGCTCCGGATGCAGCTCAAGACCCGCGGCATCCCGTTCGTGGTCGTCGACCCGACCGGCGAACCCCTGCACGACACGCCGTCGATCGGGGCAACCAACTGGAACGGCGGGCTGGCGGCCACCCGCCACCTGCTCGGCCTGGGGCACCGGCGGATCGGGGTCATCTGCGGACCGGAGGAGATCCTCTGCAGCCGGGCACGGCTCGACGGCTACCGCGCGGCGATGGATGCGGCGGGCGTCCCGATCGATCCTGAGCTCATTCGTCACGGGGCATTCCATGTCAAGGAGGGAGTAGCGGAGGGCCGCGCCCTCCTCGCGTTGCCCGATCGTCCGACTGCGATCTTCGCCGGCAATGACCTCCAGGCCTTCGGCGTCTACCAGGCCGCGCGCGAAGCCAGGCTCCACATTCCTGAAGACCTGAGCGTGGTCGGATTCGATGACCTGCCCGTCGCGAGCTGGGTTGGTCCGCCGTTGACGACGATCCGCCAGCCGCTCGTCCAGATGGCGGTGACCGCCGCTCGCCTCGTCATGACGCTGGCTCGCGGCGAGCAGCCGAGCCAGACGCGGGTTGAGCTGGCCACGGAGCTCGTGGTCCGGGAGAGCACCGCCCCGCCGGCGCTTCGCTGAGCTCGCACCGCCGCCCCTCCCACGCTATCGACTCCGTGCCGATTACCACCCCGCGTAGTCAACGTCGGAGGTTTGCGGCCGTGTCCTTGTCATTGACCGTCCCCGATGGTGAATGGCATGCAAGTCGACCAGCTTCGCCCCGAATCGCGGCAGCTCCGAGGCCCGGTTGCGACCTCGACTACGGGGGATGGTATGTGGCATCGACTCGGCCGCCGAAGTGGTGGCGGCGCGCTAGACGCTTGCCTTCCCAGCCCGTTCGAGCAACGGGCGCACCTCGGTCGCAAGGCGGGTCATCGACTCCTCGTCGTAGGTGGCCGGGAAGCCGGCGATCAGGTGGTGATAACCGATCTCGCGATACCGCGCGAGCTTCTCCGCGACGTCCTCTGGCGTGCCGACCGGCTGGTCCTCCCAAGCGCGCGCGATCCGGTTCCTCTTGAAGGCGGCCTGGAACAGTCGCTCGGCCTCCGCGCGGTCGTCTCGGATGAACACGGTTCCGACGTTCGACGTCCGTTCGATTTCGGCCGGGTCACGGCCGATCCTCTCGCAGTGCTCGACGAGGATCGCGTCCTTGCGTCGGACCGTCTCGAGCCCGCCGCCGATGTTGCACATGTCGGCGTACTTGGCGACGAGTTTTAGCGTGACCTTCTCGCCACCGCCGCCGATGCAGATGGGGAGGTGGGCCTGGACCGGCGGCGGGAGGTTGCGGGTGTGCCGCGAGACGTAGCGCGGGCCGGTCGCGGTCGGCTCGGCCCCGTCCAGCATGCCGCGCATGATCGGCAGCGCCTCGCCCAGCCACCGTAGCCGCTCCGGTGGTCCGTCCCCGAACTCCATCCCGAAGTCGCGGTGCTCTTCCTCGAACCAGGCGGCGCCGATCCCGAGATTCACCCGGCCGTTGCTGATGTGGTCGAGCGTCGTCGCCATCTTGGCCACGACCGCCGGATTGCGGAACGTGTTCGCGCCGACCATCAGCCCGATCCGGATCCGCTCGGTCGCCTGGGCCCAGGCCGTGATCGTCAGCCAGCCCTCGAAGATCGGCCCGTGCGAGTCACCGATGATCGGGTAGAGGTGATCCCACGTCCAGAGCGAGTCGTAGCCGAGCCGGTCCGCTCGGACGCCGGCCTCGCGCAGCGACGCCCAGTCCGTGTACTGGTTCCAGCACAGAGCGCCGAGACGGAAATCGGTCATCGCGCGATGCCCGCCATCAGCGAACGTGGGCTATCTGCGCGTCGATCGCCGCCCTCAGCGGTGGCGAAGCGGCGGCCTCGGCAGACCGCACCTTGACGTGGCGGATGCGCTTCCCGGTGCCCTCGATCGAGGCGTCCGGGTTGGGCAGGTTCGTGCCATCGGCGAGCTGTAGGTTGACGTGCGCCCTGTGCGGGATGATCGCGAACAACAGGTCGCCCATCGCGCGGCTGCGGCCGAGCGCGAGGAGCCCGTTGCCGAAGTCGATCTGTTCGACAGCGTCCGGCAAGGCGGCCTTGACAGCGGCGCGCACGGCCCGCGCGGTCGCGGCCACGTCCGGAGCCTTGTCGGCGAGGAGCTTGGCGAAGTCCGCTTCGATCGTCGGGTCGGACGCCAGCGGATCGAGGTTCGCCATCACGCGTCCTGGCGAACGACGATGTTGACGAGCCTGCCGCCGCCCGCGTGGATGACCTTGGAGGGCTCGCGGCCATCCAGCGCCGCACGGACGCGGTCGCGAGAGAGGACGATCTGCTCGAGCTCGATCTCCGAGATCCCCGATGGGACCGTCACCCTGTCGCGGAGCTTGCCGTTGACCTGGATCGGGCACCTCGCGAGTCTCCTCGACGACGGCGGTCGGATCAACGGCGGGCCACGACTGGGTGTGGATGGAGACCCACGGCTCGCCGTTTGCTTGCAAGCCGGCGCGACCAGATCTCCTCGGTGATGTGCGGGGCGGCCGGCGCGAGCATCAGAAGAGCGAGGCGGACGGCCTCGTCCCACTCCGCCGTTCCGGCGACGCTCGTGCCCCGGTATCGCATGAGCAGATTCGCCAGCTCCATGAGCTTGGCGATCATCGTGTTGAAGTGGAACGCCTCGTAATCGGCGGTCACGGCGCGCAGCGTCCGATGGGCGGCCTGGCGGATCGCCGTCTGGGCCTCGGCCTCTGCCTGGCCGGCCGGCAGCGTGCCCGCGTCGGGGTCGCCGCCCTCGCGACCGTGCGGATCCAGGGCGATCGTCCAGAGCCGGTTGAGGAAGCGGTGGACGCCACCGATCCCGGTCGGGCTCCACGGCCCGCCCTGGTCCCACGGGCCCCATGAACATCAGGAACAGCCGAACCGTATCGGCTCCGTAGCGCGCGACCAGGTCATCCGGATCGACGGTATTGCCACGAGACTTCGACATCCGCTCGCCATCGAGGCCGAGGATCTGGCCCTGGTTGAACAGCCGCTTGAACGGCTCGTCCTGGTTCAGCCCAGGCCGACGTCGCGCATCATCTTCGTCCACTCGCGGGCGTAGAGCAGATGCATCACCGCGTGCTCGGCGCCGCCGGTGTACTGGTCGACCGGCGTCCATCGCTCGACCACGGCGCGTTCGATCGGTGCGCCGGCCTTCTCGGGCGACAGATAGCGATACCAGTACCAGGACGAGTCGACGAAGGTGTCCATCGTGTCGGTCTCGCGCTCGTGCGGGGCCACGGCAGACCGGGCAGGTGACGTTGAGGAACGCCTCGTCCCGGGTGAGCGGGTTCTCGCCGCTGCCCCGATAGTCGACCGTGTCGGGCAGACGGACCGGCAGGTCCTCCTCGGGAACCGGGACGATCCCGTCCCGCTCGCAGTAGATGACCGGGATCGGCGTGCCCCAGTAGCGCTGACGGCTGATCAGCCAGTCGCGGAGGCGGTACGTGACCGCGGCCTTGCCCTTGCCGCGCGCCTCCAGCTCGCGCGAGGATCGCCCTGCCGCCGTCGTCCGCCGGCAGCCCGGTGTGCGGCCCGCTGTTGACGAGGCGCTCGCCGGCGGCGTGGGCGACGTAGGCACCGTCGAGCTCGCGCTCCTCGTCGCCAGGCGCCGCGACGACGCGCCGGATCGGCAGGCCGTACGTGACCGCGAACGCGTAGTCGCGCTCGTCGTGGGCCGGGACGGCCATGATCGCGCCGGTCCCGTAGCCACCGAGGACGTAGTCGGCGACGAAGATCGGGATCCGCTCGCCGTTGACCGGGTTGATCGCGTCGGCGCCCAGTGCGACGCCGGTCTTCTCGCGATCGGTCGACAGGCGGTCGATCTCGGTCCGGATCGCGGCCTGGGCGACGTACGCTTCGACCTCGGCCTTGCGATCCAGGGCCGTCAGCTCCGGCACGAGCGGGTGCTCCGGGGCGAGGACCATGAACGTCGCCCCGAACAGCGTGTCCGGACGGGTCGTGAACACCCGCAGCTCGGCGCCGCCGGCGTGGTGCTCGGATGGCGCGGTGTCGAACACGATCTCGCCGCCCTCGCTCCGCCCGATCCAGTTCGTCTGCTGCGTCTTGATCGGCTCGGGCCACTGGAGCCCGCTGAAGTCGAGCAGCTCGTCCGCGTAGTTCGTGACCTTCAGGTACCACTGGGCGAGGTCGCGCTTCTCGACCTTCGCGCCGCAGCGCCAGCAATGGCGATCGGCGCCCTCGACCTGCTCCCGGGCGAGCGTCCCGTCGTTCGGGCACCAGTCGACGGGCGAGGTCTGGCGGTACGCGAGGCCGGCCTTGAGGAATTGCAGGAAGAACCACTGGTTCCAGCGGTAGTAGTCGGGGTCGGCGGTGACGACCTCCGCCTCCCAGTCGAACGTCGCGCCCATCGACCGGAGCTGGCGGCGCATGTTCTCGATGTTCGACATCGTCCAGTCGCGCGGGTTGATGTTGTTCTTGATCGCCGCGTTCTCGGCCGGCAGCCCGAACGCATCGAAGCCGATCGGCAGGAAGACGTTCTCGCCGTGCATCCGGTGGAAGCGCGCGATCGCGTCGGTCGGCGTGATGATGTACCAGTGGCCGATGTGGATGTCGCCCGACGGGTACGGGTACATCGTCAGCAGGTAGAACTTCGGACGTGACGTGTCGTGGAGGTCCGTCCGATAGAGGCCCAGCTCGTCCCAGCGCGCCTGCCAGCGCGGCTCGATCGCGGTCGGGTCGTAGCGCTCGACCTCGGGCGCGTCCGTGTCTCGGTCGTCTCGGTCACGTCGATGCTCGCTGATAGACAACAGACCCCCCGCCGCCGGCGAGGGGTCGAGGGTTGGTCGGCGTCTCTACGGCGAAGGATCTTGGTGGAGCTAAGGGGGCTCGAACCCCTGACCTTCTGAATGCCATTCAGACGCTCTCCCAGCTGAGCTATAGCCCCACTGTTTCGTGCTTGATCAGAGCCTCCTGACTGGGTATCTCCCTTGACCACAGCGCTCTCACAGACTATAACTGTCCCGGAATTCAGGTCAATGGAACTGCGAGTAATCACCTGTGGCCAAGGCCCAACCAAGCGCCGCACATAGTATCGCACCGGGGCTCGAGCGCGACATCTCCTCGTTCGCCCGACACCTCCGCGCGGCAAACTTGAGCCCCAAGACGGTCCGCACGTATCTCGAGGCTACAGACCAGTTCGCCCGGTTCCTTGCCGCGAACGGGCGATCAGCGACGCTCGAACGTCTTCGCCGCGAGGATCTCGAGGCGTTCATCGAAGATCTCCTCGCCCGCCTGTCGCCGGCGACCGCTCACAACCGCTACGCGGGGCTCCAGGCGTTCTTCCGATGGGCGGTCGAGGAAGAGCTCATCGTGACTTCGCCGATGGCGCGAATGCGACCGCCGAAGGTGCCCGAGCAGGCGCCGGTGGTCCTCCGCGAACCGCAGCTTCGGGCGCTGTTGCGGGTCGTCGATGCGGATCGGAGCTTCGCCGGCAGGCGAGATGCAGCGATCCTGCGGCTGTTCATCGATACCGGAGCCCGCCGGGCCGAGGTGGCCAACCTGCGATGGACACCTTCCGAGGCCGAGGCACATGACGTCGACCTCGATTTGGGGCTGGTCCGCGTGCTCGGCAAGGGCCGCCGCGAGCGGCTGCTTTCGATCGGGACCAAGACGGTCAGGTCGATTGACCGCTACCTTCGCCTCCGGGAGGGTGATGCGGCAGCCGGCGAGCCGTGGATGTGGCTCGGGTTGAAGGGTCGGCTGACCGACTCAGGGATCGCCCAGATGGTCACCGAGCGAGGTCGGGCGGCGGGGCTCGGCGACCGCGTCCATCCCCATCTGCTTCGCCACAGCTACGCGCACATGGCGCTGAGCTCCGGGATGCAGGAGACCGATCTCATGCGCATCGCCGGATGGCGAAGCCGTGCGATGCTCCAGCGGTACGCGGCTTCGGCGGCGACCGATCGGCCTCCGGCGGCGCGCCGCCTCAGCCCCGCCGACCGGCTGTAAGCGTATTCGAGGCTTCAAAGGCAAGAATCCGCGCCTAGATGCGTCAGGGAGGTGCTCAGATGACCGAGGGCTCCGCTTTCCGGCCCGCTCACGACGCGGACCCATCCTCGGGTATGCCTAGGGCTTTCGGGGGTTGTATGGACTCTGGTTGGTCGGCTGTAGCGAGATGTTCTCTAAATTCCGCACCCGGCAACCGGCGCCGATCGTGCCAGCGGGCGACGCCGCCCAATCGGATCGCAACCCTGGAAGGCGCCCCCTCGTCCAGGCGAGCCTTCGTCAAGCGGCGCGATCGAGAGGCGCGCGCTGTTCGATCTTCGGGACATCCCGATGCACTTCCTCGCCGAGCCACTCGCTTGTCTCCCGGAAGTAGAGCTCCTTGAACAGGTGCGCCACCGCTGTGTCGACGAGCTTGAGCACACCATCTACGCGGTTCCACTGGCGGTTCGGTGGGTCCTTCGGGTACCACATGCAGAGTCGGTTGGCGCCGAAGGTGTGCCGCATCGGACCGTGCCAGCCCTCGGCGGTCACCTGCACGGCGCGTCGCTCGTCAAGCTCGATCTGCAGGACGTATCGCTCGTCATAGACCGGCACGGTGACGGGGACCAGCCAGACGTACGCTTGGAGTCGGAAGTTGGTCGAGACGCGCTCGAAGGCGTAGTGATCGCCCAGCCCCTCCTCGAGGAGCGCTTCGGCGCGGACTTCCTGCGGCAGGTTTGGGAAGAGCGCGCGAGCGGATGGCCGGTAGACAGGGCGATCGTCAATGTCGCTCTGACGCCCGCGTTCGATGCTGATTTCCGCGAGATTTTGGACGACTTCGCCAAGACGGCTTACCTAATGGACTTCAGCGACGAGGACGTCGACATATGGAAGACGACGTTGAATTCCGGTGTGACGGCCGAGGACACAGACAACCTAGGCACGGCGCGGCCCAAGCGCGACCGAATTGATCTCGCGCTTGGCACACCCACCCCCGGGGAAATGACGATCGAGCCGGGTGGAATTCGGCGTGGTGGAATTCGTACCCCCTGCGGGAGTCGACGGCACGTTGACCGTAGAGATCGACGTTCCCGATGACCACGATTTCCTACCGGAAGTTCACATTCGACAGCTAGCGCTCGACCCCTACCCGATCGTCTGCAGCGACACAATGTTGGAAGAGGGCGATCTGTATCTCCCCTTCTGGGGCAGCATCCAGACATCTTTGGGGCCATCCACCTGCAGGTACGCCGCATTCGTCTTCTCTCACTCCGACCCTCTGGTCTTCCCCGAGACCCGGACGATCGAGTACACGGCGCGGTTCGACGTTCTGTCGACACAGATCGAGCAGTTCGATCGGACCCGAGACCCTTGGTTGGGGAGGGGGTCCACTCGGCACTTGGGTTGCGGCAGATCCGAGCCACGATGACTCCCTCTCCGTTGACGGCGTCTATGGCATCGTGAATCAGATCGCACCCGGGGCCCAGGGGCAGATGACTGTCGGCGTGGCGCCCGGCTTCGGCGACCCAGTGGACGGTCCGGTCGAACTGCTCTTCACCTTCTCGCAGTCGACTCCGTCAACCTGGCCGAACAACCCGCTCATCGACGACGTGTTTCGTGTGGCAGGGGACCTCGGTCTCAATCTGACATCGACCGGCGTGGAGATCTACAACAGCCCCTTCACCCAGTATCAAAGCTGGCGGATTTCGGTCACAGACGATCGCGTATCCGACAACTACGTGGCTGGCACATTCGCGCCATCGCCGTTCGGTGACCTGATCAAGCTGCGGCTCCGCGTGGACGAATTTGGTACCTACGCGAAGGTTTGGATGGCGGCGGCGCTCGAACCCAAGGATTGGACGGCATTTGAAACGAACGACCTCGCCGTCAGCGCCGGCTGGGAGCCACCATGGATCGTGCTCCAGCCACGCCAAACCCCGAATACATTGGGAACCCAGACTTTCAAGGTCGATGAGGTCTTGATCGTCTCGGGTGCTGCCCCGCCAGGAGGTTAGGGTGCCAAGATCTCGCCAGGATTCGATCGCCCCGACGAATGATCGTTTCTCGCCGTCCATAGAGCATACTGCCTCACAGGTTTCTCCGGGTCCTAACAGAGTATCGAGTGATAGAACCAGACGACGATTGACATGGCTCGCAAATCAATCAGGTTGCGCAGATACGCCAACGCGATTGGTCTCATCAGCGCCGCCGCGCTCTGGTTCAGTTCTTGCGCGCCACCACCGTCGCAGTTGACAGTCCACAACCGAACGACCGTGCCGGTCGTCTTCAAGACGTTCCTGGAGTCGACGCCCGAGTACGTTCCGGCTTGTTCGACGGTGACGTTCAAGTGGTCCGGATCATGGGTTCCCGAGGATGGATTGGTGGAGCCGTCTGATCCTGTCGACGCCGTGCCGATCAGGATGTTGGTGATCCCGCCGCCCGATAGCACCACACGTGGGAGCGTCATTGTCTCGGCAGACGGCGTCGATACGTATCGGGGCTCCGAAGTCGCTCCGTCCCCGCCACCGTGCGAGGGGGTGCCTCCTTCACCCTGGCCGTCGCTGGGACCTTAATTCCTTCCCGCGTAGCCAGTTCGAGCAGCGCACTGTCGATCCGGTGGCGGGACCGGAACCACGCCCGCCATTCCAAGCCCGCCGCTCTTGCAGATCTCGTTGTAAAGGTTCCGAAAGTCTCGGTCTCGTCGGCCAGCTCCAAGACGTCGGCGATCTCGTTGAGTACATCGCGAACGCGCTCCGGGCGGCCGCTCGGCAAGATCCGCTCGACATCGATCCGAGCCTGCCGGCCCAGCATGTCCGTGCGGCGCCCGCGGCCGGTGCGTGTTGGCAGCCCAGAAGCTTCGGAGGATCCCCGAGCTCAGCGAGGCGCGCGAGGCGGCGCTGGGCAGTCCGCAGGTGGCCGTAGACGAGGAGCGCGGCCAGCGGAGCCGTGACGATGTCAGCAGATAGCAGCCAGAGCAGGAGATGCTGGTCGGGGACCGGCAACGCCTCCCAGATGGCGCCGGCCGGGGTGGAGCGAAGCGAGTCGGCTTTCGCGGCCGTCGGCCCTCGAGCGTGGATCCGTGTCGCCTCCATCGTCACCCTGCTGACACGTATGTCGCCAATGAGCGCGTCGATGAGGACGACAGTCGGATGACAGGCTTCAGGAGCGGAGTGTGCGGCCATACCCGCGAAACCGGCCGCCTCGCGCTGTAACTCGGAGCGGTTATCGTCTGTCGGTCACAGACGATAACATCAGGGATTCCGCTCGTCCGAAGTGTGAGTTGGAGATCAACTAGCCCACAGCGCTCAGCGGCGTCTACATGCCATTCAGACGCTCTCCCAGCTGAGCTATAGCCCCACGCCGGAGCGGGAGTATAGCAAAGGGCGACCTCAGCCAAGCCGACACGAGGACTGAGCATCGCCCCTCCGCGACAGGTAAATTCACCCGACCTTGACCGCCTCCGCCCAGACCGTCCAGCGCACATACCTCCTCCTGACGCTCCTCACGACGCTCGCCGCGTCGTTCATCTGGGGCGTCAACACCCTCTTCCTCCTCGATGCCGGATTGAGCAACGCCGAGGCGTTCGCAGCGAACGCCTTCTTCGCCGTCGGCCAGGTGATCTTCGAGATCCCGACGGGTGTCATCGCCGACACGCGCGGCCGCCAATTCTCGTTCCTGCTGGGCGCGCTGACCCTGCTCGCGTCGACGCTCCTCTACCTGGTCATGTGGCAGATCAATGCCCCGTTGCTCGGCTGGGCGGTGGCCTCGATCCTCCTCGGCCTCGGGTTCACGTTCTTCTCCGGGGCGACCGAGGCATGGCTCGTCGATGCGCTCACGGCCACCGGCTTCAACGGGACGCTCGAATCGGTCTTCGGTCGGGCCCAGACGATCGGCGGGGCGGCGATGCTGACGGGCTCCGTCCTCGGCGGCGTCATCGCCCAGATCAGCAACCTCGGCGTCCCGTACATCCTCCGGGCCGCGATGCTCGGGGTCACGTTCGTCGTCGCCTTCCGGTTCATGCACGACCTAGGGTTCAAACCGGATCGAACGGCCACCCCGCTGGCGGCCGTCCGGACGGTGTTCAACGGGGCCGTCAACGCCGGCCTGCGTAACCCGCCGGTGCGCTGGCTGATGCTGGCGTCGCCGTTCACCGCCGGTGTCGGCTTCTACGGCTTCTATGCGCTCCAGCCGTACCTGCTCGAGCTCTACGGCGACAAGTCTGCCTACGGCATCGCCGGCCTCGCCGCAGCGATCGTGGCGGGCGCCCAGATCGTCGGCGGGCTCAGCGTCGGCCGGGTGCGCCGGCTGTTCAAGCGGCGGACGGATGCGCTGATCATCGGCAGCGTCGCGAACGTGGTCCTGTTGCTCCTGATCGGCGTCACGACAAGCTTTGCGATTGCCCTCGTCCTGCTCGTCGGCTGGGCGCTGGTGTTCGCCCTGGAGTCGCCGCTGCGCCAGGCATTCATCAACGGCTTGATCCCATCCGAACAGCGGGCGACGGTGCTCTCCTTTGACAGCCTCACGGGCTCGGTCGGCGGTGTGATCGCCCAGCCGGCCCTCGGACGGAGCGCCGACGTCTTTGGCTATGGGGCGTCGTATGTGATCTCCGCCGGTGTCATGGGGCTGTCGATCCCGTTCGTCATCCTCGCCCGCCGCGAGAAGGCCGCGTCCGACCCGATCACCGGCGACGAAGAGCCGGCGATCCCGCCCAGCGTCGCGTAGGCGGAGCGAATACGGCCGCTCGACGCTCGCCTGAACCCGGCGAGGGCCATTTGGCGTATCGGCGTTAGACTGCCCGAACGCCGCCACTGGAATTCGCACCACCACGTGGACAACAAGATGGCTGAGGAGATCCCCGCCACAGGACCGACCTCACCGCGACGGCCCGGCCGTCTCGGGCGGTTGGCGCCGTTCGCGTTCGGTGTCCTCGTGACCATCGCCGCGGTTTCCTTGTACGGCGCGCTGAACCCCGGGCCGCCTCCGCTGACCCAGCGCGAGGTCGACGACAGCGTGGCCGAGGCACTCGCGTCCGTCACGCCGGCCCCGGCCCTCTCCTCGCTCGTCTTCGACGCCGTCCAGCCGTCGCTCGTTTTGATCCAGACGCAGAAGCCCGACGAGGAGGGCGATCCCGGCAGCGGGGACGGCCTGGGCAGCGGCGTCGTCGTCAACCTCGACGGCGACATCCTGACCAGCCTCCATGTCGTGGCGAATGCAACCCACATCGACATCACCTTCGCCGACGGGACGAAGTCGGCCGGCGGAGTCATTGCCACCCAGCCCGAGGACGACATCGCAGTCGTTCGGGCAGACCACACGCCATCGACCCTCGTTCCCGCGATCCTCGGCAATCCCGCCGCCGCCACTCAGGGAACGGAAGCCTTCGTGATGGGCAATCCGTTCGGCCTCAGCTGGTCCATCAGTGGCGGGGTCATATCCGGCCTGGACCGGACATTCCGGCTGGAGAAGACCGGTCGGGTCCTGGAGGGGCTGATCCAGATCGATGCCGCGGTCAATCCGGGGAACTCCGGCGGACCGTTATTGAATCGGGAGGGTCATGTGATCGGGATCGTCACCGCCCTCGTCAATCCGACCGACGACGACGTGTTCATCGGAATCGGCCTCGCCGTGCCGATCAATGTCGCCGGCGGCGCCGCCGGCCTGCCACCGTATTGAAGGGGACCTGAGTGGATCAGTCAGTCAACCAGGACCGAGCGGCCCCGATGGAACGTCTGCTCTACGAGGTGAAGAAGGTCATCGTCGGCCAGGATCACCTCCTGGAGCGCCTGATCGTCGCCCTGCTTGCCCGCGGCCACGTCCTCGTCGAGGGCGTCCCCGGGCTCGCCAAGACGATGGCGATCAAGACGCTGGCGGAGTCGATCGGCGGCGAGTTCAAGCGGGTCCAGTTCACGCCCGACCTCGTCCCAGCCGACCTGATCGGCACGCGGATCTACAACCAGAAGACCGGCGAGTTCGGGATCTCGCTGGGACCCGTCTTCGCCAACCTCCTGCTCGCCGACGAGATCAATCGCGCCCCGGCCAAGGTCCAGAGCGCCCTCCTCGAGGTGATGCAGGAGCGCCAGGTCACGATCGGCCGGGAGACCTTCAAGGTCCCGAGCCCGTTCCTCGTGCTGGCGACTCAGAACCCGATCGAGACCGAGGGGACCTACGCGCTGCCCGAAGCACAGATCGACCGCTTCATGATCAAGGTGCTCGTCGGCTACCCGAGCGCGTCGGAGGAGTTCGTCATCGTCGAGCGGATGACCGGCCTCCTGCCGACGGTCCAGCAAGTGCTCACGACCGACGGCCTGCTTGCGATGCAGCAAGCCGCCGACCGCGTCTATGTCGACCCGGCCCTGTTCGAGTACTCGGTCCGCCTGGCGACGGCGACCCGTGCCCCCGAAGCCCACGGCCTCGGGGAGTTGAAGCGCTACATCACGTTCGGAGCGAGCCCGCGGGCGTCGATCAACATGATCCTCACGGCGCGGGCGCTGGCCTTCGTCCGCGGCCGCGACTACGCCCTCCCCGAGGACGTCCTGGACATGGCCCTCGACGTCCTCCGCCATCGGATCGTCCTGTCGTTCGAGGCGCTCTCCGACGACGTCTCGAGCGACGACCTGCTGAAAACGATCCTCGACCGGATTCCCCTTCCAGTCGTCCCTCTTCGGGAGCACGGCAACGTCCACGTTAGCGCCTGAACGCATCCTCCAGCGCCTCGACTGGCAGGTCATCCGCCGGCTCGATGGGCTGCTTCAGGGCGACTATCGCAGCCTGTTTCGCGGCAACGGCGTGGACTTCGCGGACCTCCGCGAGTATCAGTACGGCGATGACGTCCGGTATATCGACTGGAGCGTCACCGCCCGGATGGACACGCCGTACATCCGCGAGTACGTCGAGGATCGCGAGATCACCGCGTGGTTCCTGCTCGATTTGAGCCCGTCCGTCGACTTCGGGACGATGGAGAGCGAGCGACTGAAGCGAAGCGTCCTCATCGATTTCGTGACGACGCTCGCCCGGCTGCTCACGCGTCATGGCAATCGCGTCGGCGCGGTGTTCTACGGCAGCCAGGTCGAGCGGACGATCCCCGCTCGAGGCGGACGGATCCAGGTCCTCCGCCTCATCAACGACCTGCTGCGCCATCCTCGGCAGGGCAGTGCCCCGTTCACCGACCTGACGCCGCTCCTCGAGGCGGGCCAGAACTCGATCAAGGGCCGATCGCTGGTGTTCGTGATCTCGGACTTCATCAGCGCCCCGGGCTGGGAGCGGCCGTTGAACCTGCTCACCCAGCGCCACGAAGTGATGGCGGTTCGCCTGTTCGATCGACGCGAGGTCGAGCTTCCCGACGTCGGCGCGGTGATCATGGAGGACGCCGAGACCGGGGAGCAGCTCTACGTCGACACGCACGACAAGGGCTTCCGCCGGCGGTTCCGCGAGGCCGCGGACAATCGCGAGGCGACGCTGAGCAGCGCCTTCAAGCGGGCCGGGGTCGACGCGGTCTCGCTCTCGACCGACGAGGACCTCGTCAGCGCGATCGTCCGCATGGCGAGGCTCCGGCAGAGGCGCCGGAGGTAGGCCGTGTCATTCATCTGGCCGCCGATGCTGCTGCTCCTGTCGGCGATCCCGCTCGCCGTCGCGCTCTACCTCGTGCGCGAGAGTGCTCGTCGGCGGCGTGTCGCGGCCTACGGACTGGCGCCCGCCGCCGCGGCCATCGAGGGCGTCCCGACGATGCCCAACCGGCTGCGCCGCCGGCTGCCGGGCGCCTTGATCCTCGCCGGCCTGACGATCCTCGTCGTTGCGCTGGCCCGTCCGCAGAGCGTCGTGAGCGTGCCGCGGATCGAGGGCACGGTGATCCTGGCGTTCGACGTGTCCGGCAGCATGGCGGCCGACGACCTCGAGCCGACGAGGATGGAGGCTGCCAAGGTTGCCGCCCAGGAATTCGTCGAGCGCCAACCGCCGACTGTCCTGATCGGGGTCGTGGCGTTCAGCGACAGCGGGTTCAAGATCCAGGTCCCGACAAGTGACCAGGCGCTCGTCATGTCCGCGATCAACCGGCTCGGCCCGGAACGCGGAACATCGATTGGCCGCGGGATCGTGACGTCGCTGACGACGATCGCGGCGGCCGAGATCGATCCGGCCACCGGCTTCTATTCCAACCGCTCGCCCGAGCCGACGCCGGAGCCGACGTCCGTCCCAGCCGGTACCTACACGTCGGCTGCGATCATCCTGTTGTCCGACGGCGAGAACAACCAGCGCCCGGATCCGCTCGAGGCGGCCGAAGCCGCCCGCGACGCCGGGGTGCGGATTTACACCGTCGGCATCGGCAGCGCTGCCGGGACGACGATCGAGGTCGAAGGCTTCAAGGTTCACAGCCAGCTGGACGAGCCGATGCTCCGCGAGATCTCCGACATCACTGGCGGTGCCTACTACGCGGCGGAAAACCCGGAGGAGCTCCGCGCGATCTACGACGGCATCGACACCCGCCTGGTGATCCGGTCGGAGGAGATGGAGGTCACCTCCCTCTTCGCGGGTGCCGGGGCCCTGGTGCTCCTCGTCGGCAGCATCACCTCGCTGCTGTGGCTGGGACGGATGCCATGACCGACGTCCTCTGGCCCTGGGCGCTGCTGCTCCTCGCGCTGCTGCCACTCCTCGTTGCGGTCCGCATCCTGCTGCTCCGCCGCCGCCGGGTCGGCCTCCGCTACTCCAGCCTGTCGCTCGTCCACGAGGCCCTGCCGGGGTCGTCGTGGATTCGGCGCCATCTCCCATTCGCGCTGTTCGTCGTGGCTCTGGCCAGCCTGATCATCGCGATCGCTCGGCCCGTCAGCATCGTCAGCGTGCCGGCTGGTCAGACGACCGTGATCCTCGCGATGGACGTCTCGCGGAGCATGTGTGCGACCGACATTCCACCCAACCGCCTGATTGCCGCGGAGGCAGCCGCCGCGTCGTTCATCGAGCGCCACGGATCGACCACCCACATCGGTATCGTCGCCTTCGCCGGGTTCGCCGAGATCGTCCAGACGCCGACGACCGACCAGGAGGTCCTGCTCGACGTCATCGAGAGCCTGACGACCGGGCGGCGGACGGCCGTCGGGAGCGCGATCCTGAAATCGCTCGACGCGATCGCCGAGATCGACCAGAGCGTCGCGCCGAGCGTCACCGACGGCTCGGGTTCCGACCTGGAACCGGAGCCTGTGCCGAGGGGCGCCTATGCCCCGGCCATCGTCGTCCTGCTGACGGACGGCGCGAGTAACACCGGACCCTTGCCCGTCGACGCCGCCGAGCAGGCCGCGGCCCGCGGCGTGCGCGTCTACACGATCGGATTTGGAACGGAGAGTCCGGGCAACGAGAGCCCGCCGTGCGGGCTTCAGTTCATCGGCCGCGAGCCGTCGGAGAGCCAGGACCTGCAGGGGTTCGGCGGTGGCGGCTTCGGCTTCGGCGGTGGCGGGATCCGGCGCGCGATCGACGAGAAGACGCTGATGGAGGTCGCCGACACGACCGGCGGGTTGTATTACCTCGCCGAGAGCGCAGACGAGCTCCACTCGGTCTTCGCGAGCCTGCCGACCAGCCTGATCATGAAACATGAAGTCCTCGAGGTCAGCGTCGCTTTCGCGGCCCTCGGGGCGCTCCTGATCGCGGTGGCGATCCTCCTGGGCCAGGCCTGGCGTCCGCTGCCCTAGCGGGCCGTGGCCCGCCCGCGGGCCGGCCGCCCGCGGGACTGTCGCCGCTCGTGGCCGTCGCCCGCTCGCCGGCTGTGTCACCATCGACGCCGATGGCCGTCGATCGCCTGCCGCCGTACGTCCTGCGACGCTCGCCTCGCTCGCGCGGCCTTCGCATCACGATCGATCCCGCCCGTGGGCTGGTCGTCAGCGTCCCGCCCGCCAGCCGCCGGGGATGGGCTCACCCGGAGCCCGTGATCGAACGCTTCCTGCACGAGCGCGAGTCATGGATTCGACGCCATCTCGACAAGCTGGCCCGACAGCAGGCCGAGCTCACCGCCCGCGGCGGGCTGCGCGACGGCGCGTCGATCCGCTACCGGGGCGAGCTTCACGTGCTTCGCGTCGTCCCCGCTCCCGACCGCAGCCGTCGATCGACGGTGGCCCGCGAAGGCGGAGAGGAGGGCGACGAGCTGGTGGTCCGCGTCGCCGCGGCGGACCGGCGCTCGCTCCAGGCGGTCCTCGATGCCTGGTTCCGCGAACGAGCCCGCGTGTTCATCGACGCCGAGATCGCGCGACACGCGGCGGAGCTCGGCGTCAAGCCGGCGGCCGTCTCCATCCGGGATCAGCGGAGCCGCTGGGGGAGCGCATCACGGCACCGGCGGTTGAGCTTCTCGTGGCGGCTCGTGCTTGCCCCGCCGGAGGCGCTTGAGACGGTCGTGATCCACGAGCTCGCCCATCTCCGGGTCTTCGGTCACGGGCCGGCGTTCTGGGCACTCGTCGCCGGGCGCCGTGGCGATCACCTGACATGGCGGAAGTGGCTCCGGACCCACTCGGTCGAGCTCCACGCCGCCCTCGACGTGGACACCGCTCCCGGCGAGCGGGACCGCGCCTCCGCCTAAGGGGCCTTCAGGCGCTGGAGAATCTCGTCGGCGACCTCGCTGGGGGAGCGGTGGTCGACGTCAACGATCTGCGACGCGACCGACGCGTAGAGCATCTCCCGCTCTCGATTTCGCTTGCGGAGCCAGTCGAGATCGGCGGCGTCCTCGCGCCGGCCGCCGGGCGGGCCCGGAACTGATCCGCTCGAAGAGTGTCTCCGGCCGAGCTCGAAGCCACACGACGTGGCCGCCATCGCGGAGCGCTTCCCGGGCGGCCGGATCCACGACGGCGGCGGCCGCGACGCCGACGATCGTCGGCGGCTTCAGGCCCAGGGCCGCATCGAGGGCATCGGATTCGGCGAGATGGAGCACATCCTCGCCCTCGGTCGCCCGGATCTCCGCCGGCTCGCGGCCGGTCTGCTCCCGCAGCAGGTCGTCATTGTCGACGTACGGCCAGCTCGTCCGCGCCGAGAGCTCTCGGCCGACGGTCGTCTTGCCCGACCCCATCATCCCGATGAGGAGCACGCGCTTGCCCGCTGGCTCGTCCGGCGTCCTGACCACGCGCGCACGATACCGCAGCCGCGGACCCTCAGCCCGAGGACGCCGCTGTGCGCACCGCCTCGAGCGTCCGCCTCGCCTGAGCGAAGTGGATCCGGTCGTGACCTGCCCCGAGCCGGAACGTCAGCCCGTAGCTCTCCGGCCCACGTTCGCGGTGAATACCGACACGATCGCGATCCTCTTCTGGCTGGCGCGACCAGAGATCGAGATTCCAGCGACGGAGGGCCGTGAAGACGGCCAGAAGCGACGACGGATCGTCGGCGTTCTGGTCGAGCTCCGACACCCACAGGGCCTGGTCGTAGCCGACGATGTCCGGCTCGTCCTCGGCGAGGATCCAGCGATAGCGGCCGGTCAGGATCACCTCGCCGTCCGTGAGGTGGGCAAGGCACTCGGCAACGGACCACTCGCCCGGCTCCGGGCGAACGTGCAGCAGGGGCCCAGCGTCGGCGATGAGCGACTGGAACGTGTCCGGGCTGCCGGCCATCACCTCCGCCGGGTCGTCATCGCCGAGCGCCGCGAGGAGCATCCGCCGGTATGCCTCCGGCATCGTGACGGGATCGATGACCACGGTGACTCCTGTCTAGCCTTCCCCCACCCGGGAAGGATGCGCTGCAATCCTGCCAAGACATGGCCAGTTTCCTGGCGGACGCGCGACGAACAGGCCTCGACGAAAGGGAGGAAATGGTGGAGATGAGGGGACTCGAACCCCTGACCCCCGCGATGCGAACGCGGTGCTCTTCCAACTGAGCTACATCCCCACGGGCGCGGACGCGCACGGGGCGTCGGCGGGTGCCAGAGTGTAGCAGACGTCCCGTCCAAATCAGGCGTCCGGGAGCCCGAAGGAGTGAGCCAGCGATGGAGTTCCAGGAGGTCATCCGGCGCCGCCGGATGGTCCGAAACTTCTCCGATGAGCCGGTCGACCGGGCGGTCATCGAACGGATCGCAGCGATCGCCCAGCGAGCTCCGAGCGCCGGTTTCAGCCAGGGCCAGCGGCTCCTCGTCGTGACCGATGCGGCGAAGCGGCAGCGCCTCGGCGAGATCGCGGGGGACGAGTTCTACGACGAGGCAGGCTTCGGGCGCTGGATCGGCAAGGCCCCGGTCCAATTCGTCCCATGCGTCAGCGAGAAGGTGTATCGCGACCGCTACGCCGAGCCCGACAAGGTGGCCGCCGACGGCTCGGTGATCGAGTGGCCGATCCCGTACTGGTGGATGGACGTCGGCTGCACCGTCGAGAACCTCCTGCTCGCCGCAGTCGACGAGGGTCTCGCGGCGGGATTCGCCGGCGCCGAGGACCCCGACGACCTTCGGGCGGAGCTCGGGATCCCGGCCGACTTCGCGCCGGTCGGCGTGATCCCCGTCGGCCATCCGCTGCCCGACAAGCGCTCGCCGTCGCTCAAGCGAGGCTGGGTCCCGACCGCCGAGTTCCTTCGCTGGGAGCGCTGGGACCGCTAGGTTGTCGCGCGCCGCCGAACGGCCCCGCGCGCGCAGCTGCCCGCCCCTAGGCTGGGGCCGTGCTGCTGGGACTCGACTACGGATTGATCGCCGCTCTCTGCTGGGGCTCGACCGACGTCATGGCGACAATCGGCGGGCGTCGGCTCGGCAGCCTCCGTGTCGTGGCGATCGCCCAGGTGTCGAGCCTGGCCATCGTCATCGCGATCGGGATCGCACTCGGGGTCAGGTTGCCGAGCGATCCGGTCCTCTTGCTGGCGTCGGCTTCGTTCGGGGTCGTGGCGGCGGGTGCGTACCTCTCGTTCTTCACCGCGCTGCGGATCGGCCCGCTCGCGGTCGTGAGCCCGGTCGTGGCCGCGTACGGCGGCCTGACGGTCGTCCTGTCGGTCGCTCTCCGGGGCGAATCGCTGACCCTGGTCCAGGCCGCCGGGGCCGCGCTCGCGACGCTCGGCGTGATCCTGACCGGCCTCGTGTTCGAAGGTGGCTGGCGGGGGACGAGGATCGTCGGGCGCGGCGTGCTCTTCTCGATTGTTGCGATGCTGCTCTTCGCGGTCCTCACGGTCGGCATGGCGACGCCGATCGAGGCGGTCGGCTGGCTGCCGGTGCTCGTCACGTCCCGGATCGCGAATGCGGCGACGATCTGGACGATCCTCGCGATCGTCACGGTGGCGAAGCCGCATCGCGCGGCGGTGCTGCTCGAAACGTCGGCGCCGCGGTCGAACCGAGCCGTCATCGCGGCCGTCGCGGCGGGCGTCGTCGACATCGCCGGGTTCGTCGCGTTCGCGATCGGCCTCGAGGTGGCGCCTACCTGGATCGTCGGGCTGGCGAGCTCGTTCGGGCCGGCGGTCGCGGTGATCGTCGCGGTGGTGCTCTGGGGTGAGCGGCTGCGCCCGACGCAGTGGGTCGGCCTGACGGGAATCGCCCTCGGGCTGGTGGTGGTGGCACTGCCCTGAGGGCGGTCGCGGCCGCGCGCCCGGCGCCCGCGCTGCCCGGCGCCCGCGCGCGCTCGGGCACAGGCGTCGTCGCGCCCGGCGCCCGCGCGCCCGCGCCCCTGGGAACAGGCGTCGTTGGTTACC
Organism: uncultured Chloroflexia bacterium; assembly: GCA_963771795.1. Classification (GTDB taxonomy): domain Bacteria; phylum Chloroflexota; class Limnocylindria; order Limnocylindrales; family CSP1-4; genus CF-46. Next base: position 403,933 of record CAVYUR010000001.1, read on the forward strand.
AGTTCCTGAGCGACTACTAACGTCGCGAATCGGCCTGGTTCGTCTCTAACAGTCCCCAGGAGACTGCTACCGACGATGGCCGAGCGTGAGCCGGTCGGCCGGCCGGGATCGGGTCGTCTTACCACTCCCGAGAATACTGATAGGAAGGTTGGCCGGGCGGCCGTGCCGGGCGAGACAAACCCATTGATCGACTAGAACATCTGTTCTATAGTACGGCGATGGCGGCGCTCTCACCGGACGTGTCGGCTGCTCTGGCGTCCCTCCAGGCACGCTGGGGAGCGGCAGCTCCGCGGGTCGTCGGGGCGCTGGCGACGGCGCCACTCCCGGACGAGGCGCCGGAGCCGCCGGAGCCGCTCCTTCCCCGGGGATCGCCCGGTGGCGGCGGCGCGGAGCGGATCGTCCGAACCGGGTTTCCGGCGCTCGATGCGATTCTCGGGCCGGGCGGCCTGCCGCGCAGCGCGAGCGTCGCCCTCCGCGGCGAAGCGAGCTCCGGCAAGACGACCCTCGCCCTCCGGCTCGCGGCAGAGGCCCAGGTCGACGGGGCGATCGTCGCCTGGCTCGATCTCGCCAGGAGTCTCGATCCGGTGGAAGCCGTCGCCCGCGGCGTGCGCCTCGACTGGCTCGTCGTCCTGACCCCTGAAACCCTCGACGAGGGCCTGTCGATCGCCGGCGCGCTCCTCGCCGGTCGGTCGGTCGACCTCCTCGTCATCGACCTGCCGCCGCGTCCGGATCCCGGCACGACCGCCGCCAAAGTCGCGGACCGCCTCCGCCGGCTCGCCGCGCTGGCCCGTCGATCGGAGACGCTCCTCGTCGCCCTCGAACCACCGGGCCTGACCAGCGGCCTGTCGACCGCCGTCGCCGAAGCGACGGGCCTCCGCCTTGAACTCGCCCGCCGATCCTGGATCCGCCTCGGGCGGGACGTCGTCGGTCAGCGAACGGAGGTGACGGTCGCCCGCAACCGGTTCGGTCCGCCGGGGAGACGGGCGGAGCTCCGGATCCTCTACGCGGAGGGAGGGGAGCGCGACCGCTGCCTCGCTCGCGACGACCTCCTCACCGAAGGTCGCAGCGACCTCCTCCGCGACGACCTCACTGCCGCCCCCACCGGCCCTCTCAAGCGGATCCCCACCGATGCGTCTTCTCCACCTCTACTGGCCACATCTCCCCCTCCGGCTCGCCAGGGCGCGCCACTCCGACTCCTTCCCGACGGATCGGCCGGTCGTCCTCGGCGGACAACCGTGGACGGACGGGACGGTCATCGACGCGGACCCGGCCGCACGGGCGCTCGGCGTCCGGCGGGGGATCCCGCTCGGGAGCGCCCACCGGCTCGCGCCTGAGGCGGCCTTCCTCGATCCCGAACCGGAAGCTGACGCTGCGGCGGTCGAGGCCGCCTTCGAGGCACTCGCCCGGTTCAGTCCCGGTCTGGCCGGCACGGCTGACCAGAGCGATCCCGCGTTCGGGCTGCTCGAGATCCAGGTCGACGGGCTCGACCGACTGTGGGGGAGCGAGCCGGAGCTCGTCGGGCGCCTCGTTGCCGCCCTCGCCACGATCCTGCCGGGAGCCCCGCGGCCGGGGATCGCCGGGACCCGCTTCGCGGCGACGATCGCCGCCGCCAACGCCACGCCGCCGGAGCCGCGGATCGTCCGGCCGGGCGGGGAGGCCGCCTTCCTCGCCCCGTTGTCGGCCTCGCTGCTGACGCCCGATCCGGACATCCAGGCTCGCCTCAGGCGCTTTGGGCTGCGCCAGATCGGGGCGGTCGCGGAGCTGCCGCGGTCCGCGCTCGTCGCTCGGTTCGGGGATGAGGGCGAACGCCTCCTCGCCCGGGCCCAGGGACAGGAGATCGCGCCGTTCCAGCCGCGACGGGCACCGGAGCGACTCGCACTCGCCCTGCCGATCGAGCCGGCCGTCGGGGAGCTGGAGCCGCTCCGGTTCGTCCTCCACCGGCTCGCCGGCGCGCTTTCCGATCAGCTCCAGGGTCGAGGCACCGCCGCCGCCCGCGCCCATCTCCGCCTCACGCTCGACCTCAGCTTCGCTCGAGCCGGAACTCCCGCTGACCTGAACGTCGAGCAGCGCTTCCCCGAGCCGACCGCGGATGCCGAGGCGATCGAGCGGCTCCTCTTCGCCCGCCTCGAGCGAACGCCGCCGCCGGCGCCCGTCTCGCGGATCGAGCTCGAGCTGGCCGGCGTCGAGCCGGCCGTCGGGCATCAGCTCCCGCTGTTCGTCCCGCAGGCGGCGCGGAATGCCCGGCTCGGCTGGCAGCTCGCCAGGCTGGCCCTGACGTTCGGGGAGGACCGAGTCAGGCGGGCGGCCATCGCGGACCCGGACGCGCCGCTGCCCGAATTGCGCTGGACGTGGCGACCGTGAGGCCCCGATGACCCGCCTGCTCCGCGAGCATCCGTCGATCGAGGCCGAGCTGGACGATGCCGGGGAGCTCGTTGCGATCCGCTGGAACGGCCGGCGCGAGCCGGTCGAGGTCTGCAACCGCTGGCGGGTGGCCGAGGCCTGGTGGCGCAACCCGATCGAGCGCGACTACTTCAAGGTCGTCGGAAGCCGCTGGCTGGCACTCGTCTATCAGGACTGCGCCGACGGAACCTGGCACCTAGAACGCCTCTACGACTGAACGGTCGCCGCATGGCGGCCCATGCGGGCGTTGCCGCCTGTGCTCCTCGCTTACGCACCTTGGGGTGCGTGCGCTCCGGTGCTCGGACGGCGCCTTCGCCTGAACCGCCCTGCGGCGACCTGAGTTGCGTGCCGGCGGGCTCAGCCTTGAGGGGCGCCGACCAGTGCCGTGACCGCCAGGAGAATCAGCAACAGGCCTACGACGAGGATCAATGGACCGAGGTCGCGCGGCCTCGAGATCTGCATGACTTCCCCCTGTGCGATCGATCCGCGTGCCTGCGGTTCAGCTTAGACGCTTGTCGAGGGGCGAGCGTTGCGCCGACTTTGCGCGGTCGATCACCTCACTCGAAGGGGCAACCTGCACCGAACATCACGACCATGGTGGTGGTGCCGGACAGCGGCGTCAGTCGAACCTGGATTTCGCAGGGCGGTTCCGGCCCGAGCGCCTGGATCACGACGCTTCCGTCCTCCGCTGGATTGCTCCGGTCGACGCTGGAGCCTCGCTCGGTCAGTCCAGCCACGACAAGGTCCGCCGCCTGCTCCGCGGACATCCCCAACGCGAAGGTCGCACTTGCCGGGCCGTCGCGCGTCTCGGTCGGCACTGAGTCCCGTGCCAGCGGGAAGGACGGCGGAATTCCATCCCAGATCCGTCCCCACTCCGTATCGGTCTGGGTAGGCGGCTGGCCAGCGGGAGGCGGGGTCGCGACGGTCGATCCTCCAGGCACGGGCGTCAGGCTCGGCTCGCTGGATTGGCTGGCACGCGCGGGCTGCGTCGGCGAGACGGACTGGGTGCAGCCGCAGGCGGACCAGCAAGCCGCGAGGAGGAGCGGGAGGAGGATCGCCAGGCGCAGCGTCGGCCGCGGCGATTGCGCGGATCGAGCGATCACAGAGGAATCGTACCTGACGGACGTGACAGGACCCCGTCGCGCCCCAGCACGACGGGGTCCCGTGGCCGGCCGGACCCGCTCACCAGGCCCTCCGGCAGGTCGGCGCCAACCGTCGCGGTCGTCGTCGCCTGATCGTCCCGAGCCCCCAGGCGCGAGACGTTTGTTGGTTTCAGCCAGGACTGGCGGCCTGGGCCGCGAGCATGGCCGGGAGGAGCACGAGGATCAGCAGCATTGCGAGCAGCACCATCACCGCGGTCCGGGCCGTGCTGGCGAGGAAAGTCGGAATCTGCTCTCGCATGGTCATTGAGACGCCAGACAACCCAAAGTTGTTTCGAGGTTTCGACGAGAAATTTTCGGCGCGCCCGACTCGGCCCTAGAACGGCTGGCGGAATTCGCTCCGGGGGCTGGCGAACGCGTCGTCGGCGGTTACGAAGATGACCTCGATCGTGAGCTTCCCCGCCGGCAAGTCCTCGGCCGATCCAAGCTGGATCGTCGCCGTCGCGGTCCGCTTCTTGCCGATACCGATCGTCGTCGTGATCAGCGTACCGTGGGCGAGCTGGCGACCGACCTCGTTTCGGACGCGCCAGCGGATCGCCCCGCGTTCCGCGACGTCGCCGAGATTCTGGATCGAATACACGAGCGAGGCCTCGACGAGGCCGCTCCGCCTGACCAAGCTGCGGATCGAGCCGGTCACGGCCATCTCGTGGTCGGGCGCGAAGAAGACCGCGAGCGCGTCCCACATCGCCGTGTGGCCGGCATCGTTGCCCAGCGTCCAGATGCCGATTCCGGCGAAGCCGGTCGCCATCGCGTACTCATACTTCGCCGCCGCGCTCCGCTCATCCTCGAAGTAGACCTGCCGGTAGGTGTTATGGGACGCATCCCAGTAGGTGAAGAAGCTGCTGCCCTCCGGTTGGTCGTACATGCGGACGACCTCCGGGTGATTGGCCAAGTAGGCCAGGGCCGAGGCATACGTCACCGACTTGACGGCCCCGTACTTGACCTTGTCGGAGCGGACAGTGGCGTTCGGGACCGTGCTCGTGACGGGCCAGTCGTAGCCGTAGTACGGCACGCCGAGGATGAGGCTCTCCTTGGGCGCGTACGCCATGAACCGCTTCATGTGGATCTTGACGTTGCGCGACGCGTGATCGAGCGGCGCGATCGCGCCGGTCACGGTCGAGCCGCTCCAACGGTAGTTGTATGTCATCACGAACTGCCGGTCGACGATCGGGACGAGCCCGGTGATCAGCGACGACGGGGCACCGGCCGACGATGCGTTGACGAGCGTCGCATCCGGGAAGCGAGCGTCCATCGCGGTGTCGAAGCGATCCAGGAAGGCGAGGTATTGGGGCGTCATCGACGCGGGCATCGGCTCGAAGTCGAAGTTCGCGCCGTCCGCTGAGCGGAGGGCCATCAGGTCGAGAGCCTGGCCGATGAACCGATTCTGGGCGGCCGTACTGCCAAGGAACGCCTTCATCTTCGTGAGATTGCCCGAATCGAAGAGCTGGAACGTCGGGACGACGCGGACTCCCTTGGCGTGAGCGGCGTTCGTGACCGCGACGGCGTTGCCGCTCATGTACGCGACCGATCCGCGCCACGCCATGTCGATGTCGCCGGTCGCCTTGATCCCGAGGCCGAAGAACGCGATCGTCGAGATGAGGTCGTAGTTGAGCTGCGTGACGGTGTCGGAGTTGAGCCGCCAGTAGGGCAGGTAGCCGTAGACCTCGTGGCTGAGGAGCGACTCGACGTGGGCCCGCGGCGCAATTTCCGGGTCCGCGGCGGCGACCCGCGTCGGGGGCGCGACGGAGACGAGCGCGCCGGCGGCAACGAGGGCCGAGAGCAGTGCAACGAGGCGGCGCCGAGCGTGACGGGTCCCGGCCATTGCACTCATTGAACACCAGACGGCAAGGAACGGCTATCCCCCGATCGGTTGCCGGGGCCCGGGTGGTTCGGCGGACGGCGATTTCGTCGTATCCAGAACAGAACATCTGTTCTATCATGAACCGTCCCGATGGGACCCTACGCCGAGCTTCACTGCCATTCGAACTTCTCGTTCCTCGACGGGGCATCCACCCCCGACGAGCTCGTGGAGCGGGCCGTCGAGCTTGGCCTGTCTGGCCTGGCCGTCACCGATCACCAGGGCCTCTACGGCGCGGTCCGGTTCACCGCCGCGGCGGAGGCGGCCGGCATCCACCCGGTCATCGGCGTCGAGGTCGAGCTCTTCGACGCGATCGTCGCGGACCCGGCCCGGGCCGTCGTCCCCGCCAGGCGAGCGGTGAAGCGTGGCGGCAAGCGGCGACGGGCGGCGGTGGACGGCGGAACAGACGACGGGATCGGGTCGAGGGCCGTCGAGGGACGGCCGGATCGGCCGCGGCCGGAACGGTCCCGCCTGCCCGGCCATCGCGAGCCCGTCAAGGAGGATCATCGCGGCATCGGTGAGCGCCAGCGGGGCCCGCACTTGGTGCTCCTCGCCCGCGACGCAACGGGCTGGCGGAGCCTCTGCCGGCTGATCTCCCGGGCGAACCTCGCCGGAACCAAGGCCGTTCCGCGCTTCAGCCACCAACTCCTTGCCGCACACGTCGAGGGCCTGGTCGCCTTGTCGGGCTGCCGCGAGGGCGAGATCGCCCGCCGGCTCAGGGTCGGTGATCGGGAGGGTGCCCTGGCGGCGGCATCGGCATTCGCGGCCCGGTTTCCCGGCGCGTTCTACCTCGAGCTGTCCCATCACCTCCTGCCGGACGACGACTGGCTCGTGGCGGAGACGGCGGCCCTCGCCGATGAGCTCGGGCTGCCGGTCGTCGTGACGAACGACGTCCACTACGCCCGTCCGGAGGGCCGCGAATTCCAGGACGTGCTGACGGCAATCCGCCACGGACGCACGCTCGACGAGCTGGCGGACCTCCGGCGGGAGGACGGTGAGTCGTACCTCAAGTCCGGGGCGGAGATCGCGGCGCTGCCGCCAGGCGATCCGGCGTTTGCCCGGAGCGATCCGCGGACGGCCCGGGCGTGGGCCGAGGGAATCTCGACGGCCGGTGAGCTGGCCGCGTCGTGCTCCGTGGATCTCGGATTCGAGCAGTACCGCTTCCCGGGCTTCCCGGTGCCGAACGGCGAGACCCCGTTCTCGTATCTCGTCGAGCTGTGCCAGGCCGGCGCCCGCAAGCGCTACCACCCGCTGACCTCGCCCGTCGTCAATCGGCTCGCCCACGAGCTCGACGTGATCGAGCGGGCAGGGCTCGCCGAGTTCTTCCTGATCTGCTGGGACCTGATGCGATTCGCTCGGGAGCAGGGGATCCCCGCCCAGGGTCGCGGCAGTGCGGCCAGCTCGATCGTCGCCTACACCCTCGGGATCAGCCGGGTCGAACCGATTCAGCACAACCTGCTGTTCGAACGTTTCATCAACGAGGGCCGGACGACCTATCCGGACGTCGACATCGACTTCAGCTCGGCGCGACGAGAGGAGGTCATCCAGTACGTCTACAACCTCTACGGCCCCGAGCACACGGGGATGGTCTGCAATCTCGTGACGTATCGGGCGCGATCGGCCGTACGGGAGGTCGGCGTCGCGCTGGGCTTCCCGCGGCCGCTCGTCGATCGGGTGGCGAAGGCGCTCGAGACGTACGACTCGGTCATGGTCCGGCGCGACCTGGAGGCGGACGGCGGCTTCGCCGAGTTCTTCAAGCGAACGGGCGAAGGGGAACCGGCCGAAGTGCTCGCTGCGACGGAAGCCGAAGGACGCGGCCTCGTCGACGGGATGGGCCAGCTGAATACCCGGATCCCGCTCGTCGGGAAGGTGCCGCCTTGGCGCCAGCCGCCGAAGCCGGTGGACCCGGATGCGCCGCGGCCGTTCGGCTGGATCGCCGAGACACCGCTTGGCGCCGCGGCCGGGGCCGCGGTCGGAGAAACCGCCGTCACCGGCCAATCCTCCCAGTCAGCAACCCCCGTGGTACGCAACACGATCGCGTCTCCGGAATCCCGCCGCCCAGCGTCCCCGGCGCTGACTGGCAGGAAAGACACCGAATCAGCGGCCGATTTCAGACGTCACGACTGCTACATCGGTGGCCCGTACCACCCCGGTTGCTGAGGGGCAGGATCGGGAGGCACGAAGCGTGCTCCCAGACGAGCTAGCCCCGAGGACGGCGATCCGGCCCGGGCCACGGGGCGACGACGAGGGCGGACCCGGCGACACCCCGGCGAGCGTCGCCTGGCTGCGGGCGGGGAAGGGAACGGGTTACGAGGCGGACACGGAGCGGCTTGTCGCCCCCGGCCTGGTCGATGGGCGTCAGATCGATCCGGAGAGCGGCCAGGTCGAGCCACCGCCGCGCCAGACGGATCGGCTGGGGCGGCCGAGCCGCTGGGATCCGCCGTCACCCTCGACGGCGGCACTGGGGCGAGGAGGAACGTCGAAGGTGGCGCGGGTCGAGCCGGAGCCGCCGCCCCAGGCGCTCGGCGGCACGACGAGGCACCTCTCCGACTGGGAGCGCTGGCTCGAGTTCTGTGCCCGGATCGACGGCTTTCCGCGCCATCTGTCGATCCACAGCGGCGGCATGCTCGTCACGGCCGCCCCGCTCATCGACATCGCCCCGATCGAGCGGGCGACGATGCCGGATCGGGTCGTCGTCCAGTTCGACAAGCGCGACGTCGAGACGCTCAAGCTCATCAAGCTGGACCTGCTCGGGCTCGGGATGCTCGCCGCGATCGACGAGACGCTCCAGCTCATCGAGCACGACTGCGCCGGGTGCATCGACCTGGACCGCCTGCCAGAAGACATTCCCGAGGTCTTCGAGATGCTCCAGGCGGCCGATACCGTCGGGGTCTTCCAGGTCGAGAGCCGGGCCCAGATGCAGACCCTGCCGAAATCGAAGCCGTCCAGTCTCGACGATCTCGTCGTCGAGGTCGCGATCATCCGGCCGGGCCCGATCCAGGGCAACGCCGTTCACCCGTTCCTCCGCCGGAAGCAGGGTCTCGAGCCCGTGACCTACCTCCATCCGAGTCTCGAACCGGTCCTTCGCGACTCGATGGGCGTGATCCTCTACCAGGAGCAGGTCATGCGGATCGCGATCGAGGTCGCCGGGTTCTCGCCGGCCGAGTCGGACGGGTTCCGCCGGGCGATGGGGACGTGGCGTTCGACCCGCGAGATGGAGAAGCTCCATCAGCAGTTCCACGACGGCTGCATGCGCCAGCCCGGGATGACCGAGGAGGTCGCCGAGGAGCTCTTCCGCCAGGTGGCCGCGTTCGCCTCGTTCGGCTTCGCGAAGTCGCACGCCGCCGCGTTCGCCCGGACGGCCTACGAGTCGTCGTTCCTCAAGCTGTTCTACCCCGCCCAGTTCCTTGTCGGGCTGATCAACGCCCAGCCGATGGGCTTCTACCCGGTCGAGGTCCTCGTCAACGATTCGAAGCGGCACGGGGTGGCGGTCCTGCCGGTCGACGTCAACCGGTCGCGCTACAAGACGACGACCGAGTGGGTCGGGCAGCCGGGCTGGGCCAGGGCGGACGGAACGGACGAGCCACTCCCCGATGACGCGGGCATCGACCGGCGGCCGGATCCCGTCCGGTCGCCGAGCTGCGTGATGCCCTCGATCGCGGCCCGCGAACGCTGGGCGATCGGTGGGGCCGTCGGCTGGGGTGTCCGCCTCGGTCTCGGGCTCGTCAAGGGGATCGGCGAGGAGCATGAGACGCTCCTGGACCGGGAGCTCGAGCGCGGCCCGTATCGCTCACTTGCCGACGTCGTCGAGCGGACCGGCCTGGGCGAGGAGACGATCGAGCGGCTGATCCGGGTCGGGGCGCTCGATTCGCTGGGGCAGCCGCGGCGCGAGCTGCTCTGGCAGCTCCGTGAAGTCGCCGGGTCCGTGCGTGGCTCCGTGCCGGGGCGTGTGGCGGGCAGGCCGATGGACCTCCGGCTGCCCCCGACCGACGCCCCGACGCTTCCCGGCCTCACCGAATCGGAGCGGATCGGCGATGCCTATGCCGTCGTCGGTCTCGATGCCCGACGCCAGGTCGTCTCGCTCTATCGGCCGGCGCTTGAGCAGCTGGGCGCCGTCCCGAACGCGGACCTCGCGGAGCGCCGCCAGGGACCGGTCCGCATCGGCGGCCTGGTCGTCACTCGCCAGCACCCGATGACCGCGAAGGGCACCGTGTTCCTCGCCCTCGAGGACGAGACGGGCATGGTCAACGTCACGCTCTGGCCGGACACCTGGGCGCGGTTGCGCGGCGTCGTCCGGCGCCACGCGCTACTCCTCGTGGACGGCGATCTTCAGCGCGAGTCGTCGGTCGTCAACGTCATTGCTCGCGAGGTTCGACCCCTCGTCGAAGCTGCTGCTGCCGCCGGTGCGCCCGATCGGCCGGACGGCGTTCGCCAGCTTGGTCACGCCGGGATGCGCCGCCTCGGCTGAGCCAGAAACGCCGGGCGTTTCAGCGGCGGCGGGCGAGGAGTGGCCGCTCGTCCGTGCCTCGACGGCGCGAACGGTCGCCCGGCTTTCCGGTTGGGCGGTTCGCCTGGCGGGCGGCCCGGGCCGGGTTCGCGAGCGCGAGGAACCGCTTGTACCACGCTGCCGCTGCCGCGTAGAACGCGCCACCGACGATCGAGACGAAGAAGGAATAGGCGAGCAGGTCGGGCTGCAGGACGGTCGCGCCCGGCGTTCCGGTCACCACCTGCTGCAGGGCGGGAGACGACAGGACGGCGACGATCGCGACCGACGCGATCAGCCCGAGCAGTCCGCCGATCAGGTAGCTCGCCCGAGGGGCGAGGAAGCCCGCGAGGAAGACCGGCGCGACCGGCGGCGGCGCGAGGAAGTAGGGGCTCAGGGATCGACTGATCGGCTCGGTTCCGCCAGTCACCACGATGATCGCGGCCGCCGCGAGAATCATCGCGAGAGGGATAAAGAACGACCGGTGGCGAAGCAGGCCGGGCAGGGCGGCGAGATCGCCACGAAGGTCGGTTGGGCGGAAGGCCGCACGGAATGCGCCCATCACGCTGGGCCGCGGCACTGGCGCCGGCGAGGGGGCGGCTGTCGCCCGGCTGCGAGTTCGGGCGGCCGGCGCGCGGTCGGCTGCTGGCTCTGCGGCTTCGAGCTCGTCGGCGTCGTCGTCGTCGAGCTCGCTCAACGGCTCATCGATCACGGTGGCGCGATAACGACGGCGCGCTTCGGCGCGGTCGGTCCTCTTGGCGCGTGCCACGGGTGCCTCCAGACGGCAGGAATGTGCGGTGCCGGGGATGTATCGCGACATCGTAGTGCAATCGACCCCGGACCGATGAGGATGTCTCGGCGCAGATGAGCTGCAACCGGCGATGCAACCCGCGTGCAGACCGGGTGCATACCGCGTGCAGCCCGCGTTGAACGCGTGGAGAGCCGGCGTGCAGCGCCGACTGCTACAACGTCAGCGACACGCCCGTCGGCTGCCGCCGCTGCCCAGCCCGCCCCTCCGGGAGGTCGTCGATGGATAGCGTCCGGCGCGCCGGTCAGTTCGCCCTGCTTCTCGTGCTCGTGCTGGCTACGCCTTCGATTGGTCACGGTCGGGCGTTGTCGCCCGCGGCAGCAGCCTGGGTGATGTCGGCCGTCCCGTGGCCGAAGTCCACGCTCCTCGTCTCAGAGGTCATGACCGGCGGCGCCTCGGCCTCTGACGAGTTCGCCGAGATCACGAACGCCGGTTCGGCCCCGATCGACCTCATGGGCTTCGAGCTCGTCTATGTGACGACGAGCGGAGGAACGATCACCCGCAAGGCCGCCTGGACAACGACGACGATCGTCGAACCCGGGCGACACGTCCTCGTTGCGAATGCGTCCGGCCTGCACGCTGCAATTGCCGACGCCACGTACACGGGTGGCTTCGCGTCAACTGGAGGCGCGATCGCTCTCCGTCCGATCGGCGGCGTGGCGGTGGACGCTGTCGGTTGGGGCGACGCGAGCAACGAGTTCGTTGAAGGGCTTGTAGCGCCCGCTCCGGCGAGCGGAGAGAGCATCGAGCGGCTGCCCGGCGGCTCGCTCGGCAACGGCGCGGATTCGAACGACAATGCCGCCGATTTCGCGGTCCGGGCGGCGCCGTCGCCGCAGAACCTGATCTCGACGCCGACGCCCGCCGAACGGCCGAGCCCCGCGCCGACCGAGGACTCAACGCCGTCCGCCTCCCCGAGCGCTTCTCCGGGCCTGAGTCCGACTCCGACGCCGGCCTCGACCGCCGCTCCGACGCCGGCACCCACAGCTACTCCGACGCCGGTCCCGACCGCGATGCCGACGCCGACGTCGACGCCTCTTCCGTCTCCCTCGCCAATGGCGTTACCGATCGGCGACGCCCGCCTGCTCCCGATCGGCGCGACCGCGGCGGTGGTGGGCGTCGTGACCGCGGAAGCGGGGCGGCTCGGCGCGCCGAACCTCGTCGCGGTCCAGGATCCGACCGGGGGAATTGTCGTCCGCATCCCGGATGGTGTTGCTACACCGCTCCGCGGGGCACGAGTGGAGGTACGAGGGGCTCTCGCCGACCCGTATGGCCAGCTCGAGGTCCGGCCGGCGGCGGGCGGCATCCTGGTGGCCGGCTCCGGATCGCTCCCGGAGCCCGTGCATGCGGACGCTGCCTCGCTCGGCGAATCGCTCGAAGGCCGGCTCGTGATGGTGCGCGGCCGGATCGAGGCGCGCCCGACGACGTCGAGCGGTGGCGACGTCACATTGTTCCTGGTCACGACCGGCGGACAGGTCCGGATCGTCGCCGACGCATCGAGCGGGCTGACGGTCGATTCGGTGACCGTCGGAGCAACGTATGACATCGTCGGGGTGGCCGGCCAGCGCGCGTCTCGCAAGGGCGCCCTCGATGGCTATCGGGTCTGGCCCCGTGGCTCCAGCGATGTCCGCCTTGTCGCGAGCCCCAGCCCCACGCCCTCCCCTACACCCACGCTGAGCCCCACTCCCTCTCCTTCGCGGAGCCCTTCGCCAACCGCATCGGCGAAACCCGCCGAGGGCAACATCTCGATCGCGGAGGCGGTCCGCCGCTCGGATGGTCCGGTCACGATCGAGGGCCTCGTCACGACGCGCCATGACCTCCTCGATGCGACGGGTCGGCGGATCGTGATCGAGGATCGAACGGCGGGCGTCGAGGTCCTCATCCCGACGGAGGCCAAGGCACCGGCAGTCGGAACCAGGATCCGCGTCGAGGGGACGATCGGGCGAGCGTACGACGCTCCACGCGTCAAAGCGGAGACGATCGCCACCGTCGCGGCGGGTGCGAAGCCGCTCGCCCTCGATCTGCAGCGGTCGCCGACGGCTGCGCACGAATGGCGCCTGGTGCGCGTGGCCGGCACGGTCGTCGACGTCAAGAAGCTCGGCGATCGGTGGCGGGCCGAAGTCTCGGTCGGCCGCGACCCGGTCGTGGTTAGTGGCCTCGTGGGGGCGGGGATCCCGTCCACAACGCTCGTCGAGGGCCGGGTTGCGACGATCGTCGGGATCGTACGACGGCCGTACCCCGGCGCGACGGACCGGCGCTGGTCGATCGCACCACGCGGTCCCGCCGACGTCGCGATCGGCGGCGCCCGTCCTGCGAGCGGGAGCAGCGACGAGCCGGACCCGGCGGCTGGGCCCGGCGCGGCGGGGACCCGAACGACGGCGTCACCCTCGTCCGCCCCGAATGTCAACCTGGTGGACCTCGCTGGCCACGTGCGAAGCGTGGTTCGCGTCGGCGGGCTCGTCACGGAGCTCGCCGCGGATGCCTTCCTCCTCGACGACGGCACCGCGGTCGGGCGTGTCGCCCTGCTCGGCGAGGCCGCGGAGTACCTGCCACTTCTCGAGCCTGGCGACGCCCTCAACGCCACGGGACGCGTCGAACGCGACGGCGACGCCTACCGGATCGTCGTCGAGGACCCCGCCGGTCTCGTGCGAGTCGGCGATCCCACGCTCGATCCGACGTCAATTGGTGCAACTCCCACCGAACAGCCTCCCGCGCAGGGGCCGGCCGCACCGGCGCCGGCTCGCCGGCAGGCGGGCGGGCTTCTCGGTCCTGAGTCACCGAGCACGGCCGGAATGCTCGGAATCGTGCTCATTTCGCTCGCTTCGGTGGGCGTCACGCTGCTTCGACGCCGTCGTGCACGACGCCTCGTGGCCGCCCGAATCGCCGCCCGCCTGGCCGCTCTGACGGCCATGCAGGGACCGAAATGACGGCTCGTGCGTGGCCACGCTCAGCGATCGTGCTTGACGCACGTTTGAGCACGGGACTATCCTCGGCCGAGTTTCGCACCTGCGAAGCACCACCTGAGCGAGGGAAAAGGGCTTGCCGAACGCGGACCACCGCGTCGCACTCCCACTGGGGGAACGGCAATACCACATCGGACTCGGCCCGGGAGAACTGGCCGAGTACATCCTCCTCCCTGGTGACCCCGACCGGACAGACCGGATCGCCACGCGTCTCGACTCCGTCGAGATGTCGCGGCGGCACCGTGAGTTCGCCTCGGTCACCGGGACGTTTCGCGGCGAACGTGTCTCGGTCGTTTCGACCGGAATCGGCACGGACAACGTCGAGATCGTGGTGGCAGAAATCCTGGCGATCACGGAAAGGCCGACATTCATCCGCGTCGGTTCCTGCGGGACCCTCCAACCGGAGGTCGCCCTCGGGGACCTGATCATCTCGACCGGAGCAGTCCGGCTCGAGTCGACCACGAGCTTCTTTGTCCACGATGGGTATCCAGCGGTCGCCGATTATGAGGCGGTCCTGGCGCTCATCGAGGCAGCCGAGCGGCTCGGGCACCGGAACCATGTTGGGGTCACGGCAACGGCACCGGGATTCTTCGGGGCGCAAGGGCGCCCCATCCCGCAGCTGCCCATCCGATACCCTGACCTGGCGGAGGACATGGCGCGCCAGCGCGTCCTGAACTTCGAGATGGAGGCATCAGCACTGCTCGTCCTGGCCACACTTGCCCGCTGCCGGGCTGGAGTCGTCTGTGCGGTCTACGCACAGCGCACAACCGGTGCGTTCGTTGAAGGTGCGGCCAAGGATGCGGCAGAGGCTGCGTGCGTGGAGACGGGGCTGGAAAGCCTCCTGATCCTCGCAGAGATCGATCGCCAGAAGCACCAGGCCGGGACGGATCGCTGGCGACCGTCCCTGTGGACACACACGTGATCTGCGGACGCGGGACATGGGTTCCCGTGCCGCCACGCTGAACAGGAGGAGCCCTCTCCATGGCCGAAGCGTATTGCGTCAAGGACAAGCAGAAGGTTGAAGTTCAGAATCCCCAGAAGATCACCATGAAGAACGGCAAGCCGGCACTGTCCGGGACCTGTCCGATCTGCAAAGGCAAGGTCTTCAAGATCGGGGGCTGATCCCCGCTCATACCGAATCGCCCGGAGGGGGCTCGCCGGCGACGGCGGGCCCCCTTCGTGTGTCCGATACCTCGTTGCAAGCGGCCCGCACGGGTTGGCTGAGCGGCTCTCGACGGCCGACCGCGTACGATGCGACCATACGTTCGGCAGTCGCGCGCGGTCCTGACCGGCGCCGACTCGACGCCCAACCTCGAACAGCAACATTGTCGCTCGTCCGTCGGTGGGCGAGCGCGTCGCGAAGGAGCCCCTCATGGCAGTGCGAGTCGGCATCAACGGCTTCGGGCGGATCGGCCGCCAATCGCTCAAGGCGCTCATCGAGCGGACCCCGGACGTCGAGGTCGTGGCGGTCAATGACCTCGTCGACACGTCGCTGAACGCGCTGCTGTTCAAGCACGACTCCACGTACGGCGCGTACCCGGGCACCGTCGACCACACGGACGACGCGCTGATCATCGACGGCCACGAGATCAAGGTCCTCAAGGAGAAGGATCCGGCCGCCCTGCCCTGGGGCGATCTCGGTGTCGACATCGTCCTCGAGTCGACCGGCCTCTTCACGAACGCCGAGAAGGCGGCGGCCCACATCACGGCCGGCGCGAAGAAGGTGATCATCAGCGCCCCGGCCAAGGGCGAGGACATCACGATCGTCCTGGGCGTCAACGAAGGCACGTACGACGCCGAACGGCACAACATCATCAGCAATGCCAGCTGCACGACGAACTGCCTCGCGCCCGCGGCGAAGGTCGTCCACGACCTGCTGACCATCGAGCGTGGCCTGATGAACACGATCCACAGCTATACGAACGACCAGAAGATCCTCGACGTCGCCCACAAGGACCCGCGCCGTGCTCGGGCAGCCGCGCTGAACATCATCCCGACGACGTCCGGCGCAGCGATCGCCCTCGCTCTCGTCATCCCAGACCTCAAGGGCAAGTTCGACGGCTTCAGCCTCCGGGTTCCGACGCCGACGGTCAGCGTCGTCGACTTCACGGCGGACGTTTCGCGACCGACGTCCGTGGAGGAGCTCAACGACGCCTTCCGGACCGCCGCCGAAGGCCCGCTCAAGGGCATCCTCGGCGTGAGCGACGAGCCGCTCGTCTCGACCGACTTCCGGGGCGACAGCCGCTCGTCGATCATCGACGCGGACTCGACGATGGTGCTCGGCGGGACGATGGTCAAGGTCATCAGCTGGTACGACAACGAGTGGGGCTACAGCTGCCGCGTCGCCGACCTGATCGGGTTCGTGGCCGCGCGCCTGCCGGTTGCCGGTCGAGCCTGACCGGCCTCCCGCATGGAAAAGCTGACGATCCGCGACCTGGACGCCTCGGGTAAGCGCGTGTTCCTGCGCGTCGACTTCAACGTCCCCCTGGCAGACGGCAAGGTGACCGACGACTCGCGGATTCGGGCCGCGCTGCCGACGATCAACGCCCTGCTGGGGCAGGGAGCAAAGGTGATCCTCGCCAGTCACCTCGGCCGGCCCGATGGCAAGGTCCAGGACGGGCTCCGCCTTCGCCCGGTCGGCCAGCGGATCTCGGCGCTGCTCCGCCGCAACGTCCCGGTCACCGGCGACGCGCTTGGTGTCGGCACCGAAGATGCGATCAAGCGCCTCCGCGGCGGCGAGGCGATCCTCCTCGAGAACCTGCGGTTCCACGCTGCGGAAGAGAAGAACGACCCGGAGTTCGCGGCCAAGCTCGCCTCGTACGCGGACGTCTACGTCAACGACGCGTTCGGAACCGCCCATCGGGCCCACGCCTCGACTGTTGGTGTCCCGAAGCTCCTGCCCGCGTATGCGGGGCTGCTCATGGAACGCGAGATCCAGATGCTCTCCCAACTCGTCGAGAGCCCGGCGCGTCCGTTCGCGGCGATCCTCGGCGGCGCCAAGGTGTCGGACAAGATCGGGGTCCTCGAGTCCCTCATCAGCAAGGTCGACATCCTGGTGGTCGGCGGCGGGATGGCGAACACGTTCCTCCTCGCCCAGGGCAAGTCCGTCGGGAAGAGCCTCGCAGAGCACGATCGGGTCGAGGACGCGCGGCGGATCCTGGCCGCGGCCGAGGCGCGCGGCGTGCCGGTCATCCTCCCGACGGACGTCGTGATCGCCAAAGAGGTCACCCGCGGCACCGAGTACAAGACCGTCGGGACCGAGAAGTTCCCGGCGTCCTGGCACATCGTCGACGTCGGGGAGAACTCGCGGCGGGCGATCGAAGAGGCCCTCGGACCTGCGAAGACCGTGTTCTGGAACGGGCCGCTCGGCGTGTTCGAGATCCCCTCGTTCGCCCACGGGACCAAGGAGATCGCCCAATTCCTGGCCGACCGCGCGGAACACGGTGCGACGGTCGTGGTCGGCGGCGGCGACTCCGTGGCGGCACTCGAGCAGCAGGGCCTCGCGGAGAAGATGACGCACATCAGCACCGGCGGCGGCGCCTCGCTGGAGTTCCTCGAGGGTCGCGAGCTGCCCGGCATCGCGGTTCTCCTGGATCGCCCGAAGCCGGAGACCAAGGCGAAGACCAAGGCGGGGTCGAAAGCATGACCGCGTCCACGAACACGACGATCGAGATCGTCGATGCCCGCGAGATCCTCGATTCGCGCGGCAATCCGACGATCGAGGTCGATGTCGTCCTCGGCGACGGCTCGGTCGGGCGGGCGGCCGTCCCGTCAGGCGCCTCGACCGGTGCCCACGAAGCGGTCGAACTACGCGACGGCGACAAGGCGAGGTTCGGCGGCAAGGGCGTCCTGCAGGCCGTCGCCAACGTGACCGACGTGATCGCCCCGGCCATCTACGGGCTCGACGCGGCCGATCAGGCGGGGATCGACGCGGTGCTTCGGGATCTCGACGGCACGCCGAACAAGGCGGAGCTCGGGGCGAACGCGATCCTCGGCGTCTCGCTTGCGTGCGCCCATGCGGCAGCGGCCGCGCACGACCTGTCGCTGTTCCGCTATCTCGGCGGTGCCGGCGCGCGGACGCTGCCGGTGCCGATGTTCAACATCCTCAACGGCGGCAAGCACGCTCAGGACTCGACCGATTTCCAGGAATTCATGGTGATGCCGATCGGCTCGCCGACGTACGCGGAGGCGCTCCGGGCCGGCGCAGAGATCTTCGCCGTGCTGCGCGGGATCCTCCACGACGAGGGCCACGCGACCGGCCAGGGCGACGAGGGCGGGTTCGCCCCGAGCCTGGGCTCGAACGAAGCCGCGGTTGAGGTCATCCTCCGGGCGGTCGAGAAGGCAGGCTACTCGCCGGGCGACGAGGTCGCGATCGCGCTCGATCCGGCGACGACTGAGCTCGTCGAAGAAGGCTCAGGCGACGGCGGAGGACCGGTCCGCTACGTCCTGGCGCGGGAGGGCCGGACTCTCGAGTCCGGCGCGCTGATCGACCTGTGGGCCGACTGGGTCGGTCGGTTCCCGATCATCTCGATCGAGGATGGCCTGGCCGAGGACGACTGGGCGGGCTGGGTCGAGATGACGCGTCGCCTCGGCAACCGGGTTCAGCTCGTCGGCGACGACCTGCTCGTCACGAACACGGAGCGGATCCAGCGGGCGATCGACGAGCAGGCCGCGAACAGCGTCCTGATCAAGCTCAACCAGATCGGCACGCTGACCGAGACGATCGAGGCGATCGAGCTCGCCCGGCGGGCCGGCTGGACGGCGATCGTGTCGCACCGATCCGGCGAGACCGAGGACACCACGATCGCCGACCTCGTCGTCGCGATGGGCACGGGCCAGATCAAGACCGGCGCCCCGTCGCGGAGCGAGCGAGTCGCGAAGTACAACCGCCTCCTCCGAATCGAGGGCGAGCTCGGCGATGGGGCTCGCTACCTCGGCCGGGCGCGCGCTCGGGCGGCCGGGCATCGCCGGATCGCCTGCGTCCGGGAGCGTCGGGGTCGGCGCCGGCACGTGACCCGTTTCTTCGACCGCGGCGCGATCGCCGCCGCCTATGTCGGAATCGGCATGGCCCTGACGATGGCGGTCAGCTTCCTCCTCGTCATCCCGATCGAACCCATCTACTGGCTTCTCGCCCTGCCGGCCGGGCTCCTGATCGGCTATTACGCCAACCAGCGCAGCGATCGACGGGCGGGCCCGTGGCGCCGGATCGTCGCGAACGCGGCGTTGGCCGGGCTGGCGACGGCCCTGACGCTCGCGATCCTGCTGCTCGTCGTGAAGGCGCTGTTCTTCTTCGGCGACGGAGGGTTCCCGGACTTCAACCGCGTCGATCCGGTGACCAGGCAGCCAATCCCGCCCCAATGCGAGTCGGGCGCGAACTGCGTCTACTCAAGGTATCTGGCGGATGGCCGGGGCGCCGATCTCGCGCTGGTCGGGGTCGCCGACACCGCCTCGTTCACATCGTTCTACTGGAACCAGCAGTTCGCGACGGCCGGATTCCTAGTGGTGCTGACGACGGCCGGCGCGGTCGGGGGCGGGGTGCTGTATGGGCTGTTCCGGCCAAAGCCTCGGCCCGATGGCGTCGCGGAGCTGAGCCGGACATGACAATCGCCCCGAGGCAGGCTCGGGGCGATCGGTGACTGCGGGCGGGAGCTAGCCCTTCGCAGCGGTCTTCTTGGCCGGGGCCTTGGCGGTCGCCTTGGGCTTCGCGGCCGTGGCCTTGGCCTTCGTCGCTGATTTGGCGGCGGGCTTCGATGCGGATTTCGACGCGGACTTCGCGCTCGTCTTGGCCGGCGCCTTCGTCGTCGTTGCGGGCTCCGCGGCGGTCGCGGCGGCCTTCGCGGCCGCATCGGCGCGAGCTGTCTTGGACAGCGCCGCACGGGCCTTGCCGGCCGCCGTCTGGGCGCCCTTTGCCTTGTCAGCCTTGGAGGCGGCGATCCGGCTCTTGGCGGCCTTCACGGCCTGGGCCTTGCTCGTCGTCTTCGTCACGCGCGTCGACGTCTGGACGTGTGCTCCGCCGGTCGCGGCATTGAACTTCAGCGTCAGGCGGGACTTGCGGCGCGCCGCGGCATTCGGGTGGATCGCGCCGGCCTTCGCCGCGCGATCGAGAGCCTGATGGGCCTCCGCCAGGGCGGTAGCGGCGGTCTCGGCGTCGGCTCCATGGGTGGCGACATCGAGGGCTTTCGCGACGTACGTCTTCGCGGCGCTGCGGCGGGGTTGAAGGATCTCGCGGCGACGCTCGGCCTGTCGGACGCGCTTCAGTCCTGACGGCGTGCGTGCGCCCGTCCAGGTGCGGGGCGTCTTGGCCAAGGGTCGAACCTCACAGGAACGAAATGATGAGATGGGCAGCCGTCACGGTGCGGTGACGGCACGGAGGCGCATGGTAGCAGAGGCTCCCCGATGGGGCCAACCGCGATGCCCCACACTTCGCTCCGTGATCCCCATTCTCGGTGGCCTTGGCGCCGCCATCTGCTGGTCCGTGTCCATCCTTTGCTCGTCGCGGAGCGCGAGGCTGATCGGCGCCTCCTCGACGCTCGCCTGGGTGATGCTGATCGGGATCATCGTCACGCTGCCCCTGGTCGCCATCGCCGGTCCGGTCAGCCTCGGTGGACGCGAGGTCGCGCTGCTCGCCGTGGCGGGCTTCTCGAACGTCATCGGGATCCTGTTCGTCCTGACGGCGTTGCGCAGCGGCAAGGTCTCGGTCGTCGGGCCGATCACCTCGACGGAGGGTGCGATCGGCGCCGTCATCGCCGTGATCGCCGGAGAGCAGCTGGCGCCCGGTGCTGGGCTGATCCTCGGCGGCATCGTGGTCGGCGTCGTCCTCGCGGCCTCGGAGCGCCATCCCGAACGCATCGAGGGTGCCCGGTTCGGCCCGATCCCGACGGCGCTTCTTGCCCTCGCGGCTGCCGCGTCGTTCGGGATCAACCTCTATGTCTCGGGCCTGATCGGCCAGGAGCTGCCGCTCGCCTGGGCGGCGCTGCCGGCGCGTCTGATCGGCGTGCTCGTGATCGCGCTGCCGTTGATCGTCGTCCGTCGTCTCACGCTGACTCGGGCGGCCGCGCCGCTGGTCCTCGTCACCGGGGTCAGCGAGGTCATCGGCATCGCGTCCTTCGCCTTCGGGGCCCGTGAAGGGATCGCGATCGCGTCAGTCATGTCGTCCCAGTTCGCCGCGATCGCCGCCGTCGCCGCGATCGTTCTCCTCGGCGAACGGCTCAGCCGGGTCCAGATCGCCGGCGTCATGACGATCAGCGTCGGGGTTGCGGTCCTGGCGGCGGTTCGCGCCTGAGTCCCCCTCAGCCCGAGCCGGCGTCTCGCGCTCGCTGGCGGCGGTGGACGTCCAGGTCGGAGATCTCCATGAATCGCTCCGGCGCCCTCAGCGGCGTGAAGCCCAGCTTGGCATAGAGCGCGCGGGCATCCGCCGAGGCGAGCATCCAGCGGCGAAGCTCCTGCAGCTCGGGGTGGGCGCGGATGCAGCGCATCAGCCACAGCGCGAGGCGGAGGCCGCGATGCAATTCGAGGACGAACACGTCGCCGACCCAGGCGAACGTCGCGCGATCGGTGACGACGCGGGCGAAGCCGATCTGCCGTTCGTCGTCATAGAGCCCGAAGGCGATCGAGTGCTCGACGGCCCGGTGAACGACTGCTTCGGAGATCTCGGGCGCCCAATAGGTCGTCGCAAGGAACGCCGCGGTGGCGGCGACATCGAGGCGGGCCGGATCCGTGCTGACCGAGAATCTGTCGCGCCTCCACTCGACGCCGCCTTCGACAAGGCGATGCGGCCCCGCGTCCTCGGTGGTCATCACCTGCAATTCTACCGACGCCTCTGCGGAGCGTTGGCCGTCCGATACACTGCCGCCTCGTGACCATCGCCCAGGACCACCTGCGCTTCTGTACACCGTGATCATCGCGGCGGCCCGATCTGCGATCACTCTGGACTCTCGGCATGATCCGCTCGACTCGCCCGAGGTGGGCGCGGCCGGCCGAGAAAGGCATCGAACCAGCGCCTGGAGGCTCGACGTGCGCGTCAAACGAGTGTCGTTCCTGGGCGTCAGGACGACCGAGTTCGTGGCGATGACGGCGTTCGTGCGCGACGTCCTTGGCCTGGAGCCCGGACACACGGACGACGGATGGGCGGTCTTCCAGCTGGATTCCGGGGACCGCGACCTGGTCGAGGTGTACCGGCCGGGCGGGTATGACGAGCGTCTCCTTCCTGCTCTCGCAGCCGGGCCGACGGTCGCATTCGCGGTCGACGATCTGCTAGCCGCCCGGGCCGAACTCGGAAGTGCCGGGATCGAGATCGTGGCGGACATCGTCTGGGCGGCGGAGGCGTTTGACGATCCGAGGCTCAATGGGTGGGGCTGGCTCTTCTTCCGAGCCCCGGATGGGAACGTCTACGCTCTGCAGCAGGACCACGCACCGCCGGACTCGACGGGCCGAGGCGACAGTTGACCCAGCCGATACCCCAATCCCGACTGCGCAACTTTTCGATCATTGCCCACATCGACCACGGCAAGTCGACCCTCGCCGATCGGCTTCTCGAGCTGACCCACACCGTCGAGGGCCGGCACATGATGAGCCAGGTCCTCGACTCGATGGACCTCGAGCGCGAGAAGGGGATCACGATCAAGGCGCGGGCCGTCCGACTCGAATACCTGGCCCGTGACGGCAAGACCTATGGGCTGAACCTCATCGACACGCCCGGTCACGTCGACTTCGCGTACGAAGTGAGCCACAGCCTGCAGGCCTGCGAGGGTGCGATCCTCGTCGTCGACGCCACCCAGGGCATCGAGGCTCAGACCCTCGCCAACGTCCACCTGGCGATGCGCGAGGGCCTGACGCTCATTCCGGTGCTCAACAAGATCGACCTGCCGTCGGCCGACCCGGACACGATCATCGAGGAGCTCGAGAGCGTGCTGGCGATCCCGCGCGAGGAGGTGATCCTCGCCTCGGCCAAGGATGGGACCGGCGTCCCGGAGATCCTCGAAGCAATCGTCGAGCGGATCCCGGCCCCGAAGGGCGATCCCTCGAAGCCGCTCCAGGGCCTGATCTTCGACAGCCACTACGACGCGTACAAGGGCGTGGTCGTGTACGTCCGGCTCGCCCAGGGCACGCTCCGCCAGCACGAGGAGATCCGGCTGATGGCGTCGGGTGCGGAAGCCGAGCCGCTCGAGCTAGGCGTCTTCCGGCCGCAGCTCGTGCCCGTCAAGCAGCTGGTTGCCGGGGAGGTCGGCTACATCGCGACCGGACTGAAGAACGTCCGCGAGGCCCAGGTCGGCGACACCGTGACGACCGTCGCTCGTCCGGCCGCGGAGCCGCTGCCCGGCTACCAGGAGGCGAAGAGCCTCGTCTTCGCCGGCATCTACCCGGTCAGCGGCGAGGACTACCCGCTGCTCCGCGAGGCGCTCGAGAAGCTCCACCTCAACGACGCCTCGTTCACGTACGAACCCGAGAGCTCCGTCGCGCTCGGGTTCGGCTTCAGATGCGGCTTCCTCGGCCTGCTTCACATGGAGATCGTCCAGGAGCGGCTCGAGCGTGAGTTCGGGATCGACCTGATCGCGTCGGCGCCGTCGGTCGAGTACCACGTCGTGCTCACGCTGGGCCGCGGCAACGTCGTCATCGACAACCCCGCCCTGCTCCCCAACCCGACGGACATCGAGCAGATCGAGGAGCCCTGGGTCAAGCTCAGCGTCGTCACGCCGAGTCAGTACATCGGGCCGCTGATGGAGCTCTCGACGAACCGCCGCGGCACGTTCGTCAACATGGAGTACCTCGACCCGACCCGCGTCGTGCTTCACTTCGAGATGCCGCTCGCCGAGCTCATCGTCGACTACTTCGACCAGCTCAAGAGCCGCAGCCAGGGCTACGCCTCGATGGACTACGAGGAGCTCGGCTACCGCGCGGCGAACCTCGCCAAGGTCGACATCCTCGTCAACGGCGAGCCGGTCGACGCACTCTCGCTCATCGTCCATCGCGACAAGGCCCAGTCGGTCGGCCGCGTGCTTGCCGAACGCCTCAAGCAGCTCATTCCGCGCCAGATGTTCGAGATCCCGATCCAGGCGGCAATCGGCTCGAATGTCATCGCCCGCGAGACAGTACGGGCGATGCGCAAGAACGTCCTCGCCAAGTGCTACGGTGGCGACATCACGCGGAAGCGGAAGCTGCTCGAGAAGCAGAAGGAAGGCAAGCAGCGGATGAAGCGGGTCGGGTCGGTCGAGATCCCGCAGGAGGCATTCCTCGCGATGCTTCGGATGGACGAGGCGTAGCGGCCGTGGAGGACTGGCTTCCGACCCTGCAGCGGCTGATCGCCGCCGGCCTCGCGCTCCTGCTGGTGATGCTGCGACTGGAAGCCGAGCGGTTCAGTGCGGCCGAATACGACGAGGCCACCGATGGCCGCCCGCCGCCCTTCCGCCGGCGTCTGGCCTGGTACGGGCTCGGGCTCGCGCTCATCGCCGGAATCTTCTTCATCCACCCGTCCCCGCGCGACGAGTTCCTCCTCGGAGCGGGCGATCGCGGCAAGACGGTCCTCTACGGCTTCCTCTACGCGATCATCGGGACCGAGCCTGGCGCTGGGTATCGCCGCCTACCGCTATCACCGGATCCGCTTCCCGGACGCCTGGTCGTACCCGGGCGCGCTCGTCAACAGCGTCGTGACTGCGCTCATCGACGAGGTTACGTTCCGCGGGGCGATCTTCGGGATCCTCCTCATGACCGACATGAACCCGACCGCTGCGAACGCCATCCAGGCCCTCCTCTATGCACTCGCAACACGTCTCGGGGCGCCGGGGCGGAACCGCTACATGCTCGCGATGGCGCTCGTCATCGGTCTTACCGGCGGCTGGGTGACCGGTGTCACGGGCGGGATTGCTGCCGCCTTCCTCGGGCATGCCGTCACCCGCTTCGCCGTCTTCCTGTGCACCGGCCACGCGGGCCAGTTCCTCCCCCGCGGCCGCGAGGAGGAAGAGATCGACAAGCGACGCCGGACCCCGGACGGCTGGCGGGTCATCGGTCACCAGGAGTCGGCACCGCCCGATCGGTGAGGACGATGGAAATGGCCGGCACTGCTGTGGCCGACCCGGCGACCGGCTGGCCACCGCCGGCAGCTCCGCCCGTTGCTCTCTACGTCCATATCCCGTTCTGCATATCGATCTGCCCGTATTGCGACTTCGTGGTGTACGCCGGGAACGAGGCCCGCGGCCCGCGGAACCGGATCGCCGGTCTACTGGCCGCCCTCGAAACCGAAATCGAGTTACGCGCGGACGAGCTTGACCGTCGCTTCGGGCCGCCGGACCCGGCTGGCCGTCAGCCGCTGGCCTCGTTGTACATCGGCGGCGGGACGCCGTCACTCGTCCCGGCCGACGACCTCGCGAGGCTCGTCGCCCTCGTCGGACGACGATTCGGCCTGGCCGAAGATGCCGAGGTCACGCTGGAGGCAAATCCCGGTGCCGACGAGCGAGGTGACGCGTCCGCTCTTCGACGGGCCGGCATCAACCGGGTCTCGTTTGGCGCGCAGAGCCTCGATGCCGCCGAGCTGAAGCGGCTCGGCCGGCGCCATCGACCCGAGGACGTGGCGGCTGCCGTGGCCGAGGCTCGCGAAGCGGGCATCGAGTCGGTCAGCCTCGATCTGCTCTACGACGTGCCCGGCGGATCGCAGGCAACCTGGATGGCCACGCTCGAGGGCGCCGTCGCCCTGGCGCCCGACCATCTCTCGCTCTACGCCCTGACGCTCGACGACCCGGACGCCGAGGGGTTGACCGGGCCGGGTGGCGATCATCTCCCGACGACCTCCGGAGCCAGACGCTGGCGCGAAGCCGCGCTCAAGGTGCAGGACGAGGACCGCGCGACGGCCCAGTACCACCACGCCGTCCACCTCCTCTCGGAGCTGGGCTGGCACGGCTACGAAATCTCGAACTGGGCGCGACGCGGGCACGAGAGCCGCCACAACCTCGCCTACTGGGAACGCCGGCCCTACGAGGCCGTGGGGCCCGGCGCCCATGCCTTCGACGGCATGAACCGGCGCTGGAATGCCGCCCGACTCGACGCGTACCTGGACGCGCTCGACTCATCGGCGGGCGGGCCGCGGCTTCCTCCGGGCGGGACGCAGACGCTCGACGAGGCGACGGCCGCGGCCGAGCGCGTGATCCTCGGCCTTCGCACCGATCGCGGTCTGCCGCTTCGGGAGGCCGACCAAGGCCCGCTGGCGGAGTCCTTCGGCTGGGCCCTCGCGATGGAGCTGCTCGAGGTGACCGGCGACGGCCGGATGATCCTGACGACGCGCGGCCGCCTGCTGTCGAACGAGCTGTTCGCGCGACTCGTCTAGGCAGACCGCGCCGCTCGTCAGCGCAGCATGAAGGTAGCGACCTCCTGCGAGAACTTGCAGAGGTCCGGCGCCGTCACGGTTCCGTCCTCGGTCGTCTCCATCCTCGGCGGTTGGCTCTCGTCGGCCGGACCGACCGACACGTAGACGAGTCGATCTCCCTGCCGAACGAGGACGCCGGCCATGATGGCCTGCGAGATGCCGGTGCAGAACGCTTCATCGCCGAGGCCGCTTACCGGACCGCCGTAGTAGCCCTCGGTGGTGACGGTGATGCCGCCGCCCTGATCCTCGGTTACCGGCTCGGACGCCTTCTTCTCGGCGGCGAACATCGCGGCAGCGTCGCCGCCCTGGTGCCGCGCGATGCGAGCGATGTAGGCCTTGTCTCCCCCCGAGATCCAGCAGTCCTCGGAGGTGGCAAGGACACGGTTGTCGATGATGAACCCGATGGAGAGCTCATAGAGGCCTGAGAGCTCGACCGCGTCCGCGTCTCCGCCGAACACCGTCCGCGCGTCGGCGTCAGACAGGAATGAGCACTCCGCCTCGATGCCGCCGTTGGGATCATTGAGGTCGACACCGAGATTGTTGGCCAGGTTGTTGATCAGCGCGCCGGCGAACACGACGAACGCCACCAGGGCCACGATGCACAGAACGAACAGGATGATGATCGCCTTCACGCACCCCGACATCCCGCTCGACTTGGCCAGGGGAGGCGGGCCGCCGGCCCATCCACCGGCCGGTTGTACAGGCGGCGGAGGCGGAGCGGCGGCATAGATCACCGGTGGCGGCGGGGCACCGGTCGGGGGCGGAGTCCCAGCGGGCGGGGTTGAAGGGGGCGGGACCGCGGGCGGCGGCGTCCCGCCGGCGGGCGGTTGAGCCGGCGACTGACCCCAAGCCGGGCCGGTGGGCTGTGCCGGCGGTGGCGGCGGCGGTTGACCCCAGGCCGGTCCCGCCGGCGCGGCCGGAGGCGGGGTGGCCGCGGCCGCGGGCGGTGTGGCGGATGGGGGCGGTGTCGCGCCGGCGCCCCACATCGGGCCCGGCGGGGCCGCGGGCGGGAGCCCTGGAGCGGCCGGTGGCGGTGTCGCCGGGGGCGGCGGTGTCGCGCCGGCGCCCCACATCGGGCCCGGCGGGGCCGCGGGCGGGAGCCCTGGAGCGGCCGGTGGCGGTGTCGCCGGGGGCGGCGGTGTCGCGTCGGCGCCCCACATGGGTCCTGGCGGCGCGGCCGGCGGCAGACCCGGCGCGGCCGGCGGCGCTGTCGGCGCCGCGGCGGGCGGCGAGCTCGTCGGCGGAGGCGGCTCGCCCGCTGCGCTCTCTGGAGGCGGATCCGATGCCGTCCGCTCCGAAGGCGTCTCGTTGCCTGACCCGCTCGACGACTCGCTCATGCTCGCTCCCTCATCGTCCGACGCCCCTCCGATCCGGCCTTCGCGGATGGTAGCGGCCTGATGCTCGGCCGTTCAAGGCAGGCCCGCAAGCCGCACTACCGACTGATCAACGTGTCGGCTCACGCCCTCCGTGGGTGGCCCTCAGTAGAGCCGCTGAGGTGCGTCCGGTGACGCGCTGGCCCGCGAGGCGATTACTCCCCACGGAATGTTCCTATCAGTCCTCCAGCGACTACTAAGTTGGTCGCCGAGCCAGCGACGTTCGTTCCAGGTCCCTGGCGACTGCAAGAGACGAACCTCACGCACGGAGCCCCGGCTGGCGCTGGATTCGAGCCCGCGCGACCGATGTACCACTCCCCAGGAAACTGGTTGACACGAACCCGAGCCCGGTACGGCCGGGGGGTTCCGCACGTTGACACTCGGCACCCGAGACTGCTAGGATTCGTTAGCACTCGCACATCGAGAGTGCTAACTCTTCACACGAACCGAGGCCAACGTTGGGGCGACGCGCACGCGCCACCGGTTCGCTGGATCCCCGTGAACAGTCGATCCTGCGGGCCGTCATCGAAGAATACGTTGCGACTGCCACTCCGGTCGGATCCGCCGCGCTCGTCGAGCGATACCGGCTCGGCGTCTCGAGCGCAACCGTCCGGAACATTCTCGCCGATCTCGAATCGGCCGGGCTGCTGACCCATCCCCACACGTCGGCGGGCCGGATCCCGACCGACGCGGGCTATCGCTTCTTCGTGGAGTCGATCGGCGAGGCCGCAGTCCTTGCGCCGGTCGAGCAGCTCATGATCCGGCACCAGTTCGGGCAGGTTCAGCACGCGAGCGAGCAGTGGTTCCGGCTGGCGGCAACGATTCTCGCTGGCGCGAATCGCATGGCCGCGATCGCGACCCCCGCGAAGCCCCGGGCGGCACACGTCCGGCGCATCGATCTCGTCACGATATCGGAGCGGCTGGCGAGCCTGATCATCGTCTTCCGCGAGGGTGCCCTGCGCCAGGTCCTCGTCAACCTGCCGGAGCCCTCCGAGCAGGAGGACCTGACCCGGGCCGCCGTCGTCCTGGACGGCCTGATGGCCGGCCGAACGGCCATCGACGCGGAGCGGGCCCTGGCTCGCATCGACGGCTCAGGCCCGATCGGGTCGCTCGTGCAGCGCGTCGGTGAGCGCGTTGTCGCTGCCGTTCGCGAATACGACGCAACGCTCATCGAGGAGGTTTTCAGCGACGGCCTTCTCCACGTGATGGAAGCCCCGGAGTTCGACCGCAGCGACAAGCTCCGACGGGTCTTCGCCGCCCTCGAGAACCGCGCGTACCTCGGAGAACTCTTCGATTCGATCGAGGGCACCGGCCGGGTCCAGGCGTTCATCGGCGCCGAGAACGGACCCGAGGACATGCGCGACGTGTCGCTCGTCCTAGCCTCGTACGGCGAGCCGGGACAGGCCGTCGGCGTCGTCGGCGTTCTGGGTCCGACCCGGATGGCCTATCCCATGGCCTTCGGCACCGTCCGGTTCGTGTCCGGACTGATGAACGAGCTGGTCGCCAACATCCACGCATGAAACAGCGCAACGCACCGTCCCCGGAGGACCCTATGAGCCAACGCACCCGAGCCCAGGAGCGGATCGACGAGATCGACATCTCGCCGGCGAAGCTGCTGGCCGACATCGAGCAGCTCCAGGGCGAGCTCGCCGCGAGCCAGGCCAAGTCCGACGAGTACCTGGCCGGCCTCCAGCGCGAGCGCGCGGAGTTCGCCAACTATCGCCGCCGAACGGCCGAGGAGCGGGAGGCGATGCTCGGGCTGGCAGGGGAGGACCTCATCCGGAAGGTGCTCGCTCTCGCGGACGACTTCGATCTCGCGATCGATGCCCGTCCGGAGGCCATTGCGACCGACCCGTGGGTCGAGGGCGTCGCCGCGATCGATCGAAAGCTGCGCGTTCTCCTCGAGAGCGAGGGCGTGAGCCAGGTCGATGCGTCGCGGGGCCGACCGTTCGACCCGCGCGAGCACGAGGCGATCGCCACCGTCCCGGGTACCGGGCTTGGCGAAGGCGAGATCGTCGAGGAGATCCGCCGCGGCTACCGACTCCGTGACAAGGTCGTTCGACCGGCACTCGTCGCAGTCGCCGCGCCGCCCGACGGAGGGGCCGAAGCGGCCCAGCCACCCATCAACTGATCCAACCGACAACCACTCAGACCACGAACAGGAGAACCAGCAGCAATGGCCAAGATCATCGGCATCGACCTCGGCACGACGAACAGCGTCGTCGCGGTGATGGAGGGCGGCGAGCCGACCGTCATCGCCTCGGCAGAGGGCGGCCGGACCGTCCCGTCGGTCGTCGCGTTCACGAAAACCGGCGAACGTCTCGTCGGCCAGCTGGCGAAGCGTCAGGCCGTGACCAACCCCGCCAACACCATCTATTCGATCAAGCGCTTCATGGGCCGTCGCTGGGACGACCCGGAGACGAAACGGGCCAAGGAGCTCGTCTCGTACACGGTCGAGAAGGATGCGAAGAGTGACGGCGTCATCGTCAAGGTCCTGGACAAGGCGTACACGCCGCCAGAGATCAGCGCGATGATCCTCCAGAAGCTCAAGACGGACGCGGAGGCGTACCTCGGCGAGAAGATCACCGAGGCGGTCATCACCGTGCCGGCCTACTTCGACGACACCCAGCGCCAGGCGACCAAGGACGCCGGCCGGATCGCAGGCCTTGAGGTCCGCCGGATCATCAACGAGCCGACGGCGTCCGCGCTCGCCTACGGCCTCGACAAGAAGCACGACGAGAAGATCGCCGTGTACGACCTCGGTGGCGGCACGTTCGACATCTCGATCCTCGAGCTCGGTGAGGGCGTCTTCGAGGTCAAGGCGACGAACGGCGACACCCACCTGGGCGGCGACGACTTCGACCAGCGGGTCATCGAGTGGCTGCTGGCCGAGTTCAAGAAGGACCAGGGGATCGACCTCTCGAAGGACCCCCAGGCGCTCCAGCGTCTCAAGGAGGCCGCCGAGAAGGCGAAGATCGAGCTCTCGTCGACCTCGTCGACGGAGATCAACCTGCCGTACGTCACCGCCGACGCGTCGGGCCCGAAGCACCTCGTGATGACCCTCTCGAGGGCCAAGCTCGAGGAGCTCGTCCGCGACCTGATCGAGAAGACCAAGAAGCCGGTCGAGGCCGCCCTGAAGGACTCCGGTCTGAAGGCGGGCGAGATCGACGAGGTCATCCTCGTGGGTGGCCAGACCCGGATGCCCGCCGTCGTCGAGGCGGTCAAGGCGATGTTCAACGGCAAGGAGCCGCACAAGGGCGTCAACCCCGACGAGGTCGTCGGGATCGGGGCCGCCATCCAGGCCGGTGTCCTGGGCGGTGAGGTCAAGGACGTCCTGCTTCTCGACGTGACGCCGCTGTCGCTCGGGATCGAGACGCTGGGCGGCGTGACGACCAAGCTCATCGAGCGGAACACCACGATCCCCACGTCCAAATCGCAGGTCTTCTCGACGGCGTCTGACAGCCAGAACCAGGTCGAGATCCGGGTCCTGCAGGGCGAGCGCGAGTTCGCCGCCGACAACAAGACGCTCGGCACGTTCATCCTGTCCGGCATCCCGCCGGCCCCACGCGGCGTGCCGCAGATCGAGGTGACGTTCGACATCGATGCGAACGGCATCCTCGACGTCAAGGCAAAGGACCGGGCGACGAGCAAGGAGCAGCAGGTCCGGATCACGGCCTCGTCGATGCTGTCGAAGGACGACGTCGACAAGATGGTCCGTGAGGCCGCCGAGCACGCCGACGAGGATCGTCAGCGGCGCGAGGAAGTCGAGACCCGCAACCAGGCGGAGGCGCTGGCCTTCCAGGCCGAGCGCACCGTCAGCGACCTGGGCGACAAGGTGTCGTCCGAGGACAAGGCCACGATCGAGAACCAGATCGCCGCGCTTCGCGAGGCGCTCAAGGGCTCGGAGATCTCGGCCATCACGGCCGGCGCGGCGGCCCTCGCCGAGACGCTCAACCGCGTTTCGACGGCCGCCTACCAGGCATCGGCGTCGGAGGCCAGCTCGAACGGCACCGATGGCGCCGGCGAGGGCGCAGCCGAAGGCGAACCCGAGGGCGAGCCCGCAGGCGCCGCCGCGGGTGGCGCCGACGAAACAGTCGAAGGCGAGTTCAAGGAGGTCTAAATCTCTCCCGGTCAGACGGACGACTCTCGAGCCCGCGGCGCATGCCGCGGGCTCGATCGTTGCGGGCGGCGGTCGAGAGATCGGCGATGGCCGAGCCGACAGGACGTTTCGGAGGCGCGCTCGCTAGACTCGGCGACGTGACCGCCCGGCGTCTCTCCGCTCCGTCATGACCCTGCGCGGCCGGCGGCCGGGGGATCGGCGAGTCCGGATCGAGCGGGTAAAGCCGCACGATTACCGCGTCGCCTCACCGCGCCGCGTCCGCAAGCCCCTCTCGCCGTCGGCTGTGCTGGTTGCGGGGTTCGCGGCCCTGATCGCAATCGGGACCGTCGTGCTCCTCCTGCCCATCTCCACCGAACCCGGGGTCTCGACCGACTTCGTCACGGCCCTCTTCACGGCGACCTCCGCGGTCTGCGTCAATGGACTGGTGGTCGTTGACACCGGAACACACTGGAGTCCGTTCGGCGAGGTCGTCATCCTGGCCATGATCCAGATTGGTGGCTTCGGGTTCATGACCGGATCGACGCTCCTGCTGTTCCTGCTCGTACGCCGCCGCACCGGACTTCGTGACCGGATTCTCGTTCAGGCGTCGACCGGTGGGATTGAGCTCGGCAGTGTCGT
Organism: uncultured Chloroflexia bacterium; assembly: GCA_963771795.1. Classification (GTDB taxonomy): domain Bacteria; phylum Chloroflexota; class Limnocylindria; order Limnocylindrales; family CSP1-4; genus CF-46. Next base: position 436,065 of record CAVYUR010000001.1, read on the forward strand.
TGCGCTTGTCCGCCGTGTCGCGATCTTCACGCTGCTCGCTGAGAGCATCGGCGCGGTTGTCCTGTTCCTGGCGTTTCTTGCCCATGGGTTCGACGTCGTTCTAGCGGCATGGTGGGGCATCTTCCATTCCGTCGCGGCGTTCAACAACGCCGGTTTCGACCTGTCCGGCGGCTTCCGCAGCCTCGCCGACTTCGCCACTAGCCCGATCGTGCTCGTGACCGTCCTCGTCCTCGTGACCCTGGGTGGTCTCGGCTTTGCCATCATCGGCGACGCCGTCGGCAAGCGGCGCTGGAGCAGGCTGGCGCTCGAGACGAAAGTCGTCCTGCTGACCTCGCTCGTGCTGCTCGCCGGCGGGGCTGGGGCGATCGGCGTCCTGGAGTGGTCGAACCCTGCAACCATCGGTGCGCTTCCGGAGGAGCATCGTGCTCTCAACGCCCTGTTCGAGTCGGCGACGTTCCGGAGCGGCGGCTACAGCACATTCCACCAAGGGGAACTCGGCGAAGCGGCGCTCTTCGTCGCCATGGCCCTGATGTTCATCGGCGGCGCGTCCGGATCGACCGCCGGGGGAATCAAGGTCAATACGTTCAGTGTGCTCCTCGTCGCGATCGTTTCGACCGTACGCGGCCGGCCGTCCGCCGAGGCGTTCGGGCGGCGTTTGCCCCATGACGTGATCTACCGCGCTCTTTCGGTCGCGCTCCTGTCGGTCGCGTTCGTGTTCGCGGTCGGCCTCGGCATCGAGATCCTCGCCGGGACGCCGCTCGTCAACACCACGTTCGAGGCAATCTCGGCGTTCGCGACCGTCGGCCTGACTACGGGGATCACACCGCAGCTGCCTGACTCGGCGCGGTTGCTCGTCGTATTCGCAATGTTCGCGGGCCGGCTTGGGCCGCTCACACTCGTCCTTGCGCTGGCCGCGCGGCAGCGGACCATCGCCTACCGGCCAGCGGTAGAGTCAATGCGGATCGGCTGAAGCCCCAAAGGAGTAGCGATGAAACAGTCGGTTCTCGTTGTCGGCCTCGGGCGTTTCGGCACGGCGGCCGCACTGGAGCTCATGGCCCTTGGTCATGAGGTCCTGGCGGTCGATTCGGACGAAGTCCGGGTCAACGACATCGCTCCGGACGTGACGCACGCCGTCCAGGCCGACGCCAGCGACGCCGGCGCCCTCAAGGCGCTCGGCGCCGGGGACTTCGCTCATGCAATCGTCGCGATCAGCGGCGAGACCGAGCCGAGCATCTTCGCCACGATGGCGCTCAGGAACCTCGGCGTCGGCAACGTCATCGCGAAGGCCGGGACGGCGCTCCATGGCGCGATCCTCGAGCGGGTTGGCGCGACGCGCGTCGTGTACCCGGAACGCGAGATGGGGGCGAGGGTCGCCCATTCCTTCGACACCCGCCATGTCATCGACTACCTGGACATTGCGCCCGGCTTCGGCATCGTTCGCTACGGCCCCCCACCTGGGTGGATCGGCAAGTCGCTCCGCGACCTCGACCTCCATGGGAAGTTCAACCTGACGGTGATTGCGCTCCGACGCGGGACTAACGTGACCGTCAACCCGCATCGGGACGAGACGATCGCCGCCGGCGATGAGATCGTCCTGATCGGTCCCGACGAGAAGCTGGAACGGCTCGAAGGGGAGTCGCCGCCTGAGGTCAGCCGATGAACAAGTCGACCGTCGGAGCAACCGCGCCGATCGCTAGAACAACGAGGTACGCAACGAGCAGGAGAGCACCCGCGTACAGGTGGACGTTGATGTTTACCGCCATGATCGACATCAGGCCGTACGGGTTGTCGTAGTTCGGCTCGATGCCCCGCGAGACCTGGAGCGCTAGCGGGATCGTCAGGAGCGCGATGAGGACCGGGACCGGGAGCAACCCGAGGGCGACGCCCGCCACGAGGATCACGTAGGCGGCGATCGCAGCCACCCGGTAGCCCGCGATCACGGTGCCCATCGGCAGGCGGACCGGCAGCGTTCGCTTGCCCGCTCGCGCATCGCCGCGCCGATCGGGGATCTCATTGACGTAGAGGATCAGTGCCACGAGGAGGGCGATCGGCAGCGAGGCGATCACGGGCTCCAAGGTGATGACTCCGCGCGTCTGGACGACATATGCGCCAAGGAGCATGAGCGGACCGAAGCCGATCGCGACGGCGATCTCACCGAGACCGCGGTACACGAACTTCAGCGGCGGCGCCGTGTAGCCGATGCTGACGATGAACCCGATGACCCCGATCGCGAGCAACGCCGGCGAGCCGCGCAGGGCCAGCAGCAGCAGCCCGATGACGCCGGCTGCGAAGTAGAAGATCGCGGCCAGGCTCGCCATCCGCCGGAACGACACGAGGCCGTACTGGATGACCCGCGAGCCGCCGGAGAACTTCGTCGGGGTGACGTTGGCCTCGTCGGCACCCTGGACAGAGTCAAAGACGTCGTTAGCGACGTTGAGTCCGAGCTGGACGAACGAGGCGCCGATGACCGTCAGCAGTGCGGTCAACAGGTCGAACGAGCCTTGGCGCGCAGCGATGACGATCCCGAGCAGGACCGGCACGATCGTGGCGCTGAGGAACGGTAACCGCGTCGCTCGGAGGACGAGCCAGCCGAACGACAGACGTGGCTTGACCGGCGTCCCGCGCTCGACCGAGAGGGCATCGAAGTACTTCTTCGACTGGCCGATCGAACGCTCCGAGTATTCGAAGAACGGGACTTCCAATTCGTCCCAGCCCCAGGCACGGGAGGCTGCGATCGTGATCGTCGAGCCAACGGGCGTCGCCGTCGCCCGACCCCAGACGGTGACATGACGCCGCTCGTCGTAGCCGTAGCCCGGCTGCGGGCGAATGTGGGAGCCCGTGAGGCTGATGTCGGCATCGGTCGGGACGTCGAGCCCGGCCGGCGTCGCGAAGGTGGCGAGGCCGTTCGCCGCATCGATCCAGGCCTCGACGACAACGCTCACCGGGTAGCCGTCGGCGTCCACGAACGAGAGAATCTGATAGGGGTAGGTCGCCAGCTTCTCGAGGCCCTGGTTGGCGTCGAGTGCCGGTGTTCGCGGCTGGCCCGGTGCCTGTGTGGCGGTGGCGGGCATCACGCGGCCGCCTTGCCGAGGGTGGTGGTCTCGGGGGCCGTTGACGCGCTGCCATCCGGCCAGTAGATGGCTCGGCGGGGCGTGATCTCGATGAGCGATCGCTCGAAGAACAGCGGCAGGGCGACGCGCTGCTTCAGGAAGAAGACGATCGATGGCTCCTTCTTCTCCCAGATCGGGAGAAGCCGCTCCCAGCCGCCGTGGGGGTCCTCCTCGATGACCCGGGCATCGCCCTGGATTGTCACCCGATCGGTCCGGCCGCCGACGGCGATCGGGTCTGTCAGCGACAGCGACACCTTCGGATTTGCCTTGATGTGCTCGAGCTTCCGGCTGAACAGCGTCGACGACGTGAGGTAGATGTGCTCCCCGTCATAGAGGGGGATCAGCGGATACGTGACCGGGTGACCGGTCGAGTCGACCACCGTCAACTCGCCGACGAGAGCGGCATCCAGCAGGCTTTCGATGGGTTCGGGAAGGGTCCCCATGGCGTCGACTCCGAGCACTGAACGTTTTATGCTCCCGTAACGTAGCACGTTTATTCGGCGATGACAAGAGCGCTCTGGGGCTTGGCGCTGGGTCCGGCCCGCGCTGATTCCTGACAGCTCTTGTCGTGAACCTTGGGGTACGATGCGCCCCCATGTCGGACAACCCCGAGTCCTCGCTCATCCATGCCCGCGGACTGACAAAGCGATTCGGCGAATTCGTCGCCGTCGACGCCGTCGACTTCGACGTCGCACCTGGCAAATCGTTCGGGTTTCTCGGTCCCAACGGCGCCGGGAAGACCTCGACGATGCGGATGATCGGCTGCGTCTCGCCGGTCAGTGGCGGGACCCTCAGGGTGCTCGGGATGGACCCTCTGACCGACGGGCCGCAGATCCGCGCGAGGATCGGCGTCGTGCCCCAGTCCGACACGCTGGACATGGAGCTGACCGTCCGCGAGAACCTCGTGATGTACGGGCGCTACTTCGACCTGAGCCACAAGGAGGCCGGCCGGCGCGCGGACGAGCTACTCGAGTTCGTCCAACTCGACGAGCGAGGCAAAGACAAGGTGGAGCCGCTGTCGGGCGGCATGAAGCGCCGGCTGACCATCGCCCGGTCGCTGATCAACGAGCCGGACCTGATGCTGCTCGACGAGCCGACGACCGGCCTCGATCCGCAGGCGCGGCATCTGTTGTGGGACAAGCTGTACCGATTGAAGCAGCGCGGTGTGACGCTCGCCTTGACGACGCACTACATGGACGAGGCGGAGCAGCTTTGTGACCGGCTCGTAGTCATGGACAAGGCCAAGATCGTCGCCGAGGGCTCACCCCGTCAGCTGATCGAGCAGTACTCGACCCGCGAGGTGCTGGAGCTCCGGTTCCGGCCCGAGGTCCAGGACGCGCTCGACGGTCAGCTCGACGGCCTCGCCGATCGCGTCGAGCACCTGCCTGACCGGCTCCTCCTCTACACGGCCGATGGCGAAGCCGCCGTCGCCGAGGTTCACCGTCGCGGGGTCGAACCGGAGAGCTCGCTCATCCGCCGGTCGACACTCGAAGACGTCTTCCTGCGCCTGACCGGCCGGACCCTGATCGAATAGATGTCGGAGACCGGAGCAGTCGCCGGGACCGCCGTCGCCGGCCGTGCGCGAACCGCCCCCGGACCTCGTCCGCAGGCAGTCTCAGTGGCGGGAGTGCTTGCCGTGCTCGAGTACTGCGCGCGGGTCTATCGGCGGACATGGCGCGGCACGATGTTCATGACGTTCTTCTCGCCGATCCTCTTCCTTGGCGCGATGGGGTTCGGCCTCGGAAGCTTCGTCGACAGCTCTACTGGCGCCGCGGCCGGCGCGGCATCCGCAGGCGGCTTCCTGGGGTCCGTGCCGTTCGCGGCCTTCCTGGCACCGGGCCTCCTGGTCGCGACGTGCATGCAGACGGGCGCGTTCGAGGCGACCTACCCGATCATGGGCCGGATCGTCTGGGACAAGGTCTATCACGCGATGCTGGCGACGCCGATCAAGGTGCTCGACATCGTCTTCGGGCAGTTCGGCTGGCTGGCCATCCGCCTCTTCCTCGTCGCCGTCTCGTACTTCGTGGTGATGCTGCTATTCGGCCTTGTCCGAGGGGGTCCGCTGGCCGTCTTGGTCATCCCGATCGGGGTCCTCACCGGCCTCTGCTTCTCGACGTGGATCGCGGCGTTCGCGGCAACTCAGTCGAATGACAACGGCTTCAGCATGATCTTTCGCTTCCTCATCACGCCTTTGTTCCTCTTCTCCGGGACCTTCTTTCCAATCGAGCAACTGCCGGCTTTCCTCCAGCCCGTCGCGTTCGTCACGCCGACCTACCACGGGGTCGCGCTTAGCCGGGACCTGACCCTCGGCACCGCGCAGCTCGGACCGAGCCTGCTGCACCTGGCGATCCTCGTCGGGGTCTGCGCGGCCGGCGTCTACGTGGCCTCGATCACGTTCCGTCGGGCGCTCGTGAAGTGAGCGACGTTCGATGACGGTCCTTACCCGCATCGCGCCACCGCTCCTTTCGTCCCGTCGGGCGGGCCGTCTGGTCGAGCGCAACATCCTGAATTACCGCCGGAACTGGCTCATCCTCGTTTCCGGTTTCTTCGAGCCCGTGTTCTACCTGTTCGGAATCGGCTATGGGATCGGCTCGCTCGTGCCGAGTGTCGTCGGGGCGGACGGGCGCGCGATCTCGTACGGGCTGTTCGTCGCGCCGGCGCTCCTTGCCAGCTCGGCCATGAACGGGGCGATCTACGACAGCACGTTCAACGTCTTCTTCAAGCTCCGCTACGCGAAGACCTACGACGCCGTGCTCGCCACGCCGCTCGGCGTCGGGGACATCGCGCTTGGCGAGATCACGTGGGCGCTGATCCGGGGGACGCTCTACTCGCTCGGCTTCGTCATCGTCATGGTCGTGTTCGGCCTCGTTGCCTCACCGTGGGCGCTGCTCACCTTGCCGGCGGCGATGCTGATCGGCTTTGCGTTCGCGGCGGTTGGGATGGCCGCGACCACGTTCATGCGCGAGTGGACGGACTTCGACTACATCACGATGGTGACCCTGCCGCTGTTCCTGTTCTCGGCGACGTTCTACCCGATCACGGCGTATCCGGAAGCGCTCCAGACGATCGTCAGGCTGACGCCGCTCTACCAGGGTGTCGAGCTGCTCCGATCGCTGACCACCGGGGCCGTCGGCCCGTGGATCGTCGGCAACGTCGCGTACCTCGTGGTGATGGGCCTGATCGGATTGACGATCGCGTCCAAGCGGCTCGACAAGCTGCTCCTGAAGTAGGTCGCGTGGCGGCGTTGGCCGAGCTGACCGCGGAGATCGTCTCTTGCCGCCGCTGTCCCCGGCTGGTGGAGTGGCGTGAGCGCGTCGCCCGGGACAAGGTCGCCCGGTTCCGCGACGAGACGTACTGGGGCCGGCCTGTGCCTGGGTTCGGCGATCCGGATGCGCGGATCCTGATTGTCGGCCTCGCGCCCGCCGCCCACGGTGGCAATCGGACCGGTCGCGTCTTCACCGGCGATGCATCGGGCGACTTCCTGTTTGCGGCGATGCACGAGGTCGGGCTCGCCAACCAGCCGACGGGGCGACGCCTCGATGACGGCCTCGCCCTGCGCGACGCCTACATCGCCGCCGCCGTCCGCTGCGCGCCGCCCGACAACAAACCGCTCCCGGTGGAGCGCGACAACTGCGCGCCGTACCTCCACCGCGAGCTGGGGCTTCTCGAGCACGTCCGGGTCATCCTGCCGCTTGGTGCGTACGGCTGGGAGGCGGCGTTGCGGGCGGTCGCGGCGGTCGCCGGGGCGGACCCTCGGCCACGACCGAAGTTCGGCCACGGCGCCGAGACGCGAATCGCTCAGTACGACCTCGTCGGTTCCTACCACCCGAGCCAGCAGAACACGTTCACCGGCCGCCTCACCCGCGAGATGCTCGTTACCGTGCTCGCGCGCGCCCGCGCCATCGCGGAGCATTCCGGCGAGCGATGATCCGATTTCGAACGTCGCGCGAAGTCACTCCCATCCCGCCACCCACTCCGAAACCGGATTCCGGAATCGGAGGACGGGTCGGGTGGGTGGGTGGGTGGTGATTTCCAGAGACGTGCGGATTCGGACGAACTAGCCGCGCTATTCGGCGAAGGCGGCGTCGACGTAGCGATCGAGGCGATCGAAGACGACGCCGTCGAGCGTCTCTGCCGCGTCGATGAAGCGTTCCAGCATCGCCATCCGGTGGCCGCGACCGATGCACTCCGGATGCATCGTCACGGTCAGGAGCCCGCCTGGCGCGTGCTCCCAGGCGTAGCGAAGCTCATCGGTCCAGATCTCGAGGACCTTCGACGCGGCGGCCAGTCCGTCGCGACCGCTCGCCGGCGCCGGCTCGAAGTGCGGCCAGTCATCGAGCGCCCAGTAGACCGGCACCTCGACGAGCCCGCTTTCGCGGCCCCAGCGGGTGCCGTCAGTAGTCGTGTGGCGGTCGCCGTGGCGAACCCGCGCCAGGCCGTAATCGTCCGACATCAGGGACGAGTCGTACCGGAACCCGGCCGCCTCGACGAGCTCGAGCGTCCGCTCGCCGAGCGCCCAGTACGGCGCCCGCCAGCCCCGCGGTGGCACACCCGCCGCGCGCTCGATGGCCTCGAACGACCGGGCCAAAATCTCGCGCTGCTCGTCGACCGATAGCTCCGAGAAGTCCTCGTGGTACCAGCCGTGCGACGCCAGCTCATGACCCCCAGCAACGACGGCATCGATCGACTCGGGAAACGCCTCCAGGGTGTGACCCGGCACGAACCAGGTTGACGCGATCCCGCGCTCGGCGATCAGGGAGAGGATTCGCGGCGCGCCCACCCGCGGCCCGTACTCGCCGTGGGAGAGCTTGACCGGCGGGTCGCCGCGACGAATGGAGTCGGAGATCGCGTCGTGATCGAAGGTGAGGGCTACGGTGAGCCGGGGCATCATCGGCCGATGGTAGAGGCTCGCCGCACCGTCCGGCGGCCTGCCGGTAGACTTCGGCCGAATGGCCACCGAACGCAATCTCTACGCGACCCTTGGCGTCGGCCGGGACGCCACGGACGCCGAGATCAAGCGCGCGTTCCGACGCCTGGCCCAGCAGTGGCATCCCGATGTCAACAAGGATGCCGCGGCGGACGGTCGCTTCAAGGAGATCAACGAGGCCTATCAGGTCCTCTCCGATCCGCAGCGGCGGCAGGCCTACGACATGTTCGGGACGGTCGGCGACGCCGGCGACGGGGCCGGCTTTTCCGGCGGGTTCGGTGGCTTCGGCGACATCTTCGACGCGTTCTTCGGCGGCACCCAGGCCGGGACGCGGCGCGGTCATCCTCTCGCCGGCTCCGATCTTCGCTACGACCTGCGGATCACGCTCGAGGAGGCCGTCCGCGGCGTCGACAAGGAGATCGAGTTCTCGATCCTCGGGCGCTGCGAGACCTGCTCCGGGAGCGGCGCGAAGCCCGGCACGGAGCCCATCGTCTGCGACCAGTGCGGCGGACGCGGTGAGATCCGCTCGACTCGGCGGACGATGCTCGGCCAGATGGTGAACGTCACGGCCTGTCCGAAATGCCAGGGCGAGGGCAACATCATCACGGAGCGCTGCGAGACGTGTCACGGCGACGGCCGGACCGAGCGCAAGCGGACGCTTCGGGTCACGATCCCGGCCGGCATCGACGAGGGCCACCAGATCCGGCTCTCCAACGAGGGCGAGGTCGGGCCGCGCGGCGGGCCGGCCGGCAGCCTCTATGTCGCCGTCCACGTCACGCCCCACCCGAGCCTCCGCCGTGAGGGCACGGAGCTCGCCTACGACGCCGAGATCTCGATCGCCCAGGCCGCCCTCGGTACGCGGATCAATGTCCCGACGGTCGACGGCGAGGAAGAGGTCGAGATCAAAGCCGGCACCCAACCGGGGGCGGAGATCCGGCTGCGCGGCCGCGGAGTGCCTCACCTGCGACGCGCCGGTTCGCGCGGCGACCTCCATGTCTTCGTCAATGTCGTCGTCCCCGCGAAACTCTCGAAGCGCCAGCGCGAGCTGCTGACCGAGTACGCCGCCGAGGCCGGCAAATCGGTCGCGCCGGCCGGAGGCGGAATTCGCGAGAAGCTCGGACTCGGCTGATGAAGCCGGCCGAGGCCGGTGTCGCGGCCGATGCCCGTGCCGGTGCATGGCTCGAACTCTCCGTTGCGGCCGACATCGAGGCGGTCGAGGCCGTCGCCGAGATCCTCGGGCGAGCAGCGCCGGCCGGAACGAGCGTCGAGCCCGCCTTTGAGCTGATCGACGAGGGACTGGGAGCCCGAGTCGACGCGACGCGGCCTGCGATCGTCCGGGCGTACTTGCCGGCGGGCGACCGTGACGCGGCGGATCGACGCGCCGCGGAGGCCGCTGAGGCGCTCGGCCACCTCCAGGCCTTTGGGCTCCGGCCGATCGGCGAGCTCTCGACGCGGATCGTCCACGAGGCCGACTGGGCCGAGGCATGGAAAGCCCACTTCCCCGTCCTTCGGGTCGGGCGCCGGCTCGTGGTCCGGCCTACCTGGCGTCGCCACCGACGACTACCCGACGACGTCGTCCTCGCGCTCGACCCGGGGATGGCGTTCGGGACGGGCCTCCACCCGACGACCCGCCTGTGCCTGGCGGCCGTCGAATCGCTGGCCGATCGTGGCCTGATCGCGGACTCGCGGATCCTCGACGTTGGGTGCGGCTCCGGAATCCTCGCGATCGCGGCCCTCAAACTGGGGGCTCGCGCTGGGCTCGGCGTCGACACCGACCCGATCGCGATCGAGGCGACCGCAGCGAACGCGACGCGCAACCGGCTCGGCCGGCGGCTTCGGGCCCGCGAGGGCAGCCTGCCATCGGGCGACGGGCCCTTCGATGTGGTGCTCGCGAACCTGATCGCGAGCGTGCTGATCGCCCTTGCGCCGCTTCTCCGCGATGAGCTCCGGCGTGGCGGCGTACTCCTCGCATCGGGGATCTTCGTCGACCGCGAGGCCGAGGTCAGGACCGCGTTCGAGTCGGCCGGGTTCGACATCGCCGGCCGATCCGAGGAAGGCGAGTGGGTCGCCCTGGAGGCGATCAAGCGCTGAAGCGTCCGCGAACGCCCGCCCGCCTACAATCGAGCCGATGCCGCAGCTGTTCCCCCTGCTCCTCGTCACGCACATCGTGCTGGCTGTCAGCCTGTTCCTGCCGTCGATCCTGCTGCCGTTCGCTCTCCGGACCCGCCGGGCCGCGGCCGAGAGCCCGAACCGGTTCGTCCGGTTCCTCCTGTGGATGCAGGCCCACGGCACGGTGATCATCGGGCTGGGGCTGGCGGCGACCGGGCTCGGGCTCGTCATCGTCCTCGGCGGCACGCTCCTCGGGCAGCCGTGGCTGCTTGTCGCACTTGCGATCTACGCGGCAAACCTGGCCCTGGCCTTCTTTATCCAGCGGCCGAACCTCCGCCGCCTGATCGGCGTCCGAGCAGCGGCGGACGATCACCTCTGGCTGGCCCGGGCGAAGCGTCAGCGCTACGTCAGTTACGCGATGGCCGCCCTGGTCGGGACGATCGGGTTCCTGATGAGCACAAAGCCGAAGCTGTGGTGATCGCCGTCCGGACGGCCGCGATTGCCAACCTCGGCTGCAAGGTCAACCAGTCGGAGATGGAGTCCGCCGCGCGGCTGCTCCGCGAGCGTGGCGTTGCCCTCGTCGACCCTGATGCCCGCGCGGACCTCGTCCTCGTCAACACCTGCACGGTGACGTCGACCGCCGACCAGAAGTCGCGTCAGGCCGTTCGGCGCGCCCGCCGCGCGAACCCGGACGCGGAGATCGTCGTGACCGGCTGCTCGGTCCAGGTCCGCCCGGAGGCGTTCGCGGCCGCCGATCCGGATGCGCGGCTCGTCGACAACCGGGCGAAGGACGGGCTCCTTCGCGAGCTCGCTGAGCTCGTGGGTCCCGTCTTGGACTCGACGGGGCCGCTGGGGACCGCTCTCCCGACCCTATCGGGCGTCGAGATCGACGGCGTCGCCGACGGTCGAGCCTCGGTCGAACGCACGCGCGCGTTCGTCAAGGTCCAGGACGGTTGCTCGTTCTTCTGCACGTACTGCATCATCCCGGCGGCGCGTGGCCCGGAGCGGAGCCTCTCCCCGGAGACCGTGCTCGAGGATGTCAGACGCGCGCTCCGCGCGGGGCATCGCGAGGTCGTGCTGACGGGGATCAACATCGGGACGTACGACGGCGGCTGGTCGGAGCGCGGGTTCCGCGGCGCCCACACCCGATCGGCGTTGACGCTGGCGGGGCTCGTCCGGCGCCTGCTCGATGAGACGGCCGTCGAGCGCATCCGCCTCTCCTCGATCGAGCCGCAGCACGTCGACGATGAGCTGCTCCGGGTCTGGTCCGATGGCGCACCACGGACGCTCCCGCACTTCCACCTGCCGCTCCAGTCCGGTGACGACGGCGTGCTTCGGCGGATGGGCCGGCGCTACGTCTCGGCCGACTACCGGCAGACCGTTGGTCGCGTCCGCGACGCGGTCCCGGGAGCAGCGATCCACGCCGACGTCATCGTTGGCTTCCCGACGGAGGACGAGACGGCGTGGCGCCGGTCGGTCGCGTTCATCGAGTCGCTCGACATCGCCGGGCTGCACGTCTTTCGCTACTCCGCGAGGCCGGGCACGCCTGCGATCCGGATGGCCGGCCAGGTCGATGAGCCGACGAAGAAACGTCGCGCAGGCGAACTCCTGGCGATCGCGGCAGACGCGCGGGCCTCCTGGGCGGCTCGCCACATCGGAACGGAGGCCGAGGTGCTGTTCGAGGAGCCGCTCGCCGACGGACGCTGGGTCGGCCACGCCGCGGATCACACGCTCGTCGCGGCACCGGCAGCCGATGGGACGCCCCTTTCGAATGCGATCGGGCGGGTGCACGTCGTGGCCGTCGATCCGTCCGCACGGGATCGCGTCGTGGGCTCGCTCGTCGCGCTGTCCGCCTCGTCATTCCCGTCATCGGGCCCGTCATTCGGAGTGGTGCATGGCCGCTGACCCGAACTGCCTCTTCTGCCGGATCGTCGCCGGGACCGTCCCCTCGATGAAGGTCCACGACGACGAGCTGGTCGTCGCGTTCCGCGACATCGCCCCGCGCGCCCCGACCCACCTCCTCGTCATCCCGCGGGACCACATTGCGTCGGCTGCGGAGTTGACAGAGGACGACGCGCCGATGCTCGGACGGCTGTTCGCCACCGCGGCCGAACTCGCGAGACAGGAGGGGATCGCCGACGCCGGCTACCGGCTCGTCTCGAACGTCGGCCGCTGGGGTGGCCAGACCGTCGACCACCTCCACATCCATCTCCTCGGCGGCCGATCGTTCACCTGGCCGCCCGGATGAGGGCCGCCCTCGCGGTCGTCCTGGGCGTTTGTCTCTGCCTCGGCCTTGCCGCTTGCGGGATCGGGGCATCCGGGAAGATCGTGACGTTCCCGCCAACATCGGTTGGCCCCGGCGCGACCGTCACACCCGCCGTCGCCCAGACGCGGGCGGCGATCGTGGCGGCGCTCGCACCGTTCAGCCTCCAGCTGAAGGACGCCGATCGGCCGTTTCGCCCCGCCGAGTCCGCCCGACTCGCGTCCGCGCCGAGGGCCGTGTACCAGGTGATCCTGCCAGCCGATCTCGAGGGCGGCCAGATCGTCGTCTACGAGTTCCGGGACGCCGCGGAGGCCGTCAACGCGGGCAACGAGCTGGCCGGCTATCTCGGGACAGGGGCGGGGCGGGTTCAATTCCCGACGGATGCCCAGCACGCGATCCGTCAGGTTGGCACGACCCTGATCTTCTACACATGGGCGCCGTCGCTCTCACCGGATCCCGGCTCGAAGACCATCGCGGACGCGCTCGCGACGCTCGGCATCGGCTTCGCGCCGCCGCGCTAGCCCGTCTCGCGGACCGGCAGCGGCTCGTCGGTCGCGGCCCATTGCCGGACGACGTCTCGCTTGACCTTGAGGGTGTGGGTGCGCGGTAGATCGTCCTCCGGCCAGACCCTGAACGCGGCCACTCGCTGGTGCACCGCGAGCGTGGCGTTCGCCGCCTTGACACCGGCTTGGATCTGGGTCCTGCTGTCCGTTCCGTCGTCGGCGTCCCCGGCGGCGACGTCCTGGCGCGGCGCGAGGACGATGGCCTCGATCCGCCCGGGCCTCGTCTCCACGACCACCGAGTCCCGGATGCCGGCCACGCGCAGGGCGTTCTCGATGTCCTCGGGATACACATTGAGGCCGTTCGGCAGCACGATGATGTCCTTCGTCCGGCCCATCAGGATCAGCCGGCCGGTCGAATCCTTGCGACCGATGTCGCCGGTCCGGTACCAGCCGTCGTCGGTGAAGGCCGCGGCGCTCGCATCGGGGTCATTCCAGTAGCCCTTGAAGAGCGTCGGGCCGTGGAACTGGATCTCGCCGTCGTCGGCAAGCCGCATCTCGACCGGGGGCACCGGCCGGCCGACCGTTCCGAGCCCGTGGTCCTCTCGCGTCGTGCACGTTCCGAAGCCGGTCTCGGTCGCGCCGTAGCCCTGGACGACGACAACGCCCAGGTCTTCCCACGCCTGCTGGAGCGCCGGCCTCAGGAACGCCCCCGATGAGACGAACAGTCGGAGGCCGCCGCCCAGCCGCGTATGGACTCGCCGGAACATGAGCCGGCGGAGCGCGTACGGCAGGTGCCGCGCAACCCGGCGCAGACGCCCGAACGTCTTCGCCCGACCGGAGCGCTCGACCTCGCGCTCGACCGCAGCCCAGAACAGCTCGAGGATCTGCGGGACGACGACCATCGAGGTGGTCCGGTGGCCGCGGATTCCCTCGAAGATCACGCGCGGGTTGCGGCTCCGGACGTAGAGGATGCTGGCGCCGACATCGAGCGCGTAGAAGAGCGTGACCGCCTGCTCGAGGAGGTGCGACAGGGGAAGCAGCGAGACGACTCTGTGCTCGATAGGGGGGATGACGCGGTGCATCGCCCGGACCGAGGCAAGGACGTTGTCGTGGGCGAGGATCACGCCCTTCGGCGTCCCCGTGGTGCCAGATGTGAAGACCAACTCGACGACGTCGGTAGCGGTGGGGCGGGGCCAGGCGTCGACCTGCTGCTCCCAATCAGGCGGAAAGCTCTCGTCCGGGTCGGCGGTGAGCTGGTCGAGCCGCGACATCGGGAACGCGTCGAGGCCGGCTTCGCGCGGCTCCGGCGCGTCTCGGCCGGTGCCGACGACCAGGCGCTTCGCCTCGGCGCGTTCGGCGATCCGCTCGATCGCATCAGGCGCCATCCGGAGATCGAGCGGGACGAGGACGAGGCCCGACCGCATCGCCCCGTAGTAGACGGCGGGGAGCTCCGGCGTCGCGGGCGACCAGGTGAGGATCCGATCGCCCGGTACAAGCCCGGCGGCCCGGAGCCGCCAGGCGGCTAGTCGGCTCCGACGGGCGAGCTCACGATACGACCACGCGATGCTCCATCCATCGTCGTCGTCGAGCCCGAGCGCGAGCCGGGCGCCGAACCGCGCAGCGGCGTCGTCGAACAGGTCGAGCAGGGTGGCAGGCACGCTCATGCCGGCGATGGTAAGCGGGCGGTGAGTGCGGGGTGAGGAATCCGGCCCTCTGGAGCGCCCACGCCGAGCTTGAGAGCTGCCGAATCGCCGTTTGACCCCGTTCTGGGGCTCGGCTATGCTCCGCCAGCCTGTCGACCGGGAGCCCGCGTGCGTGGGACGAGGGTCGAGGCGCGTCGAGCCGGCTGGCCGCGAGCACGACGCAGACCATCGAGAAAACGGCCTGAGGAGGTGAACCGGGATTGGCAGAAGTCCGAGTGGGTGAGAACGAGACGTTCGAAAGCGCCCTGCGCCGCTTCAACAAGAAGATCCAGCAGAGCGGCATCCTCGCAGAGGCTCGCCGGCGCGAGCACTACGAGAAGCCGAGCGTGAAGCGCAAGCGCAAGGAAGCAAAGCGCAAGAAGAACGCCCGAACGCAGGCCGGCTGAGCCTCACGGCTCGCATCGCCCGCGAACCCAGGGCGTTCATGGCGGCGTGGCCACGCCACCCGCCCCGCCCGAGGTAGCCAAACCGGTGTCCCTTCGCGATCGGATCCAGACTGACGTCACGGCCGCCATGCGGTCCGGTGATACGCTTCGCCGCGACGTGCTGCGGATGGTCCAGAGTGCCGCCTACAACATCGAGAAGCGCGACCGGCGAACGCTGACCGACGACGACTACGCGTCCGTCATCTCCCGCGAGGTCAAGACCCGGCGTGAGTCCGTCGAGGCATTCCGCGCCGGAGCGCGCGAGGACCTCGCGACGAAGGAAGAGGCGGAGATCGCGATCCTCTCCGAGTTCCTTCCCGAACAGCTGGGCGAATCCGAGATCCAGTCCCTCATCGACGAAGCAGTCGCCGCGACCGGCGCGTCCTCAGCACGTGACCTGGGCAAGATCATGGGCTGGCTCTCCCCGAAGACGCGCGGACGCGCAGACGGCAAGCGCGTGAGCGAGCTCGTCGCGAAGGCCCTGGCCGCGGCCGATCTGGCCGCCCATGACACGGGCGACCACCGCTGATGATCGGCAGACTCCCGTGCTGAGCGGACCGCTCGAGCGCGCCGCACCGTTCAGCCGCCGCGAGGCCGCGCGCCTCGGCGTCGCGGCGATCGCCCTCATCGTCGTCCTGACGACGATTCTCGGCGTCGACTTCATCCCGCAACGCCTGCAGGTGGACATCGGTACGGTGGCCGCCGCCGACATCGTGGCGCCGCGGGCCCACGAGTACGTCAGCACGGTCGAGACGGACCTTCGCAAGGAGGCCGCCCGCAACACGGTCGACCTCGTCTACGACTTCACGACGGCCAAGGCGACAGCCACGGCAGAGAAGCAGTTACGCGCGTTCGTAGTTCGCGTCCGACCGATCGACCAGGCCTTCGCCGACACGACCACGGAGGAAGAGAGGCCCACGCTCCTCGCCGCCGTCGACATCCCCGAGGAGGTGCGACCGACGCTCCTCGCCCTCACGCCGGAGCGCTGGGCGGCCGTCCGGGCGGAATCGTCGCGTGTCCTGGAAATGACCGAACGTGGCGAGCTCAAGGACTCTGTCGTCTCGCTGGTCCAGGCGCAGCTCTCGGGCCAGATGGCGGGGGGCCTCGAGCTGAACGAGCGGACACTGGCCGCGGAGCTCATTTCCCCGCTCATCGTCCCGAACTCATCGTTCAGCGCGACCTTGACCGAGCAGGAACGGGTCAAGCAGGCCGATCTCGTCCCACCGGTGAGGGTCCAGGTCGCCCAGAACGAGACGATCGTCCGGAAGGGCGAGAAGGTCTCTGCTACACAACTCGAGAAGATCGACGAGTTCGGTCTCCGAAACGCGCGCCCCGATGTCGCCCGACTCGGCGGCTGGCTGTTCCTCGCGGTCCTCGTCGTCGGCCTGATTCTCGGCTGGATCTGGCGGTTCAGATCGGAATACTGGCACCGCAACAACGCGCTCCTGTTGATCGGCCTGATCCTCGTCGGGACCGCGATCGCGCTGAAAGCGACCTCCGGGCGAGCCGGTCTGCCGTTCATCGTCCCGACCGCGGCGGCCGGCATCCTGCTCGCGATCCTGCTCGATGCGGGCGTCGCAACGCTCCTCATGGTTGCGATTGCGCTGCTCGGCGGAGCGTTGAACCTGACCAGCAGCAACTCGCTCGAGATCGCCGCCTACATCCTGGTTGGCGGCCTCGCTGGGATCATCACGATTCGACGCGGCGATCGGCTCCAGGTGTTCGTCCAGGCTGGCCTCGCTGTCGCTGTCGCGAACGTGCTCGTCGTCTCGACGTTCGCGCTGCTCGGGCTCCACGATGCCCGTGGCCTGCTGGAGCTGTTCGGCGCATCGGTTGCATCGGCGGCCGGCGCATCAGTCGCGGCTGTCGGCTCGTTCGCGGTCCTCGGCAGCCTGTTCGGGATTCTGACGGTCTTCCAGTTGCTCGAGCTCGCGAATCCGTCGCAGCCGCTCCTGCGGCGACTGCTCGTCGAGACGCCTGGGACCTACCACCACTCGCTCATGGTCGGCAACCTCGCGGAGCGGGCGGCGGAGGCGATCGGCGCGGATCCGCTGCTCACGCGCGTGGCCGCCTACTACCACGACATCGGCAAGCTGGCGAACCCGCTGGCGTTCATCGAGAACCAGGCCGGCGGCGAGAACATCCACGACGAGCTCGATCCGGAGGTGTCCGCCCAGATCCTCAAGCAGCACGTCGCCGAGGGCATCGACATCGCCTACAAAGCGAAGCTCCCGAAGTCGCTCATCGCGTTCATTCCGCAGCACCACGGGACCGCGACGATGAGTTACTTCTATGCCCGGGCGCGAGGGCTCGCGGCCGAGCCATTTGGCGGCCCCCAGACGACCGAGGGCGGGAGGGCCGCGGCAACGGTCGACGAGCGCAAGTTCCGGCACGCCGGGCCGAAGCCACAGTCGAAGGAAGCGGCGCTGATCATGCTGGCCGACGGCGTCGAGGCGTCGGTCCGATCGCTCGAGTCCCGCGACGAAGCCGCAATCCGGGCCATGGTCGCGCGGATCATCGACGAGCGGCTGTCCGACGGCCAGTTCGACGAGTGTGACCTCACGCTTCGAGACATCGAGCGGATCAAGGAAGCCTTCGTCGGGCAGCTGCTCGGCATGTACCACCAGCGGATCGCCTACCCGCAGAACAAGGTCGTCGAGATCGAATCACGTCGCACGGGGAGTGGCACCGGCGCGTGACGGAGCGCTCGATCTATCTCGCGCCATGGCGGATCGACGTGACGATCCGGGATGGCATCGATCCACTGATCCACAGGTCGCGCCTAGCCCGAGCCATCGCGGCCGCCCTGGACGCGGCCGGAGCACCGTCGCCCGCCTCGATCGGGCTCATCCTCTCAGACGACGCCGAGCTGGCCGAGCTGAATCGCACGCATCTCGGCGTCGGAGGCCCGACGGACGTGTTGTCGTTCCCGCTCCTGCCGGCGGGTTCGTTCGCTCGCGGCGCGCCTCCGTCGTCGGCGACGTCCGGCGTCGCGCCGGCGTTCGCCACACCACCCGGGCAGCGGCAGCATCTCGGCGACATCGTCGTCTCGGTCGAGCGAGCAGCGGAGCAGGCCGCTGAGGGACGCGGCGGCCAGACCGGCGACGTCCGCTGGTCGGCCTCCCACGAGCTTCGTCTCCTCGTCACGCACGGCACGCTCCATATCTGCGGCTGGGATCACGCCGAACCCGCCGAAGAAGCCGCGATGCGCTCTCTGGAGCAGCGGCTGCTGGCGTGAGAGACGTCGCTCTCGGGGCCAGGTAGCCGCGCCGCCGTGTCCGACTTCACGACCTTCCAAGAGGGTTCGCTCAACGCGGCGCCGATGACGTCGCGGACGCGGCCCGACGCGCGCCCCGGCCTCCTGGCACTCGTGGCGGTCGCCTCGCTGGCAATCGGTTGCGGATCAGCGCCGCCGTCTGAGCCGGCGACGGACGAGGTCGCTGCGATGGCGGGGTTCAAGTTCACGTGTGGAGCGGAGCCGTTCCCGGCCGCGGCCCTCTCCGGCCCGGTCGGCGCGGAGCGGGCTGCCACCGCGCCCGCCACTTTGTTGAGAGCTCTCCTTGCCGAGCCGCCGGTCGCGGGCCGGCCAACCCTGCCCAGGGAGGGTTACCGCCTGCTCGCCCAAACTGCGACGTCCGCTTCGTATGCGGCCCCTTCAGGCGAATTCGACCCCGGCCTCGCCTACGTTCGAAATCGAGCTCGAGGAAACAAGTTGGCGAGTGAGCGAGTCTGGCTCCTGTCGACCGCAGGCGGTGTTCGAGGGCCTCAACTCGGCGACCTGGCGCCTGGCCCCGGACGCCCCGCCCCCGAACGCTGGATCGACCCAGTTCACGGCACTCGTCGCCGAGACGGCGTGCACGAGCGGTCGAACCGCCGATGGACGGGTCCTCCCGCCGGTGATCTTCCTGGGTCGGACGGAGGTCGTAGTGGTATTCGCGGTTCGACCACCGCCCCCCAACCCGGGCGGACTCGAGGCGTGCCCGGCTCCGCCGCCCACTCGCGTTGTCGTGAAGCTCTCCGAAGCGCTCGGCGAGCGACGGCTCCTCGATGGTGGCGTGAGCCCCCCGGCGGATCCGCGTCTGGAGCCGGTCCCCCTGGACATCGACCCGATCAACTAGCGCCACTCGAGATGGTGGGCCGGGCGCCCGATCGCGCGGCCGATCGTCCAATTCCGAACGCCGCGGCATGTCACTCTCCTCGCGGCCCTCCTCCGAATCCGGAGTCCGATTTCGGAGGGTGTCGGCCGGCCGGGTCAGACGTCGAGAATGCCACCTGGCCTGTTGATCGCGATCGACGCCGCGAACACTGCCTCCGCACCACGCCGCTGCGCTGCGGACGTGAAGTCGTCGAGCTCCGCCTCGACCTCGCGAATCGCGTGCGCGGCGATCGCGCCGGCGGTCTTGCCTGCTGCCGTCAGGTCGATCTCGAGCCGCCGACCGTCGAACGATCCGCGAGATCGACGAATCATGCCCTTTGATTCAAGTCGATCCAGCAGGCTCGACAAGGTCGAACGGTGCAGGCCGAGTTCGTGCCGCAAGACCGCGGCCGCGCAGCCATGGTGGCGAAGCAGGGACGCAAGGACGAGCGCCTCGGAGACCCCGAGACCGTGTTGGCGCGTTTCGACATGAAGACGTTGGCCCAGGGCGTGGTAGGCGCCATGGACCGACCGGTAGACCGACGGGTCGCCGAGGCGCCCGGGACGTTCCGGCGGCAACGCGTCGAACTCCTCGAACTCGGTCATCGGTGCATCGTTCCAGATGGGCCTTCCCCGGCGATTGCCTGCGGCTCAACAGGCGCGCCAGCTCCCAGCCTGATCCTCCGAATCCGGACGCCGATTTCGGATTGAGCCGGGAAAGGAAGTGGTTTCCGGCGACGTTCGGAATCGGACGATCGCGGGACGCCGGGGGTGGGTGGGTAGGGGCGGCGGCGCGGCTCACCACGACGAGGCCGGCCCTTGGTGGGCCGGCCTCGCGCCGGGAGTGGGAGTCAGCGGAGCCTTACTCCTTGATGTACCAGTCGACCGCGTTCCAGGTCGGGCCGGCCTGGGTCGGGTTGCCGCGGAAGTTGCCGACCTTCGCCGCGTGGAGGTCGACCTGGGCGCGGTAGTAGAGCGGGATCTCGACGGTCTTCTCGACGTAGACCTTCTGGAACTCACCCATCGCGTCCTTGATGACCTTGAAGTCGACGCTGTTCTTCACCGCGTCGAGCGCGGCGTCGAGTCCAGCGTCCTTGACCTGGGCGTCGTTCGCGCCGGTCGGTTCGAACTGGCTGCTGTGGTAGTTGAAGTAGTTGCCGAGCGGGTCGATCGAGGATGTGAACGCGTGAAGGGCCAGGTCGAAGTTGCTTCGGCGCAGGACGCACGGCGTCTCCCGCGTCGACTCGTTGTAGGCGGCAAAGATGGCCGTTGAGTCGACCGCGTTCGGGACGGCGTCGATGCCGACATCCTTCAGCCAACCGGCGACGAGAGCCAGCGTGTCGATCCGCACCTGGCGGGTCGTCGTGCACATCTCGATCTTGGCGCGCAGCCCGTCCTTCTCTCGGATCCCGTCGCTTCCGACCTTCCAGCCGGCCGCGTCGAGGATCTCCATAGCTTTGGCCGGATCGAACGTCGCCGGCGTCTGGTCCGCGTAGAACCACGCCTCGGGCGTGATCGCGGTGTTGGCGACCTGGACGGTGCCGCCAAGCAGCCGCGTATTGATCGTGGCCTTGTCGACCGCGTAGGCGATCGCCTCGCGCATCGCCGGATCGGCCATCGGGCAACCCGAGCCCCGATCCGTCACGGCCGGATTGAGCGAGCATTCCGCCGCCGACCAGTTCGGGCGAAGGAACTCGTACGTCAGGGCCGGGATCGATGACACCGCCTCACCGAGGTCCTGGACCTTCGGCAGGTCCGAGTCCTGGAGGTCGGTCGCGACGTCACTCTCGCCGGCCTTGTAGCCCGCGATCATCAGGTCGGCGTCGCCGTACCACTTGAAGATGATCGAGTCGAGGTGCGCCGGCTTGCCGGTCGAGAAGCTCAGGTAGTTCGGGTTCTTCACGAGACGCAGCTCCTGCTGCGGCGTGACCGACTCGAACTTGAAGGCACCGCTCACCGGCAGGTTGCCAACTTGTTCCGGCTTCATGCCCTCGCCGTTGACCTGGTCGGCGACCGGGATCGACTCGAGATAGTGGCGAGGCAACGGCGCGACCTGCGTCGTGATGTAGCCCTCGTAGATGTTCTTGTAGTGGAGGACCATCTCGGTGTCCGACGGGCAATCGAACGACCCGACGTCCTCGTAGCCGGACAGCACGACGCCGACGTTATCGGGATCGAGAACCCACTCCCAGGCGTACTTGAAGTCGTCGCACGTGAGCGGCTCGCCGTCCGACCATTTGAGGCCGCTGCGGAGCGTCCACTTGATCGTCATCGCGTCGCCGCCGTCACCGGGCACCTTGACGCCGCCGTTGTCGAGCGTCGGCACGTCGGCGGCCAGATCCGGTGCGTACTTGAGGTCGTCGGTGAAGACGACGAGCGTCGCCCAGGTCGCCGCCCCGACATTCGCCTCGGTCTGCTGGGAGATGTAGAACGGATTGAAGAGGTTGGCCTCCTGCCAGTCGCTGACGATGACCGTGCCGCCGTCCTGGCCCGCCTCGGGGGCGTAGGCCGTCGTGAACAGGTCGAACCCCTCCGACCCGGGGCTCGGTGGCGCGCTGCCGCCGGTCGAGGGCGGCGGATTCGAGGTCGTCGCAATCGATGGTGACTCCGACGAGGTGCCCGTCCCGCACGCGCTCGCGACGAGCGTGGCGCCGACGAGGAGACCGAGCAGTCGATGACGCATCTGAACCTCCCGCTTCCGGTGTGCCGCATGCATCGGTGGGCCGGGGCCGCGCAGAGCGGCGAGCTTCCCGATGGCCGCGCATCCGGCCGATGCGGATAGCCGGGGCACGGCCATCGGGCGCGAAGGTCCGGCAGGCCTCCATGCCGAGGGTCCGCCTGTCGCGGGGAGGCGGGAAGAGCCACGGGCGGGCGAATCGGCGAAGCGTCCGGCCGCGATACGCAGTGTCCGCCGGACACCGGCCTGGAAGACGCGAAGTTCCTCAGGACACTAGGAGTTGGGCCGCGCGGCGACTAGGGCCAGAAGGCCGGGGCGAATTCAGGCTCGTGCGGCGGCGGTGGGGAGGGCCGGGACGCGCGATGGCCGGCCGCTGTTCGGGGCCCGGCTCGATGACAGTCCGTGGGCCAGTGCCCGGATCGCGGCCCGCAGCTCCGCCGGCTCGTGATGGCCGTAGTCGATGACGACCTCGCGGTCCGGGCAGGGATTCGGCCTGCTCAGACCAAGCAAATCGAGGGCGACGCCGACATCGGCCGCGGCTCGAACGACATCGGCTGCGGTCCACGCCGGATCGGCGATCGTTGCGATGAGCCGCGAGCCGCCGGCGGCCGGGCGCACCTCGACCAGCCAGCCGAGGTCTCGCTCGATCGCGCCCAGGACTGCCTCCTGCCGGTCGAGCAGCGCCCGTCGGACTCGGGCGATGTGGCGGTCGAGATGGCCGTCGGCGAGGAACCGGCCAAGCGCGCGCTGCTGGACCGGCGAGGCGCCGGGATCGATGGCGTCGAGCGTGGAAATCATCGGCTCGACCAGTGCGGAAGGCACGACCGCGTAGGCGAGCCTGATGCCGCCGTGGAGGAGCGACTCGAAGGCGCCAAGATGGATGACCCGCCCCTCCTCATCGAGGCCCTGGAGGCAGACGGGCGGGGCACCGCGGAGAATGAGATCGTCGGCGCGGGCATCCTCGACGACGATGGCGCCGCCGGCACTCGCCCAGGCCAGGAGCCGGAGGCGGCGGGCGAGCGGCATTGTTCCGCCCGTCGGGAGCTGCACGGTCGGCGAGACGACGGCCACGGCAGCCTCGTCGGGCAGCCCATCGGGCCGGAGGCCGTATTCGTCCACCGGAACGCTTTCGATCGTCGCGCCGGAGACGGAGATCGCTCGCCGGAAGGTCGGATCGCCCGGGTCCTCGACGACGACACGCCGATCCGGCCCGAGCCAGAGTCGGGCCACCGCGCCGATCCCGATGACGGCACCCGACAAGATGACCACCTGGCTTGGCTCGCAGTCGGCGCCGCGGGAAGCCCGGAGATGTGTCGCGATCGCCGCGCGGAGGAGCGGATCGCCGGCCGGATCGGATGCTGCGCCGGCGCTCGCCGACGCCGCGAGCTGGCGCCACTCCTCGCGGAGGAGGCGCTCCAGCGCGGGCCCGACGCTCAGCCCTGGTCCGCCGGCCGTGCCGGTCCCGCCGGAGCCGCCTGATCGGAGATCGAAGCGGGGCATCGGGCCGAGGCGGCGTCGCGGGTCGGCGGGGCGCGCACGCAGCGCTGCCGAGAGTCGGAGCGATGGGAGGCGTGCCGGCCCGACTCCCAATCGGGATGCAGCGGGTCGGGCGGGGTGCGCCCCGGCGCCTGCGGCGGGCGGGTGCGGCGACACGATCGTCCCGAACCCCATCCGGCCGACCAGGTAGCCGTCGGCGGCGAGCTGCTCGTACGCGGTCGCGACCGTCAGGCGCCCGACGCCGAGGTGTCCGGCGAGGGCGCGGACGCTCGGGAGGCGCTGACCCGGACGCAGGCGACCGCCATCGATCGCCTGCCGAACGAACGCCTCGATCTGTCGGTACAGCGGCTCCTGGCTGGCGCGGTCGAGTTGGATCGGAAGTGTGCCTGCCATCGTCACAAGGTCATATGCCCTCCGGGGCCGCCGAGGTTCACCGCACCGCGGCGGGACCACCGGCTGGAACCGCGATCGCTGCTACCATCGCTGAGGGCCCTCCCGGACGGGATCGGGCCCCTTCGGCGTGCGATTCGGAGACTTGGTGAAGATCGTGGTGGGCCTGGGCAACCCGGGCCAGCAGTACTCGAAGACGCGCCACAACATCGGCTGGATGGTGCTCGACAAGATCGCGGATCGGGCCGGCTGGGAGGGCAAGGGTCGGACCCGCGACGCCTCGGCGATCGCGATGGGCCGCTACCGCGGGCTCGACCTGATGATCGTCAAGCCGTTGACGTTCATGAACGACTCGGGGGTGGCCGTCCGCAAGGTCCTTGCCCGCGAGCACGCGCCGCTGGTCGACCTTCTCGTGGTGACGGACGATTTCGCGCTGCCCTTCGGAAAGCTCCGCTTTCGCGAGGGCGGCGGGCCCGGCGGGCACAACGGGCTCGGCTCGATCATCGATGCGTTGAACACCGAGAAGTTCAGCCGTCTCCGGCTCGGGATCGGAGCGCCCGGACGCGGGTTCGCGGACCATGTCCTCACGCCGTTTGCGCCCGACGAGTGGCAGCGGCTCGACGAACTGCTCGACGCCGGGGCGGACGCGGTCGAGGAATGGGTTCGCCACGGGACGTCGAAGGCCGCCAACCGCTTCAACAACTTTGAGCTTCGGCCCGCCGACGCGGAGCTCCTCGCTCCCCCAGGCGCCGTTGACGGGCCACCCGATGCCGATGGGATTCGGCGGACGAAGACGGGCTGGCGCAAAGTGAAGCCAAGCGAGGAGGCCGGGTGACAGCGCCGCCGGCCCGGGGCAAGCGCGGTCGCGACCGGCACATCGCCGAGGCCGCCGCGGCCACGAAAGCCGCCGGGGCGAAGCAGGGACCTCGCGACGCGGGTCGTGGAGCCGGCCGGCGCCTGCCCGATCTCAGTGCATTGCCGCCGCTCCTCGCCGGCACCGGTTCCCTCGCAGCGCTCCGCGAGCGCCTCGGGGCGCCGGGCCGACACGCGGGTCTGACTTCCGTTCCCCACGGTGCGAAGACCTACCTCGCGGCCGCACTCGCGCTGGTCGACGGTGGGGAGCGACTCGCCTGGATCGCCCGAGACGCGGAGATCGGCGACCGGGTGGCCGAGGAGCTCCAGGCGTGGCTCGGCGACCCGGCCGCGGTCGCGATCCTCGAGCCGCGGACGGCGCTCGCCTACGAGCGCAGCGAGCTCATCGCCGACGAGACGGCCGCGCGCGTCGCTGCCCTGTCGGTCTGGCGGAGTGGCCGCGCGCGGATCCTCGTCGCGAGTGTCCAGGCGCTCTTCCAGCACACCATCGCTCCGGAAGATCTCCCGGATACGCCGCGGGAGCTCGTCGTCAACGGCCGCCTCCGCCAGGACGAGCTCCTGCGGGACCTTCTCGACCTCGGCTATGCGCCCGCCGCCGAAGTAGCCGGCCGAGGGGAGTTCGCCCGCCGCGGAGGCATCGTCGACGTCTTCCCGCCCTCGGCGCCCCTGCCGGTCCGGATCGAGTTCTTCGGCGACGAGATCGACTCGCTGCGGGCATTCGACCCTACCGACCAGCGGGCCGTGGGGCCCGTGGAGCGCGTGACCCTCCTCCCGGCCTCAGAGTTCCTGCGCAGCCCGGGTGGGCTGGAGGAGCGCCTCGGCCGGCGGGCCGCGAAACTGCCGGAGCGGTTGGCATCAGACCTCGAGCGGTTCGAAGCTAGCGAGACCTCCCGCGCGCTCAACGTCGGCGACGCCGCGGAGATCTGGGCGCCGCTCCTTGCCCCGGCAATCGGCCTCGACCACGTCGCGCCGGACACGCTCCTCGTCCTCGACGAGCCCGGGGACATCGCGGAGGCCGCCGATTTCCTGTGGCGCCAGGCGGACGAGCGGCGGGCAGAGATGATCGAGTCGGGCGACCTGCCGAAGGACTGGCCCTCGACGTACGTCGGGCCGCGGCCATGGAAGAGCCGGCTCGTCGCGAGCCGGACGCTCGAGCTGACATGGGAATCGGAGCCGCCGGACAGCGGTGCGCTCGCCAGCCGGGGACTGACGTCGGGCGACATGTTCGGCTGGCGCGAGCCACAACTCCCCGCCGGACGCGGGAGCGCGATCGCCCAGGCCGTCGAGCGCTGGCAGGCCGACGGGGCGCGGATCGTCCTCGCCTCGGACCAGGCGCCCCGACTCGCCGAGCTGCTCGAGGAGGCAGGCCACCCGGCGGCCGTCGTGCAGGCGCCGGAGGCCCCGCCACCTGGCGCGATCACCCTCGTCGAGCGAAGCCTCAACGGCGGCTTCGAGGGCGGCCCGGACGGGCTTGCCTTCGTCACGGACCGTGAGCTGTTCGGGACCGTCCGGGTCCGCCGGCCGAAGGCCATGCGCCGGGTCGTCCCGCGGGACATCCTCGAGAGGCTCACTCCGGGCGACCTCGTCGTCCATATCGACCACGGCGTCGCGCGCTACGAGCGGATGCTCCGGCGCGGCGGCGAGGGCGAGGACCGCGACTACCTCGAGCTGAGCTTCGCCGGGACTGACAAGATCTTCGTCCCGGTCGAGCAGATCATCCGGATCTCGCGTTACAGCGGCGCCGAGCGTCCCCACCTGTCCAAGCTGGGTGGCACGGAGTGGCTGCGCACGAAGCAGCGCGTCCAAAAGGCCGTGACGGACCTCGCCGACGAGCTCCTCGAGCTCTACGCGTCGCGGACCCGCGTCCCGGGCGTCGCGTTCAGTCCGGACACGCCATGGCAGCAGGAGATGGAGGCGTCGTTCCCGTACGAGGAGACGCCCGATCAGCTCCGGGCGACCGTCGAGGTCAAGGCAGACATGGAGGTCGGCCGGCCGATGGACCGCCTCGTCGTCGGCGACGTCGGCTACGGCAAGACCGAGGTCGCCCTTCGGGCCGCGTTCAAGGCGATCCAGGACGGCCGCCAGGTCGCCGTCCTCGTCCCGACGACCGTGCTCGCGGCCCAGCACGAGCAGACGTTTTCGCAGCGGTTCGCAACGTTTCCTATGAAGGTCCGGCTCCTGTCGCGGTTCGTCGCGCCGGCGGAGCAGAAGCGGACGATCGCGGGGCTGGAGGACGGGTCGGTCGATCTCGTCATTGGGACGCACCGGCTCCTGTCGAAGGACGTCAAGTTCCGCGATCTCGGGCTCGTGGTCGTCGACGAGGAGCAGCGGTTCGGCGTTGCCGCGAAGGAGCGGCTGAAGCAACTGCGGCGCGAAGTCGACGTGCTCACGCTGTCAGCCACGCCGATCCCGCGGACGCTCAATCTCGCGCTGGCAGGCGTCCGCGACATGTCGGTCATCGAGACGCCGCCGGAGGACCGGCTGCCGATCCAGACGCGGGTCGCCGAGGCATCGGCCGGGCTCGTCCGCGACGCGATCCTGCGCGAGCTCGACCGCGGTGGCCAGGTGTTCTTCGTCCACAACCGGGTCGAGACGATCGAGGCCCAGACCGAGCAGTTGCGCCGTCTCCTGCCCGGCGCCCGGTTCGTCGTCGGGCACGGCCAGATGCCGGAAGGCTCGCTCGAGAAGGTGATGATCACGTTCGCCTCTGGCGAGGCCGACGTGCTCGTCTGCACGACGATCATCGAGTCCGGGCTGGACATCCCGAACGCGAACACGATCATCATCGACCGGGCCGATACGCTCGGGCTGGCGCAGCTCTATCAGCTCCGGGGCCGCGTCGGGCGGTCGTCGCGGCGCGCGTACGCGTACCTGCTCTACCGGCGTCGCGAGCGGATGAGCGAAGAGGCGCGGAAGCGGCTCCAGGCGATCTTCAATGCCTCGGAGCTGGGCGCAGGATTCCAGATCGCGCTGGCCGACCTGGAGATCCGCGGCGCGGGGAACATCCTTGGCGGGGAGCAGTCCGGACACATGGCCGCGGTCGGGTTCGATCTCTACTCGCGGCTGCTCGCCGAGGCCGTCGAGGAGCGCAAGGCGCGGCGGGAGGATCGGCCGGCGCGGGTGGAGAAGCCGCAGGCTGTCATCGACCTGCCGGTCGAGGCGCACCTGCCCGATTCCTACGTGCCCGAGGAGGCCCAGAAGCTCGAGCTCTACCGGCGACTCGCGCGGGCGCGGTCCGCGGGAGACCTTGCCGCGTTCCGCCAGGAAGTGACGGACCGGTTCGGCCCGATGCCGCAGCCGGTCGTGCGTCTGGTGGAGGTCGCTGAGCTGCGGCTCACGGCGGAGGCCGCAGGAGTCGCGTCGATGTCTCGCGAGGAGGGCCAGCTGGTCGTCCGGTTCGGGGAGGGGATGACCCGCGCGACCGCGATGCGGCTGCTAGCCGGCGGGGGATTGCCGGGCGTCAAGCCAACCGAGGTGTCCTTCGCCTCGAACCAGGTCCGGATCCGCTTGCCGCGCGACCCGTCGCGGGCCTGGGGGCTGACCCAGGCCGTCGTGGCGCGGCTCTCGGCCAGCGAGCCGGTGGAGGCGTCGTCATGAGCGCAGACCGGGCCCGCGTCCTGCGCCTTGACATCCCGATCGACTCCCACGAAGATCTAGCGGCTCTTGAGGGTGCCTTGCTGGCCGCGCGCGCATCTGAGAAAACGCGCATCCAGCGCCGGAGCAACCGCCACGCGTTCGGCTACGGCACCGACTCAGCGCGCGAAACGATGACTGACGAGGTCGACCAAGCGGAGCGGCGGTGGACGATGCTCGATCGGACGCTGACAGCTCTCAAGGCCGCGTCATCAATCGATAACGAATAGCGACAGCTGTGGGATCGGTCGAAGTTTACGTTCAGCTTCTCGGTGAAGGCGTCGTCGTCTTCCGCCCGACGCAGTCCGAGCTCCTTCGGCCCGCTGTCGCGAGACTATTGGCCCCGAGTGACTACGATCCCGAAACCGAGGCCTGGGAGTTCAAGCCGGGAAGCGTCGTCGCCATTGAACATCGACAGTTCGACCAAGGCGAAGGATGGGTAGCGGTCTCGATGGCGGATCCTGACGCGAGTTGATGAACGCCGCTTCCTGTAGCCTCCGCGAGTGGCAACCGAGTCGACCGCATATCACTCAGGTCGCCCCGACGTCCTGACCTGGCTTCAGGGTTGGTATGCATCGCACACGAACGGCGATTGGGAGCATTCCTTCGGGGTCACGATCGGCACACTCGACAACCCGGGCTGGTCCGTCGAGATCGATCTGGCCGACACGGAGCTGGCTGGTCTGCCGTTCGACCGCCAGGAGACGCACCGATCCGAGGACGACTGGTTTGTCGCGTGGGTCGAGAATGACAAGTGGCGACTCGCCTGCGGACCACTGAATCTCGCGGAAGGGCTACATCAGTTCAGAGTGTGGGCGGGAGAGCGGTCGAACAGTGATGGCTAGCTCCGCTCGCGTAGCGGTAGCGGTGGCGGCGGGTTACGTGCTGGCGTTCTACCTCGGTGACTCCAATGACATCCTCCGGACGTCCTGGGTCGTCCTCGCGATCGGGGGCGTGCACGACGCGACGTTTCGCCCGAACGCCATCGTTGCTCGGTGGGTTGAAGCTGGGAAGTTGCGCGAGCAGGCCATGGCCTCGCCCGAGGATGGCCTCAGCCTCTTTGATCGGCTTAGAGGCGACGTCGCTGACGCCCCGACCATGATCGCGTTCAGCCCGAGCGGTTCTGATGAGGAGTTTGCGATCGGGGCGGGACGGGCGCTGTCGATCCTCACCTTCCAGCGCGCGCCAGACCCGCCCTACTACCGGAGCCGCGGAGTAGGAGATCGCCAAGGCGACTTGTGGTTCATCTACGCCGGCGAGAACACGCAATTCCGCGCGAGCGACTCAGTTCCGATCGACATGGCCCGCGACGCGCTCCAGGAGTACCTCATGTTCGGCGACCTGCCCGTGGCAATCGGATGGGATGAGGTCTAGGCGCCAACTGTCGGAGCTGACCTGCTAGCTCAGCCGCGGCTGAGCCAGTCGTCCAGGCGGGTCGGGGCGATGCGGGCACCTGGCCCCGGGGTGAGCGTCGCATCGTCGAGCTGGGCGCCGAAGTACTTCACGCTCTCGTCGGTGACGACCGTCCGTTGGTCGCCGGCCGCGGACAGGACGCGGCGCGCAAGCTCGTCCAATCCGAGCGCCTCGGGGCCAGCCACCTCGACCACGGCGTCCGTCGGCGAGCCCTCGGCTACGTCGGCTACGGCAACGGCCAGGTCGCTGACAGCGATGGGCTGGAGGTGGGCCGACGGCAGTCGCACGACGCCGTCGGTAGACGAGGAGTCGGCGATCGCGCCGAGGAATTCGAAGAACTGAGTGGCCCGGACGATGGTGTACGGGACGCCGCCGTCCGCCACGAGCTGTTCCTGTGCGACTTTGGCCCGCATGTAGCCGCTATCCGGCGCACGATCCGCACCGACGATGGAAAGCACGATGTGGTGCGTCGTCCCGGCATTCCGCTCAGCGGTCAGCAGGGTGCCGGTCGAAGTCTGGAAAAACCGGAGTACCTCCGCGCCGTCGAACGACGGTGCGTTGGATACGTCGACGACGACATCTGCTCCCATCAGACCTTCGACCACCCCGATACCGGAAATCGTGTCGAAGCCAGTGCTCGGTGACGCGGCCGCCACCTCGTGCCCGCGGCGTTGCAGCTCGGCAACCACTTGGGAACCCAGCCGCCCGGTTCCACCCACCACCACGATCTTCACGACGTAGCCCTCTCCTCGAAAACTTGGTGTCCCGACAGTATGGGTGGCCTGGGTTTGGTTCCACAGCTGACGTGGGTGGCCGGTACGATGGCCCGCGATGGTCGAGGAGCTTCTAGCCGGTCATGGCCGCTTCCGAGCTGAATATGCGACCGCGGAACGCGAGTTCCTCACGCGGTTGGCCGTGGAGGGACAGCGCCCGTCGGCGCTGTTCATCGGCTGCTCCGACTCGCGGGTCATCCCCGAGTTGCTGACCGACGCTGCGCCGGGCGAGCTGTTCGTTGTCCGCAACGTCGGGAACCATGTCCCGGTTCACGACGACCCGGACCGGAGCATCGGCGCGGCGATCGAGTTTGCGGTCGGACAGTTGGGGGTCCAGGAGATCATCGTCTGCGGTCACGATGGTTGCGGCGGCGTCATCGCGGCACTGGACGGGCTATTGGGCATCGAGCCCGACTCGGAACTCGCCGCCTGGCTCAACGGCTTGCTGCCTGCCGTCGCGCGGGCACGCGCGTTCGACGCTGATCCCAACGCCCAGCTACGGCGAGCCGTCGAGGAGAACGTTCTGGAAGGGATCGCAAACCTCATGACGATGCCCGACGTCGCCTCGTCGGTTGCCGCGGGCCAGGTGCGACTCCATGGCTGGGTGTATGGCCTCCACGAGGCGACGCTCCGGGTCTACGACGCTGAGCAGGACGGGTTCGTCGACGCGGACGGCCCAGCCTGACCGTCCACGGGCGATGTCCCGGGTAGGATCGACGCACCACCGGATCTCGACGAGGAGGCACGCTCGCGATGCTCACGGCGACCAAGGACCTGATGCTCCCGGCAACCGTCACGGGCTCGTGGCCGCGGCCACGCTGGTACGACGGCGGCCTGTGGGGCCGGCCGCTCGACACGGCGCTGCTCGACGTTCGCTTCCGCGAGCAGTTCCTAGACGCGCACGCCACCGTGATCGCCGACCAGGAGCGCGCGGGGCTCGACATCCTCACGAATGGCGACTACCACCTCGACGAGGACTTCGCCGGCCGCTCGTGGCACCACTACCCGTTGCAGCGTTGGAAGGGCCTCGAGCACGAGGAACTGCAGTACGAGCGCTCGCGCGACCGACTGCTCGAGTTCCCGGCCGGATCGCTGATGAACGAGATCGAGACGACGTGGCGATGGCCGCGCGTCGTCGGCAAGGTCGAGCACGACCCTCGCAACCCTCTCGAGTACGCCAAGCTCTGGCGGATCGCCCAGGCACGCGCCGCCTCCGGCAAGCCGGTCAAGTTCGGAACCTGCTCGTCGCAGGTGCTCTCGATCTTCCTCGACAGCCATACCGCCGAGTACGACCTCGAGGACAAGAAGCAGCTGATCTGGGACATGGCCGGCGCGATGAACCTCGAGCTTCGGCAGCTCGCGGCCGCCGGGGCCAAGGTGATCCAGATCGAGGAACCGACGATCCATTTCGTCGCCTGCTTCTATCCCGACCAGACCGAGTTGCTCGACTTCCTCGTCGATGCGTTCAACCACGAGGTGGACGGCCTCGATGACGTCGAGCTGTGGATCCACACCTGCTGGGGCAACCCGAACATGCAGAAGGTCTACACCGGCGAGTCGTACGAGAAGTCGATCGAGATCTACCTCGAGCGGCTCAAGGGCGACGTCTGGACGATCGAGGCGACCGAGAACGAGCTTGCCGAGATCGACCTGTTCAAACCGTACGCCGGCAGCCTCAAGAAGAAGGTCGCCGTCGGCATGGTGAACCACCGCACCCTTCAGGCCGACATGGCGCCGGTCGTCGCCAAGCGCATCCGGCGCGCGCTGGAGGTGATCCCGGCGGACAAGCTCGTCCTCTCCACCGATTGCGGTTTCGGCCGGCAGGGCTTCAACCGGACCGTCGCGTTCTACAAGACGACGGCGATTGCGCAGGCGCGAAATATCGTTCTGAAGGAGCTTGGCCTCGAGGAGCGCTACGTGCCGGCGGCGGACCCGTCCCTGCAGGTCGACGTGCTGCCGGATCGGGAGCCTCTGACCCACCTGCCATCACCCTGGACGTAGCGGTCACGAGGGCCCGAGCAGGAACCATGAAGCTCACCGTCCTGGGCGGCGCCGGGGCATGGCCGCCGGCACTTGGCGCGTGCAGCGGATACCTGATCGAGGATGACGGGTTCCGGCTCCTGATCGACCCGGGATACGGGACGCTCCCGCGGCTTCTCGAGATCGTCCCCGCCGAGTCGATCGACGCCGTGCTCATCAGTCACGGGCACCCCGACCACGTGGCGGACCTGAATCCGCTACTCCGGGCCCGGGCGATGAGTGACGACCCGCCGCCGCGTCTACCGGCCTACGCCCTTCCAGACGCCCTGCGACCTGTACTGGCGCTCGATCAGGTTCGCTCGCTGGCTGACGCCTGCGAGGTTCGCGAATTCGAGGCCGGGAAGGCGTTTCCGATCGGGCCGTTCGGAATCGAATCGCGATCGCTACCGCACTTCGTGCCGAACGCCGGGTTTCGGATCACCGCGAATGGGGTATCCGTGACCTACACCGGGGACGCCGGTCCGAGCGACGATCTCGTGGAGCTTGCCGGTAGCACGAATCTGCTCCTCGCCGAGGCAACCTACGTCGATTCCGTTCCGGCAGCCTCGGCGGCGAACCTCAACTGCGCGTTGGAGGTCGGCCGGCAGGCCAAGCGGGCGGGCGCCGCGCGGTTGGTGCTGACCCATCTCTGGCCGGGAACCGATCCCGAGGCCTCACACGCGGCGGCCAGCCGGGGGTTTCCTGAATGGATCGGCGTGGCTGCACCTGGGCTCGTCGTGGACCTCGCGTAGCAATTGGCAAGGAGACCTGAATGGCCGCACCGACCAGCGTGGACGAGTACATGGCCGGTCTGTCGGACGAGCGGCGCGCCGGAATCGAGGAGCTTCGGCGGACGATCAATGCCGCCGCGCCCGAGGCAACGGAAACGATCGCCTATGCGATGCCGGCATTGAGGAGTCACGGCGGTCAATTCCTCGTCTCGTACGCGGCTTACAAGAAGCACTACAGCCTCTTTCCGGCGAGCGAGGCCGTCGTCGCGACGCTCGGGGCAGACCTGACGCGCTACCTGTCGGGAAGCGGGACGATCCAGTTTCCAGCGAACGAGCCAATCCCCGTCGCCGTGGTGACGAAGATCGTCAAGATTCGGTTTGAGGAGAACGCCGCGCGGGCCGCGAAGCAGACGACCTGACCTACGGCTTCTTGGAGAAATCCGTCTCCTTGACCACGCGACCGGAGCGATCGAGCGTCCGCCAGACGCCGATCTGCTTGCCGCGATCGAACTCGCCTGCCCGCATGAGCGAACCGTCGGCCCGATAGAACTCCCAGGCGCCGTGCATCTCGCCGTCGAGGTGGAAGCCCTTGTACCTCATCGACCCGGACGGGTAGTAGTCGACGCCCGGAACAGGCTCGGACTCCTTCACCACGCGAACGAGTATCGCACCGCGTGCGGATGCGAGACTACGAGCCATGACAGGCCCGGATTCAGGCGCACCCGCTCCCACGCCAGGCGACGAGGTCTGCGTCCTCGTGTCGGCGAGCTGCACGATCGCCTGGGTCGACCTTGCCCACGGCGCGCTCTGGCTCTGTCCCTCGGGCATCCTCCGCGTGCCGCTCGACCCGCAGGCGGCGGCGCAACAGGGAACGGGTCCCACCGTCGATCCGAACCTGCCCTGGGAGGCGACGTTCACGCAATCGCAGTTCGAGGACGCGTCACGGCTCGGTGGCGGCTTTCGCTGGTACCCGCGCTACGTGATCGCAGGTTTGCGGTTCGAGCCGGGCCAGGCCTCGAACTCGCTCCAGGTCCTGCTGCACGACGGCAACCGCGCGGATCTCCAGTGGCGTGCGATCGATGGCGGCGGCGATCTCATCGAGGAGTGGGCCGCGGCCGGCACCGCCTGACTGTGGGCGCGGCGAAACTCAGCCGGCGAGCACGTTCGAGATGCCGCCGAGCAGGCCCGCCGCGACCGCGATGACGGAGATCGCTGCGGCGAAGCCGCGAGCCGCCGGGCGCGTCGGCAGGTCGCGGGCGAGGAGGACGACGATCGAGCCGAGAAGGACGACGAGTGCGAGCTTGACGAGGATCAGGACCGGCAATCCGTACGTGTCGTAGCCCTGGGCAACGATCGGGTTGATCTCCGCGGCAATCCCGTGCTTGCCCACCATGAGCGTGAAGGTGCCGAAGTCGAACAGCTGAGCGGCCAGGAGCGCTGCGAGGCGGAACCGAAGGATTGACCCGCGCGATGAACTCAGCACTGGGGCCAGCGACGGGGCCTTGGCCGTCAGTGCGACCGATCCGCGTCCGCTCAAGCGTCCAGCCCCAGCCATCACCGCGACACCTCTCGCAATGACGGGTCGGGTTCGCCATTAGCTCTGCTCGGTCCCAGGGCGACCAGGAAACAGACCGAGCGTCATCGCTCCACCGTCGGTCCGCACATGATGCCACTAGCTAGTACTTTCGGGCTAGTACTGGCCCTTTCGCCGCGGTGCGCCGACGCACCAGTTGGGCTGTCGGCGACAATGCCGCGGTGCAGCCGTTCTCGTTCCTCGTCGACGATTACTCATCCACCGATGCCGCCAGCCTGGGCGAGCGGGCGCGTCGTGCCGAGGCGCTGGGTGCGACGACCTTCGTGATCCCCGACCACCTCGTCCCGATGATGGCGCCGATCCCGTACCTCGCGACGGTCGCCGCTGCTACCGAGCGGATCCGGATTTCATCCTTCGTCCACAACAACGATCTCCGACACCCGGTGATCCTCGCGAAGGACCTGGCGACGCTCGACGTCCTGTCGGGTGGCCGCCTCGATGTCGCGATCGGGGCGGGCTGGAACAAGCCCGAATACGATGAGATCGGCCTGATCTTCGACCCGGTCGGGGTCCGGGTGAGCCGACTGACGGAGGCGGTCACCGTCCTCAAAGGCTGCTTCGGCGACGGTCCGTTCAGCTTCGCCGGTGAGCACTACACGATCAGCGGCTACGACGGCTACCCGAAGCCCATCCAGCGGCCGCATCCACCGATCTTCATCGGCGGCGGCGGCAAACGGACGCTGACCCTGGCCGCCCGCGAGGCGAACATCGTCGGGCTCGCTCCACGGATCCTGAGCGAGCAGCGAGCCGATCCGCAGAGCATCACCTGGGCGGCGACGGAGGAGAAGATCGCGTGGGTCCGCGAGGCTGCGGGCGATCGATTCGCCGCCCTGACCTTCAACGTGTACCCGTCCCAGTGGCCGATCACGGTGACCGACGACCTTCGGGGCGAGGCGCGCAAGGTGATCGCCCGCATGAAGGAGCGGACCGGGTTCGAGTTGACCGAAGACGAGGTCATTGCCTCGCCGCACATCTTCATCGGCTCGATCGAGCGGTTCGTCGAGAAGTTCCAGGAGCAGCGCGAACGGCTAGGGATCACGTCGTTCATGGTCGGCTCGCTCGACGAACTGGGACCGGTCGTGGAGCGGCTCGCCGGGACGTGAGGAGCCTGCGGGCTAGACTGGCCCGGTGACCGACCGCCTGCGCTGGGACCCGTCCCTCACCACGGCCCGGACCGGGCGACCGTTCTACCGCGATCCCGTCCGGCTGCCCCTCGCCGTCGGCGCCGCGATCATGATGATCGGCGCGCTGCTGCCCTGGGCGGAAGGGCTCATCGGATTCCTGCCGGTTCGGTTCGGCGGTCTCGACGGCGCGGCGGACGGCCTGATCCTCGCCACGCTCGGCTTCGTCCTGCTGCTCATCGCTCGGAGCCGGGACTTCCTCGAGGCCCCGGACGGCGGCCGGCGCTGGGCACCCATGCTCATCGGCCTCGTCTGCCTCGGGATCTGGCTCCTCGGCCGTCAGATGGCCGAGCAGGCGATCGCGGCGTGGGAGGACGACTCCGGCCACGGCTCGATCGTCACCGGATACTGGGTGGCCGGCGTGGGCGTCCTGGCGGTCCTGATCGTCGGCTCGTTCGCGAGCCTCCGCCATCACGAGGGTGAGACATCGTCGGCGACCGCGCTGCTGCGAATGCCGCGACGGTCCGACCTCGCGCCACTCGGGGCGTCGGTCGGCGCCATCGCCGGGGCGATCGGGGCGGGGGCCGGCGCGGTCGCGATCTTCCCGCCGACGACGGTCGGCGCCCCGCTCATCTTCTTCGCCGGCATGGGGTTCGTCGTCGGGGCCTACGCGGGGCGACGCCTCGGCAGCGGCCTGCGCCGGGTCCTCGACTGAGAGATTTCTGTGATGCTCGACACCGTCACAGCATGAGGGGGCTGCCGACGCGCCCGGTCTAGGCTGAGGGGGCGACAGTGCACCTTCCGGGAGGCAACAATGCGCGAGGACGAGGATCCGGCGGCCGAGCCATCCGTGGCTGCAGCACTGGAACCTGACGAGAAGCTTGAGGTCCAGGCGAGGGCACGCGAAGCCGCGATCGCAGTCACCAATCGGCGGCTCATCGTCGCGGCCAACAACCGGCTGGCGCTCGACGTCCCACTCGACGGCCTGCGCCGAATCCAGTTCGACATCGAGCGATCGCGCCCGGCCACGATGGTGATCGTTCCGGAACGGCCCCAGGATGAACCGCAGGTTCTTGCAATCGATCCCGAGCATTACGACGCGGTCGCGCGTGTCCTCGCGATCGTCGGTCGGCGGCTGGCGGGCGCGACCTAGCGGATCGGCCGCGCGGCGCAATGGCGCCGAACCCGGCATCCTTTGCGGATGCCCACGCCCACCGACCACGGCGGACTCTGGTCGCCCGGCCGCCGAGCCCTGACGATCGGTCTCGTCCTGACCGTCACGCTCGTCGCGTCGGAGTCGCTCGCCGTCTCCAACATCATGCCGATCGTCGATCGCGACCTCACCGGTGGCAACAGCGAGCTGTACGGCTGGGTCTTCTCGGGCTTCTTCCTCGGCAATCTCATCGGCATCGTCGTTGCCGGTCTGCTCATCGACCGGGGCAGCCTCGTACGCCCGTTCGCGCTGGGTCTGAGCCTCTTCTCGATCGGGCTGCTCGTGGGCG
This sequence comes from uncultured Chloroflexia bacterium, assembly GCA_963771795.1. Classification (GTDB taxonomy): domain Bacteria; phylum Chloroflexota; class Limnocylindria; order Limnocylindrales; family CSP1-4; genus CF-46. The sequence goes on from CAVYUR010000001.1 coordinate 473,463, forward strand.
GGCTGGCGCCGTCGATGGAGATCCTGGTCGCGGCACGCGTGGTTCAGGGCCTGGGGACCGGCGCGATTCCCGCGGTCGCCTACGTCGCGATCGGCCGGGCGCTCCCTGAGGCGCTGCGGCCGCGGATGTTCGCGACGCTCTCCACGGCGTGGGTGTTGCCCGGAGTGTTTGGTCCGGCACTCGCCGGCCTCATCGCCGATACCTTCCACTGGCGACTCGTCTTCCTCGGCCTCCTTCCGCTCATCGCCCTGGCAGCGCTGATGACGCTGCCGGCGGTCGCCGTTGTCGGTCCGGCAACGGAGGTTCCCGACGCCGAGAACGCCGCGGCGAACCAGGCCCGCCGACGCCTCCCGCTCGCGCTGATCCTGGCCGCAGGCGCAGGCATGCTGGTCGCCGGCCTGACCGACGCGGAGCTCTTTCCGGGGCTGCCGCTCATCCTCGCCGGCGCCGCCCTAACGTTCCTTGCGTTCCGGCAGCTCACACCGCCGGGGACCCTGCGGGCGGCCCGAGGTCTGCCGACGGCCGTGCTCCTTCGGGGTCTCCTGACGTTCTCCTTCTTCACCGCCGACGTGTACGTGGCCCTTGCCCTCCAGGGCTATCGAGGAACGAGCGCCACCGTCGCGGGCCTCGCCCTGACGGCCGCGACGCTGACATGGACGGTCGGGGCATGGACGCAGGCGCGCTGGATCGCGCGGTATGGGGCGAGGCCATTCATCCGAACGGGATTCCTTGTCGTGATGGTCGGATTGATCGGGTTCGCGGCGATCCTGTCGCCGGCCGTCCCGCTCCCCATTGGCGTGCTCGCATGGGCTATCGCGGGTCTCGGCATGGGCCTCTCGTACGCACCGTTGTCGCTGACCGTGCTCCGCGAAGCGCCGCCCGAGAGCCAGGGCGCGGCGACTGCCGGCCTGCAGCTCTCGGATGTCCTGGGCACCGCGCTCGGGGCGGGCGTCGGCGGCGCGTTGATCGCCCTGGGCCACCGCCAGGGCGCCGAGGCCTGGGTGGGGCTCGCGTGGGCGTTCGGGACCGGCGCCGCGGTGGCGATCCTTGGGTTCGTCCTCGGGGCGAGGCTGTCGCCGAAATGGGTTGCATCGGATGCGCCGGGGGCCGAGAGCTCGACGGGCAGCCTCGCCGCGGTCCGCCAGGAGTGATCGATGTCGAGTGACGACATCTGCTTCAAGACAGCGACGGAGCTTGCAGGTCTGATCCGCGAACGGACGATCTCCAGCCGCGAGGTGATGGAGGCGCACCTCCGACGGATCGACGAGGCGAATCCCCGCGTCAACGCGATCGTGACGCTGGTCGCGGACCAGGCTCTCGAGGCGGCAGACGCGGCCGACGCCGCCGTCCTGCGCGGTGATCCGCTCGGCCCACTCCACGGGTTGCCGATCGCCGTCAAGGACTCGCATCAGACGCGCGGGATCCGGACTACGCAGGGCTCGCCGATCCACGCGAACGACGTGCCGGACGCGGACGATCTCATCGTGGAGCGCGAGAAGGCCGCCGGGGCAATCGTCATCGGCAAGACAAACTTGCCGGAGTTCGGCGCTGGCTCGCAGACATTCAACCCGATCTTCGGGGCGACGCTGAACCCGTACGACACGTCGCGCACGTGTGGTGGCAGCAGCGGCGGATCCGCGGTCGCGCTGGCGTGCGGCATGGCCCCACTCGCCGACGGCGGCGACATGGGCGGTTCCCTGCGAAACCCCGCCTCGTTCTGCAACGTGGTGGGACTGAGGCCGTCGGCTGGACGCGTTCCGAGCTGGCCGGCCCAACTTGCGTGGTCGACGCTGTCGGTCGACGGGCCGATGGCCCGGACGGTCGCGGATGTCGCGCTCCTCCTGAGCGCGATCGCGGGGCCGGACCCACGGTCACCGATCGCGCTGGCGGACCCAGGCAGCCGGTTCGCCGCCCCGCTCGAGCGCGAGTTCCGGGGGACTCGAATCGCCTGGGTAAGCCTGGGATTGCCCTTCGAGGCCGAGGTGCGGGCGGTCGTCGACGCCCAGCGTCCGGTCCTGGAAGCCCTCGGCTGCTCCATCGAGGACGAGGAGCCCGACTTCTCTGACGCCGACGAGATCTTCAAGGGCTTCCGGGCGTGGCACTTCGAAGCAGCCCACGGCGACGACTATCGAGCCAAACGGCCGTTGAAGCAGACGATCGTCTGGAACGTGGAGCAGGGCCTCGGACTCACGGGGCCGGACCTCGCCCGACTCGAATCGATGAAGACTGCCTTGTTCGATCGCGTCCGGGACTTCATGACCCGCTACGACTTCCTGATCCTGCCGGTAACCCAGGTCCTCCCGTTCGACGTACGCACGGAGTACCCCACCGCGGTTGATGGTGTCGCGATGGAGACCTACATCGACTGGATGAAGTCCTGCTACTTCGTCAGCGCGACGGGCAACCCGGCGATCTCCGTCCCCGCCGGATTCTCCGCGGGTGGGCTGCCGGTCGGGCTCCAGATCGTGGGCCGCTACCACGACGACTGGAGCGTGCTCCAGTTCGCCCACGCGTTCGAGGGCGCCACCGGACACTGGATGCGCCACCCGGTCTGAGCCGGTCTGCAGCTCTGGGAGCAGCTGCCTACTGGCTGAGAGGCTCGATGACCTCGCGAGTCACGCGCTCCGCGATTCCCCGGGTCAGGGCGATCCGCGGGTTGAGGATGATGTGCGTCGCACCCGCCGCGATGTAGGACCGGACCTCGTCTTGCCCAGCCGCGAAGTCCTCCGTCAGGTGCCGCTGGACCGACCGGCCGACGGATCGAGGATCGCGGCCGACGGCCCGGCAATGCTCGTCGAGAACGCCATTGAGACGGTAGAACTCGTCGACGGACTTGCCGTTGAAATTCCACCGGTCGGCATGCTTTGCGACGGCGCGAAGGGTCAGCTTCTCGCCGGTGCCCCCGATCGTGATTGGTGGGTACGGACTCTGGACGGGCTTTGGCTCGCACCGGGCCCCGGTCAGCGTGTAGTAGCGACCGGCGAAGTCGGACACCTCCCTCGTCCAGAGCGACTTGATGACCTCGCAGGCTTCGTCCATGGCTCGAATGCGCTCTGCCGCGGTTCCCAGCGGAATTCCGTACATCGCGTGCTCGCCTTCGTGCCATCCCGCGCCAATGCCGAACTCGAGGCGGCCGCCGGAGATGACGTCGAGGGCCGCGGCCATGTTCGCGAGCACCGCCGGGTGGCGGTAGGTGTTGCTGGCCACCATGAGGCCGATCCGGGCACGCCGGGTCTGGACCGCCAGGGCGGTGAGGAGCGTCCAGCCTTCGAGGCACGGACCCGCCGGGTCGGCCCGCAGGGGAACGAAGTGATCGAAGGCCCAGAGGTCACGGATCAGCGGGATCTCATCGGCCTCCTGCCAGATCCGCACCAGGTCCGCGTAGGTCGCGCGCGGCGGCTCGGTCTTGAAGCCGAACGTGACATCCGTCACCTGAGCGCCCGGAGAATGCGCTCGCGGGTGAACGGCATGTCCCGGAGGCGGACGCCGGTCGCGGCGAAGAAGGCGTTTCCGATCGCCCCGGCCGTTGGTCCAGCAATCGCCTCGCCGACACCCAGCGGCGGCTCGTCGGGTCGGTCGATGAGCGCCACATGAACTCTCGGGACCTCGCTGAATCGCAGAATCGGGTACGTGTCCCAGGTGGTCGAGGTGACCTTCGAGGAGTCGAAGCGGACCTCTTCCTTGAGGGTCCAGCTGGCCGCCTGCAGGATCCCGCCCTCCACTTGGTTCGCGAGACCGTCCGGATTGACGATGAGGCCGGCGTCGACCGTGGCCCACGCGTTTACCAGCCTGAGTTCGTCCCCGATCTCGACCTCCACGACGACCGCCACGTAGCAGCCTGTGTTCTTGTACTGGGCGAACCCGACGCCAAGGCCGCGACCGTCGTGAGCCTTCGAACGGGTCGGCCAGTCGGAGGCGTGGGCAACCGCTTCGAGGACGGCGCGGGCACGGGGATCCTCGAGGTACCGCAGGCGGTAGGCAACCGGATCCACGCTCGTCGTAGCGGCGATCTCATCGATGAACGACTCGATGGCGAAGACGTTGGCATGGGCGCCGAGCGAGCGCAGCGCGGACACGCGGATCGGGGTGTAGGGGACGTAGTGGTTGACGACCCGCTGGTTGGGAAAGTCGTAGCAGGGCGCAGCATTCCGGCCGCCGCCCGCTCCGGGTGATGACGGCCGCGGCGCGACGGCCGGGGTATGCGGCTTCGCGAGGTGACGCGCGGCAAGCAGGCCGGACACGTCTGGCGGTGCGTCGGGGCCTGGACGATCCCGGTGACCGTTGCCCCACAGCTCGTGAACCCAGTCGACTACGCCGCCGTCCTCGTCGAGGCTCGCCCTGAGGCGCACGATCGCCGGCGTGCCGAACGGCTCCCAGGCGCCTTCGTCCTCGCGCATCCACTGGACCCTCACCGGCTCGCCCGGTAGCGCACGGGCCAGGAGAACCGCGTCGAGCGCGGCATCGTCTGCGCCGTTGGCGCCATAGCAGCCGGCGCCTTCCTCGTGGATCACCCGGACCGCCGCGGCCTCGAGGCCGAGGACCTTGGCCAGCTCCTGTCGCAAATGGTGGGGGCCCTGGCTATGAGACCAGACCGTCACCCGCCCGCCGTCGAAGACCGCGACTGCGCACGACGGTCCAAGCGAGGCATGGGCCAGATACGGCCGCGTGTATTCGGCCGAGAACTCCCTGACTCCAGCCGGTCTCGGGCCAGCTGCCCGGCGCTCGGTCACGACGATGTCGTCTGTTGGTTGGTCGAGCAGGAACTGAGGGCCGACCGGCAGAGCATTCTCATGGTCCTCGGCCCAGGTGGCGATCCGCCGAGCCCGTCGTAACGCCCGGATCGCCTGTTCCTCGCGAGTCGCGACCACGCCGATGAAGCTGCCGTCGCGGACCACGGCGCGAACGCCGGGCAACGCCAGGACCTCGTCCTCGTCGAGTCCGACGAGGCGTGAGCCGGTCGTTGGTGGCCGCACGATTCGTCCGTGGAGCATTCCCGGCAGCACGAGGTCCTGGACGAATACCGCGGCCCCCGCGACCTTCGCCGCGAGGTCAACGCGCGGAGTGCTCTGCCCGACGACGCGGTACTGGCCGGCTCGCTTGACCTGGGCCTCTCCCGTGATTTCCGTCGCGAGTAACTTGCCATCCGCCAGCTCGCCGTAGCCGACGCTGCGTCCATCGGGCGCCGAAACCACGCCGTCTGACACCGCCAGATCGTCGACGGGGACGCGGAGGCGCGTGGCGGCGGCCCGGAGGAGCACGAGACGTGCTTCCGCGGCAACCCGGCGAAGGGCCTCGTTCGATTCCTCGATCGAGCGGCTCCCGGATGTGACGCCTTCGTCCGGACTGCGGGACGTGTCGACAGACGCGACCGAGACGCGCTCGAGTGGCACGTCAAGCTCCTCGGCGATGAGCTGGCACAACGCCGTGCGGATCCCCTGGCCGAACTCCACCTTGCCGGTCAGCCCGGTGACGTTTCCGTCGCGATCGATATCGAGCCAGCAGTCAAGCCGCGGGTAGGCGCGAAGGATCGCGGGGAGGGTCCGCTCCGGCGCAGCGTCGACGCTCATGTGTTGTGCGCTGCAGCGGCATGCTCGACCGCAACCAGGATCCGCTCGTGGGCGCCGCAGCGGCAGAGGTTCTCATCGAGGGCGACGGCTATGTCCGCCCGACTGGGACGCGGGTTCCGGTCGAGAAGCGCCGTGGCGCTGATGAGGATCCCGCCCAGGCAGTAGCCGCATTGGCCGGCCTGTTCATCGATGAACGCCTGCTGGAGCGCGCTCGGTTCGCCGTCGACGGCCAGGCCTTCGACGGTCGTCACCCGGTGACCGATCGCTGCCGAGAGCGGGATGTCGCATGACTGGACGGCACGTCCGTCGACCAGAACCATGCAGGCGCCGCACATGCCTGTCCCGCAGCCAAAACGGGTGCCGACGAGTCCCAGGTCGTTCCGCAGGACGTAGAGGAGCGGCGTGTCCCGTTCTGCCTCGACCTCGACGTCACGACCATTGACGCTGAGCGTTGCCGGCATCCTCAGCTCTGACCCTCCAGCATCACGGTGAGCTGAGACCGCGCTCCGCCGAGCCGGCGAGTGTGCGTTGCGCGAATTCGACTGCAGCTCGTCCGGCGCGGCGCCCGAATACGGTCCCGGCGGCCAGTCCCGAGCCGCCCGGGTAGTTGTGATAGAACATCCCGCCGACGAGCTCACCGCAGGCGAAGAGCCCCTCGACCGGTTCGTCGTTCTCGCGCATGACCCGTCCCTGCGGATCGATCTTGACGCCGCCGAATGTGAACGTGATGCCGCAGGTCACCGCGTACGCGACGAACGGCGGCTGGGTGTATGGCAGGGCCCAGTTGCTCTTCGGCGGGACCAGGCGCTCGGTCCGTTTGCCATCCTTCGACGTCGGGTCGAAGCGCCCTGGGCGAACGGCTCTGTTGTACGCCTCGATCGTCCGAACGAGCTCGCCGGGCGGCGTGGCGATGGCAGCCTCAAGTTCCTCGATCGACTCGGCCTCCACGCGCGACGTCGTCGCCGTCGCGTAGTCGACCTCACTCAGGTAGGGGAGTGTCTGGGCATCGAACAGCTGGTAGGCGATGCCCTCGGGCTGGCGGAGGATCTCGGCGCCGTACTTCGCGTAGGTGTAGTTCCGGAAGTCGGCGCCCTCGTCGAGGAACCGGCGCCCATCGCGATTGACGACAAGGCCGAATGGATAGGCCTGGCGCGAGAAGCGGTTGGTCAGCTGGCGGTCGCCGTGGGGCGGAGCCGCCGCGTCCCAGGCGATAGCGTGGCAACCGGTCCAGTCGCCGTGGGCGACGGCGCCGGCTTCGAGGGCGAGGAAGAGCACCTCGCCGGTGTTGTTCGGCGTGCCGCGGACCTTCGCAAGGCTCCACGCCTCGCCGAGATTCTCCGATCGGCGACGCGCGTCGGACTCGAAACCACCGGCGGCGATGACGACCGCCCCGGCCTCGATCTCGCGGCTGCCGTTGCAGGTGACCCCGGAAATCCTTCCGTCGGTCCAGCGAAAGGCCGTCATCGGCGAGTCGAAACGAAGCTCCACGCCGGCCCGCTCGAGCGCTGCCAGCTGGGCCTCGACGAGTCCGCGCCCGCCGTCCACCGATCCGAGGACCAGGTTGCCCCAGAACCGGATCCGCCCGTCGACGCGGAATGACTGGCGCTCGACAAGGAGCTTCCAGCGGACGCCGTGGTCGCCCAGCCAGGCCGCAGCCGCGGCCGATTCGTCGGCGAGGATCCGGGCCAGCTGCGGATCCGCCCGCCCCTGGGTGACCCGCCGCAGGTCGTCGAACAGCCGGTCGGGGCCGTAGGCTGCGAGGTCGATGATCTCCGCGTCCTCGTCACTGACCTCGACGAGCGCGCGGAGGTCGGCCAGGGACTCGTAGGTGGTGCGATAGGCGCCCGCCGTGAAGTACGTGTTGCCGCCGGCCCACGTCCGCGGCGCTTTCTCGACCACGCAAACGCTCGCTCCGCGCTCACGAGCCGACAACGCGGCGGACACTCCCGCGTTGCCGCTGCCGACGACAACGACGTCGAATCGCTCGACCACCCCGGCCCAGACCTCCATTGGTATGCAATTGGACACATAGAGTACCTTGTCAGCAATGGTGGCCGCAGAATCGGCTTCCTCGACCCGCCGCGGAGGGCGATAATCCATCCACATGAAGGCAACGCTGGGGACCGGCACAGCCGGTGGAACGGAGCGCCCCGGGAGTTCCCGGGCTGACCTCGCATACCGCCGCCTCAAGGCGGCCATCCAGTCCCGTGAGTTCAGTCCGGGACAGCGCATGCGGGAGGCGGAGCTGGCGAACTGGCTGGGAATCAGCCGGACGCCCGTGCGTGACGCGCTCAAGCAACTCGAATCGGATGGGCTCCTCGTCGCCGCGCCGCGCCGTGGGCTCGTCATCGCCGAGCTCGACCAGCAGCAGGTCTCGGAGATCTATGCGCTCCGCGAAATCCTCGAGGGGCTGGCTGCCCGGCTCGCTGCGTCGCACGCTTCGGGCGCGGAGATCGCGGCCCTACGCGATCTCGTGGAACGACAGGCCCAGGCCCCTGACAGCGACAGCGCCGCGCTCGCGCTGCTCAACCGCCGCTTCCACCAGCTGATCTATCGGGCCGCCCGCAACCGCTATCTGCTCGACGTGCTGGAGGCGCTCGAGAGCTCGCTCGCACTCCTGCCTGGCACGACCTACAGTGCCGCCGGCCGGCCCTCGACCGCCATGGCGGAGCATCGCGAGATTCTCGAGTCGATCGAGTCCCATGACGCCGACCGGGCCGAGGCAGCGGCACGCAACCACATCCAGGCCGCCGAGCGGATCCGGCTCTTCATGCTGGCCGGCCCGCGGCCCGCCGAGGATCCGGCGGGAGACGACAACGTGGGGCTCCCGCCCGTCTGACGGGCCCGCAATCAGCCAGCGGGCAGCGCCGCCGCCTCCGCGACCCGGCCAATCATCTCGTTGAGCATGGAACGATCGTGGGCGATGAACTTCAGCTCGAGATGGTGGGCGCCCGCATTCGAGTACGCCGCGACGCGCTCCAGGAACTCGCCAGTGTCGCCGACGATGCAGACCTCGAGTCCACGGTCGAGGGTCTCGAACTTGCCCTCGAGCGACCGGCGCGCGATCGCGACGGCTTCCTCGTGGCTGGCCGCGACACAGACGTAGGTCTCGTAGCCCGTGTCGAGCGCCGCCGGATCACGGCCCGCCTCGTCGGCGAATTCACGAAGCTTGACGGCCTTGTCGCGGTACTCCTCGACCGAGGCGTAGACCGTCAACCACCCGTCGGCCAGGGTAGCCGCCCGCCGAAGACCTGCGTCACTGGAGCCCGTGACCCAGAGCGGCAGCCGGACCGGCCGCGGCAGGAACGTGCCCGCTTCGAACGACACGCTCTCGCTCGCGAAGGAGACCGGCTGGTCCGGTCCGAGGATCGCCCGCATTGCTTCGAGATGATCGGTCGAGATCCGACCGCGACGCTCGAAAGGGACTCCCATCGTCTCGAAGTCCCCACGAATCGCGCCGATGCCGAGAGCGGCGATGAGGCGCGAGCCACCCAGCCGCTCGATCGTCGTCAGCTGTCGAGCAAGGACGCGTGGGTCGCGCAACGGCAGGACAAGGCCGGCGATACCGACCCCGATGCGGTCCAGCCGTCCCAGCAGCAGCGCCGCCGTCGCGACGCTTTCGAAGAAGTTGGGGTCCTGATCGGTGCAGGCCTCGAGTGAACCCGTCGCGAAGTGAGTCAGCTTGTCGCGCGGCCAGCTGATGTGGTCGTGGACCCAGACCCGGTCGTAGCCGAGGCGCTCGACCAGTGCGGCCACGTCGAGCAGTGTCTGGGGATCGGCGAACGGGCCAGAGTTGGGGAGCCGGACCCCGAGGAGCGTCGCCTCGGGAGTGGGGTCGCCGCTCAATTGGCGATCCAGGCGATCTCGGCGCCGGTCGCCACGGCGCCGAACAGCATCTGGCGCAGGACGAACCCGTCGGTCGGCGCCTCGATCGTCTCGACGCGATCGCCGAAGACGTCGACGATCTCGGCGATCGGCTGGCCGGACCTGACATCGTCACGGAGGCCGACGTGCCAGCGCAGGCCCCCGCCACGGTCGGCATGGGCGAGCGTGATCGTCCGAAAGTCGCGCTGATCCGGCGGGGGCTCCGGGTCGCCGTCCTCGATTCCGAGGTGGCGCAGGACGTTGGACACCCCGCGCACCCCGATCGGCACGAAGGCCGCCGTCACGCGTCCGGACTCACCCATCTCGACGGAGATCGACGCCCGTCCGGCCGCGTCCGCCTGGGCTCGCAGGCTGCGCGACATGTCGCTCGTCCCGAGCTTCTGGCCGCGCCCCTTGTAGTAGACATAGGGCGTCCCGAATGCCCGGCCGGCGCCCTCGCGCTGGACGAGCGTGCCGGTCTCGTCGTCGTCCGGATCGATGTAGACGAAGGGAGCAATCGTGCAGCCGTCGAGTGCGGAGTGCAGGTCGAGAGTGAAATCTGCCTCTGCCACGAACTCCGTGAAGAGGATTTTGACGAGCCGCTCGGTGAACAGGCCGCCTGCGGACCCCGGAAAGACACGGTTGGCATCGATCGGGCCGCGCTCCTCGTGACGGGCGCCTCGCGAGCGCGTCCGGTGGGCTGGCGGGTTGGCCAGCGGCACCGAGACGACGGTTCCGCTCAAGCGCGCCGGGTCGAGCGCTGCCAGCGCTCGTCGACAGATGTCGATGCCGGTCAGCTCGTCGCCGTGCAAGCCGGCCTGGAGGTAGAAGGTTGGCCCCGGGCGCCGGCCTCGGACGACGACAACGGGCAGCGTGACCGCGGAGCCATCGAGCGTCTCGCCGATGGGCACGCGGGTCCGCGTCTGGCCGCCTGGTTCAGCATCGACGCCGAGAAAGGGCATTCGGCCTCCGTCCATGTGCAGTTCGCCGCTAGTATACCGATGTACACAGTCCAAGTTGAGGAGGAACCTGTCGTGACCAAGGAGTCTGAGCCGGCCTCGGCATCCGCGAACACTGACCTCGAGGAGGCCTGGCGATACGCAGCCGATTACTACCAGAACCCCACCGTCATTGCCGACTTCGAGTTGCTGGCCCGCTATCGGCCGGAGGTCTTCGCCGGCTACATCACGTTGCGACAGGCTGCGTTCAATCGCGACGAGGGCGCCGCGCTCAGCCCGAAGCTCAAGGAGCTGATCATCCTCGCCATCGAGATCGCGAGGACGAAGACGAACCCGCCGCCCGTCGGCCATGCGAAGCGCGCGATCGAGTCCGGGGCGACGCCGGCGGAGGTCGCGGAGGTCGCCTCGCTCTGCATCCTGATCGGCGGGATGCTGACGTACCAGGAGTCAGGACGTCACGCCCTGCGGGCAGCCGAGGAGCGCTACGCGGAGCTGCAGGCCGCGAAGTAGGGGAGCCGGCCCCGCGGTCGCCTGGCACGACCAGCCACGGGCTACTTCGCGAGCGAGTCGGGCGGCCGGAGCTCGTGGTGGCCACTCGCCCGCTGATAGGCCGCGGCGAGGCCGAGCAACAACGCATCCGACCCGCGGGGGCCGACGAGCTGAAGGCCGACCGGCATGCCCTCGTCCGAGAGTCCGCAGGGAAACGACACGCCCGGGACGCCGGCAAGGTTGGCCGCCGCGCGAAGCAGATCCGACATCTTGGTGGCATCGCGCGGCGGCCGGTCCTCGGTCAGCGACGGCGCGATGGTCGTGCGAGACGCCGACAGGATCACGTCCGCGTGCTCGAAGGCGGCGTCAAAGGCGGCCTGCGCGGCCGGGACCGAGGCTCGCGCAGCTTCCAGGTACTCGGCGACCGGCACGTCGAGGCCCGCTCGCAGCGTCGCCTGCTGGCGCTCGTCCGACATCTCGAAGCCGGGTTCCCGGAGGAGGTCTCGCAGCTCGAACGCGCCCTCGACTCTGACGATCAGCTCGAGCGGGTCGATGAACGGGACGTCGCGCGGGATGGCGACATCGACGAACGTGGGAGCGACCGTCCCGGAACTCCTCGACGGCAGCCGCCAGGGTGCGCCGGATGGACGGCGCCGCCTCGTCGATCTCGGCGTCGATCCAGGCGACGCGAATCGTCCGTCGCCGTACATCGCCATCGGCCGGGGCCACCGGCGTGAACCGCCGTCGACCGGCGATCGACTCGAGGACCGTGGCGCAGTCTTCTGCCGATCGCGCCAGGAGCCCGATCTTGTCCAGGGTCCACGACAGCGTCATCACGCCGTCGCGCGGGATCAGGCCGTAGGTCGTCCGCAGTCCGGTCACCCCGGAGAACCCGGCCGGCCCGATGGTCGAGCCACCCGTCTCGGTGCCGAGCGCATACGGCACCAGCCCGAGGGCCACGGCGATCCCTGAGCCGCTCGACGATCCGCCGGAGTACCGGCCCGGATCCCACGGGTTGCGGCCCTGGCCGTGCATCGAGGCGCCTGGCTTCGCCGGCCGGCCGCCGCCGGCGAATTCCGACAGGGCGAGCTTGGCAACGAGGACCCCGCCGGCTTTGCCGAGGCGGCTGACAACCTCCGCGTCGGCGTCGACCACCCGAGACGCGAATGCCTGCGTGCCCCAGGTCGTCGGGCCACCGCGCGCCGCGAAGATGTCCTTGGCCGCGTATGGGATGCCCCACAGCGGCGACCGATCCGGGTCCTCGACGGATCGCTCGGCCCGGGCGGCCTCGCGTCGCGCTCGATCTGGCAGGATGGTGGCGACGGCGTTGTAGCGGCGCCCGATCGAATCGAGGCCGTCCATGGCCTGCTCGGCGAGGTCAGCGGGCGTCGTCCGTCGGCGGCGGAGAGCCGCCGCCAACTCGGCCAGGCCAGCGTAGCGATAGTCCATTCGGTGCGATCTCTTTCAGCTGCGTGTACATTAGTATGCAGAAATTGAACGAGCATGGAGCAGCATGACCGCAAGCGACCTTGAACGGCGAAACAGCGGTGACACCGTCGATGCCCGGCCGATTGTCGGCGGCAAGCGAATCGACGCGACGACGAGCCGCGACCTGGTGGATCCGTATCGCAGCGAGGTCATCGCCCAGGTCGGGCTGGCCGACGCACCGACCGTCGATGCGGCCGTCCGGGCGGCTCTCGACGGCCAGCGCGAGGTGGCCGCGATGCCGATCCACGTCAGGGCCGCCAACCTGCGTACGGCCGCCGGCCTGATTCGTGATCGCAAGGAGCAGCTGGCCCGGACCATCAGCCGCCAGACGGGCAAGGCCCTGCGAGACGCCCGCCGGGAGATCGACCGCAGCACCTACACGCTGGGCGCGGCCGCGGCGGCCATCGAGCAATTCGGCGAGGCAATCCCGGCTCCGGACTCGCTACCGGGCGGCGAGGGCTTGGCGGCGTTCGTCATCCGCGAGCCGCTCGGGGTCGTGGCAGCCGTCACGCCGTTCAATGCCCCGTTCAATCTCGTCATGCACAAGGTCGCGCCGGCCCTCGCTGCGGGGAATGCGGTCATCGTCAAGCCCGCCCACCAGGCACCGCTGTCGGCGCTGCAGGTGGGCGAGATCATGCTCGAGGCCGGCTTCCCGAGCGCCGCGATCAGCGTCCTGCCCGGGGCATCGGACGCCAGCCGCGCGCTGGTCTCCGATGACCGTGTCGACGCGGTCTCGTTCACCGGCGGGCGATCGGCGGCAGCCGCGATCGGGGCGGCCGCGCCACTGAAGCGCCTTCTGTTCGAGCTCGGTGGCAACTCGGCCAATATCGTCCACGGGGATGCCGACCTGGACTGGGCCGCGGCGGCGCTCGTCGCCGGTGGGTTCTCAAACACGGGCCAGAGCTGCAACTCCGTCCAGCGCGTGATCGCGCAGCGCGACGTGGTCGAAGGGCTGGTCGAACGTCTCGCGGCGGCGGCGGGCAAGCTCGTGACCGGGGACCCGCTCGACGAGGCGACCGACGTCGGAACGCTTGTCGACGAGGAATCGGCCGTGCGAGTCGAGTCATGGCTGAGCGAAGCCGTCGGTGACGGTGCGACGCGCCACGTCGGCGGCGACCGATCGGGGGCACTCCTGTCGCCGACGATCCTCAGCCGGGTGCGGCCGGAGATGCGGGTCGCCTGCGAAGAGGTGTTCGGGCCGGTGCTCGTCGTGCTCCCGTACGACACCCTCGACGAGGCCATCGAGATCGCGAACGCCACGCCATATGGGCTCCAGGGCGCGGTCTTCACGCGGTCGCTGGAGGTCGCGTTCCGTGCGGCCCGTGAGATCAAGGCCGGCGCCGTCTTCGTCAACCGCTCGTCGAACTTCCGGCTCGATCACTTCCCGTTCGGCGGGGTCAAGGAGAGCGGCAACACGCGCGAGGGTGGCCGGTTCACGCTCGACGAGATGACCCAGGTCAAGCTGGTCATGATCGACGCGGCGATGAGCGGAAGCCCGCATCCACTCGCTCGACGCTAGCGTCGATCTCGCCCAATCCGTCCGGGCTGTCCGGCTCGTTCGCGCCGGATCTAGCCGTGGACCTCGCGCCGCCAGACCTCGAACCGCCGCTCGATCCGTCCGAGGATCTCGCTTGTCACGATGCCGAAGGTCGCGAGCAGGATGATCCCGACCATGACCCGTGAGGTGTTGAGCGTCTGGCCCGACACGCTGATCACGAAGCCGAGGCCCTGGTTCGAAGAGATGAACTCGGCACCGACGACGCCGACGATCGCTCTGCCCGAGGCCTGTCGGAGGCCGGTCATGATGTACGGCAGGCTGCCCGGCAGGACGATCGTTCGGAACGTCATCGTCCGGCTCGCGCCGAAGGTCTTGGCAACGGCCAGGAAGCGGCCCTCGGTCGCGTGGACGCCGGCGATCGTGTTGAGCGTGACGAAGAAGATCACGCCGAGGAAGACGACCCAGACCTTGAAGACCAGGCCGAGCCCGAACCACAGGATGAAGATCGGCACGAACGCGAGGTCCGGGGCGGCGTAGAGGACCTGGAGCCACGGTTGGGCGATGAGGCTCGCCCGGCGGTACCAGCCGGCGACCAGTCCCAGAAGGATCCCGACGACCGACGCGATCGAGAAGCCGAGCACCCAGACCAGGAGCGTGGCCGCGATGTCGTCCCACAGTGAGCCGCGCTGCATCTCGCGGATGAACGTCGCGGCGACCGATGTCGGTGAGCTGATGAGGACGGCCTTGACGATCCCGAGGCGGACCAGGATCTCCCAGGGGATCAGCACCATGAGGATGCCGCAGATCCCGAGAATCAGCCGCTCGTGGGTCGCGTAGAAGCGCTGCGCCCGGTTGCGTGTCGGGCGCGATCGAGCTGGCGCGGGTCCGGCGCGCTCGCCGGCGATGCCGGTGTTGACCGCCATCTATTGGCCCGAGTCCGAGCCGGGCTCGCTCAGGCTCGAGGCCTTCATCGAGGCGCGAGCCTGGGATTCGATGAGGGCCCAGATGTCATCCTCGTAGCGCAGGAACCGCTCGTTGCGCTTGATTTCCAGGCCGCGCGGCCGGGGCAGATCGATCCTGATGTCGGCCAGGATCCGGCCCGGCCGGGCGCTCATCACGATGACCCGATCGGACAGGTAGATCGCCTCGTTGATCTGGTGGGTGATGAAGAGGACGGTCTTCGACGTCTGGGACCAGATGTCGAGGAGCTCCGCCTGCATCATCTCGCGGGTCTGCGCGTCGAGCGACGCGAACGGCTCGTCCATGAGCAGCACGGCGGGGTCGACGACGAGGGCCCGGGCGAGGTTGGCTCGCTGCTGCATGCCACCCGACAGCTCGTAGGGGTAGTGCTTCTCGAAGCCGGCCAGGCCGACCATGTCGATAAACGGCTGGGCCCGTTTGGCGGCGTCGGCGCGGGAGACCTTGCGACATTCCAGCCCATAGCCGACGTTCCGGACCACGGAGAACCACGGGAAGAGGGACGCCTCCTGGAAGACCATCGCCCTGTCACCGCTGTTCTGGCTCAGCGGGCGGCCACGCACGAGGATCTCGCCGGCCGTCGGGTTGAGTAGCCCGTTGACGATCTTGAGGAACGTCGTCTTGCCGCAGCCGCTGGGGCCGACGATGCTGACGAACTCGCCTGGATCGATCGACATCGTGATGTTGTCGATCGCCCGGACCCATGTCCCGTCCCGGCGCTCGTACTCCATCTCGATGTCCGTCGCCTGAAGTTCCGGCACGGTGCTCCTCTCGGATGCCCCAGCGGGCCTGCTCTCCTGGACTTGCGTCATGCCGAACCGACTCGCGGCTGCCATGCCTTGAAGCGCTTCTCGAAGATGCCGATCGCCCGGAACGCGAGCAGCGCGAGGACCGTGATGAAGATCGCGCCGAACAACAGGTCGGCGGTCTCGAGCCGGGCGCCCGCCCGGAAGACGAAGTTGCCGAGCCCGGCCTTCGAGGTGAAGTACTCGGCCACGACGACACCACTGACGGCCCGCCCGATCCCGAGGCGCATGCCGACGAGGGTGAACGGCAGGACGCTTGGCAGGACGACGGTCCACAGCCGGCGCCGGCCGCTCGCGCCGAAGCTGGTCGAGACGTCGAGCAGGTTCTTGTCGACCGTGCGGACCCCGTGGAAGGTGTTGATGGCGACCGGGAAGAAGACCCCAAGGAAGACGATCACCGCCTTCGACCAGAATCCCAGCCCGACCCACAGGATGACGAGCGGCAGCAGGGCGAGACGCGGCGTCGCGTTGAACGCGGCGAGCCACGGCTCGAAGAGATAGTGCGGTTTCTGGAACCAGCCAGTCAGCAGGCCGAACGGGATGGCCAGGATCAGGGCCGCGATGTACCCCACGCCGAACTCCTGCGTGCTGATCGCGACGTCGTTCCAGAAGTCGGCCTCGAAGATGTTCTCGGCCCCGGCCGCCACGATCGCGGAAGGGGAGCTGAAGAAGAACGGCGAGATCAGGCCGAACCGGGCGGCCAGCTCCCAGACGACGATCAGCGCACCGAACGTCGCGAGGGGCAGAAGCGTGGGCTCCAGGTCTGCCCAGCGACGGCGCCTAGGCTTGCGCCGCGAAACGGTGGCGCTGGCGGTCGTCATCCGAGCCCGACCGACCAGACCGGGCTCACGACGATCCGACGCCGTGTCGTGCCGACCACTTCGCGCGCTCCTCGTCGAACAGCTGGCGGATGCCGGGATCCTCGTCCTCGTACTCGATCTGGATCTTGCTCTTCTGAACGTACGAATGAAGGATGTTGGCGCGATTGGCGTTGGTGAACGGATAGCGATAGCCGCCGTAGCCCAGGGGCAGGTAGCGGCCCGGTCGGTCGCTCACGTTGAAGTGCTGATGCCACTCGTCGTTGCCCGGTGAGTGGAGCATCCCGAACTTCCAATCGACCCGGCGCGGCTCCTCGCCCTCTCGCCAGTACAACGAGTACCCCTCGTCGCCCAGCTGGATGATGTGAGCCCCGTCGCCGTGGATGTGGGCCATCTTGTAGTTGCCGACCCCGACCTCGGACATGTGCCCGCGCATCGTCGTCTCGCCGAG
This sequence comes from uncultured Chloroflexia bacterium, assembly GCA_963771795.1. GTDB lineage: Bacteria > Chloroflexota > Limnocylindria > Limnocylindrales > CSP1-4 > CF-46. Next base: position 490,381 of record CAVYUR010000001.1, read on the forward strand.
CACGAACTGGATGTTCATGCTGCCCGCGCCGCGATGCGGTGACGGCGTCATCTGGTCGAAGGTGAGGACGTTCGGAATGAGGTTCGTCTCCCACATGTGGCGCTGCTCGCGGGTTGGGATGAACACGCCTTCACCGCGGTAGAAGCGCTCCTCGCCCCAACGCTCAGGAAACGGCTCGGTCGAATCGAACACGAAGCCTTCGTTCCGGAACTGCTTCATGACCATCGGCAGGTTCGTACAGACGGCAATCCGCGCGCGGTTCTGGCCGCTCGAATTGTAGATGCGATACGGCGCGTTGAGCGGCAGGCAGAAGAGGCTCCCCTTGCCCCATTCGAAGCTGCGCTTGTCGCCACCCGGACCTTCCACGACCGTGCTGCCCTGGCCGTCGAGGACGAAGTAGATCGCCTCGTACAGGTGGTGGACGCGATTGGTCGTCGTGCCCGGCGGCAGGTCGAGAAGGTAGATCGAGCAGTAGTCGCCGCGGGAGTGAGCATGGACAAAGGCACCGTCGACGCCCATCCGGGGCCACGGCGCCGTCGCCACGTTCGGCAGGTCGATCGCGACGTCCTCGACGATGGGGATGCCCTCGCCCTCGGCCCACACCAGGTAGCCGTCGATCAGCCAGCGGACGGCTGACAGGTCCGGGCTGTCGGGGATCGACGCGACGGTGCCCTCCGTGACGGGCGTCTCAGGTGAACGGGTCATCCGGGTCCTTCCTGCGCTCCCGAAATGTTGTGTGCTGTTGTATACCATAAATGTCGGAGGGGGTTAGTGAGGACGTCCGGGACGTCCCGAAAGACTAAGGAGGTTTGGCCGATGGCGGCCTTTCGCGCAAGGCGACGGATCCTGGGCGGAACCCTGTCGCTCGTCCTGATGGCTGGCTGTGGCACGGGCAGCGTGCCGACGGCATCCCCGTCCTCGGCGCCACCTCCCACGCCCAGTGCCACGGCGGATGCCAGCGCAGCACCCAGTCCGTCCGGGCCCATCGTCCTACCAGCGCCGGAGAAGACCGCCCTGAAGTGGGGCCAGTCGGGCACGATCACATCGGGTGCGTTGCCGCTCGCCGTCGCGCTCGGTATGGACCTGCCAGAGAAGTACGGCCTGGACATCGAGTTCTTCGAGTTCTCCGGAGGATCGCAGGCCGCCCAGGCCATGCTCGCCGGCCAGGTCGACGTCAGCGACAACTCGGGCGGGCCCATCGTGGCCTCGCTGACCACGGACACACCACTCATCACGCTGTATGTCACGCGTCACAACCTGACCGACAACATGTATGCGCAGGCCGCCGTGAAGACCGCGGACGACCTCCGTGGCAAGGCCGTGGCCATCTCGAGCTTCGGCTCTCAGTCACATGCGGGGGCCCTGCTCGCGATCAAGTCCCTCGGCCTCACCGAGACCGACGTCACGATCACCCAGGTCGGGAACGACGCCGCACGGCTCGCCGCCTTGCAGGGCGGTAGCGTGGCCGCCTCGATGAACGATGCCACGCGCGAATTGGAGCTGGCCGGCCTGGGATTCACCATCATGGTTCGCCTCGCCGAGGTCGAAGGGATCGGCGGCGTCCCGCTGTCGACCTTCTCGACCACCCGAGCGTTCGCCGACGCGAACCCGAACACGGTCATGACGATCGTGGCGATGCTGCTCGAGGCGTCCGTCGAGATGCGCAAGGATCACGCCAAGACAGCGGAGTATCTCGCTGAGGCGGCCCAGATCCCGCTCGACGAGGCGGTGGGCGAGGTGGACGTCGTGCTCAATGGACCGTTCGAGCCGATCGACGGCCGCTGCGATCCGGAGGTCATGGCGTTTACCCAGCAGGTCCTCGTGGCGACGAATCCGGACATCGCCGACGTCGACCCCAACCAGGCCTGTTCGAACGAGGTCCTCGACAAGCTTGCCGAGATGGGCTTCCAGAAGCAGATCGGCGTGCCGGGTTACTGACCTGGCTCGCCGTCGGGCGCCGGCGATTGCCGGCGCCCGACCATCCTATGGGGCCGGTTGAAGCAGGCCAACGACCTCGTCGACGGTCAGGACGCGTGCGAGTCGCGGGAAGACGCCGTCCATCCACAGGTCATCAAGCTCGGGATGGTTCGAACGGCAGGCGTCGCGGACGACGATGAGGCTGTAGTCGTGGTCGCGCGCGGCGTAGGCCGTGCTGGCGATCCCGATCTCGGTTGCTCCGCCCGCCAGGATGATCGTGTCGATCCCGGCCATGCGCAGGCTCAGCTCCAGGCTCGTCTGGAAGAACGCGCTCCAGCGATGCTTGGCGATGACGTAGTCGCCTTCGCGCGGGGCGATGTCATCGAGAATCGTGGCGTGCCGTGAGCCCTTGTAGTTGATGCCCTTGTACGTGGTCGGCTCGGGCGGATCGCCGATGATCGTGACCGGCCAGTCGCTGCCGTCGCGACGGTGTTCCGGCTGGGTGTAGAAGATCCGGACACCGGCCGCCCGGCTCGCCCCTTCCAGCTGCCTCAGGCGGTCAAGGTAGCCGGACTTCCGGATTGCTTCGGCCTCCACTGGATCCTCGGGCTTGAGGCCGCCCATCAAGGTGTCGAAGAAGAGCGTCGCCGTCCGGGTGGCGTCGATTCCCGAGTGGTCGTTCACGACTTGCTGTCCCCTCGATCTTGACGGTACAATCTTGTGTGCGGTTGTATACCATGAACCGCGCTACCGTCTGCCGGCCAACGCGGATCGACGCCGTATGGCACCCGGATCGACGACGTGGCACCGAGGAGGAGATCGAGATCATGAGCGCAAGAACTCTCAGCAGGGGAGCCGCGCTGCTGACAGCCATGCTGATCGCAGCCGGCTGTTCCGGAGGCGCATCTCCGTCACCGTCCGCTGCGTCGCCGTCTGTTGCTCCGCCGAGTACCGGAGCCAGCCCCGACGCAAGTGCATCCGCGAGCCCTTCGGGCCCGGTCGCCCTGCCGGCGCCGGAGAAGACGGCCGTGAAGGTTGGGCTGTCCGGCGAGTGGTCGGCCAACAACATGCACGCCGTCATCGCCAACTACAGGAACCTGGACGAGAAGTACGGCCTCGAGATCGAGTTCGTGAACTTCGCCGGCGGCAGCCAGGTTGTCCAGGCGCTCGTCGCGGGCCAGGTCGACGTCAGTGACAACTCCGGCGGACCGGTGGTCGCCTCGCTGGCCACGGACTCGCCGCTGGTCATGACGTTCATCACCCGCTCCAACCTGACCGACAACATGTACAGCCAGGCGAACGTCAAGACGGCCGACGACCTGAAAGGCAAGAACGTCGCCATCTCGAGCTTCGGCTCGCAGTCGCATGCGGGCGCGCTGCTCGCCCTCAAGGCCCTCGGCCTGACCACGGACGACGTCACGATCACCCAGGTCGGCAACGACTCGGCCCGGATCGCAGCCCTCCAGGGCGGCAGCGTCGCGGCATCGATGAACGACGCCACCCAGGAGCAGGATCTTGCCCCGCTCGGCTTCAACATCCTCGTCAAACTTGCGGAGGAGGAAGGTCTTGGCGGTGTGCCACGCACCAGCATGACCGTCACGCAGGCCTACGCGCAGGCGAACCCCAACACCATCCTGAACCTGACGGCGATGTATCTCGAAGCGAACCTCTTGTGGCGGTCCGACGCGGACCTCGCCGCGGAAGCACTGACTGCCACGGCCGAAATGGATGCGGCCGAAGCCAAGGAAGAGATCGACTCTGTCTTGACGGAGAGCTGGGAACCGCTCGACGGTCGCTGCGATCCGGCGGTCATGGAGTTCACCAAGCAGACGCTCCTGGAGACCAACCCAGACCTCGCGGATGTCGATGCCTCCAAGGCATGCACGAACGAGTACCTCGACAAACTTACCGAGCTCGGCTGGACTCCTCCCACCTCATAGTCGTTGGCGCCGCCGGCGCCTTTGCTCGCGAGTAACCCAGGCGAACGGCCCAGACCTCCCCCAACGGTCTGGGCCGTTTCGCGCCCATCGGATTGGGACCTAGCGACCGAGCAGGATACCGACGATGGCCGCGCCACCGATGATCGCGATCGGATGCAGCTTCCCGGTCAGGCCGGCGAGTACGCCGGCGCCGACAAGGGCGAGCTGCCAGATCGCCGGCCCGCCCGGACCGGAGCCCGTGGCCAGCAGTTCGACGCTCGTCGAGGCCACGAGGCCGGAGCTCGCGAGGGCCAGACCACGCATCAACCCGTTGACCCGCGGCTGCGGCATTCGGGGCCGAAGGTAGCCCGACAGCGGAAGCACGAGCAGCGGCGGCAGAACAGCCGCCAGCAGGGCAAGCGCGGCACCCGCCCAGCCCAGCACCATGTAGCCGATCGCCACGATGTAGAGACCGCCCGGCCCGGTCCCCAGGCGGCCGATCGTGAGCGCCTGGATCAGCTGGACGTCGGTCATGACGCCGCTCCGCACCAGGTCGTCGCGGAGGAGGGGCACGCCCGTCTGCCCGCCGAGCGACAGGATGGAGGCGCGGACGAGGACGAGGAAGAACCAGAGAGGGTCCACGTGCGCTACTCGTCCACCGGCGTGTCCGGGGGCGTATCCTGGCCCAGGAACAACGCGCCGATCACCCCGCCGCCGATGATCACGATGATCGGCGAGGCAGGTCCGAGGAAGCCAACGAGCACCGCGACCGTGAGCAGCGCGAGGTCGAAGATCACGACGGGTCCCGCGCGGACGGCCGAGCGGGCCAGGATCGCCGTCAGGCCGATCATCATCCCGATCGTGACGGGGCCCATCCCGTCGAGTGCGGCCCGTACCGCGGGCTGGCTCTCCAGCAGGTCGAAGGCGCCGGTCAACGCAGCCGTGATGAGAGCCGCCGGGATGAGCAGCCCGCCGAGGGAAAGGGCGATCCCCCGCCGCCTGCCGATCCGCCGTCCGAGCAGCGCGGTCAGCGCGATCAGATGTACCCCAGGACTGAGGCGCGAGAGCGTCCAGTCCTCGAGGAACTCGGCCTCGGTCAGCCACCGCTTCCGAACGACCAGGATCTTGCGCATGAGGTAGAGCGTCGCGGAGCCGCCGCCGAGCGACTGCGTTCCGATGCTCGACCAGGCGCGCAGCTGCTCACCCGGCGAGGGCTCTGATGGCGGCGCGGCGCCGGGCTGAGGGTTCGGACTCTCGCTGGCGCCTGCCACGGCTCAGCCCGGGCCCGACCGAGCGACCTCGCGGGTCGCTGCCGGTTCGTGGTTCGGCGTGGCGGGCCCGCTCGTCAGTCCGCGCCCGCGATCAGGACGCGATCCAGACGACCTCGGCGCCGGTGGCAACCGACCCGAGGCGCATGGCGCGCAGGACAAAGCCGTCGTCCGGCGACTCGAGCTGCTCGACGGTCTGGCCGAAGACGTCCACGACCTCCGCAACTGGCTGACCAGCTTTGACCTCATCGGCGATATCGACGGCGAGGCGAAGACCGCCGCCTCGACCAGCATGAACGATGCTGAAATCGAGTGAAGGGGCGCTGCTCGACGGGGAGAGGAGGATCCCCGTCGAGCATGCCCATCGAGGTCATCGCGTTTCGAATGCCCTGCACGCCGAGCGGCACGTACTGGGTGCTGACGCGGCGCGACTCGCCCATCTCGGCGCTGACGACCGCGAGGCCGGCCAGGTCGGCCTGGGCCGAGATGCTGCGGCTCAGGTCGCTCGTCCCGAACTTGGCGCCGCGTGACTTGTAGTAGACGTAGGGCGTCCCGAAGGCTCGCCCCACCCGCTCCCGAACCTCGAGCGTGCCGTTGTCATCGTCGTCGGGATCGATGTAGACGAACGGTGCGATGTCGCAGCCGTCCAGGGCGGAATGGAGGTCGATCGTGACGTCCGCCGCTCGGACGAAGGACTCGAACAGGACACTCGCAATGCGCTCCGTGAGCAGGCCAGACGGGTTGCCGGGGAAGATCCGGTTGATGTCGATCAGCCAGCGCTCCTCCTGCAGGTAGCCCCGTGTCCGGGTGAGGTGCGACGGCACGTTGGCCACTGGGACCGCAACGACCGTGCCCTTGATCTGGTCGGGTTTCAGGGTCGCGATCGCCTGGCGGCAGATCTCGATTCCGGTCATCTCGTCGCCGTGGATGCCAGCCTGAATGTAGAGCGTTGGCCCTGGCCGCGTCCCGCCGATCGTCATGACCGGGAGTTCGATCGGGCTGCCGTCTGCCAGTTCGCCGACCGGCACGCGCCTCGTGATGCGTTCGCCGGTCGTGATCGGTACGTCCAGGAAGGCGCCCATCAGGCGGCACCCAGGATTCGCGGCCGATCGACCGCGCCTGGATCGGGGAAGACGAGCGACTTCACGACCACGGGCACCACGTTGGCAGGCAGGATCCGTTCGCCGATGTCGATGTAGTCGAGGTCCGCGAGGTCGAGGCCGTCGATCGCGACGACACCCGTGTCGATGCCGAGCTCGAGCTCGAGGATCGCACCGAGGCTGGCGCCGACGTCCGCCTGGAGCGCGATCACGATCGGCCCGCCGCGGCGGGCGGCGGCACGATGCGCGCCCGCAATTCCGTCGGCGAGTGCCCGGAGGCGCTCGTACCGGGGCTCGCCGTTCCAGCCGATGGCGATCGCGAGCCCCTCCTCGCGATCGGTGAGGTCCAGCTGGCGGGACCGGCGATCGATGGCCGCGTGGACCTCTGTGGCCGTTGGGAACGGCTCGTCTGGCACGTCGATGGCGACGACCGGAATGCCGTGGACGGGCAGCTCGATCGAACCCGACAGGTGGACGGTATTTCCGCTGAGCTGGACGGAGAACTGCGACGCTCCGATGACGGTCGCCCGGATCCTCTCTGCCGCGATCTCCAGTGGGATGGCGGTCTGCCCGAGACGCGCGACGATGGCAGCGGCGAGATCGCGGCCGAGATCCCCGAACGCCGGACCCTCTGGCGCGCCGATGTATTCGGCCACGCCGCCCGAGAGGATGAGCGTCGATGGCCGGAGAGCCGGGAGCTCGCCGGCGAGCACAGTCGCCGGGTCCGCCCGACCGTCGACCGCGGCCCCGATCCGGTCGGCGAGAGCGGTCGCGAGCCGCTTCCGCTCGGACGGCGAGATCGGGTCGCCGATGGCGAGGTGGATCCCGAGCTGCACCGCCAGGTCCACGATCTCGTGCTCGATTCGCGTCACGGTTCCGCGCTCGCCGAAGGCGAGGAGCCGGGCGCCACCGGAGATTGCCATCGTGGCGGCAACGCTACCCTCGACGCAGAGAGCCAGCTTGGTGGTCCCGCCGCCGACGTCCACGTTCATGACCGGCCCGCCATCCCGTGAGCGGGCGACCGCGCCGGACCCGTAAGCCGCCAGCAGCGCCTCCAGGTTGTGGCCGGCCGTGGCGCAGACGAATCGGCCGCCTTCGGCCGCGAAGAGTTCGGCGATGGCCCGGGCGTTCGGCCGCTCGAGGGCGACGCCGGTCAGGATGACGGCGCCGGCGTCGACGTCGGCCCGCTCCAGTCCGCCGTCCCGATACGCCGAATCGATGAATCGCTTTAACTCCGGGGCATCGATCAGGCCGTCCGGACGATAGGGGGTGAGCAGGATCGGCGACTTGTGAAGGATGACGCGCGAAATGACCCGGAAGCGGCTCGAGTAGGCATCCGCCTGCCGCCGGAGGTGGAGCCGGGAGAACATCAGGTGCGACGTCGCGGAGCCGACGTCGATGCCGACCGTCGTCAGTTCTACGTTGTCGGTCTTCCAGATCTCGTCCCGGACTTCCGCGGCGCGGTCGGGATCGGGGATCTCGTCGTCGTGATCGTGATCGTGCGCGTGGGCCGGGTCGGAGTGATCGCCGCTCATCGAGCGGCGGGCGTCCTGGCCTTCAGCCATGCCGCGCGCTCCGCGTCGAACGTCTCGCGGATCGAGGGGTCCTCTTCCTCGTAATCGATCTGGAATTCGCTCTTGGTCGTGTAGGTCCGCTCGAGCATTGCCATCTTCTCCCCGAGGAAGGGGTAGCGGAAGCTGCCAAATCCGATCGCCAGGTAGCGAGCCGGCTCGTCGCTGACATTGAAGTGCTGGTGCCACATCCGGTTCGGCGGCGAGTGAAGCATGCCGTACGTCCAATCGATGCGGGTGGGCGCCTTGATGTCGTGCCAGTACAACGAGTAACCCTCGCCCGACAGCTGGAAGATGTGATAGCCCTCCCCGTGGACGTGCGCCTTCTTGTAGCCACCGACGGGGATCTCCGAGGCGTGGGCATGGAGCGTGCCGTCCGCCAGGACGAACATGATATTCGTGCTCCCGGCCCCGCGGCCCGGCGACAGCCGGAGCTGGTCGAAGGTCAGCAGGTTGGGGACCAGGTTGGTCTCCCACATGTGGCGGTGCTCACGGGTCGGGATGAAGGTTCCCTCGCCGCGCAGGAACTTCTCGTCGACGAAGCGATCGGCAAAGTCGTGCGGCGTGTTGAAGACGAAGGCCTCGTCCCGGAAGAGCTTCATGACCATCGGCAGATTGGAGACGCAGGCGAGGCGCGCCCGCTGCTCGCCGCTCGCGTTGAAGTGCTTGTAGCGGACGTTGACGGGCAGGGAGAACAGGCTGCCCCGGCCCCACTCGAACGTCTGGTTGGTGCCGTCGGGGAGCTCAAACGAGGTACTGCCGCGGCCGTCGAGGACGTAGACGACCTCCTCGTACAGGTGCCGCTGCCACTCCGTCTCGGTGCCTTCGGCGATGTCGACGAGGTACAGGTTGCAGTAGTCGCCGCGAGCGTCGAGGTGGACGATGCCGGCATTGGCGCCGAGGCGCGGCCACCATGCCGTGTCGGCGGTCATGAGGTCGATGGCCAGCCCGTCGGTGATCGGTAGGTTCTGTCGCTGCAGCCACTCGTCGTAGCCATCGATCTTCCAGCGGACGTCGGTCATGAATTGGCTCTCCTCACTTCATCGATCATTGTACACAATTGTATATTTGATTTCAGACACGCTCGGGCGCCCGCGGAGAAGACGCGGATTCTGAGGAACAAATGACTTCACGACCGAAGGGCAGGAGCAGGACGGTGACCCTCTGGATCCTCGTGGCCGCGACCGCGGCCCTTGCCGTCATTGCCTGGCGGCAAGCCGGCCCACCGCTCGTCCTGTCCGGGCTCAGCGAGGGCTGGTCCTTGCTGCTGTCCGTGTTGCCTCAGCTCGTCGCCGGCTTCCTGCTGGCGGGCTTCATCACCGTGCTGATGCCGGCGGGCGCCATCAGCCAGTGGGTCGGCGAGGACTCCGGATTGCCCGGCCTTCTCATCGCGACGGTCGCGGGTGCGCTGACGCCCGGTGGCCCCTTCGTCCAGTTTCCGCTGGTCGCCACGCTCGCGCGGGCCGGAGCGGGGCCGGGACCCATGGTTGCGTACCTGACTGCCTGGTCGCTGCTTGGACTTCAGCGGCTGCTGGTCTGGGAGATCCCCGTACTCGGTCCGCAATTTGCCCTCGCCCGGTGGCTCATCAGCCTTCCCGTCGGGATCGTGGCCGGGTTGCTCGTTCCGCCGATCCTGCGCCTGCTAACCGGGCGCTGATCGTCGCGTGAGAGGGTGAGAGGGTGAGAGGGTGAGAGCGTGAGAGCGTGAGGCCGCGATACGGAGCCTCGCGCCGAGCTCGCGCGTGGTACGGGATGGCGACCCGCGACGCGGTAGACTGTGCGCCGGCCCGCGAGGCGGCGCGCGCGACGCTCGTTCGGCGGCCGTGAATCGACGCAGTGGAGGGTCCCCAAGACCGATGTCAGCCGAGGAGCTGCGCGACCGCATCCGGGAGATCCCCGACTTCCCGAAGCCGGGCATCCTCTTCTACGACATCACGACCCTGCTGAAGGAACCGGCGTCCTACAAGGAGTCGATCGATCTCATGCTCGAGCCCTACAAGGGCGAGAAGATCGACATCGTCGTCGGCATGGAGTCGCGCGGATTCATCTTCAGCTCGCCGATGGCATACCAGCTCGACGCCGGTCTCGTCCCCGTCCGCAAGCTCGGCAAGCTGCCGGCCGAGACGATCACCGTGGAATACGCTCTCGAGTACGGCTCGAATACGCTCGAGATCCATCGCGACGCGATCCAGGCCGGCCAGAAGGTCCTCATCGTCGACGACCTCCTCGCGACCGGCGGGACCGTCAAGGGCACGATCGAGCTCGTCGAGCGCCTCAAGGGCGAGGTCGTCGGACTCGCGTTCCTCGTCGAGCTCGAGTTCCTCAAGGGTCGCGACCGTCTCGAGGGCCGGCGCGTCACGAGCGTCATCAAGTACTAACGTCCTGAGCCGCGCGTCGGCCGACCCGACCGCTCCCGAGGACCAGCCATTGGCCGATCCGACCACCAGACTCGACCCGAACGACGCTGCCGGACCCGATCCCGCGGCGGGCCAGCCAGAGCCGACCGAGGGCGGTGCCGATCTGGGCCGCCGACGGTTCTTCCGGCAGTTCGCGGGCGAGCTCGCCACTGGCGCGGCGACGATGCTCGGGGCGGCCCAGGCGCTCCAGCGCACGTCTGCCGAGATGGCGAGCACGATCCTCGACCCGACACGGGCAGCGGTCGATGACGCGACCGCCGCAGCTCCGGCAGCGGAGGGCGACCCCGCGATCCCCGCGTTCCGGACCTCGTTCCGTCTCGACGGCGAGACGATCGTCTTCGTCGACCAGCGGGCCCTCCCGCGAAGCGTCGTCGAGCATGCGGTCTCGTCCGCGGCCGAGGTGACCTACGCGATCCGCAACGGCACGGTCCAGGGTGGACCCGCGATCGGCCAGGCGGCCGCGATCGCGCTGGCGCTCACCGCGGGACGCGTCCGTGCGACCAAACCCTACGCGCGGCGGGCCACGCTCCGTGGCGCGGCGAACGCACTCATCAACGTCTCGCCGACGCATGCCAGCCTCGGCTGGGCGGTCGGGCGGGTGATGGGCGCCTACACGGCGTTCGGCGAGCTCGAGGAGGACGGCGGCGCGATCGCCGCTGCGATGCGTTCCGAAGCCGAGCTGATCGTTGCCGAGACGACCGAGGACCACGGGCGGCTGGTCGAGGTCGGTCTCGCTGGGCTTGATGCGCTGCCGCGGGTGGGGGAGCCGATGGAGCCGGCGGATGAGCGGGCCGATGCGCCGGCTGATTCGGCGGTCAGTCAGCCGCTCCGGATCCTCGTCCACGGCCTGTCCGGGACGCTCGCCGGCGGGCAGTTCGGCACGGCCCTCGCGATCGCGATCGCCGCCCACCATGCGGAGCGCGAGGTCCAGGTGTTCGTGCCGGAGGGCCGGCACGGCTACACCGGCTCGCGCATCACCTGCTGGGAGCTGGCGGCCGCGGGCGTTCCCTACCTGCTCGTCGCCGACGCGGCCGCGCCGTCGCTGATCGCCGCGGGCGAGATCGACGTCGTCCTCGTGCCGGCCGACCGCGTCGCTGCAAACGGCGACGCGGCCGCGATGGTCGGGACGTACCCGATCGCCGCCGCGGCCGCAGCGAGGGGCGTGCCGTTCTTCGTCTGCGCGCCGCTGAGCGCCGTCGACCCGGCGACTCCTGACGGAGCGTCGATGACGATCGCGTCGCGGCCGGACGGTGAGCTCGATCGGTTCGGCGACGTCCTGCTGGCCCCGCGCGGGACGGAGGTCCGCAGCCCTGCCCACGACGTGACACCCGCCGCGCTCGTCACGTCGTACGTGACCGGTCGCGGGCTCCGGCGGCCGCCGTTCGACGGTGAGGTCGTCTGATGGCGAGCGTCGCGATCCCGGGACGCCGAACCCGCGGTGCGCTGACCGTCCGCACGTTCCAGGACCGCGCGATCATTCGCGATTTCCTCGAGAACGACCGCCTGTTCGCGGCCTACGCCCTGTGCGACCTCGAGGACCGCGAGTTCGCACGGACTCGCTGGGGCGCGGCGTTCGACGGCGACGAGATGGTCTCGATCGTCCTCGAGTACTCCGGCATGACGCCACAGCCGATGTTCGTGATGGGCCGCGACGACGGGATCGAGGCGATCCTGAGCGACGTCATCCGGCCGCGGGCCGCCTACGTCGCGTCGCTGACGGAAAGTCTGCCGGCCGTGCAGACCCAGTACCGCGTCGATTCGGGTCCGCCGATGGTCCGCATGTGGGTCGATCGGGCGCGTTTCCGGCCATACCCGGCTGATGCCCGGCGGCTGCTCCCGATCGAGATCGGCGAGCTCAATCGGCTCTACCAGCTTGGCTTCGCGTCGTGGCTGCCGTCGTCCGCGATCGCCGAGGGCGTCTACTACGGCATCCGCGTCGGCGGCCGGCTCGTCGCCGCGGCGGGCACCCACGTCATCAGCCCCCAGGCTCGACTGGCCGTCGTCGGCAACGTCCTGACCCACATCGACTATCGTGGCCGGGGCTACGCGACCGCCGTGACCGGCGCCGTGACGGCCGAGTTGCTGCGGACCGGCGACCAGGTCGCTCTCAACGTCCGCTCTGACAACCCGCCCGCACTCCAGGCCTATCGGCGGCTCGGCTATGCCGAGCATGTCCGGTTCGAGGAACGACTCGTCCACCGGCTCGGATCACCGTGGCCGGATCTCGCGGCGCCGCTGCGGCGCCTCTTCAACCGCAGGGAGAACGACCGCCGATGACCTCTTCCAACACCGCCGGTGCCGCCGCCGTCGCCGGCAGCCCGCTGCCGCCACATGACGTGACCGATCTCGGGCTCGCGGCGGAGGGCGTCCGGCGGATCGAGTGGGCGGAGCGGGAAATGCCCGTCCTGCGCCTCATCCGGGAGCGCTTCGAGGGAGATCGCCCGCTCGATGGCCTGCGGATCGGGGCGTGCCTCCACGTCACGACGGAGACCGCGAACCTCATGCGGACCCTTGCCGCGGGTGGCGCGGAGGTCTACCTCGCGGCCTCGAACCCGTTGTCCACGAAGGACGACGTCGCGGCCGCGCTCGTCGCCGAGTACGGGATCGCGACGTTCGCCCGCCGCGGCGAGGACCGCGACACCTACTACCAGCACTTGAACCAGGTCGCCGATACGCGGCCGCAGATCACGATGGACGACGGCTGCGACCTCGTGTCGCTCCTTCACAGCGAGCGCCCGGACCAGGTCCGGGAGGTTCTCGCCGGCACGGAGGAGACGACGACCGGCGTCATCCGGCTCAAGGCAATGGCGGCCGACGGCGCGCTGGGCTTCCCTGTCGTGGCGGTCAACGAGGCCCAGACGAAGCACCTCTTCGACAACCGCTACGGCACCGGCCAGTCGACGGTCGACGGCATTCTCCGGGCGACGAACATCCTCCTGGCGGGTCGCAAAGTCGTGATCGCCGGCTACGGCTGGGTCGGGAAGGGGATCGCATCGCGGATGTCGGGGATGGGCGCCCACGTGACGATCATCGAAGTCGATCCGGTCAGGGCGCTCGAAGCGCGCATGGACGGCTTCCAGGTCATGACCGCCGGCGAGTCGGCCTCCTGGGGCGAGCTGTTCGTGACCGCGACCGGCAACGTCAACGTCTTCCGCCGTGAGCACTTCGCGGCGATGCGGGACGGGACGATCATGGCGAACAGTGGCCACTTCGACGCCGAGCTCGACCTGCAGGCGCTCCGGGAGATGGCCGAGGGCCACATCCGCGAGGTCCGCGAGAACGTCCAGGAGTTCGACATCGGCGGCAAGCGGCTCAACCTCATCGCCGAGGGCCGGCTCGTGAATCTCGGCGCCGCCGAGGGCCATCCGGCCGCGGTGATGGACATGAGCTTCGCCAACCAGGCGCTGTCGGCGGAGTACGTCGCGCAGCATCACGCCGAGCTGACGCCGCAGGTCTATGTCGTGCCGGAGGCGATCGATGCGGAGGTCGCACGCCTCAAACTGGCGGCGCTCGGGATCACGCTGGACGCGATGACGCCCGAGCAGCTCGAGTACGTCTCGTCCTGGAAGCACGGGACGTAGTCGCGGCGGATGACGAACCCGACGATCGCACCATACGGCGAGTGGGACTCGCCGTTCCCGATCTCGCTGCTGGCAGCCGGCGTCGTCGCCCTGGGCGAGGTCAAGGCCGCCCGCGGCGTCCGCTGGTGGCTCGAGGGACGGCCCGATGAGAACGGGCGCCAGAGTCTCTGGCGGCGCGACCCGGACGGGTCGGTTGTCCGGCTGACGCCCGACGGCTTCAACGCCAGGACCCGCGTCCACGAGTACGGCGGTGCCGCCTCCCTGGTCGACGGCGACCTCGTCGTCGTCTCCGACTTCGAGACCGGGCGCCTGAATCGCATCGTCACGCCGGGCGTCCTCGAGCCGATCACCCCGGAGCGAGCATGGCGGTTCGCCGACCTCGTCGTCGATCGCGATCGTGGGCGGCTGATCGGCGTCCGGGAGGATCACGAGCCCGACACGCTGGCCGGCAATGGCGAGGCGGCCAACACCATTGTTGCCATCGACCTGGCATCCGGCGACGTCACGCTGCTCATCGAAGGCGCCGACTTCTACGCGGCGCCTCGACTCTCACCCGATGGTTCCCAGCTGGCGTGGCTCGAGTGGCGCCACCCGAACATGCCGTGGGACGGGACGGAGCTGAAGCTCGCCGGCGTCGCTGCGGACGGGTCGATCAGTCCCGCGACCACGATCGCCGGCAGCCAGTCTGACTGGATTTCGCAGCCGCGCTGGTCACCGGACGGCGTCCTCCACTTCGCCGCCGAGCCGACCGGCTGGATGAACATCTACCGGCTCGGCCCGAACGGTCCCGAGGCCATTGCCCCGCTTGACGCCGAATTCGCGTTCCCGGACTGGGTCTTCGGCTACTCCACGTTCGTCTTCGAGCCCAACGGCACGATCATCGCGGTCGGCCGGAGCGCTGGCCGCGACCGGCTCTACCGGATCGGGCCAGCGTCGGGAGCGATCAGCGAGATCCCTGTCGCGTTCACCGAGATGAGCGGCCTCGCGACCGATGGCGACCGGGTCGTACTGCGAGCCGCATCGCCGACCAACCCGGTTGCGATCTTCGAGGTCGACCTCGAGGACGGCACCTGGACGCCGCTCCGTCGGTCGACGGAGACGGTCTTCGACGAAGCCGACATATCGGTGCCGGAACCGGTCGAGTTCCCGACGACCGATGGCCGGACGGCGTTCGGCCTGTACTACCCGCCGCGCAATCGCTCATTCGCCGGTCCGGCCGGCGCGCTTCCGCCACTCATCGTCACCAGCCACGGTGGTCCGACCGCACCGGCGTATGCCGCGTTCACGGTCGGCATGCAGCTGTTCACCAGCCGCGGCTTCGCGGTCCTCGACGTGGACTACGGCGGCAGCACGGGATACGGGCGGGACTACCGCAAGCGACTCGAGGGCGAGTGGGGCGTCGTCGACGTCGACGACTGCACCAACGGGGCGAGCTGGCTCGTCGAGCGCGGCGTCGTCGACGGGCAGCGGCTGGCGATCCGCGGGGGTAGCTCGAGCGGCTACACGACGCTCTGCGCGATCACGTTCCGCGACACGTTCAAGGCCGGGACGAGCTACTTCGGGATCGGCGACCTCGAGACGTTCGAGACCGAGACGCACAAGTTCGAGTCGCGCTACACCGGCAGCCTTGTCGGACCGTTCCCGGAGCGGCGGGACCTGTATCGCGAGCGATCGCCGCTCAACTTCACGGATCGGATCTCGTGCCCGGTGCTCATCCTCCAGGGCGCCGAGGACCGGATCGTCCCCGCGGTCCAGGCCGAGCAGATCGTCGACGCTCTCTGGGAGAAGCGGATTCCGCACGCCTACCTGCTGTTCCCGGGCGAGGATCACGGCTTCCGGGCGGCCGAGAACATCATCCGATCCTTCGAGGCGGAGCTGTCGTTCTACGGCCAGGTCTTCGGTTTCATGCCCGCCGACACGATCGAGCCGATCGAGGTCCAGTTCCTCGAGGCGGCGCGGACGGCGTGACTCCCCTCGCCGCCCTTGTCGCGGCTGTCGCCGCCGACCCCGCGGCCGGGGAAGGGGGTGGGGCGGCCGTCACGATCGAGATCGTCCTGGTCCTCCTGGCCGCGGCGACGTTCCTCGCGGTCCTCGCCCGCAGGATCGGGATTCCGTACCCGATCCTGCTCGTCCTGGGCGGCCTGGCGGTCGGGTTCGTGCCCAACCTGCCGCCGGTCGAACTCGAGCCGGACCTAGTGTTCCTCCTGTTCCTGCCGCCGATCCTGTTCGGGGCCGGCTACTTCACCTCGATTCGGGATCTGCGGGCGAACCTGCGCCCCATCGGGCTCCTGGCGGTGGGCCTGGTCCTGGCGACGATCGTCGCGGTCGGCCTGGTGGCCCACGCGCTGATCCCGGGCATCCACTGGGGAACGGCGTTCGCCCTAGGGGCGATCGTCGCCCCGCCCGACGCCGTCGCCGCAACCGCGATCTTCCAGCGCCTCGGGGCGCCCCGCAGGGTCGTGACGATCCTCGAGGGGGAGAGCCTGGTCAACGACGCGACGGCACTCGTCGCGTATCGCGTCGCGGTCGCCGCCGCAATCGGAGGGACGTTCTCCCTCGTCGAGGCCGGCCTCACGTTTGTCGTCGTGGCCGTTGGCGGAATCGTCATGGGGATCGTCATCGGTCGCGTGACGAGCGAGGTCCTTCGGAGGATCGACGACCCGGTCTTCTCGATCGTCATCACGTTCCTTGCGCCGGCCGTCGCCTACCTGCCGGCCGAGGAGCTGGGTGTGTCCGGCGTGCTCAGTGCCGTTGCCGCCGGGATCGTGGTGGGCCGCCGTGCTCCGCGGTACATGAGCTCCGAGGTTCGCCTGGCGGGGGTTGCCGCGTGGCAGATCCTGCTGTTCCTGATCAACGGCGCGGTCTTCATCCTCATCGGCCTCCAATTGCCGACGGTTCTCGAGGGGCTCGGCGAGCGGCCGGTGGGCGAGCTGGCCGGACTGGCCGTGGCGATTGCCGCGACGGCGATCATCGTTCGGATCGTCTGGGTCTTCCCGGCAACGTACGTACCGCGATGGCTCAGCGCGAAGATCCGGGCGCGCGACCCAATGCCGGCGCCCCGTAACGTGTTCCTAGTCTCGTGGGCCGGGATGCGCGGTGTCGTCTCGCTAGCCGCCGCGCTGGCCCTTCCCGACGAGATCCCGGAGCGAAATCTCCTGATCTTCCTCACGTTCGCCGTGATCCTGGCAACGCTCGTCGGGCAGGGACTGACGCTGCCGATCGTCATTCGTGCCCTGCGAATCACGGCCGACAGGCGCGCCGACCACGAGGAGGCCCAGGCCCGCCAGGCCACCGCGGAGGCAGCCGTCGCCCGGATCGAGCAGCTCGCCGAGGACTGGCCGGGCCACCTCGAGTTGATCGATGCCCTGCGGGCGCAGTACGGCCATCGCGCCAGCCACACGGACGTTCATGACGCGAACGGTCACACGACCGAGGCCGAGCAGGAACTCCTCGAGCACCGCCAGATCCGGCGGCAGGTCGCCGAGGCCGAGCGGGAGGCACTGATCGGCCTCCATGAGCGAGGTGCCGTGTCGGATGACGCCTTCCGTCGGGTTGAACGCGACCTCGACCTCGAAGAGTTGCGGATGGATGCCTAGCCGGCGAGCTCCACGAGGCGGCCGATCCCGGTCGCGACGTCATGGAAGCTCGTGGTCAGCGGCGACAACCCGAACCGAATCGAGTCCGGAGCACGGAAGTCCGGGATGATCCCGGTCCGGATCAGCTCGGCGGTGAGGTGCTTCGCGTCGGGGTGGCGGATCGCGACGTGGGCGCCCCGACGAGCGGAGTCGCGTGGGCTACCGAGCGCGAAGCCACGATCGGCCAGCCGCGCGTCGATCAAGGCGATCGCGTACTCGGTCAGGGCGATGCCCTTCGCCCGGATTCGGTCGATGCCGGCCTCGGCGACGAGCCGGACTCCCTCGTCCACGGCCGCGAGCCCGATGATCCCGGGCGTCCCGACGAGCCACGCCCGGATTCCCGGCTCCGGGTCGTAGCCCTGGCCCATGGCGAACTGGTCGCGCTGGCCGAACCAGCCCTGGATCGGGTTCCGCAGCTCGGCCTGCATCGACCGGCGGACGTAGAGCCAGGCCGGCGCCCCGGGCCCACCGTTGAGGTACTTGTATGTGCAGCCGACGGCGAGGTCGGCGCCGGCGCCGTCGAGGTCGACCTCGATCGACCCTGCTGAGTGGCTGAGGTCCCAGAGGGCGAGTGCCCCCGCGTCGCGGGCGACGGTCGTGATCGCAGCCATATTGGCGATCGCGGCCGATCGGTAGTTGACGTGGCTGAGCGTGACGAGGGCAACATCGCCCGGGTGCGCCGCGATCGCAGCTGCGACGTCCTCCGGCCGAGATCCCTCGACCGGGTCGGGGTCGAGCCAGGCGATCTCGAGGTCGCGCGCGCGGGCGAGCCCCTCCAGCACGTAGCGGTCAGTCGGGAAGTTTGCCCGGTCGGTCACGACGACGCGCCGGCCGGGTCTAGCCTCCAGGGCGGCGAGCGCCAGCTTGTAGAAGTTGACCGACGTCGAGTCGCTCACGACGACCTCACCAGGCCGGGCCCCGAGGACCGCGCCGGCCAGTTGGTCGCCCACCCGAAGCGGCTCGTCGAGCCATCGATCCCAGCCGCGAATCAGCTCTCCGCCCCACCCCTCGCCCACGACCTCGGCGAGCCTTGACGCGGTTGCGACCGGCAGACGCCCCAGGGAGTTGCCGTCGAGATAGACGACCGCCGGGTCGGCGAAGACGAATCGGTCGCGGAAGGGTGCGAGCGGATCGCCCGCGTCGAGCGGCTCGGGGTCGAGGGAGGCGGACTGGCGGACGGCCACGTGGCCGAGTCTAGCGCCCGTCGGGCGCCGGTCTCCGGTTCGCTACCGGCTCGGCTTCACGACGCCGACGGTCGAGAGGGGAGCGACGATGACGTACAGACCCTCCCACACGACCTGTCGAGTCGACTCGTGGTAACGGGTGAATCGTGTGTTGAGCTGGGCCGTCGTGAGGTACTTCTTCGGCCACGGGTCTGTCGGCGAGCCGAGCGGCCCGACGACGTAGAAGCCGAGGACGGTCGTCGAGTTCGGGACGCCGGGCGTCTCGCGGACCGTGAAGCCGACGACCGTCCAGGCGTGGCTGGCGGCGTCGACGACGATCCCCACGGGCCGCTTCGTCCGGTCCATCGCCTTGACGATCGCGAGGTAGGCGTCAGTGCGCGACTCGAAGCTCACGTCGGCGTAGCCCATGCCGGCAGGCAGCCGCGCCGACAGGACGCGGGCCCAGCCCCGGACATCATTGCCGCGGGTGCTGTAGCTGTAGCGGTTCGCTCGTCGGAGCTCCGTGTAGAGCCGTGACTGGGTCGCGTAACTCCGATCGGAGGCGCCGGTGATGAGGTTCATCATGGTCTGGACGGCCGCGGGCACGCACCAGTACGAGGTGAACTGGGTCACCGCAGCGGAGCTCCTTGACAGGTCGACGGTCCGGGTCCGCTCGACCGGCGCGGTGCCGCCGGCAGCGCGCGCGACGGGCGGCTCGCGCGACGGGTCCGCGGCGAGGGCGGGCGTGCCGGCAACCGCGAGCATCGTCGCGACGATCGAGAGTGCGATGGCGAGGCGTCCGAAGCCTCGTCGGCGGGACGGCGCAAGCCGGGGGCGCGGCGGAGCGGTCGGCTCCGTGAGCGTGGATGCCATGGGTGCGATCCTCGCCCGAGTGTCAAGCAGAGGCAATCCCCCGATGGTCCCGCGCCGCGCGGAGATGCCCAGCGACCGGCTCCGGGCAGGTCGCGTGGTAACCTCGGCCGGAACTTCGCAGGGGAGCAGCATGACCAGCATTCTCGCCGCGGCGCAGTACCTCTTCACGTCCGAATCGGTCACCGAAGGCCACCCGGACAAGATGTGCGACCAGGTATCGGACGCCATCCTCGACGCGATCCTCACGGACGATCCGAACGCCCGCGTCGCCTGCGAAACCGCAACGACGACCGGCCTGGTCGTCGTCCTCGGCGAGATCTCGACGACGACCTATGTCGACTTCCAGTCCGTCGTCCGCGACACGGTCCGCGACATCGGCTATACCAAGGCGGAGTACGGCTTCGACTACATGACGTGCGGGACGATCGTGTCAGTCCACGAACAGTCGCCGGACATCGCCCAGGGCGTCGACGCGGCGCTCGAGGTCCGCGAGGACGCCGCCGCAACGGAGCTCGGGGCGGGCGACCAGGGGATGATGTTCGGGTTCGCCTGCCGCGAGACGCCAGAGCTCATGCCGCTGCCGATCGCCCTTGCCCACCGGATGGCACGGCGCCTGGCCGAGGTTCGCAAGTCCGGCCAGCTGCCGTACCTCCGCCCGGACGGCAAGACCCAGGTCACGATCGAGTACGAGCACGGCGTTGCGAAGCGGGTCCGGACGGTCGTCGTCTCCGCCCAGCACGACCCCGACGTCCGCGCGGAGCGGCTTCGCCAGGACATCGTCGAGACCGTCATCCTGCCGACGATCCCGAGTGAGCTCCGCGGCGCCGACCCGGTCATGCACGTCAACCCGACCGGCCGGTTCGTCACCGGCGGGCCGATGGGCGATTCCGGATTGACGGGCCGCAAGATCATCGTCGACAGCTACGGTGGGATGGCTCGCCACGGCGGCGGCGCCTTCTCCGGCAAGGACCCGACGAAGGTCGACCGGTCCGCGGCCTACGCGGCGCGCTGGGTCGCCAAGAACATCGTGGCGGCCGGAATCGCGGACCGCTTCGAGATCGAGCTCGCCTACGGGATCGGCATTGCTCGCCCGATCTCCGTGTCGGTCGAGTCGTTCGGGACGGGCAAGCTCCCGGACGCCGACATCCAGGCGATGATCGAGCGGCACTTCGACCTGCGCCCGGCGTCGATCATCTCCGCCCTCGACCTCCGCCGGCCGATCTACCGCCAGACCGCGGCCTACGGGCACTTCGGACGGCCGGACCTCGATCTGCCCTGGGAGCGAACCGACAAGGCCGCCCTTCTCGCGTCCGAGGCCGGCGTCCGACAGCCGGAGCCGGTCGCCGCGGGCTAGGTCTGCTCGGCGACGATCCCGGCGACGGACGCACCGCCCCGCTTGGCGCCACGCTGGGTCAGGAACTGACCGAACAGCAGCACGAACAGCGTGATGAGCAGCATCAGTGCGGCGACCGCGTTCGTCGCCGGCGTCACGCCCTGCTTGATCTGGCCGAAGACGTAGAGCGGTAGCGTGCTGGAGCCCGGTCCCGAGACGAACGTCGTGATCACGAAGTCATCGAAGCTGAACGTGAACGACAGCAGGAACCCGGCGACGATCGCCGGCAGGAGCTGCGGGAACGTGATCTGCCAGAACGTTCGCCACGGTGTGCCGAAGAGGTCGTAGCTGGCTTCGACGTGGGTTCGATCCATGCCCGCCAGGCGCGCCCTGACCAGCAGGAGCACGAGGCTGATGTTGAACAGCGCGTGAGCCGCGACGATCGTCCAGATGTCGAGGCGGAGCCGGATCCCGAAGATGCCCTCCACGACGTCGAACGAGGATGCGAAGAAGACGAGCGTCGCCAGGGCGATGACGATCTCCGGAACGATGATGCTGACGTAGGTTAGGGCGTCGAACGGGATCCGGAACCACCTCGGCGCGCGCTGCAATCCGAGCGCCGCGAGCGTCCCCGCGATGGTCGCGATGATCGCCGTCGATGTGGCGACCTTGAAGCTGTTCCAGAGATGGCCCTGGACGACTTCGTCGGAGAGAACCCGCTCGTACCACTTGAAGCTGAACCCATCCCAGTCGGTCACGCGTCGATCGGTGTCGTTGAAGCTGAAGACCACGACCACGACGATCGGAATGAACAGGAACAGGTAGACGAGGATCGTGTGGCCACGGAGCCACGCCTCGACGATGCGACCGGCCCGGTCGGCCGGAACCGGCTTCGATCGTCCGACCCGCGCGGTCGCGGGAAGCGGGATGGCGGGGGTGCTCATACGACGCTCACGTCGCGCTCTTTCCGGCCCTTGTTGACGAACCAGAGGTAGAAGCCGATCGCCACGAGCATGATCAGGATCAGCGTCACGGCCTTGGCCGCGCCTCCGGGCCAGTCGCGTGCCGTCAGGAACTCATTGACGAGTGCGTTACCGATCAGGTAGACGCGACCGTAACCGAGAATCTGGGGAATGACATACTCGCCCATCATCGGGATGAAGCAGAGGATGCTCCCGGTGATGACGCCCGGGAGGATGATCGGCAGGGTGATCTGGCGGAAGGTCGCGATGCGCGCCGCTCCGAGGTCCTTGGACGCTTCCACGAGCGAACGGTCCATGCGTTCCAGGGTCACGTAGAGCGGGAAGACCATGAGCGGCAGGTAGCCGTAGACCACTCCGATCAGGACCGCGACCGGGGTCCCGAGCAGGCGATAGGACGGGTCGCCGACCAGGTCGCCGATGAACCCGGCCATACCGGTCGGACCCAGGATCATCAGCCACGCATACGTCCGGATCAGGAAGCTCGTCCAGAACGGGATCACGAGCAGGACGATCAGCAGGCTCTTCCGCGAGCCCGCCCTCGTCGCGATGAAGTACGCCAGCGGCAGCCCTATCAACAGGCACAGCAGGGTCCCCGAGGCCGCCAGCACGAGACTGGTCGTGAACGGCGACGAGTTGGTCCAGGCCGACTCGAAATTCGAGAACGTGAAGCCGCCGGCGTAACCGCCGACCCGGCTCCGCTCGCCGAAGCTGAAGATCACGACGATCGCCAGCGGAGCGATGAGCAGGACGAGGTACCAGGCGCTCGCGGGCAGCAGCATCAGGACCGTCGCGAGGCCCGAACGAACGCGAACGGAGCGCGGTGTCGGCGGGGCAGGCCTGGGCGCCGGCCGCGGGGCCGGCGCCGTCGGTGCGATCGATGCCATCAGACCGCCTCTGGTGCGATCAGTAGAGCGACGCCGTGCCGCTCAGGATCCGATCTTCGAGCGGAATTCCTCCCAGATCTCGTTGCGCAGGGGATCGGTCGAGGTGTCCTGCGCGCCCTCGAGTCGGGGGAACACGCTGTCCGGCACGAAGACCGCCGGGTCGTCGAGGATTTCCTTTGGGACGAACTTCTTCGCCTCGTCGTTCGGCGTGGCGTAGCGGTTCGAGATCGTCTCCTGCGCCTGGATCTGCGGATCGTGGATGAAGTTCAGGAACGCGTGGGCGGCGTTCGGATGAGGTGCATCGGCGAAGATCGTCCAGGTGTCCATCCAGTACAGCGTTCCGTCCTCGGGAATGATGTACTCCACGTCCTTCGTTTCTTCCTCGTCTCGAAGCTCGGCGACGCCGCCGGTCCAGGTGAGACCGAGGACCGCCTCCTCGTTCTTGATCGGAACCTCGTACGTATCCGAGTTGAGAGCGAGAACGTGCGGGGCGAGTCCCAGGAGCAGTTCCTTCGCGGCGTTCAGCTCAGCGGGCACGACGGAGTTCAGCGAGAACCCAAGCGCCTTGAGCGGCGCGGTGAACACGTCGCCCATCGAGTCGACCACGATGATCTTGCCGGAGTATTTCGGGGCGACCTCGAAGAACTGCTTCCAGGTCTTGACCTCCTCCTTGACGAAGTTGCGCCGCAGGGTGATGCCGGTCGTGCCCCAGTCCTTGGGGAGCTGGTACTCGTCCGTCGGATCCCACCAGAGGCCCTTGAACTTCGCATTGATGTACTTCGCATTCGGGATCTTCGCCCAGTCCAGCTTCTGGATGAAGCCCTGCTCGACCATGGTCGGCGTGTACTCGGCCGTAGGAGCGCCGAAGTCATACAGGCCGGTGCCACCAGCGGCGAGCTTTGCGAGCATCGTCTCGTTGCTCTCGAAGGTGTCGTAGGTGAACTTCTCGACGCCGAAGGTGCTCTGGAAGAGCGCCATGCTGCCCTTGTCGACGTAGTCCGCCCAGTTGTACATGAACAGCTCTTTTTCGATGTCGGCGGGCACGGCGAAGCTCGGGGCGGGCGTGCCGCTCGCGGCCGCGCTGCCTCCCGGGCCGGAACTGCTGCACGCAGCAAGAAATGCGCTGCCCGCGGCAAGGGTGGACGCGTGGAGAAAGCCACGCCGGCTGATCTTCGATTGAGCCATCCGCTGCAGCATCTGGCCGAGATCCTGTTCCGCCACTGTCTCCTCCTAATCGAGCCGGTGCGATCCGGCCCGGCCAACGGCTGGCCTCATCCGACGAGGACGAGGTTCGCCTCTTCGTGCCAGCGGACTATGACCGGATCTCCCGGCCCGATCCCCTGGCCCGTTCCTGCCCCCATCGCGTTCTGCCGTCGGACGACGACTTCTCCAACGTCGTCGGTCTGGATTCGATATTCGGTCTGTTCGCCGAGATATGTGCCCTGGTTGACGCGCCCGCGAATGGCTGTCCAGCCGGCATCGGAGCCAGCGCTCGCCGGCTCGTCGGTGCCGTCTCGAGCCGGCTCCGCCTGTAGCCGTTCGGGCCGGATCGCGACCGTGACGGCGTCACCCGGATGCACCGCCGCCGCCGGGTCCGTCACGAGACCGGTGATGATCAACCCGCGATCCGTCTCGACTCGAGCCTTGCGGGTCTCTGGATCGAACGACTTGATCTGGCCGGGGATCGGGTTGGAGATGCCGATGAAGTTGGCGACGAACCGGTTGATCGGCACCTCGTAGAGCTCGGTCGGGCCGCCCATCTGCTGGATCTGGCCGTCGCGCATGACGACGATGACATCCGACATCGTCAGCGCCTCTTCCTGGTCATGCGTCACATAGACGAACGTGATCCCGACTTCCTGCTGGAGCGCCTTCAACTCGAGTTGCATCTCCTTGCGAAGCTTGAGGTCGAGGGCACCGAGTGGCTCGTCGAGGAGCAGCACGGTCGGACGGTTCACGAGAGCCCGGGCGAGCGCGACGCGCTGCTGCTGGCCGCCCGACAGCTCCCACGTTCGCCGCTTGTTGTAGCCGACGAGGCGGACAAGCCCGAGCGCCTCGGTCACGCGCTTTCGCTCCTCCTCGCGCCCGATCTTCTTCTGGCGAAGCCCGTAGCCGACGTTCTGGGCGACGTCCATGTGGGGGAACAGCGCGTAGTGCTGGAAGACCGTGTTGACGTTCCGCTGGTACGGCGGGACGCCGGCGATCGGCCGGCCAGCCAACAGGATCTCGCCCTCGGACGGCTGCTCGAAGCCCGCGATCATCCGCAAGGTAGTCGTCTTCCCGCAGCCGGACGGGCCGAGGAGGCTCGTGAACGAGCTCTTCGGAATGTTCAGGGTCATCCGGTCGACGGCGACGACGTCGCCGAAGCGTTTCGTGACGTCGATCAGCTCGACATCCGGGACGTCCTGGCCGGCCCGGTTGAGCTGTGACGGCGTCCCGCCGGCTTCGCGGCGCTCGGGTGCTGTCTCGGCGACGGTCACGGGCCCTCTTCTGCGGGACGATCGTGCACGCTGGGCGAGGATGTAGCGTTGCTACAGGCTGGCCGATGGTACGCGGAGCGATCCCGCATCGTCAACGCGAGTTGCGTACGAGATTCGAATCGACACCGTTGCGTTTGTGAGGCGAATCCCGGGTACCTGAAGCTATACTTCAGGCCGCCGGAGATTCGGGAGGACGCCTCCGCCGCCATGACCGCCAGATCCGCGCCCCCGCCCACGGCCCAGTCGGCGTCGGCGCCAGCCGAGCTTCAGCTTGGGCCTCGGATCCGCGCGCTGCGGCAGGCCCGCAACGTGACGCTTCGCGAGCTGGCCGCCAAGGCCGGGGTGACGGAAAGCTTCCTATCGCAGGTGGAGCGGGAGGTCACCAGCCCCTCGATCGCATCCGTCCAGAGAATCGCTCATGCGCTGGACCTGGCGATTGCGGAGCTATTCACTGAAGCGCCGCCGCGCGGTCGCGTCGTCCGCCGGACCGAGCGTCGGCGGATCGCCTACCCGGGCCTTCGCGCCGTCGACGAATTCCTCACCTCGGGGATGACCGGCAAGCTCCAGGTGATCCTTTCGACGATCGAACCGGGTGGCGGGACCGGCGACGAGGCCTACGGACACGACTCCGACGAGGAGGTCGTGATCGTCCTGTCCGGCCAACTCGAGCTCTGGGTGGCGGATGAGCGCCACGTCCTCGAGGAAGGCGACTCGATCACGTATTCGTCGCGGCTGCTCCATCGCAACGTGAACAGCTCGGATCGTCAGGCGATCGTCCTGTTCTGCCTGACGCCGCCAAGCTTCTGAGAGAGGGGCATGCCGGCGCAGGAGTCGCGCCCGCAGGAGCCCTCCGCCCTCCTCCCGCAGATATTCTCCCCAGGCTCATCCAGCCGCAGACTGGGCTCATCACGGGCCCTCCGGGCGATCGAAATGCCTGAAGTGCATGTCCGTGGCGCAGGGCGGGCCCCAGCGACACGTTACGACCGCCGCTAAACCTCCACGGAATACCGAACGCCCGGCCGAGCATTCGCGAATTTCAGGTACGCGTATCTGACAGGATGGCCTCGGGACTTCGCGGGTAGCCGTCCGCGGGCGCCGGACTTGGCGCTCAACGGAGTGATATACGCGTTCACGGAGTAAATCGGGCGTCGCGGCTCCTGTTTCGATGGTCGGTACGCGTTCTTGAAATAATCGGGGCGCGGCGTCCACCTCCGCCGGTCCTCGCCGCTCGCCGGCCGGCGACTAGAATGGCCGCTCATGTATGTCGTGATCCTCGCCGGAGGGGGCGGGACCCGGCTCTGGCCACTCAGCAAGCCGGAGCGCCCCAAGCCCTTCCTCCCGCTGCTTGGCGACGAATCCCTCCTTCAACGGACGGTGGCCCGGATCGCGCCGCTCGTCGACGACGGCGCCATCTACTGCGTGACAGACCGCCGCTACGGCCAGCTCGTCCGGGACCAGGTGCCCGACGTCCGGCTGATCGTTGAGCCCGCGGGCAAGAACACCGCCGCCGCGGTCGCGCTCGCAACGGCCCTCATCGATCGACCAGACGACGAGGTGATGCTCGTCCTGCCGGCCGACCAGACGATCGCGCAGGAGGATGACTTCCGGGAGATCGTCTCGGTCGCCACGAAGCGCCTGGCGAGGGGCGCGTTCGACATCGAGGACCCGCTTGTCACGCTCGGGATTCGGCCGTCGTTCCCATCGACCGACTATGGCTACCTCCGGCCGGACACGATGCACGGGGAGAAGATCGAAGGCGTGCGCGCCTACCCGCTTCTCGGGTTCGAGGAGAAGCCGACGGAGGCGCGAGCTCGCGAGCTGATCAACACGCCTGGCGTCGCCTGGAACGCGGGCATGTTCGCCTGGCGTCGCGGGGCGATCCGCTCTGCGATCGAGAAGTACACGCCGCTGATGATGCTGATCGAGCCGGCCGCGGCCTCGGAGCTGGCGATCGCCGCGGCCTATGAGCGGATCCATCCCATTTCGATCGATCGCGCCGTCATGGAGGGCGCGGCCGCCGACCACAAGGTCGTCATGGGATCGATGGACGTCGGGTGGAGCGATCTCGGGAGCTGGTCGTCGCTGCTCGCCGCCCTCGCCGGCGGCCACGGGCAGGACGCGGTCGGCCGCGTCGTCCAGCGCGGCGAGACGATCGACGTCGGCCCGGACGATCTCCTCGTCCAGGCGCCCGATGGTCACCTGTCCGTCGAGGCACCCGTGGCGGGTACGATCGTGTCGGACGGCGTTGCAGCGCATCTCGCCGGCGCCCGGCATCTCGAATCCGAGGTGCGTGCCCTCATCGACCGGGTTGCGCAGCAGGAGGACCGGGCGTGACGAACATCGCCGAAGCGCCCGCTCCGACGACGATCGTCTTCGGGACCGACGGCTGGCGGGCGAAGATCGCCGACGACTACACGTTCGAGAATGTCCGCCGCTGCGCCGACGGTGTGGCTCGCTTTGTCGTCGATCGGGGCGACCAGGCGAAGGGCGTCGTCATCGCCTACGACCGGCGCTTCGCCTCCGAGCATTTCGCGGCGGCGGCGGCCGAGGTCCTGATGGCCCACGACATCCCGGTCGCCTTCGCCATCCATGCGGTGCCGACCCAGATGTCCAGCTACGAGGTCGTCCAGCGCGGATCGGCCGCCGGCATCGTCATCACGGCGAGCCATAACCCGTGGACCGACAACGGCTTCAAGGTCAAGGCGCCGAGCGGTGCGGCCGCCGGCGCCGAGATCCTGTCCGTCATCGAGGCCCAGATCGCCCGCAACGGCGGCGCCGCGATCGAGCGACGACCGTTCGCCGACGGCGAGGCCGCCGGCCTCATCGAACGGTTCGATCCGTTCCCGGGATACGAGGACTTCGTCCGAAGATCGGTCGATCTCGACGCCCTCAAGGCAGCCGATATCGCGGTGCTCGTCGACCCGATGTACGGGGCGGGAGCCGGGTGGATCCCGCGACTCCTCGCCGGCGGCAAGATCCGGGTCACGGAAATCCACCAGGAGCGGAACCCCTACTTCGGCGGCATCAACCCCGAGCCGATCCGCCCGCACATCGACGAGGCGCTCGGGATGCTCGGAGGAGGCGCCTTCGACCTCGGCTTGCTCCTCGACGGCGATGCCGACCGGGCCGGTGCGGCCGACGAGAACGGCAGGTTCATCCATCAGCTCGAGGTGACGGGCCTGCTGATGTACTACCTCGCCGAGCACCGCGGGCTGCGTGAGCCGGTGGTCGTCAGCGTCAACAACACGTCGGCGGCCGCGCGCCTCGGGGAGCGATACGGGATCGACACCCACGAGACGCCGGTCGGGTTCAAGTTCATCGGGCCGAAGATGATCGAGACCGGGGCGATGATGGGCGCCGAGGAGTCCGGTGGTTACGGCTTCGGGATGCACCTCCCGGAGCGCGACGGCGTCTTCGCCGACCTGCTATTGCTCGACCTCTTCCTCCGGGAGAGGGCGGCCGGACGCTGGCCGGTCTCGACGATCATGGAGCACTTCCACGAGATCGCCGGCCCGTCGTTCTACAGCCGGATCGACGTCCACATTCCGCGGGAGCAATACGCCGACGTCAAGCGACGGCTGCTCGTCGACCTCGTCGCCAACGCGCCGTCGGAGCTCGCTGGCCGGCCGGTGGTCGGGAGCCAGACGCTCGACACGAATGACGGGTTGAAGTTCTTCCTCGACGACGGATCGTGGCTCCTCGTCCGGGCGTCCGGCACGGAGCCGCTCGTTCGGGTCTACACGGAGGCGACGTCAGGCGAGGCGCGCGATTCGATGTTGGCGGCCGGCGAGCAGCTCGTGCGCGGCTCGTGACCGACGCGTCCGATGCCGCCGAAGGGTCTGCCCGGCGGGTCAGCAAGCCGTGGGGCCACGAGCTCATCTGGGCCCACACGGACCGATACGTCGGGAAGATCCTGGTCATCGAGGCGGGGCGTCGCCTGTCGCTCCAGCGCCACGAGATCAAGGACGAATCGATCTACGTCCTCTCCGGGCGGCTCCGCCTGACCCTCGAAGACGACCTCGGCGAGATCCGCACGGAGGAGCTTGGACCCGGCGAGCATCGACGCGTCCTGACCGGCCGGATCCATCGCTACGAGGCCGCCGAGCGGTGCGAGATCCTCGAGGTTTCGACGCCCGAACTCGACGATGTCATCCGGCTCGAAGACGACTTCGGACGCGAGGGGACGTCGGCGCCCTGAGACGCCGCTGACCCGCAGGTCCGGGGAGAACGGTGGGCTTTTGGGGGGTGACCAAGGGACTCGCCGGGTGTATCGTGACGGCACACGACCGCTCCATCGGTCGGCTGGTGCATCGACCGGGCGCGGCCACGTGAACGCCCATCACGGGGCGACGGAGGTATGCCGCGATGCACAGTTCCCTGATCGGCAAAGTCGAGAAGGCGAATCGCTACGCGCGTGAGCTCGATCGCATCACGATCGACCGGCTCTCGCTCACCTTCCGTGGCGACAACGACACCCATCACGTCAGTCTCGACGCCGGCCAGTGGCACTGCACCTGCCATTACTTCGAGAGCTGGGCTTCGTGCGTCCATCTCCTGACACTCCAGAAGATCATGGGCGTCATGCTGCCCGAAGAGGCCCAGGTCTCGATCTTCGCCGCCCAGGCTGCCGCTTCGGCCTGACGCGCGCCGCCGCGCGCCCGCCGCGCGACGCGTGGCGCGTGGCGCCTAGTCGATGACGAGGTGCCAGTAGTAGGCGCCGCTTCCGAGGCCGCTGCCATAGGCGATCGTCAGCGACAGGACCCAGTCGCCGGCAGACGGCGCTCCGAATTCCGCGATCGGACCGTCGCCTTCCGCGAGGCCTGTCACCGAGTCCGCCGTCACGTCGGCGGCTGTCGCAAGGCGCGCCGTCCAGCCGGCGATCGTCGCGCGGTCATCGAGCTCGACGCGGAGTTGCGCCCCAGCCGGAACCCTGACCGCATCGAGTGCCGTTGCCGGTAGCCAGGGAGCGCTCTGGCTGTACGACCCGAACGTGAAGCCGCCGACCTCGCCGGCGTTGCGTTGGGCGCCGATGACCAGAAACGCGATGGGTGCGTCGTTGGCGGCTGAGGTTGGGGCGGGCCGCTGGCTCTCAATCGGGGTGGTCGTCGCCGCCGGCGAGGGCGACGTCTCGATCAACCCAGACGACGACGAGTTCGTGGGAGCGCTGGGCGGTGGCGAACCGCCGGTGGGGGCGACGGGCCCTGGCGCGGAGCAGGCGTAGACGACGCCGAGCGCGAGGATGGCCACCGTCCGGGCGCAACGAGCACGCTTCCTCACCGCCGATCCTCCTGCTGAGTCTCGTCCATCGCGGACTGTGGGCATGGGGGAGATGTGCAGCCCGTCACCGTGACCGCTAGCGGCGCCGACGAGCTGGCCCGGAGGCCTTCGTCCGCTGGCTTGAAGTAGCCGCGCCACTCGTATGTGGCCGTCGGCGAAACGTTGACCACATACGTCCCGGACGTTGGTCCGGCCGGCATGGTCGCGACCGTCGTCCACGTCGGCGAGCCGGGAATTCGCCGCTCCAGGACGACGGTCCGATAAGAGACGAAGTTCGTCCGGAGCCGTTCATATCCGGCAACGTCAGCGACACGGACCGTGGCCGTGAAGGTGACGGTTTCGCCGATCCGGATCGACGTGTCAGTTATGGCGAGCGACAGGTTCGTCACCAGGTCGAGGCACGTCGAGTACTTGCGGGCGGAGTTGACCATGTCATAGCGCAACTGGAGCTTCGACACGTCGCATCGGCCGAACTCGTCGGCATTCCAGCCGGCCTTCGGTCGCGCCCGGCTGACGGTCTGGACGACGGCATCCAGGTAGTCGGACTCGTCGCCGAAGTTGACGTGATGGCCCAGCCCGAGCACGTGCCCGAACTCGTCGAGCGCGACGTTCTCGACGTCATAGCACCCATTCGCGATGGGCGTTTGCAGCTGGCACCACCAGAGGCGGCCCCAGTCGAACTGGTGCCCGTGGGTCCGGAACGCGACGTGGAAGTGGGCGGGAGCATGCCAGCCGTCCGCACAGGCGAGTCCGTTGACGCCACAGAAGACGTTCGGTCCGTACTCGACGGTCGAGGCGCCGCCGGCAGCCAGGACGATCGTTGGCGCCCTCGAGGCTCGCGAGGCTCCCGCTCCCACCGCGGCGGCGACGACGGCGTTGCGCATCTTGAGCGGCGGGACTTCGCCATCCATCCACCTGAACTCGAGCACATCGTCGGCTTCGAAGAGCGGCCAGCCGATCGGCGGATCAGGAGAGTGGGCGACCGCCAGCGACATCGAACCCAGGGTCAGCGAGGCGGCGACGACCATCGCGGCACCAAGACGTAGAGCGGCACGTGGGGTCATCGAGCGATCTCCGTGGTGGGTATTCGGCGGCCATCCGCGAGGTTGATGAACACGGTCGATGCCTCACGGCGGGACGGGCGGCCGCCTTCCGCCATGGCGATGGCGCCGGCGGGCAACTCGATGGCCGCAAGTGCGCGATCGGGTCCCGGAATGAGGCGGAGACCGTCGTCCAGCGGCAGAGACCGCATGGCCGTCCCGTCGAGGCCGACGACCCGGGCGCGCCCGGCGGTCCGGTAGTCCTCGAAGGCGACGACCGCCGTGCCGTCAAGCACGGCCAGCGCCGCCAGCCCTGCCAGCGGAGCGATGACCCGGACGCGGCCCGTGCGAACCGCCATGGCCACGATCTCGCAGGGCAGGGTGGGGCATCCGCCGTAGGCAACGAGGTCGTCGCCGACCAGTCCGAGTACCTCTCCAATTCGTGGGTCATCGATCGTCGTGAACCCGCCACTCGCACGATCCAGGACCCGGACGACGCAGGACGACTCGCCGCAGGACGTGACGACCAGCCTCGTTCCGTCTGTGCTCCAGGAGAGCTGTGTTGCGAAGACCCGACCTATTCGCCGGTTCGGTGGCAGGGCATCCAGGAGTCGCTGTGGCTTTGTGCCGTCCGCCGGCCGCGTCCAGATGCCGAGGTCCGTTCGCGACGAGCGGTCGAGCCGGAACTCGATCACGCTGGCGCCCGACGGATCGAGGACGGCCCGCCTGATCAGGTCCGGCCCGACGTGGGTGGTGACGGCGCAGCGCCTGCGGGCGTCGAGTGTCCAGAGGGTGGATCGACGACCGTCGTCGCTGCCGACGAGGACGCGTCCGTGGGACGGCCCAGAGGCGAACGACTCGACACCGAGCGTCATCCGAAGACCAGCGCGACTTCCGACTCGGCCGACGACGAGGCGCTGGCCGTCGAGCCTTCCCGCAGCAGTCACGACCGGGTCGAGCCGGTACCAGGCGGCCCCGCCCTGCTCCGCGACGGCGCCTCGAGCCGCTCGACATGCGGGCGGCTCCGCGGCTGGGAGCGACGCGTCGCTCGCCGCGCGAAGGCGCACCGGCTTCGCGAAGGTTGGTCCAACGAGGACCAGGACTGCAAGAGCGGCGAACAATGGCGGGCCAAGGGTCGTAATCCAGCGACGCAGATTCAACCGACGTTCCTCCCCCGGCGGGACGTGTCCGGCGGGAGGAGGGCGAGGCTCGGATAGTCCCAGAGCGCTCTTACCTGCGGCTCATCTGGCGGTTCCCCGGGGCCGCTGTGCTACATTCGGGCCATAACGAACGACGCCGCGTGGTCGCGAAGCCGGTGTAACTCCGGCACAGTCCCGCTACGGTGATCGCCGCTCCTCCGGGAGCTGCGTCAGTCCGGTCGCCGGCCCCGCGGTTGATGCTCACCTTCGAGAGAAAGGGCAGGCAACCATGCGACTTACCGGCTGACGAGCACCCTCCTTCGAGTCGAAGCGAGGGGCTCATGATTCTCGGCCCCCTCGCACTCCACCCCCGAGACCCCGGAGTGACCCTTGGACGTATCGTTCGTTCCCGATTCCGCCTATCATCGCGGCCCGCGCCGCCGCCTCATCACAACGCTGGCCGCCATCGTCGTCGCGCTGACCGCCTGCTCGACCGCGCCGGCCGCGACGCCGACGATCCCGCCGACCGCGACCGGATCGATCCAGCCGGCCGCGACCGGCACCCCATCACCGTCGCCCTCGGCTGCCGCCTTCCCGGTCACGCTGACCGATGACGAAGGCACGAAGGTCGAGCTTGCCGCCGAACCGACGAAGATCGTTTCGCTGACGCCGGCCACGACAGAGATCCTGTTCGCCCTCGGCGTCGGCGATCGGATCGTCGGCAAAGTCGAGGACTTCAGCCTCTACCCGCCCGAAGCGGCAACCATCCCGGACGTCGCAAAGTTCGGCGAGGTCGACGTCGAGAAGATCGTCAGCCTCGAGGCCGATCTCGTGATTGCCGGCGGCAACAGTTTCAACCCGCCCGACAAAATCAAGCAGCTTCGTGACCTGAAGGTCCCCGTCCTGGTTGTGTACGCCCCCGACATCGATGCTGTCTTCGCCGACATCGAGCTGACCGGTGCGGCCGTTGGGAAGGCCACCGAGGCCAAGGACCTCACGGCGTCCATGCGGGCGGCGTTCGATCAGGTGGGTGCAGCGACCAGCGGCCTCGCCAGGCCGCGGGTCTTCTACGAGCTCGACGCGACGCGCGAGATCTACACCGCGGCCGACGACTCGTTCCTCGCCAGCATGATCGAGCTCGCGGGTGGCGACCCGATCACGACCGGCAGCACAACGAGCTTCGAGATCCCGCTCGAGACGCTCGTGACCGCCGACCCGCAGGTCATCCTCCTCGGCGACGCGGCGTACGGCACGACCGCGGACGCCGTCAAGGCGCGACCCGGATGGAGCGTGATGACGGCTGTCAAGGACGGTTCGATTCGGCCCGTCGACGACATCATCGTCACGCGGCCGGGTCCGCGGCTCGTCGACGGCCTGCGCGCGCTCGCGCTGGCGATCCATCCGGATGCGGCGATTCCGGGGGCGCCGTCGCCGGCGGCGTCGCCCTCGCCCTCCGCGAGCGGCGACTACTAGCGCGGCGGGTACGTGACGACTGACGGCGCACTCGCATCCCGGCGACCAACGGTCGCCTGGATCGGGCGCGCCCGTCGTCGTCCGATTCTCCTGGGGTTCGGAGGTTTCATCGCCCTCGTGCTCGCGCTCGTGCTCGGCGTCGGGCTCGGGACGGTCGCCATATCGCCCTCCGATACGCTCGGGATCCTCGCCGAGCGGCTGCTCGGCATCAACGTCGAGCGGACCTGGTCGCCGGCGACCGAGACGATCGTCTGGGACCTGCGCCTGCCGCGCGTCCTGACCGCGATGGTCGTCGGGGTCGGCCTTGCCGTCGCCGGCGCGACGTTCCAGGGACTGCTCCGCAACCCGCTCGCCGACCCGTATGTCCTCGGCACCGCGTCCGGCGCGGCGCTGGGCGCTGCAATCGCCGTCGTGATCCCGATCCGCCTGACGTTCCTAGGCTTCGGCCTGATCCACGTCCTCGCGTTCGGCGGTGCGCTGGCGGCCGTCTTCACCGTCTATCGGCTGTCGCGGATCGGAGGCCTCTCGCCGCTGACATCGCTCCTGCTGACGGGCTACGCCGTCGGGTCGCTCCTCGCCGCCGGCCTGGCGATGGCCATGTACCTGTCAGGAGCTGCGCTGCGCCAGATCTTCTCGTACCTGCTCGGCGGGTTCGACACCTCGTCCTGGAGCCAGCTCGCGGGCGCGGTGCCCCTGGTCGCGCTCGGTTCCGGGCTCATCCTGCTTCGGGCGCGGGCACTCAACGGCCTGCTGCTCGGCGAGGAAGCCGCGGTCCACCTCGGCGTCGACGTCCGCCGGGAGCGGGCGATCCTGCTCGCCCTCGCGTCGCTCGTGACCGCGGCGGCCGTTGCCGTGAGCGGGCTGATCGGCTTCGTCGGGCTGGTCGTGCCCCACGTGGTGCGGCTGATGGTCGGTCCGAACGCCAGACTCGTCCTGCCGCTGTCGGCGCTCGGCGGGGCGGCACTCCTTGCGTTCGCGGATCTCGCAGCCCGCCTGATGGGGGACATCCCGGTCGGGGTCGTGACCGCGGTGATCGGCGCGCCGTTCTTCCTGTTCCTCCTGCGCCGATCGCGGACCGGGTACGAGCTGTGATCGAGCTCCGCGACGTCACCGTCGAGTACCGCGGCCGGGCCGTCGTCCGCGCGGTCGACCTCGACATCGCGGCGGGGGAGCGGGTCGCGCTGATCGGCCCGAACGGCGCCGGCAAATCCACGCTCCTGCGGGTCATCACCGGGCTCGTCCGGCCGGCCGCCGGCCGAGCATCGCTCGACGGCGTCCCGATCGAGCGCCTCGACCGCGGCGCGATCGCCCGGCGACTGGCCGTTGTCCCGCAGCAGGCGACGCTGCCGTTCGCGACACGGGTCGAGGAGGTCGTGGCCCTCGGCCGGCTGCCCCACGAGGACCCGTTCCGAGGCGCGAGGCCGGCCGATCGAGCGGCGATCGCGGCTGCAATCGAGCGGGTCGGTGTCGGGCATCTCCTCGGGCGCGACGCACGGGAGCTCTCGCTCGGGGAACGGCAGCTCGTGCTGCTCGCGCTGGCGGTCGCACAGGCGACGCCGATCCTTGTCCTTGATGAGCCGACCGTCCACCTCGACCTGCGGCACCAGGTCGGGACGATGGAACTCCTGGTCGATCTCAATGTCCGCGACGGCGCGACAGTGCTCGCCGTGCTCCACGATCTCGGCCTCGCGGCAATCTTCTTCCCGCGCCTCGTCCTCATCGACGCCGGCCGCATCGTCGCCGACGGGACGCCCGCAGAGGTTCTCACGCCCGACAGGATCCGGGACGTCTTCGGGGTCGATCCATCCATCGTCCGGCTGCCGGAACCGGCACGCGACTCGCGTTGACGATCTGCTGAAAGCGCGGCCCGCGCTGACAACAAGGGTCCCGGACCGGTACCCTGCCCTGATGCGCCTGCGCATCCTTCCCGCTCTCCTGCTGGTGGTGCTCGTCGGCTGCGTCCCGGAGTCCCGCCCGACGGAGACCCCCGCCGCATCGACGCCGAGCCAGGCCGCCAGTGCGGCCGCGTCCGCCGCCCTAACCCCGGATGCATCCGAATCCACGGGGCCGACGGACGAGCCCAGCGAGTCGCCAACGCCGGAGCCGTCAGCCGAGCCCAGCGAGTCGCCATCCGAATCCGCCGGGCCGAGTGCGGCCGCCGGGTGCTCCGGGTCGGACCAGAACCGGGAGTTCTTCGAGGCGGCGGCAGGGGCGCTCGATTGGACGGTCTACTGCGCGACGCTACCGTCGGGCTGGTTTGTCGACTCTGGCGAGTACCGGCAGGCCGGCGGTGGCCGGCTGGTGATCGCCTACCGCGGTCCCGGTGGCGCCCGCCTCGAGCTCCATGAGGGTGCCTTCTGTTCGTCGGCCGACGGCTGCGTCCCGAGTGGTATCGAAGTCGGCGAGGCGCAATTCGGCGACCAGACAGGGGCGCTCCGGGCGACCGACGAGGGCGGCTGGGCTCTCGTCGTGGAGGGCGACGGAACGATCGGCTGGCTCGCGATCGGCCGGGGCCTCGACGAAGAGGACTTCAGGTCGATCACCGCGGGGCTCGTCGCCGTCAACGGCTGACGAACGCGGCCTCGGCGAGGTCGGCCACGGCATCCGCGGTAAGGCCCGCATCTCCGTTGGCAAGCGTGATCCCGGTCGCCCCGAGGGCAACGACCGGAATCGATCCACCGAGTACACCGATGGCCGCGCGCGCCGTCGCGAGGGCGAGCCCGTCCTGCTCCGGGAACGTGACCGCCCAGCCGCCGGCGGCGTCCAGGCAGTCCATGTCGACCGCGATGTAGAGGCCGTCGACCTTCGTCGAGACGCTCCTCGCCCAGCCGTCGAGCGCGGCCATGCCGGCCTCGGTTGCCAGCATCCCGGCCCCGAAGTGGGCGATCCGCGATGCCGCCAACATCCGCGACTCCGTCTCGTCGAGGACCTGGCCGCCGAGAAGCGCGGCATCCTCTTCGTGGACCGTTGGGCCATCACACGCGTCGACGAGATCGGCATCACCGCGGCCGCAGATCATCGCGAACGGCATGCCCCAGACGCTGCCGGACGGCGTGGTGTCGGGCGTATTGAAGTCACCGTGCGCATCGAACCAGGCGAGGGCGAGGCGATGGTCGGGCCGAGCTGCTCGCAGGCCGGCGAGCGCTCCGGCGTGGGCCGTGCAGTCGCCGCCGAGCACGAGCAGCCGATCGTCGTCCGCCCCGCGAAGGATCGCGGCGACGAAGTCGCGTTCGCGCGGAAGGAACTCCCCGATCATCGCCCGGTTCTTCGCTCGGGGGTCATCGTCCGCTAGGAACCCCGGCTCGACGGCGAGGTCGCCGGCGTCGCGCAGCTCGACCCCGGCCAGTCCGGGCCGGGCCTGGAGCCGCTCGGACAGGCCGAGCTCGCGCATCCCTTGCGGGGTCTGCTCCATGCCGGCAAGGTGGCCGCCGAGGGCGGTCGGGACTCCGAGGATCACGATCGGTGCGGGCACATGTGGAGGATAGCCGCGGCCAGGCCTCGCTCTTCCGTCAAGATGTACCGATGCGCATCGCCGACTTCGCCCTCGAGCGCTACTTCGCCCGCTGGGAATTCGCCGTCGATTACCTCCTCTGCGCTTCGGACGTTGAGGGCTACGCGATGGCCGACCTCCTGGCGCTCGCCGACGATGAGACCCGCGCGCTGTGGGACGGTCTTCGCCTCGGATATACGGAGTCGAGCGGCCATCCGCTCCTGAGGGCCGAGATCGCGGGCCTGTACGACGACATCGACCCCGACGACGTGCTCGTGTTCGCGGGCGCAGAGGAGGCGATCTTCTGCCTCGCCAATGTCCTCCTCGGACCGGGCGATCACGCCGTCGTCACGTGGCCGGGCTACCAGAGCCTGTACGAGGTGGGGCGCGCCGCCGGCGCCGAGGTGACCCTCCACGAGCTCCGCGAGGAGCAGCGCTGGGGCCTCGACGTCGAACGGCTCATCGGCGCCCTTCGGCCCGAGACACG
Source organism: uncultured Chloroflexia bacterium (assembly GCA_963771795.1). Lineage (GTDB taxonomy): Bacteria > Chloroflexota > Limnocylindria > Limnocylindrales > CSP1-4 > CF-46. Next base: position 528,411 of record CAVYUR010000001.1, read on the forward strand.
GCTGGTCGTCGTCAATGCGCCGCACAACCCGACGGGCATGCTGCCGACCCACGCCCAGTGGGCGCGGCTCTCCGACGCGCTGGCCGATCGGAACATCCATCTCCTCGCCGATGAGGTCTACCGCTATCTCGAGCTCGACGAGGTCGATCGGCTCCTCGCCGGGGCCGATGCCTTACCGCGCGGAATCTCCCTCGGTGTGATGTCGAAGTCGTTCGCGATGGCTGGTCTCCGGATCGGCTGGCTGGCGACGCGCGACCGCGAGCTGCTCGCCCGTTGCGCCGCGTTCAAGGACTACACGACGATCTGTTCCGCGGCGCCGTCGGAGATCCTCGCGCTGATCGGGCTCAGGGCGCGCGAGCAGGTCCTCGGCCGCTCGCTCCGAATCATCGCCGACAATCTCGCGTTGCTCGACGACTTCTTCCGCCGCCGGGCCGATCGCTTCGGCTGGGTGCGCCCTCGCGGCGGCTCGGTTGCATTCCCGCGCCTGCTCGGCGACGTCCCGATCGACAAGTTCGCGGCGGATCTCGTCGAGGCCGAGGGTGTCCTGCTGCTCCCGGGCTCGCAGTTCGGTCATCCGGGCAACCATTTCCGGATCGGATTCGGCCGCGAGAACCTGCCCGAGGCCCTGTCGCGCCTCGACGGGTACCTGGATGGCACGACAGCCTAGCAGGCGGCGAAACGGTGCCTGCGGGCACCACGACTGGACCGAATGTACGGGCACGGCACGGCAAAAGTCCCCACGAAATCCTCGGGCGTGTAGGATCGTCCTCGACGACTCTGACGTGGTGGGAGCCTCCGGTCCCGCTCGTCTCTCCTGGCCAGGGCACACGCCTCGGAGACCGACCAATCACCACGCGTTCCCGCACCCGCTCGTCGCGCTCGATCCGCCGACCCATCCTTGCGGCTATCGCTGCGCTGCTCGTGGCGATCTCATGGGTCCCGGTGGCGGCGCCAACCCCGGTTGACGCGGCGGATCCACCGACGCCGCGCTTTCTCTCCGAGGAGACGACCGATCCGGGAAAGGGCCCGGGCGTGGGGATCACGGCCGTCGGCACGCCGAAGCCCGGGTTCACGGACACGATCGTCATCAGCGGGCTGGCGTCCCCCACAGCGGTCCGCTTCTCGCCCGACGGCCGGGTCTTCGTCGCCGAGAAGAGCGGCCGCATCCGGGTCTATCCCAGCCTCACCTCGACCACGCCGACGATCTTCGTCGACCTGCGGACCCAAGGTCCACAACTTCTGGGATCGGGGGCTGCTCGGGCTGGCGCTCGATCCCGGACTTCCCGGCGAAGCCTTACGTCTACGCCCTCTACACCTACGACGCGGCGATCGGCGGGACCGCTGCCGCGTTGGGGACGATGCGTGCCCGTCGCCGCCCGGCCCCACGACCGACGGCTGCGTCATCAGCGGCCGGCTGTCGCGCTTCACCGCTGCCGGCAGTGTCGGCATCGGGCAGCGAGCAGGTCCTCATCGAGGCGCTGGTGCCAGCAGTACCCGAGCCATCGGTCGGCGACCTCCGGTTCGGGCCGGACGGCGCCCTCTACGTCAGCGCCGGCGACGGCGCAAGCTTCACCTTCCCGGACTATGGCCAGCGGCAGCGCTAGCGGTGGCATCACGCCGCGCAACCCGTGCGGCGACCCGCCCGGTGGGGTCGGTGGCGCGATGACCGCACCGACCGCCCGCGGCGGCGCGGCTCCGGAGCCAGAGCCTTCGCCGGCCGGCGGGCGAGCCGGTCGTCCTGAACGGCACGATCCTGCGCGTCGATCCCGCGACCGGCGCGGGCCTGCCGGGCAATCCGCTGTTCGCCAGCGCCGATGCGAACGCCCGGCGGATCGTCGGCTACGGCATGCGCAACCCATTCCGCTTCACGTTCCGGCCCGGGAACGAACGAGATCTGGATCGGCGACGTCGGCGACATCGACTGGGAGGAGATCGACCGGATCGTCGAACCCGCTCGCTCCGACCGTCGCGAACCTCGGCTGGCCGTGCTACGAGGGCGCCGGCCAGCACGCCTGCGTATCGGGCCTCGAACCTCGAGATGTGCACGTCCCTCTACGCGCACCGACCGGCCTGCTGGCGCCGTACTACGCCTACCGCCATCGACAGCAACATCGTCGCCGGCGAGACGTGCCCGACGGGCAGCTCGGTCATCGCCGGGATCACGTTCTATGACGGGCCGAACTACCCGGCCGCGTACGGAACGCCCTCTTCTTCGCGGATCACTCGCGGAACTGCATCTGGGCGATGAAGGCCGGGACCAACGGCCTGCCCGACGCCGCCCAGATCGAGACGTTCGTCACGGGCGCGGCCAATCCGGTCGCGCTCGAGGTCGGACCCGGCGGCGACATCTTCTATGTCGACCACGAGGGCGGGCGCGCTCCACCGCATCCGTACGACGGCGGGGAACGAGGTCGCCGAGCGCGGTCATCGTCGCGCACGCCGCCGTCCGGCGCCGCGCCGCTCGCCGTCGACTTCGACGGGACCGGATCGACCGATCCGGAGGGCGCGCGGGCTGACCTACGCCTGGGACCTCGACGGCGACGGCGACATTCGACGACTCGACGGTCGTCGCAACCGAGTCGTACCTATCACGACCGAGGGTACATCACACGGTCGGACTGCGGGTGACCGACGCCGGTGGTGTCAGCGCGACCGCGACAGACGACGGTCATCGTCCACGGCTCGCTCCCCGAGCCCGTCATCGACACGCCTCTGTCAACGCGTGACCTGGGCCGTCGGGAGACCGGATCGACTTCACCGGCCATGCCACGGACGACACCGGTGCCCGTTGCCCGCAAGCGCCCTCGCCTGGAGCCTCGTCCAGCAACCACTGTCCGTCGAACTGCCACACCCACACGGTCGCAGACGTTGGGCGGGGGTGGCCGACGGCTTCTTCAACGCGCCCGATCACGACTATCCCTCGTACATCGAGCTGATCGCTGACCGCGACGGACGGAGACGACAGGTCCGCAACGACGAGCGTTCGGCTGGATCCGCGAAGACGGTCGACCTGACCTTCGTGTCGTCGCCGCCAGGGTTGGGCCTGGCCGTCGGACTCGACCCGCCGGTCGCGGCGCCGTTTACGAAGAGGGTCATCGTCAACTCAGTGGTCGGCGTGGCGCCCCGAGCCCGCAGGTCGTCGGCTGGGACGACCTACGCGTTCAACAACTGGTCGGACGGCGGCCTCGCATCCCACACGGTCGTGGCACCTGCGGCGCCGACGACCTACACGGCGACGTTCGATGCCACCGCAGGTTCCGTCACCAGCTACCTGTCGGACCTCGCCTACACGGTCGTCAGCAACGGCTTCGGGCCGGCCGAGAAGGACCGCAGCAACGGCGAGGCGGGCGCCGCCGACGGCCGGCCGCTGACCCTGGCCGGGGTCGTCTACCCGAAGGGCATCGGCGTCCACGCCCCGTCCGAGATCCGCTACAACCTGACCGGCTGCTCGACGTTCACGACCAAGGTCGGCCTCGACGACGAGGTCGGCAGCCAACGGCTCGCTCAGCTTCCAGATCTGGGGCGACGCGGTCAAGCTCGCCGACAGCGGGATCATGACCGGCGACCAGCCCGACCCAGACCCTGACCGTCGATTTGACCGGCCGCAGCCAGCTCCGCCTCATCGTCGACCCCAACGGCCACCGGACTGCACGACCACGGCGACTGGGCCGACGCCCGGCTGACCTGCGGCTCGGGGTCCGCCGCCCGGCGACACGACCCCGCCGACGATCACCGCCCTGAGCCCGACCGACGGCGCGACCGGCCAGCCGACCGGGACCAGCCCGACCGCCACCTTCAGCGAGCCGATCGATCCGGCGACCCTGACGGCGCCACCGTCAGCCTCGTCGTCCAGGGCACCTCGACGCCGCTCGCGGCGAGCGTCACCTACGACGGTCCGAGCCGGACGCGCGACCCTCGACCCGAGCGCCGCCCTGGCCAACGCCACGACCTACGTCGCGACCGTCCGCGGCGGCGCCAGCGGCGTCAAGGACGTCGCCGGCAACCCGCTCGCCGCCGACCGCAGCTGGACGTTCACGACCGCCGCAGCGCCCGGCGACACGACCGCGCCGACGATCACCGCCCTGGGCCCGACCGACGGCGCGACCGGCCAGCCGACCGGGACCAACGCGACCGCCACCTTCAGCGAGCCGATCGATCCGGCGACCCTGACCGGCGCCACCGTCAGCCTCGTCGTCCAGGGCACCTCGACGCCGCTCGCGGCGAGTGTCACCTACGACGGTCCGAGCCGGACCGTGACCCTCGACCCGAGCGCCGCCCTGGCCAATGCCACGACCTACGTCGCGACCGTCCGCGGCGGCGCCAGCGGCGTCAAGGACGTCGCCGGCAACCCGCTCGCCGCCGACCGCAGCTGGACGTTCACGACCGCCGCAGCGCCGGGCGGGACCACCAGCTACCTGTCGGACCTCGCCTACACGGTCGTCAGCAACGGCTTCGGGCCGGCCGAGAAGGACCGCAGCAACGGCGAGGCGGGCGCCGCCGACGGCCGGCCGCTGACCCTGGCCGGGGTCGTCTACCCGAAGGGCATCGGCGTCCACGCCCCGTCCGAGATCCGCTACAACCTGACCGGCTGCTCGACGTTCACGACCAAGGTCGGCCTCGACGACGAGGTCGGCAGCAACGGCTCGCTCAGCTTCCAGATCTGGGCCGACGCGGTCAAGCTCGCCGACAGCGGGATCATGACCGGGACCAGCCCGACCCAGACCCTGACCGTCGATTTGACCGGCCGCAGCCAGCTCCGCCTCATCGTCGACCCCAACGGCCCCGGCTGGCACGACCACGGCGACTGGGCCGACGCCCGGCTCGACCTGCGGCTCGGGTCCACCGCCCGGCGACACGACCGCGCCGACGATCACCGCCCTGGGCCCGACCGACGGCGCGACCGGCCAGCCGACCGGGACCAACGCGACCGCCACCTTCAGCGAGCCGATCGATCCGGCGACCCTGACCGGCGCCACCGTCAGCCTCGTCGTCCAGGGCACCTCGACGCCGCTCGCGGCGAGTGTCACCTACGACGGTCCGAGCCGGACCGTGACCCTCGACCCGAGCGCCGCCCTGGCCAATGCCACGACCTACGTCGCGACCGTCCGCGGCGGCGCCAGCGGCGACATCCGCCTCGTCACGCTCGGGGACTCGATCACCTCGACCCGGAGCGTCGATGTCCATCCGTGCGGGAACGGTTGGCCGGCATTCCTCACCCTGCCCCTCGCCGACTTCCACAACGCCGGCATCGCCGGGAACACCACGACGCAGATGCTCGCCCGGCTGTCGCCCGACGTCCTCGCCCACACCCCGACCGACGTGACGATCATGGGCGGCACCAACGATCTCTCGGCTGGCTTTCCCACCGCCACGACACTCGCCAACCTCGGCAGCATCATCGACCAGGTCCGTGCGGCCGGCGCGACGGCCTGGCTCCAGACGATCCCACCGCGGTCAACGACGCCCGCGACCATCCAGGCGGTCATCACCCTCAACGCCGCGCTGCGGACGCTCGCCGGTCAGCGCGGGGCCCGCCTCATCGACACCTGGGCGGCTCTCGCCGGCCCGGGTGGCAGCTGGGCATCGGCCGGCTACGTCTGCGACACGGTCCATCCGACGGATACCGGCGCGGCAGTCATCGCAGCAAATGTCCAGGCAGCCCTGAGCGCAGGCGTCAAGGACGTCGCCGGCAACCCGCTCGCCGCCGACCGCAGCTGGACGTTCACGACCGCCGCAGCGCCCGGCGACACGACCGCGCCGACGATCACCGCCCTGGGCCCGACCGACGGCGCGACCGGCCAGCCGACCGGGACCAACGCGACCGCCACCTTCAGCGAGCCGATCGATCCGGCGACCCTGACCGGCGCCACCGTCAGCCTCGTCGTCCAGGGCACCTCGACGCCGCTCGCGGCGAGTGTCACCTACGACGGTCCGAGCCGGACCGTGACCCTCGACCCGAGCGCCGCCCTGGCCAATGCCACGACCTACGTCGCGACCGTCCGCGGCGGCGCCAGCGGCGTCAAGGACGTCGCCGGCAACCCGCTCGCCGCCGACCGCAGCTGGACGTTCACGACCGCCGCAGCGCCGGGCGGGACCACCAGCTACCTGTCGGACCTCGCCTACACGGTCGTCAGCAACGGCTTCGGGCCGGCCGAGAAGGACCGCAGCAACGGCGAGGCGGGCGCCGCCGACGGCCGGCCGCTGACCCTGGCCGGGGTCGTCTACCCGAAGGGCATCGGCGTCCACGCCCCGTCCGAGATCCGCTACAACCTGACCGGCTGCTCGACGTTCACGACCAAGGTCGGCCTCGACGACGAGGTCGGCAGCAACGGCTCACTCAGCTTCCAGATCTGGGGCGACGCGGTCAAGCTCGCCGACAGCGGGATCATGACCGGGACCAGCCCGACCCAGACCCTGACCGTCGATTTGACCGGCCGCAGCCAGCTCCGCCTCATCGTCGACCCCAACGGCCCCGGCTGGCACGACCACGGCGACTGGGCCGATGCCCGGCTGACCTGCGCGAGCTGAGTTGTAGCCTGCGGTCCGGCCGGTTGCAGTCGGCGCCGCGGTCGCGCACGATCGCGCCATGGCTGAGTGGATCTACTTCATCAATCCACCGCGCGAGGACTTCGCGGCGACGATGACCGACGAGGAGTCGGCTGTCTGGGGCGTCCATTTCGAGCGCTTCCAGCGGATGCTCGCCGAGGGCACGATCATCCTCGTGGGGCCGACGCTCGGAACGAAGAACACCGGGATCGCGATCTTCGAGGCGCCGGACGAGGTGGCGGCGCGCAGGATCATGGAAGAGGACCCGGTGATCGCCGGCGGCTTCGCCAGCGGTGAGCTGCGACCCTTCAGGGTGTCGCTGATGCGCGGTCGCGACGGCTGAGACGGCCACGCCGGCCGATGGTCAGGCCCGCTTGCGCTCCAGGTCGAGGAACGGCAGCGCAACGACCGTCCCGGCGACGCGGCCACGGCGCCCCTCGACGGTCCACTCCACGTCAAAGCGGGAACCCAGCGGCTCGTGTGACGGCGGGACCGAGGCCAGCGCGATCGCCTGCTTGAGGATCGGGCTCCAGCCCACGCTCGTTGTCCGCCCGATCTGGCGCCCACCGACGAACAGGGGGCGAGGCGATCGATCGACGACCGGCGAGATCGCCGGCGGCAGGCCCTGGGCGCTGAACAGCCCCTCGATGTCGTACCAGTCGAGCTCGAGCCCGACGAGGCGCCGTCCCGGGCCGCCCGCGCGCGCCTCTCGGTCCAGTGCGAGCCGACCGACGAAGTCGGCCTTGTCGGTGCTGATGAGCCGCCCGAGCCCGATCTCGCCGGGGCTGTAGTTCTGCTCCGGGTTCATCGCGTGGCGAGCCGAGGTGTAGTCGACCTCGAGAAGGATGAGTCCCGCTTCGAGCCGGACGACATCAAGGGCGAGCATCCCGGCCGGCCGAATCCCGTAGTCGCGGCCCGCGCCAACGAGCGCCTCCCAGAGCGCGACCGCGTGCTCCGCCTGGATCCACAGCTCATAGCCGAGGTCGCCCGTGTAGCCCGTGCGCGAGACGTCGATGGCGAGCTTCCTCCGGCCAGCCTTGACCGTCGCGGTCCGGCGGCGGAAGTAGCGCAGGTCGGCGAACTCCGCGCCGGTCGCCGCCTCAAGCACGTCACGGGCAAGCGGACCCTGGAGGGCGACGGCCGCGACGGCCTCCGAGACGTCGTCGATGGTGACGTCGAGGCCGCTCGAGTTCTGGCGGAGCCAGCGGAGCTGCGGGTCGGCGGCCGTCCATCGGAATGTTCCGTCGTCGAGGTGGTGGACGGTCCCGTCGTCGATGACCTTGCCGTGCTCGTCGCACCAGGGCGTGTAGTAGACCTGACCCGGCTTCAGTTTGGTCGCGTCGCGGGTGATGACCCGGTCGACGAGGCGGAGGGCATCGGGACCGGAGACCGTGTACTTGTAGAGCGGGCTGACGTCGATCAGCGCGGCCGCCTCGCGGATCGCGTTGTACTCGATGTCGTGCGCGTCGGCATAGACAGACGACGCGTAGTAGCCGCTCCACTCCCGCCACTGCTGCTTGCGGTTGAGTGGCGCAGTCGCGGGATGAAACGCGGTTCCGACGCTCACGTGTTCAGCGGTCCTCCGTGCCTGGCGAAACGCCAGTATGCATGGAATCTATGCAGGCTGGATGGCTCGTCGCGCCCCGCGGCGCGGTGCCAGGCAACACGGCCACCCGGCCGATGCCGTTGGTTGCATCATCTGATGGCCGTCGATTGTCGGGCCTCGTCCGGGACCCCATGCCCCGCCGAATATGCACCCAATCGCATCGCCCAGCGACGTGTGATTTCGACGTAGCGCGGGCGACGGAGCGAGCGGGCGGCTCGACCAGGCCGCTCAGCCACGCCGCTCAGCCGGCGGCGACGCCGCCGAGCGTCTCGGCTGTGGCCCTGGCGCAGCGAAGGATCGCCGCGACGGATGCGTCGGCGTCGGCTTCGGTCGTGCTCCAGTTGGAGACGGAGATCCGCATCGCGGCCAGGTCGTGCCACGTCGTCCCGCCGAGCCAGCAGGTGCCGTCAGCCTGGATGGCCGCGATGACGGCTCGAGTGAAGGCGTCCGCGTCCCCTCCATCGGGCGACTCGAACCTGACGAGGACCTGGTTCAGAACGACGTCGTTGAGGATCGTGACGCCCTCGGCGCCCCGCAGCCCGTCGGCCATCCGGCGCGCGATTGCGCAGCATCCCTCGAGCATTCCAGCGAGGCCCGCCCGGCCGAGCGACCGCAGCGCCGCGTAGACCGCGAAACCGCGCGCGCGCCGCGACGACTCCGGGACCCAGTTGTATGGATCTCGCTCGCCGCCGCTCGTCTCGACGTAGTACGCCGCACCGAGCGTCATCGCCGCGTGGTGCGCCGCCGCGTCGCGGCTGACGATGATCCCCGAGTCATACGGCACGTTCAGCCACTTATGTGAGTCGGTCGTCCACGAATTGGCGAGATCGAGTCCCGGCATTCGATCGCGGAGCCGTGGTGCAGCAGCCGCCCACAGACCGAACGCACCGTCGACGTGCAACCAGGCGTTCGGACGCTCCCGGACGGCGCCAGCGATCTCCGGAAGCGGGTCGAAGGCGCCGGTGTTCACGTTGCCGGCCTGGGCGCACACGATCGTCGGGCCATCGAGCCGGGCCAGCGTCTCGCGGAGCGCGTCGGGCCGCATCCGACCCTGCCCGTCCGCCGCAACGCGGTGCACCCGCCCGCGCCCGAGGCCGAGCATCTGGAGCGAGACGAAGATCGTCACGTGGGCCTCGTCGCCGGTCACGATCGCGATCGGTGGGGCGCCGGTCAGCCCGTCCTCTTCGACGTTCCAGCCCACCCGCTCGAGAACCCGGTGCCGGGCCGCCGCGATCGCCGTGAAGTTCGCCATCGTGGCGCCGGTCACAAACCCGACGCTCGAACCCTCCGGCAGGCCGAAGAGCTCCAGCAACCAGGCCGCGGCGACCTCCTCGATGACCGATGCCGCAGGCGACAGCGCGTACAGCCCGGCGTTCTGGTCCCAGGCGCTGGTCAGCCAGTCGGCCGCGAGCGCCGCCGGAACGCCGCCACCGACGACGAACCCGAAGTAGCGCGGCCCCGCCGACCCGACGAGTCCGGGCTCGGACCGCGCGGCGAGCGCCTCGATGACCGCGTCGCGGGTCCTCGCCATGCTCCGGAAGCGGCCCGCCGAGAGCCCCGCGGAGGGCGGGGAGGTCGACCGGCGACCAGACCGGCCGGTCCGGAAGACGCTCAAGGAAGTCTGCTGCGAGCTCGGCGGCTCGGCCGAGCAGCTCACCCCTATCCTTCATCGGCGACAGGGTAACTGTCGGGCTCGCATCGTGCGGAACGTCGGGCGCGCGTGGCGGGACCTCGGGTACAGTGGCGGCTGCATCAAACCTATGCAGACTGGATAACGCGAGGAGCTCGGGTTGGCCCAGCGCTACGACGCGGTCATCATCGGCGGCGGCCACAACGGGCTCGTCAGCGCGGCCTATCTCGCCCGGGCGGGAATGAAGACGCTCGTCCTCGAGCAGCGCCACATCGTCGGCGGCGCGGCGGTCACCGAGGAGATCTTCCCGGGCTTCCGCTTCTCGGTCTTCTCCTACGTCGTATCGCTGCTCCGCCCGGAGATCATTCGCGAGCTCCAGCTGCCGCGGCACGGCCTCGACATCCTGCCGCTCGACGGCACGCTCACGCCGCTCCCCGAGGGAGCAGGCCCGCCCGGGGGCGGCGGCGACTACCTCTGGCGGGTGAACGATCACGGCCGCACCATTCGCGAGCTGCGGCGCTGGTCGAAGAGTGATGCCGAGGCGTACGAGGAATACGGCCAGCTCATGGTCGAAATGGCCCGCTTCATCAAGCCGATCCTCGCGATCACGCCGCCGGACCTCACGTCGCTCGATCCCCGGCCGCTCATGCCGCTCGCCGGCCTCGCCCGGACCTTCCAGCAGCTGCCTGAGCGCCAGCAGGCGGTGTTCATCCAGCTGATGACGATGAGCGCCGCCGACTTCCTCGACCAATGGTTCGAGACGGATCCGCTCAAGGCGACGATGGCGGCGTCCGGGATCATCGGTACCTACCAGGGCGTCCGATCGCCTGGGACTGCCTACGTCCTCCTCCACCACTACATGGGCGAGATCGACGGCGCCTTCCGGGCGTGGGGAATCCCGAAGGGCGGGACCGGCGGGGTGTCGGAAGCGATCGCCTCCGCAGCGCGATCGTTCGGCGCCGAGATCCGGACGGAGGCCACGGTCGCCCGAATCATCGTGAAGAACGGACGGGCGACGGGGGTCGCGCTGGAGAGCGGCGAGGAGATCGAGGCGACCGACGTCCTGAGCTCGGTGGACGCCCGCCGGACATTCCTCGGCCTCGTCGAGCCGGGTGCGCTCGACCCCGAATTCGAGGAGGACGTCCGCCGCTTCAAGTTCCGCGGCTCGTCGGGCAAGGTCAACCTCGCCGTCGACCGGCTGCCCGACTTCACGTGCCTGCCCGGTGAGGGCGAGCACCTCCGCGGGGCGATCTCGTTCTCACCCAGCCTCGACGACATGGAGCGGGCCTACGACGACGCGAAGTACAACCGCTTCAGCCGGAAGCCCTACATCGACATGATCATCCCGACCCTCGTCGACCCGTCGATGGCGCCGCCCGGCAAGCACGTCATCAGCTGCTTCGTCCAGTACGCGCCCTACAAGCTCGCGCCGGAGCTCGGGACCTGGGACGATCAGCGCGAGGCGTTCGGCGACGCGGTCGTCGACCGGATCGCGGAATTCGCCCCGAATATCCGCGACGTGATCCTCCACCGGAACGTCCAGACACCGCTGGACATCGAACGGACGACTGGCCTCAGCGAGGGCAATATCTTCCAGGGCGAGCTGTCGCTCGAGCAGCTGTTCTTCAACCGGCCGGTGCCCGGCTACGCGCGTTTCAAGACGCCGATTCGCGACCTGTGGCTGTGCGGCTCGGCGACCCACCCTGGCGGCGGGATCATGGGCGCGAACGGGCGGATCGCGGCGATGGAGGTCCTCCGGGCCCACGGTCGGAAGGCCGCCTGACGGATGGCGGAGGAGTACGACGCGGTCGTCGTCGGTGGCGGCCACAACGCTCTCGTCACGGCCGCGTATCTCGCGAAGGCCGGCCGCCGGACGCTCGTCCTCGAGCGGCGCGAGCGTGCCGGCGGCGCGGCCGAGACGGCGACACTCGGCGGGGCGCGAGTGCCACGTCTCGCGCATACGGTCGGACGGTTGCGTCCCTCGATCGTCCGCGACCTCGGCCTGCGCGCCCACGGACTGCAGCTCGTCGCTCCGGACGTCCGCGTCTTCGCTCCGCAGCCGGACGGCCGGGCGGTCACGCTGTGGGCGGACCAGGCACGGACGGTCGACGGCCTCCGCAGCTGGTCGTCTCGCGATGCCGATCGGTATGCGGACTTCGATCGCCTCGTCCGGTCGCTCGGGCGGTTCCTCGGCGAGATCGCGGGCCAGACTCCGCCGGACATCAAGTCGCCCGGCCTGGCGGATGCGATCGCGGGACTGAAGCTGGGGCGGACGTTCCGTGGACTCGGCAAGCGCGATGCCCACACGATCCTCCGCGTCCTGCCGATGGCGGTCGCCGACTTCGTTGCCGAGGCCTTCGAGACCGACGCGGTCCAGGCGGCGATTGCCTGGCGTGGCGTCCAGTACTGCTCGGTCGGGCCGTGGTCGGCCGGGACCGCGGCGATCCTCCTCGGCGACTCCGCCGGTAACGACGGCGGGGCGGCCGGCCAGACAGTCTTCGCCATCGGCGGGCCGGGGGCGGTCTCGGGCGCGCTGGCGGCCGCTGCGCAGGCGGCGGGCGCCGAGATCCGCACCGGCGCCGAGGTCACCGCGATCACGTCGCGCGACGGGCTGGTGACCGGCGTCGCGCTCGCGTCCGGCGAGGAGATCACGACAACGACGGTCATTTCGGGCATCGACCCGAAGGCGACGCTGACCAAGCTCTGCGATCCGGTCGCGATCGGGCCGTCGATGCTGTGGCGAGCGGGCAACTACCGGACGCCGGGCGTCGTGTCGAAGGTCAACCTCGTCCTCAACGCGCTGCCGCGGTTCACGGCTGCCAGGGGCGATGACGAGACCCTCCTCCGCGGCCGGATCCTCCTGGCGCCCGGGATCGACGCCATCGAGCGAGCCTTCGATGCCTCGAAGTACGGCCGGGTCTCCGAGGCACCGGTCCTCGAGGCGACGATCCCATCGCTCGTCGATCCATCACTGGTCGAGGACACCAGCCCCGGCACGCACGTGATGAGCGTCCTCGTCCAGTACACGCCGCATGCCCTTCGGAGCGGCTCCTGGGAGGACGTGGAGCGTCGCGTCTCGCTCGGGACCGCGGTCGTCGCGGCGCTCGAGGGGTTCGCGCCAGGCATCGCCGCGCTGGTTCGGGAACGCGAGGTCATCAGCCCGCTCGATCTCGAGCGCGACTATGGGCTCACGGGCGGGCACCCGTTGCACGGCGAGCCCGGGCTCGACCAGTTCTTCCTCTGGCGGCCGTTCCTCGGCCATGCGCGCTACCGGCTCCCGATCGAGGGGCTCTATCTCGCAGGCTCCGGTGCCCATCCAGGAGGCGGCGTGACCGGTCAGCCCGGCCAGAACGCGGCGCGGGAGATCCTGGCCGACCTGAAGCGGCGGCGCTGACCGCACTCCAATCGGCGCCTTACCCGGCGACCAGCCCCGGCTGCGGTCCCAGGGACGAGGCGACGCGGCGGATCGACGCTGCGAGGCGCCGATTGACCGGTACGCCGCGATCGGCGCTGGCCGGAGCGGTGCGGCCGCGCCAGGGCAGGAAGCGGGTCGGGACGATCCGGATGACCTGCGAGTAGGTCGCTAGGAACTCGCCCGGCGTGAGGCCGATCGCTGCCATCTGGCTGCGGTACTTCGTGCAATGGGAGGCTGGGAGGACGACGGCGGCCGGCGCGTCGAGCAGCTCCGCGCGGCCCTCGAGCAGCCCGACGTCGAAGTCGTCCTCGGCCTCGCCGAGGGCGAGCATGACATCGGGGTTCGCCCGGAGGTTACGGATCTTCTGGGCGTTCGGCTTGCTCGCGATGAGGATCTCGCGCCCGTCCCAGCTGAACCAGATCGGGACCAGGTGCGGGCCGCCTTCGGGGCGGACGCTGCTCAGCCAGACCACGGGCTCCTCGTGAAGGAGCCGATCGATCCTCTTGGAGGCGGCGGGCGCGACGGTTCGGTCCATGGCGGAATCTTGCCAAGACGAACCCGACGCGACAGCCGACCCGCGTCGGAAGTCAGGGTTGGACGAATGTCGTACCCGGTCGGGTCAGGTGTCGCAGTTGGGTGCTTCGTCCGGATCAGCCGCCAAGCACCCCGCCGAGGCCGCCGCCGAGGATCCCGCCCAGGACGTCACCGATGTCTCCCTGCTGCGCGTTCGGGCCTCCTTGCGGAACCTGGCCATCTGGGGTCAGGCGATCGATGATCATCGGCAGGAACCCGGCGAGGAGCGGCAGCAGCATCTCGACGGACAGGCCCGTCTTGGCCGACAGCTGGTTGACCGTGTCCGGTCCGAGCGCCGCGCCGAGCTGCTGCGGTGGGACGGGCTGGTTCGTGCCCGTCGAGACCCACGAATCGACGACACCCCCCAGCCCACCTGCGCGAAGCGACGACACGAGGCCATCCACGCCTCCCTTGGACGCGAAGACCTCCTGGACGCCGCCGATCAGCTTGTTCGGGTCGACCTGGCCGGCGCCGCCGCCGATGTTGCCGAGCAGATTGGAGAGATCCATCTCCGGCTCCCTTCAGCGTCGCTCGACGCTTCCCTCTTCGACGAGCCGATCTTCCTGATCGGCTTCCACCGGTCGATCGTGGCCGGGCGGCTGCGTCGCCGCCGGTGCGGCTGCAATCGCCGCCGTTGCATCGAGCTTCCAGTCCCACGTCTTCAGGCGTCGCAGGAGGCGGCGACCGGTGAGATCGAGGTGAATCGGCGTGATCGAGATTTTCCTGTTGACGACGGCGTGGAAGTCGGTCCCTTCGACCGCGAGGCCGGACGGCGGCGGTCCGCCGATCCAGAAGTAGGGGATTCCGCGCGGATCGAGACGCTCGATGAGCTCGTCCTGGTACACGCGGCGGCCCAGGCGAGTGACCTCGAAGCCCTTGCACTCCTCCGGCGTGACGCCCGGGACGTTGACGTTGACCAGTTCGCCCCGCGAGAGGCCGTGCTCGAGGATGTTCCGGGCGACAGACGCCGCGGCCATCGCGGCGAGCGTGAAGTCGGGATGCTCGTAGTACTCCTGCGAGATCGCGAAGCCCGGGCAGTTGTTGATGACCGCCTCCATCGCGGCGCTCACCGTCCCGGAATACGTGATGTCGTCGCCGAGGTTTGCCCCGTAATTGATGCCGGCGGCGACGAGGTCGAAGCCTTGGCCGAAGTAGCCGAGGAAGGCGATGCTGACCGCGTCCGTCGGCGACCCGTCAACCGAATAGGCGAGCGATCCGTCGCCGAGCGTCCGCTCCCGGACGCGGAGCGGCCGCATCAGCGTCTTCTGGTGGCCCACCGCGCTCTGATTGGTGTCCGGGGCGACGACCGTCGTGTCGCCGATCCCCTCGAGGGCCTGCTTGAGTGCGAGCAAGCCGCGCGATTCGACGCCGTCGTCGTTCGTGATGAGGATTCGCGGCCGCGTCGACCAGTCGTGGAGCGGCATCCTCGTCGATCGGAGGGCCCGCGGGCCGCCCCGGGCCGTGCCGCCGGCGACCGGCTCGCCCCGCTCCTTGTCCAGGTCCCGGCGCTCCGTCCTCGCCCGCTCGCGCGTCATGTCCGGCTGATCGTCACGCCGAGCCGCGGCGGCCTCGGCGTCCGGGTTCGGCGGGCTCCAGCGGCGTGGCCTGCCGGCTTCCTCGTCGGTCATGTGGTGACGTCCGGGTCGATCCCGGGCGCTGGCTCGCGCGGGACCCGGACCGGTCTGCCCTCCCGCTCCTCGATCCGTTTCGCGGCCCGTGTCGCGACGGGCGACGGCTCGCGGCTGACACGGAGGAAGTGGAAGAAGAACGCCGACACGACGGCGGCGATCGGGATGCCGAAGATCGCGCCGGTGATCCCGGCGACCTTCGAGCCGATCAGCACCGAGCCGAGCACCACGATCGGATGGATCCCGACGGCTTCCTGCATGAGCCGCGGCTGCAGGACGTTCATCACGAGCAGCCAACCGATCGCCATGAGGATGAACGCCGGCAGCGCGTGATCGCCCGGAGTGAGCAGCGCGACGATCACGGGTGGCGCCCAGGCGATGAACGGCCCGAAGAAGGGGATCGCCATCAGGACGCCCGCGACAGCCGTCGTCACCGCGAGGTACGGGATACCGAGCAGGGCGCTCGTGAACAGTGCGACGGCCGCGTAGACGACACCGAGGATCGCCTGGCCTCGCAGGAACCCGCCGAACGACCGGGCGATGCTCGTCTCGAGCAGCCTGGCTTCCTCCGTGTATGCCGGCGGGGCGATCCGGAAGAGGAAGGACATGATCGCGGCCCGGTCGATGACCATGTAGAGCGAGAGGATGATCACAATCAGGAGGTTGCCCATTGCGCCGAGGCTTGCGACAGCGAGCTGCTGGATGGGGCCTGCGAGCTGAACGGCATAGTTCGCGATGTTGTCGATGAAGCTCGTCGCCTGGTCGACCAGGTTGACCTGGCCCAGGCCGAGGCCGTTCAGGCGCTCCTGCCACGGGGCGAGGAGGCGCGGCAGGTCCTGGCGCAGGGTCGGCACGCTCGCGACGAAGTCCGCGATCGACTGGGCTAGTGCACCGGCGATCAGCACGACCGCAAGGACCATGGCCCCGACGAGCGCGGCGTAGACGAGGACGACGGCACCCACGCGCGGCAGGAACGGGATGAGGCGCGTCAATCCGGCGACGACCGGGCTGATGATGAAGGCGAGAAGCCAGGCGAGGAAGAACACGAGGACGATGTCGCCGAAGGCGAAGAAGATCGTGGCGACGAGGCTGATGAAGACGATCCCGAGGACGAGCGTCCCGAGGACGAGAACGGCCGTCAGCCAACGGCGCTGCCGTTCGGTCACCATCGCCATGGTCGGGCGCACCTCACGCGGCTCGATTGCCGAGCTGGAGCGAGGGAGCGGTGCTCACTCGCGCTGAGGGGGCCGTGCCCCCTCCATTTGGAGTCATGGTAGTGCCCTAGCGAAGGCCCATCCGATGGCGAACGTCGTCCATCGTGGCCTCGGCCATCGGCAGGAGGCGATCGGCACCCTCCTCGAGGATGACGTCGATCTGATCCGGATGAGCGAGCAGGTCGAGGTAACGCTCCCTGGCCGGCGCGTAGTGGGCCGTGATCCGATCGGCGAGCAGGCGCTTCGTGTCTACGCAGCCCGTGCGCGCGGTCCGCTCGCCGTCCCAGATCTCCTCGTAGTCGAGCCCGAAGAAGCGGTGGAGCTGGCAGACGTTGCAGACCTCCGGCCTGCCCGGATCGGTCCGCAGGATCCGCTGGGTGTCCGTCACCATCGACATGACCTGCTTCCGGATGACGTCCGGCTCGGCCAGCACCTCGATCGTGTTGCCGACCGACTTGCTCATCTTCTTCACGCCATCAGTGCCAAGGACGGTCGGCGCCTCCGTGAAGACGGCCTCGGGCTCTTCGAACGTCCTGCCATAGCGGGTGTTGAAGGCCCGGACGATCTCGCGGCTGAGCTCGAGATGGGCCGCCTGGTCCCTGCCCACCGGGACCCGATCGGCGTGATAGATGACGATGTCCGCGGCTTGCAGGACCGGGTAGGTGAGCAACGCGTGATTGACGTCATCGGGCTGCGAGAGCTTCTTCTCCTTGTAGCTCGGCGTCCGCTCGACCCAGCTCACCGGCGTGACGGTGGCGAGCAGCCAGGCGAGTTCCGTGTGCTCGGGTCGGTGGCTCTGGACGAAGAGCGTGCACTGCTTCGGATCGAGTCCGAGGGCCAGGAGCGAGGCGGCCATGTCGCGCGTCCGCGCACGCAGCGCGTCCGGGTCGTGGAGGCTCGTCAGCGCGTGGTAGTCGACGATGCAGTAGATCGCCTCGAACTCCCGCTGGAGCGCGACGTAGTTGCGGATTGCCCCGAGGTCGTTGCCGAGGTGCGCCACGCCCGACGGCTGGATCCCGCTGAAGATCCGGTGCTTGGGCGAATCGACTTCGGCCGCGGCAGGCGACGGTTCGAGCGCTGTGGTCATGGCTCGCGAGTGTAGCCGAGCGCGCAGACCGATCACGGGTCCCGGCGCCCGCCTTCGGGCTGGTTGCAAATTCGTTGCAACCACTCCAAGCCGATTGACCCCTGCTCGACCCCTTGACTACGTTGTCGCCAACTTTCGCCAAACGATGGGAGCGTGGCCCAGAGCGCGCCCGCGTCAGGCAGGAGGGAGGGTGCCGGGCGACCAACGACGTACGCGCCTTGAAGACCGGTTCACTCGGCCTGTGCGCCGATGGCGTGCGCACTCCAGTGAGGAGCCCAACCTTGGCAACGTCGACCGCGGCTGAAGCCGCGACCCCGGAGTACCGCTACAAGCTTCCGTTCGTGATCGGCGCGTCCGCCGCCGGCACGGTCATCGAGTGGTACGACTTCTACATCTACGGCGTGCTCGCCGCGTTCTTCGCGACCCAGTTCTTCCCGACCGGAAACCCCGTCGCGGCTCTGCTCCTGTCGCTTGCCACGTTCGGGGCGGGCTTCGCCGTTCGACCCTTCGGGGCGGCGTTCTTCGGGCGGATCGGCGACATCGTCGGTCGGAAGTTCACGTTCCTCGTGACGATCACGGTCATGGGCGTCTCGACGGCGCTCGTCGGCTTCCTGCCGACGTTCGCCCAGATCGGGATCCTGGCCCCGATCATCCTCGTGACGCTCCGGCTGGCCCAGGGTCTCGCCCTCGGCGGTGAGTACGGCGGGGCTGCGATCTATGTTGCGGAGCACAGCTCCGACGAGAAGCGCGGTCAGAACACGAGCTGGATCCAGACGACGGCGACGCTCGGGCTGCTGCTCGCCCTCGCCGTCGTCGGCATCACCAGGATCTCGATGTCGGCCGAGGACTTCACGAGCTTCGGCTGGCGGATCCCGTTCTTCCTGTCGATCGTCCTCGTGGCGATGGCCCTCTACATCCGCCTGCGCCTGCAGGAGACGCCACTCTTCTCACAGCTGAAGGCGGAGGGCAAGTCATCCACGTCGCCGTGGCGCGACTCGTTCGGTAACGGCGCCAACCGGAAGCTCATCATTCTGGCCCTCCTCGGCGCGACGGCCGGCCAGGCGGTGGTCTGGTACCAGGGCCAGTTCCAGGCGTTGTTCTTCCTCGGCACCAACCTCGGGGTGAAGTTCCAGGACGCCTACCTGATCGTCGGTACGGCGATCGTCCTGGCCACGCCGTTCTTCGTGGTTTTCGGGCGTCTGTCCGACAGGATCGGCCGCAAACCGATCATCCTCGGCGGCTGCCTGATCGCCGCCATCACGTATTTCCCGATCTACAACCTGATGGCCACGTTCGCCCACCCCCAGGGCACGCTTTCAACGGCCGGAGAGTTCGCCGGCCGCTTCGTCGGCGCCGACGGCAAGGTGACCGTGGCTCAACCCGAGCTGCTGCCGCTCATCGCCCTCGTTTGGATCCAGGTCGTCTTCGTGACGATGGTCTACGGGCCGATCGCGGCATTCCTCGTCGAGTACTTCCCGGCGCGGATCCGCTATACGTCGCTGTCGATCCCGTATCACATCGGGAACGGCTGGTTCGGTGGCTTCCTGCCGCTCATCGCGGCGACACTCCTCGCGTCGACGGGCAACCTCTACGCGGGGCTCATCTATCCCATCGTCATCGCGCTCATGACCGTGGTGATCGGCGGGCTGTTCATCCGAGAGTCACGGCATGTGCGGATCTGGGACGAAGTCGGTGGCGAAACCGAGAATGTCCGAGCCGCCGCCGCGGGCGAGAGCTAGTTATCGCGATCGAACCTTGAAGATCGAGAGGAGTCCCCAGCCTCCTCTCGATTCTTCTCCCTCGAGGTTGGAGCCGCTCTGACCGATCGGCGCTCCGCTACCATCGACGGGCCATGTCGCTCGTTTGCCCCGTCACGCCCCGATGACCGCCGCTCCGCTGCGAGTCGCGGTCCTTGGTGCGGGGAACGTGGGGCGTGAGGTCGTACGCGCCTTCATTGACTGGCCCGAACGTCTGCAGACCGACGGTGGCGCCGGGCTCGAGCTCGTTGGCATCGCTGTCCGTGACGTCGACGCTGCCCGTCGCCGGGGCCTGCCTTCCGAGCTCCTCACCGATGCGCCGGCGCATCTCGTCGCAGACCCCGAGACCGACGTCATCGTCGAGCTGATGGGTGGCGATGAGCCCGCGCACACGCTGATCGCGGCGGCGCTCGGGGCGGGGAAGTCCGTCGTGACGGCGAACAAGCACGTGATCGCCCACCACGGCCCGGAGCTCGAAGCCGCGGCACGCAGGGCCGGCACAACGCTCCGATTCGAGGCGGCCGTCGGTGGCGGCATCCCGGTTCTCGGCCCGCTGGCTGCGGAGCTGGCGGCGAACCACGTGACCGCGATCCGCGGCATCGTCAACGGCACGACGAACTACATCCTGACCTCGATGACGGACGAGGGTTGTGGCTACGACGAAGCGCTGGCCGCGGCCCAGGCCGCCGGCTATGCCGAGGCCGATCCGGCCGGCGACGTCGAGGGCCATGACGCCGTGAATAAGCTCGTGATCCTCGCCCGCCTGGCCTTTGGGGTGTGGCTCGACCCGGCTGATGTGGCAACGGTCGCCACGGCCGGCGGCCCCGGCGACGGCAAGCCCGGCATCACCGGCATCACGTCGCGGGACGTGGCCGCCGCGGCCGCGGACGGGATGGCGATCAAGCTTCTCGCGTACGCCGAGCGCTCCGGCGACGGGATCGTGGCCGCGGTCCGCGCGACGCTTGTCGAGAGGGACTCGCCCCTCGGCCGCACGACCGGCGTGACGAACCGGATCGAGATCGACGCGGAGCCAGTCGGGACTGTCGCGTTCGCGGGTCCCGGAGCGGGCGGCGCTGCGACGTCGAGTGCGGTTCTCGGCGATCTTCTCGCGATTGCGCGGGGTGGTGGCAGCACGTGGGCGGGACTGCCGTTCGCGGGCCGGCTCGTGCGGCTGGCCCGATGAGCGCTTGATGACTCGCAGCAGCTCCACCGCGACGTCGCGCCCGAGCCTCGTGGCGCGCTATCGCCCGTACCTGCCGATCACCGATTCGACGCCGGAACTGACGCTCGGCGAAGGCTTCACGCCACTCGTCCGGCTCGACCGGATCGGCGAGCGGATCGGCCTGACGAATCTCTACGCCAAGGTCGAGGGCCAGAATCCTACGGGCTCGTTCAAGGACCGCGGGATGGTCGTGGCCGTCGCGAAGGCCCTCGAGGAGGGCTCGCGCGCGATCATCTGCGCCTCGACCGGCAACACGGCAGCATCGGCCGCAGCGTACGGCGCCCACGCTGGCCTCGAGGTCGTCGTCGTGCTGCCGAAGGGCCAGATCGCGATGGGCAAGCTGCTCCAGGCGATCGTCGCCCGGGCTCGAATCGTCGCCGTCGACGGCAACTTCGACGCCGCCCTCGGCGTCGTTCGCGCCCTCGCGGAGCAGGACGACCACCCGATTACGCTCGTCAACTCCGTCAACCCATTCCGCCTCGATGGTCAGAAGACCGCGGCGTTCGAGGTCTGCGACGACCTCGGGCGGGCGCCGGCGGTCCTGGCGATCCCCGTCGGGAACGCGGGCAACATCAGCGCCTACTGGACCGGCTTCTGCGAATACGCGGCAGATGGTGTCGTCGAGACGCGCCCGCGCATGCTCGGCTTCCAGGCCGCCGGCGCCGCCCCGCTCGTCCTGGGGCGGCCTGTCGAGAAGCCGGACACGGTTGCGACGGCGATCCGGATCGGCAATCCGGCGTCGTGGTCGAAGGCGATCGCCGCCCGCGACGAGAGCGGCGGCATGATCGAGGCGGTGTCGGACGACGAGATCCTCGCCGCTTACGGCAGCCTCGCCAGCGACGAGGGGATCTTCTGCGAGCCCTCGTCGGCGACGAGCGTCGCCGGCGTCATCAAGGTGGCCGCCCGCGGCGACATCCCGCGCGATGCACTCGTCGTCTGCGTCCTGACCGGCAGCGGCCTGAAGGATCCCGCGACGGCAGAGAGGGTCACTGGCGCCGGGGCTGTGCTGGAGGCGGAACCGACGGTCCGATCGGTAGCGGTGGCGCTCGGATGGTGACGAACTGGCTGGCGGAGCTCGATGGGCGGCGGGTGACCGTCGAGGTTCCCGGCTCGAGCGCGAATCTCGGCGCCGGCTATGACTGCCTCGCGGTCGCGCTCGGGCTGACGAACCGCATCGAGGTCGAGGTTCGCGGCTGGAGCCGGGGCGAGATCGAGATGAGCGTCCAGGGCGAAGGCGAGGACGAGCTGACGGCGGATCGCGAGAACCGCTGCGTCCAGGGCATCGAGGCCGCCCTGCGCGAGGTCCGCGGCGAGATCCCCGAAGGCGTCGGCTGGCGCATCGAGATGCACAACGAGGTGCCGCTCTCGCGCGGTCTCGGGTCGTCGGCCGCGGCGACGGTCGCCGGACTCGTTGCCGGTAACGCGCTCCTCGGCGAGCCGCTGACCGGCCCGGACCTGCTCCGCCTGGCGAACCGGATCGAGGGTCATCCAGATAATGCGGCGGCGGCTCTCCTCGGCGGGTTCGTCGTCAGCGCCGCGATCGACGGCGAAGTGGAAGCACTCCGGTTCGACGCGCCACGCGACATGCGGGCCGTGCTGTTCATCCCCGAGCTGCGCCTGTCGACGAAGGAGATGCGGTCGGTCCTGCCGGACATGGTCCCGCGCGAGGATGCCGTCGCCAACCTCACCCGGTTGGCCGTCGGGGTCGCCGGCATGGCGATCGGGCGCTTCGACCTGCTCAAGGTCGTCACGGTCGACCGCCTGCATGAGCAGTACCGGGCAGCCGTCTTCCCGCAGCTCTCGCGGCTCATCGAATCGGCCCGGGATGCCGGCGCGATCGGCGCCTGCCTGTCGGGTGCCGGCTCGACGGTCATCGCCTTCTCCGATTCGGTTCGGCGGATCACCCGGATCGAGGGCGCGTTCACCGCGGCCTCTGTCGACACGGACCTGCCCGGCCGGATCGTCGTCGTCTCGCCGAGGAACCAGGGCGCCCAGGTCATTTCGAGGCGCTAGCGGTCGCTTCTGGGCTCGGCGACCCGACGCCGGCCCGCGCTAAGTACGGGCGCGGACGAACGCCAAGACTTCCGACCAGGCCTGCCCTGACTCCTGCGCGAACTCGGCGGCCTTGCGGTCGAAGAAGCTGTGCGGCGCATTTGGATAGGTGACAAGCCGGTGCTCGACGCCCACCCGCTCGAGGGCTTCGTCGAATGCCGCGATCGCTTCGGGCGGGATGCTCGCGTCAGTGCCGCCGAACAAGCCCAGGATGGGCGCTTCGATGCGATCCGCGACATCGACTGGCGCGGGCGATCCCCCGCGCCCGGCCCCTACCGGCGAGCCGTAGAAGCCGATCGCCCCGGCCAGCCCGAGACCGAGCGACGCCGACAGAAACGTCACCCGGCCACCCAGGCAGAAGCCGATCGTGAACAGCGACGCGGACCGATCCGGCCCCAACGTGCGGGTATGGGCGGCGCCGGCGGCTATGTCCGCCGAGATGCCGTCCCACGTCAAGGCGTTGACGTGTGGCATGTAGTCGAACCCGTCGTCCCTTCGCCCGAGTCCCGCCGTCCTTCCGAACCAGTCGATCGCGACAGCATCGATGCCGTTCTCCGCGAACCGCAGCGCGAGCTCCACGTAGTAGCCGTGAAGGCCGCGGACGTCCGGGAGGATGACGATCCCGGCGCCGGTCGGCGCGGCCGCCTTCGCCTCGAATGCCGACAACGTGTTGCCGTCGGCGGCCGTCAGCGTCATGTCGCGGGAGTCCAGTGCGCCACCGGCGATCGGCCGGATCGGCGGGCGCGAGTCATGGTCGAAGCACATGGGGTCCTCCCGGTCGGGTCACGGCTTTCGGGTCGACACCATGATGAACGACCGAGTCCACCGAGATGTTCGTCCGGTGGGCACACGCGATGGTCGCGAGCCGTCACGGCCTCTTGACAAGAGAAGCCACGCACGACGGTTCGAGACGCGGGCCGCCTTCGTGTCCGAACCGCTCACCCGATGAGCCATCTCGGGCCAGTCGGGCGCGGCGCGTTCACCTGGCGAGCATCTCGGAACGACAGTCGCCGCCCGGCGACGGCGACCGCCCGGCGGAACGGCCGCGCGCATGGGGCGTGGCGAATCGCGATACGTGCTCGCAACGCTACTTTCGGATGGGGACCTCTGGGGCATTACGTACCGGGTGAGGGCCCGGCACATTGACTACAGCCCCAGACCGGACACCGCTCGTCCAAACGCCTCCAACAAGCGAGACCATGACCGCTCCTGCTATTCGACGCGGAACGCACCTGCCCCGCCGCCTGCCTGCCCTGGCCGGCGGCCTCATCGCGCTCGCGGTTGTCGCGGGCCTGGTCCCCGTCGTCTTCGCCGCGCCGCCATCGCCGACCGTTGTGCTGAGCGTCCCGGCGGCCCCGTTCGTCGGCTCCTCGATCCAGATCGCCGCGACCTTCAGCAACTCGTCCGATACGGGCTACGGGCCCTACATCGACCTCGTCCTGCCTCAGCGGGGCGCAGACGGCGGGGTCGCGCCGCCGAACAACGGCATTACGTTCACGAGCGCGACATTCCTCGGGTCACCCGTGACGAGCTCTGTCCAGACGATCCCAGTCGGCGGCTGCGTCACCGAGCCATTCGCGTACCAGGCCTCCGGCGCGCACGCGATCCTCTGCGGCCTGCCGGTCGGCGAGCAGTTCGTCAGCCTGCAGTCTGCCGTTCGGCTCGTTCACCAGCGCCCAGCCCCAGGCCCAAGTCATCATCACGGCGGCTGTCTCGAACCGGGCCCGCGTCGGCACGCCGATGTCGATCAGCGCCCATGGCGGCTTCACGTACGGGGCCGATGCGCTCCAGAACCCGGCGACCGACCCGACGATCGTCGGCTCGACCGTGAGCGGGTCTACGACGCCCACTCTCATGACCGTCGCCGGCGCCTTCATCGCCCCAGAGACAGAGACCGCCACGGGTCCCGAGTTCCCACGCCAGTACCAGGTGAACGTCTCGGTCGCTCCCGGTCAGACAGTGACGAACCTGGACGTCTCGGCGAACCTGCCAGCCAACCTCCAGTTCGTGTCGTTCAACTCGAGCACGCCGGCGTCGTCTGCGCAAGCCACCCCGTCGACCTCGACCCCTGACGGCACGATCACCCGCCGTTTCGCCTCGATCACCGGCACCGGCGGGACCGACGCGTCGTTCATCTTCACGTTCCATGTCCCGCGTCTGGACGCATCGTCCGGCGCGGTCATCAATGCGAGCACGGGTGCGTCGGCAACGAGCCAGATCGGCAACAGCGCCTCCGGCAACTGGACGCCGATCGACTTCCCGCGCCAGCCTGCCGCGACGCCATCGGCCGCGAGCACCTCGGCGGCTCTGACCGATCGATCGATCGCGATCCAGAGCAGCGTCGCCGTCACGACCGACACAAGCCCGACGGGGGCCAGCCCGAACGACACGCTCACCTGGTCGCTGCCGTTCCAGGTGTCGGACTTCTTCGCCTTCGACAACGTCATCGTCACCGACGTCCTGCGCGACGGGACGACATTCACGACCAACCCGGCCCCGGCGATCAGCCTGTCGGGCAACGGCTTCTTGATCAGCAACCAGGCGATCGAGCCCGCCTACTACACGGCCGTCCTCCAGGGCGACGGAACCACGGCGATCCAGTTCAACGTGTCGGCCTGGCTTGCGGCGCACGGCTTCGGCGCCAACATCGTCGGCGGCTGCATCCTGCCGGCGGGCTCAGCAGCGGACTGCGTCGCGCATGCCGGCGGCGCGGTGACGGGCACGATCGCCTTCGAGTCCGTCATCGACACCTCGTTCCACGTCCCGCAGGGCCCCGGCCACGATCAGTTCGTCGACCAGGGCGACATCATCAGCGACGCCGCGTCGATCTCGGGCACGGTCCTCGTCAACACCACGCTGCTCTCGACCGGCAACACGGCCTCCGATGGCAACTTCTCGGTCAGTTCACCGGGCACGACCAGCCAGGTCCAGGTCGTGGTCGGCACGCTGGAGAAGTTCGTCTACGCCGTCAACGGCGTGGTGGGGCCCGCAGCCCACATTCGCGCCGGGGACGTCGTGACGTACCGGCTCGTCCATTCGATGCCGATCAGCACGGCCGAGATCTATTCGCTGACCGACTACCTGCCGCTCCCGGTCTTCGACGCAACCTCCGTTACGACGTTCAACCCGACGGTCTCCGCGGCCGCGCCGCCATCCGGGACCGCCAAGTTCGGCCCGACCGACACCTTCAGCGCGGCCACCGGACGCAACCCCACCCTGTCGTCGGTCGCACTCGCCAACAGCCTGACCTTCACGTTTGGCGACGTGCAGGCGGCAACGGTGGCAACCGTCACGGACCTGCTGTTCTCGGTCACGGTCTCGACCAATCCGTTCGCTGACGGCCTCTTCCTGACGAACCAGGTGCAGAGCACCCAGGGTTCGACGAACTCGACGACGACCCTGACGAACGCGATCGTCGCTGTGACCCTCGACGAGCCGCAGATCGCGATCACGAAGGGCGCCGTCTCATCGTCGAACGGCTCGGCAGTATTTGTGCCGGCGTCCGTCCTACCCGCCGGCGTCACGGTGAGCGCGCCGGGTGGCGCGTGCCCGCGCATGACCGGCTCCATCACATCGGCCGGGATCGCGGCAACCCCGGTCACCGCCGATGTTTCCAACGTCATGGCCGGCAACGTGACGACGTTCGCG
The DNA here is from genome assembly GCA_963771795.1 of uncultured Chloroflexia bacterium. Lineage (GTDB taxonomy): Bacteria > Chloroflexota > Limnocylindria > Limnocylindrales > CSP1-4 > CF-46. Next base: position 554,789 of record CAVYUR010000001.1, read on the forward strand.
ATCCTGATCGAGAACACGGGCCACGCACCGGCATTTGACATCGCGATCTCCGACGTGATCCCGAGCGGTTACCAGGCTCCGGTTGGAGGCATCAAGTTGTGCGTGCGCAATGGCGCCGGGCAGATCGTGAACTTCTCCGGCTCAGAACTGACGTTCGTGACGCCGGCCGGCATCACGCTCATCGATGGCGGGTCAGGTGCCCTGGCTCCCGGCAAGGACGCGTCTGACGTCGTGAACGCGACCGGCACGAACGTCGCGGTCCTCACGTTCGACCTCGAGCTCGCCCCCAGCGTCAATCCCCTGAACACCATCACGAACACCGCGACTCTCAGTGGCTATTCGTCGAGCGACGGCGCGCCGAACTTCATTCCTGCCGGGCTCACGGACCAGGCGACGACCACTATCGCCCCGCCGGCGATCACCAAGGTCCTGACCTCAACCAGCCTGACCAACACCGCGGACCCGGCTGTGAACATCGGCGAGGTCGCGACCTTCACCACCGTGCTGACGGTTCCCGCCGGCGTGACCCCGAGCTCGGTGGTCACGGACGTGCTCCCGGCCAACTTCGCGTTCGTCGGCTGCACGAGCGTCACGCCGTCGTCGTTTCTCCTGTCGAGCTCGATCGGCGGCTTCGCGACCGCCTGTAACCCCGGCACCAACCCGACGGTCGGAGCCGGCGGCACGCCTGTCGCGTTCAACCTCGGCACCCTGACCAACACGTCGGGGGTGGCCCAGACGGTCACGCTCGTCTACCGCGCCGTCGCGACGAACGTCGTGGCCAACGTCACGGGCCAGAGCCGCGTGTCGGTCGCTACGTTCACCTACACCAATGCCGCCGGCGCCCAGACGGTGTCGTCGACACCGGCGGTCGGCGTCTCGATCGTGGAGCCGAGGCCCGCCGTCACGACGACCGCGATCCCGACGACCGGCGAGGCCGGCACGACCGTCGCCTTCACGACCACCGTCACGAGAGGCACGTCGACGTCCGATGGCTTCGAGGCGTTGCTCACGATCAATGTCCCGGCCGGGATGACCTATGTGCCCGCCAGCGTCCTGTGCGCCGGCGTGCAGGTTACGACCGGTTGCTCCTTCACCGGCAACACCGGCACGGTGACCTGGGCCACGTTCACCAACACCGCGAACGTCACCACCATCACCTACTCGGCGACGCTGAACGCGACCGTCACGCCGGCGACCGTCTACACGGTCACGACGCCGCTGTCGTGGACGAGCATGCCCGGCTCGCCCGCCCAGGCCTCGCCCTTCAACGCGCTCTCGTTCGAACGCACCGGGGTGACAACGGACCCCGGCCTCGCCGCCAACACCTACACGGCCACCTCGAGCCGGGCGATCACGACGAACTCGCCCGCGCCGAGCAAGCTGCTGGTCGCCAGCTCAGAAGCGACATCGGCCGGGAACAGCCTGCTCATCGGCGAGGTCGTCCGCTATCGCCTGGTCGCGACGATCCCGGCAGGCGAGTCGCCGACCGTTTCCATAACGGACGTGCTGCCGGCCAACCTGCAGTTCTTCGATGACGGAACTGCCCGCATCGCCTTCGTATCGAATGGCGCCGGCATGACCACCAACAACGCGGCCCTCACCGCGTGCGCTGGCGGTCTGAACGTCTCCGGTACTGCGACCACCCTCGCAGCCATCCCGGCGACGTCCGTCACCTGCGTGGTCCCGGCGGGGAACCTGAGCGGCGGACCGTTCGCTGCCGGCACGGACCCGGTCTTCACGCTCGGCACGATCACGAACAACGACCGCGACGCCGACGTCGAGTCGGTCGTCATCGACCTCAACGCCCTCGTCCTGAACGTCGCCGCCAACACCACCGGGACGGTCATCGGCAACCAGGCGCGCGTAATCGACAACGGCGTCACGTACACCTCAACGGCCTTCAACCAGACCGTCATCCAGCCCACGGTCACGGTCGTCAAGTCGATCCTGTCCGCACCAAGCCAGGCCGGCGGGGCGATGGTGTACCAGATCGTCGTCACCAACACGAGCGCGTTCTCGACCTACGACGTGCGCCTGCTCGACACCGTCAGCAGCCAGCTCATCGTGGACGGCCACTCGATCACCGTGGGAGCGGCCGCCTCGAGCGACGCGTCGGCGGGCAATGTCATCGACATGACCTGGAACACCATGACCGCCGGGCAGCAAGTGACGGTCCGGATCGACGCTCACGTGGATCCGCTCGCACCATCTGGCATCACGATCGCGAACTCGGCGACCGGTACCTGGACCTCGCTGCCCGGAGCGAGCGGCACGGTCGGCGGAACCAACCTGACCGGCACCAACACGCCGGGCGCGGCAGGCACGTCCACCGGCGAGCGCACCGGAACCGGCGGCGCGCCGAACGCTTACACGACGACATCGACCGTGAACACGACCCTTGCGGTGCCGACGATCGCGAAGACCGGTGGACCGGCGACGATCGCGATCGGCGACACGCTGACGTACAACCTCGTCATCACGCTCGCGGAAGGCACCACGCAGACCCTTGTCGTCTCTGACGCCCTGCCGAGCGGCCTGACCTACATGAGCTCGGCGATCATCACCAGCGCAGCCGCATCGGGCGGGCTCCTGACCGCGGACTACGCGGGCGCCGGCACGCTCACGAACCCGGCCCCGAGCGCGCCGGCAAACGGCGGCCCGGTCACCTTCACGTTTGGCAACACGGTCAACCCGGCCGACTCCATCGCGACCAACGACAGGTTCCTGGTCCGGGTCACCGCCCGCGTCCGCAACATCGCGGCCTCGGTCCGGGGCACCACGATCGTCAACCCCGCATCGGTCACCTACACGAATCCGAACACCGGCCTGCTGGCGACCTCGAACGCACCGTTGTCGGTGACCTCGACCGTCATCGAGCCGCGCCTGAGCGTCGCTCACACGATCTCGACGCCCGCGACCCGCAACGACGCCGGCGGAACCGTCACGTATCAGATCGTCGTCGCCCCGAGCGCTCCCGGGAATGCCACCGCCTACGATGCATCGCTCACGGCGACGATCCCGGCCGGTATGACGTACGTCCCGTCCTCGCTCGCCTGCACGGCCGGCACCCTGACTCCCGACACGTGCTCCGTCACCGGCCAGACCCTGTCGGCCACCTGGGCCAGCGTCGCCCAGAGCGGCGTATCCACGACGATCACCTACGAGGCCACGTTCGACTCCAGCGTCGCGCCGTCCCAGGTGCTGACCAACAGTTCGGCGCTCACCTGGAAGAGCCTCCCGACAGATGCCCTCAACACCCACATCCGGACCGGTGCCGATGGCGCCGCCGGCTCGCCGAACAACTACGCGACGTCCTCCTCGGTCGGGGCGACGATCGTCGCCCAGGCGACGGCCAAGGTCCTGACGAGCTCGAGCGAGGCGACCACCTCGGGCGCCAGCTTCGCGATCGGCGAGACCGCCACCTACACCCTGACGGTCACCCTGCCTGAAGGATCGACGCCGAACCTCACCGTGCTCGATAACCTGCCCGTGGGCCTCGACTACGTCGCCGGTTCCGCGGTCGTCGACTCCAGCGGCTTCAATGGCACCCTGCCGGTCCCAGTCATCACCGCCCCGGGCGGATCGGGCGCCGATGTCACCCTGACCTTCGGTGCGGCCACGGTCGTCGCCGACAACGTCACGACCAACGATTCGTTCACGGTCACCCTGCAGGCGCGCGTTCTCAACATCGCGGGCAACCAGGCGGGCTCATCGCTGAACAACAACTCGAGCGCAACGATCGGCGCAGTGACGGCGAATGCCGCCCAGGTCAACGCGGCGGTCGTGGAGCCGGTCCTCGGTTCGTCGCTCATCCCCTCGACGACGACCCCGGGTTTCGCCTCGCCCGTGAACTACACCTACACCCTGACGCAGACCGGTGGCAGCAACGCCAATGAGGTGGTCGTCACGGTCACCATCCCCTCGACGATCGTGTACACGCCGGGCTCGGCGATTGCCCCGGCCGGCTGGACCGTCGACGAGACGGGCCTGCCCGGAACCTTGCGGTTCACTGCCGCGACCGTGACGACTGCCACACCCTCGACCGTGTTCACGTGGGTCGCCGTGACGCCTGGCGTCGGTGGCACCTCGATCGGTGTCACGAGCCTTACCTCCGTCGCGACCACATATACGAGCCTTGCCGGCATCGTCGCCGGCGAGCGGACCGGCGCCGGCGGCGTCAACGACCACGTGACGGCCGCCTCGGCGACCGTGACGCTCTCAGGGATCGATCTCCACATCACCAGCATGTCTGACGGCGGGATCACCGCCACGCCGGGCTCACTGGTTCCGTACGTCATCAGCTTCGTCAACGACGGCAACGCCACGGCGACCGGCGTGGTCCTGACGGCCACGGTCCCGGTCAACGCGACCTTCGACGCCGCGGGGTCCTCCGCCGGCTGGAGCTGCGCCACCGGCGCTCCGGGCGGCACCGTCTGCACCCTGACTGTCGGTTCGCTGAGCGCGGCCGCCTCGAGCACTCGGACATTCGCGGTGCGACCGATCAGCCCCTGGGGCGTCGGTGTCGCCAAGACGATCAGCGTCACCTCGTCCATCGCGGACGACACCACCCACGGTCCGGATCCGACGGCCAACAACACCGGCGCCGACACCACGCCGATCGCGGCGAGCCCGGACCTGACGACGACGATCACTGACGGCAAGACGAACGTCGTCGCCGGTGCCACCAACGACTATCTCGTCACCGTGACGAACGTCGGCAGCCAGGATGCAGCCGGCGTGGTCCTCAGCATGACCGTCCCGGTCCACACGGCGTTCGATGCTGGCGCATCGGAGGCCGGATGGGCCTGCAGCGGCGTTGTCGCCGGCAGCACGTGCACGTATGCCATCGGTGGCCTCGCCGGCAGCGGCGGCGCCTCGGCAGTCCATTTCGTCGTCACCGTCGAAGACCCGTTCGCGCCGAACATCACTACCGTCGTCGCCACCGCGTCCGCGGCCGATGACGGCAGCGGCGGCGCCGACCCGACACCGGCCAACAACAGCGCCACCGATACCGACACGATCGCGATCATCGACCTGTCGACGACGGTGAGCGGCGGCCTCGCCCACGAAGGCGTGCCCTACATCATCACCGTGACGGTCTCCAACGGCGGCCCCGCAACCGCGACCGCCGTCACGAGCCGGATCACCCTGCCGGCGGGCCTGACCTACGTGAGCGACGATGGTGGCGGCACCCTCTCCGGCTCGACATGGACGATCGGGACCCTCGCCAATGGCGCAACCCGGACCCTGCACATCACCGTCATGCCGGTCGCCGTCGGCACCGATACCGTCACGACCGAGGTCACCCACGCCGGCGAGTCGGACAGCGACTCGACTCCGAACGACGGGTCGACGACCGACGATGACGACGACAGCCTGTCGGTCACCATCGACCCGGCCGCCGACGTCTCGACGACGATCACTGCGTCCGACAACACGCCGAATGTCGGCGACACCGTCCAGCTGACGATCACGGCCGCCAATGCCGGCCCGCAGAACGCCCAGACCACCGTCCTCACCGCGGTCATCCCCAGCGGGTTGACGTGGATCAGCGATGACGCCGGCGGGGCCTATGACGCGTCGACGGGGACGTGGACCCTCGGCACCCTGGCGAGCGGGACGACCTCGACGCTCCATATCCTCGTCACGGTCACGGCTACCGGGACGATCCCGGTGCCCGTCGCGGTGACGACCTCGACCTTCGACCCGAACCTCGCCAACAACGCCGACAGCACGTCGCTCGTCGTTCCCGCCGCCGACCTCACGATCACCAAGACGGTTGACGACGCGACGCCCAACTACCTCGACAACGTCACGTTCACGCTGACCGTCGTCAACACCGGCCCGGACAGCGCCGAGGGAGTGGTCGTGAGCGACCTCCTGCCGGCCGGCCTCACCTACGTCAGCGACGACGGGGGCGGCAGCTATGCCGGCGGTGTCTGGACGATCGGCACGATCGCCAACGGCTCGGTCGCAGGCCTTCAGATCACCGCCCAGGTCAGCGCGACCGGAACGACCTTGAACACGGCGACCGTCAACGCCGATACGTTCGACCCGGATCCAACCAACAACAATGACACCGCGTCGGTCGATGTCGCTCCGGCGGCCGACATCGCCGCCCAGATCATCGTGTCGGACGCCACGCCGGATGTCGGCCAGTCGATCGCCTACACGGTCACGATCCACAACGCCGGTCCCGACGACGCGACAGGGGTCAGCGCGACCATCGTCCTGCCGGGCACCCTCGATTACATCAGCGACGACGCAGCCGGCGCTTACGACCCGCTGACCGGCACGCTGACGATCGGCAACCTCGCCGCCGGCGCGTCGGTCGTTGTCGTGATCAACGCGAGCCCGAACGCCCCGGGCTCCATCGACCTCACGGTCAACGCGTCCTCGGTGACATTCGACGCGAACCTGGCCAACAACGCCGACACCGTGACGGTCGTCGTCCCGCTCGCGGATCTCGTGGTTGGCAAGACGGTCAGCGATGCGACACCGGACTACCTCGGCACCACGATCTTCACGGTCACGGTTCGCAACGATGGGCCGGCCGCGGCCGTCAGCGTGGTCCTCAACGACGCCCTCCCGGCCGGCCTCACCTACGTCAGCGATGACTCCGGCGGCTCATACGACCAGGCGTCCGGCGACTGGAGCATCGGCACCATCGCGAACGGCGACACCGTCACGCTCCAGATCACGGTTCGCGCGGACGCGACCGGCTCGCTGGTGAACACGGCGACCGTCGCCGCGGCCACCTACGACCCGACGCCCGGCAACAACACCGACAGCGCGACCGTCTCCGTCGAACCCGCTGGCGACCTGTCGATCACCAAGACAGTCGACAACCTGACGCCGAATGTCGGTGACGTCGTCACGTTCACGGTCACGGTGCACAACGCCGGCCCGGACCCCTCCAACGGCGTGTCGGTAGCGGACGTCCTGCCGGTCGGTCTCGCGTACCTCAGCGACGACGGCGCGGGCGCCTACGACCCGCTGACCGGCACCTGGACGATCGGTTGGCTCGCCGTGGGCGCCGACATCGTCATCCACATGAGCGCGACGGTCACTGAGTCCGGCGAACACGTGAACACCGCCACGGTGAGCGCCACGACCTACGATCAGGATCCGGACAACAACGTCGCGACGACCACACCGGAAGCGGCCTTGGCCGCCGACCTCACCGTGACGAACGCCGTCAGCGACCCGACGCCGTCGCTCAACGACGTGGTCACCTACACCCTGGTCGTTGGCAACAACGGCCCGGACACCGGGGCGACCGTCGCCGTCGACTTCCCGTTGCCTGCGGGCTTCACGTACGTCGCCGACGACGCCGCGGGTGACTACGACCCGACCACGGGCGTCTGGACCATCGGCCCGCTCGCCGAGGGCGACACGGTCACGCTCGTCGTCCAGGCCCGTGTCGTCGCCAACGGCACGCTGACCACGACGGCGATCGTGTCGGGCTCGCTCTACGACCCGGTTCCTGCCAACAACGTCGATTCCGCGTCGCTCACGGTCCAGACCGCAGACCTGTCGATCGTCAAGACCGTCGACCTGGCCACCCCGAACTATCTCGACACGGTCGTCTTCACGATCGTCGTCGCCAACGGCGGTCCCTCCGACGCGTCAGGCGTCACGGTCGATGATCTGCTGCCGGCGGGCCTCGCCTACATCAGCGACAATTCGGGCGGCGACTACGACGGCCCCACCGGTGTGTGGACGATCGGGGCGCTCGCTGACGGCGACGCCGCGACGATCAACATCACGGCCCGCGTCACGGCCACCGGCACGACCGCCGACGACACGTCGATCGGGTCGATCGATCAGATCGACCCGAACAGCGCCAACGACAGCTCCCAGGCGATCGTGACGGTCGATGATGCCGTTGACATCGAAGTCGCGGTTACGGGCTCGAATGCCGATCCGAACGTCGGCGAGGCGATGACCGTTTCGGTGACCGTCACCAACCACGGCCCGGACGCGGCGGCGAACGTCATCCTGGCGAACGTCTTCCCGACCAACCTGGCCTACGTCAGCGACGACGGCAGCGGTGCATACGATCACGGCACGGGGATCTGGACGATCGGCTCGATCGCGTCGAGTGCGTCGATGACCCTGACCTTCACGGCCACTGCGGCGACCGTCGGCTCCTCGTCAGACGACGCCTCGGCGACGACCACGACCTACGAGGCCGATCTGACCAACAATGCCGACACGTGGCCTGTCCAGGTCCACCCGACGTCCGACCTGTCGCTGACCAAGACGGCCGACGAGCCGATCCCCTTCAACGGCACGAACATCACCTACACGATCACGCTGCACAACGACGGTCCGAACGCCGCAACCGGAGTCGTCGTCGGGGACCTGCTGCCCGCCGGGCTCACCTATGTCGGCGACGACGCCGGCGGCGACTACGACTCCGCCACCGGTGCCTGGGCCGTCGGGACGATCGCCAACGGTGCTGACGCCACGATCCACATCACGGCCGCGGTCAACACGACCGGATCGATCGTCAACACGGGCGAGGTCATGTCGTCCGACAGCTTCGACCCGGACTCGACGCCCGACAACGACGATCCAATCGAGGACGACCAGGCGACGGCCACCGTCAACGGCCAGGCCGCGTCCGACATCTCGGTCACGACCACGGTCGCCGTCCTGACCGGCGTCCCCGCGGCGCCCCTTGTCGGCAACGTCAACCTCGGCGGCACTGTCCAGTTCACTATCACGACCACCAACGACGGGCCTGATGACGCTCCGGCGTCACCACCAGTTCCTCCTGCCGGCAGGAGGAACCTGGTGGTGACGCCGGTCCAGTGTCATCAGGCCCGTCGTTGGTGGTCGTGATAGTGAACTGGACAGTGCCGCCGAGGTTGACGTAACGACAAGGGGCGCCGCGGGGACGCCGGTCAGGACGGCGACCGTGGTCGTGACCGAGATGTCGGACGCGGCCTGGCGCGCCTGGTCGTCCTCGATTGGATCGTCGTTGTCGGGCGTCGAGTCCGGGTCGGAGCATGCGGACGACATGACCTCGCCCGTGTTGACGATCGATCCGGTCGTGTTGACCGCGGCGGTGATGTGGATCGTGGCGTCAGCACCGTTAGGCGATCGTCCCAACGGCCCAGGCACCGGTGGCGGAGTGCGTAGTCGCCGCCGGCGTCGTCGCCGACATAGTCATCACAGCGGCAGCAGGTCCCCGACGACGACTCCGGTTGCGGCGTTGCAAGACCAGTGGTTGCTGCAGCGTGATAGTGTAGGTAATGTGCCTGCGGTTGAAGGGGATAAGGGCTCGTCGGCCGTTGTTTGGGTCAGCGACAGGTCGGACGTCGGGGCATTGGACAGGCCACGTGTCGGCATTGTTAATTGCTGGTCGGCCTCGTAGGTCGGGGCGGGGCCAACCATCGTCTGACGAGGAGCCGACGGTCGCCGCAGTGGCCGCCGTGAAGGTCAGGGTCATCGACACACTGGACGGCGATGGAGCCGATCGTCCGGTGCAAGTGCCGTGATCGTATGCACCGCTGCCGTCGTCGCTGACGTAGGCCGGGTTGGTGGGGAAGGCGTTCGCCAGGAGTGACGTTCACCGCCGCGTCCGGGGCCGTGGTTGGTGACGGTCACCGAAACGGTCATCGCCTCGCCGAAGCGCGGGTTTCCGGTAACCGCGACTTCGATGTCGACGGCAAGATCATCGACCGTCACGATCGCCTGGGAGCTGTCGTTGGCGCTGTTCGGGTCGATCTGATCGATCGACCCGATGAACATGTAGATTGGCGAGGGTGCCGAGTGGCCCTGACGCGGGCCGTGATGTTGATGATGGCGGCGTAAGGCCGTTGAAGCGGCCCGATCGTCCGCCCCGGTGGGGCCGTCGTAGTCGGCCGCCAAAATAGTTCACTGATGTAGGCGAAGCCCCCACCGCAGGGGCGACCAGTGACGCCTGACGCGTCGGAGGGACCGCCGTTGGCGACGACGATCGTGAAGACGACCGTGTCGAGATAGTTCGGGGTGGCCAGGTCGACGGTCTTGACGATCGACAGGTCTGGACCGGGCGCGACGCGAGAGGGGCAGTTCTTGGCAGGAACCGGGTGGTAGAGCGAGCCCGACAGTCGCCGTCGTGGTCAGCGTGCCGTTGGCGACGACACGGGCCTGGACGACGAGCGTGACCGTGTCGCCCTCGGCGAGCGGGCCGATGGTCCAGACGCCCGTGGTCGGGTCGTAGTCACCCGCGGCGTCGTCGGCGACGTACGTGAAGCCCGCAGGCAACGGGAAGTCGACGGCGACGGTCGCCCCGGTGTCCGGGCCGTTGTTGCCAACGACCAGGGTGTAGGTGACCACGTCGTTGAGCGACGGCGTCGGGTCGCTGACGGCGTTCGTCACGGTGAGGTCGGCGGCCAAGGCCGCTTCCGGTGTGGTCGTCGCGACGTTGTTGTCCGGATCCTGATCGTAGGTCGTGGCGCTCACCGTGGCGGTGTTCGCGTGTTCGCCGGACTCAGTGACCGTCGCGCTCATGTGGATGACGATGTCGGCGCCCACGGCGAGCCAACCGATCGTCCAGGTGCCGGTCAGCGGGTCGTAGGCGCCCGCGCCGTCGTCGCTGAGGTACGCGAGACCGACCGGCAGGACGTCCGCTACCGACACGCCGTGGAGGGGTCCGGGCCGGCGTTGTGCACCGTGACCGTGAACGTGACGACGTCACCGACATTCGGCGTCAGGTTGTCGACTGTCTTGGTGATCGACAGGTCGCCAGCGGGTTCGACGGAGACGGTCGCGCTGTCGGTGTTGTTGCCGGGCGTCGGGTCGTAGGTGGCCGCGGCGACGGTCGCCGTGTTCACCAGCGAGCCGGTCGCGTCCGCGCGAACCGTGATCTGGAGCGTGACGGGGTCGCCGTTCGCGATGGTGCCGATGCTCCAGTCGCCGGACGCCTGGTCGTATGAGCCGCCGGAGTCATCGCTGACGTAGGTGAGGCCGGCCGGGAGGGCGTCGTTGAGGACCACGCTGACGGCCGCGGCCGGCCCATCGTTGCGAACCGTGACCGTGAAGATCGTGGTGCCGAGGTAGTCCGGTGTCGCATCGCTGACCGTCTTGCCAACCACGAGATCCGCGAGCGGGACGACGACCGTCACGGTGTCGGCGTTGTTGGCCAGGTTCGCGTCGAATGTCACCGAGGACGCGTTGACCGTGAGGTCGATGGAGCCCGGGGCGTTCGGGCTCGCGTTGATCACGACAACGACCACGCGCCGGCGGCGAGGTTGCCGATCGTCAGCGTGCCGGTCAGCGGGTCGTAAGCGCCGGCTGCGTCGTCGCTGATGTAATCGAGGGTGCCCGGCAGGACGATGGTCGCGCTGACCCCTGTCGCGTCGTCGGGACCGGCGTTGTGGATCGTGACCGTGTAGGCGATCGACTGGCCGACATCCGGCGTGGCGTCCGACACGATGATCTGGGCGGCGATGTCGGCCGCCGGAGCGACATCGACCGACGCGGTGTCATTGTTGTTGGTTGGATCCGGGTCGAACGTATCGGCGTTGACGGTCGCCGTGTTCAAGGTCGTTCCGGTCGCGCTGACCTGGGCGGTGATCTGAAGGCCTGCGACCGAGCCGTTGGCGATCGTGCCGATCGTCCAGACACCGCCGGCATAGCTGCCGCCCCGTCGTCGCTGACGTAGGTGAGGCCGGCCGGCAGGAGGTCGCTCACGACCACTCCCTCGGCGCTGTCCGGGCCGGTGTTGACGACGGTCAGCGTGAACGTGACGTTGTCGAGGTAGTTGGGCGTCGCGTCGTCAACCGTCTTGGTGATCGTGAGGTCGGCGGCGGGAACGACGAGCGACGTGCTGTCGGCGTTGTTGGCGAGGTTCGGGTCGAAGGTCGAGGTCGTCACCGCGACGGGCACCGGGATCGTCCCGGTAGCCGTGACCGTGACGAGGATATGGAGCGTCGAGGTCGTCCCGCTCGCCAGGGTGCCGAAGGTCCACGTCCCCGTCGACGCGTCATAGGCCCCGCCGGCGTCATCGCTGATCCACGTCAACCCGCTGGGGATGACCGCGGTGAGGACGGTGGTCTGGGCGTTCTGCGGGCCGGCATTGGCGGCCGTGATCGTCAGCTGGACGGTGTCGCCGACATTCGGCGTGTTGTCGGACGCAGTGATCGTCGTCGAGACGTCGGCAGCCAGATCGACGGTGACCGACAGGCTGTCGTCGTCATCGTCGGTCGTCGACCCGTCGTTCGGAGTCGAGTCGCTGTCCGACTCGCCGGCGTGAGTGACCTCGGTCGTGACGGTATCGGTGCCGACGGCAACCGGCATGACGGTGATGTGCAGGGTCCGGGTTGCGCCATTGGCGAGGGTCCCGATCGTCCATGTCGAGCCGGAGAGGGTGCCGCCACCATGGCCCGTAGGTCAGGCCCGCCGGCAGGGTGATCCGGCTCGTGACAGCGGTCGCGGTTGCGGGGCCGCCGTTGGAGACCGTCACGGTGATGATGTAGGGCACGCCTTCGTGGGCGAGGCCGCCGCTCACCGTCGTCAACAGGTCGATGATCGCGATCTGTCGGTATCGGTGGCGCTGTTGTTGGCCGGTGTCGGGTCGGCGCGCCGCTGCCGTCATCGGCCGCGGACGCGGTGGCGACGACGGTAGTGATGTTCGGCGCGAACGGGTCTTCGACGGTGACGACGAAATGGACTGCCGAGGCGCCGCCGCTCCCGGCGAGGCCACCGATGGCATGCGTACATGTCCGGCGACAACGCCGCTGCAGGCCCATCCGGCCTCCGATGCGCCAGCCGTCGAACGCCGTGTGGACCGGGACGGTCATGCTGAGGACCACGCCGGCTGCGTCCTGGCTGCCGACGTTCGTCACGGTGACGAGATAGTCGTTGGTGGCACCGGCAACGACGTTCGTCTTGCCGTCAGTGATCGTCGTCGTCAGGTCCGGGCTCGCCGCGATCGGCGTGGTGCCGGCGCCGGGTGTTGGCCGTCGGATCCGGACCGTGGGTGGTGTCGTCCGCGATGGACGAGGTGACGCTGTTCGTCTTGCGCGACACCGACGCCCCGGGGCTGATGGGTCGCACCAGAATGTCCGAGTGCTCGAGGCGGGCGCGCTCAGCGAACCGACAGTCAGGGTGCAGACGGTGCCGCCCGGAGCGCGTCGCCGGTGAGATCGGCACCGGCCGCCTGGTCGACAATGGCGCGGGCCTCGGCGCGGAACTCGCCGGCCTCCCGCTCAAGGGTGTCTAGATCCTTCTGCATTGGAGTGCCTTTCAGAGATTGAGGACGCGTAGCCGACGCTCGGCTACGGCGTGAGGGATGACAAGAGATGCGAGCGCACACCGCCGACGAGCGCACCTTCATAGGCGGGCAGGCCAACAAGGCTTACCTCGATGAGGGCTACCTGGTTCGTACCCGAACGTCACCCTCGATGCGCTCCCGAATGCCTCGGAAGCCGATAGAGAACGAGTCCAGAACGCCGTCCCTGACCATCGTCAGGACGTCGTCGCCTTCGCGTGTGCTGGGGATGGCGAACTCGGCGTGAAGTCCATCGGTGCGTTCCGCGAACACGTGGCTTTCCCGATCGGAAAGCGTCGATGATCGTGTTGTGCCAGTAGTTTGATCTTGCTGCCACGCTCACTGATCGTTCGGCGGCACGCGCCGAATTCGAAGCGCTCGCGGATCACGCGGCCGTCGCCGTCGCTGACGTCGGCCACCTGGCCATACGGGATCGCGATGCCGAACACGGTGCGACCTGCGCCGGGTGTCAGATCGGCGTTTCGGTACAGGATGTTGCTCAAGGAATCACCTGCCAGAGACGTGCGGGAATCGCTGCGTCGCATGGTGACCCGTGTCCAGGTTGGCCGCCCCCTGGCGACTCCTGGCGCTTCGGTGATACCGAGCTGAGGGCCAGTCTATCGCAGCTCGGCGACATCACGGGCGATCGCCATCGATTTCGGCGAGCCATGCCCAGACACGCGGACCAGAATCTGGCCAGCCGCACTCAGCGTCACCTCGTCATCGTCGCCACTGATCTCGATCGCGTACCCGTCAAGCTGATCCTCGGCAGCCTCCGCTGTGCTGCCCGTGCGCTCGGCCATCACGCCGATCGCCAAGCGACAGGATGCTGCGTTGATTCGGCGCAAGCCCGCTCACTGCCACTCCTCGGAAGCGTGTCGGGCACCTCGGCGATGAACTCGCCGCGCAACGGCTCGTCGGCGGCCAGATCGGCGGCTCGTATCAGCGCCAGGCGCTCTACCTCCCCAACGGAACTCCAGCAGGCCGTCGGGGTCGGTGTGCATCCTCATGCCATGCTCGTCGTGCTCGCGGCAGTAGGCGATGCGCTCGGCGCGGTCCTGGGGGTCCAGGCCGGCGGTCGCGTTGACGATCAGCTCACGTACGCGGCTGGCGATGTGCTCTGTCGTGGGTTCAGTCATGGTCAGGCCTTTCTCTTTGAATCTCGGCGCGCTTTCAACTCGTCGACGGCATCGCCAGTCCCCGGCGCGGGGTTCATCGGTGGCGTGGCGCCGATCGCTGCGGCCAACCACGGGATAGTTCTTTCGACAGTGCAGCCGATACCGGCGGGGGTCTCGGTCCCCGACATCCGTGCGGCCAGGATGAGTGCCTGCTGACCATGCCGGGTGTCGAGCTTGCCGGCGGTCTCGAGCTCGGCCTTAGTGGCCTTGACCAGCGGGTCCGAGTCCGAGACGGCCGGCGCCTGCGCCGCGCCCCGGGCATGACGGACCCGGCAGGTATCGGAGCAGAACCGAGACCGGGAACTCTTCGCCGCATATCCGTTTCCGCAGCTATCGCAGTTGCGTATCACGTGGGCGCCTTCCCGGTCGAGACCGAACCCGATTGCGGCACAACATCATTGGCGTTGAAACTCGTTGTGTAGCAACAGCTTTCCGTAACACATGAGCCGGGGAGGGATCTGTACTGCGACAGGTGTCAGCAACTGAGTTTGCGCTGGTCACGATGCAAACCCACCCCCCCGGGTGCTGTTGTGATGCAACACATTTCGCGTCGTGAATGTTGTTGTCCAGCAAACCGATTGAGCCCTTCACTTAACACGCCTGATGTTACGTCCGCCGCTGGTCGCGGCGTCGAAGGCCCTGATAGCTTCGCGGAGCCTGCAAATATCAGTCTCACTCAGCGAGTAGGGACCGAGCTCCAGGGGGCTGCACATCGGCCGCCTGGTCGTACACGGCTCGATCGGGATAGTGCAGGAGGCGTCGGTTTCATCGACATGCGGCTCGATCGTGCCGAGCTCCTGGATCACCACGCGGCCAAGTTCGGCGTTGGCCACGGCATACGTGGCGTCAAGCACTGGGAAGTCAGGCATTGCAGTTCCTTTCGCTTGACCTGTCCGCGTCCACTCCACCTGCCCTTATAGGCAGGGGGGTGAACAGAACAGATGGGGGCGGTGGCTGAACAGAGGTGGACAAGGGTGAACAGATTCAGAGCCCGCCACCTTGTAGAAGGGGCGCTTGTCGGTCCCCTCGTTGACGAGATCGCCGCATTTGAGCAGGTCAGAGACGGCGCGGTAGAAGGTCGCCGGGTCCATGTCGACGACATTCCGAACTCGGCCTTGCTGGCGCCCGTCTGTGGAGAAGTGGTGAACAAAGGTGGACAAAAGTCGGTCTGCGCGTTCGGGTTTGTTCACCCCTCGGTGAACAGAAATCACTGCGCTGTTCGTGCCCTTGATCGGGTCGATTTTCAGCTCGTGCCGGTCGTGTTCCGGTCCGTCTTTTCGCTTCTCACGATTCGAGCGTGATGACCGCACCGTCACGGGTCGTGAGATAAGCGGTGTCGACACCACCCTCGAACGCTGACGAACCGCGCAGGGTCTTGCCGTCCTTGCCCGTGTGGTGAACCCCGAGCACGACGCCGCGCCCGTCGGGGGTGTGTTGGAGCAAGCGGGTCATGGCGTCGATGACCAGCCCGACGTCCTTCGGCGTGTTTTCGTCGGCGCCGACCATGCATCGTGCGAGGGTGTCGAGGACGACGAGGCCGTAGCCGTTCGTGCGATGAGGTCGGCCAGGGCATCGACTTCGCCGTAGCGGGTGAGGTTCACCGGCCGCGGAGACCTCGAGCTGACCGTCATGAATTTCTGTCTGCCAGCCTGTCTCCCAGGCGTTGCTGCGTCCTTTGAGTCCGAATGCGCCTTCTGCCGCGATGTACAGCGCGCGGCGCTGTGCCACGCGCCGGCCCTGCCACTTCCGGCCGGTCGCGACGCTGGCGGCCCAGTCGAACCCGATGAAACTCTTGGCCGTGCCCCATTTCCCGAACAGCAGCGCGGTTGTTCCTTGGTCGAGCACGTTTTCGACAAGGGGTTCGGGGTCAGGTAGCCGTGTAGCGCAGAGCGTGTCAGTAGCAGGTCCGAGAGCATCGGCCGTCCCATTGGGCTATCTGGTGCCCGTTCCGATTGGGGACTACAAGATGTGGCCCACGCTCATCGGGAGGCGGCTCGGTCGGCAACGGAATCTCGGACCAATCGGCATCGACGACGGGGGATCTGGCCCGCGTCGAACTGGCCGAGCCGCTCCGCGACCGCCTTGCCTCTGGCGACCAACTCGGCGTCGCTCATCCCGTTCTCCGAGACCACGGATCACGCCGATTGGAATGATCCAGCGGTGGTAACCGCAGAGCGGCCTGGCGCCTGCGCTCCAACTGGCATGCCAGCGCGTTGCGCGGCCTGCCGTCAGTCTCGTCGCTATGATCAGTGGCATTGGTGGTTTCAGCAGATGGCCGGTTCCTGTGGCGGGGGCCGGCTCTCTCGCTTTCCGGCGGGCTCACGTGTCACCCCAACCGTCACCTCGTCGTCCGTGAGGCCGAGGTCCTCAGCACGCCGGATGCTGTCGTAACGGTCGGCGACCTCGCCGGTCCCCGGCGCCTCTTCCGGTTCCGGCGGTCGTCCGCCCGGCCGTGACGGCCTGAGGTCGTTAGGCGGCATGGTGGTCGCCACCGCCGTCCAGCTCGGCCAGGCGGTCGTCCTTGACGACCTTGCGGTCATCGCTACCGGAGCGGAGGATGGCGGCGACCTTCTGAAGCAACTCGTTCGTCGGATCCGGCCAGGCGGCAACGACTACTGGCAGCGTGCTCATGGAGCTCCGTATGCGAGGACTGCGCGTCTTCGGCCAGCTGCGGGTCAGGCCAGGTGGCCGCCGCGCCGGCCCGCAGCGCGGCACAGCGCGGCGATGCGGGCCCATTCTTGGGGGGGGCGCCACTCGGCGCCGAGAGCGGGCGGCACATATGTGTTTCCTCCGGGCACGTAAAAAATGCACGCCAGCACGGTGGGGACACCTAACCGGCGACCAGTTATCGGCCTTCGATCGCCACGACCGGCTACGAGGAACTATTGCCGCCTAGCTTACCCCGATGCGTGAAACGTCCAGCTGCAACGCGCCGGTAGCGGCGGCTTGTGCGCATAGCTGTTGCAACGTATCCAGCTTTAAAGGGACACTGCGGCTGCACGTCGGGCAACTAAACGGTTGCAACGTGATTCCGGGCTGACCGCCGACTAACTCGACCCCCAAGCCCCCCAATTCAAGTGCGGCCACAACTTAACGACGCCGGCGACTGTGACCGCCCACCCGGCGACCACGGGCCCCGGTGTGTGCAGAAAGCTGTTCATAAACTCGGACTTCAATTCCGCAGGAATCCCCGTCGATCGTTCAACTACAGCAATCGCGTCCCGAAGCCACGCTGCCACCGTGCTCTGCAACTCGACGTGCCAACCTGCCTCTATGTGTATCGCGTCAACGGTCCCGAAATCGTATTTCCGGTGTTCGCCGCGCCCAGTGCACAAGATGTGCACCCTACGCACCGTGGCGGGGTTCGGTTTGGGGCTGCGCCTGCTCAATTCGCCATCACGTCCGCGGCTTGATGTCCAGATACTCCGCGAACCGTTCCCACTCGGCGGCAGTGGGGTTGTCGCGGTCGCGGAACCAACGCCCGCGCGGCGCCGGAAGCACACGAACGGTCATGATCTCGTCGACGATCTTGCCGCGCAGGTCCGGCGAACAGGCGCCCCAGTAGTCGCGCGGGTCGTCAGCGGAGAGCAACTTGGCGGCGGGGCCCTTTCGGACACCCGCCAAGCACGCGGTCAATGGCGGCTTGCTGCGTGTTGAGTTCGCTTGTGCCGGAATCCAGTTGGTCGCCGTCAATCGCGCCGGTCGCGAATCTGCGGGCAAACTCACGCTTGCGGGCCTGCAACGCCTCGTGTTTCGCCCGCAACGCCTTTACATCCACGTTGCGGCCGCCGGTCAGCAGCCACAACAAGCGCTTGCGCGTCTTCGGTTGCGTAAACCACGTCAGTACAAGAGCTTCCACATAACCGTCGAGTGGTTCACCGACCCGGGCGACATGGCTGGCCGGGCGGCAGGCGTAAACCATCCCGCGGTTCCTGCCGTGAGGGTAGGTCGCGTACATGGGGCTGCTGTCGCAGATGCCGCACTGGTAGATACCGGACCCCTGATGTTTGCGCTCGAACGCAACACCGTTGGTGCGGGATGGGTCGGACAGGTACGCCGTCAAACCGCGGAACGTATCGGCATCTAGTACGGGCTCCCACTTGCCAGCGCCAACAATCTTGCCCTGGTGTACCCGCAAGGCGGCAATCCGTGGGTTCGTCAGCACCCGGCGGACGTGAAGGTTCGACCACTTGGCGCCCTTGGTCGTTGTTAGCCCTTGGAGTTCCACGCCGCCGCGATGGAGTGCAGCGACCTCCCGGCCAGGATGTCAGCGGCAGCCTCGGCGCAGTAGGGACGACTCGGGCTCAAGAGGTTCGCCGTCCTTGGTGTAGCCGTAGGGCCGGTTGCCGGTGGCGCACCACTGCCCGGCGGCCGCGCGCTGCAAGTTCGCGGCCCTGCCGGCGCTCGGCGTGGTGTTCGGACTCCTGGCGCGCGGTCGCCCCGAGGATGCGGCCCAGCATCCGGCCCGCGCTGGTGGACAGGTCAAGGTCGCCACCCTGCACCGTTTTTAGCTGCGTCCCGCTGGCGTCGGCGACGTCAATCAGGCGTTCCAGGTCCTTCATGCTGCGGTACAGCCGGTCGGTGTGCCAGACAATGAGCGCGGCGAACTGCCCGGCCTTCATGTCATCGAGCATCTGATCGAAGCCCGGGCGGCGCTTACCGCTGTAGGCGCTGACGTCGTTGTCGTCATACCGGGCGACTACTTCCCAACCGAGCCGTTCAGCCCAGAACGAGGCAGTCGCCGAGCTGGCGTTGCACGCCGAGCTGTTGCCCGGTCGCGTCGTGGCTGATGCGGGTGTAGACGGCAGTCCTCACAGCCATTAGTATATGGCATCACCCGAACATTCTTGCTCCACAATCATCTGGGCACCGTGCATGCGATTGCGTCATGCAATGCCGCCGAGATGGCCATGGGCATGCTGATGGAGGCCACCGTGCCGACCAGCCACCGGTGGATCCCCAAGGCGATGACCGTGCAATACCTGGAGAAGGCCACGACCTCACTGCGCGCGCAGGCCCGGCTGCAGCCGCCCGATTTCGCGTCGATCACCGACGGCACGGAGTTGACGGTGCCGGTCAGCGTCGTCGACCGGGCCGGCACGGAGGTAGTGCACGCGGACATCACCTGCTGGGTCACACCGGCTCTCTGACCGCCCTCGGCTCGGACGCAGGCCAAGGCGTCAGAGATGTTCAGGAGCTCGAGGTTTAGTCGCACCCGGACCGTCGGAATTGCTCCGTCGCGGGGAAGGATCGGCGGGTCGCACGCGAGTGCGGGCGGATACTTATTGCCTGCGCCGGTGTTGAGCACGACTACCTCGTCGGTCTCGGCGAGCCACCCGCTCTCCCGGAGCCGGGCCACGGCAGCAATGGTCGCCGCGCCTTGGGGCACATCAGAAGACCTCGGTTCTCGAGCACAGCCGGAGGGCTTCGAGGAGCTCCGCATCGGTGACCGAGATTGCGGTCCCCTCGGTCTCGTAAACGGCCCTGAGGACGTATGGGCCACCAAGCAGCGGCGCGGGAACGTTGATGCCGAACGCGACGCTGGTGGTGTCGTGCTGGGCCTCGACCTGGGTGGCACCGGCGGCGAAGGCGCGTACGAAGGGGTCGCAGCCCGCCGCTTGGACACAGACCAGCCGAGGAAGCTGCGGACCAATCCAGCCGAGCTGCTGGAGCTCCCGCATCGCCTTGTGGATGCCGATCAAACCGACCCCCCCGGTAGGGCAGACGATCACGTCGGGCACCCGCCATCCCAACTGCTCCACGATCTCCAAGCCCATCGTCTTCTCCCCTCGACGCGGTACGGCTCCTTCAGCGTCGAAGCGTCGAACACCCCAGCCGTCTGCGCGACGTACGCACCGACCGCCCGCGCGGCGTCGGAGATCAACCCGTCGATCAGGAACACGTCGGCACCGGCGAGGCCGCCTCCGCACGCGTGATGTGCGGAGCATCGACCGGCATCACCACCGTCGCCGCTATCCCCGAGCGGCGCAGTACGCCGCCCAGGCCGCGCCGGCGTTCCCATTGGTGGGCATAGCCAGCCGCGACACTCCCAGCTCCGCCGCCCTGGCCACCCCCACGGCTGCGCCGCGGGCTTTGAACGTCCCGGTCGGGAGGCTCGACTCGTCCTTGACCAGCACCCGCCGCAATCCGAGCCGCGTAGCCAGCGACGGTACGGCCACCAGGGGCGTCATTCCCTCGCCGAAGCCGCGCACAAACTCTTGGTCGCGCACCGGCAGCAACTCGTGATAGCGCCACAACGACGGCGCTCGGAACCCGATCTCCGCGGGTGAAACCGACGCAGCAACCCGATCCAGGTCGTATTCGGCGAACAGCGGGGCGCCGGCTGACGACAGGGTTGCCGCCTCGTCGGCGGAATACCGTTGGCCGGTCTCGGCACATCTCAGACCAGTCAGAAGGCTGTAGGGCAAGGCGGACACGTGGGCCCTTTCAGAGCGAGTCGCTCGTGGCGTATGCGCCGTTGAACCGCGCTGAACGACGGGATACCGTTGGATACAACGTGTTAGAGTTTACACGGGTTGGCGTCGGGCGTTCGAGGTCCTACCCAGCCGAAGCGGGTAGTGCCCCGCCCGCCGCGAGGATCTGCGCGACCGCATGTTGATCGAGGTACAGCGACTTAGGAACCGGCGCCCAAGACGCACGGCCAAGGGCTAGGAGAAACAGTGAACGAAGATCGATGGAAGATCGACTGGTACAGCAACTGGCTTGAGAGCGAAGGGGTGTCAGTCGTCTCCGGCTCCGCGATCGACCTCACCTCGGTCGAGACGGCATACTGGCCGCGCCTCGGCACGAACGCAGCGATCGTTCACCTCGACGCGCGAGGTGACTTCTGCAACCTCTACGTCACCGACGTCGTCGCCGGCGGCACCAGCACCCCCATCCGGCACATGTACGAGCACCTCGTCTACGTGCTCGACGGCCGGGGCAGCACGGTGATCCAGACCGGCTCCGGCATTCGGCGCGAGTTCGAGTGGCAACGCGGGAGCCTCTTCTCGATACCCCTCAACGCTCGCTACCAGCACTTCAACGCCAGTGGCGAGAACCGGGCCCGCCTGATCAACGTGTCGTCGATGCCGTTGATCCTGAATATGTTTCGCAACGAGGATTTCGCCTTCAACGCCGACTTCGAATTCCCCGAGCGGATGGGCGAGGAGAAATTCCTAAGCGGCGACGGCAATTTCATCGAAACCCGCGAGCACCGGCACCACTGGGAGACCAACCTGGTTCCGAATCTGCTGACCTTCGACCAGCTCTCGCGACTCTCCCGGACGAGGCACCGGGAGCAAGAACCTCAGTTCGTCCTGGGTGACGGAACATTGCACTGTCACGCCTCCGACATCCCAATCGGCAACTACAAGAAGGCGCACTACCACGGGGAGGGCTACCACATCATGCAGCTCTCCGGCGTCGGCTACTCGTTGTACTGGTACGACAACGAGGAGCCGATCCGGTCGACTGGCAGTACGGCCTTCTCCACTCCCCGCGCGCCGGCCAGTGGCACCAGCACTTCAATGTCAGCGATGTGCCGGCGCGCTACATGGCGTCGAGCTTCGGCAGCATCCGCTACCCGATGCTGGCCGACAAGCACAACACCCTGGCGCGCGACTACAGCCAGGGCGGCAAGTTCCAGATCGAGTACGCCGACGAGGATCCCAAGATCCGACAGCGCTTCGCGGAAGAGTGCGCAAACTTCGCAGAGGCCAAGGCAACGGAGGCCACGCCTGATGGGCGGAACCGGTTCGAAGTTCATGTCCATCCCGATCAAGAAGGGCGAGATCGTCCGAGAACGGGTTTCCATCGGCGAACTCGCGGACGGGACACCGATCGCCTTGCCGGTGATGACCGTCGGCGGAGTCCATGACGGGCCGACGCTCTATCTCCAGGCCGGAATCCACGGAGACGAATCCACCGGCATGGAGGTGTGCCGGCGGGCGCGGCCGACCTCGACCCCGGGCAGCTCTCCGGGGTCGTCGTCTCGGTGCCGACGGCCAATCTTCCCGCGTACCTGACGCGCACTCGTGGCTACCTGCACGAGGAGCGCTGGATGATCGACATGAACAGAATCTTCCCCGGCAACAGGTCCGGCCTGCTCACCGAGCGGATCGCCGCGACGCTGTTCGAGGAATTCGTTCGGGGCGGCCGACTTCTCGGTCGACCTTCACTCAGCACTCGAGGGCTGCGACATCCTGCCGTTCGTTTACATCAACCCCGACGACGACGAGGGTGGCACGCTCAATGCCCGTGTGAAGCACGGCTATGCGGTGGGCACGCGGTACCTCTACCACCAACAGCGCGGCTCGAAGCTCGGCACGAGCGATATGAGTCGCAACGTCTCTGCTCAGTCGGAGGCGCTCGGGTTGCCGATCCTCAGTTTCGAGCTCGGCGAATCGCTGGCGCGTGAGCAACCACGTCGCTTCCCGTCGGCGTGAGGGGCATCACCAACGTCTTGAAGAGCATGGGCATGCTCGAGGGTGACCCTGAGATCGACGGAACGCAGACCAAGTTCACCGAGATCAAGCTGGTGCACGCAGAACACGGCGGCGGTCTCAGGATGCGGGTCGACCTCGGCGACAACGTCACTGCCGGTCAGCCGATCGCCGACATCATCGACGTCTTCGGATCCGTGGTCAGACAGCCGTCGCACCAAAGGACGGCTTCGTGCTTCGCGCGATGCGACTGGCGTCTGTCAGCACGGGCGCCGAACTCGCGTGGGTCGCGAGTTGACGCCCGATCACGCTGAGGGGACGTCGCTACACGGCCGTCGATGCGGATCTGTACACTGATGTATACACAACTCGGCGAACACCATTGAGGACGATATGACCGACGACGTGATGACAAGCTCCGCAACGTCCGAGCCAAGACGCGGGGACCCCGCTGCGTGGGAGTACGCGGAGAACTACTACCAGAATCCTGAGGTCATCGCCGACTTCGAGATGCTGGCGCGGTACCGCCCCGAAGTCTTCGACGGTTACATCCAACTTCGCCAGGCCGCGTTCAACAAAGGCGAGACCGCGGCGTTGGAGCCCAAGATCAAGGAGCTGATCATTCTGGCGATCGAGATCGCCAGAACCAAGACCAACCCTCCCCCGGTCGGTCACGCCAGGCGCGCCATCCTGTCCGGAGCCACACCGGCGGAGGTCGCCGAGGTGGTCTCGTTGTGCATCCTGATCAGCGGCATGCTGTCGTTCCAAGAGTCCGGCCGCTTCGTACTGCGGACGGCCGAAGAGACCTACCGCCAACAACAGGGCCAGTAGCGCCACAGCGCATTTGCGCCGGCGGGCTCGGATCCGCCGGTCGGCAATGAGCCCCGGCAGACGACGAAAACCCACGATGGGAGCGGCGCAAGTGCATATAGACGAAGACCTCGGACATGGCCACGGACATGGTCACGGTCATAGTCACGCCAACGACCATGACGAGGCCTCGTTCGATGCCGAAGCGGAAGCTCTGATCTGGGCAATCGACAACGTCGAGCTTCTCACGGTCGGAGTCGACGTGGGGTCGGCAACCTCGCACGTGATGTTCGCCAAGGTGCTGCTCCGTCGTCAGGCCCAGGCACTCTCGAGCCGTTTCAAGGTAGTGAAGCGCGAGATCCTGTACTACTCACCGGTGTTCGTCACCCCCTACCTGTCCGGGACCCGGATCGACGTGAACGCCCTTCGCGTGTTCCTCGACGAGTCCTACCGAGCCGCTGGTCTGCTGCCGGAGGCGGTCGACGCCGGAGCGGTCATCCTCACCGGCGTCGCGCTGGAGCGGGAGAACTCCCGCACGATCGCCGAACTCTTCGCCGAGCAGGGCGGGAAGTTCGTGTGCGCTGCGGCCGGACACAACCTCGAGGCGCGTCTCGCGGCCAACGGCTCTGGCGCGGTGGCGATGTCGGCAAAGCTCGGCCAAGAGATCCTCGTGATCGACATCGGCGGCGGCACGACCAAGTTCGCGCTGGCACGTGGGGGCGAGCTCATAGCGACGCTGGTCGTGCCGGGCGGCGGTCGGCTTCTTGCCTGGGACACCGAACACCGCCTCGAGCGGATCGAGGAGAGCCTGCGGCCGCTCGCCGAAAGCCTGGGTATCGAGCTGACCCTCGGCGAGCGCGTCACTCCCGAACACGTGACCGCACTGACCCAGGCCATGGCTGCGCGGATAGCCGATGCCGCAAGGGGTATCGCCAAGCCGGCCGAGGTGCTCTCCGGCGCCCTGCCCTCCGACGCCAGCCCGCAACGGCTCCTGATCTCCGGCGGCGTCGCCGAATACCTGCGTCATCCCGACGGCACGGACCTTGGCCACCGCGACCTCGGCCAGAGTCTGGCCCATGCGCTGCGCACCGAACTCGATGCCCTGGACATCCCCATCGAGGTTGCGGTGGATCCCATCCACGCCACCGTGATCGGCGCCTCGCAGTTCAGCGTCCAACTCAGCGGCAACACGGTGCACGTGTCGGACGAACGCCTATTGCCGCTCCACAACATCCCCGTCGTGACCGTTCGACACCCGGGCCCCTCTGTCGATGCCACCGCCCTCCGGGACCAGATCGACACCAGCCTCGCCCAGCTTGATCTCCTCGAGTCGACGACGCCCGTTGCGATCGCGTTGGACTGGCGCGGGGAGCCCTACTACGCGAACCTGCGCGGAATTGCCGATGCCGTCCATGCCGCACACCGGGACTCGCCGCGGCGTGACCAGATACTCGTGCTCTGCTTGAACATCGACGTGGCGGCCAGCGTCGGTGCGATCCTCGACGAGGAGCGCAAGCTCGAGACGGGGGCGGTCGTCATCGACGGTGTCGAGCTCGCCGACCTCGACTTCCTGGACGTCGGTAAACGAATCCGGCCAGCCAACACAATCCCGATAGTGATCAAGTCACTGCTGTTCCCCGAGCCTCCGTCGCACACGCTCGTCGACTGAACGCGAGACGCGGCCCAGCCGGCCGTGAACGGGCGGGCCGGTCGGCTCAGGAATCCGCGGGAAGCAGGGAACAGAACTGCTTCGGGAAGCTCAGAGTGACCTCGCTGCCAGTCTCCACGTCGAGGGATGCGTCGGTGCGCAGCCGGAATTCGTGGTCGCCGGCCCACACG
Source organism: uncultured Chloroflexia bacterium (assembly GCA_963771795.1). Lineage (GTDB taxonomy): Bacteria > Chloroflexota > Limnocylindria > Limnocylindrales > CSP1-4 > CF-46. The sequence goes on from CAVYUR010000001.1 coordinate 580,327, forward strand.
ATGTAGTCGACGGCCTCGCCGAGGAACGCCTTGGCCCGGACAACGCCACGCCATTCGCTGTGAGCGCCAGCGGTCCCACGGTCCTCGAGCATCATCAGCCGCTCCGGCCGGATCGACACGACGACCTTGTCCCCCACGGCGAATGAGTGCTCCGACGTCACCACGAGCGACCCGGCCGGGTGCTCGACCCGGTAGACGCCATTCTCCAACTTGGCCGCCACGTTGGCTTCGACGAAGTTCGAGGTGCCGATGAAGTTCGCCGTGAACAGCGAGGTCGGCTGGTCGTAGATCTCCCGCGGGGTGCCCATCTGGTCGATGACGCCGTCCCGCATGACCGCGACGGTGTTGGACATCGAGAGCGCCTCGGTCTGGTCGTGGGTCACGTAAAGCGTTGTGATCCCGAGCTCTCGCTGAAGTCGCTTGAGCTCGAAGCGAAGACCCTCACGCAATTTCGCATCGAGGTTGGAGAGCGGCTCGTCGAGCAGCAGCAGCGGCGGTTCCATGACCAACGCCCTGGCGAGGGCGAGCCGTTGCTGCTGGCCACCGGACAGCGCGGTGGCGGAGCGCCCCTCCAGCCCGCCCAACTGAACCGCGTCAAGCACGCGCTCGACCCTCTTTTTGATCTCATCCTTCGCGATCCGGGTCCAGTACGACGTTGAGCGCAGCGGGAAGGCGACGTTCTCGAACACGGTCAAGTGCGGCCAAATGGCGTAGGACTGGAAGACCATGCCAATGCCCCGTGCATTCGCCGGTACCCGGATCGACCGCGAGCTCGAGAAGACGT
>CAVYUR010000002.1:0-154988 GCA_963771795.1 uncultured Chloroflexia bacterium
CGCACGCTGATGGTGTAGCTCGACGTCTGCGACGGCGGGCTCATGAGCGAGTACGGGTTGCGGCGCAGGACGTCGCCGTCACGCATCTCGACGATGACGTGCGCGCCGCCGCTGAACGGCGGCAGTGGGCCGCCGTCGCTGGCTTCGAACCGGAAGCGCTTGATCATCGCGGTGACGTCGACGACCTCGGTGACCGTCACCGCGAGCTTGGGCGCCTGGACCTTGGGGGCCATCCCCGCACGGGTCGCCCCGGAGGCCGTGGTTCCGCCGGCCGTCACGCGAACACCGGATCGGGCGGCGGCGCCGTGCCCGGCTCTTCCGCGTCGATGCTGACCCCCTGGAACGCCCCGATCCGGCGCGAGTAGTGATCGCGGACCAGGAGCGACAACCCGCAGCCGCTGCAGGTGACCGGCTGGGTCGTGACCCGCTGTGTGATGGCCTTGCAGTGGACGCACTGGACGCGCCGTTCGAGCGACCCTCGATGCTCCGCGCCGATCGCGCCCAGCTCCGACCCGGCTTCGAGCGCCGCCTGGACCACCTGGGCGATGAAGTCCTCCGTCCCCGCCGCGTAGACCTGTGTCCCCATGCGGGCATCGCGCAGGTCCTCGCGCAGGGCGGCGATCGCCCCGCGGTTGGCGGGGAACTCGCGACAGGCGGCCGCACCGAGCGTCGCGCAGCCGCGTCGCCGTGCCCGGCTCCGGCCGATCCGCCCGGCACGTACAGGATCCGGCGCGTCCGCGAGGAACGCCGCGCCACCTGCCGCTGCGAGGTCGATGACCGCGAGCGCGCCTTCCTCGTTCGCGGCGATCAGGTGCGGACCGCCAGGTCGCGGCGTCAGGGTCGCGTAGACCGGGCGGCTCTTGATGCCCTCGACGAGCACCGGCTCAACCCGCGACCCGGTCGCGAAAGCCCGGGCCGACCGGATCGCCACAGACCCCGATCTCAGCCGACAGCATTGCGCTTCGTCTTCTTCGGATCATCGAACGGCAAGGTATGGGCGATCGCCGGGCCGTTGACGCGGCACCACGGACCTCGAGCGGGCTGCCCTGGACCGCGCGGTCCACGTCGAGCCGCGCGATCGCCATCGACTTCGAGGTCAGCGTCGAGTACATCCCGCAGGTGATGACGCCCACCTTGCGGCCGTCCGCCCAGACCTCGTCGCCCTCGGACGGTGGCCGTGTCGCCCTCCACGAGGACGCCGAAGATGCGGAACCGCTCCTGGCCCTTGCGCCGGTAGTGCTCCTCGGCGCCGCGGAACCCCTGCTTCCCGGGCGTGACCGTGAACTGGAGCCCGAGCTCCCACAGCGTGTCGCCCGGCGCTTCGTCCGCGAACGGATACATCTGCGAGTTGTCATACGGGTAGAAGAGCAGGTAGCTCTCGACGCGCAGCATGTCCAGGACGGTGAACCGGCACGGGATGACGCCCATGTCGGCGCCTTCTGCGAGGATCGTGTCCCAGATCATCACGGCATCCTGGCCGCGACAGAAGATCTCGTAGCCACGCTCGCCGGTGTAGCCGGTCCGCGACAGCATGATCGGCGCATCGAACAGCCGGGTCGGCGTCTGCGCGAAGTAGGGCAGGTCGCGGATCCCCGGCACGAACCGCTGGAGGAAGTCCACAGCCAGCGGGCCCTGGAGCGAGAGGTCGTGCAGGTCATCGTCGAAGACGAGGGCGACGTTGCGACCCACCGCCTCGCGCTGGAGCTGCTCGTGCCCGGTCCCCGATCCGTGGACCACCATCCAGGCCGTCGGCCCGGTGCGATAGATGATGCAGTCCTCGACGAACGTCCCGCGCTCATCGAGCATGCAGGCGTAGGCCGAGCGGCCGGGATGGATCCGCGAGACATCGCGGGTGGTTGCCCGGTCGATGACGTGGGCGGCATGCGGCCCGACGACATGGACCTTCTTGAGGCCGGACACGTCCATGAGCCCGGCCCTGGTCCGGATGGCGACGTGCTCCGCCGCCATGTCCTTGTCGTAGGTCCACGCGGTCCCCATGCCGCTCCAATCCTCGAGGTTGGAGCCCAGGGCCCGATGTCGGTCAGCTAGCGCGGAGAACCGCCAGGTCGCCGTCATGTGTCACCGCCATCCTACGTACGCGGGGAACCCCTTAGAACAGCGTGAGGTACTGATCGACCTCCCAGGGACTCACGTCGCTGTGATAGCGCACCCACTCGGTGCGCTTGATACGCAGGAACTCCGCGGCCAGATCCGACCCGAGCCCGCCCTGCACCACCTCGTCGCCCTCGAACTCGTCGAGCGCCTCGGACAGCGTTTGCGGCAGGAACTTGAGGCCCTCGCTGCGGGCCTGGTCGAGCGGTGTCTCGTACATGTTCCGTGCGATCTGCGGACCACCCGGGTCGAGTTCACGCTCGATCCCGTCGATGCCGGCGGCGATGAACCCGGCCAGCCCGAGGTACGGGTTGACCGCGCCCGACACCACCCGGCACTCGAACCGTCCCGGGTCCGGCGTCCGGAACATCTGGGTCCGGTTGTTGTCGCCGTATGTGATGAATGCGGGGGTCCACGTGAACCCGGACCGGGCCCCGGTGAGGTACGACCCGATCGAGAGCCGCTTGTAGCAGTTGACCGTCGGCGCGATGAGCGCCGAGAGCGCCCGAGTGTGGGCCATCAGACCGCCGAGGAAGTGGTACGCGAGCTTCGACTGGCCAAGACCGCGCGGATCGGACTCGTCGATGAAGACGTTCTCGTCGCCGTCCCACAACGAGAAGTGGAAGTGGCTGCCATTCCCGGTCAGGTGGCTGAAGGGCTTCGGCATGTGCGTGGCGATCGCGCCGAACCGCTGGGCGACCTGGTTGGTCATCATCTTGAAGAAGGTGTAGCGATCCGCCGTCTCGAGCGCGTCGGCGTACTTCCAGTTGATCTCGAACTGCGCCGTGGCGTCCTCGTGGTCGGCTGCGTACGGGGCCCAGCCGAGGCTCTCGAGATAGGTCACGAGCGTGCGCAGGTATTCGATGCTGCCGGCGAAGCTCTTGAAGTCGTAGCACGGTTTCTGGAGGGTGTCGAAGCCCGACGGGTCGAACGGGGCGATCGAGCCGTCCGGCCCGCGAGTGACGAGCATGTGCTCTGGCTCGACGCCGACCTTCATCGAATACCCGACACTGGCCAGCCGTTCGATCTGGCGGCGGAGCGCCGTCCGCGAGCAATACGGCCACGGCTCGCCGTCCACCTCGATATCACAGGCGAACCGCGCGAGCCCGGTCTCCCAGGGCACCAGCGTGTAGGTGTCGAGATCGGGCATGCCGATGAGGTCGTGGTCGTGCGGCCCCTGGCCCATGCCCACGGTGGCCGCGCCGGCGAACCCGGCACTCCCCCCGAGGAATTGGTCGAGCGCGCTCGTCGGCACGCCCTTGCAGCGCGGGGTGCCGTGGATGTCGACCCACTGCGCAAGCATGTAGGTCACGCCGTCGTCGGCGAGCCGCCGTGCGATCGAATCGCGAGATGATCGTCCGTTGCCAGCCGCCTCGGCCATGAGCGCCCTCCTCTCGCTTGCCCCCGGCCTTCCTAGTGCGAGACCGCCGCGGCCGCCTTCTCGCCGATGAGCGAACCGGTCGCGAAGCGTTCGATCGTGAACGGAGCCAGTACCGCTGGAGTCTGCCCGGTCGCGATGAGCTCCGCCACCCGGCGACCGGCCACCGGTCCGGCCTTGAACCCGTACGTGCCCCAGCCGACGTCGAGGATGAACCCCGGGACGTCCGGCACGGTGCCGATGATGGGACTGAAGTCCGGCGTCATGTCGCAGATCCCGGCCCATTGGCGCAGGACGCGCACGCCGGCCACGCTCGGGAGCAGCTCCAGCACGTGGGCCGCCGAGGTTTCCATGAAGCCGAGCGTCGAGCGATGGCTGTAGGAGGCGTACGGATCGATCTCCGCGCCGATGACCAGCTCACCCCGGTCTGTCTGGCTGACGTAGACGTGGAGCGTCGCCGACACGAGGACCGGATCGAGGAACGGCTTGAGCGGCTCGGTGACCAGCGCCTGCAGCGGATGCGTCACGATCGGCAGGCGGACACCGGCCATCGACGCGATCGTCGACGCCCACCCGGCCGTGGCGTTGACGACGGTCCCTGCTTTGATCGGTCCATCGCTCGTCTGGACGCCGGCGATCCGACCGTCCGCCAGGTCGATCCCGGTCACCTCGATGCCCTGGTGGATGTCCACGCCCATCCCCTGGGCGCGGCGGGCGTACCCCCACACGACGGCGTCGTGGCGGATGATCCCGCCCGGGGGGTGGTAGAGCGCGGCGTGGATCGGATACCGTGGATGGTCGGTCAAGTCGAGGGCCGGCGCGATCTCACGGATCTCGTCCAGCCCGATGACCACCGAATCCACGCCCTGGAGCTGGTTCACCTCGGCTCGGACGCGCAACCCGGCCACGGCCGCATCGGTATGGGCGAGGGTCAGGTGGCCGTGCTGGCTGAACAGGACGTTGAACCCGAGCTCTACCGAGAGCTGTTCGTAGATCCGGACGGATTCGTCGTAGAACGAGACGCCCTCCGGGGTCCGATAGTTGGAGCGGATGATCGCCGTGTTGCGGCCGCTCCCGCCGGCGCCGATGTAGGCCTTCTCGAGGACGGCAACGTCGCGGACGCCCCGCTTGGCGAGCTCGTAGGCGATGGAAAGGCCGTGGACGCCGCCGCCGATGATCACGACGTCGTAGCGATCCTTGCGCTCGCGCCGTTGCATGACGCGCCAGCGCCGCAGCGGGCCGATCATCGGGCCGCCGCGAGCGCTGCTGGTCCGACCGGCGTCAGTCCGTGCGCCGCCCCGATCGCCCGCATCGCGTCCCACACGTACAGCGCCTCGTCGCGCGCGACCATGATCGTGTAGCCGGGATGAGCGCCCACGTCTTCCCGGGCGATGAACGCCCGGACGCCCGCCATCGACGCCTGGAGCATCGCACCCTCGGCGATGGTTGCGGGCGTCGTGTCTGCGGCGCACAACTCGGCCAGGATCGACGGGGCCGACGGCCCCGCCAGGCGGACCGACGTCCGAGCGCCGGTCATCTCGATCACGGAGACGTCGTCGCTGGCCAGGCCACCGGTCAGCGAGTCGAGCGAGCCGCCCTCGATGGGGCCGACCAGGAGGACTTCGTCCGGCCCGAGGATCCAGGCCGTCGCCGAGGCGGCGGACGCGCCGAGCGCCATGACTCGCCCGACCGTCGCCATCCCGACCCCGCCACCGATCCGACCAGCGGCCGCGACGGCGCCGGGGCCACGCAGCAGCCACTCCTCGAATGGCCCGATCTCGGCGAGACCGGCGCCGGCCTCCACGGCTGCCGCCTCCGCGCGCCCATCGGCGCCGTACCCATCGGGCCAGCGGACGGTGTCGGAGATCCAGCGCGCGCCGAGCAGCGCATGGGCGGGTTCGATCGCGCTTCGCCGGACGGGCGCGAATCGGCGGAAGGGCGGTCACGATCGCACCCGCTCGCCGGCAGGGTCATAGAAGGGGGCGGTGCGCACGACGGCCGGTGCCGTGGACCCCTCGCGCCCGGTGCCGAGCCGGACGACGAGCGGGCCGTCTTCGACCGCGTCCTCGGCCGGGACCCACGCGAGCCCGATCGCCTTGCCGAGCGTGGGACTCCACTTGCTGCTCGTGACCCTCCCGATCGGGCGGCCGTCCCGGACGACCGCGGCTCCCTCGGCGGGTACGGCCGTCCCGATCATCTCGAACCCAGTCAGGACGTCGCGCGGCCCACGCGCATCGAGGAACGCCATCGCATCGCGGCCGATGAAGTCCGGTCGGTCGGCCTTGATCAGCCAGGCCATCGACGCGCCGCGTGGATCGGACAGTGCGTCCGTGTCCTGCCCGACGATCGCGTGCTGCTTCTCGAGGCGAAGGATCCGTTGCGCCTCCACCCCGAACGGCTGGATGCCTGCATCGGCGCCCGCGGCCATCAGCGAATCCCAGAGGTGGGCGGCCCGATCGGCCGGGGCATGGAGCTCGTAGGCCAGCTCCCCGACGAACCCGATCCGCAGCAGGATCGTCGGGACGCCCGCGACCAGAGCCTCCCGCGCGTCAAGGTACTTGAGCCCGTCTGGGGACACGTCGATGTCGGTGAGCCGAGCCAGGACATCTCGCGCGCGGGGTCCGGCCAGGTTCATCGCCGCGTACCGCGCGGTGACATTGGTGACATCGACGCGCCGGTCGGACGCGGCCAGCCACCAGCGGAGCCACCCGTCGACGGCATCGAGGCTGCCGGTCCCGGTCGTCACGAGGTAGCGGTCCTCCCCGAGCCGGGCGACCGTCCCGTCGTCGAGGATGATGCCGGCGTCGTCGGTCATCGCGCGGTATCGGATCCGACCGACGCGAAGGTCACTGAACCGATTCGGGTGGAGCCAGTCCAGGAACGTCCCGCTGTCCCGTCCGCGCACGTCGAGCTTGCCGAGGGTCGAGACGTCGATGAGGCCGACGCCCTCGTGGACCGTGCGGCACTCCTCGGCGACGTCGCCGTAGTGGAGCGGGCGCTTCCAGTCACCCATGTCCATCCATGTCGCGCCCGCCGCGTCGTGCCGCTCGTGGAGGGCGGTGCGACGGACCGGGCTGAGATGCGGACCGGCGAGGACCGCGAGCGGAACGGGCTGGACCGGTGGCCGATAGGTGGTCAGCCCGGTCGCTTCGCGCGACACGCCCCGGATCGCGGCCGTGACGCGAGCGGCGTTGCCGTGGCACTGCTTGCCCTGGCAGGGACCCATCGTGACGGTGCTGTAGCGCTTGAGCGTCTCGAGCGAATCGAACCCCTCGCGGATCCCCTGGGCGAGCTCCTTGGCGGTCACGTCCTCGCAGACGCAGACGAACGGTTTGCGTCCGGACGGCAGGACCGTCGCGACCGGCTCGGGGAGGGCGGCAAAGGCGGCGGCGACGCGGTCCGCGTGGTGGTCGTGGGCGGCGGCGTCGGCGTCACCGCGGCCGGCGGCGACCCGCCCGGCGAGCACCGCGCCGGCCGCGATCAGATCGTCATCGGTCAGCCCGGTCATGTGCCCCGTCACGACGACGTCGGCCGAGCCGGCGACCGGGATCCACTCGGCCAGCCGAGGTTCGAACGCGAGTGCCAGTCCGGCCTGCGACGCGAGGGTCACGACCGGCTCGGGCCGCGGGGCCATCAGGACCAGGTCACCGGCGATCGTCCGCGTCGTCCCATCGGCGGCACGGATCGCAGACCGGTCACGTGCGATCGACCCTTGGCCGCCAACAGCGCCGCCCCGAACACGGTCTCGGTGCCGGCTGCCTGGAGCGCGGCGGCCTCGGACGGCTCAGGGCGATCCGCCGACCCCCGCGTGTCGACGATCGCGACCACCGGGATCCCGACCGAGAGGCATTCGGCAGCCTGTCGCCACCCGTGGTCGTCGTCGGTCACCACGATCGCGCGACGACCGGCCTCGGACCCCGTGCAGGTGCGCGAGCCGAAGCGCGGCCGACGCGAGCATGATCCCGGGACGGTCGTTGGCGTCGAACAGCATCGGCCGTTCGGCGGCGCCGGTCGCGAGGACGACGCGAGCCGCACGGACGCGGACGAAGGTCGACCCTTGGGTGATCCCGACGAGACCGCCGTCGTACATGCCGATCGCCGTGGCGGAGGTGAGGTACTCGATCCGGGGCTCCGCCGCAACCAGCGAGGCCAGCCGGTCCGCTGCGGCGACCCCGTCGAGATCGGCGATCCGCGAGTCTCCCGACACCTGCCGGGTTTGCGTGCGCAGGTGCCCCCCGAGCCGCGTCCCATCATCAACCAGGATGACTCGAGCGCCGCCGGCCGCCGCTTCGAGCGCCGCCAGGCACCCTGCCGGACCGCCGCCGACCACAACCACGTCCGCGTGGAGGTGCCGCTTGCGCTGGCGCAGGTTCGGCCGGGCGGTGATGTCGACCCGACCGAGGCCGGCGATCCGCCGCAGGACCGCCTCGTAGAGCGGCCAGAAGCGTCGGGGCCGGATGAAGGTCTTGTAGTAGAACCCCACCGGGAAGAACCGATCGAAGCGGTCGGTCAGGCTCAGCAGGTCGCGACGCAGCGATGGCCATGCATTCTGACTTCGGACGCGCATCCCCGGGGTGATCGGCGTAACGCAGGCGCGAACGCTCGGCTCCCCATTCACGTCGACGAGGCAGTTCGGGCAGCGCCCCGTCGCGCACATGACCCCGCGCGGTCGGTGGTACTTGAAGCTCCGTGACAGGACGTCGTCGCCGTGCGCGGTCAGCGCGGAGGCGATCGTGTCGCCGCCGAGTCCCGTCCGCCGACGGCCATCGAACCAGAACTCGATGGGCTCATCCCGACGAAGCTCCTGGCCCGCCGGATCCGCGAGACGGCGGTCAGCCATCGGTCGTCGCCGAGGCTGGATCCGCGGGGAGGGTCCAGCCCACGCGGAGCACGTCGTTGGTCCGGGTGTCGCGCACCGCCTGGAACCAGCGACGGCAGCCAGCGCGGTGGAACCACCAGGCCCGTTCGATGCCCGAGACATTGGTCCGTCCATAGAGGTACGACGACCAGTCGGCCTGCGCCGCCCCGGGCGTCGGACGCGCCTGGACCTCTCCTCCGTAGCGGTACTCGGCGACATCGCGGGGGCCACAGAGCGGGCACCCGATCAGGAACGACACGCGGTCAGTCTCTCAGCCGAGGCCGCTCGACGCACCGGGGACCCAGTGCGTGCCGACCAGCGGGATCCCGGTGATCGCCGCGGCTTCGATCGTCAGCGCGCGCAGGTCGTCCGGGTCCAGGTCGTGGATGTTCGCCTTGCCGCAGGCCCGGGCGAGCATCTGGACCTCGAGGGTCATCGCGGTCAGGAAGTTGGCGACCCGGTCCGTCGCCTCGTCGACGGGCAGCCGGGCCACGAGCTCCGGATCCTGCGTCGTGATGCCGACCGGGCATCGACCGGTGTGACAGTGGTGGCACGCGCCCGGCTGCGGTCCCGATGGCCGCGTAGTCCTCGACGTAGAGCGGGGCGTTGCAGTTGAGCGCGATGAGCGCGGCCGTCCCGATGTAGCAGGCGTCGGCCCCGAGCGCGAGGGCCTTCGCCACGTCCACGCCGCTGCGGATCCCGCCGGCCGCGATGATCTGGACCTCGCCGAGCATGCCGATGTCCTCGAGCCCGCGGCGCGCCTCGACGATCGCGGCGAGCGTCGGGATCCCGGTGTGGTCCTGGAGGATCTCCGGCGACGCGGCCGTGCCGCCTTCCATGCCGTCGACGACGACGACGTCCGCGCCGCACTTGGCGGCGAGCTTGACGTCGTCGAACGTGCGCGTCGCGCCGATCTTGACGAAGATCGGGACGCGCCAGTCCGTCGCCTCTCGCAGCTCCTCGATCTTGAGGGTCATGTCGTCCGGACCGAGGAAGTCCGGGTGGCGCGCGGGGGATCGCTGGTCGACGCCGGGCGGCAGGTCGCGGATGGCGGCGATCTCGGGCGACACCTTGGAACCGAGGAGCAGGCCGCCGGTCCCTGGCTTCGCACCTTGGCCGATCGTCAGTTCGATGCCGTCCGCCTGGCGAAGGTGGTGGACGCTCGCGCCATAGCGGCTCGGCAGGACCTCCACGATCATCGTCTTCGAGTTCTCACGCTCCGCGGGGAGCATCCCGCCATCGCCCGACGTCGTGGAGCCGCCGACCCGGCTCGCGCCGCGCGCGAGCGCGACCTTGGCATTGAGCGACAGCGCGCCGAAGCTCATCCCGGTGATCATGATCGGGATGTCGAGCGAGATCGGCTGTTCCGCGAACCGGGTCCCGAGGACCGTCGTCGTGACGCACTTCTCGCGGTACCCCTCGAGGGGGATGCGGGTCAGGGACGCTGGCAGGAAGGTCAGGTCATCGAGCGACGGCAGCGGCTTGGTCCGGAGCGTCCCGAATCCACGCATCAGGTAACGCCCGAGCGCGGCCTTCTCCTGGATCTCGCCGATGACGCTCGGCGTGTAGATGGGGCTGGTCCGGATCCCCTGCGGGTCCTCGCGCGGCGGCTCCTGGCTCACAGCGCGTCCCGCCAGGTGTCGATCTCGTGGGTCTGGAAGTTCCAGAGCTTGCGTCCCGCGACGATCCTGCGGAAGCGTCCGGGCTTGGGCAGATCGAACTCGGCGAAGGCGAGTTCGAGCATCGACTGATCCTCCGCAGTCGCGTCGTCCACGGCGGCGTCATTGCCGAACGAGGCGACCTCGCCGGCGACGTAGACCGTGCCCTCGTACATCGAGTCGGCCAGGGCATCACCGGCGTCCCCGGCGATCGCGATGTACCCCTTCTGCATCATGAACCCGGTCATGTAGCCCGCGTTCCCCGAGACGAGCAGACGGCCGCCCTTCATCGAGATGCCGGCCCGCGCGGCGCAGTCCCCGCGGATCACGACCGTCCCGCCGCGGATCGACGCCGCCGCGCTGTTGCCGGCGTTCCCGTCGACGATGACCGTGCCCGAGAGCATCCCTTCGGCGACGCCCCAGCCGGCGCTGCCCCCGATGCGCACGGTGGCGCCATCGCTCATGCCGCCGCAGTAGTAGCCGACGCTCCCATCGAAGGTCACCTCACCCGGCGTCAGGAGCGCGACGCCGAGGTTGTGCCGCGCGCCGGGATCGCGCACGGTCACCGGCCGATCCGTCCGCGAGTGCGGCCCGGATGGCCTGGTTGATCTCCCGGACCGGTCGCTCGGAGGCATCGATCTCGAGGCGGCCGCGCGCGGTGCCGGCGGCGCTCATGAGGCGACGGCCGCGGCGAGTCCCGTATCGATGCCACACGCGGGAGACGTGGCCGGACGGTTCGTGGGCGACGCCGGCGGGTCCGAGGGCGGCGCGGATGGCGATCTCCTCGTTCGCGATGGCGACGTAGTCGTCGGTCTCGACGGTGATCAGCGGCTTGAGGGCGAACGGATCGCGGGCGAAACCGATGGCGTCGCCGCTCGCGACCAGGTAGGAGAAGCTGCCATCGAGATCGTCGAGCGACGCCTCGAGCGCGGCCTCCAGGCTGAGGCCGCGATCGAGCTGGTCGGCAAGGTAGACGCCGATCACCTCGGAGTCGTTCTCGGAGAAGAAGCGGACGCCACGCTGCTCGTAGCGGCTGCGCAGCTTGTGGTAGTTCGTGATGTGGCCGTTGTGGACCGTGGCGACATCCGCGATGCCGCGGGCCCAGAACGGCTGCGAGTGCGTCAGGTCGACGCGACTCTCCGTGGACAGCCGGGTATGGCCGATGGCATGGCTCCCACGGAACCCCTGGACGATCGATCGAATCATCGAGTCCGTCAGGGTGACCGACCTGCTTCACGAGCTCCATCTGCCGACCGAGGCTGACCACCTCGACGTCGTCCGACCCGCGCTCGGCGGCGGCCCGGATCTCCGCCGGACCGGCGACCGTCGCGAGCTCGACCCGCAGCAGGCCGTGGTGCCGCTCGACGTTCCCGACCTTGCCGACCGTCGCGAGCCCGGCCAGGATCTCGCGCTCGTGGGCCACGGGGTCGCCGGTCTCGGGGAGGCGGATCCAGCACGCGTCGCGGTGGGCGGGTTCGCTTCGGAAGAGCGCCATGCCGGCCGAATCGGGGCCGCGCCGGGCAAGGCTCGTCAGCATGTCGAGCATGATCCGACCGACCGGCTCGGGGTCCTCCCGCTTGGACAGGTAGCCGGCGATGCCACACATGGTCCCACTCCACCACGGGTTGAACGAGCGCGATGTCCCTCCGGCCAGGAGCCCGTGAGCAGCTTCACTCTCAGGGAAGAGGATAGGCCGCGCTCCACTGTCATGCAACTTCTACCTAGATATGGGACTTGAACGACTTTCCTGATGGTGTACGCTCCCGCTGCGACGCCCGGTCGGCGTTCGGACGCGCGGAGTGGCGATGCCAGGAACCGACGAGGCGATCGCGACGCTGCTGGATGATGAATCCGCGTTCCTCGAGGACGCCATCACCCAGGCCATCGGCACCCGCCTGCGCGAGGAGCGCCATCGGCTGTCGCTGACGCTCCAGGACGTCGCGGATCGGTCCGGACTGTCCCTCGGGATGATCTCCAAGATCGAGAACTCGCAGACGTCCCCGAGCCTCCGGACCCTCGCGCGGCTGTCGCAGGCCCTCGAAGTCCCCGTCACGACGTTCTTTCGCGGGTTCGAGGAGGAGCGCGATGCCTCCCACGTCCGGGCCGGCGAGGGGATCGAACTCGTGCGGCAGGGTACCCGCCACGGGCATCGATACGAACTACTCGCGGCCGCCAAGGGCGCGACAGCGGCGGGTCCAGCCGTTCCTCGTGACGCTCACCGAGCAGCGGGAGACGTTCCCGCTCTTCCAGCACCTCGGGGTCGAGTTCCTCTACGCCCTGGAAGGGCTCGTTCGTCTATCGCTACGGGCGCCAGACCTACCCGATGGAGCCCGGGGATTCGCTCATGTTCGATGGGCAGACGCCGCACGGACCCGAGCGGCTGAACGTGCTGCCCGCACGAATTCCTGTCGATCACGGTGGAACTCGATGACGAGGATCGCCCCGGCGCGGGTTGACGGGGAGGAAGGAGGCCGCTCGCTCGACAGCATCGCCCAGGGGGTTCCCGACGGAAACGGCGACCGGAGATCGGTGTCGCCGAGCAGTGGATCGATACCGCACCGGAGAGGGAGGGTATGTCCGATCTGACCGATTCCCTGAACGTCCTGTTCACCGAGTTCTATTACTGGGTGACGGTCGTCATGATGTTCCTCATCCACGTGGGCTTCGCGACGTACGAAGTCGGCGTGTCGAGGCGCAAGAACCTCCAGCACATCCTGATCAAGAACATCATGGTCATCCCCGTGGTGACGGTGACGTTCTTCCTCTTCGGATGGTGGATCTACTTCGCGTTCGTCAACGGTCCGTTCCTCAACGGCGGCGTGCCGGAGCTGGCCGAGAGCTTCTACCCCTGGTCGGTCCTGATGGGGCCGAACATGGGCGACCGCATCACGGGCGTCTTCTGGGCCGCATTCCTGCTGTTCTCGTGGACGGCCGCGTCGATCATCTCCGGCGCGATCATGGAGCGCACCAAGACGGGCGCCTTCCTGATCATGGCCGTGGCGATCGGCTCGGTCTTCTGGATCATCGACGCGGCCTGGGGCTGGGCGCCGAACGGCTGGATGGTCCAGCTCATGGGCTATCACGACGCGTACGCGTCCGGAGTCATCCACGCCATCGCCGGTGGCGCCGCCCTCGGCGTCCTGGTGGTCCTCGGACCGCGGATCGGGAAGTTCGGTCCGAACGGCGAGATCCGCAACATCCGACCGCACAACGTCTGGATGGCGTGCATCGGCCTGTTGCTCGTCTACACGGGCTTCTGGGGCTTCTACGCCGCGTGCAACATCCCGGTCTTCAACATCGGGACCGAAGCCGAGCCGTTCTTCTCGGCGACGAACATCTACCTGATGCCGACGACCCTGTCGGGCATCACGTTCAACTTCCTGATGTCGCTGTCGGGCGGGCTGATGGCCGGCTACTACCTCTCGAAGGGCGATCCGTACTGGACGCTCTCCTGCGGTCTCACCGGCATCATCGCGGCCTCGGCCGGCAACGACCTCTATCACCCGATCCAGGCGACCCTCGTCGGCGTCGCCGGCGCGATCGTCGCCTACAAGGGCCACTACTACGTGGAGCGCCGGTTCAAGATCGACGATGGCGTCGGTGCCGTCGCGGTCCACGGCTATTCCGGGTTCTTCGGCGTCGTCATCGCCGGGTTCCTGCTGTGGGGCTATCCTGCGGCGGCGCCCGTCGTCGGCAGCGCCCTGCCCTGGTTCGGCGTGACGCCGGACGGGTTCCCTGCCGTCAATCCGATCGGCAACCTGATCGGCGCCGTCATCATGTTCGGCGTCCTCGGGTTCCTGCCGTTCTACGTGCTGGCGCGGATCCTCAAGAAGATCGGCTTCCTGCGCGTCCCGCGCCGGGTCGAACTCGCCGGGGTGGATACCAACACGATGGGCGACGGGTATCCGTACCTGCCGCACGTCGACACGGACTTCGAGCCGATCGAACGGCGCGAAGCCCACGGATCGACATGACCCGCCACGCAAGGAGGATCTGAACGATGCCGACCGGGATCGAATCCTGGGCCAACCCCGCCGAGATCGGCCCCATCTACCCGTTCGTCGGGACCGAGGTGGCGCTGACGATCGTTGGGGTCGTACTGTGGATCGCATGGCACGTGATCACGGCCCGCGAGGAGAATCAGCAATGGAATGAGCTCGATGCGCGGTACGAGGGGGAAGGCGGCACCGCCTGACCGACCTTCGCGCGTCGATATCGAGGGCTGATGCGAGCGCCGTGTCAGCCCTCTTTTCGTGCCATCAGGTTCGCGCCGACCCGGCGATACGATGAGCACCACGGACGCGATCGTCGGGCCGGCGACATCGCGTTCCGGCATGCGGCGTGCCTCGCGGTCGTCAAGCGCGCCGAGGCCGAGATCGGCTTGTCACCTGCGGCCCGAGATGTGGCGACATCGGCCGCCTCCACCACCTCAAGGTCGGTGCGGCATGCGCCCGTCGGCTGGTCCCGGCCTCGTCGACGAGCAGGAGGTCACGGTCGTCGCCCTCGACACCGGGGAGATCCTCTCGACAATCTGACCATTCGGGTCGGCCCGACAGTTCAGTCGTCGTTGGCCGGTCGTCCCATCTCGACAGCGTGGACCCGCGACGCCGGGTTCGGTGATCTCCCTTCGTCGGCGTCAGCAACTGGCCGTAGTCGTGCGGCGCCGCTCGAGCTCGCCGCGCAGCCCCATGAGGGCCAGGCGGAGCCGGCTCCGCACGGTGCGCACGGGCACCCCCGTACGGGTGGCGATCTCGGACTCCGACAGGCCGTCGAAGTAGGCCATCTCCAGGGATCGACGCTGGTCGACCGGCAGGTGCGCGAGCGCGGCAACCACCGTCGCTCCGCCGGGTTGCACCCGGACCTCGTCCCAGGTCTCGAGGCTCACCAGTCGTTCGAGCGCCCGCACGCCCTCGAGCTTGTCCGCGGGGTCGCCCGCGGCCCGGCGCCGCCGAACTGCCTCGATCGCGTGATCGTGGACCATCGTGAGCGGCCACGCTCGGGCCGTCCGGCGGTCCGGTGCGAGGCTAGCCGCGGCGCGCCAGGCCCCGAGGAATGCCGCCTCGAGCGCATCTGCGGCCAGGCCATCATCCGCTGTGATGCGGCGCGCTAATCCGTACGCCGTGGATCCGTAGCGCTCGTAAAGGGCGTCCAAGGCCTCAAGGCGGCCCGCGGCCAGCCCGGCGATCAGGGCCTCGTCCGACGGTCCGGACGAGGCGCCCGGCCCGGGAGCAGGTGTTCGGTGCCGATCCGTTCTCGTAGCCTGCGTGGGCGATGGCTGGATATTCACCGCCGGGTGCTCATGCGGGCCGCAGCGCGCCTCGGGAGCCGCATCTCGCGTTGACTCAACGCCCTGACGTCTGCGCCAGCTGCGCGAATAGGGGTGGCGGTGCTCCAGAGCACGACAGGAAGCCTGGGTTTCGCGGACCTATGCGCGCCGCTCGATGCCCTCACTGTGATCGTGGCTCAGGTGCTTCCTCGTCTCGGAGCGCATGGCCCATGAGGAACAATGTCGGCGGCCAGAGACCCACGAAGATCGCGAGGCGTTCCGGCCTGCCCTTGTCCGAGTCGTCTCCTCGGCGAGGCATGAACCAGAGCGCGAGCGACGCGAGAATCGAGCCCAGCGAGGCGACGTAGAGCATGTCGGACGTCAAGCCGACCGAGCGCATGAATGAAAGCATCGATTCCTCCAACTGATGGAGGTGGAGCATGGTCCTCGGGCCCACTCTTGAACCTCAGCGTTTCCACCCCGAACCTTGCACCCGATCGACAGATCGGATAAGAGATCTCTCGCGCGCATCGTCCCGGCTGATAATTCGTAAATGTCCGGGCGAACTGGTCGATCGGTATGGCCCACGGCCGCCTGGCGGCTGGGACGAGCTCGCGGGGAGCCGAAAGACCGAGGCTCAGCTACCTTGCGAGGTGGCTCGGTACGCTGGGGGTTCAGCGGCGTCGCGCCGAGCTAGCATGGGCTGGCGCTCGCGTTTGCGGGATGCTGCAATGGCGCGCCCGAAAGGTCGGGTCAGCGCCTACGGCATGCCGATCGAGGGCCGCTACGAGTGGTTGGCCGCCCTCGCGAGGCTCCTGGCATGACGGACGGGCGCCTGCGCGGCGCTTTCACCAACGGGGACGCCGCGACAGATGGACGTGCTCGCCGCTTACGTAGCTGCTGGCGGATCCGTCCAGGACGCCGCCGAGCTGGTGGGCATCAGGCCGAGCACCGTCAAGCGTCATCTCAGTGACCTTCGGGCGCGATCGGGTCTGACCCTCGAGCAATTGATCTACGCTGGACGTGCCGCTGGCTGGCTCTTCGTCTCCGCCTTGGAACCTCGCTGATTGATCGGGATAGCTTGATCTCGGCAGCTCACGCGTCCTTCCGGAACCGGCGGAGCGCGAGGATCCCTCGCTCAGGCCGACGAGGAGCAGCGTTACCGACAGGCCGCCGCCCGACTGCGGGCTTGCCGTCCCCTCCACAAAGTCCGTGTCCGTTGGCGGAGCGGTCACCCCGGCGGCGAGGTCCACAACCTTGCCCACCATGTAGGTGTGGATCGTGCAGTGGTAGGAGAACGTCCCGATCGCGCGGCCTCAGCGTTAGATGGGTGGGCCTCTAAGGACGGCCCGACTCGGCCGGAGTCTGACGGCCGACGACTGGGACGCCGCGTACCGCGAGATCACGGCGTCACGCCGTCGCTGTGCCGTCGGTTTAGCCTCGAGGACGTAGCCGCGACGCGCGCAGCGGCGGGCGCGGAGAGGCTGGTCAGGGCCGCTTACGTACGGGCTTATCTGGGCGCCCCACCTGTCTAGGGCTCCGTGTCTGCGTCGTCGACGTCGCTCGCTGCGTCCCGAAGGAGCATCCTGGCCTCAGCCGCCGTGAGAGCGGCCGCGACGCCCGAGTGCGTCAGATCCTGGTACGCGTCCCGGAGACTGCTGCAGGCCCGTTGCGCGGCCTCGTGCTCGAGGCTGTCGGCGGGAAGCGTAGCCGTCAGCCGCTCGGCGCGGCGCCATGCCGCCATGATCTCGGCGACCAGTTTCTGCATCGAAGGGCTCGATCTGTGACATCGATCGACCTGGTGCGACCCTGGCCCGATGGTACTCGGGCAATGCAACTGGCCGAGTGCCTCGCCGGTTGGCCTGTCTTCATTCGTCATTTCTTTCGCGTCGATCCCCCTCCCGGCGCGACCGATTGAGATCGGACCGCGGACTGGCGCGGCCTCGCAGGAGCTCGCCCGATGTCTCGCCGATCGACTACCCAACGTCTCGACACGGCCCGCCGAGAAGCGACGCTGGCCCGCGTTGATCTCTGCCTGGCTCCGCGATCGCGGAGGCCAGCCCCAGTAGCAAGACACGTCCGGTGGGAACCCGGTGTCGGCCGCCATCGGGCTGGCGGTGCTCGACACGATCGCCGACGAAGGACGCAGGACGATACCCGGGTCACCGGCGAGCGGCTCCTCGCCGGTTCTGCTCGGGTACGCGACCCGTCACTAGCGATCGGCGACGTGCATGGAGCGGGCCTGTTCTCAGGGCGGGAGCTGGCCGCTGGTCAGCTCGACGATCCGACCTACTTGGCAAGGATGGCCACCCTGCGGACCGAGCTCGCCATTGCCGAGGAACGTGAGCCGACTCATGCGGTGGCTTCGGCCGACAAGGTGATCGCGAAGTTGCGAGCACTGCCCGAGACGTGGGCAATGGCAACTCCCGACGGCCGCGCGGAGCTGCTAAACGCAATCTACGAACGCATCGTTGTCGGGGCCCGAGTTTATTTCGGCCCGTCTGACTCCGGACGCATGCGCGATGGGCTCTCCCTCCGAGGCTGGGCTACGCGAACTCGCCGGGTGGAGTGCCACGCGCGACAAGCTCAAAGCGGTCGAGGCCACTTCCGAGGCGACCTGATTCGCGACCAGCGGTTCGCTGCGCGCCCGCGCGTGCCCGTCCGACCTCGACGCTGCGGAAGTCGACGTTCCGGTGTGTCGATGCCTCGGCGGGACCCGCGGTGCCAGAGGATGCGGACTGAGATCTGAGGGGTTCTGCTGGTACCCAACCGACCTCGCCAGATACGTAACGAAACCGCGATCGTCGAGGTGGACGCCACAGCCCGGATCCGGCTTGGCGGACGAGACGAAAGGCCTCTGTTACGGAGCCTGAAAACGTCGATCTCAACTCGGAGTCAAGGTCATTTGTCCGGAAGAGTCAGGCGCACAAGCCGGGAAGAGTCAGGCGCACAAACGACCGTTTCGCGCTCAAAACGAGTGCGCCTGATTTTCAGGGACCGCCGTTCTTGCTCCACGCGGGCCCGGGGAAAACGGCTCCTCCACAAGATGTTGTGGTCGTTTTCCTCGACACCCCAACAGGTCGTGGTGTTGGCTGGCGAGGAAGGATTCGAACCTTCGATCTCCTGATCCAGAGTCAGGCGCCTTACCGCTTGGCCACTCGCCAGTGACGCGCCCGCGATGATACCGCAGCAGGGTAGCCCGGCCTGAACTGGTAACCTCCGTTCTCGTGAGCCACCCGCAGGAGAGGGCTGCGGCCGCCGTCGATCCTGTCCGGCGGAGTCGTCTCCTTTCCGCATTCCTCGACGCGCTGTTTCCCGGCCTCGGTCACTTGCTGGCCGGCCGGCGACGCCGCGCTGCGGTCTTTGCCCTGCCGATCATCGGCCTGCTGCTGGCCGCCATCCTGATCGTCGTGTTCACGCCGACCGTCCGGTTGGTCACGCTCGTCCTCGACCCGGTGGCCCTGGCCTCGTTCTTCCTGATCCAGGCCCTCATCCTGGCCTGGCGGCTGCTCGCCGTCGCCTCGAGCCTGTTCCAGCCGACGACGCCGAGGATCGGTCGCCGCGACATCGGACCGGTCGTCCTGATCGCCATCGTCCTGATCGTGCCGCAGGTCTACGCCGGCTACGTAACGAACGTCGCGCGCGAGGTCACCGATGAGGTCGTCCCATACGAGCCGACCACTGTTGGAGCGTGGCTCCCGCCCGGGTACGCCCTCGAACCCGGTTCGTCCGATTTCGACCTGCCATCCGCGTCGCCGTCGGCTTCCGTGGCGGCGCTGACAGGGCCTCGACGGAACATCCTGCTCATCGGTGTCGATCAGGGCGCCGGGCGCAACACCTTCCTCACCGACACGATGATCGTCGCTTCACTCGACCCAATCGCGGAGACAGTCTCCATGGTCTCGATCCCGCGGGACATGGTCGACGTCCCGCTGCCCGACGGGCGTAGCTTCCGGGGCAAGGTCAACGGCCTGCTCTCGTACGCCCGCCACAACCCGAACGACTTCCCGGGCGCGGATGGAACCGGTCGCGACGTGCTCATGGGCGCGATGGGGACCCTGCTCGGCTTGAGGATCGACTACTACGCCCAGGTCAACCTGGCCGGCTTCGTCCGCGTCGTCGACACCCTCGGCGGCGTGGACGTTGACGTCGCGGACGGCTTCTGCGACCCGGGCTACGACGAATACGGTTTCTCGAACGGCTTCTCGATCGCCAAGGGGCGTCACCACCTCAACGGCAACGAGGCGCTCGCGTTCGCGCGCGTCCGGAAGGCGGCCGGCGAGAGCGACTTCACCCGCGCGGCGCGCCAGCAGGAGGTCCTCTCCGGCATCCGCGACGCGGTGAAGTCGGGCGGCTTCCTTGGCGACCCGATCGGCTTCCTGCAGGCGATCGGCAAGACCGTCGAGACGAACGTCCCTCGGGATCTCCTGCCCTCGATCGCCGACGTCGCCTCGCGGGTCGAACGGGCATCCACCTACCGCGCGGTGATCAGGCACCCGCTCGTTCGATCTGGCAGCGACGCACGTGGGTCGATCCTGATTCCCAATGTCGAGGAGATCCGGGCGCTCGCCGCCAACCTGTTCTCGACCCCTGGAACGCTCCCGTCGGTCGACTACCAGGTGCCGCCGTCGTCTGGCAGCGTGTCGGGCTCCGGCGTCAGCACCTGCAGCCCTGCGGCTACGCCGCGTCCGACCGCGAGGCCGACGGCAAGGCCGACAGCCAGGCCGACCGCGACACCGGAGCCAACCGCGACCAGGACGCCGAGGCCGACCAAGACACCGAAGCCAACGCCGCCACCAACTCAGACCCAGCCGCCGACACCCGAACCGACCCCGCCCCCGATGCCGGAACCCACGCCCGAGCCCTCGCCGAGCCCAAGCGCGCCCTGATGGCCGGCTGTACCCACCTCCACATGATCCGTGACGTTGTCCCGTCCGCTCCGGGCTGCGAGGAGTGCCTGAAGGTCGGGAGCTGGTGGGTCCACCTCCGGATCTGCCTGACGTGCGGGAAGGTGGGATGCTGCGACTCGTCGCCGAATCGCCACGCGTCGGCCCACGAGCAAGCGGTCGGTCACCCGGTCGTCCGGTCGCTGGAGCCGGGCGAGGACTGGGCGTGGTGCTACGTCGACCAGGACTTTCTCGTGCCGGCGTGAAAGCTCGCCGGCAGCGGTCTCAGAAAATGGAGGTCACGTGATGGCAGGTAAGACCTCGAAGGCAACGGCTCGTGGTGGAGCCGGTTCGTCCAGAAACGGCCGGCGCCGTTCGCCCGAGGCACGCCTCGCGCCGCTCGGCATCGAAGTCCAGCGGTTCGGGACGCTGCGGCTGGCCCCGATCGCGCTGTCGGCGACCGCCCGCTCCGAGAGCTGCCGGTTGCTCAACGAGATCCTCGCGGACTCCATGATCCTCTACAGCCTCTACAAGAAGCACCACTGGCTCGTCGCGGGCCCGACGTTCTACCAGCTCCATCTCCTCTTCGACAAGCACGCCGAGGAGCAGAGCGCCCTGATCGACCAGCTGGCAGAGCGGGTCCAGAGCCTGGGCGGGATCGCCGTCGGCGACCCTCGTCATGCCGCCGAGCTGACGACGATCGACCGCCCGCCGAACGGTTCCGAGGACGTCCCGGCGATGATCCACCGTCTCCTCAACGCCCACGAGGAGATCATCGAGAAGGTCCGTACCGGGATCGACAAGACGGATAAGAGCAAGGACTGGGGCTCCAACGACCTGTTGATGGGAGATGTGCTCCGGACGCACGAGCTTCAGACCTGGTTCGTGTCGTCGCACGTCGTCGACATCCCGCTCGTCGAGGGCTGATCCGAGGCGGGCTGGACGGTAGGCTTGCGCCATGGCCGCAATTCCTTCGACGTTTCGGGCTTTCGTCGCGGACCGCCGGGACGACGCGTTCACGCGCGGCGTCCGCGACTTCGCCGAGGGGGACCTCCCGGACGGCGAGGTCCACATCCGAGTCGAGTGGTCGAGCGTCAACTACAAGGACGGCCTGGCCTCGACCGCCGACGGCAAGGTCGCGCGGATCAGCCCGATCATCCCGGGGATCGACATCGCCGGGATCGTCCTGGGTTCGCGCGACCCCGACTTCAGCCCCGGTCAGGCGGTGCTCGCCCACGGCTATGACATCGGCGTCGCGCGTCACGGCGGATTCAGCGAGTACGCGAGGCTTCCCGCCGGCTATGTCGTGCCACTCCCCGAGGGCCTGTCAGCTCGGGACGCGATGGCGATCGGCACCGCGGGTTTCACCGCGGCAATGTCCGTCGTCGCGCTGGAGGCGCGGGGGCTCCGGCCTGGGGACGGCCCCGTGCTGGTGACCGGTGCGAGCGGCGGTGTCGGGAGCAGCGCGGTCGCGATCCTCGCCGCCCGCGGGCACGAGGTCTGGGCAGCGACCGGCAAGGCCGATGAGGAGACACGGTTGCGGTCGCTCGGCGCGGCGGGAATCGTGCCGCGCGACGAGGTCACGGCCGAGAGCCCTCGGCCCCTCGAGTCGGCACGCTGGGCGGGGGCAGTCGACGCGGTCGGCGGGGCGACGCTGCCATACGTGTTGCGGACGCTCCGACAGGGCGCCGCCGTCGCCTCGTCCGGAAACGCCGGCGGCTTCGTCCTCAGCACCACGGTCCTGCCGTTCATTCTCCGCGGGGTGGCGCTGCTCGGCATGGATTCGTCGGCCGTGCCGATCGACGCTCGGCGGGCGCTCTGGGCACGGCTCGGGAGCGACCTCCGCCCGAACGGTCTGGGTGAGAGTGTCGCCGAGGTGACGCTCGACACCCTGGAGCCCGCCCTCGACGGGATCCTCGCGGGTGTTGCCCGCGGGCGCTGGATCGTGCGGGTCGGCGCCTAGCCCGCGGCCGTCAGTCCAGCTCGCCGCGGAGCTGCGCGATCGCTCTCGTCAGTGGCTCGAGCGCGGTGTCGGCCGGGTAGGGCGTCCGCAGAACGGCGGCATCCAGATCGAGCACCCCGTCGTGGACGAGCTTCCCGAGCTCCGCGACCGTCCTGAATTCGGTCATCTGACGGACGGCGAACGCGCGGTCGCCAATCGAGCCGTGACCGGGGACGACAGGGCCCGTGACCAGCGCAACCAGGCGCTCCGCGGTGGCCGGCCAGTCCATCGGGTAGCCGTCGCCGAAGAACGGCGTCGCGTCGTTCTCGAGCAGGTCGCCCGCGAAGAGAACGTCGGCATCGGGGACGAGAACGACGATGTCGTTGTCTGTGTGGCCGCGGCCGAGGTAACGCAGCTCCACCGACCGCCCGCCGCCGTCGATCTCGATGTTCGCCGACTCGATGAACGTCCGATCGGGAGGATCGAGGACAACCTCGGCGAGCTCGCCCGCCAGGTCCGGGAGAGCTTTCGCCGCCGTCGCCCGCTGCTTGTCGCCGGTCGAGATGATCATCCGGACGCAGCGGTCGTGACCCCAGATCCCCGCCGGGCGGAAGGCGTGGTTGCCGAAGCAGTGGTCGTAGTGCCCGTGGGTGTTCACCACCTGCAAGACCGGCAGGGGAGTGATCGTCCGGATGTCGGCGATCGTCTCCTCCGCCTGGCGGTGGCTGGTTCGGGTGTCGATGACGAGGACCCCCGTCTCGCCGAGGACGACGCCGATGTTCTGGTCGTAGAACGTGTACCGCTTGACGAATACCCGGTCGCCGACCTCGGTCCAGTCAGACATGGCGCGCAGCGTAGCGGGTCGAGCGGCGTTGGAACATGCTCCGCTTTCGAACGCCGCCGGAAATCGCCTGTCTCACGACCCCTGATCCGAAATCGGATTCCGAATTCGGAAGGTGGATCGGGACGAATGTGAATTCGCGCGGCGTTCGATTTCGGACGATCCCTCGCAGTGCTACGATGCCTGCAATTGAATATTCGCCTCCGGGGAGCGCCTCGTGCGCTGAGAGTGTGGCCGCAGCCACAGACCCGCCGAACCTGATCTGGCTCATACCAGCGAAGGAAGCAGGCCGTTCGAATCTCGATGCCGTCCCGGAATTCCGGGACGGTGTTTCTTTGTTCCAGGGAGTAAACGTGAAAATCCGAGTAATCCTTCTGGTTCTCGTGCTCGTGGCCGGCTGTGCATCGCCTGCCTCGACGAGCCCGGGGCCGACCTCGCCATCCGCGCCGGCGTCGGGCAGACCGTCCGGGTCGACGCCGGCGTTGCCGTCGACCGCGCCGCCCACCGCGACCGTTCGACTTGCGCTCGACTGGACGCCAAACACGAACCACACGGGGTTCTACGTCGCGCGGGCGAAGGGCTGGTACACGGCTGCCGGGATCGATCTCCAGGTCCTGCCATACGCGAGCGCAACACCAGAAGTGCTTCTCGCGGCCCACCAGGCCGAGTGTGGGATCAGCTTCCAGGACTCGCTGACGTTCGCTGCGGCGGCCGGCGCGGACATCGTGAGTGTCGCCGCAATCCTCCAACGAACCGCGTCCGCCATCGGCGTTCTGGGTGGCGGTCCGCTCCAGCGGCCTAAGGACCTCGACGGTAAGACTTACGCAGGCTTCGGCTATCCGAACGAGGTGCCGACGCTCAAGGCGGTTATCGCGGCCGACGGCGGCAAGGGCGAGTTCACGGTCGCGACGCTGAACAGCGCGGCCTACGAGGCGATTTACAACAAGCAAGCCGACTTCACGATCCCGTTCACCGCCTGGGAGGGGGTCGAGGCCGATCTCCGCGGAATTGACCTGCGCTACTTCCAGTTCTCGGACTACGGGTTCCCCGAGTTCTACCAGGTCGTCATCGCATGCGATCGGCAATGGCTCGAGAAGGACCCGGACGCGGCGCGCAGGTTCGTCGCGGCCACGGTCCAGGGCTTTGAGTTCGCCGCCGCGGAACCCGCTGCGGCGGCCGAGATCCTGATCGCGGAGAACCCGGGCGTATTCGACTCGAACAAGGAACTCCCGGCGGCAAGCCAGCGCTTCCTCGTCGATGGGGATTACCTGCTCGACGCCGAAGGGCGGTTCGGGACGCAGACGATCGAGCGCTGGCGAGGCTACTCCGGATTCCTGTACGAGCAGGGACTCCTGGTCGACGGCGCCGGCAAGCCGCTTACGGCCCCGCTCGACTACGCCTCGCTCTTCACGAACGACTTCCTGCCGTGACCGAGCGGGCGACGGACGGCTGGCGGCGGTTCGGGCCGCCGGTCGTCCTGGTCGCGATCTTGCTCGTCGCCTGGGAGACTTACTCCAGGGCATCGGGCATGAGTCAGTTCGTGCTTCCGTCGCCGAGCAGCGTCGTCGGCTCGCTGTGGGAGTCGCGTGAGCTTGCCCTCCAACACAGCGTCCCGACGATCGTCGAGACGGTCGCCGGCCTCGGCGTCTCGATCGTCTTCGCGATCGCTGCGGCGGTGGCGATGGATCGGGCAGGGATCGTACGCAGGGCAGTCGAGCCCCTCTTGGTCGCCTCACAGACGATCCCGATCGTGGCCGTGGCCCCGCTGATCGTGGTCTGGTTCGGGTTCGGGCTCGCCCCGAAGATCCTCGTCGTCGTCCTTGTCACGTTCTTCCCGATCACCGTGGCGCTGCTTGCGGGCTTCTCGTCCGCGGAGGCCGCTGCGACGGACCTGATGCGCTCGTTCGGCGCCTCGTCGTGGCAGACGTTCCGCAAGCTGCGCTGGCCGTCGGGACTGCCCGGGCTGTTCACCGGATTGCGCATCTCGGCGACCTACGCGGTCGTCGCCGCGGTGTTCGCGGAATACGTCGGGGCGACGGAGGGGCTCGGCATCTGGATGCAGCTCTCGCAGAAGTCCTTCCGAACCGACCTCGTCTTTGCCGCCATCCTGCTCACCGCGATCCTCAGCATCGGCCTGTTCGCGCTCGTCGTCGCAGCTGAACGAGTGACGATTCCGTGGTACCGGGCGTCCCGTTCGGCGCGCCTGCCGGAACGGTCTTCCGAAGCGGCGTAACGTAGGGCGTACAACCCCGGTACACGATCTACGCTTACCAACGCGGCAGGCGCTGGCGCGTCGCGCGCAGCCGCACCAGGAGGGCCCCGACATGACCGACGTCATCGAGCGCGTCAAGACCTACCAGCAGTTCATCGGCGGCGAGTTCGTCGATTCCGCGTCGGGTGAGACGCTCGACGTCGAGAACCCCGCGAACGGCCAGGTGATCGCCAAGGTGCCGGCGTCCGCCGACGAGGACGTCAACCGGGCGGTCGATGCCGCCGACAAGGCCTTCCAGACCTGGCGCCATACGACACCGCAGGATCGGAGCCTGATCCTGCTCAAGATCGCCGATGCCCTCGAGGCAAACGCCGACGAGCTGGGCCGGCTCGAATCCGCGAACGCCGGCAAGCCGGTCGGCGCGGCGATCGACGAGATCGCGGTCTGCGCGGATCTCTTTCGGTTCTTCGCCGGGGCGGCGCGGGTGATGGACGGCCTGGCCGCGAACGAGTTCCTTGCCGGCCACACCTCGATCATTCGGCGCGACCCGATCGGCGTGGTCGCGAGCATCGCCCCGTGGAACTACCCGCTCTACATGGCCTCCTGGAAGCTTGGCCCGGCGCTTGCCACCGGCAACACCGTCGTGCTCAAGCCGTCGATCCGGACGCCGCTGACAGCGCTGCGCTTTGCCCAGATCCTCGCGGAGCACCTGCCGGAAGGCGTCGTCAACGTTCTGTCGGGCTCCGGAGCGGCGATCGGCGACACGCTCGTCGCCCACCCGAAGGTCCGGATGGTCTCGATTACGGGCGATACGGTCACCGGCAAGCGGATCGCCGAGATCGCCGCTGGGACCGTCAAGCGCCTGCACCTCGAGCTCGGCGGCAAGGCCCCGGTCATCGTCTTCGACGACGCCGATCTCGACCTGGCGGCCGAGACCCTCAAGGCTGCCGGGTACTGGAACAGCGGCCAGGACTGCACCGCTGCCACGCGAGTCATTGCCGGGCCGGGCGTCTACGACTCGTTCCTCGAGAAGCTCTCCGACCAGGTCCGCTCGATCAAGTGGGGCGACCCGGCCGAGGCGGACGATCTCGACATGGGCTCGCTGATCGCTCCGGCCCACGCCGACAAGGTCCAGGGCATGGTCGATCGCGCCCGGGACGGCGCCGAGGTGGTCGTCGGCGGGGTCCGACCGGATCGGCCGGGCGCGTACTACGAGCCCACAATCGTCGCCGGCGCGGACCAGAAGTCAGAGATCATCCAGGACGAGATCTTCGGGCCGGTCGTCACCGTCCAGCGGTTCGCCGACGAGGACCAGGCCGTCGCCTGGGCCAACGACACGCCGTTCGGGCTCGCCTCGTCGATCTTTACGAGCGACATCGGCAAGGCGATGCGGGTGGCCAAGGCGCTCGACTTCGGGCACGTCTGGATCAACGAGCACTTCACGCTCGCGTCGGAGACGCCTCACGGCGGCGTGAAGCAGTCCGGCTACGGCAAGGACGGCTCCAAGTACGCGCTCGAGGACTACACGTTCGTCAAGCACGTGATGATCAATACGGGCATCTGACGCCCGTGCCGACCAGCCTCACGGGACCAGTCTGACGATCTCCTCGCGGATCTCGCCCAGGCGGCCGATCGTCTCGAGGTCCCACGGCGACCGAAAAACGAAGATCGGGTGGCGGAAGCCGACGGCAGCGTAGTCGGCCAGTGCGGCGGCGATGTCCTTCGGCGGCCCGAAGGCCGCTCGGCTCTCCCAGGCCGTCGGTTGGTGGGTCGCCAGGTATGAGTTCCAGACGGCCTCCGCCTCGGTGCGGGAGCCGCGCGCCACGGCATTCATCGTGAACGTCCGCTCGATCTCCGCCTGATCGCGGCCGACGGCCTCGCAATGCTCGACGAGAATCGCGTCACTGGCGGCGAGGGTCTCCGGGCTGCCATAGGCGTTCCAGATGTCGGCATGGAGGGCGACGGTCCGGAGCGTCTTGCGCGGCCCGGACCCGCCGATCAGGATCGGCAGGCGCTCCTGGAGTGAGCGCGGCTCGCAGAGTGCGTCTTTGAAGGTGTAGAACCGGCCCTCATGGCTGAACCGCTCTCCGTCGAGCAGCCGCCGGATGATCCCGACCGCCTCTTCCAGCCGATCGAGCCGCTCGCCGAACCCGCTGCCGAAGTCGACTCCGAAGGCCTCGTGCTCCCGCTCGAACCAGCCGCCGCCCAGGCCCAACACGGACCGCCCGGCGCTGATCCCATCGACCGTGGTCGCCAGCTTGGCCGTGAGTCCCGGATTCCGGAACGTGTTGGCCGCGACGAGCAGGCCGATCCGGGCGCGGGAGGTGGCGGCCGCGAGCGCGGCAAGCGCCGCCCAGCCCTCGAGCTTGCCGTCGTCCGAGTCGCCCTCGTCGGACATGAGGTGGTCGTCCACCCAGAGGCTGTCGGCCCCGGCCTCTTCGGCGGCCACGACCGCATCGCGGAGGCTCGGCCAGTCGGTTCGCTGGATCCAGAACGCCGCGCCGATCTGGATCGGGTGGGGAGGTGCCGGTGACTGCATCGATCGATGCTACGCTCGGGCCATGGCCGTGAACGTGCTCGTTGCGCCATCGCCGACGCCCGATGAAGGGCTCCGCGACGCCATCCTCGGCTGGTACGACGCTCGCGGACGGAGCCTCCCGTTCCGCGGCACGACGGATCCATACGCGGTCCTCGTGTCCGAGGTCATGGCCCAACAGACGCAGATCTCGCGCGTGGCTCCGGCCTGGACGGCGTTCATGGCGATGTTCCCGACGATCGCCGACCTCGCCGCCGCTACATCTGCCGACGTGCTGCGGGCATGGCGCGGGATGGGCTACAACCGCCGAGCGCTCAACTTGTTGCGAACGGCCCGTGTCATTGTCGAGGACTACGGCGGCCGGCTGCCGTCCGACGTCGCGACATTGCAGCGGCTGCCGGGGATCGGCCCGTATACGGCTCGCGCGGTGGCCGCGATCGCGTTTCGCGCCCCGGTCGGGGCGGTCGACACGAACGTCCGACGGGTGCTCGGTCGAGCGATCGGCGGCTCGCTTGACGCGTTCTCCGCGAGCGAGCTCCAGCGTGTTGCCGACGCCGTCGTCCCCGCTGGTCGGCCGGCCGACTGGACCCATGCCGTCATGGACGTCGGCGCGACGTTCTGCCGGACAACCCGGCCGCTCTGCGGCGATTGCCCGGCCGCGACGGCGTGCCGCTACGCGGCTCTCGACTCGGCTCTCGACTCGGCGGGGACCAGCCCCCGTCGGCCGGGCCGGAGGCCCGGGTCGACATCGCCCTTTACCGCCACCTCGCGCTGGCTCCGCGGCAGGATCCTGGATCGGCTCAGGGAGGCTGACGGCGCCGTGTGGGCCACGTTCGACGAGAAGATCGGCGTCCACGACGGCGCTGCCGTCGTCGAGGCGCTCAAGACCCTTGCTGGCGAGGGACTGCTCGAGCGCCACCCAACCGATCCGCGGCTCGCCCGACTGCCGATCGTCTGAACCGGCGCACCGGCTGGCGAGCGGCTAGGCTTCGCCGTGATGACCTCCACCTCCGTGCCGTTCGAATCGTCGACCGAGCCGCCGCTGCCCGCGGACGATCCGGGCCTGTTCGAACTCGACCTGCGCGGCCTTCGAAGCCGCTGGGCCGCGACCGCAAACCGGCCGCCGATGAGCGCCGAAGCGATGGTGGGTGCCGACAAGAAGGCGCAGCGGCTGGGCGTTCCAGGCGAGCGGCTGATGGAGCACGCCGGGACCGCGGCCGGAGCGGCGGCCCGAGCGCTCGCGATCGAGACCGACCGATGGCTCAAGGGGCCGATCGTCGTATTCGCGGGTCCCGGGAACAACGGCGGGGACGGCTTTGTCGCGGCCCGCCGACTCGCGAAGGCCGGAGCACAGGTCGTCGTCGCGTTCGTCGCCAGTGAGGGTCGGCCGAAAGGTCGGGACGCCGCCCGGAACTGGGACCGGCTGATCAACGAGCCCGGCGTGACGCTCATCCACGCCCCCGCGAGCCGCGATCTCGCGATTCTCACCCAGGGGATCGAAAAGGCATCGATCATGGTGGACGCGCTGCTCGGCACCGGCGTCAGCGGTGAGCTTCGCGACCCGATCCGCAGCGCGGTCGAGCTGATCAACGGGGCGCGGGCCGCGATGGTCCCGGTCCTCGCCATTGACACGCCAACCGCGGTCGACCTGTCGAGCGGCCAGCCGTCCGATCCGGCCGTCCGGGCCGATCTCACGATCACCTTTCACCGGCCGAAGACCGGCCTCCGGACGCGGATGGGTGCCGCGCTCGCCGGGCGAATCCTCGTCGCACCGATCGGAATCCCCTCGCAGGCGGACCGTGGCTGAGCGTGCGATCGGCCTCAGGGATGTGCTCGTCGCGGCCGGGCTGAGCGTTGCCGTGGTCCTCGGTGCGGCGCTCGCGACGAGCCTGCTGCCGCCCGACGCCCAGGCGATCGTCTTCAAGACGCCTCTGCTGATCGTGGTGCTCCTCGTCGGCACCGCGGCGGCGCTCTGGCGGATCGCGCGGCCGCGGCCGCCGGGCGAATGACGGCGGCGCCGGGCGATAGACGGCGCAGCGATCTCTCGACGCTCGCGAGCGAGAGCTTCGACGTCCTCGTGGTCGGCGGCGGCATCGTCGGTTGCGGCGCGCTGCTGGATGCAACGTCGCGTGGGCTCCGGGCGGCGCTCGTCGAGCGTGAGGACATCGCCGTCGGCACGTCGAGCCGGTCGTCGCGCCTGATCCACGGCGGGCTCCGCTACCTCGAGCAGTTCCGGATCCATCTGGTCCGCGAGGCGCTGGCGGAGCGCGCACGGCTGCTACGACTGGCACCCCATCTCGTCCGGCTCGAGCCGCTCCTCTTCCCGCTCTACGGGCGACCCGTGGTGACGCGCGCGTTCTACGAGGCGGGCATGACGCTCTATGACGTCCTCGGTGCCCGTCGCGACGGTGGCTGGCATCGCCACCTGTCGGCCGCGGAGACGATCGAGCTCAGCCCGACGGTTCGTTCGGCCGGCCTTCGAGGCTCGCTCATCTACCACGACGGCGTCGAGGATGACGCGAGATATGCGTTGACGGTGGCCAGGACGGCCCAGCGATCCGGAGCCACGGTTGTGACGCGGGCAGCTGTCGAGGGTCTTGTCGAAGAGGGCGGCCGGCTTGTCGGCGCGCGGGTCCGCGACGCGATCGGCGGCGATGTCCTTGAGGTCCGGGCACGTGCCGTGGTTGACGCGACCGGGGTCTGGGCTGCGGATCCATCCGCGCCCCTGTCCGGCGGGTCGACCAGGATCGTCCCGAGCCGCGGTGCCCACCTCGTCGTCCGTCGCGACCGGATCCCGAGCAGCGTCGGCCTGACCGTGCGGGTTCCGGGCAAGGTGGTCTTCCTCGTCCCGTGGCCGGGTCACTGGTTGATCGGGACGACCGATGCGCCGTACCACGGCCCGATCGATCGCCCGACGGCCGGCGTCGACGAGGTCGACGAGCTCATCGCCGCGGTCAATCGAGCGCTCGATGTCGACCTTGGTCGGGAGGACGTCGTCGGGACCTACGCTGGGCTGCGGCCGCTGATCGCGCCATCGAGCGGTTCGACCCTGACGGCGTCTCGAGAGCACCGGGTCGTCGTCGAGGCGAACCGGCTCGTCCGGGTCAGCGGCGGGAAGTACACGACCTACCGCGTCATGGCCCGTGACGCGATCGACGCGGCCGTTCGCGAGCTGGGATTCGAGCCGAAGGATCGGCCGAGCAGGACGGCCAGTCTCGCGCTCGTCGGGGCGACGGATCGCGAAGCCCTCGATGCGCTGGCGACCTCGCTCGCCTCGGCACATTCCCTGGCGCCGGCGGTGGCGACCCGGCTGGTCAACCGTCACGGAACGCAGGCTTCGGAGGTGGCGGCCGTCGGGGCGGGCGAGGGTCTGCTCAGCAGGCTCGGCCCGGAGATCGACCACCTCGAGGCCGAGGTCACGTGGGCGGCGCGCGAGGAGATGGCGCTGTCGCTCGACGACGTCCTCGCGAGGCGGATGCGGCTCGTTCAGGAGCTGCCGGATCGCGGGGCGTCGATCGTTCCGCGGGTCGCCGAGCTGCTCGGGCGGGAGTTGGGCTGGGACGAAGCCAGGCGAGGCCGCGAAAGCACCGAGTTCCTCGAATCCGCCCGACGCGAGTACGGGGTTCCATGACGCTCGGGTCCCCCTCGATTTTCCCTCTGTACAAGAGAGTTCCAACGCGGGTAGACTCCCCCACGGAATGTCGCGGAAGCGTCCGCGACTAAAGAACGTAGCTCACCGACGACTCGGACTCCTCTCACGGCTGACGCGAGAAAACCCAGAGGGATCGCGCGGCTACCGAGAGGAGTTTTCGTTTCGTGTACAACGACAAGAATCTGACCTGCGCTGACTGCGGCCAGGAGTTCGTGTTCACCGCAAGTGAGCAGGACTTCTACGCACAGCGTGGGTTCACCGAGCCGCGCCGTTGTCCGTCGTGTCGCGCAAGCCGCAAGGCTGCCCGCGGTGCGGAGGGCGGCGGCAGCAGCTACGGCGGCGGCTACAGCGCAGGCGGCGGCTACAGTGCCGGCGGCGGTGGTGGCGGCGGCGGTGGCTACAGCAGCGGCGGTGGTGGCGGCGGCGGCTACGGCCGCGACCGTGGTCCCCGCGAGATGTTCGCAGCAACATGCTCGTCCTGCGGCCGTGAGGCCCAGGTCCCGTTCCGCCCAACCAGCGGCAAGCCCGTGTACTGCTCGGACTGCTTCCGAAGCCAGCGCGGCGGATCCAGCTACTAAACCAGTCCTCTCGGCGCGGGCCATCGAGCCCGCCGAACCACGTGATCCCGAGCCAGGTCGTCAGCCGACCTGGCTCGATCGATTCTGAGTGGCGGGAATCTCGGCTGTCACGCCAGGACGATCAGGGCCGCGTTGCGGCCTGTGCTCCTCGCTCACGGACGTCTGAGTCCGTTCGCGCTTGGAACCAAGCACGCGCTTCGCGCGGCGGTGCTCGGACCGCGCCTTGCCCTGACCGCCCGGGCGCGACGAACGCAGTCGGCTGTCGCGTCTGGACGGCCGATCGCGGCGTTGACCGCTGCGCTCCTCGCTCACGGACGTTGAGTCCGTTCGCGCGTGGAACCAAGCACGCGCTTCGCGCGGCGGTGCTCGTGGTCGCCTTGCGCTCGACCATCCGGCCGCGACGAACGCCGTCGGCTGTCGTGGCGGGGCACACTACCTGACAGATACCACCCTGTGTGGTGAGCGTCGGCACTGACACGCCCAACAGGGCTGGGACTGTGACGAATCCGGCTCAACCGGGCGCCATCAACACCCCGGGTGGTGGATGTCGTCAACTGGCGCCCGATCCGCGGTCACAAACTACGCGAGGTGGTATCTGGCGCCTACCTGGCGCCAAGCTGAACGACGGTACTCAGCCGCCACGCCCAACGAGCAGCCCGAAGTCGAACTTTCGCTCCGTGCCATGGATCAGGCGGTCGATGTTGTCGGCGTGGGCTATCCAGACGATCGCCGCCGCTGCGGAGGCATAGAGCGGATACGCGCCGGAGATCGGCCCGTTTGCGGCTGCCCAGAGCCCCCAAGTGGCAACGGCCATCGCACCCGTTCCGAGCAACGAGCCCAGCGACACGTACCGAGTCAAAGCGACCGCGGCCACGAACACTGGCGCGGCGAGCAAGACGGCAACCGGCTGGATTGCGAGCATGCCCCCGAGATTCGCTGCGACGCTCCGTCCACCCCGGAGTCCGAGGAATATCGACCAGGTTGCACCGACCACCGCGGCCAGGGCACACAGGACCTCGACGGCGGCGCCCAGATCGAGGAGCCGGGCTACTAACACGGGGATCGCGCCTTTCAGCGCATCGCCGAGGAGCACGACGGCCGCTGGACCAGGCCCCAATGCTCGCAGCGCATTCGTTCCGCCTGTCCGTCCCGAACCAACCGTCCTCGGGTCCGCACCGCCGACCAGCCGCGCCACGGCAATGCTGATCGGGATGGATCCGACGAGGTATGACGCGGCCACGAGCAGGAGAGCCGATCCGTCCATCCCGGGGCGAGTCTAGCAGCGGCGGATCTGCGGTCGGCCGCCATCAGACCCGTGTCGTCGGTTGCGCGGTTCTCGACGCCACGCGTACCATCGCCACGATGACCCAATCGCCCGTCCGGCCGCTTGGCGTGCTCGGGATGCGGCCCGCCCGAGGCTCCTGACCCATGGCCGTCGGCTCTTCCAACGACTTCGATCTCGTCGTGCTCGGCGCGGGTACCGGCGGCTACACGGCGGCGTTCCGGGCGGCCCAGCTCGGGCTGCGCGTCGCGCTCGTCGACGAGGACAAGATCGGCGGGACGTGCCTCCATCGCGGCTGCATCCCGACGAAGGCCCTGCTGGAATCCGCCGCGTTCACCGAGCGTGTCCGCCATGCCAAGGATTTTGGCCTGAAGCTGCCGGGCGAGGCCGAGATCGACTACGTCCAGATGGCCGCCCGCCGCGACCAGGTCGTCAAGCGGATGTGGACGGGGCTCAAGACGCTCGTCGACAAGAACAAGGTGACCTGGATCCAGGGTCGTGGCCGCCTCGATGGCCCCAACAAGATCCGGGTCGCCCAGGCCGGCGAGGATGGCACCCCCGGAAAGGGCGGCGAGCGGGTCCTCCAGGCCAACGACGTGATCGTCGCTACCGGGTCGCGCGTCAAGTCGCTGCCCGGCCTCGTGCCGGACGGCGAACGGATCCTGACCTCCGACGACGTCCTGCGCGCCGACAAGCTGCCGAAAGACGTGATCGTCGTCGGTGGCGGCGCGGTCGGCGTCGAATTCGCCTCGATGTACCACGACCTCGGCGTCAAGGTCACGCTTCTCGAATACCTGCCGGCGATCGTCCCGCTCGAGGATCGCGAAGTGAGCCAGGCGCTCGAGCGCAGCTTCACCCGCCGCGGCATGACCGTCATGACGAACGCGCGCTTCGACGCGACCAAGGTCGACATCGAGAAGGCGGGCGTCTGCGTGATGGTCGGGCCGGAGGGCAAGGAGCCGCAGGAGCTGCGGGCCGACTTGATGCTGGTCGCAGCGGGACGGGCGACGAACGTCGAGGAGATCGGCCTCGATACGACGAAGGTCGAGGTCGACAAGGGCATCATCAAGGTCGACGGCCGGATGCGGACGAAGGAGCCCCATGTATACGCGATCGGGGACGTCGTCGGCGGGCTGATGCTCGCCCACACCGCCGCGCACGAGGGCATCGTTGCAGCTCACACGATCGCCGGGGAGAAGGACGTCCACCCGATCGACTACGTGAAGCAGCCGCGGGCGACCTACTGCCGCCCGGAGATCGCCTCGATCGGGTTGACCCAGCAGCAGTGCGAGGAGCAAGGGCTGCCGATCAAGGTCGGCAAGGTGCCGTTCCAGGCGATCGCCAAGGCGATCATCGGCGGCGAGTACGAGGGCTTCACCAAGGTCATCGGCCACAAGGAGACGGACGAGACCCTCGGGATCCATATCATCGGCCCGCATGCGACGGACCTGATCGCCGAGGCATCGGTCGCGTTCGAACTGGAAGCGACGCCGTGGGAGATCGGCGGCGCAACGCACGCCCACCCGACCTTCTCGGAGGTCATGGGGGAGGCGGCGATGGCCGTTGACGGACGATCGATCAACTTCTGAGCCGGCAGCGGAGGAGCTGATGGCGGTGACATCCCGGACGCGCAAGGCGGCGGCAGCGCACCTCGGTGACGCGGTCGGGCTGTCCGACGCGCAGTTGCTCGAGATGTACGGCGTCGTCGCGCTCGCCCGGGCCGTCGACGAGCGGATGTGGATCCTCAACAGGGCCGGCCGGATCCCGTTCGTGATCTCGGGGCAGGGTCACGAGGGCGCCCAGGTCGGGATCGCCTGGGCCCTTGAGAAGAAGAAGGACTGGATCGCCCCGTTCTACCGCTCGATCGCGACGTGCCTGACGTTCGGGATGAGCGCCCGCGACATCCTCACCGCGCAGTACGCGACCGCGAGCGACCCCTCGTCCGGCGGCCGTCAGATGCCGGGTCACTACGGCAGCCACGAGCACAACATCGTGTCGGTCTCCTCGCCGGTCGCGACCCAGCTCCTCCACGCCGTCGGGATCGCGCTCGCCGCGAAGATCCGCAAGACCGGCCAGGTCGCAATGACCTCGATGGGGGAGGGGAGCAGCAACCAGGGAGACGTCCACGAAGGGCTCAACTTCGCGGCGATCCACAAGCTGCCGTTCATCTTCGTCGTCGAGAACAACGGCTACGCGATCAGCGTGCCGCTGGCCCGCCAGGTCGCCGGCTCCAGCGTCGCCGATCGGGCGGCCGGCTACGGGATCCCCGGTGTCACCGTCGATGGCTCCGATGTCCTGGCCTGCTACGCCGCGTCGCGCGCAGCCGTCGAGCGAGCCCGGCAGGGCGATGGACCGACCCTCATCGAGGCAAAGGTCACCCGCCTCACCGCCCACTCATCGGACGACCAGCAGACGAAATACCGCTCCGAAGAGGAGCTCGCCGCTGAGAAGGCACTGGACCCGCTGCCGCTCTTCCGGGCGCAGCTCGCCGATGCGGGCGTCCTGACGCCCGAGGCGGAGGAGAAGATCGTCGCCGACATCACCGCCGCAGTCCACGACGCGACCGAGTACGCGGAGTCGCAGCCGGATCCCGACCCCTCCACGGCGATGAAGTGGGTCTTCGCCGAGGACTGGCCGGGCGAGACGCCGCCGCCGTGGGGCTTCGGGAAGCCAGGCGTGGCCGAGGGCGAGGGCGAAGGCGCCCACTGATGCCGACCAAGACCTTCATCGAGGCGATCCGCGAGGGCCTGCGCGAGGAGATGGCCCGAGACGAATCGGTCATCGTCCTCGGCGAGGACGTCGGCAAGAAGGGCGGCGTCTTCCTGGTCACGGACGGGCTGTGGGCCGAGTTCGGTGAGGAGCGGGTCATCGATACGCCCCTCACGGAGTCGCAGATCATCGGAACCTCCATCGGGGCATCGATCAACGGGCTCCGGCCGGTCGCCGAGATCCAGTTCGCCGACTTCATCTTTCCGGCCTTTAACCAGCTCCTCTCCGAAGCGGCCCGGATGCGCTACCGCTCGAACAACGGTTACGGCCTGCCGATGACGGTTCGGGCGCCGTACGGCGGCGGCGTCCACGGCGCGCTCTATCACAGCCAGTCGGTCGAGGCGTTCTTCACCCACATCCCCGGACTGAAGGTCGTGATCCCGTCCACGCCGTACGACGCCAAGGGCCTGCTCCGCTCGTCGATCCGCGACGAGGACCCGGTCCTGTTCTTCGAGCACAAGAAGATGTATCGGAGCGTGCGCGGCGATGTCCCGGACGGCGAGTACAGCGTGCCGCTCGGCCGGGCCGCGGTGACTCATCCAGGGACCCAGGTGACGGTCATCGCCTACGGACTGATGGCCCACTACGCGCTCGAGGCCGCCGACCGGGTCGCGGACGAGGGGATCAGCGTCGAGGTCGTCGACCTTCGGACGCTCCGCCCGCTCGACAAGGAGACGGTCCTCGATTCGGTCCGCAAGACCGGCAAGTGCCTCGTCGTCTACGAGGACAATCGCTTCGGTGGGTATGGCGCGGAAGTTGCCGCGATCGTGGCCGAGGAGGCGTTCGACTACCTCGATGGCCCCGTGTCCCGGATCGCCGGCCCGGATGTCCCGAGCGTCCCGTACAACCACGCGCTCGAGGACTGGTTCATGGTGAACCCGGAGAAGATCGCCGACAGCATCCGGAAGCTCGCCGCGTACTAGCGGCTAGTTGCCGAGGAGCGCCCGCAGGCCGCGGCAGCCGCCACCTACCACCCCGAGTAGTCGATGACGCGCCGGGACGACACCACGGCGCTCCACCGAGCCCGGAATCCCCGGATCCTGCCGTCATGCTCCGTTCGGGGTGGTAGATGGCGACATATTGAGGGGACGAACAAGGCAACAACTACGCGGGGTGGTATCTGGCACTAGCCCGCACCCCGGATAACCGGGAGTAGAGAGCCCGCCGCCAAGATCGGCCGATGGATGACGTGCGCGTGGGCCGGCTCCTTCGTGCCATGCGGCTTCGGCTCGGATGGACACAGAAACGGCTGTCGGCGCGCAGCGGCGTAAGCCAACAAGAAATCTCGCTGTTCGAGCGCGGACACGTGGACCGTGCGCCGATTCGACTTGTCCGCACCGTGTTCAAGGCGCTCGACGCCAGCGCTGACTTCGACATTCGCTGGAGGGGCGGCGGCATGGATCGGTTGCTCGACGACCGACATGCCGTACTTGTCGCCGCGGCCGGCTCGTTGCTCGCACGTGCTGGTTGGGAGGTGCTGCCCGAGGTGTCGTACAGCAGGTTCGGTGAGCGTGGGTCGATCGACCTCGTTGCCTGGCATGCACCTACGAGAACCCTCCTCGTCGTCGAGGTGAAGTCGGAGCTGACATCGCTCGAGGCAACGCTCCGGAAGCACGACGAGAAGGTGCGCCTCGGCCCGGAGGTAGTAGCAGAGAGATACGGCTGGCGGCCAGTGAAGGTGGCGCGACTCCTCGTATTGCCGGATAGCCGAACCGCCCAACGCCGGGTGGCCGGCGCCGACAGCGTCCTGCAACGGGTATATCCGGCGCGCGGCTGGACCGTCCGGCGATGGCTCAAGGCTCCGATCGGGCGTGGCGATGGGCTCATCTACCTGCCAATAACCGCCCCACGTAGTCGAAGTCGAGCTTCGGAACGATGAAGGAGCCGGATTCGGCGCGGATCGCCCAAGGTGCACGCCATCCACCATCGAGGGTGGTGAGCGTCATCCAGTTGCCGACAGGATCTCGGCAGTCACTACGCGGGGCGGTATCTGGCACTCGGGCGCCGAGTCACGGGCGCGACGCAGCGACTGAGACACGCAACGGGCGACCGAGGAATGCCGCCAGGCGATCCGCCTCGTCCTTGAGCTCAGGCCGGGCACCGCCGCGCCAAGAGAAGAATGGCGTGACCGCGATCGTGCCCGAGCCGCGCTTGGCAGCCTCGATCTCCCAGGTTCCGGCGACCCGGCCGTCGATGACGACGACCGGCGTGACCCAGCCGGCCGTCCGATGGACGCGGTCGTGGTGGGCGTTGCCCAGCACGGAGTCGACCCGGCGTGGCAACTCGTTGGTGAACGGATCGAAGCCCGGTAGGAGTCGAGCCTCGTGGATCGGCTTCACCGCGGCGAGCGCGGCGACATCCTCGCCGCGCACCAGACCCCGGATGCCATCGACGTCGACCTCAACGATCGGATCGGTCATGACCTTGAGCGCCCGCGTGACTGCCGCCATGCGCCCGCCGCCCCACCAGCGGGCGATCATCTCGCGGCTGGCGCCCGGGAAGACCGCGAGGTAGCGCTCGATGAGCCGCCCCAGCGCGTGGTCCGCGGCTTCCGGATCCTTGTCCGGTGCAATACGCCGGCCGAGCCACTTCGAGGGATCGACGAATGCAACGTTCCGGCCGTCCGACGGGCCGAAAATCAACCGACCGCGCTGCGCGGCCGGGCCAAGGAACGTTCCCCAGCCGGTCAGCATGTCCTCGCGCAGATGGGGTCTCTTGACGCGCTTCACCACCGCGTCCACGACCTCGACGCGGGTCATCGGGCGGTCTGACAGCCCGTTGCCGATGGCATCGATCACCTCGGCCACGCCCGCCTCGGTCATCTTGAAATAGCGCAGCCAGACCGGCGTGTGCCAGCGCTCGAGGCTCCGTGCGGCGACGACGAATTCCTCAAGATCGTCCGGGCTGAGCAGGTGCAGGGTCTGGCGGAAGGCCCAGACTTTGACGAGGCTCCGGCGCTCCCACAGCGCATCCCGCACATCCGCGGGTCGCAGCCCGTCGATCCTGGCGGCTGCCTGGAGTTCCGCCGAGCTCAGCACCTGGGCGTGGAGGCCGACCATCCGGGCGACGACATCGACGAGCTCGTCCCGCTTCGCCCGGTTGGTGATGCGTTGGCGCTGGAGTCGAAGCGTCAGGACCTGGGGCCAGGTCGTCGAAAGGGCCGGTGGGGCGGCTGGCTTCGGCATCGCCAAATGATGCCGTCTCGACCTGACATGGTTTGTCAGGTACGGCGCGTCAGATCTCGACGGCGCCCTGGATGCACGTGATCGTCCCGCCGCCGACCCAGATCGTGCCCTCGGGATCCTGGCTGATGTGAGCTCGGCCGGCGCGGCCCAGCGCGGTGCCCTGGCTGGCGATGTACGGCGCCCGGGCCCGTCCGGTGCCCAGCAGCCAGCCGGCCAGCGAGGCGTTGAGGCTGCCCGTCACGGGGTCCTCGACCGTCGCGCCGTTGAGTGGGAAGAACGCCCGGACCTCGAAGGCGGCCGATCCGCCGGCCGGATAAGGCCCGACGACGCCCAGGTCAAGGTCCACGAAACCCGGCTGGAGCGCCAGGACCTCGGCCGCCGACGACAACAGGACGGCGACCCAGCCCGGTCCGTTGTCGACCCACTGGCCCTCGACGATCGCCTCGCGCGGGATCCTGAGTACGTCGGCGATGTGGGCGATTGTCGGTTCGTCGACCGGCCCATCGCGGACGAGCGGCGGCGCCGCGAATGCGAGTCCGTCTGCGGATCGTCGGATTGGAATCAGGCCCGCCGGGCACTCCTGGACGATCAGAGCGGGGTCCCGGGGCAGGCCGCCCGCCTCGAGCCAGGCGTGGCATGTCCCGAGGGTCGGGTGCCCGGCGAATGGCAGCTCCTGGCCCGGCGTGAAGATGCGGACACGGTAGTCGGCCTCTTCCGAGGTGGTCGGCACGATGAACGTCGTCTCGGAAAGGTTCGTCCATTGAGCGAACCGCTTGAGCGTGGCATCGTCGATTCCGGAAGCGTCGAGGACGACCGCGACCGGATTGCCGCGGTACGGCTCCGTGGTGAAGACGTCGACCTGACTGAACGCGCGTCGCATGGTTTGAGTCTGCCACGGACAATCGTGTGCGGCGCATCGCGGCTCGATGCGCGACACTAGGCGCCGAACAACGCGATGGCGGACCCCGATCCGCCCGGCGACCCGGAGGACT
The DNA here is from genome assembly GCA_963771795.1 of uncultured Chloroflexia bacterium. Taxonomy (GTDB): domain Bacteria; phylum Chloroflexota; class Limnocylindria; order Limnocylindrales; family CSP1-4; genus CF-46. Next base: position 40,148 of record CAVYUR010000002.1, read on the forward strand.
GACCAGTGGCCAAGGTGACGATGCCCCAGCTCGGCGAGAGCGTCGCCGAGGGGACGATCGGCAAGTGGCTGAAGCAACCCGGTGACACCGTCGAGAAGTACGAACCACTCGTCGAGGTGATCACCGACAAGGTCAACGCCGAGGTTCCCTCGCCGTTTGCCGGTGTGCTCAAGGAGATCCTCGCCGAGGAAGGTGCGACCGTCCCGAACAACGCCGAGATCGCGGTCATCGAGACCGCCGACGAGAGCAACGGGACGAGTGCCGCCGCCGAGGCCGCACCCGCGGCAGAAGCCTCGCCCGCAGCGGCGGAAGCAGCGCCGCCGGCCGAAGAGCCCGCCGCAGCCGCGGAAGCCCCGGCAGCCGCCGCCACGGCCGCCCCGGACGAGGCGGGCAACGGTCCGGCCGGCTCCGACGAGCGCCCAGCGGCCGAAGCCCCGACGATAGCCGCACCGGCGCCAGCCGCACCGGCGCCAGCCGAACCCGCCGCGGCTCCGACCGCCGTCGCGAGCGCGGTCGCGGCGCCACCCAGCGCGACCGATAGCAACGGGCCGGGGAACCCGGACGCCCGCATGACGCCCGCCGTCCGACGTCTTCTGCGCGAGCACGGCCTGACGGCCGCGCAGATCGTCGGAACGGGCGGCGGCGGACGCATCACCCGCGACGACGTGACGAACTACGTGGAGTCGCAGCGAACAGGAAAGCCCGTCGGCGGCCAGGCGGTCGCCGGCACAGCGGAAGCACCTCCGGCGCCTGCGGCCGCGCCCGCTGCCGCCGCACCCGCCGCAACCACAGCTGCGGCTCCAGCCGCTCCCGCGGCCCCGACCGCCGCACCGGCGCCGGCGCCAACGGGCCCCACGCCTGCCCGGGTCGCCGCCTCAGGCGGCACGTCGATCAACTTCCCCGATGGCGTCGACGAGTACCTCGTTCCGCTGACCCAGATGCGGAAGGGCATCGCGGCCCAGATGACGCGGGCGCTCCAGGCGCCGCACGCCTACGTCCAGATGGAAGTCGACGTGACTCGCCTCGTCGCCTTCCGAGAGAAGGCCAAGCGCGAGTACCAGGCTCGCGAGGGGATCGGCCTCAGCTTCGTCCCGTTCGTGGTCAAGGCGTCGGCGGAGGCGCTCAAGCGCAACCCAACGTTCAACGCCACCTGGACCGACCAGGGTCTCGTCGCCAAGCGCCGCGTCAACATCGGCGTGGCGGTGGCGGTGGACGACGGCCTCATCGTCCCGGTGATCCGCGATGCGGACCAGCTGTCGATTCACGGGCTCAACGTCGCGATCGCGGACGTGGCGGCTCGCGCCAAGGCCGGCAAGTTCAAGGTCGACGACTTCGGCGGCGGAACGTTCACCGTCGACAACACGGGCTATCTCGGGACGAACCTCGTGATGCCGATCCTCAACGTCCCGGAGGTCGGGATCGTGACGATGGAGGCGATCACCAAGCGCCCCGTCGTCGTCTCGACGCCTGATGGCGACGTGATCGCGATTCGGCCGGTGATGAACATGGTCCTTGGCGTCGACCACCGAGCGAACGATGGCGCCGGCGGCGCAGCCCTCCTCCGCGACATCAAGGCATGGCTCGAATCAGTTGGCCCGGACACGCCGATCTACTGAGCCGTCCCAGAAGCGGATCGCCGTCACCGGCGGAGCCGGGTTCGTCGGTCGGGGAGTCGTCCGCGGGCTGAGTGATCGTGGTGACACGGTCGTCGCCCTGGTCCGTGACCCGAAGAAGGCGCCACCGGACCTCGCTGGTCCCGGCGTCGAGCTCGTCGCGAGCGATCTGTCCGACGTCGAGGAGCTCGCGGAGCAACTGCGCGACGTGGACGGCGCAATTCACGTCGCCGGCAGCTACCGGGTCGGCATCCGGAAGGACGAGCGTGGCGCGATGTGGGATGCCAATGTCGGGACCACGACGCGAATCCTCGATGCCGTCGAGGCTACAAGAGTGCCGCGCATCGTCTACGTCTCGACCGCGAACGTCTTCGGCAACACCCGTCGCGTGGTCGTCGACGAGACGTACAAGCGCGACCTCGCCGGGGGCTTCCTTAGCTGGTACGACGAGACCAAGTACGGAGCCCACGAGGTCGCAGAGCAGCGAATTGCGGCCGGCGCGCCCGTCGTGATCGTCATGCCGAGCCAGGTCTATGGGCCCGGCGATCACACGGCAGTCGGGGAGCAGCTGCGACTGGCCTACGAGGGTCGCCTCCGATATCGGGCTGCCGACGACGTCGGGCTCGGCTTCGTCCACGTCGACGATCTGGCGGCCGGGATCATCGCGGCGCTGGACCGCGGCGTCGTCGGCCAGTCCTATGTGCTTTCCGGGCCGACGACAACGCTTCGAGACGCGACCGAGATAGCCGCCCGGATCGGCGGGCACACGCTGCCGCGACTCCGGATCTCATCCGGCGTCCTCCGCGCCATGGCGCCTCTTGGGCGCCTCGTTGGCCAGCCGAACCTGCGTGAGGTTGTCTCGGCATCGGCCGGCGTCACCTACTGGGCATCGGCCGCGAAGGCCGTCGCTGAGCTCGGCTTCGCGCCGCGCGATGTCGAACAGGGCCTGCGCGACACCTTCACAAGCCGCGACGCGGCCGAACCATCGCCCTGATGGTCGGCCGCCTGGCCCTTACCGTCTGTGCGGCAATCTTGGCATCGGGCGGGTGCGGTCGGATCCTCCCGGGAGATGAGGTCCTTTCGGTCGTAAGAACCGATGGGGACCTGCGCGTTCGGGTGGCTGGCTGGGCGAGGTCCGGGGCCGAAGTCTTCCTCTGTCCCAACCCGATCGTGATCCCTGACGACCGACAGAATGTCGGAGCGCTAGTCCTGGCCGCGGGCTGCATCATCGTCGGGCAAGTCGGTGCGGACTCGGACAATTCGGAGGTTGCCGTTCGTTTCGACGAGCTCCTCCCTCTTGAGCAGTCGCAACTTGATCGCCGGGCAACATGGTCGGTCGTGGTCCTCCAAGTCCCAGAGCCAACGAATCACCCGCCGGAGTCCATCCAGCAGGAGATCCCGGGTGGACCCATCAGCCCGCCACCAGCGTGAACGATCCGACGTAGACTCCCGGCATGTCCCGCGAGCTCCCGATCTTTAGTCCTTCGGGTCCAGCCCACCACGGCTCTTCCGCGCCTGAGACCATCGCGATGGGCGGCTCGGTCACGCCGCTGCGGAGGCATCCCGACTGGATCCGCTCGCGACTGCCGTCCGGCGAGAACTACCACGACCTCAAGGGCCTGATGCGCGGCCTCAATCTCAACACGGTCTGCGAAGAGGCGCACTGCCCGAACATCGGCGAGTGCTGGGACCAGCGGACCGCGACGATCATGATTCTCGGCGACACGTGCACGCGGGCCTGCGGCTTCTGCGCCGTCAAGACGGGCCGACCGACCTGGTTCGACGACGACGAGCCGCGCCGGGTCGCCGAAGCAGTCGGGGCCATGCACCTCGAGCATGTCGTCGTAACGAGCGTCGCCCGGGACGACCTGCCCGACGGTGGATCCAGGATCTTCGCCGAGACGATCCTCGCGATGCGCGATACGAGCCCCGGGATGGGGATCGAGGTCCTGATCCCGGACTTCGACGGCTCCGACGATCGGCTGCGGACCGTGATGGACGCCCGGCCCGACATCCTCAACCACAACCTCGAGACCGTGAAGCGGCTCCAGAAGCCGGTCCGCAAACGAGCCCGATGGGATCGCAGCCTGTACGTCCTGCGACGGGCGAAGGAGATGTCGGTCGAGATCGGCTACCCGGCCCACACGAAGTCGAGCCTGATGGTCGGCCTGGGCGAGGCACGCGACGAGCTCACGGAGGCGTTCGAGGCACTGCGCGAGGTCGACGTTGACATCCTCACGATCGGCCAGTACCTGCGGCCTTCGGAAAAGCACCTGCCACTTGAGCGCTACTACCATCCCGACGAATTCGCTGAGATGAAGCTCGAGGCGCTCGGGCTCGGGTTCAAGCACGTCGAGTCCGCGCCGCTCGTCCGGTCCAGCTATCACGCCCGCGACCAGGTCCCGGGCGCGGAGCTGCGGGCGCTCCGCCGCCGCCAGGCCACACTCGACTCCGACGGCCGCGTCGTTCCGGCAGCCAGCTGATCAGGCCCCGGCAGCTGCCCGGGCGGACGACATGAATCCGGACCCCGACGCCACCGAGCTCTTCGTCGAGCGAGTCCGGGTGACGGGGCGGCGTCCGATCGTCTCGGCGGTGATCGTTGGCGCGGCGGTCGTGTCGTTGATCGGCCTCGCCATCCTGAAGCCATGGGTACCGCCGCCGGACTTGCGCGCCGACGGAGTTTCGACTTCGGGGTCAACAATCGCGCCGTCGTTCGGAAATGCAGCCCCGTCGCGGGCACCGACCAGCGCCACGCCTCGACCCATCGTCCAGGCGACGCCGCTGCCGTTTCTCCCACGTGCCGCCGAACTCCTCGGGACCGCGGCGCGGCACGATGACTGGGGCATCCGTGCGGTCGTCGTGCCGGCCGTGACGATGCGATTCGATGTGAATGGGCCAGTCCTCGCCGAGCGCTGGATGTCAATCGACGTCGCCCACGGCGCGGCATGGAACCTGGCACGGGAAGGCGCGGCGGAGAGCTCGGGCGATGCCGTACTGGCGATTGGTGCAACGACGCCCGCCGAGGTCACTCCACTCGGCGTCCGGTTCTGGCGGCTCGACGACGTGTCCGGACCGCGCGAGATCGAGCCAGTGCTGCTCCAGAGCCCCGATCAACAAACGCAGTTATGGCTGCCAGACCCTGCCAACTCGACGCGGATCGGCACGTGGCCGCCCGGGTCCTACAGGATCGATGTGACGGATGGGGAGCGGGTCGTCCGGCTCGTGATCATCGTCCGAGGCGAGCCTTCGGCTGACCGCCCCTCGAACTGAGGCCTTGAATCGCCGTCGGCCGAGCCACATAATCCCGCGACCGGGCTGGACCCATCGCTTCGTGACTGCGCCCGGGGCGATGACAGCGTGAGAGTGCGGCCTTGCAAATCGTGGCCCTCGCACCGCCCGGTCAATTCCCGACGACCATCGCAGACCTGCCCTGGTGGGGCAGCCTCGCGGCGTCCGGCCACGACCTCGAGCGGCCGTCGGTCAACGCCCGGTGGTGGCGCGACCTGGCGTCGCCGGACGGGGCGCGGACGCTAAGGGCGACATCAGGCAAGATCCCGGACCTGGCGACCAACGCCGGCGCCGCTCTCCAACTGCTGCAGACGGCCGAGACGTTCGCCAGCCGCGACCGCTATCGATCGGCGGTCGGCGCCATCGGTCGCCTTCTCGACCAAATCAACGACGATCAGCCGGATCTCCGGCTGTCCTTTGCGGCCGGTGCGCGTGTTCGAGGGCTCGATTGCGAGGATAGTCGCGCGATCGTCCGGTACGCCGGCCGCGCTACTCAGCTGTCGGCGTCAGTCGAGCGAGCCCTGCGCGTCGTCGGTCCGGAGCCCGACATTGCCATCGTCTCTGTGACGAGCACGGAGGAGCTCCTCACGGCCTTCATCGCGGTGCGTCTCCTGAAGGAACGGTCACCCAGGCTGTTCGCGGTCCTCGCCGATCACAGCTTCGGAAGCTTTTCACTTACGCCCCATGTCGATGCGCTCGCTCGCTCTGGCGCAGTCGCCACATGGTTCGACGCCATGATCGTCACGCCCGGCGATCGCGATGCGCTCGTCCCGGCGATCGTTCGCGAGCTTGAGCAGGGCAAGCGACCCACGGGCTTCCTCCGGCTCGGCGACCTGCCGGACGTCGAGGCGAGCGCGGCCGGCAGCTCTGCCCCGCCGCCGACGGATACCTTCGCGCCGGCGCCGGTGGCCCGGCTCCGACTGAGTGGCGGTCGCTGCTACTGGGATCGCTGCACGTTCTGTGTCCAGGCGGAGAGCCTGTCGGACCGGCCGCCGTCGCTGGCTGACGTTCCTACCGCGGTCGAGCGTCTCGAACGGTTCGTGGCCGCCGGGTACCGCCATGCCATCTTCGCCGACGAGGCGCTCGCCCCGGCGTTCCTGGCGCGCCTGTGCGAGGCCCTGGAGGAACGTGCTCTGCCGATCGAATGGGCATGCCGCTCGAAGATCGAACGGGCCTTCACACCGGAACTGTTCAGGGCGATGGCCAAAATCGGCTGCACCGAGGTCCTGTTCGGGCTCGAGTCCGTCGTTCCGCGCGTGCTGCGGCTCATGGACAAGGAGACTCCGGGACTCGACGCGGACGGAATCGCTCGAAATCTGCAGTGACGCCGCCGCATCCGGCATCGGCGTCCACATGAACCTGATTGCCGGGTTCCCGGGGGAGCGACCGGCCGAATTGGAAGCCTCGGTGGCGTTCGTCGAGCGCCGCCTGGCCACCCTGCCGAACGCGACCTTCTCCCTGACGCCGTTCATGCTGTTCAACGAGGCCCCGATCGCCGCCGATCCGACGGCCCCGCTGACATCGCCGTCGGCCGCCGGCGACATGCCATTCATTCGTCGCCACTCGGGGGCGGAAGCGTGGGAGGGCGACCGCCGTCGCATCCTCGCAGCGTTGCCGCGCCTCGAACGCCGGCTGCGCGCGGCTGGAGGGTGGGGCGACGATTTGGCCTCGCGCCTTGCATGTGATTTGCTCTCCGAAACGGGACACGCGCTCATCTTCAAGTCGGCGGCTCGTGGGCCGGGATCGCCACGCTGGAGGGCGGCGTGACGACGCGCTCACTTGCGACATCGAGCCGATGGATCGGCAGCGCCGTGCTCTTCCCAGTCGCTGCGGTCGTACTGGTTGCCGCGTTCTGGGCCGAGTTCGGGCAGCAATTGCTCGGGCTGGCCGGCCTCGCCTGCGCGGCGTGCGCCGATCCCAGCAACGGCATCGACCCGGCGGGGGCGGCAGCCGGGGCTGCGGCGGCGGGAACCGTGGCGGGCGGCGCGGCGGCTGGAGGCGGCACGACGGGAACCGATGGCGCCGATGACGCATCAGGTCGCGAACCATGGACCCCAAGGCCGACCCGGGATGCTCGCCTTCCCGACCCAACCGATGACTCAGGTGATCAAACCCCGTGGGAGTCGCTCCCACCAAGGCCCCCAGATGCCTGGTATGAGGATCGGAGGCTGATCGAGGCCACGGAGCAGTTGCAGAAGTGGGCCGAAGGATGGATCGGAGTCGACCGAAAGGGCACCGCCCCGGCGTCCAAAGCGTGAGGGAGAGGAAGCGATGACTGTCTCGTCAGTCATGTGGAGCCGCTCGCGGATCGGCCTCTGGGTGCTGATTCCGTCTGTGGCAGCAGTTCTCACGGTCGTGGCTCAGGCCGCGGTCGGACAGGACCTGCTCGGCCTCGCGGGCCTCGCATGCGCGGCCTGTGCCGATCCGAGCAACGGCATCGACACGATCGGAGCGGTCGGTGGGCTATTCGGCGCTGGAACGGCGGCGGGCGGTGCGGCAGCCGGGGGCGGGACCGGGACCGGCGAAACAGGCGGCGTCGGGGTCGACCGAGACGGCCGGACCGTGTGGTATCCGACCGGCCCCGAGAGCTTTCCCGATGAGCAGTCCCGCCGGAACTGGTTCGACCAGCACTTCGGACCGGGGCCGGGGCCGGTGCACCAGACGATCATCGACACGACGATTCGCGTGGGAGAACAGGTGGAAAAGTGGGTACAGGAATGGGTCGATCCGGACAAACGATGGCTCTTCGACGAAAAGGGCACAGCGCCGGCGTCGTTGTCATGACAATGAGTGAGGCGACGCGATGACTGCTCCGGCGATTGCAGCACCGACCCGGCGTGGAATCCCGACCCTGCTCCTCACTGGCGGCCTCATCGCGGCCATCGTCGTGTTCCTGTGGCAGCTCGCCCTGGTTCTCGCGCGGAGGCGGCGAGGCGTTCCTTATCAACCTCTGGTATCACGGCTATGTCTTCGTCTGGCTCCTGGTCATCACGGCCCTCGGGCGAACCCTCCCCCTCAGAGTCCTGGCCGCGGCGTTCTTCTTCGGGCTGTTCCTGTCCGTTGCCGTCGCGCTGGCGATCGGAGCCCCGCTCGCCGATGCTCTCGGGTCCAGCAGCCGGCTCTTCGACTCGGTCCTCATCCCGGGGCTCGAAGAAATCAGCAAGGGCCTGCCGATTCTGGCGTACTTCTGGATCCTGACCCGGCGGGGGACGTGGCAGCCGTCGATGACGGACGGATTGATGCTCGGCTTCCTCGTCGGGGCAGGTTTCGCGATCTACGAAGACGCCCTGTTCGACCGGAGCTTCGGGAGCGACTTCGGCATCGCGGACCTGACCGTCATCTTCCCGACCGTCGACGACCATCGCCTCATCGGCGAGGGCCGGAGCTTCGGCTTCTACCACGCCCAGTGGTCGGCCCTGATCGGCCTGGCGATCGGTGCCGCCTTCTTCTTTCGAGCGCGCTTCCGGCTCGCGTGGCTCTTCCCGATCGTTGCCCTGGCAGTCGTCTGGCTCGATCACGGGCGCGTGAATTACGTCGCCGGAGAGCTCGGCATTGCCGTTCGCAGCAGCCCGACCTCAGACGTGCTCGGATCGCTGACGCTCGGTGGTCGACTGCCCGTCTACCTGCTCATTGCCGGGATCATCGCCGCTGTCGTAACGGAGATCGTCGTTCGCCGCCGCATGGCTAGGCGGGACTACTTGTTCAAGGGCATCTCGCTGCCGACCCTTCTGACATGGCTCCGGTCGGGCGGTGTCGCCGGATTGCGGCGCGTCCAGGCGGGTCGCGAATACATTCGAGCGCGTCGCGCCGTCCACTACGCGCTGTGGCACTCGGCTCCGGGAGCGCTCGATTCGGGTCGGGTCTCGCGGATGGGCAGGATGCTTGTCGTCTTGGGCATGCGCGCCGGCATGACGTTCCCGGAGCCCGGCGGCGTTCAGGGCCCGGCGCCACCACCGGCTCCTGCGGTGTGATTCCGACCGCCCGACTAGAACGTATGTTCTATACTGCCTCGTATGGACGTCGCGTATCGCGAGGAGCCTTGCCGCTCGGCGCTGAACCGCGTGAGGGGCATGATGTTCGGCTGGTCGCTCAACCCGTACATGGGCTGCGCCCACCGCTGCACCTTCTGTTACGTCCGGAATTTCGAGCGGCGCGCCGATCGGCCCTCTGACGACCGATACGGCCGATCGATCCGGGTCAAGGTCAACGTCGTCGAGGTGCTTCGCCGGGAGCTCGCTAGGCCGCGCTGGAAGCACGAAGTCGTCGCAATCGGAGCCGCGACGGACCCATACCAGCCGGCGGAGGGCAGGTACCGGCTGACGCGCGGCTGCATCGAGGCGCTCGCCGAGGCCCGCAACCCGCTCTCGATCATCACCCGCGGCCCGATGGTCATCCGCGACATCGACGTCCTCGTGGAAGCCTCGCGACGTGCGAAGACATCGGTCACGTTCTCCGTCCCCACGCTCGATCACGAGATCTGGCGAACGACGGAACCGGGCACGCCGCCACCCCGGCAACGGCTTCGGGCGCTGAGCCGCCTGGTGGACGCGGGCATCGACGCCAGCGTCGGGATGGCCCCGATCCTGCCAGGTCTATCGGACCGGCCTGAGCTGATGGCGGACGTCGTCAAGGCCGCCCGCGATGCCGGTGCGACGTCGATCTGGACGAACGTGCTGTACCTCCGGCCCGGAACGCGCGAGCACTTCCTTGAGAACCTCGCTCGCGACTGGCCGGAGCTCGTGCCACGTTATGAGCGCCAGTACGCCGGTCGCGCCTACCTGCCGAAGAGCCAGGTCGAGACGGTTCGGCGCGAGGTCGCGGACCTTCGCCATCGGTTCGACATCGCCGATCGTCGCCAGGTCAGGCTCATGCCGGCGCCCGCGCCTGATCCGAACGAGCAGCTCCAACTGGGCCTCGGCGCCGCCGTACCTGGCCAAATGTCCACCCGCAGAACGTTCGGGAAGCTGGGTGGTGCCGTCGGCGCTCTGGATGGCGATTCGTTAGCCGCTACAGGGTGATTCTTCGCGCAGGAGCGCCCTGTAGTGGGGTCGGACCTGCCCTAGGGTTCCCCGGGCGAACATTTGGCCAATTGCAGTCGCTGGGGCGGCCCCGACACCCGCCGGAAGCCAGTCCCTCGGCTATCCTGAGTCCGATGGCACGCCAGCTCTCACGCAAGGTCCCGCTCGCCGAGCTCCACTGCCACCTCGGCGGCGCGGTGACGCCGGCGATCATGTGGAGCATCGCCCACGCCCAGGGCATCAAGCTCCCCACCCGCGACTACTGGGAGTTCCGGGACTCGATCACGGTCTCGGACAAGCGCAGCCGGTCGTTCGACGGGTACCTCCAACTCTTCCACTGGACGGAGCTGATCCAATCCTCGCCGCTGGCGGTCGAGCGGGCGGTCTACGAGGTCGTCGGCGGCGCGTACCGCAAGAACAACGTCACGACGATGGAGCTCCGCTTCAACCCGATGAAGCGAAACCGCGGCGGCGAACAGGACCTCGACCACATCATCGCGGCGGCATCGCGCGGGATGGACCGGGCGACCCTCGAATACCCGGTCAAGCCCGGCCTGATCTTCTGCCTGGACCGGGCTTTTCCGTTCGAGCTCAACGAGATCATCACCGAGAAGGCGATCGGCTGGCGCGATCGCGGCGTGGTCGGGATCGACATCGCCGGTCCTGAATCGGCCACGTTCCGCGTCGCCGACTACAAGCGCCTCTTCCGGAAGGCCCGCCAGTACGGTCTCGGGCTGACCGTCCACACGGGCGAGTCCGGGTCCATCGACGAGGTGGCACGCGTGGTCGAGCTGCTGGAGCCCGACCGGATCGGCCACGGGGTCAAGGCAGCCTACGACCCGCGGGCGATGGCGATGATCCGGGAGCGCGGGATCGTCCTCGAGATCTGCCCCAGCTCGAACCTGAATACGCGCGTCGTCTCGGGCTGGGACGAGTTCCGCTGGATCTTCGACACATTCCGGCGAAACGAGATCCGCTTCACGATCAACACGGACGGGCCGGAGATGCTCCAGACCTACATCCGCGACGAGATGGCGACGCTGGGGCGGCTGGGGATCCTCTCGCTCGAGGACCTCGAGCAGGCGGCTGCGACGTCACTCGCCTCATCGTTCGTCCCGAACGTCTCCGACGTTCCGGCGCCGCGCCTGGCCCCCGCCACTCGCGAGGTCGTGGAGCGCGAAGAGGCCTAGGGCGCCTCGGCGGTGGCGCCCGACGCGACCATCGCGCGCAGGTCCGGCAATTCCACGATGCGGTAGGTGCAGCTGCGGTCGCCCGACGCGATGTGGGTCTCGCGAACGACGTTCGCTCCGAGCACGTCGCGGAACAGGTCCAACTCGGCTTCGCACGGCAATGAGCTCTGGGCGGCGATCCCGAAGATCGCGCAATTGCATTGCCGCAGGCGGATCGTGCCGTCGTCGCCGACGCTCGCGCTCGACAGGTAGCCCTGCTCGTCCTGGATGACGGCCAGCTCGCGGACCTTCGCCTCCAGCGAAGCATCGGCCGGCAGACGCTCGTCGAGCCGGCTCCGGACCTGGTCCGCGATCAGCTGCCGGCGGACGGCGAAGACCCGGGCAACGAGCTCATCGCCCCCGACCGTACCGACGGCCGCCAGGAGGCCCGCCGCGAGCGCGTCGTAGTTCGAGGGGAAGGTGACCTGCGCGCTGGGCGTCACGTCGTAGAGATGCCGCGGCCGCCCGACGCCGTGGCGGACCGTCCGCCGATCGACGAAGCCGGCCGCCTCGAGGGAGCGTAGCTGCTGGAGGATGCCGGTCCTGCTTGCCCCGAGCGCGATCGCCAGCTGCTCGGGGGAGCTCGGCCCGTCGCGGCGAAGCTGGACGAGGATCTCCCGGCGGAGGCCCGACGCGCCCGGCTGACCCGGGTTGTGGCCTCGCGGCGTGCGGGAGGTCGGGGACGCCTGAGAGTGCGGCGCAGGCATGGCGGCTAGGCTAGCACTCGCGCCTCGACGCCGCAGGATGGCCCCGGAGCAGGGGACCATGCGGTACCCTCGGGGTCGTGGACCTCGACCTCTCGCCCGAGCATGAGCTGCTCCGCCGGACGATCCGCGACTTCATGGTCAAGGAGGTCGCACCCGTCGTCGACGAGCACGAGCGCGAACGAAAATTCCCCGTCGACATCGTCCGCCAGCTCGGCGAGATGGGCTGGCTCGGCATCCCGATTCCCGAGGACGAAGGCGGCGCCGGCCTCGATACCCTCGCCTACGCGATCGCGATCGAGGAGATCGGCCGTGTGTGGGGCTCGCTCGGGTTGATCGTCGCCGCCCACACCAGCCTCGGCTGCGGACCCATCCACCTCGCTGGAACGCCGGAACAGAAGGAACGCTTCCTCGTCCCGATGGCGTCCGGCAAGGTGCTCGGCGCGTATGGCCTGACCGAGCCCGGCGCGGGCTCCGACGCCGGCGGCACCCGAACCACCGCCCGCCACGAGGCCGGCTCAGACGGCGGCACCTGGGTGATCGACGGCGGCAAGAGGTTCATCACGAATGCCGGCCACGCCGGGACGTACGTGATCACCGCGAAGACGGGTGAGAAGGAGAAGGGCGACGCCGAGATCAGCGCCTTCATCGTGCCCGCCGACACGCCCGGTTTCAGCGTCGGCCGGCTCGAGGAGAAACTTGGCCTCCACGCATCAGCGACGGGCGAGCTGATCTTCTCCGGTGCGAGCGTGCCGGCGGCGAACATGCTCGGGCCGCAGGGCGACGGCTTCAGGACGTTCCTCAAGATCCTCGACGGCGGGAGGATCTCGATCGGCTCGCTGGCCGTCGGGCTTGCCCAGGCCGCGCTCGATGCCTCGATCCCGTATGCCCAGACTCGCGAGCAGTTCGGGCGGCCGATCGGCAGCTTCCAGGGCGTAGCCTTCATGGTGGCCGACATGGCGACAGAGATCGAAGCGGCCCGCCAGATGGTCTGGCGGTCGGCCTGGCTCAAGGACCAGGGCCGCGACTACAGTCTGGCTGCTGCCCAGGCGAAGCTCTTCGCCTCGGAAGTCAGCTCGCGGGCGACCAATAATGGGATCCAGATACACGGCGGCTACGGCTACGTCGAGGAGTACAAGGTCGAGCGCTTCATGCGGGATGCGAAGCTGACCGAGATCGGCGAAGGGACGAGCCAGGTCCAGCGGCTCGTGATCGCCCGCAAGATCCTCGGCCTCCGCGTCGTCTGAACGGCGACAAATCGCCACAAGCACGGGTGTAGCATCCGGCCGACACCCCCGCGCGTAAGGCGGGCGGTCGACCACGGTGTGGTCGTGCGAACCAGGAGGGTGGTTCCATGCACAAGCAGGTCAGCGCCTTGGTATCCGCGGGCAGTTCGCCCGGCAAGCTTGCCCTGTTCGGCAAAGCGCTCGGAGCCGCGGACCTGGACATCGATACGATCGGTGGCGCCGAATGGCTCCACGATGGTCCGCTGACGTTCATCCTCAAGGACGACGGCGAGGCGGCCATGCGACGCTTCGCGAGGGTCTGCCACGCTCACAAGGTGCCGTGGCTCAGCTTCGCCATCGTCGCTGTCCAGATGAACGACGTGAAGGGTGAGCTCGGAAGGGCTGCCGACGCGGTCGACAACATCAACATCTACTCGGTGATCGTCCTCGAGTCGTCTGGAGACACGGCCCGGGTTGGACTCGGGATCCGGCCAACGGAGGCCGATGAGGTGGTCAGCCGACTTGGGCGCGCCGATCCTCCGTTCACGGCGGAGGTTCTTCATCACCCCGATGACCCGAACGAAGGTGTCATCTGGGACGAACGGACCGAGAGCCTCCTCCCGCTCTGGGAGGATCCGAGCACGCAGAAGGACGACCCTCGATTCTGGCAGTTCCAGAGCGCCGGCTGATGCATCGCCAGGTCGCATCTTTGATCTCGACCCGCTCGCCCGGCCGCCTCGCGAAGCTGGGAAGCGCGTTGGGTGCGCGCAGGATCGACATCGCGACCACCGGCGGCGCCGAGTGGAAGCACACCGGGCCCGTCACGCTGACGATCAAGAACGACTGGGGCACGGGACCGGACGATCAGCTCCGTGGCTTCGCCGAAGTCATGGCCGAGGGCGAGTTTCCTTGGCTCGTGTTCCGGACGATCGAAGTCGCACTGAAGGACGAGGCTGGCTCGCTCGGCGCGGCGGCGACGGCGCTCGGTGACGTCAACGTCTACGCCGTCACGATCCTCGAAACCGACGGCACCGATGCCCTGGTCGGGCTCGGTGTGCGTCCCAGCGAGGTCGGCGAAGCGATCGAGCGGCTGCGGGCTGCCAAGTACGAGGCACGCCGGCGCCGCCACCCGAACGAGACCGACGATGACAGCTGGTGGGATGCCTGGGACGACCGGACGGAGCGGCTCATCCCGGACTTCGACAATCCGAAGGTCCGACCCAACGACCGCAGGTTCTACCAGCTCATACGACCGACTGATCGGGGGGTCGACCGGCGTCGGTGAACTGACCGGCTCCGACGCGAACCGCGATCGTCGCGGCCTCGACCCGGTTGTTGACGCCGAGCTTGTCGAGGATGTGGGTGACGTGAACGCTCGCGGTCTTCGGGCTGATGAACAGCGTTTCCGCGATCTCGGCGTTCGACCGCCCCGCCGCGACCAACTCCAGAACTTCCCACTCTCGTGCCGAGAGGCCGAGGAATCTTGGCCGGATCGGCCGCGACCGGCCCGGTCGGCTCATCCTCGACGGGAGCCACGGCGGCCGAGGTCGGGGCGGCGAGCAGGATCCGCGACCGCGTCGCGATCGCCTCGATCGCGGTTCGGAGCGGGAGAGCGCCCAAGCTGTCAGCGGCGGCGTGAGCCTCGCGGAGCAACTTCGCGGCTTCGTCCCGAGGTCCGCGGGCTAGCAGGACGGCCTCTCCCGCGCGCGCTCGAGCACGGGCCGCCGGGAACGGCATCGGTACCGCGTCCCAGGCCTCCGCCGCCACGACCCAGGCATCCGATTCGGACTTCCCCTCGAGGCGCGTTCGCTCGGCCTCCACTGTCGCAATGGTTGCGATGATCGACGGGGTCGGCGTGGCGTCGGCAGTGCCGCCCGCGAGCGTCCTGGCCTGATCGACGAGACCCTCGGCCGCGGCCTTCGCCGCCGTAACCGCCGCGGGGTCCCGGAACGCGCGGCCGTTGTCTGCGAGGTCCGCCGCCGCCGCCATCCCGACGACGAGGAGCGGCGCAATCAGCAGGACCTCGTCGCTCCCCGCGAACTCAGCCAGCGCCTCCTCGACGGCCCGAAGCGCGTCGGCCGGCCGGCCGTCATGGAGCGCCGCCTCGGCGACCGCCTGGAGGAGATACGCCTGGACGTCCGGGTCGACGTCACCGGTGGCGAGGACCTGCGCGCCCGCCAGCTCGGCGGCGGCGGCGTCCGTCTCCCCGCGGGCCGTCAGGAACATGACCCGCGTCGCACGCAGGTAGATCGCGCCCGATATGTCCTCCCCGCCGTCGCGACCTTCGGTCGTCATGGCCTCGGCCTCGTCCCAGCGACCGGAGCGCATCAGGATGTCGCCGGCACTTGCCCGGAGGCCCGCCCCGTAACGGCGCTCGAGACCGACCCGGTTTGCCGTGGCGAGGCCATCCATCGCGACCGTGAGGCCCTCGTCGAAACGGTCGGTCTGGCTGAGGAAGAACGCCAGGTTGTGCTGCGCACCGATCTGCGACTCGAGCGCGCCGGTCTCCCGGGCGATCCTGACGGCGACCCGCAGGTGGTCGAGGCCGGCATCGATGTCACCCAGGCCGACCAGGTCCATGCCGAGGAGGTTCAGCAGGCGCGGCTCGCCCTCGTGCGATCCTGCCGCCCGGAGGGTCGCAAGCGCCTCCTCTGTGATCTCGCGGGATTCGCGGTAGCGCCCGGCAGCCGGAAGCGTGGCCGCGAGCCCGCCGAGGACCCGAGCCCGCTCGACGGATGGCGGCTCCGCGGGCACGAGCCCGACCGCCGCCTGGTACTCCGCAACGGACGCCTGGGTCTGGCCGGTCGTCCACAGGTACAGCGCGAGCTTGGACCTCAGGATGCCCGCGTGGACCGGATCGGCGGCCTCGTCGATCTCCGCCACCGCGGCCTGGCCGAGGTCCACGGCGAGCGCCCCCTGGCCGTCGCGGTCCGCGGCCGACGCCGCATGATCGAGCACGCTCGCCCGGTCGACTCCGGCGAGCGTCACCGGGTCGCCGACCCCGTCCCATACCTCGAGCGCTCGTTGGAGATGGCGAAGCGCGTCGGCGTGGGCATGGACGGCTGTTGCCTCGTCGGCGGCCTGGACGGAGGCCCGGAGCGCCTCGTGGAGGTTGTCCGCAGCGAACCAGTGATGGGCGAGCTCGGCGCACGTGCCTCGGGGTACTGCGGCGCCGGCCCGTTCGGGCTCCGCCAGCCAGCCGGCGACTGCCGCGTGGAGTCGTCGACGCTCGACCGGCAGGAGATCCGCGTAGACGACCTCCGTGAGGAGGGCGTGGCGAAGGCGGTACGTTCCGGCCGCCTCGTCGACCTCTAGGACCTGGCGAGCCACCGCTTCGCGGATCGCATCGACGAGCTCGCCGTCGGACAAGTCAGTCGCCCGGGCGAGGAGCGCCTCATCCGCGCGAGCGCCGGCGACCGCGACCGCTCCCAGCATCCGCTGTGCGTCGCTAGACAACCTGGCGACGCGGCTGATGAGAATGTCGCGGAGCGAGCGCGGGATCGATGCCGGTCCGCCGTTGGTGTCTTCCAGTCCGGCCCGACTAGCCACGATCTCTTCGGCGAAAAACGGGTTCCCCTCCGATCGCGCGTGGATCCGTTCTGCGACGTCACGTTCCGGCCGATGGCCGAGGATCCCGGCGACCTGCTCGCGCTGCTCGGCGAGGGTGAGCGGCTTCAAGTCGATGCGCTCGACCACCGGGAAGCGCTCGAGCTCGGCGAGCCTGGCGAGCAAGGGATGCCCGCGCTCGAGGTCGTCCGAGCGGAACGTCGCGATGATCATGACCCGGCCCTGCTTGAGGTTCCGAGCGAGGAACGCCAGCAGGTCGCGACTCGCGGGGTCGCTCCAGTGGAAGTCCTCGAGCACGACAACGAGCGGCCGGTCACTGCTCAGGCGGTCGGCCAGGAGGAGGATCAGCTCGAAGAGACGGGCCTGGTCCAGCGCCCCGCCGGCTGTGGACGGGGCCGCCGGCTCAACCTCGCTATCGGGTGCGAGGAAGCGTGCGAAGCCCGGTGCCACGGCGACGAGCTCCGGCCCCACATCGCCAAGCAGCCTCGCAAGTCCCTCCGGAGGCAGCTCTCGGCCAAAAACTCGGAGAACCTCCAGGAACGGGCCGTACGGGACGCCCTCGCCGCCGAGGTCGACGCAACCGCCCACCAGGACCCTCGCGCCCGACTCGCGAGCTCCGGCAGCGAACTCCTCGACGAGGCGCGACTTGCCGAGGCCCGCGTCGCCGCCGATGAGGAGGATCGCCGGCACGCCGTCCTCCGCGCGCCGGAGGGCGACGTCAAGTTCGGCGAGTTCGGTCGCTCGACCGACGAGAACGGGACTCGATAGCGTGCCCGGCATCCACCGATGATAGGCCCAGCCTGTCTCGCCGCGGTCTGGACCGGACGTTCAGCCCGTCGCGGCGAGCCTGACCATGAGCCGGAGCTCGCCGTTGGCGCCGACGCAGGTCTGGAGCGTCATGCTGGGTTTCGTTTGGGCGGCCCACGCCCACGAAGCGCTCGTCGTCGGCCTGGTGACCTTCCACCAGATGACCGAGTAGGTTCGGACCCGGCCCGCGCCGTCGGCGTAGATGACCTTCATGCCCTTGCGCAGGCGCCCGCTCACGTAGGCATCGTGGAGCGCCTTGAACACGCTGTGCGCGTGGCCCATCAGATAGACATTGTTCCGGCCGGAGCAACCCCAGCGGTAAATGTGGTTGCCCGGCGCCTGGCTCCGCGTGCAGGGGAACGACGCGACCGACCGCTTGATCCCGAGGGCGGGGATCCAGACGTGATTGCGACCCTTGTATGACGCGGCTGAAGGACTCGTCGAGCGGCTCGGAGCGACTACGGCGGCCCGCGCCGTGGTTGCGACTTCGGGCCGGATCGCGGCCGCCCGTCCAAGCGACGGCCGAGCGTGGTTCTGGGGCTCCACGTTGCCGGGAGCTTCATGGCGCGCGTCACGCGCCGGCGGCACAGCCAGTGCCGCGGCGGCTCCTGTGGGGGCGACGACGGGAGCCACGGAAACGCTGCCCGCGCCGGGCATCACGAGGGCGGCCGTTGCCAGCCCGGCGGCTTCGCCGACGAGCATGACCGCGAGGAACAAGGGCAGGAGCAGGCGGCGATGAGAGGTGGTCGAGGGAGCCATACGGCGAGCATCGACGCGCCGCCCGCCGGCCTCCGTGGCCCGGTGGTCCCGCCCGGGCAGGAACGATGGGACGGGCCCTCGGTCATACGGACGACAGCAGACCGTCCCTCACGGACCCGGACCGGCCCGGACCGCACCAGGGGGCTGCGCGGCTCGTCGGCCAGCTTCAGCGCCCGTATCTGGATCAGTCGCCGGTTCCCGCTGCCTCCGTGATCGCCGCCCGGACCGCCGCGCGGAACTCGGGCGCCCACGGCCCCGCGCTGGCCACGACGAACGGCGATGCCTCGATCGAGACGAATGCGTCAGCATCCGTCGCGTATGACTGGGCGCAGCCGTCGACGCTCTGGCGCAGACGCTCGAAGCTGGCGCGGTTGCGGAAGATGTAGAGGTACACGCGCGTCGGTGCCTGCTGGTCGAGCCCGGCCGCGTCCAGCCCGATCGCGGTGCGCTGCAGGGTCAGGTCCTCGCAGCCGGCGTCGCCCGACACGACGTGGTCGATCCGGAGCCCGCGCTGCGCCAGTGCGGCGGCGATCCCCTGGAAGTCGGCCGGCGTCGCCGGCGGCGGCGTTGTCGACACACCGCATCCGGCAAGTCCGGCGACGAGGGCGACCAGGAGCGCTCCGGCCGCGACGACGGACGCCCAGGATCGGGGCGGATGGGGGACGGGGGACATCGGTCGGAGGCTACCATCGGCCGCTCCGAGGCGCGTCCGCCGCGGTCGATCGATCGTTCGCGTCTCAGCCGCCGCGTTTCCTCCGCTTGGCTTCGCGCAGGCGGGTCAGCGTGTCGCTCGCCTCCTCAGGGACTGGCGCCGGTGCCGGTCGCGGGGCAGCGGCCGGGGGCGGCGGCGCTGCAGCCGGCGGAGTCGCGGGTACGGCTTTCGGCTCGACTGCACGGGTAGCGGTGCGCGCCGCGGCCGGCCTCTCCGCTACGGGTCCCGGTGTCGGGGCGACCACCAGCGGTGGGGCGACCGCCTCGCCGGATGCCGCGACGTCACCTCGAAGGATTGCCGCCCTGGCCGACGATCCAGCCGCCCGATCGCGTGCGGCCAACATGCCCGCGACCTCGACCGGCCTTGGCGCGACCGCCCCGCGGCGCCGCCAGCCGCCGGCCAGCCAGCGGCGGGCGTCGACGAGCTCGCGACGACCCATCGACACCCGCCGCAGGGCGATGTCGAGCGGCCAGAGGAGCAGCGCGAGGATGAGCAGGCTCGGCCAGAGGTCCGTGTAGGTATCGGTCGTGGCGAGGTCGTGGGTCCAGGGCTGGGCAGCCGTCTCGATTGCCCGACCACTCGTTGCCGCCCGGAGCGTCGCGAGGAACGCCTCGTTCGAGCCGAGCAGGCGGTATTCAGCCGGCGTCGGCGCGACGAGGCCGAGCGTCCGCCCGAGCGGCGTCGACCCGGATCGGGTCTGCGAGACGCGGACGATGTACGCACCGGCCTCGATCTCCCCGAGCGGTGCTTCGTAGACGCCTGGCGCGACCTGGACGAGGCCGATGGCCTTCGACGTAAGGTCGGGAGCGGTGATCGCGACGCCGGTCGTGTAGAAGTCGCGCGGCGATCCGTCCTCCGCGACGCTCTCGACCCGCAACTTGGTCGTCGTGCCGTCGGTGATGAGCGAGGCCTCGATGCCCGCGGTCTCCTCGCCCGGGAACGTCCAGCCCACGAGCTGACTGAAGAACTTCGAGAACCCGTCCCAGCCGACCCAGCTGCGTGCCCAGCGGCCGGTCGAGTCGGAGGTCCACGCGACCGACCTCCCCAGCCCGAACTGCCACTGGGCAAGGAGGGGATCGTCGCGGGCGGTCACGAGAACCGTCTGGGCGGCGGGCTTGGCGGTCGTGCCGTTGTAGCCCAGCAGCTGGGGGAAGCCTTGGTCGAGGCCGCGCAAGATCGGCGACGACGAGGTGATGATCGGATGGAACGTCTCCTCGACGATCTGCTGGCCGGAGACCTGCTGCGTCTCCTTGAGGAAGATGTCGGGGATGCTCGCGGGATTCGCCGCGTCGTAGAACCGGCCGCCACCGTCCTTCGCCAGGCCCTGGAGGAAGGGGTTCGATCCGCCGCCCGCGCCGACGGTCGAAAGCGTGATCCCCGCGGCCTTCATCCTGGCGATGATCGCGTCGTACTGGCCGGAGCTGGACCAGCCGTCCGTCAGCAGGATGATGTGGCGACGAGTCGCGACCGTGTCCTCGAGCGAGGTCACGGCCTGTTCGAGGCCGGCGAAGATGTTCGTCTGGCCGAGCGGCTGGATCCCGGCGATGTTGCCGGGAAGGTTGCTGATCCCGCCGAGCGGCTGGGTCTTCACGACCCAGTGAGCGGACTGGTCGAAGGCGACGACGCCAAGCTCGTCGCGCGCCGTCATCGCTGCGGCTGCTCGGAGGATGGCTTCCTTGCCGATGTCGACCTTCCGCACGCCGGACATTCCCGGGCCGCCCATGCCGCCGTCGAAGGAGTTGCAGTGGCATGCGTCCATCGATCCGGACTTGTCGATCACGACCACGAGGGCGATGTCGGGCTGCTTCTGCCGATCACGGACCCCCATGTCGACCGGGAGCGTCTCCTCGATCGGTGTCTTCTGGTAGCCGCCGGCGCCGTAGCTTCGGGGCCCGCCGATCATGACGAGGCCCTTGCCGAGATCCCGGACGTAGACCTGGAGAGACGCCATCTGGCGGTCGGTCAGCGACGTGCGCGGCACGTCGACGAGCACGATCGAGTCGTAGGTGGCCAGCGTCAACGGGTCCGCAGAGAGTCCCGCCGCGGCGACGGTGTCGACGTCCTGGCGCTCGAGCTCGAGGGCCGTCACGAGCTCGGCGGCGACCGACTCGTCACCGGTCACGACGAGGATGCGTGGCTCGCCCTGGACGATCGTGTTCGAGTCCGCCCGGTCGTTCTGGCTGAACGTGTTCTGGGCCGCCTCTACGACGACACGGAATCGGACGAAGCCGGCCTCCTGCGGTTCGACGAGGAACTGGACCTTGTTCGCGCCCACCTCGAGATCGAGGCGCTCGATCCCGACCTGGACGCCGTTGGCGAACAGCCGGACGGTCGCCGGTTGAGCGACGGTCGAATTGACGTCGGCGACCACCTCGACCTTCTCCCCGAGCCGCGACGTCGAGGGAGTCGTCAGGCGCTCGACGATGACCTCTTCGGCCGTTCCCAGCCCGATCACCTTCGTCTCGACCTGGATTCCGCGAGCGGCCGCGAGCGCCGCCTCCGACTGGCCCTGGCCCGTCGTGTCGTTGCCGTCCGACAGCAGGACGATCCGCTTCTGGGCATCGTCCGGGAAAAGCGCCGAAGCGAGCCGGAGCGCGGACCCGATATCGGTGGCGGACTGGACGGGCGAGGATGCGATCCGGTCGATCGAGCGTAGCTCGGCGGGGAGGCGCTCGACGAGAGCTCCCTTGCCGAACGCGACGATCCCCGCCGCATCGCCCTCCGGCATCAGGGCCAGGCTCTCGCGGATGAACGCGAGCGCGTCCTCGCGACCGTCTTCGCCCACCGAATCCGAGAGGTCGACCACGAAGACAGTGGCCAGCCGGTCGACCGGCAGGACGAGCCTGAAGCCTGCGAGCGCGAAGACGAGGGCCGTGAGCAGGACCGTCCGCAGGATCAGCGCGACCCTTCGCCGGCCCTTGCCCGTCCGCCGTCGTGCAGCGGCAAAGAGGCCGAACGTGATGCCGAGCGCCGGAATGAGCAGGAGCAGCGCGAGCGGGACGTCGAAGGCGATGCCCATCTCAGGCACTCCCTCCGGCGGGCCGGCGGAGCCGACTCGAGAGCGAGCGCCAGCCGCGGGTGACGACGTCGCGGTGGTAGAGCGCCCACTCGACACACAGGCCGATCAGGACGAGCAGGACGATCGGGAACCAGAGCTCGTCCCGGGCCGGTGGTCGAGACTCGACGGCCGGATCCGGCGCAGCCGAGGCGCCGGGTGCGGGCGCCGCGTGGCCCAGGTTCTCCAGGACGGCCGCGGAGCCAGGGATGATCGTCGACTCCGCCACGTCGAACAGATCGACAGCAAAGCGGATCGGGGCGTTCGGATCGACAAGGCCCGAGCCGGTTCCGGGGCTGCCCGACGCGCCGGGTGATGCGCTCGGTGTCGGCGTCGCGCTCGGCGACGGGCTCCCGGGGCTGGCAGAGGCGTTGCCGGCCGCCGGCCGGATCGCCGTGGCCGTGTAGACGCCGAGCAGGTTGGTCTGGGCGAAGGTCACGCTGGCTCCGCCGGCCGTTCCGGGGGCGAGCTCGACGATCGATCCGTCCGGCCGTTCGACCCGCAGCCCCGTTGCGCCGACGGGCATCGCCAGCACCACCGGATCGCCGGGCTTGACGGCGTCGGCCGGCGCCGCGCTGCCTCCCATCAGCTCGCCTGTGAGGTTGGCGATCAGGATGGGAAAGGCGACCTGGAGCGGCAGGTCGCTGCGGCGCGGTTCGAACGCCAGGACACCGGTCGGGACGCCGTCGAGGACGCCCGCGTACAGGAGCGGTGCACCCTTCGGTCCGGGGATGACGGCTCGAGCCCAGGCCGGCAGGGCGAGCTTGACCGCTTCGGCGATATGGATCGTCGAGAGGTCGACGTAGCGGAGGATCGGCTCGTCCGGCGAGAGCGTGCCGATGCCCGGGTTCGTCAGCTTGCCCGAAACGGCGCCGGCCGGGCTCGTCCTGGGCGGAGCGATTACGAGGGTCGGAACTCTCGGCAGCGTCGCGGGGACGAACCCTTCGAAGATGATCAGGTCCCAGTCGGTCCCGTCGCGCCGTTGCGCGTCGGCCGGGTAGCGAGCCGGCGTCACGCCGAAGAGATTCGAGTTCGGCAGATACGACAGCGCGGTCTCGAGGTACGGATCGCCCTCGCCGACGAGAAGGATCTCCCGCTTGCGATCGGGCGGGACGATCGCCCAGGCCCGATCGTCGGCGGCGAGCTGGTCCGGCGGCTTCGACGGATCCGAGGAGCCATCGGCGGCGACGAGGCGGACCTCGACAACGGCAACGCCCAAATCGACGTCGTCGATGATCACGTCGGCCCGCTGCAGTGCACCCATCCGGACGTCGCGTGCTTCCAGCAGCAGGCCGTCGCCCCAGAGCTCGAGTCGCCGCATCGAGGGTTCGACGTCGAGGTTGGCCATTCCCACGAAGACCGATCGCGTCACGGCGGACGGAGCGGTGCGGACGGCAAGCGCGACGATCGCCTGGTTGCGGCTGCCGCGCTCGCTCCCGACGCGGAGGACGCGGACCTTGGCGTCGACGTCCGTCGTCGGCACCGATGCCAGCGCTGCGTCGGTCGCGATCAGCACCTCCGCATCGCCGGATTGCGACGCGAGCTCAGAGGCGAGCTCCAGCGCGTCGGCGAGGTCGCCGGCGGCGGTCGTGGGACGGATCGATTCGATCGCCAGGCGCACCCGGCCGAGGTCCGACGAGCCCGCCGCGACGATCCGCGCCGTGCGTCCGGCCTCGATGACGCTGACCTTGCCGCCCGCCGGCAGGTCCTTGAGCGCGTCCAGGGCGGCCTGTTTCGCCGCGGTCAGGCGATCCGGCGAGACGTCCGTGGCGGCCATGCTGGCGGATGTGTCGATGACGAGGACGATGTCCCTGGCCAAGCCGGCCGGACGCTCGATGAACGGTCGCGCGGCGAGCAGGACGAGGATGATCACGAGAAGCAGCTGAAGGAGGAAGAGCAGGCTCCGACGAAGCTTCTGCCACGGTGCATTGGCCTCGACGTCCGCGACGAGCCGCTGCCAGAGCAGGGTCGAGGAGACCTTGGTCTCTTCGCGACGCAGCTTCAGCAGATACATCGCGATGACGGCCGGCACGAAGAGGAGGCCGAGCAGCGCGAGTGGCGTCGTGAGGGGCATGAGCGTGAGCTACCCGAGCACTCGTCGTCGTCGCAACTCGGCGAAGATCAGGTCATTCAGGGGCACGTCGGACGACAGGTCGACGTAGCTCGCGCGGCGGCGGGCCGCGAGATCGGCGAACGACTCCTTCCAGGCGGCGAGCCGCGATCGGTAGGCGTCAAGCGTTTGCAGATCGGCCGTGATGTCGACGCCAGCCCCCGTTTCGGTATCGACGAGCCGCAGATCGCCCTCGAGCTGCGGATCGAGCTCCTCGGGCGACAGGATGTGCAGGACGATCAGCTCGGAACGCGTGGCGGCAAGCTCGCGGATGACGCGATCGGCGGCCGGGTCGAGCAGATCGGACATCAGCACGACGACGCCGCGACCGTGGAGTTGGGCGGCCGCGTGGCGGGCCGACGCGACGAGATCAGTCGGTCCGGCGGCGGGCTGGATCCCGGACAGGTTCGAAAGCAGGCGGAACACCCGACCGGAACCCCGGAGCGGCGTCTGGCGGCGACTCGTCCGGCCACCGAGGGCACTGATCGTGACGCGATCCTCGGATGCCAGGCCGATGTACCCGAGCGCCGCGGCCGCCCGCTTGGCGAAGATCAGCTTCTCCGGCCGGCCGGACGCCATCGATGCGGACGTGTCGATGAGGATCGTGATCGTCACGTCCTCTTCCTCGACGAAAAGCTTGACGAACAGCTTCTCGAGCCGGGCGTAGACGTTCCAGTCGAGCTGTCGAAGGTCGTCGCCGAGGGCGTAGTCGCGGTAGTCGGCGAACTCGACGCTCTGGCCGCGCTTCACGCTTCGGCGGCCGCCCTTGAGCCCACCCCGGACCGGGGATCGGAGTAGCAGGAGGAGCCGCTCCAGCTGCCTGAGGAAGCCCTCGTCGAAGACCGTCGGGTCGAGGTCGTTCGGCAGGAAGGCCGGGCGGGAGCCCTGCGCCGGCGGCGTGCTCGCTGGTCCCTGGGTCATTGCCAAGCCGCCGCCAGATCCGTGTCGTTCGTGGGTCTCGACCGCGCCGGACCGACGCCGCTCACTCCACCGCCGGCGGAGCGACCGATTCGAGGATCGCGCGGATCGCGGCCTCCGTCGTGATGCCCTCGGCCTCGCCCTCGAAGTTGAGGATCATCCGGTGCCGAAGGGCCGGCAGCGCCGCGGCCCGGATGTCGTCCGCGGAGACGTTGAAGCGGCCGTCGAGCAGGGCGAAGATCTTGCCGGCGGTCACGAGCGCCTGCGCCCCGCGAGGCGAGCCGCCGTAGCGCACGTACTCGCGCACGAGCTCCGGGGCACGCGGCTGGTCAGGATGGCTCGCCGCCAGGACGCTGACCGCGTACGCGGTGATGTGCGGCGCGATCGGGACCGCCCGCGCCAGCTTCTGCATCTCGACGATCTCGTCGGCCGTTGCGACCTTCTGGGCGGTCACGGTCTCCGCGCCCGTCGTCCGGTCCATGATCGTGATCAGGTCCTCTTCGGAAGGGAAGGGGACCATGACCTTGAACAGGAATCGGTCGAGCTGCGCCTCCGGCAGGGGATACGTCCCTTCCATTTCGAGGGGGTTCTGGGTTGCCAGCACGAAGAACGGCGGGTCGAGCGGGAAGCGCTGCCGCGCGACCGTGACCTGGTGCTCCTGCATCGCCTCGAGCAGGCTGGACTGTGTCTTTGGTGTCGCCCGGTTGATCTCGTCGGCGAGGACCAGGTTGGCGAAGATCGGGCCCGGTTGGAACCGGAAGACGCGGGCACCTCCCTCCTCGATCAGGATGTTCGTGCCGGTGATGTCGGCCGGCATCAGGTCGGGCGTGAACTGGATGCGGTTGAACGTGCAATCGATGACGTCGGCGATCGTTCGGACCAGCATCGTCTTGCCGAGGCCGGGAACGCCCTCCAGGAGGACGTGGCTGTTGGCCAGCAGACCGGTCATCGTCTGGCGGACGAGGTCGTGTTGCCCGACGATCACCCGCCCGACTTCGCGTTCGATGGCCTGGGCGCGCTCGGCGAACGTCTCCGGCGAGATCCGGGCGGACGAAGCGGCGTGGTCGGTCGTCGAGGTGTTCATCGGAACCTCCGGATCGGTCGCGGGCGCGCCAGCGCCGGCGTCAGTTGGACGGGTCGAGTGAGCTGAAGTAGTCCCTGACGAAGTCCTTGACGGACAGGGGGACGTAGTTTCGATCGAGCGTGGTGAGGGCGTAGTCGTAGAAGTCGGTGAAGACCTGCTGGTACGGCGTCAGCGCGCCGTTGTTCTCGCCCTGCCCCTGCTGGTTGCCCTGCTGGGTTTGTCCGTCGCCGCCGGTCCCCGAGATGTACGAGGGATCACCCGGCTTGCCGAGCCGATCGAACGGCGCAAAGACGCTCGACAGGTCCTCACCTAGCTGGCCGGGCCGGTTCGGGTTGGTCGGACCGGGGGGCGGGCCCCCGCCGCTGCTGCCCGTTCCGAGGTGACTCGCGCCCGATCCGCCACCACCGACTGCGCCCTGACCCTGGCCTTGACCCTGACCCTGGCCTTGCCCCTGGCCCTGCCCCTGGCCCTGACCCTGGCCCTGACCCTGGCCCTGACCCTGGCCTTGCCCCTGGCCCTGACCCTGGCCCTGACCCTGACCTTGACCCTGGCCCTGACCTTGACCCTGGCCCTGACCCTGACCTTGACCCTGGCCCTGACCCTGGCCCTGACCGGATGGGGCCGGACTGCCTTGTCCTTGACCCTGTCCCTGGCCGGACGGGCCCGGGCTGCCCTGACCTTGACCTTGACCTTGACCTTGACCCTGGCCCTGACCCTGCTGGCCCTGGCCCTGCTGACCCTGGCCCTGCTGGCCTTGCCCCTGCTGACCTTGCTGGCCCTGGCCCTGCTGCCCGGAGTTCGCGAGGTTGCGCCTGGCCTCCTGGAGCTCCGAGGCCGCTTTGGCAAGGTCTCGGTTCAGGTCGACACTCTGTTCTGCGCCCTGGAGCGCTTCGCCGAGGCGGTCGAGCGCCTCCCGCGCGGCCGCATCATTGCCCTGGGCGATGCTCTGGACCGCATCCCGGAGGGCGGTGCCGGCGGCTCCGCTCGCCTGGCTGGCGGCAGATTGAAGCTCAGCAAGTTTCGCCGCGAGCGCACGACGTTCTTCTGGGGTGAGGTCCGGGAGCTTGTCGCCGAGGTCCTTGAGATCCTCGGCTGCCACCTTCGGGTCCCCGTCCTTGTTGGCATTCGGCTGACCGGTGGCCGCCCGCGACAGCGAGCGGCTGAGGGACGCGAGCGATGACGCTCGTTGCTCGTTGGCTGGATCGAGCTGCGAACGGGCAGTCGACTCGGCTGTCGACACCTTCGCCAGGTTCAGCTTGAGATTCTCGGGTTGGGCTCGAAGTTGCCTCGCGAGCTCGCGCAGTTCCTGGGCGAGTCGAGTCCGCGGGTCTTCCGGGTTCTGGCCCTTCGATTCGAGATCGCGGGCAATCTCGTCGATCCGGTCCGCCTGCTGCTTGGCTTCCTCGCGAATGGTCTGTGCCTGGGCGATCGCCGCATCTTGGGGGTTCGGCAGAATGATCAGCGGAACGAGCAGGAGGGTGGCGATGACGGCGACCACGGCGGGATTGCGCGACAGGCGCGGACGGAAGAGGCTGGGCGGAGCGAGCCTGATGGAGGCTGCAGCGTCGGCCCGCTGGCGGCGCACGAAGCGCTCCGCCTGCTGGGATTCGTCGAGCAGATGGTCGGCCTCGTCGGAGATCCCGTCCGATGGCCCCGCGAAAGCCGGAAAGCCCACCGCGAGGGCCAGTGCGCTCGCGATCCGATCGCCAAGGTGCGCTTCCGCGTCGATGGCGAGTGCCGTCTCCCCTAGCGATGGACGAGCCCGTGCGGCCAGCACGACCAGACCGAGCAGCCCGATCACGGGTAGCGCGACCGCGATGGTCGGCAGGGTCTCGATAGGGACGATTCGGGCGAACGCGAAGAGGAGCGCCTCGGCGACGACCACCGCCCCTCCAACGAGCCACGCTCGCCGGACGATCCGCCGAAGCCACAGTCGTCGGCGGTGCGGCCGGATGTTGGCGCGGATCGCTTCGAGCGCAGGATCCAGCGGGCCGGTCACGACCAGCTTCGGATCGATCGGAGCGCGAGACTCCACGGCCGGCGTGGCCGAGGTCCGCCGAGAGCGACGAAGCGACAGTGACGGCATCAGGTGGCCCTCCGGAATGGACGCCGCAGGAATCCGGGACGCCAGCGACGTGTTGGTGAGACGAGTTGAACGGATGCGAGGATGAGAACGGTCGACAGGACGATCCAGGCAGCAACGCTGCGCGGCCAGAAGGTGTCGCGCCGGATGCCGAACGGCTGGACGGGGGCGACGTCATTGACGATGACCTTCCCGTCCGGGAAGACGGCGGGCCCACGCACGCCTACCGGGATCGATCACCCCGCCCGGCACGATCGTCGAGCCTCCCGTGGCCCCGCCGCCGATGCCGATGCTGATCGCCCCGTTCGTCACCTCGGCCAGGCGGGAGCACCAGCCGCCGTATCCGTCGGACGCTCCGCAGATGACGTCGTACTGGGCGGCGAAGGGGTTGTACCAGAGCAGCGCCTGGGGCGGTCGGCCCTTGATCGGCCCGATTCCCTGGTTGCCAAAGCCCGCCTGATTCGGCGAGATGCCGGCCATCGTCGTCCAGAAGAGGACGACGAAGAGAGAGCCCATCGTCAGGGCCATGACGCCGAAGAACGTCACGACCGTGGCTGCCTGTGTCCGCTGCATCAACGCAGAGATGAAGAGTCCCAGTGCACCGAGGCCGATCGCCGATGCGAACAGGACGATATAGCCGCGCAGCACCTCATCCGGCCCGACGCCTCCGAACACGAAGACCATCGCGGTCAGCGGGATCGACGCGATGATGAGGATGAAGACGTACGTGAGCGCGCTCAGGAGCTTGCCGATGACGATCGCGAGCGACGAGATCGGCGTCGCAGTCAGCATGTCGAGCGTCTGCTTCTCTCGCTCGAGGCTGATCGCCCCGGCAGTGAACGCAGGCGCGAGGAACACGACGAGGAGGGTCTCGATGATGAGCAGGGCCCCGAAGATCTCCTGGCCGATGAGTGCGGACGCAAACGCCGCCGAGGACCCGCCGAACGCACCGGTGTTCCCGTATGCCCGCTCGGCGATGAGCTCCCAGGCCCACGCAAAGCCGGCCAGGAAGAGCAGATAGATGGTCAGGATCACGAACGCCCGGCGACCGCGCATCCGGCCCCGCAGCTCCTTGACCCCCACGGCGACGATGCCCGCCGCCAGGGAGCGGATCGCCGCAATCGGGTGAGGGCGCCTGCGTCGTGCGGCCACCGGCCCCACGGAAATGGCGGCTGCCTCGGCGTCGCTCTCCTCGACGTCGACGACCGGGATCTCGACGATCTGGCCTGTTCGGTCAGTCATCGCCAGCTACCTCGGGGCTCCGGGACCTGACCGGACGGCCGGGCCAATGCCACCGCCTCGTCGGCGAGATCGACTGTGCGGCGGCGACGATCCCCACGGCTGCGAGGGCCAGGTAGACGACGACCGACTTCGGCCAGAAGTCGCCGCCGGCCGGGATCGGCTGAGGGACGAGCTGCATCCCGTCGCCGACAAATACTGGATTGCCGGAATCATCAAATTGCTGCCCGGCAAACGGGTCAAGGACAACCCGCGGCATCGTTGCCTGCTGGGCGAGGCAAGCCTCGCCGGTCGCCTGGCAGATGACGTCGAACTGGGCCACGAACGGATTCAGGTAGAGCAGTGCTTCCGGAGGTCGGGCGGCTGTCTGGTTCTCCTCGCGAGAGTCGAGGCCGATCCACGCCGCACTCGCCCCAACGACCAGCAACGCCGTCGCGATGAAGGCCGAAACCGTGGCCGCCTGCGTTCGATTCATCGCCGCGGAGCACCAGATCCCGATTGCCCCGATCCCGATCCCCGTTGTCGCGAGGACAAAGTAGCCTCGGAGGAGATCCTCCGGACCGATGCCGCCGAACGCGAATGCCAGGCAGGCGATCGGGAATGATGCGACGACGACGAGCCCGAGATACGACAGGCCACTGAGCAGCTTGCCGGTGACCATCGAGAGCGACGAGATGGGGGTGACGGCTAGCAGGTCGTATGTCTGCTTTTCCCGTTCACCGCTGATTGCGCCGGCGGTGTAGGCCGGGGCGAGTGCCACGACCACCAACGTCTCGATAAGCAGGACACCCGCGAAGATCCCGCGGCCGATCGCAACTGATTGCGTCGCGCTCAGCGTTTCCATCGGGGCGGTCCGGAGGGCGAGCCACAGCAGCGCCGAGAGGAAGCCCAGGTAGACGGTGATGAAGATGAACGCGCGCTTCCCGCGCATCCGACCGCGAAGCTCGCGAACCAGGATGGCCGACACACCGGCCAGCCGGCCAGGATCGTAGGTCGGGTCGACCGGCCGGGTCGGAAGCGCCGGCTCGGGGACGGCCAGGGGAGCAGCCGCGTCGACGTTCGCCGGGGACGCGTCGGTCATGCGACGGCCCCGGCGGTGTTGCCGGAGGTGACCTGCAGGAACAGCTCTTCGAGATCGCTCGCCGCACGGGCGAAGCTGACGACCCTGATCCCGGCCCCGATGGTCCGCGCCAGGAGCTCCGCGGACTCGTCGTCGTCGCCGCGGAATCCCAGCTCGATCTGACCGTCGTCGAGGATCGTCGCGGAGGCGACCCGTGCCTCGGCGGCGTAAAAGGCGCGCGCGACCTCGATCGCATCGCCGTCGCCGAGGACTCGGACCCGGAGGACGGCGCCGTACCGGAGCCGTTTCTCGATGTCGGAGACGCGGCCCTGGGCGAGGACCTGGCCGTGGTCGACGATCGCGACGCTCGTGCAGAGCTCCTCGAGCTCCGGGAGGATATGGCTGCTGATCACGATCGTCTTGCCGAGGGCCCGGAGCTCCCTGAGAAGTTCGCGAAGCTCGACCCGTGCCCGCGGATCGAGGCCGGACGCCGGCTCGTCGAGCAACAGGACCTGCGGGTCGTGGACGAGCGTGTGGGCGAGGCAGAGTCGCTGCTGCATGCCGCGCGACAGGCCCTGGACGTACGCATCGCGCTTGTCGCCGAGATCGACGAGGTCGAGGAGGTCGCCGATCATCCGCCGCCGCTTGTCCGCCGGGATCCCGTAGCAGCGGGCGAAGAAGTCGAGGTACTCCCAGACCTTCATGTCGTCGTAGACACCGAAGACGTCAGGCATGAAGCCGAGGACGCGCCGTGCCGCATCGGGGTTCCGCCGCACGTTGATCCCGGCGATCTCCGCCTCGCCCGATGTCGCCGAGAGCAGCGTCGCGAGGATCCGCAGCGTCGTCGTCTTGCCGGCCCCGTTCGGCCCGACGAGGCCGAAGATCTCGCCATCGGCCACCTCGAGGTCGAGCCCGGCAACGGCCAGGGTTCCTGCATAGCGCTTGATGAGGCCGCTGGTCCGAACGATCGTCGTCATCGGATGTTCCCTTCGAGCGAGAGGCTGAAGGACATCCCGACACCGTCAGATCGTTCGTTGACGAAGCGGACCTGGACCGTGCCCGTCGCGGGATCCACGTACTTGGCCGGGTCCTTCAGGGAGTAGCTCACGCCCTGGCTCAGGTGGGGCAGTCGCCGCCACGTGCCCGTCGTCAGGTCCAGGACCTCCATTTCCGGCAATCCGTCGAAGCCGTTCGGGAACGGCTCCTGCGAGGGACACGGCCGGGCGAGACAGACGACCGGCGGCTCAGAGGAGGGGAGAGGTTCGATGGGCTGGCCGCCGCCCGCGACCGGCTCGCCGAAGCCCATCGCCAGCAGGACCTTGGTCGCCTCGAACGAGCCGTCGAACGGGATCGGCCGGTAGGCGAGCGTGACCGTCCCCTGGCCGAAGCTCATCGTGTAGGGGTCCTTGCTGAAGAACGCGGCGTCCGCCGATAGGACCGTGCTCCGCATCAGATCCGGTGCAAATGCGGTCTGCCCGCTCACCGACATCGAGACCGGGATGTAGTACAGGATGTTTGCGGATCGAGCCGGCTTCTGCCCTTCGACGTCGACGGCGAGGAGGCTGTCGCGCCCCCATGCCAGGACGACCGGCCCGTCCGACGGAAGCTGCCCAACGTTGCCCGACATCGGGTCGTACGTCAGCTGATCGACGATGCGGTGGCGCGTGGCCGACCGTCGCTGCTTCTCGCTGCTCGCGGCGTTCTCGTTGAAGAAGATCTGACCGAAGATCTTGTCCGACAGCGACTGACCGAACTGGCCGCCGGCGACCCGGAGGTTGACGGTGGCCTCCGCCCCTGCCGCGAGATCGGCCAGGACGACGACGTTGCTGCCGAGCACGACCGCCGGCGATTCCAGCAGCTTGTCCGAGTCGTTCCGGATCGTGCCCTGGACGACCCCGTTCACCAGCCGGAGGTCCGCATGGATCTTCGGGACGTCGACCGGAGTCT
Source organism: uncultured Chloroflexia bacterium (assembly GCA_963771795.1). Classification (GTDB taxonomy): domain Bacteria; phylum Chloroflexota; class Limnocylindria; order Limnocylindrales; family CSP1-4; genus CF-46. The sequence continues at coordinate 72,567 of CAVYUR010000002.1, forward strand.
CCGCCCTGACTGTCCGGAGCGAGCCGAAGCCGACCGACAGGTTGCGGACCTGGGCAGTGTCCCCCTGGACCACGTCGAGGAGGGCGCCCTGACCCGCGAAGAAGTCGCCGACGACCGGCGCGGAGAGCAGGGCACCACCGGGGAGCGACAGCTGATACGTGCCGCGCGTCGGCGAGAACACGCCGAGGTAGACCTGCGCTGTGCCTTCGGTCGCATCCGGTGCGCCGCGTACGATCGCGACCTCGTTGACGATGATGCTGCTGCCGCGCAACGCGTTGCCGAACCCGTAGGCCCCTACCGCGAAGATCGCGATCAGCACCGGCATCGTCACCCAGGCCCACTCGCGCCGATCGAGACGCCGCAGGACCAGGTAGTTGATCGGGCCGATGAGGATGATGTAGCCGAGGAGCAGGACAAGCAGCCCGCCGATCGGCGGGAGAGCAAGGGCAGGCAGCTCCGAGACGGCGCCCACGATCTGGCTGTCGTCCCCGGATCCGATCAACCCCGATGACCGCGGCGGGATCAGGCCTCGCCACATCGCCGTCGTCGAATTCGACTCCGCGATCCAGCCGACCGTCGGATCGATGCCGAGGACGGTCACCGAGCCGCTGCCGTAGCTGGCGTCTGCGGCGACAACCCGGTCGCCCGACTCGGCCAGGACCCGGCCGCGTGTCAGATCGCCGGCGAGCGCCGGGACGTCCGTTCTGTCCTTCGGGAGGTCGGTCAGGAGCGACGTCAGCGATTCAGGCGCGACATCGATGGTGTTGATCGGCCGGTACGGCAGGATGTCGTCGGGGAAGCCGGACAGGACGCCCGGGTCCTGCGGTTCCGCCGACGATGATCAATCGGCCGCCGAGAGCGAGCCAGCCCCGTAGCGCGGCAATCTGGCGATCCGTCAGCGTGTTCGTGTCGACGTCCTGCCAGATGAGGCGATCCAGCGCGGACCAGGCCTCGATCCGCTCTGGCAGATCGGTCGGGTCGAGCGGAATGAGGACCGGCTGGGAATTGTTCGGACCGGCCGGGAGGTGGATGCCCGCGACGATTCCCTGGGACTGAGCCGCAACGACGCCGACCGTCAGCTGAAATGCGTCGTGGATCGTGAACGCGACCTTCTGCGCAGCCACGACGTTGCCGTTGTCGGCGACCAGCTGGATCTCGAGCTGCTGCCCGAACGAGGGGGGCTGGGCGTGGAGGACGAACCGCTTGTCCGCCGGACTCGCCAGGTCGACCGGCACGGAGAACCGCGTGCCGCCCTGGGCACCGCCCTGCAGCCGGAGCTCGCCGACGACCGGAGGGCCATCGTTCGTGAGGCGAACCTCGATCGCGAGCCAGGAGCCGATGCGCGCGTGGCCCTCGAGGAGGACGCGCGCTTCCATCTGGGGCCCGTCCGCCGCCGCGGCGAGGGGAGCAACTGGGCCGGCCACCGCCCAGAACAGGACGCCGACCAGCGCGATGCGTGCGGCGAACCATCGGGGAGACCGGGACACGGCGACTCCAGGCACGGGTAAGAGATACGGTCCCAGCATCGACGTCCGGCTCCCCCGAAAAGTTGCGTTCCCGGCTCGACGGTGCCCGCTCTCGACCCGTTGACGGCAGCGCCGTCGCCTCTATCGTACGATGCTCCCACGGCAGCACCTCTCGGGCGGTCCCTTTCGCAGGTCGGCCCCAGTCCGCTCCGAGCGCCGTCATCGCACTCGCCTGAGGGAGGCCGTGCCCGAGATCCGTCCGTTTCGCGCCCTGCGCTACGACCCCGAATCGGTCGGCGACCTGGCGGCGGTTGTTGCGCCGCCCTACGACGTCATCGATCCGGAGAACGAAGCGCGGCTGCTCGCGCGGCATCCGAAGAACGTCGTCCGGCTCGACCTGCCGAGCATTGCGCCGGGGGAGGAGCCCGACGAGCGGTATCGACGCGCGGCCCGCACGCTCGCGGCATGGCGCTCGGACGGGACGTTCCACAAGGACCCCCGCTCGGCGATCTACGTCTACGAGCAGACCTACCGGGTCCCCGGAACCGACACGGAGCGGACCCAGCGAGGGTTCTTCGGCCGGCTGCGCCTCGAGTCGTTCGGGCCGGGAGCCGGGATCCTGCCTCACGAGCGCACGCTCGAGGGTCCGCGCGAGGACCGGTATCGGCTGCTCCGCGCCACCGGCGTCAATACGAGCCCGGTCGTCGGGCTGTATGACGACGCGTCCGGCAGCACCGCGGCGATCCTAGCCACGATTGCAGGCCGCAAGGCCGCGATCGACCTCCGCGACGACGACGGCGTCCGCCACCGGCTGTGGGTCGTCGAGGCCGAGGGCGAGGCCGCGGACCACGTCACGCGCCTGCTTGGCGCCGTGGCAGCCGGGCCCGTCACGATCGCCGACGGTCACCATCGCTACGAGACTGCGGTCCGCTACCGCGACGAGCGACGAATGTCGCGATCGTGCGAGGAGGATCCGGCGTTCGACTACCTGCTGACGCTCCTGCTCGAAACGACAGCCGAGCCGCTCACGGTCCTCCCGACCCATCGAATCGTGCGCGGGCTGGGCCGCGAGGGCCTGGCTCGGCTTCGCGACGGGCTTGATGAGCTGTTCGAGTCGCGATCGGCCGGTCGGGCGGAGCTGGAGCGGACGTTCGGCAACGGACTTGCAGAGGGTGGCGCCGGTCGCTTCGGGCTCTGGACGCGCGACGGCGGATCGCTCCTGACGGCGCGCCGCGACGCGTTCAGTGGCGCCGGATCCGACGCTGCCGATGCGGTCAGGCATCTCGACGTCTGGCTCCTCGGCGTCGCCCTGGAGCGTCTCTGTGGCATCGACGATGCGGCCGTGGCCGGCGGTGACCGGATCGCCTACACGAAGTCGGCCTCGGAGGCGATCGCCCGGGTTGAAGGGTCCGTCGACGGCGCCGACGTCGCGTTCCTGCTCGAGCCGACGCCCGTGCCATCGATCACATCGGTCGCCCGGTCCGGCGAGGTTATGCCGCAGAAGTCGACCTATTTCTACCCGAAAGCCCTGACCGGGCTCGTCATCAACCCGCACGAATGGTGAAACGACCGATGGTGGACCGCCAATGACCGAGACCACGCCCGACCACATCCTTGCCCGAGCCCAGGTACAAAGCGCGGGTCGACCGGTGCGCAAGGACGAGATCGAGCTAGTTGAACGCGGCCTGTACATCGAGTCGTGGCTGCCAGAGCGCCGCTCTCGCCGCAAGCCGCTGCTCTTCATCCACGGCGAGCTGACCGGTTCGTGGGTGTGGGAACGGTATCTCGGGTACTTCGCGGGGCGCGGCTGGGAAGGGCACGCGCTCAACCTGCAGAACCACTTTTGGTCGCGCACCGTCGATCCGACCGAGCTGTCGTTCGAGACATACACGGAAGACGTCGTCGCTGCGCTCGAGCGGCTCGGCCCGACGACGGTGATCGTCGGCCACGGGATGGGCGGATTGCTCGCGCTGAAGGCCGCCGAGCGCATGGCGATCAGCGGGATCATTCTCATCTCGTCGGAACTGCCGCGCGACCTGCGGGTGCCGGCCCGCTCGCACGAGCTGCGAGAGGTGCCGGCGGTCTACGGCCGGTCGCTCGCCGGCTGGGCGACCCTGCCAGAGAAACTCCAGCGCGACCACCGCGACCTGACGCTCGACGACGTGATGCGCATCCAGCACCTGCTCGGCCAGAAGCCGCACGAGAGCGGTGCCGCCCGACGGCAGGTCCTCCAGGGCGTCTCGGTGGATCGCCGGCCGCTCGCCGAGGTCCCAAAGCTGGTCATCGGCGGCGGGCTCGACCAGACGGTGCCGGAGGAGGCGTCCGAGCGGCTCGCGGAATGGCTCGGGGCCGAGTACGAGCCGTTCGGGGCTCACTCTCACTACGGGCTGATTCTCGGCGAAGCCAGCCACCAGCAGGTCGCCGAAGCGATCCGCAGCTTCCTGGACGCCAACCGCCTCTGAGCCTTGGCGTCGAACGCGGGTCGTTGGTATCATCCCGACGGCTGCGACGGGTCCTCCCCCGGACGCGCCAAGCGGCGCCGCATTCGTCTAGAGGCCCAGGACACCGCCCTCTCAAGGCGGAGATCACCGGTTCGAATCCGGTATGCGGTACCAAACCTCCGGCTCAACCCTTCCGGGTGAGGCCATGCTCGCCGCCAGCCGACGGTTGCCGGGATCGAGACGCGCGCGAGACGGCCCTGGGCGATGGTGCTGACCGCTCGAACCAAGGAGGAACCGGCATGACGCTCCACGAACGTAAGACCACGGCGCCTGATGACCAAGCCCTGGCCGGCATCCGGATGTGTATCGACCGGCGACTGCCGCGTGAGGACGTCCCGGCGGCCGAGGCGGCCGCGATCGAGGAGCGGCCGGACAACCTGCGGCTCGTCCCGATCCGGCGAGGCAATGGTCCCGTCCAGTCGCGGATGGCGATCATCATCGCCAGCCTGTGGAAGCCCGGCTCCACGCTCCACGTCAAGTTCCTCGATGGCGACACGCTCGTGAAACAGAAGGTCGAGATGGTCGCCCACGGCTGGGAGGACGAGGCGAATGTCCGGTTCGTGTTCGACGACCAGGCCGACGCCGAGATCCGCATCAGCTTCCTCCAGGAAGGCTCGTGGTCATACCTCGGCAAGGACGCCCTCCAGATCCCCGCCAGCGAGCCGACGATGAACTACGGCTGGCTGACGCCCGACTCCGAAGACGACGAGTACTCACGGGTCGTCCTCCACGAGTTCGGCCACGCGCTTGGCGCCGTCCACGAGCACCAGAGCCCCGCCGTCACAATTCCGTGGGACCAGAAAGCGGTCTACGCGTACTACGCCCTTCAGGGCTGGTCGAAGGAGGACACGAACCACAACGTCCTCCTCCCGTACAGCCCGGAGGGGATGCAGTTCTCCGAGTTCGACCGCAAGTCGATCATGCTCTACGCGGTCGACAACCGCCTGACCCTCGGCGACTTCGAGGTCGGCTGGAATCGCGAACTGTCCGAGCAGGACAGGGCGTTCATCCGGAGTCGCTATCCCGCCGATGAGAAGCCGATCGCGGAACTCGCGATCGGGGCAACGCCGACGGACGCCGCAATCGGCACGGCCGGCGAGATCGACTGGTTCAAGTTCGTGGTCGACAAGGCCGGCAGCTTCATCATCCGCACCTCCGGCACCACGGACGTCGTCATGAGCCTCCACGGTCCGGGCAGCCAGACGCCCCTGATTGCGTTCGACGACGACTCGGGCATCGGCCTGAACGCAAAGATCCAGCGGCGGCTCAACGCGGGAACCTACTTCGTCCAGGTCCGGCACTACGGCCGCACCGGCGTCGGGAACTACCAGGTCTCCGTCAAGAAGCGCTGACCGGCGCGGGCGTCTGTCAAGCGGGACCGGGCTCGAACGACGACTCGATCGCGGTCCGGATCGCTTCGAGTGCGCCGGTGACCTCCGCGTACTTGACGCGGTCGGCGAGGTCGCCGGCGCCGCTGTCGATCAGCAGCGCGCGCAGGTTCGTCAGGCGGTCGATGACGAAGCCGACGGGGTCGGCGGTCAGGCGATCGTCGAACGACCGTTCGCCCACGTCGCCCTTCTCGAAGTGGGGGTGGTAGTGGTAGATCACCTCACCGTTCTGGTCCCGGAACAGGTCCGCTCGCCAGATCCCCTCGCTGACCGGCAGCAGCCGCAGCCCTGCCACGCCGGCCGCCGCGTCGCCAATCTCCTCGTGCTCCACACGCCGGATCTCGACCCTCGCGCCGGACTCGGTGTCGACGCCGCGCTGGATCCAATGGCCGACGGTGATCGCGATCGGCCCGACGATGTAGGCGTGCAGCACGTCGACGTCTCCTCCTTCGAGTGGCTATCTCAGCCGCGACGCGTCGATCGCGGGTCGAGCGCGTCGCGAACGCCATCGCCGATGAAGTTCACGGCCAGCACGAGCAGCGCGATCACGACACCGGGCGGGACCCAGATCCACGGCAGGCCCTGGAGGGTCGATGGCGCCGTTGCTGCGTTGATCATTTCCCCGAGGCTCGGCACGGGCGGGCGGACGCCGAGGCCAAGGAACGACAGCGACGCCTCAAGGAGAATCGCCTGGGCGACACCGAACGTGGCGACGACCGTCAGCGGACCGAAGATGTTTGGCAGGAGATGGCGGATGGCGATCTCGCGGCTGCTCGTGCCGACGACGCGACTTGCCGTGATGAACTCTGCCTCTCGGAGCGAGAGGAGCTGCCCGCGGACGACACGCGTCGTATGTGGCCAGCCGAGCAGGCCGATGACCGCGATGACGGAGACGAGCCCCGGCCCGACGATCGAAATGAAGACGATGCAGAGCAGGATGAGGGGGAGCGCCAGTAGCGTGTCCGTGAGGCGCATGACGAGCTGGTCGCGGATCCCGCCCGAGAAGCCGGCGACCATCCCAAGGGTGGTGCCGACCAGCATGTAGAGGGCAACGGCTCCGAAGCCGACGACGAGCGAGATCCGGGTGCCATGGACGACGCGGGCGAGGACGTCACGCCCGGACAGGTCGGCGCCGAGCGGGTGGCCTGGGCCCGGTGGCTGGCGGATCGCGCCGTAATCCGTCTTGAGTGGGTCGAGCGGGACGAGGAAGGGCGCGACCACGGCGGTCACGACGATGACGGCCAGGATCACGACCCCGACGATCGCGAGGCGGTGGCGGAGGAATCGCCGGACGGCCTGGCGAACGAGACTCTCGTGCGCTCCCGCGACGATCTGGCGGGGGATGCTCTCAGCGTCGGCCGACATAGCGAATCCTCGGGTCGGCGACTGAGTAGGCAAAGTCCGCCATGATGCTTGCGATGATCGTGAACGTCCCCACGATCAGGACTACGCCCATCATCAAGGCCGGATCGCGGTCGCGGGCGGCCCGGACGGCGAGCTGACCGAGGCCCGGCCAGTTGAACACCGTCTCGGTGATCACAGCACCGGCGATGAGTTCCGGCAGAAGGATTGCCAGGATCGTGATGACCGGGATCAGCGCGTTGCGCAACGCATGGCGGACCAGCACGACGCGACTGATGAGGCCCTTCGCTCGAGCGGTCGTGATGTATTCGGTGCCGAGTACCTCGAGCATGCTCGCCCGCGTGTAGCGCATGAGCTGCGCGGCATTGGCGAGGCCGAGGATCATCGCGGGCATCACGATGTGGGCGATCCGGTCGACGACGTCGTGTTCCTTGCCGAACGTGAACAGCTCGCCGACCGGCAGGACCTTGAACGTGACCCCAAAGAGGTAGAGCGCGACGAGCCCCAGGACGAAGGTGGGCGTGCTGATCAGCAGGATCGTGAACCCGGACAGGGCGTAATCGACTCGGCCGTACTGGTTCACGGCGGACAACACGCCGAATGGCAGGCCCACGAGCAATGCGATCAGCGCCGCGACGACCATCAGCGTCAGGGACGGCCCAAACCGGGAGGCAACCTCCGCGGCGATCGGGCGCCCACTCACGATCGAGTAGCCGAGGTTCCCCTGGACGACGTCGCCCAGCCAGCGGACGTAGCGGATCGGGATGGGCTGGTCGAGGCCGAGATCGCGACGACGCGCCTCGATGTCGGCCGGGGTCAGCCGGGCAAGAACCTCGGGATCGAGGCGCGCGAGCACGGGATCGCCCGGTGCCGCCGACAGCACGAAGAAGGCGGCGATCGTGATCCCGATCAGGACCGGGAAGGCGATGAACAGCCGGCGGAGGAAGTACGCGGCCACGCGACCTCGCGATACGTGGCGGCACCCGCCGTGACCGGCGGGTGCCGCCCGTGGTTCTACCGCCTTGCGGCGGCGGTCATTACTGGAGCGTCCAGGTCTCGACGTCCATGAACGACTCGCGCTCGTTCAGGTGGATGTCGAAGCCGCCACCAAGGCTCTTCGACGCCACCATCACAAGGTCCGCCGAGTAGAGGTTGGCCTGCGGAACGTCCTCGTTGAGAATCTTCGCGAGCTCGTGGTAGAGCTCGTCCTGCTTGGCCGGATCGGCCGTCGCACGACCCTCCGCCCAGAGCTCGAAGATCCGGGGGTTGGTGTACCCGGATTCTGTCTTGCCCTCCGTGGTGAAGTACTGGGCGGATCGGTCAGGTGACAGGCCCTCGCTTCCGCCGGAGGCGATGAAGCCGTCCCACTGGGTCCGGTCGTTGTACTTCGCGAGATAGGTCTCGTTGTCCGTCGGGACGAGCTCGACGGTGACGCCGGCCGCCTGCAGGTCGCTCTGGATGAGCGGCATGATCGCGGTCGCATCCGGGAATGTCTGGTTGTAGAGGAGCCGGAACGGCTCGCCTTTGTAGCCGCCGTCGGCGAGGAGCTGCTTCGCCGTGTCGACGTTGTACTCGTACTTGTTGAGGTCCGGGTATTCCGCGAAGCCGGGTGGGTTGATCAGGACCTTGGCCCGGCCCTTGTAGAAGTCTGCGACGATCGCCGCACGGTTGATCGCGGTATAGAACGCCTGGCGGACCCGCTTGTCACTCCAGGGTGCAGCCTCCGTCTTGAACACGATGCGGAGGATCCCGGGGTTGGCGGCCGAGATGACATTGAGCGAATCGATGGCGGACAGCCGGTCGAATTCACCCGGGGAGACGCGGAACGCCAGGTCCAGGTCGCCAAATTCGAGCTGGGCGACGGCCAGCGCCGGGTCGGCGAACAGCTTGAAGATGATCTTCCCGATCTTCGGCGCGCCCTTGAAGTAGTCGGGGTTTGCATCGAGCTCGACCGACTGGTCGGCGACGAAGTTCGTGAGCTTGTATGGACCGGTCCCGATCGTGGCACCGGGCTTGCCGAGGGTGAAGTCCACCTTCTCGACGTCGGCCTTGGTGACGTCCTTGAGGATGTGCTCCGGCAGGATCACGTTGGCCATGTCCGTGATGCTGTAGAGGAACCGCGCGTTCGGCGCGGCCAGCGTCACCTCGACGGTCGAGTCGTCGATCTTCTTGAGTCCCTCGGGCGTGTTCGTCGTGCCGAGGACGGCCTCGGCACCCTTGATCTGGTTCCAGGCAGGCAGGAAGCCCTTGAAGGCGTCGTAGTTCTGCACGGTCCAATTGATCGTGAACATCACGTCGTCGGCGTTGAACGCCTCGCCGTCATGCCACTTCGCGTTGTCGACGAGATGGAACGTGTAGACCGTCGCGTCCGGCGACACGTCGAATGTCTCGGCCAGATCGCCAACGACCGTCTTCGAGTCGGCCTCGGCTTCGACGAGCGTGTTGAAGACCGCGCTCCACCACTGGAACTGGTTGCCGGTCTGGAACTCGACCGGGTGCCAGAAGTTGTAGTGGTCCGCGAGGCGGGCGACCTGCAGCACGGAGTCGCCGGTGCCGCCCGATGGCTGCTCCGACGGAGCAGCGGACGCGGAACCCGAGGGAGCGGCGCCGGACGGCGACGCAGTGGTGGCCGGGGCCGCGCAGGCCCCGACGAGCAGGGCGATCGCGATCCCGATCGCTGGTAGACGCAGTCGCATCAGTCGTCCTCCTGTCGATGAATTCCGCCGGGTCTGGTTCCGATGGTCCAGAGCTCCTCCCATGTGCGCCTCCTTCCACGATGGTATCCAGGTAGATGGTCGGTTCAGGGCGCGATCGACTCGCGGATGATCTGCGCAAGGTCGTCTGCGGTCGCCGGCCGCGGGCTCACGGCGAGCAGCCGTGTCTGCTTGAGGGCGCCATCGACGAGCGCGTCGACATCGTCCGGGCCGTAGCCATACGACGCCAGCCCGAGTGGGGCACCCACGTCGCGGCAGAGCGAGTCGATCGCTTCAGGGAGGGCATCGAGCCCGCGCGCGCCACCGGTGCCCGTCAATAGCCGAGCCGCCTCGTCGTGACGGTCCGGGCTCGTCGGATAGGTGAACCGGAACGCGGCAGCGGCGGTTGCGACGACCGACAGGCCGTGGGGGACGATCGGTCCCTCGTCGGGATAGTCCGGCGCACGGTAGTCGCGGACGAGGCCGGCGATCGGGTAGGCGCAGGCGTGCGGCAGGTGCACTCCGGCGTTGCCGAAACCGATCCCCGCGAACGTCGAGGCGAGCATCATGCCCTCGCGTGCCTCGAAGTCGCCCGGCTGGTCGACCGCACGGCGGAACCAGCGGCCAAGCAGCTCGAGCGCCCGGACCGCCCAGATATCGCTGATCGGGTTGGCGCCGTTGTAGCCCGGCCGCCCGCCCGGCCCGCCAGAGGCCGGCCGCGAGTCGAATGGCCGGGCTGTGTACGACTCGAGGGCGTGGCACAGCACATCCATCCCGCTCGCGATGGTCACTCCGCGCGGCAGTGACGTGGTAGTCAGCGGGTCGACGATCGCCAGCCTTGGTCGAAGCGCCGGGTGGCTGATCCCGGTCTTCACCCGGAGCGCCTTAACCCCCAGGACGCAGACCGCGGTGCTTTCGGCGCCCGTCCCGGCCGTCGTCGGCATGGCGATCAACGGTTTGAGGGGCTGCGTCGGTGCGCGGCCGGCACCAATCGGGGGGTTGAGGTACTCGCCGAGGTCGCCCTCGTTCGTCGAGATCAGGTTCATCGCCTTGGCGGTGTCGATGACCGAGCCACCACCCACCGCAACGTAGCCGTCGGGCGCCTCCGAGCGCGCCCAGTCGCCTGCCTCGCGGAGGGAGTCGTCCGTCGGTTCGATGTGAGCGTTGGCGAAAACGACCGTCTCGACGCCTGCCGCCGCCAGCGAACGCGTCGCGCGACCCGGGAGGTCGGTCCGGGCGAGCCCGGCATCGGTCACAACCGCCACGCGTCGGAGCCCGAGCCCTGCGGCATGGTGCCCGACCTCGTCGAGCGCGCCGCGGCCGAAGACGAGGGGTGGCGCACCCCAGGTGAAGACCGTTTCGGATGCTTCGGGGGCCGCTGTCATGTCGACGCCGGGGTTCACCTCTACTGCAATCTAAGCGGTGCGGAGCAACCATGCTACACGGAGAGTGCGCGGCGGAGTCATTCTTTTCGTAGACTTCGGGGGTGAGCTCCCCCTCGGCGCGTCGCCTCGTGATCCTGACGGAAGGGCAGTGGCACGTCCACAACGCCAAGACCGCGATCGGCGTGATCCGCTACGGCACCGACGACGTCGTCGCACTCCTTGACTCGACGATCGCAGGGCGAAACGTTGCTGAATGGCTGCCCGGCCATGACATCCCCGCGGTCGCGACGCTGGCCGAGGCGCTCGCCGTCGACCCGGCACCAACGGCGCTCCTGATCGGAATCGCTCCCACCGGCGGCCGCCTTCCGGCGCCGTGGAGGACGACGATCCTCGGGGCGATCGACGCCGGCCTCGACATCCTGTCCGGCCTTCACACATTCATCGGCGACGATCCGGAGTTCGCCGCGGCCGCCGAGCGTGCCGGGACGAAGATCATCGACTATCGGCGGCCTCCGGACCGGATGGAGACCGCCGTAGGGCGACGCCACCGGGCAGGCACCCGGGTCATCCTGACGGTCGGGACCGACTGTGCGATCGGCAAGATGTCCGTGGCTCTCGAGCTGCGCAAGTCCGCCCTCGCTGCCGGCCGGTCGGCCGTGTTTGTCCCAACCGGCCAGACGGGGATGATGATCGACGGCTGGGGCGTCGCGGTCGATCGGGTCATCAGCGACTTCGTCCAGGGCACCTGCGAATGGCTGCTCGACGAAGCGGAGGCACGCGGCGACTGGATCATCGTCGAGGGGCAGGGTTCGCTCGACCATCCGGCGTATTCGTCCGTGACGTTGGGCCTCATTCACGGCACAACGCCACACGCGATGGTCCTGGTCCATAAGCCGGGGCTCGTCGACCACAACTTCGATCACCTCCCGGATCGGTCGTTCCCGATCGCTCCCCTGGGCGCCTTCATCACGCTCCACGAGCAGGTCGCGAGCCTCGTCGCGCCGTCGAAGGTCGTCGCGATCGCGGCCAACACATCGCTCATCGAATCGGACGACGACGCGCGGACCGAGATCGCGCGGATCTCCGCGGAGACCGGTCTTCCGTGCGATGACCCGGTCCGGTTCGGGGCCGATCGGCTGTGGGGCCAGATCGAGGCCGGCGTCGAAGCATTGCCGTGGGTCTGAGGTGAACCGGGCGTGGCGCTGAAGCTCAGCCACGAGGTCCTGCATCTCAACCTGCGCGAGCGCTTCGTCATCGCCCGCTCGGAGCCCGGCGCCGGCAAGACGGTGACGACGGTCGTCGTCGAGCTGCGCGACGATCGTTTCCCGGACCTCGTGGGCCTCGGCGAGGGCTACCCGGACCGCTACTACGGCGAGACGCCGGAGACGATGGCGGTCGTTCTGCCCCTGCTCCTGACGGCGGTCGGGGAGCCTGTTATGACCGCGACTGGGCTCGCCGAAGCCGACCGTGCGATGGACTCGGCGATTGCCCATCACGGCGGCGCAAAGTGCGCGCTCGACATCGCCCTCCACGACCTGGCGTCCCAGGTCGCCGGGCAGCCGCTGTATCGATTTCTGGGCCTGTCGGCTGACATCCCACCGACCGACTTCACGATCGGGATCGACGAGCCGGCGATCGTCGCCGAGCGCGCGTCGAGGGCGGCCCATTTTCCAGCGCTCAAGATCAAGCTTGGTGGACCGGACGACCTTGCAACGCTTGAGGCCGTTCGGGCGGTGTTCGGCGGGCCGATCAGGGTCGACGCCAACACGGGATGGCAGCCCGACGACGCGCTGGCACTCCTGCCGGAGCTGGAGCGGCTCGGGGTCGAGCTGATCGAGCAGCCATTCCCGGGACATCGACTCGACCAGCTCCGCTGGCTCCAGGAGCGCTCATCGTTGCCGATCGTCGCCGACGAGAGCGCCGTTTCGTTCGAGGCCCTCGAGAGCCTCGTCGGGGTCGTCGACGGCATCAACGTAAAGCTGGCGAAGTGCGGCGGTGTCGGGCCGGCGCTGCGGATGCTGAGCCATGCGAAGGAGCTCGGATTCCGGACCTTCCTCGGTTGCATGGAAGAAACGACCGTCGGGATCGCGGCATCGGCTGCCGTCGCGTCACTCGCCGATTGGGTCGATCTAGACGGCAACCTCCTGCTTGCCGACGATCCATTCGAAGGCCTGGAGCTCGGCCCGGAGTGCCGCTGGCGGCTGTCCGATCGCCCGGGCATGGGGGTCGGCCGCCGACCTGCTGCCTGACATCAGGCACGTACCGCACGGGCGTTCACCGAACACCCGTTCGTGTGGATAAGTTGGTGGACGAGATGGTGGACAAACCCTCTTCCGGCGCTGGAGCGTCGGGCCTACGATGGCCACTCGGTCGCCAAGCGCTTCCCAGAGAGGGGTGAAGCGCGGAACCGATCTCCCGCCCAGGGGAGTCACCCGTGGTCGGTCTGTCCCGCCGACCGTCGGGATGGAATCGTCATGTCATGGAATAGGAGGGCACGCCATCGATGGATCCAGGAACTGCGCCGGAGCGTGCATCATCGGTCGATCCCGCCGCAGGCGAACCGGATGCCATCGACTTTGTCCGCTTCTGCTACCGACGCCGGCACGTCGGCTGGCCGGAGCTGTATGACGAGATGTGCGCCGTCGCCGGCCGCGGTCTCTACCACGGCTATTGCGCCGAGGACCTGAGCCGCATCGGGATCGGATTTGCCTTGTACGAGATGCCGGCGCTCGCCACCATCGTCCAGCGCGTGGTCTCAGAGGACCAGGTGCGACGCCGATTGAGCGCCCAGGCCGTTCGGGTCCACTACCCAGACGGCGAGACCGTCGCCGAACCGGTGGCCGGTCAGAGCAATTCAACGCCCCAGAACGCCCCAGTGGCGCCCCAGCCGACCCGCACCGAGCAGGCCCCGGCAGAGACGCCCGAAACCCACCCCAGGCTGGTTGCGATGTCGGCCGGCGCGCACTAGGGACGCTGTCTTCGACGGCGCCCAGAACGCCCTCGATCTCTTTCCCGCCGATATCGGCGGACAACGGAGGACCCCCGCCGGTCAGGGCGGGGGTCCTCCTCGTTTCATGCGACCGGCGCGGACCAGGCTCGGACTAGGCTCGGATCTTGCGCCTGGCCATCTCGCCCTCGATCTGGCGCTCCGCCTCGACGTAGCGGTCGATCTGCTCGCGGACTTTGTTGGCCTCCGGCGTATAGAGATGGACCTGTTGCTGCAGAACGTACGAGAGCCGCCGGCTCGTCATCCGAACATGGTCGAGATTCTTCATCAGGACGAGCGGATCCATCGCCGCCAGGTCGGACGGGTGGTACATCTGCTTCATGACCGCATTCTAGGGCGGAACGGAGCCGTCAGATGGCGCGGAGCCCGCGTTGCGGCCACTCCCAGTCGACCGGCGTTGCCGCCCCCGCGAGCGCGCGACGGCGTCCGGCTTCGGTCGCTCCCAGCACGAGGATTCGGTCGGTCTTCGTCGCTCGTCCAGCCTCGGCTCCCCAGAGTTTCGTCATCTTCCGGTTCGCCGCGACGTCGTCGAGGGCAATGCCAGCCAGGCGGTATCCCTCAGGTTCGGCCGCCGACTCCCAGACCCGCTCCGCAAGGCCAACGGCACCCGCGATGGGCCGCCCTCGGTCGAACTCGACGTCACCGATGACTAGGACGACGACCGCGTCGTCCGTCAGGATCGTGCGGAGGCCCGACAGGACGTCGCGCAGGAACGCCAGGTAGGGCTCGCGGTGGTGGGCATCGTCGAGCGCCGCGTCGATGGCGCGCGCATCGAAGCCGAGCAGCCAGGTCCGGAGCCAGTTGTAGTAGCCGTACTTGACGACCCGGAGGTAAGGCGGCGACGTCACGACCAGGCGAGCTCGATCGGGCAGGCCGCGCTCGCGCAGCGACGCTCTCGCCCTCGGCCCGACATCGCGCGCATCGCCGAGCAATGCAAGCCCTGGCGTTTGCGGCGGCGCCTGCCGGTAGAGCCTCGTCAGCTTGCGTTCGAGGCCATCGAAGACGTCGCGATCGGGTGACTGGAATGCCGTTCGCGCGGCGAAGTCGCGGACGTAGCGCGGGGCCATGCTGAACGTGTTCGGCATGATCTCCGACAGGTACGAGGCGCTCTTGCCGTGGAGGATCCCGGTCAGCCCTGCGGCGAGGAACCGATCGGTCGGGCGGGCAAGATCGAGCGCCGTCCGGACGAGGAGCAGCTGCGCGAGCGTGCGGCGGTGGAACGCAACGACGACCTCATGCGGAACGGACTCCGTCCCTGCCGTCGGAGCCGCGCTGGAACCTGCCGCCGGTACGAAGCTGGCGGCAGCGTCGGGGTCGTCGGCGACTCGCTCCGCGAGTGCCAGCCACTCCGCTGAGTCGGCCGCCCAGGCGAGGCGCAGTGCGGCAAGCCGAACTCGGGCCTCGGCGGGCGTCGCCGGCTCGACCTTGGCGGCGGTCAGGAGGTGGGCAAAGGGGTTCAGGTCATTCCCGACGCCGATCCGGCCCTCAGCACCCGCCTGGAGCGCCGTCGTGCCACGACCGGAGAACGGATCGAGCACGACGTCGCCGCGACGCGAGTACCGGGCGATGAACGCATGGGCGAGGGCCGCCGGGAAGCTCGCAAGATACGAGCACATCGGGTGGAACGAGTGGCCCCACAGCCGCTGCTGGTCCTTCCACTCGGGGGCGATCGACAGCCCCGGAAGCTCGGGGGCGAGATCCAGATCGACCAGGGCGGCGCGTGTCTCGGGCGAGGTCATCGGGCGGGCGCGGTCCGGCTCATCGCAGCGGGGCTCCTCGATCGGTCGAAGGGTCGCGGAGCATAGCACGCGCAATTCGTGCCTCACGCCGACGCGCCGCGTTGTCGCCAGATACCACCCCCTGCAGTAGTAGTCAGGACCGGGCGATCATCGGCGCCCCAGGCCACGCTCACCGGTCCCGCGAGTCATGCCAGATACCAACCCAGGCCGTGATTGGCACCCAGTTTGGTCGTCGCCGCGGCCACTCACCACCGGGGGTAGTCGATGTCCCTGGTGTTGCATAAGACAGATGGACGTCATTGGGTCTGAGGTCTACGCTTCCATCGAGCCCGAGGCTGTGTGCGGAACCACGCGCGTCGTCGGGAGTCACCGAGGCGTCTTTACGGGCACCTTCGTGGCGTCCGGCGCACGCGAGGGCCCGTCCCCACCGTCCGGACCGGTTCCGGCGAAGAGGCCACCAGGGTTCATGCTTCGCCCGCCGCGCCGCCTCTGTGGCGGTGCCGGCGGGCAGCACACTGTTGAGTGAGCGCGGTTTCGCTTACTCCGCTGGCCCGGCCGTCCACCGTTCCTCGGCTCGCCGCGCATCGTCATCCACCCCGTGCGCCGTTTGCGGCTCGGTGGCGAATGCCTCGCGAAGACCGGCCGAGTCGCCGGACAGGACGGCCGATTGAACGGCTGTGAACAGGCCCGCGAGCTCTGCCTTGTGGTTGATCACGTACTCGTTCAGCGATACGTGAAGAATCTCCGGGGCGCTCATCTGTCGGAGGGCACCGATGACGCGAGCACGCTCGAGGTCCTCTTCGAAGATGCGGGCGGTCGTCGTACGCATGTCCGGTCCCCTCGTGACTTCGTGCGAGTGCAACATCGTCTAGACGTCACACTGTTACAACGCGTCGTTGTGCGATATGTCACGGAAGCATACGCCTGTATGCGTGCGCCGCCACCCTCTCAAACGTGTTGGTCGACGAGGATCGTGTTCCCGTCCGGGTCTTCGGTCATGAAACTCGCCGGCCCCGTGGTGGCTTCGTCGGCCTCCCCCTGCAATTCCACGCCCTGGGCCTTCAGCTGGCGCTGGAGTTCGCGGATGTCGGTGAAGGAGGGGAGTGGCTGAGCATTGCTGTCCCAACCGGGATTGAAGGTGAGGATGTTCTTCTCGAACATCCCTTGAAACAGCCCGATCACGTGATCGCCACTCTTCAGGATCAGCCAATTCTGGGAGGCATCCCCGCCGAAAGCCTCGAATCCGAGCTTCTCGTAGAACTTCGTGGAAGCCTCGAGATCCTTGACGGCCAGGCTGACTGAAAAATTGCCGAGGTCCATGGTTCGCTCCTTCGAGATGAAGCTGCCGCCGGCGGACGGCGCGTCGTCCGTGCCAGAGTCTATCGAACGGCCGTCAGCGCCCGAATGCAGGCACAGGCCCCCGGAATCGATGGGGTAGATTTGTGCAAGGGTGCCATGCACCAACGTGCGTCCCCGTAGCTCAGTGGACAGAGCAACCGCCTTCTAAGCGGAAGGTCGCAGGTTCGAATCCTGCCGGGGGCGCCAATCCATGCGGGCCGCCGGCGCGGAGCCGTTGGTCGTGCGTGACGGGAGGGACCGATGGCCGAGCATCCACACATCGCGATGTTCCATCTGGCTCACGAGGCGTTCGAGCGCGGCGATACGGAAGCGATGCGCAGCTGGTTCGCCGACGACTTCGTCTGGCACGAACCGGGCAACAATCCGCTGACCGGCGACTATGCCGGAGCCGACGCTGTCTTCGGCCTGTTCGGTCGGATCGCCGCAAAGACCGACGGCCACTTCGATACCCACCTCGAAGACGTCCTCGCCAACGGCGAGCACTTGATCGCACTGCTCCGACTCCAGGCGGAGAGCGGCGGAAAGAAGATCGACATGCGTCGGGTCAATGTCTATCGTGTGAACCCGGACGGTCGAGTCGCGGAGCGCTGGGGTTACGTGGGCGACCAGGCCGCATACGACGATCTCTTCGCTTGAGGGAGGCGAGAGGGACATGACCGCGTCATCGCCGTCGTTCTTGAGGCTTGCCAGGCAATCGTTCTGGCTCCTGTTCGGTGGGATCTGGCTCTTTGCCGGCATCATGATGCTGATTTTCGGGATCGTGTTCGCGCTCAGGGAGCAGGAGTTCGCGGCGAACGGCGCGGTCGCCACGGGGATCGTCCTGGAGAAGCAGATCATTCCCGCCGAATTCGGACTCCAGCACCGAATATCGGGTCGCCTACCGCTTCACGACGAGCGACGGCAGGACGATCGAGGGGAGCGATGGCGTCGACCTGAACGTCTGGGAGAGCCTCGTCGAACGGGGCCCGATCGAGGTCCGCTACCTGTCCAGCCAGCCTGAGACGAACCGCCTCTCGGCCGGGTCAGAGTTCTTCGGCATGGTCATCTTCCTTATCGCCGGTGTTGTCCTCGGCCTCATCGGCGGCGTGATCGTCTATCGGGCCATCGCCGCTATCCGGAAAGCCCGTCGGCTGATGCAGGTGGGCATCCCCGTCGACGCGACGGTGACCGAGGTCGTCGAGACGAACGTCTCCTACAGGCGCCGCCAGCAGTTCAAGGTTCGATACTCGTACGTCGACAGCCGCGGCGGCACGCATGAGGGCGACAGCGGATACATGGACTACGAAGAGGCAAGCCTCTGGAACCGCGGCGACATCGCTAGGGTTCGCTACGACCCGGACCGGCCCGAGGAGAGCCACTGGCTGGGGGCGGCGGATCCCGGCCCCGAAAAGCCGAGGATCGTCGACGCGCCGCCGCCGACCATCGACGCGGCCCCACCTGTCGACGCTCCGCCGCCGGCCTGACAAGCGCCTGGCTGCGCTAAGGCACCAGCGTGACGGGCGCGTCCGCGGCGCGGATCGGCTCCTCGAAGCGAAGAACGAGGATCCGGTCGATGGCGATGGAGTCGGTGGCGCCGACGCAGGCCGGCCGCTCCAGGGTCATCGCGCCGTCGGGCTCGATCGTCAGCGTGTGATCCGTCTGGCATGGGAACCCCGTCCAGCCGAGCTGGAGGGTCGTCGCGTCGAGATTCGAGACCTCGACGGAGTCGAACGGAAAGCTCGCGCCGGACTCGCCGGTAGGCGTGCCGGAGGTCGCCTCGACGACCAGCCCGGAGCGATCAACCACCCCGACCGTCTGAGGCTGGCCCGCCGGCACGTTCAGGTCGACCTGGAATGGCTGCGGCGCAACGCTCGATGCCGTGGGGCTCACCGTTGCGCTGGGTAGCGGGGTGACGACCGACGGATTTCGGCTCCCGATGCCAACCGCGGCGATCGCGGCCAGCAGGAGGCCGAGGATCGCGAGCACGAGCGCGGGACGCAGCCCCAGGCCGCTCGACCGCCGACCCATCGGATCTCGCCGCAGGAACGACAGCGGGTCGCGCCGGCGCGGGTGGCTGCGAGCGTGCTCGACGGCGAGCTCGATCGACCGGTCAGGAGCCCGGTTAGGCCCTTCATCGAGCCACTCACCGAGGACTCGATCGAAGTCGTTGCTTGCGGTCATGCCAACCGTCCTTCTGTGGCGACGGATCGGCCGTCGGCTTCAAGTGCCGCTCGGAGCGCCCGGGTCGCGTAGTGAAGGCGAGAGCCCGCCGTGCCGGCCGGGATGCCGAGGACGTCGGCGATCTCCGCGAGCGACAGGCCGGCGTAGTGCTGGAGCACGAGGATCGCCCGCTGCTCGGGGGTGAGGCGGCGGAAGCCGCGCTCGAGCTGATCGCGATCGGCGACCGCGCGGTACTGGTCCGGCGCAGGTGAGACGTCAGCGTCGTCGGGCAGGAGCTGGATCGGGGCGCCGCCGCGCCGCTCGCGGCGAGCCTCGGCCGTCGCTGCTCGAACGATCAGTCGATAGCTCCATGCGTCGAACCGCTCCGGGTCCCGCAGCCGCGGCAGCTCGTTCCAGATCGTGATCAGCGTCTGCTGGAGCGCGTCCTCGGCGAGGTAGTGATCCCGGAGGATCCGGTGAGCAATCGCGAACAACCTGCCGCTGACGAGCCGTGCCAGGCCGTCGAACGCCTCCTGCTCGCCGCGAGCCGCGCGGATGACGAGATCTTGCTGCAATTGAAGGTCTCCAGACCTCGCACTGTCAGAGGCGACGTTTGCCGGCCCCGATCTGGGGCCAGAAGGTCGTCTCGACAAGGATGAGGAGATCGGGCCGCGTTTTCTTCAATTCTCGGGTCGTTGCGTGTGGCCACGAGCGTCGAGCACGCCGCGAGTGACGGGATGGCGGTTCAGCCGGAGTTGTACCGCCTGGCTGCCTCGTGGGCCTGCCGATACTCGTCACGGAGCCGTTCGACCAGCACTTCGGCCTCGCGAGCCTCCGCCGTGCCTTCAGCCGCCGCCTCGAGACGCCTCTCTGCGTCGCGCCAGTCGGACAGGATCGCCGAGATCGGCCGGGCAGTCTCGTCGATAGTCTTGTCGGGCGCCTCTGGCGATCCGGCCTCGACCGCGTCCTGAATCTCCTCCGTGAGCGCACGCTGGCGGCCACTCGTGATGAGCACGCGGCCCGCGATGTGCTCGATCTGTGAGGCGAGATCCACGAGCCGTGGATCGCCCGGCGTGACCTCGCGCTTCTCGGCCTCGAGGACGGAGAGCGCCTCGAGATCCCGCAGCAGCGCATCCGACGCCTCTCGGAGCGCGCGACTGGTGTCAGGCATTCTTGCGTCCCTCCTCTGCGAGCCCCTCTATCGCCGCACGAACACTCGGTCTCCTCGCAACGGTCTCGGTCCGTCGCACCAAATGCGCACGATGCGCTCGCAGGCCCGAAGAATACCCGGTGTTCGCCGTTGCGCACCGTGTGATCGGCCGTGCGCGTGGCGTGACGCGCGTGCGAAGCCCACGCTCGCGCGGTGTTCGGGTAGGGGAGGTCTGGTACTCGCGATTATCCCAAAGTACGGCTAGGCGACCCCGGCCCCCGACCCCTACGCTCCGCCCATCAGCGAGCCGCACCCTACCCCTGGCCACCCCAGAGGTGCGGACCCGCCGCTAAGTGCACTAAGCGAGGCAAGCGCCACATGGGGTCCATGGCCGTCAACGAACTCGGTCCGATGCTCACCGCCACCGAAGTGGCCGAGATGCTCCACCTCCACGTCAACACCGTGAAGCGACTCGGCGATCGCGGCGAGCTGCCGTTCTATCGCGTCTGCAAGCGTGGCGATCGCCGCTTCCGTCTTGACGACGTGATGAAGTTCCTCTCCCAGAACCGCTGACATCCGGTGCCCGTCGCGGGCACTACCTAGACCGACTCGAACACGGAGCGCCCGACCCCTCCTGGCGGGCGCTTCGTCGCGTATACCTCAGGCCAATGGCGTCGCTGAGTTCCGCCTTGCACTTCGGTGGGCCGGCCGGAGGCTAGCTCTCGCAGACGGGTGTCGGGATCAGACTGTCCTGAGGGCCTCGCCGAAGATCTCGACGCCCTCGGAGATCTCTGCGGCCGTCGCGTTGATCGGCGGAATCCAGCGAACGACCTGGTGGGCGAGCCCGCAGGACAGGACCAGGAGGCCGAGCTCCGCGCAGCGCGCCACGAGATCCGTCGCGAGGTCGCCGTCCGGTTCTTTCGTTCCGCGATCCTTGACGAGCTCGACGCCGATCATGATTCCGGGCCCCCGAACGTCGCCGATTCGATCGTCCTCGGCCATCAGCCGCAGAAGCCCCTGTGTCAGGTCGTTGCCGCGCTGGCCGGCGTTGAAGACGAGGCCCTCGTCGCGGATCGTCTCGAGGACGGCGATCCCGGCCGCGCAGGCAACGGGATTCCCGCCGTACGTCGACCCATGGGCGCTCTTGCCCCAGCGCTCCTGCAGCTCGCGCCGGGTTGCGATCGCCGAGAGCGGCAGACCATTCGCGATGGCCTTCGCGACGCAAACCACGTCCGGGACGATCTCGGCGTGCTCGAACGCCCACATCATGCCCGTCCTCGCGTAGCCCGTCTGGACTTCGTCCGCGATCAGCAGGATGCCGTGCTCGTCGCAGATCGCCCGTAGGCCTTGGAGGAACGCGGCCGGCGCGGGCGTGTAGCCGCCCTCTCCCTGGACGGGCTCGATGAGGATCCCGGCGATGCTCGTCGGTGCGACCACGGATGTGAACAGGGATCGAAGCGCGGCCAGGCTCTCGATCGTTGCCCGCTCATCGTCGCCCTCGAAGTCCCGGTAGGCCGCGGGAAACGGTGCGAAATAGACCGACGGCAATAGCGGCTCGTAGCCGGTCCGGTAGTTGATGTTCGAGGTCGTCACGCTCGTCGCGCCGAACGTCCGGCCGTGGAAGCCACCGCGAAACGCGACGATACCCGGCCGGCCGGTCACGCGCCGAGCCAGCTTCAGCGCTCCGTCGATCGCCTCCGATCCCGAGTTCAGGAACATGATCGTGTCGATCGGATTCGGCAGCGTATCCGCGAGCATCCTCGCCAAGGTCACCACCGGCTCCGAGTAGCCGATGGCGCCTGTGGGCCCGATGAGGCGGTCGGCCTGGGCGTGGATCGCTGCCGTCACGCGGGGATGGGCGTGGCCGAGGGCCGTGACCGCGATTCCGTTCGCGAAGTCGAGGTAGGCGCGGCCCGCGGTGTCGAACAGGCGATGGCCGACGCCATGGCTCCAGCTTCGCTCGAAATAGCGCCCCAGGACCGGGGTGAGGTGGGTGGCGGCCGCTGCCAGGTCGGCCACGGCGGTGACGGGTTCGTCCATCGGCCGAGTATATGGGCGCACCGCCGCCGGTAGCATTCAGCCATGGTCGACTTCGCCCTGACGGACGAGAACCGCCTCGTCCAGCACAGCGCCCGCGCCTTTGCCGAGGCCGAGATCCTGCCCAATATCCGGCGCTGGGACGAGGACGGCGGCTTCCCCCGCGAGCTGCTCGGCCGGATGGCCGAGCTGGGCTTCCTCGGGGCGCCGGTCCCGGAGGCCTACGGCGGCGTCGGGCATGGACTACATCAGCTTCGCCCTCCTGTGCGAGGAGCTCGAACGGGCCGACACCGCCTTCCGGGTGATCCAGAGCGTCCACGTCGGGCTGAACAGCCTGGCCCTCCTGCAGTGGGCGACCGACGAGCAGCGCCAGCGCTGGCTCGTGCCCCAGGCCAGGGGCGAGAAGATCGCGACCTTCGGCCTGACCGAGCCGGGCGTCGGGACCGACGCCGCCAACCTCGCCACGACCGCCCGCCGCGACGGCGCCGCCTACCGCCTCAACGGCCAGAAGATGTGGATCAGCCTGGCCGACATCGCCGACCACTTCCTCGTCTTCGCCAGCGTCGACCGGGCCAAGAAGCACCGGGGCGTCACGGCCTTCCTCCTCGAGCGGGGGATGGCCGGGCTGTCGACCGCGACCCTCCACGGCAAGCTCGGCATCCGGGCCGGCAACACCGGGCTCATCAACCTCGACGACGTCGTCGTCCCGCTCGAGCACCGGATCGGCCAGGAGGGCGAGGGCTTCCTCGTCGCGATGAGCGCCATCGACCAGGGCCGCTTCACCGTGGCGGCCGGGGCGGTCGGCCTGGCCCAGGCCTGCCTCGACGCGTCGGTCCGCTACGCCCACGAGCGGCAGACGTTCGGCACCGAGATCGGGCGGCACCAGCTGGTCAAGCAGATGATCGCGACGATGGCCGCCGGGACCGACATCGGGCGGCTCCTCGTGTGGCGGGCGGCCTGGCTCAAGAACCAGGGGCTGCGCAACACCCGCCAGACGTCGCTCGCCAAGTGGCACGCCACCGAGCACGCCGTCCAGGCCGCCCTCGACGCGATCCAGGTCCACGGCGCCAACGGCTACAGCAACGAGTTCCCCGTCGAGCGCTACCTCCGCAACTCCAAGGCGGCCGTCATCTACGAGGGCACCAGCCAGCTCCACACCCTCATCCAGGCCGACTACGCCCTCGCCTACCGCGAGGACCGGCCGCTGCGCTGCGAGCCGTGGCCGGCCCAGGGCTGGGAGCGGCCGCCGGCCTGACCGTGCGGCCCGAGCGAACGTCGGCCGGTGGTCGCGTCATATCATCGCCCGCGATGCCGCCACCTCGTCCCTGGACCGAAGCGGAGCTCGCCACGCTCGCCGAGCTCGCCGAGACGTTCGTCCGTGGCGACGCCCTTCGCCGGACCCGCCTGACCACCGAGGCACTCGAGTTGGCGGCCGATCCGTCGCAGGTCGGCCAGTTCCGGCTCGTGCTGCGGATGATCCAGTCGCCGATCGTCAACGCGCTGCTCGTCCGGAAGCCGCGTGCCTTCCGGGCGATGTCGCCGGCGACCCGCGAGCGCTATGTCATGTCGTGGGCAACATCCCGGTTCGCGCTCCGCCGATCGGCATTCCAGGGGCTTCGCAAGCTGCTGACATTCCTCGCCTACGCCGATCCGGGGACCGACTCGCCAAACCCGCGACTCGCCGCCATCGGCTATCAGCCCGACGCCCCCGCGGTCAGCGTCGAGCTTTCTTCGGTCCGCCCGGTCCGGCCCGCCTTCGAGGACGGATCGTCGGACGAAACGATGCATCTCGAAGCCGACGCGGTCGTCGTCGGATCCGGGGCGGGCGGCGGGGTGGTCGCCGCCGAGCTGGCCCGGGCGGGCCGATCCGTCGTGGTGCTCGAGGCCGGGGCGTTCGTCGACGAGGCGGCGATGCCGACCGACGAGCTCGACGCCTTCGCACGCCTCTACCTGAACTCCGGCCTCCTCGCGACCTGGGACGGGTCCGTGACGATGCTGGCCGGGAGCGCGGTTGGCGGCGGGACGCTGATCAACTGGACGACGTGCCTGCCGGCCCCGGCCGGCGTTCGGGACGAATGGCGCCGGGACCACGGAATCGAGGGCCTCACTGACTCTGCGTGGGACGACGACGTCGCGGCGATCGAGAGTGAGCTTGGGGTCGCCGAGGCCACCGTGATCCCGCCGAAGGACGCGGCGATCCTCCACGGCGCCGCCGCCCTCGGCTGGAAGGCGGCGGCGGTTTCCAGCCGGAACGCGGCGAGCTGCGGTGAGTGCGGCTCGTGCCCGTTCGGCTGCCGGGCGGGTACGAAGCAATCGGGAATCCGGGTCCATCTCGCCCAAGCCCAGGCCGCCGGCGCGCGGATCGTGCCATTGGTCAAGGTCACCCGCGTCCTGATGGAGTCCGGCAGGGCGGTCGGGGTCGAGGGTGACGCGACCTGGACCGATCCCGTGACCGGCGAGCCCGCCGCCGACGGCCGAAGTCGTCGCCTCGTGGTTCATGCGCCGGTCGTCGTCGTCGCGGCCGGCGCGCTCCGGACCCCGGCCGTCCTCCACGGATCGGGGCTGGAGCACCCGGCGATCGGCCGCTACCTCAGGCTCCACCCGGTCCCGATCATCGCCGGCATCTTTCCGCAGCCCATCGACATGTGGCGCGGCACGATGCAGGCCGTCCACTCGCTGGAGTTCGCCGAGCCGGCCAAGGGCAACAACGGCTACGTCATCGAGTCGGCGCCCGGGCATCCGGGCCTGCTGGCCCTCGCGCTGCCGTGGGAGGGCACGGACGCCCACGCCGACGTCATGCTCGGCTCGCGCCGGATCGGGCCGTTCGTCGCCGTCACCCGAGATGGCGGCGAGGGACGCACGACCCTGACCCGGGCCGGCCGGGTCCGGGTCGACTACAAGCTCGACGCGAGCGGCGTCGCGACGCTGCGGCACGCGCTCGTGTCGATGGCCCGCTTGGCTCGAGCGGCAGGAGCGTCGGAGATCGTCGCGGTCGGCACGCCGCCGGCCTGGCACGGTCGCGGCGGATTCGCCGCCGGCCGCGAGGAGGCCGCGTTCGGCCGCTTCGAATCGTCGCTTGCGTCCTTCGACTTCCGCCCGAACCGAGGCAGCGTGTTCTCCGCCCATCAGATGGGATCGGCCAGGATGGGCCTCGACCCGCGAACGCACGCATGCGACCCGTGGGGGCGGGTGAGATTGGATGGGCGTCGCGATCAGCCCGTCGGAGGGCTCTACGTCGCCGACGGCTCGCTGTTTCCGACCGGCCTCGGAGTCAACCCGATGGTCACGATCATGGTCCTCGCGCGCCGGGTGAGCCGCGCGATCCTCGCCGACGCCTGAGGCCGGCCGTCAGGCGGCCGCGTCGTCGCTCTCGACGACGGTTGATCGGCCTGCCGGTTCGCGCCGTCGAGATGTCGCCGGGCGTCGACCGGTGTTCATCAACCGGCTTCGTGCCGTGATGATCAGGGCGACGGCGAAGATGATGACCGCGCCGGCCACGAGCGTCCGAGGCGTGATCGGCTCCTGGAGGACGATCGCACCGAGGGCCACCGCGACGATCGGGTTGACGTAGGCGTAGGTCGCGATGAGCGGAAGCGGCGCCACCTTCAGGAGCCACACATACGCGGTGAACGCGATGAGGCTGCCGACGACGGTCAGGTAGGCGAACGCCACGAGCGACTCCGTCGAAACCACGTCGGGGCGGAATCCCACGTACTCGCCCCTCACGGCGGCGAGGACCAGGAGGATCACCGAGCCGGCGAGCATCTGGCCGCCCGTCGCAACCAGGGGATCCTTCGGCAGCTGTGCTCGATGCGACGAGAACAGGGAGCCGAGGGACCAGCAGATCGGCGAGAGGAGCAGTGCCGCGATGCCGCCCGGGTTGAACGTCTCGGCGGCCGACGCAGAAGGCCCGACGAGGATCCCGACGCCGAGCAACCCGATCGCGACGCCGACGATCGCCACGCGCGGGAGGCGTTCGCCGAAGAACATCCGGCCGAAGACCGCGACCCACAGGGGCATCATCGCGATGATGAGCGCGGCGATCCCGGAAGGTACCGTCTGCTCGCCGAGGGCGACGAGGCCCATGCCACCGAGCATGAGCGCGGCACCGATGATCGTCATGTCCCGCAGCTCGCGGCGCGATGGGAACGGGATCCGGCCGCGCCGGCGAAGCAGCGCGACGCCGAGGATCACCAGGCCGGCCAGGCCGAATCGCGAGCCGGCGAGAAGGAACGGCGGAATCGTCTCGACAGCGATCCGGATGCCGAGATACGTCGATCCCCAGACGACGTAGAGGATCGCAATCCCGACCCAGATCAGGTTCGTCCTCGAGGGTCTGCGGCTTGTTGGCATAGTCGGATGGTCCAACATGCCGGGAGTGTAGCAGAGTCGCTGGGCGGCTCAAGTACCCGGTCCTCGACCCGGCCGCGGCTAGGCCGCGGCGTACGCTCCGGCGTTCGGGCGGCACTCCCGGCAGGCTCGATAGCCGGCCGACTCCGACGCCAGGGTCGATCGGAATTCCAGCCGGTGGGCCGGCGTGATCCGCTTCGCGTTGTGGCAGGTCGGCAGGCAGTAGATGTGGGTGGTATCCGAGCCGATGTAGCGGATCCCGGCCCTGGCGAGTCTCTCGAGCTCGTCCGGGTCGAGCCCCTCGGCGGCGAGGATCGTCCGCTTGTTGCCCGGCCCGCCCAGCGAGTACTGGCCGATCGTCCCGTCGCTCCGGACGACCCTATGGCACGGCACGATGAGCGGGACGGGATTGTGGCCGAGCGCGGTTCCGACCGCCCGGACTGCCTTCGGCCGCCCAATCTCGGCGGCGACCCAGCCGTAGGGCCGGACCTCTCCGCGCGGAATCTCGAGGGCCTTGAGCCAGACGGCCTGCTCGAACTCTGAGCTCCCGCGAAGGTCCAGCTCGATCCGCGCCCGGCGGTCACCCCCGAGACGCCGCACGATCGATCGGGCAAGGCCGGCCGGCAGAGCGTCGCGCCGCTCGGCGTGGCGGCCGGTTCGGGCGAAGAAGCGGGCCTCGAAGGCATGGTCATCCGGCGCGCCTTCGACTGCCGACACGCCGCGACCGTTCCAGGCGACCCGAAGCGGACCGACGGGCGAGTCGAGCAGGGCGTAGTCATCGGCCAGCCCGACGGCGACGAGCGAGCCGTGTGCGAGGCTCGGAGGAGCGGGCTCGGCAAGCGTGGCGAGGGCGGCCTCGATCGCATCGATGTCGATGACGGGTCGGTTCATGCGGTCATCTCCTTGCGCTCGCGCCGCTCGGCGGCCTCGAACGCTTCACGCAGGGCTCCCAGGCCGCGGTGGACCTGGGCTTTGAGGGTTCCTTCAGGACGGCCCAGTGCCTCCGCCATCTCGGCATAGGACAGGCCGTCGACATGCCGCAGGACGATCGCGGCTCGCTGGGCCGGCGGCAGGGTCGCGAGCAGCGCGGCCCAGCCGGCCTTGTCCACGCGCCGGGCGAGCGGATCCACTGCGGGCTCGGCGGCGGGTTCGAACGCGAGCTCGACGGTTCGGACCCGTCTGACCCGTGTCCGGTTGCGACAGACGTTGAGGACGATCGTGGCGAGCCACGGTCGCAGCCGGAGCTCGCGGATTCGCTCGGGGTCGTAGCCCTCGAGTGCGCGATACGCGCGGACGAATGCGTCCTGGGCGGCCTCCTCGGCGTCGCTCCGGTCGCCGATGACGCGAAGTGCGATCGAGAAGAGCCGACCACCGTGCGCATCCACCAGGAACTCGAATGAGCCGTCGAGATCGACGGCCAGTCGGTCGGCCAGGGCGGCATCGTCGGAGCGGATCGGATCGTCCATCGACCTATGAAACACCACACCGATGCGATCGGTTGCATCTGAGGGTCCGCGAAAATCGTCGCCGCTGTAGGACAACCCGATAAGGAGCCATCGGGCGGTCCACCGACGAGATTGAGGCGCCAGCGAGCCTCGCGTCGGGCATCCGCCCGATGGCAGTGGCATCGCACGAGGACAGGATGCGGACATCGACAAGACCGGCTGACAGGCCCCGGGTTCCGAGGCCAGGCCGGCACACAGGAGGGACAGATGTCCGCCTCAACCCGCACCGTCCAGCAGCAGTCGCTGGGCAATCGGCCAGATCTGGGCGGCGCTCGCCGTCGTGACGCTGGCACTCATCGTGGCCCTGGTGTTCGCCTTCGGGATGAGGGTCGAAAAGGCCCCTGTCACCCCGGCAGCCGTCGGCGCACCGCCACCTGCAGTCATCGACCACGGCTGGAGCCAGGCAGGCACGAACAAGGGCGTTCAGTCGACGGTTGTCGACCACGGCTCGAGCGAGTCCAGCATGGAATTTGCCGGCCCCTCGTCCGGGTCCGTCAACGCGGGCAACAACGGGCCGCAGCGCCGCGCTCAGTGACCCTACCGGCGTGCCGATCGGCCCAGATCGGCCCGCCAACCCAGACCGCCGGAACGCCGTCCCGAGAGGGGCGGCGTACCGGTGTTCGGCGACCGGCACCTGCCGTAAACCGGGGCGGCCCGTGCGACAATCGGCCGGCGATGCCCTCCGACGATCGGTTCGACGATCTTGCCCAGAGCCTCGGTGGCTTCTATCGGAGCTGGGTGATCTACCTCGGGCTCCAACTCGGCCTGTTCGAGCGCATTCGCTCGGCCGGCGCGCAGGGCATCAGCCCGGCCGACCTCGCTTCGGCGGTGAGCTGTGCCGCCGAGCCGGTCGACGCCTGGGTTCGCGCCGCTCACGCGGGCGAGCTCATCGAGCACGACGGCTCCATGGTCCGGATGGACGAGGCGGCCGCATCGGTCCTGCTCGACGAGACGCGACCGGAATACCTCGGTGGGCAGTTCGTCGCTGCGGTGGTGTCGAGCCTGGACTATGCGGGCCTGGCGGACTTCTTCAAGACCGGCCGACCGGTTGACGAGCGCCCGCCACGGTTCCACCGGGCGATCGAGGCCGTCACGGTCCAGGACATCGCGGTGTTCTTCCAGGAGGGCCTCGCGGCCCTGCCCGACCTCGCCGCGCGCCTCGCGTCGGGCGCCCGGATTCTTGACGTCGCGTGTGGCGGAGGGAAGTGGCTGATCGCGATCGCGACGCGCTTTCCAGCGACGGAGCTCGTCGGCGTCGAGTTCGTGCCCGACTCCGTCGCCCGGGCGATGCGCCACGTGACCGATGCAGGGCTCGAGAATCGGATCCGCATCGAACCCAGGGAGATCCCGGCGATGCCGTACTCGGAGGAGTTCGACCTCGTCTACATGCAGGATGCCCTCCACGAAATGCCCGATCCGGTCGCCTCGCTCCGCGCGTCATGGAAGGCCGTTCGGCCCGGCGGCCGCCTCGTCGTCTTCGAGTGGTGCCTGCCCTCGACGATCGAGGAATCGCAGAACCTCCATGGGGAGCTGCTCTGGGGGATCCAGATCGACGAGCTCTTCCAGGGCACCCGGATGTATACCCACCAGGGCTTCGACGGGATATTCGGGGAGGCGGGGGTGCCGCCACCAACCATCGCCGAGCTGCCGTCCGGAGCGACGCTCTTCGTGGCCGATCGCCCGGCTGGCTAGCGCCCTTCCTAAACGAAGACCCCGGCCGTTTGCTGGCCGGGGTCATCAAGGGTCGCGAGGGCTACTCGGTGATCGTGATCGTGCCCTTCATCTGGCTGGGATGGATGTTGCACTGGTACGGGTACGACCCGGCAACGTTGAAGATCAGGGCACCAGTGATGCCGGTTGCGAGCTGGTCCGTGCTGCACGAGCCGTCGGCGAGCGAGGCTGTGTGCGGTGCACTGTCGCTGTTCGTCCAGGCGATCACCTCGCCGACCTTCGCGCTTACCGCGTCCGGGTTGAACTTGAAGTCCTTGACGTCGACCGTCGCCGCAGCGTCGGCCGGGACCGGTGCCGTGGCACAGGCCAGCGCCTCCGATCCGGCGGGCGAACCGGCGGGGGCGGACGCCGCCACGGAGGACGACGCGGCGGGCGCGTTCGAGGTCGACGTTCCGCCGCACGCGGCGATCGCCAGACCGGCGAGGACGACAAGCACAGACACCTTGATTCGTCGCATGCTGGGGTTCCCTCCACTCGCAGGGCGGACCGGTTTGGGCCCGCCGGCTCGTGTCAAACGATACGCCCGATCGGCGGGGTCCTGCTCTCCGGGTATCGTGCGCGGGTGACAACGCCGTTTCCCCTGGGTCGACCTGCCGCGCTCGATGCCGCAGAGGCGCGCTGGCTGGCGTGGCACGAGGCCTACTCGCACGGGCTCGTCGGGCGAGAAGTCCGACAACTCGGCGATGCGGTCATGCTCCACGATCCAGTCGATCGCGAGCCGTTCTGGAATCGCGTGGCGGGGATCGCCTGGCCCAGCGAGACTCAGGCCTTCGATCGTCGCCTGGCCGAGCTGATTGCGCTGTTCGCCTCGCTCGATCGGATCCCACATATCTGGCCGATGCCCGGGTTCGACGAGCCCCAGGACCTCACGGCCAGGCTCGTATCGCATGGCTTCGAGGACATGGGCAAGGGGCTCCTGATGGCCTTCGATCCGGACCGTCATGCGCCCGAACCGGCTCTTGGCTCGTCGTCCGGCCCCTCTGTGAGCATCGAGCGGCTGCATCGGATCGCCGGGACGACCGCGGACGAAGCTGCGCGCGCGATTGCGCTCGTTCTCGGCGAGGCGTTCAACGTCGAACCCGACCGGGTCGCCGCGATCGAGCAGGAGACGCTCGTGCTCCTGGGCCGAGACGAATCCCACGCCTGCCTGATCCGCGTCGATGGGGAGCCGGCGGCGGCCGCCCGACGAACGACATTCGACGGGGCGAGCTACCTGTCGTCGATCGGGACGCGGCCGCAGTTTCGCGGTCTCGGCCTGGGGCGGCTCGTCAGCGCGGCGATCCTTCGCGACGCGATCGACGCGGGAAGCCGCTGGACGTACCTCGGCGTGTTCGCCGACAACGACGTCGCCCGAAAGATGTACGAGGGCCTCGGGTTCGTTCCGATCGGCGGGCCGGGCGCGGACCTCCTGCTGCGCGGATGAGCGATCCGGCAACCGATGTCCTCGCGGCGCTCCTGCCTGCCGGCTCGGAACCCGAAGTTCTGGCCCGCATCTGGGCGACGGTGGATACGGGGCGAGTCCTGGCCGGGGTCGGACTCCCTGGGGACGAGCTCCCCGACGACCCGCTGCTCGGCGCGGCGGTCCGGCTGGTTCGTCCGCCGGCCGAGGAGCCAATCGCGCTTCTCGAGCCGCGGACCGAGGGACTGATCGCCGGCACCCTCGCACGATACGGCGAGGGACTTGCCGGTCGCTATGTCGTCGCCGCCGACGGGTTGGCGGATGTCGCCCGACGCGCCGCCGCGGCGGGCATCGCCCTGAGCCGCCCGGAGGACGGGCCATTTGGTCCGTCGGTGCTCGTGATTGCCGACGCAACGGCAGGGCGTTATCTACTTCTCGTGGAACGCCCAGCGGGTACCATCGAGCCATGATCGAACGCCAGAGCATCACCCTCCGGACGGCGACCGACGACGACGCCGAGCGGATCGCAGCCCTCTTCAGCGACGAGGGCTATCCGGCCGGCCCGTCCGACATCGTCGAGCGCCTGGCGCGGTTCGGCTCGCCCCATTCGCGGGTCGTCGTGGCTGACTACGAGGGCGAGATCCTCGGCTTCATCGCCCTCCATGCCTTGCCGCGTTTCGAGCACTCCGATCGCGTCATCCGGGTCATGGCACTCGTTGTCGATGCCGGTGTCCGGGAGCGCGGCGTCGGCCACCTCCTGATGGAGGAAGCGGAGCGGATCGGGCAGGAGCTCGGCGCGGCATTCGTCGAGGTGACCGCCGGACGCCATCGAGCAGACGCCCAACACCTGTACGAAGCCCTCGGCTACGACGGGTCGGTCGCCGCCTACCTGCGCAAGCGGCTCTGAGCCGGGGCTTCGCGGCGCCGGTGAATTCGTGTCACCATCGGAGCCATGACCAATTCCACCACCGCGGCGACGGACGCCGTCATCCGCGTCAATGCCCTGCGCAAGACCTACGGCGAGCTCGTCGCGGTAGACGGGGTCAGCTTCGAGGTCCGCCCGGGCGAGGTCTTCGGCCTGCTCGGCCCAAACGGGGCTGGCAAGACGACCACCGTCGAGGTCCTCGAGGGCCTGCGCCAGGCTGACTCCGGCGAGGTGACGGTGCTCGGCGTCGACGCGCTCCGCCGGCCAGACGATCTCCGATCGAGGATCGGGGTCTCGCTCCAGACTGCCGCTCTCTACCCGAAGCTCAACGTCGTCGAAGTGCTGGAGCTGTTCCGGGGTTTCTACCCGAGCGGACGGCCGGTCGATGAGCTGGTCGAGCTCATGGACCTCGGCGAGAAGCGCAAGACCCGCACCCAGGACCTGTCCGGCGGTCAGCGGCAGCGCCTGTCGGTGGCGTTGGCCCTCGTCAACGACCCGGAGCTGATCTTCCTCGACGAGCCGACGACCGGCATGGATCCGGCGGCCCGCCGAGCGCTGTGGGACGTCGTCCTGGGCCTCAAGACACGCGGCCGCTCGATCCTCCTCACGACCCACTACATGGAGGAGGCCGAGGTCCTCTGTGACCGGCTCGCGATCATGGACCACGGGAAGATCCTCGAGTCCGGGACAGTCGACGAGCTAGTCAGCCGCCGGTTCCACGAGCGGGCGGTCCGTTTCGATGCCATCGAGGGCCTGACCGAGGAGCAACTGGCCGCCTTCCCGGGCGTCACCTCGGTCAAGCACGAGGGTGGCGCAGTGCTCCTCTACACGAGCGACGTGCCGGACACGATCGGTGCCGTCCTCGCCGCGACCGAGCGCCTGGAAGT
The DNA here is from genome assembly GCA_963771795.1 of uncultured Chloroflexia bacterium. GTDB lineage: Bacteria > Chloroflexota > Limnocylindria > Limnocylindrales > CSP1-4 > CF-46. The sequence continues at coordinate 105,590 of CAVYUR010000002.1, forward strand.
CGAGCCCGCCAACCTTGCCGTCCGCCGTGCCACGCTCGAGGACGTATTCCTCGACCTGACCGGCCGGGCGCTCCGCGACTGAGGTCTGATCGATGCGCGCACTTCTCCTGCTCACCGTCGCGAACATCAAGAGTTTCACGCGCGACCGGGCCGCGCTGTTCTGGACGCTCGCCTTTCCGCTGATCTTCGTCTTCTTGTTCGGCTCGATCTTCTCGGGCGGCAACAACGCCCGGACGATCGGCTTCGCGGACCTCGACGGCACCCCCGTCTCGGCCCAGCTGAAGGCTGCCTTCGCCGGCGTGCCGAACGTGGAGCTGGTCGACGGCACCGAGGAAGAGCTCCTCACCAAGATGCGCGACGGCGAGGTCTCGGCCGTGATCGTCGTCCCTCAGGGCTTCGCTCAGATCGTCGATGCGAAGGCGGCGCCGGCGACGGTCGCGGTGTACACGGACCCGTCGCAAGCCTCCGCCGACGGAGCGACGCGCCAGCTCGTCGGATTCGTCCTATCCGGCGTCAACCAGGCGTTCACCGGGCAGTTGCCGGCCGTGGTCCCCGGATTCCAATCCGTCCAGACGAACGACCTGACGTTCATCTCGTACCTCGTCCCATCGATCCTCGGAATGTCGCTGATGCAGCTGGGCGTGTTCTCGGCGATCCCGCTCGTCGCCGACCGCGAGAAGCTCATTCTCAAGCGTCTCCAGGCGACGCCGCTCCGGCGGTGGCAGCTCGTCGGCAGCAACGTGCTGATGCGCCTGCTCATCGCGATCTTCCAGACGGTGATCATCGTCGGGGTCGGGAGCGCGGTCTTCAACGTCGAGGTCGCGGGGAGCTGGCTGCTGATCGGTGCGCTGGTCCTGCTCGGATCGCTGACCTTCATCGCCCTCGGGTATGTCATCGCCTCGTTCGCCAAGACAGAGGAGTCGGCGAACGGGATGACGAGCGTGGTTCAGTTCCCGCTGATGTTCCTGTCCGGGACGTTCTTCCCGATCGATGCGATGCCCGATGCGCTCAGGACGATCGCCCGAGCGATGCCGCTGACGTACCTGGGCGATGGGCTCCGGCAGGTGATGGTCGCCGGGACGCCGTTCTCGCCGCTGTGGATCTGCTTCGTGGTGCTGATCGGCTGGCTGGTCGTCTGTTTCGGGATCGCCGCGCGCTTCTTCCGCTGGCAGTAGCGGCCGCAGCCAGGGCGGCCCAGGCGGGCGTTGGCGTGCAGTGGTCGTCCCTAGCAGTTTCCTCGGGAGTGGTAAGTCGGTCGTGCTTGCCCAAGTCCGCGGGCGAGCGAGGATCCGTGCGTGAGCTTCGTTCCTTCCAGTCCTGTGGGGACTGGAAGGAAGGTCGCGGGCGCGGCGACCGCGTTAGTAGTCGCTCGAAGCCTGGTAGGAATGATGCCGGGCGGCCGCGCGCGGCGCGGCGGGAGGGCGCGGGGGCCCCTACCAGCGCTCCTCGTGGACGATCTCGGCCAGCGGGCGGCGGTTGCCCGGGCGGTTCGGCCGGGTGAGCTCGGTGGCGTCCGCCGGGTAGCCGAACGACAGGATGTACTCACAGTGGTGCGTCTCCGGGTAGCCGAGAAGGCGCCGAGCCAGATCGTGCTCGTAGACGGTCGCTGGCACGCTGCCGATTCCGAGCTCCCAGCCGGCGAGCATCATGTAGGCGGCCGCCTGGCCAAGGTCGAACATGACCGAGAGTGGCGCGTCGGCCGCCTCCGGATTGGGCGTGACGAGCGCGATCCCGGCCGCGGCACCGGCCAGATGGCCGGCGTACGGTCCGACGGCGGCGAGCTCGCGCAGATGGGCCCGATCGCGGCAGACGATGAACTCCCAGCGCTGGAGGTTCTTCGAGCTGCCGGAGCGGCGCCCGGCGCGGAGGATCCGGTCGAGATCCTGCGGCTCCAGCGGCGTGTCGGCGAACTTGCGGACCGCTCGCTTGGTCGAGACCGCTTCCCAGACCGACAGCGTCCGCTCGTTCACGATGCCGCCTCGACCGGAAGGTCGGGGTCGCCTTTCGTCGGAGATCGGCGGCCGGGAATGCTTCCTCCGGGCATCGCCACGCCGGCCAGAGTCCGGAAGCCGCCGGGCTCGCCTTCGATCGCCTCGAAGGGGACCTCACCCGTCGGAATTCGCTCGGCCCGCACGGCTGCTGCGCGGTCCGCCGCTTCCGCGGGGGAGTAGGGTCCGCCGAGGGCGCCAGCGAGGAACCCCGCGACGGCTCGGCGGTACTCCTCGAACTCGTACAGCCAGCTGTGACGCCCGCCCGGAATGACGAGCGACTCGACGTATCGGCCACACTTCGCGGCCGTGCGCAGCAGGCGCTCGAGATGGACGACCGGCACGACGTCGTCCGCGTCGCCGTGGACAAGGAGAATCGGCCGGTCGTGTGCCGTGAGCGCCGCCGACGCGCTGACGGTCGCGACCCGATGGCCGCGCGGCTTGAGGTAGACGCGAGTCGTCAGCCAGGCGAGTGGGTAAGCGATCGGGTCGGGGATCGGCAGATGGGCGAGGCGGAATGTCTGGCGAGTCAGCCGGTACGGGTCGGCCGGCGCGGACGTCGCGACGATGGCTGCGACGCGGTCGTCGGCGGCGCCCGCGAGGATCGCGCCGATCGCCCCCATCGAGTGGCCGGCGATCGCGCCGACGGAAACCTCCGGTCGCGCCATCAGCGCCTCGAACGCAGCCAGCGCGTCCGCCCCGAACTCCCCGGCGCTTACCGGCATCGTCTCGGCCGGATTCTCGCCGTGGCCGCGAACGTCGACGGTCAGGCAGTGAAAACCGGCGGCGGTCAGGAACTGGGCCATCGGCAGCGTTCGGTCCCGCGCGGACTCCCAGCCGTGGACGAGGGCCACGCCAGGCCCCGGGGCCCCGCCGCGCGCCGGCAGGAACCAGGCCGGGAGCCCATTCGTGCCCGGAGCAGGGACCGAGAGCTCCTCGAACGGAAGCCCGAGGTCCGCCGGCGTGATGATCGGCGCGTTGCGACGGGGGTAGCCGGCTCGACCTCGATAGATGAGGGCGAAACGGTACGCAAGCGCGAACGGCGCGGCGGCAATCGCAGCGACAGCGCCGGCGCGGCGGAGGGAAGGCACGTCGTAAGGGGACGGCACGACCGGGGCCGCTGTCAAGCGCGCTGGTCCTGGCACGCGGCGCCGGCCGGGGCACGCCGCGCCCGGGGCTACACTTCATCGGTGGCCAAACGCGATCCCTACCTCGTCCTCGGCGTCGAGCGGGGGGCATCCCCGACCCAGGTCAAGGCCGCGTGGCGCAGGCTCGCCCGCCAGCACCATCCGGATCTCATCGGCGATGACCCCGAGGCCTCCCGCGTCGCGACACGCAAGATGGCCGAGATCAATGAGGCCTACGCAGCGGTCTCGCGCGGCGCGCCAGCGACGCGCGAACGAGGCGACGCCGAGTCCGGCGGCGCGACATTCGATCAGGGCACCACGCGTCCTCGCCGAGGCGGCCCGCCTCGCCCGAAGCCGACCAGGCCCGTAACGGGGCGACTCGACCTGTCGGGCACGGTCCGGCCGCGGAACGAGCCGATTCGCCCGGTCGGCGCGAACGGGGAGGCCCAGAGCGCGACGACCCTTTCGGGTCAACCGCCGATTCGCTTCGCGAGCCATCATCGCGAGCCGCCCCGGGCGAGCGACCCGACCGGACCCCTGGAGCGCGCCAGGATCCGCGACTTTCGACGGCAGCCGCCGCCGCCCCTCGAGGATGCGGTGGTCCGCGAGCTCGAGTTCGGGAAGTTCCGCGGGCACACGCTGGGCGAGGTCGCGGCGTTCGAGCCTTCCTACATCGACTGGCTCGCAAAGACGATCACCCGCGATCCGGAGCTCGTCGCGGCGGCCAAGGTCCTCCAGGCCGACCTCGACGCGCGCGGCATCCCGCGGCGGGAGCACGCCTCGACGAGGGACCTCCCGGGCCGCTCCGCCTGATCCGGGGTCCGGACGTGGCGATCGCCCCCCGAAGATCCGGGAGGCGACCGATGCGGCGCGAATGATCTCGAGCGATAAGCTCACGCCGTTACGCGAGCCCGGGCCTGCTGGCCGAATGATCCGTAGTTACTCGGTTCGTGATCTGGGCCGGGATCCGTGGCGTCTGAACCGTCATCAGCAACCACAGGCCGACCGTTGATCCGTGACCGACGCCCCAGGTGGTTCCCGATCGTCGCGTTACGGCGTAGGCGGAACGTTAGGACCGGAGCCGCCGGACCTCAATGGTTCGTCCGTCCCGAATGTCATCGACGATGGTCGGGCGCACTCGAGCACCGATAATGGGACGGGCGTACCAGGTGCGCCGAAGCACCACCACCGCCCGGAGCCCCGCCGGAAGCCCCGGCGGAGGCCGATCCGGCGCTCCCCGTATCATCTGGGCATGCCCCCTCGATCGACGGCATTCTTCGTTGCGCGCGCCATTGGATTGATCCTGGTCGTCGCGATCCTTGGCGGCCTGGCTGGCTGCGCCGGACCGAACTTCGACCCGTCCGGACCCTGCATCACGGACGGCCGCGCCCCCGGTGCCTACCCGGAGCTGGAGGCCGACGTCCCGACCTCCTTTCGCGGCCGCGCCCCGGATCAGCTCGACTCCGGCAGGACCTGCACACCTAACGCTCTGGGGACTCTCGTCTCGCATGGCGTCACGGCACTGCGATTCGCCGGGGCAACCTGGGACCTCGGATCGAGCAGCGGCGTGACGGTCGCGGTGTTCGAGGCGCCCGATCTCGATGCCGCCTGGGTCGCCGAGTTCTACGAGACCGGTGCCCGCGCCGCCAAGAACACCGCCGCCGTCGAGTCGAGGGCCGTCGCGATTCCGGATGGACGGGCAGGATCGCGGATCGATGCGCTCAACCGCGAGTCATATCAGAGCGTGGTCGTCTGGTCGGACGGCGAGCATGTCCGGGTCGCGCTGATCGCCAGCTTCATTCGCGAAGTGGAGACGAAGGAAGCGCACGACGCGGTCGTCGACGAGGCACTCGCGGCGGCCATCGTTCGCTAAGCCGGCCGGCAATCGCAAGACGGCCGACATGCTCCGTCGCCAGTCGCGCCACCTCCCAGACCGCTCGATGCCCCAGACTCCCACCATGCTCCGCTGGGTTGGCCGCGCCGTTCTTCTCCGGTTCCTGCCGCGCAGGCTACTTCCGATCCTGACCGCGATCGAGGTCGTCAGGCTCGTCAACGGACTCCGCAAGAAGAAGCTGCCGGTCAACGAGCCGACGGACTCGCGCACGGCGCCGCCGCCGCCGGTTCCGCGCCCGACCCGGGAGCCTTGATCGCGCCTTCCCGAGCCTCCGTTGTGCTCGTGCTAGAGTCGCGGCCATGACCTGGTCGGCACGCCGTCGGGCCTGGGAGTCGAAGCGGCTCGGGCCTGCTCTCGATCGCGCGCCGGAGCGACGCATCCGGTTCAGCACGATCAGCGACCTCGAGGTCGATCGCCTGTACGGGCCGTGGTCGTGGCAACCGGATGCCGGGTCCGAGTCGGGTCCTGTCGGCGGCGGCGGTCCGACAGCCCTCGACCATCGCGGGGAGCGACTCCGGAAGGAGCCGGGACGCTGGGACGACTTCGATCCACTCCGCGACGTCGGCTTGCCAGGCGAGCCGCCGTTCACCCGCGGCATCCACCCCTCCGGCTACCGGAGCCGGCTCTGGACGATGCGGATGTTCGCGGGCTTCGGGGCCGCCGAGGACACGAATGCGCGGTTCAAGTCGCTGCTCGCCGCCGGACAGACCGGCCTCTCGATCGCCTACGACATGCCGACGCTCTACGGCTACGACACCGACGATCCCGAGGCCGAGGGAGAGTTCGGGACATGCGGCGTCGGCGTCAGCAGCCTCGCCGACATGGAGGTCCTCCTCGCCGATCTGCCGCTCGATCGCGTCAGCACGTCGATGACGATCAACTCACCGGCCGCCCCGATATGGGCGATGTACATCGTCGCCGCGGAGAACGCCGGCGTGCCACGAGCGGCGCTCGAGGGGACGCTCCAGAACGACATCCTCAAAGAGTTCATCGCCCAGAAGGAGTTCCTGTTCCCGCCGGAACCGTCGATGCGCCTCGTCACGGACACGATCGAGTTCGGGACGCGCGAGATGCCGCGATGGAACACGATCTCCATCAGCGGCTACCACATCCGCGAAGCCGGCTCGACGGCGATCCAGGAGCTGGCATTCACGATCGCCGACGGGATGGCCTACGTCGAGGATGCGCTGGCCCGCGGCCTGCGCGTCGACGACTTCGCCCCGCGGCTCAGCTTCTTCTTCAACTCCCACAGCGACTTCTTCGAAGAGATCGCGAAATTCCGCGCGGCGCGGCGGATCTGGTTCAAGCTCATGACCGAGCGCTATCAGGCTGAGAACGAGCGCTCGACCTGGATGCGGTTCCACACCCAGACTGCCGGCGTGTCGCTGACGTCCCAGCAGCCGCTCAACAACCTGACCCGGGTCGCGCTCCAGGCGCTGGCGGCCGTGCTGGGCGGCACCCAGTCGCTCCACACCGACGCGTACGACGAGGCCCTCGCGGTGCCAACCGCGGAGGCAGCGTTGCTGGCTCTTCGCCAGCAGCAGATCATCGCGGAGGAATCGGGTGTCGCGAACACGATCGATCCGCTCGGCGGGAGCTGGTTCGTCGAGGCGTTGACGAACGAGACCGAACGAGACGTCTGGCGCTACCTCGACGAGATCGACCGGCGGGGAGGCATGGTCGAGGCCGTCAAGCAGGGCTACCCGCAGAACGAGATCGCCGACGCAGCGTACCGATTCCAGCGCGAGTTCGACGCCGGGGAGAGGCGAATCGTCGGCGTCAACGCGTTTGCGGACGAGGCGGAGCAGGCGGCAATCCCGGTCCTCCAGGTCCCGCCGGGCTCGTTCGAACGACAGATGGCCCGCCTCGAGCGGACGCGCCGCGAGCGCGATCCGGCCGCCATGGAGTCAGCGCTCGCCGGCTTGCGCGAGGCGGCGCGCCGCCCCGGCTCGTCTGACGACAATCTCATGCCGCACTTCATCCGCTGCGCCGCGGCCTATGCGACGCTGGGCGAACAGTGCGGCGTCCTGCGCGAAGTCTTCGGCGAATACCGCGAGCCCGTCGCGGTCTGAGCCTGGCTCGGGCTAGACCCTGCCGCGCGCCGTTTCGACCGCCCCGGGCGAGTTGATCGCGTTCTCAGCGTCCTTCCAATCCACGGATCCAACGAGGATAGCGGCTCCGATGAGGGCCACGCCCGCCGCCCCGACCCAGCGCTCGATTGGGATTTCAAGCGGCGCCCACCCGCTGTTCAGGAACCAGAGGGAAAGGGCAACCATCCCGAGCGTGAAGCCGATCATGCTCAACCAGACAGAGCGGCGGCGGACCGTCACGTCAGGCGATTTGCGATACGCCATCCGGCGTTCGATACGGTCCCACTGCGTCCACCGGCCCGTGCCGACCTTGTAGAGCAGGATGAACGAAATCCAGATCACCGCGTAGCCGAGCTCGCCTACCTCGAGATCGGGACGCTCGAAGATTGCCAGGACCGCGGACGCCATCGCCGCGGCGAACAGGATGACGGCTCCGGCCGCGAACAGTCTCGTGCTCGCCGGCCAGACCTTTGGAACGGTCGAGCCAACCCACGCGAACGCAGCGGTCGCCATCGTCAGCACCACGCCAGGTGCCCAACCCCATTGAGAGCCGAGTAGCCGACCATGGTCCGCCGTCGCCAGGACCGGAACAATCGCGATGAGGAGCGCGGCGATGATGGCCCCCTCCACGACGTGGAACAGGCGGCGCTTCCAGTGCCCCATCGGCCACGCTTCGTACGCCGTGACCGGCGCGGAGATCAATTGGGCGATCGACACGAGGACGATGGCCTGGAGCGTCCCGAGGCCCAGCCACGACACAGCGTCAGGGACCCAGAGATTGAGTATCTGAACCGGCGGCGCCTGCAGCGAACGTAGCCAGTCGATGGCAACGGTTCCAACCTCGTTCACGACCGGGATTGCCTTGAACGGGACGACCGCCAGCTGGCCGATCTCGGTGAGTCGGGTCGGGCTCGCGAGGACAGCGGTGATCACCGCGATCGGGATGGCGATCGCCAGCTGCCGCCACAGCGCGAGGATGGCCACGCGCTCTCGATGGCGACGCTCGCGGTGATCGACCGGCGGTGATGATTCGTCGATGTGACCGGGCGGCGTCGGGGCATCGGTCTGCGTCGGGTTACCCGGCGGCGTGGGGTAGAAGCGGGATCGCGGACGTTCCGTCGGGGGTGTCTCGCCCCACGATTCCGGACAGTCGATCTCGCGCAGGACGGACAGCGTGAATTCTTCGTCGTTCTCGAAGTACGTCCCGTGGTCATCGAGCAGGCTGCGCCGGTTCCAGACGAGGCGCGACCGGACACGTTCGGGATTCGCGCCGCCTCCGGCGATTTCTGACAGGCGAGCGGCTCCTGCCGGCGCCGGATCGTGCGAGGCCCAGTAGTCGCGCCAGAGCATCGGATGTCGGCGCTGGGTGATGTCGACACGAAGTCGGTCGCCCAGCCCGCGATCGAGGGGCGTCAGGGTCGTTGCGAGATTCCAGCCCTCGCCGAACGTGATGAGCTTGTCGACCTCCAACTCGGCGTGCACCGGGTCGGTCAACGTCAGATAACTCACCATCGCCCCGCCCGAGTGGGCGACGATCACGACGCGGTCGACCTTGTCGACCTCTCGCAGCTTCCGGACCGCTCCGGCGAGCCCTCCGCGGATGTTCGCTGACTGAGCTGGATCGTAGACGAGGATGCGGACGTCGCCGAACCAGCCGGTGAGGAACTCGTCGAAGGCTCGCAGGATCGCAGCGTCATTGACTGCCTTGATCGGGATCACTGCCGTGACGGTGCGCACGAGTGCGTAGACGGACAGCACAGCTCCGGCAAGGATGGAAACGAACGGTGCGACCGCGGCGGCCCGGAAGAGCGTCCGCGTTCCGGCTCGATTGCCCAGGATCGCTTTCACGATCTGCCCCGCACCGCCCTGCGGCCCGAGCCAGCTCGTCATCGTAGAAAGAGCGGGCGGAGCGACCTTCGCCGCCCACCACGACTCCGTGAGAATCCAGCGAGCCTCAGGGAAGTGCCGTCCATCGACGGTAACCGCCGGGATGCTCAGATCGATCGTCGGGCGGTCGTCCGAGAAGTCGATTCGCGCGGCTTCGACCGGATCGCGGACGCGCTGAGGATCCTCGACGACCCATCGCTTCCAATCGGTGAGGACCTCGATGATCGGAGCGGACCACTGCAGGAGCGTCTCGCCTTGCTTCTGCGAGCCGATGCCGTGGACGAAGATCACGCCTGTCGTCTTCGGCTTCACCCCCGGTTCGCCGTCGACGCCTTCTTCGCCAGCGCCCTCGGTTTCAGGCTGAGGCTGTGGCTGAGGCCCGGCGATCGCCTCGATCAACCTGCCCGCCGCCCGGCCGGCCGCCGCCAGCCTGTCCGGGAGGCCGGTCAGCGCATCGGTAGGCGGGGACTCCGGCACCGCACCCTCAGCCGACTCCGGGATAGCGGCTTGGGCCGGCGCCGCCTGATGCGCGCTCGGTCCGCTTCTCCGCTCGCTGTCGCTGCCATCGTCCGGAAACGAGCCCTGTGTCTTCGTGACGGACATGACGGCAGGGTACGACGTAGCCGCCGGGAAAACGTCGCGATTTCGACCGTGGCGCAGCCGCTGCCACGCAATCCCGGGCTACGATGACGCCATGTACCTCGATGCCCTGTCATTCCTCGAGGACGAGCGCGATGCGTGGCGTCCGTTCGAGGCTCTGCTTGATCTGACCGACAAGCAGCTGGAGCGCCCCGTCGCCGGCGCGCACGGCTGGTCGGGTCGATTGCTCATGGGTCACCTCGTGGCGTGGCAGCTCGTCGGTCTCGACGTCGCCAAGGAGCTGGCGGTCCGCGAGGTGTCGACCACGAAGGCGCGCGCTGACGCCGATTGGGCGGAACGTGGCGGTGAAGTCGTCAATGCCGAGATCGACGCTGATTGGGCAGCGCGGCCAATGGGCGAGGTCCGCTCGGAGTTCGCTCGGGTCTCCGGCGAGCTCCGCGGATTCCTCACCGTGGTCCCGGAGTCACGCTGGATCAAGAACGCCGATCACCAGCGGTTCTTCGTGGACGAGACCCTCGACCACTACGACGAGCATCGAGCGGACCTGGCCGCGATCCTCGCCGCCGCGGGCGCATGAACGACGGTCAGGCCGCCACGCTGGTGCGTCTACTTGAGGACGCGGCCGGTGATCTCGACGATGTCGAGAGGCACCAGCGCGGCGCCGGCCTCGAATGGTCCACGCACGGAGTTGTCTTCGCGGCGATCGACGGGGATCATGCGGAATTCCGCCTCGCCCCGCCAGTCGTTGCCGCAGCGCTCCGGACGCCTAGCACGGCACCCTCCGCGCGTGGATCCGACTGGGTCGCGTTTGCGCCGCCGGAGCTCGACGGCCATGCGATCGACCGGGCGGAGGCGTGGCTCGCGAGTGCCTGGCGCCGCGCGAACCCCGGCGCCGGCGCCAACGGCGGCGCGGGCCCCGGCGCCTGATCGCCGGACATGAAGAGGCGGCGGTGCCTCGCCGCGGGAGCTGGCCTGGCCTCGCCGCCGTAATCGATGCCCGGGGTGGTCCGGGCGATGTAGCCGGATCAGCTCTCGGTCGCAGGGACCTCGGTCGCCGTCGCGTCAAGCGCGTACTGGGCCAGCCCGAAGTGGACTTCGAGCTGCTCCAGCGGCTTGAAGCCGGCGACGCCCATCGGCTGCTTGCCCGGCTGGAAGAAGGCGATCGTCGGGATGCTCAGGATGTTGAACGCCTGGGAGAGCCCGGGGTTCGCGTCGACATCCACCTTGACCACGTCGACGGCGCCTTCGTACTTCTCCGCGAGCTTCTCGAGCTCGGGAGCGACCATCCGGCACGGCCCGCACCACGTTGCCCAGAAGTCGACGACGGTCGGCCGCTCGCTCTTGAGGACGAGCTCCTCGAACGTCGCATCGGTTACGTGCTTGATTTCAACCATTGAAGGTTGGTCCTTTCTCCCGCGGTTCGTGCTGCGGATTCAACCGCCCTGACGGGCGAGGCTCTGGATGAGTCGATAGGCCTCGAGGACGCGAACGTCCGCGAGGCGGTAGTAGACGGTGCTGCCCTCCCGCCGGCTCTGAACGAGGCCGGCGCTCCGCAGCACCGCGAGATGCTGGCTCATGTTGGGCACCTGGCAACCGACCGTCGTCGAGAGATCGCTCACGGAGAGCTCGCCACCGGCCAGCGTCTCGAGCACACACAGGCGCTTGGGATCTGCCAGGGCACGACCGACGGCCGCGTAGCGCTGCCGGTCGTAGTCACTCGAGGTCTGGACGGAGGTGTCCAACATTTGACCAAGATGATGTCACTACTTGCGCAAACACGCAAGTAGCCCTACCCGACGGGGTCGCTCTCGACCATGTTTGGAATCGGGCAGATGAAAGCGACGGACTGGGTGCCCGGATCGGGGCGCCCGACCATGCTCGTATCAACTGCCGGCGGTCGCGGCGGAATCACGACACGCCCGGTCGGGACTGGCGTTGGCGGCGGCGTACTCCCCGGCAGCACGCAGCCCGACCCCGAACCGACGACGGTGACCTTGGATCCCGTTTTCGGGATCCTGATTCGGGTCCAGTTGCAGTTGTTCTTCATGCTCAACTCTTCGAACTCGCCCTTCGGGTTCGCCGTGAGCTTGAGGAGGTACTCGCCAGCGGGGAGGCCCGTCACGTTGATCCACTGCAATCCGATATTCCACGGATAGACATCGGACCAACCGACCGACAGCCCGTTTTTCACGAAGAGCGACGACTGCGTCCCGCAGCCGCTCTGCACATAGCGCCGGCCGCCGGGCGCGCCGGGCAACGAGAGCCGGTAGGCGTTGGTGTCAAAGAAGCAGAAGCCGACCTTGCTATCGCGCCGGAGGACCGATCCCTGGCCGGTGGCGGAGTAGAGCTCGTAGTACGCCACGTTCTGGACGTGCCAGTGGTTGTGGCCGTCGCCGGAGTACTTGGCGACCTCTGTCGTCTCGTTGACCCGCGTTCCGCCGGCGGTGTTGTAGATCCGCTGGCTCACATTCATGATCGGCGTCGCGGTCGATCGTCGCGACGCGCGGGTCTCGAACGGGCCCTTGCCCGTGTTGACGATCGTGGTCGACATCCTCAGTCGGCGCTGCCCGCCGGAGTTTTCCATCCTGAGGCTGGATGGCTTGAGCATCTGCAGGTCGGGCAGTCGATCGGTGGGTGCGGCGGCTACGGTGGCGGTCCCAAGAGCCAGCAGGCAGACAGCTGCAGTCAGGGCGAAAGTGGCCGCAGCGGCGCCGATCCGGGCTCTGCGGTGCGTCGGGACTCGAGCCATGCGCTTGGCTACCTCCGACAATGGGCCGGTTGCCGGCCCGCAGGGTCGCGAGAGAGGCCTGGCCTGTGGCGCGCCGCCTACCGAACCCGAGATGTGAGCGTCACGAGACGGCTGGGCGCGGGTTGTATGGTAGTCGCTCCACCGTTTCCTGCAGCGCCTCTTCTCGTGGGGTCGACTCGGACTGGGTGAAAGCCGAAGGAGAAGACCGTGCGACCCATCCGCATGCCGATTGCCGCCCGAGCCGCGATTCTCGCCCTGGCCCTCGTTCCGGCGATCGGCGTGCAGCTCAGCCTGGCCCGCGAGGTCATCGTTGGCGCGCGGCCTCCCAGCGGGCTCGACTTCGACGCTTCGAAGATCTCGATTTCGTTCTCGCGGGTCGCCAGGAACCTGTCCAAGCCGCTGTTTGTCACCCATGCCCGCGATAGCAGCGGACGCCTCTTCATCGTCGAGCAGGGCGGACGAATCAAGATCCTCAAGAACGGTTCTGTGCTGAGCACTCCGTTCCTGAACATCTCCGCCAAGGTCTCGAATGGCTCCGAGCAGGGGCTCCTGGGCCTCGCGTTCCATCCCGATTACGGCACCAATGGGAAGTTCTACGTCAATTACACGAACGCTGGGGGCGATACCGTGGTAGCCGAGTACCTGAACTCGGTGCCGAGCGACAACGTTGCCGGGACGGCGGAGCGCATCCTGCTGACGATCGGTCAGCCGTACTCAAATCACAACGGCGGAATGATCGCCTTTGGTCCGGATCGCTACCTGTACATCGGCATGGGCGACGGTGGGAGCAGCGGCGACCCTGGCAATCGCGCTCAGAGCCTCAACTATCTCCTCGGCAAGATCCTGCGGATCGACGTCCACGACCCGCCAGGGGTCGCTCAATACCTGATTCCACCGACAAATCCGTATGTGGGGGCGACGGGCCTCGATCAGATCTGGTCATTCGGTCTCCGGAACCCATGGCGCTTCTCGTTCGATCGCTCGACCGGCGATCTCTGGATCGGCGACGTCGGGCAGAACCGGTACGAGGAGATCAACCGCTCGACGGGCGCGAGTCCGGGCAGGGCCGTCAACTACGGCTGGCGGGTCGTCGAGGGCAACGCGTGCTACAACCCCTCGAGTGGCTGCAGCAAGTCGGGCAAGACAGGGCCGATGGCGACCTACAGCCACAGCCTTGGCTGCTCCGTCACGGGCGGCTATGTCTATCGCGGCCTCGACTATCGCGGCCTCGTCGGCGGCTATCTCTTCGGCGACTACTGCTCCGGCCGAATCTGGGCGCTAAAGGCGCACGGTCCTGCCTCGCAGTCACCCGTCCTCATGGCCAACACGAGTTTCACGATCAGTTCGTTCGGTGAGGGCCAGGACGGAAGGCTCTACGTCACGAACAGCGGCGGGGGCGAGGTCTGGCAGATCGTCGCTCAGTACCGTTGACCGACTGACTCCTGGGCCGGGGTGGGGGCCCGGCCGCCTCTGCGATACTCGGCTCGATGGACACGACTGAGCGTCTCGTTGGCCTGGCCGAAATCGAGGCCGCGCGCGCCCGGATCGGGGATCGCGTCCACCGCACGCCGATGCTGGCCTCGTCGACGGCGTCCACCTTCATCCTTGCCGGCGGTGGCGAGCCGCTCGCCGACGGCTTGCTCTACGTCAAGCCGGAACACCTCCAGAAGACCGGCTCGTTCAAGGCCCGTGGGCTGACGAATCGCATCCTCACCTTGACCGACGATGAACGGCGCCGTGGCGCGATCACCCTGTCCGCAGGGAACGCCGCCCAGGCGTATGCGTGGGCGGGACGCGCGGCCGGTGTCGCCGTCACGGTCGTCATGCCCGCCGCGGCCGTCCGCTCGAAGGTGGAGGCTTGCCTCGACTACGGCGCCGAGGTCATCCTGCACGGCGCCCATGTCGGCGAGACGTTTGCCGAAATGGAGCGAATCCGCGACGAGCGCGGCCTGACGTTCGTCCACCCGTTTGACGACCCGGAGGTGATCGCCGGCCACGGTTCGATCGGGCTGGAGATCCTCGAGGACGTGCCCGCGGTCGACGTCGTCGTGGTCGGCGTCGGCGGCGGGGGACTGATCTCGGGGGTCGCGGCAGCGCTGAAGGAATCGCGGCCGGATGTTCGCGTCTACGGTGTAGAGCCGAACGAGTCGAACGCGGTCTCGCTCGCGATTGCTGCCGGGGAGGTCGTCCGGATCCAGCCGAAGAGCGTCGCCGATGGGCTCGGGGCGCCGTTCGCCGGCGAGTGGACGCTCGCGATGTGCCGGCGATATCTCGACGGCATCGTGCTCCTCGATGACCCGACGATCCTGGGAGGGCTCCGCTTCGCCGCCGAGCGGATGAAGCAGGTCCTCGAGCCGGCCGGGGCGGCCGCGCTGGCGGCAGTGCTGTACGGCCGCATCCCTATCCAGGAGGGCGAGCGCGTCTGCGTCGTCGCTTCAGGAGGCAACGTCGAGGTGTCGAAGCTCGGCGAGCTGCTCGCGGCCGCGGCGCCGTTCCCGTCCGATACGCCGCCGCGCGGCTCGGGAGCGGGATGACAGACGAGCAGGCCGAGCCGCCGCCGGCCGGGATCCTGCCACCCGCCGGGATACCGCCACCGTTCGAGCCGCCGCCGCCGCCGGCCGGGATACCGCCACCGCCAGCGGATGACCCGCCCGCCGGGGACCCCGCGCCCGCTGCCGCCTCGCCTCCATGGCAGGTGCCCGGCGCCTGGGCGACGCTCGGTGGCGGCCTCGACCTGAGCCTGTCGGCGAACCGTGAGCTGCGGCGAGCGTCGCTCTACATCGGGCTGCTCACGCTGGGGCTCGTCGGCCCGTTCGCGGTCATCGTCCTCGCGTTCGGTGCCGTCCAGGGTGGCTTCGACTGGATCGCCGACATGGTCGTCGGGTTGGAGCCGGATCTGGTGCCCGTTGACCCGATCGTCGGCACGTTCATGGCGGTTGCCGGATTCGTGGCCGTGCTCGGCTTGTTCGTCATCGGCATCGAGAGCCAGATCATGGCCGCGGCGATCCTCGGCGGAAGAGCGCTGGGCCGGCCGATGACGATGCGCGAGGCGCTGCGCCGATCACGCCAGGTGTTCTGGAGCGTCGTCGGCGCGTCGCTCCTCGTCGGTCTGATCCTGATCGTCCCGAACATCGTCCTGAACGCGACGTTCTCGTCGATCTTCGGCGCCGCCTCCGAGGCTCCAGCCGTGATCCTCACGGCGCTGGGTGCCCTCTTGAGCGCGCCCTTCGCCTATTTGGTGACCGGGATCGTCCTCGGCGACGTCGGGGCGAGCGAGTCCGTCCGACGCTCGACCCGTCTCGCCCGGGCTCGCTGGCGGCTCGCGATCGCCGTGTCGGCCGTCGGCGCGGTGGTGGGCTATCTCGAGCTGTTCGCGACCGGCGCCGGCATCGACATCCTGGCCCGGGTCGGGGGTGCGCTGCATCTTGGCTTTGACTCGTCGGGCGGGACGCTTGCGCTCGGGGTCGTCGTTGCCGCGGGCGTCCTGGCGATCGGGTCACTGACGTTCACGCTCGCCGCGCTCCGGGATGCGCCGCAGGTCGTCGCATTCGTCGGGATGACGGGCTACGGCGCGGGCCTCGATCGATCACGGGAACCATGGACCGGGCCGCGACGGCTCGAGCGCTGGATCAGCGTCCCGATGGAGATCGGGATCTTCGTCGGCGTTGTCGCCGGCGTCGGCGGTGTCCTCGCGCTCAGCTGACGCGGGCACCGAGCTCAGTCGACGCCAAGCTCCCCAAGGCGGTCGTCGTCGATCCCCAGGTGGTGCGCGAGCTCGTGGATGACCGTGATCCGGACCTCCTCGGCGAGCTCGTCCGGATCGGGGAAGGCCTCCTCGAGCGTCAGCCGAAAGAGCGTGATCCGGTTGGGGGCGACAAGCCAGTCGGCGCCGTATTCGGTTCGCGGGACGCCCTCGTACAGGCCGTACAGCGCATCGTCCGATTCGAGGTCGTTCGCAGCGAGCTGGTCCTTCGTCGGCTCGTCGTCGATGACGATCGCCACCTCATCGAGGCACTCGCGGAACGGCGACGGGATGCCCGCCAGGGCCCGTTCGACGAGCCGTTCGAAGCCGACGTGCTGGCGGGGCGCCGAACGGGAACGGGATCCGCGGCGGCGCTTCGGCATCGCCTTCTATCCTAGCTGCGTGGAACCGTCGAGCGAGCCGGCCGGCTACGTCGTCGTCTCGGACACGGGTGACCGCATCCATTTCTTCGACTGGGGCGGGTCGGGGAGTCCCGGAATCGTGCTCGTCCACGGCCTTTCGAACACCGCCTGGTCATGGGCCCCGATCGCTCGACGGCTCGCGGGCACGCGGCGAACCGTTGCGATGGACCTCCGCGGCCACGGGCTCTCCGATGCCCCGACCGGCACCTACGATCCGGAGACCCTGGCGGCGGACGTGATCGCGGTCGCCGAAGGCTCGGGCGCCCTCGCGGACGAGGGTGTCGTCCTGGCCGGTCACGGGTTCGGTGGGATCGTGGCGGCGTGGGCGGCGGAAGCCCTGGGAAACCGCTGCCGGCGCCTCGTGCTCGTCGACGGAGGCTGGGAGGACATCGCCACGACCTCCGAGATGGAGCCTGACGAGTTCCTGCGCGGGCTCGAGGAGCCGCCCGAGGTCCTCCGCTCGATGGCGGCGTACCTTGCCGAGCGCGCCGGCTTCGACCCGGCGACCTGGGATGCGGACCAGGAGGCGGCCGCCCGCGCCGCCGTCGTCGAGACACCCGCGGGGCGCGTTGTGTCCTCCACCCGGCCCCATGCCCTGGCCGCGTGTGTCGAGGCGATGTTCGGCTACCGTCCCGCCGAAACCCTCGGCCGCGTTCAGGCGCCCATCGTCGCGCTGGCGGCGACGTCGTCGCCGCCTGATCCCGGCCTGCCACGGATCGAGCTCACCACCCTCGAGGCGACGGGCCACAACCTGATGCGCTACCGACCCGATGAGGTGACCGCCGCAATCCTGCGCTCGTAGACGGGTAGGCTTGCCGGGAGGAGGGAATTCCGTGCAGGTCGTTTACTCACCCGCGCATCTCGCTCACGACGTGACCCACGAGACGTTCCTCGGTCAGCCCGTACCCGCCAACGAGGTTGCCGAACGGGCGGAGATCATCCGATCGAGCCTTAACGCGGATGGTGGATTCGAGTTCACCGGTCCGACGGAGCACGGCGAGGCCCCGATCACGGCCGTCCACGACCCCGGTCTCATCCGCTTCCTGGAGGGCGCCTGGGCGGAAGCAACCGAAGAGCGGCTGAACCGATCGTTTCTCGTGGCCGACACGTATCCGACGTTCCGGATGTTCGAGGGGATGAGTCCGGAGCTCGTCGAGAGCCAGCCGGAGCCGCAGTCCGTGGCCGGACGGCTCGGCTGGTGGGGCCTCGATACCTCGAACCCGATCGTTGAAGGGACGTACGGCGCGGCGCGGGCGGCTGTCGACGTCGCGCTGACCACCGCCGACCTCGTCCTCGGCGGTGAACGCGCCGCCTACGGCCTGTGCCGGCCACCCGGCCACCACGCCGCGCGGTCGATGGCCGGTGGCTACTGCTTCTTCAACAACGCGTCGATCGCCGCGGAGGCGATCGTCAGAGCGACCGGCGAGCACGTCGCGATTCTCGACGTCGACTACCACCACGGCAACGGCAGCCAGCAGATCTTCTGGCGCCGCGGCGACGTCCTGTATGTCTCGATCCACGCCGATCCGGCGCGCGAGTACCCGTTCTTCCTTGGCTACAGCCACGAGCGTGGCGAAGGGGACGGCGCCGGGGAGAATCTCAACCTGCCGCAACCCGCGGGCCTGTCGGACGACGGCTACCTCGCCGCGGTTGACCGGGCGCTCGAGGCGATCGTCGATCGACCTGG
This sequence comes from uncultured Chloroflexia bacterium, assembly GCA_963771795.1. Classification (GTDB taxonomy): domain Bacteria; phylum Chloroflexota; class Limnocylindria; order Limnocylindrales; family CSP1-4; genus CF-46. The sequence continues at coordinate 123,776 of CAVYUR010000002.1, forward strand.
GTCGGTGATCGTGGTCTCGCTCGGCTTTGACACGTTCGGGCTCGACCCGATCGGCGACTTCGCGCTCACGACGCCCGTCTATCACGAGGTCGGCCGACGAGTCGCAGCGACCGGCCGCCGCCTCGTGATCCTCCAGGAAGGCGGCTACCACCGCCCGGCCCTCGGTGACAACGCCGTTGCGTGGCTGCGAGGCGCGGAGGGGCGCTGAGGACCGCCCGCCCGCGTGAGGGGTACCATCGCGGCTCGCAACGGAGATCGACAGCCCACGTGCCAAGCCCGACTGATCTGCCAGCCAACGTCCGCCGCCTCGTCGACGAGATCGAGAACGAGATCGGCGAGACTGACCTCGCGGCCGACGACATCGCCGGCGAGGTGTCGCGCGACGGCGGCGCGGGCAACGGCAAGGTCGAGGCGGCGGTCCGCGAGATCCTCCTGGAGATCGGTGACGACCCGGATCGACAGGGCCTGGTCGGAACACCGGAGCGCGTCCACCGGATGTATACCGAGCTCACGGCCGGCTACCACGTCGATCCAGATCGGCTGATCAACGGGGCCGTCTTCGATGTCGCCTACAGCGAGATGGTCGTCGTCAAGGACATCCCGTTCTACTCGCTCTGCGAGCACCACCTGCTGCCGTTCTTCGGGACCGCGGCGGTCGCCTACATCCCGCGCGGTCGGGTGATCGGGCTCTCGAAGATTCCGCGCGTCGTCGAGATGTATGCCCGGCGGCTGCAGGTCCAGGAGCGCCTGACCCAGCAGGTCGCGGACTTCCTCCAGACGAGGCTCGAGCCGCAGGGCGTCGGTGTCGTCGTGGAGGCCACGCACCTCTGCGCGGTGATGCGCGGGGTCAGAAAGCCCGGCACGATCATGACGACCTCCGCCGTTCTCGGGCTCTTCCGGTCCCGCGACAGGACGCGCGCAGAGTTCTTCGCCCACCTCGACCGCGCCGCGCCCGGCACGTAGCGTCGTCCGGAGCGGCTATCGGCGGCCGACGACCTCGATCGACTTCGAACCGCCAACGACTTCGAGCGCCAGGCGATTGCGGGCCTCCGACCAGCCCTTCGACTCCACGACGGTCTCGCCGCCCTTGGCCCCCAGTGCCGCGCCGTCCAGCAGGACGCCACCCGAGCCACCGAGTAGCTTGAGCCGGACTGGAACACCGGCCGGACGCTCGATCCGGATGGTCTTCGCCCCGCCGATGATCCTCGCCTCGAGGTCGCCCGTCGGCGTGCCGAACTCGAGCTGGATCCGCATCGAGCCCCCGGCCAGCCCGAACTTGCGGATGTCGAGATCGCGCAGGTCCGCTTCGACTCGCTCGACGCCGCCGACGATCTCGATGACCCAGGGAATCGTCGGGTTCAAGCCAAACGTCGCGACTCGCTTACGCCAGTCGAACGGCAGTCCCCGGTACTGGACGATGACCCGTCCGTCGCGGAGTCGAACCTGGGGCGTGGCGCCCTCGAACGCGGCGCGATAGAGCTCGGCTTCGTCGCGGCCCGCCCGGATTCGAACCGTCGACAGGCCGGATCTGACGAAGAGCCTTGCACTTGTCAAGCCCCCGAGGGGTGCGGAGTGCTCGGATGGGGCTCCGGCGCCAGCGGACGATGCCGGAGCCTCGCGCAGAGAAGCCGCCTCTTCCTTCGTGATCGCCTCCATCTTCGTCAGGAAGTCGTTGATGAGCTCGAGCTGCGCCTCCGAGTAGCGACCGATCTCCTCAGCGCTTGCCGTGCTGATTCGGTTGAGCGTCGACTGGACGGCCGCGATCTTGTCCGTCACGACCTCGACGATGACGCGCCGCCGGTCGCCCGGGTCAGGGACGCGGCGCACGTACCCGGCTTGCTCGAGCCGATCGATGACGCGGGTGACGGCGCCGCTCGTCAGCCCCGTGAGCTCGGAGAGGCGGCCGGCCGTCGTCGCGCCCATCTCGATGAGCGCCTCGAGCGTCTCGATATCGGACTCCGAGAGCCCGAAGCGGATCGCGACGGTCTGACCGAAGCACGAGCCCTGGAGATTGACGCGGCGGAGTGAGCGGAGGACGGAATCGATGTTCTCGCGGGTCATGGTTGACAAGTAGCTCCTGTCGCGGTGATTATCTGCACTGCTCAGATAATGACCCATGTTGCTGAACAGTGCAAGTAGCGCTCGTCGCCAGCATAGGGCACCAGGACAGGGAGACGGGCCATGACGACGCCAACGCAGATCCGCAACGTGATGATCCAGACAAGCGATCTCCGCCGCACGTTCAAGACGCGCAAGAGCACCGTGGAAGCCGTCCAGGGCGTCGACCTGAACGTTGCGGCCGGGGAGATCTTCGGCTTCCTCGGGCCGAACGGGGCCGGCAAGACGACGACGCTTCGGATGCTCGCGACGCTCATCCAGCCGACGTCCGGCGAGGCCACGGTCGCGGGCGCCGACCTGCGTCGCGAGCCGCAGCTCGTCCGGAAGCGCATCGGCTACGTGCCCCAGGGCGGTTCAACAGATCCGGCCGAGACCGGGCGAGGCGAGCTCGTCATCCAGGGCCGGCTCTACGGCATGTCGAAAGCCGATGCCATCGCGCGCGCGGCCGAGGTTCTCGACGTCCTCGACTTGACGGCGGCCGCGGACCGCGGGACCGGCACGTACTCCGGGGGCATGCGGCGGCGGCTCGATGTCGGCCTCGGCATCGTCCATCGCCCGCAGGTCCTGTTCCTCGACGAGCCCACGACCGGGCTCGACCCACAGGCGCGAGCCCGGATGTGGGACGAGATCCGAAAGCTCCGAGCGGACGGGACGACGATCTTCATGACGACCCACTACCTCGAGGAGGCCGACGCGCTCGCCGACCGCCTCGCGATCATCGACCACGGCAAGATCGTGGCGACAGGCACGGCCGACGAGCTGAAGCAGGCCGTGGCCGGCGATGTCGTGACGATCGGCGTGAATGGCGCCGGGGCGCAGGTCCTCGGGCTCGTCGAGAACCTCTCGTTCGTCCGCGAGGCCTCACACGACGACGCAGACGGCCTGGTCCGGCTGTACGTCGATCGCGGCGAACTCGCGGTTCCGCAGCTGCTCCGGATGCTCGACGGCGCCGGCTTCGCACCGACCTCGATCACCCTCCACAAGCCGAGCCTGGACGATGTCTTCCTTCGCCAGACGGGGCGCTCGCTCCGCGAGGAACCCGCGGCATGAACGTCGCCGCCTCGGATGTCCGTCTCGCCAACCCCTCCACCATTGAAAGGGACCCTTCGATGACCGCCTTCCGCGACACCTGGCTGATCTTCCAGCGCTCGATGAAGCTGACGCTCCGGTCGCCGGTCTGGTTGATCCTCGGGATGATCCAGCCGATCCTCTATCTCGTCCTGTTCGGCCCGCTGCTGGAAGCCTCGACGAAGGCCGCCGGCACCGGCACGAACGCCTTCAACTGGTTCATTCCCGGCCTGCTGATCCAGACCGCGATCTTCGGCAGCGCGTTCGCCGGCTTCGGGCTGATCGCCGAGCTCCGCGCCGGCGTTGTCGAACGAATGCGGGTGACGCCGATGAGCCGGTTTGCGATGCTCCTCGGCCGGTCGCTCCGTGACGTCGTCATCCTCGTCGGGCAGGGGGCGTTGATGATGATCATCGCGCTTCCGTTCGGCCTGTCGATCGACCCGGCGGGCGCCGCCGTGACACTCGTGCTGCTCGGCCTGATCGGCCTGCTGATCGCGCCGCTGTCGTACACCGCGGGTCTGATCCTGAAGAGCGAGGATGCGCTGGCTCCGCTCGTCCAGATGATCGCCCTTCCACTCCTGCTCCTTTCGGGCGTCCTCCTGCCGATGGCCTTGGCTCCCGACTGGTTGCGGTTCCTCGCCTCGATCAACCCGCTGACCCATGCGGTTGACGCGGCGCGTGCGCTGTTCAACGGCGACTGGGGCAACCCGGAGATCCTCATTGGAGGGTCGATCACGACCATCGGGGCGATCCTCGCGGTCTGGGTCGCCTCGCGGGCGTTCAGCCGGGCCAACGCCTAGGGTCGGATCCTCTCCTCCTCCCTCCGCCGGCGCTCCGCAATCGGGCGCCGGCGGTTTGTTGTCTCCGCGCGACCCGGGCTGAACCCCGACGCCTACAATCGGCGGCATGACCGACCGACCGATCAAGGTGCTCATCGCCAAGCCGGGCCTCGACGGGCACGACCGCGGCGCGAAGGTGCTTGCCCGGGGCCTCCGTGACGAAGGCTTCGAAGTCGTCTACACGGGCCTGCGCCAGACGCCTGAGATGGTCGTCAGCGCTGCGCTCCAGGAAGATGCCGATGTCGTCGGCCTGTCGATCCTGTCCGGCGCTCACATGACGCTCGTCCCGCGTATCACCGGGCTCATGAAGGAGCGTGGCCTGCACGACGTTCTCGTGACGGCCGGCGGGATCATTCCGGACGACGACATCGAGGCGCTTCGCAAGGCCGGCGTCGCCAGGGTCTTCGGGCCTGGGACAACGATCGCCGAGGTGGCCGAGTACCTCCGGGCGAACGCCCGGAACCGCGACTAGGGTGGGGGAGCGGCCCGGCGCAAAGAAGCCCGGCGCAAAGAAGCCCGGCACGACGCAGGCCGCCGCAGCAGTGCCCGACGCGGACACCGCGGCGGATTCGTCGGCGGAGGCGCTCACCGACGCCGCCCTCGCGGGTGACAGGCGAGCGCTCGCCAGGCTCCTGACGGCCGTCGAGAACAGAACAGCCGTTGCCGAGGCCGCGATGCGCCGGCTGTATCCCCTCGCCGGTCGAGCCCACCTCGTCGGCATCACGGGACCGCCAGGGTCGGGGAAGTCGACGCTCGTCGCGGCGCTGATCGGCGAGGTTCGCCGCGCCGGACGACCGGTGGCGGTCATCGCGGTGGACCCGTCGTCGCCGATCACCGGCGGGGCGCTCCTCGGCGACCGTGTGCGAATGCAGGCGTACGCGAGTGACGACGACGTGTTCATCCGCTCGATGGCGTCGCGGGGCCACGCCGGCGGCCTCGCCTCGACGAGCGTCGCCGCGGCGGCCGTCCTCGACGCGGCCGGCTTCGACCTCGTCCTCGTCGAGACGGTCGGGACGGGGCAGAGCGAGGTCGAGGTCGCGGCTTCTGCGGATACGACGGTCGTGCTCGAGGCACCGGAGATGGGCGACGAGGTGCAGGCGATCAAGGCCGGGCTGCTCGAGGTCGCGGATCTGGTCGTCGTCAACAAGGGCGACAAGCCCGGCGCCCAGCGAACCGCGTCGCAGGCTGCGGGCGATGCTCGTGGCGGCAGCGCCAGGACCACGCAAAGGCGAGGTCGATCCGGGGCGGCCACGCCCGAAGCGACCGGAGGTCCTCATCACGACCGCCGCGACGGGCGCCGGCGTGCCGGAACTCCTCGCCGCTCTCGACAGGCACCGCACCGCCGGCCGCGATGGGCGGACCGACGAGGCACGCCTCGCCCGAGCGGAGGCACAGGTCTGGGCGATCCTCGCCGACCGGCTCGGGGACGCGCTGCGCGTGCCGGCCCGGGCGGACGAGACTCGCGCGGTCCTCGCTGCCGTCGCCGACCATCAGCTCGATCCGTACGCGGCAGCGGACAGGCTTCTCGACCCGCTCCTCCGGGCATGAGCGCCGGCGGAGGGTCCGGCGCGGCCCCGACGCCGCGCCTCGTGACGCCGGCATTCCTCGCCCTCGCCGCCGCGACGCTCGCCTTCTTCGTCGCGGCCGGGATCGTGCTGCCGGTCGTCCCGCGCTTCGCGAAGGACGCGCTCGGGGCGGACGCGGCCGGGATCGGCATCGCCGGCGCGTCGTTCAGCATCGCGGCGCTCGTGCTCCGGCCGATCGTCGGCTGGTCGTCTGATCGATTCGGCCGCCGGCCACTCCTGGTCGCAGGTTCATTCATGACCGTTGCCGCGCTGTTGCTCCACCTCGTCGCCCTGAATCTCGGCTTGTTCATCGCGGCCCGATCGCTCCTCGGGGCAGGAGAGGGATTCTTCTTCGTTGCCGCGATCGCCGCCGCAAGTGACATCGCGCCCGAGGAACGGCGAGGCGAAGCGCTCAATTTCCTCTCGTTGTCGCTCTATCTCGGGATCGCGATCGGACCGTTGATCGGCGAGGCGCTACTCGGGATCGGGTCGTACACGGCGGTCTGGCTGGCGGCCGCGGCCGTCGCGAGCGCTGCGCTCGTCCTCTCCTGGCTCACCCCGGAAACCGTCCTGGATGTGGCCAATCGATCGGGGCAACCGCGCGGACCGCTGATCCATCCAGCCGGGCTCTTCCCGGGCTTCATCATCCTGGTTGGCATGTGGGGGCTGGCCGGGTTCCTGACGTTCCTGCCGCTCTATGCCCGAGAGGTCGGGCTCGATGGAGCCGGCCTGCCGCTGGCGAGTTACGCGATCGTCGTCATCGGCTTGCGGATCGTCGGTGCGCGCTGGCCCGATCGGTTTGGTGCGGCTCGCCTGTCCGGCGTCGCGCTGACGATCACGGCGGCGGGTCTGGCGATCATCGGGCTCGTTCCGACACCAGTAGCGCTGGTCGCCGGAACGATCGTCTTCGCGGCAGGGGTGGCCTTCACGATGCCGGCGCTGCTGACGCTCGCCGTCGCACGGGTGCCGGCTGAGGAGCGCGGCACGGTGCTGGGCACGGCGACCCTGTTCCTCGATCTGTCCTTCGGCGTCGCGCCTGTTGCGATCGGGCTGATGGCGGGCCTGACCGGCTACGGGCCGACGTTCCTGTTGTCGGCCGCCCTGGCAGCCATCGGCAGCGTCCTCCTGCTTGCCCGCCGCCAGAGCCTGGCGCTGTCGCAGCCGGTCGCGAGCCGCTAGGCTCTTGGCGATGTCGATTGACGCCGTCTTCGTCGCCGGTGCCGGGCTCATGGGCCACGGCATCGCCCAGGTCCACGCTGCCATCGGCAAGCGCGTCGTCCTCTACGAGCCCGACCTCGGGCGCGCGGTCGCCGGTCGCGATCGGATCGCCGGCAATCTCGAGCGAGCCGTCGGCAAGGGGAAACTGTCGGCGGATGATCGCGACGCCACGCTGGAACGGATCGAGGCGACCGACGACCCGTCCGAGGCCGCGGGCGCCGATCTCGTGATCGAGGCGATCTTCGAAGACCTCGAGGTCAAGCGGCAGTTCTGGCGCCAGGTCGACGAGCTGGCACCACCCGGCGCGATCCTCGCGTCGAACACCAGCTCGATCTCGATCGACGAACTTGCGGGAGCGGTGGCTCCTGACCGGCGGGGATCGTTCGTCGGGATGCACTTCTTCAGTCCTGTCCCGGTCATGCCGCTCATCGAGCTGGTTCGTGGTACGGCAACGTCCGACGAGACCGCGGACGCGATCCGGGCCCTGTCGGCCGACCTTGGCAAGCAGGTCATCGTGTCGGCCGACCGGCCGGGTTTCATCGTCAACCGGATGCTGATGCCGTTTCTCGGCGAGGCGATGCGAGCGTTCGAGGAAGGGGTCGGCAGCGCCGAGGACATCGACGCCGGGGCGAAGATCGGCCTGAACCATCCGATGGGCCCGCTCGCCCTCGCCGACTTCATCGGCCTCGATGTCTGCAAGGGGATCATGGACGTCCTCCATGCGGGCCTCGGCGACGACCAGTTCCGGCCGCCGAGGGTCCTCACCGACCTGGTCGAGGCAGGCCACCTCGGTCAGAAGACGGGTCGGGGCTTCCACCGCTACGGGGACGCCGACCGCGCCTAGCGGGTTCAGGTACCCGCGGGGTCCAGAATCCTGGCGACGGTTCGATCCACGGTCGCGATGTCGAAGGGCTTCGCCAGCAGCGTGATGTTGTGGGCGGTGGCGAAGTCGCTCAGCTCCGGGTTCAGCACGTCACCGCTCATGAACACGAAGCGGCGCGCGAGCCACGGATCGATCTCCTCGACGGCGACGTGGAACGCTGTCCCGCTCATTCCGGCCATCCGGTGGTCGCACAGGATCGCGTCCGGCGGATCGAGCTTGACGAGGTCGAGGGCGGATTGCCCGTCGGACGCAAGGACCGGCTCGTGGCCGGCCCGGCGGAGGATCCGCGCCAGGAAGTCACGGATCGCTGGCTCGTCATCCAGGACGAGGATCCGCCAGGGTCGGACGGTCTCGCCACCGGTCTGTCTTCTGTCCGGCTCGCCCTTGGCCCGGCGATCGAGCCGTCCCGTACGGCGATCGCGGGCGGGCTCTGCGTCGAGGGAAACCTGCCCGCCATTCGTGGGGCGCAGGATCGGAACATCCGGGCCGCGCACCGGCAACGCCGCGCCTTCGATCGGGACGGTATTGGGTTCGATCGGCAGTTCGATGATGAACGATGCACCGACCCCGGCCGGACCTGGCTCGTACCGCATCGTGCCGCCGTGGCCGGCCACGATCCCGAATGACACCGAGAGGCCAAGGCCGGTACCGGCGCCCGGGGCCTTGGTCGTGAAGAAGGGGACAAAGAGGCGTGAACGATGGGCGGGAGGAATCCCAGGTCCATCGTCGATGACCGACAGGCGGACGACCGGTTCCCCGTCCGAGCGGGTGGCGGCACTGCTCCTGATCGTGATGGACCCCCGGGTGCCGTTGTCCTTGATCGCCTGGGCGGCGTTGAGGGTCAGGTTGATCAGCACCTGCTGGATCTGGGCTCGGTCCAGTGCCACCTCGGGGAGGTCGTCCGGGATGTCGAGCACCACCTGGATCCGGTTAGGACCGAACGTATAGGACTGCAGGGCGAGGACTGTTTCGACGAGGTCGCGGAGCGATGTCGGGACACGCTCCGGCGGGCGCTGGCGGGCGAAGTCGAGCAGGTTCTGCACGATTCGACGGGTCCGGTTTGCTTCCTGGATGAGCATGTCGGCCTGGTGATGGAGCGCGGGCGGCAGGCTGCGGATCGGTTCGGATCAGCTGGCTGAAGGCGACGATCGACGCCAGTGGGTTGTTGAGCTCGTGGGCGACGCCGGCCACCAGCAGGCCGATGGCGTCCATCTTCTGGGCCTGGAGCAGCTCCTGCTGGAATCGTTCGTGCTCGGTCGTGTCCCGGACGCGCACGAGCAGGCGGCCCTCACCGCCGATCTGGATCCCGCTGATCTCGATCTCGGTCGAGAAGGTCGTGCCGTCATGCCGACGCCCAAGGCCGGTCCACCTGGCCGTTCTCGACGAGCCGACGAGGCCACGCTGTTCGTCCAGTTCGGCTGCACCGATGTCGGCAAGCGTCGTGACGTGGACCCCGATGACGCCCTCGCCGAACATCTTGAACGCTGCCGGATTCGCGTCGACGACGATGTGGTCGAGGGTTTCGACGACGAGGGCGTCCGGCGATTGCTCGAAGAGGGTCCGATACCGGTCCTCGGACGCGACCGCGTCAGAAGCCTGCTGAAAGGCGGTCTTTGAAGCACCGTCCGTCCGATGGCGCGGCGCCTGCGTGGCAGGCGGTGGAGACTCGCTATCGCGCTTGGGCACGCGGGTATCCTAGCCGCTGCACCTTGCGAGGACCTTGTCCGGAGGGGATGACCTGAGCTGGCCGCTGACCGAGGAGGAGCGCCTTCTCCGCGATACCGCCCGAGAATTCGCCAGCCGCGAGGTCGCGCCCGGCGCCGCGGATCGGGACGAGAACGAACGTTTCGACCGTTCGATCTTCGAACGGATGGGGGCGCTGGGGCTCACCGGCGCTCCGCTCCCGGAGTCCGTCGGTGGAGCTGGGTTCAGCTACCTCGGCTGGTCGCTCGTCATGGAGGAAATCGGGGCGGCCGACATGGCGTCCGCGGTGACGCTGTCGGTCCACATCCTGTCGCAGTACCCGGTCGTCACCTGGGGCAGCCCGGAGCAGCAGGCCCGATGGCTCGGACCGATGATCGCGGGCGAGGCGCTCGGGGCGTTCGCGCTGACCGAGCCCCACGCCGGATCCGATGCCGGCGCCATCCGGACCCGCGCCGAGCGCGACGGCGAATCATATCGCCTGACCGGCACCAAGATCTGGATCTCGAACGCGCCTGAAGCCGATCGCTACCTCGTGTTCGCCACGTTGGACCCGACCGCGGGGCCTGGCGCGATCACCGCGTTCCTCGTGGAGCGGGACACGCCGGGGTTCCGGTTCGGGGCGCACGAGCGGAAGATGGGGATCCGGTCGTGCCCGGCCGCCGAGCTGGTGTTCGACGGCGCGGTGGTCCCGGCGGAAAATCGACTCGGCGAGGAGGGCGACGGCTATCGAATCGCGCTGTCCGCGCTCGCCGAGGGGCGGATCTCGATCGCCGCCGCGTGCGTGGGCCTGGCGCGATCGGCGCTGGAACAGGCTGCGCGGTATCTCGGTGAGCGACGGGCGTTCGGGGGAGTCCTGGCCGAGCAGCAGGGGCTCCGCTTCATGGTCGCCGAGATGGCTCGGGACGTCGAAGCGGCACGGGCGCTGACGCGGCAAGCGGCGGCGATGAAGGACCGCGGCGAGCCGGTCGGCGAGGCGTCCTCACTCGCGAAGTGGACGGCCTCCGACACAGCGATGCGGGTCGCAACGGACGCGGTCCAGCTCTTCGGCGGGGCCGGCTACTCGCGCGAGACGGGGATCGAGCGCCTCATGCGCGACGCGAAGGGCGCCCAGATCTACGAGGGCACGAACCAGATCCACCGCCTGATCGTCGCCGACGAGGTTTTCAAGCGAGTGGGCCCAGGCTAAGGAGGCGGACAGGGCCGCGGCGCGCAGGCTCGTGGCCGGGCCTGGCGTGGGCCCCGCTCCCTGCCAATCCTTCGTCCCACGAAAGGCGGACGCCGCGGCGTATGTCAATCAGTCGCCTTTCAGTGATTTGGCAAGCGCCCCTGCAAGCGGCGGGGCGAATTCGTGCGTACCGTCCTCAGACGGCTGCGTTTCGCTGCCGCCCGACTTTCATCGGGTGACCGAATGGCAGGAATGAGAGCCCGCTGAGGTCGCGGTCGGGCGCATGGAGCCAGCCCTCCATCGCGTGACCATCTGCCGGGAAGGCTCGGCGAAGAATCGCTCGATGCTCGGCGAGACGGCGCCGTGCCGTACGGCCATCCGCAACCACGACCCAGACGCCAACGGCGACCGGCGCCCATCCTCGTTCCCGGGCAAGGTCGCGGGCCAGCCGCCGATAGCGATCAACCTGTCGCACCAGGCCGCCGAGGTCGCCAATCGCACTCTTCACCTCGATGATCAGCATGGCGCGCCGCCCGGGATGCCACGCCACGATGTCGATCGCGCCACGCTCGCCGCGGATCGAAAACGTTACCTCGGGGTGGACGATCCAGACTGGCAGGTTCGACAGGCGCCGGACGAGCGTCTCGCTCATCCCCGCGTGACGAGCATCGATCAGCCGGTCCAGGTCACCGCCGTGCCAGCGCGGAACAAGTTCAAATCGCGCATCGAGAGCGGCAAACACTCGCCGTAGGATGTGAAGACTCGACGCGTCGACTCGCCCGCGCTCGAGTCGCGAGACTGTCGCCGGCGAAACACGCGCGACACGTGCGAGATCGGTCTGCGTCCAGTTCCGCCGAAACCGAAGCGCCCTTATCGCCGAGCCTAGTCGGACATCGTTCACAGGCGCAGTCTGGCGAGGCGCGCTCACCTGCTGCTTATCGCAACCGGTGTAGATTTGATCCATGTCCGAGCAGCTGGGCCAGAACGGCCACGTCTACATCGTCAGCGCCGCGCGCACCCCGATCGGGAAGTTCGGTGGGGCGCTCGCCACCACGCCGGCCGTCGAGCTGGGTGGTGTCGCCATCAGGGCCGCGGTCGAGCGAGCCGGCTTGCCGGACGGGACGCCGATCGACGAAGTTCTCATGGGCCAGGTACTCCAGGCCGGCGTCGGTCAGGCACCGGCGCGACAGGCGGCGCTGCGGGCCGGCCTCGCGGATGGAACGAGCGCGACGACCATCAACCGGGTCTGCGGATCCGGGCTCAAGGCGATCATGCTCGCGGCCGCAGTGATCCGCGCAGGCGACGCGGAAATCGTGGTCGCCGGCGGAATGGAATCGATGAACCAGGCACCGTTCCTCCTGCGCGACGCCCGGTTCGGCTACCGGCTCGGCAGCGGTGAGCTCGTCGACTCGACGGTGGCCGACGGTCTGTGGTGCACGGTCGAGGACTGCCATATGGGCACCCACGCCGAGCGAGTGGCGATCGGCAACCACGTCAGCCGCGAGGACCAGGATGCCTTCGCCCTGGCGTCGCATCAGAAGGCGATCGCCGCGATGGATGCCGGCCGATTCGGCGACGAACTCGTGCCGGTCACCGTCCGCGACGCGAAAGGCCGTGAGACGGTGGTCGACCTGGACGAGAACCCCCGCCGCGACTCGACCGCGGAGGCCCTGGCCCGATTGAAGCCGGCATTCGCCCTGCCCGACGGCCCGGATCGCGGCGACGCGACGACCGGCACCGTGACCGCCGGAAATGCCCCAGGCATAACGGACGGGGCGGCCGCGACGATCGTAGCCAGCGAGCGCGCCGTCGAGCGACTCGGCCTCAAGCCCCTCGCCCGGATCGTCGGCTATGCGCAGGCCGAGGTCGAGCCGAAGTGGCTCTTCCTCGCCCCGATTCAGGGCGTACGCCGCCTCCTCGACAGGATCGAGCTGCCGATCGAAGCGTTCGACCTCGTCGAGATCAACGAGGCGTTCGCGGCCCAGGTCCTCGCCGACGGCCGCGAGCTCGGGTTCGACTGGGACAAGACCAACGTGAACGGCGGAGCGATCGCCCTCGGCCACCCGATCGGGGCGAGCGGGGCGCGCGTCGTAGCGACGCTCCTCCACGAGCTCCGCCGTCGCGAAGGCCGCTACGGACTCGCGACGCTCTGCCTCGGCGGCGGCGGCAGCGTCGCGGCCGCGTTCGAACGCGTCTAGCGCCGCCCAACCGGCGACGACCGGGCGAAAACCCGGCGAACGACCCGGCGACCAACCGGCTGTCAACCCGGCGCGCGGGCGAGCTCGACGAACTCGGCCAGGCCCGCCCGACTGGCGGCCACCAGGACCGACTCCCCGGCATCGAGGATCTCGTCGTGCGGTGGCACCCAGCGAACTCGCCCGTCCGGATCCACGATCGCGAGCAGGCGGCGGCGACCCGGGGCCTCCATGGTCGCGGCCAGCGCTCCCTCGGCACGCGAACCGGCCGCGATCGTCAGCCTGGCGAAGAGAACGACTCGTCGGTCGCCGACCGGGATGCTCGCGGCGACGTCGCAGTCGATCGTCGCCGCGGCGAAGGCCGGGGCCGCGAGGTGCGACACGCTCCGGGTAAAGCGGATTCCGAAACCGTGCCGGACGCGCGCCGCGAAGTCCGGGTCGTAGACGCGGACGACGACCCGCAGGTCCGGCCGAACCGCCCGGGCGTTGAGCGCGACCGTGAGGTTGACGAGGTCGTCGGTCGTGACCGTGACGAGGGCTCTGGCGGCCTTCAGCCCGAGGTCGTCGAGTACGCCGGGAAGCGACGCGTCGCCGATGACGACCGGGATCCCGGCCGCCCGCGCCGCCGCAACGAATCCGTTGTCGTCGCTGTCCTGGACGACCACGACCGGCACCCCGCGTGCCTTGATCCCTAGCGCAACGCGATAGCCGATCGTTCCCAGACCGCAGATGATGACGTGGTCGCGGATCGTTCGCGGCACGACGCGCGCGCCGAGTGTCTGGAGCAGGCGCGAGCGGACGATCGCGTCGGTGATGAGCGCATAGACGATCGCGATGACCGCTGCCCCGAGCAGGCTCAGGACGATCGTGTAGACCTTGAGCGTTCCCGATGCGGCCGCGGCGTCGATCCCGAACGCCGAGCTCGCACCCGTCAGGAGACTGATTGCATAGCCGAATGCGTCGAGCGGCGACAGCCCCGCACTGACCGCGAAGAACAGGGCGGACGCCAGCGCCACCACGAGGATCAGGGAGGCGAAGCGGACCAACCGCCGATCGGGCAGCGCGATCCGGGCCGGTACGGCACCGGGCAGGCTCACGAGGCCGCCAATCAACCGCGCACGCATCCGATTCACCCGACTGGCGACGACGATCAGCGGCTCGACATCGGCTCCCAGCCAGCGTCGCCGATAGTCACCGGCGGCTGGCGCCGCCGGCTCGAAGGTCTCGGCCACGACGAGATCGTCGTCCGCGAAGGCCCTGTCCGCAGAGTCCTTGTCCGCAGGCCCCTCGTCCGGCAGGGGCTCGACTGAGCGATCCACGTGGAGCCGGGCGATTGCCACCGACATCAGCGGCGCGCCGATCGACGGATCACGAGGGTCGCTCGCGCGGCGAGTGACGACGACGCGGTCGCCGAATGCGAATCGCACGCCAGCTTCTCCGTCCAGCGCCGCCGCGACATACGCCGGAGCCGCGATCGCCGATGAAGACAGCCCCACGGCATTCGGGAGGATCAGCTCGAGCTGGCTGCCGAGCTCGGCGTCGAACAGCCGCAGGACGATCCGGATCGAAGGGTTGATTGCGCTCGCCGCGAGGGCGGCATGGAGATTCCCGAGGTCGTCTTCGCCGGTCAGCATGATGGCCGCGGCAGTCGCGACCCCCGCCTCGGCGAGTGTCTTTTCGCGACGGTAGTCGCCGACTACCAGCTGGACGCCCGGATGGTCATGCTCCCAGTCCGGGTCGGCCGCGGGAGCGACCGCGACCACTGTCTCCTCGCCCAGAGCCAGCTCGTCGATCGTCCGAAGCCCGAGGTGATCGACGCCGCAGACGATGACGTGGCGGTGGCGGTGGCCATCGGCGGCGCGGGCGGGCATTGGCTCGTCGGACTCGTCGGGCATGGCCGGCAGTCTAGGGCGCACCGGCTGCCGCTCGCCGGCCATCCGTGTCGACAGCAGCTGGCGCCGCCGACCAAGGCCGCAGGGGACAGGTCTACACTCCCCATCATGTCTGAGACGAAGGTCATGGCCCCGACCGACGAGCGGGCCGCCCCGCCGACGTTCCGGCACTTCATCGCCGGGCACTGGTGCGAGTCAACCGGTGGCGGCACCTTCGAAAGCCGCAACCCGGCCGACACCCGTGACATCATCGGCACGTTCCAGCAGGGGACCGCCGCCGACGTGGCGATGGCGACGAAGGCCGCCGAAACCGCATTTCCGATGTGGGCGCGGACGCCGGCGCCAAAACGCGGCGAGATTCTCTACCGATTCGGCGCCCTGATGGCCGAGCACAAGGAGCGCCTCTCGCAGGCGATGAGCCGCGAGATGGGCAAGGTGATCGCCGAAGCGCGGGGCGACGTCCAGGAGGGGATCGATATCGCCTTCCTGATGGCCGGCGAGGGCCGGCGGATGTTTGGCGAGACGGTCCCGTCGGAGCTCCCCGACAAGTGGGCGATGAGCATCCGCCAGCCGATCGGGGTGGCCGGGATCATCACGCCCTGGAACTTCCCGATCGCGATCCCGTGCTGGAAGATGATGCCCGCCCTCGTCACCGGCAACACCGTGGTGTTCAAGCCGTCGAGCGACACGCCTCATTGCGCGATTCTCCTTGTCGAGCTCATGGCCGAGGCTGGCTTTCCGGCCGGAACCGTGAACCTCGTCACGGGCGCCGGCAGCGAGGTCGGCGACGCGATCGTCGATTCGCCGGACGTGCCCGTCATCTCGTTCACCGGGTCGTCCGCCACCGGACGGCGTATCGCTGAACGAGGGGCACGCCGACTCAAGCGCGTGAGCCTGGAGCTCGGTGGCAAGAACGGGATCGTCGTGATGGCCGATGCCGACCTCGACCTCGCGACCGACGGGATCCTATGGTCGGCATTCGGGACAACTGGCCAGCGCTGCACCGCGGCCAGCCGGGTCGTGGTCGAGCGTCCGATCCTCGGCGACCTGCTCGTCCGTCTCGAGTCGCGGGCGAAGTCGCTCCGTCTTGGGCCCGGGGCTGATCCGGCGACGGACGTCGGGCCGCTGATCAACGCGGGTGCGGTGGACAAGGTCGCCTCATACGTCGAGATCGGTCGGACCGAGGGCGAGCTCGTCACCGGCGGAGGCCGGGCGACCGATGGCGACCTCGCAAACGGCCACTTCTTCAATCCGACCGTCTTCTCCGGTGTCGGGCCGATGGATCGGATCGCCCAGGAGGAGATCTTCGGGCCGGTCCTGTCGGTCATCCCGGTCGACTCGTACGGATCGGCGGTTCTCGCGATCAACCAGACCCGCTACGGCCTCTCGTCAGCGATCTTCACGCAGGATGCCAACACGGCCTTCCGGGCGATGCGCGACTTCGAGACCGGCATCGTCTACGTCAATGCCGGCACGACCGGGGCCGAGACACACCTGCCGTTCGGCGGCTGGAAGGAGACCGGCAACGGCCATCGCGAGGCCGGCCACGCCGCGCTCGACACCTACACGGAGTGGAAGTCGATCTACGTCGACTTCAGCGGCCGGCTGCAGCGTGCCCAAATCGACAATCAGTGACGAACACGGCCGCGCGCCGGCGGGACGTCGACATCCGCCCGGCGGCCCTCGAGGATCTAGACGAGCTCCTCGAGATCTACCTGTCGAGCGCGCAGCACCACGTGGCGCTCGATCCCGAGCACTACCGCGTTCCGGACGCGGCCGCTGCGGCGGAACGCCTGCGAGGGATCATCGAAGATGACGGCCGCATGTCGGGCTATCTCGCGGCCGCGCGCGACGGCCGGATCGTCGGCTCGGTGTCGATCGCGCTGCTGCCGCCTCCGACCGAGGGCTCGATGATGGCGGCAGTCCCGACCGCCGAGGTGGGCATCGCCGTGCTCGACGACGCTCGGGACGCCGGTGTCGGGACCGCCTTGATGGCGGCGGCCGAGGCATGGGCAGGTGCGCGCGGCGTCCGCGTGCTCATCCTCGACATGTCCGCCCGCAACGTGGCCGCGAAGCGGTTCTACGAGCGGCTGGGCTACGAGGTCTACGGGCTGTTCCTCCGGAAGGCCGTCGGCTGAACTCATGGCGAGGTTCGACGACGTCCGGCGGATCGCCCTTGCCCTCCCGGAAGCCGAGGAGGTCCTCACCTGGGAGGTCGACGTGACCTTCCGGGTCCGCAGCAAGATCTTTGCGATCGGCGGGGATGGGGCCGATCGCGTGTCGATCAAGGCGACCCCGACGATCCAGGCGGACCTGATCGACCGGGATCCGGAGGCGTTCAAGTCGGCGCCGTACGTCGGGCGGTTCGGCTGGGTGAATGTCGACCTCGCGCGGGTCGACACAGCGGAGCTGGACGGGCTCCTGCGTCAGGCCTGGCGGCTGACAGCTCCAAAGCGACTCGCAGCGACGCTTGACGAGCCGGCGTGACCTCCTCGGATCAGCTGCCCGAGCATGTCCGGCGCAACAGGGCGGCGTGGGACGAGTGGGCGAGCGACTACGTCGCGAACGGCGAACGCAACTGGCGCGTCGCGCCGGGCGAGGAGACGTGGGGCATCTGGGACATCCCGGAGTCGACCATTGGGTTGCTACCGTCCGATCTCGATGGCAAGGACACGATCGAGCTCGGATGCGGCACGGGCTATGTCTCGGCGTGGCTCGCCCGTCGCGGCGCTCGACCGGTCGGCATCGATAACTCCGAGCAGCAGCTTGCGACCGCCCGCCGTCTCCAAGCCGAACACGGCATCGAGTTCCCACTGATCCACGGCAACGCCGAAGCCGTGCCGTATCCCGATGCCAGCTTCGACCTCGCGATCTCGGAGTACGGCGCCTCGATCTGGGCCGATCCCTTCCTCTGGATCCCGGAGGCGTCGCGCCTCCTGCGGCCCGGTGGGCAGCTGATCTTCCTCGTCAACGCGCTGATCCTCGTGCTGTGCAGCCCGGACGGTGATGATCCGGTGGCGAGCGCCAACCTGGTCAGGCCGTACTTCGGCATCCACAGGCTCGACTGGGGCAGCGATGAGTCGGTCGAGTTTCATCTCGGCTACGGCGACTGGATCCGGCTCCTGCGAAAGAACGGCTTCGACGTCGAGGATCTCGTCGAGCTCCGCCCGGACGAGGGCTCGACATCGACCTACACCTACGTCCCGCTCGACTGGGCTCGCCAGTGGCCGAGCGAGGAGGTCTGGGTCGCGCGCAAGCGCGCCTGACGCCCCGGCGTGACCTCGGCGAGAACCGCTCGGGGACTTCGGGACGAACATCTTGACGGGTCTCTCCATACACCACGTCGATGCCCCTCGGATACGCTAGTCGTCGCTCGACGTGATGCCCGCGGCCCCGGCACTCCGTCACCACCGCCGCTCCGTCACAGCCCGCCACGCCTGGAGATCGCGTCGATGACCTCGCCTGACACGACGTCGGACCCGTCCGAGCACCGGATCAGGGACCCGTGGACGGTCCGCGTCGCCGGCTGGAGCGCCCGCCACCGCTGGCCCGTGTTCGTCCTGTGGTTCGTCGCGACGATCGGGCTCTTCGTGGCCAGCCTGGCCGCCGGCGGGACCAGGGCCGTCGAGGCGGTCTCGAACGATCAGCGGTCCAAGTACGAAGCGGGCGAGGCGTACGTCGTCTACAACGCGGCGAACACCCAGAGCGCCGAGGAAGCCTCCCAGCAGTTCCTCCTCATCGTGTCGAATCCGAGCGGCACGATCGACGATCCAACGTTCACGACCGCAATCGCCGACATCGTCGCGCGGCTGGGTGCAGTCCAGGCGACCGTCGGCGGCGCGTCAGGGCCGGTCTTCGAGCAACTAGTCGATCCGACGACCGTGCCGCCTGAGGCCGGACTCGTGTCGCCGGATCGGACGACCGTCAGGGTCGTCGCGCGAGTCCCGGGCGACGGCGAGAGCCTCGTCGAGCGGCTGGAACCCGTGCCGGCTGTCGTCACCGACATCAAGGCGGCCTACCCCGCGTACCGCATCCACGCGCTCAACAACACGATCGCCAACGACGAGATCAGCGAGCTGATCAACGGCGGGCTCGACGCGTCGCTCCGCCTGACGATCCCATTGACATTCGGAATCCTGCTCATCGCGTTCGGGGCGGCGGTCGCGGCCATCATCCCGCTGATCCTCGCGATCACAGCGCTCCTGGCTGCCTTCGGGATCCTCGGGCTGTACAGCCAGATCTTCGCGCCGGTGAGCCCATACGCGAGCCAGCTCGTGGTGCTGATCGGGCTGGCCGTAGCGGTCGATTACTCGCTGTTCATGCTCACGCGCTTCCGGACCGAGCGGCGCCACGGACGCGACAAGCTCGCGGCGATCCACGTCGCGAGCAACACGGCCGGTCGGGCGGTGTTCTTCTCGGGGCTTGCGGTGATGATCTCGATCGGCGGGCTGTTCCTGCTCGACGACCCGCTCTTCCGATCGATGGCAATCGGGACGATCTCGGTCGTGCTTGTCGCGGTCGTCGGCTCGCTGACGTTCCTGCCCGCGACGCTGGCGATCCTCGGCGATCGGGTCAATCGGCTGCGCGTGCCCTTCATCGGTCGCGACCGGGAAGAGGGCAGGGGGGTCTGGGCGATCGTCGTCCGGGCCGTCATGCGGCGGCCCGTCATCGCGGTGGTCGTCACCGCTGCGTTCCTTCTGGCCCTCGCTTCGCCGGTGCTGCGGCTCCACATGGGCCAGGCCGACTTCACGGCATTCCCAGACAGCCTCGATGGCGTCCAGGCCGTCAACCTCCTCAACGAGAAGTGGCCAAGCGGCTCCACGCTCGAGCTGCAATTCGTCGTCACCCGCGCTGATGAGGAGCCGACCAAGACGGCGCTCGCGAGGCTGACCGACGCCGTCGTCGCCATCCCGGGGATCAGCGGGCCGGCGCAGACGTCGATCTCATCCGATGGCCACGTCGCTCTCGTGTCGTACGTGATGGCCGGCGGTAGCAACGACCTTCGCAACCGGGACATCGTCCGCGAGGTCCGATCGACCGTGGTTCCGACTACATTCGCCGGCCTGGCCGGGGTCGAGGTCTTCGTCACCGGCGACGCCGCCTACACGCTCGACATCGTCGATTTCTACGCCGACGGCATGCCGCTTGTGATGGCCTTCGTGCTGACCCTCTCGTTCCTGCTGCTACTCGTCGCGTTCCGCTCGATCGTGATCCCGATCAAGGCCATCATCCTCAACCTGCTCTCGACCGGCGCCGCGTACGGGGTTCTCGTCTGGGTCTTCCAGGAAGGTCACCTCGCGGACGTGATTGGCTTCAAGCCCGGCCCGATCGAGGGCTTCATCCCGGTATTCATCTTCACGATCCTGTTCGGCCTGTCGATGGACTACCACGTCTTCATCCTCACGAGGATCAAGGAGGCGCGCGACCGGGGGCTGCCGTCGAACGAGGCCGTCGCCCGGGGGATCGCGATCACGTCGGGGACGATCACGAGCGCGGCCGCAATCATGGTCGTCGTGTTCGGCGTCTTCGTGACGCTCGAGCTGACGATCATCAAGCAGCTCGGGCTCGGGCTGGCGGTTGCCGTGTTCCTCGATGCGACGATCGTCCGGAGCGTGCTCCTGCCCGCCACGATGCGGCTGCTCGGCGACTGGAACTGGTGGCTCCCGGGCTGGCTGGGCTGGCTGCCCCACGTCACGATCGAGGGCGAGACCGACGAGCCCGAGACGGTGGCGGCCGGCGCCTGAGGCAAGTGCCGGGGCGGCATTCGGTGCGGCGCAGGGTGGTCTGGTACTGATTTCCATCCCGAAAGGGACTCTCGGATGCGCCGCGGACGGGCGGTTGTCGCGGACACTTCGCGCATGTCCTGCGACCCAACCACACGCCAGGTGACCCGATGAGCACTCCGATGATCGCCGCCGCGATCGTCCTCTGGACGCTGAACATCCTGACCGCCTGGTCGATGATCTCGGCCGGCTTCCCGCTCGTTGTCGTTTTCACGGCCGCGATGTCCGTCCTGTTCACACTGCTCGTCACGCGTCGGAGGTCCGCTCGCCGCGGGGTCAAGCCCGCTGGTCGCGAGAACCTGCACTCGGAGCCGTTGAACACGACCGTCTGAACCTGTTACTCATCCTGTCCGTGGGGCCGAAGGTCGACAGATCTTCGGCCCTTTCGATTCGGGTCAGGGCGTGAAGAGGTCGAGGCGTTCGGAGACTGACAGGTCGGGGTTCGGACCGCCGGCAACCACGTAGAGCCGGCCGTCGATCACTCCCGACCCGAGACCGTGCCGGCCCCGATCGAGCGGCGGTGCGATCGACCAGGTCGCGGTGGCGATATCGAAGACCTCGTGGTCGCGGAACACCTTCGGGGGGTCGGCGCTCTCGCCGCCGATGACGTGGATCGCGCCATCGTTCATGGCGGCCGTCAGGCCGCTGCGGGCCGTCGGCAGTGGTGGAAGCGGCGTCCACGTGTCGGTCGCGGGGTCGTACCGCTCGACGGCGTCGACGTTCTGCGTCCCGCGCCCGCCGATCGCGATGATCGTGCCGCCGTCCTCGACCGCCGCCAGGTGCTCGCGATAGGTGCGGATCGGAGCGAGGTCGTCCTGCCACTCGCCGGTCGCCGGATCATAGGCCCACGTCGGGGCCTCGAGAGTTCGCCCGGTGACGACGCCTCCGACCACGTACAACCGGCCGTCGAGCGCGACCGTGACGTGCGCCCGGCGTGGCTCCGGCATCGGCGCGAGAGCCGTCCACGTGTCGGTGGCCGGATCGTAGGTCCACGTATTGGCACGCGGCGCGAATCCCTGGACGGCGCCGCCCGTGAGGTAGAGGCGGCCATCGAGCGCGGACAGCGCGGCATGGTGTCGCGGTTCAGGCAGCGACGCGAGCTCGGCCCATGCGTTTGTCGCGGGGTCGTAGGCGACGAACTCGTCGAGAATCGTGCCCCGCGGGTTGCCGAAGCCGCCCGCGACATAGATGCGACCGTCGAGGACGGCGGCGGCAATTTCGGAGCGGGGCGTAGGAAGTCACGCGCCGGTCGACCACGAGCCGCCAGCCGACGGGGTGCTCGCCGGGGCACTCGGCGCCGAGGCCGGCGGAGCGCTCGGCGAGGCGGTCGCGCTCGAGGCCGTCGGTGGAGAACCGGCTACCGACGGGTGGGCCGACGGTCCCGTCTGGCAGGCGGATCCGACCAGAATCAGGGCCGCCGCTGCAACGACCAGGGCGACAGCATCAGGCTTCGTCCGCATGTCACACGAAGCGTACTCAAGCTTCCGAGGGGGAGTTCACCGCCCATCTGAGGTATCCTCTCGCCTCGCTGGGCCGGTAGCTCAATGGCAGAGCAACTGACTCTTAAGCACCCCGGGCTCAACGCCATGGCTGGATGAGCGCCGAGGTGAACGATTCTTGTTCAGTTATCTGCTGTGGCCATTGGGCCGCTAGGCGCCGCTCGGAGTGACCGCGACTCGATCCTCTCCGACGTCCCCTTGGCCGGGTCTCGGCGTGATGCGCCGGGCCAGTGGCTCTCGCGTCGCAGCGATGTCAACTCGGCGATTCGGCTTGAGGAAATGCGCGGAGCCGCGTTCACGTCCCCCAGTCCGCGTGACTCCGACGGAAGCCCAGCGGTCGTCGGGCGTCTCGATCACGGCGTCGGGCTCGGGGCCGCTGACATCCGGTAGGCGGACACTTGAACCGGGTTCGCGACCGCGCGCAACTACCCGAGTGACGCTCCTGCTTGAGGTATCGACCCGTAGTCGATGAAGGGGAGTCCCTCGATCGCCTCTCTGTCAGTCTGCTGGACGCATACGTCATGGGTGCCTTCGGTCGAGACAGGGGGAGGCCGATCGGGGAGCCCCGTCGTGGGACCGGGCCAACCATTCGAATAAACAACCAACCGCATGGTCGACTGACGTCGTCAAGTTCTGGTGCTCCTCCGGCGTGTGGAAACACCTTGTGGAAGGTCGCTCCATCAGGTATTTGAAGAACTGCCAGCCGATCCGCAGGAGACCCGATGCCGTTGCCAGTTTTGGCGTCGATCGGCAGCGCACGCCACGAGGCGATCGTCCCTGCGGCCGTTGGTGCCGGCTGCGACGTCAAGGCGCGTCCGGCCGTGGAGCAGCCCGCGAGCATGAGTAGCGTGAGTGCGGCGGCGAGTAGTTGTTTCATCGGTCGTCCAGCCTTCCGGGACTGACCAGGTGTCACGGCGGAGTTGTAAGGCACCCCTAGGCTTGATCAGTTGCAACACCGGCTCCTTCTCAGGTGTTAGACAACTAGAAGGGAGACATCCGTGCAGCTGACCACCGCATCCGACGAGAGCTATCCAAACGCGCTCGATGCGGCGGTCCGCCTTCACGAGGCCTGGCTGATCGGCCGACTGGCACTGGTCGTAGGCGACCGAGAGGAAGCACGCGACCTGGCCCAGCAGACGTTCCTCCGCGCGGCAGAGCACTGGCCGATCGGTTCTGACGAGGAGGTCCCGCGCTGGCTCTCGGTGGTCGGGGTGCGTCTCGCGCTCAACGAACGTCGTCGACGGCGACGATGGGGCTTCCTGCCGATCGGAGATACGGACGCGACTTGGGCAATGGATGTCGACCCGGACCTCTGGCAGGCGCTTGGGAAACTCGACCGCCGGACGCGCGCGGCATTGGTTCTAACCGTCGTCGAGGGCTACTCGCAGGACGAGGTCGCGGTGGCGTTGGGCGTGCCACGCGGCACGCTTGCGAGCTGGCTGTCGCGTGCACGATCCGGTCTCC
Organism: uncultured Chloroflexia bacterium; assembly: GCA_963771795.1. GTDB lineage: Bacteria > Chloroflexota > Limnocylindria > Limnocylindrales > CSP1-4 > CF-46. The sequence goes on from CAVYUR010000002.1 coordinate 147,169, forward strand.
GGGCGGCATTGGAGGAACCTGAACGATGAATGACTTCGATACCCGCCTTCGATCGCGCCTTGTGGCACTTGCCGATATAGCTGGTCGAGCAAGCGGCACATCGCAAGTCCGGCGGCGTGCAGTTTCAGGACTGCAAACGAGGGCGGCCTTTCCAATCGGATTCGCGACCGTCGCGATCGTCATCGTGGCGGCGCTCGCGGTCCTTCCGCGTCTCGCCGAGCAACCTGGTCCGGCCCAGCTCTCAAGCGCACCGCCCAGCTCGCCATCTACCCCGAGCGCGACGCCGCTGTCGTCGGGGGGCATCTCGAGGGATCGGGCGGTCGCGCTTGCCGAGCCACATAAGTCACTGAGCACCACCTTCAAGTCGGCCGAGGCGGGTGCTTTCGGGGACCTCAACCCAAGTCCGAACGTCGGGCCCGGTTTTGGAGTCGCACCACAACAGGAGGTATGGGCAGTAACCTACGTGGGCGACATGACGATTTGCTCGCCATTGGGTGCGTGCGAATTGCCGCGACCGGGCACCCTTACCATCTTCTTGGACTACTTCACGGGCGAGTTTCTCGGCAGCGCAGGCTACTCGCCAACGCCCTGATGAACGTGCCTGATCATGCCAGAGATAGTCATACCGGGCTGGGATCTGGCTGTTTCATTCGGGCTTCGGAAAATACCCGACGGAGAGTAGGAACTCGCCGGTCGAGTAATCGAGGAAAACAGTTACGGTGCCTGGCCGTGGGCTCTCGCAATGACCGCCCGGGTAGCAAGGCGTCGCGATGCTGTCGTACTTGACGCCCCAGACGAGTCGAGTTGGGTCGAAGTTCGCGTACTGGCGCTCAATCGAGAAGTCTCCATAGCGCCCAGCCGTGGTGGTAGATAGGCGAGCATCGAGGGGAGCAGCACTCGCGGCAATCTCCTCAGCGGCGGCGCGAGTGATGCCGGGCGGGAATGACACGGCTGGCTCTGCGCTAGGAGCGCTCGTCGCCGACGCCGCGGCGGCCACGAGTCCTTGCCGGCCCCCGGCGAGTTGATTCCCGAACACGATCCAAGCGACCACAATGAACATCGCAAGGACGACGATGCGCCGACTCCCACTACCCGTCATGACTTTCGCGCCGGCCCCCAAGCTCTCAGGGGATATTCCGGGACGTCCTCCGGGACCTTCTTTAGGCGGCATTTCGACTCCTCAGTCTCACGAGCTTTCAGCAAGAGCCAGATTCGGAGCTACTAGCAGGCGACCTTGCAGGTCCAGAAGCCCCAAGGGTTGGAGTTGGCATGGAGCCATGGGGGCTGGTTCGAGACAGAGTGGCCAGGCGTCGAGGTCGTCCACAGGTTCCAAGTCGAACCACTCAGGAGATGCAGGCCGAAGCTCGGGTTGGTGCACACCTTGTTGTGGTCGCACCCGTAGTAGTCGGCGCCGATCTTGTCGTAGTCGCCTGTGACCTCGGTCATGGCGTGTACGTAGCCGGAGGAGAGCCCTAGGCCGAATGTCGCGTCTGGAGGGTTCGCAATCGAGCCCTTCCGATATGCCCACGTATAGCCGTTGTGGTGGCTGCCGTTCGGGCATGCGAATCCATGCGCTCCTCCGCCCTCATAGGTGATGTAGAAGGCATAGTTGATGGTCGGGGGGGCCGCAGGCAGAACAACTGGCGAGTACGTGCCGCACACGTCCACCGTTTCCATGAACATCTTGACGACGCTCGTTGAGCAGCCACCATTCCAGCATCCCTGAAACTCGCCCATTTGCAGGGCGCTGCCGAGGCAGGAGGCGACGGGACACACGACGAAGCGATCGGCGTGAAATGCTGACGTTGAGACAGAGGGGCTCTGACGGATGTATCCGTCGATACCGTTCCATCTGCCGTTCGTGGCCCACCCTGCGTAGCAGACCGGACCCGACGCACATGGAGTTCCCGACGCTTGAACTCCAATGGACGCCGTGAGCGCGAGCAGACCTCCCATGAGAACGCGGATGACATATGTGCGAAGCCTTGTTCTCCCAGCCACGTTGCCCTCCCTCGATGCTGCTGCCTAGGCGAGGGCGCATCGCTCCCGCGTCTTGGCCTGCTGAGCGAGTCTGAGCGGTGTGCGTCCAGCTAGCGTCTCGGATGGGATATCTGGACGCGCACCGATCGGGTTCGGCGACTTGGCTGCCCGCGGGTGGCGCGAGGGATCCGGGCGTTGGTCGGGATGTCATCGACTGGGGTAGACTCGGCCGCGCTGGTCGGTGCTGAGTTCATCGCTGGGACCACATGGCTGGTCAAGGTCCGACTAGCGAAAGTGTTCAGTTAGTCGCTCTAATTGAACGTAGGCTTGCTGGGCCGGTAGCTCAATGGCAGAGCAACTGACTCTTAAGCACCCCGGGCTCAACGCTGTAGTTGCGTGAGTGCCGGGGTGTACGGTTTCTGTCCAGTTATCGGCTCTCGTTTGTTGCTGGTCACAGATGGCCCCCATCACACCTCTTCGATATCCTGTTTTGCGTTGGCAACGGGAAAGCGATAGCGGCCGGCGATGCTTACGTCACGCCCCGCTCTTCTTCGACGAGACGCTTTTCGCCGAGTGTGACAATGACGAAACTTGAGCCCACTGCCGCAGGCACACGGCGCCGCCGAGGGAAGTACCGGGAATACGAACACTCGTCCGCCTGGGGTTCCGTCCGGCTGGTCGCCGCGAAGGGCGGCGTCGGCGTAGAGGCCCCGATCGGGGCCGTCAGTGGCGTCGACAAGGTGAGATTGGTGGAGGCGATCTGACGGCGAAACCACCTTGAAGTCGCCCGTGATAGGCCCCGAGGTGGAGGGATCGCCAGCGGGAATCACGATGCTCGTGCAGACCTCACCGATCCGCCCGTTGCCCTGTTTCGACCGGGCGGCGTTGCGGATGATGTCGATGCCTTTGTTCGTGATCGCACGAGCTGGGCGCCCTTCTTCGACCAACTGGAACAGCCGCTTGTACGAGTCGAAGTCAATTGCATCCTTGAGTCCACATGCCCAAAGGGCAGGGTCGTCGCGAATTGCGAGTTTCACCGTGAAGTCGCGAGAGATCCCCGTGGACACGGTTCTGTCCAGGTTGGTGATCTTGCCGACGACCTGCTTGATTCCAAGGTTCGTGGACCAGGACCCCGCAAACCCGAGCTCCAGGGCCATTAGGCTAGGAGGCGTTCCGGCCGGTGGGAAGGTGGTTGCCATGTATTGCGCGAGCCGCGCGAGGCTGTTCTGCATCATGTAGTCGGGCTTCGACGTGCCCAAAATCCCATCGAGCAGCCACCACATTGTGCGAAACGATCCAGGGTCGGATACAGGCCCTCTCTGGCCCCTCTGCAGGTTCAGCCCGGCGAGGCCCGAGAACCCCAACGCCAGGCGGGCGTCCTTGTACCAGACTGCGGCCGTCTTGACCACGAGTGCGTCATATGGGTTGGCACCAATGGAAACGAGACAATCAGCCGTTACAACGCTGTACTGCGAATTGGTGGCCATAAGGACGAGCGTCACTCGTTGATCGTATTTGGATGTGTCCCGCGGCGTGAGTACCGGACGCTGGCCAACAGCCTAGGTCAGGAGGTGCTCAATGCCCCGCCGGGTCGATCCGCAGCGCATCGAGGCGTAGCCCGAAGAAGGCCCCCGGTCGCCGTCGGTCTAGCCTTGCGGACGTAGCCGACGCGCAGAGCCGTGGGCGTGGAGAGCCTACCGAGCCGGCCTATCTGTCTGTTACATGCGACGGTCCTCGTCGAGCCGGAGCGGCCGACCCTTTGCTGCATCTCGATAGAGACGATCCAACGGCAGGGCCTTTGACACCTCAACGATGCGCCGGAGGGCATCTTCCGCTTTGGTCGCGAACGCCTCGGCCACAAAGGCCGCGAGCTCCCGTAGGCCGGCGATCCCATCCGCGTCGCCCATCAACATGCGCACGTGCAGGAAGCCCGCACCAGCGACACCAGCTGGGCCGTCTGCTGGTTCGAGCCAGAGCACTACCTGCACTTGGTCTTCTTCGTTGTTGTGGCTGAGGTGGGCGATGTGGTCATTTCGATGATCAAGGACCCATCGGTGGCGCGTACGCATGCCAGCCGGGATTTCGATTGTGTCCGCGTAGCCTTTGCGGCGCCCTCCTCCAAAGCATCGTCCGTAGCCAATCACGGCGGCCGACCAGAGGGCAACACCGACGGCATCGTCGTCCTCGCCCTCGAGCTCCTGGTACCGTCGACCGAGCTCCTCGAGGAGTCGCCCCGCGGTCGTCATGTCGTCGGCCAGCGAGAGGTAGGCGACGTACGCGTCAGCGAGGCGGCCGATGACTTGCAGTTGGGGCAGAGGTGTCGCGTCGTTCACCTGCCGGAGCCTCGCAGCCAGACCGGCGGGCGTCAACGGCCACGTCTCACGACGCCAAAAACTATCTGTGGGCTACCGCGATGCCGGCAGGGCGAACCGACCCGACTGAGGCTTCGGCGGCTGGCGGCCCGTCATCCGGGTACAGGGCGTCGAATCCCGGCACGTCCGCGAGCGTTGGGTAGCGCTTGGTCGCCAGGTCAGGCAGTAGCGATGCCGTGTACAGAGGGCCGATCTCATACGGCCTTGCTGCTGTTGAAGAACACATCCCGCAGGATCGAGTTCAGCGACACGCTCATCGACGAGGGCGTGATCGGGACGAGCATCTGCGCCACGAACACGAGCGTTTGGTGCTTCTCAAACCACTCCCCGTACTCGGGTCGGTCGCGAGCAGCTGGCGGTGGGTGTCGGCGAACCTCGTCAGGATGACGGCGCCGCCTGCATTCGTCGGCAGGCCGCCCGCCCGGTCGAACATAACGCGGGCGAGCCACTTGGCCGACTTGATCTGGTAGCTGAGGGGCCAGAACATCAGGTAACTGTTGAGGTATCGCTCGGCCCGGGACCGCTCGGCAGCCCAGGGGGTCGCCCTCAGTCGAGACGGGAGCGGCCTGAGCGACGGGCGGGCGGTAGAGGTCAACGGCGAACCGCTCGGGCGGCGCGGCCGGAGCCTGCGGCCCGCGGTACCCGGGCTGGCGCGCTGGTGACGCCGCCTTCTGCGTGAACTCGCTCCACGTCGGGGCGCTCGGCTTCGACACGGCCCGCGGGTCGTAGCCTACGACGGGCGACGAACGGAAGCGCGGCGGTCGGTAAGACGGCGCCGAGCCGACATAGTTCTGCTGGATCGCGTTGTTCAAGTAGGCGAAGTCGTCACGCCACGACAAAGCTCTACCTCGAGCGAAGTGGGGGACGACCCCGTGCACAAGGGTCGCGCGCCTAGCGCATCGATCGTATATCGAACAGACGTTCGATGTCTACGAGGTGCCCGATGCTCGCATGACCAGGGCGTAAGATCGGCGGGCCGGTCGGTCGAGGAGATCTCGGATCGGAGAGGTGCGCGGGATGGTCAAATGGGTGGTCCAGGCCTTCACGTGACGATCGCCACCGAGCCGCGGAGTTCGCTCTCGGTCACAGCCGAGGTCAGGCTCACCAAGGCGGCCCTTCTCTACGCCGACGATGTCACGCTCTGTAGCGCGAACGTCGCGATGCTGGACTCGATCGGGAGGATCCTGGACCAGCCGTCGAGGGTTCGGACGCGCCAGATCAGCGAGATCGCTTCCGTCCTGCTCGAGCCGGGCGTCCGCGAGCAGTTCGAGCTCCTCGATTCTCAGCCTCGATCGGTGCGACGAAGGCATCGGATCTTCGCCGAGCTCGATGAGAAGCTCTCAGGCACCGCGCGTGAGGTTGAGGATGTCATCCGAGGCATGCGCCGCGACAACGCGATGGACGAGATCCAACTCGCGATCGACGCTGGCCTCGTGACCGTGGATCGGCTGGGGTTGGAGCCAATCGCGTTGATCCAGGAGTCCATCCTCCGCGCGGCGAAGCGTCCCGAAACGGGCGTCGTGAAGAACATCGCGGTCACGACCCTGTTCGATCGGATCGGATCGATCGCGGCCGTTGGCGCAGGGACGTACCCGTTGTTCGATGACGGCATGAGCGACATCGTCAACACCATGATCGAAGCGGGACTGCTCCGCGATCCGGCGACTTCCCCAGCGGGCCAGGCCGGCCTCGGAGCCCACTTCATCGCGTATCTCCCAGCATTCCCGGATGCGAGGACCGACGAGATCATCGATGTTCGACGCGGGCTCGCGAAGCCCCTCGTTGGGTTTCGGAGTGCGATCGCGGAGATGGCCGGGACGCTCGAGTCCGCGGCGTGGGAGCCCGGTTTCAAGCAGGAGGCCGACGACCTGTACAGGGCCAACGTCGCGCCGGCCCTGCAGGAGCTCGAAGAGAATGCGAGCGACCAGGGAGCCTTCAGGCTTGCCGCACACGCAGGCTCCAGCCAAGCCCCGTGGGCCAGTGCTGGAGCCGTACTGGCGCTTGGGCTTACAGGCGCCACCGTCGTCCCCGATTTGGCCGCGCTGGCGCTTTCGGTCGGAGCACCGACTGCCGCCCTCGTCGCTGGGGCTGCCGAGGCCGTCAAGGAACGGATGCGGCTGCGGCGTGTCGCCGATCACAACCGTTTTGTGTTCCTGTTCCGGGCGGATCGGGCGCTCGCGCGGCGCACCAAGTGAGCGTCGTGGGTGTGCTCGCGGGGCCTTGCTTAAGGACTGTTCGTCGGACACGTCGCCACCAAGGTCGTGGCAGCGCACTCCTGGGCGCGAGCACGCGAGGAGTTGCGCCCCCACCGCGACAGCACACTCCATCCCGCGATGGTTGGGTACATCGAACGCTCCTTCATCGCGTCCGCCTGGATGCTCGGTCAGCCTGAACTCGGTCTCGCGTGGCAGGGGTCGTCTTCGCCCTCGTCTTGGCACTCGCGGATCGGGAGCCGTTCAAGCGTTTGTTTCAGGAGATAGGACACTCTCTCCAGCGCGCGTTGGCCGATCGGAAACTACCCCCACCGGGGGGGCCCGAAATCCTGGGATCGGCCGCCTCTCCTCAGAGCACGCACGAGCACGAGCACGGCGGGCCGGCCGAGCCGCGCTCCCTCGTCTCTCTCATGGCCGGGCCCACGGCCAGGACGAACGAACAGCAGATGATGTAGTCGGATCGGCCCACGTCCCAGCCCGTCGAGCGTGAGTGATGGCCGGCGCGTTGACTTCTCGAACAGCGAATGATTGGGGATCATCGACAGCCCCGAATACGCCACGTGACCGCAGCGTTCAGGTCCCCGACACTCGCTCGAGCGACAAGCAGCAGCCGGCGACCAAGAATCAATACACTAATCAATACACTTAACTCCCCTTGAACTCCGGCCTTCGCCGTCGTAGGGTGAGGACCTGGCCGTCTCGGCGAAGACGGCGGCGAGTCTCGAACTCGAAGTGGTGCCGGCCCAGCGGTCCGGCATCGAGAGGAGAGGCGACCGGACGCGCGGGCACTCCCGTGAACCGGCCGCTCACGTCGGGCCCGTCGCGTCGGTCGACGTCGGGCCGGCGGAGGCCGGGCGATCGTCCGCGGTCTCGGGACTGAGCCAGTAGCCGTCGCCACCGTCATCTCATACCGGCGATGAGCGCGAACGCTGCGTCCCGACAGCGGGCCGATTCCCTGGGCGACGATCGAGGCTGCTCACATCGCGGAGCGCCATCGACTCGATCGATCCGCCAGCCCCCGCACCGCCACACCCTGAGTTTGGGCTGTGCTGTGTTTTGGGAGCTGTGCGATGAGCACATCAACGACGATCACCTTCTTCAACGACACCTCTGGGGATCTCGGTCGTGGCCGGGCTCGATCGGTCTGACCGCGTGCTGCGCGGCCGGATCGGGGCGTACCGGCTGCACGCGACACACGACTCGCGCGAGACCTCGAAGCCAGGCCGGATCGCCTTCATGGCTTCCTTCGAACGCC
>CAVYUR010000003.1:0-131612 GCA_963771795.1 uncultured Chloroflexia bacterium
GACTTCCTTGTTCCGGTTCATGTGCCGCACGAAGGAGACGAGGCCGCCCTCGAAGTAGAACGAGCGCTCGCGATCGATCCGCTCGTCGATCAGCGTGATCCAGACCTTCTTGTTGAGGTATGCCGACTCACGAAGGCGCTGCGAGATCGTGTCGAACGAGAACTCCGCGTCTTCGAAAATCTCGGGGTCGGCTCGGAACGCCGTACGCGTGCCTTTTCGGCCGTTCGCCGGCCCGATCTTGCGAACCTTCGTGGTCGGGACGCCGCGGGCATATTCCTGGGCCCAGATGTGGCCGTCGCGCGCCAATTCGACGCGTAGCCACTCCGACAGCGCGTTCACCACGCTGACCCCCACCCCGTGCAGGCCGCCCGAGACCTTGTACCCGGTGTGCTCGAACTTGGCGCCGGCGTGAAGGACCGTGTGCACGACCTCGAGCGCGTCGATGCCCTTCGAATGCATGCCGACCGGTACGCCCCGGCCGTCGTCCTCGACGATGACTGTTCCATCGGCCTTGATCAGGACGTCAATCCGGGTGGCGTAGCCGGCCATCGCCTCGTCGATGGAGTTGTCCACGACCTCCCAGACGAGGTGGTGGAGACCACGCGAGTCCGTTGAGCCGATGTACATCCCCGGGCGCTTGCGAACGGGCTCGAGCCCCTCGAGTGCCTGGATGCTGTCCGCCGTGTAGTCAGACCCACGGCCGCCCGACTTTGACTTCCGGCGACCGGTGCCGTTGCTCCCGGCTGCCTTCGTCTTGGTCGCTTCCTCGGTCACGCAGGTCCTCCGATCAGGCGATCGTAGAGCTGTCCCAGCTCCTCGTCGCTGTAGTACTCGATGATGATCCGGCCCCCACGCCTCGATCGTGCGACGGTGACCTTCGTGCCGAGCGATCGGCGGAGATCCTCCTCCACGCGTTCGAGATCCGGATCCGAGCGTGGCCGTTCCGTGGCAGCGGCGACTGCGCGGGGCGCACGAAGCCGGCGCACGAGCTCCTCGGTCTGACGCACCGAGAGCTGCTGCTCGATCACCGACCCGAGCACGCGGGCCTGCTGATGGGCGGCGAGGCCGCCGAGGGCTCGCCCGTGTCCCTCACTGATCTCGCCTGCGGCGACCGCCGATTGAACCTTCGGGTCGAGGTCGAGGAGGCGGAGCGTGTTAGCGACGGTTGAGCGTGCCCGCCCCACGCGCGTGGCGATCTCTTCCTGGGACATCCCGAAGTCGTTGAGGAGCGACCTGAAGGCCGTTGCCTCCTCCATCGGCCCGAGATCCTCGCGCTGGAGGTTCTCGACCAGTGCCAGTTCCAGCTGCTCGCGATCGGCGAGCTGGCGGACGATCGCCGGGATTCGCTCGAGTCCGGCTAGCTGGCTGGCGCGGAGCCGGCGCTCGCCGGCGACGAGTTGGTAGCCGTCGAGCGTCTCGGTCACGAGGATCGGCTGGAGCACGCCATGCTCCTTGATGCTCGCGGCGAGCGTCTCGAGCTCAGCCTCGTCCATCCGCGTTCGCGGCTGGCGAGGGTTGGGTTGGACTCGCGTGATCGGGATTTCCGTGCTGCCGGCAGCGTGAGCGCGCTGCGGGATCAGCGCTGCGAGACCGCGGCCGAGGCCCTGCTGGCGGTCGGGTCGCACGGTCACAGGCGATTGCTCGCAACAAAGACGGCCGCGGCCGACGTTTTCTTGCCAAGCGTGGTCGCGGCGGCCAGGGATGGCTGCAGCACGCCATCGACACGGTTTCGACCGTGCAATTCCACCGCGAGTGCCTGATACGCCTCGGCACCCTTCGAATCTGGCCGGAATACGGCGATCGGAAGACCGTAGCTCGGTGCCTCGGCCAGCCGGACGCTGCGAGGTATGACGGTCTTGAAGACGGCGGCGCCCAGGTGGCGGCGCACCTCGGTCGCAACGTCCGCGGACAGGTTCGTGCGGCCGTCGTACATCGTCAGGACGACGCCTTTGATCTCGAGTTCTGGGTTCAGGTTGTCGCGAACGAGGTTCACCGTGGCAATCAGTTGAGTCAGCCCTTCAAGCGCGTAGTACTCGCATTGGATGGGGATCAGCACCGTGTCGGCCGCGGTCAGCGCGTTGACGGTCAGCAAGCCGAGCGACGGTGGGCAGTCGAGGAGCAGGTAGTCGTATTCGGGCGAAATCTCGGCGAGGAGCCTTCCAAGCCTGCGCTCGCGCTGATCCATCGGTACGAGCTCCATCTCGGCGCCGGCAAGGGCGACGGAGGAGGGGATGATGAAAAGGTTGGGTACGGCCGTCTCGATCACGGCATCCCGTGCCGGGACGGCTCCGGTCACGACTTCGTACAACGTCGGCCCGAGAACTGTGCGGTCCACGCCGATGCCGCTCGTGGCGTTGCCCTGGGGATCCACGTCGACGATCAGCACGCGCTGACCGGCCATTGCGAGGTAGGTCCCGACATTGACCACGGTCGTGGTCTTTCCGACGCCGCCCTTCTGGTTCACACAGGCGATCGTCTGACCCACTCAGGCTCCCTGCCGCAATGCGCTCACAATCGGGAATTCTACCATCTGAGGGGCTCCGACTCATTCAGCGAGGGGCGTTTTCGTCCTGATTCCGAGCTCGCCGAGTGGGCCCCACGATCGCATGGGGCGCTTACCTGCGGATCGACGGATCCGTACCTGCCCGGAGCCCCCGAATGGGGAACAGACCGCGTCGGAGCCGTTTCACGTGAAACGCATCAGGGGCTGGCAAGAACGCGAGCTTGGCGGGGGCTTGGCAAGAACGCGAGCTTGGCGGGGGCGTTGCCCCATTGCAAGGCTCGTGGGATACTTCGCGACGACGTCGCCGCCGCACCGAGCGTCACGCACGCGAACAAACGCCGGCCACGACCCTGGCCCGTTGCCGAGGATCGACAGCCATGTCCCTGTTCGTCGCCGCGATCGGAGCGACGGTGACCGCGATCTTTGAACTCACTGTCGGTCCATATCTTCGGGTGGGCGATGCCCAGCCGCATCTGGTCTTCATCTTCGCGATCATCTGTACGGTCGCCGTCGGGCTCGAAAGCGGGCTCGTCTGGGCCTTCGTCGGGGGCCTTGCTCTCGACATCCTGGCTCAACGACCGCTTGGCGCTACATCCTTCGCGCTCATCGTCTGCGTCGGTATCGCGGCCTCGATCACGCGTCCGTTCATCCGGGTCCGGCCCCTCGTGGTCGCTCCGGTCGTTGCGCTTCTCAGCCTCGTGTACTCAATGACATTGTTCGTACTCCTCAGGGCCCTGGGCTCGTCAGTCGCCAGCAACGATCCCGTCGCGGTGCTCGCGCCGGGTGTGGTGTACGACGCTGTCGTGGCTGTGATCGTGGGCCCGCTCGCAGTCGCGCTGCACGATCGCTACACGACCGAAGAACGGGCCGACTGGTGAACACCTACCTCGACGGCCGCCGCGAGTACACGAGGCCCCTTTCTCGGTTCCTCGTCTTCGGGCTAGCGGTCGTCGTGGCCCTCACCGCGCTGACGGCACGCTTGTTCTATCTCCAGGTGCTGAGCGGTGGCGAGTTCGCGACGCTGGCCGAGGGCAACCGAACGATCATCCAGGCGATCCCATCGTCGCGCGGCCTGATCTACGACCGAACGGGCAAGGCGCTTGTCACGAATGTCCCCACGTTCGCTGTAAAGATCCGACCAGCGGACCTCCCGGAGGAGCGCCGCGACGAGGTCGTCGCTCGGTTGTCGGGCTTGGTCGGGACGCCGATCCAGGACATCAACGCCGCGATCGACGGAAACCCGGGCTCGCGGTTCGATCCGGTCCGGGTCGCCCAGGACGTTCCGAAAGGCACGGCCAACCTCATCGCCGAGGCCGGGTTCGAGCTGCCAGGTGTCGAGGTCGTCGTCGAGGCGCGCCGGCAGTACGACGAGGGCCCGTTGCTGTCCCAGATCCTTGGCTACACCGGTCCCGTCTCCGCGGAGCAGCTCGAGGAGTTGAAGGCGAAGGGCTATCTGCCAGACGATCTCCTCGGCAAGACCGGCATCGAGTCCTTCTACGAGGAGCAGCTCCGAGGGACGTACGGCGAGGAGACGGTCGAGCGAGATGCCGCCGGCCGCAAGCTGCAGGTTCTCGACACGATCAACGACGCGGTCGCAGGAAACTCTCTCCGGCTCACGATCGATACCCGCGAGCAGAAGCTGGCCCAGCAGGCGCTGCAATGGGGCATGAAGGAGGCGGGTCTCAAGCGGGGAGTCGTCATCGTGATGAACCCGCAGACCGGCGAGGTCCTCGCGATGGTCAGCCTGCCCACGTACGACAACAACGCGTTTGCGAGGGGGATCAGCCAGAAGGCGTACTCAGCGCTCCTCGCGAACCCCGACAAGCCGCTCCTCAATCACGCCGTCGCCGCGCACTACCCGCCGGGCTCGACTTACAAGCTCGTTGCCGGCACGGGCGCGCTCGCAGATCGGAAGATCACGCCGTCGACGCGGGTCCAGACGCGGCCATTCCTCATGCTCGGTCAGACGAAGTTCTGGGAGTGGAATCGGCGCGGTTGGGGCGGGTGCGACCTCGATTGTGGATTCGGCCATTCGAGTGACACGTACTTCTTCCAGCTGTCGGGCATGCTCGGCATCGACCGCCTGGGGTTCTGGGCCAAGCAGTATGGCTTCGGTGCCCAGACTGGCATCGATCTGCCCGGCGAAGTGTCCGGGATCGTCCCGACAAACGAATGGAAGCTCCAGGCGCTGGGCGCGGAGATCTTCCCCGGCGAGACCTACCAGGCCGGGATCGGCCAGGGTTATGACGTGGTCACGCCGCTCCAGCTCATCAACGCGTACGCGGCGCTCGCCAATGGCGGCAACCTGTACGAGCCGCGCATCGTCCACGATGTCCTCGGACCGGACGGCGAGGTGGTCGACGCGTTCGAGCCGAAGCTCATCCGCAAGCTCGACGTCAAGGCGAATGTTCTGCGGGAGATGCGCGAGGCGGCTCGATCGACGGTCACGATCCGGCACACGTACAACCTCGTCGACCTACCGATCGTGATCGCCGGCAAATCCGGTACCGCCGAATTCGGGAACCGTGACAAGCAGGGCCGGCTTCCGTTCCACTCGTGGTTCGTCGGCTTCACGCCGAAGGACGCGACGAAGAAGGCGAATGATCCGGACGGATTGAAGGCACTCGGCAAGGGCGACTCCGAACTCGTCGTGCTGGCGTTCGCCTACGACTCCCGGACGAAGGGCAACGTAGCGACGGAGATCGTCAAGTACTACATGCAGCTCCACTACGGGATCAAGAAGGACTATCGGAACTTCGATCTCCTGGAGCGCGGCAACTTCTACCAGTCGAACTGAGCGATGACATGACCCAACCATCGGTACGGCAGTGGGCGTGATCCGGGCCGAGCCGGCCCGCGTCACCGATTGGGCCTCCCGCTCGATCGGTGCGGCGTGGCGGGCCTTCGACCTGCAGATGGCGGCGTACGCTGCCCTGCTCGTCTCGATTGGCCTCGTGATGGCCTACAGCAACAGCGCCGGGGAGGGCCGGTCGCTCCTCGAGGGCGGCACCACGTTCGTCCGCGGTCTGATGTGGACGGGCATCGCGCTCATCGTCTACGTCGTCGCCGTGTCGTTCGACTACAAGTGGCTGAAGACCTTCGCCTGGCCCCTGTACGCGGTCCAGCTGGGCCTCCTCGTCCTCACGCTCGCCGTTGGCGTCGGCGTGGGTGGGTCGGCTCGATGGGTACCGATCGGGCCGTTCCAGTTCCAGTTCAGCGAGTTGGCGAAGATCCTCATGATCGTCGTCCTCTCGAGCTACCTCGGATCGCGACAGGGACGCCTCGGATCCATCACGTCGATCCTGGGTGCGTGCATCCTCGTCGCCCCGCCGTGGATCCTCGTGATGATCCAACCGGACCTCGGGACATCGCTCGTGCTCTTGGCGATCCTCGGCGGGATGCTCTTCCTGTCAGGGGCGAGCCTTCGCTGGATGGGCGCTCTCGTCGGGGTTGTGCTCGCGTCCCTCCCCCTGATCTGGACGTACGTCCTGCGCGACTACCAGAAGCAGCGGATCCTCGGTTACCTCGATCCGAGCTCCGACATTCAGGGCGCCGGCTATCAGCTCTACCAGTCGCAGATCGCTGTGGGCTCCGGCGGCATGTTCGGCAAGGGCCTGACGAACGGCACGCAGAACCAGCTGAACTTCCTGCCGGTCCAGGAGAGCGACTTCGTCGCGGCGATCTACCTCGAGGAGCTGGGTTTCCTGGGGGCGATGCTGCTCCTCATCCTCTTCGCGGCGCTCCTCTGGCGCGTCCTCGTCGCCGGCTGGCGATCTCGCGACCCGTTCGGGATGATGTTCGCGAGCGGACTCGCGTCCATGATCCTGTTCCAGGTAGTCGTCAACCTCGGCATGGTGATCGGGATCATGCCGATCACGGGCATCCCGCTGCCGTTCATCTCCCATGGCGGAGCGTCGCTGATCAGCCTTGCCATCGGCCTGGGCATCCTGCAGAGCGTGAACATCCGGCAGACCCGCGCGGAATGGTGACGGCTCGGACTCCCTGACGCAGGCGATCTTTCCGACCGCGTGGATGGGCCTCCCAGGCGCGGGCTCGGGACCGGGCCTCGCCCCAAATCAGCTGCGGCGGAACAAACCCCGCCGCTGCGTGGCATCCGCGGTCGTGCTCCGCCGACGCCCGGATCGCCGCAGGATCACGTCGATCTCGGGGCGGTAGGGCCGCCCGATCGGCATCCGGTCGAGCCATTCGAGGTACTCGAGGTCCGCCCGTCCGATCTCCCCGACAGACCAGCCGGCGTACCGGCCGAATGTCACGACGCCGCCCTCCGCATTGCCGGGTGGTGGACCGGCGGCCCCGAATCCCTCCGGCGCCCGCATCGTCTTCGCGTCGTAGCCGCTGCCGATCGTCGAGCGCCCGGGTGTCCAGTCCCGTGACACGGTCTCCGGCGGCCGGGGCGGCTCAGGCCGCGGAGCCGTGGGGCGCGCACCGGCCGCCTGCTGGGCATTGGCAGCTCCGGACCCCGTCGCAGCCGATGGCTGGCGCGGCTGCGGATCGGCCGAGCCTGGACCGCGTTGCGCATCGCTCGGACGGGCGGGGGTGGGCCCGGAGCCGGCACGGCTTGCGGCGGACCGCGCCTTCATCTCGGCCGCCTTGGCCGCGGCTCGCCGCGCGCCGTCGTAGCTGGCCCGACGTTGCGGGTCGCCGATCGTCTCCCACGCCGCGTTGATGGCCACCATCCGGTCCATCGCGGCTTGTCCCGTCGACAGGTCGGGATGGTATTTCTGGGCGAGCCGTCGGTAGGCGGCCTGGATCACCTCATCCTCTGCCTCGGGGTCGACCTGAAGGATCTTGTAGGGGTCGGCTGCCTCGGTCACCCCGCCACCGCCTCGCCGCCTCCCGCTCCGCCGGGTTCGGTGGATACGATCATGGGTCGGGCGCGGATCATCGAGATTGCCTCGTCGGGCGTCGCGGATGGCTCGTCGAGCCGATGGAACAGGTACCGGAAAATGTCGCGCGCGGCTGCGGTGATGGGCAGGGCGAGAATCGCCCCGAGCAGGCCAGCGATCGCACCCCCAACGACAAGCGCAAGCATCACGGCGCTGGGGTGGAGCTCGACGGCGTCGCCCTGGATCTTCGGCACGAGCAGATTGTTCTCGAGCTGCTGGATCACCGTATATAGGACAACTGCCGCAATTGCGGCGTCGATTCCGCCAGTCAGGGCAAGAAGCACGGCCGGAATCGCCGCGATGATCGGTCCGATGATCGGGAGCAACTCCAGGACGCCCGCGATAATCGAGAGCAGCACGGCGAAGCGACCGAAGACCGGGTCCACCGTCGCGCTGAGGACCAGGAGGCCGAGGAACGTGGCAATTCCCACCGTGACCCCGAGAAATAGCTGCCCGCGCAGCCACTGGCTGAAGACACGAATGCCAAGCCCGCTGATCGCCCGAACGTCGGGCCGCCACGGCGCCGGCAGCGATCGTTCCGCAGCAGCCGTGAGTGCCGGTCGGTCCTTGATCAGATAGAAGACCCAGACGGGAATGATGATGTAGCCGACGATCGACCCGACGATACCGGCGATTCCGGTCACAACCGGCAGCAGCGCCGTCGGGTTGAAGCCCCCGACCCCCTCGCCGAGGTCGGCGAGCCAGCCGTCGACGGCCTCCCGCAGCGCCGGCGGCAGGTCGAGATGCGCGTACATGTCGGCGACCTGGGCCGTGAACGACGGGAATTCGCGGATGAAGGTCGACAGCTCGGTCCCAAGCGGGCGCAGCACGATCAGCAGCGCCTGCACGACGACGATGACGACGACCGCGTAGACGATCAGGACCGACAGCCACCGCGGCAGCCCGAGGCGGGCCATGCGTTCGACGGGCAGGTCGAGGAGATAGGCAAGGACGAGGCCGACGATGAACGGACCGAGCGCCGAACGGCCGAGATAGAGGATCGCGAACAGCACGACCGCGCCGGCGATGACGAGGGCCGCTCGGGGGCTCGGCCGGCCGATCCGGTGGCCACCCTGGGCCGTCGTCAGGTCCGTTGCGGGCCTTGTGGATGGTGCCGAAGGAGTGGCCTCCGCGGGGGCTTCCGGCGGCGGCGTTCGGGCCTCGCCCGGGAGCGGATCCGGCTCGGCGGGTGACGCTGCCGGGTCGGGCCCGACGGGCTCGTCCATCGTTGCCGCAGACTACCAGAGTGGAACCGACACCCAACGGCAACGAGGCTGCGGCCGCGGCACCGCCCGCACGATCCGAGGCCCGCCAGCGCTGGCGGCTGACGTTCGCGCGGACGGCCGACGCCGGCGCGGAGATGCTGGCCGGCCGCGACTACTTCGCGCTGTGGGAGTCCGTCCTCGAGGAGTCGGGCCTGGCGGTCGCAACGACGGACGCCGGACGCCTCCGGTTCGCCCTCGCCGCGCCGCTCCCGGGCCGGACGGCTGGCCGCGCCGAGCTCGCGGATCTCTGGCTGACCGAGCGCGCGACCGCCTGGCAGGTCCGCGCGTCGCTCGAGCACGTCATGCCATCAGGCCACGAGCTGGTGGCACTCGAGGACGTCTGGCTTGGTGCGCCCGCGCTCGCCGGTCGTGTCGCCGCCGCGGACTACCTCGTGCGCCTGGACGGGCAGGTCGACGCTGGCGCGATCTCGGCTGCCGCTGGGCGGCTCGTGGCCGCGGACCGCCTGGTTCGAGAGCGCGCGAAGGGCGGCGGCGTGAAGTCGTACGACCTGCGACCCCTGCTCGTATCGATCGCGACGGCGCTGGAGTCCCGGACCCCGAGCGGCGAACGCGACCGGGTCGTCGTCCGGGTTCGGGCCCGGATCCACCCGGAGCTCGGATCCGGCCGACCGGAGGAAGTCATCGCAGCCCTGGCCGAAGAGCTCGGCGAGCCGTTGGAGGCCACCGAGACGATCCGTGAACGGCTCGTGCTGGTCGACGACCTCGAGGGCTGAAACGCGGCGTCCGCGACGGCCGATCAGGCCCCGGCTGCCGCCTCGGCGAGGCCCGGCAGGAACTGATCCCAGCCCACGGCGTGGCCGGTGACGGCCTCCGCGATCAGGCCGGAGTGGCGCAGGCGGAGGATCGTGCCGTCACCGTCGGGAATCAGCGTGACCTCGACCGTGCTGGCGCCCGGTGGCGTCGGATCGCCCGGCGCTTCCCAGCCCCACGTCAACACGATCCGGAGGGGCGGCTCCAGCTCCACGAACGTCCCGCGGGCGATGTCCGATCCGTTGTAATCGATCCGGTACTCGCCGCCAGGCGTTGGATCGAGCTGAACGTTGCGGCCCATCCACTTGGCCATCTTGTCCGGCTCCGTCCAGAAGGCGAACACCGTCTCGGGCGTGGCCGCGATCCTGAGCTCTCGTTCTATGACGCCGTCAGCGACCATCGTCGTTCCGTCCACGTTGCTCCTCCGCTTCGGCGGCGGCCTGGAGCCGAGCCAGGCCGTCGTCCCAGAATTCCTCGAGCCAGCTCCGGAGCTCGGCCGCACCGGCCGGCCGGGCGCGATACAGCCGCCTGGTGCCCTGGCGGCGCTCGAACACCAGACCGGTATCGCGAAGAACGGCCAGATGCTGCGAGATGGCGGGTCGCGTCACGTCGAAACGAGCTGCGATCTCGCCGGCCGGAAGCTCGCGCTCCCGGACGAGAGCGAGGATCGCCCGGCGGCGCGGGTCGGCAAGGGCACGGAGCGCGGCGTCCACGACAAGTACGTTAGGCGTTGGTTACGTAAGTGTCAACTAACAGATGGCGGTCCGCACGATTGACGCTCAGCGCGGGTTCCGCATACACTCCGCATTCGCGTCTCGGGCCTGCCGAGCGCCTCACCCTGTCCGCCGTCGCGGTCGCCACGCGCGATCGCCACCCAAGTCCTGAGGATCCATGTACGCAGTCATCGAGACCGGCGGAAAGCAGTACCGCGTCGAGGTCGGCACCGAGCTCGAGGTGGAGCTGCTCGACGTCGAGCCGGGCCAGGCGATCACGCTTGACCGCGTGCTCCTCGTCGCCGACGGCGACGAGTCGTCGATCGGCCGCCCGCTCGTCGCGGACGCCGCGGTCAGCGCCGAGGTTCTTCGCCAGACCCGCGGCGAGAAGCTCATCTCGTTCAAGTACCGGCCGAAGGCACGAAGCCGGGTCAAGAAGGGTCATCGGCAGGAGCTGACGGTCCTTCGGATCACGGACGTCCGGCTCGGGTCAAAGAGCGCCGCCGAAGCCGTAGCCAAGGCCGAGGCCGAGGCCAGGTCCGAGCGCGAGCGCCTCGA
Source organism: uncultured Chloroflexia bacterium (assembly GCA_963771795.1). Taxonomy (GTDB): domain Bacteria; phylum Chloroflexota; class Limnocylindria; order Limnocylindrales; family CSP1-4; genus CF-46. The sequence goes on from CAVYUR010000003.1 coordinate 10,718, forward strand.
GGAGGCCGCCGCCAAGCAGGCTGCGGCGGACGCAGCTCTCGCTGCGAAGCTGGCCAAGGCCGCTGCGGCTGACGAGAAGGCGACGAAGTCGACATCGACAACCAAATCGAAGGCCGCCAAGGCGGAGCCGAAGACCGAAGCCAAGGCCGACAAGAAGCCGGCGGCCAAGGCGTCGGGCGCCGACAAGGCGTCGGGCCCCGAAAAGGCGAAGGCCGCGCCCAAGGCCGCGCCGAAGAAGTCCACCCGCGCGAAGAAGGACGAGTAACCGAGATGGCACATAAGAAGGCAGGCGGCAGCGTCAAGAACGGCCGCGACAGCGTCGGCCAGCGACTGGGCGTCAAGGCCGGCGACGGCCAGCTCGTTCCCGCCGGCTCGATCATCGTCCGCCAGCGTGGCCAGACGTTCCTCGCCGGGACAGGGACCGACATCGGGCGCGACTACACGGTGTTCGCGACGGTGACCGGCCACGTCCGGTTCGAGTACGCGACCAAGTCCAAGAAGCGGATCCGCGTCGTCAGTGCCGACGAGGTCGCGGCTGCCGCGGCCCGGGAATCCGCCGCCACCGCCGCATCCGCGGCGAAGAAGTCGGCCAAGGCCGAGCGCGCCAAGACGGCGACGGCAGCCACCCCGAAGCGGAGAGCCTCCAAGCCCGCCGCAGACTCGGCCGCAGCGGCCGAGGCATAGAACACAAACCGGTAGCCGGCGACCACCGGCGGGGCGATGGCCCTGCGCGGACGGCGTCGGAGGAGAACCACCCGTGAAGCCCGAGATCCATCCAAAGTATTACGAAGCCAAGGTCCACTGCGGCTCGTGCGGCACCGAGTGGACGGTCGGCTCGACCCGACCGGAGCTCCGCGTCGACGTCTGCGCGAACTGCCACCCGTTCTTCACGGGCAAGCAGACGATCATCGACACCGCCGGCCAGGTCGAGCGGTTCCAGAAGCGCCTGGAGCGAACGGCCAAGGCCTGAGTCGCGCGGCGGCGCCACACGAGGCGGGTCCGAGAGGGCCCGCCGTTCAATTCCCGGGGCCATGTTCGCTACCAGTCGCCTGGCGAGTACTAAGTGGCCGGTATTGGCCTACGACATGCCTACCAGTCGCCTGGCGCATGGAAGGAACGACGCTCGCGCGTGGAGGCCCGCCGCCTCGACTGGCGGACCTCGATACCACTCCCCGTGGAACTGGTACGAACGAACCTCGACGGAGCGGCCTGAAATTCTCGGGTGCTCGATGACGTCACCACCTGGCAGGGCGACAGCCGAGAGCTGCTCGCGCGGCTCCCTGACCACAGCGTCGACCTCATCTGCACCGACCCGCCCTACAACCTCGGCGGCTACTCGACCGGCAACATCAAGATGGCCTGGCGGTCGGACTTCAACAACGACGTCGCGGCCTGGGACCAGGTCGCCTTCGAGCCCTCTGAGTGGCTTGAGGAGTTCCAGCGTGTCCTGAAGCCCACGGGCACGATCTTCGCCTTCACGAGCTACAACATGCTCGGCCGCTGGCACGAGGTCTTCGATCCGGCCTTCGACACGTTTCAGTTCATCGTCTGGCACAAGACGAATCCTCCCCCGAAGCTTCGTCGCGTCGGCTTCCTCAACAGCTGCGAGCTGATCGTCTGCTGCTGGGACAAGGGCCACACGTGGAACTTCACGCGACAGCGCGACATGCACAACTTCATCGAGGCCCCGATCTGCAGCGGCCACGAGCGCGTCAAGGATCCCGTCCACCCGACCCAGAAGCCGCTACGTGTCCTGCGGCGCCTCCTGGAGCTCGCGACCGAGCCGGGCGACCTCGTCCTCGACCCGTTCATGGGCGTCGGCTCGACCGGTGTCGCAGCGATCGAGCTCGGCCGGCGGTTCGTCGGGATCGAGATCGACGAGGGATACGTGGAGGCGGCGCGGCGCCGGATCGAGATCGCGACTCAGAAGGTCGCGGCCGCGGGTTAGGCGGGGTGGTGGTGAGTCCCCCGGACCTACGACCGGGGTGCGGGATCGTCGCCAGCCGGTAGACTTCGCGCCATGCCTCGCTACAACTACGGGGGTCAGGCGCTGATCGAAGGCGTCCTGATGCGCGGCCGCGATGCCATCGCGGTCGCCGTTCGTCACCCGGACGGCCGGATCGTTTTCGCCACCGAGCGACTCGGATCCCGGTTCCACGGGACGCGCTGGGCAAAGCTGCCGTTCGTCCGGGGGCTCGTCGTCCTCTATGAGACCCTGATCGTCGGTACGCGCTGGCTCGTCCGCACTGCGAGCGTGCAGGCGGAGGAGGACGACGTCGAGCTCGGCAAGGGTGCGATCGCACTCATGCTCGGCTTCACGCTTCTCATCGCCATCGGCGTCTTCTTCCTCTTTCCACTTCTCGCGTCGAGCGTCATAACCGGGGGCAGCACCAGCCCGCTCGCCCAGCCGGCCGTCGAGGGCATCATCCAGGTCGCCATCTTCCTCGGCTATCTCGCGGTCATTTCCCGGATGCCGGACATCCACCGCGTTTTCCAGTACCACGGCGCGGAGCACATGACGATCCACGCGCTCGAGGCCGGGGACCCACTTGCGGTAGATGCGATCCGCAAGTTCCCGACCGCACATCCGCGCTGCGGCACCGAGTTCCTCGTCGTCCTCATCGCCCTCTCGATCTTCACGTTCTCGATCGTCGGCAAGCAGGAGCCACTCGTCATGGTCGGCAGCCGCTTCGTGCTGATCCCGGTCCTTGCGTCGGTGGGCTATGAGGTGCTCCGTCTCGGCGCGAAGTTCCGCGGTAACCCGATCGTCCGGGCGATCATGTGGCCCGGCATCCTCGTCCAGATGATCACGACGAAGCAGCCGACCGACGACATGATCGAGGTGGCGATCGTGTCGATGGAGGAGGCGCTCAAGGCGGACAGCGAGGAGCTGCCGGCTGGAAGCGGGACCCTCGCGCGAGAACCCCTCCCGCCGGCCAGGTCGGCACGCGCCGGCACAGGTGCGGGTGCAGGGACCCTGCCCAAGGAAGCGGAGACGGCCGTTCCCGTCACGATCGATCCGCCACTTCCGGGGGTGTGAGCGTCGCGATGGCCGCGACGGACCTCGACGCCAGGCTGGGCGACGTGGCGCGACAGTACGACGACCTCCAGGCAGAGCTGGCCCTCCCCGAGAACAACTCGGATCCGGAATCGATCAAGCGGCTCGGCAAGGAGATGGCGCGGCTCGAGCCCGTCGTGGCTGCGTTCCGGCGCCTCGAGGCGACGCGCGAGGAGCTGGCCGGCGCCCGCGAGCTCCGCGACGCGAGCGACGGCGACGACGAAATGCGCTCGATGGCCGAGGACGAGATGACCCGGCTGACCACAAGCGAGACACGGCTGCTCGACGAGCTTCGGGTGCTTCTCCTGCCGCGCGATCCGAACGACGAGCGCGACGTGATCATGGAGATCCGGGCCGGGGCCGGCGGCGACGAGGCCGCCCTCTTCGCTGCCGAGCTCCTGCGGTTGTACCTCCGCTACGCCGCGAACCACAAGTTCACGCCGGAGATCATCAGCCGCCACGACACGGGCATCGACGGGATCAAGGAGGCGATTCTCCAGATCCACGGCGATGGGGCCTACAGCCGGCTGAAGTTCGAAGGCGGCGTCCATCGCGTCCAGCGAGTCCCGGCCACCGAGTCGTCCGGCCGGACGCACACGTCCACGGTGACCGTGGTCGTCATGCCCGAGGTCGACGACATCGAGATCGAGATCGACGAGGAGAAGGACCTCCGGATCGACGTCAAGCGATCGTCCGGGCCAGGCGGGCAGTCGGTCAATACGACGGACTCCGCGGTTCGCATCACCCACCTGCCGACAGGCCTCGTCGTGGAGATCCAGGACGAGAAGAGCCAGCACAAGAACAAGGCCAAGGCGATGTCGGTGCTCCGGTCGCGGCTCTACGAACGACAGCTCGCCCAGCAGCGCGAGGCCGATTCGGTCGCCCGCCGCTCGATGGTCGGGGCGGGTGACCGGTCCGACAAGATCCGGACCTACAACTTTCCGCAGGACCGGCTGACCGACCATCGGATCAATCTCGACCTGTCGGCGCTGCCGCGGATCATGGACGGCGACATCGATCGCCTGATCGACGCGCTGATCATGGCCGACCAGGCGGAGCGGCTGGCGACGGTGACCGGAGGCGACAATGGCGCGTGAGACGAAGGCGTCCCGGGCCGCGACGGCTGCCACCGTGACGGACGGCGCGACAACGGATCGACCGCGGGCGAACGCGGATTCGCCCGCCGACTCGGTCGTCTTCATCGAGCCGCGGCTCATCCCCATCGAGAAGGCGACCGACCTCGGTAGCGTCCAGGTGCTCAAGCACGGCAACCTCTTCCTGCTGACGGATCAGTTCGGTGACATCCACTCCGACTCGCGAGGGCTCGGCCTCTATCGCGACGACACGCGCCTGCTGTCTTGCTCCGTGCTTCGTGTCAGCGGCGAACGACCGGTCGTGCTCCAGGGCAGCACGGGCGCGAACTATCGCGGCGTCATCCAGCTGACGAACCCGACCCTCGACCGCAACCCGAACGACAAGATCCGGCCGGGCCAGAGCCTGCTCGGCAAGAAGCTTGGCATCACCCGCGATCGCCTGTTGAGCGGTATCGCGATCGAGGAGCGTATCCGGATCGTCAACTTCGCCGAGCGCGACGAGACCGTCGACATCCTGCTCGAGCTGGCCGACGACGCGGCCGACATCTTCGAGGTCCGGGGCCTGCCGAGAGATCGCGGAAAGCTGCTGCCGATCGCCGCGACCTCATCGCGCGTGACCTTCCGCTACGACGGCCTCGACAGCCGCCGGCGCCAGACATGGGTCGCCTTCTCGGAGCCCGGGGCGTTCGAGCAGGTGGGGCCGGGTGACCTGGTCGACCTCGGTGGGAGCCTTCGCTATCGCTGGACGTGGAACCTCGCCGCCGGCGCCGAGCACGAGCTGTCGTTCATCGTCTGGGCCGGTGACGCGCCGATCCCGGCACCGTCCGCGAGGACGCCGGACGCCCATGAGCTGTTCCCGGATCCGCCCCGCATCGCCGCCGACGAGGGCGCCACCGCCTATCACGCCTGGGCTCGCAGCACGACCGCGGTCGCGACCGACCACGAGCTGCTAAACCGGACGATCAGCCGGAGTGTCGCCGACCTCCGGCTCCTGGTGAACGACGGCCCGGGCGACGGTCAGCGCTACGTCGCCGCCGGCGTGCCGTGGTTCACGACGCTGTTCGGGCGGGATTCGATCATCACCGCGCTCCAGACGCTCGCCTTCCGGCCGCAGCTCGCGGTCGAGGCGCTCGACGTGCTGGCCTCGCTCCAGGCAACGGAGGTCGACGATTGGCGCGACGCTGAGCCCGGCAAGATCCTCCACGAGTTCCGGGCCGGCGAGACGGCGCGGGCGGGCGAGCTGCCCCACTCGCCGTACTACGGCAGCATCGATTCGACGCCCCTCTGGCTCGTGCTCCTGGGCGCCACGTACGAGTGGACAGGCGATCGGGCCCTGGTCGACAGGCTCTGGCCGAACGCGCTTGCAGCGCTCCGCTGGATCGACGAATGGGGCGACAAGGATGGCGACGGATTCGTCGAGTACGAGCGGCGGTCGCCGCGAGGACTGCTGAATCAGGGCTGGAAGGACTCCGGCGACGCGATCCGCGATCGGCACGGCACGGAACTGCGGGCGCCGATCGCGCTTGCGGAGGTGCAGGGCTACGTCTTCGACGCGAAGACGCGGATGGCGGGCCTCGCCCGGATGCGCGGCGACGTCGAGCTGGCCGACCGGCTGATCCGGGAGACGGAGACCCTCCGGTCGCGATTCGAGGAGGCGTTCTGGGTCGAGGATCAGCGCTACTACGCGATGGCCCTCGACGCCGACAAGCGCCAGGCCGATGCGATCGCGTCGAACGCCGGCCACTGCCTGTGGAGCGGGATCATCTCGCCGGCGCGCGCTCGTGACGTCGCCGACCGGCTGCTGAGCCCATCGCTGTTCTCCGGATGGGGGATCCGCACGTATGGCCAGGGCCAGCCGGGGTTCAACCCGTTCGGCTACCACACGGGGACTGTCTGGCCCCACGACACGTCGATCGCGGCCGCCGGCCTGAAGCGCTATGGCTTCCAGGACGAAGCCAACCGCCTCGTCGGCCAGGTCTTCGAGGCCGCCCAGCACTTCACCGAGTTCCGGCTGCCTGAGCTGTTCTGCGGGTTCGATCGCGAGAAGGCGCCGATGCCGGTTCCATACCCAGTCGCCTGCTCACCGCAGGCATGGTCCGCGGGAGCGGCGTTCATGTTCCTGCAGACGATGCTCGGGTTGCGCGGCCACGCCGAGGCGAACGAGCTCGAGCTCCTCCGACCGAATCTGCCGGACTGGCTCGGCAAGGTCACGGTCTCGAACCTGCGGATCGGCGAGGCGTCGGTCGACCTGCTATTCCACCGCTGGCGTGGCACGACGAGCGCCGAGGTCCTGCGCAAGGTCGGCGACCTGTCCGTCACGATCAGGCTCTGACGCTCGCGGTGCCGACGGTCGGCGAGCTGTTGACGAGCGCCGTCGAACGCCTGCGTAGTGCCGGCTCGGAGTCCGCCCGGCTCGATGCGGAGGTGCTCCTCGCTTCGGCGGTCGGCACCGAGCGGACCACGCTGCTCGCCTATCCGGAATTGCCGGTCGGTGACGGAGCACTCGAGCGGTTCGAGGAAGGTGTCGCGCGGCGTTCGCGCGGCGAGCCCGTCGCGTACATCCGGGGCATCAAGGAGTTCTTCGGTCTGGCGTTCGCCGTCGACGAGCGCGCACTGATTCCGCGTCCGGAAACTGAGCGCCTCGTCGAGGCGGGACTCGCCGCGGTGATGGCGCGGCTGACCGCGCCTGGGCGGCCCCGCGACGCTGCGCCGGTCCGCGTCGTCGACGTCGGGACGGGCGGGGGTGCGATCGCCATCAGCCTCGCCCGAGAGCTCCGACGCAAGAAGGTCGAATCTCGTGGCCGACGTGACGCTCGCGGCGACCGAGACGTCGCCCGACGCGCTCGATCTGGCTCGCGAGAATGCCGTCGGGCATGCGGTCGGCGACTCGATCCAGTTCATCGAGGCCGACCTGCTGCCGGCGTCCGTACCGGATGGCGGCGCCCCCTACGACGTCGTGCTTGCGAACCTGCCGTACGTTCGATCCGACGCCATCGCGGGCCTGCCGATCGCTGCCTCGTTCGAGCCGACGCTGGCGCTCGACGGAGGGCCGGACGGGCTCGCGGTCATCAGGCGGCTCCTGGCGCTGCTCCCGGACGCGCTGGCCGCCGACGGTGTCGCGCTGCTCGAGATCGGCGGAGACCAGGGATCGGATGCGCCCGCGGCAGCCCAGGATGTCCTCGCCGGCTGGCAAGCGGACGTCGAGATTGACCTGGCCGGGCTTCCAAGGATTCTGCGCGTGGCCCGGCCGGGGCAGGCGTGATGACCCCGGCATTCCCGATCGGGCTCATCGCGCTCGACCTCGACGGCACGCTCATCGGCGACGATCTCGTGCTCCGGGAGCGGACGAAGGCCGCGATCGCGGCCGCGATCGAACGCGGGGTCTCCGTCTCGATCGTCACGGGGCGGATGGCGACGAGTGCCCTGCGGTTCGCCCGCCAGCTCGGCATCGGCGACCCGATCGTCGGCTACCAGGGTGCGCTGATCCGCGCGATCCCCGAGCCGGGCGACGAGCGACTCGGGCGACTCCTCTTCCATCGGCCGCTGGCGGCGGCCGCCACCCGCGAGGCGATCGAGTGGACGCGCTCGATCGGGCTCGACCCGCACGTGAACCATCTCGAGCGGTTCGTCATCCGCGCCGACGACCCGCGGGCCGAGGACTACTCGGCGTTCCTCGGCGGCCGCGCCGTCGTGGTCGACGATCTCATCGCCTGGGTGAAGCGACCCGTGTCGAAAGTCATCGCCGTGTCCGAGGGTCCGATCGATCACGCGGTCCTCGACGTCGCACGGGCCAGGTTCGAGGGCCGGGCCGCCGTCACGATCAGCCATCCGCGCTTCCTCGAGTTCCTCCAGCCCGGTGTATCCAAGGGCGCAGCCGTTGGGTGGCTGGCCCGCCGGGCGGGCGTGCCCCTCTCGAACGTCCTCGCGATCGGCGACCAGTTCAACGATCTGGAGATGATCGCCGCGGTCGGTCACGGGGCGGCGATGCCGCATGCGCCGGGGCCCGTGCGAGCCGTCGCTCGCTACATCGCGCCGCCGCTGGCCGACGAGGGCGTCGCACAGCTGATCGAGCAACTCGTGCTCGCGCCGCCAAAGGCCGCCGCCCGCACGTCGGAGCGCCTCGCGGGGGAGGCGAGCGAGGCACGCGCCTCGGCCGATCTCGCCGCGACGGCATGACCAGCGCCACGCCATGACGGCGAGGGTTGTCGCCGACGACGACGCGGGTCGCGCCAAGGCGATTCGCGTGCTGCAGGCCGGTGGCGTCGTCGCGCTACCGACCGATACGGTGTACGGGCTCGCGGCCGACCTCGCAATGCCCGGCGCGATCGATCGTCTGTTCGCGGCCAAGCGACGACCGGGCGATCGGGCCGTCGTCCTGCTTCTCGCGGACGCCGACCAGGCACGGACGCTGGCGCTCTGGCCGCCAGCCGCCGACGCGCTTGCGAAGGCGTTCTGGCCAGGTGGCCTGACGCTGGTCCTGTCGCAGCGTCCTGGGACGCGACTGCCGGGCGAGCTGACCGGTGGCCGCCCGACGATCGGCCTGCGACTCCCGGACCATCCCGCCCCGCGGGCGCTCGCGACTGCACTTGGGCCGCTGCCGGTCTCGTCGGCAAACCTGTCCGGCATGCCGGAGGCATCGGATGCGGCGGAGATCCGCGACCAGCTCGGCGCGGCAATCGATCTCATCCTCGACGGCGGACCGGCCCGTGGGGGGCCACCGTCGACCATCGTGGACTGCTCCTCGGTCGGGACCCGGATCCTGCGGGAAGGCGCCATCTCGTTCGCAGCGATCGCTGCATGCCTGCGTGCGGCCGGCCAGCCGTACCCGACGCGCTGAAGGGCCACCTGGGCCCGGCGAGGGGACGGTTCGTGGGAAGATAGCCCGCGACGTGGGCGCGGGAGCAGGAGGCGAGGGATGAGCATCTCCGAGCGGACGGGCCTCGGCAGTGCGCCGATCTCGGAGGTCGACCCTGAGCTCTGGGAGGCGATGCTCGGCGAGCGCCGCCGGCAGCACGACAAGATCGAGCTCATCGCCAGCGAGAACTATGTGTCGGCTGCCGTCATGGAGGCCCAGGGCAGCTGGCTGACGAACAAGTACGCGGAAGGGCTGCCGGGCAAGCGCTACTACGGCGGATGCGAGTACGTCGATGTCGCCGAGCGTCTCGCGCAGGAGCGCGCCCTTGCCCTCTTCCCGGGCGCCGAGCATGTCAACGTCCAGCCGCACTCCGGCGCCCAGGCGAACATGGCCGCCTATTTCAGCGTCCTCGAGCCCGGCGATCGGGTGATGGGGATGCGCCTCGACCAGGGCGGTCACCTGACCCACGGCATGAAGCTCAACTTCAGCGGCCGCCTCTACGAGATCCACGCGTATGGCGTCCGCGAGGACACGGAGCGAATCGACTACGACGCCCTCGAGGCCCAGGCCGCCGAGGTGCGCCCGAAGCTCATCGTTGCGGGCGCCTCGGCCTACCCGCGGATCTTCGACTTCGAGCGGATGGCGGCCATTGCCCACGGTGTCGGCGCGCTGCTCTTCGTGGACATGGCCCACATCGCCGGGCTGATCGCCGCCGGTGTCCATCCGTCGCCGTTCCCGCACGCCGACATCGTCACGACGACCACGCACAAGACGCTTCGCGGCCCACGCGGCGGGCTCATCTTCAGCCGCCTCGAGCTGCCGGACTCGGTCGATGCCGCCCGGTTCCCGAACGTCAAGACGTCCCTGGCGGCCACCATCGACAAGACAGTCTTCCCGGGCGTCCAGGGCGGACCGCTGATGCATGTGATCGCCGGCAAAGCCGTCGGCTTTCAGCTCGCACTGGGCGAGGACTTCAAACGCGATCAACGACGGACGGTCGAGAACGCGGCAACGCTGGCCGAAACGCTGACGGGTCGCGGTGCCCGGCTCGTCTCCGGCGGAACGGACAACCACCTGATGCTCGTCGACGTGATGTCGCTCGGGGTCACGGGCAAGGACGCCGAGCACCTCCTCGACGAGATCGGTATCACCGTCAACAAGAACCAGATCCCCTTCGATGGCCAGCCAGCCAACACCTCGTCCGGCATCAGAGTTGGAACGCCGGCGGTCACGTCACGCGGAATGGGCCCCGACGAGATGCGAGAGATCGGCCGGCTGATCATCGACGCGATCGAGTCTCGCGACGACGAATCCGAGCAGCGCCGACTGGCGGCCACCGTCTCCGAGATCTGTGCACGCTTCCCGGTCCCCGGCCTGACCGGACCGAGAAGTCCGACGGGGCTGCCCGCGGCGTGAGGCTGAGCCCGTTCGCCGAACAGGCGCTGCCGTTCATCCTGGCGGCGTTCGCGGCTGCCGCGCTCCTCGCGTTCGTTCTAACGCCACTCGTCCGCCGGATCGCGGTGCGGGTCAACGCGGTCGATCTTCCAAACCAGCGGCGCGTCAATGTCGTCCCGATCCCGCGCGGCGGTGGCGTGGCGGTCGCCATCGCGTTCATCGTTGTGGCGGCCGGCGTCGGCCTGGCGAACGCCGACAGCCACGTCCTGCCGGTCCCCCGCGCCGTCGAGCCGTCTACGGTCGTCGCGCTGCTCCTGGGGGGAGCGGTGGCCGCTGGATTCGGCGTGCTCGACGACTACTTCGACCTGCGGGCGCGCTGGCAGTTCGCGTTCCAGCTGGCCCTGGCGCTCTTCGCGATCTCGATGGGCGTCCTCGTCGAGCTCGTCAACGACCCGTTCGAGCCTGGTGTCATCGCGCTCGACGGGCCGTTCGCGATCGGATTCACGATCGTCTGGATCGCCGGGATGATCAACAGCATCAATTTCATCGACGGCCTCGACGGGCTGTCGTCCGGGGTCGCGCTGATCGCGGCCGTGACGCTCGGGATGATCAGCCTCACGGCCCAGGTCAACCAGCCGTTTATCGCGGTCATGTGCTTCGGGCTTGCCGGCTCGTTGCTCGGCTTCCTCCGCTGGAACTTCCACCCGGCGAGCGTCTTCGTCGGGACGAGCGGAGTGATGTTCATCGGCTACACGCTGGCCGTGCTGTCGATCCTCGGCTCGGCGAAGGTCGCGGTCGCCGTGCTCGTCCTCGGCGTGCCGATCATCGATGCCTTCTGGATCATCGTTCGGCGCATCTCGCAGCGCCGATCGCCGTTCTCGCCCGATCGCGGCCACCTCCACCATCGGCTGCTCGACGTCGGGCTGTCGCATCGCCAGACCGTGCTGCTGATCTACGGGATCTGCGCCGGCCTGGGTGTCCTGTCGCTGCTCCTGTCGGGTGCCGGCCAGGTCTACGCGTTCCTCGGCGTCTTCGTGGTGATCGGCATCGTCCTGTTCGGTCTTTCGCGAATCGACCTCGGACGGGGCCGGGGCCGCTCGAAGACGCCGGGGAGGATCGAACCCGAATCGCCACTCAGCGAGGCGTCGCCGAGGCGCTAAGGCTGTTGGGGTTCGGTGCGGTCCGGGGGAGTGTGACGGGGCCCGAGCCGGTGCTAGCATCGCGATGAGAGGGTCGGGCCATTCGCCCGAGGTCGCGCTGGAGAGCTCACGACCGTGGAGTACATCGTCGTCATCGCTGTCGTCGTCGCGTTCGCCGCGATCGCGCTGCGGTTCATGCCGCGAGACGCCGGAGGGGCGCGGCACCTGCCCCGAGTGGTCGACGAATCGGTCGGGATGGAGGCCGTCCGGCGCCTGCGCAGCCGGCTAGCGGTCGCCGAGAAGCGCCGGCCGCCCCCGGTTGCAGCCATTCCGGCGGTGACCGAACCCCACGACAACCTGGCCGGCGTCGCCCCTGGCCCGACCGTACCGACTCGGCTCGTCATCTCGCGTGGCACCCAGCAGGCCCACCCGCTCGGACAGGGCAGTCCGCCGCCGCGGCCCATCCCTGGGGTCCAGTTTGCCGCGTACTCACCGGCCCGCCGCCGCGCTCGTCGGCGACCCGCGAACGCTCTTGCGCTCGAACGCCGAATCGCGGGCGTGCTCGGAATCGCCGCGATCGCAATCCTGGTCCTCGCCCTGGCGTTCGTCCCGCGCGGGTTCGGCGGCGAGGTCCTGACGGCGACCGGCACGCCAGGCATCTCGGCGTCGACGGGCGTTGACGGATCCGCCAGTCCCGAGCCCACGTCGAGCCCGAGCCCCAGCCCGACGCCGTCTCCGAGCCCGTCGCCGAGCCCGACTGCATCGCCGACGCCTTCGCCCACCGCGTCGCCGACCCCGAGCCCGACACCGACCCGAACCCCCCGGCCGACACCAACGCCGACCCGAACGCCGCGGCCGACACCCACCCCGACCCCGACACCGACTCCGCCGCCGTCCCCGACCCCGACACCTGCCACGCCAACGCCAACGGTCGCCCCAACCCCGACTCCCTCCGCCGAGACGCCCCCGCCGAGCTCTTCGGTATCGCCGTCGCCCGTGTCACCGGCTCCGTGACGCCGCGCGAGATATCCGCTGCAGGCTTAGAAACGTTCGAACCTGCGCCTGACTCGCGGTCCTGACGAGCAGCCATTCGGGCCAGGCATGGACGGCCAGGATATCGGCGACAAGCGAGCGCGAGAGCGCTCAGGTAATCCCCCGGCGCATATCCGCGTCGGCGAGGCGACGGCCACCCGGAAGAAGGGGTCGCCGGCCGCGATCTCCGGTTCGCAGCTGCTATACTCCCGCCGGTTCGCTAGGGGGCCTATGAACGGGCTCGGACCGGTCGGCGCATACATTGCGATCCTCTCCGAGGTGGGCCTCGTCCTCCTCGTCACGATCCTGGCGGGAGTCCTCGCCGGTGTCTGGGTGGACGCTCAGCTGAGGACCGGACCGATCTTCCTCCTGGTGGGTCTTGGGCTCGGTCTGACGGCGGGTTTCGTCGGCTCCTACCGGCTCATGACGCGGTTCATGTCGCGGTACGACTGACACAAGCGACGAGACCGGTCCAGATAATTCGCGGCGCGTGATCGACGCGCCGGAGCACGGGAGCGAGCGTGACGATCGACGAGAGCGATACGGCTGCGGAACCGACGGCGTCGCCGTCAGATGCCCCGGCCGACGCACCCCGAAAGCGATCGAGGCTGCCGATTCTGGCGGTCATCATCGCCGTGGTCGTCATCGACATCGTTGCGTTCATCGTCGTCCCGCCGCCGCCCGGCGAGAGCGGGACGGGCAAGTATCCGACGGACGGGATCGCCGCGAACCTCGAGCTGGTACCGCCGCACGTGATCTTCGACCCCATCCACGGTGACGAACCGGCCCCGGGGGCACTCGCCTTCTTCGAGCCGACCATCTCCTCGACGATCCTCACGTCATGGATCGTGATGGCCTTCGTCCTCTTCTGCGCGATCCTGTTCACCCGCGGCCTGCGCGATATCCCTGGCCGGGCCCACAACTTCGTCGAGTTCCTGTTCGAGAGCCTGCAGAACTTCGCGCTCTCGATCGGGGGCGACCAGGCGCGCCGCTACGTGCCGCTGTTCGCCGCGCTCTTCCTGTTCATCCTCTTCTCGAACTGGAGCGGGCTGCTGCCGCTCGTCGGCAAGGTGGAGCTGCTCCGCGCCCCGACGAGCGATCTCAACATCACGATCGGCCTGGCCCTCGTCAGCTTCTTCGTCTTCCACATCGAAGGCTTCCGAAGCCTGGGGTTTCGCGGCTACCTCGCGAAGTTCTTCCCGCTGGGTGAGTTCCGCAAGGGGATCGGGCCCGGCATCCTTGGCCTCTTCGTGGGCACGCTCGAGTTCCTCCTAGAGTTCGTCAAGCCGGTCACACTGGCGATGCGACTCTTTGGCAACATCTACGGGGGTGAGGTCGCGCTCGGCGTCGTGACGGCGCTGCTGATCTCGGTCTTCCCGATCGCGCTCGTCGGCCTGGAATTCCTGCTGAACTTCGTCCAGGCGCTCATCTTCTCAACCCTGACCCTCATGTTCACGCTCATCGCGATCGAGGGTCACACGGAGGATCACGCCACCGAGCATCCGCTCGAGGAGATCCCCGAAGGCAATGTCGGACCGCCCAGATCGTCGGAGCCCCACGGCTCACCGGCAACCTGAGCGACAAAGGCTGGTCAAACACCTCGGCGATCGATCGAGGCAAAGGAGGAAGGGTTCACATGGATCTGATCGGAGCGGGCCTGGCGGCCCTTGGCGTCATCGGCCCGGGCATCGGGATCGGCATCCTGACAGGGATGACGAACGCGGCGATCGGCCGCAATCCTGATGCGGCCGGCCAGATGCGCCTGCAGTTCATCCTCGGCGCGGCGTTCGCCGAAGGCCTCGGCGTCCTCGCGGTCGTCGTCGGCCTGCTCGTCATCTTCGCCAACCCGTTCGTCGGCGCAGCGACGTAGGCGCAGGGACCATCGATCGCCGTGGACATCCTGCTGTCGATCGCGACGGGCGCGACCCAGCGCGCCGTTGCCACCCTGGCCGAGGAAGGCGGTGGCGCGGGGCTTCAGATCAACCTGTTCTGGATCATCGTCAGCTCGCTCAACTTCCTGCTGTTCCTGTTCCTGATCTCACGATTCGCCTTCGGGCCGATCAACGAGATCCTCGAATCGCGCCGGACGCGGATCGAGCAGGGCCTGAAGGACGCGGAGCAGGCTCGCCGTGACCGTGAACAGGGCGAAACGGAGCGCGCAGCGACCATCCAGGAGGCGCGGCGCGAGGCGAACGACATCCTGACCCGCGCCCAGAAGGTGGCCCAGGAGAGCCGGGACGCCGACATCGCCGCGACGAAGACTGAGCTGGAACGCATCCGCGAACGCGCGGCTGCGGACATCGAAGCCGAGAAAGTGCGGGCGATCGCGGAGGTCCGGGCGGAGGTCGCGGACCTTGCCCTTCGCGCGGCCAGCAAGGTCGTCGGGGAGACGCTGACTAGCGAACGCGAGCGTCGCCTCGTCGAGGAGTTCCTCGCCGAGACCGCCGGCCAGACCAACGGTTCGAATAGCTGATGGCCCGTCGGGACACGGCCCCGCGCCGCTTCGCCGAAGCCGCCTTCCAGATCGCCCTTCGGGACGACACCCTGGAGACGTGGCGGAAGGAGCTCGACTTCGCCGCTGCCACGCTCTTAACGGGCGACATCGAGCCGATTCTCTCGAACCCGGCCATCTCGGTCGAGCAGCGAATCGATGCCGCCCAGCAGATCTTCAGCAAGCTGAGCGACCCGGTCCGCAGCCTCGTCGTGCTCCTCCTTCGGCGCCGTCGGATCGAGCAGCTGCCGCGCGTAGCGCAGGAGTTCGCCCGGCTGGACGACCAGCGCCAGGGACTCACCCACGCCACCGCCACCAGCGCCGCGCCGCTCGACGCCAAGGAGCGCAAGGCGATCGTCACGCGCCTCGAGGAGTTGATCGGCGGGCGCGTGGAACTCGAGACCGACGTCGACCCAGACATTCTTGGCGGACTCATCGTGCGCATCGGCGATCGACTCATCGACGGGAGCGTCCTTGGCCGCCTGGAGCGGCTGCGGAACCAGCTCGCCTCGGGCGCCCTGTAGGAGAACCCTTCCAATGGCCATTCGCTCTGACGAGATCACCAGCATCCTCAAGTCCGCGATCGACTCGTTCGACGCCGGAATCGAGACCCGAAGCGTCGGGACCGTCGTCGAGGTCGGCGATGGCATCGCCCAGATCTACGGGCTCGACGCGGCGCTCGCGTCGGAGCTGCTCGAGTTTCCCGGCGATGTCTTCGGCCTTGCCCTGAACCTCGAGGAAGAGACGGTCGGTGCGGTCATCCTCGGTGACGCACGCGCGATCAAGGAAGGCGACACGGTCAAGACCACCGGCCGCGTCGCCGAAGTCCCGGTGGGCCAGGCGCTCCTCGGCCGCGTCGTCGACCCGCTGGGGCGGCCGCTCGACGACAAGGGCCCGATCGCGTCGAAGAAGGCCCGTCCGGTCGAGCGGATCGCCCCCGGCGTCATCGTCCGCCAGTCGGTCGATACGCCGGTCCAGACCGGCATCAAGGCGATCGACGCCCTGATCCCGATCGGTCGGGGCCAGCGGGAGCTCATCATCGGCGACCGCCAGACGGGCAAGACGGCGATCGCCATCGACACGATCATCAACCAGAAGGGCAAAGGCCTCGTCTGCATCTACGTCGCGATCGGCCAGAAGCTGTCGACGGTCGCCCAGACCGTCGCCGTGCTCGAGCAGAACGGCGCCATGGATCACACGATCGTCGTCGTCGCCGGCGCGGAAGAGCCCGCCCCGCTCCAGTACCTCGCTCCGTATTCCGGCGTGGCAATGGGCGAAGAGGTCATGGAGAACGGCGTCGAGGTCGCAGGCCAGGGCCTCGTCAAGGACGCTCTGTGCGTCTACGACGACCTCAGCAAGCACGCCTGGGCCTACCGCGAGATGTCGCTCCTGCTCCGCCGGCCACCCGGCCGCGAGGCCTATCCGGGCGACGTGTTCTACCTCCACAGCCGGCTGCTCGAGCGGGCGGCACGCCTGAACGAGGCAAACGGCGGCGGCTCGCTGACCGCACTGCCGATCATCGAGACGCAGGCGGGTGACGTGTCGGCCTATATCCCGACGAACGTGATCTCGATCACAGACGGCCAGATCTTCCTCGAGACGGACCTGTTCAACGCCGGCCAGCGGCCCGCGCTCAACATCGGGATCTCGGTCTCGCGCGTCGGCTCCGCCGCCCAGACGAAGGCGATGAAGAAGGTCGCGGCGCCGCTCAAGCTCGACCTCGCCCAGTACCGCTCGCTCGCGGCCTTCGCCCAGTTCGCGTCGGACCTCGACAAGGCCACGCGCGACCAGCTGACCCGCGGCGAGAAGCTCAGCGAGGTCATCAAGCAGCCGCAGTACCAGCCGCTCCCGGTCGAGAAGCAGGTCGCGATCCTCTACGCCGCGACGACCGGCAAGCTGGACGACATCCCGACGCCGCGCGTCAAGGAGTTCGAGACCCAGTTCTACCGCTTCCTCGAGACCGAGCGGCCGAACATCCTCGAAGAGCTTGGCGGGACGAAGACCCTCACCGACGAGCTCGCGGCGGCCCTCGACGAAGCCCTGGACGCCCAGCGCCAGCTGTTCCTGGCGTGATCGGCGGCCGAGGACTCTAATGGCCAGCCAGCGCGAGATTCGGCGGCGAATTGCCGCCGTCAAGAACATCAAGCAGATCACTCGCGCCATGCAGTTCGTGGCCGCCTCGAAGCTGAAGCGCGCCCAGGACGCCACGCTTGCCGCCAGGCCGTACAGCGAGAAGATCGACGAGGTCCTCGCCGACCTCGCGACCGTTCTCGGTGGCGACGAGCATCCGCTTCTTGCGAAGCGCGAGGGCGGCAAGCGCCTGATCGTGCTCGTCACGAGCGATCGCGGACTTGCCGGTCCGTTCAATACGAACACGATTCGGTTCGCCGCCCAGGAGATCACCGAGAAGGGCGGCGACCTCGCCGTGGTCACCGTCGGCCGCAAGGGGCGCGACGCGATGCGCCGCGCCCGCGTCCCGATGGAGGCCCACTTCGAGGGATTCGGCGATCGGCCGACATTCGCGGACGTCCTGCCGCTGGCCCGGCTCATCACGGACGACTATCTCGCCGAGAAGTACACCAGCGTTGACATCGTGTTCAGCCAGTTCGTGTCTACATTGACTCAGCGTCCGGCCCTCGACACGCTGCTGCCGATCGAGCCGTCGGAGGACACGGAAGGCATCCCCGGCAACCAGTTCATCTTCGAGCCGAGCCCGGGGGCGGTCCTCGAGCGACTCGTGCCACGCTATGTCGCCACCCGGTTGTTCCAGGCCGTCCTCGAGAGCAAGGCCAGCGAGGAGTCGAGCCGGATGGTGGCGATGCGGAACGCGACAGACAATGCCGAGGACCTGATCGAGGACTACACGCTCGCCTACAACAAGGTTCGCCAGGCGAACATCACCCGCGAAATGATCGAGATCGCGTCCGGCGCGCAAGCCCGCTAGACGCGCGAAGCCCACCAGGAGGCAGACGAAGACCCATGCCGACCGCCACAGCCCAGGGGACGGGCCGTGTGATCCAGATCACCGGACCCGTCGTCGACATCGAGTTCCCGCCCGGCAAGCTGCCGGCGATCTACAACGCCGTCGAGATCCAGCGCGAGGGCACGCCGCTCGTCTGCGAGGTCCAGCAGCACCTTGGCAACAACTGGGTCCGCGCCGTCGCGATGACCACGACCGACGGCCTGGCTCGCGGCATCCCGGTGCTCGATACCGGCGGCCCGATCTCGGTTCCGGTCGGCGAAGTGACGCTCGGCCGAGTCTTCGACGTCCTTGGCAATCCGATCGACGAGAAGGGTGACGTCGACCGAACGAACACCCTGCCGATCCACCGCTCGGCTCCCGCCTTCGACCAGCAGACGACCGAGGTCGAGGTCTTCGAGACGGGCCTCAAGGTCATTGACCTGATCTGCCCGTTCAAGAAGGGCGGCAAGATCGGCATCTTCGGTGGCGCCGGCGTCGGCAAGACCGTCATCATCCAGGAGCTGATCCGGAACGTCGCCCAGGAGCACGCCGGCGTGTCCGTGTTCGCTGGCGTCGGCGAGCGGTCCCGCGAGGGCAACGACCTCATTCACGAGATGACGGAGTCGGGCGTCATCGCCAAAACCGCGTTCGTTTTCGGCCAGATGAACGAGCCGCCGGGCGCGCGCCTACGGGTCGGGCTGACCGGCCTGACGATGGCCGAGTACTTCCGCGACGAGGAGAACCGGGACGTCCTCCTCTTCATCGACAACATCTTCCGATTCACCCAGGCCGGCTCGGAGGTCTCCGCACTGCTCGGCCGGATGCCGTCGGCGGTCGGCTACCAGCCAAACCTCGCGACGGAGATGGCCGCGCTCCAGGAGCGGATCACCTCGACGAAGAACGGGTCGATCACCTCGCTCCAGGCAGTATTCGTGCCCGCCGACGACTACACCGACCCTGCCCCGGCTACGACGTTCGCCCACCTCGACTCGACGATCCGCCTCGAGCGGGCGATCGCCGAGCTCGGGATCTACCCGGCGGTCGATCCGCTGACCTCGACGTCGCGCGTCCTCGACCCGAACATCGTCGGGCAGGAGCACTACGACGTGGCGCAGGAGACGAAGCGCGTCCTCCAGCGCTTCCAGGACCTCGAGCAGATCATCGCGATCCTCGGCATCGACGAACTGTCGGAGGAGGACAAGGCGACGGTCGCACGTGCTCGCCGGCTCCAGCGCTTCGCCAGCCAGCCGTTCTTCGTGGCCGAGGTCTTCACCGGCCGACCGGGCGCCTACGTCTCGATCAAGGACACGGTTGCTTCGTTCAAGGAGATTCTCGAGGGCAAGGCCGACACGCTGCCCGAGCAGGCCTTCTTCCTCGCCGGCACGATCGACGACGTGCGGGCCAACGCCGATCGGCTGGAGGGCGGTTCGGGCTCCGGTGGTTCGAAGTCGGGTGCGTCGAAGTCCGCCGCCCCCGCGGCGGCGGCCGCTGCCGAAAGCGAGACGGCACAGGACGACACGGCACAGGACGACACGGCTGAGGACGACGCGGCCGAGCCCAAGGCGACTGAACCCGCCGCGGCCTCGACCGAGCCGACCGACGGCGAGGGCAAGGGCTAATCCATGCCCCTTCAACTCGAGATCGTGACGCCGGAGCGGCTGGCCTACTCGGACGAGGTCGACGCGGTCACGCTGCCCGGCGGCGAGGGCGAGATCGGCGTGCTGCCCCACCATGCGCCGCTCGTGTCGACGCTCGGTGTCGGCGAGCTCCGCATCCGGAAGGGTGGCACCGAGGAATCGTTCGCGATCGCCGGCGGCTTCCTCCAGGTCCTGCCCGATAAGGTCGTCGTGATGGCGGAAACGGCCGACATGGCATCGGAGATCGATCTCGAGAAGGCGCAGGAAGCGCGCCGAGAAGCGGAACGGGCCCTCGAAGGCGGGGAAGTGGGGGCCGCGGAGCTCGCCCAGGCCCGGATGGCGCTGCAAGCCGCGATGCTCCGAGAACGCCTCGCCCAGCGCCGGCACCGCGAGGGTCGTCGGCGCTGAGGCTAGCCCATGCATAGGCAAACCTCGGACCAATGGCCTCGCGGAGCTCAGCCTTGTGCCCCGGTGGGCGGTGGGCGAATGGCAGGTCGACATGAGGTTGCCGGTTCATGAGCGTCGCTAGCAATGGCTGACGCTAAACCGTTCCATTGGGAAGTCACGCCCGAGGCGGTCACCCGCGAGGTGTTCCGGATCGAGGGCGGTCGCCCCCTGAATGGCACCGTCCCGATCAGTGGGTCGAAGAACGCCTCGCTCAAGCTGCTCGCCGCAGCAACGTTGACCGGCGAGCGCTGCCGGTTCACGAATGTCCCGGAGATCGAGGACGTGCGCGTCATGGCCGAGACGCTCCGGGATCTCGGGGTCGTCGTCGACCATCCGGCGCCGAACACCTACGAGGTCGCCTCGGGCGATGTCGAATGGCTGTTCGTGCCGCTCGAGGCGGCGGCGAAAATGCGGGCGAGCTTCATGCTCCTCGGGCCGCTGCTCGCGCAATTCGGCCGCGTGATCATCAGCAACCCCGGCGGCGACCGGATCGGGCGGCGCCCGGTCGATCTCCACGTCGATGCGATGCGGGCGCTTGGCGCCCAGATCGATTACCGCAACGGCTACTTCTTCGCGACCGCGCCGGGCCGGCTCCGCGGGACGGAGGTCCGGTTCCCGTTCGTGTCGGTGATGGGCACCGAGAACGCGATGCTCGCCGCGACCCTCGCCGAGGGCCACACGGCGATCCATCCGGCGGCCCAGGAGCCCGAGATCGATGACCTCATCGCGTTCCTCCAGAAGATGGGCGCGGACGTGGAGCGCACGTACCCGGACACGATCGAGATCAACGGCAAGAAGCGCCTCCGCGGCGCCGACCACCATGTCATCCCCGATCGCATCGAGGCCGGGACGTTCGTCGTAGCCGGAGCCGTCAGCGGCGGCCGAATCACGCTGACCGGCGCACCGTGCGACCACCTCGGCGCGTTCATCGAGACGGTCGGGCGGACAGGCGTTTCGCTCAACTGCGGTCGGGACACGATCGAAGTGGATGGCAGCACGATCGACGCCCCGGGCTTCCACGCGGTCGACATCGAGACGCAGCCGTATCCCGGCCTCGCGACGGATCTCCAGCCGCCGACCTCGGTGCTGCTGACGCAGGCCAACGGCGTGTCGCACGTCAGCGAGACGATCTTCGAGGATCGCCTCGAGTGGCTCGAGGAGCTCAACCGGATGGGAGCCAATGTAGACATCAAGGACAGCGGGCACGCTACGATCACGGGCCGCACGCCTCTCCACGGCGCGGACGTCGAGATCGGAGACCTGCGGGCGGGCGCCTCGCTGATCCTCGCCGCCCTGGCGGCCGATGGCGTCACCACGATTCACGGCGCACACCACGTGCATCGGGGGTATGAGAACATCGAGAGCAAGTTCCTGGACCTCGGCGCCAGGATTGAGCGCCTCGCAGAAGGGACTGACTCGACCAGCTCATGAAGATCGGTATCGACCTCGGCACGGCCAACGTCCTCGTCTACGTCAAGGGCAAGGGCGTGGTGATCACGGAACCATCCGTCGTCGCTGTGTCCGACGACAACCGGATCGTGGCGGTTGGCGAAGAAGCGCGCGAGATGATCGGCCGGACGCCCGGCAACATCCAGGCCATCCGGCCGATGAAGGATGGCGTGATCGCCGACTACGTGATCACGGAGGCGATGCTCCGCTTCTTCATCGCCAAGGCGACCAAGGGGCACCTGGGGCTGAGCCGGCCAGAGGTCATGATCAGCGTGCCGGCCGGGGTCACCTCGGTCGAGAAGCGGGCCGTTCGCGACGCCGCGCTCAAGGCCGGCGCCAAGGCCGCCTACTTGATCGAGGAGCCGCTGGCGGCGGCGATCGGTGCCAACGTCCCGATCAGCGGCCCGTCCGGCAACATGGTCATCGACATCGGCGGCGGAACCAGCGAGATCGCGGTCATCGCTCTTGGCGGGATCGTCGTGTCGACGTCGCTGCGTGTCGGCGGCAACAAGTTCGACGAGCACATCGCGACGTACATCCGCAAGAAGTACAACCTCATGATCGGCGAGCGGACGGCAGAGGAGGTGAAGATCCAGATCGGCACGGCCCTTCCGCTCGAGCGCGAGCTGACGATGGAGGTCCGCGGTCGCGATCTCATCGCAGGCCTGCCGCGGACGATCCCGATCACGAGCTCCGAGGTCATGGAGGCCATCGAGGCGCCGCTCCAGCAGCTCGTCGCGGCGGTCAGGCTGGTCCTCGAGCAGACCCCGCCGGAGCTCAGCTCGGACATCATCGACAAGGGCATGGTCATGTCCGGCGGCGGCTCACTGCTGCGGAACATCGACAAGCTCCTGACCCAGGTGACCGGCGTCCCGTGCCACGTCGCCGAGAACGCCCTCAACTGCGTCGCCATCGGCACCGGGCTCGCCCTCGAGCACTACGACTTCTTCAAGAAGTCGCTGGTGTCCCAGATCTAGAACGTGGCACCTTCAGCATCGAACGGCCTCACGCCCACCGAGGCCCGAGGCGGAGCTCCATCGACGCCGTCGGCCCGAGGTCTCCGAGGCGGAGCTCCGTCGACGCCGTCGGCCCGACGTTTCGTGGACCTGCACGTCCATACCTCGGCGTCCTTCGATTCAATTGCGTCGCCGGAGTCGGTCGTTCGGGCGGCCACCGCGCGCGGCTTGACCCACCTGGCGATCACCGACCACGACAGGATCGACGGAGCGATTGCGGCTCGGGAGATCGCGCGAACGATCGCACCGGAGCTGACCGTGATCATCGGCCAGGAGGTCAAAACGACCGACGGTGACCTGATCGCCGCGTTCCTCGAGCGGCCCGTGACAAGCGGCCTGCCCCCCGCAGAGGCGATCGCGGAGATCCGGGCCCAGGGCGGCCTGGTGGGAATTCCTCATCCGTTCGACCAATTCCGCAGCTCGCTCCTCACGGACGAGGCGATGGACGTTCTCGCGCCCCTCGTCGACTGGGTCGAGGTCCATAACGCCCGGATCATGGTCGGCAACGGCAACGAGCGGGCGGCGATCTTCGCCGGTTCGCACGGATTGCGCGGCGTCGCCGTCTCCGATGCCCACTCGGCGATGGAGATCGGGGTCGCCTACGTCGCGACCGACGGCGATCCGTCCACCCCCGAGGGCCTCCTCGCAGCATTGCCGGACGTCCAGCTCGTCGCCGGTCGGGCGACGTTCTTCGTACGGGTCGTGACACCGTTCGCCAAGCTCGTTCAGATCGCCCGCGGCAACGGTCGCAAGGGCAACGGCCGCAAGGCCACCGTCCGATGAGCGACGACGACCAGCCGAACCTGCCCGGCTCCGAGTCAGATCGGGAGCCTGATAGCGAGTCGGCGATTCCGGAACCGGATCGGCGCGCTGGATTCGACCGGCGCGGTCATCAACGACGGCAGGGCCGCGGCGAGCACGACCCTGAGCGCCGGACCGCAGAGGAGCGGCGCACCGCCGAGGACCGTCGGAGCGCCGATCGCGTCAGCGCCGACTCGCTCTCGCTGGGCCGGCGTCTCCGTCAGCCAAGGACGATCCTGTCGCTCGCCGTTCCGCTCATCCTGCTCGCGCTGATCTTCCGCGTCGCCCTCAACGTCGACATCAACGAGCTGTTCGATGCGATCGGCCGCTCGAACAAGCTGCTGATCCTTGCCGGCTTCCTGATCTTCTATCTCGGGTTCCCGCTGCGAGGCCTGCGCTGGTCGATCCTCCTGAAGGGAACGGGCCTGCGCATCCGGACCCGCGACGCGACCGAGATCATTTTCCTGTCGTGGCTGGTCAACTGTCTCGTGCCGGCGAAGCTTGGCGACCTCTACCGCGCCTACCTGCTGAAGATCAACGCGCCGGTGTCGCTCAGTCGGACGGTCGGAACCGTGTTCATCGAGCGGATCCTGGACCTGTTCGCGATCGCCGTGCTGGGCCTTGCGGCCGGCTTCTGGAGCTTCCGCGACGGGCTGCCCGGCGAGGTGCAGGTGGTAGCTGCGATCGGCGTGACCGTGATCGTGCTGCTGGCGCTTGGACTGCTGACGTTGCGCAACTTCGGCCGCCGGATCCTCGTCCGGCTGCCGCTGCCACACCGCGCGATCGAGCTGTACGACCGCTTCGAGGAAGGGGTCTTCGGCGCCGTCGGGATTCGGGCCCTGCCACGCCTGATGGTGATCACCGGCATGATCTGGGCGACCGAGGCGCTGAGGCTGTATCTCGTCGTCCAGGCGCTCAACTTCCCGGGCGTCGAGCTTGGCCTGTCGGGAGCCGTCTTCGTCGCCCTGATCGGGTCGCTCCTGACCGCGGTCCCGCTTGCTCCCGCCGGCCTCGGCGTGGTCGAGCTCGGGGTCGGCGGCGTCCTCGTCGCCGCGTACCAGGTCAGCGTGCCCCAGGCGTCGGCGATCGTCCTCATCGACCGGGCCATCAGCGTGTTTTCGATCATCGTCCTGGGCTCGATCGCGTACTGGTTCTCGTCCAAGCGACGCGGAGCCGGGATTCAGGGCTACGAACGCCCTCCGGAGCCAGAACTCGCCGCCTGATCGCGAGTAGATCGAGGCCTCGTAGCGGCCCCGGCATCCGGGTCTTCGTGCGTGTCGTATCAGCCTACGATCGCCTGCCGCTCCCAAGTGTCTCTCGCCCGAACCGCGTCAGACCGCACCGGACCCGACCCCACCACCGTTCTGAGTGGGTTTCGGCCCGGTACGAACGGGTGATACAGGACTAGTGGTCCTAAACGGGATAGTTCAGGCAGCGCGGGACTCCCCGCGCGGGCGAGACATGGAGCGCCTAGCTACACGATGACCAGCCAGAACGGCCGCGCATTCAATGAATGGCTTCGAGCCCAGCTCAAAGCCAAGAAGATGTCGCAGCGCCAACTTGCACAGCAATCGGGCGTCGATCACTCGACGATCTCCCGGTTGATCCGTGGCGACCGGATGCCCTCGCTCGGCACGGCGACCAAGCTCGCCCGCGGCCTTCGCGAACTTCGCGAGGACGCCGACACCGCGCAGTATCTCGGCTTGGTCACGGCCGGCGCCATGAATCCCACCGCCCGGGTCGAATATGCCCTCCGGGCCGACGAGATGCTGAGCGAACCGCAGGTTCGCCAGATCATGGAGTACTACCTCGCGGTCCGAATGCGCCGCTTCGGCCGCGCGTTCCCGCCGCCCGAGGGCTCACAGAACCGGCCGCCCGACCGCCCCCTCGCCCGTTCGCAGCCGTCAATCGGCGGACCCGTCGTTGCGGGCGTCGGCCAGGCGTCACGCAGCATGTCCAGCTCTCGCCCGATCGGACGGCCGATGGGCCGTCAGGGCCGCCCCTAACCGGGCTCACACCGACTTTCCCAAGGGCTCGACCCGGATCGCCCTCCACGTCCGGGTCTCGGGGACAGCGAATGCCGGCGTCTGGGGCGCCGGCATTCGCATGTTCGTCGCGCCTGGACGCCGATGGCGGCGTTGGATCCTCCGCTCCTCGCTCACGGGCGTTGAAGCCCGTTCGCTCCGGTGCTCGGATCCGCCTTGCCCTCGGCGCCCATCCGCGACGAACGCAGTGGGCCAACGCAGTCGCAATTCTTAGCGCGTCAGGTAGACCGATACCCAGCGGCCGGGCGCGGCCTCGAACCGATCGGCAAGCCGAAGACCCAGACCGGACACCAAGCCCGACACCATCGCGTCCTCGGCCGGCCCGCCACAAGGCGCACCGATTGCCGTCTCGAACAACGAGTCGCACAGCACCACATGAGTCGTCGAGTGGGTCGGGCTTGGTTCCACGGATGGCGGGACGACTTCAGCACCGGCGGCGACGAGCGGAAACCGCATCGCGTCGGTTGACTTGAACGTCGGAAGGCCGCCGATCGAGATCGACGGCGGTTGAGACCGCGAGAGGACCCGCTCCGCCGCCGCGCGGGCCGCGGGCCAGCCACCGTCGGCGACGACGGCCGCCGGTTGACGGGACAGGTTGAAGGTCACGAGCGTGGCGACCAGCGCCACCGCGGCGACCACCCCGACCATTGCCGCGGGCGCCCGTCGATCCACGACCGGTGCGCCAGGTCGGTAGCCCGCGAGCGCGGAGGCGCCCAACCCGACGATCACGAACACGATCGGATCGGCAAACGCGTGATAGTGGTCGTTCGGCAGGCCCGGGATGACTGTCGCGAGCCCGCTCGCTGCGATCGTCAGTGCGACGATCGTCCAGGCGAGGGTGGCCGCGAACCAGCGTGCCGCACTTCTCTCCTTGCCGACCCCCGCCACGACCCGCCAGGCAAGCAGGCCGACGACGAGCCCCGCCGCGAGGAGTGCGGCGATCGGAGCCTCTGTCACGAGGCCGGTCAGCGGCCAGGCGAGGACGCGCAGGCCGACGATCACGAGCCGCACTGGAAATGCCATCGTTGATGGCTCCCCACCACCGGCGATGAAGTCGATTGCTGCGCGCACCTCGGAGAAGTCGGCCGTCAGCTCATGGATCGCGAGCGGGACGTAGCTCACAAGCAGCAGAAGCGCGGCAACCAATCCGGCGCGAAGTCGGCCGGATCGCTCCGGGCCTGGAGGCCGACGGCGGAGATCCGCGATCCACAGCCCGACGACGGGCGGGAGGAGCACGCTGCCCAGCACGTGGCAGTGCATCGTGACGATGATGCCCAGGCCCGCGACGACCCACCAGCGCGCGCGGCCGCCCGTCCATGCTCGCCAGGCCGCGGCAAGGGCGACGGAGCTGGACAGCGCGATCAAATTCGGGTTCCAGATGAACGTCGACTCGTCGACGGCGCTCGCCGACACGGCCATGAGCAGGCCGGCAACCGCCGCGGCGACGGACCCACCGATCTCGCGCGCCAACCACCACGTCACCGCGACCGCGGCAACGCCGGCGAGCGCGATCGCGGCAACGACCCCGAGAGGGTCCGCACCGCTCAGGGCCGCGGCGGGAGCGAGCAGGTAGTAGTACAGGACGCCGTGGTGGAAATCGCCGATCGATGTCGGCGGCCCCAGAAGCGGCAGCTCACCCGCCCGAACGAGCGCCCGGAGGACCAGCATGTCATGCCCCTGGTCGGCGTCCCACGTCCCGCGCGTGGCCAGGTTTGTGAATCGCAGGACTGCGGCGAGCACGAGGAGGCCCGCGAGCACGAGGCGGTCGAGCGTCGGCTGGGCGATCGACGCACGGAGGCGAGCGAGCACCTCTGACTAGACCGGCGCCGGGTCGGAGTCGAGCTCGGGCTCCGGTTCGGGCGCCGATCGAGCGCGGCTTCCGCGGAGGGTCATCGCGCCCGGCGGCAGGGGCTCGAGCGGGCGACCCTCGGCGAGCGCGACAGCCCGAGCGACGTTGATCGCGTCGTAGCCCTCGTCCATCCCCGGGGTCTCGAGGAAGTACGTCGCTCCGGCGAGGAGCGGGTGACGCAGGAGGTGGGCCATGCCGGCCTCTCCGATCTGCCCGGCACCGACGTGCTCGTGTCGATCGTTGCGCGACCCGAGCTCCGACTTCGAGTCGTTGAGGTGGACCATCTTCAGCCGGCCGATCCCGATCCGGGCATCGAAGTCGTCGAGCAGCTCGTCGGTCACGTCTGGGTCAGATAGACGGTATCCGGCGCCCCAGGCATGGGCCGTGTCCAGGCAGAAGCCGACCCTGTCTTCCGCGACACCGCGAGCGGCGATCGCCTCGGCGATGCCGGCCAACTCGTCGACCGACGTCCCGATTCCGAACCCGCCGCCGGCCGAGTTCTCGAGGACCAGGACAGCGCTGTCGGCGCCGCCGTCGGTCTCGGCGAATACCCTGACGACGCCGTCGGCGATTCGCGCCGATCCCGCTGCGACCCCAGCGCCACCGTGCGACCCGGTGTGGACGTTGACGTAGTTCGCCGCGAACCCGGGTGCGCTGCGAAGGTCGTTTATCAGCACGTCGACCGAGCGTTGGAAGAAGTCGTCGTGGAGGCCGGCGAGATTCACGAGGTACGCGGCGTGGATCGCGACCGGCCGGATGTCGTACTCGCGGAGCCGATCGCGGAAGGCCTCCTGCTCACGCGGCGGTTCGGCGCGCCGCCGCCAGGCCGTCGGGTTGTCGCCGAAGATCTGGATCGCGTTCGCCCCGATCTCCTTCGCCCGATCGACCGCGCGGACCATCCCGGTGCCGAGGGGCAGGTGGGCGCCGAGTCGGCGGCCATCGGGGAGCATGCTGGCCATCCTAGCCGACGTCGCACGACGGAGGTCGCATCCGCCGGGCCCGGCGTGCTACGTTCCGAACGATGGCACCTGACGAGTTGCGCCGGCTGACGGAAGAGGAGAAGGTGATCCGGGCGTTCGTTCGCGACGGCCGGCTCGCATCGATCCCGGCCAAGCCGCGGAAACGCGAGCTGCTGCTGCCGTATCTCCTCGACACGTGCTTTCCAGAGGATCGGCCGTACGAGGAGCGCGAGGTCAACCAGCGATTGGCGCTGCTCCACCCGGACGTCTCCGCGCTGCGGCGCCACCTCGTCGACGGCGGGCTGATGACGCGAGAGGCCGGGATCTACCGGCGGTCGGCGCCGATCGCGGAGGGTCGGCAGCGTCCGGATCCGTGGCCGGTCACGCGGCCGCCTCGCCGCGAGAAGCGGGGCCAGGAAGGGGGACCGTAGCGGGCCGTCAGTGCTGGCCGTTCGCGCGGCGGCTGCCCTTCGTGTACCCCGGCGCGTAGTCGCCACCGACCACCGGCTCGATCAGGCCGAGGTTGCCGTCGCTCCGTCGGTAGAGGACGTTGATCCGTTCGTTTTCGGCGTTAACGAAGATGAAGAACGTATGGCCGAGCTCCTCCATCCGGGTCGCCGCGTCCTCCTCGAACATCGGCTCGATCGCGAACCGTTTCGTCTTGACGATCCGGTGCTCGCGGTCCGTCGTCGAGGTTCCGTCGGCGATGCGGCGCAGGATCTGCTTCTCCTGCTCCGGGCGGGCCCGGATCCGTGGCTTCTCGCGGTGATCGACAGCGCGGCGTTCGAGCTTGTCGACGACCTCGTCGACCCCAGCCTGGTGGCTGACCGCAGCGGCATGCGTGCGGAGGGGCTGGCCGTCGATGACGAGTGTCACCTCGACGATGTGGGAGTCCGACGTGCTGCGGTGCTGCTCGACTGAGAGTTCCACGACCGCATCGGAGCGATCGTCGAGCATCCGCTCGAGGCGCTTCAGCTTCCGCTCCGCGTAGGCGCGGACCCGATCGGAGACCTCGATGTTCTTGCCCTTGACGATGGTCCTCACACACTCACCTCCCGGGGACGCGCGCCCTCCCTTCGACGCGTGTGTTGGGCCGGCTGAGGCGGATCGGCAGGAGACCCGCCGCCCACCGAGTCTACACCCGACCCCTCGAGCGCCCCGCCGCCACCGCAGCCCGCCCAGGCGCGCCCAGCCGCCCGCGCCGAGCCCCGCCAGCAGCCGCCCCGCCAGCAGCCGCCCAGCCGCCCAGCCGCCCAGCCGCCCGTTTTCTCGGCGGGGTTCGTTCGTAATAGTCCTCAGGCGACTGCTAACGTCGTCGCCGCGCCCGCGACGTTCGTTCCACGCCGCTGGCGACCGACCGACTTACCATTCCCGGGGGACTGGTAGAGACGAACGAGACCCGGCCAAGCACGCATGGCCCGCGCTCGGCGGGCCCGCGGTCAACGCTCTCGGGCCACCGTCGCCGCCGATACGCCGATGGCACCCGCCGCGATCAGCGGTGCCGCGCAGGCGGCGAGTGTCGCCCCCGTCGTGACGACGTCGTCAATGAGGATGATCCAGCGGCCACGAAGCGGTAGCGGATCCGCGACCGCGCCCTGATCGCGGGCTCGTGGCTTCAGCCGGAATGCCCCTTCGACGTTGGTTGCGCGTGCCGATCGGTCGAGGTCGAACTGGGCCGTCGTCGCGCGCACCCGCTCGAGGATGGGCGCACAAGGGAGCCCGAGCTCACTTGCCACCACCCGAGCGATCAGTTCGGCCTGGTCGTAGCCGCGCCTTCGCGCCCGATCGGCGTGGACCGGCACTGGCACGAGCAGGTCGCCGCCCGCTCCGGCCCGGCGCCAACGCCTCGCAATTGCCGCCCCGAGCGGGATCGCGAGCCGCTTCTCTCCCGCGTATTTGAGCTCGTGGAGCGCGTTCCTGATGAGCCCGGTGAACGGCGCGCACCACTCGAGTTGCAGGAGCGGCGGCGGCACGTCGGATGGCAGGCCGATGGCGATGCCAGCCGGGAGCTCCAGCCGGGCGTCGAGCGCGGGCAGGCACGTCGCACAGATCGGTGGTCCTTCCGCCCCGCAGCCCGGACAACGAGCCGGCAGCGCCAGGTCGAGCGCGCGTGTCCCGAACGCTGTGAGCCCCGGCATCGGGCGATGTTCGCAGGGCCCGCTCAGCTGCGACCAAACGCGGGAGTGGTGGCGGACGCGGAAGTCGCAGTGAAGCCGCCGCTAAGCGCCGGTCGAGTGGTGCTTGGCACGCTGAGCGGATGGATGATCGACGGATCGGCCGATTACTGCGCGCCGTGCGGCAACGCTGCCAGCTTCGGCAGTCCGACGTTGCCGGCAGGGTCGGCGTCAGCCAGAGCGTCGTCTCGAAGCTCGAGCGTGGACGCCTGGAGGCGGTTGGCCTGGACACGCTGCGGCGTGTGGCCGTCGAACTGGACGTCTCGATCTCGATCACCGCGAGTTGGCGCGGTGGCCAAGGCGACAGGCTATTGGACCGCGCCCATGCCGTGATCGTTGATCGCGTCATCGAGACGCTGCAGGGGCTGGGCTGGGATGTCACGCCTGAGTTCAGCTTCAACCATTTCGGTGACCGCGGGTCGGTGGACATCCTTGCCTGGCACGCAGGCGAACGGATCCTCCTGATCATCGAAGTCAAGGCGACCATCACAGACATTCAGGATCTGCTCGGATCGCTCTCGCGGAAGCTCCGTGTCGTCCCGGATCTGGCGCGGACGCAGCTCGGCTGGGACGCCGATCACGTCGCGAGGATCGTCGTTGTCACGGGGACCACTGCGAACCGATCCGTCGTTCAGCGCCACTCGAGGATCTTCGAGGCGTCGTTCCCTGCGGGCTCGCGAGAGGTCCGGTCGTGGCTGCGCCGGCCGCTCGGGCCGCTCGCGGGGCTCTGGTTCGTTTCTACCAGTTCCCTCGGGAGTGGTAAGTCGGTCCCGCGGTCTCGAATCCGGCGGCGCCCGGAGCCGCGTGCGTAAACCTCGTCCCTTGCAGTCGCGAGGAGACTGGAACGAACGTCACGGGCGCAACGACCACCTTAGTAGTCGCTGGAAGACTGGTAAGAATCTCGTTGGTGGGTAGAGCAGCTACGGGCGGGTAGAGCGGGGCGGGGCGGCCCACAGGAGCGGCCCGCGTGGCGGCCCACGGCCCGGCGTGGCGAGCGCCTCAGTCGAGCGCGATCCGATCGCCGACGGCAGTGGAGGTCGCGGCAATCGTCCCGATCGGCAGCTCGAGCACGCCGTGGGCGCCGCGGACGAGGGGCACGAGCCCCCGCCAGGCGGGGAGTCGCTCGTGGACGGACACGACAGGACGGGTTCCGTCTGCCTCCGGACGCCCCAGGAACACCGCGTCGATCGCGAACTTCATGAACATCATGTGGATCCCGTTGCTGTCCGGCAGCCACAGGGCGGCACCGGCATCGAGCGACGGACGACCCATCAGGCCCTTGAACTTGCCCCAGAGCCCCGCGGCGACTTCCACGCGTTCAGCGAGGACGGCATCGCGAGTCACGTTCCGGGCGGCTGAGCCGGCGTCCTGGGCGGCCGAGCCGAGCTCCTGGGCCGCTGAGCCGGCGTTCAGGATCGCCGCCCCGGCGCCCGGGACGGGATCTGGATCGGGTGTCTGTTCCTGCATCAGGGGGCGAATGGCGTCGAGGTGAACTCGACTCGCCGCTACGGCCCGCCGGTCGCGGGCGACAGGTTCAGGATGATGAGGATGATGGCCGGTCCGAGGATGACGATGAACAGCGACGGGAAGATGCACCCGACGAGCGGGAAGAGCATCTTGATCGGCGCCTTCGCAGCCTGTTCCTCGGCGCGCTGCCGGCGTTCAATCCGCAGCTGCTCCGACTGGACCTGGAGCACCTTGGAAATCGACACACCAAGCTGTTCGGCCTGGATGATCGCGCCGATGAAGTTCGTCAGCGGAGCGACTTCAGTTCGCGGGACGATGTCGCGCAGCGCCTCGCGCCGCGCTTTGCCGACGCGGACTTCGGCGAGGGCCCGCCGGAACTCCTCGGTCAGCGGACCGACGAGCTTCTCGACGACCTTGCCGAGCGCGGCATCGAACCCGAGGCCGGCTCGCACGGAGATCGTCAGCAGGTCGAGCGCGTCCGGGATCTGAAGAAGGATCGCGTGCTGGCGCTTCTTGACGCGCCCGCCGAGCCAGAACTCCGGCACGGTGTAGCCCATCAGCAGCCCGATGACGCCCATCCCGAAGTTCAGCGGGATCGGGAGCTTCATGAAGCCGAGGACGACGAACAGAAGGACGAAGATGATCGCGCCGACGACGGCGCCGATGGCCTTGACGGCCAGCCAGTCCGCGACGCGCAGGTTGCCGGGGTTGCCGGCGAGCGCCAGGCGCTTCTCGGCCTTCTCCTGGAACGAGCTGCTCGCCATGCGCGAGGCTCGGGCAGAGAGCGCCGCGGCGACAGGCCGCAACGTCCGCTCGATGAACGGCTGCTGAAGTTCGAGCTCCTCGAGGTTCTTCGCCTGCATGGCGCCGAGCTGAGTGAGCCGGGCCTGGACCGGATCGACTGCCGAGTTGCCGGTGAGGCCGACGAAGATCAGGAGGATGGCGCCGGCGGCGACGCCGGCGATGATCAGCGGGAGGACTTCGGTCATCAGCTCAGACCTCGATGTCGACGATTTTTCGGATGAGCATGAAGCCGATGAACATCATGAAGCCGCCGAACATGAGAACGACGACACCGGCCGGAAGGCCGAGGATGTCGGGCGGGTTGAGGAACATCGCATCCATGAAGTCGGGTGCGGCAATGAACAGGAAGCCGGCGAGACCGATCGGGAGCAGGGCCACGACGTAGCCCGACAACCGCTGCTGCGCCGTCAGGGTCTGGATCTCGCCCTTGATCCGGACTCGCTCGCGAATCGTGTAGGCGATCGAATCGAGGATCTCGGCGAGGTTGCCACCGACGGTGTGCTGGATCGAGATGGCGGTTGCCATCAGCTCGAGGTCGTCGGACCGGACGCGCCGGACCATGTTCTCGAGCGCCTGCTCGAACGGCAGGCCGAGGTTGACTTCGCGGATGACCCGGCCGAACTCGATCGACACCGGCGGGCGCGACTCGCGCACGACCAGCTCGATCGCCTGGAGGAACGAGGAGCCGGCCCGGAGCGCGTTGGCCAGCAGGGTGATCGTGTCGGGGAGCTGCTTGTTGAAGGCCTTGAGGCGTCCGCTTCGGCGACGTCCGAGCCACATGCGCGGGAGGAAGAAGCCAAGCAGGAGGCCGGGGAGGAGTGCGACGGGTGTCCGGAGGGCCGGAAAGCCGACCGAGAACACGATCATGAGGATAGGGACGCCGACGATCGAGGCCGCCCAGATGGCGAGGAACTCGCTCGGCTTGATCTTGAGGTCCGCGCGGGCGATGTCGCGGGCGAGGTTCGCCCCGAAGTCGCGCTTTTCGACGACCCTGTTGAGCGACGCAAGGGCGACGCTCCTCGAGATCATCTCGCTCAGACTGGCGGAGCTGCCCCCGGCCGCGATGGTCGTGTCCTTGCCGGACGCATAGCGCTCCAGGCGGGTGCTGACCGCGGAGCCGCTGCCGGACGTCGCAATCCCGATCGCGATCATGAAGATCGCCGCGGCGGCTACCCCCGCGACAGCCAGCGTCATCGGATCCACAGGTAAGTCTCCTCCAGCTCAGTACGTGAAGCCGAAGACGCCGGGTGGGAGGTTGATCCCCATCACCTCGAACTTCTCGACGAATTTCGGCCGGATACCGGTCGGCTTGAGGCGCCCCTGGATCTTGCCTTCGATGATGCCCGTCTGTTCGAAGACGAACACATCCTGCATGACGATGATGTCGCCTTCCATGCCCTGGACTTCGGTGATGTTGACGATCCGGCGCGTGCCGTCCTTGAGGCGGCTCTGCTGGACGATCAGGTCGACCGCGGAGGCGACCTGCTCGCGGATGGCGCGGACCGGGAGGTCGACGCCGGCCATGAGGACCATCGTCTCGAGCCGCGAGAGCATGTCGCGCGGGCTGTTGGCGTGGCCGGTGGACATCGAGCCGTCGTGGCCCGTGTTCATGGCCTGGAGCATGTCGAGGGCCTCGCCCGAACGGCACTCCCCGACGATGATGCGATCAGGCCGCATTCGGAGGGAGTTGCGGACGAGCTCGCGGATCGGGATCGCGCCCTTGCCTTCGATGTTCGGCGGTCGCGACTCGAGCGTCACGACGTGCTCCTGGCGGAGCTGAAGCTCGGCGGCGTCCTCGATCGTCACGATCCGCTCGTCGTTCGGGATGAACGACGACAGGACGTTGAGGGTCGTGGTCTTGCCCGAGCCGGTGCCGCCGGAGACGAAGAGGTTCAGGCGAGCCTCGACGCAGGCGCGGAGGAAGTCGAACATGTCGGCGGTGGCGGTGCCGAAGCGGATGAGGTCTTCGGTCGTGAACGGCGAGGCCGAGAACTTCCGGATCGTGATGACCGGCCCGACGAGGGAAAGAGGCGGGATGATTGCGTTGACGCGCGATCCGTCGGTCAGGCGGGCGTCGACCATCGGGCTGGACTCGTCGACGCGGCGACCGATCGGCGCAATGATCCGATCGATGATCCGCATGACGTGGTCGTCGTTCTGGAAGACGACGTTCGTCAGTTCGAGCTTGCCCGACCGCTCGATGTAGACCTGGCGCGGGCCGTTGACCATGACTTCCGAGATCGACTCGTCGCGCAGGAGCGGCTCGAGCGGCCCGAGGCCGATGATCTCGTCGGTGATCTGCTCGAGCATCCGGACGCGCTCGGCACGGGTCAGGGCGAGGCCTTCCTCGTCGATGACCTTGCCGAAGATCTCCTCGATCTGGCGCCGGACCTCGACCTGGTTCGACAGGTCGAGCTTCGGGTCGAGGTCCTGGATGACGCGGCTCTGGATTCGGAACTTGACGTCCCGGAACGACTCGCGAACCGGCGCCTGCGTCATCAGACGCTGGGACGGCGTCGGCGGCGCGCCGGCCGGCGCGCCTGGCCCACCGCCCGGAACCGCGGGAACTCCGGGTGCCGTCGCGGGGCCGGCCCCCGGTCGAGCGCTTTCGATCCTCTTCAGGAGTGACATCGCATCAGACCCCTTGTCGCCCCGTGGGGCAGGCTACCACCGACATAATCATCGGAATGAGAACAACGATTTCTTTTGAACGACTTTTCGAGGCTCCACCGCCGTATCGGTTGCCCGATCGCCTGTCACCGCAGTGGCAAGCCGGAGGATGTCGAGGGAGACCTGGGTCTCCCGGTTTGAAAGGAAGAACGGCACGCCCCGGTTGAGGGCGTAGACGACGCTTCGGCCGTCGCTGACGATCGTGTGCTCGACCTTGCGGCCGATCGAGTTCTCGACATCGGTGACCCGGATGCCGAGGCTCGAGTCCGCCCGGTTGAGGACGAGCTTGACCTTGCCCTGCTCGTAGCCGAGCTGGTCTGCGACCTCGAGGAAGAGGCGCATGTTCTTGATGCTCGTGATCTCGAGGCTGAGGACCGTCAGGACGATGTCCGCGGCGTCGAGGATGGCGAGCGTCGTCTCGTTGAACCACGACGTGCAGTCGACGACGACGAGATCGTGGTCCTTCCGCAGCCCCTCGAGCACGCGCTTGACGACCATCGGCGTGATGAGCTCAGCCATCTCGGGGGTCGGCGGTGCGAGGAGGACGCGGATGCCGGAGGAGTGGTTGATCACGAACGTGTCGAGCGACTCCAGCGGGCCCGCTTCGAGCTCCGGCACCAGGTCGGCGATCGACTTGTTCTTCGGATCGAGATTGAGGAGGACGCCGACGTCACCGAACTGGAACGAGGCGTCGACGAGGACGACGGACTGGCCGAGCTCGGTCGCGGCGGCGATCGCCATGTTCACCGAGATCGTCGTGCGGCCGACGCCGCCCTTCGGGCTGAAGATCGCGACGATCTGGCCGTCCTTGTCGCCGCCGCTTCCGCCGCTCCCGGGACTGCCCGGAACCATGACCGGCGTGGCTGCCCGGCGGCTCTGCTTCTCCAGCTCGCGCGAGTAGACCTGGCGGATCGACGCGGTCAGCTCGTCGCTGCTGAAGGGCTTGACGAGGAACTCGCGCGCGCCGGCGAGCATCGAGCGGCGGAGGTAGTCGGCCTCACCCTGGACTGACATCATGACGACGGCGGCGTCCGGGACCTCGGCGCTGAGGCGCTCCGTCGCGGTGATGCCGTCCATGTCGGGCATGTTGATGTCCATCAGCACGACACCGGGCGAGAGCTGGGCCGCGAGCTGCAGCGCTTCTGCGCCGGACGCGGCCGCGCCGACCACCTCGATATCGCTCTCGAAGCCGAGAAGCTTCGTCAGGTGGTCGCGGGTCTCCGAGATGTCGTCCACGATGAGGACGCGGATCTTGTCGGCCATGAGGGTGTTGGTTCTTCTACCTATCTCGTTGGTTGCGATGGTCGGTGGCCCCGGAGCGTCGGACGGGCGCTGGACCGGCTGGTCCTTGGCGCCCGTCGTGTCGCCGGGTACGTCGCCGATGGCGACGCTCTACTGGGTCGGAAGGAGAGCCTCGACGAGCTCCGGCCGGATGACGCCGTAGCCGCCGTCGATGAGGGTCTTGAGGATGACGCCGGTCGTTCCGGCGGCTTCGCTGATGACCGCGTTGCCGTTCTCGTCGACGAAGTCCGCCGGCGAGCGAAGGGTCAAGGTGATGAGGCCGTCCGTCTTCGCGAACTGGATCACTTCGGCCTGCTGGGCCGTGACGGCCAGGATGACGATCTCCGACTGCTCGGTGAGCGTCGTCGCGGGCTGACCCTGGTCTGCACCCGGGGAACCCTCGGGGGCGGCGGCAGCAACTGTGGTGGGCGCCGGCAGGAGCGTCCCGATGACCTGCATCCCCTGGAGCAGCAGCTTGACGCTGGTGCTGTTGAGGCCCTGCACGACGGTGATCGTGTCGGACTGGGGATCCAGCTGGACGACTGGGAACTTGTCGCCGGTCAGGCCGACGAGCATGTCGACGTAGTCACCGGTCTTGATGACCGTGCCGACGCCGGAGATCTGGTCGACGGAGACGGCGATCGCTCGCATGCCCGCGGGCACCTTGAGCTGCGAGATGCCGCCGCTCTCTTCGAAGTCGGCTTGCTCGATCTGGGCCCCGCTAGTGATCGGCCGGCGGACAGTCTGGCCGATGACCAGCTCCGGGTTGGCGAAAGCCTCAGGCTTGCGCTCGGTATCAATCTTGCGGTCGACAGTCTTGAGCATGTCGGCCTTGAGGGCGACGCCAAGTGGGATGTCGCGGGTGGCGACCACCGTCGGCAGACTGGTGGCCACAGTGGCTTCGGGTTTACTGCCCGTTTGACCACCGAGGATGAGTGCGATTCCTACGAACGCGACGATCGCAAGGAACACGCCAATGAGCAGGACAAGACGATTAGAGCGCTTCAAGTTGGATCTCCCGAGCCGTGTGACAGGTGGCAACACTGTAGCACCGCTCAAAGGCGGCGCGACTATACCAAAGGGCTAGGACCATTAGGAGGATTAGGCAGGAAAACGAGCGTGAAGTAAGGTGATTCGCAAGGTCTCGGGGCGGGTCGAGCCGCGGCCCCTGGACCGTTGACAAGAGGAACGGCCCGTCCTTTCGGGCGGGCCGTTCGCGTTTGTCGCGGGGGTTCAGTTGTTTACTGATTCCAGCTGAGAACCGATGACGCTGAGCTTGTCACTGACCTGACTGCCCATGAAGATCAGGGCGACGATTGCGACGATGGCGATGAGCGCGAGAATGAGTGCATATTCGGCCAGCCCTTGGCCGTCGGCGGCGCGTCTGACGCGGTTCGCGATTGCGGAGATCTGCCGAAGCAATGACATCCGCTTCACCTCCTTTCCCAGAGGATCCGTCCAGTGGATTGACCCTTGTCGATTGCCGGATTCCACGTATGGGGCCGGTAGGCTCAAGGTATGGGCTGGCGATGGGGTGTCAATAGCCCGAACGGCAGGGCTGTGGCATGTGCGCACCGCCGGATATGCGAGGGGTCGCGCCGCCCGTTGGCTGCGCGACCCCCATTTACTGGACGGATCGGTCGGGGACCCTAGATCGAGTTACCGACGTTGCTAAGGATCTGCGAGACCTGGCCGCCCAGGAAGATCAGGGCAACGATCGCGATGATCGCGATCAGGGCAAGGATCAACGCGTACTCCGCGAGACCCTGGCCATCCTCGTCGCGGTGGAAGGACGAGATAAGAGCGTGCAGAACTGACATGTCTCCGAATCACCTCCTCTCAGAAAGAGCTCCCCGGGGATCCCCCGAGGGCCGCGCCACAGTACGGGTGAGGCAAATGGGTGTCAAGGTGAAGACTTACCTATTCCGCTGCGTGCGTGAGAGAGGCGTTTCCGGCCCAGAATCGAAACCGCCGGAGCCCGAAGGCCCCGGCGGGATCTTGTCTCGCGCGACTCGACTAGATCGAGTTACCGACGTTGCTGAGGATCTGCGAGACCTGGCCGCCAAGGAAGATCAGGGCGACGATCGCGATGATCGCGATGAGGGCGAGGATCAGCGCGTACTCGGCGAGACCCTGGCCTTCCTCGTCGCGGCGAAGCGAAGCGAGGAACTGGTGCACGATTGCCATGTGGCTATTAGCCTCCTGGATGATTACTTGTCCTCAGGTGAGGGCTTCGCCACTATGCCGGACGTCCACCTTATGCACACTAGGCAATTCGTACTGAACTGATAGGCCGCTCGGCTGGTGCATTTCAACGACACAAATGTGCGGGAATTCGCCTACGAAGCGCGCTGGATCGCCTCGCCGATGGCGTCGAGCACCGCCGACAACGTCCCACCGAAGAAGACCAGCACGACACTGGCGAGGACGGCGGATAGCGTGAGGATCAATCCGTACTCGACGATGCCCTGACCGCGCTCCCCGATCATGGGTGATGGGTCAGGCAGGGTCGCCGGCGGGGAGGTCGACGCCGATCTGCAGTTCCGCCCCGTCGGCGACGAGCTCGGCGGCGATGCCGACCGTCGCGGCCCGCTGCTGGATCTCGCGCCAGGCGTTCGGCGGCAGGACGACGATCGCCGCGGTGCGTGCGGACTCGGCGGCCGCCTCGGCCTGTTCGCGGCGATTCTCGATCATCGCGGCGAGTGCCGGCGGCAGGTCCTTCGCCGGGCTGGCCGACGCCTGTTCGGCGGCCTCGCGCTCGGCGTCCTCGATGGCGCCGCTCCGGTCGCGCGAGGCGGAGACCTTGCCCTCCACTCGCTCCACGGTCCAGTCGAGCCGGAGCGAGACGCGATCCGGCGAGGCCGATAGGTAACCGCCGAGCGCCTCGTCGAGGATTCGGAACAAGGCGCTCTCGAGCTCCATCGGGAGCCGCCGGTCCGTACCGAGCGACTCGAACTCGACCGCGACGCCGGCCCGCTGGCCGCGCTCGCGGGCAGAACGCCTGAGCGTGGGCACGAGGCCGAGGTCGTCGAGGACCATCGGCCGAACATCGAAGATGAACGACTTCGTCGCGTCGAGTGTCTGCTGGACCATTGAGACGAGCTGGCGGACTTCGCCACGAGCCAAATCCGGGTCCTTCGCCAGGAACCGATCGACGATCTGGGCCTGGAGGACGATGTTCGTGAGGCTCTGAGCGGGACCGTCGTGCATCGCCCGGGCGATGTCGCGGCGGAGATCCTCCTGCGCCGTCAGGACGATCCGGGACATGCCCTGCGTCGGGGCGGCCTCGACGGGGGCCACGGCCGGATCCGCGCTGGCCTCGACATCGCCGATCTGGGCGCCCGCCTCGACGGCCACACCTAGCGAGGCTGCCAGCTCTGCGAGCGAGTCACGGAACCGGGCGATGATCTTGCGCTTGCCGTCGAGGACCTCGACCTGCGACTCCATCACGGCCGCCCGGCGGGTGAGCGTGACGAGCTGGACGTTGAGGGCGAGGATGTCCTCCGACGGCGAGCCGTCCGGCATCGAGGCGAGCTTGTCCGTCGCCTGTACGCGCTTCAGCTCGTGCCGCTCGGCCTCGCTCCGGGCCTGCTGAACGAGCATGTCGATCTCGACCATCTCGCCGTCGAGCGTCCGCGACGTCGCGGATGACGCGCTTAACTACATCGCCGAGGGTATCGGGCGCAGTGCTGGGCTCCTTCGGGGACACGGCCGTCGGATCAGTCCTCCGGCATCCGGATCCAGCCCTGGCGCATCGCGTACACGACGGCCTGGGTCCGGTCGTTGACGGACAACTTCCGGAGGATCGAGCTCATGTGGTTCTTGACGGTCTGCTCGCTGATCGAGAGGGCGTAGGCGACCTGCTTGTTCGTCATGCCCTGCGCGATGTTGTCGAGGATCTCGACCTCGCGCGGTGAGAGCGGGGCGAAGATCGGGGCCGCCTCCTGGCCGTAGACGGCGAGCTCGCGGAACTCCTTGAGGACGCGCGAGGCGACGGCCGGCTTGGCGAAGACCTTGTCGTTGATGAGGTACTCGCCGTTCACGACGCGCCGGATGATCGTGACGAGATCGTCCGGGCCGACATCCTTGAGGATGAAGGCGGCCGCGCCGGCCTTGATCGCATCGAACAGCGCGTCCTCGTCCTCGTTGGCGGCGAGGACGATGATCCCGGTCGACGGCAGCTCGCGCTTGATCCGCTGCGTCGTTTCGATGCCGCCGGGTGGCCCGAGGGACAGGTCCATCAGGATGATGTCAGGCGACGTCTCGAGGGCCCGATCGACGGCCGACCTGCTGTCGTCTGCCTCGGCGACGACGAGGAAGTCCGACTCATGGCCGAGGATGTTCGCGATCCCCACCCGGAACAGGGCGTGGCCGTCGACGATGAGAATCGTCGTCTGCTCGCCCTCAGCGCGACGGTCCGGTCCGCCGCGGCGGCGTTCAGGTCCCGAATAGTTCATCAGGCGGTCTCCTATGTTCCGATCGGGATGGCCAGCCGGACGATGGTCCCACCATCCACTCGTGACTGGACCTCGAATTGGGCCCCGATCAGCTCTGCGCGTTCTTGCATGAATTGAAGCCCGAAGTTGCGACGGCCGCGAGCCGCCACTGCTCCGATATCGAACCCTCGACCATCATCGCGAACCGTGAGGACCCACTCCCCACCGTCGATCGCGCTTGCGACGATGACAGATGACGCGCCTCCGTGCTTGCGCACATTCTGAAGCGCCTCCTGGACGATTCGCAGGACGACCGTCTGGCGGGTCTCACTCAGTAGGTCGGCCGGCGCCGTCAACGCCGTCGTGATCGAGAGATCGGTCAGGGCTGACGTCCGCTCGACGGCGTCGGCGATGGCGCCGTCGAGGCCAAGCTCGTCGAGGATCCGCGGCCGCAACTGGCTGATGAACGTCCGGACCGCAGCGAGCTCGCGCCGGAGCTGCTCGCGGAGGAAGTGCAGCTCCGTCTTGGCGAGGCCGTCGTCCTTGTCGATGACCCGCTCGATGTACTCGACCTGGAAGATCGCGTTCGAAAGGACCTGGGCAGGCCCGTCGTGGATCTCCTGGGCCAGCCGCGAGCGCTCTGACTCCTGGGCCTCCACGATCCGCATCTGGATCTCCGTGGGGAGGCCGACGCCGTCGGCGATGAGGCTCGCGTCGCCGCGCTCAAGGAACAGCCACGTCGTCTCGAGGTTGCGGAGCGTGATCTCCAACTTCGCAAGTTCCGTGTGGTGGTTGCCGAGCTCATTGCCGAGGTTGGTGACCTCCGAGCGCAGGCCTCGGACGCGACCATCCTCCGCCCCGATCTCGGCCGCCTCGGCGGCCGCCGCTGCCTCGGCGGCGGCCTTGCTGGGCGGCTTCGCGGCTTTGGCGGTCGCCTGCTGTCCGACGATGGCCGGCGTTCTGCTTTCGAGCGTCTCGAGCTCGTCGCTCAGCGACTGCCAGCGCGACAACTCGTCGCTGTAAGCCTCGCGGTAGCGCTCGCTCACACTGCGAAGCGTGTTGGCGCTGTAGCTGACGGCCGCACTGGCCTCCGCGATGAGCCCATCGATCCTAGCCTCGCCTCCCTCGCGCAGCTCGCGCAATTCGAGGGCGTCACGCAGGTCGCGCGTAATGTCTCGGGCTTCAGGTTCCGTGCGTGCAGCGTCCATCGGCTTCCGAGTATACGGGTCGCCACTCATGGGCAAACGAGCCGGAAGACCCGTGTGTCGCTCAGCGCCCTCGCGAGGCGCGGGTCGGCAGGAGTCCCGAGATCGACCTCGTCGAAGCACTCTGCACCCGCGGCGTTCGTGTCCAGGACCTCAGGCCATTCACCGTGTTCATCGCCATGGATGATCAAGAGCCGGACCCCATCGAACTGCCTCGCCAGGTCCAGGACGTCGGCCGGGGTCTCCGTCGGAAGCGCCAGCGCCCGGACGCGCGTGGACTCCGAGAGCCAGATCGGGAAGTTTGTGATGATCGGGCCCTGATCCTGTAGCGGCAGGTTGGCCGCCGCCATCTGGACTGCCAGGGCCTCGTACCGCTGTGCCAGCCCGCGCGACTGGCCCCCGAATGACGGCATCAGCGCAACCATGAACAGGAGCGAGCCGAAGATCGTGAGCGTGGCTCCGAGCCAGGCCACGGGCCGATTCCAGGCGCGGATCCGTCCGACCCGCTCGATCGTCGCGTCGAGTGCTAGAAGCGCGTAGACGACGAGCAGCACGTGGGCGGGCCCGGCCGCGTGCAGGTAGGTCCCCCAGGTCGTCGAGACCGGGAAGAGCAGGCTGGTCACCGCGAACGTCGTGATCGACAGCACGGCGAGCGGCAGCAAGGCCCGGAGGCGGATGAAGAACGGCAACGCCACGAGTCCCACGAAGGCCGCAGGGATCCCGGGCAGCAAGAGGACCGTGAACAGGTTGTGGCCGATGCCCTCCACCCGCATCGAGAGAAGGCGACCCGGTCCCTCGGCGAGGTAGCGCGACAGCGTCGGGGGATCGTTCCAGGCAAAGATGTCGGAGCCCGTCACGGAAAGCGCGTTGGAGAGCGCCTGGCCCGGGAGCGGGTTCCCGAACTCGACCCAGTCGCGGATCATCCACGGCGCGAAGATCGCGAGCGCCACCGCAGCCGGCACCGCAACGAGCGCGACCTTGCGTCGGTTGTCGAGGATCGGCGTCAGCCAGACCGCGACCAGCCAGGCGAAGCCGACGAACACGGCCTCGTTGCGCGTCAGGGCCGTAAGTCCGATCAGGAGCCCCAGGCCGATCAGGCGCGGGTCGGTCAGCCGCAGCCGATCGGCATTGCGCAGCAGGCGCGGCATCAGCACGCACGCGCCCAGGGCCAGCGCCGCGAACGGCATCGTCGAGTCGGGCAGGGCAGAGTGGAGGACCAGCGGCAGGTAGACGGCGCTCGTCAGGCCCGCCCCGAGCGCGAGGACGCGCGTCCGGCCGAGCGACAGGCCTCGCTCGATGGCCGCATCGGCCCCGAGGCGCCACGCGAGCACGGGCACGATGGCCCCGACCAGCACGGAGCTCACCTGGGCGGCCTGGAAGGTCCCGCCGAGGAGCGCCATCGGGATCGCTGCAAGGAATGTCGGCAGCGGCAGCCAT
This sequence comes from uncultured Chloroflexia bacterium, assembly GCA_963771795.1. GTDB lineage: Bacteria > Chloroflexota > Limnocylindria > Limnocylindrales > CSP1-4 > CF-46. The sequence continues at coordinate 54,421 of CAVYUR010000003.1, forward strand.
ACCTCGAACGCAGGGCGAGGGAACTCGAGCGGCGGCGTGTGGTAGCTCCACAGGGCGTCACTCGTCAACCCATGTCCCTCGAGCAGGTTGCGGGCGACCCCGACGTAGTACGCGGTGTCCTCCGGCTGCGGGAACACGACGAGCGACGCCGCGACCGCGCGGACGACCAGGGCGACGACGAAGACGGCGCCGACCGACAGGATGACCTCGCGCCGGCTCATGGCGCGGCCCCCGACGCCGTCACGGCGCAGCGCGCGTCGACCGGGCTGACGCAGATCGGAAAGAGCGCGACGCTCGTCTGGCCGTCTGGCCCGGGAAAGCCGAACAGTCGCGGCCCGATCCAGCGCGGCCGGGCCTCACCGGAGAAGACCGGTCCGAGGGCAGGCACGGCGTCGTCGCGTTCGATGACGAGCCACTCGATGCGATACGCGCGGGCGACCTCCTCGATCGTGTCGAGTGGATCGTTCGGCGTGACGACCCCGCCGTGGCCCGTGTGGTAGCGATAGCCGGCCGCATCGATCGTCATCAGCCGCGCGTCCGGGGCGGCCCCGGCAATATCGAGCGCCGCGGCGATCGCCCTGCGCTCCGTTCGCTCCTGCTGCCAGCGCACCTGGACGGCGAGGGCCGCGGTGATCGCCGCGAGAACCGCGTAGCCAATCGCCGCGGTCACGAACAGTCGCGTCGCGGTCTCGCGATTCCAGCGGCGACGCCGCGCGGCGATCCAGGCCACCGCGACCGCGATTCCTTCGACGGTGAGGAGATAGGCGTGCGGGGCAAGGGCCACCGCCGAGTGGATGAACGTGCCTCCCGGAACGTGGACCGCGGACACGATCGCGGAGAAGGTAAAGAGGATCGCGGCGTAGGTGAAGAACGGGCCGAAGTCCGCGGATCGCCGCTTCGCCCAGGCGCCGATGATCATGAACGGCAGAAGGACGCCGCCGGCGATGAGCGTGGTGAAGATCCCGACCGCAGCGATGAACCCGCCGATCCGGCTGAGAACGAGCGGCCCGATCCCTTGGCCGAGCAGGTGGTCGAGCGTTGCCGGCGTCGTGATCGAGTTCCACTCCTCGATCGAGCGGATGTAAAGGACCTTGCCCGACGCGGTCGAAGGCGACAGCTGGCCGAAGACCTCGAGCTGGCGGAGCCACCACGGAGCCATGATCGCCAGGAACAGGCCGAAGCATGCGATGGCAGCCCACAGCGGAATCGCCGGCGTTCGCGAGCCAGCCGACCGCCACGATCGCCACCTGTCAAAGAGGAACGCGAGGCCGAGGGTCGCGCCCACGAGGAGCCCGTCGTTCCGCGACAGTGTCGCGAGCCCGACCAGCAAGCCGCCGAGCGCAAACGACCGTGCGTGGCCCTGGAGCCCGCGAGCCGCCATCCAGAGGGCTCCGGCAACGAGCGGCTGGTAGAGCGAGAAGTTGTCCGGCTGGGTCATGTAGACGAGCGACAACACCGGGATCGCCGTCAGCACGCCGGCGCCGACCGAAACGAGCGGGCGCATCCCCGCGTCCCGCCCGATCGCCCATGCCAGTGGCGCGGCGAGCGAACCGATGATCGCGAACGGCAGTGCGGATGCGACAGGCGTCGGCCCGAGAAGCCAGATGAAGGGAACCTGGACGAGCGACGCGAGTGGCATCCAGTGCGCGTTGCTCGCGATCGGTAGGGTCGGCACAGCGGGGATCGTGCCGCCGACCTCGGCAAAGATCCAGACGAAGTCGACCTGGAATCCGCGCCCGTCCGCGAGTGCCCTGGCGACGTCGACGTAGTAGTACGAGTCGGGATAGGCCGGGTCCGGAAAGAGTGCAATCAGTACCAGTCGGGCCGCGAGGGCGAGCACGAACAGGGCAAGGGGGGTTCGCACGGCCGGTGCAGCGTAGCACCGCCCCAGATCCATTCCGCTGGTACGAATTGGCTATACGGCGGCGACCGGCGGAGAGGGCGTGACGGGCGAATCCCGCCGCTAGGATGGTGCGAGTGACACCGTCCGGCATCTACGGGCTTCGCCTCCTCGGCGCCCCGGCGGTGCGGCGATCGATGATCGTCGTCCTGCTGGTCGTGGTGCTCGTCTACCGCGCGTTCCAGCTCGTGACGTTCTCCGGCCAGATCCAATGGGGCTACGACTTCTCCGCCTACTGGCTGGCCGCTCGCCACATCCTCGACAGTGCGCCGATCTACGCGGACTTCCAGCTCGCCGGCCAGTACGCGCCCCAGCAGCAATACCTCTACCTCTACCCACCATTTCTCGCGGCTGTCGTTGTCCCTCTTGCAGCCCTGTTCCCGGACGACTATCGCCTCGCCAACCTCGTGTGGTCGACCCTCGCCGCGATCGTCGCCGTCCTGGTCGTCGCCGCGATCGCTCGGCGCGAGGCGATCGGATCGCGTCGAGACACGGTGTTGCTCGTGGCCGCGGTCTTCGCCTTTCCGCCGGTCATCGGGGAGCTCGTCATGGGCAACGTCCATCTGGTGCTCCTGGGTCTGCTCGGCGGGGCGTGGCTGGCGCTCCGCGACGACCGCAACACGAGGCTGGCTGCCCTGGCCGGTGTCCTCATCGGCATCGCGACGATCATCAAGCTCTTCCCGGCGGTCATGATCCTGTGGCTTCTGCTCCGCCGTCGCTATCGGCCCGCCGCCTGGTCGCTTGCGACGATTGCCGTCCTTGCGGTTGCGACGCTGCCGCTAACGGGGATCACCAGCTGGCTCGAATACCCGCAGGTCCTTGTGAACCTCGGCCCGCCCTCGGACACACGCGACACTCTCGCCCCGATCGTTTGGCTCTCCTCCCTCATGCCGCCGATCGTGGCGCGCGTCGTCGTCGCAGTCGCGATGCTCGCGGTGGTGGTGTGGACGTCGCGAGCCAGATCGGAGCCGGTCAGCTTTGCGGTCGCGGTGACGGCGTCCGTGTTGATTGCGCCGGCCCTCTACCACCACTACCTCGCGATCCTCGTCCTGCCGCTCCTGCTGGCTATTCGATGGGCCCCGCCCTGGCCATGGGTCGCCGTCGCCTATCTCGCGATGTTCGGCGGCGAGCAGGCCGCATTCGGCGATGCAGCGTGGGTGATCAACAGGCTCCTCCCAACGCTCGGAGCCGTCGTTCTTCTGATCGGGCTGACGATCCGTGGCGCCCGGATGCCTGTCCGGACGACGATCGATCCATCGATAACCCCAGGCACGACCGCGTGAACCGGCGGCCGAACCCCGTGTGGCTCGGTCTCGGCGTCGTCGGCTGGGCTGGGCTGGCCTGGTTCGCGGTCCAGTCGTTCAATGCCACACCTCCGACCGCCGCCTTCGACCTCGAATTGCTTCTTCAGGCGGGGCGCGACGTCGCCGCCGGCCGCTCGCCGTACGACCCGGCCATGGTCGCCGGCACTACCCCGGGCGCGGCCGATCTCTTCTATTCCTATCCGCCGCCCGTCGCGCAGGCCATGAGCCTGTTCGCAGGGCTGCCGTCGGCGGTCATGTACGCGGCGCTGTGGGTGCTCGTGATCGCCGGACTTGCGGCGGGAGCGACGCTCGTCAGCCGCCGGCTCGACCCCGGCCGATCGGCCGCCTCGGTCGTCGTGCCGACGCTGGCCGTGGCACCGCTCTTCCTGCCGTTCGGGATCGCACTGCTCTTCGGCAACCTCGACGCGCTCTTCCCCTTTGCGTACGCCCTCGTCCTTGTTGCCGCGGTCGTCCCGACGCCCCGGGCGAGCGTGGCGGGCGGCATCGCCCTCGGGGTCGCGACGATCGCGAAGATCCACCCAGCCGGGCTCGGGCCGTGGTTCGTTGGGCGCCTCGTCCGCGAGCGACTTGCCGGCGAGCCGCTCACCTCCCTCAGGGTCTTGGTCGCGGCCGCCTTGACGGTCGCCGCGGTCCTCGTGCTGAGCCTGCTGGCCGGTGGCTCCGAGCTCTGGCGCGACTACGTCCCGGTGGCCGGCGCGGCAAGCAATGCCCGGCTTCTCGACGCGCGGAACGTCGGCCCGGCCGCGCAGCTTGCGCTGCTCGTCGGCGGCGACGAAGCGCTCGTACGTTCCGTTCATCTTCCGGTGGTGGCGGCGGCCGTCCTTGCCTCGCTGATCGCCGGTTGGGCCATCCGGGATCGGCTGACGGGGATCGCGATCGCGGGGATCGCCTCGCTCGTGATCCTGCCCGTCACCTGGTACCACTACCCGACGGCGCTGATCCCGTTCGCCGTCGCGGCCATCGTCCGAGCCCGCGGGACGCCGGCAGCCCCTCGCACATCGGCCCTGGTCGCCGCCACGGCCGTCGTTGGGACCCTGTCGATCGCGTGGGTGCCGGCCCTCTGGCTGGCGGTCGGCCTCGGCCTGGCAGGGGTAGCCGGAAGTCGCGACCGCGATCTGGGAGACCGCTAGTGGTACGCTCCAACGGACCACTGGCGGGTTGCAGATCCGGGCCATCCGAAGCGGGCCCGTGCTCGATTGCAATGGGGTAGCGCACGGTATGGACCAGTTGTACGCGTACATCGATCCGGGCTCGGGCAGCCTGATCATCCAGGCGGTCATCGCGACGATCGTGGCGGTCCCGTTCTTCTTCCGCCAGCAGATCGGCCGCGTGATCCGCGCGATCAGGCGCGGGGACGCTGAGCCACCGACCCACGTGACACCGCCCGACGGCTCGTCCTAGCCACGCCGTCCGCGCAACAGGTGCCGGAAGTCGCCGACGGCAGTCGCACACAGCGTGACCCAGGGTCCTTCCGCGACCCCTCCGGGTTCGTCTATTCCCGGGACGGGGTGCTCCTTCGCCAGGTCAACACCTCTTTCGCGACCGACTGGGACGACCTGGTTGCGAGCGGCCTGCTGACGGCCCTCCAGGAGCGCGGACTCCTCATCGGCCACGAGCCTGCCCCGATCGAAACCGCCGCGAACCCAGAGATCGCCCACGCGGTCATCCGACCGGAACGAGTCGACTTCGTCTCGTATCCCTACGAGTGGTCGTTCGGCATGCTTCGTGACGCCGCCCTGATGACGCTCGAGGCCCAGTCGGTCGCGTTCGAGGGGGGATTCGTGCTCCGCGACGCGACCGCCTACAACGTCCAGTTCCGAGGCGGCCGCCCGATCCTCATCGACACGCTGTCGTTCGAGCGCGGCGAACCAGGGGCACCCTGGATCGCCTACCGCCAGTTCTGCGAGCACTTCCTCGCCCCGCTCGCCCTCATGGCCCATCGCGACGTCAGGCTGGGCCTGATGCTTCGCGACTTCATCGATGGGATACCGCTCGATCTCGCGTCGCGGCTGTTGCCGGGCCGGACGCGCTGGAACCTGGGCCTCGGTCCTCACATCCACGTGCATGCCCGGGCCCAGGCGCGGTTCGCGGACCGGGGCACCGACGCCGCGGCCGCGTCGCGGAGGGCCACGGTCAGTCCCCTGAAGCAGCGGGCGCTGGTCGACAGCCTCCAGCGGACGATCCGCAAGCTCGACTGGGCGCCCGAAGGCACCGAGTGGGCGGACTACGCGGAGCACACCTCCTACGGCGAGGATGCGACGGAAGTGAAGGACGACCTCGTTCGCCGGTTCCTCGCCGACGCGGGCGGGAGCGTCGTCTGGGACATCGGTGCCAACACTGGCCGGTTCAGCCGGATCGCGGCATCGCTCGGGCGTCGGGTCGTCGCCTGGGACGTCGATCCGGCCGCGACGGAACGCCACTACCGGCTCATCCGCCGAGACGGCGTCGGCGGGATCCTGCCGCTCGTCCTCGATCTCGCCAACCCGAGTCCTGGCCTGGGTTGGGCCGGCGAGGAGCGCGGCTCGCTGACAAGCCGGGCGGATGCGGACGTCGTCCTCGCGCTCGCCCTCGTCCATCACCTGGCGATCGGCCGAAACGTGCCACTCGATCGGATCGCCGACTACTTCGCGCGCCTCGCGCCCGGCCTCGTGATCGAGTTCGTCCCGAAGGAAGACGCGATGGTTCGGAAGCTGCTGGCGACGCGCGAGGACGTGTTCCCCGCCTACAGCCTCGACGGCTTCCGCGCGGCCTTCGACGCCCTATTCGAGATCGCCGAGGAGGCGCCGGTGACCGGCACGTCACGAGTGCTGTTCCGGATGGCCCGGCGGCGGACATGAGAAGGCGCCGGTGGCCCCATCGGTCACCGGCGCAATCGCTATCGAGGGATCAGGTCAGGGTGCGAAGTACCCCGTGATGTCGAGGAGGACGTGGGTGGTCTTGCCACTCGTGGCCATGTAGACGAGGCCGACGTTGCCGGCTCCGCTGAGCGGACCCGTCACGCCGTTCGCCCTGATATCCCCGAGCGGGAAGTTGAGCGACGATGTAACCGGGGCGTTGGTGGTGACCTTCGTCATCGCGATGAGGCCCGCGGCCGTCTGGCCGACGACCGTCAGATTGCCCGTGATGGCCACGGCTGTGGTCGGGACGTTGACGTGGCCCTCGACGGGCAGCGTCTTCCCGACCGCGTGCTTGAAGGTTCCGCTGAGCCCGGTGCCGTTACGCGAGTCGAGCACGCGGCCCGGGGTCAGCGGGTAGAACTTCGAGCCTGTCAGGTCCTGGAGGTAATAGCCGGTCACGTCGAAGAGCAGATGGGTCGTCTTCCCGGCAGCGGCGATGTAGACCGCGGACAGCGAGCCGCTGGCGAGCTGGACGGTGATCCCGTTTGCACGGACGTCCTTGAGCGGGAAGTTGACGGTCGAGGTGTCGGGGTTGTCGGTGAGGGCCGGGCCAACTGCGACGAACCCTGCCGCCGTCTGACCGACGACCGTGACGTTGCCGGTGACGGCAATGGCGTTCGCGGGGACGCCGCCGCGGCCGGCGACATCGAAGGTTCGCACCGTGTGGGCGCGGAAGACACCGGTCAGGCCGTTGGCGCTGCGGGTATCAAGGAGCCGGACAGGAGTCAGCGCGTTGTACGTCGCGCCCACGTTGTTCGCGAGGAAGTAGCCGGTGACGTCCAGGATGACGTCGGTCTTCTTTCCGGCGGTCGGACGATAGACGATGCTGATCTTGCCGTTGGTGGCAAGCGGGCTCGTGATGTTGTTCGCCCGGACGTCCCCAAGCGGGAAGTTGAGGGCGGAGGTGGCCGGACTGTTGTCTGGATCCGGCGTCACCGCGAGGTACCCGGCGGCGGTCTGCCCGACCACCGTGATGTTGGCGGTGATCGCGACGGCATCATTGGGAATGCCGAGGCGACCGGCGATCGTGACCGAACGGGCCGTGTTCGCGTTGAACTTGCCCGTTAGGCCGGAGTTGCCGGGACCGGGCCGCGAGTCGAGCAGGCGGACCGGGTCGATCGGGACGAAGGTCGTGCCCGGCGGCGGTGGTACCACCACTGGCCCGACGACGAAGGTGCGTGTCGTGGACGTCGAGATCACGTTCCCGGCGGCATCGAGGGCGCGCACGCGCCAGCAATACGAGCCGTTGGCGTAGGCCGTGATCGGGGCGAACGCGGCCATGACCGTGAGCTGGTTGGTGATGATGGGACTGAAGGCGCAGGTCGCCGCGACTTCAACGCGGTACTGGACGGCTCCAGCGACGCCGCTCCAGGTCATGAGCAAGGTGCTCGCCGAGACCGCTGCGCCGTTGGCCGGAGCCGTGAGCGTCGGACTGGCGGCCTGGAGCGTGAATGTCCGGGCGGCAGACCAGGGCCCTGCCCTGTTGTCGGCGTCGTTACGGCGGACACGCCAGGCGTAGTCGCCCGACGCCAGTGACTGCGTTGGTGCCCAGGCGGAGAACTTCGTCGTCTGGCTGAGGGCCAGGTTCGCCGGCGAGAAGTTGGTGTCGCCGTTCCTGTAGATCTCGACCAGGTACGTTGCCGCGAATGCCTGCGGGTTCCACTGGAAGTACGGAACGCCGCCCTGGGTCGAGCCGTTGCCCGGGAACGTCGTCGTCAGGGCCGGCGAGACCTTGTTGACGAGGCGCGCCGGGCTCTTCGTCAGCGCGTTTCCGCTGCCGTCGATCGCCTGGACCCGCCAGTAGAGCGGTCCCTCGGGATACGTCCTGTCGAATGCCGTGTAGGTCGTCTGGTCGACAACGATCGTGTCGATGGTCGAGGCGAAGTCGGCCGTGGTGGAAACCTCGATCCGATACGAGCGAGCCTCCTGGTCGACGGCGGGACTCAGGCTCTGGCTCGTCGTCAGGTAGGGCGTCCAGGTGAACGTGATCTGGTTCGCGATCGACTGGCCGACCGTCGGCGTGAGCACCTCGATCGCCGGGGAGTTCTTGCGGAAGGCTGACGCGTTGTCGTTCGCGATCGTCGTGTAGTCGGGTCCGCAGCGCGCGAGGCTCATGTCGACACACGGCTTGACGAACCAGTACAGCGCCTGGCCTGCCTGCTGATCGACAAAGGATTCGCGCGGCGAAAGGGTCGTGAAGATCGTCTTGTAGCGCTTGACGATGTTGGTGAACTCGGCGTCGTTGGCGAGGGTGACCTCGTACGCGCCAGCGCCGTCAATCGGCTCCCAGACGAGCGTCGGCGTGTCCGACAGGGTCGTACAGGTCGCGATCAGCGTGCAGCGCGGCGGGGAGACATAGTCAGCGGAACCCAGCGCCAGGGGCGCCGTCACCGTGAATGTCTGCTCGGCGGACCATGCGAGATGGGCGTCCGCCGCGGTGAATGCTTCGATCATGTACTTGTACGTGCCCGAGGCCAGCGGCAGATCGGTTTCGGTGAACGCGGCGTACTGCAATTCCGCAGCGCCGCTCAGCGGCGTCGCATCGTAGAGGCCACCCGCCGGGCCGTACCAGACCTTGTAGTGGTCGGCGCCGGTGTACGGATCCCAGGCCATCATCGGCATGCGGGCGCTTGCCCCGCCGTCAATCGGGCTCGTGATGTCGAAGGTAGTGTCCGTGGTCACCGGATCCAGCGAAAAGTGGCGCCACGAGCCGCTCGACGGGATGACTCCCGGCAGGCCGCTGCCGTCGATCGTGGTCACATACCACTGGAAGGGCTCACCGGACGCGAGCAGGATGGTGCTCGGTGTCCACGAGGTGGCATAGGTATTTGTACTTGCGACAGTGGCCCCAAGGGAGTTCTTGATCGTCACCGCGTACCGCTCGACGTTGTCGACGGCACTCCAGGTCAAGGTCGGGGTTTGAACGGTGGCGTTATCGGCCGGGCTCAGGAGGTCTACCTGGTCGCCGATGTAGATGAACCGCCACGTGTTCCCGGGAGTCTGTTCCGAGAAGATGCCGATGACGTTCCCGGTGCCGTCGATGCCGCGGGCCTTCCAGAAGTAGGTCGTGCCGTGGCTGGCGCTGAATGAGCACGATCCAGGCAGAGACGCTGCGCCGAACAGGTGGAGATACGGCGTGATGGTCGTGCGGTTCGTCGTGCAGATCGCATAGGAGCCAGCCGGGAAGTTCTGGTCACTCCCGATCCAGACTTCGTAGTAGGACGCGAGCGGGATGGGGCTCCACGTAAGGGTCGGAACGCCGACGATCGGCGTCGCCCCGCCGCTGTAGACGGGGGAGATCTCGTTGGGCGACTGGGGCCAGTTGCGAGTGAACTGCCGCTCGAGGGACCAAGCGCCGTTGTTCGCAACGCCCCTGGCGTCCTTTGCCCGAACTCGCCAGTAGTACGAACCGTTGTTGATGTTGAGCGGGCGGTTGTACACGGTGCCCTTGACATCGACATCGAAGAGGATGTTGTTGTCCCAGTCGCCGTTCGGGCTGACCTGGAGCTGATAGGTCTTCGCGCCGACCACCTGGGACCAGCTGAACGTGATATCGCGGATCGGCGTCCCGACTGCATCCGCCGGGGTGAGGAGGGCGGGGACGGTCGGCCAGGTGTACATGTAAGTGCGCGGGATGGACCAACCGGTCACGACGCTTGCGGTCGAGGAGGTCGCCCGGAGACGCCAAAAGAATGTCTGGTCGATCGTCGGGGGCTCGGTCAGCGTGAAGGACGTGTTGTTGGTGGTGAAGGCCGTGGCGCCGATAAAGTCGACCGCGTCATCGATCTCCAGGGTGTAGTTCTTGGCGCCGGCGAGCGGCTGCCAGTCGAAGAGGATCGGCTCCGTCGGGAAGATGAACGTATCGCCATTGGCGGGGGAGTCGATCGTGGGAGCACTGCCCCACGCCTTCGTGAACGTGCCCTCCGTGTATGCCCCGATCCCCGAGGCGCCATCCGTGCCGGCGACGCGCCAGTAGAGCAGGCCGAGCGGCAGATCCAACGGCGGCGTCGCCTTCCGGTTCACGGTGTCGACGTTGTAGACCGTCGGTGAGAAGGTCGGGCTCTCCGAGACCTGGACGCGGTACTTCGCGGCCCCACTGACGGCCGACCAGGAGAGGATCGGGTTGCTGGAGACCGTGGCGCCCTCTGCGGGGGTCAGCAGCGTCGGGGCGCCGCCTGGGGCGACCGCCATGACGGTGCCGGCCGGAAAGAGGCCGACGAGGATCAGGAGCGCAGCTGCGACGGAAATGATCCGGCGACGGGAAGGCGCAGACAGGGGCGTGTTGGGCACGGGACGGAACCTCCAAAGACGAGGACCGCGCCCGCGAACGACACAAACGAGTCCAGCCCGACGAAAGATCGGACCGACGCACCGTAGTCGCTCGGGACCCTTCCGGTAACCCGTGATAGTGACTAGCTGCGGCATAGGACTTTGGTCCTGTCGACCCCGGTACCGCGGGCCAGCGGTCGAGCGTGGCACGGGCTCTACACTGGCGCCCATGCCAGCGAAGACCATCACGCTCGTGTTGCCCGCGTACAACGAGGCAGACCGCATTGGCCCGGCGCTCGACGAGCTCTTCGGCTACCTGCGACGCCGCGGCGCGAACGCCAGGGAGGGAGCACCCGGAGCGGCGACACTGCCGGAGCGTGTCGAGGTCCTCGTCGTCGACGATGGCAGCAACGATGCGACAGTCGAGATCGTGCGCGGTCGTCCGGAGGCCGCGAGCTCGGAGGCAGTCGCAGCACAACTCACGGTTCTATCCGTTCCGCACGGCGGAAAGGGCGCGGCCGTGAAAGCGGGAATGCTCAAGGCCGCGACGGACCTGATCATCTTCGCCGATGCGGACATGGCGACCCCGCCCGACATGATCCCGCTCCTCGTCGAGGCCCTCGAAAAGAACGACGTCGCCCTCGGAAGCCGCATCCAACCCGACGGGTCGGACATGCGCAAGAGCCAGCCCTGGTATCGACGGATGCTGGGCAAGGCGTTCCATCTGCTCGCATCGGCCTGGGTCGTGGGCCCCGTCCAGGACACCCAATGCGGGTTCAAGGGATTCACGCGCGAGGCGGCGCACGATCTATTTGCCCGGCAGCGGATCGGCAGCATCGTCTTCGACGTCGAGCTCATCTTCCTCGTCCGCAAGCGCGGCTACCGCTTCGCGATCGTGCCGGTTGTCTGGGCCGATCGACGGGGTTCGCGGATGAAGGCGAGCCCGGGGCTCGCACTGCGAGTCGCATGGGACCTCTTCCGCATCCCGCTCATCCATCGCCGGCTGGGCCGGGCTATCGGGAAGGCAATGGCACCTGAGGAACCGGCCGACGGCTAGCCTTGCTCGCGCGGCCCTCCCGATCCTCGCGGTCCTCGTGTTCGGCGCCGTCGTGGGGGCAACGCTCTGGGCGGCGGCAGGTGCCGGTACGCTCGGTTTCGACTTCCTCGCCTACCACCAGGCGGCAAACCGCGTGCTCGCAGGTGAACGTCTGTACGACCCGAGCATCCAGGCGACCGGCGGCTTCGGGCTCTTCTACTACCCGCCACCGTTCGTCTTCGCGATCCTGCCGCTGGCACCGCTGGACCCAACGGTCGCAACCTGGGTGTGGGCCGGGCTGTCGGTCGTGGCCTTCGGGATGGGCGTGGCGCTGATGCCGGTCACGACCACGGTCCGCTGGCTGACGGGCCTGCTCGCCGGGCTATCGTGGCCGGTCGCCTACGCCTTCAAGCTTGGCCAGGTCGGACCGCTCCTGTTCCTGCTGTTCGCGATCGGCTGGCGGTGGATGGACCGACCGGCGGCGCTCGGCGGCTCGGCGGCGGCCGGGGCGATCGTCAAGATTCAGCCTGGTCTCGTCCTTGGTTGGGCGCTGCTCACCCGCCGCTGGCGGGCTGTAGGTATCGGCGTCGGTGTGCTGGCCGTGGCGGCGGCGGCGGCCACGGTGACGATGGGTGGGTTGTCCGTCTGGACGGACTACCTGGCGTTGCTCCGGAACGTCAGTGACCCGATCTCGACACCGCACAACTTCACGCCGGGAGCGGTGGCCTTCCAGCTCGGCGCACCCACGGGTCTGGCGGTTGGGATCCAGGTGGCGAGCTCCGTGGCGGCGGTCGCAATCGCAATCTTCGCTGCGCTGCGCGCCCCGGCCGTGCCCTCCTACCTCGGGGCGGTCACCGCGAGCCAGCTCCTGTCGCCGGTCCTCTGGGACCATTACGCGATGCTCCTTGTCCTCCCCGTTGCGTACCTGCTCGAGCGGCGCCACTGGTGGGCCGTCCTAGTGCCGCTGTCCGCAGCTGTCTTCCTCATCGGTGTCACGCCCGCGGCTGCCTACCCGATCGCCTTCTGGGTCACGCTGATCGCGGTCGTCGTGGCCGGGCTGCGCGAGGCGCGCGGTCAGGAGCCTCCCGGGTCGCCGGCCGCGGTGTCGCCCGCGTGACCCAGCGGATCGACCGTTCGACCGTCGTCGGCCTCGGGGTCGCCGTCGTCGCGATGGCGATCTACTGGCTGTCCAATCGCTTCTTCGACGCCCAGCACGCGGACTTCTTCTACCTGGCCGACGCGTTCCTCCACGGCCGGACGTGGTTCGATCCGACGACCCTTCCGCCCGGCGCGATCGGCCCGAACGACGTCATCCCGATCGACGGTCGCTACTACGTGCCGTTCGCTCCGTTTCCGGCGATCTTCTTCATGCCGCTGGTCGCGATGATCGGCCCGATCACCGCCGATACGTGGGAGTCCGGGATCAACGCGGCGCTGGCCGCGATCGACGTCGCCCTGGCCTGGTGGCTGCTCGGTCGGGTCGGTGTTCGATCGCTCGCTGACCGCCTGTGGCTCGTCGCCCTGCTCGGCTTCTCGACGCAGATCTGGTGGGTCACGACGCGCGGTGGCGTCTGGCACACGGGCCACCTGATCGCGACGATGCTGACCCTCGCCTGTCTCATCGAGTTGTGGGGCAGCCGGCGGGCGTGGCTCATCGGCCTGATGGCGGGCGCTGCGTTCCTGACCCGGGCGCCGGTCGCGTTCGCGGTGCCGTTCTATGCGCTGCTGCTCGCCGGGGACCTTGTCTGGGAGCCGCGTCGCTGGCCGTGGCGGACGTGGCTTCTGCTGGCGCTCGGCGTCTTGCCCTCGATCGTCTTCTTCTTCTGGTACAACTACGCGCGCTTCGGGTCGCCACTGGAGTCCGGGTACGCTCTCGCGACGCTCGTTCCCTGGCTCGAACTACAGCGTCAGCAGGGGCTCTTCTCGATCGTCCACGTCCGGATGAACCTCGACTACCTGTTCATCCACCTGCCCTCGCCGATCGCCGAGTTTCCCTTCCTCAAACCCGACGGTTTCGGCATGTCGATCCTCCTGACCAGCCCTGGGCTCCTCTACGCGATCCGCGCCCCGTGGCGGGAGAGCCGGAACTGGTGGCTGGGCCTTGCGGCGATCGCCGTCTTGATCCCGACGCTCCTCTACTACGGCGGCGGATGGCTCCAGTACGGCTACCGCTACGCGCTCGACTCGATCCCGTTCGTATTCGCCCTGTGCGGCCTTGCGGCCGCGCGCGACGAGCGCGCGCGCGAGTCGGTCGGCGACCCCGGACCGGGGATCGGACCGGGCTGGCGAATCGCCATCGCCGTGGGCCTCATCGTCGGCCTGGGGGGCGTGTACTGGGCATACCACTTGTAATCGACCCGACCTTGTAGAGGGCCCATTCGGCGCGGACGAGCGCCGCCGCCGCGCCGTCCGTGCGAAACTCCGCCGATGCGTTATCCCCGACTCGTCATCCCGATCTTCATCCTGTCCGGCGCCGCCGGGCTGATGTATGAGGTCGTCTGGTCCAGGCAGCTGGTGCTCGTCTTCGGGAACACGACCCAGGCGGTCTCGACGATCCTGACCGGCTTCTTCGGCGGGATGGCCATCGGGAGCTTCATCGGGGGCCGGATCGCCGACAGGGTGCGCTCGCCACTGCGCCTCTACGGCGTGATCGAGGTGGTCCTGGTCGCAGTCGTGCTGGCCACGCCGATCACGTTCCGCCTGCTGCACGAGCTGTACCGCGGCGCTTACCCCGCCCTTGAGAGCATGCCGCTGGCGGTAGCCCTGCTCCGCTTTGCCCTTGCGGTGCTCGCCCTCGCCCCCGCCACGATCCTCATGGGAGCGACGCTGCCGATCCTGACCCGGCACCTGACGAGGGAGGCACATCTGTCGCGCGCGTTCGGTCGCCTGTATGCGGCGAACACGCTCGGCGCGATCCTCGGCACCACGGCGGCAGGGCTCGTCCTGATCGAGCTCCTCGGGTTGACCGGCACGCTGATCACGGCCGCTGCCTGCTCCGGCATTGCCGGCGTTATTGCGATCCTGTTGTCGCGATCTCGCGTCAAGGATCCTGAGGCGGATCCCGGTTGGCACCACGTCGACGTCGACACGCAGCTTGGCGAGACCACGATGGGCCGTCCGCGCCTGGCCCTCACCCTCGCCTTCGTGTCCGGCCTGACGTCACTGGGCTACCAGGTGCTGTGGACTCGACTCCTTTCATCCGGAACAGGCAACTCGACGTACGTCTTCACGATCATCCTGGCGACCTTCCTCATCGGGATCGCGCTTGGTGCGACGATGTTCAGCACGCTGCGCGCGCGCCTGGGCGATCCCGTCAAGCTCCTCGCTACCGCCCAGGTCTGCGTCGCGATCCTGGCGATCGCCGGGCTTGTCTTCGTCATCGGTCGGCCCGGACCGCTCGATCCGGGCCAGCCTCTCGCAAGCGCCTGGGCGATCTTCGGACCCGTCCTCTTCGTCGTCCTGCCGGCGACCTTCGTCATGGGGCTGAGCTTCCCGGCGGCATCCGCCCTGCTCGGCGACGTCCCATCGCGCGTCGGGACGAGCTCCGGGACCCTCCTGGCGGTCAATACGTTCGGCGCGATCGTCGCGACGTTCGTGATCCCGTTCGCTGTCATCCCGCTCGTGGGCTCGCCGCAGGCGGTCGCGCTCCTCGCGATCGTCAACGCCGCGACCGCCATCGCTCTCGTCGTCTCGAGCCCGCGGCTATCGGCGGCTCGTCGGTACGTGACATCCGGGGTCGCGGCTCTTGTCGCCGCCTTGATCGTCGCGAGCCTGGTCGTGCCAAGCGTGATCGTCGACCCCTCGATCGCCCGGATCACCCAGGGCGGCGGAACGGTGTATGCGTCCGCCGAGGACGAGATCGCCGCGGTCCAGGCGGGCGATCGCAATGGGCGACAGCTGTGGGTCACTGGCACGGCGATGACCCTGCTGACCGTCGACGCCAAGCTCATGCCGATCCTGCCGCTCGTGCTGCGTCCGGAGTCACAGTCCGCCCTGACAGTCGCGTTCGGGATGGGATCGGCCTACCGCGCCGGGCTTATCGCGGGCCTCAAGACCGACGGCGTCGAGCTTGTCCCGTCCGTGCCGAAGATGTTCGGCTACTTCTACCCGGACGCCGCCGACGTCCTGGCCGACCCGAACGGCCGCCTGATCGTCGCCGACGGCCGCAATCACATGGAGCTGACCGACCGGCGCTACGACATCATCGTCACCGATCCCCCGCCGCCGATCGAGAGCTCGGGCGCGTCGGTCATCTCGTCGCTCGAGTACTACCGCGCCGGTCACGCCCGGCTCAACCCGAGTGGCG
This sequence comes from uncultured Chloroflexia bacterium, assembly GCA_963771795.1. Taxonomy (GTDB): domain Bacteria; phylum Chloroflexota; class Limnocylindria; order Limnocylindrales; family CSP1-4; genus CF-46. The sequence continues at coordinate 70,154 of CAVYUR010000003.1, forward strand.
TGATGATGCAGTGGACCCCGTACGGGTCGACCGTCGACGAGTTCCGGGCACATCTCCGGACGTTCCACACGGTCTTTCCCCACGTGCTGATCGCCTTCGGACCCGGCGGCTACGGCTTCTTCATGTTCGGCTCGGACGAGCCGATGTCCTTCTCGGACGGGGCGATGCGCGACGTCCTCGGGCGACCCGGCATACTCGACGAAATCTCGACCGCGTACGACTCGCCCGAGTCGACGGTCGATGGCTGGATAGCTCGTATCAACTCGCTCGTCTGGATCGCCGACAACGAAGTGACGCAATTCACGGGCGACGGCCCGCTCATCACCGATGATCGGCCGCTGCCGGAGTACTTCCTCCTCCGGCGACTGTTCGGGACGCCCTCTCCGCGCCTGACTCCAAGCGAGCTCTTCAAGCTGACCGGGGACTAGGGCCGCGTTGTCCGCCGCAGCCGAAACAGGGTCGCGGGTCCGCTGGCTGGCGGAGCCGATCGCACCGGCGGTCGGGCTGTTCACGCGGCCAGCCGTCCGGCTCTTCCTGACCAGCGCGGTCGTGCTCTTCGTCGAGCTGATCCTCATCCGCTGGATCCCGGCGAACGTCACGTTCATTGGCTTCTTCCGCAACTTCCTCCTGATGGCGAGCTTCCTGGGCATCGGCGCGGGGATCCTGTTCGGTCGAGACGAACGGCGCCTACCGATCTCGCCGTTTGCCCTCGTATTGCTGGCCGTGACGGCGCTCGTAGGGACGACCACCCTCGAGGTCCAGATCGCGACCGAGGGCGAGATCTTCTTCGGCCTGTCCGAGGCGAAGGGAGCCGACCCGGGGTTCCTCATCCTCGCCCTGATCGTCATGCTCACCTCGATCGTGATGGCGGCATTGGCGCTGCCACTCGGCCGGCTTCTGACCTCGATGCCCCCGCTCCGTGCGTACGCGGTCGACATCGCCGGCTCGATGACGGGGATCGCGGCGTTCTCGTTGCTCGCCTCGCTCGGCACGCCGCCCGCCGTCTGGTTCGCCATCGCGGCGGTCGTGCTCGGGCTGCTGTCGCTCGGTGCCGGCGTGAGCCGTTGGTCGGTCATCTCGGGCGCGATGCTCGTTGGCGTGGTGGTTCTGTCGATCGTCCAGCAGCCACCGGCAACAACCTGGTCGCCCTATTACCGCATCTCCGAGCATCAGACCGGGCCCGCGCTCTCGCTCAATGTGAACGGCATTCCGCACCAGGCGCTGTGGCCTGTCGATGCCACCTACAAGGACGCCTTCTATGAGCAGGTCTACGACTGGTTCCCGGACAGGACGTTCGACCGCGTTCTGATCGTCGGTGCGGGGAGCGGCACGGATGTTGCCGTCGCTCTAGCCCATGGCGCGAAGCATGTCGATGCCGTCGAGATCGACCCGAAGCTCCAGGAGATCGGCGCCCTCAAGCACCCGAATCGACCGTACGACGATCCGCGCGTCGTGCGGACCGTCGATGACGGCCGGGCATTCCTGCGACGGAGCACCGATCGCTACGACCTCATCGTCTTCGCCCTCCCGGACTCGCTGACGCTGGTCAGCACGTCGGCGAACCTGCGCCTCGAGTCCTTCCTCTTCACGGCGGAGGCGTTCGCGTCGGTCAAGGCTCATCTCGACGATGACGGGGCGTTCGTTCTGTACAACTTCTACCGCGAGCCCTGGCTCATCGCGAAGATCGACGACATGCTCCGCGAGGCGTTTGGCGGCAACGTGCTGATCCGGTCCTATTCGACGGTGTCGGCGAACGCCGCGACACTGGCGGCCGGCCCGGCGATCGATGCTCTGGGGGGCGGGCCGCCGCCCGGAGATGTCGTCGACGCGCCACCCGCGGAGGCCGCGCCCCGCCCCGCGACGGACGACTGGCCGTTCCTCTACCTGCGCGATCCGGGACTTCCCGGCCACTACCTGATCGCCCTCGCGCTCATCGTCGGGTGGGGCCTGTTGTTCGTCGGCCGAGCGGCGCAGCTCAGCGGCACGCCATTGCGCCGCTTCAGCCCGCACTTCTTCGTGCTCGGCGTAGCGTTCCTGCTGCTCGAGACCCGCAGCATCGTCACCTTCAGCCTGCTGTTCGGCTCGACGTGGCTCGTCAACGCGCTGGTGTTCTTCGCGGTTCTCGCGAGCGTCCTGCTGGCGATCCTCGTCGCCAGCCGGTTCTCGATGCGACGCCCGCGCTACCTCTACGCGGCCCTGCTGATCTCGATCGCCGTCGCCTTCGTGCTGCCGCCGTCTTCATTGCTCATCGAGCCCGTCTGGCTCCGCTACCTCGTCGCCGGCGTCCTTGCCTTCGCCCCGGTCTTCTTCGCGAATCTCGTCTTCAGCTACTCGTTCCGTGACACGAAGACGGCCGACATGGCCTTCGCCTCGAACCTTCTCGGGGCGATGATCGGGGGCGCGATCGAGTACGTCGCGTTGATCAGCGGCTACCAGGCCCTGCTCCTGATCGTGGCCGTCCTCTATGTCGCCGCGTACCTGCTGGCGACCCGCGTCCGCCTCCTCGCGGACGTAGACCTCGTGAGCGCCGACGCCGTGGCGCCCGCGGCCGGCCTGACGGTCTGACCCGAGGAGAGTTGCGTCTCACGCTCCGTTGCCTTCGCAACCATTTTCGGGAGCCGGTGCTATTCTCGGCGCGATGACCAGCCCCGCCCTCACCGCTGAGCCTGCCTGTCCAGGCCCCATCCGGATCGAGGATCTCCCCGCCCTCTCGGAACCACCTGCCGACACTCGGCTGAGAGTCGAGCGAACGCCATTCGCGGCCATCCCCCGAGCATCCTGGGACCGGCTCGTGGCCGCGTCACCCTGGGCCACCCCGTTTTCCGGCTGGGCCTTCCATCGCGCCTGGTGGGATGCCTACGGGTCGACCGCCCATGAGCAGACGCTCGTCGTGACCGACCCGGCTACGAACAGGACCGTCGCGATCGTGCCGTTCATGCATCGGCATCAGGTCGAGCCCGCCGATCCGGATACCCGGACGACGATGCGCCACGGCCATGAGGTGCCGGGGCTGACGCAGATCGCCCCGACCGCCAAGGTCATCTTCTTCGGCGCCTCGTACCACGCCGATTACGCGACCGTCCTCGCGGCCCCCGACGTACTTCCCGCGGTCTCGGAAGCGGTCGTCGAGTATCTCGCGTCCACGGCCGCGCCCGACGACCCCCATCCTGAGCGATGGGACGCCGTCGACCTCCGGCGCCTCCGCTGCGGCGATCCTGCGGCCGACGCGCTGGCGGTCGCCTTCACCAGGCGCGAAATGGCCGAGGGCTGGACCCTGAACGTGGAGCGCGAGGACGTCTGCCCGGTCGTCCAGTTGCCGGTCGGGATCGACTTCGACGGGTACCTCGCGACACTCGGCAAGAAGAATCGCCACGAGATCCGGCGCAAGCTGCGCCGGGCCGAGGCTATCGGCGAGATCCGGCTGACCGATTCTTCGGACCCGCTGGCCGACCTCGAGACGTTCATCGATCTCCACCAGAAGCGCTGGGGCGAGGCCGGGCTGTTTCCACCGACCCCCGGCGGCGACGCCTCGCGGCTCTTCTTCCGGCGCCTGTTCGAGGAACACGGCCCCGATGGCGAGCTCCGCCTGGCGTTCCTGACCGTCGGTGATCGCCGCATCGCGGCCGGGATCCACTTCCGGACCGCCGACGGCTACCTCTACTACAACGCCGGCGTCGACCCCGATGCCCGCGAGCTCTCGCCCGGTGTGCTCATGGTTGCGGCCTACGTGCAGCGGGCCATCGCCGAGGGCTGCCGGCGACTCGACTTTCTCCGCGGCGATGAGCCGTACAAGTACGAGTGGGGCGCGAAGGACGAGCCGATCCAGCGGTTGCTCGTCCGACGCGACGTCGACGCCCCTGGATCCGCCCGATGACCGCGCCGATGCCGCTCGATCCGTGCTTCTCGCCGGTCGACAGACTGGCGCCGCCCGGCCGTGATCGGATCCGCGTCGTCGAGGTCCTCGCCACCGGGACCAACGGCGGCGCCCAGGAGCATGTCTATTCGTTGATGAGTCGTCTCGACCGATCGCGCTACGACGCGAGTGTCGTCTCGTTGTCGGCCGGCAGCGCCGTGCGGAAGCTCCAGCGGGCGGGGTTCAGTGTCCTCGTCATCGACGAGCCGGACGACGCGATCGCGGTTGGCGAGCTGACCGCCCATCTGACCGACATTCGGCCGGACATCATCCACACCCACATGTACCGCGCCGACGTCGTCGGGACCAAGGCGGCCATCGCCCTTTCGAACGCGGGTCATCGCCGGCCGTATGTCGTCTCGACCGTCCACTCGTCGCGGGTCAGAGCCACCGAGGATCGCGACTCGATCCGGGCGCTGACGCCGGAGATGGACCAGCTGATCGCGGTGTCGAACGCGATTGAGCGCAAGATCGAGGACGAGCGGCCCGGCCTGGCCCCCGTTCGGCTGATCTACAACGGCGTCGACCTCGACCGCTACGACCACCAGGAACCGTGCTGCACACTCCGTGACGAGTACGGGATGGAGCCGGGCTCGCAGATCGTCGGTGTCGTCGCCCGTCTGGAGCCGGAGAAGGGCCACCAGACGCTCCTCGACGCGTGGCCGCACGTCCTGCGCGAGGTCCCTGACGCGTACCTGCTGATCGTCGGCGAGGGGAGCCGGCGCGACGCGCTGGAGCAGCGAGCGTCCGCGAACAGGATCGCCCATCGGGTCGTCTTCACCGGCCGCCGCGACGACGTCCCGGCCGTCACGGCTGCTCTCGATGTCGCCGTACTGCCGTCCCACCGCGAGGCGCAGGGGCTCAGCATCCTCGAGGCGATGGCGCTGTCGCGGCCGGTCGTCGCATCGGACGTCGGCGGGATCCCGGAGATGATCGAGGACGGCGTGACCGGGCTCCTCGTCCCGCACGACCAGCCGGAGGCGCTCGCCGCCGCGATCGTCCGGCTCCTGACCGACCACGCCCTGGCCGATACGATCGCCCGCGCTGCTCACGACCTCGTCCACGACCGCTTCTGCATCCAGCTCATGGTCAAGGCCGTCGAGGAGATTTACGAGGAGGGCGTCAAGCACGTCCGACTCACCGAGGTCGCGGCCGGCTAGGACCATCGGGGTGGTGCCACGCGTCAACGGACGCGATAGGCTCTCGACCATGCTCGCGGACGTCGAACGCTGGCTCGACCGATTTGCGCCGCCGGCACGTGCCGGGGCGGTGGTCGCCTGTTTCCTGTTTGCAATCGCTCTCGGGCTGGACCTCGTGCCGCTCGGCGTGGATTCGTACGCGTATTGGTTGGCGAACCCGCTCGACCCGTACAGCGTCGGCCAGGGCCAGCTCTACACGCTGGGGAGCTACTTCTATTCGCCAGCGTTCACCCAGGCGCTCGGGCCGCTCCACGCGCTGCCGTGGCCTGTGTTCGCAGCTCTCTGGACCCTCCTCCTCGCCGCCGCCGGCTTCTGGCTGGGCGGCAAGTGGTTCGGCTACGTGATCCTCATCCCGTTCGTCCACATCGAGCTCGCGATGGGCAACATCCACCTCCTGATGGCGGCGGCGATCGTCCTGGGCTTCCGATGGCCGGTCGCGTGGGCGTTCATCCTGCTCACGAAGGTGACGCCGGGCGTCGGCCTCATCTGGTTCGCCGTCCGCCGCGAGTGGCGAAACCTCGCGATCGCCGTCGTTGCCACCGCAGTGATCGCCGGCGTGTCGTTCGTCATCGCGCCCTCAGCGTGGTCCGACTGGATCGGGGTCCTGCGGGCGACCCAGGCGTCCGAGTACCGGGAATCGACACCATTTGACTTCGTCCCGTTGCCGATCCGCGTCGTCATTGCTGCCGGGCTCGTCGCCTGGGCGGGGCTGACGGATCGGCGCTGGGTCGTGCCGATCGCGGCGATGCTGGCGCTCCCTGTCGTCTACCTCAATGGGATGGCGCTGCTCGTTGCCGCTCCCTACCTCTGGACCCTCGACCGCCAGCGCCAGGATCGCTCGCCGGCGGTGGCGGCTGCTCCGGCGGCGGCCGTCGCGGCAAGCCCGTCGAGGTGAGCGCCCTCGCGGACGCCCTGTCCTCGTCCTCGTTCAGAACGCGCTTCAGCGGCCCGATCGTTCGGCGGGCGGTTCGCGACGGCCTCTCGGTCGCGGGCGTGCTCCTCCTGCTCATCACGATGTGGGGTGGTGGGCAAGGCTTCGATTTCTTCGCGTACTGGGCCGTCGATCCTGCAAATCCGTATGCCGTCAAGGAAGGCTTCGGCGCGTTCCACTACACGCCGCCATTCGTCTGGCTGGTCGGGCCGCTGAAGCTCGTCCCGTGGCCCCTCGCCTACTGGATCTGGTTCGGCGTGCTCTTCGGCGTGCTCATCTGGCTCGCCCGCGACTGGTCACTCGCCTGGCTCGCGTTCCCGCCGGTCGCATCTGAGCTCTACCACGGCAACATCCACCTGTTGATCGCCGCGGCCCTCGTCCTGTCGCTGCGGCAGCCAATCGCCTATGTGTTCCTCGCCCTCTCCAAGGTCTCGCCGGGGGTCGTTGCCCTCTGGTATCTCGCCCGTCGGGAGTGGCGGAAGCTGGCGATCTCCGTTGGCGGGGCGGCGCTCGTGACGGCCGTCACGTTCGTCGTCGCGCCCGGCCTCTGGATCGACTGGGTGAGCCACATATCCAGCGAGTCGACGCGGGCGCAGAACCTCATCCTGATCCCGCTGCTCGTCCGCCTGCCGATCGCCGCCCTCCTCGTCCTCGTCGCTGCGCGCCTCGATCGCCCATGGATCCTCGCTCCGGCGACGGTCCTCGCCCTGCCGCTGCTCTGGATCCACGGGCTGGCGGTCCTCGTCGCGATCACGCCTCTCGTGCGTATGCACGCTCGCGATGTGGCGGCCCGCACGGCGACGCGCCAGCCAATTCTCTGACGTGGGCCTGACGAGTGCGTGACCGGCTGCTCCGCGACGGGTACCTCATCCTCGCCATTGTCTTCGTCGGGCTCCGGCTGTTCGCGATCGAGCCGTGGGCCGACAGCGTCGACGCGTTTGCCTACTGGACGACCCGCTCCGGGGACCTCTACGCGACCGCCGACACGGGCCGGATTGGCGCCTACCTCTACTCGCCGGCCTTTGCCCAGGCGCTCGCGCCGTTCGTTGTCCTGCCCCTCGCGGTGTTCACCGCCCTGTGGACGGCGATCAACCTCGCAGCCCTCTGGTGGCTGCTGGGTCGCTGGGCGCTGCCGAGTCTTCTCTTCCTGCCGATCCCGTTCGAGATCATCTCGGGCAACGTCCATCTCCTTTACGCCGTCGCGATCGTCGCTGGCTTCCGCTATCCGGCGACCTGGGCGCTGATGCTGCTCACGAAGGTCAGCCCAGGCGTAGGCGTGGTCTGGTTCCTCGTCCGGCGCGAGTGGCCGGCCCTCGGGATCGCCCTGGGCGCAACCGCCGCGATCGTGGCCGTCTCCGTGGTTCTCGACCGCGCCGCGTGGGAAACGTGGATCGCGATCCTTCGGTCCGAGCTCGGCGGGTCGGGGCAGGGCGTCGTCGAGACCACAGGCTGGTACCTCGCCGTGCCGGTGCTCCCGCGGCTCGTCCTGGCAGCACTCATCGCGGCCGCAGCCGGCCTGACGGATCGTCGCTGGCTCGTGCCGTTCGCCGTCGTCATCGCCCTGCCTGTCATCTGGCTGAACAGCCTCGCCATCCTCGCGGCGGTCGTGCCGCTCTGGCGGGCGCGCCTGGCCACATCGGCCGAGCGTCTTCCCGTTGCCTCGCGAGCCCCCGCGTGACGCTCCCGCGACTGTGGGCGACCCTCGCGATCCTCCTGCCGGTTCTCGGCGCGCTCCTCGCCAACCTGTCGAGCGTCGATCTTGCCTATCACCTGCGCGCCGGGACCGAGATCCTCGCCGGCGCCGGCATCCCTGCCCGCGACACGTTCACGTTCACCGCCGCGGGCGAACCGTGGGTCGACCAGCAGTGGGGCGCCCAGGTGATCCTCGCCACGGCGTACCGGCTTGGCGGCTGGACCGGGCTCGTGATCCTTCGGGCGGCGCTCGTGGGACTGTTGTTCGGGCTGGTGTTCGTGGCCTGCCGGCTGCGCGGCGCGGATCTCCGGCGGGCTGCCTGGCTGACGCTCGCCGCGTTCGTCGTGTCGGCCGTCGCGCTGGCGCTGCGACCGCAGCTGTTCGGGATGGTCCTCCTGGCGCTGACGCTCGTGATCGTCGCCGGGCGGCGGCGCTGGCCGCGGGCCGTCTGGCTCGTAGCCCCGATCGTCGCGGTCTGGGCGAACATCCACGGCAGCTTCTTCCTCGGGCCCGTCGTCCTCGGGTTGGCCTGGCTCGAGGACCTGTTCGACCGCCGACCGGCCACCTGGCAGACCCTTGCCGCGGCGGTGGTCGCAGCGCTGGCGGCCCTCCTCAATCCCTTCGGGCCGGTCGTCTGGGGCTACGCGCTGGGTCTCTCGACGAACAGCTTCGTCACCGCCCGCATCACGGAGTGGCAGCCGACGTCGCTTAGGACCGTGCCCGGGATGTTGTTCTTCGGTTCCGCGCTCGCGGTCGTCGTCCTGCTGGCCCGTCGGGCGTCGGCCGTCACCTGGCCGACGCTGGCATGGCTCGGGGTGTTCTTCGCGATCGGTGCCTACGCGATCCGCGGTGTGGCGTGGTGGCCTCTCGGCGCCGCCGTCGCGGTGGCCGGGCTCCTCGCCCGCCCGGAGCCGGCGGCGCCGACCCGCGTCGCCCGCGGGCTGCAGCGCGCCAACGCCGCGATCGTCGTGGTTCTCGCGGCCGCTTGCGTCGCCCTGCTCCCCGCCTGGCGGGCGGCGGACAAGGATCTCGGGGCACCGGTCGGTGTCGTTGGCCACGCGCCGCCGGGCATCACGACGGCCCTTCGCGGCGTCGCCGTGCCGGGCGACCGGCTGTTCAACCCACAACCGTGGGGCTCGTGGTTCGAACTCGCCCTGCCCGATCTGCCGGTCGCGATCGACTCGCGGATCGAGGTGTTCCCGCCCGCCGTGTGGGATGACTACGAGACCGTGACGAGCGGGGGCGACGGCTGGAGCGACGTGCTCGAGCGCTGGGCGGTGACGATCGTCGTCGTCCCTGCGGGTGACGATGCTTTCGCTGACCGACTCACGAGCACCGGCTGGCGGCCCGTCCACGTCGACGACGATGGGACCGTTTTCGTCAGGGAAGCGCGCGCATGACCGGGGCTGGCGACCATGCGATGTCGCGGCCGGCGTGGGCGCGCTGGTATTTGCCGACGATCGTCGGGCTCACGATCGTTATCGGGGCGCTCGCCGTCTACGAATTCATCGATGTTGCGCGCTCGCAGTGGGCCCGCGACTGGGCGTTCGGAAACGGCGATCTCGTCGGCTATCTCGACGGCGCTCGCAGGTTCCTGGAAACGGGCAGCCCCTACCTGCCGGAGCAAATCGCAGGGCCGTGGCAGCTCGGCCCGCACTCGTTCATCCATCCACCCCCGGCCCTCGTGCTGATGGTTCCGTTCCTGTGGCTGCCGGCAATCCTGTGGTGGGCGATCCCGCTCGTCGTCACGATCGGTTTGGTTGCGCTATGGCGGCCGCAGCCCTGGACCTGGCCCCTGATCGCGCTGTGCCTCCTCTGGCCGCGCTCGCCGGGGCTGATCCTGACTGGCAACACGGACCTGTGGGCGACGATGTTCGTCGCCTTGGGCGTCCAATTCGGCTGGCCGTTCGTCCTGCTCGTCATCAAGCCGACGTTCGCGCCGCTCGCCCTCCTGGCCGTAAGGGCGCGGCCCTTCTGGATCGGCGTGGTCGTGTGCGCGATCGCGATGCTGCCATTCCTGGGGCTCTGGTTCCAGTACATCCCGGTCGTCCGAAACACGGATGTCGACGCGACCTACTCGCTGCTGAACCTGCCCCTGGTCGCGATCCCGGTAATCGCCTGGTTCGGACGGACGCGCTTCCCCGAGCGATCACGCTAGCCACGTGGGTTGTCTGACTCCGCGCACGCCTCGGTGAAGGCGAGAGGCGCCGTTGCAATTGGCGTACGTGCTGGCGCCGGCGGAGCCTTCAGGTCGATGCCGCCGGCCGCATCCAGGCTGAGGAGGCCCCCATCGGGTGGCAACTCCTGGTGCCAGATGATCGTGCAGGCTTCATCGAATACAGCGATCGGGCCTGAGACGCGACCCTCGAGGGGTGCCCATGCGAAGGCCCGGATGCCGGCCGGAACGCTGAACCCGAAACTCTCCGCAAAATTGTTGAAGTACACGCGTACGACGACGGATCGATCGCCGAGGTTCTCGACGTAGAGAGAGGATCGTTCGCTGCAGCCCACGCATAAGGCGGCAACCATGACGAGGGCGAGCGACCGAATCATTCGACTTCTTGGACGGGTGCTGGATCGGCGGCGCTCATCGTTGTCCATGGAATGAGCGCCAACAGCAACGCCGAGAGCGATTTCGAACCGCACGACTGGCACAGCGAAAGTTGCGCCGACCGCCACGACTGAGAACGCAACTCGAGGATGGTGGCGCAGGGCGATCGCGAGCGCGGCGCAGATGAGCGCGACACCCACCGGAGCGACGACGACGAACGGCCGAGCGAAGCCAAGGCCCTGGAGAATCCCACCCGCGCTGAGCGGCGTCACGCCACGGTTCACGGTATCTGCAGCGATACGCAGGTACTCCGGGACGATCTCCGGACCGGCTACGACGAGGGTCACGAGCGCGAGTACGACACCGGCTGCGACAGCCGCGGCCGCGGCCCGCCAGCGACCAGTCGCAAGCAGCCAGATGCCGAACAGCGCGGGCCCGATTTTCACTGACGTCGCGACGGCGACGAGGATTCCGATTGCCACATCGCGACGCGTCGTTCGCGGCCCCTGGCTGAGGAACCAGACGGCCGCCAGCGCACCGATCAACAGCCCGTTCACGTTGCCGGTCAATGCGGTGATGATCGTTGAGAAGCTCAGGATGCCGGCCGCGATGACGACAAGCAGACGACCTCGCGCGATCGTCCATACAAAGGTCGCGGCAGTGGCTGCGAACGCAGCAAGCCACCACGCGTAGATTGCGAGCAGCGGGGGAAGGACCGCCAGCGGAGCCCACAACACCGCGATCGTCGGCGGACCGACCAGCGGCACGGTCCAGAACGCCGGCCAGATTGGGACCGGCCGATCCCCGGGGGCCAGGGCGTAGATCTCGTGACCCGCGATCAGGCGCTGGCCGGCCGCAAGATATGTGCTGACGTCGGTGCCCAGCTCCGTCGGATGGAGATAGTCCGGACGCAGCTGGACGAACAGCACGAGCGCAAAGCTCGTGAAGACGAGCACGGTCATAGCTGCGACCTGACGCACGCCGAATGCCCGGAGTCCACGACCCGGCGGGCGTTCCTGCCGGTTGGTGCCTGCGGACGCGATCATCCCGCAGAGCATAGCCTCGCCCTGGCGCTGTTCTCGAGTGCGCTCGGTACTATCGTTCGGTGGCGACTTGTGATGTTGTGAGCCATCCTGCCGCCAGGACCACTCGTGAGGAGCCCGTTTTCAAATGCCGCGTGAACCGCTCGTCGCCGTCGTCATTCCTGCCCTGAACGAGGCCGGGAAGATCGGTCGCGTGCTCGACAAGTTTCCTCGGGACGGCCGGTTCGAGGCGATCGTCGTCGATGACGGCTCGACCGATGGCACCGGCGACGAGGCTCGTGCCCATGGCGCGGCCGTCGTCATTCGGCACGAGGTCCGGGGCGGCGTCGGCGCCGCGATCCGCGACGGCTGGCTGCTCGCCGCCAAACGTGGCCGCCCGTACGTCGCGCTGCTGTCGGGCGACGACCAGCACATTCCATCCGAGCTGGTCGGGGCCTTCGACGCGCTCCAGGCCGCCAAGGCCGACTATGTCCAGGGTTCGCGCTGGTGCGACGGCGGGCACGTCGTCGGTGGAACCGGCGGTCGCCGCCTCGGGACCCGGATCTACTCCGTGGCGTTCAGCGTGCTGAGTGGGCGGCGCATCACGGATGCGACGAATGGCTTCAGGATCTTTCGGACCTCGATCCTCAGCGATCCGAAGATCAACATCGAGCAGCCGTGGCTCGCCAGCTACGACCTGGAGCCGTACGTGCTGTACAAGGCGATCCGGGGCGGCTACAAGGTCATCGAGCATCCGAGCACCGTCGTGTATCACGCGACGGAGGGCTTCACCCACATGCGCGGCCTTCGTGACTGGTGGCGCCTCTTCCGTCCTGCGCTGTTGCTCAGAACGGGGGTCAAGCGATGACGCCGGCACCGGAGCGCTCCTTCGGTGGGCGCCGAATCCTCGTGACCGGCGGGGCAGGCTTTGTCGGGGGCGCCCTGACCAGGAAGCTCGTCGATGCCGGCGCGCGGGTGACGGTGCTCGACGATCTCTTCACCGGCATGGCGGAGACGATCCCGACCGGCGCCGAGTTCATCCAGGGCTCGGTCACCGATAAGAAGCTCGTCGACGAGCTCGTCGCGGCCAACAGCCTCGTCTTTCACATGGCCGCCCGAAACATCATCGCCTCGACCGCGAACCCGCGCGACGACTTCGAGACCAATATCGGCGGCACCCTCAACATCCTCCTGGCCGCACGCGCCAGCAAGGTCGACCGGGTGGTCTATACGTCGTCGGCGTCGGTCTACGGCAATCCGCGGTCGATCCCGATCAACGAGGATGACGGCGTGATCCTCCTGTCGCCCTACGCCGTGAGCAAGCTCGGCGGTGAGCACTACTGCCAGGCGTTCTACGAGAGCTACGGGCTGCCGACGACATCGGTCCGCTACAGCAACGTCTACGGCCCGGGCCAGCGACCCGACAATCCCTATTGCGGCGTCGTGTCGAAGTTCCTCGTCGATGCCCACGCCGGGCGGCCGCTATCGGTTCACGGCGATGGCGAGCAGACCCGTGACTACACCTACGTCGACGACGCAGTTGAGGCGACGCTCCTTGCCGCGACCCGCCCCCGCGCCGAGGGCGAGGTCTTCAACGTCGGAACCGGCATCGAGACCTCCGTCAATCGACTCGGCGTCGAGATCGGACGCGCGCTCGACACGCCTGTCGAGCTCCAGCACATCGACCGTCGCGACATCGACAACATCCGCCGTCGCGTCGTGAACATCGAAAAGGCCCGCCGGATGCTTCGCTGGACGCCCCAGGTCACGCTGGAGACAGGGTTGCGGCGGACCGCCGACTGGTTCGTGGCGTCGAGCTTCTCCAAGACCGAGGGCGCCGTCTCCGTTCGCTGAGTCGGCGGTGGCCCCGATCTAGCGGTCTGGGAGCGGCGCCTCAGGCTCCATCGTGTGGACCGCGGGTCCCAGCGACTCGCGCAACACCACCAGCGAGATCGCCCCGGCGATCGCTGCCGGCAGAATCGTCAGCGCGTGGGCCAGCACGGCGATCGCGAACGCCGGAGAGCTGGCGACGCCCATCGCCTGAGCTGCGAACGCCGCGGCGAGCTCGTACGTCCCGACGTAGCCCGGCGCGGAAGGAACCGCGGTGCTGAGAACAGCCGCCGCGGAAATCAGTGCGGCGGTCGCGGGACCGATGTCGATACCGATCGACGCCGCGGCGAGCCAGATGAGAAGCGCGTCAAGCGGCCAAGCGAGGAACGAGAGGGTGAACGCCACGATCACGGTGACCGGGCGATGCGAGCCGCCGGCACCCGCGCTGAAGCGGCCGGCGATCCACAGGACGGCACGCAGCCCCGGCAAACGCTGCCACCCGGTCAGGTTGGTCCCCGGCTCGACGCGCCGATTGACGAGCCGGACCACGAGCGGCAGTCCGGCCGTCGCCACGAACAGGGCCACGAGCCCGATCCCGGCGGCCACAGCCGCCCCGCCGACGATCCATCCCGGCGCACCCACCGCCAGGGCAACCACAAAGGCGAACGCGGCCAGTGCGACAAGGTCGAGGATCCGCTCGAGGACGACCGTGCCAAGGACCGCGATCGAGTCGAGGCCCTCGCGTCGGGCGACGAGGTACGTCCTGACGACCTCGCCGAGGCGGGCCGGCAGGGCCACGTTTCCGAGGTATCCGATCAGGAGTACCGGGACGAGCCGGCGAACCGGTGCCCGCGTGCCATCGGCTCGTGACGGAAGGAGGATCTGCCAGCGGTTTGTTCGCAGCAGCACCTGGATCGAGCCGACCCCGATCGCGACAATCAGATACCGCGGATCGGCCTTGGAGAGTCGCTCCGCGACGGCCGCCAGGTCGACGTTTGCGACCGCGATCCACAGCGCCACGGCGCTGATGACGATGCCGAGAATCGCGATCCAGATCCGGCCGATGGGTCGTGGCAGCGACGGTGTCATCGGCGAAACCCTACGCTGCCGCGGCCGTTGGCATCAATCGGATCGATGCGTCATTCTTCGCGAATGGCAGACAAGAAGCAGCCGAAGCCGGATACCGCCGCGATCAAGCCCAATCGCGAGCAGCGCCGGCGCGAGAAGTTCGGCCGTGCCGGTGGAGAAGCAAAGGATCTGTGGCCGGAGAGCGAGGCCAATCCGGCCTTCACCCATGCCACGCCGGCGGACGAGGTCGCGGAGCCGACTGGGGAGCCGACAGGCGACAAGGCCGCACACGCCGGCCGCCCGGACCAGGATGTGACCCATCAGACGGGGCCGGGCAGCGGCGGCGCCACGGAAGAGGCGAAGCGGCCGCTCGGTCGCAAAGGCAGCCAGGCGGGCAACAGCGCCAAGGGCTGATCGGTCCCCGTCACACCCGTCCGTCAACGGCCGGAAGCGGGCCATCGGCAGGAACGCCGGCTCCGGGCTCGTCCGCACCTGACTCGCCGATCGGCGGCGCATGAGTCGCGGACGCCGGCCAGGCCAGCGGGGCGACCAGGGCCAGTAGCAGCGACAGCCAGTTGACGTTCAGGACCGGCGATGCGGCGAGCATCGTCACGATGGCGACCGCGTAAGCTGCCCCGGGGCGCGCCCGCAGCAGCCCGACGCCGACCAGGCCGATGACCAGCAGGATCACGCGGCACCAGCGACGCCGTCGCTGCCGGGACGCCGAGCAGCCGCGCGATCCCGGCGCTGCTGAGCTCGGTCGATCCGGTCGTCGACGTCTGCCGAACGATGTCCAGGTACTCGACATGGGTCGATAGCCCCGCCCCAATGACGCTGACGATCGTGATCAGGACTCCGGCCCCGATGAACGCCCAGACGCTCGTCGGGCGCCGCTGGGTGATCAGCCACCAGAACATGACCACGGGCGTCACCTTCAGCGCCGTCACCGCCGCGAGGACCACGCCCGTCGCCACGTCCCTGCCCCGCACGAAGAAGTACCAGGAAGCGATCGAGGCCCGCGAGGACGAGCGCGTTGAGATTGCCGACGCCGATCTCGTAGGCAATCGGGATCGACAGGACGCCGACGGCGATCGCGGTGGTGATCGGCTTGCGGCGGGCGAGGGCGAGGATCGAGAGGCCCAGTGCCACGAGGCAGACGGCCCACCAGGCATACGCACCGACGTCGCCCGGCAGGAGTGCGAACGGTCGGAGCAGGACCGCGATCGGCGGGGGAGAGAGCAGGGGCACGGTCCAGAACGGCGGGTGCAGGTCGACGGGACGATCGCCCGGCGACAGCGCGTAGAGCGGATGGCCGTCGTTCAGCCGTTCCCCGGCGGCGAGGTAGGTGAACGCGTCACCCGGGATGATCCCGCGGGTGAAGTACACGGCCTGGACCGCCGCCAGGATCCCGAAGGCCACGGCAAGAGCGATGATTCTCGCCCGAACGTAGCTCGGGCCGGTGAGCGCGAGGCCGGGGGTCATGGCCTCAGGCCGGCCGCGTTGCCCAGTAACGTTCCGCCGCTCCGCCGCCACCGCCGAGGAGCGCGACCTTTCGTCCGTAGGCACGTGCCTGGCGGGCCATGTCGTTCGTGCCGCCGAAGAGCCGGTCCATCTGGCTGGCATAGATCGAGATGCCGGTGATCTTGCGCTCGAGCTGGTCCGTGATGTCCGCGTACTCGGGCGAGATCGCGACGTCGTCAGGGACGCCGTCGAAGACGCCCGCGGGCAGTTCCTCGATCCGACCGAAGTCGTTCCACCACGCGTACGGGAAGTCCTCGTAGAACGTCACGATGCCGGTGTATTCCGGGCCGGGCATCACCCAGCGGCGGCCCTCGGCGAGGAGCCGGACTCCGACGTCGCGACAGAGTTGGTGGTCGACGTGGTTCCCGACGCCGAGCGGCAGATAGACCTTCTGCGGCTCGAGCCGGACAATCTCGCGGCGGAGGATCTCGTGGGGCGCCTCGTCGTCGTCCCGCGGCGCGGCGAGCAGCTCGTCGTCGCCCTCGTAGCCGCGGAAGACCGCGTCGGGCAGGTCGAGGAACACGATCGATGCCTCGGCGAACAGCGCGAACTGCTCGTCCTCCAACCGCCGCTTGGCCATGATGTCGCCGGCCCGTGCGACGTCGACGATCTCCTCGGTCAGGATCGGGCCCTGGGTCGGCAGGTCGTCGATGACGGGCTGGCCGGCGAGCGACTCCCGGCGGATGCTCGCCCGCCGGTACCACGACGATCGCTGCCAGAAGCGCTTGGCGGCGGCGTCCGCGTCGGCCTGGGTGGCCTCGAGCTGATCCTCGACCGCAGCCCATGCCGGCAGGGCGCCGGGCGGGCCGTACACGTCGGCCTCCGCGGCGATATGAGCGCGGTTGAATGCTTCGGTGACCGGCCACATCGTCTTCGAACCGAACCCGAGCGCCTCGCGCTGGTAGTCGGACAGCCCGTTGTTGCCGCCCTCCCCGGAGAAGACAGTCAGGATCGTGACGCTCTGACCGAGCTCACGAAGGCTCGCGATCAGGCCACCGCACGAGAGGGCGACATCGTCCGGATGGGGGGCGACGAAGACGTGGGTCATGGCCGGCCGAGTATACCGAGCGGGGAGGTTCGCCCGAGACGCCGCGGGGAGCGACCTCGTCGCGTCGCCTCAGCCAGGAAAGCCCGCCTCGCCGACGAGGGGAACGAAGACGCATGGACCCTCGTTCCTTTCGCGCCACTCGTCGCCGTTGCGGACGACGAGCATCAGTTCCTGGCGATTGCGATCGCCGACCGGGATCACGAGCCGTCCGCTCGTCGGGGAGAGCTGCTCACGGAGCGCGGTCGGGATCGATGGAGCCGCCGCCGTGACTACGATCCCGTCGAATGGCGCACCCACGGGGTCGCCGACGCTGCCGTCACCGACCCGGATCTCGACCGCGCCACCGAGCCCAAGCCTGGCCAGCCGCTCGCGTGCGGTGACAGTGAGCTCGGACTGGCGCTCGATCGACACGACAGCCGCACCAAGGATCGCGAGGATCGCTGTCTGGTAGCCCGTCCCGGTCCCGATCTCGAGCACGCGCTGGCCTGGCCGAGGATCCAGCAGCTCCGTCATCCGGGCGACCATGTAGGGCTGGCTGATCGTCTGGCCGGCCGGAATCGGCAGCGCCTCGTCCGCGTAGGCGGTCCCGCGCTGTCCTTCCGAGACGAACATCTCTCTCGGGACCGTGCTCATTGCCCGGAGGACGCGCTCGTCGGCAATGCCCCGGGACCGAAGCTGCCTCGCCACCATGGCGTCGCGGGCCGCCGCCAACGACTCATCCCGGGGGCCGTCCATGGCCGGAGAATACGCCTCGTTCGTCGTGCGTCGCGCGCGCGTCGCCGTCGGGTCGCCGGTCCCGTAGTCGCACCCGTCGCCGCCCCTTGTGCGCGCCATCGTTCGTTCCAGTTTCCTGGGGAGTGTTAGAGCGTGGCGGCCGGCGCCTGGACCCTCTCTTCGTTCCTATCAGTCCGAGGGCGACTGGTACGAATGAGATTCTCCGCGTCCGGGTCGATGTCGCGTGTTCCGACGCGATTACCAGGCGCCTGGGGACTGCAACGAACGAAACCGGGCTAGGTCCCGGCCCGACTCAGGGGGCGGCTGACGGAGAAGCCGACCCTGACGGAGCCACCGACGCCGATGCGGAGGGGCTCGCCGACGCCGACGCCGATGGCGCGACCGAACCGGATGCACCCGCCGAACCCGGTGGCGAGGCGCTGGCGCCCGCGGAACCCGACGGCGATGCGCTGCTCGACGGCGAGGCCGACGCGGACGGAGATTCAGACTCTGACGGGGCGGGCGTCGGCGGGACGTACGGCGTCAATGCGCCGCCGACGCCGAAGAACAGCCCGTTCAGAATGATTCCCGCGAATGCCAGGAGCGTGATCAGAACAAAGAGTTTGGAGGCGCGATCGTTGATGCGGATCGCGCGCTCCGGCACGGGCGCGGCCGTGGCGGCAGCCGCCGCGCGATCATCGGCTTGTCCACGCCGACCGC
Organism: uncultured Chloroflexia bacterium; assembly: GCA_963771795.1. Classification (GTDB taxonomy): domain Bacteria; phylum Chloroflexota; class Limnocylindria; order Limnocylindrales; family CSP1-4; genus CF-46. The sequence continues at coordinate 88,364 of CAVYUR010000003.1, forward strand.
CGGGGACAGGTACGACGATCGGGGTCTCGACGACGGCCGTATCGGCGTCTGCGTCAACCACTTCAGCCTCGTCCTCGGCCTCGTCGGCCAAGTCCGCAGCCTCGGCGTCCGCAGCCTCAGCCTCCGCATCGGTCTCGTCGATGTCTGCCTCGATCTCGTCGGCTTCCGCGTCGGCCGCCGCAGCCTCTGCGTTGGCCTCGTCGACCTCCGCTTCGGCCGCGGCCGCTTCGGCCTCGGCCTCGATCGCGGCTGCCTCCACCTCCGCGACTACCGGTTCGGGAGCGTCGGGCTCGACGGGATCCGGCTCGGGCGCCGCAGCGCCATCGGGCGCCGCAGCGCCATCGGGCGCCGTGTCCTTCGGGTCGGTCATGCGGGTGGTGTCTCTCCTGCGGCGCCCCTGGTCGGGCGCGTTGCACGGGCCGCCAGTGTAGCGAAGGTCACGCGTTCCGCACGGCCGGAACGAGCAGCCCCGCGAGCCCGGCGACCATCGTGAGCAGGCCGAACACGCCGATGACAGGCGCCGGCCCGGCGACCTGGGCGAGCAGACCGCCGAGTGCCATCGCCAGCGTCATCGAGCCGAAGACGAGCGCAAACCGGAACCCGATCACCCGGCCGAGCATGTCCGGCGGCGTCCGCTCCTGGAACATCGTCTGGCTCGGGATGACGAACACCATGTTGGCGACACCGGATCCGAACATCAGCCCGAGCGCGATCGCGAGGTTGCCGGTCATGGCGAGCAGGACGATGCAGGCGCCCCAGGCCGCATACCCGATGATCACGGTCTTGCCGCGAGCGAGTCGCGTGCCGACGAACCCGATGACGAACCCGCCGATCAGGTTGCCGACGCCGATGCCCGTTTCGAGGAGGCCGTAGGCCGTCTTCTCGTCAACGGGCTGGCCGAGGACGATCCCTTTCGCGTACAGCGGCGTCAGCGCGGTCAACACGCCGATCGCCAGCTGGGCGACCGCGGCCTGGAGGGTGTTCGCGAGGAGGACGGTCTCGTTTCGGAGGAATCGGTAGCCGGCCTTCATGTCGGCGAGGACGCTGAGGCGCTCGCCGGCCGGCAGCGAGGGATCGCGCAGCGGTGGGACGTGGATCGATGCGATGAGCACCGCTGACGCTCCGTACGTCGCCGCATCGATCCAGAAGGCCAGCGGGAGTGCCTCGCCGAGGAAGGCAACGAAGACCGCGGCCAGGGGATAGCCGATGACGTCGGCGATCGTCTCGCCGACCCACATCGCCGAGTTCGCTGTCAGCAACTCGTCCTGGCGGACGATGCGGGGCAGCGCCGCCACCCGGGCGGGCCGGAAGAAGATCGAGATCGACGTCACCAGGAAGATCAGCGGGTAGACGAGCAGGATGTTCGTGACCGCCGCGATCGGGACGAGGAGAATGGTCGCCGCCCGGAGGAGGTCGCTGACGACCATGACGTCCTTCTGGTCCCAGCGATCGACATAGGTCCCCGCGATCGGCGACAGGAACAGGTTCGGCAGGCTTGCGAAGACGAAGACGAACGCCACGGCGATCGCCGAGTCTGTCACCGCCAGCACGAGGAACGCGAGTGCGATCTGGTGGACCCGGTCGCCGAACAGGCTGATGAGCTGGCCGACCCAGAGCGCCGAGAACGAGCTGTTGAGGGCGAGCCGGACGAACGGATGGCGGCCGAGACGGACCTCCGGCCGAGGGACTGGGATGGCGCCGTCGGACGCTTGTGTCGCTGTAGGCGCGATGACTGTGGCCTCCGCCGACACGCCGGGCGACAGGCCCTGGCCCAGGCCACCCAGCAGAACCGGGCGCTCGAGGGCCGACGCGTCTGTGAACTCCGAGGCAAGCCCGCTCGAGAGCTGCACCCGACGGCCGAGATCGGTCGCGCGGATCCGGCGGCCATGGCTGTCCCTGACGGCCGGCTCGACGTGCGGCTCGCGGGCCGCTTCGGCTTCCTCCGCCACGGCCTCCGCCGGGGAGCGGAGGACCGTCGCAAACAGGAAGAACCCGAGCCCCGCGCTCAGGAACAGGTCGCCGATGGAGGCGACGTTGCGGATGAAGGGGAGCGGGATCGGAATGACGTCGCCGAGGGGGCCAGCGCGTAGCAGGAAGTCGGCGGTCAGCGCGTCGCCTTCGAGCAAGATGTGGAACGGCGAGACCTCGGTGCCGGCAGGGAAGTCCGCGGCGAGGAAGCTCAGCTCCCAGATCGGCATGTAGCCGGAGTTCGCCATGATCGCGACCGTGTTCAGCAGGATGCCGATGAAGGCGAGGCTCATCCCGGGATGGGAGCGGTTGACCCAGAGGCCCGCGAGCAAGAGGCCGAACGACACACCGAACAGCGGGAATCGGAGGTCCTGGATGGGTTTGAATCCGGCCTCGATTGCACCCTCGGTCGCGAAGCGGACGACGACCGCCAGGAACAGGAGCGCGATCCAGCGCAGCCGGATCGAGGCGAGGTTGCCGATGTTGCCGCCGGCAAGGAGCCCGGCGATCAGGCCGAGGAGAATGCCGCCGATCAGCATTCGGTTGTCACGCGCCTGAGGTCGCGGAGGTGGCGGTCACCCAACCGGTCCAGCGGCGTCGGCGGCCGATGTCGGCTGATCCGATCCCGTCCTGGTCAGGCCCGCTTGATGGGCGCCGACTCCGAGCGCCCAGTCGCCTGCGTCAGCCGATCCGCCGCCTGGGCGATCAGCGGGATCTGCCGCGGCTCTGGCTGGCGGCCCGGATCCGATACACCGTGCACCCACACGGTCCGGGCGAACGCGTCAACGACGGTTGGGTCGAACTGGATCCCGGCGAACTTGCGGAGCTCATGCAGCGCCTGCTCGACGGTGAGCGGCGTCATCCGATAGGGCCGCTGCGCGGTCATCGCCTCGAACGCGTCGGCGACGTGGAGGATCCTCGCAAGCTTCGGGATCTCGTCCCCGATCAGCCGATCCGGATAGCCGGACCCGTTGAACCACTCGTGGTGGTGCCGGATGATCGGCAGCTCCGGTGCCAGCTTCGTGACCGGCGCGATGATCTGCGCCCCGAGGACCGGGTGAGCATTCATCAGCATCCGTTCATCGCGCGTCAGTCTTTCGGGCTTCTTCAGCACGTTGTCCGGCACGCCGATCTTCCCGATGTCGTGGAGCAGGCCGCCCCACTCAAGGGCCTCGAGCTCGTTCTCGGAAACTCCCATCTCGCGCCCGATGTCGACACCGATCATCTTGACGCGATGGCTGTGTAGGCTCGTGAACGGATCGCGCTTGTCCACGGCGCCGGCCAGGGCGCCAATCGTCTGGGTGAACATCTCGCGCATCTCGACGAAACGGTTGTGTGCGACGCGCGTCGTGTACAGCGGTAGAGCGAACAGCAACGTCGCCCACCATCCGCCCTGCAGCTGGTAGATCTGGGCCATCAGCCAGGCGAGGGGCGTGAGAGCCAGGAGGCTAGCGCCGAACCCTTTGGCGTCACCCAGGGCAACGACCCGAAACGACTGTCCACTACGCAGGGCGACGACCCCGGACGTAACAGCGACGTTGAGGAAGAACAAACCGGCGGCACCAGCCATCGTCGCTTCAAAGGTTTGAAGTTGATCTGTTGACTTGCCTCTGACCCACTCGCATAACAGCGAACCGACCACGGTTGGCAGCACGACGCCAGCATGGTTGGACAGGGTGCCGTACCAAGGGATCTGCCCGCGAAGCTCGCGAAGTTCGATCGTTCCGACGAGAGCAACCCAGCCCGCAGCGACCGGGCCGCCAAGGGCCATCGCCGCAAGAATTGGCGCGATCGCAACAGAAACAAGTGTCCCGCGAGGCATCCGCACCGGAAGCGCACCCGCGAAGAGTGTGATGAGAGTCCAAAACGCGAGGCCTATCGAGACATTGAGGACCGTGGGATCCGTTTGATCGATAGAAATCTCGCGCCGCATGCCGAGGACGAGAGTCGAGTTCTGAGAAAACACAAAACTCGTGAGCAGCAGCGCAATTGCGCTGGCACCCACGAGCCCGGTGGTGTAGAGCTTTAGGGACCTGGACATTGACGCCCCGTGCGGTTGGTCACTCGACCGAGACTCTAATCCCTCCGCGCAATCGCCGCCTAACGTCCAAAGGTACTAGAAGCTCCGGAGGGACGCTCCGCCAGCTAACGCCATCGCGGCAACTGCGCCACAGACGGAGACAAACCGGAGAAGTCGATCCTTCATCTTGTCTACCAGCCCTTGGTGATGGACCGGATGCCCCAACCCTTGGTGATCGAAAGCAGGCTCCAGCCCTTGGTGATAGCGAGAATTTCCATGCCCATGACTCCTTTGACGGCCTTTGCGTCCGTAGACACAAAAACCGACCTGACACAATGGTCGGTCGGTTGCACTACTCGCTCAGCTCTCACCCTAAGTGCCCATTTCAGGTGATGCTTCGGCGCGTCCGTCTTAACTTTGCTTCCTAGTACCTCAGTACTGGGAAGTTGATTGGACTATATGGACCCCGTGCTCGGGGGGTCAATACGTCGATCTACTTATCTTTCATAGGGATGCCAGCGGCGGCGCCTCGACTCCCAACTCGTCACGGAGATAGGCCGCGTAGTGCGCGTATTGCTCCGCCGCTGCCGAGTGGGCACCTGTCACGCGGTATAGGCGTAGCAGTGACAGTTCCAAGTTTTCAAGGTCAGGGTCTATGTCCAGTGCTCGCCTGGCGAGCCGGATGCCCCGTTCGAAGTGACCACCCTCGATGTCGCGATTGACCGCGCCCTCAATAACCTGAAGGTAGGCGACGTGCAGCGCATCGCGATAGGGAACGCTCCACTCGTCATACGAAAAGTCCAACGCAAATCGCCCGACATAGAGTTCGCTCAATCTATCTATGTCAGTAGGCGGCGAGTCAGGCCCGATCGCATCAATCAAGTTTCGGCATGCTTGGCTTCGGGATTGAATGAGGCGTGGATCGAGCCACAGGACGTCTGAGTCATGCCGGACATATCCCGCGGAGGTGTCTTCCTTGTAGCTCGGTTCGAATACGCGCCGCAGGAAGTAGACCGTCTGATTGAGCGAGTTGACCGCCACCTCCGGCGCAGTTTCGGGCCACAAAGCGTCAACCACCTCGTCCCGAGTCGCCGAAAATCTCGATCGAGTGAGGAGAAAGCACAACATTGCAAGCACCTTTCGTCGGAGATCGCTGCCGGCGATGACTGTCGACCCAACGACTATCTCGACGCGTCCTTGATCCTCAACAAAGACGCTTGGGGCCAAGCGACGGGCCAACCCTTTTCCAAGCGCAGCATCCGGCCGCGGAGCTCGCGACTCTTTTGCGATTGCCCGAAGCACGTGCACGTCTTCTTGCTGGCCGATCAGATCCAAGAGACGTGCGGCGTGAAGTCTATTGGGGTTGCCCTCGTCGGCAACCACACGTCGGAAGCTGGCCCTCCAACGCTCCGGTCGTGCTTGGGCTTCTGCGGATAGGAGGGAGCGAGATTCGTCATCCATCCGATGCATCGAAGCGATGAGCGGTTCTCCCACCATGCTCAAGTAGACGCTCCCTTGGTCGGCGCAAATCCGTCGCAGATCGGTGTCAATGCTGGTCCCTAGGGTTGCAAGCAGCACTCTGCAATACCCGGACCAGAGACGGGCACCTTGCCGCTCGGCAAAGCTGAGCGCTTCGGCAGTTTTCGTGCCTGCGTCCGGTGCGTTTCCGAGCACTGCGCAATGCGCAACGACCGACAGATAGCGGCTGAGAAATCCGGATTCCAAAGTCGGAACGGAGGGCGGGTCCGGCAGGTGGCGCAGGGCTTCGGCTAGGTTCTCGTCTCGAAGGCCCAACTGCACGCTCGTCAAGGTCATCGCCGCAGTCAAGGCTGGATTTAGAGCGTTCGCAATCAGCTCGCCGACTAGAGAGCGGGCGACGTCTTCGTCGCCGTAGTAGGCCTCGATTTCGGCTGACTCGACGAGCCACTCTCGCCTAGCCTCGCCGGTCGAACGCGTACCTGCCGTCGCAATGAGTGCGCGAGCCTCGGCGATCTTGCCAGTGTGGGCCAGCGCCCAGGCTTGCGCGAGCAGCGCAGCGACGATTTCGGCCCCGGACGTACCGCGCGATAGAGCGCTAAGGGCCTCCGTTGCCGCCACGAGGGCCTCGGGTGCGGCCCCCCGCGCTCTATGCACGAGCGCCATGTTTACGAGACTTACCCCTTCATAGTGACTGAGGCCGTCCTGTCGAGATTCGTCCCTCAGCTTTTCCAGAGCGACTAGTGCATCGTCCAGGTTTCCTTGGAGGGTCACGTCCAAGAGGCGTCGTGACGCCACGCCGACCTTCCGCAGACTGGATGACTGCGCTGATGTAGCCAGGCGAGATGCGAGATCGCTCGCCCCGGAGAGATCCCCCGCGGCAAAGAGGGCCTGTAGGAGATTTCCTTGGGAAGCATCCGACTGCGGGTCCAATTCAACTGCGCGGCGGCCCGAGGCCAGCGCTTCAGCGACGTCGCCCGTACTCGCGGCCAGGCGAGATCGAATGATCTCGAGCGCGGCCGTCCTATGCGCTGGCGGAAACCGCACGACGTATTGATTGGCAAGTGCGACTTCGCCCATACCAACAATGTTCTCGATGGAGCGCTCCAAGACCCTATGCAGGTCAGTCGTATCGCCCGCGGCGGCGTAATGAAAGCAAGCGATACGCCAATCGAGGGGTTCGGCCCAACTGGCCACTGCTCGATGCAGGTCTTCGATGCGGCCTTCTCGGGATTCGCGTACAAGGCGGGCTTCGAGGAACTGTCGAACGAGCGGGTGAAAAATGTGGCCTGCGCGGCCGTGTTCGAGGCGCCTAGCGAGTAATCCCAATCGTTCGGATTCAACAATTAGCTGGATCACCTCATCGCGAGATAGCTCGGTCACCAACGCGGCTTCGTCTGGCTCCACCCTTTGGAGGATCGACGTTCGCATGAGGAAGTGCGCGTGTTTTTCGGGGAGGTCGCCGATGACCTCCTCTGCGAGATAGTCGTATAGCTCGGACTGCGCTCCGGAAAGTCCGCGGACAAATGCCCTCGTTTCCGGCCCGGATCGTTCCCGAAGGGCGGCCTGGACGAGGTGCAGCGATGCCGCCCAGCCTTCAGTCCTTGCCGACAGATCGCGAAGCACATCGGGCTCCAGAGACCGGCCGTACGTCTCCTTGAACAAGGCCTCTGTCTCGTCGCCTGAAAAGCGGAGGTCTGACGTTGTCAACTCGGCCAATTCTCCAAGCGCTCTTAGGCGCGCGACAGGCAGAGAAGGGGAGCGCCGCGTCGAAAATATGAGCGTGAAGCGCTCGGGCGCTCGGGCGACGATAGCTCTGGCAATCGACCGGATCTCGTCGACCTCGTCGGCGACGTGGAAGTCGTCGAGGATGAGGATCGCTCCATCGGGGGCGATCGCGGGTAGTTCCTCGAGGAATGTCTGTACCGCCTCTTCTCGGCTTGCGCCCGCCGTGTTGGCGAGGAGAGCCGCGGTGCGAGGAGCAAAGGTGCGATCGTGAACGCGACCTGACGCCACCAAATAGGACAGAAACGCGACCCAATTGCGATCCTCGGCGTCCATCCGGTACCAGAGGGTTCGGTGTCGCGTCTTGCGCGAGAAGTCCGCTAGGAGCGTGGTCTTCCCGTAACCAGCTTCCGCGACGACGAAGATCACACGACTTTGGATCCTGACGTCGAGCCAATCGAGCAGGCGGTGGCGGGCCAGCGTCTCGTCGCGAAGAGGCGGGCGCCGGACTTTGCCGAGTTGGATCGGATACCCGCTCAAACCGTCATGCGTACCTGTTCCCAGAAGTGCCGACGTCGCGATCGTCGATGGACCCGGACCAACGGCGTGCGTCGCACGAAGCCCAGCGGAGACTTGGTGGCCGCCGGACGTCGACCGGTCGGGGGGCGCGAACGATAGAGACCGCTCGCTCGAAGTGTCAATGAGGGCAAATCGCTCGGGTCGGGGCATGGCCCCCATAGTGCCCGGAGCGTCTCACCTGCCGATTAGCTGCGCGCCTCCGCGGAGCTTGGTGCTTGGCGCGGCACGAACCAAGGGCCCCGATCAGCCCTCGTATTCGAAGCCGATCTTGACCTCGACCCGGTACTCCACGATCTCCCCGTCCTGGACGACCGCGCTCGACTTCACGACCTCGACCGTCTGGATGTTGCGGACCGTCTTCGATGCGGTCGCGACCGCCACTCGAGCCGCATCGCTCCATGACTTCGGGCTCGTGCCGACCATCTCCCGGATGATGATGACGCCCATTGCTCGTCCTCCTGTGCGTTGTCTGGGCCCTGAAGTCTAGGTCCGCTTTCAGGACCATGAATCGACAAGGCCGGCCCGACGTCGGACCGGCCTCGAAGTGCGATCTGGGTTGTTGGTCAGGCGTTCGCAGTCTCGCCGACCGTGCCTGCCCTCACCTTGTCGAAGCAGGAGCTGCAATACACGGGGCGATCGTTCCGCGGCGCGAACGGGACCATCGCCTGGCCTCCGCAGCTGCCACAGATCGCGGCGTGAAACTCCCGTGGGCCTCCGGCCGTTCGGGCGCGCTTTGCGACCGCCCGGCACGAGGGACAGCGTTGTGGGTCGTTGAGAAGACCCTTGCTACTGAAAAAGGCCTGCTCGCCGCTGGAGAAGACGAACTCCTCCGAGCAGTCTCGGCAGGTCAACGATCGGTCCTGGTACACCCTCTCCCGAACCTCCTGTTCGTGCCCTGTGACGCGATGGCGTCTCGGCCCCCGAGCGAACACTCCCAGGGTCGATGCGGCAAACAGGAGGCGCGTGCTGCGATCGGCCGTGTCGGGGCTCGGCCCAAGACTTATCCGGGAGGATACTTGTCCCGTCAAGGGTCGCGGACGTCGAAACCCGCGTGGCCGCGCATCCTCCCTGCAATACCCGTTGCCGCAGCGCACCGCACACGATGGGAACCGTCCGACCCGAGGCGGCGTCCCGGGCGACATGCCGAAGAATCGCCTGCCCTTCGGGGCCGCCCTGCTCACCCTCATCGTCGCCGCCTGCGGCTCCGCCAGTGGACCGTCGTCGTCTACATCGGCACCGCCGGCAGCCTCGCCGTCACCAGAGGGCATCGATCATCCGACAGGTGCGACGGACGTCGTGCTCCAGCTCGAGGAGGGTGGCGGCTTCGTCCCGATCGAATTCATTGCCGGCCAGGCGCCGATCTTCACGCTCTTCGGCGACGGTCGCGTCGTCTTCCAGCCGACGGTGACGACGTTCCCCGAGCCCGGCCCCGACGGCATCGTCCGCGGGATCCCGTGGCGGACCGCCCAGCTGGACGCGGGCCAGGTCGAGGAGCTCCTCACGTTCGCCCTCGGTCAGGGTGGCCTCGGTAGTGCCCGCGACAACTACGGCCATGACGGCATCGCGGATGCGTCGAGCTCGAACTTCACGATCAATGCCAGCGGTCTCAAGAAGGTCGTCTCGATCTACGCCCTCGGCATCGAGGACCCGACCACGCCCGATCTCGTCGCCCGGAAGGCGTTCCAGCTGCTCGCTACCCGCCTCCGCGACTTCGACAATGGCGGCACGATCGCCACCGATGTCTACGCCCCGACCGGCTACCGCGGCGTCCTCATCGAGCGCGAGGGCGACCCGCAGGCCAAGCCGATGGCGTGGCCGTGGCCCGACCTCACGATCGCCGACTTCAAGAAGGACATCAACGGCGCGGGCGCGACCCAGTTCCCTCACCGGACGATGACCGCGGAGGAGGTTGCTGCGCTCAAGCTCGGCGACGTCCCGGGCGGCGCCCAGGGCGTCACCCTCGCCGGCACGGACAACAAGATCTACTCGTTCATCCTCCGGCCGCTCCTTCCGGGTGAGACCGAGTGACGGTGGCGTGACCGTCCGCGCTCAGCCGGCCTCCGCGTAGCGTTCGCCTGCGTAGGAGACGAAGCGGGTCTGGCGCTTCTTGAAGTAGAGCTGGAGATCGCCGGTCGGGCCGTTGCGATGCTTGGCGAGTTTCAGGTTGATGACCTCACCGTCGGCATCCTGCTCCTCGGCCGGCTTGTCCTTTTCGCGATACAGGAACAGGACGAGGTCCGCGTCCTGCTCGATTGCGCCGGACTCGCGCAGGTCTGACAGGCGGGGCTCCTTCGATTCGCGCATCTCCGGCTGCCGGGAGAGCTGGGACAGGGCGATCACCGGCACGCTCAGCTCGCGGGCGAGCGCCTTGAGCCCGCGCGAGATCTCCGAGACCTCCTGGACGCGGTTTGCGTCACGGTTCGTCGTCGTCGCCTGCATGAGCTGGAGGTAGTCGACGATGACGAGGTCGAGGCCGGCCTCCGCCTGGAGGCGGCGGGCCTTGGTTCGGAGCTCCATCGTGCTGATGTTCGGGGTGTCGTCGATGAACATCGGGGCTTCCGAAAGGGCGTTCATCGCCGGCGCGATCCGGGCGAAGTCGAGCTCTTCCAGGAAGCCGGTGCGCAGCCGCTGGCTATCGATGTTGGCGACGCTCGACAGCAGGCGGAGGACGAGCTGCTCCTTGCTCATCTCGAGGCTGAAGACGCCGACGCTCTTCTTCTCGCGGACCGCCGCGTGCTCCGCGATGTTGAGCGCGAAGCTCGTCTTGCCGACGGACGGCCGCGCCGCGACGACGATCAGGTCGCTCTTCTGGAGTCCAGTCGTCAAGGCGTCGAGATCCGTGAAGCCCGACCGGACGCCGTTGATCTCGCCACGGTGGGCGTGGAGGTAGTCGAGGCGGTCATAGGCCTGGTGGAGGAGCGAATCGAGCTTGGTGAAGCCCGCCTCAACCCGCTTCTGGCTGACCGCGAACAGCTCCGCTTCCGCTCGATCGATCGCCTCCTGGACCTCCGCCGGGTCCTCGTAGCCGATGCCGGCGATCCGACCCGCCGCTCCGATCAGGTTGCGGAGCACCGCCTTGCGCTCGACGATCCGCGCGTACTGGACGGCGTGGACGGCGGTCGGCGTGGAGTTCGTGAGGCTCGACAGGTAGGCCCGACCACCGACGCCTTCGAGGGCCTCGCTGCGCTCTAGGGTCTCCGACACCGTGACGATGTCGATCGGCTCGCGCCGCTCGAACAGATCTAGGACGGCACCATAGATGGTGCCATGTGCTTGGCGATAGAAGTCGGCAGCACGGAGGAATTCCGCCACCTCGACAATGGCATCGCGATCGATGAGGATCGCGCCGAGCACGGACTGCTCAGCCTCGAGGCTCTGCGGTGGCAGGCGATCGATCATGGCTCCCGAAATGTGACGGCAGGCTGTGTCAGCTTGAGTGTCAGGGACAGCCACCATCTGGCGATAGGGGCTTATCCCCCAACGCCATCCACGACTTTCGCGTCGTCCGTGGATCGTGTGGAAACCGTGTGGAGACTTCCGGTTTCCGATTGCACGAACGCGTCTGCGACCGGCCCGATCGGCCGGCCGGCCGTTAGTCGAGCCTGCGAATGACTCCGATCAACTTCCCCTGAATTCGAACGTCGTCGTAGAACTGCGGGGGATAGTTCGGGTTCGCTGGCTGGAGGCGGACGCGGTCCTTCTCCTTGAAAAACCGCTTGAGCGTGACCGAGTTCTCCTCCACCTGGGCCACGACGATGTCGCCGTTGCGAGCCGTGGACTGGGGCCGGATGAGGACGAAGTCGCCGTCTGCGATGTGGGCCTCGATCATCGAATCGCCGCGAACCTTGAGGACGTACGCGTCACCCGACGGCGCGAGCATGTCCGGGATGCCGACGGTCTCCGAGGCGTCCTGATACGCCTCGATGGGACCGCCGGCGGCGATCTCCCCGATGACCGGCAGCATGTGTGCTTCCATCGTCGCTGCCTGGGGCACGAGCTCGCCAGCGAGCCCGAGGCGCAGCGCCGCGTACGGGGTGAGCCGGATGGCGCGCGACTGGGCGGCTCCGCGCTCCAGATAGCCCTCGCGTTCGAGGATCTGGAGGTGGTGGTGGACGGCCGACGTGGACGCCAAACCGACGGCCTTCGCGATCTCCCGGACCGAGGGTGGGAACCCACGGGCGCGCAGTGTCGCGGCGATGAAGTCGAGGATCTTGACCTTCCGATCCGCGTCGTGTTTGGTCACTCGCGCCTCCTTGTCTGTGCATGATACAGAACGGACGTTCGATGTCAAGGCGAGGTCGACGCTTGCAGAATTCTCGGTTTCGGTCGTCGTCGCGAGTGGGCTGGTAGACTCCGCGCCCCGGTGGAAGCCGGGTGCGCAGGCAGCGCACGGAATCAGAGGGTGGACGCGAGACGATGGCTCGGGGCGGTTCGAACAAGCGGCGCGGCTCGTCGGCGCTCGGTCGTGCATTCGGCTTGATGGCGTTCCTGCCGTTGGCCAGCCGGGCACCGATCTACGCGCGACTGATGCTCGCCCTGGTCGCGGACGAGCGCACGCCGGCGGCCCGCAAGGCGTTGCTGGCAGGGGCGGTCGGCTATCTCGTACTCGGGCGCGACTTCGTGCCCGATCGGGTGCCGATCCTCGGCGGTCTCGACGACCTGGTGGTCGTCGTGCTCGCGGTCGACCTGTTCATCGACGGCGTTCCCGACGAGCTGCTCGCAGAGAAGCTCGCTCGAGCTCGGCATCGACCGACCGGCGTTCGACGATGACATGGCCCGGATCCGGCGGTTGACGCCCGGCCCGGTTCGCAAGACGATCCGACGCATCCCCGGAATCATCGCCCAGGCCGGCGAGGCCATCGACAACAGCGGCATCGGCCCGAGAGTCCGACGCTGGATCTCCAAGGAGGAATCGATCGCGTGAAGGTGATCCTGACGCAGGACGTGGAGAAGCTCGGCAAGAGCGGCGAGATGAAGACCGTGGCCGACGGCTACGCCACGAACTTCCTCATCCGACAGAACCTGGCCGTGCCGGCGGCCGGCGGTGCTTACCGCGCCTGGCAGCACGACATCGCCAGCCGCGAGGACAAGCGCAAGCGCGAGCGAGAGGATGCCGAGATCGCGGCGACTCGGATCGCATCGACGACGCTGACGATGGGCGTGAAGGTCGGCGAGGGCGGCAAGCTCTTCGGTTCGATCACGTCCAAGGACATCGCCGACGCGCTCGGCCGTCGCGGCATCACGGTCGATCGCCACAAGGTCGACCTCGAGGAGCCGCTCAAGTCGCTCGGCACGTATAAGGTCGCGATCAAGGTCTTCAGCGGCCTGGCCCCAGAAGTGACGGTCGTCGTCGAACCGAAGGGGTAGGTTGGCGCGGCGCGCGGCTGAACTCGGCTGAACCAGAATGCCTTCGGATTCGAATGCGACGTCAGGCCCGCGCGAGTTCTTCGCCGCGGCGCGTCACCAAATGACGGCCTTCACCTGGTACGGCACGTACCCGGAGGCGTGCGCATTGGTCATGGGATTTGACGATGGGCTGGGCCGGGGTCGGATCCTTGACGGCTTCCAGCGTTGGATATCAGGTCGGCACGGGGTTGGCCGAAACGTGGTGTTCTGGCCGCTTGTCCTGCTGGAGGCGTTCCCAGGAAGTGGAATTAAGGAAGCGGACAAGCTTTCGCCCGATCAACACGCGGCGGCGGTTGACAAGCTTTTCGAGCTTCTTGATCTGTTTCTCGCCGAGGGCGACGCCCCTGAGATCCGGGGCGAGCGGCCGCTGTTGGGCTCCGTCCTCGCTCGAACCTTGCCAAATGTGCACCTGGTGAACGCTAGCCGGCGTCGGCGCCCTGTTTCGGGCCTCAGGCGGGTCGAATCCTGTCGGAGTTAGCGATCGGCAGCTAACGGTGGCGTCGAACGAGCCGGTCTCGCCCGCCGAGTCTCGGCTAGCGGTCACCCCGTGCACACTTGGCAATGTGCACGCACGGGAGGTGCCCCGGTGGTGCAGCGCTCCGGGCGATCTCCCGCGCCGACCCACTGGCGGGACGCGCGATGATGGTGCGATGGACCCGCGGACGATCCTCCATGTCGACCTCGACGCGTTCTTCGCGGCGGTCGAGCAACGCGACCGTCCGGAGCTGCGCGGCAAGCCGGTCATCGTCGGTGGCGGTGGCCCGAACCAGCGCGGCGTCGTCAGCGCCGCGAGCTACGAGGCGCGGGCCTTCGGCGTCCACTCGGCGATGCCCCTCCAGACTGCCGGCCGGCTCTGCCCGCAGGGTGTGTTCCTGCCGGTCGACGGGACGAAGTACCAGGCCGTCAGCCGGGACGTCATGGCGATCCTTCGTCGGTACACGCCGCTGGTCGAGCCGATCTCGATCGACGAAGCATTCCTCGACGTCACCGGATCCCAGGCATTGTTCGGCGACGGCGAGACGATCGGCCGCCGGATCCGCGCCGACGTCAGCGCCGAGATCGGCCTGACCGTATCGGTCGGTGTCGCGAGGACGAAGCTCGTCGCGAAGATCGCTTCGGACCTCCGAAAACCCGATGCCCTCGTCGTCGTCCCGCCCGGCGAGGAGGCGACGTTCCTGGCGCCGCTGGCGATCACGCGGCTGTGGGGCGTCGGCGCGAAGTTGGCGGCGTCGCTCCGCGAGTACGGCGTCGGGACGATCGGGGATCTCGCTGCGCTGCCGGACGACCTGCTGACCCGACGTTTCGGCAAGCACGGGGCATCGATCGGCCAGCGAGCCCGCGGGATCGACTCCGATCCGGTCGGGGGTCGCGATGCTGCGAAGTCGGTCAGCCACGAGCACACGTTCGATGTCGACACCTCCGATCGCGAAGTGATCGAGCGGACGATCCTGGGGATGGCCGAGGGGGTCGCGGGGCGGCTTCGGGACTCCGGCGTCAAGGCGGCGACGGTGACGGTCAAGATTCGCGAATTCGTCCTTCCGCACCATCACCCGGCAGCGCACGTTGCCGGAGCCGACCGATCTGACCGAGCCGATCTTCCGGACGGCCGTCGAGCTCGCCCGACCCGAAGTCCGCGGCCTCCGCATCAGGCTCCTCGGCGTTGCGGCGTCCGGGTTGGGCGAGCGCGAGCAGCTGGCGCTGTTTGCGGCGGACGACCCGAAACGCCGGCGGGTTGTCGAGGCCGCCGACGAGGTGCGGCATCGGTTCGGCGAGCGGGCGATCACCCGGGCCCGCCTGGTTGGCTCCCGGTTGCCCGCACCGTTCGAGCGCGACCCGATGACGGCGGCAGAAGCGCGCCCGCCGCGAAAGGCGACGGCCGATGACGAGGACGCGGTTCGGGCCGATCCGGCGTCTGTCGATGGGGAGCCGTGGCCCGACGAAGAGTCGTGACATCCAAGGTGACACGCGCACCGGCGAATCTGGGCGCGTCGACCTCTTGACATCGAACACCTGTTCGGTCTAGGGTGTCGACAGAACCGAACAGACGTTCTGTCGCCGCAGTGCCCCGCCGACGGACAGAGCCCAAGGTTGCCGTCGGAAGGAGCCAGTTTCATGGCGATGATCAGAGTCGAACCGGTCCAGGTCCGCGTGCGGACGGGCTGGATCGATGGAAGCCCACGAGAGATCACCTGGGGAGACCAGCGACTTCGCGTCACGCGGCTGACGGCCGTGCGCGAGGAGGCCGCTGCCTTCCCGGTCATCACCGGACCGCGGACGATGTTCGAGGTCGAGACTCCCCGAGCTCGCCTGGCGTTGACCTACCAGCATCGGTCGCGCCGCTGGACGATCACGGCTCTCGACGAGGAGCGTCGCCCAGCGGCCTGAATTACGTCCTGGCCGGCGCCTCCCGCCAGCCAGGCATGCGGAACCAGGGGCGGGTGCGCCGGTACCGCGCCCGCCCCGTTCCCGATCGAGCGCCGTGAAACGGGGCGCCCACGCATTCCGGTGCAACCTACAATCGGTCCATGCCCCAAGACGCGCCTGGCACATCGTTCGCCGACCTGACCCTGGGGGGCTTCGTCGACCGACTGGCATCGGCGGATCCCGTACCGGGCGGCGGGAGTGCCTCGGCCGTCGCCGCGTCACTCGGCGCCGCGCTCGTCGCGATGGTGGCGGCGCTCTCCCAGGGACGCCCCAAGTACGCCGAACATGCGGCACTCCACGCGCGGGCGGTCGCCGTCGGCCAGCGGCTGTCCCGACGGCTCCTCGAGCTGGCGGATGAGGACGCGGAGGCATACGGACGCTTCGCTGACGCGGCGAAGCTCCCTCGCGACACCGACGAGGAGAAGGCGGCCCGATCGGCGGCGCTGGCCGCGGCCGCAAGAGTGGCGTCGGAGGTTCCGCTTGCGACGGTCGAAGCCTGCTTCGAGCTTGTCGTGACGGCAGAGGTTCTTGCCGGGCGAAGCAACGTCAATGCGGCGAGCGACCTGAATGTTGCGGCACAGCTCGGCGAGGCGGCGGCCCGTGGGGCGGCGGAGAACGTGCTGGTCAACCTGCCGGCGGTCGCGGACGACGCCTTCGCGAGGGAGGCGACGTCCAAGGTCATGGAACGGCTCGATGCGATCGCCACGCTGGCCGCCGAGACCCATCAGGCGGTCCGGAGCGGTTCGCCGCGCGATCCCGTCCCCGCGTGAGGGCCTGACGAGTGCCGCAAGGCGGCGCACGATTGCTCCTCGGAGCGCCCATCGCCGCTGAGATCCGCCAGGCGGTCGCGGAGGATGTCGCGACGTTCCGTGCAGTCCAGCGCCGCCCACCGAGCCTTGCTGTCGTCATCGTCGGCCGCGACGCGCCATCGATGGTGTACCTCAACCAGATCCTTCGGGGCTGCGAGAAGGCTGGCATCGAGGGCCGCCTGGTCGAGATCGGCGGCGAAGCCTCCGAGACGAGCGTGACGAAGACGATCGCCGAGCTCAACGCCGATCCCGCCGTCGACGGGATCATCGTCCAGATGCCGCTGCCGCCCTCGATCCGGCTCCGCACGATCATCGACGTCATCGATCCGGCGAAGGACATCGACGGGATCCACCCGCTCAACGCCGGACTCCTGCGCCTTGGCTACGACGGATTCCTCCCGGCGACGGCCCACGCCGCGGTCGAGATTCTTCGCCGATCAGGGATCGAGATCGAGGGCAAGAAGGCGGTCGTCGTCGGCCGGTCGGCGGTCGTCGGCATGCCGGCGGCCTTCCTGCTCGTGCGCGAGAACGCGACCGTGACCGTCTGCCACCGCAAGACTCGGGATCTCGGCCACCACGTGAAGGACGCCGAGATCGTCATCGTCGCGGCCGGTCATCCGGGCCTGATCACCGGCCCGATGCTCCGACGAGGCGCCACGGTCGTCGATGTCGGCATCAACGTTGTCGAGGACAAGATCGTCGGCGACGTCGCCTTCGAGTCGGCCAGCAAGGTCGCATCTGCCATCACCCCTGTGCCGGGTGGCGTCGGCCCCCTGACCAACGCCCTCCTGCTCGCCCATCTCCTTCGGGCGGCACAATCGCGGGCCGCCCAGCGATCGGTGGCCGCCGGCGACGAGGCCGGCAAGTCGACCGGCGTTGCTGGCGAACCCCAACCGGCCGCCACTCGAGGTGCTCGTTGAGCTTCCCGTCAGATCTCGAAATCGCACGATCGGTCACGCCTCGCCCGATCGTCGACGTCGCCCACGACCTCGGGCTGACCGACGAGGAGATCGAGCCGTACGGACGGACGAAGGCGAAGGTCACGCTCGCGGCCATCCGGCGCCTCGAGGCGGAGCGACCGCGGGGCAAGTACGTCGTCGTGACGGCGATCACGCCGACGCCGCTCGGCGAAGGCAAGTCGACCACCACGGTCGGGCTGGCCCAGGGCCTCAACCAGATCGGCCACAAAGCGGCAGTCTGCATCCGCCAGCCCTCGCTCGGGCCGGTCTTCGGGATCAAGGGTGGCGCGGCCGGAGGCGGCTACAGCCAGGTGATCCCGATGGAGGACTTCAACCTCCACCTCACCGGCGACGTTCATGCGATCGGTGCGGCCCACAACCTCGCCGCGGCGTTCCTGGACAACAGCCTCCACCACAAGAACCCGCTCGGGATCGACCCCTTCTCGATCCTCTGGCCGCGGGTCGTCGACATCAGCGATCGCGCTGTCCGCCGCGCGGTCATCGGCCTTGGCGGCAAGGAGAACGGCGTCCCCCGCGAGACCGAGTGGATCATCACGGTCGGGTCGGAGGTGATGGCCGTCCTCGCCCTCGCGACCGACCTCCAGGACCTGCGGGCGCGGCTAGGACGGATCGTCCTCGCGACCACGACCGACGGCAAGCCCGTGACCTGCGAGGACATCGGCGTCGCCGGTTCGATGACCGTCCTCCTGGTGGATGCGATCAAGCCGAACCTCCTCCAGACGCTCGAGGGCGGACCGGCGTTCGTCCATTGCGGCCCGTTCGCGAACATCGCCCACGGCAACAACTCGATCATCGCGGACCGGCTCGCCCTGGCCACGAACGAGATCGTCTGCACGGAGGCGGGCTTCGGGGCCGACATGGGCGCCGAGAAGTTCTTCGACATCAAGTGCCGCGCGTCCGGGCTCGCACCGGATGCGGCGGTGGTCGTCGCGACTGTCCGGGCCCTGAAAATGCACGGCGGCGTGGGGCGGATCATCGCTGGCAAGCCGCTCGACCCGGCGCTCCTCGAGGAGAACGTCGAGGCGGTCCGGGCCGGTGCCGGCAACCTCGCGAAGCAGATCGAGAACGTGCTGGTCTTCGGCGTCCCGGCCGTCGTCGCCATCAACTCGTTCCCGACCGACACGCCGCCCGAGGTCGAGGCGATCAAGGAGGTGGCAATGGCCGCCGGCGCGTCGGCCGCGGTTGTCGCGACCCATTTCACCGACGGTGGCCGCGGAGCGACGGACCTCGCCGAGGCGGTCTGGGCCGCCGCATCAAGCGGCTCGGAGTTCCGGCTTCTCTACCCTGACGATGCCCCGCTCGGCGAGAAGATCCTGACGATCGCCACCAAGATCTACGGCGCCGACCGGATCGAGCTCCTGCCACCGGCCCAGAAGGCGCTCAAGCTGTACGAGGATCTCGGATTCGGCCATCTGCCGGTCTGCATGGCGAAGACCCAGTACTCGCTCAGCGACGACGCGAATCTCAAGGGCCGCCCGAGCGGCTTCCAGGTCACGATCCGCGACATCAGGCTGTCGGCGGGTGCGGGCTTCATCACGCCGCTGCTCGGCGAGATGCGGACGATGCCCGGGCTGCCGTCACGGCCGGGCGGCGAGAAGATCGACATCGATGCGGATGGCAACATCGTGGGGCTGTTCTAGCCCAACGGGGGCTTCTGTCGCGAGAGCGTCTCAGTCGCGGCGGTTGCGCTTTGCCTCGGTGACGTCGGCCCGCGCGGATTCGAACAGGTCGGTTCGCGAGCTCATGAGAGCCTCGGCGTCACCTGTGGCGATGAGCAAGCCGGCTCGATCTCCGAAATACGCGGCGCGGCTGGCCCGCTCACGTGCTCGATCGCTGAGCCGTCGGCGCTGGTAGATGTCGATCTCTGTGATCGAGGGCTGCTTGGCCATGTGAACACCTCGGGGCCTCCGATCGTAGGATCGATCGGCCTCGACGGCGAGGATGATTACCCCGTTGATTCATGACGGATTCGCAACGTCATCGCGAATCGCGAAACGCCCGGGCTCATTGCCCGGGCGTTCGGATCGAGGTGATCGGCCGGGGGTACCCGGCCGATTTGTCGGTCGCAATTCAGGGAGCGACGACGAGGTCGCCTTTGATCCCGAGACTCTCGTGGCCCGGGAGCGAGCAGAACATGATGTAGACGCCGGCAGGGACTGATCCGGAAATGGTTTCGGATTCACCCTCGCGAAGGTCTCGCGTGCCCATGACGACGGCGCCTGTTTCGTCGCGGATCGTGACGTTGTGGACAGTTGGACCGGCGTTCGTCACGGCCAGGCTGACCGCCGAGCCCTGGATCGTCACGTCGCCGGGATCGAGAGAGAAGTCCTTCACCCCGACCGCCACGGCATCAACTGCCGGACCGGCTGGCGTCACCGCGGGCGATGCCGACGAAGCGCTTGACACTGGAGCGGCTGTCTGGCCAGCGGACTGGCTGCAGCCGGCGGCAATGATGAGGATCGCGACAAGCAGAAGTTTCATGACAGGTGCCCCATTGGGGACTGCCGGGCGGCCCTTGGGCTGCCCGGCAGTCGAGGTGGCGTGGCTCAGCGGAACATGTCCGGAAGCTTGGCGACGATTGCCTTCGCCAGCGGGTCCGCGATCATCTCCATGTGCTGACCTGCCGTCCGGTCGGCCATGGCCGCGGCCTCGACGTCCTTTGCCCCCTGGGCATCGACGATGGCCTTGGTCGTCAGGACGTGTTCGGTCGTCAAGTCAGCGAGAGCGTCCTTCGGGAGGCCCGTGGCACCAGCCAGGAACTCCGCGAAAGCCGGGACGTAGACGGTGGTCAGGTCCTGGACCGCCTTGTCCATCTTGGCCTTGTCCTTGGTCGCGACCCCGGTCGTGTAGTCGACGAAGAAGCCGTTGTGGGCGCTCCAGATCTGGTTGAACTGGTCCTTCGCCTCAGCGCCGTAGAGCGAGTCGATGGCCGCACCGATGTCCGTGCCGTTCGTGTTTAGCGCATCGCCCGCGGCGGCGAACTCATCGGTGCGTCCGTCGATGGCCGCTCCGGTCGCGAACGACGCGAGGTAGAGGTGCTCCTGGAGGAGCTGGTTGAGCGCGACGCGAAAGTCAACGCCCTTGTTCGAGGGGTCACCGGCGAACTTGTCCGGGAACTTCGTCGCGACGGCGGGGGCGATCGCATCGCCGATCATCTGCATGTGCGCGAAGGCAGCTCGGATGCTCTTGTAGGCGGCGGCCCAGTCACCCTTGGCCTGATCGTCGACGACCTGCTTCGTCTGCAGCACGTGATCCGTGGTCAGGCTTGTGACCGCGTCGACCGGGAGGCCCGTGGCCCCGGCGATGAAGTCAGCGAACTGGGGGACGTAGATGGTCGTAAGGTCCTGGACGGCCTTGTCCATCTTGGCTTCGTCCTTCGTCGCAACACCGGTCGTGTAGTCGACGAAGAAGCCGTTGTGGGCGCTCCAGATCTGGTTGAACTGGTCCTTGGCGTCCGCACCGTAGGCGGCGCCGATCACCTCGCCGATATCCGTGCCGTTCGTATTGAGGAGGGCACCGTAGGCCGCGAACTCTTCAGTGCGGCCGCCGAGGGCGGCGCCGGTTGCCTTGGTCGCGAGGATGATGTGCTCGCCGAGGGCGAGGTCAAGCTTGACGCGGAGATCGGCGGCGGCGCTGTCCGTAACGCTGTCGCCCGAGCCGCTCGGCTCGGCGGACATCGATGGATCGTGCGACATCATGCCGTCGCTGGGGGATGCGGCAACGCTCGGCGCTGCGCTCGATGGAGCCGTGCTTGCGCCGCCGGTGCTGCCGCATGCAGCAAAGACGATGGCAGCGGCGGCCGTAAGAACGATGGGTCGAAGTTTCACCGGGTGGTCTCCTCTGGATGCGTCCCGGCGAGCTGTGGAATCGACCCGCGGGAGTGGCTGGTCCCGTTTTCAAGGGTCGTGAGGTATTCGGCTCGGGCGCAGTTCTGGATGACCGACCCGTTCGGAGACCCGCCCAGGAGCGGCGCGTCGTCGAGCGGTTTGCCCTTGTTCGGGACGCGCGTCAGCTTGCGGCGCGGGACCGGCGGCGAGCGAGAAGGACCGCGCCGAGCAACACCACGATGCCGAGCCCGAGCGTCGCGATCAGGATCGGACCAGCGGCATCTGGCGAGGCGGCTGGCGGCGTCACCGGCGTGTTCTCGGGGGGATCGGTCTCGGTCGTCCCGGGCGGGGCAACACCGCCGAAGGCCGCGGTTGCGTCCGCGAGGAGGGCGTCGCCTTCCGGCGTGCCCAGCTGGGCCTGCGGGTTGCACAGTCCAGTGGAGGGATCACCGCCGCCCTCGGGCAGCCAGGTGACCCAGATCCAGTCGGTACCGGCGGCCGGGACGTTGGTCCCGCACGATGCCCCGTCACCGAAGCTGCTCGCCGACAGGTAGACGATCGGCGCGGCACCGGCGCCCCAGAACCACTGGGCGACGCGGACCGGGACGCCGCGGGCATCGCTTGGCCCGGTGGTGCCCGCGAAGATCGCGTTGTCGGCCGTCTTGTATGTGCCGATCGGTCCCGGCTGCGCGCACGAGCAGGCGAAGGTCGGTCCGGCCGCGGTGAGCCACAGGGCGGCCGAGAGCGAGGCGACCGCCACGAGCAGCGCCAGGCGTCGGGCGGAGCGAGTGGCGGTACGTGCGGCCATCGGGGTCACCTCGGAGGGTTGGATGCCGGTGGGACGCGGAGGCTACGCGCCAAGTTCCGGGGCGTCAGGCGGGGAGGCCACCCACCGACAGGGCGACGGAGATCGCGACGGCCAAGCCAAGCGCGATTCCGGCGACAAATGCTCCCCACGCCTGCATGTCGACGGGCCCAAGCGCCTCGGAGCCGCGGCCGTGGTCGTCCTGCCCATCGCCCCCGGCGTGGTCGCCGGTCCCGTGCGCTTCGTGTTCGACATCGCCGGGGTGGTCGGCCGTCGCGTGGTCGGCTGTCATCGTCGGGCTCACCTCCGGCGGCATTCTCCCACGTAGACTCGACGTCGATGCGCGTTCACGCGGCCTCGGCGCCTGCCGATCCGGTCGAGTCCGGGCTGATCGCCAGCCTCCGCGATCTCGACCCAGATGGTCGCCACCTGTTCGCGAGCCGGATCCTCCGGATGTTCGCCTACGGCTCGCTGGCGGTCGTTCTCGTCCTCTATCTCGCGTCGCTCGGCCTTGATCCATTCACGATCGGGGCGATCCTGACGCTGACACTCGTCGGCGACACCGTCATATCACTGTGGCTGACCACCCACGCCGACCGGATCGGCCGGCGGCGGGTCCTGGTCGCCGGCTCGCTGCTCATGGTGATTGCCGGGGTCGCCTTCGCCCTGACGAGCTGGGTGCCGCTTCTCATCGTCGCTGCCGCGATCGGCGTGATCAGCCCGACGGGCAACGAGGTCGGGCCGTTCCTCGCCGTCGAGCAGGCCGCGCTCAGCCAGGCGACCGCCGACGATCGGCGGACCTCGATCTTCGCCTGGTACAACCTCGCCGGCTATGTCGCGACGGCATTCGGCGCGCTGGCGGCCGGGATCGCCACCCAGGCGATGCTCGCGGCGGGCTTCGCCGATACCGACGCCTACCGGGTGATTCTCGTCGCCTACGCGGCGGTCGGCCTGGCGATGGCCGCGACCTTCGCCCGGGTCAGCGCGGCGGTCGAATGCCTACCTTCGACGACCGCGAGCGCTGGCATCCCGCTCCGGCTGGGTCTCGGCCGATCGCGCGGGATCGTCGCCAGGTTGTCCGCCCTGTTCGCCCTCGACGCGTTTGGTGGCGGCTTCGTCCCCCAGAGCCTGATCGCCTACTGGTTCCACCTGCGTTTCGGGGTCGAGCCGGCCATCCTCGGCGCGATCTTCTTCACGGCGAACCTCTTGGCGGCCGTCTCGTCCTTGTCGGCGGCGCGCATCGCGGCGCGGGTCGGCTTGATCAACACGATGGTCTTCACCCACCTGCCGTCGAACGTGCTGCTGATCCTCGTGCCCCTCATGCCGACGCTGCCGCTCGCAGTCGGCTGCCTGTTGCTGCGCTACAGCCTCAGTCAGATGGATGTGCCGACACGCCAGTCGTACGTAATGGCGGTCGTCGACCCGTCCGAGCGATCTGCTGCGGCCGGCGTCACCGGCATTGCCCGGACCATGGGCGCCGCGATCTCGCCGGCCCTCTCAGCTCCCTTCGTCGCGAGTGCCGGCCTCGCTGCGCTGCCATTCTTCCTCGCCGGCGGCCTCAAGATCGCCTACGACCTGTTGCTGTACCGGGCGTTCCGCTCGGCGCCGTCGGCGCCACGAGGCACTGCGCCCCCAACCAGGCCTAGGAGGCCTGGCGAGGACGCCGCGGCCGAATGAAGCGGAACCACACGAACCCGATGACGACGATGGCGATCACACCGAGGATCAGGTACTCGAACCGCTTGAGGACGTCGCCGATCGCCTCCCAGTTGGCACCGAGCTGCACGCCCGCGAACACGAGGACGAACGTGAACGGCAGAGAACCCAGCGCCGTGTAGACGACGAATGGGAGGAGCGGCATGTGGGCGATGCCGGCGGCGAACGAAACCAGCGACCGGACGACCGGGATCAGCCTCCCGAAGAAGGCGGCCTTCTTCCCGTGCCGGGCGAAGAACGCGTCCGTCCGGTCGAGGTCCTCAGGCGTGATTCGCAGGAACCGGCCCCACCGCTCGAGCAGCGGTCGGCCGCCGTAAAACCCGATCCCATAGGCGATGAGAGCGCCGACGGTCGCCCCGATGGTGCCGGCCAACGTGACGAGCACGAGATTCCATGGCTGGCCGGTGAGCGGCTCGATGTTGCTGCCCTGGCCGACGAGGAAGCCGGCGAAGGGCAGGACGAGCTCCGACGGAATTGGCACGACGACGCTCTCGAGGGCAACCCACAGGGCGACCCCGAGGTAGCCAACCGAATCGTAGATCTGCGTCACGAGATCCCGGACCGGGCCGTTGAGAAAGTCGAACACGGCGGGCAGCATAGCCGACTATCCTCCGAGCGTGACCGATCCGGCCGAGAGCATCGTCCTGACCGGCGCCGACCTGACCGTCGGGGCGGTCGAGGCCGTCGCCCGCGGCGGCGCCACCGTCGCACTCGACGACGCCGCACGTGCACGGATGCAGGAATCCCGCGACGTCATCGAGCGACTCGTCGCGGCCGGCGAGGTCGTCTATGGGGTCACGACCGGTTTCGGGGCCCTCGCGAACCGCTTTGTGGCGCCGGCCGATGCGCCTCGCCTCCAGGAGAACCTCCTGATGAGCCACGCGGCGGGGGTCGGATCCGCCCTGCCGCGGGAAGTCGTGCGCGCGATGCTGCTCCTTCGGGCGAACACCCTCGCGCTGGGCCACAGCGGCTGCCGGCCGCTCCTCGTCGACCGGCTCCTCTCGTTCCTCGATGCCGGCGTCCATCCCGTCGTGCCCGAGCAGGGCTCGGTCGGCGCGTCCGGGGACCTCGCCCCGCTCGCGCATCTCGCGCTGCCGCTGATCGGCCTCGGGCGCGTTGAGCTGGGCGGACAGACGGTGCCGGCGATGGTCGCGCTTCGCGAGGTGGGACTCGAGCCCCTGGTCCTCGAGGCGAAGGAGGGCCTTGCGCTCCTGAACGGCACCCAGCTCATGAGCGCGATCGGGGCGCTCCTGCTCGCGGATGCCGATCGGCTGACGCGGACGGCGAGCGTGGCGGCGGCCCTCAGCGTCGAGGCACTCCTCGGCACGGACGTCGCCTTCGCGGCCGCCTATCAGCTGGCCCGGCCGCATCCGGGCCAGATCGCCGTTGCCGCGGAGATGCGGCACCTGCTGCGGGACTCGTCGATCCAGGAGCGGCACAAGGGCGACTCGCACAAGGTCCAGGATCCGTACTCCCTTCGCTGCGTCCCGCAGGTCCACGGCGCCGTTCGCGACGCGCTCGACCACTTGCGCCGCGTGCTCGACATCGAGATGAACAGCGCGACCGACAACCCCCTCGTCTTCCCCGGCGGCGGAGTCGTCGACGAGGGGGCGCTGGCAACCGGTGGAGGCATGGTGATCAGCGGCGGCAACTTCCATGGCGAGCCGATCGCGATGGCCCTCGACTTCGCGAAGCTCGCGATCGCCGAGCTCGGTTCGATCAGCGAGCGACGGACCGCGCTCCTTGTCGACGAGCGGCTGAACGGCGGCCTGCCGGCGTTCCTGGCGCCGGCCAGCGGACTCGATTCCGGGATGATGATCCTCCAGTACACGGCCGCGGCCCTCGCGTCGGAGAACAAGGTCCTCGCCCACCCGGCCTCGGCCGACTCCGTGCCGACGAGCGCGAACCAGGAGGACCATGTCTCGATGGGCTCGATCGCGGCCCGGCACGCCCGGTCGGTGCTCGAGCACGTCGAACAGATCCTGGCGATCGAGCTGATCGTCGGTGCGCAGGCGCTCGATCTTCGGCTGGCACAGGACGACGTCGCGGGCGCCAACCCGGGACTGGGGGTGGCGGAGGCCCAGCGGCGGATCCGGGCTCAGATCGCTCATCTCGACCGCGACCGCGAGCCGGGACCGGACCTCGCGTCCGCACTCACCCTCGTCCATGACGGCGTCCTGGCCGAACTCGCCGGGTAGACTCGATCGATGGCGGCCATCCGGATCGTCGACGTCACCGACGAGGCGACCTTCCGACTGATTCCACCGTGCGCCGACCCCGGCTTCGATCACCGGAGTTGCGACTACTGGGAGGACGCCGACCGCGGTTCCAAGGCTGCCCGGCTCGCCTGGCTCGACCCCGCAGCCGCCGCGCCCCCAGCGCCTCCGCGTCCCGCGAATCCGTTCGCGATCGACGATGACGAGCCCGTCGCGAACCCGTTTGCGCCGCCCTCGCGATCGGGGCCTGCGTTCAACCCCTTCGCCGCGGACGACGACGCCCTCGCCGACAATCCGTTCGCCCCGTCTCGGCCGGCTCGCCCGACGGTCGCGCCCGGCGCGCCACGGAAGCTCGGGCTTCTCGGGCGGGGCCTTGCGATCTTCGGCAGCTACGCAAAGGTGCTCCTCGTGGACGAGGTCGCCGTCGCCTATTCGCAGTTCGGGCCGCTGTCCGCGTACCCCCGAGCGCAGCGCCTGCGCGACCTCTACCCGCAGCTCGCCGGAGGCGCCGCTGCCTGCGGTGATCACGTGCATCGCGACGACCGCGGAGGCCCGCAGCAATGCCTACGCCCGCCAGCTCGTCGGCTCGGTCTGTGACGACCTCGCGCGTCGCGGGTTCGCCGCGGTCGAGGCCTATCCGGAGCGCGGGGCTCGGGCCGATGCGACAAGTGCCGCGACGCCGGAGTTCTGGCTGACCGTCGGATTTGGCGTGGCCGTCGATGACGAGCGCTTCCCGGTCGTCCGCCGAGAGCTCGGCTGATGGGCGGGATGGAGTGGTACCGTCCGGGCGAGACGCGACGCGCCGCACGCGAGCGTGAAGGGGAGAGCCGGAGATGGCGATGATCCAGGCGCTCGGCAACGTCACCAAGGTCCGGGGCGCACTCATCTTCGTCGAGGACATCGAGGCGGAGATGGCGTTCTACCGCGACGTGATCGGCATGCGTCTGCTCTACCGGACCCCGAAGTTCGTTCGTTTTGACGCGACGCAGGGGACGAGCCTGTCGCTGATCCTCGGAGGCCACGCGTCGGCGGAACCGAAGGACTTCCGGAACGGCGGCGTCGTCCCCGAAGTCATCGTCGACAACCTCCGGCTGGCGATGCAGCGGCTCGATGGCGCGGGCGTCAGGCACGAGGCCGTGGTCCGGACCGACTGGGGCCAGTTCTGCTTCCTCTGGGATCCGGAGGGCAACCCCCTCCAGTTCTACGAATCGGCGTTCATCCGCCCCGACGCCGATCCGGATCGCGTCGCCGGTTGATTCCCGGCCTGCGCGATTCCGCCGCCGCGAGCGGCAGCCGCGCCGGCGCCGGCGTCCTCGTCGCGATCGTCGGCCTTGCTCTCCTCGCTGGCTGTCAGCCGTCCCAGCCCTCGCCCTCCACGATCGCCTTCGCCACGGCGAGCCCGTCCGCCTC
Organism: uncultured Chloroflexia bacterium; assembly: GCA_963771795.1. Lineage (GTDB taxonomy): Bacteria > Chloroflexota > Limnocylindria > Limnocylindrales > CSP1-4 > CF-46. Next base: position 115,725 of record CAVYUR010000003.1, read on the forward strand.
GGCCTCCTCGACCGAGAGCCCACCGCCATCGGGCGGGTCGGTCACCGTCGACCCGTCGCTGCTATCGATCCTGCCGCGCGACGTTGCCGGAGCCCTGCTCCTGCCCGCCCCCGAGAGCGCAACGGAGATCGCGTCGGATCCGGCGATCGTCTCCGACGTCGAAGCAATCGCCGTGGCGCTGGCAGTCTCGGCCGCGTCATCCGGCAGCGAGGACCTCGTGATCGCCAACGTCGTGCGGCTCCGGCCGGACGTGTTCGACGAGACGTTCTTCGAGGGTTGGCGCACGACGTACGACGAGGCAGCCTGCGAGCCAGCCGGCGGGGTCCTCAGCAGCGCAGAGCAAGAGATCGACGGGCGCACCGTCTTCGTCGGCAGTTGCGCGAACGGCGGCTCCACCTACCACGTCCGCTACGGGGAGGACGTGATCGTCTCGCTCACATCGACCGGCGAGGGTCGATTCGGCGAGCAGGTGATGGCGCACCTGGGAGCGTGAGCGTTTGGTCGTGAGCGTTTGGTCGTGAGCGCTTAGTCTTGCCACGTGACTGAGACGGCCGGTGCGCGACCCGTCCGAGCGCCGCGCGGCCCAGAGGTGACCTGCCGGGGCTGGGGCCAGGAGGCGGCCCTCCGGATGCTCATGAACAACCTCGATCCGGAGGTCGCGGAGAACCCGGATGCGCTCGTCGTTTATGGCGGGACCGGCCGTGCAGCCCGAAGCTGGGACGCCTTCGATGCGATCGTCCGGGAGCTGCGACGGCTGGAGGACGACGAAACGCTCCTGGTCCAGTCAGGCAAGCCCGTGGCGGTCTTTCGGACGCACGAGTGGGCGCCGCGGGTTCTCATCGCGAACTCGAACCTCGTCGGGAAATGGGCGACCTGGGACGTCTTCCGCGACCTCGAACGGCGCGGGCTCACGATGTACGGCCAGATGACCGCCGGGTCGTGGATCTACATCGGGACCCAGGGGATCCTCCAGGGGACGTTCGAGACCTTCGCGGAGCTGGCCCGCCAGCATTTCGATGGTTCGCTCCGGGGCCGGGTCGTGCTGACCGCCGGCCTCGGCGGGATGGGCGGCGCCCAGCCGCTGGCGGTGACGATGAACGATGGCGTCGTGATCGCGATCGAGGTCGACGAGGCACGCGCGCGCCGGCGGCTCGATATCGGCTACGTCGACCGGCTCACCAACTCGCCGGAAGAGGCGCTCTCCTGGGCCCGCAGCGCGGCCACGAACGGCGAGGCCGTCTCGATTGCGCTCGTCGGCAATGCCGCCGAGATCGAGCCCGCCTGGGCGAAGGCAGGTGAGCGGTTCGACGTCGTGACCGATCAGACGTCCGCCCACGACGCGCTCGTCGGGTATGTGCCGGCTGAAATCGGCCTCGAGGACTCGGCCGAGCTTCGGCGCGCGATGCCCGAGGAATACGTCCGCCGGTCGATGCGCTCGATGGCCGACCACGTCAGGGCGATGCTCGCCTTTCGTGACGCCGGTGCTGTCGTGTTCGACTACGGCAACAACCTTCGGTCGCAGGCTCTCGATGCCGGCGTGGCGAACGCCTTCGACTACCCCGGATTCGTGCCTGCCTTTGTCCGGCCGCTCTTCTGCGAGGGACGCGGACCGTTCCGCTGGGCGGCCCTGTCGGGCGATCCGGCCGATATCGCCCGGACCGACGCCGCGATCCTCGAGCTCTTCCCCGACGATGCCGGCCTGCATCGCTGGATCACGATGGCCCAGGCGAAGGTGCCGTTCCAGGGGCTGCCGGCCCGGATCTGCTGGCTTGGGTACGGGGAGCGGTCGCGGGCCGGGCTCGAGTTCAACCGCCTGGTTACTGCCGGCGAGGTGAGCGCCCCCATCGTCATCGGCCGCGACCACCTCGACGCGGGCTCCGTGGCATCACCGAACCGGGAGACCGAGGCGATGGCCGACGGCTCCGACGCGATCGCCGACTGGCCGCTCCTGAACGCCCTGGTGAACACAGCAGCAGGGGCCACGTGGGTCTCGATCCACCACGGCGGTGGCGTCGGGATCGGCTACAGCCAGCATGCCGGCATGGTCGTGGTGGCCGACGGCACCCGGCTCGCCGCCCAGAAGCTCGAGCGGGTCCTGACGACCGATCCCGGGATGGGTGTCGCCAGGCACGTCGACGCCGGCTACGAGCGAGCCGTCGACGTCGCCCACGAGCGCGGAGTGCGCATCCCGATGCTGGAAACGGAGCCTCCAACGGATCGTTGACGCCACGTTGAAGCGGTGCGCACAGGCACCACTCACAGTGGACTCCGGGGTGGTTTGTACTGGTTCGGTGACGTGGTACGGCTTTACCATGACCGGCAACCCGTAGGGCATTTCCTTGCGCGTGAGGAGGGTTCAATCGTGATTCCGTCTGCCCGTCGTTCGCGACGCCGCCGGCTCCTGTCGCTCCTGGGGACACTGCTCATCCTGGGTGGTCTGTTGCCCGTCGCGGCCGCTTCTCCAGCCCTGGCTGTTTCTCCGGACGTCGTGATCAGCGAGGTCTACGGGGGAGGCGGCAACAGCGGAGCCACACTCACCAACGACTACATCGAGCTGTACAACCGAGGCGCAGCGCCGGTTGACGTGACTGGTTGGTCCGTCCAGTACGCGAGCGCAGCTGGGGGCACGTGGCAGGTAACCGCCATCAACGGGTCGATCGCCGCCGGCGGCTATTACCTCGTCCAGGAGGCGGCGGGCGCGGGCGGCACCACGCCGCTTCCCACCCCGGATGCCACCGGGTCGATCGCGATGTCGGCGACGGCGGGCAAGGTTGCCCTGGTCACGGCCGCCACTGCGCTCACCTGCGGGACCGATTGCGACACGGCCGTGGGCGTCCGCGACTTCGTCGGATACGGCGCCACGGCTAACGACTCCGAGACTTCCCCCGCGCCCGGCTTGAGCAACACCACCGCCGGGATTCGTGCGGGCGGCGGTGCAACCGACACTGACAACAACAGCGCCGACTTCACGGCGGGCCCGCCTGACCCGGACAACAGCGCGGGTCCGGGCGACGCCGCTCCCACGGTCACGGCGACGTCGCCGGCCAACGGCGCCACCAACATCGCCACGACGAGCAATGTCTCGATCACGTTCTCGGAGCCCGTCACCGTCGCGGGAGCGTGGTTCTCGATCAGCTGCGCCACGAGTGGCGGCCATGCTGCCGCGGAGTCCGGCGGTCCGACAACCTTCACGCTCAATCCCAGTGTCGACTTCGCGAACAGCGAGACCTGCACCGTCACGATCGTCAGCGCCCAGGTCACGGATCAGGACGGATCGCCCAATTTGATGGCCGCCGACTTCGTCTTCAGCTTCGCCACGGAAGCCCCGCCGGCACCGCCGGTCCCGATCCACGACATCCAGGGCGCCGCGCATCTCTCGCCACTGGCTACCCAGACGCTGGCGACGACCGGGATCGTGACGGCACGATCGGCCAGCGGGTTCTGGATCCAGGATCCGGCGCCCGACGCGAACAACGCGACCTCCGAGGCGATCTTCGTCTTCACGAGCTCCGCGCCGACGGTCGCCGTCGGTGACGCCGTTCGCGTGTTCGGAACCGTTTCGGAGTTCCGTCCGGGCGGTGCGGCGAGCACGAACCTCACGACGACGGAGATCGCGGGCCCGACGGTCACGATCCTTTCGTCCGGCAACCCGTTGCCTCCCGCCACCGTGATCGGCGCCGGCGGTCGAACCCAACCAACGACTGTCATCAACAACGACACGACACCGCCACCGCCGCAGTCCGTCGAAACGAGCGGCATCTTCGATCCGGCAGAGGATGGGATCGACTTCTACGAGTCTCTCGAGGGCATGCTCATTCGGGTGAACAACCCCGTTGTCGTCGGCCCGACCAACGGCTTCGGCGAAACGTGGATCCTGCCCGACGGCGGCGCCGGCGCGAGCCAACGGACGAACCGCGGAGGAATCGTCGTCCGCGCCGGAGACTTCAACCCCGAGCGAATCCAGATCGACGACACGCTGGCGCCGCTTCCGATCCTCAATGTCGGCGACGGCTACGGCGCGTCGATCGTCGGCATCCTCGAATACAACTTCGGTAACTTCGAGCTGTTGCCGACGGCGACGCCGGCCGGCGTCGACAACCACCTGACCCGTGAGGTGACGGCGCCGATCGCACATCCGGACGTCATCTCGATCGGAACGTTCAATGTCGAGAACCTCGATCCGAACGACGACCCCTCGAAGTTCCAGGAATTGGCCTCCCTCATCGTCCAGAACCTGCGCTCGCCGGACGTGCTGTCGCTCGAGGAGATTCAGGACAACAACGGCCCGACGAACGACGGAACCGTCGACGCGACAGACACGCTGAACGAGCTCGTCGCTGCGATCCAGTCCGAAGGCGGACCCGCCTATGACTTCCGCCAGATCAACCCCGTCAACAACGCAGACGGTGGAGAACCCGGTGGCAACATCCGGGTGGGCTTCCTGTTCCGCACCGACCGCGGCGTCGCGTTCGTCGACCGGCCGGGTGGGGACGCGACAACCGCGACAACCGTCGTCGCAGGGCCGAATGGACCGCAGCTGTCCGCAAGCCCCGGTCGGATCGACCCGACGAACTCCGCCTTCAACGCGAGCCGCAAGCCGTTGGTCGCCGAGTTCACGTTCAACGGCCACCACTTCTTCGGCATCACGAACCACTTCAATTCGAAGGGCGGCGACCAGCCATTGTTCGGCAGGTTCCAGCCTCCGACCCTAACGACCGAAGCCCAGCGACTGCAACAGGCGGCGATCGTCAACGACTTCGTCGATGACATCCTCGCGATCGATCCCAAGGCGGAGATCGTCGTTCTCGGCGACCTCAACGACTTCGAGTTCTCCGCTCCCGTCCGGACGCTCGCCGGCACACCGCGGGTCCTCACTCCGCTGATGGAGACGCTCCCACCGGCGGAGCGCTACAGCTACGTCTTCGAGGGCAACTCGCAGAGCCTCGACCACATCGTGGTGAGCGACGCGCTCAAGGCGCTGCCGTTCGAGTTCGACGTCGTCCACGTGAACGCCGAGTTCGCCGACCAGGCGAGCGACCACGATCCACAGGTGCTGAAGGTCGAGCTGGGATGCCGGTTCTCGACCTCGGGCCGGACGATGACGCTGCTCACCGACTGCATCACCGACGACACGATCGAGATCCCCAACCGCTTCACGCTCAACGGAGCGGGCCACACGATCACGGGCGTCGATCCCGAGGACGGGCACTTCGTCGGTGCGGTCGTCGCCAACGGTGGTGGCATCGCCAACGTCAGGAACCTGACGGTGACGGTCCGCGGCCTCGCCGACGTCTGCGACGCCGACGCCGATCGGCTCCGAGGAATCCTCTTCGATGGCGCCTCGGGGACGATCTCGAACAGCCGGGCGATCGACATCAACCAGGGCGCGAGCGGCTGCCAGGAAGGCGTCGGGATCGAGATTCGCAATCCACCGTTCGATCGGCACGGACGCGACGTCGCCGTGTCGATCACCGGCAACGTCGTGACCGGCTACCAGAAGGCCGGCATCGTCGCCAATGGCTCGGTCGTCGCGTTGATCGACAAGAACACGGTGACTGGCGCTGGGCCGATCGGCTACATCGCCCAGAACGGCGTCCAGATCGGGTTCGGCGGGGCCGGGCTCGTCAGCCGCAACAAGATCTCCGGGAACAGCTACACCGGGCCGGATCTCGGCTGCGGAATCCTGTTCTTCCAGGCCGGCCTCGCGACGCAGGTCGCGAACCAGTTCTCAGGAAACGAGCGGAACGTCTGCATCGTCGCGGGCGGCGGACGCGCGGGCCTAACGAAGATCGTGACGAAACCCACGAACTAGCCCACCGCCGAGCCGCCGCGCGGCCAACCAGCTCGAGGCCGGTCCTCTCGGGGCCGGCTTCGACGCGTCAGGCTGTCGCAGATCCGTCTGTCTCGGGCTCTGGATCCGGGATCTGCTTCAGCGATCGAACCGGGGAGAGGAGTACCGGGACGAACGCGAAGAGGCCGCCGATCGCACCAACCCAGATCGTCTCGTGGAGGCCGATGGCACCGCCAAGGAATCCGCCGAGAATCGAACCCAGAGGGATCGTTCCCCAGACGATGAATCGCATCGTCGCGTTCATCCGGCCCTGCATCCGCTCCGGGGTGATCGCCTGGCGCAGGCTCACCTGGTTGATGTTGTAGATCGCGCCGCCGAGCCCGCCGAGAAAGACTGTGGCCGCGACGAACGGCACGGCAACCTCGCGCGGCGCGAGCGCGGTCAGGAGGGCGGCCGGGCCGAACACCAACGCCGAACCCACGATCGTCCGTCCAACTCCGAATCGGGCCGCCACGCGATTCGCGAGAAGCGCCCCAAGGAGGAACCCGATCGAGCCGACCGAGAACGTGACACCGAGAAGCTCAGGCGAGAAGGACAGCTCGCGAACCAGGTAGAGGATCAGGATCGAGAAGATGATGTTGGAGAAGAAGTTTGATGTTCCAGTTGTCGCGGCGATGCTCCGCAACAGGGGTTGCCTCCCCACGTAGCGGAGGCCTTCCGCGATCTCCGATCGCATCGACGGTCGCTCACCTTGCTCGTTCAGAACCTGTTCCGGCGCCGGCTCATGGCGGCGGATCGCGAACAGGAAGAGCGCCGACACCAGGAAGCTGAACGCGTCCAGGACGATCGCAAACGGGGCCTTGAAGACCCCGATGAGCACGCCTGGATACGCCCGGACCCATGATCTGGGCGGCCGACCGGCTCGTCTCGAGCTTCGAGTTGCCCTCGATGATCTGATTGCGATCGACGAGGGATGGAAGGTAGGACTGGTACGCCACATCGAAGAAGACGGTCGCGCAGCCGTTCACGAATCCGACGACGTACAGCTGCCAGATCGTCAGGGAATTGAGGGCAAACGCAAGCGGAATCGACAGCAGCGCGGCCGCCCTGATCAGGTCGCCGGCGATGAGGATCGGGCGACGACGCAGGCGATCGACCCAGACGCCAGCCGGCAGGCTGAGGAGGATGAAGGGCAGGAACTCGATCGTGCCCAGCAGGCCGAATTCGAACGGCGTGACGTTCAGCACCGTCGCCGCGATGATCGGCAGGGCGAGGAGCGTCACCTGGGTCCCGAACTGGCTGATCGTCTCGGCCGACCAGAGCTTCACGAAGTCGGGATGGTGGAAGAGGCTACGACCTGGCACGGGCGCGGCGGTCACTCGGAGAAGGCCTCGCGACTGAGTGGATTGCCGGGAATCGCGTTAGTTTATCGTCTAACACGCGTCAGATGCAGCCGATCCGACACCGCTCGAATTGCCGTCCGCGGCCACACCGACGTGTCACGATAGGCGCAATGCCCGAACACGCCGATCGCCTGGTCGAATCCGTCCCGAACGTCTCGGAAGGACGTCGCCTCGACACCGTCGAGCGGCTTGCCGAAGCGATCTCGAGCGTGCCCAACGTCCACCTTCTGGACCGGACGAGCGACGCGAGCCACAACCGCTCCGTCTTCACGCTGGCCGGACCTGCGGGTGCCGTGTCGAGCGCGCTGGGCCGCCTCGTCGCCAAGGCGATCGACGAGATCGACATGGACGCTCACAGCGGCGAGCATCCGCGGATCGGTGCGGTCGACGTCATCCCGTTCGTGCCGCTCGGCGACACGTCGATGGAGGAAACGGTCGAGATCGCGCGAGACTTCGCGGAACGGCTCGCCCGTACCTACGAGCTGCCGGTCTACCTCTACGCGGAGGCCGCGCTGCGAAGCGAGCGTGTCAAGCTGGCCGACGTCCGGCGGGGCCAGTACGAGGGCCTCAAGGTGGAGATCACGCAGCGTGGCCGCGAGCCGGACTTCGGGCCGACTCGGATGCACCCGTCGGCGGGCGCGGTCGCCGTCGGTGCGAGGCCGTTCCTCATCGCCTACAACATCAATCTCGATTCGTCCGACAAGGAGCTTGCCGTCCGGATCGCCCGCCGCATCCGGGAGTCCGGCGGCGGCCTGCCGAAGGTCCAGGCGAACGGCTTCTTCATCGACGAGCTCGATCGCGCCCAGGTCTCGATGAACCTCCTCGACTTCCGCAACGACGCCGCTCTGGCGCGTCTGGGAGACCGTCCGAGCCGAGGCGGCCGAGGATGCCGTCGAGCTGGCGGAGTCAGAGCTGATCGGCCTCGCTCCGCTGGCCGCGTTCCTCGACGTCGCCGACCACGCCGACGCTCCACGGGACGCCCCGACCGAAAAGCGGCTGGCAGCCGCGGCCCGCTTCCTCCGGCTTCGCGACTTCTCGCCGATGCAGGCGCTCGAGCTCCGGCTGGAGGCCGCGCGAGCGGGCGCCGCGGATTGACCGTGGCGGGCTTTCCGTGACCTTTCGCGTGATCCCCGGCGGCCGTGGCGACGCCGCCGCGCCAGGGCTCTTGATCGTCGGCGCGTCCGAGATCGTCACGATGGCGGGCGGCCTCAGGGCAGGATCCGCGCAGGCGGATGTCGCCCGTCTGTCGGCGGACGACGCGGGCGGTCCGACATCCCCGTCCGCGCCGGTTGTCGCAACCTGGGAGGGCGCGATCGTGGCGGCAGGACCGCGCGGCGATCTCGAGCGGCTGCTCGAGGCCGACGGCTATCCGCTCGGGAAGTTCGCCCGACTCGATGCACGTGGCGGTGCCGTGACGCCAGGGCTCGTCGATCCGCACACGCACTTGCTCTTCGCCGGCAGCCGCGAGAACGAGCTCGAGCTGCGCCAGCGCGGCGCGGGCTACATGGAGATTCTCGCGGCCGGCGGCGGGATCCTCTCAACGGTCGAGGCGACGCGGGCGGCCTCGGCGGAGGAGCTCACCGCGCACGGGCGACGATGGCTCGACGAGATGCTCAGCCACGGCACCACCACGATCGAGGCGAAGTCCGGTTACGGGCTCGACCTCGCGACGGAGCTCCGGCTGCTCGACGTCGCCCACGAGCTGGGCGGGGAAGGGCCGATCGAGATCGTCCCGACGTACCTCGGCGCCCACGCGGTCCCGCCGGAATTCCGCGCCAGGCCTGACGGCGTCGAAGCCTACGTCCGCAACATCCTCGAGGAGCAGCTGCCGGGCGTCGCAGCCCACGGTCGGGCGCGCTTCTGCGACGTGTTCTGCGAGGAGGGTGCGTTCACCGCCGACCAGTCCGAGCGGATCCTCCTGGCCGCCGCAGGGTTCGGAATGGGCCTCCGGCTGCATGCCGATGAGATCGTTCCGTCGGGCGGAGCCGAGCTCGCGGCCAAGCTGGGCGCCACCTCGGCAGATCACCTGGCTTCCCCGTCAGACGCGGGAATCACCGCCCTTTCCGACGCCTCCGCAGAGGGTCGGCCGGTCGTCGCAACGCTGCTGCCGGCGACGACATGGTTCCTGATGAAGAAGCAGCATGCCCCGGCCCGCACCTTCATCGAGCGCGGTGTGCCGGTCGCCGTCGGGACGGACTTCAACCCCGGCACCTCGCCGACACCGTCGCTGCCGCTCGCGATGACGGTCGCCTGCCTGAACCTCGGGCTGTCGCCAGACGAAGCGCTGGCCGCGGTGACGATCAACGCCGCGTACGCGATCGGGTTAGGCGAGGAGATCGGCTCGCTCGAGAACGGCAAGGTCGCCGACCTGGTGATCTGGAACGTCGCGTCGAGTCGCCAGATCCCCTACTGGCCCGCCGCGGACCTCGTGAGGACCGTCATCAAGCGAGGCCGCATCGTGGTCGACCGGGGCTGATCGGCGGGCTTGGCGTCCGCGTCGCCACGCCGGCGAACTAGGTCTTGCCGCGAGCCTCGAGAAGGACGGCGGTCGGTTCGAGGGGCAGACCGGAGTGGGTGACCGACAGCTTCGGCTGCGGGGTCGGGTCGCCGCCCATCTCGTGGAAGAATTTCGCCAGCGCGTCGCGCGTCTCGGTGGTTTCGTCGTCGAGCGGCATCGCGACGATGATTCGCGGGTCCAGCTGCGCGACGAGCTCCGCCGCCTTCGTCGCCGTCAGCAGGCCACCGATCGGGACGCAGGCGATGTCGACGGGCCCGATGTCCGCAAGCTTCTCTTCGGTCAACAGGTGGCCGATCTCCCCGAGGTGGATCGTGTGGAGTCCGTCGAGCTCGACGAGGAAGGCGACCTGCTTGCCTCGCTCCGCGCCCTTGGCGTCGTCGCGATAGGTCCGAACGCCCGTCAGGAGGACGTCGCGGACCTCGTACTCACCCGGCCCATCGAGGACGAACGCCTGGTCGAGCGAGCTCGGCAGGAGCGTCGACCCATCGCGCGAGCGGACCCCCTTCGCCTTGGCCAGCGGCTTATCGTCGGGGTGGGAGTAGGTGACGATCTCGCCGGTGATCCCGCGTCCCGTCGGACCCACGACAGCCTGGTAAGGATCCGAGACGACGACCGCATCTTTGCCGCGAAGACGGATGCAGGTCCGCCCATACCAGATGACTTCCATGCCCCCGATTCTGACACAGCGGCCTGCACCCCGAATCGCCAAGAGATACCCGGCCGCGTTCGCGGCAGCGTCCCGACTGCGTTCGTCGCGACTGGGCGGCCGGGCGAAGGCGACCCCGAGCACGGGAGCGAACGGACTTGGAGGTCCGTGAGCGAGGAGCGCAGGGGTCAACGCACGCCCGGTCGTCCAGGCGTGACAGTCGGAAGTCTCGACACAAAGAGAGTGGGGGCGCCTGCCCAATCGGCGCCCCCACTCGGAGGGAGGGAGGATGGAACCCAGAGGGTTCGGTCCGATTCGTACGCTAGTCGGCTCGCATTCAAGGACGGCGAGCCATCCGATTAAGAAAGCAACACTGACGAAACTGGTACCTCCGGGCCCTCGTCCCGGCCGCGAACCCCATGCGACAATCCCGCCGATGATCCCCCACCGACCGCTGCCCGGCCTTGCCTTGCTGCTGTGCCTCCTCCTCGCCGCCTGCGGCACGGCCGGGCCGACCGCGACGCCCGTCCGCAACCGCGCCGTCCACCGCGTTGCCGACCACCGGCCCGACCGGTTCGCCCCACCACTCCGCCCGATCCAGCGGCGCTCTACAAGACGATCGAGGAGCAGGTCCGGGCGATCCGCGGTCTGGAGGAGAAGTCGCCGGTCGACCCCAAGGTCCTCGACGAGGTCGCCCTCGGGGAGTACGTCCAGGAGCAGTTCGACGAAGGACAACCCGACAGAGCTCGTCGAGGCGAACGAGCGGCTCCTCAAGGGCCTGGGGCTCATCGCACCGGACGCCTCGCTCGAGGACCTCTACATCGATCTGCTCAGCAGCCAGGTCGCCGGCCTCTACGACCCCGACGACAAGCAGCTGTACGTCGTCTCGAGGACCGGCGGCCTCGGGCCCGACGCGAGAAGACGACGTTCGCCCACGAGTACACGCACGCCCTGCAGGACCAGAACTTCGGCCTGGCCGGGCTGGACCTCGACGCACCCGGCGAGGGCGACCGCGCGATCGCCCGCCTGTCGCTCGTCGAGGGCGACGCGACACTCATCATGAGCTACTGGCAGATCGACAACCTGACCCAGGCTGAGATCCTCCAGCTCCTCGCCGAGTCGCTCGATCCGAAGGTCACCGGCGCCCTCGCCGACGATGCCGGCGGTCCTTCGCGAGTCGCTCCTCTTCCCGTACACCGAGCGGCCTGACCTTCGCCCAGGGGCTCCAGGGCGAACGGCGGCTGGGAGGCCGTCGAACGCCGCGTTCGCGAAGCCGCCCGCATCGACCGAGCAGATCCTCCACCCGGAGAAGTACGGCAGCGGCGAGGCGCCGATCAAGGTCGACCTGCCCGACGATCTCGCCACGCGGCTGGGCGCCGGCTGGTCGGTCGGCCTCGAGGACACACTCGGCGAATTCCAGCTCAGGCTGTGGCTGGCGCGAGGCCGGGCGCGGCCGACGCCGACGGGCGCCGATGAGGCGGCGGCCGGCTGGGGCGGCGACCGGACGATCATCGTCGATGGGCCCGAACGGAGCGTTCGGCGATCGCGATCGCAACGGAATGGGACAGCCCCGCCGATGCGCAGGAGTTCGCGACGAAGGCGACGAGCCGTCGTCGGCGGCCTCGCCGGACGCCGGGCGACGTCGGTCGCGATCGGTGGCGGCACGACCGTGACCGTCGTCATCGCCTCGACGCCACGATCTCGTGGGCCGGCTCGAGAACGTCCTGGGCCTGGCCGGCTGACGCCTGCCGGGCCGAGTCCGGCTACATCTGCTCCGGCGCGGAGATCCCGAGCAGGCCCAGCGCGTTGGCGAGCGTCGTCTTGGCCGCCGCGAGCCAGCGCCAGCCGCTTGGCCGACCGCTCCGGCTCGCTCCGGGTCGACGACCTTGCGCGTCGCGGTAGAACGCGTGGAACTGCGGTCGCGAGCTCCGTCGCGTAGGCCGTCACGCCGTGCGTCTCCTCGGCCCAGACGGCGTCCTCGACCACCTCGGGCAGGCGGGCGATCGACCCGGGCGAGTGCGCCTTCGGAGCGCGCCGTCCAGCGCACCCGGTCACGTCGGCCGCCGGCGCGAGCCCGACCTCGGCCGCCTTGCGCAGGATCGACGCGATCGCGGGCGTGGGCGTACTGGACGTAGTAGACCGGGTTCTCGGCCGACTGCTTCTTGGCCAGCTCGATGTCGAAGTCGATCGCGCTCGTGGCCGCCCGTGAGGCGAAGAACCAGCGCGCGGCGTCGACGCCGATCTCGTCCAGCAGCTCGTCGAGCGTGATGAACTCGCCGGCGCGCTTGGACATCGAGACCTCGACGCCGTCGCGGACGAAGCGGACCCAGCGCAGTAGAGCAGCATCTGGACCGCCTCGCGGTCGAAGCCCATCGCCTGGGCGGCGTTCCGGACCCGGGCCACCGTCCCGTGGTGGTCGGCGCCCCAGATGTAGATGAGGTGGTCGAAGCCGCGGCTGAACTTCTCGGTGACGTAGCCGATGTCGGCCGCGAAGTAGGTCGGCCGCCCGTCGGACCGGATGATCACGCGGTCCTTGTCGTCGCCGAACGCGGTCGAGCGGAACCACAGCGCGCCGTCCTGCTCGTACAGGTGGCCGCCCGCCCGCAGGCGCTCGATGGCCCGCTCGACCCAGCCCTCGGCGTGGAGCGAGCCCTCGCTCGTCCAGACGTCGAAATGGACGCCGAGCCGCTCGAGGCTCGCCTCGATCCGTCGCGGACCGCGCTCCGCGCCCAGCGCCCGACGACATCGGCGCGGGTCGGCATCCGGCGCGGCCGCGCGCCGCGATCACGTCGTCGGGGACGGCCGCCGCGAGGTCGCTCGACGTAGTCGCCGTGGTAGCCGTCCTCGGGGACCGGCTCGCCGCTCCGGACCGCGAGGACCGACGCGCCGAGGTTCGTGACCTGCGTCCCGAAGTCGTTGAAGTAGTACTCGCGCGTCACCTGCTGGCCGCCGGCCTCGAGGACCGGCAGAGCAGGTCGCCGACGAACGCCCCGCGGGCGTTGCCGATCGTCAGCGGGCCGGTCGGGTTGGCCGACACGAACTCGACGTTGACCCGGCGCGGCCGGATCGGCCGGACGCGGCCCCAGCCGCCCGGCGCGGCGAGGACGTGACCGATCGTCTCCTCGAGCGCGCGATCGGTCAGGCGGAGGTTGAGGAATCCCGGGCGGCGCCGCCTCGGCCGACGCGATCGGGCTGCTGCCGTCACCGGACGTCCGACTCGCGGCCGAGCTCCTCGGCGAGGACCCGCGCGATGTCGAGCGGCGCCCGCCGGTACGGCCGGGCGAGCTGCATCGGCGAGGTTCGTCGCGAAGTCGCCGTGCTCCGGGTTCGCCGGCCGCTCGATCTCGACGGCCGGCCGGTCGGCGTCCGGCAGCGCCGGCAGGGCGCCCGCAGCGATCGCCCGCTCCCAGGCGCGCTCGACGGCCGCGCGGGCCCGCGACCGGATCGGTTGCGGCAGGTTCTCGGCGGGGGCAGTCGTCACGTGGTGCGGCTCCTCGTTGTCCTGGGGGTGTCGGGATCTCGGGGGCGCCAATGGTAGCCGCTGAGGAGCGCGCCACGGTCGGCGCCAGTAACGGACCGTGTCGTCATCAGCGCTCGCCCGCACCTCGTTGCTGGACAGCACCGAAAATGGCCGATCCCGCCTGTGGCGATTTGGGACATCGGTGGCATTTGGCTCGGTTACGCATTGTTCCGATCAGTACCTTTGTCGGCACTCTGCGCCGTACGATCCGGTGGCCCAGCGCTCTATCGACCAGCACTTATCCACAGTGCAGGTGGTCGATCGATCCGACGGAATTGGAATAGTAGAGCGCCGTGCCCCCGCCGATGATCGGCTCCGGAAACGACGGTGCTTCACGACCGGCTCGTAGAGCAGCGCCAGGTAGCCGTCGGCCTTCTCGCGCGTGATCACGACTTCGGTGACGGTCTCGCCCTTGGCGCTCCGGGCGATGGTCTCCTGGATCGCCTTGGCGAAGAGGTAGGTGATGATGCGGTCCGCCGCCTCGCCGACCCAGCGCCTCGCTCGATGAGGTGCGGATCAGGTGCCAGAGCACGCCCTCGTCCTCGAAGGCGATCCGCGGCCAGAGGCTCCGGTCGGGCGCGTGCCGCGGGATCAGGAACTTCCGCGAGATGCGGACTTTCTCCCTCTTCCGATTTGGCGGCGAGCGGCACGATCTGGCAGCGGCTCTTGATGGGGTCGGGAATGTTCTGCAGATAGTTCGTCGTGGCCATGAACGTCGCGCCGCGGAGGTCGAACTTGATGTCGGTACCGATGGACTCGTCCGCGAAGATGTGGTTCAGCGTCTTGTCGAGCACCTGGAGCAGAGCGTGGTTCGGGTCGCCGCCTTCGGCGCTGGCGTGGGAGGCGCCGATCTCGTCGAAGAGGATGATCGGGTTGTTCACGCCCGTCACGTTGAACGCCTTGATGATCTCGCCCACCTGTGCGGACTGGTACGACGGTTCCCAACCGTGGATCATCTCGGCGTCCCGCGCGCCGCCCATCGTCACGATGTAGAGCGGCCGGTTCATGGCGAAGGCGTAGGCCCGGGCCAGCGTGGTCTTGCCGATGCCGGGCGCGCCGGTGAACAGCAGCGTCTGCGCGCTTCGGCACGTCGCGGCGCGCCCGCTCGAAGTTGAGCAGGATCTCGCGCTCGTAAGAAGAGATCGCATGCACCTGCGACAGCCGTTTCTCGAACTCCTTAAAGGAAAGAGTTCCCTGCTTGCGCCGGCGCCACGGGTGGTTCTTGAGGTAGCGGAGCCACGTCCTTGAGGTGTTCCGCGCTCGTGGAGATCAGGCCCGTCTTCAGCTGGTGCTCGAAACGGTCGATGTGCTCCTGCATGTTGGCCGGCACGAAAGGAGAATGTTCGTCGAGCTCGTTGAACGCCTCGAGCACTTCGTCGGCCGTGATGGCGAACGGGTCGTGCTGCGGCAGCGTGGCGGCATGCTCCAGGCTCGCGCCGGCCCGGCGCATCTGCTCCGGCCAGGATTCCTTGGGAACACGGCGATGCGGCGGACGAGCCGGTCCACGGTGTCCTCTCCGAACGAGATCTGCTGGTCCGTCTGGATCCGCTGGACGGTCTTGCGGAGGTAGTGGGCCACGTCCTCCCGCTCCATCCCGAGCGTATGCGCCTTCAGGGGCGAGCCGAAGGCCCGGCGGTAGGACGGCGAGTTTTCGACAAAATATCGGTGCATTGCCGGCGAGGCCAGCCCGACGATCGGCGGCCAGTTCGCCATGCGCAGCCAGCGCTCGAGCACGTCTTCGATCAGGGAATGCTCCGGGTCCATGAGCCCCTGGGGCAGGCGGTCGAAGTCGATGACGAGCGCGGTGTCGCCGGCGATCGCCGCCATGCTCAGCCACTTCACGAAGCTGCGCCGTCATCTCCGCGTAGCGCTCGGTTTCCGCGGCGCCGGGGTCCCAGAAGGACTCGATGGAAACGACGCGGAAGGACCGCGCCTGGGCGATCCGGCATGCCGGGACCCGCGATGTATCTCGCCAAAGGATCGGGATGCTCTTCTTGACGGCCGGCATCG
>CAVYUR010000004.1:0-153033 GCA_963771795.1 uncultured Chloroflexia bacterium
GGAAGACTGCATCCAGTACACGACCGACGCGGGCAGTCAGCTCGGGGCCGGCCACCAGGCCTGGATGATGAACGAGATCAACGCCCTCGTATGGCCGTCACCCGACGGCATCGGGATGATGGACCCGGTGTTCTGGGGCCAGACGGTCCGGATCGCCAAGGGTGCCGGGATCATCAAGGCCGACCCGTCGATCGATGCCTACACGACCGACATCGTCGAGGAGGCCCTGACCGGCATCACCGACGACACCAAGGGCGAGGGCTTCACGAAGGGGACCGTCGCGGTCACCCCCGGCGGCAACTGAGCCAAACGCTTCAGGCAGTCACAACGGCCGGCCCGAGAGGGCCGGCCGTTCGATTCGTGACCTCAGATCGGCGCGACGATGTCGACCGGGACGCCGAAGTTGGAGAAGTCGTACCGGACCTTCGCCTCGACCGGCGCCGTCCTGCCCTGGAACGTCCCCGTCCCGGAGAAGGCGAGCTTCGCCGTCAGTGGCACGCCGTCGTCATTGACGTAGACGTCGAACGACGCGGACGTCAGTTTCAGGGCCGTCAGCGCGTTGCCGGTGATCGTGTCGGGATCCAGTGCGCCCGGGTCGTCGACACGAAAGTGGTGTGCCGGGACGCCGCCGACGTTGACGATGTCGATCGGTTGAAGCCCGTCGACTCGCAGGTCTCCGAGCGGATTCGACGAGCTCGTATCGACATCGACCTGTTCCCACGCTCGATTTGCGAGCTTCAGGTAAGCCTTGCCGTCGACGACGACGACCTCCATGTGGATCGAGACGCCGGCACCGCGGATGTCGATCCGGCCCTTCTCATTGCCGCCCGATATGTCCTCCGCGACGTCCATGTCGAGCATCTCGCCGTCGATGGTCAGTTGCATGTCGGCGGTCATGTGGAAGGTCTGGTCGGTCTGGATGAACGCCCGGAATGCGTCCAGCGCCGCAAGCGCATCAACGTCCGGGTTCGGGCTCGACGATCCCGTTGATCCGGCAGGCGATGCCGGCACCGAGACCTGGGGCGTTGTCGCGGCCGTTGGGCCGCCGGCCGCCGGTGAGCACGCGCCGAGCGCAAGCGCCGCGACCGTCATGAGGGCGACAAAGCCCGGCATGGCGCGTATCTGGCCAGGCGGCTTGGGCATCGGCGTCCTCCGAATCGTGAGGGTCGGAATGTGACGGCGCAGCGTCGATCGCAGCCTAGCAAACGGGCCCGGCCGGGCCGTGCGGACAGGATCCTGCAACGGTCCTGTCACGCGCGGCCGATGGTCAGGTGGCCCGGGGTTGCGGGGCAAGACTAGACTGGCGTGGACCGCCCCCGCCAAAAAGGGGGCTGACTCTGCGGCCGGATGCCCATCCCAGCGAAGCTCACTCGCCGGGCATCCGTAAGGCCCCACCGCCGGCGTGGCCGTGCCCGAGACCCATCCTGGGTCTCGTCCGGTCGCCGAAAGGAGTCCAGATGCCCGCTCGGTTCCGCCGCCTCGCAATGGCACTTCCAGTGCTGCTCGTACTCGCCCTCTTCAGTGGAGGACGCCCGGCGCCCGCGACGGCAGCCACGTCCTTCGTGTACGACATCTACTTCTCAAGTGCCTACGAGCGCCAGGTCGACAGCCGGACGTGCACGGCGGCCTCGACGGCGATGATGATGAACATCCTGTCCGGTCGCGACCGCAACTTCGATCAGCGCGGGATTCTCCGCTACGCGCAGACGCGCGACGCGCTGAACAACTCAAACCAGCGCGGTACCGATCCGCTCGGTTGGTCTCGTGCCGCGACGTACTTCTCCAACTACACGAGCCGGCCGACCGAATACCGCTGGGAGGCCTACCCGACGGAGAACCTGGCACTCCGACGAGCCGCCATCCAGATCACCCGCTTCGGCAAGGCCGTCGGGCTCCTCGTACGGAACGGCAGCCACGCCGTGGTGATGACCGGCTTCACCTCGAACCGCCACCCGCTCCAGGGCAAGTTCACTGTGACGGGCGTCTACTACAGCGACCCGATCGGGACGCGTCACGCCTACGTGACGGCCGCGAATTCGCCGCTCAACAGCTACCGGGAGACGGACGCGACCTCCGCGTACGACGCGGCCTGGTACGGCAAGTACATCGTGATCGTTCCGCGAAACTAGATAGGTGCCCGCGGCAAGCGTGGGGGCGCGCTGCCGCGGGCCTGGGGTTGAGCGAGAAGAGTTAGGCCGTAGCGCCGACGAGCCAGCCCGGCTCCGGGTCGCCGAACTTCTCGACCAGGTAGTCGCGCGATGCCAGGATGTCGCGGCGCGGACCGTCGAGCGCAGCAACGAGCTTGCCGCCCTGCTTGACGATCCGGCCGTTTACGAAGACGGTGTCCACGTTCGAGATGTCGGCCGCGCAGACGACGGCCGCGACCGGATCGATGATCGGGGCCACGTTGACCGCCGAGCCGTCGATGATCACGAGATCGGCCTTCTTGCCCGGCGTGATCGAGCCGGTATAGTCCGCGATGCCGGCGACCTTGGCGCCGTCGATCGTCGCCCAGCGGAGTGCGTCGCGCGACGTGATGAGGTCCGGCGTCGGTGAGTTGCCGTCGAGGTCCTCGTCCCACGCGGCCTGGTGCCGCCGCCCGCGCTCGGACGACAGGATCGCGTGCATCTGGGTGAAGGCGTCCGTCGAGGCCGTCGTCGCGACATCCGAGCTCAGCCCGACGGGGATCCCGAGCTGGTCGGCCTTCTGGGCGGGCGCCCAGCCGTGGCCCATCTGCAGCTCGATCTGCGGCGAGAGCGACACATTGCCGCCCGAGTCGCGAACCATCAGCCACTCGTCGTCGGTCAGGTGCGACGCGTGGATGTAGGTGGTGTTCGGATACAGCAGACCCATGTCGTTGAGGCCCTGGACCTGGCCCTTGGTGTAGCCGAATCGATCCATCGCGACGTGGACGGTGACGTCGATCCCTAGCTCCTTCGCGAGCTCCCACTCGTACTGCACGACGTCCGGCTTGCAGAAGTTCGGGCCGCGCGTGGCAAGGCCCATAGTGATGAGCCCGCGGTCGTCGCTGAGCTGGGATCGGATCTTGCGGGCGAGGTCGCCGTCGATCCGCTCGACGCTGCCGCCCCAGTCGAGCCCGAACCACCACACCTGGAGCGACGTATTCGGGAAGCCGAACGCGAAGACGGAGCGGATGCCGCTGTCCTGAAGCCCCTCGATCGCGGCCTCCGCGTGGGCCGGCGTGTTCATGATGTGCGACCAATCGACGAGGGTCGTGATACCGGCATTGAGACAGTCGAGAGCGCCCCAGCGATTGGCCGCGAGGACGTCCTCGGGCCGGTAGAGGGGCGCGAACTTGTCGAGAATCGAGCCGAAGTAGGTGATGAGCGCGAAGTCCGGCGCGCACGTTCGGATTGACGTCTCCCACGTGTGGCGGTGCGTGTCGATGAAGCCGGGAATCACGATGTCGCCCGCGGCTTCGATCACCTCTGCACCGTCCGCGCTCAGGTTCGGGCCGACGGCGGCAATCTTGTCGTCCTCGATGAGGACGTCCGCGCGCGACAGCTCGCCTAGCTGGGGATCCTGGGTCAGGACAATGCCGCCGCGGATGAGAATCCGATCGGTCACGGTGAGGTCCCTTTCTCGCTCCTTGGTTGGTCCCTGCAACCCCGCCTGCGGCGGGTCAGTCGGGTCCGATGGCTGGTCCGGTCTTGGCCCTCCTGCTCGTGCGAAGGTGGGTGGCGACACTCGAGAAGTCCTTGTCGCCGCCGACGTCGCCCTGCGCCGCGTGGACGACCTCGAGATTGGTTCGTGACTGGGGCATCGGCACGCCGAGCGACTCGGCCAGCGCGGCGATGAGCCCGAGGTCCTTCTCGGCAAGGTCCAGGGCGAACGCGACCGGCGTGCCGTCGGGCTCGAGGAAGGCCGCCCGCTTGTATCCGACGAACGGCGCGCCGACGGCGCTCTCGGCGATCACGCCGTAGGCGAGCCCGCGGTCGATGCCAGCTGCCTCGGCGAGGACGAGTCCCTCGGCGAGCGCCTCATTCAGACCGAAGATCACGGTGTTGACCGCGAGCTTCATCGCGGCGCCCGACCCGAGCGGCCCAATGTGGACGATCGACTTCGCGAGGGGCTCGAGGGCCGGCCGGGCGCGCTCGAGATCGCTCGCCTCACCGCCCACCATGAGCGTCAGCTGTCCACTCTCGGCGGTCGCCACGCTGCCCGATACAGGCGAATCGAGGAGGCCGACGCGGGCGGCCCGAGCCGGTGCCTCGAGCGTGCGGATCGTGTCTGGCGTGACGGTCGAAAGGTCGACGAGCACGGCTCCTGGCTTTGCACCCTCCAGTAGGCCGCCGGAGCCCCGATACACGGCTTCCACGGCAGCGTCGTCGGCGAGCATCGTCAGGCAGACGTCTGCGGCCGATGCCGCCTCTGCCGCGGTGCCGGCCACCCGGGCGCCGAGCTCGGAGGCGAGCGCTTCCGCTCGCTCGCGACTCCGGTTGTGGACGACGAGCTGCAAGCCGGCGCGCGACAGCGCTCGCGCCATCGCGGATCCCATCCGGCCGGTCCCGACGATCGCCACCACGGGGCCGACTGCGGTCACTTCGCCGCCTCGAGCCGTCGCTGGACCGTGTCGACGATCCGTTCGACGGTCGGGATCGCGGCATCCTCGAGTGCCGCCGCCGAGGGCAGCGGGACGTGCGGGGTCGTGATCCGGACGAGCGGCGCGTCGAGGCTGTAGAAGCCCTCGTCGCCGACGATCGAGACGATCTCGGCGCCCCAGCCGCAGAGGCGCGGGTTCTCCTCGACGGTGAAGAGCCTGCTCGTTTTCTCGACCGAGGCCAGGATCGTCCTCGTGTCGAGCGGTACGAGGGTCCGCAAGTCGATCACCTCGGCCGAGATCCCGTGCTCGGCCTGGAGCCGCTCGGCTGCTTCGGCTGCCCGCGGGACCATCGCCGCAAGCGCGATGATCGTGCAATCCGTTCCCTCGCGGATGACCGCCGCCTGGCCGAGCGGCACGACGTGTTCGCTGTCGGGCACATGGCCCTTGATCGCGAACAGTGCCTTGTGCTCGCAGAAGATCACCGGATCCGGGTCGCGGATCGCCGCGGCCATCAGCCCGACCACGTCGGCCGGCGTCGACGGCGCGACGACCTTGAGCCCCGGGATCGCCATCGCCCAGTTCTCGACGCTCTGGCTGTGCTGTGCGCCGAACCGCAGCCCCGCGCCGTTGGCCGTCCGCAGGACGAGCGGGAGCGAGACCTGGCCGTCGGTCATGTAACGCGTCTTCGCGATCTGGTTGGCGACCATGTCCCAGGCCACCGCGAAGAAGTCGCTGAACATCAACTCGGCGATCGGCCGCAACCCAGTCATCGCCGCGCCCATCGCGGCGCCGACGATGGCCTGCTCGCTGATCGGCGTATCGCGAACGCGATCCGGCCCGAACTTCTCAAACAACCCCTCGGTCAGCTTGAAGACACCCCCGGCCGCCCCGACGTCCTCGCCGATCAGCACAACGGACGAGTCTCGCTCCATCTCCTGCGCAATCCCGGCCGCCACGGCCTGGCGGTACGTCAGCTCAGCCATGAATCACCGCACAGCCCTCCGCAGTCCGAGGGGGAGCTCCGTCGACCCCATCGGCCTAAGGACTCCGCCACGAGGCGCCCCCGTCGGTCCAGACCTGGGTCTCGATGACATCCGGTGACGGCTCCGGCGCGGCCCGGGCCATCGCCTCCGCCTCCGCGACCTTCGCCCGGGTCTCCTCGTCGATCGTGTCGAGATCCTTCTCCGTCACGCCGGCCTCGATGAGCCTCGCCCGCTGGGCCGGGATCGGGTCGCGTGCCTTCCAGGCAGCAACCTCGTCGTCGGGTCGGTATTTGCCGGGATCGGCGCGCGAGTGGCCGCCGTGGCGGTAGGTGAGCGCCTCGATGAGCGAGGGGCCATCGCCGGCCCTTGCCCGCGCGATCGCCGTCTCAGCCACCGCCAGGACGGCCTCCGCGTCGTTGCCATCGACCACGATGGGCTCGAGGCCATACGCGCTTGCACGATCGGCAGCCGGCCGGGCGACGGCCGTCACTGCTCCGATCGGCGTGTACTCCATGTACTGGTTGTTCTCGCACACGAAGACCACGGGCGCCTTCCAGACGGCAGCCATGTTCAGGGCCTCATGAAATGACCCGATGTTGGTCGCTCCATCCCCGAAGAAGCAGACGGCGACCTGGCCGGACTTGCGGTACTGGGCGGACCACGCGGCGCCGAGCGCGATCGGCAGGTGCGCGCCGACGATCGCGTACGAGCCCATCATGTGGTGGTCGACGCTCGTGATGTGCATCGAGCCGCCCTTGCCGCCGAGGATGCCCGTCGCTCGACCGAACAGCTCCGCGAGGATCGGCCCCATCGGCGTCCCGCGGGCGAGGGCGTGGTTGTGGCCCCGGTACGTCGCGAACGAGTAGTCGTCGGACTGCATCGCCGCCGCGAACCCGGCCGCGACCGCCTCCTGCCCGATCCCGAGGTGCGTCGTGCCCCTCACGAGTCCCTCGAAGAACAGTTCCTGGGCGCGCGTCTCGAACAGCCGGCACTCCTGCATGACGCGATACAGGCCGAGGCGGGTTTCGGTATCGGGAGCGGCGGTGGCGGGCGCCTGCGCGGTTTTTGGCATCTCGGCGGCCTCAGTACGCGTTGGCGACGAACAATTCCTGCGACGGGAAGCGCGTGATGACCTGCGGGCCGTCGGCGGTGATGACGACCTCCTCCTCGATCCTGGCGGCCGAGAATCCGTCCTTCGCCGGGCAGTAGGTCTCGAGGGCGATGACCATGCCCTCCTTGAGTTCGACCGGATGGCTGAGCGAGTTAAGGCGGCTGATGATCGGGCGTTCGTGCAGGAAGAGCCCGACGCTGTGGCCGAACTGGAGCCCGAAGCATTCCATTTCGCTCGAGAAGCCGAACTCATCGGCTCTCGGCCAGACGCTGGCGACCTTGTCGGTGGTGACGCCCGGCCTCATGAGCTCGATCGAAGCATCGATCCATTCGCGCGCCTGCTTGTAGGCGTCGCGCTGAGGGTCCGTGGCCGTCCCGACGACGAACGTCCGGTAGTAGCAGGTCTTGTAGCCGACGAACGTGTGGATGATGTCGAAGAAGGCCTGATCGCCGGGCCGGATGATCCGGTCGCTGAAGACGTGCGGATGCGGGCTGCATCGCTCGCCCGATACGGCGTTGATGTTGTCGACATGCTCGGACCCGAGGTCGAACAGGAACTTCGTGACGTTGGCGACGAGCTCGCTCTCGCGGATCCCCGGCTTGAGCTGCTCCGCAAGCATCTGGTATGCCCCGTCGACCATCGAGCAGGCCGTGTTGAGCAGCATGATCTCGTCGATCGACTTGACCTCGCGGGCGTCCAGCATCACCTGCTGGGCATCGCGGACCGTGATGCCCTCAGCCTCGAGGGCCGCGACCATCGGCGGCTCCGCGATGTCGATGCCGAGCGGCATGTCGAGCACGCCCTCGGCCCGGAGGATCTCGCATATCTCGCGAGCCGCGTTGCGAAACAGCCCGGCATCCGGGGCAACCGCGCCTCGCAGGCCGACCATCCCAGCGTGGATGTTCTCCTCGCGAAGCCACGGGCAGTTCAGCCGGTGGTGCTTGGCGGCGGACCCGAAGTCCCAGATGTGCGGCGTGCCGCCTCGGGTCTGGAGGGCGTAGCGGGTCATCTTGTCGCGCGCCCACTCCCCGATGTGGGTGCTCGTGACGTAGCGGATGTTGTTGAAGTCGAAGAGCAGGACGGCCCCGAGGTCAGACCCCTCCAGCGCGGCCCTGGCGCGGCCGAACCGATACGTCCGAAGCCGGTCCGGGTTGACGCGCTCCTCCCAGTCGACCGTCATCGACCCTGGCGATGCAATGGGCCTCGTCATGAAAGGTTCCCCTCTGGGTCGGCGACGGTCCTCGTCGAGCTCGCCGTTCACTAATGCTACACAGCAGACGACCGAGCGCAACCTGTGGCGCCGGATCCACAGGTAGGATGACTCAAACAGCAGTCGGAGGGTGCGTGGCCCGCGAACGGCGAATCGGATCGACTGAGCCCGAGTACGCGACGATGGGCGACCGCCTGCGCCAGGCACGCCAGGCTCGCGGTCTCAGCCTCCGCGGGCTGGCCGAAGTCGTCGGCGTCTCGCCCAGCCTCATTTCGCAGGTGGAGACGGGCCGTGCCAAGCCGTCGGTCAACACGTTGTACGCCCTCGCAAACGAACTCGGGATCTCGCTCGACGTCCTGCTCTTCATGGACACGCAACCGCCGACCAGCGATGGCGCCGCCGGGGCGCTGATCGAACCGCTGCAGACCGTCCTGCCGCACGATCCCGTGCAGCGGGCCGCGTCACGATCGAAGATCAGGCTGGGCTCCGGTGTCGTCTGGGAACGCCTCACGACGGAGTCCATCCGGAACGTCGACTTCCTTCACGTGACCTACGAGGTCGGCGGCGAGTCGAGCCCGGCGGATGCCTTCCAGCGCCACTCCGGACAGGAGTGGGGCTACGTGCTGAGCGGCACGCTGACGGTCAGGATCGGCTTTGACGAGTTCCTCCTTCAGCCGGGCGACGCGATCAGCTTCGACTCGGGCACGCCGCATCGACTGTTCAACGCGGGTGACACGCCGGCCCAGGCCGTCTGGTTCGTCCAGGGTCGCGGCAACGCGGAGGTCGCCCGGCGCTGACGCAGCGGCCCACCTGTCCCCGGCCATGCCGCAATGATCAATGCGCCGCAACATGTTGTAACAGCACTTGACAGGCGTTCATTGCCTTTGCACACTCGCCGGATCGAGGGGAGCGAATGCGCGGAGGAGGACACATGCACGCTGGTCACACCCCGGGTCGTCGCGTCCAACGCCTGCTGGCGTTCGTCGCCGCGGTCCCCCTGCTGGTCGCGGCCTGCGGCGGAGCGGCATCGCCCTCGCCGACCGCCGCGCAGCCATCCGCCAGCGCCAGCTCCAGCGGACCGCCAGCCAGCGCGTCGGCGCCGGCCGAGACGCTCGAGCTCGCCTACATCTCGTTCGCGGTCGCCAACAGCTATGACGCCCCGATGCTCGCCGCCGCCAAGGCGGCCGCAACGGCCGGCAACGCCAACCTGACGGTGTTCGACGGCAACCTCGACCCGGCGACCCAGACGAAGCAATTGCAGGACGCCATCGCGTCCGGCAAGTACGACGGGATCGTGCTTCAGCCGGTCTATGGACCCGCCCTCGTCCCGGGCGCCCAGGAGGCGATCAAGGCCGGCATCGCCATCGGCAACATCGACCAGATCCTCGGTCCCGACAACACGACTGCCGAATCGCAGGTCGAGGGCCAGTTGGTCAACGTCGTGTTCGTTCCGAGCGAGCTCGGCCGGAAGATCGGCGAACTCGTCGTGACGGCGTGCGCCGACGCCAATCCTTGCAACGTCGGCTACATCTGGTCGGTCAAGGCCGCGGCCCTCGACGCGACCTTGAAGGAGGCCTTCGACAAGGCCACCTCCGTCAATCCGAACATCAAGATCGTCGCCGAGGGGGAGTCGTTCTACACCACGCCGCTCGGCCTGAAGGCCGCCCAGGACATGCTCGTCGCCCACCAGGACCTCACCGTCATCACCGGCGCCGACCAGGCGATCACGGGCGCCGTCCAGGCGGTCGCCGACGCCGGCCTGAAGGACAAGGTCAAGCTCGTCGGCTACGGCGGCGGCGCGATTGCGTTCCAGGGCATCGCCAGCGGCGAGCGCTTCGGGACCGTGATGCAGGCCCCATCAACCGAAGGCGGGAAGGGCGTCCAGATGTTCATCGACGCGATCCGATCGGGGGTGGCGGCGCCGGGCATCGACGTCCTGGCCGACCTGCCGGACGGCGGCGTCGTCGTGAAGAGCAACGTCGAAACGTTCCTGCCGCTCGCGGAGTGGCCGGGCTGAGCCTGTCACGAGCCAGCTCAGTTCCATGGCTCCCGAGGACGTCCACCTCGACATCCGCGGGGTAGGCAAGTCGTTCGGCGGCACGCGGGCGCTGCACGACGTTTCCGTGGAGATCCGGGTCGGCTCCGTTCACGCCTTCGTCGGCGAGAACGGAGCCGGCAAGTCAACGCTTGGCAAGATCGTGGCTGGCGTCATCCCGTCCGACGAGGGTGAGCTCGTCCTCAAGGGCGAGCCGGTCAGCTTCGGGTCACCTCGCCAGGCGCTCGACCGCGGTATCGCCCTCGTCGCCCAGGAGGTCGCGCTCGTCCCGCAACGAACCGTCGCGGAAAACGTCTTCCTCGGCGCGGAACCGCGCCGCTTCGGATTCGTTCGCCGGCGCGCCCTCCTCGAGCGATTCGAGCGCGTCGTGGCCTCGGCCGGCTTCGAGGTCCCTGCGAACGCGACCGTGGGCGCGTTGCCGATCGCCAAGCAGCAGCAGGTCGAGATACTCCGGGCGCTCGCTCGAGACGCCGAGCTGATCGTCTTCGACGAGCCGACGGCCGCGCTCTCGGCTGGCGAGATCCGGCGCTTCCACGAGATCGTTCGAGGGCTCGCCGCCAGCGGTCGGACCGTCATCCTCGTGTCCCACTTCCTCGGCGAGGTCCTCGAGCTGGCTCACACCATCACGATCCTCCGCGACGGCCAGGTGGTCAGGACCGGACCTGCCGGCGACGAGACCGAGGACACGCTGGTCGCGGCGATGCTCGGCCGATCGGTCAGCCGGACGTACCCGCCCAAGGTCCTGCCGCCAACCGATGCGCCGGTCGCTCTGACGGTGAAGAACCTCACGGCGGTTGGGGTCGACGGAGCTTCACTCGACATTCGAGCCGGCGAGATCGTCGGCCTCGCCGGCCTCGTGGGTGCCGGACGCTCGGAGCTCGCACGCGCGATCTTCGGAGCAATCCCGGCGACGGCCTCCGAATTGACCGCCGGTGCCGTCGGGCTCCGAGGCTCGCCGCGCGGATCCATCCGAGCGAACGTGACGATGATTCCAGGCTCGCGCAAGGACGAGGGGCTCCTGTTGCGGAGGCCCGTTCGTGAGAACGTCAGCCTCGCCAGCCTGCGCAACTTCGGTCGATTCGGGTTCGTCCGCCGGCGGCTCGAGGGCAATCGCGTCCGCGGGGCCTTGACGAGCGTAGCCGCGTCTAGCTCGCTCGAGACCACCCCCGAGGTTCTGTCCGGCGGCAACCAGCAGAAACTGATGTTCGCGCGGGCCCTCCTTGCCGATCCGGCGGTCCTCATCGCGGATGAACCGACACGCGGCGTGGATGTCGGCGCGAAACGCGACCTCTACCAGCTGCTCGTCGACCTGGCCGCTCGCGGCGTCGCGGTCCTGCTGATTTCGAACGAGATCGAAGAGATTCTCGGACTGGCCCACCGCGTCGTCGTCATGCGCGCGGGGCGCGTCGTCGCGGAACTCGACGGGGACCGGATGACGGAGGAGGCGATCCTGGCGTCGTCCTTCGGCCGGGCGCGCGCGGTCGCCGGATGACCGAGGCGAGCGCCGTCCCGGCGGAGACGACCGGACCCACGCCGCTGGGCCGCCTTCGTTGGGCGATCCGCAAGGGCGGCATCGTCATCCCATTCATCATCGTGTTCGTCGTGCTGAGCATCATCAGCGGACCGTTCCTCCGGGCCCAGAACCTCACGAACATCCTCGACCAACAGGCGGCGATCATCATCGTCGCGGCGGCCGGCACGCTCGTCCTGATCGCAGGCGGCATCGACCTGTCGGTTGGTGCGCTGTACGGATTGTCCGGCGCGACGGCGGCCCAGCTGGCGGTGTCGTTCGGGCCGGCAGTCGGGATCGTTGCGGCGCTGGGCGTCGGCCTCGCGGCGGGTTTGGCCAATGGCGTGATCGTGACGAAGTTCCGGATCAACCCACTGATCGGAACGCTGGCGATGTCGTTCGTCATCGGCGGCATCGGGGCGATTGCCACCCAGGGCAACCTCGTCGTCGTCTTCGACCACCCCGAGTTCCAGACGTTCGCCGCAACGAAGATCTACGGCATCACCAGCGCTGCCTGGATGATGATCGTGCTCGCGATCGGGGCGGCGGTCCTGCTGAGCCGGACGACGTTCGGTCGCTATGTCTATGCGACCGGTGGGAATGCCGAGGCGGCGCGGCTCGGGGGCGTGCGGATCAACACGGTCCGCGTCGCGACGTACGCCCTGAGTGGCATGGCCGCTGCGCTGGCCGGCACGATCGACGCGTCGCGGACGCTCAGCGCGCAGGCCTCGGCCGGGAGCTTCCTGACCTTCACGGTCCTCACCGGAATCATCGTCGGCGGCACGAGCATCCTCGGCGGCGAGGGCTCCGTGCCGAGGACCGTCGTAGGATGCTTCTTCGTCGCCCTCGTCGCCAACGGGTTCAACCTCCTGGGGCTCGACCCCTTCTATCAGCAGGTCACACTTGGCATCATCCTGCTGGTCGCCGTGGGCACCGATGCGTGGTCACGCCGCCTCGCTTGATGTCAATACCCGCACCGCTAACTGGGGTGGCTCGTGTCGTTCGTCTCGAGCGTTGACTGGTCGTTCACCGCGTCGCCGATGACGCCGTCCGAGCGGTTCTCGGGGCTCGCGAGAAAGGTCCTCGTGGGGGCGGAGCAGGGCGCGGTCCACACGGAGCTCGCGGTAGGAGCGTTCGAGCCGGGCGGCTGGCTGCAGCGTCACGTCCACTCGTTCGAGGAAGCGCTGTACGTGCTGGAAGGCGAGCTGCTCCTCGAGCTCGACGGGCGCGTCCATCGGCTGGTCCAGGGCGACTACGTTTTCATCCCGATCGGGCTGTGGCACGCGCTCGGCAACGGCGGAAACGAGCAAGTTCGTTGGCTCTCGGTGAACACGCCACTGCGCCTTGGCCCCGATGCCGGTCGCAAGGACACGTTCTTTGCCCGGGAGCCGTTTGATCTCGCGGCATTCGCCGCCCGGGCCGCGCGCCCGTCGTTCGGCAGCCCGACGCTGCGCTGGGTCGGGCACTACGACGGCACGCCACCCCAGGCGGAGGCGCTCCGACTCGACGATCCGGCCCGCGGGCGCAGGCCCGCCGGCATGGACACGGCGCTCGTCGTCTACAGCGGGATCAGCGTCAAGATGCTCGTCGACCGCGTGTTTGGTGCCGATCTCCTGACGATGTTCACGGTCGACTACGAGCCGGGCGGGGCGGCCCAGGCACACGATCATCCGTTCGAGGAGACGTACTTCTTCTTGTCGGGCGAGATCGAGGCCGAGCTCAATGGCCAGCCCATCACGATCCGGGCAGGCGACGTCATGTTCGCCGGCGTCGGGGACGTTCACGGGTTCTACAACACGGGCACAGAGCGGGTCCGCTGGATCGAGACGCAGGCGCCCCAGCCGCCGGTGCGACACGCCTATCGCTGGGTCCCAAGCTGGAAGGAATTCGAGGAGGAGAACGATGTCGGGTGACGGGGCGGTCGTCGTCGTCGGGGGAACGAGGGCGATCGGACTGGAGATCGTCAAGCACTACGCGGCGGCCGGCCGGGAGGTCGTCCTCACCGGCCAGACGCCCGAGAACGTGGACGCCGCGGTGGCGTCCGTGAACGGCAACGTTCGCGGACTCTCCTTCGATCTGTCTGCGCCCGAATCGATCGAAGCCGCCCTCGTCGGGATCGGCCAGGTAAAGCACCTGGCCCTTGTGGCGATCGACCGGGACCAGAACTCGGTCGCGGATTACAGCATCGAGCGGGCGATCAGGCTCGTCACGCTGAAGCTCGTCGGCTATACGACGGTCGTGAGCACGCTGCGGTCGCGTCTCTCCGACGACTCCTCGATCGTGCTGTTCGGGGGGATGGCGAAGGAGCGGCCCTATCCCGGTTCGACGACCGTCACGACCGTCAATGGTGGCGTCGTGGGCCTCACCCGGACGCTCGTCGAGGAGCTCCGGCCGATCCGTGTCAACTCGATCCACCCAGGCGTCGTCGGCGACAGCCCGTACTGGGCGGAGAAGCCGGCTGCGATCACGAAGTACACCTCCGAGACGCCGCTGGGCCGGCTTGCCCAGATGTCCGAGATCGTCGACGCGACGGTCTTCCTGCTCGAGAACGGCGCCGTGAACGGGGTCGAGCTGATCGTCGACGGCGGGTGGCACTGCCGCTGAGGCCACCAGCCTGGGCTTCAGATCGTGGGCGACGACGAGGACGCTCGGCCACCGTCCGGCCCCCGAGTCGTACCAGCGAGCGCGGCCGTAACCGCGTCTCGCACCGTGGCCGCCGGCACGTCGTCACGAATGGTCACGCCGTCCATTCCCACGAGGACCCAGCGGGGCCTGCCTCCGCGTCGCTTCTTGTCCGACTCGATGTAGTTCAGGACCTCGGGGACCGGAACATCGAGCGGGGCTTGGGCTAGCCCGAGCCGACGCATCAGCCGAGACGCCCGGTTGGCGGTCGCGGGCGGCGTAACGCCTAGCGACAACCCGATCTCGAGGGCGGCCCGCAGGCCGTAACCGACAGCCTCGCCGTGGCGCAGCCGATATGCCGTCGCCGCTTCCAGCGCATGGCTGAGCGTGTGCCCAAGGTTGAGCGCCATCCTGACGCCGTCCGTGTCCCGTTCGTCGAAGAGGACCAATCGGCGCTTGGCCAGGGCGCAGCGCTCCACGATCTCGAGCAAATCGGGCGTCTCCGGCCAAAGCGGGCTTGCATCCGGCCGCACGCCTGCTTCGAGGAGTGACAGGAGTCCGTCATCGCCGATGAGCCCGTACTTGATGGCCTCGGCCAGGGCTGCGCGCCGATCGGCGACCGGTTCCTCTCGAACGAGGTCGACGTCCAGGATGGTTGCCTTGGGCTGGTGAATCGCGCCGAGAAGGTTGCGGCCCAAGCCGGGCAGGTCAACCCCACCCTTTCCGCCGATCGACGTGTCGATCAGCCCGAGGGTCGTCACCGGGATCGTCACGAGCGGCACACCGCGCAGGTAGACGGCTGCCGCAAACGTCGTCGCCTCTAGAAGGACGTCGTCGCCGACGGCGACCAGCGGGTCCTGCCGTTCGACCCGCAGCTCGGCCAGATTCCGGAAGAGGAGCTCCTGCTGCTCCATCAGCTTCGAGCGCTCACCCTCGGGCAGCTCAACGACGTCGACGGGCAGGCCCGCTCCCGAGCGGACATGGTCCGCGGCCGTTTCGGCGCGGTCGCGGCTGCGGCCCGATGTGACCACGACGCAGCGGCGGGCCGACAGGCCGCGCAGGACGTGTCCAAGGCTGGATCCGAGAATCCCTTCCCCAAGCTCCATGAAGCCGCCGTGGATTTCCGCCCGGAGGACCAGGGTGCCCGAACCGACTGGCTCGGCAAGCAGGGGCTGGATCTCCGCGATGGTGGCCGCGATCGACCCAGATGCATCCACCCGACTGCCCGCGAAGTAGTACGGCGTGTATGCGCTCAGGTGATCGTCGATGAACCTGCGGAAGTCCCCGTCGATGTCCAGGTCCTGCCGTCGCGCGGCCCTGAGCCGTTCGAGCAGGCGATCCGCCGGTGCGTCGAGCCATATGACGTGCCGACCGCGGTAGAGCCGTGCCCGGACGGCGGGATCGGCCACGACGCGGTCGGCGGCGATCACCCGGCGAAGGCTAGGCCCGCCGTCCGGCTCGTCCGCTCGTCGCAGGCCCGACATCGCGTCGGCCCGCCGGGCGGGCTCCCCCGTGAGATCGACGAAGTGGGCCTGGCTCCGCTCGGCCAGGGCCCGGCCCACCGTCCGGGCACCGCATCCCGGCGCTCCAACCAGCACAGCCTCCATCGACTGAACTATGCAGCCAAGGCGTCGTTCGCGTCGGTTCTCACGTAGAAGCGCCGTTCACCGGGGCTTGTCGGGTCACGAGGACGGAAGTTCGGCTTGCGGCGTGTAGATCCAGGCCAGCCGCAGCGGCTCCTTGCCCGTGTTCCGGTGCTGATGGAACGTCCCCCGCGGGATCCACATCCACTCGCCCGTCGTGAATTCGCGCTCTTCGCCGTCGGAGACGAGGGTGCCTCCGCCTCCGAGAACGATGTTGATCTCCTCCGATTCCTCGTGGATGTGCATCGAACTGGATTCGCCCGGCTCAAAGATGGTCACGCCACCCATGAACTCCTCCGATCCGATGGATGGCGACACGAGTCTCGACACCTTGCGGCGCATCCCCGGTGTATCGAGCCCGATCCAGATGGGCTCACCATCCTCGAACGGCGAAAGCAGCCTCACCTTCATCCAATGTCCTCCTGTCGGGGAATGTCTCGACCGTCGTATCCCACCCTGGTTGGATCGATGGTCCGCATCGGTCTCTCGCGAGTGGTCTCTTCCACGATGTGAGCTGCCAGTCCCGTGCTCCGCGACGTTGCGAAGGCGAAGTCGCCGAACTCCGCGGCGAGACCCAGGCTGCTCAGGGCTGCCGCGAGCCCGCCGTCGATGTTTACCGGAGCCGCTCGACCGGAGTGATGGCCGACCACCTCGGCCATCGCCCGCTCAGCTGCGGCCGCACGACCTCCGCCGACGGTCGAAGCGAGATCGAGGAGCCGCTCCGCTCGCCGGTCGAGCTCGTGCCAGCGATGACCAATGCCGGGAATTCGTCGACCCGCCGAACGCTCTCGGTCGAAGATCCGCTCGGCCCATGTGGCCGGATCCTCGTCCGGCCCTAGCTCCGCGAGCAGCTCCATCGCCGCCGTTACAACCGCGCCATGGAGCGATCCGAATGCGAGGATGCCGGCCGCGAGCGCCGGCATCCTTCCGGCCCGTGTCGATGCGGCGGTCCGGGCGGTGATTGCCGAAGGCGCGAGCGGGCCGTGATCGACGGCGGCGACCAGGCAGGCGTCGAAAACCGCCCGCTCGGCCGATGTTCCCTCCCGACCGGTCCACAGCAGGAAGACGACGTCCGCAAACGACCTGGCACCGATCGCCTCGTCGAGGGGCACCCCGCGCACGAAGACGCGGTCGCCTGTCGTCGCCGTGATCGCGGAGGACCAGGGGGCAGCGTCCGCAGACGCGGCTGAGCCACCCTCGTGGATCGGCCTCACGCCCTGTCTCCGAGGACTGCGAAGTGCTCCTCAGTCAGCTCCCGGAGGGTCGAGCGTGGGTCTTCGCGCCCGACACCGGACTGTTTGACGCCGCCGTACACGAAGGAGTCGAGCCGGTAATTCGATGACCTGTTGACAATGACCGAGCCGCTGTCGAGAACCGAAATGGACCGGAGCGCCCGGTCCAGGGATCGCGTGAAGACACCGAACTGAAGCCCGAACGGGGTCGCGTTTGCGAGTCGGATCGCATCGTCGTCGCCGGAGTGCTCGAGGATGACCGCGACCGGGCCGAAGATCTCGTCGTCCACGACCCGCATGCCCGGTCGAGCGCCGGTCACGAGCGTTGGAGAAAGGGTGGCGCCCGCCCGGGTTCCACCGGTCTGGATGACCGCCCCGTCCGCAACGGCGGCGTCCAGCCAGTCGCAGACCCGTGTCGATTCGGCCTCCGACACCATCGAGCCGATGTCCGTTCCGTCGTCGAACGGGTCGCCCAGCCTGAGCTTGGCGATTTGCGCTGTCATCAGGTCGGCGAGCTCCGATGCGAGACTGGCGGGGGCGATGATCCGCTGAACCGAGTTGCAGCTCTGCCCGCTGTTGGAGAAGGATCCCCGGACGCACTCGTCCGCCGCGACCTCAAGATCCGCGTCGTCGAACAGGATGTTCGCGCTGTTGCCGCCGAGCTCCATCACCAACCGCTTGAGTGGTGCCGCCCCCCAGATCTCCCGGGCCGCTCGCCGCCCTCCGGTGAATGTGATCGCGCGGACATCGGGATGGGCGACAAGCGTTAGCCCCAGGGCTCCCGGACCTACCAGCACGTTAACCGCACTCGGCGGACAGCCCGCTTCGATCGCCAGTTCGACGACCTGGACGGCCGTCAGCGGCGCAGCCGAGGCCGGCTTCACGATGGTCGCGTTGCCACCGATGATCGACGGCCCGAGCTTGTGAGCCAGCAGATTGAGCGGCGCGTTGAAGGGAGTGATCGCAGCGACCACGCCGATCGGGCGCCGATGGGAGAAGGCCCAGAGGGGCCGGCCGCCGGCGGTCGTATCGGTCGGAATCTGTTCGCCAGCGAGCAGGTCAGCGGCTCGGGCG
Organism: uncultured Chloroflexia bacterium; assembly: GCA_963771795.1. Classification (GTDB taxonomy): domain Bacteria; phylum Chloroflexota; class Limnocylindria; order Limnocylindrales; family CSP1-4; genus CF-46. The sequence goes on from CAVYUR010000004.1 coordinate 18,006, forward strand.
GAGAGTCGAAACGTGTCGGCGGCGCGAACGACTTCACGCCGCGTCTCGCGGATCGGCTTGCCGGTCTGCCACGTCATCGTCGCTGCCAGCCGCTCCAAATCCCGATCGACGAGTTCGGCGAGGCGCTCGACGATCGCGACACGGCTGTGGATCGCCAGGGCTCCGACGGCCTTCGCACCATCAACGGCGATGGAAACGGCCGTGGACACGTCGGCCTCGCCGGCATCGAGAATCGGTCCATCGAGCGCCGCGTCAAACGGCGCTCGATGGATCCGCTCGGTCCCATCGTCGAGGAATTGGCCGCGGAGGAGGGAGCGGCCGAGGCGCCTCGCTTCGCTGGGTCCGATGGCTCTCTGCTCGTCGAGCGAGATCACCATGTCGCTGGTGGTGGTTGGCGCGCCATCGCCTTCGAAAGGGGTCGCATCCTGAGTTGACAATACCGTATAGTGGAAGCGCAAGCCCGTTGTAGTGAAACGTTAGAGTGGCACTCTGGCGCTGTCAAGCACCTGGGAGGCAAGCGTGTCAGTCCTCGGAAAGGCGACCCAGATCCTCGATCTCGTGACGAGCGCCGACCGGCAGAGCACATTGACCGAGATCGCTGAACAACTTGGCCAGCCGCGCTCATCGGTCCATCGTCTGCTGACTGAACTGATGACCCTGGGCCTGCTGACGCGGCGAGCCAATGCCACTTACGCCGCCGGCCCGCGGCTCGTCCACTGGGGGGAAGTGGCCGCCCATTCCATTGATCTCGTGGAAGTCGCGAGACCACGAATGGAGTGGTTGCGCGACCGGCTCGGCGAGAGCGTCCATCTGTACGTCCGCGAGCGCGAGCACCGGATCTGTGTCGCGGCGGTGGAGGGCCACTACGAATTGCGCCACTTCACGGAGATCGGTCGACCGCTGCCGTTGCGGGTCGGGGCAGCTGGGAAGCTGCTCCTCGCCCACGCGGATCCTTCGATCCGCTCACAGGAGATCGCCCGGATCGCGACCGACCCGCCATCACCACGAGCGCCGACGGCGCGGGAGCTCGAGGCGCAACTCGAGGAAATCGGCAGGTCAGGCTGGGCTACATCGATCGGCGAGCGCGAGGAGGGTCTGGTGGCGGCAGCGGTGCCGATCAAGGACGGCCTGGGGAAGGTCGTTGCGGCACTCTCCGTCTCCGGCCCGAGTGCTCGCCTCGCTGCCGAGAAACTCGTCGCCCTGCGCCCGGACATCGTCGAGGCCGCGGGCCTGATCAGCGAGGAGCTGGGCCGGTCCGCCGCACGAGGGCCGGGAGAGGCCTGGGCTGACAACTCCCGCGTGTCGGTCAAGTGATCTTGGTATGTGGAAGGTAGCGACGATGTGAGGGCGGCCCTGCTCGTCCGCCCTGGCGTGATCGTCGTCGACGAGGTGGCAGACCCTAGCCCCGGCCCAGATGACGTCGTGGTCCGCGTCGGCGGCGTCGGCCTGTGCGGCTCGGATGTCAGCGTGTTTCGCGGCGTGTGGACGCCACCCGGGTATCCGTGGCTTCTGGGCCACGAGATCTACGGCCGCGTGGAAGCGGTCGGAGAGCGAGTCTCGAGCGAGCGCATCGGCGACCTGGTCGTGATCGAGCCCAACATCCCCTGCTTTCGATGTCCGGAATGTGAGCGCGGCCGAACCTCGTCGTGCCTCCAACGCCGATCGGTCGGGATGAACCGCCCGGGCGGGCTCGCCGACAAGGTGGTCGTGCCCGGTCCGTTCGCCTGGAAGGTCAGCGCCGAAGTGGCGACCGACCTTGTCTGTGTCGAGCCACTGACGGTCGTTGAAACCGCCCTGAACCGATTGCCTGAACCTCTTCCGGCGTCAGCTCTCGTCGTCGGAGCCGGCGCCCAGGGCCTGCTGATGTGCATGGCCCTGCTGAGGCGAGGCCTCGAGGTGCACGCATTCGATCTCAACCCGGACCGCGTCGCGCTAGCCGCGAGTCTTGCTGCGCGCCCAGCAGCCGCCGGCGATGTCGAGCCGCGGTTCGCCCTTGTTGTCGATTCTGCCGGGACGCCCGAATCTATGGCGACGGCCCTCGAACGGGTCCAGAGCTGGGGCACGTTGCTCGTGCTCGGTATCGACAGCAGGCCGTTCGAGATCTCGGCGGCCGTGCTCGTCCGACGCCAGCTGGTCCTTCGCGGATCACTCACCTACGATCACCCGGCCGACTTCCGTCGCGTCATCGACCTCGTCCAGGGTGGCCACGTGTCGCCCGGTCGCATCGCGACCGACGAGTACGCCCTGGCCGACGTCCAGCGGGCATTCGAATCCACCGGGACTGCCAAGGGGAAGTCGTGGATCCGAGTCAATCCAGCCCTGCCCTGATCGTCACCGTAGTTGCCGTTTCGCGACGGCGTCGTGATCAGGTCTTGATCGGAGCCGGCGCCGGTGGCTCGGTCGAGGCGCCGGCAGGTGCGGCAGTCGTCGACTGTCCCAGGTAGATCATCCGGATCTCATCGTTCGCCCGGAGCTCATCGGTGGTGCCCTGGAGCGCTGGATGCCCGGTCTCCATGACGATCGCTCGGTCGGCGAGCTGAAGGGCCAGGCTCACGTTCTGTTCGACGAGGACCATCGCGAGCCCCGTCTTCCGGAGGGTCATCAGGCTCTCCGCCACGAACTTGGTCAGAATCGGTGAGAGACCCATGGACGGCTCGTCGAGGAGCAGGAGCCGCGGCTTGGCCATCAATGCCCGACCGATCGCCAGGATCTGTTGTTCGCCGCCGCTCGTGAAGCCGGCATACCGCTTTCGGAGTCGGGCAATCACCGGGAAGAGGTCATAGACCTCGGCGAGCGTCTGCTGGATGGCTGCAGCCGGCTCCTTTCCGAGCCGGTGGAAGGCGCCGAGCATCAGGTTCTCTTCCACGGTGAAGACGGGAAGGATCTGGCGTCCCTCGGGGACGTAGGCCATGCCGCGCCCGACCCGCGCGTGGGCCGGAATTCGGATCAGATCCTGGCCGTCGAGCGTGACGGAGCCACTGCTTGGTCGCAGCGTCCCGACGATCGCCCGCAGCGTGGTCGTCTTGCCGGCGCCATTCGCCCCGATGAGCGCGACTGCCTCGCCTTCGCCCACGGCGAAGTCCATGCCCTTCACCGCGTGCACGGGGCCGTAGTGGCAATGCAGACCCTTGACCTCGAGGATCATTCGCTCGGCGCGCCTCCCAGATAGGCCTCGATCACTCGCCCGTCTGTCGCAACGTCGGTGGGCTTACCCGTGACCAGGAGGCGCCCATAGTCAAGCACGCTGACGACATTGGCCGTTCCCATGACGACCTTCATGTCGTGCTCGATCAGCAACATCGTCAGGCCTTCGTCGCGCAGTGATTCGACGGTCTCGACCAGGCGCCTCGTCTCATCGTCGTTCAGTCCGGCCGCAGGTTCGTCGAGCAGCAGCAGTCTGGGTTGACAGGCGAGGGCGCGAGCGAGCTCTACCCGGCGTTGCCAGCCGTAGGGCAAGCTCTTGATCGGCAGGTCCGCGAACCTCGTTGCATCGACTCGGGCAAGGAGCTCGTCGGCCCGCTTGCGGGCGGCGAGCTCCGATCGGTGCCACCCGATCGGGAATCCGAGGGCATGGCGCCACCACGGCACGCCGGCATGCAGGGCTGCGACCTGCACATTTTCGCGGACCGTGAGCGTGTGGAACAGCCTCAGGTTCTGGAAGGTGCGCGCGATCCCCACCGCGACGATCTCGTGCGGAGCCTTGGACCCGATCGACCGCCCGTCGAAGAGGATCTGCCCGGCGGTGGGAGCGTAGTACCCGCTCAGGACATTGAAGATCGTGGTCTTCCCGGAGCCGTTCGGGCCGATCAATCCGTGGATCGATCCCTCCTCTACCTCGAACGAAACGTCCGCAACCGCTTCGATTCCTCCGAAGGATCGCTTCAGGTTGCGGACCTCGAGAAGGGGCATCAGTCCGGCTTCCGCTCTTCTGGAAGTGCCGGTTCGAGCGATTGCAGCGCTTGCCGCCGCGTCGCGCCTCGGGCCGTCCTCGCGACCAGCTTCCACGTGCGACTCGCAAGACCTGCGAGTCCGTCAGGGGCGACCAGCATGACGATCACGACCAAGCTTCCAAAGATGATGAGCTGGTACGCCTCGAACTGCTGAAAGGCCTCGCGGGCGAGGATCAACGCTGTCGCGGCGACGACCACGCCGGGCAGGCTGCGCATGCCGCCGACGACCAGGATCGTGAGCAGGAAAAACATCTGGGCGGGCCGGAATGAGTCCGGGCTGATGTAGCCGCTCCACGTTGCGTAGAGCGAGCCCGCGAGCCCGGCCAGCAGGCCGCTGATGGTGAAGGCGAGCAGCTGAAACGCACCGACGTTGACGCCCATCCCTTTCGCGGCAAGGTAGTCATCCCGGATCGCACCGAAGGCGGATCCGATCGGACCCGACACGAGCATCCGCGCAAATGCCCACGTGACGGCGAACACGCCGACCAGCAGCGGGTAGTAGCCGGCATCCCGCCCAGCCGACGTGTCGATCCCCGGCAGACTCGGGATGCGACCGATGCCGAGGGGACCGCCGGTCAGTTCTCCGCCCGCTGTGAAGACTGCTTCGGCTGCTACGGCCAATCCCAGGGTCGCGATGGCCAGGTAATGGCCCCGGATCCGAAGGGACGGCAGGCCTACGACCATCCCCAGGATGCCACCGGCAAGGGTTCCCGCGAGGGTGGCGAGCCACGGATCGACCTGCGCCCGTGTGATGAGGATGGCCGTTGTGTAGGCGCCGACCCCGTAGAGCGCAACCTGCGCCAGATTGATCTGTCCACAGTGGCCCATGCTGATGAGGAGGCCGATCGCGAGCGGGATCATCACCAGGATCAACTCGACGATGTGCAGCTGGTAGCCGGACAGGTGCACGAGGCTCGGCAGAAGCAACAGGAGGACGAGAAGGGCGCCCTGAGTCAGCAGGCCCGCGCGCGGTGCATTGATCACAGCTTTTCCGCGACCCGCTCCCCCAGGATCCCCCAGGGACGAACGAGCAGGACGAGAACGAAGATCACGAAGGCGATGGCGTTGACGTAAGCGGGCAAGTACACGGACACGACGCTCTGGAAGACGCCGAAGGCGAGCCCTCCAACGATCGCGCCCGGGAGGTTTCCGAGTCCGCCCAGGATTGCGGCTGCGAAGCCACTGATGCCGACACTCGCCCCGAGCTGTGGCGTGACGTACAGGATCGGCGCGATCAGGACTCCGCCCGCTGCCGCGATGCCCGCTCCGATTCCCAGCGCCAGGTTGTTCATCCGATTCGCGTTCACGCCGAAGACGAGCGCGATGTCGCGGTTGATTGCGATCGCGCGCATTCCCAGGCCTGTCTTGGTCCGGTTCAGGAAGGCATTCAGGCCGAGGGCGATGAGGATCATGCTGCCGATGACGACCAGCGAGTATCTGGTCATCGTCACCCCGGCGATTTGGATGGGCGCACCGACAACGGGGACCGCAACGGACATCCCCTCGGAGCCAAAGAGGACGATCGCGCTATTCGCGAACACGATGTCGAGCCCGAGTGTCGCGAGCACCATCATCATCAGGTCGCCGCGCTCGAGCGGGCGGAGCAGCCGCTCCATGGCGAGGCCCAGCGCGCCGATGACGACCACCGCCGCAAGGACAGCCAGCGGAAACGGAATGCCCGCTTCATCGAGGAGGATGGCGCCGACGTAGGCGCCCAGCATCAAGAGCCCGCCCTGGGCGAAGTTCACGAGGCCGATCGTCCGGTAGATCAACGAGAAGCCCAGGGCAACCAAGGCATAGATCGCGCCGATCGTGAGGCCGCCGTAGACGACCTGCAGCCACGCGGACATTCAACTGCTCCTGCAACCCGGACTGTTGCGGCAGCCTGCCGAGCCGCGATCGACTCGGCAGGTGCCCGTGGCTCAGCTACTCAGCAAGTTTGGCGACGCCACCCTCAAGCACACCCACCTGGGTCTTGTCGAGCGTCTCGCCGTTCTCCTGAACCGTGAACGTGCCCTGAAGCCCCTCGTACCCCGAGATCTCATGAAGCGCGGCGGCGATCGTCTCTCCGGTGATGTTGTCGCAGGTCGCCTCGATCGCCTGGAACAGGAGCTGCGCCCCATCGTAGCCTTTCGCACCGTGGAACTCAGGGTCCTTGCCGTGCATGGCCTTGAACGCAGCAGCGAAAGCACGGGTCTTGTCGTTGGCATCGTTGGTGATGTACGGACTCGAGAAGATCGAGCCATCGGCCGCTGCTCCGGCAACCTCGACGAACTGCGGCGTTCCGCCCGGAGGCCCTCCGATCATCGGCACGGTGATGCCGAATTCCCGCAACTGCTTGGCGAAGAGGCCGTTCTGGACCTCTTCCATGCCCGTGTAGACGGCCTCAGGCTGGAGCCGCTGGATCTCGTTGATCTGTGCAGTGAACTCCTGCGCCTCGGGCGCGACCGTCGCATCGAGCAGCGGCTGGATGCTCGCCGCGGTCAGCTGGGCCGCAAACGCCTTCCGCTCGCTGTCGCCGTAGCCGCCGGTGTTCGTGACCATGGCGATCTTGGTCCACTTCTTGGTGGTGAGCGCATAGTCGGCGAGGGTCTTGTTGAAGGCCGCTGCCGGCGGGCCGTCGCGGAAGACGTACGCGCTTCCTTCCTTGGTAATTGCATCGCTCTGGCCCGCGGTGAAGTGCGGGATCTTGGCGTCCTGGAAGAGCGGGATTACCGCGAGCGTCACCGCGCTCTCAGTCGTCGCAAAGGCGGCGACGATGTCGGTCTCGAGGGCCTGCCGTGTGACATTTACGCCGACCGTAGGATCGCCTTGGTTGTCGAATTCGGAAAGCTCGAGCGGCCGACCACAAACGCCGCCGGCATCCATCTTCTCCTTGAAGGCGAGGTCGAGCGCTTCCTTGTCCCACGCGCCAAGTTGTGCGAGCTGGCCACTGTGCGCGGAAATCTGCGCCACCTTGATCGCCTCGCCGGACGGCGCGGCCGCGGTCGCGCTGCCCGCCGCCGTCGCGCTCGCGGCGGGGGAACCGCTAGCCGCCGTGCTGGCCGATGGACTCGCACCAGCCGACGGGCCGCAGCCCGCCAACGCGAGAGCGACCGCAACCCCAGCGATCAAGCCGCGCCAGTGCCTCCCGGGCAGAGCGGCCGCAGGATGACTGCGTGTCCGAGTGTCCATCAGATTACTCCTCCTCGTTTCCGAATAGTGGGAACGGGTGCCCAAATGGTCCTCACCTGTTCGGAAGGTAGGAGCATGCCACGAAGTTGTCAAGAAGGGTCCCAGGGATTGGCTCACTCGTCGACCGTGTCATCGCGGCGCCATGGTTCGGCGGTCTTGACAGCGGACGCGTACGGTCCATATCGTTCTGTTATTCAGATGTTCAGTCCAATATGTGGAAGCCGATGAATCGACGCGAGACTGGCGCCGCCACGCAATCACGAGGCCCCCTGAGCGGCATTCGGGTACTCGAGCTAGGAACGCTGATCGCGGGCCCGTTCGCCGGACGGTTGTTCGCGGACTACGGCGCGGACGTCGTCAAGGTCGAACATCCAAAGGGCGGCGATCCGCTCCGGGATTGGGGCCGCGCTGTCGGCGGGCATGGGTCCCTCTGGTCGCTCGTCCAGGGCCGCGGAAAGCGGTCGATCGCCCTTGACCTTCACGATCCGGAGGCCCAGCAGGTCGTCCTCGCGTTGGCGAAAACGGCGGACGTCGTGATCGAGAACTTCAGGCCCGGACGCCTCGAGGAATGGGGCCTCGGTCCTGACATTCTCGAGAACGTGAACCCGCGGCTCATTCTCGTCCGGATCTCTGGCTTTGGTCAGACGGGCCCATTGGCGCAACAGGCAGGCTTCGGGACGATCGCGGAGGCGGTTGGTGGCCTGCGTTACCTGACAGGAGATCCGGAACGACCCCCCACGCGCGCCGGGCTCAGCCTGGGCGACTCAGTTGCGGCTCTCTACGCAATGATCGGCGCCTTGATCGCCCTTCATGAGCGGACGACCTCCGGACGCGGCCAGACGGTGGACGTGGCCCTGACGGAGAGCGTGTTCAGCCTGTTGGAAGCGGTTCTTCCGGAGTACAGCTATTTCGGAATGGTGCGAGAGCGGACCGGGAACATCGCCCACAATTCGGCACCGACGAACGTGTACCGCTGCCAGGATGGCAATCATGTCGTGATTGGCGCCAACTCGTCCGCCTTGTTTGGGACCCTCATGCACACGATCGGGCGTCCGGAGCTGGCGATCGACCCCGAGCTTCTCAGCAATCGGGGCCGGGTCAAACGCTCCGCGGAACTGGATCAGGCAATCGAAGCGTGGACTTCGCGCCGGTCGTCCCATGACGTTCTCTCAGAACTGCGAGATGCGAGAATCCCCGCGGGACGGATCAACAGCATCGCGGACATCGTCAACGATCTTCAATTCCGGTCACGCGACATGCTGGTGGAAGTCAGCGACGATCGACTCGATCGACCCGTTCTGACCCCCGGCGTCGTGCCGAGACTCTCGCGCACTCCGGGCCACGTGCCGCCGCTCGCTCCGCCTGTCGGCGGCGATTCCGAAGCCATTCTCAGCGAGATCCAGGAGCCGGCGAGCGTGCCTCAAGGAACCGGGAGTCAACGATGAGCCTGACGGTTGCGGACCACATCGCGGCCTTTCTCCGAGATCGCCAGGTCGAACTCGCCTTCGGCCTCTGCGGGCACACCAACATCAGCTTGCTGGCTGCCCTCGAACGGGGCGGCGGACCACGGTTCATCACGACACGCCACGAGCAGGTCGCCGCTCACGCAGCGGACGGGTACGCACGCGCCTCGGGCAAACCGGGCGTCGTGATCCTCCACGTCGGACCGGGTTTGATGAATGCCGCCACAGGTGTGGCGACGGCGGCACTGGATTCGATTCCTCTGCTGGTGATCGCGGGTGATGTGCCGACCTATTTCGAGAACCGCGGTCCTCACCAGGAGCTCAATCTCCTGCGCGATGCCGACCAGACGAGCGTATTTGCGCCATTCGTCAAGCGCGCGTGGCGGCTAGGTCGGGCCGATCAGGCGCCTCGTGTCCTGGCCCGCGCGTGGGATGTGGCGCAGGCCGGGCGGCCCGGGCCCGTTCTCTTGTCGGTGCCGATGGACATCCTGGCGGAGCCGCTCGACTCGTCGATCATCCCGGCGTCACCGCTTCAGAAGACCGCGCTTGACCCGGCCCTCGCCGAGGAGATCGCGCGCCAACTCGAGGCTGCCGAGCGACCGTTCATCCTGGCCGGTGGCGGCACCCGGCGGGCCTCGGCCGAGTTGCTCCGGCTGGCGGAGGCTGCGCAGGTCCCGGTTGGGCACACCCTCATGGGTTCGGGCGCTCTGCCTCCCGACCATCCCCAGTTGATGGGCATGGTTGGTTTCTGGGGCAGCCCCGTTGCCAACAGGCTGGCGTCCAGCGCTGATCTCGTCCTTGCCGTTGGAACGAGATTCCCCGAGACCGACTCGAGCAGCTGGGAGCAGGGAGCGACATTCTCCATCCCGCCGACGCGCCTCATCCACATCGACATCGATCCGAACGAGCCGGGCCGAAACTACCCCGCCAGCCTGGCCGTCGTCGCGGACGCGGGTGCGGCACTATCGGTGATCGCCGATCGCGCCCGACCACCCGCCGCGGGCCCGCAGCGATTCGACTGGCAGGAACTGCAGGCGGAACGGCGCGCCTTTCTCGACCGGAGCGCCGGCAATGCTCGGTCCGCTGACTTCCCGCTGAAGCCGGAGCGGATCCTCTCTGACCTACGCCGAGCTGCTCCCGGCGCCATTCTCGTGACCGACGTCGGCTGGAACAAGAACGGGATGGCCCAGCAATACCCGATCGACGAGCCGGGCTCCTTCTTGACCCCAGGAGGCTTCTCGACGATGGGCTTCGGGCCCGCCGCTGTTCTCGGGGTCGCGGCCGCCAGAACGGGGCGACCAGCGATCGCCCTCGTAGGCGACGGGGGTTTCGGGGCCCAACCGAACGTCGTCGCGACCGCGGTCGAGATGGGCGTCGCGCCGATCTGGGTCGTGATGAACAATGCGTCGTTCGGGACGATCGCCGGTCTCGAGGGCAAGCACTACGGGACGACCTATGGCTGTACCTTCGAGGTGGACGGACAGCCATACACGCCGGACTTCGCCCAGATGGCCCGCGCCTGTGGCGCGGAAGGGTGGACGATTGGCACCGCCGACGAACTTCTCCCGGCGTTGCAGCGAGCGCTCGAGCTGGGTCGCCCGGTCGTCATCGACGTGCCCATGGAAAACACCCCGGTTCCCACGCCGGGAATGTGGGATATCGAGCGGATCTATCAGGCCGCCGCGGATCGTGTTCCGGCCGGAGCCGGCTGACCACCCGACGCAGTTTTCGGCGACCTCAGCTCTGCTTTTCGCCGCCGCGGTCCAGGGCGGTTAGCGCCTCGCCCAGGCGCGCAATCGCCTCATCAATTCGTTGAATGGTCGCCTCGTGCTCGGCCGCCGTCAGGACGTGGTCGCCGAACTCGTCGAGGCGGGCCCGAAGCAGTCCCACGTCAGCCGTGATGTGGTTCAGGACGTTCGTGACATCGGTCTCGTGAAGGTATCTGGCGCCATGCCGCTCGATGCTCGCGTAGGGGGCATCCCTCAGCCAGCGCTCGAAGTAGTCGACCGCAGTCTCGCCCGACATGGCCACGAACGGATAGTCCTCATCGCCGGGAAGCCAGGCGATCCCGGGTCCCGCGCTCTGACCCGTACCGTTTGATGAGCCCGTAGCCGGCGCCCGATCGACCATGCGGCTCAGTCTATCAATCCCCGCGCTCGATCGAGCCCAGGCCGCGACCACGCCGCACGACGGGCTAGATCGTTGGCGCCAGGCCGAACGCCGGGAACAACTCCGGCCCGAACGTCGTGATCTCGGCGATCAAGCCATTCTCGATGCGAAGGACGTCGAACTTGAACGCCCGGAAGACCGTGTCGCCCTCTCGCCGAAGGTAGCTCGCGGCCGTCGGCATCCGGTTCGCCCACGTCGGCACGAGGCGCCACTCGCCATCGCGAAGCGCACCGTCGAGGAGCGGCGCGATCGAGTCGATCCCATCGAAGACCATGAAGGCGGGCGGCATCGAGACCCGGATGTCACGCGACGCAATCGAGATGGCCAATGCTGCGTCACCTCGCTCGTGCGCCTCGATGAAGCTGCCGAGCAGGGCCCGTTCCTCATCGCTCGGTTCCCCGGCGGACCAGTCCGCGCGCTTGGCAGGCAGGTGCTCCTGCATCGTCACGCGCGCCCGCTGGAGGGCGCTGTTCGCCGCTGCGACGCTCGTGTCGAGCAGGGTCGCGGTCTCGCTCGCCGGCCAGCCGAGCACGTCGCGCGCGATCAACGCCGCGCGCTGTCTCGGCGGAAGGAGCTGCATCGCCGCGAGGAACGCCAGCTCGATCGTCTCCCGCTCGACGACGACGGCGTCCGGCTGTTGGTCGCTCGGCGCGACCTCGTCGAGCAGCTGGTCCGGGTACGGCTGGAGCCACGGCACCTCTGCGAACGAGTTCATCGTCGTCAGCCGGCGCGCACTGCGCCGGAGCATGTCGAGACAGACGTTTGTCGCGATGCGATAGAGCCAGGCGCGGAACATCGAGCTGCCGTCGAAGGTCTCGCGGCTACGCCACGCCCGCAGGAACGTCTCCTGGACCGCGTCCTCGGCCTCCTCGTACGAGGCGAGCATCCGGTAGCAATGGACGTGCAATTCGCGCCGGTGACGCTCGGCCTGCGCCGCGAACGCCGGCTCTTCGTCGGCGACCGCTGCGGAGACCTCGTCGGATCGATCGATGGTCATCTTGGCACCAGTCTGCGCGACGCTGCGACATCCGTGCGGTTCATGCCTCCTGAAGCTCCAGCTTCACCGCCTGGAGCCGCCAGTCTCGCTTGACCTCCTGGACCAGCCAGGTGTTGCCGTCAGGGTCGTTGAACGGGAAGAACGAGTTGTAGCTGCCGCGCTCCGGGTCGGGTCCGGGTGTCTGGCCACCCTCGCCCATGTGGAAGGTGTCGCCGATTGTCGTTCCCCGCGCGGCCAGCTCGGCACGGGCCGCATCGATGTCGGGGACGATCACGTGCAGGCCGTGCAGGGAGCCCGGCGGCATCTGCGAGATCCCGGTCCCGATCGCGATCGCGCACGCCGAGCCCGGCGGTGCCAGCTGTACGACGCGGAACGAGTCGCCGAAGCTGGTATCGACCAGCAATTCGAAGCCTGCGTTCTCCACGTAGAACGTCTTGGCACGATCGACGTCCGAGACGGGGACGACGATGAGTTCGATTGTCCAGTCCACGATGGAACCTCCGGCGTTGTCGCCGGCTGGATTGCCGACGTCTGTCCGTGAAACGTCGGACCCGTCGGAAACTCATCGGTGGGGCGATGAGGGCATGAAAAAGCCGGGCGTCCAGTGTGGGGGACGCCCGGCTCGGCGGCTGGGTCAGCCCTTGGCCAAGTCGGCCTCGAGGCGGTCCCAGGTCTCGATCGCGCCTTCGGCCATCCCTGTCCCAAGGGCGCCCTCGAGCTCCTCGACCGATCCGAAGTGGCCGACGGAGGTGACCTTCGTCTTGCCGTCGACGTCGGTGAAGGTGTGCGTCTCCGGGCCGCCCTGCGGGCCGAGGCCGTCGACGTCGAACATGAACGTCCACTTGATGAACTCGGGCGGGCGGATCTCGAGGTACTCGCCGTAGAAGGCGACATCCTCGCGATGCGGGGCGCTGCTGACGTAACGCCACTTGCCGCCGGGTCGGACGTCCATCTCGGTGACCTTTGTGGTTGAGTTCTTCTGGCCCCACCAGCGCTCCACCTGCTCCGGATCGGTGAATGCCCGCCAGACCCGGTCGCGCGGTGCGTCGAACGTCCGCTCGAATACGAGGTCCGCCCCCTCCGAATAGATGCTCGTCGTCTTGGTGCTACCCCGGTCAATTCGTGTCGCGTTCATCGGTGTCTCCCTTCAATTGATCCTGGTTTTCGCTGAGTTCGCGGAGATAGGCATCGAGCCGTTCGAAGCTTTCCTCCCAATGGGGCCGGTACTCGCCGACCCACTCGGCAATGGCTCGCAACGGGTCCGCTCGAAGCCGTCGAGGACGCCACTGCGCCTGGCGACCCTGCTCGATGAGTCCGGCCCGTTCCAGCACCCGGAGGTGCTTGGAGATGGCGGGCTGACTCATGTTGAACGGTGCGGACAGGTCCTTGACCGACGCCTCGCCCTTGGCGAGTCGGGCCAGGATTGCCCGCCGCGTCGGATCGGCGAGTGCGGCGAATGTGGCGCTGAGAGGGTCGGGTTGCTGCATTGCCATCACTATATGGTTATATAACCTAGCGGTACTGTACACCGCCGCGACAGGATGTCAACCCCTCAAATCACACCAGGATCGGCTCGCCCCGAGCCTCAGGACCTGGGTCTGCCGCGACTGCGGCGAGACGGTGCTCCACCAGTGGCGGGCGCAATGGTGTCAGCCGGCCGCGTCGGTCCCGGTCCGGCCGCCCGGCCGTGGCTCTCGTCAGCGCGCGCGCCGGTAGTGCATGGCGACCGCGCCGCTGCGGAGCGGCTTCGCCGAGACCAGCTCGAGCCGTCGCGTGCTGGGCAGCCCGCCCTGGTACAGGGTCGGGCCGTGGCCGGCGATCCTGGGGTGGACGAGGAACTTGTACTCGTCGATCAGATCCAGCCGGTCCAGCTCGGTCGCGAGCTTGCCGCTACCGAGGAGCACGCCGGCCGGGGTCGCGTCCTTGAGCTTCTGCACGCCCGTGCGCAGGTCGCCGGCGATGTGGTGGCTGTTGGTCCACGGGAAGTCCTTTCGCGTCGACGACACCACGTACTTCGGCTTGGCCTCCAGCTTGACCGCCCACTCGCGCAGCGCCGGCGGCGCCTCCTCGTCGCCGCGGGCGACCGCCGGCCAGTAGCTCTCCATCATCTCGTAGGTGACGCGGCCCCACAGCATCGCCCCGCCCTCGTCCATGAGGCGGGTGAAGAAGGCGTGTGTCTCGTCGTCGGCGATTCCCTCCTGGTGGTCGACGCAGCCGTCCAGGGTGACGTTGATGCTGAAGGTCAAGAGTCCCATGCGGCGAGTCTAAGCCACGCCGAGAAGGCTCCCGACGACGATCAGGCCCGCGACCTGGGCGTGATGGGGCTGCTCCAGTCCCGGCGGACTGACGCTCCCCGTCAAGGCGCCTCAGCCGGATTTGCCCGTCCCGAACTGGCGGTCGCCCGCGTCGCCGAGGCCCGGCATGATGTAGCCCTTCTCGTTGAGCTGCCGGTCGAGAGCGGCGCAGTAGATGTGGACGTCCGGGTGGGCTTCGGTGACCGTCTGCACGCCCTCCGGCGCGGCGATCAGGTTGACGAGCTTGATCCGGACGGGCTCGGTGGCACCCCAGCGCTTGAGCACCTCGATTGCCGCGCTCGCCGAGCCGCCGGTCGCGAGCATCGGGTCGAGAATGATGCAGAGGTCGACCGACGCCGAGTCGGGCAGCTTGTTGTAGTACTCGACCGGTCGCAGCGTTCGCTCATCGCGGAACAGGCCGAGATGCCAGACCTGGGCCGTCGGCATCAGCTCGAGCATCGCGTCGACCATCCCGAGGCCGGCCCGCAGGATCGGCACGAAGCCGACCCGCTCGCCCAGCTCGGCCGCCTCCGTCTCCTCGATCGGTGTCTGGATCGTCAGCGGTCGCACCCGCGCGTCTGCGAGGGCCTCGTAGCCGAGGAGCCACGACAGCTCGCGGACGACCTCCCGGAACTTCTTTGGCTCGGTCGCCTCGTCGCGCAGGATCGCGAGCTTGTGGAGGACGGCCGGATGCTGGGAAACATGCAGGGTCGGAGGGGGCGTGGACAACGACGATTCTCCGCTTGCCGGGGTGGCTGGGGGCCCGCACGGCGTCGCGGCCATCGTAGCAATCGCAGCGGGCACTCGCGACCCCGGTCATGCGCCGGGCAGGTGTGCCGCGGTATTCTCGCTTGATCGTGACCGCCCCAGATCTTCCTGCCAAGCGGCCTGAGTCCGCCCGCCGCGGCGGTGCGCCGCGATCGGCCGGCAAGCGCCCCGGCACCCGCTCGCGCATCGTCCCGCCGATCCTCGTCCGGCAGATCCGCAATGGGATCGAGGAGAGCGTCCACCGCGGCGACATCGTCGAGGCCGACGTCGACGGGCGGCTGATCCGCGGCCTCGGCGACCCGGATCGACTCGTCACGCTCCGGAGCTGCGTGAAGCCGTTCGGGGTCGTGACGTTGATCGAGGCCGGCGGCATCGAGGCGCTCGACCTCGAGCCGGCCGAGATCGCGATCATGGCGAGCTCCCACTCGGGCGAGGACATGCACGTCCGGACGATCCAGGGGATGTACCGGCGCGCGGGCGCGACCCAGGGGCTCATCGCGACCGGCGTTGAAGGGATGCCGCTCGATCAACTGACCGCCGCACGCCTGGCGAGGGATGGCGAGCAGCCCGGCCCGATCCGCCACATGTGCTCCGGTCAGCACTCGGTCTCGATCCTGCTCTCGAAGCTGAAGGGCTGGGACCCGACCGATTACTGGGTCGAGGATCACCCGTCCCAGGTCGCCTACCGAGAAGTCGTCGCCCGGGCGTTCGCCACGACGCCGGACCAGTTGCGCACTGCGATCGACGGATGCGGCGTCCTCACGTACGCATTCCCGCTTCGCGAGATCGCCCGCGCCTACGCCCTGCTGGCCGATCCATCGGCCGTTGGCGCGAAGGATCCGCGTGCGTCGCTTGCTTCGGCGTTGACGATTGTCCGGGACGCGATGATGGCCAACCCGGAAATGGTCGCCGGCAGCCGCGACCGGCTCGATACCTCGCTGATGAAGGCGCTCCCCGGCCGGCTCGTGAGCAAGGGCGGAATGGAGGCGCTGCGCGGTCTGTCGATCCTGCCCGGCCCGAGGACATCCGGCGCGGATTCAGGCGCGACCGGCATGGCGGTCAAGATCGAAGATGGCGACGGCTATGACCGCGGCACCTGGGCGGCATCGGTCGAGGCGCTCGTGCAGGCCGGCGTACTCGACGGCCAGGCGCTCCGGGTCTTGGCTCGCTACCACCGGCCGGCCATTCACGATCCGCATGGGCGCGTCGGCGCCGAGGCCATCCCAGGCTTCGATCTCGTTCCGCTCGGGGAACTTCTCGGGCGCGGCTGAGCCTTACCGACGAACGTGGCGCACACTGGATGCGTGGCGAGCCAACCCGATCCATACCGCACGCTCGGCCTCGCGCCGGGCGCCTCCGCAGACGAGATCCGGCGGGCGTACCGGCGGCTTGCCAAGGCGAACCACCCCGACTCGGCGGGCGAGAAGGCCCTCCCACGGTTCCTGGCGATCCAGGCTGCCTACGAGGCACTGGAAGGATCCAACGGGACTGGCCGGCCGGGCGCGCGTCCGGCGTCGACCGGACAGAGCGCTCGCGCGTCGTGGCGGGCCGATCCTGATCGGGCCAGGACGGCACGCCACGGTCCGGCGTCTCGCCCGGGGCCGACCGCGGGTCCGGCTGGCGCCCCGACCGGCAGGCGCCGCCGGCCGCCAGCGGGCGACGAACCCGGCCGTCCCCCGGGCGGGCGGAAGCGGCCATCGAACAAGGCGACACCCGGCTCGACGACCTATGACACCGCCGAGGACGAGCCGTTCGAGCCAGAGTGGTCGGGCGGGACCTGGTACGGCGCATCGAGCGGTACCTACTGGACGCTCAATCCGAAGGAGTACGCGGATCCCCGGAAGCACGGACCCGAGTATCAGCGCCGGGCCCGGCGGCGGATGGGCGGCGAAGCTGCGCCACCGGGCGAAGCTGCGCCACCGCTTGACGACAGCGACGCCGAAGGAATCGACGCGCCGCCCGCCGGTCCCGACGCGGACGCAACCGGGACGACGCCGCCGACGGGGCCGCCGACCGACGCCTGGGATCGCTGGTCGGACGACGTCCCCGGTGTCGCGACGGCTGCTCCGGGCCCCGACGGGGGGAGCGGCGTCGCGCCAACGGGCGGCCTTCTCGGGCTGATCGGGCTTCGCGGAAGGTTCCCTGCGCGAGTGGGCCTCGCCCTTCTTGGCTGGCCCGCGATCGGAATTGCCATCTCGACGATCGCCGGCGAGGTGACCGGCTGCGGGCGTTTCGCGGCTGGATGCATCGAGCTGTTCGAGGTCGGGACGTGGGTCGCCCAGCTGGCCGTCATCGCGATCCTGCTCGCGGTGCCGGCCCTCGCCGCGGTGTCGGCGATCGGTACGCTGGCCGCCCTTGCTGCATCGGTCCCGACGGCGGTCGTCCTCAGCGCCAGCGGCGGGTCGCGCGAGCCGGGAGCGAGTGCGGCGATCCTCGGCGGGGTGCTCGCGCTGGCCTACCTCGCCGGCGTCGTGTTCGCGGTCGTCCGGCGTAGCCACTTCGGCCGGATACCATGACGACGATGAGTCGACGGCACGAATCCACCGATCTCTCCGCAGCGGCCCAGGAGTACCTGTTGACGCTGCGGGTCATGGCCGGTGACGGCTCGCACGTCAAGGCGGCGCAGGTCGCCCGCCGAATGGGTGTCACGACCCAGGCGGCCAGCGAGATGTTCCGGCGGCTGGCCCTGGACGGGCTCGTCAACCAGTCGGATGGCCGCGAGCTCGTCCTCACCGGGCAAGGGCGGGCCGCCGCCGATGCGATCTTCCGCCGCCACGCGCTCCTGGAGTGGCTCCTGACCGCGGTCGTCGGGCTTGGCTGGGCCGAGTCGGACGAGGAGGCCGGCCGGCTCCAGGGCGCGATCTCGCCGCGCGTGGAGGCCCGGCTCGACGAGATGCTCGGTCATCCCGAGACGTGCCCCCACGGTAACCCGATCGACGCGGCAACCGCGCGCCGCCGGCCGGCCGGGATCCCCCTCAGCCAGATGGAGGGCGGCCAGCAGGCGACGATCTACCGGATCACCGAGGAGGCCGAGGAGGACGCGGGTCTGCTTTCGTACCTCGAGGCGCGGGCGCTGACCCCTGGGGCGCCGATCACCGTGCTCGCCCGCTCGGAATCGCTCGACTCGCTCACACTCGAGGGCCCACGCGGCAGGGCGACATTCGGCCTCCGACCGGCGTCGCTCGTCCACGTGCTGCCGGGCGAGGCGGATCCGAACCTCTTCCACGTGGTTCCGCGCTCGGCTTCATGACCACCGATCGAGTCCGGATCGCCCCGAGCCCGACCGGGCCGCTCCACATCGGGACCGCCCGGACGGCGCTGTTCAACTACCTGCACGCGCGGCACAGGGGCGGCTCGTTCATCCTCCGCCTCGAGGACACGGACGTCGCTCGTTCCTCGATCGCCTACGAGAAGGACATCCTCGACGGGCTTCACTGGCTCGGGCTGCGCTGGGACGAGGGCCCCGAAGTAGCCGGCGAGGCCGCCCGCGGTCCCCACGCGCCGTACCGCCAGATGGAGCGATTGCCGCTCTACGCCGCCGCCGCAGAGCAGCTGATCGCCGAGGGCAAGGCGTATCCCTGCTACTGCACGCCCGATGAGCTCGACGCTGAACGCAAGCGACTGGAGGCGTTGAAGCTGCCGCCCCGCTACAGCGGACGATGCGCCAATCTAACCGATGGGCAGCGTGCCGCATTCGAGGCCGAAGGACGCCGGCCGGCGCTTCGTTTCCGGGTCGGGGAGGGGATCGTCGTCATCGACGACATCGTTCGCGGCAGGGTGGAGATCGACGTCGGGAACCTCGGCGGCGATTTCGTCATCGTTCGCGCCGACGGAACCCCGCTCTACCACTTCACGGTCGTCGTCGATGACGCGGCGATGGAGATCACTCACGTCATCCGCGGCGAGGATCACCTGTCAAACACCCCGAAGCACATCCTCCTGTTCCGGGCGCTCGGTCACGAACCGCCGGCCTTCGCCCATCTGCCCCTCATCCTCAACCCGGACCGGACGAAGATCAGCAAGCGGAAGGCCCAGACCGCGATCGACGACTACCGGCTGGAGGGCTTCATCCGGGAGGCGCTCGTCAACTACCTGGCGCTGCTCGGCTGGTCCACCGGCTCGGAAGACGAGGTCCTGTCGCTCGAGGAGCTCGTCGAGCGATTCGACCTGACGGCGGTCAACAAGGCAGGCGCCGTCTTCGATCGCGAGCGCTTGGAGTGGCTGAACGGGCAGTGGATCCGAAAGCTCGACCCGGACGACCTCGTCGAGCGCCTCCGGCCGTTCCTCGAAGCGGAGCTTGCCGCCGGCCGGATCGACCGCCTGCCGGCCGACGGGGAGCTCAAGGCGATCCTGCCCGTCGTCCAGGAGCGGCTGCCACGGCTCGGGGCGATCGGGGAGCTGGTCGGCTTCCTGTGGATCGATGAGCTCGAACTCGATCCGGCGTCTGCTCGTCCCGAAGCGCTGGGATGCCGCCACGACGATCGAGGGCCTCCGCGCCGCCCGGGACACGATCGCCGAGGTCGGCCGCGTCAGCTACGAGGCCGACGAGCTCGAGCCGCCGCTCCGCAGCCTGGCCGAGGCTCGTGGCTGGAAGGCCGGTGACCTCTTCATGGCGATCAGGGTCGCGGTCACCGGCCGGACCGCAACGCCGCCGCTCTTCGACACGCTCGTGGCGCTCGGGTACGAGCGGACGATCGCCCGGCTCGACCGAGCGATCGAGGTGCTCGGCGCCGGAACCTGACAGGTACTGTCAGGGTCTGCGATCAGAGTTCCCGGCGAGACGACACTCCTGACTGACGACCGAAGAGAGGGAGACGGAGATGGATCGACCCGCCGTTCAAGCCTGGCTCGACCGCTACGTGGAAGCGTGGAAGACCTATGACCGGGAGCAGGTCGCATCGCTGTTCGGCGACGACGCCACCTACCGCTATCACGCGTACGACCCGGATGACGAGGTCGTCCGGGGCCGCGACGCCATCGTCGATAGCTGGATCGCGCCTGAGGGCGACGCGAGCAGCCGCGACGCGCCGAACACCTACGACGCCAAGTACGAGGCTTACGCCGTCGACGGCGACCGTGCGGTGGCGTCGGGCTGGAGCAAGTACTGGACGGACGGCACGCGATCGACGGTGGAGAGCACGTACTACAACGTGTACCTGATGCGGTTCGACGACGAAGGCCGCTGCGTCGAGTTCACGGAGTACTTCATGAAGGAGCCCGACGCGCCCGCCTGACTCCGTCCGGTCTCACTGGCCGCGGCCCGGAACGAGCCGTTAACACGGCTCGCTATCCTGAACTCGAATGGCACGAATGATCCTCGTCGTCGACGACGAGACCACGCTCCGCGAGGCGCTCGTGGACGCGCTCGAGGCCGAGGGATTCCGGGTCGTGTCGGCGGCCGACGGGCGCGAGGCGCTGACCCGGTTCCGTGCCGATCGGCCGGACCTCGTCCTCCTCGACGTGATGCTGCCGGAGCTGTCTGGCGTCGAGGTCTGCCGGATCATCCGCGCCGAATCGAGCGTCCCGATCGTCATGCTGACCGCCAAGGACTCGGAGCTCGACAAGGTCGTCGGCCTCGAGCTCGGGGCGGACGACTACGTCACGAAGCCGTTCAGCATCCGCGAGCTGTCCGCCCGGATCCGCGCACTGTTCCGCCGATCCGAGCAGGCGGTCGCGCTCGAGGCGCCGCCAGGCGTCGTCGACCTGGAGCGGGTCCAGGTGGATCTCGCCGGACACCGCTTGCTGCGCGACGGCGAGGCACTGCCGGTCAAGCCGAAGGCGTTCGAGCTGCTGACGTTCCTGATCCGTCACCCCGGCCAGGTCTTCACGCGCGATCAGCTCCTCGAGCGGGTCTGGGGTTACGACTACGCAGGGGAGACGCGGACGGTCGACGTGCACGTCCACTGGCTTCGCAGCCAGGTCGAAGAGGATCCGTCCACGCCTCGGTTCATCCACACCGTTCGCGGCGTCGGCTACGTGTTCCGCCGCCCGGCCTGATGGCGGTCCCGGGCCGCGCCCGGCGACCGGTCGGGCCGCTCAGATCGTCCGAATCCGAACGTCGCCGAAATTCACTCCCATCGCATTCGTTCCTCCGAAACCGGAGTCCGAAATCGGACTGGCGAAGGAAATGAGAGTGATGTGGCGCGGCGTTCGAAATCGGACGAACGAAGGGACGCACCGACGGCCAGCGTTGACGTTCCGATGACGGGGTGTTCATCTCGGGGCTCGATCGTGTGGCCATGGCAGTCGTGACGCGCAACATGCTCCCGGTCGTCGAGCCCCGCCGCCGGCCCAGTCATCGCGAGCCGGCACGAGGCGCATCACCCGGTCGACGCCCGTCGACGACACCGGCCCGGACGCTCGCGCTCGTCGCGCTGGCGATCCTGCGCCGCGCCAGGCGCGCGGACGGTCGCCCCGCGCGATGGGGCGCGCCGATGTTCGCTCGTGAGGTCGACCTGGTCCGGCTCCACCTCGCTCCGATCCGCAGCCGGCTCGGGCTGGCCGCCTCGTTCGGGCGGGAGGCGTTCCACACAGACGTCGGGTCGGCCGGCGTCGCCGACGGTCCCGTCACGGCCGCCTATGCGATCCGCTGGCTCGAGCTCGGGGATGGGATTGCCCGAGGGCCGTGGGCGGCCTGGCTGGGAGGCCGCGAGCGCTAGAGGAACAGGTCGAGGACGAAGAAGGCGACGGCGGCCGCGAGGGCCGACGCCGGGATTGTGAGAATCCAGGCGGTGATGATGTTGCCTGCCACTCCCCAGCGAACAGCCGAGAGCCGGTCGCTTGCCCCGACACCCATGATCGCGGTCGAGATCACGTGGGTCGTCGAGACCGGCATGCCGAAATGCGACGCTCCGAAGATGATCGTGGCGGCGGTTGTCTCGGCCGCGAACCCATGGACCGGATCGAGCTTGACGACCTTCTGACCCATCGTTCGGATGATCCGCCAGCCGCCGGCCGCCGTGCCGAGTGAGATCGCCGTGGCGGCAAGCAGGATCACCCAGATCGGGATGTCCGCATTCGGGATCACGCCGGCCGCGAGCAGGGCGAGGGTCATGATCCCCATCGTCTTCTGCGCGTCATTGGACCCGTGGCTGAATGCCATGTACGCGGCGGACAGGACCTGCAGCCGGCGGAATCGGTCGTTGAGCCGTCGTGGGTTGGCGTGCCGGAAGACGTTCAGGATGATGACCATCAGGAAGAAGCCGATCGTGATGCCGAGGACCGGCGACAGGACGAGTGGCACGAGAACCTTGTCGCGGACACCCTCGACGTTGATGGCCTGCGCGCCGACGGACACGATGACCGCTCCCAGCAGGCCGCCGATCAGTGCATGGCTCGACGAGCTTGGGATGCCCAGCCGCCACGTGAGCAGATTCCAGGCAATCGCGCCGACGAGTGCCGCTGCCACGATCGTCTGACCGGACGCGCCGTCGGGCGTCGTCGCCAGGCCCGACGCGATCGTCTTGGCGACTGCCGTCCCGGTCAGGGCCCCGACGAAGTTCGCGGTCGCCGACATGAGGATCGCGTGCTCCGGCTTGAGCGCACGTGTCGAGACGGACGTCGCGATCGCGTTTGCCGTGTCGTGAAAGCCGTTGATGTAGTCGAAGAGGACGGCGAGCCCGAGAACGACGAGCAGCAGCGGGGTCAGGTTGTCGGGCACGGCCGAAAGGCTATCAGTCCGCGCGGCGGCTATTCTTCCGCCCATGCGTCTCAGCCAACTCTTCTTCAGCACGCTCCGCGACGACCCGTCCGACGCGGAGATGGTGTCCCACCGGCTCCTCGTCCGGGCGGGCTACGTCCGCCAGCTCGGATCCGGGATCTACTCGCTGCTGCCGCTTGGCTTCCGCGTCAACAAGCGGGTCGAGCAGGTCATCCGCGAGGAGATGGACCGCATCGGCAGCCAGGAGATCGAGATGCCGGTCGTCCATCCGGCCGACATCTGGAAGGCGAGCGGCCGCTATGACGCAATCGGGCCAGAGTTGGGGCGGTTCAAGGATCGGGGGGGCCGGGACATGGTCCTCGCGATGACCCACGAGGAGGTCATCGGGCTGCTCCTGGCCGACATCGTCCGTTCCTACCGCCAGCTGCCGGCGATGCTCTACCACTTCCAGACGAAGTGGCGCGACGAGCCTCGTTCCCGCGGCGGCCTGATCCGAGTTCGCGAGTTCGTGATGAAGGACGCCTACAGCTGCGATCGCGACGAGGCCGGCCTCGACGTCAGCTACGAGGCCCAGAAGAACGCCTACATCCGGATCTTCGAGCGGCTCGGGCTCGAGACCAGGATCGTGGCAAGCGACGTGGGAATCATGGGCGGCAGCCAGGCCCACGAGTTCATGGTCCTCAACCCCGCCGGCGAGGACGTCCTCGTCCTGTGCGACGCGTGCGGTTACGCGGCGAACCGCCAGGTCGCCCGGATTCCGCACCCCGATCCCGCCCCGGAAGAGGCGCTGGAGCTCCGAGGAGGTCGCGACCCCCGGGACGACCACGATCGCGACGCTCGCCGCGTTTCTCGGGATCGGCGCGGAGCGGACCGCCAAGGCCGCGTTCTTCGTGAGCGGCGACGGCCGACTCGTCACGGCAATCGTGCGCGGTGACCACGAGGTCAATGACACGAAGCTGGCGAACGCGGCCGGCGCGTCGACTGGGCTCCGACCGGCAACCATCGAGGAGATCAAGGCGGCTGGGATGGAGCCCGGCTACGGGTCGCCGATCGGGGCGCACGACACGGTCGTGGTCGTCGACGAGCTCGTCGCCCGCTCGCCGAACCTCGTGGCGGGCGCGAACCGCGAGGGCTTCCACTTCCGGAACGTCAACGTCGGGCGTGACTTCGCGGCGGATGTCATCGCCGACATCACGAACGCCCAGGAGGGCGATCCCTGCCCGACGTGCGGATCGCCCCTCATCCTGCGCGACGGGATCGAGGTCGGCAACATCTTCAAGCTCGGGACGAAGTTCACCGACGCCGCCGGGGCGACCTATCTCGGCGAGGACGGCAAGGAGCACCCCATCGTCATGGGCTCGTACGGGATCGGCGTCGGGCGGAACGTCGCCTGCATCGTCGAGGCCCACCACGACGACAAGGGGATCATCTGGCCGGAGGAGGTCGCGCCGTACGCCGCCCATCTCGTCGCCATCGGCGCGAATCGTGACGCGACTGTCGCCGAGGTCGCGGAACGGCTCCACGCCCAGTCGATCGACGCGGGCCGCGAGATTCTCTACGACGATCGCGATGAGTCGCCGGGCGTCAAGTTCACGGACGCGGAACTGCTCGGGATGCCATGGATCCTGACCGTCTCGCCCCGCTCGCTTGCCGCGGGTGGGATCGAGGTCACGGAGCGAGCGACCGGCGAGCGGGCGACCCGCCCAATCGCCGAGGTCGAGGCGCTGATCCGCGGCGAGGGCCTCGTCTCCGCCTGATCGTCGTGGCCGCCGCTACGATGGGCGTCGATGGCGCCCCGTCCGATGCTGCCGCGCGACGACCTCTACGCTCGCCTCGAGCTGCCGATCGACGCCAGCCCGGAGGCGATCGAGATCGCGTGGCGGGCGCTCCTCAAGCGGCACCATCCGGACGTCGCCGGCGCCCACACCGACGACGTTGCGAAGAGGATCAACGTCGCTCATGACTGGCTATCCGATCCGTCGCTGCGGGAGCGATATGACCTCGAGCGTCACCCGGGCCACCGACGCTCGCGCCGCCAGCCGGACCTCGGACGTCGTCGCGGGCGGGTCGTTCGTCACGCATCAACGCCGCCGGCCCGGCCGGCCAGCCCGGAGGAGGGGCTCGCACGCCACCTCGCGAGGATCGGCCGGCTGACGCCTGATGAGCTCGATCGGCTGAGCCTTGCCGAGTCGCCGCCCATCGCCTTCGTCGCGACGATCGCCCGTTTCCTGTCGCCCGACCGGCTGGCCGCCGTCGAGGCTGTCGAGCGGCGCGTGCTCCAGGGACTGCCCCGACGATCGCGCTGGGACGCACCGACGCGCGACGCGATCGTCGCGTACGCCCACGAGATCGTCCTCGGGCCGTTCCTCGACGAGCATCTCTCGGAGCCCTTCCGCGAGCGCGTCCGTGAACGGCTCGCGCGGGGCTGGGAGGCCGCGGTCGATCAGCCGCGCTACGGACCGAACACCGCCGCCGTCAGCGCATCCATCGAGCGATTAAAGGCGATGCCGCCCGGGCGGCGGGCCCAGCTCGCCGTGGAGGCGGTCTCGGACGGCGCCGCAGGCGGCATCTCGGCGGACCTCCCGTGGCCGGCCGGGCTCTCGGCCGTGGACGACGACGCGCTGCGGGTCTCCTCGTCGCTCGCCCAGCGCGACGCGGAGGCAATCATCGGGGACCCGGCGCCGGCCCTGGCCCGCCGATCCCTCGGCCGGGCGATGCACGGGCTCGTGCTCCGTCACGCCTTCAAGCCCGTCGAATTCGACCGGCTGCTCGGTCCGTGGCGCGAGGTTCTGGTAGAACCAGTCAGTTCGCGTCCGGGCGCCCGATCGTGTCGTTGAGTTGGGGCCATGGAATCGCATGCCTAGCCGCGATGCGATTGGTTGCATAGGGCTGCGATGCGCGGGGGTGCCGCCGCCCTGCCACGCCCCAGGGTGATGCAACCAACGGCATCGCCGCGGGACACGAGTGATTTCTCGCACGGATCACAGCGGGCGATCGGTCGCCACACCCGCTCGGTCGTTGCGTCGAGTACAATGAGCATCTCGTGTTCGATGGGCGCTCCGGTCAGCGCCCCGGTCCCACACCGTTGATCCCGATCCACATATCGCCCTGACCGGGCCCCGCGAAGCGTTGCGGGAGGGCCCTCAGGAGCTGATGCTTCCCATGTCCTTCGATAACCTCGGGCTCGCGCCCGAGCTCCTCCGCGCGGTCGCGGACCAGGGCTACACCGAGCCCACACCGGTCCAGGCCGAAGCGATCCCGCTCGTCCTCGCCGGTCGCGACCTGCTCGCCGGCGCCCAGACCGGCACCGGCAAAACAGCCGCGTTCGTGCTGCCAATTCTCCAGCGACTCACCGACAGCCAGCGCGTCGCCGAGGGCGTCACGTCACGTGACCGCCGCGATGCCACGCGTCCGCCAGTCCGCGTCCTCGTCCTAACCCCAACGCGCGAGCTCGCCCTCCAGGTCGAGGAGAGCTTCCGCACCTACGGCGCCCACCGCCGCGTCCGGTCGGCCGCGATCTACGGCGGAGTCGGTTTCGACCCCCAGGTCCGCGCACTGCGCGCCGGCCCGGCCATCGTCGTCGCCACCCCCGGCCGTCTGCTCGACCATGCCGGCCAGCGGACGATCGATCTGAGCCACGTCGAAGTCCTCGTCCTCGATGAGGCCGACCGCATGCTCGACATGGGGTTCATCCGCGACATCCGCAAGATTCTCGACCTCCTCCCGCCGCGCCGCCAGAACCTGCTGTTCTCGGCGACGTTCTCCGACGACATCCGGCGCCTTGCCGGCGGACTCCTCGACCGCCCGGCAACCGTCCAGGTAACGCCCCGGAACACCCCGACGGCGCTCGTGACACAGCTCGTCCTGCCGGTCGATCGCGAACGCAAGCGCGAGCTGCTGAGTCACCTGATCCGATCCGGTCGGGTGGAGCAGGCGCTCGTCTTCACCCGAACCAAGCACGGCGCGAACCGTCTCGCCGAGCAGCTCGCCCGCGACGGCATCGCCGCCACGGCGATCCACGGCAACAAGAGCCAGGGCCAGCGGGTCCGGGCGCTCGACGACTTCAAGGCCGGCCGGGCCTCGATCCTGGTCGCAACCGAGGTCGCGTCGCGCGGCCTCGACATCGAGGAGCTGCCGCACGTCGTCAACTTCGAACTGCCGATGGTCGCCGAGGACTACGTCCATCGGATCGGCCGGACGGGCCGTGCCGGATCGACCGGCGACGCGATCTCGTTGGTCTGCGTCGACGAATGGCCGCTCCTGCGTGAGATCGAGTCGCTCCTCGGCCAGCGGATCCCGTCCGAGACAATCACAGGGTTCGAGCCAGACCGCAGGATCCGACCGGAGCCGATCCGCCAGCGCTCGCAGGGCGGCGGCCGGCCGATGGGCCCGCGCGGCAACGGCGGCCACGCGCCCGGACGCCCGAACCTGGCCGCGGGCCGGACGGATCCGGGTCGCGCGCGTCCGCAGCGCGACGCCAACGTTCACCGGCCCGGCGCGGCGCCCGATCGCCACGCCGGAAGGCCGTCCCATCCCGGCCACAGCGGACCGCGGCGCGGGCCCGCGCCGGTCGGCATCGGCAACGCGCCAGGCGGTTTCCGAACGCAGCGCCCGACGCACGGGCGCCCGCCGCAGGGCCGACCCGGCCAGGGTCGTCCGACCAACGCGGGCCGACCATCTGCCCCGAGCCACGGCGGCCAGCACCGGCCAGACCGCCCGCCGGCGATGCCCGGCGAGCGGCTCGCGCGACACCGCGAGGGCTGACCGGAGAGGCATACTGCGGCCGGAACGGCCAACCTGGCCGTCGCACGAGGAGCCACGTGGACGCCCGGATCCTGCTCGTCGAGGATGACCCTCGATCCGCGAAGTAACCGCGATCGGATTGAACGCTGCCGGGTTCACGGTCACGACCGCGTCGGACGGGCGTGAGGGTCTCGATCGCTTCGCCGCGGAGTCGTTCGACCTCGTCCTGCTCGACGTCATGCTGCCGCGCCTCGACGGCCTCGAGGTGTGCCGCGCCATCCGGCGGACCTCCACGATTCCGATCGTCATGCTCACTGCGCGCGCCGACACGATCGACGTCGTCGTCGGCCTGGAGGCCGGTGCCGACGACTACGTCAAGAAGCCGTTCGAGGTCCCGGAGCTCGTCGCCCGCGTCCGCGCGGCCCTGCGGCGGGCGGGCCGGCTCCCGGAGGATGGCGATCGGCTGCACCTCGGTCCGGTCACGATCGACGTCGCGGGCCGGACCGCGGAGCGCGAGGGCCGTGACATCCCGCTGACCCGGACCGAGTTCGACCTGCTCACCGAGCTGACGCGCCACGCCGGGCAGGTCCTGACCCGCGACGCCCTCCTGGACCGGATCTGGGGGTACGACTACCTCGGCGATTCGCGCCTGGTCGACGTCGCGATCCAGCGCCTGCGGGCGAAGATCGAGGCCGACCCGGGTGAGCCCGAGCTCGTCGTCACCGTCCGGGGCGCCGGCTACAAGGCCGTCCGCTGAGCGGCCGCCGCAGGTGATGCGCGGTGTCCGGGCCCGGCTGACCCTCACGCTGGTTGCCCTGGTCGTCCTGACCGCCGCGGTCCTCGGCATCGGCGTCGTACGTCTTCGTCGACTTCGGCGCTGCACGATCGCGTCAAGGCCGACGCGGCGAGGCAGGCCGGGTTCGACCTGACCGTGCTCATCCCGTCGGCGCTGTCCGAGCCGACGCGCGAGGCATTCGTTGCCAGCGGGCTCGAGGACACGTTCCAGCGCCGGAACGTCGACCTGGTCGCCGATCTCGGCGACATCGATCAGGCCTTCACCCGCGTCCTGAGCCCGGAGTTCGTCGCCGCCATCGGCCGCAACGAGATCGCCTTCCAGTGGACGACCCTCTCTGGACAGCCAAAGCTCATCGTGGGCGGGCTCCTGCCCGGCACGGAGGCCAGGTTCTACTTCATCGAGGATGTCAGCGGGCTGGAGTCCGCCCTCGGCCTGCTGCGGGTCGGCCTCGGCGGTGGCGCGCTCATCCTCGTGCTCCTCGCGCTCCTCGCGGCTCGCAGGATCGCCCGCGGGGTCCTCGCCCCAGTCGAGGCAGCCTCGCAGGCAGCCGAACGGATCGAGCGCGGCGACTTCTCGGCGCGCGTGCCCGATCACGTCCGATGACGAGTTCGGCTCGTGGGCGGACCGGTTCAACCGGATGGCCGAGGCGCTCGAGGACACGGTCGGCCGCCTCCAGGAGGCCCAGTCGCAGAACCGACGTTTCGTCGCCGACGTCTCCCATGAGCTCCGCACGCCACTCGCCGCCCTCGTCGCCGAGGCCTCGATCCTGCGCGAGGATCTCGGTTCGCTGCCCGAGCGGAGCCGCCGGGCCGGCGAGCTCCTCGTCGCGGACATCGCCCGGCTGCGGGTCCTCGTCGACGATCTCATGGAGGTCTCGCGGTTCGACGCCGAGGCGGAGCAGGTCGAGCCTCCAGCCGGTCGACCTCGGCCGGCTCCTCGAAGCCGTCGACCGCCGGCAGGCTGCCTGGCGCTCGACTCGACCTGCCGGCCAAGCCGGTCACACGTGGAGACCGACCCGCGACGGCTCGAGCGGATCGTCGGTAACCTCCTCGACAACGCCCGCGAGCACGCCCCCGGATCGCCGGTCGAGGTGAGCGTCGCGACGAGCCCGACCTCGATCAGGATCGCGGTGACGGATCACGGGCCAGGCGTACCGCCCGACCGGCTGAGCCGGATCTTCGAGCGCTTCTACAAGGCCGATCCGTCGCGTCACGGCGGCAGCAGCGGCCTCGGGCTCGCGATCGCGGCGGAGCACGCGGCCCTGCTCGGCGGCGAGCTCCGAGCGATCGAACCAGCGACGGCGGGGGCCTCCGGATCGAGCTCGCCTGCCTGTGACCGGATCGTTACGCGACGGCGATGATGCTGCGATCGGCGGAAGACGAACGTTCGACTCCAAGCCACACCGCTCAGGAGTCGCCTCGATGAAGCCCATCTGCCTCGATCGCCGCAATCACCGCCGCCGTCGTCCTGTTCGCTGCCTGCGCGACCAGCGGGTCGGTCGGGACGGTTCCGCCGCTGCGAGCCGACACCGGCGCCGTCGGTCGTCCAGGGGTCGCCGGACCTGACGCCCGCCGACCGTCGGGCACGCCGGCGCCATCTTCGACGACCCGTCCAGCTCGCCTGAGCCGAGCGAGAGCCCGGTGGAGCGGGACCACTGATCGTCCGGGCCTACTTCTACCTCAACAGCGTCCCCGGTAGCTCCGGCCTCGTACCCGTCCTGCGCGAGGTGCCTTCGACGAAGGCCGTCGCGACGGCCGCGATGTGCGGCGCTCATCGACGGGCCGACGGAGAACGAGAGCGGCGCGATGTCAGCTCGGCGCTCCCCGGCGGTTCGCAGACTGCTCGGCCTGTCGATCAAGAACGGCGTCGCCACGGTCGACCTGTCAAGCGAGTTCGAATCGGGCGGCGGCAGCGCCTCCGCGATGATCCGTCTCGGCCAGGTCGTCTACACGCTGACCCAGTTCCCGACCGTCCAGTCGGTCCTGTTCCAGATCGAGGGACGACAGGTCACGGTCTTCGGCAGCGAGGGCATCGTCCTCGACGGTCCGGTCGCCCGCGCCGACTACTACGACCTGCTGCCCGGCGATCTTCGTCGACCGGCCCGCCTACGGTGCGGCGATCGGCAACCCGGCCCGTGTCGCGGGCTCGGCGCAGGGCGTCTTCGAGGCGACCTTCATGGTCACGCTGATCGACGGTGACGGCCGCACGATCGTACGAGCCAGCCGGCGATGGCAGCGTGCATGTGCGAGAGCGGTGCGTTCGACGTGACCGTGCCGATACGACGTCTCGACGGCGCAGTGGGGCACGCTCCGGGTGTGGGCCGCCTCGGCCAAGGACGGCAGCGAGATCCTCGTCCGCGAGTATCCCGTCTGGCTGACGCCCGGCGAGCTAGCCCTTCGCCGGCGGCGACCGTGCCCATACGTTCAGCGGCAGGCGGCCCTTGCCGACTTCGCCGAGGGCCGCCGCCTGCTTCGAGCGACGCCGTCCCGTTCGACAGCAGTTGCCCGGCCTGGCCCGCCCTCCTCGTCGCTTGGCGGGCCCGATGCCGCGGCGAGCTTCGCGAACGCGGTCGGCGGCCGACAGGATGTCGGTCATGCCCGATTTGAACGCGGCGGCGGCCTCCTGTAACAGGCTTCGGGCGGATGGTCGTCGATCCAGGCGAGCTCGTCGGTCGCCCAGTCGGTCATCTGGCGGGCGGCGAGGCCGAGCTGGCCGCGCGATCCGGCGCTGGCCGCGGCGAGCCCGCGGACGAGCTGTCCGTCTCGTGCGACCGCGTCGGCGACCCGTTGCTCGAACTCCAGGAGCGCGGGGTTCGGTGGCGCCTGGACCGCCGACGCGGCGGCTGTTGCGGGCGCGACGGACGGTTGCGCGGTTCCGCAGGCGGCCGTCGAGGCGAGGATGGCGAGGGCGATCAGTGCGCGGGCCGCCCGCCGATCGCTCACGCGTGCTTGATCGTGATCCGCTCGATGATGTTCGCGACGTCCTCGGCCTTGTCGATCGTCGACTCGAGCAGGCCGTAGATGTCCTTCCACTTGACGAGGTTGACGGCGTCCGTCTCGCCGTGGAAGAGGCTCGGCGATCGCCGCGCGGGCGATCCGGTCGCCCTCGTTCTCGAGGCGGTGGACCTCGATCCAGTACCGGTCGAGACCCTTGAAGCCCTTCAGGTGGCCGAGCGCCTCGTGGAGGAGCTCTGCCTGCTTGACGATGATCGCGGCCTGCTCGACTGCGGTCCCGGTCGGCGCGTCGATCCGATAGAGGACGAACGTGTCGGCGGTCTCCTCGATCAGGTCCAGGACGTCGTCGAGTCCACTGATCAGCGCGTAGATGTCCTCGCGGTCGAACGGCGTCACGAAGGTCGCCTCGAGGCGATGGCCGATGTCGTGACTGATCTCATCGCCGCGGTGCTCGGTCGCCCGGATCTCCGCGGCGCGGGCCTCCGGCTCATCGTACGTCCGGAGCATCGCCTCGAGCTGGCGGGCGCCGGCAAGGACGTTGGCGGCGTCCTCCACGAACAGGTCGAAGAATCGCTCTTCGCGAGGGATGAGGCGCAGGCGCACGTGGCTCCTCCGGGAGGGTGCCGGCCGGGGCTCGGGCCGGCGGATGGTCGTCGAAGGCGACCGTCGATAGGGTAACGCGGGAAGTCCGCCTGTGCGATGCTCGGAACGTGGACTGGCCGGTCATCGCGTTCATCGCGGCGCGAAGCGATCCTGCTGGCGATCGCCATCGGCCTGGTCCTTGCCCGTGGCAGAGAGCTCGAGGCGATCCGCGAGCTGACGGCCGAAGACGGCGCCGGCGACGAACTCGACACTCGCGTCCGCCACCTCCAGGAGCGCCTGACCGCGAGCGAGTTCGAGCTCGACCAGCAGACGCGCAACGTCGTCCTATCTCGCCGACCTCATGGGCGTCGGCATCCTGCGTCTTGATGACTCCCTGCGCGTCGAGCTGGCGAATCCGGCGGCCCACATCCTGCTGGGGCGGCGCACCGGGCTCGATCGTCGGCCGATCGGCGATGGAGGCCTTCGTCGACGCCCGGTTCGAGGCGCTCCTCGTCGCGGCCCGCGAGAGCGGGTCGGCATCGGGCGAGTTCCGCTTTCGTGGCCAGGACGGCCCGGTTCTCATCGTCCGGGCTCGCCGATCCCCGGTTCGCGGGGTCTGGGTGGTGCTCGAGGACGTCACGGAGCTCCGCCGCCT
This sequence comes from uncultured Chloroflexia bacterium, assembly GCA_963771795.1. Taxonomy (GTDB): domain Bacteria; phylum Chloroflexota; class Limnocylindria; order Limnocylindrales; family CSP1-4; genus CF-46. The sequence continues at coordinate 50,211 of CAVYUR010000004.1, forward strand.
CCAGCAGATCCGGGCCGAGTTCATCGACAACCTCTCGCACGAGCTTCGGACGCCCGCTGACGACGATCAGCCTTCTCGCCGAAACGCTCGCGCGGGACGCCGACGCGGCGCGGCGATGCGGTCCCGGCGAAGATGCGCGATCGCATCGGCAAGATCGAAGTCGAGACGGGCCACCTCGTCCAGATGGTCAACGAGCTGCTCGACCTAGCGCGGATCGAGAGCGGCGGCCCGCTCGTCCTGCTCGACGACGTCGACCTCGGGCGGGTGGTCGCTGAGTCCGTCGAGCGCCTGCGGCTGTTCGCCGATCGCCAGGGCCTGCGGCTCGTCGTCGATCTCCCGGACCGGCTGCCGCCCGTCCGTGGCGACGAGTCGCGGATCGGCCAGGTCGTCGTCAACCTCGTCCACAACGCGCTGAAGTTCGGCGGCGACTCCGGGGACGTCACCGTCCGCGTCGCCCAGCTCGACCGCGAGGCTGATCACGTCGGTCGAGGACCACGGCGTCGGCGTCCCCAAGGCCGACCAGGCCCGGATCTTCGAGCGGTTCTACAAGGTCGACCGGGCGCGGGTGCGGGGAGGGGGAACGGGGTCTCGGGCCTGTCGATCGCCCGCCACGTGATCGAGCAGCACGGCGGCCGGATCTGGGTCGAGTCCGCGGAGGGCGTGGGCTCGACGTTCTCGTTCGCGCTGCCGATCTCGAGCGCTGCGAACCCGTCAGACTGAGCGCGATGGACCGGCTCCATGTCGCGACGCTCAACATCCTCAACCTCGCCGACCGCTGGCACGAGCGGCTGCCGCTGATCCTCGCCGACATGAGCGCGCTCCAGCCCGATCTGCTCGGGCTCCAGGAGTGCGTCTACGTCATGCAGCAGGACCGGCTGATCGGTGCCGCGGGCGAGGGCCGCTACTCGGCCGTTCGCGGCTGGGCGGGTCGGCCGGAGTACGGCAACTCGCTCCTGGTCCGCGAGCCGCTAGCCGCGTCCGACGAGGCGCGGCATCGATCTCGGGCACAACCGGGCAGCGCACCGGGCGACGGTGCGGCTGGCGGGCGGGTCGGCGGTCACGGTCGTCGTCACTCACCTCCACCACCTCGGGCCGGACGAGGCCCTCCGCGACGAACAGGCTGCGCCAGCTCCTCGAGTGGATCGACCGCCGCACCGGCGGCCGACGCGCACGTCGCTGATGGGCGACTTCAATGCCGATCCCGCCGAGCCGACGTACGCCCGGATGCGAGCGGCCGGCTTCCGCTCGGCCTATGCGGAGGCGAACGGCGACGGAGCCCGCCGTCACGTGGCCGTCGGGCCTCCAGGCGCCGGCGATGGACACCGACGGCTCGCCGGAGTGCCTCGACTACATCTGGGTCCGCGGCGCCGTCTCGGTCGACGTCGGCGCGCCTCGCCTTCGACCGGCCGGATCCCGAGGATCCGACGCTCTACCCGTCGCGACCACCTCGGGATCTCGGCGCGCCTGGCGGTCGGCCAGCGAGCCGTGACGCGCTGACGCCTGCGGCTGGCCCATCGCGGCGACTGGCGCCGCGCACCCGAGAACACGATCGCGGCGTTCATCGCCGCCCTCGCGATCCCCGGCTGCGACGGCCTCGAGTTCGACGTCCGCACGTCGGCGGACGGGGTGCCGGTAGTGATCCACGACGAGACGCTCGAGCGCGTGCAGGGCGTCGAACGTACGGGTCGACGACCTGAGCGCCGACGGCGCTCGACGTTCACGGCGTTCCGACGCTCGAGGCGGTGCTCGCCGCGCTGCCGCGACGGGCCTTCCTCGACGTGGAGCTGAAGGGCGACCACGGGCGCGCCGCCGTCGACGTGTTGACGGGCTGTCCGCGGCCCGGGCCTGGAGCGCGCGATCGTGTCATCGTTCGAGGCGAGCACCCTCGAGCGGGTCGGGCGCCTCGCGCCGCTGTGGCCGCGCTGGCTCAACGCCGAGGATCTCTCGACGCGACGATCCGGACGGCGACGGACCTCGACTGTCGCGGGGTTTCCGTCGACTGGCACGCGATCGACGCCCGATCGTTCGCCCGCGCTCGTGCAGCCGACCTCGAGGTTGCCGCCTGGACGGTCCGTCGCCTCCCGACGTATCGCAAGCTGGACCGCATGGGTGTCTTCGCGATCTGCGCGGAAGCCGCGGCGCTGGACGGGTAGCGGCGCCTGGCCGTCCTGGGTCGCGTGACGAAACCACGGCGGTGATCGACGGCCGCCCCGTCCTATGCTCACCGAGCAACCGTCGCCTAGGAGGACGCCCTCATGACCACGCCAGAGCGCGCCGATCTCGTCGTTGTCGGTGCCGGCACGGTCGGAGGCTGGGCGTCGTACTTCGCGAAGAGCGACGGGCTCGGTCGGGTCGTCGTTCTCGAGAAAGGGCTCGTCGGTCAGGGTGCGAGCTCGCGAGCGGCCGGCATCGTCCGTGCCCAGGGCGGGACACCGGCCACCGTCGCGCTCGGCCGCTGGACGATCGACTTCTACAACGGCCAGCGCGCGACGATCGGGACGGACTCCGGCTTCCGCGAGCTCGGCTACCTCATCCTCGCCGTAACCGAAGAGGACGAGCGGGCCGGCCGGGAGCGCGTCGAGATGCAGCGCCGCGAGGGGCTCGGAGTTCGCTGGCTATCGGCCGCCGAAGCCGCGATGCTCATCCCGACGCTGTCGGCGGACGGCCACCGCGGCGGCAGCTTCATCGAGACGGACGGCCACATCGACCCGCCGCGGAACGTCCGGGCCTACTCCCTGGCCATGCAGGCGGCGGGCGTCGAGCTCAACGAGCGAACGGCGTTCATGGGGCTGATCGTCGAGCAGACAGCGTCCGGGGGAAAGCGGGTCGTCGGCGTCGAGACGGCCGGCGGACCGATCGCGACCGATCGCGTGATCCTCACCGGTGGGCCGTCACTGCGGGCGGTCGGAACGCTCGCTGGGCTCCGGATCCCGGCCGGGGCCGCTCGTCACACGGTCTGCGTGCTCGAGCCGCACGAGCAGTTCGATGTCGAGCGTGCGCCGATGATCTTCGACATCGGTGAGGGCCTGTACTGGCGGCTCGAGGAAGGCGGCCTGTTGTTCGGCTGGAGCGACCCGGACGAGGCGCCCGGCGAGGCGCGGTCGATCAACTGGCCGATGTTCGAGAAGGTCCGGACGCGGCTGAGCGCGCTCGTTCCGGTGACGGCGCAGCTGGGAATCCGCAAGATCTGGGCCGCGACGATTGACTACACACCAGACCACCTGCCGATCCTCGGCCCGGCGCTGACGCCGGACGGTGGCGTGATCGATGGCGTGACGATCGCCTCGGCGGGCGGTCACGGGATGATGTGGGGACCAGGCGTGGCTCGTGTCGCCGCGGACCTCGCGACCCGTGGCTCGACCGACCTCGTCGACGTCACCGACCTCGGCCTCGATCGGTTCGATGAGCACGGCCGAAGCCGTCTCGCAACGGACCCGATCGCGCTGCCGTTTCCGGTCAGCGCGGACGAAGACGAGGCGCCTGTTTCGATCGGCTGATCAGGCGGTGCGGGCGACCGATGACGGGCGGGCGACCGGCGCCTTCTGGCGGCGGGCGGCGACGAACGCGCGAACGCGGTCGCCCAGCGACGGGCCCTGCACGCGGTACTTCTCGGCGGCCTCTCGCGCCTGCTCGTTGGCGACGAAGATGTAGTAGGCGGCGACCGGGGTCATGGTTCTGATGCTCCTCGGATGATCTGTGATCTGGCGGTCAGGGTGCCACCGTAGGCCCGGTGCTCCGTGTCCGGCGACCGACACGAGTCGGCGCCGATTGCTGACAAATGTCCGCTCGTGCGTGCCCGTCGCAGGTCAGCAGCAGCCGTCGGCGCCGCAACCGCAACCCGCGCCGAAGCCGACGCTCGTGCCCACGACCGCGAGCGGCCGCGGCAGGTCCGGCATCACGGGCAGAGATTCGTCGGTCAACGCGACGGCCGGTTTGGTAGCGCGGACGATTGCCGCGTAGAGGCCATCGGCGACGGCATGGGTCGGGACGACTTCCACGTCGGTCAGGCCGACGGCCGCGAGGCCCAGGCGGTACTCGTCGAATGACAGCGCACCGGCAATGCAACCGGCGAAGCTGCCGCGCTCGGCGCGTTCAGCGGGCGACAGGCTGTCGTCGGCGACGACATCGCTCACTCCGACACGCCCGCCGGGTCGAAGGACGCGGGCGATCTCGCGGAAGACAGCCGCCTTGTCGGCGGCAAGGTTGATGACGCAGTTGCTGATGACGACGTCGATCGAGGAGGTGGGGAGTGGGATCGCTTCGATCGTGCCGCGAACGAACTCGACGTTCGTGACGCCCGCCTCGGCGGCATTCTTGGCCGCGAGGTCGAGCATCTCATCGGTCATGTCGAGGCCGAACGCGCGGCCGGTCGGGCCAACGCGACGGGCAGACAGGATGACGTCGATGCCGCCGCCGGATCCCAGGTCGAGGACGCGCTCGCCCTCGCGGAGCTCCGCGACGGCGGTCGGATTGCCGCAGCCAAGACTTGCCAGGAGGGCTGCCTCGGGCAGGGCGGCCCGATCGGCGTCGGCGTAGAGGTGGTCACCGTAGACGACGCTGCCGTCGGGGCCACAGCACGAGGCCTGGGCATCCGAGTCGGATCGGCGCGCGGTCGCCGCAATGGCGGCCTCGGCATACCGGGCGCGGACTTCATCGTGAATCGCTTCCTGGTCGAGCGTCATCGTGATCGGCCTCCGGTCCGGGTTGGGGTTCAGGCGGGGCAACAGGCGGGGTCGGCGGGAGCTGCCGCTGGTCGGATCGCTGCGATCGCAGCGGCAAGCCGGCTCGCGAAGCCGGGCGTCGCCGATCGCGATTCCTTCAGCGCGCGAGTCTGTTCGAGATCGCGATCGCTCGGGGTGTCGGACTTCAGGCCGCCCGCGATCATCCAGGCGGCGATGTTGGAGTTCCCATCCATGTCTTGGTTCCTTTCGCTTCGATTGTCTGGCCTGGCCCTCAGACTAACCTCTTATATCGATACTTGTCAATATAGACGTTTGTCGATATGATGGACGCATGACACGAGCGAAGACCACCCTGATCGACCCCGACGTCCGACTCTTCCAGGCACTCGCCGACCCGACCCGCCTGGCGATCGTCCGCGAGCTCGCGGGTGCGCCGGAGGTCTGCGCGTGCGACTTCTCCAGTTGCTGCGATGTCCGCCAGCCCACTGTCTCGCATCACCTCAAGGTCCTTCGCGAAGCCGGGGTCGTCGAGTCAGAGCGGCGGGGGACCTGGATCTATTACCGCCTCGCGCCGGCTGCCGCTGAGCGGCTCCGATCGCTGGCCTCGGAGTTGGGCGGCGCGCCGCAGCTCATTCCCGTATCCGCGTTGCGGCGGCCCGCCGCGTCCACCTCGTCGAGCCTGCCCCAGGCCTGACGCCCGAACTCAGCGCGCGCTTCGGCCCGCCAGCAGATCAGGCGAGACGAGCCAGCGCAGCGTGCCGGACCCGGCGGCAAGTGGCCGGACCGCGTCGATCCGCGCGAAGGCACCCTTCTTCATCGGTACGTTCGCCGAGCCGATGAGCGTCGCCAGCACGTCGCTGAAGTCCGGGTCGTGACCGACGAGCACGGGTTTGGTCGGCTCGCCGGCATCGAACAGGATCGCCTCGATCGTCACGAGGTCGAACTCGCGGGCGAGTCGCTCGTCTTCGCGAACCTCGATGTCGAGGGCCTTCGCCACGTATTCCGCAGTCTGGGCGGCTCGGAGTTTCGGCGACGTGATGATCGCGTCCGGTTTGAAGCCGACCTCGGCGAGGAACCGGCCCATGCGCTCGGCCTGCTGCTCGCCCTTCGGCGAGAGGGGTCGCGCCGCGTCGGGACCTGTCCAGCCCTCGGGGTCGCCGGCATGCGCGTGCCGGAGGAGGTGGAGCTGGACGGTGTCGCGGTCGGCCATCGGTCCGATTCTACCCGGCGACGAACGCCCGATCCCTCCGCGCCAGCGTGACGAAGGTCTGGATTCGCCCGGCCATCAGCGTCAGCGTCGAGCGGAACGCGGCCAGCTGCTGTTCCTCGGTCCCCTGGACGGCGGCCGGGTCCTCGTATCCCCAGTGCAGTGACTCGTGGACGCCGGGGAAGACCGGGCAGACCTGTCGGGCCTGGTCGCAGACGGTGATCACGTAGTCGAACGACTGGCCGAGATACTCCGACACGGACTTCGATCTCGCCCAGGCGTGGTCGAGGTCTGCTTCGTCCAGAACGCGCTCCGTCAGGGGGTTGATCCCCTTCGGCTCCGTGCCTGCCGAGTGGACTTCGAAGGCCGCCCCGCCGTGGTGGCGCAGCAGCGCCTCGGCAAGGATGCTGCGAGCGGAATTACCGGTGCAGACGACCAGGACGCGAATGGGCGTCGCCGTCACGGGTTGAGGTCCTCGATCTCGCCGGAGGCGAGGAACACGACGTCTTCCGCGATGTTTGTCACCCGGTCGCCGATCCGCTCGATGTAGTGAGCCGCGAACAGGATCCGGGTTCCGCGCTCCACGTTGCCGGGATCGGCCCGCATGAGCTCGACGACCTCGTCGAAGGTCCGGTGGTACAGGTTGTCGATCTCGTCGTCACGCGCGGCGACCGCCCGCGCAGCGTTCACGTCCACGTCGACGAGGGCGCGGAGGATGTCGCCGACCAGGGTTGCCGCAAGCTCGCCCATCGCCGGAACATCGACGTACCGCTTGAGCGGCGGGAACGGCGCCAGCTTGCGGACCTGCTTCGCGACGGAACCCGCGTGATCGCCCATCCGCTCGAGCTCGTACGAGACGTGATCGAGCGACAGCAGGAAGCGCAGGTCACGGGCGACCGGCGACTGGGTCGCGATCGTCCGGGTGATGAGGGTCGAGATCTCGCGCTGCATCTCGTTGATCCGGCGATCGTTGACGATGACTTCGGTGGCCGCGGCGGCATCGTGCTCGAGCAGCGATTGGATGGCCGCCCGGATCGCGTCCTCGACGAGCGACCCCATCCGGAGGACGTGGTCCTTTATCTCGCGCATCTCGCCGTCGAGGCCGGCTCGCGGCGGGTGCGTGGCCGGATCCGCGGACACTGCCTCGAGGAGCTCGGTCTCGGCCTCACGCATGATGTCGGAGATCTGGCGGGTGACGGTTCCCTTGGTCGAGGGGTCGTGCGGGGTCATGGGGTCTCCCTGCGCCATCAGCCGAACCGCCCGGAGACATAGTCTTCCGTGAGCTGGTTCTTCGGGTTGGTGAAGATGTCGATCGTCCGTGCGCTCTCGACGACATATCCGGCTCGATCGTCGCCCATCGTCATGAAAACGGTCGCGTCGGACGCCCGTGCGGCCTGCTGCATGTTGTGGGTCACGATCACGATCGTGTAGTCGCGCTTGAGCTCTGCCATGAGCTCCTCGATCTGGAGCGTCGATCGCGGGTCGAGCGCCGAGCACGGCTCGTCCATGAGGATGACTTCAGGGTTGATTGCGATCGTGCGGGCGATGCAGAGGCGCTGCTGCTGGCCGCCGGACAGGGCCATCCCCGACTGCTTCATCTTGTCCTTGACGTCGTCCCACAGGGCCGCGCGGCGCAGGCTGCTCTCGACGAGCTCATCCATGTTCCCCTTGTAGCCGTTGATCCGCGGACCGAAGGCGATGTTGTCATACACCGATTTCGGGAACGGGTTCGGCTTCTGGAACACCATGCCAACACGGCGACGAACGGCCACTGGATCGACCGACTTGGCGAACAGGTCCTGACCGTCCAGCAGGATCCGGCCCTCGGATCGATACGAGGGAATCAGGTCGTTCATCCGATTGATGGTTCGCAGCAGCGTCGATTTGCCGCAGCCCGACGGGCCGATGAGCGCCGTGATCGCGTGCTTCGCGACCTTGATGTCGACGTTCCGGACGGCGCGAAACGAGCCGTAGTGGCAGGACACGTCCTGGAGTTCGACGATGTACTCGACGTCGCGTTGCGTGGCGGGTGGTGCCTCCTCGCGAGCCATGGTAGCGAGCCGGATCGCCGGACCGGCTCCGTCGGTCGACGATTCGCGGACGGGCGCCTCCGAGAGCTGTGTATTCACGGAGTTCTCCTCTACCACTGGATGTGCCTCGAGAGGCGGGCCCGGACGATGAGTGCGAGGCCGTTGAGAACGAGCATCAGGACCAGGATCACGATGATCGCCGCCGACGACAGGGCGGCGAAGTCGTCCTGCGGGCGCTTCGCCCAGTCGAAGATCTGCAGCGGCAGGACGGTGTAGGCGCCGGAGGCCGGGCTCGGGAGGAACGTCACGAAGCCGACGCCGCCGATGAGGATGAGCGGCGCTGCCTCCCCAATGGCGCGGGCCATGGCGAGGATGATCCCGGTCATGATGCCCGGAGCCGCGGCGGGAAAAACGGACCGCCGGACCATCTGCCAGCGCGTCGCGCCAAGCGCGTAGGCGCCTTCTCGTTGTGCGGTCGGAACTGCCTTGATAGCCTCGATCGAGGCGATGATCACGATGGGCAGGATCAGGAGGGTCAGGGTCAGAGCCGCTGCGAGCACGGTCGGCCCGAGGTCGGCAAGCCGGACGAACACGGTCAGTCCGAGGATGCCGTAGATGATCGACGGCACGCCGGCAAGGTTGCTGATGTTCGTCTGGAGAAGCCGGTTCAGGCGCGTGTCGCGGGCGTATTCCGTGAAGTAGATCGCCGCGGCGACACCGATCGGGAACGTGAGCAGGCCGACGATGACGCTGATCTCGATAGAGCCGACGAGGGCCGGGAGCACGCCCGCGGATGTCGGTCGTCGGGACGGGACACCGGTGAGGAACTGGAAGTCGAGCCAGGGCAGGCCGCGCGACAGGATGTCGACCAGGAGGATCAGGAGCGCGAGCAGGAGGATCCCGATCGCGGCGAGGCACGCACCGTAGAAGATCGTCCCCGTCAGCTTCCGGCGGGCGAGCGCAGGCTCGAAGCGCGTCGCCGCGGGTGCCAGCGGCGGGCCGGCGGTTGGAGCGATCGTCGACATCAGTAGACCGTCCGGAAGCGGCGGACGACCCAGCCGCTGATGAGATTGAGCACCAGGGTCATCACGAACAACGTGGCCCCGACGGCGAAGAGGGACTTGAACTGGATCGAGCCCTGAGCGGTCTCACCGATGGCGATCTGGGCGATGAAGCCCGTCATCGTCTGCACGCTCTCGGTCGGGTCGAACGTCAGCTGCGGCTTGTCGCCGACCGCGAGGGAGACCGCCATCGTCTCGCCGATGGCGCGGCTCATCGCCAGGATGATCGAAGCCATGATCCCGGAGATCGCGGCGGGTAGGACGACCTTGCGAACGACCTCGAACTTCGTCGCGCCCATCGCGAACGCACCTTCGCGCATGCCGCGCGGCACCGCCCGCATCGCGTCCTCGGAGATCGAGGCGATGAGCGGCGTGACAAGCAAGCCGACGACGATCCCGCCCGCCAGCGCCGAGAACGTCCCGATGTTCGACTTGCCGAGGAGCGGCTGGAGGACCTGCGGAGCGAGGAAGTTGATCGCGAAGAAGCCGAAGACGATCGTCGGGATGCCGGCGATCGTCTCGAGCAGCGGCTTGACGATCGTCCGGACGCGGGGCGAGGCGTAGTCGGACGAGCAGGATCGCCGCGAGGAGCCCAAGCGGTACCGCGACGAGCATCGCGATCGCGGCCACCAGGAGCGTCCCGGATACGAGCGGCAGGATGCCGAACGCATAGGGCCGGATGGCCGCCGACCACTTCGTTCCGGTCAGGAAGTCGATCGGGCTGACCTCGAAGAAGAACTCGAAGGTCTGGGCGGCCAGGACCAGGATGATCCCGGCGGTCGTCACGACGCCCAGGACGGCCGACAGGAAGAGTGCGACTTCGATGATCCGTTCGGACAGCGGCCGGTGCCGCGTCAGCGCGAGGGGCGGCGCAGACATTCGATGTGGGTCCTCCGAAATGGGAAGACGCACCGGCTCGATCCGAGCTTCGAGCCGGTGCGTGAGGAGGAGAAGAGCGTCAGGACGCCTTTGTCATTCGCCGACCGCCGTGGCCCACTCCTCTTTCTCCTTCGCGAGGAGGTCATCGGGAAGGGCAACGTAGCCCACCTCGGCCGACAGGGCGTTCGTGTTGTCGAGGTAGAAGTCCACGAAGGCCTTCAGCTCCGGCCGTGCATTGGCCTTGGCGACGTCGGGATAGATGAACAGCGGCCGCGAGAGCGGCGCATAGCTGTTGTCGTTGATCGTCGCCTCGGTCGGCGCGATGCAGCCGGATCCGCCATCGACCTCGAGCGCCTTGACCTTGGTGTTGTTCTCGACGAAGTAGGCGTATCCGAAGAAGGCGATCGCGTTGACGTCGCCGGCGACGCCGGTCACCAGGACGTTGTCGTCCTCGGACGGGGTCGCGTACTGCGTCGCCGCGTCGACTTCGCCGTTGATCACCTCGGTGAAGTAGTCGAACGTTCCGGAGTCCGCGCCGGGCATGAAGCGGTTGACGGTATCGGCCGGGAAATCGGCCCGGACATCGCTCCACTTCAGCTCCTGGGGCGAGTCCGGCCCGTAGATCTTGGCCAGCTCCTCGACCGTCAGGCATGTGGCGAAGGTGTTCGCCGGGTTGACGACGACCGTCAGGCCATCGATCGCCACCTGGAGCTCGACATACTCGATGTTGTTGGTCGCGCAGGCCTTGCCTTCGCCGTCATCGTCCTGCCTTGATCGGACGAGAGGCATCGTTGATGTCGGTGTCGCCGGCGCAGAAGAGCTTGAAGCCGCCGCCCGTGCCGGAGAACGCCGCCGAAACCTGGACGCCGCTGTTCGCCGCCTGGAACTCCTCGGCGACAGCTTCGGTGATCGGATAGACGGTGCTGGATCCGTCGATCTTGACGGAGCCGCTGAGGGCCTCGCCTGACGGCTCAGACGATGCTGATGCGCCTGCCGATTGGCTGCTCGGCGACCCGCTCGCGCCCGGGCTGCTGCACGCGCCGATCGCGATCAGGGACGCGATGGCGAGCGCCGCGAGGCGCTTTGAACCGGTGATCGTCACTAGAACCCTCCACTCGGACCGCGCTCGGGCGCGGGATGATTGCTCACTCCGGTATCGACGTTCGTGGAAGGCGTTCAACACGTGGTTGGTGCCCTGTTAAGGCTTTGTTAACGCCGCGCGCCGAACCGTCCCCGGTCGTCGGATTCAGTCGCGGGCGGCTATGATCGGGCGCGTTCGAGCGAGTTCAGAGGGAGAATCAATGGCCAAGGACGATCCGGCGGCGATGACGCCCGTCGCAGCAGTTGCCCGCCACCTCGAGTGGCTCGAGTACGCGCTCGCAGCCGCCCGTGACGAGGAGACGCGACGTCGCGAACGGCTCGGGAAGGCAACCGACAAGAACCGCGAAAAGCGGACGGTGCGGCTCGCCGAGGTCGTGGCCGAGGTCCGTGAGCTCGCGGCGCTCGTCACGGGTCTGAAGGGACTCAAGCGGCCTGCCGGGCGGCCCATCAGGCGGACCACACGGACCGCCGCGAAGTCAACGACGAAGCCGACAGCCCGCCGCCGTGCCACGCCGAAGTCGACGCCGGCGGCCGCGACGGCTGCAACAACGCCCGCGCCCTCCACCACTGCCGCCAAGCCCAGGGCGACGAGGACCACCAAGCCCAAGTCATCGACGCCGCAGGCATCGACGCCGAAGCCGAAGGCCGCCGCGACGAAGACGCCGGCGACAAGGAAGCCAGCGACGAAGAAGACGGCTGCGAAGAGGCCGGCGACGCGCCGGAGGTCGACGAGGCCGTCGACCCCATCGACCTGAACCGCCTCCTGAGTGGCGCCTGATTCGAGACGGGTCGGCGCCGCGGTCGATCTCGGTTCGACCACCGTTCACCTACTCGTCGCCGACGTCGTAGACCACAGGATCGAACCGATCCTCGACGAATCCGTCTTCCTCGGCCTTGGCGAGGCCCTCGAGGCGCAGGGCAGTCTCGGCGACAAGGGTCGGCTTGCCCTCGTGGATGTCCTGGCCCGATACGCATCCCTGGCCCGGGAGGCTGGCGCGGAGAACGTCACCTTCATCGGGACGGAGCCGCTGCGCCGTTTGAAGGACGCAACGCGAATCGCGTACGAGGTCGAGCAAGCGACGGGCGTTCGGCTCCACATCCTGAGCCACGAAGAAGAGGCTCTGCTCGTGCTCGTCGGCGTGACCGATGGCCGCCCCGTCGAGCACGACCTCCTGGTGGTGGACGTGGGTGGAGGGAGCACGGAGCTCATCTTTGTCGGGCCCGATCAGCGCGCGATCGCAGCCGGAATGCGGATCGGGGCGACGAAGCTGACGCGGCGATTCGTCTCAGGGGATCCCCTCCGCGAGAGCGAGCTCGCGGACCTTCGCTCGGCGGCCGCCGATGCGTTGTCTGTCGCCCCGACGTTCCGACCCGTCGACATCGTGCTTGTCGGGGGCCCTTCGTCAAACCTGCTCAAGGTCGTCCCCGACGGACTGTCTTCCCGGCGATTGACGTCCGCCGACCTGGACTTCGCGTTTCAGCTGGTCCTGGCGGAGTCCAGCGAAGCCATCGTCGCGCGATATGGGCTCAGGCCCGCCCGGGCGCGAATCCTCGGAGCCGGCGCGGCGCTGATCGAGGCGATCATGGCCGTGTATGGCGTCCCCGAGGTCCGGGTCTCCGACGGCGGAATTCGTGAAGGGACTGTCCTCGCGGTCTCGCACGCGGGCCCGGCGTGGCGCGACCAGCTCGAACGGCTCGCCCACGGCTGGGTGCTTTGAGTAGCCGCGTGCGCCGATCCGCCGCGGTCGCCGGGGAGACTACAGCCCCGCGATCGTCCGCCCCATGGCCCGCCGAAACGACACGCCGGCGATGCCGCGCCATGGACCGCCGACGGTCCGCCGAAGCCGCGCGACTTCCTTCTCGCGACTGACGAGATAGCGCGCAATCGCCGCGCTCTCGAGCTGGCTCAGTTCGCCCGCGTTCTCGACCAGGAAGGACCGGGCCATGTGGGCGGTAACGTCGGCGTCGTTCAGCAAGCCGAGGTGGTCCTGGAGGGAGGTGACCCGGGCGATCAACATCGACGCCTCGGGGTTGAGCGCTTCCCGCACGAATTCGAGCGTGTAGCGGAGCCACTTGCCGGCGATCCGGAGCTCGTGGAGCGTCTCGACGTCGGCCCAGCGCAGGACCGGCTCGTAGGCCCGGACCCCCTCGTATGCCGCGAGGATCCGGGAAGCGGCCGTGTCGCGGACGCGGTGCGGCTCCGTCGGCGAGACCGGGAGGACCGCGAGTCCCTCGTGGCGAACGAACTCGCTGTAATCGTCGATCCAGCGCTTGTAGCCGTCTGAATCGAGCTCCCGGAGGAGGAGCCGGCGGGCGTCGTCGCGATGGTCGCGCCAGCCACGAAGCAACGGCTCGAGCGCTCGCTGTTCGTTCGCGGGCAGGTCCGAGCGGTAGGCGTCGGCCGCCTCGAGGAGCACATCGAGGTCGCGGACCGCACCAAGCCGGGCGGCGACCTCTCTGAGGCGCTTGCGATGGGTCTTCGTCCGGCCGGCTCGGAACGCCTCGCCGAAGACCCGCCACGCGGCGCGTTGACGCCGCGTGGCGACGCGCATGCCGTGAAGCTCCTCCGCGTCGGTCCCATCGCGCGTTCCCGCTTCGCGCGCGAGCATCCGGGCGAGGTGGAAGCGGAGGACCTTGCGGCCGGCCTCGGCCAGGTGGTCGTCGCCCAGTACGCCGGGCGTCTTGCCGACGACGAGGCGAGGGGCATCGGTATCAGGGCTTGCCTCGGCCCTGGGCCCGCGATCGGCCCGCGGCTCGGGCTCGGGCTCGGGCTTGGGCTTCGTCTCGCGCTCTGGCCCTGGCCCTGGCTCGGGCGTCGCCCGTTCGGCCGGCCGCTCGGATGTCGCGGTGGCCGGGGCCGCCGGCCCGGGCACGGCCGGGTCGGACGCGGGTGCCCTGTTCACCGCCTCGCGATCGGCCTGCTCGGGTGCCGCCTCGACGTCGCGAGTCACAGCTGGATCGAGGTCCGGCTCGATGAGCGCCAGGAATGCCGCCGCCCGCTTGCCTCGCTTGCCCGTCGAGGCCTGGATCGCCGACAGCGCAGCCTCAAGCTTCGAGCCTGTCGAGGGGACGAGGCCGGGGTCGTCGGTGATGATCGACTCGATGCGGTCAAGCGCAGCCTCGTCGCCTTCGACGAGCTCGACCTCCAGTTCGACGAAGCGCTCGACGACGCGACTCCGGGCGACGACATCGACTTCGTCGAGGCTGACCTCGACGATCGTGTCGCCCGACTGGAGCTTCCTCTTGCGGCGAAGCTGCCGGATCGTGACGACCTCGACGAGCGGCGCATCGCCACACTGCTCGAGGATGAGCGATCGCGCGTCGGAGGCAGCCCAGTCGCGTGGCCCAGCGGTCCGATCGGCCGGACCCTCCAGCTCTTCGCGCCGATGCGCACCGGATCCCGCCGGCCGCCTGGCCAGCGACTTGACCGACACGGTGGTGGCCTTCGCCGTCTGGCGCAGCCGAGCTGCAAAGCCGGCCCGTGCGAGGGCGCCGTCGCCGGTATCGAGGTAGCGATCCTCCAGCTGCGTCGAGCGGACCGGAGTGATCGCCCTGAACTCACCGAGCTCGTCGGCGAACAGGTAGCGATCGCCGGCGGCGTCGTTCAGGAGCCGGTACTTCAGCTCCACCTCGACCGGGCGCGGGGCGGACGCCGACGGGCTCATCGACCTCGTCTCATGCGCGCGGGTCGAGCGAGCCGGTGCCCGAACCCGGTCGGCGCGGCGCTGTCGCGACGGTGCCTGCGGCGAGCGCGCGGCGCATCAGCTCTTCGTGGGTGTCGATCGTGCCGGGGAAGCCGTTGAGCTCCTCGGTCCGTCGCCATGCCGCGTCCGCGCCGAGCTGCCACGACCGGCGGTCGTCGGCGAGCATGATCTCGACGAACTCGGCAAGCCGCGCCCGCGCTTCGGGGTCCTCGACCGGGACGACGGCCTCGACGCGGCGGTCGAGGTTGCGGTCCATCAGGTCGCCCGAGCCGATGTACCAATCGGGCTGGCCGCCGTTGGCGAAGCCGAAGATCCGTGAGTGTTCGAGGAACTCGCCGACGATCGAGCGGACCGTGATCAAGTCGGAGACGCCGGGCACGCCCGGCAGCAGCGAGCAGCCGGCCCGGCTGATCAGGTCGACGCGGACACCCGCCTGTGACGCCCGATAGAGCGCGTCGATCGACTCCTCGTCGACGATGGCGTTGACCTTGAGCACGATCCGGGCTTCGCGATCGGCCGCTGCGTGGGCGATCTCGCGGTCGACCAGCTCCAGGAAGCGCGACCGCAAGCTGTGGGGCGCGACCAAGAGGCGACGGAATTCGCGCTGCCTGGAAAGCCCGGTCAGGACGTTGAACAAGTCCGTCACGTCTGCGCCGAGCTCCGGCCGGCACGACAGCAGGCCGAGGTCGGTGTAGAGGCGGGCCGTCTTGGGGTTGTAGTTACCGGTCCCGATGTGGACGTAGCGGCGGAGCCCGGACCCTTCTCGGCGGACGACGAGTGCCACCTTGCTGTGGGTCTTGAGCCCGACGAGGCCATAGACGACGTGGGCGCCCGCCTGCTCCAGCTTGCGGGCCCAGACGATATTCGCCTCCTCGTCGAAGCGGGCCTTGATCTCGACGAGAACGACGACCTGCTTTCCGCGCTCGGCGGCCCGGATGAGGTCGCGGACGATCGGCGAGTCGCCCGACGTCCGGTAGAGCGTCATCTTGATCGTCAGGACCTCGGGGTCCTCGACAGCCTGGGCGATGAACCGCTCGACCGATGCGGTGAAGCTCTCGTACGGGTGGTGGACGAGCAGGTCGCCGGCCCGGATCACGGCGAAGACGTCGGTCTGTTCGTCCTCGTCCGGCGGGACGAGCCGCGGCGGCGTGACCGGGGTCCAGGTGGGGCTCTTGAGATCGGCCCGATCGAGCTCTGCGATCTGCTTGAGGCCCGTGAGATCGAGCATCCCTCGGATCTCGTAGCAATCGTCCTCGCCCAGGCCGATGCCCCGCAGCAGGATCTGGCGGGTCGCGGCCGGCATCGACCGCTCGACCTCGAGGCGGACGGCCTCGCCGAAGCGACGGCGACGGAGCTCCTCCTCGATCGCCATGAGGAGATCGTCGGCCTCGTCCTCCTCGAGCGACAGGTCCGCGTTGCGGGTCACCCGGAACAGGTGGTGCTCGATCACCTCCATGCCGGTGAACAGCGTGTCGAGGTTCGCTTCGATGATCTGGTCGATCAGGACGAAGTGGTTCGCCTCGATCTCGATGAAGCGCGGAAGGATCGGCGGGACCTTCACCCGGGCGAAGCGCGTCTCCCCGGTCTCCGGATCGCGCAGACCGACGGCGATCGACAGGCTGAGCGTCGAGATGTAGGGGAACGGGTGGCCGGGGTCGACGGCCAGCGGCGTCAGGACCGGGTAGATCTCGTCGAGGAACCGCTGGCGGAGCGTCTCGTGGTGCTCCGGGATCGCGGCGTAGTCGACGATCTCGATTCCCTCGGCCAGGAGAACGCGTCGGATCTCGGCGTACTTCCCGCCGAGCTCTGCGACGAGCTCGAGCACGCGCGCCCGGGCGCAGGAGATCTGTTCGCCGGCCGTCCGGCCGTCCGGTGAGAGCGACGCCGATCCGGTGTTCACCTGCTGGCGCAGGCCGGCGACCCGGATCTGGAAGAACTCGTCGAGCATCCCGGCGAAGATCGTCAGGAACTTGACCCGCTCGATGAGTGGGTTGCGGGCATCGCCGGCCTCGAACAGCACGCGGGCGCTGTAGTCCAGCCACGAAAGCTCGCGATTGAGATACGGCGTTCGATCGACCGGCTGGCGCGGCGCCCGGTTTCGGGGCCGCACGGAACCGACGTTGCGTTCGTCAACGGCGGTCATGGGCTCGGGTTTCACTCCTGCCAACTGGCTACCGCGCGGCAGCCCGTGCCTCTCATCGCTCCGGCGTCATCGCTCCGGGCGGCCGAGGATAGCACTTGTCTGTTGTCGCGCCGACGTTACGGAAGTCCCGGGCGAGCTGCGTTGACGCCGATCTAGCCCTCGGCGACGTACCGCCGTTCGCCCGTTTTCGGGTCGACGTGGACTCGCATCGTGTGGCTCGTCGTCGGGTCGACGAACAGCTCGTCAGTCGGGCGGAAGCGCGGCTCCAGCGTGCCTCGCGGCTCGCCGCCGCCCGGTCCCGTCGGTTCGAACGGCTGGTCGGCTGCGTCCGAGCGGTACCGCTGGCGCTCGATGAGTGCCGCCACAACGAGGACGACGCCGGTCAGCGTCAGCCACAGCGCGCCGATCCCTCCGCCGACGCTCGCGCCGACCAGGCCGGCGACCGCGAACAGCATGCCGAGGGCGATGATCGCCGCCCGCGTCGCCGTCGATAGCATCCGGTCAGTCGCCCGCTTGTGACGCGCCCGCGTCGGGCTCGACGACAACGGCTGTGCCGTAGGCGACGATCTCGGACATCGTCCCGGCGAGCTCCGAGCTGTCGAACCGCATCGAGATCACGGCGTTTGCGCCCATCAACGTCGCGTTCTTGACGAGGCGGTCGAGCGCCTGGCGGCGGGTGTCCTCGAGGAGCGACGTGTACTCCGGGATCTCGCCGCCGCCGAGTGACCGCAGGCCGGCCATGAAATTGCCGGAGAGGCCGCGGCTGCGGACGACGAGCCCGAAGACCTGGCCCTTCGTCTCCGCGACTCGATGGCCTGCGATGAACGGAGTGGTCGCGACGATCATGCTCGATGCTCCTCGTGTCGTTGGGGTTCGCCGGTCCGTTGGGTCGCGCTCGCCCGCGCCGTTGCGCAGGTCGCGCACGGGCATCGATCGCGCAACAGGGCGAAGGTGTAGTAGCCGGTGTGGTGTCCGTCGCCCCACGACGGCGCGACCGCGTAGTTGCCGACCAGGGCGATGTCGACCATCCGCGTCTGCTCGTCGGTCAGGGTTGGGGCGGTGTCCAGCCAGCCGGGCATCCCGGCCTCGCCGCGGCAATAGGCGCACGGGCAGAGCCAGCGCAGGGCGAGGAAGTCGTAGACGGTCCGATGGCCATCCTGCCAGTCGATCTCGAGCGTTCGCGCGGTCCGGTCGGCGTGGATCCGGGCCGCGACGGTCGGAGACGGGGAGATTGGCTGGGTGGTCACCCGGGGATCATCGCATGGCTGGTCAGCTACCGACGACAGCGCCGCCCGGACGATCGGGCCATTCGCGCATGCATCACTGCAGGGCTATCCTCCGGCGAGTGAGCCTGGTCATCGAAGATCTCCACAAGCGATTCGGGTCGATCGTCGCGCTCGACGGCCTGTCATTCGTGGTCCCGGCCGGCCAGGTCTTCGGGTTCCTTGGCGCCAACGGCGCCGGCAAGACAACGACGATGCGAATCGTGCTCGGTGTCCTTGGGGCGGACCGAGGGACCGTGACCTGGCGGGGCACTGACAGCCGCGTCCTCCCGCGCTCGACCTGGGGCTACCTCCCGGAAGAGCGCGGCCTCTACCCGCGGATGGTCGTCGTCGACCAGCTCGCCTATTTCGCATCGCTTTACGGCGTCCCGCCTGACCGCGCTCGTCGCGAGGCGCTCCACTGGCTGGCCCGCTTCCGCGTCCCCGAGCTGGCGGACCGGCGCGCCGAGGAACTGTCCAAGGGCAACCAGCAGAAGATCCAGCTGATCGCGGCGATCCTCCACGATCCGTCGGTGTTGCTCATGGACGAGCCGTTCACCGGCCTCGACCCGGTCAACGTCGCCCTGCTGCGCGAGGCGTTCCTGGAGCTCAAGGAGCAGGGTCGGACGCTCATCTTCTCCACCCACCAGATGGAGACCGTCGAAGCGCTCTGCGAGTCGATCGCGATCGTGGACCGTGGGCGGGTCGTCGTTGGCGGCCCGGTCCGCGACATCCGGCGTGAGGCCGGCCGGCGCCTCGTCCGTCTCGCGGTCGAGGGCGACCACCGCCTCGCCTGGATCGGCGAGGTTCCCGGCGCACGCATCCTCCGGCCCGGGATCGACCGGACGGAGATCGAGCTCGACCCCGGCGTCGAGCCGGACGTCATCCTGACCGCCGCCGTCGCGCGCGGGGCTCGGGTGACCCATTTCGAGGTCGCCGAGGCCTCGCTCGAGCAGATCTTCATCGACCATGTCGGCCGGCCACCCGAAGAGGACCTCCACCTCGCCCCGGACCCGGATGATGGCGAGACGGAGACCCAGAACGCGCCCAAGTCCACGCCGCCCGCCGACGCCGGGGTGGCGCAGGCAGATTCGGACGAGCCCGCCGCGTGAACGGCGACGCCCCGACCCGCCGGGTCGAGCCTCTCCGCCCGAATCTCCAGATCATCGCGAAGCGCGAGTACTCCGGCCTCGTCCGGTCGCGGCTCTTCTTCGTCTCGACGCTGGTCCTGACCGGCCTCGCGATCTTCGTCGCGCTGCTGCCGCTCGTCGCGAAGCTTGTCGATCGGCAGAGCCAGACGAACGTCGCCATCGTGGCCACCGACCCGGAGCTCGCGAAGCGTTCGATCGCGATTCTCCAGGGCATCCTCGACCAGTCGGGCGGCAGCTTTCAGCTCATTGAGATGGCGGACGAGCAAGCAGCGGTCGCCCAAGTCGGAGATCGCCGGCTGGACGCTGCGATCGTGGCGATCCGCCGTGAGAGCGGACAGCTCGGTTTCAGCTTCCATCTCGGCGAGACGATGGGCCAGCAGCAGATCTCCAACCTGTCGGTCGGTGTGTTCGGCGTCGCCGTCCTCGACTACACAGCGCGCAACCCGGTCACGGGCTTCCAGCAGCCGGACGTCGAGATCTTCCGAGCGCTCGGCGAGGGCGATGCCGGCTCGCAGCGGTTCGACGCGTCCGCGTTCGCCAGCCGGCTGATCGTCGGCGCCGTGTTCGGGTTCCTGATCTTCATCACGATCGTCATCTACGGGATGTGGGTGGCCCAGGGCGTCGTCGCCGAGAAGGCGAGCCGGGTCATGGAGCTGCTCATCAGCGCCGCCTCGACCCGCCAGCTCGTTCTCGGCAAGGCGCTCGGCATCGGGCTGGCCGGCGCGACCCAGACGACGATCGTGCTTGGGCCCGCGCTCATCGTCCTCGCGATCGAGGATGTCCTTGCCAGGATGGTCCTCGGCGAGGGTGTCGGGCTCGCGTCCTCGATGTCCTCGCTGTCGCCGGGGTTGCTGCTCTCGTTCGCCGCCTTCTATGTCCTTGGCTTCGCGCTGTATTCGCTCATCTATGCCGCAGCGGGCTCGCTCGTCAGCCGTCCGGAGGATCTGCAGATCATCGCCCTCCCGTTGAGCATCGTTGCGATCGCCGGCTACGGGATGGGCCTGCTGGCGCTGACCGGCGGCATCACCGGCTTCATCCGGATCGCCTCGTACGTCCCATTCTGGAGCCCGTTCGTGATGCTGACCCGGCTGTCGGTCGGGCGGGTCGAGCCGTGGGAGGTCGCCCTGTCCGTCGGCCTGCTCGTCGCGACGATTGCGGTCGTGGCCGTCATTGCGATCCGAATCTACGGCGCGGGCGTCCTGCTTTACGGCCAGCGCCCGGGCCTGCGCGCGTACGTCGAGGCCGCGCGGAGCGGCTGACCGGTCTACTGCAACACGGGACCCAATTCGCAGACATCAAGCTCGAACACGCTTACGGGATTCGGTATGAATCGGTTACAGCGCGTGATCGACCAGCCCGGGACGCCATACCGATCCTGTGTCGAGTCGACGGCCATCGAAAAGCCCGCGGGCGGCTCGAAGCCGAACACGGTCGCGATCGAGTCGCCTTCGGTCGTGGGTGCGATCCTCGCAAACTCGATGTCACGGCCGGCGAGGACGGAATCCACGAAGCAATTCCGAATCGTGACGTCGATCGCCGGCCCCTGCTCGACGCCACAGAACCGAAGCCCGGCCCGCTGGGCGATCTCCGGCGGAGTGTTCGGCCCGGCCCACGGCGGGAGCCATGGCTTCTCGAGGAGGACGACGCGATCCGGCTCCGGCTCGGCACCATCCGATGCCGATGCCGATGGCAGCCTCGGGACCGGCGTGACCGGCGTGACCGGCGTTGGATCCGCGCATGCGATGGGAACCACGAGGACCGCGATGAGTGCCACGAGGGCAGGGATGCGCACGGTTCAATCCTCGAACAGGAGCGGCAGCCGCCGGATCAACGCAACGACCGGTGCCGTCGATGTCGTCGGTTCCAGCGACTCGCCCTCGTCGAGCGGCCTGTCGGCAGCGGCGGCGTCCGCCCCGACCGCGACGAATCGCCAGAGCCGGCTCCGGACGCCGGGCAGGTACGGGCTCGATCGCTGGCGGGCCATGATCCCGGCGATCCCCTGGGTCGCGGCCGCGTCGTAGAGCGCCCGGCCCTCACCCGCGATCGCGGGCACCGCGACCACTTCGTCGCCCGGCCGCAGGACACGGCGAAGCGCCTGCCGTCGCCGGTCGAGCGGGGCCGAGAGCAGCGACCGCCCGTCGAGATGGAGGAGGTCAAAGGCGAGGAACGCGACGGGTCGGCCGCGTTCGCCAGCCAGCCGGCGGTCGAGTTCGGTCGTATCGGCGAGGCCGTTGGCGGCCACGACGACCAGCTCGCCATCGAGGACGGCCGATCGGGCGTCGATCCTGACCGCCAGCCCGGCGAGCTCCGGTAGGGCCGGTGTCAGATCGCGGCCGTCTTCGGCGAGGAGAAGCACGTCGCCCGCTCCCGCGCTTTCGGCAGGTCCAACGAATGCCAGCGCCCGGAGGCCGCCCCATGACGGTTCGAAGAGGTGCGCCGTCGAGTCGAACGGTTCGGGCAAGGGTCGCGCCATCATCGGCCGGAGCGTGACCGGAAGATTCGGCAGCGTCGGGACGTCCGGTTCGAGTCGCAGCGACAGCTGGTCGCGCATCGTGGACCGATGGTAGCCGGTAGACTCC
Source organism: uncultured Chloroflexia bacterium (assembly GCA_963771795.1). GTDB lineage: Bacteria > Chloroflexota > Limnocylindria > Limnocylindrales > CSP1-4 > CF-46. The sequence goes on from CAVYUR010000004.1 coordinate 72,010, forward strand.
GGGTCGTCGCTCGCGCGCAGCCCGACATGCGCCGGCGCCTGGATCCGGAGGACTCCGCTTGGCGCGTTCGCTCGCCCCTGCTGACCTGTACCGCCTGCGCATCCCGACGGACCCGCGGCTCTCGCCTGACGGCACATTGGCGCTCGTCACGCTCCAGACGTCCGCGCCGCGTGGCGACGGCTACCGCCACGCCGTCTGGCTCGTGCCGTTGGAGGGAACCGGCGGGCCTCGCCAGCTGACGATCGGCTCGCAGCACGACCGCAGCGCCCGCTTCTCGCCAGATGGCCAGACCGTCGCGTTCATCTCCGACCGACGACTCCATGTCGAGGACGAACCGGAGGCTCCAAAGGACCCGAAGGAGCGTGAGGACGGCAACCAGGTCCATCTGCTCCCGCTCGGCGGCGGCGAGGCACGGCGCCTGACCGACCTACCGCGGGGCGTCGACGGTTTCGCGTGGTCGCCTGACGGACGGCGGCTCCTCGTCACGACGAGCTCACGCGGTAGGACAAGGAAAGAGGACCGCAAGGCACGCGGCCTCGACGCCAAGCGGGAACCGACGGACCCGCCCGAGTCCGACTATCGCTACATCGATCGGCTCCAGTACATGTTCAATGGATCCGAGTTCGTCTACGACTCCGTCGCCCACATCTGGATCGTCGACGTCGCGACCGGCGAGGCGCGCCGGCTGACCGATGGCACCGCTGCGGATGAGGATCCGGCCTGGTCACCCGACGGGCGTCGGATCGCGTTCTCGACCCAGGTTGCACGGGACCACGACCTCAACTACCGCTCGGACATCGTCGTCGTCGACGTCGAGACCGGTCGCCGGTCGAGGATCTCGGGAGGCACCGAGTCGGTCCTGTTCGCGCCAACGTGGCTGCCCGATGGCAAGACCATCGCCGCCCTCGGCGGCCGGGTGCCGGCGAACGGGTACCGGAGCGACATCTGGCTCTTTGCCGCCGACGGCTCCGACGCCACTCCCGCCGAGGGCCGCAACATCTCCGAACGCCACGACATCATGCCGGGCTCCGCGATGAACAGCGACATCGTCCCCGGCGAGGGGCCGCGACTGATTCCGTCGGACGACGGCACCTGGCTGACATTCCTCGCGCCGATCGACGGGGCGTACCAGTTCTGGCGGATCGGGACGGCCGACGGCAAGCTCGAGCGGCTGTCGGACGGCCGCCACTACATCACTTCGTTCGATCAGGTCAGCGTGCCCGGCGGCCGTGTCCGGACCGCCTATCTCCGCGCCAGCGCGACGGAGCTGTCGGACGTCTGGGTCCGCGACGGTGTCCGCGGCGAGCCGCGACGGGTGACGGCATTCAACGAGGACGCGCTCGCGGATGTCGAACTGACCGAGCCGCAGGAGCGCCACGTCACCGTCGACGGTCGCGACATCCAGGGCTGGTTCATCCCGGCCGGGAGCAAGGCGGCGGGTCCCCGCCCGCTCGTCACGCAGATCCACGGGGGCCCGCACACGCTCTATGGCTGGTCGCCATTGCTGGAGTTCCAGATCCTGGCCGCCGCGGGAATCGGCGTCTTCTACAGCAATCCGCGCGGTTCCGAGGGCTACGGCCGCGCGTTCAACGAGGCCAACCTGCGCGACTGGGGTCCCGGCCCGATGCGCGATGTGATTGGCGGCATCGATTCGCTCGTCGCGGACGGCCTCGCGGATCCGGATCGGCTGGGCGTCACCGGCGGCTCGTACGGCGGCTATCTCACGAACTGGATCATCGCCCACGACCAGCGCTTCCGGGCGGCGATCACATGCCGATCCGTCAGCGACATGTCGATGCTGTTCCTGACCGGCGACATCAGCGGTGGCGACTGGGCGAAGCTCGAGTTCGGCGTGACGCCGTGGGAGGACCCCGCTTACTACCGCGAGATCTCGCCGCTCACCTATGCCGACCGGATCAGGACACCGCTCCTCATCCAGCACAGCGAGCGCGACCTGCGGACGACGGTCGGCCAGGCGGAGGCGCTCTTCACGGTGCTCCGATCGAAGAAGCGGCCGGTGCGCCTCATGCGGGTGCCGGGCGAGACCCACGAGCTGACGCGATCCGGAACGCCCTACCGCCGCGCGGAGAACCTCATCCAGGTCCGCGACTGGTTCCGGCACTACCTCGTCGAAGGCAAGAAGGGCCTGCCGCCGCTGCCGAAGGCCCGCGGCGGCAAGTAGCGCGGTTCAGCCCGCGCGACGCGTCACGCCGGGCGACGGCGGCGCCGCGCGACCGCCAACCCAGCGAGGGTCGCGGCCGCGGCGACGAGGAGAGCCGGCAGCGTGCCCCCGCCCTCCTCATTCGGGGCAAGTGGAACGATCGTGTCCGTCGCCGGGAGTCCGCCGCCGCTGGCCGCCCTGACCCGAATCGTTCCTGTCATCGTCGGGTGGGGCGTGCAGATGTAGCGGTAGGTGCCGGCCTGGGTGAACCTCACCGTGGCCGACTCACCCTGGTCGATGTTGCCCGTGTCGAACGCGCCGCTGTTGGCCGTTGCGGTGTGGCCGACGGCATCGGAGTTGGTCCACGTCACCCTGTCGCCGACGTTGATCGTGAGCGTCCTCGGCGAGAACGCGAAGTCGGCGATCGAAACCGTTCGCGTCGCCGCCACCGCCACGCCGCCCCCGACGAGGAGCACCGTCGCCGCAGCGACGATTCCTGAGATCAACCGTCGGGTGAGCGGGCGCGTGTTGTGGTGGGGCATACGGGATCGAGCCTCCTGCAGGATGGGTGTCGTCCCCGATTGTGCACGTTCGGGGGCCGCAAGGTCAGCCCGGCCAGGTCAGCCCCGGGACGTCAGCTTCCGCCAGACGACGGCCACCGCGACTGCCGAAGCGACCGCGACGATGACGACGGGGGCTAGCGAACGCTCGCCCGCAGCCCGATCGTATCGGGCGGGCAGCTCGTAGCTCGGCGCATTCGCAGGTACGGCGCCGACGGCCACCTCGAGCGGGACCGCACGAGCGAGGAGCTGGGTTGGACGCCGGAACAGCACCGTCGCCCCGACGGCAACGGCGAGCATCGCAATCACGATGGCGGCAAGCGTGCGGTCGCCGCCGCTGCCGGTGGCACCGATCGGCGCCGTGTCCGTCGGCTGGATCGACGCGGCGGCTGTTGCGCCGGCCGCCTCGACGACGACGGTGCCGGTCATGGTCGGGTGAATCGTGCAGTGGTACGCGTACGAGCCGGCCGTCGTGAAGACCACGGCGCCAGTGCCGCCATTGCCGGTGATGTTCCCGGCGTCCCAGGATTCGTCGTCGGCGGTCGCCGTGTGCGTCTGGGCGTCTGTGTTGGTCCAGGTGACGGTGTCGCCGACCGACACGGTCACGCTCGGCGGCGCGAAGGCGAGGTCGGCGATGGTCACGGTCTGGCTCGCGGCCAGCGCGACGCCACTGCCCAGCGCCGCAACGACGACCACGGCCACGCACGCGGCGATCAGGGATCGGGTGCGTGGTCGGCTGGGCGCGTCAGGCAATGTAGGTCGTGCCTCCCTGCATGTCGGCGTCAGTGCTGATTGTGCGCGATCCGGGAGAAAGAGGCTTGTCGCGACCGCAGCCGCCCGGTTCCCGATCTCAGCGCACGCCGGTCAGCCGCCGACGGACCACGGCGAACCCCACGATCCAGGCGATGGCGGCGACCGCGGTGCCGGCGAACAGGCCCCCGTCCGAGCTGCCACCGTCGGTCGTCGACGTCCCCGTGTCGGTCGCTGGGGCGGTCGCCCCCTGGACCGTGACCGTGCCCGTCATCGTCGGGTGGATGTCGCAGTGGTAGGGGAATGTCCCAGCCTGTTCGAACGTCACCGATCGGGTCCCGCCATTACCGAGAAGCGGGCCCGCGTCCCATGCCCCGTCGTCCGCGCTCGCCGTGTGGGCCTGGGCGTCCGAGTTGGTCCACGTGATCGTGTCGCCGACGGCGATCGTGATCTGGGCGGGCGAGAAACTGAAGCCGGAGATGGCGACCGCATGGTCGGCCGCGAGCGCGATCCCTGCGCCGATCACGGCAACGCCCACGATGCCTCCACCGGCCGCGCGGAAGATCCGCGTTCGTAGCTGGCGAACGGTCATGGTCCCTCTCCTCCTGCTGCCTCGCCCCTCCACCGACCACTACGTTGCCACGGTCGCCAGCGGTTCGCTGAGCCGTCGAACGGCCCGGTGTATTCTCACCGTCCCATGACGGCCACTCGACGTCCAGACACCCTCGCCCGCGAGCGCGCACACGAGCTCGTCCGCTCGTGGGACGGGCGCCCGGGTGCCCTCGGCAGCCTCCTCGGGCGGGTCAGCTCGGTCGACCAGGTCGGCGTGGAAGAGCGCGTCGATGCGCTCAAGAAGCGCTCGATCAAGAAGGCGTCGAAGCTGTGGGCGCTCGACCTCGCGATCCGGATGATGGACCTCACGACGCTCGAGGGTAAGGACACCCCGGGCAAGGTCCGGGCCCTCTGCCAGAAGGCGATGACGCCGCAACCGGGCGACCCGACCATTCCGTCGGTTGCCGCGATCTGCGTCTATCCCGCCCTAGTCGCTGAGGCGAAGGACGCTCTGAAGGGCTCGACCGTCAAGGTCGCATCGGTCGCCACGGGCTTCCCGTCGGGCCAGACGTTCCGCGACATCAAGATCGCCGAGACCCGGGCAGCGGTTGAGGCCGGCGCCAACGAGGTCGACATGGTCATCGATCGTGGCGCGTTCCTCAGCGGTGACTACCTGACGGTCTTCGAGGAGATCGTCGACGTCAAGGAGGCGACCGGCGAGGCCCATCTGAAGGTGATCCTCGAGACCGGCGAGCTCGAAACGTACGACAACGTCCGGCGGGCGTCGGTCCTGGCAATGGCCGCGGGGGCGGATTTCATCAAGACCTCCACCGGCAAAGTCGTCCCTGCGGCGACCCTCCCCGTCACGCTCGTGATGCTCGAGGCGATCCGCGACTTCGAGCGCCAGACGGGCCGCCAGGTCGGGATGAAGCCAGCCGGCGGGATCCGTGTCGCCAAGGAGGCGATCCAGTACCTCGTCGTCCTGTACGAGACACTCGGGCCGCGCTGGATGAGCCCGGACTGGTTCCGCTTCGGCGCGTCGTCGCTCCTCAACGACGTCCTGATGCAGATCGAAAAGGAGCGGACGGGGAAGTACCAGGATCCGGACTACTTCACGCTCGACTGATGGCCAGCAACGACGCCACCCGGGTGTCCGACGCCTTCAGGACCGCGCGGCCTCTGTCCGATGTGTCGGGCCTGGTCCTCCGCCACCTTCGCCGTCCGGACGATTACCCGGCGATGAACGCCATCGCGAATGCGACGAGAGCCGCGACGGGATCCGACTTCACCACGACTGATGAGCAGTTCGAGATCTTCTACGACCATCCGAGCGACTTCGACCGCGATCGCGACGTCGTGATCGTCGAGGTCGACGGGCGGATCGTCGGCTACGTTCGCGGCGGGATCCACCAGGAGGTCGACGGCCCGCGGATCCATGAGATCCTGCCGATGCTCGATCCTGACCTGCCACCCGAACCGCTGCTTTCCCTGATGCTCGGGGTCATGGAGGACCACCTGCGGGAGCTTGCCGCCGCGACATCCGAGGGAGAGAACGTCCTCCAGACGTTCGGCGGCGACTCCGCTCCGGATCGCGAAGCGGTCGTCCTGAGGGCCGGCTATGTGGCGATCCGATACGGCTACTCGATGGTCCGACCGCACCTCGACGATCTGCCCAATGCGCCATTGCCGGCGGGCCTCGAGATCCGCGAAGTCAAACCGGAGCACCTCCGCCAGATCTGGGACGCTGCCACCGAGGCCTTCAGCGACGAGTGGGGCTTCGTCGAGCCGACGGACGAGGACTACGAGCGGTATCTCACGGACCCGGTCGAGTCGGACACGTCGCTGTGGCGGGTGGCGTGGGACGGCGACGAGGTTGCCGGCCAGGTCCGGGGCTACATCAACCCCGTCGAGAACGAACGCTTCGGCCGGCTCCGCGGCTACACCGAGAGCATCAGCGTTCGTCGACCCTGGCGCCGGCGCGGCCTTGCGCGGGCGCTCATCGCGGCGAGCTTCCCCTTGCTGCGCGCCCGGGGCATGACGGAAGCGGGCCTAGGCGTCGACACGGAGAACGTCTCGGGGGCGCTCCGCGTCTACGAGGGTTGTGGCTTCCGGCCCGTCAGCCGGAGCGCGATCTACCGTAAGCCGCTCGACTAGCCGGCGGCCGCGTAGACCCTGACATAGTCGACGAGCATCGACGCCGGGAACACGGTGTCCGGCGCGACTGGGCCGCCGAAATTGCCCCCGACCGCGAGGTTCAGCAGCAGGTAGAAGGCGTGGTTGTACGCCCAGTCGTTCGGCGCGACGTCCGCCGGGGTCGCCGTGTGGTACTCCGTCCCGTCGACGGTCCAGACGATCCGGTCCTCCTGCCAATCGACGGCGAACACATGGAAGTCGTCGGCGACTGGAGCGGGCAGGTCGATCGTCTTGCCGTAGCCGTTCGAGCCGGAGTAGCCCGGCCCATGGAGCGTGCCGTAGAGGCGGCTCGGCTGGCGGCCGACGTTCTCCATGACATCGATCTCGCCGGACGCTGGCCAGCCGACCTCACCGATGTTCGTGCCGAGCATCCAGAACGCCGGCCACAGCCCAGTGCCTGACGGCACCTTGATCCGGGCTTCGACCCGGCCGTAGGTCAGGTCGAACTTCCCCGAGGTCAGGAGCCTGGCCGACGTGTACTTGCACGGGCCGTAGTAGCAGTCGAGGCCGGGCTCGGCGGCGCGGGCGGTGATGACGAGATTGCCGGCACCGTCGGTCGCGACGTTCTCGGATCGGTCCGTGTAGAACTCGAGCTCGTTGTTCCCCCAGCCGGCGACGCTCTGGCCGGTCCCGTCGCCTAGCGCGTAGCCCCAGTGCTCGGGGTTCGGCGGCGACCCTGCCGGCTCGTCGAACTCGTCGCCCCAGACGAGGGTTCGGGCCGGGTCCGCGGAGGAGCTCGCGGACCGGGCGGGACTCGTCGACGGGGAGGCGGACGGAGCGGGCGATGAGGAGGGAGAGGCTGGCGGGGATGGGTCGCTGGTCGGTGACACGTTCGAGCCTCCACAGGATGCGATCAGGAGCGATGCGATCAGGGGAGCGGCACCGGCCGCCCGAACCACGCTGGACATCCTCATCCGGTCGCCACCGGCCCGTTCCGAGCGATGACGCCGCGATACCAGGCCGCGCTCGCTCGCGGTGTCCGGGCCATCGTCTCGTAGTCGACGTGGATCAGGCCGAAGCGCTTCGAATAGCCCTCCGCCCACTCGAAGTTGTCGAGCAGCGACCAGACGAAGTAGCCGTCGACCTCGACACCCGCAGCGATCGCGCGCTGGACCTCGCGGATGTGGGCGTCGAGGTAGGCGATCCGACGCCGGTCGTCGATCGTGCCGTCGGCGGCGGGCGGATCGTCGTATGCCGCGCCGTTCTCCGTGACGAGCAGTGGCGGCAGCGATTCGTATGAGTCGCGGAGCCGGATGAGGAGATCGCCCAGGCCCCGCGGCGTCACCGGCCAGCCGGTATCGGTCGGCTGGCTCACCGGCGTATCGACAACGTGCCCCACGCCCGGGAACGCTCCGCCGAGGTCCGCAACAGCAGCGCGGTCTTCGACGAAGATCCGGTCCGAGTAGTAGTTCACGCCAAGCCAGTCGAGCGGTGTCGCGATGGCTCGGAGGTCGCCGTCCAGGACGGGCAGCCGGCCGATCGGTCGGAGGTCGGCCTCGACATCGACCGGGTAAGAGCCTTTCAGCAACGGTTCCAGGAACAGGCGGTTGAGCAGGCCGTCGAACCTGCGGACCGCGTCGAGCAGCGATGCACCCGGGTCAGGGCTGGCCGTGCGCGCGTTCGTCAGGTTGAGCGCGATCCCGACCTGGCTCTGCGGATCGGCGGCCCGGATCGCGTCCGTGGCGAGCCCGTGGGCAAGCAGGAGGTGGTGCGCCGCGGAGACGGCGGCGGCGGGCTCGCGCCGGCCCGGTGCGTGGACGCCGGACCCGTACCCGAGAAACGCGCTGCACCACGGTTCGTTGAGGGTCGCCCAGCGCGTGGCCTGACCGCGCAGCGCATCGGCCACGATCGACGCGTAGTCCGCGAACCGCAGGGCCGTCTCGCGAGCCGGCCAGCCGCCGGCGTCCTCAAGGGCCTGCGGGAGGTCCCAGTGATAGAGCATCGGGACGGGTTCGATGCCCGCTTCCCGGAGCCCTCCGACGAGGCGACGGTAGAAGTCGAGGCCGCGCTGGAGCGGCGCGCCGGAGCCAGCCGGCTGGATCCGCGGCCAGGCGATCGAGAAGCGGTAGGCGGGGATCCCGAGGTCGGCCATGATCGCGATGTCGTCGCGGTAGCGCTCGTAGTGAGCCGTCGCCGTGGCGCCCGTATCGCCGTTGAGGACCGTGCCGGGACGGCCGCTGAACGTGTCCCAGATGGACGGTCCCCGCCCGTCGGCCGTCGCAGCGCCCTCGATCTGGTAGGCGGACGTGGCCACGCCCCAGACGAAGTCGGGCGGGAAGAGCCCGCCGGCCGCCTCCCGCTCAGCCACGGAGCGAACCCGCGGTGAAGCCGCGGATGATGTAGCGCTGGAGGAACAGGAAGAGAAGGACCATCGGCAGCGCGAGCATCAGGACGGCCGCGGCGAGCAGCGGCCAGTCGTTGCCGTAGATGCCCGGTGAAGACGATCAGGCCGCGGGTGACCGGGTAGTACGCCTTGTTGGTCAGGTAGATCGTCGCCAGGACGAGCTCGTTCCAGATCCCGATCGCGTGGAGGATCGCGACCGTCGCGAGCGCCGGCTTCGTGAGCGGCAGGAGGATCTGGACGACGAAACGCAGGTAGCCGCAGCCGTCGAGCGCCGCCGCCTCGTCGAGCTCCCTCGGGATCGAGCGGATGTAGCCGACGAGGATGATCACGCCGATCGGGCTGGTCAGGAAGAGCAGGATGTAGCCGACCTGGGTGTTGTAGAGGTGAGGTTCAGGAGCAGCTGGAACTGCGGGACGAGGGCCACCGGCAGGAACAGCGCGACGATGAACAGGATGTAGAGGACGTTCCAGCCGCGGACGTAGCGCCGGGCGATCGCCACCGACAGCGGCAGGGCCGACGCGAGGTAGAGGAGCGTCGCGACGACCGTGTAGAAGATCGTGTTGCCGAGGTACCTGGCGATGTCGGCCTTTTGCCAGGCATCGCCGAAGTTCTTGATCGTGAACGTCGTCGTCGGCCCGACCGGGTTCTTGGCGAACTCGGGCAGGGTCTTGAGGGCGGTGTTGACCAGCATCAGCAGCGGCCCGAGGTAGACCGCGGCGAGGACGACGAGGACGGCGTACGCCGCGATGCGGCCCCAGTCGATCCGCCGCCGGCGCACGCCCTTGGCGGCCCGCTCGGCGGGGCGATCGGTGGAGGTCGCGACGGCCGGTGCGGAGGTCGTGGACGCGCTCATCCGAGCAGCCGCTCTTCGCGCCGCCGCAGCAGCCACAGGGACGTCAGGCCGATGACGAGCACGAGCAGGAACAGGACGATCGAGGCGGCCGCCCCGAACCCCTGGCGGAAGCTGTTCGACGTCAGGCTGCCGGAGGTCTGACCGAATGCCTGGGCGTAGACGACGTAGCCGAGGACCTGCGTCCCGGGCCGGTAGCCGATCAGGACGAGGAAGAGCTGCCACGCCTGGAGCGAGCCGATGATATTGAGGATGAGGTTCGTGTTGACGCTCGGCGTCAGCAGCGGCCAGATGACGTGGCGGAAGGTCTGCCAGCGGCTCGCGCCGTCGATCCGGGCGGCCTCGGTCAGCTCGTCGGGGATCGTCTGGAGGCCCGCCAGGAAGATCACCATCGTGATCCCCATGTTTGCCCAGATCTGGACCGTCACGACCCAGATGAAGGCCTCCATCGGCCGGCCGCCGAGGAGCTCCGACTGGGCGCCGAACAATCCGAGGAAGCTGTCGACCGGACCCCCGAGCGGGTAGAGGAACAGGCGCCAGACGAGCCCCTGGATCGTCACGCCCAGGATCACCGGCAGGAAGAACAGCGCCCGGAAGAAGCGGGTGCCACGGAGCTTCTGATTGAGGAGAACGGCGGTAAGCAGCCCGATCGCGAACTGGATGACCGTGACGAGGACGCAGAAGAGGATCGTCCGCGAGAGGGCATCGATGTTCTGCCGGGCCGCGGCTCCCTGCAACAGGAACTCCCGGTAGTTGTCGAACCCGATGAACTTGAGCGGCTCAGGTGTCAGCCCGTTCGTGTCCGTCAGCGAGTAGATGAACGTCGCGATCGAGGGCCCCAGCGCCAGCACGAAGTAGAGGAGCAGGCCCGGCAGGAGCAACCCGTAGGGGATCGCCCTGGCGGCGCCCCGCCCGAAGAGCTGGTTCATCCTTCCTCGTCCATCCTCGAGTTGTCGGCGTCGACTCCCGGCTGGTGGCGCACCGGGAGTCGACGTCGCTGGAGGGTTAGTCGCGGTTGCGGCTACTGGATGGAGCTCAACCCGGCGTCGAGGTCGGCCTGCGCCGCATCGGCTGCCTGTTGAGCGGTCTCGAAGTCCCGAACGGGGTGAAGAACGATGCGTACGGGGTGGCGAACTGGCCGGCGCCCTTCGGGGCGATCCAGTAGCGCTCCCAGCCGATGCGGAAGTTCGGCAGGCTCGCGGAGATCGCCTTGCCGAGCTTCGTGTCGAGCGTTGCGCCGGGCTGGGTCGGGATGGCCCCGACGGCGGTGACGAACGCCTGGTAGTTCGCCGGGTCACTGAACTCCGAGAGGTAGGCCAGCGCCGCTTCCTTGTTCGGCGTGTTCGGCGGCGATCGTCCAGCCCTGGTCGTACTTGCCGAAGACGTACTTGTTGTCGGCGGCGAGTCGCTGCCCGGGAACGTGATGAAGTCCCAGTCGAACGTCGGCTGGGCAGCCTCGATCGCCGGGGCCAGCCAGGTGAAGCCGGACAGGGCGGCGACTTCGCCGGTCGCGAATTGTCCGGGCGCACCGTCGCCGGTGATGCCGGTAGCGCCGGGCTCGATCATGTCCTGGGCGAGAATGCGGAGCTTCTCCCACATCGCGACATTGGCCGCGTCGTTGACTTGACTGATGCCCGTCCAGAGTCCCTCGACATAGGCCGCCTGATCCGGGAACGCCGAACCCAGGATGCCGTAGCCGGTCACGAAGATCGGCCAGCCGTCCTGGCCACCGGCGGTGATGCACGGGATGCTCGCCGCCTTGAACGTCTGGCATGCGGTCGACCAGCTCGCTCCAGGTCGTCGGGACCGCGACATTGTTCGCAGTGAACAGGTCCTTGTTGATGTACAGGCCGCTGAACCCGACGCGCGCAAGGTTGATCGCGTAGACCTTGCCGTTGTAGGTGCCGGCATCGCGGATCGCCGTTCTCGTCGTAGAGCTTGACGAACGGCTGGTCCGTCAGGTCCATGAGGCTGCCGGCGTCGGCGAGGGTCTGCCAGATCGGCGGAGTCCGCTTCTTTCATGTATGACTGGACGCCCGTGTCGAAGGCGAACATGTCGACGACGTCGACGTCGTCAGCTGCGAGCCGGGTCTGGGTCGTCGTCGCGAGGTCGTTCGGGGCGACGATCGACATATCGACCGTGACGCCGGGGTGAGCCGCTTCGAACGCGGCGTTGAATGTCGCCATGAACTCGGTGAATGGCGGGTTCTGGTGGACGAGAACCCGGAGAGTCCCTTCCGGCAGCGCCGCGGCGCCGTCGCGGCTGGACTGGCGTCCGCGCTCGCGGCCGGCGTGGCCGCGGCGCCGCTCGGGGAGCTGCTGGTTGTTGTCGTGCCTCCGCATGCTGCGGTCGCGATCGCGATGATGGCTAGAAACGTCACGAATTTCCGCACGGCTCTGTACCTCCTCCTGTTCGAGCCCGGCCCGCAGACTCCTCGCGGTGCGGTGCTCGCTGGTCAGCGTTGGATCCGGCGTTGTCGATCAGCTCTCGTCTGTCGGCTGCCCTCCGCTCGACTCTCTGACGACGAGCTCGACCGCCAGGACCACCTTGCGGGCGACGTCATCGCGCGGCTTCGATGTCCGCGAGCAGCAGGCTCACGAGCTCGCGGCCCATGACGTCGAGGGACTGCCGGACGCTCGACAGGGTCGGCCGCGTCGAGCGGGCGACCGGCGAGTCGTCGAAGCCGATGACGGCCACGTCGTCCGGCGCGCGCCGGCCAGACTCCGCGAGGACCTCCAGGGCTCCAGCCCCCATCAGGTCGTTCGCGGCAAAGACCGCATCGAGATCTGGATGTCGTTGGAGGAGCTCGCGCATCGCCCGACCGCCGCTCTCCTCTGTGAAGTCGCCGGCGACGACGAGGCTCGCGTCGATCGGCCGGCCTGCCTGCTCGAGGGCGTCGCGGTAGCCCTCGAGGCGGTCGTTGGCGGCACCCATGTCGGGGGGACCGCTGATCGTGGCCACCTTCCGGCGGCCGAGCTCGATCAGGTGCTGCGTCGCGAGCATCCCGCCGCCGCGGTTGTCGTTATCGACGTAGCTGACGCGCGCTCCGGACGGCGGCCGGCCGCCGACCACGACGGGGATGCCGCGGCGGCGGAGCTGCTCGGGCAGCGGGTCGTCGCCGTGGAGCGAGTACATGATCACGCCGTCGACGTGGCCGGCCATCAGGTACGGCTGGAGCTCGCGTTCCTCCTCGTCGCCCTGGGGCAGGAACAGGACGAGCTTCTGGTGGCGCGCCGTGAGGGCGGAGCTGACGCCGCGGAGGACCTGGGCGAAGAACGGGTCGCCGAAGACCCGCGACGTGGGCTCCGGGATGAGCACGCCGACCGAGTCGCTCCGGCGGGTGACGAGCGTCCGGGCGGCGACGTTCGGGACGAATCCGAGGCGTTCGATCGTGCGCTCGACCTGGCGCTTCGTCGCGGAGTTCACCCTTGGGTTGCCGTTGACGACACGCGAAACCGTCGCCTGCGAGACGCCGGCCGCCTTCGCGACCTCGTCCATCGTCACGCCCCGGTTGTTGCCGCCTTGCCTGGTCGTCATTCGCAGCGCCGGCCCCTCACAACGTGCCCTTGTGAATGCGCATTCACCGTGTGAGGGGAACAATACAGGGCGTTGTCAAGATAGCGCATTCACACGGCACGACAGTCGCAAGCCCCGGTTGCCCGGGCCCTCGTGCTCGGCCGGCGCCTCGACTTGGCCAAACGTTCACCGGGGGAACACAAGGGGAGCTGCGAGGCCGCGTGACCGCCTGCTTGGCTCGGTCGTTAGCCGCTGATGGCTAATTCGAGAGATGAATCGCTCGTTGAGAGCCGTCAGTCCTCGGTCTAGCGTTCTGGGGACGCACATTTGGCCAAGTCCATGTCCGGCAGGGCCGGTCGCGCGGGCTTCGACTCACCTACCAATCGGGGTGGTGGTATGTCGCGATCGGACAGGTGCCTACGACTCTTACGTCGTGCCCATCCCTCGTCTCACGCGCGGTTCGCCGCCACTAACGCTCCGCGAGCGTGCAGGTCACGCGATGGCGGGACGTACCACCACCCGCGTTGGTATTTGGGTGCGCTGCTTTCGGTGGCACCCGCCGGCCCGTAGGTCATGGGATTGTCGGCCAGGGGGACCAGATGTCCATGAAGCGACGGTCCACCTCGGCGCCGAAAACACGCAGCGTCGCGCCGCCGATCTCGACGTCGTTTACGGCCGTACCCTGATCGTCGATCCATTCGGCCGCCTCGGCCGCGATGTCGTCCGGGAACGCCAGGTCGACGACGAAGCTGAAGAAGTCGCGCGCGACCGGCTCGACGGCTTCACCGAAGTAGGTATCCGCCTCCAGGTACAGGTACTCGATCCGATCCTGGGCGTCCGCGGTGATCGTCACGGCGAGGAAGCTCCCGTTCTCACCGAACCGACCCGAGCAGAGGGTGCTCGTCTGGCCGGGCTCGGCTGCCTCGGCCGGGACGCACTCGAAGCCCTCAGCCCCGACCTGGTTGACGAGGATCGAGGCCGTCACATCGTATTGCGGCACCTCGGTCCGGGGGCCGACGGTGAACTGCTGACGATGCTGCCGGTTCGCATCAACGTAGAGCTCGAGCTCGTAGACGCCGGGGTCGAGATCGAAACCCGCATACCCGTACGGCGAGATCAGGTCGAGGTTCGTGGCGCCGCCATCGAGCATCAGGTCGCGCGAGTACGCGGGATCCTGTGTCCCATTGATCCACATCCGGGCCGACAACGTCCGACCCGCGAGCTCCGATCCGGCTGGCACGACGACCCGGATTCCAACGCCGTCGGTCTGCTCGACGGTCGCGCCGTCGGCGAACGCTCCACTTTCCGTCAGCTCCCCGCGGGCATAGCGTCCGAGATCGATGACCCGGACCTCAGCGGCCGGCAACTCGGGCGCATCAACGGCGACGTCCGGTCGCCCGGTTGTTCGGAGCGCCACTTGGACTTCGCGGAGGTGATCGCGCATGGATCGGAGCTGGTCCGCCCGATCCGGATGGAGCTCCGCGAGCTTGTTCAAATCCCAGTCACTTTCGTCGAGGAGAGCGGCCGAACTCGCCCCGTGGCCGGCGGCAAGAGCCCCGATCGCGCGATCGATGTCCGAGTCTGCGTCCGGATCGCCTGAGAGGACCCGGGCCAGGAACCGATTCGAGAGCATCCCGAACGATCCGGGCTGGAGGGCAAGGCCGCGATCGGTGGCCGCGATCGAATTCGGCGTAGTCGCCGTTGAGGAGGGCCGCCCAGCCGTACTCCCACCACAGGGCGTAGTCGTCCGGCCGTTCGGCAGCCAGGACCCTGTAGTCGTCGATCACGGACCGCAGGAGCTCGGTCGTGCGCTCGCTCGGGCCGTCGGCCGACATGACCAGCGCGTCGGCGAGGGTCAGGTTCGCCTCGGCTCGCAGCCAGCGCGCCGATGAGTAGGCGGGGTCTTTCGCCAGCGCAGCGTTCGCCTTGGCGGCGGCTCCTTCGAGGCTCGTCCGCACGGAACCTTCGACCGGATTCGGCCCTCGAACCACGTTGACCCGGGCGACGGCGTTCATGCCCTGAACGACGTGTTCGATGGCGTCGTCTGGGACACGGTGGACCGGCTGGATTGCGACGCTGGCGGTCCAGCCGGTAGCCAGGAGGCCGAAGAGGAGGCCGGCGCCGGCGAGGAACGGCCGGGCACGGCCCGCGACACTCGCCCCGAGGCCGAGGAAGAAGAGACCGACCGCCGTCACCGTGAGGATCGTCACGTATTCGGATGCGCTGCTGTCCCACGCGGAGGCGACCGCCGCTTCGTTGTCGCGCTTCTCCGTGAGCCGCGCGAGAGGCTCGTCGATGCGATCACCTTGGAACCCCGCGAAGTCGCTCACCTGGGTGGCGGGATCGAAGTAGGGAGGGGCGAGAAGATCGGTTTGGGTGGCAGTCCACGCCTGGATCTCGCCATCGACTCGTTCGAGCGTCTGCAGGAGTTCCTGACGCGCCGCCGTCTCGTCGGCGATGTCGAGGTCACGCGCCCATTCGGTGCGCTCGAGCTGCTCGAACCAGCGGCGGTAGGTGCCATACGCCCCGCCCACCTCCAGCAGGGTGGTCCCCTCGGTGCCGGTGATCTCGATGGCGAGCCGATCCGCGTCGCGCTGCGAGCGTGCCGCCTCGATGGATGCCAGTCCTTGGAGCCCGGCAATGACCGCAGCGAGCAGGGTCAGCAGAGCGAGCGTGACAGCGATCGAGGCCTTCGCGACATCCTCATCGGAGAGGTGCCGCCGAACCCCGGAGACCAGCCCATCCCGGGTGGCCATCACGCGACCGCCATGAGCGCAAGGCCGGCGGCGAGCGTCGCGCTGCCGATCAGCGTACCCAGGAGCCTGAGGCGCCCGGAAGTGACCTGCGCAAGCGTCAGGAACGGCAGCGCGATCCCGACCACGATCGCGGCCAGAATGAGCGCGCTCAACGTGGCCCAAGACTTCTCGGCAGCCGCGAAGTGGGGTTCCGGGTCGAGATCCGCGTCCTGCACGGCATCGGCCATCAGCGCGTCGCGCTGGTCGTCGGGCTGGAAGTTGCCGTCGCGGTCGATGAACGCCGGGTCGACGAGAAACCAGTGCGCGGTGGCGATCATCCGGTCGAGCTGGGCCTCATCGCCGAGGTTCTCGCCCGCGAGGGCTGCCGCACGTCGCCGGGCCCGCTCGTAGTCGAGGAACGCCTCGAGTGTCCGCGTGGTGAGGCTCTCGTTGACGACCGTCGCCGCACTGCGAGCGCGCGCCGCGTCGAGGCCCGCGCGATTGGCGTCATCTGCTTCGCTGATGGCCGCTCCCGCCCGCCAGGCGATCAGCGCCGCGGTCAGGCCGAGTGCGGCCAGGAGGATCGGGATGAGTGTGGGAAGCACCTCCCGCCGGCCGGCGCGGCCGCTCTCGGCGGCATTGTCATTGGTGCTCGACATCCCTCGTGCCCTCCCTGCCCGGTCACCAACGCGCGTCGTCCCGCGTGGGTAGCGATGGCCGAAGGGTACGCGCGCAGCTTGCCGCGCGGCAGCGCCCGGCAGCGCGGCTCGACGGATCGGCGCGCCCTCAAGTTGGCCAGATGTTCACCGGGGGAACGTAAGAGGAGATTTGAAGTCGTATGAGCGCCGTTTCGCTCGCTCGTTAGCCGGCCACAGGCTAATTCGATCGCCAAATCGCGCCCGGAAGGCACCACGAGTTGGACTAACGTTCCGGGGGCGCACATTTGGCCAAGTCAAGAACAGGGAGGCCATCCGCGCGCCGCCCCTCCTAGCCGATCGCGGCGAGGTAGCGCATGACCGGCATCGCGGTCTCGAACGTGTCTGCGATGAGATCCGGGAGCTTGGCTGACGTCGCGTCCTTGTCCGCGAGCCGACGGCCGAAGACCACGTCCTTCAGCTTGAGCAGATCCGCGGCCGGATGATCGGGCGAGAAGCCGGTGGGGACGCGTTGCAGCGCATGCCCGTCCGTGCTGAGTGACCCGAACATGCGCTGGAACGAAGGCTCCGCGACTAGGGCCTGGATCTCCGCCGGCTCATCCGCCACGTGTCGACGGAACGCGTCGATCCACGGCTTCTCCGGGCGCCAGATCCCGCCGCCGACGTAGATCTCGCCGGGCTGCAGGTGGAAGTACCCGCCGCTCGAGTGGACGTTGCCGGAGTGCGACCGACCAACACCGTCACTCGGCCCCTCGCCGATCCACGGGAAACTGGCCCCGAGGTTGGTCTTGTATGGCGACTTGTCCTTCGAGAACCGGACGTCCCGGTAGATCCGGAAGGGCGATCGGCCCGGATCGGCTCGAATCGGGATGCCACGAGCCGCGAAGCGATCGGCCAGCGTCGCGATCAGCGCCTCCAGCGGCTCCTTGAGCAGCCGCTCGTACTCACCCTTGCGCGGCTGGAACCAGGCCCGATCGTTGTTCGACGCCAGGTCCGCGAGGAACTGGATGGCCTCCGGGCGGAAGCCGGTGAAGGCGGGTGCGGCGACGGCCATGACGAGATCCTCCCGGGAAGCGGCGTTGGCCCGAATCTACCGCGCCTTGCTTATCTGTCGGTTGCGCCGAAGACCAGCGCCGCGTTGAGACCGCCAAAGCAACCGTATGCTCGTGATGTGGACCCCTGGGCGTACATCGTGGCAAGCGCCTCGCTCATCGCATTGGTGGCGATGTTTGCGTGGATGGTGCGGCGAGGGCCAGTGGAGGACCAGCGTCGGCTGCGCGCCGTCTTGTTCGGGGTGGCCGGCCTCGCAATCGCCGTCGGCGCAATCGCCTTCTTCTGGTCGCTCACCCGACCGAGCTGACCTCAGGTGCGCCGAAGACGAGCGCGGCATTGAGGCCACCGAAGCCGAACGATGTCGAGAGGATCCGCCGGTAGTCGCCGTCGCGCCCGGACTGCAACAGCCCCGGCAGGAGCTCGGCGACGTCGGGGTCCGGCTCGTTGAGGTTGACCGATGCCGGCACCCACCCGTCACGGATCGCGAGAGCACAGATCGCCGCCTCGATCGCCCCCGACGCCCCGAGCGGGTGGCCGTAGAGCGCCTTCGTGCCGCTGACCGGCACGCTCGCGGCCCGCTCGCCGAGGGCCGTTGCGATCGCCCGCGCTTCCGCGATGTCACCGATCGGAGTCGACGAGGCATGCGCGCTGACGTAGTCGATCTCTTCGGGCGCGACCCCGGCCTGCGTCAGTGCGATCGTCGCCGCGCGGGCCGCCTCGCGCCCGTCGGCCCGCGGCTGGACCATGTGATGCGCGTCCGAGGTTGCACCGTAGCCCATCACCTCGGCATACGGTTCCACGCCGCGAGCTCGCACGACCTCGTCGGACTCGAGGACGAGCAGCGCCCCGCCTTCGCCCATGACGAACCCGTCGCGCCGGGCATCGAACGGCCGGCAAGCATGCGACGCATCGTCGTTCGCCCCGGACGAGAGCGCCCGGATGATGTCGAACGCCCCGAACGCGAGCGAGCTGAGCGGAATCTCAACCCCACCGGCGATCGCCGCATCGATCTCGCCGGTCCGGATCGCGCTCACGGCCTCGCCGATCGCGACGGCCCCTGACGCGCACGAATTCGCCGTCGAGAGGATCGGCCCGCGGACGTCGAGGGCGATCCCGAGATTGGCCGGGGCGGCCCCACCGAAGACCGCCAGGGCGAGGTTGGGTGCCACCTGGCGGATGCCCTTCTCCATGTACCGCTCGTGCTGCTCCTCGGCATAGGCGATGCCGCCGAGCGCGCTCCCCAGGTAGATCCCGATCCGCTCCGGTGACGCGGCGCCAGCCTCACCCGGCCGGAGCCCGGCGTCCTCGAGGGCCATCTGACCCGTGACGAGCCCGAACTGGCTGAAGCGATCGAGTTGGCGTGCCGTCTTGGGTGGCATCCACGCGAGCGGGTCGAAGTCGTCGACCTGCGCGGCGACCTGCGAACGGAATGGCGACGGGTCGAACCGATCGATCCGCTTGACCGGCGACCGACCCGCGCGCAGTCCAGCGCGAAATCCATCGAGACCCGTCCCAGCGGCCGTGATGATCCCGATCCCGGTGATCCAGACGCGCGATCGATCGCCGGTCATGTTGCTGTTCATGGTGATGACTTCGCGCCAAGGTCGCTGGCGGACTCATCGGCGGGGCGGCTCTCGGCCAGCGCTTCGGCGATGGACTTGAACGTCGCCAGGGTCCGCGACGCGATTGGCCGGGTGAAGGCGCGATCGACGAAGGCCGCCCAACCCGGCACCCGCGGCCGGAATTCGTGCTCGATGGAGACGTGGCAGCCGGTCTCCGACGGCTCGATCCGCCAGGTGACGTCCATCCCGTTCGTTGCACCACCGAGATGGACGAAGCGGAGCCGCAGCGTGTCCGGTTCGCTCCACGTCCGCGACCGCCAGGCGACCGGCAGCCCGAGCCCCAGGACGGGAACCAGCGGCCGGCGGGCGACCATTTCGGCGATCAGGCGGCCGCCGTCGCGTTCGATGGGCCGAACCCGGACGTAGTGGGGGAGCAGCCGCGGCCAACGCTCCACGTCGCGCGCCAGGCTGAAGACGAGGCTCGCCGGCGCGGCGACGTCGATCGCGATCGAGCTCCTCACGTAGCCCGGTCCGGGAAGGCGAGCTTGATCCCGAACTTCGCAAGCTCGACAAGGCGAAGGTCCTTGAGCTCGACCTGCGGAATCCAGGCGCAGGTATCGGTTGTCCCGTCGATCTCGTCGCGAAGCTCGCCGCCGATGATCCGCATCCGGTAGATGATCCCGAGGAAGTGAAGATCGCCGCCACGGGCGAAGCCTGATTGCCGGTAGACGTGCGAGAAGATCCCGGCGACGTCTTCGATCTCCCCGGTCAATCCCGTTTCCTCCTCGAGCTCGCGGACCGCCGCGGCGTCGGGATGCTCCCGAACTCGATCCCGCCACCGGGCATCGTCCACGCGCCGACGTCGACCTCGAGGACCGACAGCCTGGCGAGAAGGATCCGTCCCTCGTCGTCGACGCACAGCGAATAGCTCCCGATTCGCGTCCGGCGGTTGGGTTCGGCAGGCTCCATGACGGCCGGATCGGTCACGCGAGCCTCACGGCCGGAGCAGGGCAGCGATGAACCGCGGATGCAGCCCACGCGACGCCGGGACGAGGTCGCCCATCACGAGGCCCATCGTCTCACGGACGGACGTTCGCCCTGCCAGCCGGCGCGCGGCATAGTCGAATAGCACCGGCCGGGCAAGGAACGCCTGGACGAGGAGGCTCAGGGCATCCTTCGAGCGGAACCGCGCGATCATCCCACGGTCATAGCTCGCGAGGCCGTCCGGGTCGCCGCCGAGGTGGCGGTCGATCGCGCCCGCCGCGAGCCGGGCCGAGACGAGCGCCTCGATGGAGGCCCTCCCCGGTGAACGGGTCGAGGAACCCCGCCGCGTCACCGACCAGGAGCCAGCCCGGACCGTGTCGCCGCGCGACACGGTGCCCGAGCGGTGCAACGCCCTCGATCGCGTCGCGGCGCTCCGGCGCTCGCCAATCGACCGGGTCGTCGCTCGCTCGAGGGACCGCCGCAAGAACCGCCCGCGCGGTGGCCTCCGCGCCGTCGGCCCGGAGCCGCTCCGCCCATGATCGGCCGAGCACGATGCCGACGTTGACGAGCCCGTCCGGGACTGGCGCAAGGCCGACATAGCCGTCCTTGAACAGGATCATCCGAGCGTCCCGCGGGGCGGGCGGGCCAGGATCGGCCACATGGAACGTCATTCCGACCCGGTCGCCGAGGCGCGGCGAACGCGCCACCCCGACCGCCCGGGCCACCGTCGACCGAATCCCGTCGGCGCCGACGATCACCCGAGCCTCCACGACGGACTCACCGCCGGCGGCCACGCGCCACGAGCCGGCCGCGGTCGACCCGGACGACCGCCTGCCCGAGCCGAACGTCCGCTCCGGCCTGCCGCGCGAGTGCCAACAGCGCCGGATCGAGCTCGGCCCGGTCGAAGCTGACCGCCGGCGCGGCGAGCGAGCCGTCGTCGCCATACGTCAGCCGGAAGCTCGTTCCGGAGGCGGTCTCGACCCGCATTGCCGGCGCAGGGCGGACCACCCTGGCAAGCGTAGCTTCGTCCAGCCCCGCGTCGCGCAGTGCGTCGACCGATGCCGGCGAGCTGAAGACACCGCACGCGCGCCAGCGATAGGCGGGCGAGCGCTCGAGCAGCACAACGTCGTGTCCGCGCCGGGCCAGGCGCGTGGCAAGGACCGCTCCAGCCGGACCGCCGCCGACGATCGCGACGCCGGCCGTCACGCGCGGATTGCCGCGATCGCGTACCGGTGCCACATGACGCCGCCGAATTCGCCGACCGGCCGCAGCCCCGCCTCTGCGAGCAGCTCTCGCATCTCGCGTCGCCGGTAGGCGCGGAGAACCGAGAGCGGGCCGTCATGCCGGGTATAGCGGTTCCCCGTGATCAGATGAGCGATCAACCACGCTCCCATCCAGTGCACGCGGGCGCGGTCCAGGTCGTTGACCACGATCCCCAGCCGCGCCACGCGGGACATCTCCGCGAGGAACGCGACCGCTTCGTCGCGCCCCAGGTGATGGAGCACGAGCGACGAGTGCGCAATGTCGAATGCTCGATCCGGATGCGGCAGCGAGTGACCGTCCGACACCCGGATGTTGAGGCCCTCGACGCCGTCGATTCCCGGCCGAGCGACGCGCGCCGCGTGGAGCACCTCGCGACGGGAGTCGACCGCCGTGATTTCCATGGATCGTCCCCGGCGCCGAGCGTCCGCGAGGAGCGCGACGGGGATGTCGGCGCCGCCGGTGCCGACGTCAATGATCGAGATCGGGCTGTCGTCGAGATGCCGCGGCGCGACGCTCAGCAGCCGGTCGATTGCCAGGCGACTCAACCGCACGCCGCCGAGTACGCGGTTGATCCGGCGCAGGTCCCGCAGGTTGCCGGCGAGCGTGGCCGGGTCATCGAGCGGCCCGTCGAGGAGCTCCGCGACGTTGGTCAGGCGATCCATCGCGGGAGAGGCTACACCGCCAACGCGCGGCTGGGCCCGCCGGGGCTGCTACCCTCGGTTCGGATGGCCCACCCGATCGCGCGCCGCCGGCTTGCTCTTGCCGTCGTCGGCCTGATCGCGCTCGTTGGTTCCGCGAACCCCGCGGTCGCAGCCATCTCATCGTTCTATCCGACCCAGAGCCTGGGCGACCGCGGAACGGACGTCTGGACGATCCAGCAGCTCATCCACGCCAACCAGCCGGCGCAACCGCCGCCGTCGGGCGGTCGGAGCGTGATCGTCCGGGGCATCAATCCGGTCGTCGTCCCGATCGATGGCATCTTTGGCCCGACGACCGTCGCCGGGCTCCGGATCTTCCAGGCCTCTCGCGGTCTGCCCGAGACCGGCATCGTCGACGCAGCCACCTGGGGAGCGCTCATCGTGCCGCTCGCGCAGGGAGCGACCGGTGATGCGGTCGTCGCGCTTCAGCGTCTGCTGCGCGAGAAGCGATCGGCAGCCGTTCCAGCCGACGGCACGTACGGATCCGCCACGACGGCCGCGGTCAGGGCATTCCAGGCGCACATGGGACTCGCCCAAAGCGGGTCCGTCGATGCGGCAACGTGGCGGGCGCTCCTCTGGCACTACGAGCTGCCCCGCTTCTCGACGGCGGCGCTATGTGACTACGACCGGCTCAACGGCCCGGCCAATTGGGGAACCGCCGAGACGATCTCGACCCTGGAGGCCGCCGGAGCCGCGATGGTCTCGGCCGGCTTCGGTCGGGTCCCGATCGGCGATGTGGGACTTGAGCACGGCGGCGACATCCTCGGTCACCAGACGCACGAGGTCGGACTCGACGCCGACATGCGGCCGATGCGCAAGGCGAACGACCAATGCTCGTGGGGTACCAAGTGGAACCTGGCGACCTACGACCGGGCGGCAACCCGCGCGCTGGTCAAGGCGATCCGCGCCGCCACGCCGGGGCACGTCAAGCTGATCTACTTCAACGACCCGGTCCTGATCGGGGAGGGTCTCACCACGAAGTACCCGAACCACGACGACCATCTCCACCTGCGACTCTGCGAGGCGAGCCACCCGCTCTCCGGGTATCGATGCTGAGCGGGCCACGTCGGCGGAGGAGTCAGGCCTTGGCGTCCGCCCGCTCCGGTCGGGGAGTTCCCCGCCGGTCGCCGGCCACGAACAGGACGATGACCGGAACCAGGTAGCCGAGGTAGGCGACGAGCTCGAACGGCGTCGGCGCCGCCCGGTAGCCGAACATGCCGGCGAGGAGCGTGCCGAGCGGGCTCGTCTCTGGCAGGACCGCCGAGAGATCGAAGACTGCGCCGCTGTTCTCGATCAGGCCGGCCTCGCCGAACTCGTGAACCGCGAAACCACACAGGCCGGCCGCGACGAAGATCAGCAGAGTGCCGGTGATCGAGAAGAACCGGCGCAAGTCGATCCGGACCCCGGCGACGAAGAATGCCAGGCCGATCGCAACCGCCAACGCGAGACCCGCGACCGCCCCGATCGCCGGACCGGGTCCGACCCCGGTGGCAGAGACCACGGCCGCCATGAAGAGCACGGTCTCGAGGCCCTCGCGAGCGACGGAGACGAATGCGAGTCCGGCGAGTGCCAGGACGGAACCGTTCGCGAGTGCGAGATCGACCCCGTGCTCCAACTCACCCTTCATCGCCCGGCCCTGGCGGCGCATCCAGAACAGCATCCAGGTCAGGACGATGACTGCCAGGATCGCGGCAATGCCCTCGATCGTCTCCTGGACGACGAGCGGCAGCCGGCCAATGGTCGCAATCACGGCGACGCCGACGACCACCGATAGCACGATCGCTGCGATCACGCCGACCCAGACCTTTGACAGGGCGTCGCGCCGGCCGATCTTGACGAGGTAGGCAGCGACGATACCCACGATCAGTGCGGCCTCGATGCCCTCGCGCAAGGTGATCAGGAAGGCTGGGATCACGTGGTGGCTTCCTCCATGGAGTGTTCGCATAAGTCAAGCACGGTTGGTTGGTTCATGCAAGGGCGATTGACTAGATCGCGCAAGGCCGGTTAGCATCGGCCCGGCCGCTGCACTGCGGCCACGGGCCGCGCCACACCGCGGTGTCTCATGAGGAGCAGGGCCGCATGTCATCCCGTCCCGGTCGCGGCATCGCACGGGTGCTGGTCATCGCTGCGGTTGCGTTGGCTGCGGCCGCCTGCTCCGGCGCTCCCGCAGCGTCCGTGGCAGGCGAGGTTCGGATCCCGGTCACCCTCACCGCCGCCGGCTGCCAGCCCTCGAGCCTCAGCGCAGCGGCGGGCCGCGTGGTGTTCGAAGTGACGAACAGCGGTCCTGACGCCGGCGAGTTCGAAGTTCTCTCCGGGACGAGGGTCGTCGACGAGGTCGAGAACATCGTGCCGGGTTTCGTCGTCAACTTCGCGACGCGGCTCGACGGTGGCAACTACGAGCTGATCTGCTATTCGCTCCAGTCGCCGCGCGGCAGCCTCGCGGTCACCGGCGGCGCAGCAGCGCGGCCGTCGAGCGCGGTCGTTGACGCTGCGACGCTCGCGACCTACCAGGAGGCCTACGAGACGTACGTCCGGGACCAGGCGGCCGAGCTCACGAAAACGCTCGAGCCATTCGTCACGGCCGTCGAGGCGGGCGACCTCGAAGCCGCGAAGGCCGCGTACGCGCCGTCGCGGCCCGCCTGGGAGCGGATCGAGCCGGTCGCCGAGCTGTTCTCCGATCTCGACGTCCGGATGGACGCCCGCGAGGAGGACTTCGCGGGAGGCGTCGACGACCCGGAGTTCCTCGGCTGGCACCGCCTCGAGAAGGGCCTCTGGAAGGACGGCACGACCGACGGCCTCGCCCCGATCGCGGCTGGCCTGGCCACCGATGCGGCCGACCTGAACACGCGGCTGGCGACGATGGACATCGAACCAAGGGTGATCGCTCGCGGCGCCGGCGAGCTCATCGAGGAGGTCGCCCAGTCGAAGCTGACTGGCGAAGAAGACCGCTACTCGCAAGCGGACCTGTACTCGATCGCCGGCAACGTCGTGGGATCGCGCAAGATCGTCGACATCCTGCGGCCGACGCTTCAGACGCTCGATGCGCCATACCTCGCGGGCGTTGACGCGGCTTACGCGGCGGTCGACGAGGTGATCGCGAAATACGCAGAAGGGGACGGCTTCAAGCCGTTCTCGGCAATCACCCCGGCGGACCTGACGGCACTCCAGGCAAGGATGGCGAAGCTGTCCGAAGTCCTGGCGGAGCTGCCGGGCCGGCTCGGGCTCGCGGCCTAGCGGACGAAGCCATGACCGAGACGAAGGAGGCCGGACTCAGCAGGCGGCGATTCCTCGCCGCTGCTGCGGGTGCCGGTGCGGCCGTCGTCGCGGGCGGCGTCGGTGGCGCCTTCGTCGCGGGTGCCGCTGCCCCCGCCCCGCCCGTCGCTGCGCGGAGTCGGCAGCCCTCGGTCGTCCCGTTCGAAGGGCGCCACCAGGCCGGGATCATCCTGCCCGCGGTCCCGCAGCCGGCGTCACTGTTCGTGGCGTTCGATCTCGTCGCGGCGGACCGGGCGGCGCTGGCCCGGACGATGGTCGAGGTGACGTCGAGGATTCGAACCCTCGCCGCCGGCTGGTCGCCGGACAGTGGGGACACGCTCTATCCGCCGCCGGAGAGCGGCATCCTCGGCGCGACGACCGGGCCCGCGGATCTCACCGTCACGGTGTCGGTGGGGGAGTCGCTCTTCGACCGGCGGTTCGGACTCGCATCGCAGCGGCCGCGTCAGCTGGCCAGGATGCCGGTGTTCCCGAACGACGTCCTCGATCCATCGCTCAGCCATGGCGACCTGCTCGTCCAGATCGCAGCGATCGATCGGAATGCCTGCATGCACGCGCTTCGCTACATCCAGATGGGCGTCCGCGACAGCCTCCGATTGCGCTGGCTGATCGAGGGCTTCAACCGGCCGGACCCAAGCCCGACGCCGGGCCACACGACGAGCCGCAACCTGCTCGGCTTCAAGGACGGGACGGCGAACCTGCCGACGAACGATGACGCCCTGGTCGACGATCTGGTCTGGGTCGGTTCCGCGGGTGGCGAACCCGGCTGGGCGGCCGGCGGCAGCTACCTCGTCGTCCGGACGATCCGGATGTTCGTCGAGCGCTGGGATCGGACGGCTCTCGGGGAGCAGGAGGCGATCATCGGCCGGACGAAGCGGACCGGCGCCCCGCTCGGCGCGTCGCGAGAAGAGGACATCCCGGACTTCGCCTCGGACTCCGACGGGAAGACCATCCCGATCGATGCGCATATTCGCCTCGCCAACCCGCGCACTGCAGCCACCGAGCGCAACCGGATCCTGCGGCGCGGCTACTCGTACAGCCGCGGCTTCGACGCCGCCGGCCTCCTCGACCAGGGCTTGTTCTTCGTCTGCTATCAGCGGGATCTCGAGGCCGGCTTCGTAACCATTCAACGACGCCTCGATGGCGAGCCGCTCGAGGAGTACATCCGTCCGATTGGCGGTGGCTTCTTCTTCACGCTGCCGGGCGTGACCGATCCGGCTGGCTACCTGGGCGACTCGCTCATCGCTCAGCCCGCCTGAGGGTCCGCACGGGGCCAGGTGCCATAATGGCCGCGATGGTCACCCGCGCTCCGTCCGACGGCCGTCGTTCGGGCGAGATTTCCCGCTCGACGAATGGATCAGCGCCTTCCAGCTGGGGTCTGGGCGACGGCGCCGCGATCCCCTGGGAGTACGCGCCCGCTCCCGAATCCGCCGATGTCGTCACGCTCAAGGATGTCTATGGACTCTTCATCGGCGGCCGCGAGGTTTCCTCGTCGGACGGCGAGACGTTCGTCAGTGTGAACCCGGCGACGGAGGAGCCACTTGCCCGCGTTGCGCGCGGCACGGCCGCCGACATGGACAAGGCAGTTCGGACGGCGCGCACGGCATTCCGCCGATCGTGGGGCGACCTGGCCGGCCGGGAGCGGGCGAAATATCTCTTCCGGATCGCCCGGATCCTGCAGGAGCGGAGTCGCGAGTTCGCGGTCCTCGAATCGATGGACTCCGGCAAGCCGATCAAGGAGTCGCGCGACGTCGACGTCCCCCTTGCGGCTGCCCACTTCTGGTACTACGCGGGCTGGGCGGACAAGCTCGACTACGCGTTCCCGGGGCGGGTCGCCAAGCCGCTCGGCGTCGCGGCCCAGATCATCCCGTGGAACTTCCCGCTGCTCATGCTCGCCTGGAAGATCGCGCCGGCCCTCGCGGCCGGCAACACGGTCGTCCTCAAGCCCGCCTCGACCACGCCGCTGAGCGCGCTCCTCTTCGCCGACGTCTGCCGCCAGGCGGACCTGCCGCCCGGCGTCGTCAACATCGTCCCGGGTCCGGGTGAGATCGGGATGGCGCTGATCACCAACGCCGGGGTCGACAAGGTCGCCTTCACGGGCTCGACGGACATCGGCCGGAAGATCTTCAAGGGCGTCGCCGGGACCGACAAGGCGCTGACCCTGGAGCTCGGCGGCAAGGCCGCGAACATCGTCTTCGACGACGCGCCGCTCGACCAGGCCGTCGAGGGCATCGTCAACGGCATCTACTTCAACCAGGGCGAGGTCTGCTGCGCCGGCTCGCGCCTCCTGGCCCAGGAATTGATCGTCGAGCCGCTGATCGAGAAGCTAAAGGACCGCCTCTCGACGATCCGGGTCGGCGACCCGCTGGACAAGAACACCGACGTCGGCGCCATTAACTCCAAGGCCCAGCTCGAGAAGATCACGGAGCTCGTGGCTGCCGGTCGAGCCGAGGGTGCGGAGATGTACCAGCCGGCGTGCGACCTGCCGGACCGCGGCTACTTCTTCCGCCCGACCCTGTTCACGAACGTCGCCCAGTCACACCGGATCGCCCGCGAGGAGATCTTCGGGCCCGTGCTGTCAGTCCTTACCTTCAGGACGCCGGAAGAGGCCGTCGAGAAGGCGAACAACACGCCGTACGGCCTGTCGGCCGGGGTCTGGACCGACAAGGGCAGCCGGATCCTCCACATGGTCCGCAAGATGAAGGCCGGCGTCGTCTGGGCGAACACCTTCAACCGCTTCGATCCGACGTCGCCGTTCGGTGGCTACAAGGAATCGGGCTTCGGGCGCGAGGGCGGCATGCACGGCCTCCACGCCTACGTCCGGCTCGAGGATCGCTAATGGCCGTCCCGAAGCGGAGCGCGGTTACAAAGGCCGGTGCTGTGGCGCCGCCGGCCCCGCGGCTCGACGTTCGAAAGACCTACAAGCTCTACATCGGCGGGGCATTCCCCCGGTCGGAGTCGGGCCGCTCGTACGTCGTGTCCCGCGCGGACGGGACGCCGCTCGCCAACGCCTGCCGCGCGTCCCGGAAGGACCTTCGCGATGCGGTTCGGGCCGCTCGTAAGGCCAGCGAGGGCTGGGCCGACAAGACCGCGATGAACCGCGGCCAGGTGCTCTATCGCGTCGCCGAGTTGATGGAGGGCAGGCGGGACCAGTTCGCCGTCGAGGTCGCCGCGGCGGAGGGGATCCGCGACGCCGCGGCCCGGATGAGCGTCGATCGCGCGATCGATCGCTGGGTCTGGTACGCAGGCTGGGCCGACAAGATCAGCCAGGTCCTCGGCAGTTCGAACCCGGTCGCCGCTCCGTACTTCAACTTCACGATCCCGGAGCCGACCGGGGTCGTCGGCATCGTTGCCTCCGAGCGGTCGTCGCTGCTCGGCCTCGTGTCGCGCCTCGCCCCGCCGCTCGTCACCGGCAACGCCGTCGTCGTCATCACGTCGGAGACCCGGCCGCTCCCGGCGATCACCCTGACCGAGGTCCTCGCGACGTCCGACGTGCCCGGTGGCGTCGTGAACATCCTGACTGGCCTGAAGCGAGAGCTCGTGCCGGTCATGGCTGCACACGCGGACATCGACGCGCTGGACGTCTGGGGCGTGCCGGACGAGATGCGGACCGACACGGAGCTAGCGGCGGCAGAGGACATCAAGCGCATCTCGCGCCGGCCGGCCGGGATGAGCGACGCAAAGTTCGACTGGCTCGACGATCGCGCGGCGGAGCGACCGGAGTGGATCGCCGCGTTCCTCGAGATGAAGACCGTCTGGCACCCGATCGGGATCTGATATGTCCGCCGGCATCGTTCAACGTCACGCGCCAGGCGGCCGCAACACGCCCGGGACCGTCCACGTCGAGCGCCGGGTTTACATCCGTGCGTCGCCGCGCCGGGTCTGGGCAACGCTTCACGACCCGACACTCCTCGATGCGCTCTTCGCCGAGTTGACGATCGGGCCGGCGGATCACTCGTGGCCGGCCGCTGGCTCGTCGCGGACGGGTGAGGCGCACATCGGATTGCTCCGCACGGCCGTCCGCATCGAGAGCCTCGAGGCGCGCCCGCTGACGGCCTTCCAACTCGTGATCGTGGCGGCCAGCTTCGCGATCGAGCGTGGCTGGCGCATGGAGCCGCTGGCCGGCGGGACGCGAGTCATTCACGAGGGTTCCTTCGAGACGACCGATCGATGGGCGGGCGTCCTCGTCCGGCTCGGGCGCGAGTCGATCGGCGCGATCACGGAAGCCCATCTCCGAGCCCTGAAGCACCTGGCCGAGTCCGCGGCGGGGGAGGCGGCCGGACCGGCGGCGTGACGCGCCCGCCGACCGTGCCATTCGTCGGACTCCGCCGGAACGCGCCGGCCCTGCTTGGCGGACTGCTCCTCCTCGTCGGCCTCTGGCTCATCCCCGACCTGACGCCGCCGTCGAGCGAGCCACCGCCCGTCGTCCTCGTCCACGCCCGGATCGTCGAACTCCTCCCGCCCAGCAACGAGCCCGGCGCACCGGACGCCAAGGTCCTGATCGTCGATGGGCCGAACGCGGGCACGACCCTGGACGCGGTTCTCCAGGGGCCGTCCGGCCAGCAGGACGTGCCGCGCTATTCGGTCGGAGACGAAGTGATCGTCAACATCTCGCAACAGGGCCAGGACGCCGACTTCATCGCCGTCGGCGATCGCTACCGGGTGCCTGCGCTTGCCGCGCTGCTCGGCCTGTTCGCCGTCGCGGTCACGGCCGTCGGCGGTTGGCGCGGCGTCCGATCGCTTATCGCCCTCGCCCTGACCCTCGGCGTCATCATCCGGATCGTCGTCCCGCTCCTCCTGGCCGGCTGGAATCCCGTGTTCCTCGCCGTCGGCGCCGCCACGCTCGTCACCCTGGCCACGTTCCTCCTTACCGAGGGTGCCCGCGCGACGACCGTCGCGGCCGCCGCAGGCACGTTCATCTGCCTCGCCCTGACCGCCGTGCTCGCGATTGCCTTCAATGCGCTCGCCCAGTTCACGGAGCTGCAGGGATCAGGAGACCTCGTCTATCTCCAGACGGTCGGCCGGCCGGAGCTCGATCTTGGCGGTCTCCTGCTGGCCGCGGTGATCTTCGGCGCCCTCGGGATCCTCGACGACGTGACCGTGACCCAGGCGGCGACGGTCCACGAGCTCTACGAGTCGGACAAGCGCGTGTCGCGGGCTGAGCTGTTCAGGCGCTCGATGAATGTCGGCCGGTCGCACATCTCGGCGACCGTGAACACGCTCGTTCTTGCGTACGTCGGCGCATCGCTGCCGCTGATCGTCCTCTTCAACGCCGGCCAGCAGGATCCGCTGCTCACGGTGAGCGGCGAGATCGTCGCGGTCGAGGTCGTCAAGGCCCTCGTCGGCAGCATCGGCATCGTGGCCGCAGTTCCTGCGACGACCGCGATCGCGGTCATGCTCGTTGGGCGCGGGATGTTCTCCGAGCACACGGATCGGTTGCCAGGCTGGGGCTAGCGAGTCGCCTGTCTTCGAAACTGTCAGTATTGACTGAAACTTCAGAACGATCCATACTCTCGACGCATGACGCCCGACCAGAGTCACTTCGTCGAAGAGATGGGCCAGTACCTGGCCTCATACGGCATGACCCCGATGGCCGGCCGGATGTGGGGTTGGTTGCTCATCTGCGAGCCACCTGAACAGACGGCGGCAGAGATCGCCGAAGCGCTCCAGGCGAGCCGCGGCGCGATCAGCGGGACCGCTCGGATTCTCACCACCGCGGGCATGGTCCGGCGGACGACGCGGCGAGGTGATCGGCGCGAGTACTTCAGCGCTCCACCCGAAGCGCTCGACTCGATGCTGACCAGCGCGAGCGTGACGTACCGCCGCCTCCGCGAGATCGCCGAGCGTGGTCTTGTCGCGATGGCGGATGCCTCCCCGAACGCACGGGCGCGCCTCGAGGAGTTCCGCGACGTCATTGCCTTCATCGAGCGGGAGCTGCCGCTCGTCATCAGTCGCTTCTTCAGCGATCGAGCCGGCGACGCCGGCGGGAAGGAAACTCCGTGACTGCCACGATCCAGATCGAAAAGCTCACCAAGTCGTACGGCGCCCACCGCGGCGTCATCGATGTCGACCTCGAGGTCGCCGAAGGCGAAGCCTTCGGGTTCCTCGGCCCAAATGGCGCCGGCAAGACGACGACGATCCGCGTCCTCCTCGACCACATTCGGCCGACGAGCGGGCGGGCCCTCGTCTTCGGCATCGAGACCACGGTCGATCCCGTAGCGATTCACCGCCGCGTCGGTTACCTGCCGGGCGAGTTCACGCTCTACGACAAGCTGACCGGCGGCCAGACGATGGAGTACTTCGCGAATCTTCGCGGCGGCGTCGATCCTCTCTACCAGGCCGATCTCATCGCCCGCCTCGACATCGACCCAAGCCGCAAGTTCAAGGAGCTCTCGAAGGGCAACAAGCAGAAGATCGGGCTGATCGTCGCCCTCCAGCATCGACCGGACCTGCTGATCCTCGACGAGCCGACATCCGGCCTCGATCCGCTCGTCCAGCAGACGTTCTACGAGGTCATCCGCGAGGCCAAGGCCGAGGGCCGGACGATCTTCCTGTCGAGCCACATTCTGTCGGAGGTGGAGAAGACCTGCGACCGCGTCGCGATCATCCGCGACGGTCGTCTCGCCAAGGTCGATCGTGTTGAAGCCCTGCGCGACCTCGCCCATCACCAGGTCGAGCTGCGATTTTCGGGCGATGTGCCGGTCGGCGCGTTCGCTGCGATTCCGGGCGTGAGCGAGGTCACGACCGAGGACAACCTGCTCCGGATGCGCGTCTCGGGCTCGATCGCGCCGGTCGTTCGAGAGGCCGCCCGCTACGAGCTGCTCGACTTCGTCAGCCGCGAGCCGTCGCTCGAGGAGACATTCCTTGCCCAGTACGGGCACGACGCGGGTGAGGCTGCGTGACATGACATCCGATATCGGGCGACGGCCTGCCGCCGCCGTCCCAACACCGATCCCGCTCATCCAGCGGATCTATGGCTTGGGCAGCGTCTTCGGCAAGACGCTGCGTGACTCGAGGCGGGCGACCATCGTCGTCGCGGCCGTGCTCGGCCTGATCCTCGTCGGCGTCGCCAAGGCGATCGTCACAGAGTTCGCGACGGTCCAGTCGCGCCAGGAGATGGGCGACCTGATCCGATCCGTCCCGCCGATCCTCCAGGGGCTTGCCGGCAAGGTCGTCAACGTCGAGACCCTCGGCGGCTACATGCAGTACAAGTACGGCGCGTTCTTCCCGCTCATCGCCAGCCTCTGGTCGATCCTGGCCCTGTCCGGCACGCTCGCCACGGAGGCGCGCAGGGGCAGCCTGGAATTCGTCGCCGCGGCGCCGACGACCCGTCGCCGGATCGCGATCGAGAAGCTCGCTGGCCATATCCTCGTCGTCGCGATCGCGTGCGTCGCGGTCTTCGTCGCACTCGTGGTTGCAGGAACGTTCGCGACCCTGCCCGGCGACGAGATCTCGGTTGCGGCCGCTGCCGGCTACGCGCTCTGGCTTGGCCTGCTGGCTCTCGTCGCGGGGTCGCTGGCGTTCGCGCTAGCGCCGTTCGTCGGTCGCGGCTCGGCCCTTGGCGTCTCGGGCGCGGTCATGTTTGGTGGGTTCATCCTCAACGGCTACCAGGCCGCGATCCCGCAGCTGGCGCCGCTTGCCAGTCTGACCTGGTTCGGCTGGACGACGAACCACATCCCGCTTGCCGGGCTGTACGACTGGCCATCACTCGGGTTCGTTGCCGTCGTCGCGGTCGCGCTCTTCGTCGTCGGTATCGAGGCATTCGCTCGCCGCGACATCGGCGTCACCTCGGCGATCCGGACACCCAGCCTGCCGCACGCGCTCGTCGGCCTGCGCGGTCCAGCCGGACGGACGGCCGGACACGTCCTGCCGTCGGCGCTCGCGTGGGGGATCGGGATCGGCCTCTTCGGCCTCGTCATCGCCGGGTCCGGTGGATCGTTCGTCGATCAGCTCGCCAACTCACCCGACTTCCAGCGCCTCCTCGCTACGGTCTTCCCCGGCGCCGACATCGCGACGGTCGGCGGCTTCCTCCAGCTCCTCTTCGTCGAGTTCGGGCTCATCCTGGCCGGGCTGGCCGCGGCGACGCTCGTCGCCGGCTGGGCGTCGGACGAAACGTCTGGCCGGCTGGAGCTCCTTCTCGCCGCACCGCTGGCCCGAACGCGCTGGCTGGTCTCGGGCGGCGTCGGCATGGTCGCCGGCGTCGCCGCCGTATTGGTCCTGACCGTGCTCGGGATCGCGATGGGCTCACTGATCACCGGCGGTGACATCGTGAAGCCGATCGTCGGCACGGCTGTGCTCGGCCTGTACGCATTGGCGATGGTCGGCGTCGGTGTGGCGGTAGGCGGTGTATTCGGTACGGGTGCCGCCGCGCCGGCGGTCGCCCTTCTCACGATCATCACCTGGTTCGTCGGCATCCTGGGGCCCGCGCTCGGACTGCCGGATGTCGTCCGCGAGCTCGCCCTGACGACCCATTACGGCCAACCGATGCTGGGAATCTGGGACCCTGTCGGGATCGTCGCGTCCCTCGTCCTCCTCGTCGCGGGCGTTGTCGTCGGGGCATGGGGGCTCCAGCGCCGAGACCTTCGGAGCTGATCCGCCGAGTCGCCGCACGAGATCCACTCCGGGCTCCGTAGACTTCCGGGGTGGATCCCCTTGTCTTCGCGCTGATCGCCGGCGCGGCGGTCCTGCACGTCGCGTGGAACGTGCTGCTCAAGACGGCCGGCGACCCGCTACGGGCGGCGGCCGTCGGGATGACTGCCGCCGCGGCCGTAATCGTCCCGGTCGCGACGATCGGCTGGATCGCCAGCGGCCGACCGCCGATCCCGCCGGAGGCCATCGCGCTCGCACTCGCGTCGGGCATCCTCGAGGCCGCGTACTTCGGCTTTCTCGCCGCGGCCTACCGGCGAGGCGACCTGTCGGTCGTGTATCCGATCGCCCGGGGCACGGCGCCACTGCTCGCGGTGGCGGTCGGGATCGGAATCCTTGGGGAACGCCTGGGGCCGGCCGGTATCGCCGGAGTCGCCGCGCTCCTCGCCGGGCTTCTTGCCCTCCAGCGCCCGTGGCGGTTCCTGCGGGCCGCCGGGCGCGGCTCGGGCGACTCGGCCGTCGCCTTCGCCCTGGCGACCGGCGTGATGATCGCGTCCTACTCGGCGGTCGATCGGGTCGGGTCGAGGATCGTCGAGCCGTGGCTCTACGCTGGGTTGATCTGGGCGTTCTGCATGGTTTTCCTGTGGGGCTGGGTGGCGCTTTCCGAGCGACTCGGCGGAGCGGCCACGGCGGCCGCGGCCGTCGACTCGCCGCCGCTCAATGTCCGGCGGGCGGCGGTGGGTGGCTGGATCACGTTGGCCGCGTACCTCCTGATCCTCGTCGCGTTCAGCGTCGCTCCGTTGACGGCCGTCGCGCCGCTGCGTGAGTCAGCGATCGTCCTTGCGTCCGGTTGGGGGACGCTCCGGCTCGGTGAGGGCGGGAACCGGAACGAGGCGGTCCGGCGAATCGCGGCATCGGCCCTCGTGGTGGTCGGAGCGATCCTGCTGGCCCTCGACGGCTGAGAGAGCCGGGTCGGCCTCTGCCCTCGAAGATTGAGTCGCCCTGGACTCGACTGAGCCCATACCGTGTGAGACGCCCGGCTCAATCGGGCGCCGTATGGCGGAAGAGACGTGGATGCCGAGCTGATCGGACGGGCGCAACGCGGTGACGAGGAGGCCTTCGCGAGCCTCGCCGTTGCCACGGGCAACCGACTCCACGCGGTGGCGCACAGGATCCTGCGCGACATCGACCTTGCCGAGGACGCGACGCAGCAGGCGCTGCTGACCATCTGGCGAGACCTTCCCCAGCTTCGCGATCCGGCGCGCTTTGACGCCTGGTCGTACCGGCTCCTCGTGCGCGCCTGCTACTCCGAGGGACGCCGAACGCGCCGCTGGGCACGGAATCTCCGACTGTTACCGGCCGACGAGCCGGTGATGGCAGGGGGCTTGAGCTCGGTCGTCGATCGCGACCAGCTCGAGCGTGGCTTCCAGCGGCTTTCCATCGAACACCGGGCGGTGGTGGTTCTCCACCACTACCTCGACCTGCCGCTCGACGAGGTCGCCGATGTCCTCGGTGTCCCCGCCGGGACGGCCCGATCCCGATTACATCACGCGATGCGCGGCTTGCGTGCGGCCCTCGAGGCCGACGCACGACCGGCGGCGCGGGAGGTTGCGCAATGAGCACCGATCGTGACGTCACCCGCATCGTTCGGTCGTGGCTGGAGGAGGGCCCGACAACGCTCCCGGACCGCGTCCTGGACGGCGTGCTCGACCAACTGCCCGCGACCTCACAGCGCCGTCCCTTGTGGCCGGCGCGGAGGTTTCCCAACGTGACTTCTGGATACAAGCTACTCATTGCCGCGGCAGCCGTCGTGATCGTCGCGGTTGTCGGCATCAATCTCGTCCCTGGTCGGGGAGTCGGTCCCGGATCGGCCGCGACGCCGAGCCCGCTACCAACCGTGGCACCGACCGTGGCACCGAGCAGCAGCGTCGCCTCAAACGAGGGCCCGACCAGGTTTCCCTACAACGGCCCATTGCCGGTGGGCACAGTCGTGATCGGTGACCCCTTCGTGCTCGAAGTGTCGTTGAAGATCCCCGAGGGATGGCATGTCTGGGCGGGCCTGTCGAGGGCCGGCGGCGCCATCTTCAAGGAGTCGCCTGATCCTCCCAAGGGCAGGGGCGTGGCGATTACGACGGTCGACATGCTCTTCAAGAACCCCTGCGACGATCAGGAGGGCCTCACCGACCCGGGACCGACGACTGGCGACCTCGCGACGGCGCTCGCCAATCAGCCCCGCACGTTGGCAGCGCCCGTGACGGACGTCACGCTGGCCGGATACGCCGGCTCCTACGTCGAGTACACGTTCGAGGGCCCCGTGGCAGGTTGCGCGGCCCTGGAACGCTGGCCGACCCCGGTCGGGAATCGGCAGGCAATTGACGGCGAGAGCGACAAGGTCTGGATCCTCGACGTCGATGGAACCCGGCTCGTGATCGACGCCTTCTCCTTTCCTGGCGTCACTGCGGCACAACACGGCGAGATCCAGACGATCGTAGATTCGATCACGATCGAGCCCTGATTCGACGCGGGTCGAGTGGCACATCGCCGCTCGACCCGGCTCTCAGCGAGGCTCGGCGGGCTCCACGTTCGGACGCTGCCCCGCGAAGAGGGGCCGGGATCCGTACTTGGAGTTCACGAGCGCGATGCCGCCGATGACGAGCGCGGTTCCGATCAGGAGCCGCGCGTCGATCGGCTCTTTCAGGACGAGAGCCCCGAGCACGATGCCGAAGACGGGCAGCAGATAGGCGACCATCGACGTCCGGGTCGCACCCCATCGGCCGAGCAAGCGGAAGAAGACCAGGTAGGCGAGGCCGGAGCCGAGGAGTCCAAGCCAGACGACGGCGAAGAGCGCCTCCAGCGTCATCTGCTGGATCACGTCCGCCGGCCGCTCGAAGACGAAGGCGAGCACCGTGACCATGATCAGCGCGAACGTGACCTGGCAGATTGCCGGGATCATCGGTCGGAGGCCGCGGATGTTTCGTCGCGCATAGACGGCCCCAACGGCGTACGACAGCGTCGCGCCGATGAGGGCGATCTCGCCGGCGAGATCACCAGCCGCCACCGTCGCCGGGTCGAAGCCGACGAGGATTGCGACCCCGACGAAGCCGACGGCGAGGCCGGCCAGACGGTTCAGCGTGATTCGTTCGTCCCGGAGAACGAAGGCAGCGATGACGATGACGAACAGCGGGACCGGGGCGGTAAGGATCGCGGCAAGGGCGGAATCGACCGTGAGCTCGGCCCAGGTGATCAGCGAAAACGGGATCGCGATGTTGACGGCGCCCATGACGATCAGGTGGCCGTAGGTCCGCGCGTCGCGCGGAAGCGGTTCACGGGCGATCCCAACCACCACCGCCAGCAGAAGGAACCCGAAGAACAGCCGCAGCGTGATCAGAGTGAACGGCGGCAGGCCGGCGTCGACCCCGATCTTGATGAACAGGTAGCTGCTGCCCCACATGAAATCCCATGAGGAGGAAGAGGAACCAATCGAATCGGGACGAGCGGGACTCGGTCATCGCGGCATCATCATAGCGATTGTTGGCCTAGCAGCATGATCCAAGGTTCAGTTGACACGTGCTGTCAGGAATCCAGAACACGGGTCGGGGCCAGTGGGTTGCATCTACCATGACGCAGGCACAACGCTGGAGGGATCATGCGGCTCTGGGGCGGGCGGTTCGGGGAGGACAACGACGCGCGGGTGGCCGACTTCACGCGCTCGATCGAGGTCGACGCGGAGCTGGCCCTCGACGATCTTCGCGGTTCCGTCGCCCATGTCCGCGGCCTGGGTCGCGCCGGTCTTCTGACCGATGACGAAGTGACGGCCCTCCTCTCGGGACTCGAGGCACTCGCCGGGGAGGTCGAGGCAGGCGACGGTCGCCTGGGACCCGAGCCTCGAGGACGTTCACATGAACCTCGAGGCGGCGCTCGCCGAGCGCATCGGTCCGGTCGCGGGGAAGCTCCACACAGGACGGTCGCGGAACGACCAGGTGGCGACGGATCTCCGCCTGTGGCTCCGGCGCGCGATCGAGCGGGTCGACACCGCGATCATCGAGATGGAGCGGGCACTCGTCGGCCTCGCCGAGCGCGAGGGCGAGGCAATCCTGCCGGGCACCACCCACATCCAGCCCGCCCAGCCGGTCCTCTTCGCCCACCACCTCCTCGCCTACGTGGAGATGCTCGAGCGCGACCGTTCGCGACTCGCCGGAGCGGGCCGGCGCGCGAACGTCAGCCCGCTCGGTGCCGGGGCGCTCGCCGGCGCCGGCTATCCGATCGACCGGGAGGCGGTCGCTGCCGAGCTCGGCTTCGAGGGTGTGACCGCGAACTCTCTCGACGCCGTCAGCGACCGGGACTTCGTCGTCGAGGCCGTCGCCGTCGCAGCGCTCGGCATGGTCCACCTCAGCCGGCTGGCCGAGGACCTCACCTGGTGGTCGAACCCGCGATTCGGGTTCGTCAGGCTCGCCGATGCGTTCTCGACCGGCAGCTCGATGATGCCAAACAAGCGGAATCCGGACCCGGCCGAGCTCGTTCGCGGCCGGACCGCCAACGTGATCGGGTCGCTGACCGCGGTGCTCACGCTGCTCAAGGGTTTGCCGCTGGGCTACCAGCGCGACCTCCAGGAAGACAAGCCGGCACTGTTCGGGGCGATCGCGACCTGGGAGGCGTCGCTGGGCGTCATGGCCGGGGTCATCGCGACGATCAGCGTCGACCGCGACCGGATGCGCGCGGCCGCCGACGAGGGCTACACGACGGCGACCGCCGTGGCCGATGCCCTCGTCCGACGAGGCGTGCCGTTCCGGGCCGCCCACCACATCGTCGGGTCACTGATCTCCGAGGCCGAGGAGGAGGGGATCGGCCTCGACGCGGTCCCCGACGCCATGATCGGGCTGGCGCTCGGTGCCGCCGGCGACGAGACGGCCCGCGGACTCGCCGTGGAGCCGGGCATCGGCGAGGCGATCAGACAGGCGGCCACGGTGGAGGGCGCCATCGAGACCTGCGACGTCGTCGGTGGGACTGCGCCGCGCCGGGTGGCAGAGGCGCTCGCCGCCGCGAGGCGTCGCCTCGGCGTCTGACACGCGGCGCCGCCGAACCTGCCCGATCGTCCGATTTCGAACGTCGCGCGAACTCACATCCGCCTAGCCCGTCGATCCTAATTCGGAATCCGAATTCGGAAGGAGCCGAGGAACGGGTGTGACTCTGCGCGGCGTCCGATTTCGGAGGATTCGGAGCGTAGCGTGGCCACTCAGCTCCGGTTGCGGGGCTCGCTGATCTCGAACAGGTGACCGTCGGGGTCGCGGAAGAACGCGCGAATCTCCCAGTCATATTCGACCGGCGGCGTGAGGAACGCCGCACCGCGCGCCCGGAGCACCTCGTAGGCCGCCAGACAGTCCGGAACGCCGAAGATCATCTCGGCCGAGACCGTGTTGGGATCCGGCGGTGGCGCGAAGGTCACCGTCGGCTTGTCAGGCGTCGGTTCGCCGCCGGTCACGAGCAGCAGCCACTGGCCTTGCAGCTTCAGGACGACGGACGTGCCGCCGTAGGCGTTGTGGAGCGTCGCGCCGAGCACCGACTCGTACCACCCCCGTGAGACCTCTGCGTCGGTGACGACCAGCAGGTGGGTCAGCTCCACATCCGGCGTTGGGAAGTCGGCCAGCGAAGTCGTGCTCGGCGGGTCCGCCATCTGCTCGTTCCTCTCCGTCTGCATCGGTCATGCCGGCGGGCGCGCATCGGTCGGAAGACCGATGACCGCGGCCATCGCAGTTGGGATCGTGCGCCAACGACCGGGCACCTGCCCGGAGGGATCAACGGGAGGATCGTAGATGCCGACCATGAGGGACGTCCAGACAAGGCTGCGGGGCCGCTCCCGCCGCCTGTCGATCACGATCGTGGCGCTGTGCGCGACTGCGATCGTCGCGGCCGGAGCGACGAGGATCACCACCTCGGACGACCGCCGCTTCGCCGACGTGAAGATGGCGACCGCGCCATTCCACAACCTCGACGTCGCGTTCGCCGCGGGGTACGACTTGTTCTACAAGTGCACCGACGAAGAGGGCGTCGGCGGCATGGGTCAGCACTTCGTCAAGGGCGCGCTCGTCGAGGACCCGAAGCTCGACTCCCTCAGGCCCGAAGTTCTCGTCTACGAGCCTCGGACCAACGGCGGCTACCGTCTCGTGGCCATCGAGTACGTCGTGCTCAAGGAAGCCTGGCACAAGGGGCACCAGCGGCCGCCGTCGCTGTTCGGCAAAGCTTTGAAGCTGGTCCCGGCCCCGAACCGCTACGGCCTCCCTGACTTCTACGAGCTCCACCTGTGGCTCTGGAAGAAGAACCCGCGCGGCGTTTTCGACGACTGGAACCCGAACGTGAACTGCCGCGGGAACGGCGACTGACCAAGGCTCCTCCCACACGCCGGGCCGGCCGCTGCGGCCGGCCCGGCACTACCGCGCTACCATCGGTTCCACTGGTTGCAGAGGGACCGATGCTCACGCTCGACACGATCCGGCAGGCACCGAAGGCGCTGCTTCACGACCATCTCGACGGCGGGCTGCGGCCCGCGACGATCGTCGACCTCGCCCGTGAGTTCCACTACGACGGTCTGCCGACGACCGATCCCGATGAGCTCGCGGCGTGGATGCGACGTGGCGCCGATCGCAAGTCGCTCGAGCTCTACCTCGAGACGTTCGCCCACACCGTCGGCGTCATGCAGGAGCGCGACGCGATCATCCGGGTCGCCGCGGAGTGCGCCGAGGACCTCGCCGCCGACGGGGTCGTCTATGCAGAGGTCCGCTACGCGCCCGAGCTCTCGACCGAGCGCGGCCTGACCCTCGACGCGGTCGTCGAGGCGAACCTCGAGGGATTCCGGATCGGTTCGGAGCGCGCGGCCGCCGCCGGCAGTCCGATCGCGATGAAGGTGCTCGTGACCGCGATGCGCCAGGCGGCGCGATCGGTCGAGGTCGCGGAGTGCGCGGTCCGCTGGCGGGACAGCGGAGTCGTCGGATTCGACATCGCCGGCCCCGAAGCCGGCTACCGCCCGACCCGCCATCTCGACGCCTTCGACTACGTCCGCCACGAGAACTTCCACATCACGATCCACGCTGGCGAATCGTTCGGGTTGCCGTCGATCTGGGAGGCGCTCCAGGTCTGCGGCGCCGAGCGGCTTGGCCATGGCGTCCGGATCGTCGACGACATCCATGTCCGCGACGACGGCTCGGTCGAGCTCGGCCGCCTCGCCACGTACGTTCGAGACCGCCGGGTGCCGCTCGAGATGTGCCCGACGTCGAACGTCCACACCGGCGCCGCCGGATCGATCGGCGAGCATCCGATCGACCTGCTCCGACGGCTCCGGTTCCGCGTCACCGTCAACACCGACAACCGGCTGATGAGCGGGGTCTCGATGTCATCGGAGATGGCGGCCCTCGACGAGGCGTTCGGGATCGGCCTGGGCGAGATGGAGTGGCTGACGATCAACGCGATGAAGTCGGCCTTCGCCCCGTTCGACGAACGCCTCCGCCTCATCAACGAGGTCGTCAAGCCCGGGTACGCGCGGTTGCGGGCGCGCGAGTCGTCGGTCGTCGTCGCCGCCGGCCAGTGAGCGGGTCGCCCACAAAGCTCACCTCGCCGACGGGATGACCCGGCTCGTCAAGCGGATCGAAGGTGGCCTCGGTCGCCCGTTCTGGACGGTTCTTTCGGCTTCGGCGCTGGCGAACCTCGCCGATGGCGTGTTCTGGGTGGCACTACCACTCCTTGCGATCGGTCTC
The DNA here is from genome assembly GCA_963771795.1 of uncultured Chloroflexia bacterium. GTDB lineage: Bacteria > Chloroflexota > Limnocylindria > Limnocylindrales > CSP1-4 > CF-46. The sequence continues at coordinate 113,489 of CAVYUR010000004.1, forward strand.
ACCGACTCGCCGGCCCTAGTCGCCGGCGTGACCGTCGCCTCCCGGCTTCCATGGCTCGTCTTCGTGCTCATTGCGGGCGCCCTTGCGGATCGACTCGACCGGCGCCGCACGATGGTGCTGGTCGACCTGGGCCGGGTCGCCCTGCTCGGCGGGCTCACCGCGGCAGTCGTAACGGACATGGCGACGATCTGGCTGCTCTACGTGGTCGCGTTCCTCCTCGGCGTCCTCGAGACGCTGTTCGACACCGCCGCCCAGTCGATGCTGCCGAACGTCGTCACCGACAACGACCGCCTCACGATGGCCAACAGCCGCCTGTGGGGTGTCGAGCTCACGATGAACCAGTTCGTCGGGCCGCCGGTCGGTGGCCTGCTCGCCGCAACGGCAATCGCACTGGCATTCGGCGCGTCGGCGGCGGCATACCTCGCGGCCGGGCTGCTCCTCATCACGTTGAGCGGCTCCTTCCGCGCCGAACGGTCCGGGCCGCCGACGCGGATGCTCCAGGACATCGCCGAGGGGATGCGGTACCAATTCGGCCACTCGCTGCTGCGGACGATGGCGCTCGTCGTGGGCCTGTTGAACCTCGCGGCTGGCGCCGTGTGGGGGGTCTTCGTCCTGTACGCGGTCGCTCCCGGTCCGATGGGCCTGGATGCGATCGGGTTCAGCCTCTTGCTGACCACGTTGGCGGTCGGGACGGTTGCCGGGACATTCCTCGCCGGGGTCTTCGAACGGCGTGTCGGCAAGCCGAACCTGCTTGCGATCTGTATCGTCGTGCTGGCGCTCGAGCATCTCGTGCTAGCCCTGAGCGCCAACCCGTACGTCGTCGGGGCTTTCCTCGCGATCGGCGGCCTCGTCCTCGGCTCGTTCAACCCGGTCTTCGTCTCGCTCAGGATGCGAATCGTGCCGGGCCAGCTGCTCGGTCGCGTCGTCGCCAGCTTCCGGCTCCTCGGCATGGGGACGCTGCCGGTGGGTGCCCTCCTTGGCGGACTCATCGCCGAGGCGTTCGGCCTCCAGGCCGTGTTCTTCGTCGCCGCTGCGATCACAATCGCGTTGTTGCCCGCGCGGCTCGTCATCACGGACCGCGCCATCGCAGCCGCCGAGGCCGCCGTCGTGACCTGAGCGGGGGCCATACACCTGAGGGAGGGAACGTGGCTTCGACCGATCCGATCCGCTGGGGGATCCTCGGTACGGCGGGGATCAACGAGAAGATGCTCGGCGGTGCCCGATCGTCTGTCCGCACAAATGTCATCGCCGTCGCCAGCCGGGACGCGCAACGGGCGGCCGACTACGCCGCGGCCCATGACATTCCCCGGAGCTTCGGGAGTTACGAGGCCCTCCTGGCCGATCCGGAGATCGAAGCCGTCTACGTGTCGCTGCCAAACTCGTTCCATCACCCCTGGACGATGAACGCCCTTGCGGCGGGCAAGCACGTGCTGTCCGAGAAGCCGTACTCCCGCCGGAGCGGGGAGGTCGAGACGGCCTTCGACGACGCCGCGGCGCGCGGGCTGGTCCTCATGGAGGCGTTCATGTGGCGCCACACGCCCCAGGTCCGACGGCTCCTCGAAGAGCTGCCCGGGATCGGGGAGTTGCAGACGATCCGCTCGACCTTCAGCTTCGCGATGGGCCCCGGTGAGAACATCCGGCTCGGGGCGGACCTCGATGGTGGCGCGCTGATGGACGTCGGTTGCTACTGCGTCAGCGCGTCGCGACTGCTCGCCGGCGAGGAGCCTGATCTCGTGTTCGGCTCGCAGGTCATCGGGCCGACCGGCGTCGACATTCGCTTCACCGGAGTGCTGCACTTCCCAAGCGACGTGATCGCGGAGTTCACCTCCGGCTTCACGACCGAGCACCGCGGGCTCGAAGCGATCGGGACGGAAGGCGCGCTCTACGTGCCGGACCCCTGGCACAGCCAGCCGCAGACGATTCTGCGCGACGGCGAGCCGCTCGAAGTCGAACCTGCGGACCCGTACCAGCTCGAGCTCGACGACATGGCGGCCGCCATTCGCGGCGAGCGCGCGACGCTCCTTGGCCGCGCCGACGCCCTCGGCCAGAGCCGGACGATCGCCGCGCTCTACGCGTCCGCTGCATCCGGGGCAGGCGTCCGCCCTTGACCTGCGTCTCTGGCGCGCCTCATCGCCGGGCGCCGGCGGCTCCCGCTGCCATCGCCGCTGCCTCGACCTCGCGCGCGATCGCCCGCCACTCGTCCCCGTCCGGGAATTGAAACCGCTCGAGAGACTCGGGACGCATCTCGGCGCTGTAGCCGGGCAGCGTCGGGACCCTGTAGCTGCCGCGATCCACGACGACCGGATCGAGGAAGTGCTCGTGGAGGTGGTCGACGTACTCGATCATCCGGCCCTCGAGCGAGCCGCTGATGCAGACGTAATCGACGACGGACAGGTGCTGGACCAGCTCGCACAGGCCGACCCCGCCCGCATGCGGACAGACAGGAACGCCGAACTTGGCCGCCAGCAGCAGCACGGCGACCACCTCGTTGACCCCGCCGAGCCGGCAGGCATCGATCTGGCAGACCGAGATCGCCTCGGCCTGGAGGAACTGCTTGAACATCGTCCGGTTGTGGACGTGCTCGCCGGTCGCGACGCGGATCGGAGCAACGGCGCGGGCGATCGCCGCGTGGCCGAGGATGTCGTCCGGGCTCGTCGGCTCCTCGATCCAGTAGAGATCGAACCGGGCGAGCGCGCCCATCCAGGCGATCGCCTCGCCGACGTCCCAGCGCTGGTTGGCGTCGACCGCCAGCATCAGGTCCGGGCCGATCTCCTCGCGGACGATCGTCGCCCGCCGGATGTCGTCGTCGAGATCCGCCCCGACCTTCATCTTGAAGCGCGTCCAGCCGTCCGCCAGCGCCTCGCGGCAGAGGCGGCGGATCTTGGCGTCCGGGTAGCCGAGCCAGCCGACCGAGGTGGCGTAGGCGGGATATCCGTCGCGCAGCAGCTCGTCCACACGTTCCGCCTTGGTCGCCGCTAGCGGAGCGATCATTGCCAGCGCCTGGTCGCGCGTCAGCGCATCGGTCAGGTAGCGATAGTCGACGAGGTCGACGAGCTGCTCCGGCGTCATGTCGACGAGCAGCTTCCACAGGGGCTTGCCGGCGCGCTTCGCGAGGAGATCCCAGACCGCATTGACGACGGCCGCGGTCGCGAGGTGGATGGCGCCCTTTTCCGGCCCGATCCAGCGGAGCTGGCTGTCGCCGACGATCTCGCGCCAGAAGGCGCCCATGTCCGCCTCGAGGCCCTCGATGGAGCGCCCGATGACGAGCGGCTCAAGGGCGTGGGCGGCCGCGACCACGACCTCCGTCCCTCGCCCGATCGTGAACGTCAGCCCGTGGCCCTCGAGGCCATCGTCGGCGTCGGTCCGGATGATTACGTACGCCGCGGAGTAGTCCGGGTCCGGATTCATCGCGTCCGAACCGTCGAGGTCTCGAGACGTCGGGAAGCGGATGTCGCGAACGTCCAGGCTCGTGAGCAGTGGCATCAGCGAAGCATGCGGAGCGATCGTGGCGCCGTCAAAGTCGGTAGACGTCGATTGCGTTCCCGCCAAGGACTGCTGCGGCCTCGTCCGGAGCCAAACCCGAGATCATGTCCTTGGCCGCCCCGATCACCTCGCCGTATGACCCTGCGAGCAGGCAGACGGGCCAGTCGGAGCCGAACAGGAGTCGGCCGGGCCCGAAGGTCTCCATCGCCACGTCGACGAACGGTGCCAGCTCCGCAGGCGACCATGTCTCCCAGTTCGCCTCTGTCACGAGGCCCGAGAGCTTGCACCAGACGTTCGACTCGTGCCCGAACGGCCGGATCAGGCTCGCCCAGGGCTCGATCTCACCGTCGCGGATCGGCGGCTTCGCGAGGTGATCGATGACAAACCGCACATCCGGCAGCGACCTGACGGTGTCGAGCGCGGCCGGCAGCTCACACGACCGGACGAGCAGGTCGTAGGCGAGCCCCGCGTCGCCGACGGCCGCGATCCCGCGCCGCACGTCGTGCCGCCCCAGCCAGTCCGGGTCGGGCTCGTCGTGGACCTGGTGGCGGATCCCGACGAGATGGTCGCCGCCGGCGCCGTCGCGCAGGCGCTCGATCGCATCCGCGATCCTCGGATCGGTGAGATCGACCCAGCCAATGACGCCCGCGACGAACGACGTGACCGCCGCGGTCTCCAGGAACGACACGGTCTCGCTCTCGCTCGAGCGCGTCTGGACGAGGACGGTTCGGTCCACGCCGGCATCGATGAGGAGCGGCTCGAGGTCGTCCGGGCCGAATGGGTGTCGGATCCGAGCCAACTCGTCGGTCAGCCACGGGTAGTCCGCGAGCGTCGGGTCCCAGAAGTGGTGATGCGCGTCGACGATCATCCGTTCGGCCTCAGTCGGGGGTCGGAGCATCGGCTGGGATCAGGTTGTCAGCGCGGAGCTCCGCCCACAGGTCCGTCGGGATTGGGAAGCGGAAGAGGGCCGGGTACTCGTCGAGATGATCCACGTGACGGACGCCCGCAACGATCGATGCCACGGCCGGGTGGGCGAGCGGGAACTGGACGGCCGCAGCCTTTAGCGGCACGCCGTGGCGGGCGCAGATCATCGCGAGCCGCTGAGCGCGCGCCAGCACATCACGTTCCGCCGGAACGTAATTGAACTGGCTGCCCGGGCTTGGGTCGGCGAGGATTCCACTGTTCATCACTCCGCCGATACCGAGCGACGCTCCACCCAGCCCGAGTCGCGTGACTTCGAGGGGCGTCCGACCGATCCGCCGCCGTTCACCCGGTTCAATCGGCACACCGGTAACCTACCCTGAACGGTAGGGAGGTGGAATGAGCGCGGCGTCAGATTCGGAGCGGTTCCTCGTGACGGGGGCCTTGGGCTGCATCGGCGCATGGACGATCCGTGCGCTTGTCCGCGAGGGTGTCCACGTCGTCGCCTTCGACCTCGGCCGCGATCGGCGGCGGCTGGCCCAGATCATGACCCAGGCGGAGCTCGACGCGGTCACGTTCGCCGTGGGCGATATCACCTTCCTGCCCGGGATCCGTGAGACGCTCGACAAGGAGTCGATCACGAACGTCATCCACCTGGCGGCGCTCCAGGTGCCATTCTGCCGGGCCGATCCGCCGCTCGGCGCGCTGGTGAACGTCGTCGGCACCGTGAACTTGTTCGAGGCCGTCAAGGAGAGTCCCGCGGTCACGGCGCCGCTCGTGTACACGAGCTCGATCGGGGCATTCTCCGCCGCGGATGCCAATCCCGAGACCCATCAGCTCGAGGAGACCGCGGAGGGTCATCCGACGACCCACTACGGGGTCTACAAGGCAGCGAACGAGGGGACGGCGCGTGTCTACGCGCTCGAGAACGGCGTCGCGAGCGTCGGCCTTCGGCCGATGACCGTGTACGGCGCCGGTCGCGACCAGGGGATGACCAGCACCCCGACGACCGCGATCGCGGCGGCGGTCCTCGGCGTCCCGTACGCGATCAGCTTCGGCGGCCGGACGCTGTACCAGTACACGGAGGACGTCGCCCGTACCCTCATCGCCGCCAGCCGCAGCGGGTTTGACGGGGCCCGCGTCTTCAACCTCGGCGGGAGCTCAGTCGACATGCCGGCCTGGGTCGCGGCGATCGAGCACGCCGTTCCGGAGGCGACCGGCCTCATCACGTTCTCGTCGAACGAGCTGCCGTTCCCGTCCGAGATCGAGCACGCGGGCCTCGCGGCCCTCGGTCCGCTGCCGGTCACGCCCTATGAGGAGGGAATCCACGCGACAGTCGACATCTTCCGACGGCTCGCCGCCGATGGTCGTCTTGTCGGAACGGAGCAGGGCCTGGCGGCGGTCTCGACACCACGCTGACAATTCACACCCATCCGGCCGATGCCGTTGGCTGCATCACCGGATCGGCCGTCGCTCAGCTTCGCCCGCGCCGGGCGCGCCCATCAGCTCCACGCTGAAACTCACACCGTCCGGCCGATGCCGTTGGCTGCATCATTCGGGCACCTGCATCATCCGGGCACCGGCATCACCCCGGCACCGGCATCACTCGGGCGCACTGCACCTCGGGGCGCCCCGCGCCCATCGGCGCGGCGTCCCACCACTCCCGAATATGCATCCAATCGCATCGGTGGGACACCGCATTGATTCGCGGCGCCGCCGCGAAACGCAGCCGGCCGGCAGCTCCGCGACGAAACGGCTGCCGCCGCGTCGCCGCGTCCCACAACTCCCGAATATGCATCCAATCGCATCGCTGCGACAGGCAATGATTCGCAGCCCCGCGGCGAAACTCAGCCGGCCGGCAGCTCCACCACAAAGCGGCTGCCGCCGAAGCCATTCGGCTCGAGCCAGACGCGACCGCCCATCGCGTCCATGAGCCGCCGCGCCGCGAACAACCCGATCCCCGAGCCTCGGCTCCGGCCGCGCCCGTCGATGCGGACGAACGGCTCGAAGACGCTCTCCCAGTCCTCGACCGGGACACCGGGTCCGTCGTCGGTGACGTAGACCTGGATCGTGTCGTCGACCCGCCACGCGCCGATGCTCACGCCGTCGGCTGATGGCGCGTACTTCGATTCGTTCTCGAGCAGCTGTTCGAGCACCTGCTTGAACCGCGCCTCATCGCCGATCGCGACCATCGGCTCAGGCTGGCGGTCCCACCGAATCGGGTGCGGCCGAAGCAGGAATCGGAGGGTGTCGACCGTTTCGTCGACCGCGCCGATCGCGTCGAACGGTTCGCGCGACAGGCCGGTCAGCCCCTCGCCGCGCGCGGATGCGAGGATCGAGTCGACGAGGTGATCGAGGCGCGAGACCTGGTCGAGGGCGGCGTTCCGCCAGTCGGTCGCGGTCGACGCGGTCGGGGCCGGCCCGATGCCCGCGGCGGCCTCGCCGAGCAGGTCGAGGTAGGCCCGTACAACGGACAACGGCGTTCGCAGTTCGTGGGTGACGACCGACAGGAGCTCGGCGCGTGCTGCGTCAAGGGCCGTCAATTGCACGAGCCGCCCCTCGACCTCCGCCTGGAGCCGGCCCTTCTCGACGATGCCGGCGAGCAGCGCCCCGATCGTCTTGAGGAACTCGATCTCTTCGTCGCGGAAGATCCGGTGCTCGCGCGTCTGGACGTTGAGCACGCCGATGACCCGATCGTGCCAGACGAGTGGCACCGACAGCATCGCCGCGAGGCCCTCGATGTCGAAGCCGCGGACCCACGAGAAGCGCGGATCGACGGCCACGTCCTCGACGGCGATCGGCTGGCGGCCCGCGGCGACCCGGCCGGTGATTCCCTGGTCGAAGGCCATGCTGACCCGGCCGACCTGGGATCGGTCGAGTCCGTTAGTTGCCGCGAGCGTCAGCCGGGGCTGCTCGCGGTCGGCGAGATAGAAGGAGCAGACCTCGACCTCGAGCGCCGTGGTGGTCCCGTCGACGATCGCCCGCATCAGCTCGTCCCAGTCCCGCGCCTGAGTCGCGAGCTGGGCGATCTCGTGGAGGAAGGCGAGTTCGCGCAGCGACCGCTCGGTTCGGACGATATCGGCGGGCATGGGCGGATTATCCGGCAGGCGGGCCGTCAGGCGACGGCGGCACGTCCGCGCGACCGTTTCGGCCGTCGCGATCGCGCTCGGATCGAACGCCGGCCGGGTGGAGGTGAGCGCCGCCGCGTGATCGCGACGAGGGCCCAGGACAAACGGAACGGCCAGGTCGGTGACCTGGCCGCTCCGGCTATGTCAGGGGTGGTGCCGACCCTAGTTGGTCACCCTGATGTTGGTCTTGACGACGGTGGTACCCGGGACTCCGGTTGCCCCCATCTCGGTGGTCAGCGTGCCGGTGCCCACTGAATTGCCGAGGATGATGAGCGAGTAGGTGACCGACCCGCCCGGCGTCGGAGCAGTGGAGGTCACCCTCAGGTCTCCGGTCGGAAGGACTTCTTCCATGTCCCCGGCCCCGACGACGTTCTCCGCGCCGACCAGGAAGTCCTGGCCCGCCGGATCCGTCGGCATGGCCGCGGGATTGTAGGCGAACGTGATGTCCTGGGTGCCGTTGATGCCGATCCAGACCTGCAAGGTCCGGAGGCTCGTGGTCCCGAAGACATTGACTCGGTACTCGATGACGATCCAGTCGTCGACGCCATCCGTCAGGCTGGCGGCGTAGATGCCCGGCGCGCCTGTTCCGTCGAGGTCGGTCCAGAACGGCGCCAGCACGTTGTTCGGTCGGGCGGCATTCGCCCCGGCCGGCAGGTTGCAGCAGTTGTTGTCTTCGGCCGTGCCGCCGCCGACCACGATGTAGCCGTTGGAGTCCACGCCGAGGCTCGAGTACTCGACCCCGTTGTAGAGGAACGGTGGCACGTTGTAGTTGATGATCTCCTCGTCCCCGATCGGGTCCGGCGCGATGCCGAAGGCGTCGAGGGGGACGTAGCCGAAGAGCTCACCGGCGGCGACGGACGGGACGCCCGCTTCCGCTCCCGAGAGGCTCACGTTGTGGAGCCGTGCGTTGCGGTTGTTGACGATCGTGGCGCCGTTGGCGCCGATGATCCGAAGCCTGTTCGACACGTTGCTGTCGAGGTCGACGACCGCGTCATCGAACGTGTTGTTGGTGGCCGTGACGTCGCAGACCGTTGCCTGATCCTTCTTGATGGTCGTCTGCCAGCACGTTTGCGCCAGGCTGACGTTGCCCTGGGTGTGGATGTAGGCCACGGGCAGATGGAGGACAGGGCCGGGCCGGTTGCCGTCGATCCTGATCTCGGCGAACTGCTGAACGCCCGTCGGGGCGCTGGACTCGATGGTGATCTCCAGCGTGATCAGCTGGTTGTTGTTGATCGTGAAGTCGTCAGGGCTGACCGTGATCTTCGTGTCAGGCCCACCAAGGGTGCTGACCTCGAAGCGCTGGCGCTGGCCGCTGACGTTCTTGAACTCGCGGGTCGTCTCGATACGGCCCGGCATGACCGGCGCGTTGATCGACGGAATGTTGATGTGGATGGCGTTGATGGGGTCATTGGCCATTGCGAACATGTCGTGGGCCGACTCGTCCATGATCAGCGGGGAGTCATCGGCCGTGCCGATCCGGATCCTCCCTGACCCCATGTCGAACGGGTCTGCCGCCGTCGTGGTGTCTTCCTTCTTGACGTTGGTCGTGGCCGTCAGCATCAGCGCCGACTTGACCTGACCCGGCGTCCACGATGGATGCGAGTCGAAGCCGAGGATCGCGGCGCCCGCGACGTGCGGCGACGACATCGACGTGCCGGCGATTGCCTGGAAGTACTCGCCTGGCGGGCCTTCCACGATCGATTCGGGGGTGGGTGTCGTCCCGGCGAGGATCTGGACGCCGGGCGCAGTCACGTCGGGCTTGATGAAGTGCCCGGCGGGGCCGCGAGACGAGAAGGCCGCCATCACGTCGGCCTGGCCGTTGGCGGGAGTTCCGCCGGTGAAGGACGCCGTCGCACCCGGGTTCGCGGCGAGGAACGCCAGGAGCGCGGTGCCGTCAGCCAGATGGACGGTCGGCAGCCAGTGGTTGTCGGTTTCGACGTCGGCGAGGGTCGGGTTGTAGAGAACCATCCCTGCCGCGCCGCCCTGCTTGACGTTGAAGCCCTTCTCGACGCGGGCGTTGACGCCGCGCTGACACGCGACGATCTTGCCGGTGAAGAGGCCTGCGGGCGCCGGCGCGTCGCACAGCGGCCTGCTGTAGGGCGGGGCCGACGAGAGGACGATCGGCAGTGGGCTGGCAACGCCCGCGGTGATCGAAACGCCGGTGAAGTTGACGCTTCGAGTCGCGCCGTTGACGGTCAGCGTGGAGCGGAACTCACGACGCTGGGTCGAGGCCGCGGTGCTGGTGACCCACGGCGAAAGGTGGTTGGCGGTGCTGGCACCGGGGCCGTCGTTGCCGGCCGAAGTGGCGACGAAGACGCCGGCCGCGTAGGCGTCGAGGAATGCGAGCTCGACCGGGTCGGTGAACGGCTGCTCGCCGCCCGAGATCGAGAAGTTGATCACGTCGACGCCGTCGAGGATGGCTTCCTGGACGGCCGCGGCGGAGTCGGAGGCGAAGCAGCCCTCGATGCCGCAGACCTTGTACTCGATGACATAGGCGCCTGGGGCGATCCCGTGGATCGGGCCGCGCTCGACGCCGAAGACCGGTGCCGTCGTCAGGACGTTGCCGGCCGCGGTGCTCGTGGTGTGGGTGCCGTGGCCGTTGGAGTCACGGGCGGTGTGGTATGGCTCGGCCGCGGCGCGGGCCGGGCTCGAGAGGTACGTGGTGAGGAACGGCTCACCGCCGATGAGCTTCCTCTGGCAGACGAACGGGTCGGCAGCCGGGGTCAGCGGGTTGTCCCCGAAGTTGCATGTCCGTGGCGTGCCATCCGGCCGCGGCGGCGCCGCAGGGAGGACTCCCTGGTCGGCGAACGAGGGATGCTCGGGCCAGAGGCCCGTGTCCAGGTCACCGAAGATCACGCCCTGGCCGGCCTTCTTGACGCCGCCCAGCTGCGTGTAGACGGGGTTGGCACCGAGGAACGCCGGGCTCGAGTCAGTGTCGAGCTGAAGCAGCCTGTCGTCCTGAACCGCAACGGCGCCGCCGATGGCAAGGATGTCCTTGACGGCGTTCGCCGGGATCCTGGCGGAGATGCCGCCGTAGACCGTGCGGTAGCTCTGCCCGACCACGGCCTTCGGCACCTTCGACTTGAGGGCCTTCACGAAGGCCGACTCCTGCGAGGCGACGTAGCCGCTGTACTTTATGACCGCGGCGGCGCGGCGATCGATCGCCTTGCCTGTAACCTGCGGGCTCGTGGCGGCGAAGCCTTCGATCCCGCCGGAATACGCCGCGACGGCGTCGTAGTCGAGCTTGATCATCACGTTGACGAGCGCGGCGTCCTTGCGGCCGACGAGGGCCGGATCGCTCTGGGCGAGTTTGCCCGACACGCTCTTGAAGCCTTCGACCCGCCCGGCTGGGCTGATGCCCGTCGCCTTCAGGTCGGTCGGTGGTTCGGCCGCGCCCGCGGGCGCGATCGTGGCGAATGTCAGTAGTAACGCGGCGCCGAGTGCTAAGCGGGATGGTCGGCGCGGACGCGAGTGCATGTTCACCCTCCCAAACGGCCCCTGGCATCGCGGGATTCGTGACGGGGACGAGAACTGATCGCTCAGGTCCCGACCGTCACGTTGGATGCCCTGGGGCTATCGACTCCCGATGTGGGTGACCCGCTCCGTGCGACCGCTTGATGCAGTCCGGCCTCGCCGCGGCATCACGACCCGGCGCGCGCGCCTGGGGTTGAGCAGCGATCGGGCCCCGCGCGTCGCGCCGATGACCTCCTTTTCACGGCGCCTGGTCGCGACAAGAACACGTGTCTCCCGTTGTGCGGCAGCATCGCCCTCTGGCCCAAGCCATGTCAATAACGAGTTGAATCTGCAACACATTGACGGGCGTGCCCGGTGCGTCGGCGCAGCGAAAAGTGGTGAGCGGACGCACCACCCCCGTCGCGGGTGCGTGCCGGTTCCGGGCTGAGGCCGGGCCGCGGCCGGCGCGTTGGCACGCGGGGCGTGCCAACGGTCGGAGGAATCCCCCGAATTGGGCGGCCGACCGAGCCTCGGTTGACGTTTGGAACGCCGGGCGTGCCAACGGTCGGAGGAAGCCCCCGAATCGGGCGGTCGGCTGAGCCCCGTTCGACGTTTGGTACGCGGGGCGTTCCTACCAGCGAAGGACGACCACGAATCACTCGGTCGGTGGCGTCCCGTCCGTCGCATGGAACACCAGGCGTGCCAACGGGCGGAGGAAGGCCTCGAATCAGCCTGTCGGCGGCGTCCCGTTCGTCGTTAGGAACGCCGGGCGTTCCAAGGGTGCAGGAGAGGCGGGCCTCCGACCCGGGCTTCAGCCGGCGGGAACGGCCTCGGGATCGGTGACCTTGGTCGGCAGGCCCTCGAGGAGGGGATCGGTCCAGGTCCAGGCCGCGCCGTAGCGCGAGCCGACCGCGCCGTGGCGAGCCGCCTCGACCCGAAGCGGCAATCCGAAGATCGAGATGAACCCGACCGCGGCCGCGTGGTCGAACGCGTCACCCTCGTCGTACGTCGCGAGGTTCTTGTCGTAGAGCGAGAGCGGTGAACGCCGCCCGGTCACGACCGCTGACCCGTGATCGAGCCGGACGCGGACCTCGCCGGAGACGACGCGCTGCGACGACGCGACGTAGTTGCGCAGGTCGCGATGCAGCGCGCTGAACCACAGCCCGTCGTACGTCAGCTGGGCGAGCTCGTTCGCGACGAGCCGATCGAACCGGAGCGTGTCCTTCGACAGCGTCAGGCTCTCGAGCGCGCGATGGGCGGCATGGAGGACCGTCGCGGCCGGCGTCTCGTAGACCTCGCGGCTCTTGATCCCGACGAGCCGATCCTCGACGTGGTCGATCCGCCCGACGCCATGAGATCCGGCGAGGGTCGCGATCCGCTCCACCAGCTCCACCGGGGGCAGCCGGTCGCCGTCGATCGCGACCGGGATGCCGCCCTCGAATTCGATCGTGATCTCCACCGGGGCCGGTGCGTCGGAGGCGGGAACCGTCCACTCGTATGCGTCGGGCGGTGGCGTGACCCAGGGATCCTCGAGGACCCCGGTCTCGCACGACCGACCCCACAGGTTGACGTCGATCGAATAGGGCGAGGCCTTCGTGATCGGGATCTCGATCCCGCGTTCAATCGCGTAGTCGATCTCCTGGTCGCGGGTCAGGCCCATCCCGACCCGCATCGGCGCGACGACCTCGAGGCCCGGGTCGAGCGCGTGGACGGCGACGTCGAAGCGAACCTGGTCGTTGCCCTTGCCCGTGCAGCCGTGGGCGACAGCGTCGGCGCCCTCCAACCGGGCGACTTCGACGAGCAGCTGCGCAATGAGCGGCCGGGCAAGGGCGGTGGCCAGCGGGTAGGCACCTTGGTAGAGAGCGTTGGCCTGGAGGTGCGGCCAGACGAAATCGGTCACGAACCGATCCCGCGCGTCGACGACATAGGCCCGCGACGCACCCGCTGAGATCGCTCGCTTCTCGACGCCATCGCGGAGCGAGCCGCCACCGACGTCGATCGTGAGCGTCACGACCTCGCAGTTGTACTGCTCGCGCAGCCAGGCGACCGCGACCGACGTATCGAGCCCGCCCGAATAGGCGAGGACGACCTTCTTCATGAACGAGCCTCCACGGTATCCGGCGCGAACGCCGGCTGGGATCGGATGTCTTCGAAGCGCTCGAGCCACCGCTCGAGTCGCGCTTCGTCGGCGAACAGGACGAGGAGCGTGTTGTCGCCGGCGAGCGTTCCCTCCTGCTCCTGGAGCGTCGAGTCATCGATCGCCTGGGCGATGACGCTGGCGGTGCCCGGCGAGCCGACGACGAGGACGATGAGCCCGCTCCGGCCGATCGTCACCGGGATGTCGGCGAGGATGCGCCGGAGCCGTTCGTCGGAGATTCGTCGGGGCGGCGTCCCGGCGACGTCTTCCGTCGCGACATAGCGATGGCCGGCGTCGCGCGCGACCTTGACGAGGCCGAGATCCGCGATGTCGCGGCTGACCGTCGCCTGGGTGACCGCGAAGCCGCGGCGCGTCAGGCGCTCGGCGAGCTCCCCCTGGCTCCCGACCGGTTCGGCCGTGATGATCTCGCGGATCGCCCGCTGACGCTCCCGCTTCGATGCCGGTCCTGCGTTCATGCCGCACCCACCGCCCGTCGGCTCGCCGTCAGTCGCGTCCCGAACGTCGGGTCCGCGAGGGCCCGCTCGAGCGCGCCGTCCGCCGAGGCGTCGGCGATGACCGCCTCGGCGCCGTCCCAGGTCAGCGCGGCGAGCGCCGCCCGGATCTTGGGGACCATGCCACCCTCGATCACGCCGGCCTCGATGAGCGTCTCCGCCTCGGCGACCGTGAGCGTGTCGAGCCGCCGCCCGTCCGCGTCGCGGACGCCGTCGACATCGGTCAGGAGGACGAGCTGCCGGGCGCCGAGACCGGCCGCGATCCCCGCGGCGACGTCGTCGGCGTTGACGTTGCAGACGATCCCATCTTCGTCGCGGGCGAGAGGGGCGACGACCGGGACCTGGCCACCGACGAGCACGGCGTCGAGGAGGTCGCGCCGGAGGCCGACGACATGAGCGACGAGGCCCATGCCCGGCACCCGCTCCGAGATCAGCAGCCCACCGTCGACACCGGACAGGCCGACAGCGTCGACGCCGAGGTCGCGCAGCCCGGCGACCAGCTCGCTGTTCACGACGCCCCGCAGGACCGCGGCCGCCACTTCCAGCGCAGCCTGGTCCGTCACGCGGAGGCCGCCCTCGAACTTGCTCTTCACGCCGAGGCGATCGAGCCACTCCGTGATGCGCTTGCCTCCGCCGTGGACAAGCACCACGGGCCGACGCCGGGCCACCGCCGCGACTTCCGCGAGCACCTGGGCCTGGTCGGCGATCGTCGACCCGCCGAGCTTGATGACGACAATCTCGCTCACGTCGAGTACTCCGAGTTTTCGATGACGTAGGCCTCCGTGAGGTCGCAGCCGAACCCCTCGCCGGCGCCCTCGCCGAGCCCCAGATCGAGGCGGATCACGACCTCCGGCGCGTTCATCGCGGCCCGGGCGGCCTCGCGGTCGAAATTCGCCGGTCCGCCGTTCGGGCCGTCGAAGACGAGGTGGCCAGCGATCGCGATTCGGAGCCGGTCCGGGTCGAGGGTGGCTGCCCGGCCGCCGCGCCGCTCAGCCTCGGACGCTTTGAGGCCGGCGGCCTCGAGGACAGCGACATCCGCGAGTCGCGCGTTGCCCGCGGCGCCCGCAACGCGCCCCCAGTTCGGGTCGCGGCCGTGCGCCGCCGCCTTCACGAGGCTGCTCGACACGACGGCACGGGCGACGGCGCGCGCATCGGCGTCGTCGACAGCGCCCGTGACCTGGCAGGTGATCAGGGTTGTCGCCCCTTCGCCATCGGCCGCCTGCTGACGCGCGAGGTCACGGGCGACGGCCTCGATCGCGTGGCCCAGATCGCGCGCTTCCGTCGTCCCTGCCTCGACGAGGCCGGCGCCGCCGGCACCCGATGCGAGGACGATCACGGTGTCGTTGGTGCTCGTGTCGCCGTCGACGCTCAGCTGATTCCACGTCCGCGCCGCGACCGGCCGGAGGAGCGACTGGAGGACAGCCGGCTCGATGCTCGCATCGGTCAGGACGACCGCCAGCATCGTTGCCATGCGCGGATGGATCATCCCGACGCCTTTGGCGATGCCGGTCACCCGAATCGAGCGGGCGGTCGGCCCGTCGACTTCAGGTAGGACGATCGTCGTGGTCGCGGCCTTCGTTCGCGAGTCGGTCGTCCGGAGGGCAATGGCCGCGGCCTCGAGCCCCTCATCGGTCGCCGCCAGGCGCGGTGCCAGCCCCGCGATTCCGTCCGAGACGATCGGCAGCGGAAGTCGCGTCCCGATAAGTCCCGTCGAGAGGACGAGCGTCCGGTTGACCTCGACACCGAGCGCCGACGCGAGCATCCGGGCGATGGCGACCTGGTCCGCATCGCCGGCCGCCCCGGTTGCGGCGTTCGCGCAGCCACTCGTCGAAACGATCGTGTTGGCCCAGCCACCACTGGACGCGAGATGGGCCTTCGAGAGGCGAACCGGGGCGGCGGCGAAGGCGTTCGGCGTGAATACCGCCGCAGCCGCGGCGGGTCGCGGCCGGCCATCGTCGCCCGGCAGCGTCGCGATGATCGCCAGGTCCGGCCGGCCGGATGCCTTGATCCCGGCCGCGGCCCCGCCTGCGCGGAACCCGGCCGGGATTGCGGCACGCTGTTCGACCAGCGGGAGAGCGGTCGGCAGCGAGGGGAGTGCGTCAGTGGTCGCGATGGTCATCGGCGCTCTACGGGTTCAGGGGGAGCTGGTCGAGCCCGGCGGTCTCGTCGAGGCCGTGGACGATGTTGAATGCCTGGATCGCCTGCCCGGCGGCGCCCTTGACGAGGTTGTCGAGCACGCCGATCGCGAGGACTCGGCCGGTTCGCGGATCGTGATGAACGTGGACCCGGACGTGGTTGCTGCCGGTGACGTGCTTGGTCGCGGGCGGTTGGGCGACGACCGTCACGAATGGCTCATCGGCGTATGCCTCTGCATAGAGGGCGTCGAGCTCCGCCTGGTCGACGGCGCGGGTCGGCCGGACATGACAGGCCGACAGGATGCCGCGGGTCATCGGGATCAGGTGGGGAAGGAAGTCGACTCCCGCGGCACCGGCGTTCGTCGCGCCCGACGAGCCGCCAAGCCAGGCAAGCTCCTGCTCGATCTCGGCGACGTGGCGGTGGCCCGTCACGCCGTACGCCTTCACGCTCTCGTTGACCTCGCCGAACATCAGCTCGGCCTTCGCCTCGCGGCCGGCGCCCGACACGCCGCTCTTGGCATCGACGACGAGGTCGCCGATCAACCCGGCGCGAGCGAGCGGGGCAAGGGCCAGGAGCGTCGTCGTCGGGTAGCAGCCCGGCGCGCCGACGATCGCCTTTGCCGCGTGGCGCAGGGAGACGAGCTCCGCGCGATGGAGCTCCGGCAGGCCGTAGACCGCGTCGTCGAGCAGCTCCGGCGCCGGGTGCTCGAAGCCGTACCAGCGCGGGTAGTCGGCGGGATTGCGGAGTCGGAAGTCGGGCCCGAGATCGATGATCGCGGTGCCCGCGGCCGCGAGGTCCGGCACCAGCCCGGCGGCGGTGCCGTGGGGCAGGGCGAGGAAGACGGCATCGACCGGCGGCAGCGTCGCGTTCACCTCGAGGCCGGTGCCGTCGAGGTGGGCGTGGGTCGCGCCGATCGGCTCGGCGTCGCGGGCTCTACCCTGGAGGCCGACGATCTCGACGTTCGGGTGGCGGCTCAGTAGCCGGATGAGCTCGGCGCCGACGTAGCCGGTCGCGCCGATGATCCCGACCCGGATCCGTGAGGAAGTGCCGGGGCGGCGATCCGTCGCGACGCCCGTCTCGGTCAGGCTTGCGCTCACGGGCGCACGCGGCCTCTCGCGGGAGGCCAAGCTGTTGCGGGATGGAAAACGTGGCGGATCGCCGTCATGGCTCGATAACCATACATGGACTTTGCATAACGATGCAAACGCCACCGAATTGCAATCTTCGTGCTGGGCACATCACCTAGTGACCTGGTAGAGGTTCCGGTAGAGTGGCGCAGCCCACCACCCCGAGAGGAGCCACCATGCCCAACGCCGTGCCTGTCGACGCCGCCGCCAACCTGCCGCCGGCCGGCAAGATCGATCCGCGCGGGCATCGATTCGGAGCCGGGCTGTCGGCGCTGCTGCTCCTGGCGGCGGCCCTGACGGGCTGGATTCCAGGCGTCGTGCTGGCGCTCCTCTCGATCGGGACGAGCGCGGCCTTCGGGCTGCGCTACTCGATCTACGGGGCCATCTGGCGGCGGATCGCCAGGACGCTGCGGCTGCCCAAGGTCGAGCCGGAGCACGAGTACCCGCCGCGCTTCGCCCAGACCCTGGGCAGCGTGGCGTTGATCCTGTCGCTCGTGGCATTCGCGCTCGGCGCGACGGCCGTCGGTTGGGGTCTTGCCCTCGCGGTGGCCGGCCTCCAGTCGCTCCTGGCCGTGACCGGCTACTGCCTCGGCTGCCGGCTGTACTTCCTGCGCTGGTGGGTCCCGAGCGTCGTCACGTCGATCTGGACGCGCGGCGCTTCGCGGCCGGTCGTCGACAGCGCACCGATCCGGTTCGGCTGATCGCGCGCGAGCTCGACCCGGGCGTCCGCCGCCGGATTGATCGCCCGGCGGTATCGTTCGAGCCATGAGCGGAACATCCGTCGGACTGCCAGCAGACCTCCAGGCCTACCTCGTCGAGCACGGCGTTCGCGAGCCGGAGATCCTCAAGCGCCTCCGCGAGGAGACGGCGCTGATCCCTCAGCACGACATGCAGATCGCGCCCGAGCAGGGTGCCTTCATGGCGATGCTGGTCGGGTTGATCGATGCGAAGCGCTGCATCGAGCTCGGCACGTTCACGGGCTACAGCTCGCTCGCGGTCGCGCTCGCGATGCCGGCCGACGGGCGGATCGTCTGCTGCGACGTGTCGGAGGAGTGGACCGCGGTCGCGCGTCGCTACTGGGCAGAGGCCGGCGTGGCCGATCGGGTCGACCTGCGGCTCGGTCCCGCCCTCGAGACGTTGGACGAGCTCCTCGCCGGCGGGGCGGCGGGGACCTTCGACTTCGCGTTCATCGACGCCTCGAAGCGAGAGTATCCCGACTACCACGAGCGGATCCTGCGGCTGCTGCGGCAGGGCGGGCTGGCGCTGTACGACAACGTGTTCTGGGGCGGCGAGGTCCTCGACGAGAAGGGCACCGACGCCGATCTCGCTCGGTGTGCGCCGGCTCAACGACCGACTCCTCCAGGACGAGCGGGTCTCGATCAGCATGATCCCGGTGGCCGACGGGCTGACGCTGGTGCGCAAGCGCTGAGGGCTGGTGGCCGCGCGCGCCCGCGCCCAGCGCGCGCGGCCCCGCGCCCCGCGCCCCTGCGCCGCCCCGCGCAATTGGCCAAACATTCACCCACAGACTCTTAGCGCAGCTCGAAGCCCCTCGACGACCCCTGTCGACCTCCGCGTAAGCCTCTGCCGGCTAACGACCGGCGATTTGGCCGCGAATCGACCGATACACCCAGGCTAAGAGTCTCCCGGCGAATATCTGGCCAGGTAGGCCCCCCGCGGAGTCCCGCAACTAGACAAATGAACACCCGGGGAACGTAAGGCCAGATCGAGGGACTCAGCGGGCCAGATCAGCCGCCCCGAGGGCGCCGTCCACGCACGAAACGGTCGCGGCATGGGCTCCGATCGGCCGGATTCGCTCGCCGGACGTTCCCTAACGTTCCGTGGGTGTGAATCTGTCCAAGTGCAGGAGGGAGCTGGGGCGTTCTCCTCAGCCCGGCACGATCTCCGGCCGGCGATACGGGCCCGTGACTATGACTTCGCCCTCGGCTTCCTTCGGTTCGGCGCCCGTGCAGCGCATCCGGAAGCGGTGGTGGATCTCGGTCGCGCCCGACGACAGCATCGCGTTGACCGGGCAGTACTTCGTTGCCGACAGCTCGATCGCCCGTCGAACGGCCCGCTCGAGCACGACCGTCCCATCGAACACGTGGACAAGCTCGACCAGGGTGAGGACCTGCGGGTACTCGTCGCGCTGTTCCGCCCGCACCTCGATCGTGTACGAGCTGATGACCTGGCGCTTCTTCTCGAGGATCCCGATCACATCCATGGCGCTGCACGCCGCGAGCGCCGCGACGACGGACTCGACCGGTGAGTACTCGTTTGCCGCCGCGTCGTCGCCATAGAGAATCGTTCGGCCGGTCCCGGTCGTCGCCGAGAACCGATGGTCGCCCTCGTGGCGCAGCTCGGCCGTTCGAATCCTCACCCGCGGATCGTAGGGCTTTGCGTCAGACGACCGCGGCCGTGGGCTCGGAGAGGAACTGCTCCTGGTAGAGCCGGGCGTACAGGCCGCCCTGGTCGACCAGCTCCGCGTGGGTCCCGCGCTCGACGATGTGGCCGCGGTCGTAGACGAGGATCAGGTCGGCGCGCAGGATCGTGGAGAGGCGGTGGGCGATGGCGATCGTGGTACGACCCTCCATCAGCCGCTCCAGCGCAGCCTGGATCAGCCGCTCGCTCACGGTATCGAGGGCGGAGGTGGCTTCGTCGAGGATGAGGATCCGGGGATCCTTGAGGAGGACCCGCGCGATCGCGACCCGCTGCTTCTCGCCGCCGGACAGCTTGTAGCCGCGCTCACCGACTACCGTGTCGTAGCCATCGGGGAGTTCGCTGATCCGATCGTGCATCGCTGCGGCCCTCACCGCCGCCTCGAGCTCCGCATCGGTCGCGTCGGGCTTCGCGTAGAGCAGGTTTGCCCGGATCGTGTCGTGGAAGAGGTACGTCTCCTGCGTCACGAAGCCGATCACGTCGCCGAGACTCGCCAGCGTGACGCTCCGGATGTCGCGACCATCGATCTCGACCGCCCCGCTGTCGACGTCGTAGAGCCGCGGGACGAGGTACGTCGACGTCGTCTTGCCCGACCCCGAGGGCCCGACGAGCGCGATCAGCTGACCCGCGTCGGCCTGGAAGTCGATGTTCTCGAGCCCGAACGGCTGGGCCATCTGGATCGGCGGAACGTCAGGGAGCTCTGTGCCCTCGTCGGCGTCCACTGCCGGCGCAGGCACCGGCACCGCGGCCGCCGGATAGCGGAACGAGACGTCGCGGAATCGGACGCTGCCACGGATCGTGGCGCGGTCAAGGGCCACCGCGTCCGGCGCGTCGACGATCTCGGGGTCCATCTCCAGGTACTCGAAGATCCGATCGAAGAGCGCGAGCGCGCCCTGGATCTCGACCTGGACGCCGAGCAGCTGGCCGAGCGGGAAGAACAGCCGGCTCTGGAGCGTGGTGAACGCGACGATGTCGCCGATCGTCGGGGCGCTGGGGTCGTTCTGGATCGCGAGGTACCCGGCCAGCCAGTACACGAAGGCCGGCGTGATCGAGAAGATCGTGCCGATGATCATGAAGAACCAGCGGCCAACCATTGCCTGGCGGACCTGGAGTCGGGCCAGCTCGCGGTTGAGCTTGCCG
The DNA here is from genome assembly GCA_963771795.1 of uncultured Chloroflexia bacterium. Lineage (GTDB taxonomy): Bacteria > Chloroflexota > Limnocylindria > Limnocylindrales > CSP1-4 > CF-46. The sequence continues at coordinate 133,962 of CAVYUR010000004.1, forward strand.
AATCGACCGATCGCAGCGCCTTGCTGACCGAACGTCTTCGACAGCAGCATCCCCGAGACCGACAGGGTCTCCTCGGTGACCGCCGACATCTCGGCCAGCGACTTCTGGGTCTCGCCGCGGACCTCCCGGTTGACCTTGCCGACCCGGAACGTCAGGTACATGAAGAACGGCGTCATCGCGAGGCTGAGGACGGTCAGCCGCCAGTCGATGATGAGCATCGCGATGACGGTGCTGATGGCGATCGCGACGTTCGAGGTCAGGGACGCCGCCGTGTCGGTCACGACGGACTGGATGCCGCCAACATCGTTCGCCAGCCGGCTCTGGATCTCGCCCGTCCGCGTTTCGGTGAAGAAGCGGAGCGGCATCTTCTGGAGGTGCGAGTAGAGCTCGGTCCGAAGGTCGAGCATGACGTTCTGGCCGATGACGTTGTTGAGGTAACTCTGGCCGACGCCGATGACACCGGAGATGATCGGCAGCACGATCATCAGGCCGACGAACAGGTTGAGGAGGCCCCAGTCCCGCTCCGGGATCGCGATGTCGATCAGGAGCTTGAGGAGGATCGGATTGATGAGGCCGATAAAGCTCGTCAGCAGGATCGCGAAGAGGACGACGCCGACCTGCGCCTTATAGGGCTTGAAGAACGCGATCATCCGGCGGAGGGTTCGGCCGCGGCGCTCCTTGGGGACCTTCTCGAAGTCCTCGGATCCGCCGAATCCGCCCCATGGGCCGCCCATTCGGCCACCACCGGACCGGGGCCGCCCGCTGGCCTTACCGGCCGCTCCGCCCGTTGCCGCGCCGGTCCGTCCGAATCCGCCGCCTCTGCCACTCATCCGCCTGACGCTACCATGATCGCCCTTTAGTTGCATTCTGCAACCGAGTCCGCCCAAGGCACGCGTCCGGTAGGATGCGGCCCGATGAGCTCCGTATTCGTTTCGGTTCGACGCCGAGTGCCGAAACGCTTCCGCACGGCTGCGCTTCGTCTTCTCGGCCGGCTGCCCGTGGAGGAGGAGCGAGTCGTCCAACTGGCGCTGCCTCGGTTGGCCGGCACCGAGCCGCGAACCCTAACGGTCCGCACGCCCAAGCGGACCTACGTCAACAAATTGCTGGATGAGTCTGGCCTGGCGGGCTACGAGCCCGACACCCTCGCCTGCTTCCTCGCCGCTATCGAGGAATCCGGATCAGCGCCCGTCTTCGACGTCGGCGCGAATATCGGGGTCTTCTCGTGGCTGGCGGCGGTGCTGACGCCGGCGACGGTGGTCGCGTTCGAGCCGACGCCCGACCTCGCCGCCCAGATGCGCGCAATCTGTTCGGAGAACGACCTCACGGTCCGGGTCGAGGCGGTGGCGCTCGGCGACAGCCCAGGGAAGGCCAGGCTGCACCTCTCGGACACCACGGACAGCTCGAACTCGCTGCGCGCGGGCTTCCGCGAGTCGCACGGCTCCGTGGTCGTCCCGGTTGAGACGATCGACGGCTACGCGGCGCGAACGGGGACGAGGCCGGCGGTCATCAAGGTGGACACCGAGTCAACGGAGCCGGACGTCCTGCGCGGAGCGGCCGGGCTGCTTGCCACGGGTCGGCCGTGGATCATCTGCGAGGTCTTGGCCGGCCGCACCGAGGCGGATCTCACCGAGATTTTCGAGCCGCTCGGCTATTCCTGGTACGAAATCGACGGGCCGGGCCCGCTCGAGCCTCGGCGGGTGATCGAGGGCGATCGCTCGTACAAGCACCTCAACTGGCTGTTCGCACCCGTCGAGCCGAGCCCATCCTTCTGGCAGCGCGTCGCCACCTGGCGCGCCGCGCTCGCGGCGATCGGGGAGTAGCGTCCCGCTGCCTAGAAGTCGCCCACGTTCTTCTGGAATCACGCGTGTTCTTGGGCGATGCGATTGGTTGCATAGTCGGGCGTCGGGGTGGCAGTCGGGTGGGCTCGGGTAGCGCCAGTCGATCGCCGGTGAAGTGGCTCGTGGTCGAATCCAGGGCGATGGACAAGCAGGTGTACGGGTCGAAGCACTTTCCGCTCACGGAACGCGAGATGGCCGGGCTGCGTGACCTCGGGACGATGCTGAGGCGCGCGCGCCTCGGACGCGGCTGGTCGCAGCGCGGACTCGAACGCAGAAGCGGCGTCGACCAGACGACGATTTCGCGACTCGAGAATGGACGCCTGGCCTACTTCAGCCTCGTCCGCCTCGGCCGACTCGTCGAGGCCCTGCGAGGGCGATTCGACATCAGCGACTTGGATTGAGGTGCCACGCCGGCCACCCACCCCCAGGTGATGCAACCAACGGCATCGCCGGCGCGGGTCTGATTTCGCCGGAGCTCAGCTCCTGGCGGGCGAGCAGCTCGAGGTCGAGCTCGAGACCGAACGCAACGCCGTCTCGCCAGTCGGCCGGCGACACCGACGCCAGGGGATCGAATCGCGTCGCCCACTCGGTCCGGAAGTCGCGGCCGCGAAGCCTTCCATCACATACAGGTACTCGTTGGCGATCTTGTCGCCGCGGAACTTCAGGATGTTCAGCGTGAACATGAACGGTGACCCGTCGTACGAGATCAGGTTCTCGGTGACCCAGAAGTCCCCGCCGCCCGTCATCCGCCGGAGCTTGAATTTCAGGTCGGCCGGGTACTTTCTGCGCCAGGTCATGAAGGCATCCCTGCCGACGAAGCGCTCGCCGGACTGGGGGAACTCCAGGACCGCATCCTCGTGATAGATCTCCTGCGATATGTCGTAGTCCACGCCCTCGACTCCCAGTGTCGGGCGAGAGTTGTGCGGATTGCCGCGTCGTTCATGTCGATACCTCCTCGGGTCGTCCGGGGAGAGTAGGCACGACGCGCTGGGACGTCCCCTGTCGCGCGACCAATCGCGAGGTCGTCACTTGTCTGCCTCGCGCGTCCGCCGACGCGCGCGACACCTACGAGGCCGACACCACGATCGTCGACCGGCGGCTCGGCAGGGCCTGGGTGAGGATGTCGCCGAGCAGTCCCAGCAGGTACGTCGGCCAGCGCCGTCCCCACGCCCGCGCGAGGTGCCCGACCGTCGTGACCCGAACATCGCGGAACCCTGCCGCGGCCAGAGCGCGCTCCAGGTCAGCCGGCGAGTTGCAGGCGCCAACGAGCGGATGTGCATCGGCGGCGGTGGCTTTGACAAGGCGTTGCAGGCGGCCACGTAGCCGCGACCGGCATCGCGAGGTACGCACGCACGAACGGGTGGCGTCGATTGACGGTCGTGATCACGAGCCGGCCGCCCGGTCGAAGCCAGGCGTGCAGGTTGCGAAAGGCCGACTCCGGGTCAGCGAAGTGCTCGACCGTGAAGCTCGAGAGGATCACGTCGAAGCTCTCCCGTGCAAACGCGTTCCGGTCGGCGCATAGGTCGACCGCCGCGAACTCGTCGAGGTAGGGGAGAGCGCCTGGTGCCGGGGCGTGGATGTCGGCCCCGACGAACCGACCGATCTGCGGCCGGAAGGGCTTCAGCGCGGAGATACGGCCACAACCAGCGTCGAGTACGGCGAGCCCATCGGGGCCAGCGGTCGGGGAGGCCTCGTCGATGGCGGTCTTCAACGCTCGGTTCACGAGCTCGTGGTTGGCCGGCCGAATCCCCAGCCGGGGCAAGATCGCGAACCGGCGGCGCTCGCGGGAGGCCACGTGACGCCCGCTACCAGGCGCTGGCTGTCGAGGCCTCGACGACGCCCTGGGATTCGAGCCAGCGCTCCGCGTCGATCGCGGCCTTGCAGCCGTCGCCGGCGGCGGTCACCGCCTGGCGGTAGCGATGGTCGTGGACGTCGCCGGCGATGAACACGCCGTCGATCTTCGAGCCGGTCTCGTCGTGGACGACGAGGTAGCCCTTCCCGTCGACCTCGAGCCAGTCCTTGAACACGTCGGTGTTCGGTCGGTAGCCGATGGCGATGAAGAGGCCCTCCATGTCGACATCCTCCGTCGCGCCCGTCTGCGTGTCGCGCAGCCGCAGGCCGGACACCTTCGCGTCGCCGAGGACCTCGTCGACCGCAGTGTTCATCCGGATCGCGATCTTCGGGTTCGCCTTCGCCCGGTCGACCATGATCTTGCTGCCGCGGAACGCGTCGCGGCGGTGGAGAGGTTCACCTTCTTGGCGAACCGCGTAAGGAACGTCGCCTCCTCGAGGGCCGTGTCGCCGCCGCCGACGACCGCGATCTCCTTGTCGCGGAAGAAGAACCCGTCGCACGTGGCGCAGGCGCTGACGCCGCGGCCGCGGAGCCGGGTCTCGCTGTCGAGGCCAAGCCACAGCGCGGAGGCGCCGGTCGCGACGATCACGGAGTCCGCCTGGTATTCGATCCCGCGGGCCCACAGCCGGAAGGGGCGCGCGGAGAAGTCGACCCGATCGATGTCGACGTCGACGATGTGCGTCCCGAATCGCTCGGCCTGCTCCCGGAAGGCGGCCATCAGCTCGGGGCCCTGGATCCCGTCCGGGAAGCCCGGGTAGTTCTCGACGTCGCTCGTGATCATCAGCTGGCCGCCGGGCGTCGAGCCGGCGAGGACGATCGGCTCGAGGTTCGCGCGGGCCGCGTAGATCGCGGCGGTCAGACCGGCCGGCCCGGAGCCGACGATGATGACCTTCGCCTCGGTGCGGCCATCGCCGGCGACGTGGTGCGAGGGTCCGCCCGGGGCGGTAGCGACCGGCGACGCGTCCATCGCGATCGGGGCACCGAACGAGATCGGCATGGCGTCGACGCCAGACTTCTCCGCCGCAGCATCTCGCCGGCCCCGAAGTCGATCGAGAGGCCGCCGAAGGGATCGGCCTTGCCCGGGCCGGAGCCGTTGCTGGTGTCGTCGGTCATGGCGTCATCGTATCACGCAAGCGATACTCCTAGGGGGTATACGAACCCGCACCTCAGAGGCTCCGCAGCTGCGGGCAGCACATCGCGGCCGAGGATCTCGAGATTGGCCGGGTCGTCGAGGTCCGGACGCTGAAGATCACGTGCTGGGCGCCCGCGTCGGACAGCTCGCCGAACCGGTCGACGATCTGCGCCGGCGAGTCCGCCGCCGTGGAGATCGACGCGCTGGAGCGTCGAGCGCTCGATCTCCTCGCGGATCGCGGCCGATCGCCGCGCAGTGCTCGCGCGAGGACCTCGTACTTGTGGTGGATCGCCGTCGGGCCGCCGAAGACGTTGGTCGCGTCGGCGTACTGGGCGACGAGGCGCAGCGTCTTCCGCTCGCCACCGCCGCCGATCATGATCGGCGGCCGTGGCCGCGACAGCGACTGCGGGGAGTTGAGCAGCCGGCGTCGCCCGGAACTGTGCGGCCGTGAATGCCGCCTCCGTGCCGCGCTCGCCCGGTCCACATGCTCGTGGGCGATCTGGAGCGTCTCCTCGAGCATCTCGAAGCGCTCGCCGAGCGGCGGGAACGGGAAGCCGAGCGCCGCGCGACTCCTCCTGCGTTCCAGGCCGCGCCGATGCCGAGCCAGGCGCGGCCGCCGGACAGGACGTCGAGCGTCGTCGCGGCCTTGACCCACAGGCCCGGCTGCCGGTAGTGGACGCCGCCGACCATCAGCCCGAGGCGCGCCCGCGTCGTGTGCGCGGCGAGGTAGCCGAGCGCCGTCCAGCCCTCGAGCATCGGCTCCTCGAGCGGGCCGACGCCGCGGATCTGGAAGAAGTGGTCCATGACCCAGATCGAGTCGAAGCCGACGTCGTCGGCCTGCGCGCGCGATGCGCCCGAGCGTCGGGCCGATCGCTTCGCGTGCCGCCGGGCCAGGAGAACGAGCTGATCTGGAGACCGGATTTCATGCGCTGCCTCCGCGAGTGTCGGTTGCAGGATGCTACCCGCGAGTGCCGAGTGGCGCTGCGCGGCGAAAACCGGCCGCGAATTACTGCATTTGATGGATGCGCGGGCCGTGGTCGCGTGTCATCTTGGAAGTCGAGAACGCGTTCGGGCACGACGCGGGAAACCGAGGTGGCGGGCACCCACCTTGGACTCGCCGCTCGCGGGGATCCGCCCCACCGTCGCCCACAGCTCGCCGCCTTCCCCCAGGCAGCGGGCAACGCGCTCCTAACGGATCGTGGGCGGGTGGACCCCCGCGACGGCGACCCGGCCTGCACCCCGGGCGTCGCCGCACCGCCGCCGCGGTCGCCGCCGCGGTCGCCGCCCCGGATTACCTCGGCCCCAACTCGCCGGTTCCGCGCCCAGTTAACGAGGCCACGCCCGCACGGCGCGAAATATCTGCCTCCCTGGGCGATGCGATTGGTTGCATATTTGATTTGACGGGGGATGGTCCAGCTGGCGGGCTCCCGCCGCGACTGCCGAGCATCTGGCCTACGCTGCGATCTCCGCCACGGCCGCGATCTCCACGCGGGCCGCGACCCGACCCTCCCCGTAGATGCAGCCAATCGCATCGGCGGCGGAGACCTGTGATTCGCCGCGGTACGTGGGATCGAGCCTAGACCCTGTACTTCCGATCGATCCAGATCAGCGCGATCGTGAAGAACGACGCTGCGAGGCCGACGACTGGCGCCAGCAGGCCGCCGGTCCCGACTGAGACGGCCAGCCAGGCGCAGATCGCGCCGAGGGCATTGAAGGCGATTGCCGCGATGTTCTGAATGCGCATCGCCCGATAGCCCGGCGCGAGGAGGCTGGCAATGCCACCCGTCGCGTAGCCGAGGCAGCCCGCGCCGGCGAGCCGGAAGACCCAGGAATCGGTGCCGGTGAGGCCGAACAGGTCGGCGAACGGGCCAGGAGCCAGGAGCGGCAACAGCCCGAAGGCCGCGGCCGACAGCGTTGCAAGGCCCAGGACGACTCGGGCGGGCGTGTCGAGGCGCCGGCCGACGTCGATCTCGGAGCCTTCGTTGCGCCAGAGCCAGTAGGCCGCGATGACCGTGAACACGGCGCCCGCGACGACGACGAACAGCACGATCGGCTGCCGTGCGCCGTTTGCCAGCTCCCACGCGCTGGCCCCGAACGCCCCGAGCGTGAACGTCAGCGTCGCAATCGCCGGGATCCGGATCTGGCGCCAGCCCGCGCCCCACGCGAGAGCGATCAGCGGTGCCACGAAATACCCCGTCGTCGCGGCGCCGCCGAGGCGGTAGATCACCGGATCGTCGCCGCTGAAGCCGAGGGCGGAGGCATACGCCGCGGTCGCCAGCATCGGCGCCAGGCCGAACACGAGCCCGGCAGTCGCCTGGGCGACGAGCGTGAGTCGGAATGGCAGCGTGACGGCCTGGTCGCGGGTCTCGCTGTAAGCCCTTGCCGACATGGTCCGTCCCTCTCGACTGCGTCGCGCAATACTGCACGTAGCCTAGCGCGGGTCGCGGACGAATCTGGAGGGCAGGGTGGAGGACGACGCGCTCCGTCGGCAGCTGGCGCAGCTCCTCGACGGCGTCGGTGCGCACATGACGTTCGAGGAGGCAATCGCCGACTTCCCGGGCGAGGCGATGAACCTGCGGGCGCCGAACGTCGACTACACGCCGTGGCACCTCGTCGAGCACCTTCGCCTGACCCAGGCCGACATCCTCGAATACGTCGTGAACGAGGACTACGTCGAGAACGTCGGCGAGTTCGCGGTTCTGCGGCAGGTCATGGGGACGTGGCCGCCAGGCCATAAGCTAGACTCGATGATGATGTACGATACGTACATCATGAAGCGTACCCAGATCTACCTCGAGGCCGATCAGGACGGGCGGCTGGCGCGCCGCGCAATCGGCAGGGGCACCACGAAATCCGAGCTGATTCGCGAGGCGATTGAGGTGTACTTGACGAGGCCGGACGACACCGATCCACTCAAAGCGTTCCACGCGGCGCTCGATGACATCGAGGACGCGCCGTTGAAACTTCCTGATGGGGCGGCGTATGTCGAGGCGATCCGGGCTGCAGACATCACGCGCCAGAACGAGCTGGACGAGCAGCGCGGGTGACCGTCCTCTTCGATACGTCGGTCGTGATCGACATCTTGCGCGGCGTCGCTCCGGCGATCGCCTACGCACGAAGCCTCGCCGAGCCCCCCGCTTGCTCGGAAATCACCCGAGTGGAGGTGTTGCGCGGGCTCCGGAGCGGCGAGCGCCGCACGACCGAGCGTCTGCTCGCCTCGCTTCGTTGGATCGCGGTCGACGAGCCGATCGCACGTCGTGCCGGCGAACTTGGCCGGAAGTTTCGTCGGAGCCATCAGGGTCTGGCAACCGCCGACCTCGTCATCGCGGCGACGGCCGAGGGGCAAGGGTTGACGCTCGCCACGCTCAACCTTCGCCACTTCCCGATGATCCCGGGGTTGGCGGCGCCCTACGGTCCGTCCGTCACCGGCTGATGGCGAAGCCCATCAGCGTCGACGAGTTCATGCAGGCGCTCGAGCATCCGTTCAAGGCGGAGGTCCAGGCCGTTCGGGAGATCATCCTCGGCGTGGACCCGCGGATCACCGAGCAGGTGAAGTGGAACGCCCCGTCGTTCAGCTACAAGGGCTACCTCGCCACGTTCAGCCTCCACCGAGCGCAGCACGCGATCCTGATCTTCCACAACGGCGCGATCCTCGACGACCAGGACGGCCTGTTGGAGGGTGACTACCCGGACCGGCGGATGGTCTATTTCGCCGGCATGGCCGACGTGGAGGCCAAGCGGGCCGGCCTTGAACGGGCGATCCGAGAGTGGATCGGGCGGATGGACGCCGACGGCGAACCGACCTGACGATGGCGGTCCTGCTCGGCCTGGCGGCCGCACTCGGGTACGGCCTGAGCGACTTCGTGGCGGGAGTGCTGTCGCGTCGGGTCCACTACGCGCTCGTGGCGGTGATCGCGACCTCCGCGGCGACGGTGGTCACGATCGTTGCGCTAGTGGCGACGAGCCCACCCAACCCGACCGCCGACGCCGTGCTGTGGGGAGCTGCGAGCGGCGTCGGGGGATCGCTCGGCGGGTTGGCGCTGTATCGCGGCCTGTCGCTTGGGCGGATGGGCGTGGTCGCACCACTGAGCGCGCTCGGCACGGCCGCGATTCCGGTCGTGGTTGGCGTTGTGCTGGGCGACCGCCCGTCGTCGCTGGCGTGGGTCGGCGTAGCGCTAGCGCTGCCCGCGATCTGGCTGGTCTCGACGTCCGAACCCGCCGAATCCGACGAGCCGTCGGCCGGGCGGGCGCCGTTGGCTGAGGGTGTCGTCGACGGGCTGTTGGCGGGGGTCGGCTTCGCGGTCTTGCTGCTTGGCCTCGGCCTCGCCGGCGACGAGGCCGGACTGTGGCCGGTGGTATCGGGCGAGATCGTCTCCATCAGCGTGCTGGCCGTCGTGATGGTCGGCACGATCCGAAGGCTCGAAAGCAGGCGGGTTTCGTCGCGCGACTTCGCCGGCGCTGTGTCGGTTGGCGCGATGGGCGGCGCGGCGGGCATCTGTTACTTCCTGTCGGCCCAGGAGGGCCTGCTGTCGATCGTCGCGGTGATCACGTCGCTTTATCCGGCTGCGACGGTGCTCCTCTCCACGCTGCTCCTCCACGAGCCGATCCTGCGGCTGCAGGCGATCGGGCTCGTCCTTGCCGGGGCGGCCGTCGTGCTCATCGCGGTGGGGTAGGGAAGCGGCCGCAACCTCGCGCCGGCACTTGACCGCCCCGCCATAGTGAGCGGTACGCCTGCCCCAGGGCGGCTGATGGAGCATGCGTGACCCAAGGTGAGGCTGCGGAACGGCTCGTCGCTGACCGACTCCGCGCGGCCCTACCCTCTGAGTACCGTCTCTTCTGCAATGTGGCCTGGCTCGGCCGGACCGCGGAGCACCGCGGGCTCAGGGATGGCGAGGCCGACATCGTGCTCGCCCATCCCGATCGGGGCTTCCTCGTCTTCGAGGTCAAGTCGGGCGAGATCCAGCGCGACGCGCACGGCCGCTGGTACGCCGGCAGCCGCGAGCTCAAGCCGAGCCCGTTCGAGCAGGCGATGACGAGCATGCACGCGCTCGTGAACAAGCTCGCGGAGCTGCCCGACGCGCCGCGCAACTTCCGCCCGATCGCCGGCCACGCCGTCGCCCTGCCCGATGTCGATCTCGCCAGCGCCGGCCACCGGCTCAAGCTCATCGGGCCCGGGATCGAGCCCGACCTCGTGTTCGATCGGGCCAAGCTCCCAATCGACGACCCCGACGCGACCTGGAAGGCCGTCGAGCAGGCGTTCGACCTGTGGGCCGGCGAAACCGGCGATCGGAAGGCGCCGGGCGCGAAGGGCGTCCACCTGCTCGAGGAGATCCTCGAGGAGCCGATCGCCCTTCGGTCCCTGCTCCGTGGCGAGATCGCCGACGGCGAGCGCGCGGTCGTCGAGCTGACCGAGCACCAGATCGGCGTCCTGCGGCGGCTCCAGCGGAACCGGCGCGTCCAGGTCGTCGGCGCCGCGGGGACCGGCAAGACGATGCTCGCGGCGGAGAAGGCCCGCCGGCTCGCGCTGCGAGGGCTTCGAGACGCTCCTCGTCTGCTTCAACCAGCCGCTCGCCCGGCTGCTCGTCGAGGAGACCGCCGACGCGGCGAAGCGGAGCGGGCACCTCACCGTCTCGACGTTCCACCAGCTCTGCGAGAACCTCGCCCGCGAGGCCGGCACGCTGCCGAAGAAGCCGAACCCCGTGACCGCCGAGTGGTTCAGCGAGACGCTGCCGCGAGGCGCTCGACGAGGCGGTCGAGGAGCTCGGGCCGAAGTTCCACGCGATCGTCATCGACGAGGGCCAGGACTTCGACGCCGACTGGCTGCTGTCGCTCGAGGCGCTCCTGTCGGACCCGAAGGAGGACGTCCTGTACGTCTTCCACGATCCCGCCCAGGCGATCTACCGCGACGACGAGGTCGAGAGCCTCGGGCTGACGACGTACGAGCTCGACGAGAACTGCCGCAACCCCGGGCCGATCCACGTCGTTCGCGATGGGGCATGCGCCGGACGCGCCCGCGACCGTGGCGTTGCGCGAAGAGGGTCGGGAAGTGGAGGTGATCGAGGCCGAGCCGGGCGAACCGACGCTCGAGGCGCTGCGTAAGGTCCTTCATCGGCTCCGAGTCGACGAGGGCGTCCGGCCGTGGGAGATCGCGGTGCTCGTCGGCGCGTCGCTGGAGGATTCGGCGGTCTGGAAGGAGCGGAAGTTCGGCAACGAGGTGCTCTGGAACGGCCAGGTCGACGACGCGGGCAAGACGCTCGGGCTGGCCGCCGCCGACGTGCCCGAAGCCCCGTCCGACGTGATCGTCTGCGACTCGATCCGCCGCTTCAAGGGCCTCGAGAAGCCGGTGATCGTGCTGGTGGAGCTGCGAGCCGGACGACGAGCGGCTGGAGCGGCTGCTCTACATCGGGTCGAGCCGGGCGAAGCAGCACCTGGTGGTGATTGCGCCGTCGCAGCAGCCAAATGAGGTTGTCAACCGAGACTGAATCGGCGGAGCGTTAGTCGCGGCGGGTTAGCAAACGCCTGCCTCACGCTTCCGAGCGCCAGCGAGGCAGAGCCCCACGACTCGTTCTGGCCAGGGCCCGCGGCGCACCCTTCACCGAATTCCTGACAGCCCAGGCACCAGCGTTGCAACCGATCGCTTGCCAATCGTGAGGTTTCCGTCAGCTCCCCTTAACAAATTCGACCACGGCGATCTGTGAATCCTCTTCCGAACTTGGACTCCGAGCGAAATACCGCCTGCCATGCCAAGCGAGATGGCCATACGCTCGAGTGCGGCCGCTGACCGCGCGACCTGTGACGCCCACAGGACATCCCTTCCAGCTTTGACTTCCACACCGACGAACCATCGATCGCCCTGGCCATCGCGGCCCTCGTAGACAAGGTCGAGCTCGCCAGATTCTGATCTTTAGAGATCTCTGAAGGAAGTTGACCTCGGCAAACGCGTGGGGAGATGCAAACGCAAAGTGCGGCTCTCGACGATATGCAGTGCCTGAACGACGTGCGCGAGCCACGAAGCATCAGGGCGCGCAATCATGCCGGCCGTGCGCCTGAGGGAAAGGGTCTCACTTCGAAGCCCACACCGCCTTGGTCCGCCGAATTGGGGGAACGCCATGACCTGGCCTGGTGGAAGTGGAACGAACTTGAAGCTTGCTCGAGATGCTTCGCCTATCGCGTCATCGCCCGTGAATTCGGCAGCGAGCACTGACGCTGGCCAGATTCGATCTGCGGCCGGCGATCTGGTGACGTCCTTCCAAAAGTTTGCGACGTTGGAGGTCGAGAGTTGGGCGCCTGTCGACTTGATTGCGTCAGCGATCTGATCGAACGTAACAATGGGATCGAGGAGCTCTCCAGTCTCGGGGTCCAGGCGAGACGAAAAGAGCTGATCAATTACGGAGGTCTTGGCGCTCGACATTTGTTGCTCTCACATCACGCCACCGAGGCGATGCAAGGAATAGAAGCCGGGCATCGGCACGTCATGATCCTTTCGCGTCGTCGGTGCGTCGTGAGCTCCCGCGCCGACAGGTACGGCCTGTCCAACCTTGGTGGGATCCAGGAATTCCCTTGCTTGTCTAGAGTTCATTCGTAGAACATCCGGGTCTCCCAAGTCGAGGACTCGCGATGGCGGATGGACCTCAGATCCAAGGGCCTGACGTACAGAAGCGGCAACAGCTCGGCCTAGGAGCGGTGGAACCGCGTTTCCTACCTGACGAAAGCCATGCCACTTCGTTGTGTGAAGGCGAAACCAATCTGGAAACGAATGAAGCCTCGCGGGCTTCTCGGACGGTGATCACCCTTGGCTGAGTTGGATGGAGCGGGCGCGGAGACGTGTAGGAACCGCGCTCCTTGCCCGTACCGGCGCGAAGAGTATTCGAAAGACCGTCCTCGGTGCAGTCGATAGAATTGACTCACTTCTTCGACGGCACCGGGCAGAGTTCGACTAAATCGAGCCTCCGAGTCCGCAGTGTGTTTGGTCCGGGTAGAGCCAGTCAGGCGCGCTCTTATCCGCAGCGTCTTGAATAACGAAAATCGTCGGAGTCGATCCGACTTCTTAGATGATTGGCATAGGCACTCAGATGGCGCTCCTGCGTTAGAAGCTGCGCGTCAGACAGAACGATCTCGTCGGTCTCCGCAAGCGACGGAAACTGTTCCAGATCAGGAAGATCTCCGATCGCGTCTTATACCGAGGGCCCGTCAGGCAGGTCCCAGATCCTTTGGGCGCCGTTTGCTGAGTTACCTCGCTTGTTTCGTGGTTGGTGCGTTGCGACCGGATACGATGGCAATTCTCCCCCTCGTCGGCGCCAATCAAGAAGAGGCGGCGACGATCCTGCGGCACGCCGAATTCTGCCGCGCGCAGTATTTGTATTCGGAAGCAGGACGGAGTAGCGGGCCTGCTGAAACTCGTCGATGAGCTGATCCAATATCCGGGATCGGCTTCCGACAGCCATCCCGGGAACGTTCTCCATCACGAAATAGCGTGGTCGAAGCTCCGTGATAATCCGAAAGAATGCGAAAACTAGTCGGTTTCTTTGGTCGTCGACCAGGCGCCTTCCGATGGCTGAGAAGCCTTGACACGGTGGGCCGCCAATGACGACATCGAGGCGTTGGCCCGTTGCGCGATCAGTCCGGCGAGCCCCTCGATCAATTGCTGCGCCGCAACTCGTTCAGCCGAGACTTGAGATGTCAGCGAGGAGTGGCTCCGTGAGCGGAAAGTTGTATGCATGGGTTGAAAGGTGAATCGGATCCGACTCCACAGCCGCCAGCACATCGAAGCCGGCCTGTTCTTGAACGCAAGGGCAGGCCCCCCGCAGCGGCGAACAGGTCGACCGCGGTCGGCCGTGAGCCAGTCATTGGGTAGAACCATCCTGACGTGGCGAGGTCTCTCGGTCGCTTGTCCTTCGCCATCCTCGCCGCGACCAATTCGTCACGCACGGATTGGACTGTCATGCTCGTATTTCGTACAACATCGTCATCCCAAAACCGCAGCACGCGCCAGCCCATCTGAGTCAGCGCCGCGTTGACGACGAGGTCCCTTTGACGTTTCTCCAAATCTGAGTGCTGACGCTGCGCTTAGGTTGGCGGGATATCGCCGAGGGTGCCCATGCCAGAGGAGGCCATCCACGAATACTGCGATCTTCCAGCGCGAAAACGCGAGATCCGGTCGACCCGGTAGACCTGCAACGCATCCACCGCCAACTTCGAATTCCATGGCGCCACAAAGCTCGCCGAAGCCTGATTTCGGCGCTGTGTCGCGCCGCCTAACTTTCGATTGCCGCGCTCCGCGCGGTCGGTGATAGGTGGTCACGACTGTTTCGTTCGGTCAGGTCGAAGGTACCTGCTCGGACAGGTGTCGCCGAGACACGTGGCATCGTGAGAGTGTATTCGCTGGCGCGTCGCACGATGCCGAGGTCGCGCCGACCCCGTATCCGTGAGCATGACAGAACCCGTAGGCTTGACGAGTGGCTCGAAGTTGGCGAAGGTCTCAAGCTCGGTCTTGACTATCGGACTAGTCATGGGCGGCTCGTCGATACGTTCTATATCCCGTGCTTGACCAACAGCTCAGCATACTGGCGCGCTGCCGGGTATTTCACGAGTCGGAGCCTTGCGATGGCCGCTGCCGGCCTCCCTGCGTTCATCGAGGGGGGGCGGTCGCATCAGATTGGTGTCCGCCGGCTCGAGAAGCGGACCTAATTGCGCTTCAACGAGGCTATGCTGCTCGGTCAGATCTCGTTGTAGCCGCACTTCTTCGAGAGTTCGAGGACGTGGATCGCCTGTCCGTCGACGCTCAGCGGCTCGGTTTCCTCGCTCTGGCTGACCGCTCACGGGCGCCTCGATATCAGAATTGCAATCCGGTCGCGTACGGCCAGCGGCATCTACCATGAGAAATTCGGAATATTCATGGATCCGGAAGGGAATGCGGTTGCATTTACCGGCTCGTCCAATGAAACGGCCGGTGGGCTCGCTTCGAACTTCGAAAGCATCGAGGTCTTCCGGAGCTGGGGTCCGGATGCCGAGCGTGTCGCGCGGAAGATCCACGAGTTCGAGGGGCTCTGGAAGGGCGAACGAAGGGCCTAGAGATCATGGATTTGCCCACGGCGGTTCGCGAGCGCCTCATTGAACTTCAACCGACGGAACCGCCCCAGCGCGATCCTCTCTCTCGGAAAACCTCTGTTCTGGAAGATTTGTCGCCTCGTGTGGAACCAATCGACCCGTTTCAAATCCCTTTGGACTTCGAGCCTCGTCCATACCAGATTGAGGCGGTGGATGCCTGGAGTAGGGATGGGCGCGGATCGGAAATGGCCACAGGGACAGGCAAGACACTCACTGCCCTGCTAGCGGCTCATCGAGCCCTCGCGTCGTCGCAAGGCGCGGTACTCGTCATCGCGGCGCCGTACATCCATTTGGTGGACCAGTGGGTAGGCGAATTGCGACGATTTGGCCTTCGTCCTATCGCGGGATACGGGTCGGCCCACCGGTGGAGCCGCGATCTCCGCGATGAAGTCGACCTCGTCCGTGTCGGTGCGGTGAGCTTGGCGTCTTGTGTCGTTACGCATCGCGCGCTTCGATCCCCAGCTCTTCGTTCGGCATTGGAACGCGCTGGGTCCGCCACCTTGATGCTCGTGGCGGATGAAGTGCACCACCGGGGCTCGCCTACGTGTTCCTTGGCCTGTCGACACTTGCATTCAACTTGCGCCTCGGGCTCAGTGCGACCCCACTCACGTTGGCTCGACGAGCAAGGCAACGAGCTAATTGAGTCCTACTTTGGCGCGGTGGTGTTTTCACTCTCCCTCCCGAGGGCCATCGAGCTTGGATATCTGACGCCGTATGAGTACAGGCCAGTGATCGTCGAACTCGAGCAGCACGAGCTGGAGACGTACCTGCTGGTGACCAGGCAGATCGCCAGAGCGCTTGGCGGAGGCGCCTCCTTGCAAGACCTCGGTCCACTCCTTCGGCGTCGATCTGAAGTTCTAAACGGGGCAGCCGGCAAGTTGGCAGCGCTTCGAGACCTCCTCCCACCGGGCTCAGGCGCCTCGCACGCCCTTGTGTATACGAGCCCGTCCAGGTTGCGGCCATCCCTTGAATTGCTGGCCGCCCACTCCAAATTGCGCGTCCATCGTTTCACTTTTCGTGAGGATCGGGAGAATGCGCCAACGACTCTTGGCGAGGTTCGCGGATGGCGCCCTTCAGGCTCTTGTAGCGATTCGACGCTCGGACGAAGGCCTCGATGTTCCATCTACCCAGCTCGGCCTTCCTGCTTGCAAGCAGTGGCAACCCGCGCGAATTCGTGCAGCGCAGGGGCCGCATCCTTCGAAAGGCGCCCAACAAAGGAGGCTGCCGTCATCTTTGATTTGATTACGGTTCCCCCGGAACACGCCGGGAGTGATACTTGGGAAACGGAGCGAGCGCTGGTGCGGCGTGAGCTCTTAAGGTTCGTCGAGTTTGCCGATCACGCGCGCAACGCGCAGACTGCGCGCCAACTTCTTATGCCGCTGCAACATCGATACCATCTTTTGGACATGTAGAAGGCGAGTTGGCACGTGGACGGAAATCGAACCCGACGATTGATGGACTTCCTCGAAAGACTACCCCGCGCCGGTTGCTAATGTGGCGAGGGCCGTCCTGTCGGCTGAGCTCGGAAAACTACACCTTCAAAACCCGCGCCACATCAAGGACGAGATCAAGCACATTGTCGAGCGAGAGGCGCAGAAGCCAGAGGTCGAACAGGACCTTCCTGAATGAAACTGGAACGCATTGTCCTCGAGAACGTCCGACAGTACGCCGGCAAACATCAGTTGTCTTTCGCGACGTCGCGTGAGCGGAACGTGACCCTAATTAGAGGCTTGAACGGAGCAGGAAAGACCCACTTGCTGGAGGCACTTCAGTGGTGCTTGTACGGTCTCCCACCCACAGAAGACCCGCGGGATCTCGTCGCGAAGGCTCGGACGTCGGAGGGTACGCCAGGCGAGGAGTTTGAGACCGCTGTATCGCTCTTCTTTCAGGACGCGGGTCGATCATTTGAGGCGCGACGTGCCCTGAGTTAGAGTGGCTGCCCGTAATCCAGACACAGGCGACCTCACATTTACCGCGATGGAGCGCGCATTTTCGCTGTTAGAAATCATGCCTGAGGGGGATGCTCGCGAAGTACTGGCGCCTGTCGATGAGATCGTCACCCTCGCTCGTAGCCGACGCCGCGGGTTACTTCTTTTTCGACGGCGAGAAGATCGACAAGTTCGCGCGGCCCGACAATGCCAAGGGAATCCGGGAGGTGGTCAAACCAGTCCTTAAGTTCGTCGACCTTGATCGAGCAATCGCCCACCTCGATGACGTCGCCGGCGACTACGAGAAGCACCTAAGAGGCTTGACTTCGAATACCACGCTCCCAAGGTCTTCTCGAGGAAAAGGAAGAGCTCGACAATGAGCGGACGAAACTCCACGCGAACGGTTGACGAACGCGAAGTCGAACTATCGAGCGCAAAGGATGGCCGCAGTCAGATTGACTCTGAACTAACGAAGTTGGCAGACGCACAGGACCTAATTGCTCGGGCTACGGGGCTAGAGGAGCGACTTCGCGTACTTCGCTCGCAAGACGCGGCATTCAACAGCCGCCTCGAGACGATGGTCGTTCGTGCGCCGCTCCTGCTGGGTCAGCGGGCGATGGTCAAGGCCTTCCATCATGCCGAAGCTGATGGATGCGCGAGATCCCCTCGAGGGTTCGCCGGGTCGTGGTGAACGACCTCCTTCAGCAAGGCAAATGTATTTGTGGGCGCGAACTCGTTGAGGGAACGCCGTCTCACAACACCGTTAAGGCGATCGGCGGTAGCGCGATCAAATCGGAGCTAGAAGAGCGAATCCTTGGCGAGCACATCGCCCTGCCTTCATTGATAAGGCAGGCGGAGGCCGTGCCGGATGATGTGAGAACAATTCTCCGAGAGGGCAACTGTCCGAAACGATGCGACGGAGGCCCAGGAGCGCTATCCGACGTAAAGAGCCAGCTTGCCGACGTGAGGCAGGAAGATATCCGGAAGCTGGCCATTCGAAGACAGCAACTCGACGAGGTCATCCAGAGCCTGGTAGCAGAGATCGCAAGGACGCGAACTAGGATTGAGGACATCGCGCGTCAAGTTCAGGCGCTGCAGGCTCGAATTGACCGCGAGAGGCTGGTCGGATCCGAGGCTCAGTCGGTTCGTCGACGCGCGTCGTTAGCCCGGAAGGCCTGGACCGCGCTGCAGGAAATCCGAGACAGATTTTCGGAGGAGGTGCGTTCGCGCATCGAAGGGGGCACGGCGGCGATGTTTAGGACGTTGGTTTGGAAGATCGCACTTTACCAAGGTCGCGCTTTCGAGGGACTTTCAGTTGTCGGTGCTCGACAAATGGGGCGAGCCAGCGCTCGGCGACCTGTCCGCCGGAGAGACGGAGGTCCTAAGCCTCGCATTTATCGTCACAATGGGCAAGGTCGCAGCCGAGGCAGTCGAGGCGGGCGCCCCAGTTGTGATCGACTCGCCATTTGGGCGCCTCTCTGCGGAGCCCCGCGAAAACATCTGCCGGGCGTTGCCCGACCTTCGTAGATCAACTTGTTCTCCTCGTCACTGATACCGAACTCGATCGGCACCGAAGTCGGCGCTCGCAACGAGGGTAGGTGCGAGCTACGAGTTGCTCTTTAACGCCGAGACGTCCATCACAAGCATCAGAGAGATGGGAACAGCTTGAGCCCATAAAAGGACTTTCCCGCTCGAAAGCAGCGGGAACACCTAAATGTCGAAGAAGCACAGCACGAGCTATATCGGAAGTGGGCCGAGAGCACACGTAAGGAGGATCAGCTTTTCCTAAACATGCCCACGATGTTCGTATACTGCGCTGCGCTCGGTCAGGCTGAGCGGAAAGCGGCGCCCAATGACGGGTCGCAAGGTCGATGTATTTCGCTGGAATTAATTCTCCGACCAGCTCGACGTTCCCATTATTGAGGCAATTGGGGTTGCCGAGACCGAAGACTTCGTTGTTCTCGAAGACAGAAGTGTGCTGCTGGATATCGCGGAAGAATGTGCGACCGGGGGTGCGGACATTCTGCGTCAAGAGTTGACGGGCACCCGCGAGCGAAATCTTGAGACATTGGCCAAGCTGGCAATTGACTTTGGCGTCCGACCTGAGACGCCTCCAAAGAAGAACGTCAGAATTCAGGTCGACGACTGATCGTTGGTGATTTAGTCGAAGAGCCGGATGCTATAGCGAGCAATACGATGAGTCGAAGCAGGTAGAA
>CAVYUR010000005.1:0-137855 GCA_963771795.1 uncultured Chloroflexia bacterium
TCGTCGACCCGGACGGGACCCTGCCGCCGGCCGAACGCGCTCGGCGAGCGGCCCATGCTCGGTCGGCTCACTTCGCCAAGCTCGCTTACCTATCGGCGAGGGCACGACGGAAGCGCTCGGCGCGCCGGCGAGGCGATCGGTGACGGCCAGCGCCGAGCATCGGATCGGACCGGCGGCACGGCGTTACGGTCGGATTGTTCGACTCAGGGACAATTCATCGGATCAACGGATCAAGTAGAGCAATCGACGGCTTGCGCGAACTACCCTGGGGTCGACGAGCTGCTCCTCTAGGCCGAGGCTGTCGTACTCGTTCATCACGTTCCCCGACAGCGATCCGCCGCCAGATACGGAGCATGAACCCTGAGGAGCCCACAAGGAGATCAACCAGCGCACGGCCGTGGTCGGCTCAGAGCTAACACCGCTTTCAACTTGGATGGCAGACCTTGGTGTCACTTGAGCCACCCTGGTTGATCAGTCTCAGCTCGTAGACCATTACAAAGCCCGTCTGAGTCGGGTAGCGCTTCACGAACTTGTCCATATCCCAGAAGCTCAGGCGCAGAATGCGGTCGTCCGTATGCCACGCGCAGGCCTTCGTCTCGCTCGTGGTGCGGGCCCCCGCCGAGCCGCCACCGGTTGCCCAGCCAGCCTTCGTAAGCTCGGCGAGATAGAACGCAAGAACCGATTCCGTGGATGCATCGGTTCGCAGTCGCCTCCACTTGTCGGCCGGATATCCGCCTGCTGCGCCTGACCCGCCCTCCCGAATGACAACGGAGCCCGGGTAGAAAAGCGAGAACTCCGCCAAGGCTGCGAGACGCTCCTGGTCAGACTGGCGTACCGAGGCGACGACGGCGAACACCGCAGCAGCGAAGACTGCCAAGGCAGCAAGCCGCACAAGCCGCGGCCACATCGATGGAATTGGCGTCGAGGATCTCATCCCGGCAGGGCCTCGCTTGAGCGTGTTCAGACGACTACTCTAGAAGCAAGTGTCCCGATTGTGCGGCCCGACGGGTGGCCCACGCAGACCCTGACCAGCGGAACAAGCGTCAGGAGCCTGCCTGATAGTGGGCGCCGACCTGAGGCGGTGACAGAATGTGGTCGTAGATCGCGACCTCGTCGAGCCCGCCTGAGAAGTAGTCGTCCTCGGTCTCGTTGTTGCGGCCGATGACGATTGGGTCAGTATCCTGGGAGGTTGAGCTTCCGCTCCACGCGGTGGTCGTGGCCGCCGTGCTCACACCATTGACGAAGAACTCGACCTCGTCGGTCGTGTCATCGAGGGTTACGACGATGTGACGCAGTTCGCCAGCGGGAACGGTGTCGGCTCCGGATGTCGCGTGGATGCGCTCGGTGCCGCCAGCCGTGAAGACTGTTGCGCCGATCTCGCCGTCCTCCCAGTAGATCGAATAGTCGTAGCCGGCGGCGGCCGAACCACGGTGGAAGATGACCCCGGGGCCAGCCGTATCAGTCGGGACGACCCAGAACTCGAAGGTCTTGCGACCGGTTGACGCCAGGGCAAACGCTGCATCCGTGCTGCCAGTGATGTACGTCGAGGTGCCGTCGAGCATGATCGACTGGTCGGCGAGTCCACCTGCTAGGGCGGGCTCCGAGAAAGTAACCGATCCGTGGTATGTCCCGTCGAATCCTGTGTTCCAGCTATACGCTACGGGCCCTTCAGATTCTCCGAGTGACCAGACCGACATCGGACCGTCCGCACCGAGATACTGGCTATACATCGTGCAGCTGCCGTAGCGCGATCCCTGGTAGTGGGCGGCGACCTGAAGCGGCGACAGAATGTGGTCGTAGATCGCGACCTCGTCGAGCCCGCCCGAGAAGTAGTCATCCCCGGTCTCGTCGTTGCGGCCGATGACGATCGGGTCCGTGTCCTGGGAGGTGGAGCTTCCGGTCCACGCGGTGGTCGTGGCCGCCGTGCTGATGCCATCGACGAAGAATTCGACCTCGTCGGTCGTGTCGTCGAGGGTCACGACGATGTGACGCAATCCCTCGGTCGGGACCGTGTTGCTGCCAGATGTCGCGTGGATCCGCTCGATTCCAGCAGACGTGGAGACCGTTGCGCCGATCTCGCCGTCCTCCCAGTAGATCGAATAGTCGTAGCCGGCGGCGGCCGATCCCCGGTGGAAGATCGTCTCGCGCTCAGTCGTATCAACCGGGTAGACCCAGAACTCGAACGTCTTGCGACCGGTTGAGGCCAGGGCAAACGCTGCATCCGTGCTGCCGGTGATGTACGTCGAGGTGCCATCGAGCCAGATCGACTGCTCTTCGCCGCACATGGAGTAGGTGCCCGCTTCAAAACCCACGGTCCCGTGATACGCCCCGTCAAAGCTGCCCGCCGCGTCAACCGCTGTTGCACCCTCGGTCTCGGATAGTCTCCAATAGAGCGTTGGACCGTCGGCGAGGACAGTCGACGGATAGCTGGGGGTTAGAACGGGCGCAAGAACAGTGGTGGCCGCATCGGGATCGTCCTCGGGCGGCAACTCAACGTTGGCGGCACCATCGGTCGCGATTGTGTAGAACTCATAGGCGCCCGGACCCGACTCAGGTACGAACGTGATCGGTGACGTCGCACTGGTCGGGCCTAGCACCCACTCGCCCAACTCGCCGCTACCCGTCCATGAACCATGGCGCCACCAGAGCTCGACTCGACAGATGCCGGTAGCGTCGTCGGAGGATGCAAAAGGCACCTCAATCTCTGACGTGCTGCTCGAATACGTTTCGGCGATCGAGGTGATTGACGACACCGGCGCTTCAACGTCGGCATCGATGCTGCCGATGCCTCCGACGAGCCATCCGCCATCGTGAACCAGGTCGATTGTCGTTGGGTAGATAGCCTCACATCCGTCCTTCAGCATGGTGACGTCCAGGTCGGCATGCGCGACGTCCCATCCCCCGCCATTGTCGGCGACGTCGATGGACCCCTCAATAGATACCGAGACGATGCTTCCCTGAAGCGCGATCGACTCTTCCATCCCTTCGACGAAGGCATTTTCGCTCTGCCGCACGGCCAACTCCGGGTGAAAAGAGCCATAAACCCCAGCCCATTCCCCGGCGTCCATGTCATCGACGATTGCCTGAACGGCGACGGCCGCACCAGTTGCGTCGCTTTCATCCTCCAATAGGTAAGTATCAAGGTCGGCGACAAGCGTGACTTCGGCCTCAGTGCGATCGGCGCTAAGGGAGCCGCTGATCTCCATATCCGTGACTTCGTTGACCGTCGGTCCGATCCCGATGACCCACGAGACAGGATCGAAGTCGGCATCCGGGCTGCTATATCCGGCTCCTGTGTACGAGACGGTTATCGAACCGTCGACTTCGGTGACCAACTCCACGGGATCTTTGGGCCAGAAGAGGCCGTCAGCGTCATCGACGAAGAACATTCGGCCTTCGGTTTCGGCGGACACACCAAGGTCAATTTGAAGGTACCGACCGATCGCATGATTTGCGAATGCGGCCACGCCCTCAACGCTTGTGGTCGGCGACCACCCTACGGTCAACAACAGGGCGACGGGCAGCACGATGACGGCCAGAGACTGCCGCCTGGCCAAAAGGATCCGGCGGATCATGCTAGCCCTCATTGCTAGGACAGCCATACGGGGCACCATTCATTCGCCCACCGATTACGGACAGCATCTGGCTCGTTAGCGATACCGGATCCCCGTCTATACAGTCGGCGACCATCACTTCGTTCATGGTGTTGACTTGGCCGAGTCGTGCGTGCGCCATCGGACGCTCCGCCGCCCAGGCGAACGGCGGGGGATCGAGGAAGGTGCGTGGCTTGTACTCGAGGTCGGCTGTCATGCTCCATTGCCAGTTCTGGCCAGAATTGGTGCTGGTTCTTCGGTACTTGGCACCGCCACTAAGGGGGGTGTCGAACGGGTTTTCCGTCCCTGGGGGGATGAAGTTGTCGCCGAGTTCCTGTCGCGCATCCACCGTGCAGTCGGAATCGTCACCGAACCAGTCACATGATTTCCGTGTGATCCCGATGTCGCCGTAGAAGTTAAATGTCGGGAGAAACGGAAGGAGATCCGGGTCGTTATTGGCCCAGGTGAGGAACTCACTGGCGGGGTGAAGGTTGTATAGACCTGGCCGGGCGGACATAGGTCCGAAACCCAACCCGTACGTTGCCAGTAGGGCGCGAGGGGTTCCATCGTGTGCGCCTTGGAGGAACACGAGGCTGTCGACCATTGTTGCCGCGGCGCCGTCCTCGATGAACATGGAATAGGTTAGGAAGCCCCTCACAATCGGCGCGCCCATGCTGTTTGCCACAATCACAACCTTCGAGTGAGCAGGCTCGTAGATGTCCTTCACGGTCTCGTCAAGAGCGACGGCGTTCAGTGCGAGATCACTCATGCTGTCGCAGGTCCCAGTGCCTACTCCATCCCAGATGACCGGAATACTCGCCTCAGGCGACGGCAACGGTCGTGCTCCGGAAGTGCACGTCTTGTCGGTTGGGCTTGTCTCGAAGCGCTTGTCCTGGTAGTAATCGAAAATCGCGAAACGTTCCTCGTAGACGTCTTTAAGCGGGACAATGATCGGGTCGAACCCTACTTGAGTCGACTTTGCGTTGATCCCATGCACGAACAGGACCGTGGGTTCGGAGTTATGACTTTGAACCTCCAGGTCGACCATGGGTTCGCCCGGGCGTGTAACCGCCTCGACACGGCCGGATGAGCTCGCAGATAGAACCAAGGTGCCGACCGTGACGGCTGCCGCCAAGAATCGGATCCATCTATGCATTTGGTGCCCTCTCTACCTTGACTCCGCGTCGACCATGTCGTACGACTGGCCAACGCTGCGCCGAAGGCGCCGGTGCCCCTGGGCAGCCTCCGCCGTTTTCGCGCTTGGCTTACCCCAGTCCTCTCGAGGCAAACATCGCTGGCGCGCGAAGCGTCATGCCACGTCGACCGTAGTCCCCTTGCCTGGAGCGGTCATCCCCCGAATGAACCAGATCTGCGCCGCCAGCAACTGGTGTGTGTGAGCTCAGTCTCTCGCCCGCGCCCGATTTGTCTTTCGTGACTCGCCGCCCGGCCCGGCAGCATCGTCCCGTCCGTGCATCGGCTAGCCGGTCAGACCGAGCCCCGATGCGCCCAATGGCGCGGGCCGGTGGAGCGAAGCGAGTCGGCTTTCTTCCGCGCCTCCGCCCGAGCACGAATCCGTGTCGCGTCGATCGTCACGCTACTGCCATGTATGTCGACGATGAGCGCGACGATCAGCGCGACAGTCGGACGACGGTGTTCGGGCATGCGGGACACACGAGCATGGACACCCCGATGATGGCCCGTTGGACACCCTGGCCGCCAAGGGCCGTGAATTGGCAATCTCGGGCCAAGGCTGTTGTGCGCCAACCCCCATTACGGGCATCTTCCACGCCCCGTGCCGGTGCCGCGCGACAGTTGAGCGAATCGAGTCACGACACTGTCGCGACCGACGCCGCGGTCACGACCGCGCCCGCAACCGCTATACACGACAGTAGAGCGGCGATGAGGGCGACAGAGAATCGTGCTCAACCCGGCCTCGGGCCGAAAGCCGACTCGCTGCGCTCCATACGCGTGACCGCCCGCCAGAACTGCTCGCGGATCGGCGGATGCTCCGCCTCTGTCAGACGCCGAAGCGCCGGAATGGCACCCCTGGACCCCTCACAACCGGTCTCCTGGGCTGAGCTTCTTGTGGGCGGCCAGGGCCCGTTCCGTGGCCGCGGAGGCACCGTAGCGCTGGAGCATCGTTCTCGATCGCCAACCAGCGAGCCGCATCAGGTCGCCCTCCGAGCCGCCGCTGGCGAGCCACTGGTGGGCGAACGTGTGACGGAACAGGTGCGGGTGGATCTCGCCGATGCCTGCTTCCCTGGCGCGCCGGCCGAGCATCTGCGCGATGCCCGTGCTCGTGAGGCGACCTTTCCGTCCCAGCCACAGCGCCGGGTCCTGGGCGTCGGGGTGCTGGGCCCGGCTTCGCGTGTAGCGATCGAGCGCCTGGGTGACCTTGCGCCCGAAGGCGACGGTCCGCGGCCGCCGACCCTTGCCCATCACGACGGCGACCTCGAGGTCCCAATCGATGTCCTCGACGCGGAGCCCGGCGATCTCGCCGAGCCGGATGCCGGTGTCGACCAGGAGCAGGACGATCGCCCGGTCGCGCCGCTCGTCGAAGCCCTGCCCGGCCGTGGCGCCAAGGAGCTTCCTGAGCTGATCGTCGCGCAGGACCTCCGGTGGCGTCTCCGGAATCGTCGGCGGCTTCATCCGGGCCATCGGCGATTCGCGGAGCTCGCCCTCGTCGACCAGCCAGCGGAAGAATTGCTGGAGCGAGCGGTAGCGGTTCGCTGCGCTGGCCGGCTTCAGCCGGGCCAGCTGGTCCTCAACGAACGCCTCGACGTGCTCGCGGTGGATCGCGGCCACGGTCCGGGGCATTCCGCGGGCCTGGAGGAAGCCGTCCAGGCGGCTGACAGCATCGAGGTATGCCTTGATCGTATTTGGCGACTTGTTGGCCGCCCGGAGGTGGCGGGCGAAGGATCGAGCGTTGGCCGGGATGTCGCCGGCTGGGGTAGACTCGGCCGCGCTGGTCGGTGCTGATTTCATCGCCTGGGACCCTGTGACTGCGGATCTGAACAATCGCAATCATCTGCTCTCTGAGCGCCATGGTCAAGCACGGATCAGCCGAATGTTCAGTTAGTCGCTCTAATTGAACGTAGGTTCGCTGGGCCGGTAGCTCAATGGCAGAGCAACTGACTCTTAATCAGTTGGTTGGGAGTTCGAGTCTCCCCCGGCTCACCAGCACTTCAGCCCGCCTGTTCCTCGGCCTGGGCGCTTGCGCTGCCGTGCTCGCGAAGTAGCCGCGCCAGAGTCCGGAAGTGGGCCTCGGCGTGGTGGCGGCCCCGACTCGTCGCGACATCGGCGCTCCGGTCGGCCTCGGCTGCGTGCTCGAGCTGCCTGACATCGGCAGCCGTCGCCGCGCTCACCTGCTCGTGCTCCCAAGGGCGCCAGAGGTACCGCACGACGACAGAGGGCGTTTCGTCACCAGGGTGCGTGTCGTACGTGTCGAGCATCCGGGTGGCCCGGTTGAGCCCCGCTTGGGCGGACACCTCGTCTTGCGTGCCGCGAACCGCATCGAGACGGGCCCGCGCTGCGCCAAGGAGTCGAACGAGCATGCGGCGGTCGTCCGGGTCCTTCGGCATCACTCCTAGGCTATCGAGGCTGGCAATCCGCGATTTCATGCCCGTGATTCCTTGGCATGCCGAGCGGTGACACGACAGAGCCCGCCCGGACTTCCCGGAAGGGCTCGTTGATCAGCTCCGCGAGTCGCCGTTAGCGGACGCGAACGATGACGAACGGGTTCTCGAGCGGGTGGAGGTTCCGGTGGCCGATCCAAATTCGGCTCACCGGTAGCTTGGCCCCGGCGGCCGATCCGGCAAAGAGGACCCGATGGGCGCACGGTGCCCGAAAGTCGAGCCCGTCGACGTGGCCGTAATTGTTGAACTTGTAGGTGATCGTCTTCTTGTCGGCGCTGAGTTCGATCTTGTCGCCGGGTTCCGTTCGGAACGCCGCCACCGTCATTGGCGCGTTCGCGACGATCCGGCCAGTGAAAACGCGGCGAGCTGTCGTGCCGTGGGTCACCCGCAGGTGCCATCCGCGAGCGTCGTGCCAGATGTAGTCGCCGCCCGGCCCGCCGGCGTGGAGAAGCGTCGGTTGCCCCTGGACTGAAGCCGGCCAATGGCCGTCGGTGCAGGTGGTCGCTGGTGTCGTTGCTGACGGCGACGCCGCAAGCGCGCTCGCCGGGGCGAGCAGACCCGCAAGGACGAGGCTGAGGCCGAGCAGGCCGGTCGTGAACAGGCGACGAGGATGCATGAGCCATCTCCCTGGGCTGGGGCTTGTTCAATGCACCATTGCTGCTCGATGTTCGAGCCGCGCCTGAATTTGGTTAGGGGCTTGTAAGAGAGGGCGTCAGAAAACGTTGCCGGCGCCTGGCGTGTAGGAGCTGGCGATGACCGAATCGGTGACGAGCGTATCGCTCTGGAGCACGCCGTTGGCCCGAGTGATTGGCGCGTTGAGAACGATGCTCGCAGCATTGAGCTCGATCACGTCGCCGGAGATGACCTGGGTGCCCCCACCGGTCCCGCCGCCGAATCCATCGCCGGTCGGGGCTCCACCGCCTCCGAAGCCGGGATCGCCCAACCCGAAGTCATCGAGGTCGGCGCGCTGGACGCCAAGGCGCTCCACGACCGCTCGGTTGCCGACCTGGCGCTGGAGACTGTGAATCAGCGGCACCGCGGAGCCGCCCATGCTCAACCGCGGATCGGCCGCGAGCCGGTGCTGGCCGGCGCCGAGCGTTGCGCGGAATGCCGTGTTCGCGGCCGGCTCGGGCGCGGCTCGGCGCGCGGTAGCAAGCTCGGCGCGATCTTCGTGGGCGTGGAATTCCAGCATCCTGGCGTCGTCTCCGTGCGAGTCGCTCCCAATCGTACGAAGCCACGCCCCGCGCGGGTCGCCCGGACGGGCAGCCTTCGTCGCCCGATCGCGCAGACTTGGGCGGTGAGGCGGGTCGGCAGCCCCGCGGTGAGCCCCCATTCGGTGCTACCCTTCGGGTGTCCTTGATGGCCGGTCCTGTGAGGCCGGCGAACCGGTTCCGTGAGGCCGGAAAGGAGGCAGACAAGAGTGTGTCCGCGCGCCCACCGAGCCCCTCGGGCCGGTGGCGTTTTCATGTCGCGGCCCGTGGTGTGACCGCCGCCACAACGACCCCGATCGTCCCGCCGCTGCCGCGGCCGAGCTCGATCGTCGACCCACGCGTCGGTGATCTCGGGCCCGCCCTGCTGGCGCTCGAGGACGGCACGGTGTTCCCGGGGATCGCGTTCGGGGCGGCCGTTGCCGCCGGTGGTGACCTCGTCGTGAACACGAGCCAGACCGGCTATCAGGAGGTCTGCACGGATCCGTCGTATGCCGGCCAGATCGTCGTCATGACGTACCCGCTGATCGGCAACTACGGCCGGTTGATCGACGACGACCAGTCGATCCAGCCGTGGCTCCGTGCGCTCGTCGTCGCGAACGCGACGGCCGCAGTCGTCGACGACGTCCGCCAGCTGGCCGCGCTCCTGCGCGACGAGGGGATCCCGGCGATTGCCGGCGTCGATACCCGGGGGCTAGCGCGTCACCTCCGGGCGAACGGCTCGCTTCGCGGCATCCTCACGGAGCCGGGCTTCGTCGATCGCGACGCGGCAGTCGATCGGGCGCGTGCGGTCCCTCGCTGGGAGGACCAGGACTTCGTCGGCCAGGTGTCGCCGGCATCGATCATGGACGTCGGCAATCATGACGAGCCCGGCCCGCTGATTGGCATCGTCGACTTCGGGTTGAAGTCGAACATCGTGCGCGGGATGCGCCGACGCGGCGCGCGCGTTCGGATCCTGCCGCACACGATCTCGACCGCCGTCGCCCTGGCGCGCGACATCGACGGGCTCATCCTCTCGCCGGGACCCGGTGACCCTGCCCGACTCGAAGGGCCGGTCGACCTGGCCCGGGCGATCATCGAGGACGGCCGGCCGCTGTTGGGGATCTGTCTGGGCCACCAGATCGTCGGGCGTGCCGCCGGCGCCGAGACGCGACGGCTGCGCTTCGGGCATCACGGCGCGAACCACCCGGTCCGGGACGTCGACATGGGCCTGGTCCAGGTGACCGCTCAGAACCACGAGGTCCAGGTCGTGGGCGACTCGCTGCCGGCTCGCTCCGGCTTCCGGGTCAGCCAGGTCAACCTGAACGACGGCTCGGTCGAGGGCCTGCGCCACGCGACGAAGCCGATCGAAACCGTCCAGTACCACCCCGAGGGGGCGCCGGGCCCGCTCGACGCGCTCGCGGTGTTCGACCGGTTTGTGGCGGCGGCAGGGGAGCGGCGCGGGTGAGGGGAGTGCCGGAGACGGCCGGTCGGACCGCGGACTTGGCCAATTGTGCGCCCGCAGACCGTTGGCGGAGCTCGAGATCCGGGGATGGCGGTCCGGAGGTGGCGAATCAGCCGCTGACGGCTAACAGGGGCCGTGTGGAGGGTGCCTCAGGGCCCTGGAACTCGGTTAGCGTTCCCTGGGCGCAAATCTGGCCAAGTAAGCGATGCTCGGCCACTTCGCGGCAGGCGGCCACTTCGCGGTGGCCGGCCACGGAGCGGAGAACGGCCTCTTGACCTACAAGCCGGCCTCGGTCCTGATCCTGGGCTCGGGGCCTGTCGTCATCGGCCAGGCGGCTGAATTCGACTACGCGGGGACCCAGGCATGCCGCGCGCTCCGGGCGGAGGGTGTCCGGACGATCCTCGTGAACAGCAACCCCGCGACGATCATGACCGACCCCCAGGTCGCCGACGCGATCTACCTCGAGCCGCTCACCCCCGAGGCGGTCGAGGCGGTCATCGCGAAGGAGCGCCCGGAGGGGCTGCTCGCCGGACTGGGTGGCCAGACCGCGCTGAACCTGGCGATGGCGCTCGCCGAGCGCGGCACGCTCGAGCGCTATGACGTGAAGCTGCTCGGAACCCCGTTGATCGCCATCGAGATGGCCGAGGATCGCGAGCGCTTCCGCGACCTCCTCGATCGGATCGATCAGCCCTACGCGCCTTCCGCGATCGTCGGGGGCGCGACGGTCGAGGAGCGCACGAGGTCGGCCGACACGGCCCTCGCCGACATCGGCCTGCCGGCGATCGTCCGGCCGGCATTCACGCTCGGCGGGACCGGCGGCGGCATCGTCGAGTCCGAGGAGGCATACCGCGAGCGCGTCCGCGCGGGTCTGCGTGCCAGCCCAATCGGCCAGGTCATGGTCGAGAAATGCCTCGTCGGCTGGCAAGAGATCGAATATGAGGTGATGCGGGACGCGGATGACACCTGCATCGCTGTCTGCTCGATGGAGAACGTCGACCCGCTCGGCGTCCACACCGGCGATTCGATCGTCGTCGCCCCGGTCCAGACACTGCCCGATCCCGTCCATCAGCGCCTCCGCAGCGCGGCCCTGGCGATCATCCGCGCGCTCGGCGTCGAGGGCGGCTGCAACGTCCAGTTCGCGCTCTCGCCCGACTCGACGGAGTACGCCGTCATCGAGGTCAACCCTCGGGTGAGCCGCAGCTCGGCTCTCGCTTCGAAGGCCACCGGTTACCCGATCGCGCGGGTCGCCGCACAGATCGCGGTCGGGCGGCGCCTGGCGGAGATCCCGAACGTCGTGACCGGCACCACCGTTGCTGCCTTCGAGCCGGCCCTCGACTACGTCGTCGTCAAGTTGCCGCGCTTCCCGTTCGACAAGTTCCCGACCGCCGACCGGACGCTCGGCTCGCAGATGAAGGCGACCGGCGAGGTGATGGCGATCGATCGGACCTTTGGCGCGGCGCTGAACAAGGCACTCCGCGGCCTGGAGCAGGCCGGCGCCGGACCGCTCGCAGAGGACCCGAGCTGGAACCCGACGTTCGACTACCTGGCGGGTGTCTACGGCGGCGACCCCGACGCCGACGAGCCGATCCGCTGGGTCGACGAGACCGGTGCCGCCTGCGAGTCGACGCGCCATGCCCAGCGCACCGCGGCACCGATCGTCCTTCGCCAGTTCCTCGCTCCGTCCGACTCGCGGCTATGGCGCCTCTTGGGGCTGCTCCGCCGGGGCGTGCCGGAGGCGACGATCCAGGAAGCGACAGGCATCGCCCCATGGTTCCTCGCCGAGATGGCTCGCAACGTCGCGCTCGAGGCGGAAGTGCGCACGATGGGCGAGCGACTCACGGACGCGGCGCGCGACGCCGAGGCGGCCACGCTTCTCGCGACCGCGAAGCGGGCGGGCTTCGGCGACCGGGAGCTCGCGGCCATCGCCGGGGTCGAGGAGAGCGACCTGCGGGACGCGCGGCTGGCGATCGGCCTGCGACCCGGCTATGCAATGGTCGACACCTGCGCCGCTGAATTTGCTGCCGAGACACCGTATTTCTATGCAACGTATGCAGCGGCCGGATCGGCACCGGAGGCGCCGCCGGTCGATCATCCGGCCGCCCTCGTCATCGGTAGCGGGCCGGTCCGCATCGGGCAGGGAATCGAGTTCGACTACTGCGCGGTCCAGGCCGCACAGACGCTCCGCGAGCGCGGCTGGTCCGCGGTGATGATCAACTCGAACCCCGAGACGGTGTCGACCGACTTCGATGCGTCGTCACGGCTCTACTTCGAGCCGCTCGATCCGGAGAGCGTACGCAGCGTCATCGACGCGGAGACACGGGACGGCGAGCCGCCGCTCCCCGCCGTCGTCGCGTATGGCGGCCAGACGCCGCTCAACCTCGCGGCGCCTCTCGCGGCGGGCGGAGTGCCGCTCCTCGGCAGCGACCTCGAGGCGATCGACCAGGCGGAGGATCGGACGCGCTTCTCCGGGCTCCTGGACCGCCTGGGCATCCCCCAGCCGGAAGGCGGGATGGCCCACAGCACCGAGGAAGCCCTGACGCTCGCCGAGCGGATCGGCTACCCGGTGATCGTCCGGCCATCGTTCGTGATCGGCGGTCTCGCGATCGACTTCTGCTATTCGCCCGAGGACCTCGTCCGGCAGCTCGCCGCGGCCACCGTCGTCGACCCCGACCGGCCCGTCCGGATCGATCGGTACCTCGAGGGCGTCGAGGTCGACATCGACGCGGTGTCGGACGGCAAGCGGGTGCTGATCCCGGGCCTTCTCGAGCACGTCGAGCGAGCGGGCGTCCACAGCGGCGACTCCGTCGGCGTCTTCCCGCCGCGTTCGGTCAGCGAGTGGGACCAGGAGCTGATCGTCACGACGATGGAGCGAGTCGTGCTGGCGCTGGGTGCGAAGGGCCTGGTCAATGCCCAGTTCATCGTCCGGGAGGACGGCGTCTACCTGATCGAGGTCAACCCGCGCGCATCGCGGACCGTGCCGTTCATGAGCAAGGTCACCGGCGTCCCGATGGTCGAGCTCGCCGTCCGGATCTCGCTCGGCGAGAACCTTGCCGAGCTCGGTTGGCCGAACGGGCTCCTGCCGCCGCCACCCTTCGTCGCCGTCAAGGCGCCCGCCTTCTCGACGGCGAAGCTGCGCGGTGTCGACCCGTCGGTCGGGCCGGGCATGCAGTCGACGGGCGAGGTTATCGGTATCCACACGGATCCGCGCGTCGCCCTCGCCAAGGCACTGCTTGGCGCGGCGCTGGTCCCGCCGCGGCCCGGTGAGGAGGGCGCGCTCGCACTGCTCTCGATCGCCGAGCGTGACAAGGCCGAGCTGCCGCGGCTCGGGACGGCCCTTGCGGCGGCGGGCTACCGGCTCGCGGCAACGGCCGGAACGAGGGCTGCCCTGGCCGACGCCGGGTTCAATGCGGCCCCGGTCGCGAAGCTCGGCGCGGAGCCCGACACAGGCGCCGGGGAAGTGGCGATCCTCGATCTCATCGCCAGCGGCGACGTCCGCCTCGTCGTGAACACACCGACCCCGCGTTCCGGTGCCGTCAGGGACGCGGCGGAGATCCGTCACGCCGCCACGGCGGAGGGCATCCTCTGTCTCACCGCGATCGAAACGGCCGTCGCCGCCGCGGAGGCGCTCGATCCGGCGATCGCCGCGCGCCTGTCCGAGGTTCGGTCGCTCGAGGAGTGGGTTCCGGGCGGCCGCCAGCCGGGCCTGCGGGTCGCGGTGGTCGCCGGAGCGTGACCAACGCGTTCGAACTGATCATCTTCGACTGCGACGGTGTCCTGGTCGATAGCGAGCGACTATCGATCCGAGTGGACGCGATCTACCTGGACCGGCTCGGGTGGCCGATGCCGGAGGCCGAGATCATCGAGCGGTTCGTGGGTCGGTCCGACGCGGACATGCGGGCCGAGATCGAGCAGCACATCGGCGGGCCGATCCCGGCCGACACCGACGCGGAGTTCGAGCGCCTCTACCGCGACACCTTCGCCGCGGAGCTGACGCCGGTCGACGGGATTTGCGAGGCGCTTGACGCGATCCCCACGCCGCGCTGCGTGGCCTCGAGCGGCGACCACGAGAAGATCCGGAGGAACCTCGCCCTGACGGGTCTCGCCGGCTATTTCGGCGAGCGGATCTTCAGCGCGACGGACGTGCCTCGCGGCAAACCGGCGCCCGATCTCTTCCTCCACGCGGCGAGGTCACTCGGCGTCGATCCGGCGCGCTGTGCGGTAGTTGAGGACAGCGCCTTCGGGGTGGATGCCGCGCTCGCGGCCGGGATGAGCGCGTTCGGCTACGCGGGTGGCGTGACGCCGGCTGAACGCCTCGCCCGCCAAGGGGTCGTCGTCTTCACGGACATGCGCCGGTTGCCCGAGCTCCTCGAGTCCGCGGCGGGGCGACACGCTCCTGGGTGATTCGCCACTCGTCCGATTTCGAACGTCGCTGGAAGGCACATCCGCGCGCATCTGCGTTCCGATTTCGGATTCCGGAATCGGAGCACGCGGCTGAACGGGATCGATTCCTGCCGACGTTCGGATTAGGACGATCCTGACGGGACTGTGCCCGGGTCGCCGGGCCTGGACTCCGCCGCGGAGCTAGGGCACCGCGCCGGGGACTGCGGCTGCTGGGGGCGTGCCCTCGGGCGCCTCGACGATGAGCGCCTGGCCGAGCGACCACAGGGTCAGCGTCGTCAAGGCCACCATGATCACGGCGAGTGGGACCTCGCGCCGTCGGTGTGAGCCATCGGAGTCGGGCGCAGACCGAGCGGCGACCACGTGGCCGCCCCACGCCCCGAGCATGTGGCCGCCCACGACCGCCGCGATCTGGACGGTCCAGACGAACCCGGGCGGCAGGAACGTCGCGCTTGGTTCGAAGAACGCCCAGCCAAACCCACCCAGGTCCCAGCCCTGCTGGAGTGGATCGGCGATCGCGACGAGGATACGCTGGCCGTCGATGAACACGTACGTGAAGTAATGGGCGATCAGGTAGCCGACGGCGATCGGCAGCAACCCGGCCCCGGTCGCCGCGACGCCGACTAGCCGCGACACGGCGAGCGCGGCGATCGTGATGACCGCGAGGAACCCGGCGAGCTGCAGCGTCTCGATCGGGACGGTCGGCGCACCGAAGACGGAGAACCACGGTGACGTCTGCGAGAGGCCGTCATAAAGAATCGAGCCCACGCCGACGGCGACGAGCACGATGTCGGCCGTCACCCAGCCGGGCTCGAGAAGGCCAGATCCGAACGGCCGGCGCCGGACCCGGCCCTCGTCGTCGACCAGGCCAAACGGCGCGAGCCGGTTCAGCAGGCCGAACCAGACCGAGAACGTCTCGCCGTCGCGCCGCCACGCGTTGCGGCCGAACTGGGCCATCATCGCGAGGGTGAATGCCGTGTAGCCGATGAGAACGATGAAGAGCGACGATGGGCCGCCGCCGTCCCCGACGAGCTCGAGCCAGACGAAGAACACGAGCCCGATAACGGCCGGCCACCGGCCGAGCCAGACCGGATAGTCCGCCGGCACCCAGCCGCGGAGGCCCAGCCGCCCGGCGATGGCCGCACCGATGTCAAAGAGCGTCGCGAATGGGTCGAGCCAGTGCCAGATCGGCCCGACCAACGCCGAGAGCGTCGCCACACCGACCCAGCCGTAGATCCAGAGGAAGAGCGTCGTGACGTCCCCGGCGCTCGTGCCGCCGGCGATTCCCTGGACGACGATCCACAGCCAGCCGAGCAGCCCAATCGCCCGCAGCACGACGCGCAACCAGGCCGGGGGCAACCGCCCGGCGCCGGTCGTCGGGGGCGGCTCGGCGCGGACGTCGGCGAGGAGGAGGAACGCGAACGAGAGCGCGACGGTCAGCGCCGCTCCGGCGAGGTAGACGACAAGCGGCAGCCTCGACTGGTAGGTCGAGCTGAGGCTATGGGCGAGCGCTGCGCCGGGACCGGCGATGAGCAGCGCGGCCGCCGCCACGGCGGCCGCGATCCGGACGCCCGAAGGCCGGCTCACGCGCGTCCGCCACCACGCGATCTGCCGCGAAGGAGCATGGCGCCGAGGATGCCGATCACGACGATCGCCGCGATGATCGGCAGGAGCACGTCACCGCCCGACGCGTTCGCCGGCCCAGGCGGGGGCGACGCGCTCGGGCTCGGCGACGGGCTGGCGCTCGGTTCAGGCGACGGGCTCGCGGATGGCGACGGGCTCGGCGTCGCGGTTGGTGCCGAAGTTGGTGATGGCGTCGGCGCCACGACCGTGAACTGGAGCGTTCCTCGCAGGATGTCGCCGTCGAGTGCCGCGGATGTCCAGCGGACCTCGTAGGTGCCCGCCGCCAGCGCCGCCGGGATGAGCCGCATCACGGTGTTGTCGGCGAGGTCGACCCCGTTCTTGGCGAGCTGAACGCCGGTCGCATCGTGGAGCGTCATAGAGCTCTTCTTCGAGTCGAGGGCGTCACTGAACGTCAGGACGATCTCCGGCGGCGTGCCGGTTACGACCGCGCCGTCGGCGGGAACCGCCGTCTCGAGCTCGGAATGGGCGGCCACGCTCGACGGCAACGCGACGAGCCAGAGCAGGACACCAAGCGAAACGGCCGCCCGAAGGCGGCGATCGGCAGTCTTGAACCTCATGACCGGAGTGTAGCGTTCGACGAGGGATCGACCGGGATCGCGTGGGAGGCGACGACCCCGGTCGATGGCCCGACAGTTGGCGGGAGGTCAGCGGGCAGGCAGCTCCGGATCTGGGACGTCAGGCGGCGTGTTCGGCCTTCCCGTGGGCATCCCCGGTCGATCCGGAGACCGCCAGCCCGACGCCGATCAGCCAGTGCCCGAGCCGAACCCGGGCAGGTCGGCGGCCGGCCTGCGCTTGATTGCTGGTCCCGGAGCCGTCGCCGTCGCGGGTCCGGTGCCGCATCCGCCGCTCAGTGCGGAGGGACTCCGCCTCGCGGCGGAGGTCGTCGATGTGGTCGTTGACGATGATCTGCTGAATTGTCTGCATGGCTCCCGTCTCCTGTCGCTCGTGATGTCCAACACTGCCTGCCGTTAGATGGATATCTAACTCGTACCCCTGGAAACGGGCCGCGGCGAGTGACCGCGACCCAGATGCCGCCCGGGTGAGGCGTTCCGGCTATCCGATGAGGAACCGCTTGATGTCCGCCGAAGCGTCGTCGAGACGGTTGCGGCGGAGCGTGTAGTAGACGACCGTCCCGGATTCGGTGATCGTGACCAGCCCGGCGGCGCGGAGCAGCGCGAGATGGTGCTTGATCGTTGGCTTGGAAAGATCGAGTTGCTGGGCGATCTCCGTCAGATACAGGTCACGTCCGGCGAGCAGCTTGAGGATCTTGAGGCGCGTCTCGTCACCGAGCGCGCGGTGGAGCCGGACGACAGCCTGGGGCGCCCCCAGTGGATCGGTCGGCTCGAGCGCGTCGTCCGCGACCGGGTAGCCGAACATCCGCCAGTCACCGGCCGACATGATGAAGTTGTAGGGCCGGGAGAAATACGAGGGCGCGAGGATCAGGCGACGAACGCCGGCCTCGGGCAGCCAGCGGATCCCACCGGTCGTCCGCTCGATGAGCTCCGATGGTGGGAGCGTGGCCCGGTCCGATGCGCGAGCCTCGTAGTCCCGCTCGAGGATCTCAGTGATCCGCGGTTCGATCGGGGTGAACCGGTCGGCCCAGGCCGCCAGCACCTCGGACATCGCGGTCAGCGTGGCCTTCGGCTCCCGGAAGATCTCGAGCCGCGTGCTCCGCTTGTGGTCCGCCATCGTCGCCTCGAGCGCGCCAATCGCAGCCTCGTCGCCATCGATCGCCCGATCGATGAGAGCCGCCTGGTCAGGCTCGCGCGGCGTGTACTCGTAGAGGGCTCGCATGGCATCGGCAGGCTTCGTTTCCGCGAACGCATCCACGAAGTCGCGAGCCGTGCGGACCGCCGGACGGTCGACCAGGAGCGCGGCCGCGTTGATGCAGATCTCGTCCTCGAACACGCGCATGGCAGCGTCGCGGATTCCATCAGGCAGGGAGTTCCTGGCCGTCTTGAGCCAGGCGCGGTCCTCGGCGGGGAGGTCCGCGGTCTCACCCGCATCCCGTGACAGGCTGAACACGAAGTCGTAGGCCGGTCGCACATCCCAGTCGATCCGGAATGATGTTGCGCCACGTGTCAGGTCCCTGACCGGCGTGCGGGCGGGCGCATCGACAGATCGTCCGATGCTCGTGCGTGCCGCTGGTCGAGCTGCCATCCTGTCGAGGGTTCTCCCTAACAGACGTTAGATGAGCATCTAACACCGGCTTGGCGCGGCTGTCAAGTAGGCGGGCGGCGTCTGGTGCCGAGTCCGAAGGTTGGGCCGTACAATCGCGTCATCCCCGCTGTTCCTGGAGGAGCCCCCCGGATGCCCATCCCCACGGTCTCGTTCACCGACGAGCGCCTCCCGAACGGCCTCCGCCTGATCATCGCCGAGGACCACCTCGCGCCGGTCGTCGCGGTGAACGTCTGGTACAACGTCGGATCGAAGCACGAGGTCCCGGGCAAGACCGGGTTTGCCCACCTGTTCGAGCACGTCATGTTCCAGGGCTCGCGCAACGTGGCCAAGGCGGAGCACATCGCGCTCATCCAGGCCGCCGGCGGGACGATGAACGGGACCACTTGGCTCGACCGGACGAATTACTTCGAGACGATGCCGTCCCACCAGCTCGAGATCGCCCTGTGGCTCGAGGCGGATCGCATGGGCACGCTCCTCGACGCGCTGAGCCAGGAGAATCTCGACAACCAGCGCGAGGTCGTGAAGAACGAGAAACGCTGGTCATACGACAACCGCCCGTACGGGTCCTGGAACGAGAAGCTCCAGGCGCACCTCTACCCGCCGGAGCATCCCTACCACCACACGACGATCGGCTCGATGGAAGACCTCGACGCGGCGTCGGTCGAGGATGTCAGCCAGTTCTTCCGGACCTACTACGCGCCGAACAACGCGGTGTTGTCGGTCGTCGGCGACGTCGATCCGGCGGCCGCCCGGGCGTGGACCGAGCGCTACTTCGGCGGGATCCCGGCGAATCCCTCGATCCCGCCGCTCGGCGATCTCTCGCTGCCGCCGGTCCTCGGGTCGGAGCGGCGCGAAACCGTGATGGACAAGGTGCCGCTGCCGCGCGTGTATGTCGGCTACCGCGCCCCGGCCTACGGCGACATGCGGCTCGATGCGCTCGACATCGCGGCGCAGGTCCTGGCCGGCGGTAAGGGCAGCCGGCTCCATCGCCGGCTCGTCCGCGACGAGCGGATCGCCCAGGATGTCGCGCTGTTCACGCTCGGCTTTGTCGGTGGCGCCTCGGTTGCCGCAGGCTGGGCGACCGTTCGGCCCGGAGTCGAGGTCACTCGCGTCGAGGCGGCGCTGCACGAGGAACTGGAGCGGATCGGGCGCGAGCCCGTGACCCCGGACGAGCTGGAACGGGCCCGCGCCCTCATCGAGAGCGACGAGCTCGGGTCCCTGTCGCACGTCGAGGAGCGCGCCGATCGGCTCTCCATGTACGCGACGCTGTTCGACGATCCCGGGCTCATCAACCGGATGCTGCCGCGCTATCTCGCGGTGACGCCGGATGACATCCAGGCAAGTGCAGCGGCCGTCTTCCGGCCGGACAACCGGGTCGTGCTCACCTACCTGCCGGAGGAGCCGCCGGCCGAGACGAAGTCAGTCGATGAGCGCGCCGAGTCGGAAGAGTCGGAAGAGTCGGAAGAGTCGGACGAGTCGGCAGAGGTCGCGGCATGACCGAGCGAACGGAAAGCATCGTCGCAACCCGCCCGACACCTGGAACCCCTCGCCCCTACGACTTTCCGGAAGTCGAGCGCTTCCACCTGTCGAACGGCCTGCGCGTGATCGTCGCGAACTTGCCTGGCCGGCCGCTCGTGTCCGCCTCCCTGGTCCTGCGCAACGGAGCGTCCGACGAACCGGCGGCCCACGGCGGCGCGACCGTCCTGGCGGCGCGAGCGCTGACCGAGGGAACCGAGCGCTTCGACGCGATCGCCCTCGTCGAGGCGAGCGAACGCCTCGGCGCGTCCCTCCATGCCGACGCGGGCTGGGACGCGATGAGCGTCAGCGTCGACGTCCCCGCGCCCCGCCTGGAGCCGGCGCTCGACCTCCTCGCCGAGGTCGTCCTCCATCCCACGTTCCCGGAGTCAGAGGTCGATCGCCTGCGCGACGAGCGCCTCAACGACCTCCTCCAGGCCCAGGCGGACCCGCGCCGGCGGGCCGACGAGGCCTTCTCGGCGACGATCTACGAGGCGGCATCGCCATACCACCGCCCGTCCGGCGGGACGCGCGAGACGGTCGCCGAGCTGACTCCGGCGCGCCTGCGGTCGGCGTACGGGCGGGGACTGGACCCGGCCCGTGCGGCGCTGATCGTCGGGGGCGACCTGGCCGGTCTCGACGTCCATGCCATCGCGGAGCGACTCTTCGGTGGCTGGGGCCCGATGGTCGGGGCCGGCGCGACGGGCAAGATCGTCGACGCGGGGGCCGTCCGCCAGCGGTTCATCCGCGTGCTCCACCGTCCGGGCGCGGTTCAGACGGAGATCCGGATCGGCCACGTGGGGGCGCCGCGCAGGATCGACGACTTCCATGCGCTGTCCGTGATGGGCGCAATCCTCGGCGGCCTCTTCAATTCCCGGCTCAACATGAAGCTTCGCGAGGAGAAGGGCTACACCTACGGCGCCGGTGCGGGCTTCGACCTCCGACGAGCCGCCGGGCCGTTCGGAGCGCGAGCCGCCGTGAACACCGAGGTGACGGTGCCAGCCGTCGCCGACTTCATGGCTGAGCTGGACCGGATCCGTGACGCACCCGTCGCGGAATCGAGAGCTCCGGGCGGCACGCGACTTCCTCGTCGGGGTGTTTCCGCTCCGGTTCGAGACCCCGGGGCCGATCGTCGGCGCCCTCTCGGGTCTGGTGATCCACGAACTGCCGGAAGACGAGCTGGCCCGCTATCGGCCGGCGATCGAGGCCGTCACGATCGAGGACGTCCAGAAGGCCGCTGTCGAGCGGATCTGGCCCGACCGATCGGCGATCCTGCTCGTCGGCGACGCCGATGCCTTTGGGGCCGAGCTGGAGGCGGCGGGCTTCGGTCCGGTCACTGTCGAGCGCGATAGCGGGCCGGTCGAGGAGGGGAGAGAGGCTCATCCGGCGGCCGCCGCCGGTCCTGTCGATGCCGGCCCGGAGGGCCCGACGGATGGCGCCGAGGAGCCGGCACCGGAAGGAGCCGAGGACCTCGCCGAACCGCTCGCGTCGAGCGGGGACGACGACGACCGCTGACCCAGGTTCCTCGCCGGGGGCGAGCTCGACCACAGCTCCGACTGCCGGCATCGGCGGGCGATTCCCGGCGCTCGCTTCACCGGTCTACCGGCGATTCATCGTCGCGGCCTTCGTTGGCAGCATCGGCAACTGGATGCAGACCACGGCTCAAGGCTGGCTCGTCCTCACCCTGACCGATTCCCGGTTCGCTCTTGGCGCAGCGAGCGCAGCGGCGACCGCGCCGATCCTGCTGCTCTCGATCTTTGCAGGGGTCCTGGCCGATCGGGTCGACCTGCGAAAGCTGCTCGCAGCGTGCCAACTGGCGGCGGCGGGAATCGCCGCGACGCTCGCCATCCTGACCATGAC
Source organism: uncultured Chloroflexia bacterium (assembly GCA_963771795.1). GTDB lineage: Bacteria > Chloroflexota > Limnocylindria > Limnocylindrales > CSP1-4 > CF-46. The sequence goes on from CAVYUR010000005.1 coordinate 21,479, forward strand.
CGGTGTCGTCGCGTTCTGGCACGTGCTCGTGCTCGCGGCCCTGTCCGGCGCAATCGGGGCACTGGCGACGCCTGGCTTCCAGGCGGTCGTCTCGACGATCGTCGATCGGCGCGCGATCGGCAGCGCGATCGCGCTCAATTCCGCGCAATTCAACCTGTCCCGCGTCCTCGGCCCGACCGTCGCGGGCCTCGTCATTGCGGCCGGCAGCCTGGTCCTGGCGTTCTGGGCAAACGCGATCGGCCTGGTCATCGTGTCCATCCTCATCTTCACGCTGCCGATCGGGCGCCCATCGAGCGCCGCCCGGATCGAGGCGTCGATCTGGGCCAACCTGCTCGACGGCGTGCGCTACGTCCGGGCCGAGCGGACGATCGCCATTCTCGTCCTTCTCGCGGCGATCCCGGCACTCTTCATCCTCAACTACCTGGTTCTCATGCCGGTGTTCGCGCGAGACGTCCTCCACATCGGCGCGCCGGGGCTCGGATTGCTGAACGCGTCGCTCGGGGTTGGTGCGCTGTCGGGGGCGCTCCTCGTGGCGATCTTCCGGCCCAGCGGGGGAAGCGGACGGTTGATGCTGCTCGGTCTCGGATCCGCGTCGGTCGGCCTCATCGTGTTCGGGCTCTCGACGTGGCTTCCCTTATCGTGCTTCGCCCTCGCCGCCCTCGGAGCGAGCCAGGTCGCCTACTACGCGACGACGAACACGCTGATCCAGATCCTGGTCTCGCCCCGGCTGCGCGGCCGGGTCCTGTCGATCTACATCCTGACCTCGCTCGGCGTCATCCCGTTCGGCAACCTCGTCGCGGGGGCTGTCGCCGAGCAATTCGGGGCGCCGCTCGCGCTTGCCGGTGGTGGGACCGCGACGCTGGTCATCCTTGCCGTCGTCGCGTACACGTTCCCGGTCCTTCGTCGACTGCGCCCGATGAACGAGCAGCCCGGGAGCCCCTGAAACCTTTTCAGCACGTCATGTCTCGATGAAGTGACAGCGGGTCACCGAACCCGTCGGAGACCTTGAGACCTGGAGACATGAACGTGAACAAGATCGCATTGCTCGGTCGAAGCCTCGCGGCGTCGACCGTTGTTGTCTTACTCATTGCCGGCGCAGCGTTCGCGGGCGGCGTCCTCGACAGCCCGGCCGCGACGAACGCCCCCGCTGCCAGCGCCGACGCGACGGAGTCGGCCGAACTGACCGAAACGGCCGAGCCGACCGATACGGCTGAGCCGACTGAAACTGCTGAGCCCACCGCGGAGCCGACAGCGACCGCCGAGCCGACCGCGACCGCGGAACCGACGGCGACCGCCGAGCCGACCGCCGAGCCGACCGCGACGGCGGAACCGACTGACGACGCCAACGACGATCACGGAGACAACAGCGGTCCGGGTAACGGCGACGACGATGAGGACAACAGCGGCCCGGGTAACGGCGACGACGACGATCACGGCGACGACGACGATAACAGTGGCCCGGGTGATGGGGACGGCTCCGGTGGCGGTGGCGAGGGCCACGGCTGAGCTGGCCAGCTGGCTCAAAGACCGATACACGACCTAGCGACGTACTGTGGACCATGGGCGGCAGGCAGCGGCCGACTCGCCCATGGCCACGTTCCATTCCCGAGGGCCTGCGACGTTCACGCTTCCTGATCCCGACTCAACGCCCGATGTCGCCCCGGACGACCGCGCGGTCGTCGCTCGCGTCATCGGCGGGGATCGCGATGCCTTCAGGATCCTCGTGGACCGCGAAGGCCCGGGCGTGCTCCGCGCCTGTCATCGAGTCCTCGGCGATCTCCACGAGGCCGAGGACGCAGCCCAGGAGGCCTTCGTGACCGCGTTCCGCGCGCTGGGTACATGGCGCGAGGATGGACCGTTCGGGGCCTGGCTCACCAGGATCGCCGTCCGAATCGCGATCCGCCGCTCACAGCAGCGAAAGACAGTGACCTGGCTCGATCCGGCGAACCCGGGCACCGCCGGCAACATCCACGGCGCACCGGACCCGGCCACGATCTCGCTCTATGCGGAGCGTGCGGCCGACATCCGGGACGCCCTCGCCCGCCTCGATGAGCCGTACCGCGAGGTCGTCGCGCTCCGCTTCTTCGGCGACTTATCGCTCGGGGAGATCGCGGATCAGACGGGCCGGCCGCTCGGGACTGTGAAGACCCACCTTCACCGCGGCCTGCTTCGGCTCCGCGCCAACCTCGAAGGACTGCGGGCATGAGCGGCATCGGCTCGGCGCACCCGAGCGACGAAGAGCGGATCGCGGCCAACATGGCCCGCGAACTGGAGGCGCTTGGCGAGATGCCGGGTTTGCAGCCGACAGGCGACTTCACAGATCGCGTCATGGCAGCGATCGAGCTGGAACCCGTGCCTCAGCCGGCGGTCGCCCTCGGTTCCGCGATCCGCAACGGGCGTATCGGCCTGGCCTTGAGCGCGATAAGGGACGCCTGGCGGGTCGGGTTCGGTGGGGCTCGCCCGTTTGCCGTTCGCGCCCAGGCGCTGGCACTCGTCCTGGTGGTCGCGGTCCTCGCACTCGGCGCCGGAGGTGCCGCCGTGGTCGGGGCGGCCGCATGGCTGCAATCCGAGCAGCCGGGCCCGAGCCCCGCTATCCCATCACCGTCGCCAACACTCTCGACTGCGCCGAGTCCGTCGCCTTCCGTGAGCCCGAGCCCCAGTCCGACCGCCAGCCCGGATGAGACGGAGACAGCCGAACCGACTGAGACCACCCACCCGGATGAGACGGAGCGTCCAACGGAGACACCTGACGGCACCGACGACAACAGCGGCTCGGGTGGCGGCGGTGGCGGAGGCGGCGGCGGCGATGACAACTCCGGCCCCGGCTCCGGCGACTCCGGCGGCTCGGGCTCCGGCTCTGGCTCGGGCTCCGGCTCCGGTCACGGCTGACGCCCGCTCCGCGCCGCACAGCCGAGGCCGCGCCGGGTACGCTGGGGTCGTGATCGTCGTCGTCGGCAACCCGATCCTCATCGCGAGCGAACCACGGCCGCGGGCGGGCGGGCTCGCGGTCGGCGTGGCCGCCGCAGCCGCCACGGCCGGCGGCGATGTCCAGCTCGTCGGCAAGACGGGTGACGACCCGGCCGGTTCGGCCGCCCTGCTCGACCTCGCCGCTCGAGGCGTTGGTCACGTGGCGGTTCTCCGTGATCCCAGCATCCCGACGCCAGAGGCCGCCGACCCCGCATCGGCCGATCCCGCGTCAGCTGAACTCGCGCTCCTCGAGGAGCCCGCCGGCGATCCGGGTGCGTCCGCCGCGACGTCCGCGGGCCCCATCCTCGAGCCTGCCGATATCGAGCTTGCGCTCCGCTACTTGCCGGACTATCGCGTCCTGGTCATCGCCGACCCGATCCCGGCCGAGTCCCTCGAGGTCGTCCTCGCCGCCAGTCAGTGGAGCGGCGCGGCCCTGGTCGTCCTGGTCCAGCCGGGCTCGGATCCGCCGCAGCTCATCCCTGAGGCGACGGTCCTGGAGGCGCCCGACGGCGATCCGGATGGCGCGTTCGCGTCGGTTGTAGGCGCGTACGCAGCCGCGCTCGACCGCGGTGAGGAGCCCGCCGAGGCCTTCGCCACGGCCTCGGCTACCGGAGGCTGGGCGGCCATCGCCGACTGATCGCCGCGGGCGGGGAGGGCGATGGCCCCGCGAATCGTGTTCCTGCTCCCCAAAATGTTCGTGGGGTGGCCACGGCGCGGCGGCGCGGAGCGGTGAATCCTGCGCGTGGAATGCCTCTCCGAACGGATCTGTCCGTCTCCGGTCGCTGACGTTCCGAATTGTCCATGGCCTGAGCAACTCGAAACGGCTAGGCGCAGCGCGTCCACCCGGTGGGCAATTCGGTCCCCGCGGGCCGAGAGTGAGAGGGGCGGCCGCGGCCCGCGCCCGGGCGGGGGAGTTGCGACCGGGAGGGGGCGGCGGCGAGGGCGGAACCTCAGGCACCGAGCGGGACGACGAGCTCCGGTCCGTCGTTCCGGACGTTGTTGACGAGCTGGCTCACGGGCCGGACCGCAAGCTCAGGCTCGTCGCGCGGCTCCAGGAGCGCCAGGAGCTCGCCCGGGTCGGCGATCGCCGGGTCGAGCCACGTCTCCCAGCCGGCCTCGTCGAGCAGGACCGGCATGCGGTTGTGGATCGTTGCCATCGTCTCGTTTGGTGTCGTCGTCACGATCGTGAACGTGCGGCGGACCTGGTCGCGGGTGGGATCCCGCCAACCGGACCACAGCCCGGCGAGAACGAGCGGCCGGCCGTCGGCGCGGCCGATGGTGTACGGCTGGCGGACCGTTCCTTCGCGCCGCCACTCGTAGAACGATTCGACGGGTACGAGGCAGCGCTTGCGCAGGAGCGCGTCACGGAAGGCTGGGCTCGAGGTCAGCGTCTCGGCGCGGGCATTGATCATCCGCGACGCCACCTTCGCGCTTTCCGCCCAATGAGGGATGAGGCCCCAGTGGTACGCGGTGATGGCGCGGCGCTCGTCGCGCTGGACGACGACGAGGGCCTCGTCCGTCGGGGCGACGTTGAACCGAGGCCCTGGGTCGTCGACGAGCGGCTCGGCGGCGAAGATCTCGGCGAGCTCCGAGGCCGGGCGCTGCTGGGTGAATCGACCGCACATTCCGGGCAAGTCTAGCCGCGACTCCTGTATCGTCGGATCGATGGACGGCCCCCCGAAGCGCGACCAGGCCGCGGCTCTCGACGTCGACGGTCCGCTCTCACGAGAGGATGCTCGGGCCATTCTCGATCGGGGCGCGGAACTCTTGTCCGCGGGCGACTTCGGCCAGGCATTCAACCACTATCGGCGGGTCATCGGGTTCGACGACCCGGAGGTGACGGCGGCCGCGCTTCTCGGCGCTGCACAGAGCCGGTACCGGATGGACGACGAGGCTGGCGCGGTCGCGACCTGGGAGGCCATCCTCGAGCTGCCGGAGACCCCGACGACCTACTACGCGTGGCGCGAGCTGGCCGCCGCCCGGGTCCGCGACGGGGACCTCCACGGGGCGATCTCGGCGTACCGCGAGGCCGACAAGCGGGCGCCGGTCGCCGACAAGGCGGAGATCGCGAACCGGCTCGGCTGGCTGGCGAAAGAGACGGGCAACGTCCGTGCCTCACGGCGGTACTTCGCCCGCGGCCGGGGCGGGGTCCTGCCGCTCGCGACGTACGCGATCCTCGGGATCACGATCGCGGTGTCGTTCACGGCGATCCTGTCGATCGACGGCAGCCTCATATTCGACGCCCTTGCCCTCTACAAGCCGGCGGTTGCAGATGGCGAGATCTGGCGGCTCTGGACGGTGACGCTTGTCCACGGCGGCGATCCGGGCCAGCCGTTGTTCGCGCTCTTGCATCTCGGATTCAACATGTACGCGCTGTACATCTGCGGGCCGCTCGTCGAGCAGATCTACGGCCCGATCCGCCTGGTCCTCTTCTATCTCGTTGCCGCGGCCGGCGGTTCGATCGCGTCGTTCGCGTTCGGGGAGGCACCCGGCGGGGTCGGTGCATCGGGGGCGATCTTCGGGCTCTTCGGCGTGCTGTTCGCGGCATCGCGCCTGCATATGCCTCAGCTCGATCGGCGGGGCCGGGCGCTGCTCAGCCAGATCGGGATGCTCATCGTCGTCAACATCGTGATCGGCTTTTCCCTAGGCTTCGTCGACAACACGGCCCACCTGGGCGGCCTGGCCGCCGGTGCCCTCATGGGCGTCGCTTTCGCGCCCGGCCGTGTCCCGACGCTCCGATCGATGTGGCAGCCGGGCAGCGACAACAGGCCTCTTGTCGCACGGTTCATCGGCTCGCCATTGGCGACGATCGCCGCCCTCGTCGTGCTCGTAGCAGCGCTGGCCGTCGGGATGTCGATTGGCTTCGAGACGTGGCGCTTGTGATCAGCCCTCGCCGGGGACGGAGGCGGCCGACGTCATCTCGGGCACGACGGGCAGCACGACACTGACGCGAGCGCCGCGCGGCGCGAGGTTCTCCGCGTGGGCGGTCCCACCGTGGGCACGCGCGAGCTCGAGGACGATCGCCAGGCCGAGCCCTGAACCCTGGCCCGTTCTCGCGGGATCGCCGCGGTAGAACCGCTCGAACGCCCGCTCGACCCCTCCCGGCGGGAATCCGGGCCCATCGTCGGTGACGCTGAACGCGACTGCAGGACCGCCGGCCGCATCGTCGACGACGTCGCGGACCGAGATCCGTACGTGGCCGCCAGGTCCAGCGGCGGCCATGGCATTGCCGACGAGATTCGCGACGATCCGGTCGAGGGCGAGGCGGTCAACCGCGAGGGTCGGGCCAGGTCCTGCCTCGTCGTGCTCCAGCGTCACGCCGGCTGCTGCCGCGCTCGGACCGAATCGATCGACGGCTTCGCGAACGACCTCGAAGGCGTCGGTCGGTTCGGGATGGAGGCCGTTCGTGCCCGCCCGGAGCCGCTCGATCGCCCCGAGCTCTGCGACGAGACGCTCCAATCGAGAAGCCTCTTCGGCGATCGCCCGCGCCGCTCGCGGGGCGTCCTCACCCGTCGCCGTTCCATCGGTGAGGGCGGCCGCGAAGCCCGAGATGACCGTGAGCGGAGTCCGCAGGTCATGGCGGAGATTGGCGAGCAGCTCGGTTTCGCCCTGCCGCGTCGCGTCGAGCTCTGCGGACATCGCGTTGAAGCGCTCCGTCAGCTCGCGCACCTCGGTTGGGCCTTCGAGTGGGAGCGGGGCGACCGGCGCGCCGCCAATCACGGGCAGCCGCCCCGTGGCCGCTGCCAGCCTGCGCAACGGACTCGTCACGGAGCGGGCCAGGAGCACAGCCAGCGGTACCCCGATGAGCAGCGTCACGAGGACGACGATCGGCAGCGACCCGAGCACATCTCGAAGCGCGTTGGCCGCCGACCGGTCGACCCTCGACAGGAGCACGGCGCGCGGGCCGCCGTTACCGGGAACGCTGAGGACCGTGGCCGCGTAGAGGTGCGGCAGCCCATCGTTGTAGTCGATCGTTCCGGCGATGACCTGTCCTCGCTCGGCGTCCGCGGGGATCGAGACCTGGCCAGTTGGGTCGGGGATCGCGCTGGCGACGCCGACAAGGGTCCCGTTCGCGCGGATCACGTGGACCGTTATCCCGGTGTCCGCCACCTCGTCCCGGATCTCGTTGATCGCCCTGCGCAGCTCGCCATCACCGACGGCCGCGCGGAATCGGAAGGTGATCGTCTGGGCGACGTCGCCGAGCGCGCTGGACGTCGACTGGGCATGGAATCCGCGGAGGATCACGAACATCGTTGCCCCGATCGCGAGCCAGCCGGCCACCGACAGGATGACGAACGCGGCGACGATCCGGCCGGTCAGGCTGCGCGGTGGCACGCGACGATCAGCCAGGCTTGGCGTCGGGCCCGGCGCCGCCCGCCCAAATCGGCTGCCGGCCGGGCGGGACGAGGCGGTAGCCGAGGCCGCGAATCGTTTCGATCTGCGGTCCGTCGGCGGAGAGCTTCTTGCGAACCTCCGCGACGTGGACATCGACAGTCCGGGTCTCGCCCGGGAAGTCGGTTCCCCAGACGTCTTCGAGGAGTGCGTCGCGGGTCATGACGACGCCGGGATCGCGGGCCAGCGCGGCGAGGAGATCGAATTCGCGCGCCCGGAGCTCCAGGCTCCGATCGCCGACGGTTGCCTCGCGGCGCCGCGGGTCGATCCGCAGGTCGCCGACTTCGATCGGACGGCCGCCTCGTGACGTCGCTTCGGTCCGCCGGAGGATCGCCTTGACGCGGGCAACGAGCGCCCGCGGATTGAAGGGCTTCGTGACGTAGTCATCCGCCCCGAGCTCGAGCCCGACGATCGCATCGATGTCATCGCTCCGGGCGGTCAGCATGAGGATGGGCGTGTCGCCACGACGGCGCAGTTCCCGGCAGACCTCGTAGCCGCCGAGCTTCGGGAGCATCAGGTCGAGCACGACGAGGTCCGGCTGGTGGCGGTCGTGGAGCGCGAGCGCCTCCTCGCCATCGTGCGCGGCGACCACGCCGAAACCCTCCTTCTCGAGATAGAGGCGAAGGAGGTCGACGATGTGGCGTTCGTCGTCGACGACGAGGATCGTCTTCACGACCGAGGGCCAGGGGTCATGCTCGCGACGATACGCGGCGGCGTCTTACCGGCCGTTCGTGAATGTAATCGGAACGTAAGGGGCGGCCGTTCGACCGGATCGGGTCTCATCGATCTCGGAGGATATCGACGACTTCCGCCACGGCGTCCTCGAGGCGTTGGGCGAGGTCGTCGTCGTCGAGCTGATCACCCGCCTTCCGGGCGGTGTTCGACAGGCCATCGGCAGCCCTTCGGGCGGCGTTCAGGTCGCCACGATCCAACGCCGAGCGGATCTCCCGCGCGTGCTTTTCGAGATCGTTCAACTCCTTGTTCTTCAGTTCGTCTAAATCGCGGACATCGGCCACGGCGGCGTCGACGTCGTCGAGGGCGACAAGGGCGCGCTCGGCAACGGAAGGCGTGGCTAGCGGCGTCGGCTCGGCAGTCGGCGGGGCAGGCGACGGCGACGGCGACGGGCTGAGCGACGGCGACGGACTGGGGATCGACGACCCGACTGCACCTGCCTCGAGACTCGAGCCTGGGCCTCCGATGCCGGCGAAGCGACCGCTTGCCAGCGCGATCGCGACCACGACCAGCGCGCCAACAAGGGCCGCGACAATCAGATTGGTCCACGGCGCGCGCGAACGGGTGACGGCCGCCACGGGCGCAGGATTGGCGGGTTGGCTCTCCCAGACCGGAGGCGTCGGGACCTGCACGACCGCAGTTGTCGCGTCCAGGTCCGCGACCGGCGCTGGACCCGCTCCCTTCGAGTTGGACCGGGCGCGACTCCACGTGCCGAGCGCGCTGGTCAGCGAGGCGGCGAGCGAGATCGCATCTGGCCGCCTGGCAGGATCGGGGTCGAGGGCAAAGGCGATCGTCCGATCGAACGCGGCACCAAGGTCCGGGACCACTGACGAGACCATCGGTGCCGGCTGCCCGCCCGCGCCGACGAGTTCCGCGATCGAACCCGCCGGACGCGGCATCGACCCGGTGAGCCCGGCGAACGCGACGACGCCGAGGGCGTAGACATCGCTTGCCGGCCCGGCCGTTCCACCGGCCAGCACGTCGGGAGCGAGGTAGCCCATCGTGCCGACCGTGGTCCCTGGCGCCGTCAGGTCGCTGGCCGCCGCTGCGTCGTCCGAGCGGGCCAACCCGAAGTCGGCCAACTTTGCACGCGACGGCGCCAGCAGGATGTTCGACGGCTTGACGTCCCGATGCACCACCCCGCGAGCGTGGAGGCCGGCGAGGCCGTCGGCCACCGAGATGAGGATCGGGATCAGGTCGTCGGGGCTGATGCGCCGGCCGCCCGCAAGGCGATCGCCAAGGGATCCGCCCTCGCACAGCTCCATGACGAAGAACGGCTCTACGCCGGCGGCCGCGTCGCCTGGATCGACGTCGAAGACAGCGACGACACCCGGGTGCGCGGCGGCGGCCAGGGACCGTGCCTCGCGCTCGAACCTGGCGGCAAGTACCGGGTCTCCCGCGTGATTCGGGAGCAGGATCTTGATGGCGACGTCTCGATCGAGGCGCTCGTCGCGCGCCCGATGAACGGTTGCCATCCCGCCGGACCCGAGCGGCGAGACGATCCGGTAGCGGCCGGCGAGGACGGCCCCGGGTGCTGGCATAGGGCCGAGCGTACCCGATGGACTACGATGGGTGACCCGCCCAGGAGTCCCATGTTCGCCACCCTGCTCGGCGCCTATCCCACAATTCCAGGCGCGAGCTCGACGGACGAGGACGTTCGCGCGGTGATCGCGGAGCTGGCTGCCGCCGGGCTCGAACCACTCAGTGACGGACGCCGCGCCCGGGAGGCGCGGAGCGCCGCGGACGCGGCGTCAATCGTGAGTGCCTGGCGGCTGGCCGCATCGTCGACGGACCGGGCGGTGAAGCAGACCATCCTCGGCCCATACACGCTCGCCAGGCGCGGCGTGGGGGTGTCCGGCGCTGCCCGTCAGTCGCTGGCCGAAGCCGTGCACGAGACCATCGCCGGGCTTGCCGTCGCGGGCTGCCCGATGATCGAGATCGAGGAGCCGGCGGCGGTCGAGATCGGCGTGAGCGACTCCGAGCGCGCTCTGTTCGCCGATGGCCTGCGCGCCGCGACGGCGGGCCTCGGCGACACGGTCCACCTCTCGCTCGTCCTGACCGGCGGCAACGCCGACGCGCTCGGGGCAGCCACCATCTTCGACCTGCCCTTCTCGAGCTACGCGTTCGATCTCATCGCCGGCCCCGAGAACTGGCGGCTCATCGCACAGGCCCCGGGCGACCGGGGAATCGTCGTCGGCGCACTCGATCCCTTGCCGCTCGCCGGCGACGGTCCCGAAGTGCTCGTGTGGGCGGCGCAGTACGCGGCATCGACCGGCGGGCGGGGCCTCGTTCGGGTCGGACTCGCCAACGCCTCCAGCCTCGATGGCCTGACCAGGGAGCGCGCTCGCGCCAAGGTCAAGGCACTTGGTGACGCGGCCCGGATCGCTGCCACAAGTTCTGCGGATGACCTTGCCCGGGCCCTCGATCCACGAGCGATCGACATCCGGTCCGCCGCGACTGGTCGGTACGTCCCGGCGGCCGGCAAGCGGGTCCGACCGGGGTGACCGCGCGACGTGGCTCGCGGTTCTGGCGGATCGCGTTGCGGGTCATGTATCGCTTCCTCCGGCTGACCGACCCGCTGATTCGATCGTGGCGGGCCAATGGCCTGGCCGGCCTCGACGGCGTAGTCGAGGTCTCGATCAGCGGACGCACCTCGGGCCGATCGCGTGCGACGCTGCTGACGCTGCTCAATGTCGGCGGCGAGTGGTACCTCGGGCACCCGAACGGCGAAACGGAGTGGACTCGCAACGCGGAAGCCGCCGGCATCGTCCGGATCGACCCACCCGCCGCCCACGGCAGCGAGTTCGGCGTCGTCCGCCTGACTCCTGGCCCGGAGCGCGACGCGGTCATTTCCGCGACCCGCATCCAGCAACCGTTTCCGGCCAACCTCGTCTACCGGGCGGCGTCTCGACACATCGCCGCGGTCGGCGTTTACTTCCGGCTGGTGCCCGCGGTCCGGGACTCGGTCTAGGCGAGTGCCGGGCGGCCGCCCACGATGCGAGATTGGCGCTTGCGTCCCGACCGCCGCGGTGCCAGCATTCACGGTCTTCCGCGCAGCCAGATCGACCCCACGACAGGAACCACACTTCGGCGACCCGTCCGCACCGGAATCGTTCGTCCGACAGGGGAAGGAGGCTCACTGGTGACCGAGCACGTCACGCTCACGGTCAACGGCCAGCAACGCGAAGCGGAGGTCGAGCCGAGACGTCTCCTGGTCCAACTCATCCGGGAGGACTTCGACCTTACCGGGACGCATGTCGGCTGCGACACCAGCCAGTGCGGCGCGTGCACCGTCCACCTCGACGGCCACGCGATCAAGTCCTGCACGATGCTGGCCGTCCAGGCCGATGGCAGCAACGTCACCACCATCGAGGGAATGGCGCCGGTCGATGGCCTCCATCCCCTCCAGCAGGCCTTCTGGGAGAAGCACGGGCTCCAGTGCGGGTTCTGCACCCCGGGCATGATCATGGTGGCAGCCGATCTCCTCGCCCGAAACAACAATCCCTCCGACGACGAGATCCGGCACGCGCTCGAAGGCAACTTCTGCCGCTGTACGGGCTACCACAACATCGTCGCCGCGATCCGCGAGGCCGCCAGCACCATGAAGGCTGGCGCCGCCGCGCCGTCGTCCGCGCAGGCCTAAGGGCAGAGAGGGTAACCAGCGATGGCGACTGACATCCTCGGGGCCTCGGTCAAGCGCACGGAAGACCCCAGGTTCATCACCGGTCAGGGCAACTACCTCGACGACATCAAGCTCACGGGCATGGTCCACATGTCCATCCTCCGGAGCCCGTACGCCCACGCCAACATCCGCTCGATCGACATCTCGGCGGCCAAGACGAAGCCGGGCGTGCTTGCCGTCTTCACCGGGGCCGACATTCCGTACAACCCTCTGCCGATGGCCTGGCCGGCCGGCGGCGCGAGCGGCCTCCAGAACAACGTCAACACGCCACGGATCCTCGCGACCGACGACGTGAAGTGGACCGGCGAGGGTGTGGCCGCGGTCATCGCGGAGACGCCGGAGCAGGCGGTCGATGCCCTGGACGCCATCGAGGTCGACTGGGAGCCACTGGCGACCGTCGTCGATGCCGAGAAGGCCACCCAGCCCGGCGCAGTGCAGCTCCATGAAAACGCCCCGAACAACATCGTGTTCGACTGGACCGTCGGCGACAAGGCTGGCACGGACGCCGCGATCGACTCCGCCGAGGTCGTTGTCCGGCAGCGGATCATCAACCAGCGGCTCATCCCGAACCCGATGGAAGTCCGTGGCGACATCGGCTGGTACAACCCGGGCACGGACGAGTACACGGTCTGGATGTCGAGCCAGACGCCCCATATCCAGCGGCTCCTGCTCGCGGCCTTCGTGACCGGCATTCCGGAACACAAGATCCGCTGCATCAGTCCCGACATCGGTGGCGCGTTCGGGTCGAAGATCTTCTGCTATGCCGACATGGCGCTCGTGATGTTCGCGAGCAAGGCAATTGGCGGACGGCCCGTGAAGTGGGTCGAGAGCCGGGTCGAGAACTACCAGTCGACGATCCACGGCCGTGACCACATCACGTATCTCGAGATCGGCGGCAACCGCGACGGGGAGATCAGCGGGCTGCGGGTCAAGACGTACGCCAACCTCGGCGGCCGTCTGTCGACGATCGGACCGGGCATCCCCACCACGCTCTACGGCCGCGTCCTGGCAGGGCCGTACAAGTTCCCGAACGTCCATTGCGAGGTGATCGGCGTCTACACGAACACCACGTTCGTCGACGCCTACCGCGGGGCTGGACGCCCGGAGGCGACGTACGTCGTCGAGCGGGCCATGGACCTGTTCGCCGATGAGATCGGCATGGACCCGGCGGCCGTCCGCCGCAAGAACTTCCTGCCGAACGACGCGTTCCCGTACGACAACCCGTCGGGCCTCGGGACGGCCGTCAACGGCGAGAAGATCTTCATCGACTCAGGGGACTACGAGCCGGCCCTCAACAAGGCCCTCACGATGGTCGACTACTACCAGCTCGACGAGAAGCGGGCCGAGGCGCGCAGCCGCGGCAAGTTCCTCGGCGTCGGCCTCAGCACGTACATCGAGGTCTGCGGCGTCGCGCCGTCGAAGTGGATCGGCGCCGTCGGCGAGGGCTGGGGCGCGGCCATGTGGGAGTCGGCCAACCTGAAGGTCCATCTCACCGGCAAGATCATCCTGACTATGGGCACCCAGCCGCAGGGTCAGGGTCACGAGACGACCTATGCCCAGATCATCGCCAGTGAGCTCGGCGTCCCGATGGAGGACGTCATCGTCCAGCACTCCGACACCCAGGGGACGCCGTTCGGCTACGGGTCGTACGGCAGCCGGACGTCGTCTGTCGGCTCCACGGCCGCGATCAAGGCAGCCGGCAAGGTCCGCGAGAAGGCGAAGCGGTACGCCGCCCACATGCTCGAGGCAAGCCCTGGGGACATCGAGGTCGAGGGCGCCAACTACCGCGTCAAGGGATCGCCGGACAAGGTCAAGACGCTCCAGGAGATCGCGTTCGCGATCGACCTCGGGTTCAGCCTCCCCGACGGGATGGAGCCGTATCTCGACGAGACCGCCTACCACGACACGCCGAACTGCACGTGGCCGTTCGGGACCCACATCGCGATCGTCGAGGTCGACGAGGAGTCCGGCCACGTCGATCTCGTCCGTTACGTGGCGGTCGACGACGTCGGCAAGAAGATCAACCCGATGATCGTCGATGGCCAGCTCCACGGCGGCATCGCCCAGGGCGTCGGCCAGGCGCTCTGGGAGGGCGCCATCTACAGCGACGACGGCCAGCTCCAGAGCGGCTCGATGATGGATTACGCACTGCCTCGTGCGGCGTGGTTCCCGAACCTCGAGCTCGACGAGACCGTGACCCCGTCGCCGGTCAACCCGATCGGCGTCAAGGGCGTCGGCGAGGCCGGCGCAATCGCCAGCACCGCCGCGGTCGCCAACGCGGTGATCGATGCGCTCAGCCCGCTCGGCATCAGGCATCTCGACATGCCATACACCGCTCAGACCGTCTGGCGGGCGATCCAGGGGGCGAAGGGCGGGGCCGTCGGCGCCGCCGACCGCACGAACGGCTCGAACGGGAAGGGAGGCCAGGCATGATCCCGGCGGCGTTCGAGTACACGAGGCCGGCCTCGCTCGCCGAGGCGATCGAGGCCGTCGGCGCCGGCGGCAAGGTGATCGCCGGAGGCCAGAGCATCCTGCCGCTTCTCAAGCTGCGGCTCGCCGCGACCGACCGACTCGTCGACATCGGCCGCATCCAGGAGCTGAAAGGCTACCGGCCGCAGCCCGATGGCAGCCTCGAGATCGGGGCGCTGACGACGTATGCCGAGTGGCAAGCGGCAACGACCATACCGTCCGTGTCCGCGGCGATCGACGAGATCGGCGACGTCCAGGTCCGCAACCGCGGCACCGTCGGCGGTTCCATCGCACACGCGGATCCGGGCTCGGACCTGCCGGCGATCGCCCTCGCCTTCGACGGCTCGGCAGTTCTCCGCGGACCGGCTGGCGAGCGCGTCGTGCCGCTCGATGGCTTCTTCGAGGGGGCGTTCACGACTGGGATCGCCGACAACGAGATCCTCGTCGCGATCCGGCGTCCCGCGGTCCCCGCTGACGCGAGCTTCGCCTATCGCAAGCTCGCCCAGCCCGCATCCGGCTACTCGATCGTCGGCGTCGCCGCGGTCATCGCGATTAGCGGCGGCAGCATCACCCACGCACGGGTCGCGCTGACCGGCGTCGGCGAGGTCGCCTACCGGGCGAAGGCGGTCGAGGCGGCGCTCGTCGGCTCGGATGGAGGCGATGCGGCCGTTGCCGCGGCTGCCGCCCATGCGACCGATGGCATCACCGTGAACAGCGATATCCACGCCGATGCCGCCTACCGGGCGGCGATGGCGATCGTTTACACACGGCGTGCCATCGAGGGCGCTCTCGGCCGCTGAGGCCGGGCGCTCTGTGACCGGGCGAGTGCGACTCGAGAGGATCGTCCCGGGTCGCCGCCCGCCTGACGCGCTGGATGGCGCGGTGCTGACACGCGACCTCGTCGTCGGCGGGTCGCGCTGGGCGAAGGGCCGGCGGCTCACGACCGCCGATCTCGACGCGCTCGGGTCGAAGAGCCTGCCCGTCGCCGATCCGGTGACGGTCCTGATCCTCGAGCCGGGTGACCTGCACGAGGATGACGCCGCGCTTCGACTCGCCGAAGCCGTCGCCGGTCCGGGACTCAGAGCAGCGCGGCCCGGTCCAGAGCCGCGTCGACCTGCTCGCCGAGCATGACGGCGTGCTCCACGTCAGGTCCGCGGACCTCGAGCGGATGAACCGGCTCGATCCCCTGGAGGTCTTCACCCGCCTCGAGGGATCGATCGTTTCGGCCGGCGATCTCGTCGCCAGCGTGAAGGTGGCACCGCACGTCGTGGCCGAGAGCGTCGTGGATGCAGGCGTCCGGATCGCGGGCCGGACCCGACAGCCGCTCGTCAGCATCGCCCCGTTCCGGCCGATGCGCGTGTCGGTCGTCGTCAAGGAGTCGCTCCGGCCCGCCGACCGACCACGCTTCGAGGACAGCGTCCGGGCGAAGGTCGAGAGCCTCGGCTCGACCGTCGTCGGGATCGTCGTACGTGGCCGACGACGACGACCCGGTGACATCGGCCCTGTCGGCGGCGACGAAGGGGCCCGATCGCGCGGACGTCGTCCTGACGGCGGGCGGCCGCTCAACCGATCCCTCCGACCCGTTCTTTACCGCGATCGATCGTCTCGGCGGGCGTGTCGTTCGACAGGGGGTTCCGGCCCACCCGGGCTCGATGTTGTGGCTCGCCAAGGTTGGCCGGACCGCGATCCTTGGCCTGCCGACGTGCGGGGCCTACTCGAAGGCCACGGCCGCCGACCTCCTCCTCCCTCGATTGCTCACCGGTGAGCCGCCGACCCAGACGACCGTGTCGCACCTTGGCCACGGCGGCGTCCTGACACGCGAGATGCGCTTCCGGTTTCCGCCCTACGCGCGATCGCTGGATGCGCCCGACGGATGATCTGAGGAGTTAGGTCCCGCCGTCCGCGATCGGCGGCTCGAGCAGCACGAGGTTGCCCGCCGCCCGCTTCGTGTCCAGCGCAACGATGGCTCGCCCGTTCCGCGTCAGCGCGAGGCCCTCGGGCTTGCCGTCGAGCAGCGGAAGCTCCCAGACCTGCTCGGCGCGGGCGACCTTGTCACCGACGACCAGCTCGCCGACTCGGACGATGGACGCGGACTTGTCGCTAAGCAAGTAGAGGCGCCTGTCCGGGCCAACCTCGAGGTCGCTGAAGTCTTCGCACGCCGTCTGGAGCTTCACCGACGGCATCCAGACGGCGAGCGGGACGAACACCCGGTCGCCGGCGTCGGTCGGCCAGGGCGCGCCGCCCACAAGCGCCGTTTCCGAACCAAAGCCGGATGGTGCGTCGCCCTCCGGGCCGAACTCGATGAAGGCCGCCGGGTCCTTCTCCTTGGCGACCAGGAGATGACCGTTCTGCATGAACGCCGCGCCTTCACCCTGGGAGCCCTCGGCATCGATCCACGAGTCGTAGAGCGGGTGACCGGTGGGGATGTCGAGCGCGATCCTCGTGACGACGCGCTGGGCGGCCCAGTCGAGCAGCTCGATCCGTGGCGGTGATTCCTGGAGGATGAGAATCCGGCCGGCACCGTCGGCACAGACGGCCTCGACCTGCGGATCGTCGCGCGGGATCAACGACCCTTCCACGTTTGCGAGATCCAGGGTCTTCCATTCATAGGCGCCGCGGTCGTCGGACGGGAGTTCGACCCACGCGGCGATCGATGTGCGGTCCCCGAAGGCAACGAGCGCCATGTCGCCGCCCGCCTCTCGCCGGAGACAGACACCGGACACCTCCTGGAGCGGCACATCGTCCGTTCTCAGCACAGAGAGCCGTCTGCCGCCACGTCCCTTGGCCATGAGCATCCTCCTCGCCGGCTTCCTGACTGTCCCAAATAGCCTACCGCCCGGCAACGCCGGCCCGTGGGACACGCCGACCGGTGTAAATTCCGACGATGGCCGATCCCATCGACGCTCCCGATACGCCCGCGCCGCCCGTCGGTTCGGCCGCCCTCGCCACGATCGAGGGGATCCAGGAGTCGTTCTTCGCCCGCGACTACATCTGTGACCGCTCGCTTGCTACCGCGACGTTCCTCGCCTTGCAGCTCGCCCGGCCGCTCCTGCTGGAGGGCGAAGCCGGCGTAGGCAAGACGGAGCTCGCCAAGGTCCTCGCGGCGAGCCTCGGGTCGCGGTTGATCCGGCTGCAGTGCTACGAGGGCCTCGACGTCAACGCGGCGGTCTACGAATGGAACTACCCGCGCCAGATGCTGGAGATCCGCCTGCTCGAGGCCCGCGGCGAGGCGACCTCGGCGAACGCCCACGACATCTTCGGGCCCGACTTCCTCATCCGCCGGCCGCTCCTCCAGGCGCTCGAGGCAGACCCGTCCGAGGAACCGCCAGTCCTGCTGATCGACGAGATCGATCGGGCCGACGAGGAGTTCGAGGCGTACCTGCTCGAGATCCTGTCCGACTTCCAGGTGACCGTGCCGGAGATCGGGACGATCAAGGCCGATCGCCCGCCGCGGGTGATCCTGACCTCGAACCGGACGCGCGAGGTCCACGACGCCCTCAAGCGCCGCTGCCTCTACCACTGGATCGACTACCCGTCGGCCCAGAAGGAGTACGAGATCGTATCGGCCCGGGTGCCGGAGGCGCCTGAGCGGCTGGCCCGCGAGGTCGTCGGCTTCGTCCATCGGCTTCGCGAAGCAGATCTCACGAAGGTGCCCGGGATCGCTGAGACGCTGGATTGGGCAGCCGCACTCCTGTCGCTCGGCGCACGCGAGCTCGGGCCGGAGCTCGTCGACGAGACCCTCGGCGTCGTGCTCAAGTACGAGGAGGACATCCGCCGGGTTCGGGGCGACACGACGCGCCGCTATCTCGCGGAGGCCGCGGCCCAGGCCTGATCGGTGGCAGTGCCCCGGGAAATACCAAGCGGCATTGGGCGCCCCATCCTGGCCTGGGCGGCCGTGGCCGTCTGGGCGGCGATGATCTTCGGACTCTCGGCGCAGCAGGACCTGCGGATCCTGCCGGACGACGGCCTCGACTTCGTCGTCCGCAAGATCGGTCACGCAGGCGTGTTCGGCATCCTCGCCCTGCTCCTGTGGCGGGCAGCCCTCACGACGACCCGGCGTCGGGCGCCGGCGTGGGCGCTGGTGATCGCGATCGCCTACGCCATCACCGACGAGATCCACCAGGGCAGCGTGGTCGGTCGCCATGCCTCGGCCGTCGACGTCGCCATCGACGCCGCCGGGGCGCTGCTTGCGGTCGCCCTCGTCGGCGCCGCGCGGGCCGCCCTGAGCCGCCACCAATCCAGCACCTGAGCTCGATTCGAACCTGTTGCGAAACGTTCGCGCTGGGCTAGTCTGTGCTCGTGATGTCGAACCTCGGCGCCGACGATTCGAGCCTGGCAAGCGGGTCGCCGATCGTCCGCGCGCCGAGCGGCGGCGAGATCGACGGGCGGCGTCTCCTCGCCGAGGCCGTCGGGTTCGGACGGGCGCTCCGGGCCGCGGGACTCTCGATCGACCTCGGAGCCGCTGTCGACTACGCGCGAGCCCTGACCCTCGTCGACCTCGGCCAGCGCGACACGGTCCGCGCCGCGGGTGCCGCGGTCTTCGTCCGACGGCGCGACGATCGGGAAACCTACGACCGGGTCTTCGATCGATGGTGGCGGCGGCGCGGCAAGCGCCTGCCGGGCGAGGGACCCCAGAGCGGCGCGCCACGCGAGGACGTCGCCGCCGGGCGCGGACGAGGCAGAAGGCTCCGACAAAGACCACGACGCGGCCGATGACGGCAAAGAGGGCACCATCGACGGGGTCCCGATGCCGATGTCCGGCGGCGACGAATCGATCGACGAAGCGGACATCGAGGGCCACATCGCCGCGCCCGATGCCTACAGCGCCGCCGAGGCGCTCCGCCACCGCGACTTCGACCGGATGACGCCTTCCGAGCTTCGCGACGCGGAACGGCTCGTCGACCTGCTCGAGCCGAAGCTCGAGCTGCGCCGGACCCGGCGCTACGAGCTCCACCACCACGGCCGGCTGCTTGCGCCGCGGGCCATGTTCCGGCGCAACCTTGCGACCGGCGGCCAGCTCACCGAGTGGGTCTGGCGGAGGACCGTCAAGCGACCGCGCAAGATCGTGGTGCTGTGCGACATCTCGGGCTCTATGGAGCGCCACTCGCGGTTGCTTCTCCGGTTCGTCCAGGCGCTGTCGGCGTCATCGGCGGTCAAGACAGAGTCGTTCGTGTTCGGGACGAAGCTGACCCGGGTGACGCGCCTCCTCCGGGACCGCGATCGGGACCGCGCACTGGCGAAGGTGGCCGATGCGGTCAACGACTGGGCCGGCGGGACGCGGATCGGCGAGTCGTTCCGCGAGTTCAACCTGCGCTGGGCACGCCGGACGCTCCGAACGAGCGGCATCGTCATCGTCGTCTCCGACGGCTGGGATCGCGGCGACCCGGCCCTCGTCGCGACCGAGACGGCGCGGCTCCGGCGCAACTGCCACCGCCTGGTATGGCTGAACCCGCTGGCCGGGACGCCCGGCTACGAGCCCCTCGCCGGCGGGATGCGGGCGGCGTTTCCGTATATCGACGACTTCCTGCCCGCCGGCACCGTCGAGAGCCTCGAGCGCCTCGGCGAGATCCTCGCCGGCGTCCGCTCGGGCGATGTCCGGCGGGGCGGGGAGGCGGCCGCCTCGGCAAACGCGGGCGCTCGCGTCACGATCCGCGAGCTGGCGCCACCCCGGATGGCCTTCCCGGGCTACGTCCCGCCGACCGACGCGAGACCCCTTCGATGAAGGAGCTGCTTCCCACCCTCGAGGGCTGGCGGCGCGACGGCGTCGGCATCGGCCGGGCGGTCGTCGTCCGGACATTCGGGTCGGCGCCACGGCCGGAGGGTGCCGTCCTGCTGCGCGCCGACGACGGGCGGATCGCCGGGTCGGTCAGCGGCGGCTGCGTCGAGGGTGCGGCGGCGGAGGAGATCGAGCGCGCCCGCAGCGACGGCAATTCCCGGGTGATCCGCTACGGGATCAGTGACGAGGAGGCATGGGACGTCGGCCTGGCCTGTGGCGGGACCATCGACGTGCTCATCGAGCCGGCGCTGCCAGCGGCCGTGGAGACCGGTGCGCGCAATCGGAGCGTGGCGGTTGCGACGCCGCTCCCAGCGGACGCGCCACCGGCCGATTTCGGCCCCTCGCCACCGGGTGACGGCGCACCGCCGGCGGCGCAGGTCGTCGCTCACGTCCGATGGGATCGTCGAAGGGTCGCTCGGATCGCCGGCGGCCGACGCCGCGCTCGAGGCCGCCGCGAAGGACGCCCTGCTTCGGGGAACGTCGCGGACCGTCGAGATCGAGGGCCGATCGATCTTCGTCGAGGCCTTCCCGGCGCGACCCAGGCTCGTGGTCGTCGGCGCGGTCGAGGTCGCCCGCTCGCTCGTGCGGTTCGCCCGCGAGCTCGGGTTCGAGACCATCGTCGTCGACGGTCGGGCATCGTTCGCAACGCCGGAGCGCTTCCCGGCCGAGCAGGTCGACCAGCTCATCGTCGGCTGGCCGGACGAGGTCGCCGACCAGATCGGGCTCGGTCCGGACGACGCGGTCGCGGTCCTCACCCACGACGTCAAGTTCGACGAGCCGGCGATCATCGAGGCGCTGCGCCGCAACTGCCGGTACGTGGGTGCGGTCGGCAGCCGCAAGACGCAGGGGGACCGGCGGGATCGGCTCCGGGAGGCCGGCGTGTCGGACGACGAGCTGGCGCGGCTCCGGGGCCCTGTCGGGCTCGACCTGGGCGGCCGCGCGCCGGCCGAGACGGCCCTCGCGATCATGGCCGAGATCGTGGCCAACCGGTATGGCGGAACCGGGATGCCGATGCGCGAGGCGGTGGTCGGAGCGACGAGGTGAACGTCGCGGCGATCGTGCTCGCCGCGGGCGCGTCGAGCCGATTCGGATCGCCGAAGGCCCTCGCGCTGCTCGAGGGCCGGCCGATCCTCGAGCACGTCCTCGACGCCGTCCGGACAGCCGGGATCGAGGACATCGTCGTCGTCCTCGGGAATGCCGCCCAGGAGATCGAGGACGGGATCGACTGGCTCTCCGAACGTCGGGTCCGCAACCCGGATCCGCGCAATCTCGCGGGGTCGCTCCAGGTCGGGCTTGCGGCCGTCCTCGAGATCGACCCGCCGGTGAAGGGCGTGGTCATCGCCCTCGGCGATCAGCCCCGGACGCGACCCGAGGTGATCCGGGCGCTCATTTCCGCCGCCCGATCGGGGGATCGGCCGGTCGTGATCCCGACATACGCGGATGGCGGGGGATGCGAACCCTGTCCTGGTCCTCGCCGACGCCTTCGAGCTTGTCGACGAGGCCAGCGGCGATCGCGGGCTCGGCCCGATCCTGGCCTCGGACCCGGATCTCGTGCTCGAGGTGCCCGTCGCCGGCTCGAATCCCGATATCGATCGTCCCGCCGATCTCGTCGAACTGGCATGGGGCGAGCGAGTCAGGGCGAACCGAGAGCAGGTCGATCGGGTCCGCGAGGTGCCGGACGGTGCGGACTTCTACGCGCCGGTCAGCGCGCTGTTCCGGGCCGATCCGGACCGCCAAGACGACCCGGTTCTCGCCGAGGTTCTCGCCCTGGCCAAGCCGGGGGAGACGTGGCTGGACATCGGTGCGGGAGCTGGGCGGTACGCGCTGCCGCTCGCCCGCGTCGTCGGCGAGGTCGTCGCGATCGATCCGTCGACATCGATGCTGAGCGGCACTCGCGCGAGGGGATCAGCGCGCACGGCGTCACGAACATCCGGCCGATCGAAGCGCGCTGGCCGATGGCCGACCCGCCGGCCGGCGACGTCGCCCTGATCGCCCACGTCAGCTACGACATCGAGGCGATCGGGCCGTTCGTCGACGCGATGGAGGCCGCGACGTCGCCGGCAATGCGTCGCCGTGCTGATGGAGCGGCAGCCGGCGTCCGTCGCCGACCCGTTCTGGCCGATCGTCCACGGCGAGGCGCGGGTCGCGCTTGCCGGCGCTGGCCGACTTCGTCGAGCTGGTCGAGGCTCGGGGCCGCGAGCCCGAACGTCACGATGACCGAGCGACGCCCGCGCCGCTTCGACGACCGAGCCCAGCTCGAGGGTTTCCTCCGCCGCCAGCTGTGGATCGCCGACGGCGGCGAGAAGGAGCGGCGGTTCCGCGAAGCGCTCGACGAGCTCGTCGTCGAAGATCCCGACGGCGGCGTCATGCTCGTCGGCCAGGAGCCGGCATCGGTCGGGATCGTGAACTGGACGCCGCGATAGCGCGTCTCAATGATGACGCCGGGCTGACGCTTGGTGCGTAGGCTGGCATTGCCGATTCGTGGACGTGGGGAAGGAGAGGGAACCATGGCTGAAGATCTCTGCGCGCCGTACGCCAGCTGCGATGGCCTGGACGGCCAGCTGCTCATCAACCGGACGGCCGACGGGCCGGCCATCGGCGTCGAGATCGCCGAGATGCCCTTCGGGCCGGTCACCATGAAAGGTGCGAGCCTCCATCCATACGTCCGCTGGACGTACGGCCAGATATGGGCGGCGAAGGAGGCGTGCCTCGGACCCGCGCGATCGGTCCTCGGGCTGGCGCCTGGCGAGACGGTCACGATCGAGGTCACGCATCGCGAGTCGGTCGACACGACGAACCTCGTCCGCGAGGCGGCCAACCGATCGAACACGCTCAGCCGCACGGAGCGGCGCCCGCTCCTTCCGGCCGCCAAGGCGAGCGGCGGGTTCCGGCGGGGGAGCCGGAATCGACAAGATGCAGGAGTTGATCAACGCGCAGCGGGGCGCCCAGAACCAGATCATGAACAACATGCAGCGGGCGGCTGAGGCCCACCAGGTCGAATTGCAGGCGATCCATTACGCGGAGCTTCGCTCGCCTTTCATCGAGCTGATCGCCGGAGCGATCATCGGCGCCGTGGTCGGGGATGCCGCCAAGAAGAAGGCCGCCGACGCCAAGGCGGCGCTCGAGGCTGCAGCCCAGCAAATGGCGCACGAGGCGCAGGGCGGGCCCGGCACCATCAATCACGACACCAACCAGCGGATCGGCGAGATCGTCGAGGAGGTAGAACGCACCGAGAGCCGATCGTCTGTGAACGAGACGACCACGACGACGCGCGAGTCAACGGAACAGCGGATCGTCCGGACGTTCTCGAACCCATACAGAGATCGAACGCTCGAGCTGCGGTTCTTCCCGGTCTTCCGCCGGTTCGAGATCACGACGTCGCTTCTCAGGGCCGAGCCCGGCGTCCTCCTGCGACCCGGCGCGATCGACTTTGCAGTAGCCAACCCGCGGGCCAAGCTGGGATCGTTTGCCGAGGCGAAACTCGACGCGAGCGCGCTTGCCAGCGCAGCCGTGGCAGACCCCGGGGACGAGCGAGAGGGTTCTGCGTCCATGCGGACAACGGCCGTCGCGGACCACCTGACGGCCAACGCTGCCCAGTACACGCGTCGTTTCGTGGAGCACGCCGATCAGGCGGGGAGCCAGGACGCGCTGATGACGCCATTCGCCGCGATGGTGACCGCCGATCCGGCGAGGGCTGCGGATGAACGCGAGACTGCCGGGACCAGCCTCGCGGAAGGACTCGCGTGGTCTCGCGCCCTGGTGAAGAACGGCGAGATCCACGTTCCGCTCGCGGAGCCGGCGAACTGGCCGGATGCGTGGAGGCCGATCGGAAGCAAGCTGGTCGACGGCATCAACGACACGATCGGAAACGCGTCGTGGCGCGACCAGTGGACCACGACGCGCAGCGTCCATCTGTTCATGGGAACCCATGTCGAGGCAGTCGCGGGCGAGTGCATCCTCAAGGACGTCCCGCCAGCCAGCGGAGGACCCGAATGACCGAAGACGCGGTCGGCAGCCGCAACCTGCCGATGTGCCCGATCTGTGGCAACAACACGTTCCGCCAGGAGCGCGGCAAGATCGACAGCGCCTGGGGCGTGACGGCCCACAAGGTGACGCTCCTGATCTGCGACCGATGCTCGTACGTGCTGGCCTTCTACGACGGGAACACGATCTTCGACTTCGACTAGCGTCGAATCCCGGCGCTCGCACTCGCCGTCGCCAGCTCCCTGCCAATTCTTCCTCCAGCGAAAGGCGGACGGCCTGATGCTTGCCAATCGCTCACGAGTGATCGAGCTGGCAATCGATGCGACCAACGGGATCGCCGTCTCGTGCACAAATGGCCCGACAATCCCTCGCTCGGAACCGTTGCCGTTCACCCAATGACCAGGTGGCAAAGAGGCGAGTCGCCGGCCGGCGGCGCCCACCAGCGGCGCCCACCAGCGGCCCCGATCCAGGCGGCCTATCTTCACGCCATCCAACTCACACTCGAGGCAAGACTGATGGAACCGACCCTCGTCCTCTCCCAGGCGGCCCAGTCGACGGCAGGCATCCTGCTCTTGACGATCGTCGCCGTCGAGATCGGGGGCCTGTACGTCCTTCGGCTCGTGACCGGCCGGCAGCAGGCAACGCCGTTCCAGACGACGTTCGCGAGAGCCGGCCATGCGCACGCGGGAGTCCTCGTGATCCTGGCCCTCGTCTGCCAGGTCTTCGCCGACGCCGCCGCCCTCGAGGGTCCGCTCGCGACCCTCGCCCGGAGCGCCGTCCCGCTCGCGGCGATCCTCATCCCGGCCGGCTACTTCTTCTCGTCGGCCGGGCGGGGTGCCACCGAGCCTAACCGGCTCATCGTCCTGGTCTATGCCGGCGCCGTCTCGCTCGCGCTCGGGGTCGTGGCGCTCGGGATCGGCCTGCTCAGCTGACGACGACGGCTGCCCGCTGCATTGCGGCGAGCCGGCCGACCACCGCGTCGGCCAGAGCATCGACGTCGTCCTCGGTCGCGGGCGTCGCCATTGCGCCCATCCCGCGCGGCGCGAGATGGAAGCCGTCCACGAGCAAGCCAAGGAACAGCGTCTCGGTCGCCGACAGCTCGCCCTCGCCGACGAGCGTCGGACCCGCGAAGACCTGGAAGAGCGACGCGTTGGCTTCGACGCGGGCGTCGAGACCGCGGGCCTCGAACGCGTCGGTCAGCCGCGTACGAACCCGCTCGCCCAGGTTCGCAAGGTGCTCGTATCGGTCGGCCGTCAGGTATCGGAGGGTCGCGAGGCCGGCCGCCGCCCCGACCGGATTCCCGTTGAACGTTCCGCCGTGGCTGAGCGCGCCGGACCGCCTGGCATCGAAGCGGTTCATGATCTCCGCCCGTCCGCCGAAGGCCGCGAGCGGGTAGCCGCCGCCGATGATCTTGCCCAACGTCGTCATGTCGGGCCGCACGCCGGCGACGCCCTGCGCGCCATTCGGACCGATCCGGAACGCGATGATCTCGTCGAAGATCAGGACGGCCCCGATCCGATCCGCGTAGGTCCGCAGGAACTGGAGGAAGGCCGGGTCGGCCGCGCGGATCCCGCCGGCACCCTGGACGGGCTCGATGATGATCGCGGCGACGTCAGACGCGCGCTCGGCGAGGGTGGCTTCGACCCCGTCGGCGTCATCCCAGGGGAGCTCGATGACGAGGTCCGAGATTCCGTCGGGGACGCCGGGGGTCCGGGCAAGCGCCGTGTCGTGCGTCCCGTGGTACGCCTTCGCGAACTTGGCCAGGAGCGGCCGCCCAGTGAACGCGCGGGCGGCGCGGATGGCGAACATCGTCGCCTCGGTGCCGGAGTTCGTGAACCGGATCCGCTCGACCGACGGCAGCCGCCCGCGGATCTCCTCGGCGAGCTCGATCTCGACCTCCGTCGGGGCGGCAAACGCAGAGCCGAGCCGGACCTGCCGTTCGACGGCTTCGACGACCGCGGGGTGGGCATGGCCGAGGATGAGCGAGGTGTAGTTGCCGAGGAAGTCTCGATACTCGTTGCCGTCGACGTCCCACGTCCGCAACCCCTCGCCACGAGCGATGTATGGCGGGTAGGGCGGGTTGAAGATCGTCGTCCGGGTCGAGCCGCCGGGGATCGACTGCGTCGCCCGCTCGAAGAGGGCACGCGAGCCAGGAGTGCGGGCGAGGTATTCGTCGATCAGCGTCATGCTCGGCATCGTCGCCGACGGGGGAGTGATGCACAAGTGGAGACATCACTCTATCTGCGTTACTGGTGGTCCTGAATGAGCGGGAGCTAGACGAGTGCCCAGAGTGACAAACAGCATCGCGATCAGCCGGCCGATCGAGGACGTATTCGCCGTCTTGACGAACGTCGAGAACACCGGCACATGGTTCCCCGGAAACGTCGAGGAGCACTGGACGTCGCCGCCGCCGCATGGGGTCGGCTCAACGCGGCACGCCGTAGTGACTGTGCTCGGCAGACGCACCGAGAACGATGCCGTGGCGACCGAGTACCAGCCGCCCCATCGGGCGACGATGCTGGGTACGTCGAAACACGCCCCGTTCCTAGTCACGCTCAGGTTCACGCCGGACGGCCCGGGGACGCGCGTCGAGGTCACCTCCGAAATCACGCTCCGCGGCGCGACGAGGATCCTTGGGCCACTCGTCGCGGCCCTGTATGGCCGATCTTGGGCTCGCGGCCTCGCGAATCTCAAAAGCTTGATGGAATCTGGAGCCCTGTAGTCCAGCGCACGCCCGATTCCCCCGAGGACCACGAGCAACGCACCCGCATCACTCACGTCTTGACATGTGACTGATTAGTCACATATATTCCGACGCGTGATGGACGACCCGATGGCACCGGCATTCAGGGCCCTTGGCGACCCGAGCCGGCGGCTGCTTCTCGATCGGCTCTTCGAGCGCGATGGCCAGACGCTTGGTGAGCTGTCCGCGCATCTGCCGTCGATGACCCGCTTCGGGGTCATGCGGCACCTGGGCGTACTGGAGGCAGCGGGTCTCGTCACGACGCGCAAGGAGGGCCGCGAGAAGCGGCACTTCCTGAACCCAGTCCCGATCCGGCTCGTCCACGATCGCTGGATCAGCAAATACGCGGAGCCCGTCGTCGGTGCGATGGCGGCCATGAAGACCCACCTGGAGGCCGAAGCGATGTCCAGCCCCGATCACGTCTATGCCGTCTACATCAAGGCGTCGCCCGACCGGGTCTGGCGGGCCGTCACCGACGGCGTCGAGACCGAGAAGTATTACTACGGCACCCGCGTGAACTCGGACTGGTCGAAGGGAGGCCGGATCGTCTACGAGTATCCCGACGGCTCGGTCGCGGCCGACGGCGAGGTCCTCGAGATCGACCCGGGCCGGCTCGTGACCATGACCTTCCACGCCCGATGGGATCCGGACGTCGAGGCCGCGGGCCCGGTCCGGATGACCTGGGAGATCGAGCCGACCGACGATGGGAGCTCGATGCTCACCGTCACAACCGCCGGCCTCGTCGCCGGATCGAAGATGGCCGAGGAGTTCGAGGGCGGCATCGTCTACATCGTGTCGGGCCTCAAAACGTTCGTCGAGACCGGCGCCCCGATGGCCGTTCCAGTCGAGGCCAGTTGAGCCGGACCCGGAAGCCACAGTTTTCGAAAGGATTGAACAAGATCGCGCTCCAGCGACTCGATTTAGCTCTAGCTGAACTCGCGGGCGCTTCGGGAACCGTCAGCCTCGTGCGTGCCACGCACGAGCTGAACCCGATTCTCGGTCGTTCGCACCCACGTCTCGGCCGATTCCGGCCGGTTTGTTCAATCTATTCGAACACCAGCGCGGTTCTTGGAGGCGGGGTGAGGGCGCCCCGCACGGTCGCCAAATATCGTTGACGCTCCAACTAACGGCGGCGCATACTCGGCCATCAGCAGCGGACCCCCGACCGGACCACCATCCCGGCTCGGTCGTCGGCCCGACCGTCACTGCCGTTCCCGTCCGGGTGGGCGGGGCAGAACCGCCTGACAGTGAGGAGGACGGTCGCGCGATGATTCCGGCCACGTTCGACTATGTGCGCCCAGCCGACCTGGACGAGACCCTCCGGATCCTGACCGAGCGCGAGGGAGAGGCGAAGCTCCTCGCCGGTGGCTACAGCCTCATCCCATTGCTCAAGCTCCGGCTTGCCTCGCCGGCCCTCCTCGTCGACCTCCGCGATGTCGCCGGCCTCGACGGCATCCTCTGGACGGACGACGCCCTGCGGATCGGTGGCCGGGTGACGCATCGCAAGATCCGCGACGACGCCGGGATCAAGGACCGCCTCCCGCTCCTCTACGACGCGGCCGGTCTCATCGGCGACCCGCAGATCCGGAACCGCGGCACGCTCGGCGGATCCGTCGCTCACGCCGATCCGTCGTCGGACTGGCCCGCGGTCCTCATCGCGACCCGCGCGACGATCGTCTGCCGGAGCAGCGGCGGCATTCGCGAGATCGCCGCTCGCGACTTCTTCATCAGCACGTTTCATACGGCCATCAGCCCAACAGAGGTCCTAGTCGAGGTCGTCATCCCGAGTCCCGGGCCGCGATCCGGCGGCGCGTATCGCAAACTGGAGCGGCGTGCCGGCGACTTCGCGACCGTCGGTGTCGCTGTCCAGATCCGGCTCGGCGACGACGGCACGATCGCCGAGGCGGGCATCGGGCTCTCGGCGGTCGCCGACTCGCAGTTCGCCGCGACGGACGCGGAGGCGATCCTCGTCGGCGCACAGCCTCACGAGGAGCTCTTCCGGACTGCCGGCGACGCGGCCGCAGCCCAGAGCGACCCGGGCGACGACAGCCACGGACCGGCCGACTACAAACGGGCGATGGTCTCCGAGATGACGACGCGGGCGCTGCGCGCGGCCGCCGAGCGCGCGACCGGCGCATAGGAGCGACAAGTGAGCACCCAGCACGTAGCGCTTACCGTCAACGGCGAATCACGGGAGGCCGACGTCGAGCCGCGCCTCCTGCTCGTCCACCTGCTCCGCGACGTCTTCCAGCTGACCGGCACGCATATCGGTTGCGACACGAGCAACTGCGGCGCCTGCACGATTCACGTCGACGGCGAGAGCGTCAAGTCCTGCACGATGCTCGCCGTCCAGGCGGACGGCGCCGACATCAAGACGATCGAGGGAATGGCCGACGGGGCCACCCTCCATGTCCTCCAGCAGGCGTTCTGGGATCAGCATGGGCTCCAGTGCGGCTTCTGCACCCCGGGCATGATCATGCAGGCGGCCTGGCTCCTCGGCCAGAACGAGAAACCGAGCGAGGAGGAGATTCGGGAGGGGATCAGCGGCAACCTCTGTCGCTGCACCGGCTACGTGAACATCGTGAAGTCGATCCAGCAGGCCTCGGGCCAGCTCCCGGCGGGCGAATCAGCGCCCGTCGAGGCCGCGGCAACGGTCGACGGCCAGGAAGTATCGGCCGAACCGGCCGCGGCCGGTTGAGCGGGAGTCGCCAAATGACAACAGACGAAGCGAAGCTCCAGACGACCCCCGAAGTCGGGGGCATGGGTCACTCGGTCAAGCGGAAGGAAGATCCGCGGTTCATCCGGGGCGCCGGGCAGTACATCGACGATCTCGTTCTGCCGGGCATGCTCTGGCTGGACATCGTTCGCAGTCCCTACGCGCACGCCACGATCAAGAAGATCGACGCCACCGAGGCTCTCAAGGTCCCCGGCGTGGCGGCCGTCGTCACCGGCAAGGACCTGGAGGGCTATGGCCTCCACTGGATGCCGACGCTCGCCGGCGACCAGCAGATGGTGCTGCCGACCGACACGGTGATGTACCAGAGCCAGGAGGTCGCGGCTGTTATCGCGACATCCAGGTATGCAGCCGCCGACGGCGTCGCCGCGGTCCTCGTCGACTACGAGCCGCTGCCCGTCATCGTCGATCCGTTCAAGGCCCTCGAGGAGGGCGCAGTGGTGCTCCGTCCGGATCGGGCCGCCGACAAGCAGACCAACCGGATCTGGCACTGGGAATCCGGCGACAAGGCGAAGGCCGACGCTGCCCTCGCCTCGGCGGAGGTGTCCATTTCCGAGGACATCTACATTCCGCGAATCCACGTCGCATCGATCGAGACCTGCGGCTGTGTCGCCGACTGGGACCCCATCCGCCAGCAGCTGACGCTGCACATCACGAGTCAGGCGCCCCACGCCATCCGGACTGTCCTGGCTCTTGTTGCGGCGGCGGCCGGCCTCCCCATCTCCGAGCAGAACATCCGGGTGAAGACCCACGACATCGGCGGCGGGTTCGGGGGCAAGGTCCCCGTGTACCCGGGCTACGTGCTCGCCGTCGCGGCCTCGTTCCTGATCGGCAAGCCCGTCAAGTGGATCGAGGACCGCTCAGAGAATCTCCAAGCCAATTCGTTCGCTCGCGACTACCACATCCACGCCGAGATGGCCGCGACGAAGGAAGGCAAGATCACCGGGCTCAAGGTCAGGACGATCGCGGACCACGGCTACAGCGACGCTGCGGCTGATCCGTCGAAGTTCCCGGCCGGCCTGTTCAACGTCATCACGGGCTCGTACGATTTCCCGAATGCCTTCGTCGAGGTCGACGGGGTGTACACGAACAAGCCGCCGGGCGGCGTCGCCTATCGCTGCTCGTTCAGGGTTACCGAGGCGGTCCACGCGATCGAGCGGATGGTCGACATCCTCGCCCACGACATCGGCAAGGACCCGGCTCAGCTCCGGATGGAGAACTTCATCCAGCCCGAGCAGTTCCCGTACAAGACGCCGACCGGCTGGGAGTACGACTCGGGCGACTACCCGCGCGCGCTCAAGCTGGCGATGGAGATGATCGACTACGAGGGGCTCCGCAAGGAGCAACTCGAGAAGCGCGCCCGCGGCGAGCTCATGGGGATCGGCATCAGCTCGTTCACCGAGATCGTCGGCGCCGGGCCGTCCCATGACTTCGACATCCTCGGCCTGAAGATGTTCGATTCGTGCGAGATCCGGGTCCACCCGACTGGCAAGGTCCTGGCGCGAATCGGCGTCCAGACGCAGGGCCAGGGCCACGAGACGACGTTCGCCCAGATCATCGCCGAGGAGCTCGGCTTCCCGGTCAGCGACATCAAGATCGAGTACGGCGACACGGACACCGCGCCCTACGGCCTCGGCACCTACGCGTCCCGGTCGACGCCCGTTGCCGGCGCTGCCACTGCGATGGCGTCGCGCAAGATCAAGGACAAGGCCCGCAAGCTCGCCGCGCACCTCCTCGAGGCGAACGAGGACGACCTCGAGTGGACGAATGGCAAGTTCAGCGTCAAGGGCTCGCCCGATCGCTCCAAGACGATCCAGGAGATCACCTTCGCCGCGTACACCAACCATCCGCAGGGTATGGAGGCCGGCCTCGAGGCGGTCTCCTACTACGACCCGCCGAACCTGACCTTCCCGTTCGGCAGCTACATCTGCGTCGTCGACATCGACAAGGGGACCGGCCAGGTCAAGGTCCGCCGCTTCGTGGCGGTGGACGACTGCGGCAACATCATCAACCCGATGATCGTCGACGGCCAGATCCACGGCGGCCTGACGATGGGGTTCGCCCCGGCGCTCCTCGAACAGATCACCTACGACGAGAACGGCCAGAACCAGGCCGGTACGTTCATGGACTATCTCCTGCCGACGGCGATCGAGACGCCTGCCTGGGAAGTGGCCAAGACCGTGACGCCGTCGCCGCATCACCCGATCGGCGCCAAGGGGATCGGGGAGTCGGCAACGGTCGGTGCTCCGCCGGCGATCGCGAATGCCGTCGTCGACGCGCTGTGGCATCTCGGGGTTCGCAACATCGACATTCCGATCACGCCGCAGAAGGTCTGGCGGATCCTCCGCGAGGCCGGAGTCACCGCCTGACGACGCCGCGGCCGGGCTCGCGCGACCTCTTCGCGCGGGCCGCGGAGCTCGCTCGGGCCGGACAGCCGTTCGCCTTCGCCACGGTCGTCGCGGTCGCCCGCCCGACCTCGGCGCGGCCCG
This sequence comes from uncultured Chloroflexia bacterium, assembly GCA_963771795.1. GTDB lineage: Bacteria > Chloroflexota > Limnocylindria > Limnocylindrales > CSP1-4 > CF-46. The sequence goes on from CAVYUR010000005.1 coordinate 53,447, forward strand.
GGGCCCACGGAATCATCTATCCCGACGGCTCGATCGAGGGCTGGGTCGGCGGCTCGTGCGCCCAGCCGGTCGTCGTGCGGGAGGCGCTCCATGCCCTGTCCGATGGTCAGCCGAGGTTGCTTCGCCTGTCCAGGGACGCGCCGGCCGAGGGCCGGCGCGGCGACGGGATCATCGAGCTCGTCATGACGTGCCATTCGGGAGGTACGCTGGAGATCTACGTGGAACCGAACCTCCCGGCGCCGCTCCTGTGGATCGCCGGCACGACGCCGATCGCCGGCGCGCTAGTCGAGCTCGGCGCGGCCGCCGGCTTCCGGGTCACGCTTTTCGACCCGATCGCCGAGCCATCGGCCTTCCCGAGGGCCGCTGATGTCCGGGCCGACACGAACCTCGTGGCGGTCGACGCCGAATCGAGCCCGTACATCGTCGTGGCGACGCAGGGCCAGTGGGACGAGGAGGCGCTCGCCGGGGCACTCCGCCGGGACGCCCGGTACGTCGGGCTCGTCGCGTCGCCGACCAGGGCCACGGCCGTCCGAGCCTGGCTCCGCGAGGAGACCGGCCTGGCGGAGGAACGACTGGCGGCGCTGCGTGCTCCCGCGGGAATGGATCTCGGCGCCGAGACTCCGGAGGAGGTTGCCCTCTCGATCCTTGCCGAGCTCGTCCAGGTGAGGCGCGGTCGGGCGGACTTCGTGGCTTCACCCGGGCCCGCAACGATGGCCGGGACGATGGCTCCCGCGCCGGGAGGGGGTTCGATGGCCGGTGCCCCCGACGACATCGTCCTGCTCGACCCCGTCTGCGGCATGACCGTCGACCGCGACCACGCCCGCCATCTCGCCGAGCATGACGGCGTCGTCTACGCGTTCTGCAGCCTGGGTTGTCGAACCCGATTCGCAAGAGACCCCGCGGCCTTCATCCCCGCTTCCGTAGAATCGGCCAACTGACCCGGCCCCCGGCCCCCGGAGGAAGCCCCAGGATGAAGTTCGATGGCACCGTCGAGATCAAGGCGTCGCGCCAGCGTGTCTGGGCGTTCCTGATGGACCCCAACCAGGTCGGGGCGTGCGGTCCGGGCGTCGAGAGCATCGAGGTCGTCGACGAGACCCACTCGAAGGCGAAAGCCAAGGTCGGCATCGGCTTTATCAGCGCAAACTTCACGGTCGACCTGGAGATCGCCGAAGCGCAGGCGCCTGACCGAGCAGTTATCAAGGCGACCGGCCAGGCCCCCGGTAGCGCGGTCTACGCCACCGCAACGATGATCCTCCGCGACGGCTCGGGCGCGTCAACGGTGATGGAGTGGGCGGCGCATGTCCTGATCGGCGGGACGATGGCGACGGTCGGCGCCCGGCTCATCGAAAGTACGGCCAACAAGATGATCGGCGAGACGTTCGACTGCATCCGCTCGAAACTCGAGACCTGACCGACACAAGCCGATTCCGCATCCCATCACCGACCCCGCGCAACCTAGAGGGCTCATATGAAGTTCGAAGGCACGACTGAGATCAAGGCACCGCGCCAACGCGTCTGGGACTTCCTCATGGACCCGAACCAGGTCGGGCCGTGCGGACCGGGAGTCGAGAGCATCGAGGTCGTCGACGAGGATCACTTCAAGGCCACGGCGAAGGTCGGGATCGGGTTCATCAGCGCCAGGTTCGTAGTGTCCATGGAGTTCGCCGAGCGCCAGCCGCCGGACCAGGCGGTCATCAAGGCCCACGGCCAGGCGCCGGGCAGCGCCGTCGACGCAACGGCGACGATGTCGCTCCGCGACGGGGCGGACGGCGGCACCGTGATGGACTGGAACGCGGACGTGTTGATTGCCGGATCGCTCGCGAGCGTGGGGGCCCGGATGATCGAGGGAACAGCCAACAAGATGATCGGCCAGGCCTTCACCTGCATCAAGACCAAGCTGGAGGCCTGAGCACGAGCTGGTGATCTGGGTCTGCCCGGAGTGCGGCGCGCCCTTTGCCGCGCCGAATGCTTCCCACTCGTGCGTTCGGATCCCCCTTGACGAGCGATTCGTCGGAGCCAAGCCGGAGGTTCGAGCTTCCTTCGACCGGCTCGTGGAGCTCGCGACCGTCGATATTCCGATTCCGGTCGTCGCTCAGAAGACGCGGATCGTCCTGGCTGCCCCGATGCGGTTTCTCGCGGTCGTCGTCCGGCGGAACCGGCTTGACGGGCATGTCCTGTTCGATCGGGCGGTGCCACATCCGGTCGTGACGGAGATCAAACCGAATGCCTACGAAAGCGGCCTCTTCCTCCATCGGTTCTCGATCCGGTCGCCGGACGAGCTCGATGACGACTTTGCCCGGTTCATCCGCGACGCAGCCGCGCGAGTCGGCCGTCGCGAGCGCCTGACGGGTGCCCGGACCGGCGGCCACTGAGCGTGGAGCGACTCCTCCGCGTAGTCGGGCCGGTCGCGACGAACGTCCACATCCTCGCCGACCCGCAGTCGCGCGAGGCGATCGCAATCGATACCGCGACGCCATCGCTCGTGTGGATCCGCGACGAGCTGGCGACCCGGAGGTGGACGCTCAAGCTGATCGTGTCGACCCACGGCCACTGGGACCATATCGGCGACAACGCGGCGGTCGCCGCGCAGACCGGCGCCGATATCGCCGTCCACCCCCTCGATCGACCGCGGCTCGAGGACCCGCAGCCGCTCTTCGCGCCGTTCGAGATCCCGCCGTCGGTGCCGGCTGTCGAGCTCGCCGAGGGCGGCGAGATCCGGTTCGGCGAGATCAGGCTGTCGGTGATTCACACTCCCGGCCACACGGAGGGATCGGTCTGCCTGTACGCCGCCGACGAGGGACTCCTCTTCAGTGGCGACACGCTCTTCGCCGGGGGCTGGGGCCGGATCGACCTGCCCGGTGGCGATGAAGCGGCGATGGTCGAATCGCTCGGCCGGCTGACGTCGTTCGAGGACCGAACGGCGGTGCTGCCAGGACACGGCCAGGCGACGACCATCGGTCGAGAGCGCCCCTGGCTGGAGCTGGTGCGCGACGGGCGGCGGTTGTTCGCCTAGGGCCCGTTGACGAAGCCGGTGGTGTTGATGGCCTCGAAGTCCGAGCCCTTGATGCCGTGGAGGTCGTGGAGGCCGTCGTCGTCCCAGCGGGGATCGGGTGCCCCGGAGATGAAGTAGGCGGAGCCATTGTCGGCGAGGATCATCCCGTACTTCTTGAGCGCCCTGAGGATGACCTGCGACTGCCCGCTGTAGCCGCTGATGTTGACCCCGGCCTTGAGCCGAAGGCGGAGCCCCATCGGCGGGTACTTGGCGGCCGTCAGGCTGCTGGCATGGTGGCGGGCCGGATAGATGTGGGTGTTACGCGTTTGGGGAACCGTGAACCGAAGCGCGTGATTGATGGCGCCAGCCTTGACCTCGTCGTATCGGACTAGACCCGGATAGATCGGCAGGCCCGCTGCATCGGCGGAGGTCCAACCATCGTGGCGGAGGGCGTTCGACTTCAGGTCGTAGATCGCGCCGGAGCCCGCGGTCCATTGGTTCTCGTCCTTCACGGCCAGGTAGAGCTCCCACAGCTTGCAAGCGCTCTTGTCGATCATGAGGATGTGCCGATCGCCTGGGTCGCCCGCACCCTCGATCTTCGGCACCGCCGGAATGGGATATGGCCCGGCGTCGGACTCGTCGGGCCATTCGAAGGTCACGGACCTGCGCGGGGTCGACGACGTCACCAGGTTGATCGGGATGCCGTAGCCCGCGAAGGTCCCGAAGTCTGGGTGGAGATAGCGCGTCAAGCCCATCGTCCCGATGAGCGTCGCAGAGTCGGACCTGACGGGGAGCGTGTCGATGGGCTTGTTCCAGACGTTCGTAGCCGGCAGGATCGGGCAGCCTCGCCCGTTGACGATCACCGTCCGGGCATTGACCACCCCGATCGAACCAACGACGAGCGCGAACGCAACCGCGCCAAGGACGGCAATGCGGCGGCGTGCGACGTGGCGGTCCGGCATGGCGCAAATCATCGCTCCGCTGGGCTCCGCCGTCACCTGACCTGATGGTCCGGCCCCGTCGCCGAGCCGTCGCTCGCCCCTCCGCGTGCCCGCCCGCCCGGCCGCGTGCCTCGCCGCCCGCCCGCGTGCCCGGCCGCGTGCCCGCCCCCCGGCGGCGCCGCCCGGCCGCGTGCCCGCCCCCAGGCCGCGTTCGTTCCTTGCAGTTTCCTGCGGAGTGTTACGGACCGACTATCGGCATTCCCGCCCGTTCTTCATCGCTATGAGTCGCCACGGGACTGGTAGGAGCGAGAATCGCCCCATTCAGATCGAATTCGCTGGCAAGGCATTGCGTAGCAGTCGCCACGGGACTGATACGACCGCACCCGGCCGGGCGCCCGCTCGGCGCTCCGGGTCACAGCGGCTTGCGGAACGAGATCCCCGTCTGGTGGCGGCGGAAACCGAGCGACTCGTACAGGCGGAGGGCACCAGAGATGTTCTCGGCGTCGACGCCAAGGGCCGCTTCCGTGAGGCCCTTGGTCTTGAGCGTTCGTAGGGACTCGGCGATCAACGCGGTCGCCAGCCCCCGGCGGCGCCACGGCCGGCGCACGGAGATGTGCTCGAGCCAGCCGCGCTGGATGCCCAGCTGCTCGTTCTCCTCGGTCCAGATGCAATTCCAGACGGATCCGGCGATCTCGTCCCCTTCCCATGCCACTCGCCATAGGGAGGTGTCGAGGTTCGGCGTCGAGAACCAGCCCACGAAGTCCTCCTCGGTCCGCTGCATCGCCCCCCAGTGATCTCGGAACGCCTCCGAAATCGGCATCCCAGATGCGGCGATGGTCGTCCTCGGTGACCGGGCGGATCTCGAGGCCGGCGGGAAGCGGCGCGTCGGGGATCGGCTCGCTGAGCGGCCGGACCATCATGAATCCGTATCGCACTCGCTCGTAGCCCTCGGACTCGAGCAGCGCGATCCCGCCGAGGTTCCGGTCGTCCACCCAGGTCCCGAACGCGTGCGGTTCGGCGCCCGGCCAATCTGCCGCGGCCTCGCGAGCGCGCTGCTCCGTCCACCGAAGCAGGGCGCGGCCGATGCCGCGGCGGCGCTGATCGGGCAAGACCCAGCCGTCCATCTGGTGGAGCGCAATCTCGTCGCGGACGGCGATGTTCGTCTCGGTCAGCCCGACGAACTTGCCGTCGATCTCCGCTGCGAGCGTGTCCCGAGTGATGTCGAAGTACGAGCGGTGAACAAGATCGTTGCGGAGATCGTCGACCGTCGGCACCCAGTCCATGTCGTCGGCGAGATGGACGATCGTGATGAGCTCGACGATCGCCGGCAGATCGCTGTCGAGATCGATCGTCCGAAAGCGGAGGCCGGGGATGGCCGGCGCGTCCGGCGGCCGGACCTCCATGTGCGTATTGGCAGTCATCGCGTTCCTCCAGTCACCGGTCGCGTCCGTACTTCGCTTCCATGTGCGCGTTCACGGCCTTTCCGATCGTCTTCCAGCGGCGACGCTCCGCCGACCGGGCAAGCGCATCGACTCGCCGCTCGAGGTGTCGCGCCTCGCGCTCCAGCTTCTTCCAGCTCTCGAACCGGCTGACGTCGAGATCCCCGTCGGCGATCGCCGCGGCGACTGCGCAGCCGGGCTCGCCGGCGTGACCGCAGTCCGAGAAGCGGCAGGTCGAGGCGAGGGCATCGATGTCGGCGAAGGAGCGCTCCAGGCCGGCGTCCGCGTCCCACAGCCCGAGCTCGCGCATGCCGGGCGTATCGAGGATCAACCCACCGTCCGGCATGAGGTGGAGCTGGCGACGGGTCGTCGTGTGGCGGCCGCGACCGTCGTCCGCGCGAATCTCGCGGACCTCCGCCAGGTCGTCGCCGGCGAGCGTATTGACGAGCGTCGACTTGCCGACGCCGGACGACCCGACGAACGCGACGGTCGTGCCCGGCCGGATCCTGGCCCGAAGCTCGTCGATCCCGCGGCCGTCGACCGCGCTGACCGTGATGATCGGGACGCCGACAGCGACGGTTTCGACCTCGGCGATCGTGCCGTCGAGGTCGTCGCTCAGATCCGCCTTCGACAGGACGACGACCGGAGCGGCGCCGCTCTCCCAGGCGAAGGCGATGTACCGCTCGAGGCGGCGAAGATTGAGGTCGTGGTTGAGCGACGCGACGACGAACACGATATCGACGTTCGCCGCGACGACCTGGGCGACCGATCGGAGGCCCGGCGCGTGGCGCAGGACGCTCGTCCGACGCGGCAGGAGCGCATGGACCGACGCGCCATCGACGCGAGATTCCACGGCCACCCAGTCGCCGACCGCCGGGTAGGCGGCCGGGTCATCGCCGGCCTCGAACCGGAAGCGGCCGGTAACGCTTGCCCGACGCTCACCGCCGCCCGTCTGGACGACGTACGAGCCGCGGTCCTCGGCGACGACCCGGGCCGGTTCGAGGCCGGCCTCGACGTGCGTAGCGAACGCGGTCGAGACGTCGCCGGACCAGCCGAATGGGGTGAGGTCGAGCAGCGTCATCAGCCAACCCTCTTGAGCTTGCCGGTCCGCTTCGCGTAGCGCTCCGCGCGCCCGAACGCCCACAGACCGAACGGGATCAGGACCACGCCCATGACGAGCAGCGGCCACACGTCGTGGAACAGCGCACCGATCGGCGCGCCGTCGATCAGCCCGTGGCGGACGCCATCGAGGACGTAGGTCGCCGGCGACAGCCGTGACAGTACCTGCATCCAGCCTGGCAGCACGTCGACCGAGTAGTAGACGCCCGAGACGAGCAGCAGACACGACTGGAGAACGAACGTCATCTGCGCCCCGCGCTCCACGTACAGGAGCGGCAGGATCGCCGCGATCATCCCGATCCCCACGAAGCTGAACGATCCGAGCACCATGAACAGCGCGACGGTCAGCGGATTGGCGCCGGTGAAGTCGAGTTGCGGGAAGAACAGGATCAGGACGATGAGGATCACGGCCGTGTGGACGAGGCCGTAGATCATCGCGTAGAGGACCGAGCCGAGCAGCTGCGACGAGCGCCGAATCGGCGCCATCATCGTGTACTCGAGCGTGCCCTCCCAGCGCTCCACGGAGATCGTCTCGGCGATCCACGAGAACACGACCGACAGGTAGTTCCAGAAGATCGCGCCCACCATCAGCAACAGGATCAGCCGCGGGCTGCCCTGGTCGGCACCGATGAGCGAGATAGAGAGCGCGCCCGCGACCGAGTAGACCAGGAAGGCGACTTCCCAGCCCCAGTAGCGGCGTGTCAAGAAGAAATTGCGCTCGATGAAGGCATACGAGGCCTTCAGCTCATGGGCGACGCCGAACATTGGTGGATCTCCTGCGAGGGGAGCTGGCCCGCTCCCTAACGGAGTCGGGCCAGCTCGAAGGACGGCTCGCCGGCCAGCCGCTCGCCCGCTCGGACGAGTGACCGCCCAACGGCTTGTCGGACTGATCGACGGGGCTGGCGCGGTGCCCGGCGGGCATCGGCAGCAGCGCGAATGTCGTCTTCGCGAGCGGCGTTGGCCAGGTACAGGGCCAGCGGGTACTGGGGTCGGTTCTCCATTGCTATCTCACCTCCCTTCATTCGTCGTTCTCATCGTCGTCCTCGTCGTCCTCGTCGAGGGAGCGACCGGTGTAGGCCATGAACACGTCGTGGAGCGTTGCGGTCGCTCCGATGCTTGCCGCCCGGTCGGCGATGAGGCCGTCCGGGCTGTTCTCCGCGACGACGCGCCCGCCGTCGAGGATCGTGATCCGGTGACACAGCCGCTCTGCCTCGGCCAGGTCGTGGGTCGTGAGCACGATCGACGCGTCATGCGTCTCCCGGAGCTCCTCGATGAACGTCTGGACGTCGAGCTTCGAGCGGGGGTCGAGACCCGTTGTCGGCTCGTCGAGCAGTAGGAGCGATGGGCTGGTCAGCAGGGCCCGCGCGATGGCGACCTTCTGCTGCATGCCCCGGCTCATCTGCTCGACCGGCCGGCCGATCCGCTTCTCCCCGATCCCGAGGCGACCCAGGATCGAGACTGCCTCGCGCCGGGCATCCCCGGCGTTCTTCCCGTAGAGGCGAGCCGCGAACAGCAGGTTCTCCATCGGGCTGAGCTTCTTGAAGAAGGCGGCGTCGACGCTGACCCGGTTGATCAACCGCTTGACCGCCATCTCCTCGCGGACGATGTCGTGGCCGAAGACTTCGACCCGACCCTCGTCGAGCGTGAGGAGACCGCTCACCAGGCGGATGAGGGTCGACTTGCCGGACCCGTTCGCACCGAGGATCCCGTGGATGCCGCCCCGCTCGAGGCGGAGCGATACGTTCGAGATCGCGGTGACGGGCTTCTTCTTTCGACCGACCGTGAACCTCTTCGTCACGCCATCGATGACGAGCGCGGGAACCACGTCCTGGCCGGCGAGCGCGTCGACGTTGTCGATGGGCCTCGCGATATTCGGTTGCTGGAGCAATGTGGCGGTCACTTGATGGAGCTCCTGGGTCGCTGCGTTAGCTGTGGATTTGACGAATGCGGGGGCGGGAAACGACAAAAGCCGCGGGCCCGCTGACGCTTTCGCGTCGGGTGGGCCTCGCGGCTCTCGATGCTTCAAACAGGGAAAGGCATCAAAAAAGCCGGGGGCCCGATCTGGCCCACGGCTCGTGGCTCGCGTCTGGCGGTTAACCGCCTCAGGCTAGCTCGAGATGGGCGCAAATCTCCCGATGGAATCGCCACTGGTGGGCGCCATCCTGCGCGGGATCCGGAAGAACTCTGTCATTCGGAGCCGCCTCCATTGAGCTAGACATGGCGAGCGATCTGCGCGCCGGTCGGCAGTCTACGCGCCGCCCGAAGCGAGTGTCAACCCTGACGGATGACGATGTCGCATCAGCGACATTTGACGTACGCGCGGGACTCACAGACAACATGACGGCCACGAAGTCTGCCGCCGCGTCCCCCCATGGTCCCCACGATCGCACGTCGTGACCCAGGGTCACGGACGGGGCGATAGCCACGCGTCCGAAGGGTCCAGAGGCCGTCTCTGTTGACCTCCAGTCGCGGTGATCTCGCGAGCAGGAGCCGACTCGGGTCTATCCTGCGGGTCAGTTCGTCGAACGGAGTCGTCGCGTGAAGGCGCCAGACCCAATCCCGGAGTTCGACCTCTACGCGGAGCTCGACGTGGCGTTCGACGCCGACTCGGCTGCCATCGAGCGGGCCTGGCGAGCCGGCGTCCGATCTGTTCATCCGGACCGAGCCCTCAGCGGCGACGAACGCGCGGCGACCACGCGAACCGCGCGATTGAACATCGCCCGCGAGTGGCTCATGGATCCGACCAAGCGAGCTCGGTACGACCTGCTCCGCCGTCCTGGAACGAGGGTCGTGCTCCCCGAGGTCGACCCGTTGGGCCCGTGGCCCGCGCGCCCGCGGCCACCCCGGTCCTACTTCCTCACCGCCCTCATGCAGATCGTGGTCACGTCGCTCGTGGTCCTTGCGATCAGCGTGACCGTCGGGATCGGGACCAATGTCCTGACCGCGCTGGCGTTCGGCATCAGCCTCGTCATCTTCGTGTTCTTCGGGCTGTGCGCGCTGGTCTGGGTGCTGGTCGGGGTCCTGACTCGCCGGCTCAATAGCTGAACGTCAAGGTTTCTTGGACATGTCAAGGTCGCGCCTGACGATCACCCGGCGGACCGTCGCCTGCGGCGAGTCGATCTCCTGGACAACCCGGAAGCCGGCTTCCTCGAAGGTCGACAGGAGACCCGTGTAGGCGACGCCCGGGGCGACCCTTACGCCTGCCGAATCGACCGGATAGGCCTCCAGTGCAGGCGCGCCGTGGTCCCGGGCGTAGTCGACGGCGGCTTCGAGGAGCTGTCGAGCCAGGCCTCTTCGGCGCTCGCTCCGGGCCACGACGAAACAGACGATCGACCAGACCGGGACGTCGTCGAGTCGTGGCCGGATGCGCGACCGTTCGAGACGTTCGAAGGCCTCGCGTGGCCCGAGGCTGACCCAGCCGACGACGGTCCCATCGCGGTATGCGAGGAGCCCCGGGGCGGGGCCGCGTTCGACGATCTTCCGGAGGTGCTCGCGGTTCTTCCCGGACGACGACATCGACCAGTCCTTGCCGCGGAGCCGCCAGTACACGCACCAACAGGTCTTCGGGTCGCCGCCTTGGAGGAACAGCGCTTCGACGTCGCTCCAGCGGTCCTCGGTCAACGGGGCGATCAGGACCGGGTCGGTGGCCATGCGGCCATCGTAGAGGCGAGCCGGACAGGCAACGTCAGGATTTGGCGTGGCGTTTGACGCTCCCGGACCACGGCCGTACGCTGCCTTTCCGGTCGATTCCCCTCTTCACAGGTTGCCGTGGACGTCGCCTCTCACTCCGACACGTCGCGCCTCATGGAGTCGCTTCGCAGCGGGCTGCTCGACGCCGAGCTGGCCGCGCTGGTGTCCCTGCTCGTCGAGCAGGGCGTGTCGCTCGTCGTTGCGGCGCCGACGGGGTCGCGACGGGGCGCAGAACGGCTCGTGGCCGCGATCGACAGCAGGACGCCGGTCGACCTCGACCATTTCGGCGACGGCGTCCGAGCCCTCCTCCGGGCGGCATCGCTCGGAGCGGGCTTCGCGGCGACGATCGAAGCTGCCTCTCTGGAGGACGTCTTCGACCGACTTCGCCCCGCAGCGGACCTGTCCGACGATGAGCTGTCGTACCTGGGCGTCGTCGTCGTGCTCGATCGGGATGGCCGCGTCGCCGCCGCTCACCATGTGCGACCGATCGCCCTCGATGCCCACGGCCACGTGCAGCGGCTGGGCCCGGCGGTGCTCGCCGCCCGCGACGACGCGACGGACCGACTCGAGCATTTTGCGTGGGGTGTCCTTCCGGAGCTCGCGTCGCGGATCCGTTGGAAGCCGGGCGACCTGGAGCTCGAGATCGATCGCCGCCGCGACGCACTCAGCCACGCCGCGGGTCACCCCTCGTGACCAAGGCTCGGCCCGCCGCCGGCGTCCGTCCGGCGACGCTCGGGGAGCTGCGCGCATCGGGCTGGGAGAGCCGGTCGGTCAAGGCCGAGCTGCGGACGAACCTCCTCGAGCGCCTCTCGTCAGGCCGGGGGATCTTGCCGGGCATCGTCGGCTACGGGGAGAGCGTCGTCCCGGCGATCGAGAACGCGATCATCGCCGGGCAGGACCTGGTCTTCCTCGGCGAGCGGGGCCAGGCAAAGACGCGGATGGCCCGGCTCCTGGTCGATCTCCTCGACGAGTGGCTCCCAGTCGTCCATGGCGGCGAGCTGAACGACGATCCTTACGCCCCGATCAGCCCGTCCGGCCAGGCGGCGATCGACGAGCACGGCGACGCCACGGCGATCGACTGGCTGCCGCGCGACCGCCGGTACGCGGAGAAGCTCGCGACCCCGGACATCACGATCGCCGATCTCATCGGTGAGATCGACCCGATCCGCGTCGCTGAGGGCCGCTATCTCAGCGACGAGCTGACCCTCCACTACGGCCTGATCCCGCGGGCGAACCGGGGCATCTTCGCCATCAACGAGCTGCCGGATCTCGCCGAGCGGATCCAGGTGGGCCTGCTCAACATCCTCGAGGAGCGTGACGTCCAGATCCGCGGCTTCACGGTCCGCCTGCCCCTCGACCTCTACGTCGTGGCGTCCGCCAACCCGGAGGACTACACGAGCCGGGGCCGGATCATCACGCCTCTCAAGGATCGGCTGGGGACGCAGGCAAGAACGCACTACCCGCGGACCCTCGAGCACGAGCTGGAGATCGTTCACCAGGAGAAGGCACGGTTCGAGGCAATCGATGGGGAGCCCCAGATCGTCGTCCCGGCGTTCATGGAGGAGCTGCTCGCCGAGCTGACGCATCTGGCCCGTCGGTCGCCGGAGATCAGCCAGCGGTCCGGGGTGAGCGTGCGGGTGACGGTCGCCAACGCGGAGGTCATGGAGGCGGCTGCGCTCCGGCGAGCGATCAGGCTTGGCGAGGTGGTCGCGTCGCCTCGCGTCTCCGACCTCGGCGCCGTGATTGCCTCCACGGTCGGCAAGATCGAGCTCGAATCGGTCGGCGACGAAGCGCCGGAGGAGCGGGTCGTCGAGCGGCTGATCACGAAGGCCCTCTACGCGACGTTCGGGCGGAACGTCCCGATCGACGATCTCGACGACGTCGTCCTCGCCTTCGAGGACGGGCTCGTCATCGAGACCGGCGAGGGCGTTCCGTCGCGCGACTACGTCGGCTGGATGCGCGAGGTCCCGGGATTCCACGAGGCGGTGACGCGGCTGGGCGCCTTCGATGCGACGGACGGCGCGGAGGAGCCGGCGGTCGTCGCATCAGCGGTCGAGTTCATCCTCGAGGGACTCCACCTCTCGCGTCGCATCAACAAGGACCGAGCCGGCGCGGCGACCGTCTACCGGCGATGAGGACGCTTGACCTCGTACATCCCTGACCGGCGCGACCTAGACGGCGGATCGGCCGCCGGATCGACGCGCGACCCGCTGCTCGCCCGGGCCGCCCGTTACGCCCGCTGGGATGGCAGCCAGTCGATCCCGGCACTCGACGCCGACGAGATCATGGACGCGCTCGCTGACGACGTCATGGCCGAGGGCGATCTCGGGGAGGCGCTCCGTAGGTTGATGGAGCGGGGCTGGCATGGCCGCGACGCCACCCGTCCCGACCTGCCCGGGCTGGAGGACCTCCGCGAGCGGCTGCGTCGCCGCCGAGAGCAGCTCCAGGAGCGCTACCAGCTGCAGGACGTCCTGGCGGACGTTCGCCAGGAGCTCGACGAGATCGTCGCCGACGAGCGGGCCGGGATCGAACGGAGGCTCGACGATGCGGCAAGGCCGCCGGATGGCAGCGCCATCGACCCGAAGCTCAACGCGATGCTGCGTGACGCTGCCGCGCGGCGGCTCGACCAGCTCGAGGGCCTGCCGCGCGACGTCGGAGGCCGGATCCGCGCGCTGGAGGAGTACGACTTCATGGAGCCGGACGCCCGGGAGCGTTTCCAGGCGTTGACCGACCGGCTCCGACGCCAGACGCTCGATCGCTTCGTCGACGGTCTGTCAGAGGCGATCCAGGGCACGACGCCCGAGGAACTCCAGGCGAACCGCGAGATGGTCCGCGACCTGAACTCGCTCCTGGAGGAACGACTCGAGGGCCGCGAGCCGAGCCAGGACGAGGTCGACGATTTCCTGTCTCGTCACGGCCGGTTCTTTCCCGGTGCCCGGACCCTCGACGACATCGTCGAGCAGCTGACCCAGCGGATGGCCGCGATGCAGTCGCTCCTGCGCTCGATGACCCCTCAGCAGCGCGCGGAGCTCCAATCGATGATGGACGCGCTGCTCCGCGATGACCGGCTTCGCTGGGACCTGGCGCGGCTCGCCTCGAACATGGACCAGCTGATGCCCGACGGCCTCGGCGAGGGGTACGACTTCTCGGGCGAGGAGGGCCTCGGACTCGAACCGGCACTGGAGCAGATCGGGAGGCTCCAGGCGCTCGACGCGATGGAGGACTCGCTGGCCGAGGTCGCGAGCCCCGGCGACCTCGCAGATCTCGATCGCGACGACGTCCGCGAGCTCCTCGGCGACGATGCGGCGCGTGACCTCGATGCCCTCGACGAGCTCGCCCGGCAGCTCGAACGAGCCGGTTATCTGAGCCGGCGCGGCGAACGGCTCGAGCTGACGCCGCGCGGTAGCCGGCGGATCGGCCAGAAGGTCCTCGACGACCTGTTCGCGCGGCTCTCGCGCGACGCGTTCGGCGGCCATCGGATCGATCGGGCCGGGCGGGGAGGGGAGCGCGAGGAGTCGACGAAGCCATACGAGTTTGGCGACCCGTTCCACCTCGACATTCGGGGCACGATCGAGAACGCGCTTCGTCGCCCGGAGAACGCCCCAGGTGTCCGGGCCGATGGCGGTGTCGGCCTTCACGCGAGCGATTTCGAGGTGTTCCGGACCGAGCAGCTCACCCGGACCTCGACCGTGCTGCTCGTCGACATGAGCCGCTCGATGCTCTTGCGTGGATGCTTCCTCGCGGCGAAGAAGGTCGCGGTCGCGCTCGACACGTTGATCCGGACGCAGTACCCGCACGACGACCTCGCCGTCATCGGCTTCGCGTACTACGCCCGCGAGCTCCGCCCCGAGGCCCTCGCCGAGCTGACGTGGCACGGCTACGAGTACGGCACGAATCTCCAGCACGCGTTGATGCTGGCTCGCCGGATTCTCGCCCGGCACCACGGCGGGGAGCGCCAGATCGTGGTCATCACCGACGGCGAGCCGACGGCCCATTTCGAGGACGGCCAGGTCGAGTTCAGCTATCCACCGACCCGCCGGACGATCCAGGAGACCCTGCGCGAGGTCCAGCGTTGCACCCGCGACGGGATCACGATCAACACGTTCATGCTCGAACGATCGCGCGCGCTGGCCGAGTTCGTCGCGCTGATCACCCGAATGAACCGCGGCCGTGCCTTCTACGCCACCCCGGAGCGGCTCGGCGAATACGTCCTGGTCGACTTCGTCTCTCGCCGGACGCGGAGCGTCGGTTAGGCCGCTGGTTGCCCGCGCTCGATGGGCGCAATGGGCGCCTCCACAGGCGGTATCGTGGCGGAGGGGTTCGTTCCGCTGGGAGGGTCGTCCGTGGAGTGGCTGTTTCCGTGGCTGTTGTTCCTGCACGTCCTCGGGGCGATCGTTGCCTTCGGGCCGACCTTCACGTTCCCGATCATCGGGGCGTTGGGAGGTGCTGAGCCGCAGCACGCCAACTTCGCGACGCGCGTGTCATACGCGCTCAGCAGCCGGCTCGTCTATCCGGTTGGAATCACGCTGCCAATCACCGGCGCCGCGATGATCCTCGTGAGGGGCATCGACCTGTCGTCGCGGGCCTACTGGTGGCTCGGGATCGCGATCGTCCTGTACATCATTGCGTACGGCTACTCGTTCTTCGTCCAGAGCAAGATCGTGCACCAGGTGATCGAGATGACATCGACGCCACCGCCACCGGGGGCGAGCGGGCCACCTCCCGGCCTCCCGCCACTCGTTCGGCGGATCCAGCTGGGGGGCATGGCGATGACGGTGCTCCTGGTTACGATCATCCTGTTGATGGTCCTGAAGCCCCAGTTCTGATCGCTCCGGCCGGGCAGGCGGCACGACGGGCGTGCGCGGGGCGCCTCCGCCCTCCGGCAATTTCCGAGATGCTCGCACCGTGAACATGTAGAGGCCGGATCGGGCCGATGCGGCCGATGGGAGCCGATCGAGCCGGTCGATTTGTTCTCGGCAGCTAATTCCGCGAGATGCGATCTCGAATCTGGCCAGTCGCGTTTCCGTCGTGCCCACCACGTGGGCATTTCGCAAGGGGCACCGCCACGGGCGCGCATCCAGGCTACCGAGCCAGTCGCCGTCCGGCGGCTACCATGATGATCGACCGCCCGGACAGGAGACTCCAACCGATGCCGCACGTCGCCGAGACACCAACTGACCTTCTCGCCCGACTCGGCGGGGCCGCCCATGTCGATGGCGAACGCCTCGCGATCGACGATCCGGCCGCCTTCCGGGGCGAGGTGATCCGGGACCTGGCCTGGACCGCGGCCTTCGGCGAGGAAGGACCCACGGTCGACCTCGCCCGCTGGCTGATCCACGAAGCCGCGCAGGAGCTCGGGGCGCGGACGGCCAGCATCCACGAGCTCTACATGGCCCGCGCCCGCGGCGAGGTCAACGGCTTTACCGTTCCCGCCCTCAACCTCCGGACACAGGTCTTCGACATGGCTCGTACGGTCTACGAGACCGCCGCGTCCGCGGATGTCGGGGCAGTGATCCTCGAGCTCGCTCGCAGCGAGCAGACCTACACGTTCCAGCGCCCGATCGACTACTCGACCTCTGTCCTCGCCGGGGCGATCGCCGCCGGCTGGGAGGGGCCGGTCTTCATCCAGGGCGACCACTACCAGTTCAACGCGAAGAAGTACGCCGAGGACGCGGAGGCCACGACCGAGGAGATCCGTCGCGCCTGCCGGCTCGCCATCGATGCCGCCTACCGGAACATCGACATCGATTCGTCGACCCTCGTTGACCTCTCGAAAGCCACGGTCGACGAGGAGCAGCGCGAGAACTACGTCCGGGCGGCCGAGCTGACGGCGCTGACGCGATCGCTCGAATCGGACGGCGTAACGGTCAGTGTCGGTGGCGAGATCGGCGAGGTTGGGAAGAAGAATTCGACCGAGGAAGAGCTTCGCGCCTACCTCGACGGCTACCGCCGGGAGCTCGATACGCTGGCGCCGGGCGCGCCGGGCCTCTCCAAGGTCAGCGTCCAGACCGGCACCTCCCACGGCGGCGTGCCCCTGCCGGACGGTGGCGTCGCGGAGGTCAAGCTCGACTTCGAGGTGCTCCGTCGGCTTGGCGAAGTCGCCCGCGAGTACGGGCTCGCCGGCGCCGTGCAGCATGGTGCCTCGACGCTGCCGGACGAGCTGTTCCATCGCTTCCCGGCCGTCGAGACCGCCGAGATCCATCTGGCGACGGGCTTCCAGAACGCTCTATTTGAGCATCCGTCGTTCCCGGCCGAGCTCCATCGATCGATCGAAGCCTGGTGCACTTCCAACGCCGCCGACGAGCGCAAGGATGGCCAGACAGACCAGCAGTTCGTCTACACGACCCGGAAGAAGGCGCTGGGCCCGTTCAAGCGCCAGCTCTGGGACCTGCCGACGAAGGAGGAAGTCCTGGCCTCCCAGCGACGTAAGATCGCGTTCCTGTTCACGGAGCTCGGCGTCAACGGGTCGATGGACATGGTCGAGGGTTACGTCCACCCGGTAGAGATCCACCGGACGTTGCCGGATGCACTTCGAGGAGCCGGCGCCCGACGCTGACGGCGCGGGCCGCCAGCGGCCCTATCCGCAGAGGATCGGGAGCAGGCGGCAGAGAAGCGGGTCGGGCGTTGGCGTGGGCGTGGGGGCAGGCGTGGCCGTCGGCGTCGGTGCGGGCGTTGGCGGCCGGGTCGGCGTCGGTGTTGGCGCGGGCGGCTGGGTCGGCGGCCGGGTTGGCGTCCCCGTCGGCGCGGGCGGCGGGGTTGGTCCCGCCGTTGGGGCGGCCGTCGGGCGCGGCGATGGGCTGGCTGTCGGTTCGCCCGGAACCGCAGGACCCGGTGGGGCGATTGCACTCGGTGGTTTGGTCGGCGTGGGCTCGGAAGCGCCAGGCACCTCGCCGCCCGCCACGTCCGGTCCACTCGGGCTGGCGCCGGCTGGTGTGGGCGTTGGCGAATTGGTCGATCCGGGTGCCTGCGTTGGCGCGCCGCCGGGCGCCGTTGGCGTGGCGACCGCAGTTTCGCCGGGCGTGATCGTCGGACCGGGCGACACGGAGGCGTCGGCGATGACTCCACCGACGGGCGCGCCTCCGCCAGGAGACGAGGGCGCAAGCGGGCGCAGCGCCGCCCCGATCGCGATCGCCCCGATCAGCGACGGCAGCAGCGCGATGACAACGAGGAGGGCAGGCCGAAGACGAACCATGTCCGGTCCCATGTATTCGCCGGACCCTCCCATCCGGATCACTCTCATGCCCGGAGCACGTAGAGCCGGAACGCCACGCTGTCCACGGGCAGGATCTCGACCGTCGAGAAGCCAGCCTGCTCGGCATACGCGCGGACCGTGGCCGGTCTGATGACGGTCCCCGTCGCCGCGGAGTCGGGCTCGGTCATCGCCGCGGGCAGGCAGTGAAGGATGCTCCAGCCGTAGTGCCGCTGCTCGACCTCATCGGCCGCTCCGGTGAACTCGTCGGCGCAGAGCTCGTCGGCCACGAGGACCGCGCCGCCCGGTGCCAGGGCCTCGCGAGCAGCCCGGAGCACGTCGACCGGGTGGGAGAGGTCGTGCAGCATCTCGAACATCGTCGCGACGTCGTAGCCCGCGCCGGCCAGGCTCGATGCGTCCCGCAGCTCGAAGCGGACGCGATCGGCGACGCCCTCCGCTGCGGCGGTCGCACGCGCGGCGGCGATCGAGTCCGCGTCGAGGTCGACGCCATCGACCCGGGCGGTGGGGAAGGCCCGGGCCATCAGTACGCTCGACCAGCCGAGTCCGCAGCCGACATCGAGGATGCGCCCGGAGCCAGTCTCGAGTCGCGCCGAGATGTCGGGAATGGCCGCGAACCACGTGCCGAGCTCGGCAGCGAAGACGGGGCGCGTGGACGACGCCTGCCCCTCGATCATGTCGCCGCCGTAGTCCGCGAACGGGATCCCGTTACCGGTCTTGTACGCCTCGCGCAAGCGCGGGACGAGCGTCAGGCAGGCGAGCTGAAGCTGAACGACGCCCCCGACGCCGTCGAGCGCCTCGGGATCCAGGAGGACCTCGGCATGATCGGCAGGGAGTGCGAACCGCCACGTGTCGCCGTCTCGCGAGGACTCGACGATCTCCGTCGCGGCCTGCTGCTCGAGCCACTCGCGGGTCAGTCGCTCGTTCGTGCCGGTTCGCCGTGCGAGCTCGGCCGCAGTCGCGGGCCCGTCGTCGGCAAGCGACCGGTAGTAGCCGAGCTGGAGGCCAAGGTACGCGGCGGCCACGTCGAAGGCGCCTCCAACTGCCTCGGTCATCCGAGCTGCGAATGTCTCGCGCCGTGTCGGCGTCGTCGTAATCATCGATGCACCCCTCAGAGAACGCGCCCGCCCGACCAGCCGGTCGCGGCGCCGCGCATCGCCCATCGTGTCCGATGTTGCTGTCGCCATTCTATGGACCCGCATCGATTGACGACTTCGATGAGTCCGCCCGGAACGCTCGTTGACTCGGCGGATTTCGGGCCCTATCCTCGGCCAGTCGCGGCGCCCTGAGGGAGGATCGCCGCAGGCTCTGCGTCCTCGCGTTTACTCCCCAGAGGTCAGTCTCGCGCCGCACCAGGCGTGGAGGTAGGAGGAGAACCGTGACGGGATCGGTCCAGGAACAGTCAGACCGCGACGATGCGCACCTACGCTCGCTGGGGATCAAGCCCGAGCTCAAGCGTCAGCTCGGGTTCCTGTCGAATTTCGCGGTCGCATTCAGCTACATCAGCGTCTCTACCGGGACGTTCACGGTCTTCGCGCTTGCACTCGGTTACGCCGGCCCGATCTTCTTCTGGGCGTGGCCGCTGGTCATTGTGGGCCAGACGTTCGTCGCCCTGAACTTCGCGGAGCTCGCCAGCCACTTCCCGGTGGCCGGGTCGATCTACCAGTGGTCAAAGCGCCTGTCGAACCGGACGCTTGGCTGGTTCACTGGTTGGCTCTACTTCTGGGCGGGCGTCCTGACGACGACGGCCGTCGCCGTGACGGTCCCGCTCGTCGTGGGCGGCATCAACGGTAGCCCTGACTTTCTCGCCTCGCCGGACCCGACGGGCATCACCAGCATGTATGCCTTCGTCGCCCTCGTGACGCTCGCCATCACGACCGCGATCAATGCCTTCGGTGTTCGTGTCCTGTCGATCATCAACAACATCGGCGTCGGCACCGAGATCCTTGGGATGCTCGTGTTCGCGCTGATCCTGCTGATCTTCGCGAATCACCAGAGCCCGGCAATCCTGTTTGACTCGAGGGGCCTTGAGTCGGCGGCGAACGGCAGCGTGCTTGCGATCTTCCTGATCGGCGCGTTCATCGCCCTGTTCGTCGTCTACGGCTTCGATACGGCCGGGACGTTCGGCGAGGAGACACTCGATGCGGGCCGCCAGGCGCCGCGCGGCATCCTGTCGGCGATCTGGCTGTCCGGGATCATCGGTGCGGTCTTCCTGCTGGCGATCCTCCTGTCGTTCCAGGACCTCGATGCGGCGATCGCGGAGGGCCAGGCGTTCGGCTTCCCGATCGCCACCACGCTGCAGCAGAACTTCAGCCAGGAGATCGCTGGCGGAATCTCGTTCGGTGAGATCTACCTGTTCGTCATTCTCGCGTCGGTCTTCGTCTGCACGCTGGCGATCCAGGGCGCCACGACCCGGTTGATGTTCTCGATGGGCCGCGACCGGCGAATTCCGCTCGGCGGGGTGTGGGCGCATGTCAACCAGACCTTCAAGACCCCGACGAACGCAGCCGTCGCGGTCGGAATTCTGGCCGCCATCCCGATCGTTCTCACCGGACCGCTCGGTGCGGCGACGCTGGCGATCGCGGCGACCGGGATGATCTATCTCAGCTACTTCCTCTGCAACCTCGGGGTTCTCTCCGCACGGACGAAGGGCTGGCCGCACAAGGGTGCCTGGTTCAAGCTGGGTAGCTGGGGCACGATCATCAACGTTCTCGCGCTCGTGTACGGCGGGTTCATGGTGATCAACATCGCCCTCTGGGTCTCCCCGATCTTCGGTGACTTCGGCACGGACCTGCGCGCGCTGTCGAACCCCTTCATCAACACGTTCATCAGTTGGGGCGGCGTCGTGCTCGAGGGACTGCCCGCCATTCCGGTCTTCGAGACCCTCGTCGGGCTCGTGCTCATCGTCGGCGCGATCTACTACGTCCTGGCGCAGCGCGGGCGCGAAGACGCCGTCGAGCCGGACATCGCGACAGGCGAGGCGACGATCGGCTAGGTCGTACGTTTGGAGAAGGACGGGCGGCGCGGCGAGCGATCGGCGCGCCGCCTACTCATGCCGGGAGGTGAGGTGACGGCTCCATCGGTCGGAGAGGTGTTCCGCGGCGAGCTGCGCGACGAACTCGTGCGCGCGATGCAGCGCGTCCCGGAGCTCGCGGGCCGCGATCTGACGCTCCGCGCGCTGTCGGGCGGGATTACGAACCGGAACTTCCTCGTCGACACGCCCGGGACGGAGCAGCGGTGGGTGATCCGGCTTGCCGGCAACGACACGCACCTTCTGGGAATCAGCCGCGAGGTCGAACATGCCGCGACCGTCGCGGCGGCGGGAGTCGGCGTCGGACCGGAGGTGACCGCGTTCGTGCGGCCGGAGGGTTACCTCGTGACCCGCTTCATCGATGGGTCACCGGTGTCCGACGAGGCGGTCCATCACTCCGCGACCCTCGCCCGGGTCGGGGAATCGCTGATGCGCGTCCACGACGGACCGCCGATCCCCGGGCTGTTCGTCCCTTTCCGGATCGTCGAGGCCTACCGGGCGCTGGCCGCGGCTCGGGGGGTGAAGGTCCCGCGTGAATACGATCTCGCCCAGTCGGCGGCGCGCCGGATCGAGCTCGCCTTCCTCTCGAACCCGGTCGAGCTGCGGCCCTGTCATAACGACCTGCTCAACGCGAACTTCATCGACGATGGGACGCGGATCCGGATCGTCGATTGGGAATACGCGGGCATGGGCGACCCGTTTTTCGACCTCGGCAACTTCTCGATCAACCATGAGCTCACCGACGACGAAGACCGCGAGCTGCTCACTGCATACGAGGGCGAGGTCCGGCCACATCGGCTCGCCCGTCTCACGCTGATGCGGACGGTCTCCGACTTCCGCGAGGCCATGTGGGGCGTCCTCCAGCAGGGAATAAGCACGCTCGACGTCGACTTCGTGGCGTATGCCGGCGAGCACTTCGATCGGCTTCTCGCGGGCGCCACGACTCCCACGTTCGAGCGTTCGCTCAGGCTGGCGGCCGGCGATTGACCCGACGTCAGCGTCCGCTCACGACCGCGTGCGCGTCGCGGACGATGCTATCGATTTCGTCCCAGTCGACCGGGACGTCGAGGTAGACGCCGAGCCAGCCCCGGTGCCCGACGTACGGCGGACGGAAGAAGCGCTCCGGGCCGCTCTCGACGAGCGACTCCTGGACCCCATCCGGCGCCGCGCACCAGAACTCGAGGCGATCGTTGTGGTGGTGGTTGGCGTACATGACGAAGGTCCGCTTGTCCCGGACGAACCAGGTCGGCTCGCCGTGGCTGATGCGCTCAGTGGCGTCCGGCAGCGCGAGGCACAGGGCTCGCAGTCGAGGAAGCGGATCGTCGGTCACCGGCCGATTGTCGGCGACGACCCGGGTCCTTCGCTACGCTTGACCGATGGAGGATCGCCGAACCGTCGCCCGAACCGTCGGCATGGGCGCCATCGCGTTCGTCGCGACGCTCGTCCTGCTCGCGGGCCTCGCGCTCGGGATCAGCGGGAGGGTGCCAGGGTCTTCGCCCGGGCCATCGGCGTCCGGAGTGGGCGTCGGCAGCGGGTCCTCGCCGGGCGCGCCGAGCCCGGGCTCGACCGCTGAAAGCCAATCGCCAGGGAGCCAGCCAAGCGCGTCCGCGCCGGCCTCGCCGGCGCCAACGGCCTCAACGTCCGGCGCCCCGGTCCTCGTTGGCGCCGGCGACATCGCGTCATGCGATCTCGACGGGGACGAGGCGACGGCGCGGCTCCTCGACGGCATCCCCGGCACGGTGTTCACGGCCGGCGACAACGCCTACGACAACGGCAGCACCAAGGACTACGCCGAGTGCTACGGCCCGTCCTGGGGCCGGCACAAGGATCGGACCCGGCCCGCGGTTGGCAACCACGAGTACCAGACGCAGGGTGCGGTCGGGTACAAGGAGTATTTCGGGAGGGCGGCCATCAGGGACGGGAAGACCTGGTACTCATACGATCTGGAGACCTGGCATGTGATCGTGCTCGACTCCAACTGCGCGGCGGCCGGCGGTTGCGACGCAGGATCGGACCAGGGACGCTGGCTGGCGGCGGACCTCGCTGCGTCGAAGGCGACGTGCACCCTGGCCATCTGGCACCATCCCCGGTTCACGTCCGGTGAGCACGGCGACGACCCGGCAGTCGGGCCGTTCTGGGACGCGCTCTACACGGCCGGCGCCGATGTCGTCATCAACGGCCATGACCACGACTACGAGCGGTTCGCGCCCCAAAGCCCGGATGGAGCGAGCGATCCCAGCCGCGGCATCCGCGAGTTCGTCGTCGGGACCGGCGGCGCCGCGATTCGCGGCTTCCCCAGGGTCGCCGCTAACAGCCAGCTCCGGGTCGCGCTCACGCACGGGGTCATCAAGATGACGCTCCATCCCGGGAAGTACGAGTGGATCTGGCTGCCGACAACCGGGACCGTGTCCGACTCCGGCAACGCGCCCTGCCACTGACCCGCGTCACGGGCAGGCGGGGCGACCCCCCGACCCGATAGGCTGGGCGCCATGGTGGACCACGCCCGGGCGGTGATCATCGGCGGCGGTGTCGGCGGCACCTCGATCGCCTACCACCTCGCGGAGCTTGGTTGGACGGACATCGTCCTCGTCGATCGTGCCGAGCTGACATCCGGCTCGACGTTCCACTCGGCGGGGCTTGTCGGCCAGCTCCGGAGCTCCGTCACCCTCACGAAGATGATGATGTACGGCGCCGACCTGTATCGACGCCTTCGCGACGAGACCGGCGTGGACCCGTCCTGGCACGAAGTGGGATCGCTCAGGCTGGCGTCGTCGAAGGCGCGATTCGAGGAGCTCCAGCGCCAGGTGGGTTGGGCTCGCACATTCGGTCTGCCGCTCGAGCTCATCTCGGCGTCGGAGGCGGGCGACCGCTTTCCGCTGATGTCGACCGACGGCATCCTCGGGGCGGTCTGGTTGCCGACCGACGGCTGGCTGGATCCGTCCGGGTTGGCCCAGGCGCTTGCCGCAGGGGCCCGGAAGCGAGGCGTCCAGATTCGGACCCACGCCCGGGTCGTCGCAATCACGACGGAGCGAGGGCATGTGACGGGCGTCGAGATCGATGGCCGAGGCGGTCGAGAGACGATCGCGACGGATGCCGTCGTCAACGCCGGCGGCATGTTCGCTCCGGAGATCGGCCGCCTCGCCGGCGTCACGGTCCCGATCGTCGCGATGGCGCACCAGTACCTCTTCACCGAGGCGATCGAAGGCGTCGTCGCGACGCTGCCGCAGCTGCGCGACCCGGACAACCTCGTCTACTTCCGCGAGGAGGTCGGCGGGCTCTGCATGGGCGGCTACGAGCGCAACCCTGCGCCCTGGTCGCTCAACGGAGTCCCCGCGGACTTCAACGGCAAGCTTCTCGCCCCGGATCTGCCGCGGTTCGAGGAGATCATGGCCGGGGCGATCAGGCGTGTGCCCGCGATCGCCGATGCCGGCGTCAGCCGCGTGATCAACGGACCCGAGGCGTTCACCCCGGACAACGAGTTCATCCTCGGCGAATCGGAGGTTCGCGGCTTCTTCGTCGCGGCCGGCTTCTGTGCGCATGGGATCGCAGGTGCCGGTGGGATCGGGCGCCAGGTCGCGACCTGGATCGCGAACGGCGAACCGGAGCTCGACCTCTGGAAGATGGACATCCGCCGTTTCGGAGCCCACTACCGGAGCCAGGCGTTCACGCTCGCCAGGACGACTGAGGTCTACGCAACCTACTACGACATCCATTACCCCAACGAGGAGCGCCACGCAGGGAGGCCGCTGCGGCTGTCGCCGGCGTATGCGCGACTGGCGGACCTGGGTGCCGTATTCGGCGAGAAGTCCGGCTGGGAGCGCCCGAACTGGTTCGCCCCGAACGAGAATCCCGAACTTGAGGACGTCCGACCGCGAGGCTGGGCAGGCGAGCACTGGTCGACGGCGATCGGTGCGGAGGCGCTCGCTACGCGGACGGCTGCCGGGCTGTTCGACGAGAGCTCGTTCGCGAAGATCGAGGTCACCGGCCCGGGTGCGTTTGCATTCCTCCAGCGACTGTGCGGCAACCACGTCGACGTCGAGGTCGGCCGGATCATCTACACGCAGATGCTCAACGGCAGGGGCGGCATCGAGACGGACTCGACCATTACCAGGCTCGCCGCCGACCGCTTCCTCATCGTGACCGGCACCGCCGTCGGGAACCATGATCTCGGCTGGATCCGGAAGCACCTGCCCGACGACGCGTCTGAGGACGGGTCGGTCGAGGTCCGCGACATCACCTCGGCTCGGGCGTGCCTCGGGGTCTGGGGTCCACGTGCCCGGGAAATCCTCGCCGCCGTCAGCAAGGACGACCTCTCGAACGAGGCATTCCCGTTCCTGACCGCGCGGGAGATCAGCGTCGGGAACGTTCCGGTCCTTGCCCTGCGCGTGACGTATGTCGGTGAGCTCGGCTGGGAGCTCTATCCGCCAACCGAGTACGGCGCCGAGCTGTGGGACACGCTCTGGGCTGCCGGCGCCGACCACGGCCTCGTTGCCGCCGGCTACAGGGCCATCGACGCGCTTCGCCTCGAGAAGGGCTATCGCGTCTGGTCAAGCGACATCACGCCGGACGACACGCCATACGAAGCAGGGCTCGGGTTCGCGGTTGCGCTCGACAAGGGCGACTTCATCGGCCGCGACGCACTCGTCGCCGCGAAGGCCGCGGGTCCGCGGAAGCGGCTGCGCTGCCTTGTCCTGGATGACCCGCGGTCCGTCTGCCTCGGCAACGAGCCGGTCCGGGTCGAGGGCGACGTCGTCGGTCGGGTGACATCGGGCGGCTACGGGTTCACCCTCGAGCGCTCGATCGCGTACGCCTACCTCCCGCCCGATGCCGGGATCGGGACACGCGGCGACATCGACGTGTTCGGCGAGTGGATCGGCTTCGAGGTGGTGCGCGAGCCGCTCTGGGATCCGGCCGGCGAGCGGCTGCGGTCGTGAGCGCTGACACGCTCTTCGGGACGGAATGGTCGGCCGAGCGCCAGCGCGGAACTGATGCCGAGCTCGAGGGCTGGCTCGCCCTCGCCCATGCGGCCTGCGACGAGGCGGACGAGATCGCCCGCCAGTCATTCCGACGCGACCTCGAGATCTCGACGAAGCCGGACCGGACGTTCGTCACCCAGGCGGACACCTCGATCGAGCGGGCGATCCGGGGGAGGATCTCGGCGGCCCATCCGGACCACGGCCTCGTCGGCGAGGAGTACGGGATCGAGGGCGCCACGGCCGCCACGCGCTGGTACATCGACCCGATCGACGGCACCCACAACTTCATCCGTGGCGTGCCGCTCTTTGGGACGCTCCTCGCCGTCGAGCGCGACGGCGAGCTCCAGGCCGCGGTGCTATCGGCTCCGGCCCTCCGCGAGCGGTGGTGGGCGCGGCGGGGTGGGGGAGCCTGGGCCCGCGGCCTCGACGACGAGACGCCCCGCCCGCTCCACGTCTCGCGGGTGTCCTCGCTCGGCGACGCGCAGCTCCTCTACGGCTCGGCCCATGAGATCGAGGCATCGGGCCACGCGCCGGGCTTCCGGTCGCTCCTCGCCGACGTCTGGCGCGAGCGCGGGTTCGGCGACTTCTGGGGTTACGCACTGCTCGCCGGTGGCGCCGCCGAGGCGATGGTCGAGGTCGGCCTGTCGCCATGGGACGCCGCCGCGCCGCTGGTCCTCGTCGAGGAGGCGGGCGGTCGGGCGACGAACTTCGACGGCGAGCGATCGTTCGACAGCGGCACGTTCGTCGTGTCGAACGGAATCCTGCACGATGAGATCCTCGCGCGGCTGCGCGGTGGAGGGAGAAGCTGATGGACGAGCGAAGCATCCAGGCGGGCGCGACGGAGCGGCCGATAGCCGCGACTGGCGATAGCACCGGATCACCAGGTCCGACGCACCTCGGTGACCCGCGGGCCCTGACGATCCTGACGACCGAGCACTGGAGCCTGCTCACCGCCCGTTCGCTTGTCTACAACGAGGCGTTTGCGCGGGCCGGCATGTTCCTGACGTTCCTGACCGGCACGCTGGTCGCCCTCGGCTTCGTGTCTCAGGGCAGCGGTTACACGCGAGAGTTCCTGCTTCTCGCGACCGTGTTGCTCGGGTTCGACCTCTTCATCGGGCTGGCGACGCTCGGCCGGATCTCGGCCGCGAGCAGCGAGGAGATCCGCGCGTTGCAGGGCATGAACCGGCTGCGCCACGCATACCTGGAGATGGTGCCGACCCTCCAGCCGTACTTCAGCACGAGCCCCCACGACGACCTGTTTAGCGTCGTGTCGATCTACGGTTCGGCGCCGGGGCGGCCGTCGATCCTCGGCGACTTCGCGCACGGGCTGACGACGACGCCCGGCATGGTCGGGACGATCACCGCTGCCGTAGGTGGCGCGTTCGCCGCGGCACTCGCGTTGCTGCTCGGCGCCAGCCCGATGGCGGGCATCGTCGCCGGCCTCGTGGCCTTCGTTGTCCTGACGGCGATTATCTGGTTCGCGGCGCTCCGCCAGTTCCAGCTCATCGAGCGCCGTATCGAGATCAGGTTCCCGCCTCCCCCGGACGGCGCCTAGCTCGCGTCGGTCAGGTCAGGTTCGGGCCATCACAGCAGCCGCAAGACAAGCTGGGCAGCATGCGTCGGCCCACGCGCCGATCGATGGCAGCGAGCCCTCGTGGAGCCGGGCGCGACGGCGCGCGATCAGGACCCACCCGACGACCCCGATCGCGGCGAGGGCCACCCCTGCGATCGCCAGCGGCCTAAGCGCGCCGCCGACCAGGGTGAGGACGGGTTCGCCGACCAGGTAGCCCAGCGCGAAGTGCGCGCCGATGAACACGCCGTTCCCCACGGCGAGCCCGGCGACGAACGCAGGCGCCGGGATCCGCGCAATCGCGCTGGCGGCGATCGCCACGATCCGGATACCGGGCGTGATCCGGGCCACGGCCACCGATTGAGCTCCTCGCCGCCGAAGGCGTTCGGTCTGGCGCTCGATCTGCTCCTCGGATCCCAGGCGGCTGAGGAGGCGAAGCAGCGCCGGGCTCGCCACGGACCGGAGCAGCCCGTACTGGATCACGCCGCCGACCAGGCTGGCCGCGATCAGGAGCACGAGGGCGATGGGCGGGTCGAGGTCACCCCGTCCGGCAGCAACGCCTGCGCCGATGACGACGAGGTCACCCGGCACTGGAACGGGCACGCCCGACTCCTTGACGAGGATCAGGCCGGCGAGGGCGAGGAGTGGCAGCGGATCGGGGTTCACGTCGATCGCGGATTCGTCACCCGCGCCGCGACGGATCAGTGAACTCGAGGCGCATCAGGATTCGCGGCCGTCGATCGCTGTGAGCCGACGTCTCGACGACCCGCCGGAACCCGGCCTTCTCGAACATCGGGGTGACGCCGACATACCCGAAGCCCGTGTCGACCCGCCCGCCTTCCGGGTCGATCGGATAGGCCTCCAGGCCGGGCGCGCCGGACCGGCGGGCGTAGTCGATGACACCGTCGAGCAGTGCCGCGGCCACGCCCCGCCGCCGGTAGCCGACCCGGACGTTGAAGCAGAGGATCGACCAGACCGGCAGATCGTCGATCTTGGGGATCGTCCGCGACCGCTCCAGGCGGGGCAAGTTGGACCGCGGCCCGAAGCCGCACCAACCGGCGACCTCGCCGTCGATGTAGGCGAGCATGCCGGCCGGTGGCTCGTCATCGAGCTGCGATCGGAGCGCCTCGCGACGTGCTCCGGGCTCGGCGCGGCCGTAGCCGACCGCCCGGCCTCGCGGCGCCTGGCACCAGCAGCCGAGGTCTCCGTTGCCGCCCAGGATCGTGACGACGTCATCCCAGCGATCCGCGGTCGCCGGGACCACATCGACGACTGCTACGGAATCAGACGTTCCCACTCGCCCATCAGCTCGGCTCGGTCCGAATCGTCGAGTTTCTCGTCAAGGACGATCGCGGTGACCGCGTCGCCAAGGGATTGCGCCACGCGGACCCGGTCTCCGGTGGGTCCGAGGCCGGGCGCCGTGTTCATTCCGACGACGCTCGTCCGAAACTGGGCGCCCGCGTAGACAAGACCGATGTAGCCGGTCACGACCAACTCGGCGGCATCAATTGCCGCCGTCAGGCCCGCGCTGTTCGCGATCTCGGCGGCCCGCTCAAGCGAATCCGAATGGCGGGGCTCCTGGGTCCGCACCGCGTAGAGCGGAAGGTCGTCGACGTTGATGCGTTCCAGCGCTCCGCTGAATCGCTCCAGTCGGGCTCGGGCGCTCGCAGGCAACCCGTCAAGGGGATCGGCCACCTCAGGCCCCGGCAGCGGCGAGGCTTTCGTCGAGGGTCCGCAGGGCCAGGTCGACTTCATCCGCGGTCGTGATCAGCGGCGGAATGATCCGCAGGACGTTGACGTACGTGCCCGCCGTCAGGACGATGAGTTTCCTGGCGAGCGCCTCGGCCTGGACCTGCTTGGTCATGTCGGGGTTCGGGACCCGGCCGTCACCCTCACCGGGTTTGACGAACTCGAGGGCGAGCATGAGCCCGAGGCCGCGTACGTCGCCGATCGAGCGGTACTTGGGGGCGAGCGCCTGAAGGCCCGCGAGGAACTGGGCGCCACGCTCGCGGGCGTTGGCGACGAGGCCCTCGTCCTCGATCACGTCGAGCGTCGCGTTGGCCGCCGCGCAGGCGACGACGTTCCCGCCGTAGGTCCCACCGTGGGAGCCCGGCGGCAGGCGGTCGATGAGAGTCCGCTGGGCAAGCATCCCTGACAACGGCAGGCCGGAAGCGATCCCCTTGGCCATGACCGTGATGTCCGCATCGACATTCCAGTGCTGCATCGCGAACAGCTCCCCTGTCCGCCCGAACCCGGTCTGCACCTCGTCGGCGATCAGCAGGATCCCGTGCTGGCTCGTGATCTCGCGAAGCCGGGGCAGGAACCTGGGCGGCGGGACGATGTAGCCACCTTCGCCGAGGACTGGCTCGACGATGACCGCGGCGACGTGCTCCGGGTAGATCAGCTGGTGGAACGTCAGGTCGAGCTGGGCCTCCCAGTCGCAGGTGCAGGCGTCGATCGGATGAGAACCGCCCGGTGCTCGGTAGCAGTACGGGTAGGAGGTGTGGTAGACGGAACCCGGCAGCGGCTCGAAGTGGCCGCGATAGACGTCCTTCGCGCTCGTCAATGCCATCGTCTGGCCCGTTCGGCCGTGATAGCCGTAGCGGAAGGCGAGAATCACCGGCCGGCCTGTCGCATGGCGGGCGAGCTTGACCGCCGCCTCGACGGCTTCGGCGCCCGAATTCGAGAGGAAGGCGCCCCAGCCCTCGCCGGGGAGGAGCCGCGAGAGCCGGTCGTAGAGCCGCAGCCCCGGCTCGTGATACATGATGTTCTGCTGGCCGTGGAGCAGCTTCGCTGCCTGCTCCTGGATCGCGGCGACAACCCGCGGATGGGCGTGGCCAGTGTTCGTGACCCCGATCCCCGACGAGTAGTCGAGGTAGCGCTCGCCGTCTGCGGTGACCAGCCACGAGCCCTCACCCCGATCGACGACGAGATTCGTGATCCGCCCCCAGAGCGGCGGGACGACCGACCGGTCCGGCAGGGCCGCGGCGCCCGTGCTAGTCGTTCCTGGAATTGCGGTGTCGACCATCGTCAGGCCTCCGATCCGGTGGCGAGGACCGGCTCCGGCGCCGCCTGATCGACCGTCGCCGGTTTGGACGGTCGAGGCGGCCGGTTAGCCCGACCCTGGAGGAACGTCGTGAGGACCACGAAGCCGACCGCGATCAGGAAGAACGCCGTGCCGATCACGTTCACCTGGACCGGGACGCCGACGCGTGCGGAGCCCCAGATGAAGATCGGGAATGTCGAGGTCCGGCCGGCGGTGAAGCTGGTGATGACGTAATCGTCGATCGACAGGCTGAACGCGAGCAGCGCGGCCGCCATGATGCCCGGCAGGATGATCGGGAACGTCACCTTCCGGAACGTCGTGAACTCGTTCGCGCCGAGGTCCATCGCCGCCTCCTCGAGATGGCGGTCGAAGCCGTACAGGCGCGCCCGGACGGTCACGACCACGTAGCTGATGTTGAACATGATGTGGGCGATGAGGATCGTGACGAAGTTCGTCGGGAAGAACGGCGGCTCGCCGATCGCGACGAACAGCGTCAGGAGCGAGGCGCCAAGGACGATCTCCGGCGTCGCCATTGGCAGGAAGATCAGCGTGTTCGTCGTCGCCGACCCGCGGAAGTTGTAGCGAACCAGCGCAAGCGCGATCAGCGTTCCGAGAGCCGTCGCGACGATCGTCGAGATGAGAGCGACGCCGACGCTCGTCCGGACGACGTCGAACAGGCCGCGGGACGCCGAACGGGTTGAGCCAGGCATCGAGCGTGAAGCCGTGCCACGCGACGTTGCTCTTGCCAGGTGGGTCGTTGAAGCTGAAGAGCGCCATCACTGCGACCGGCAGCATCAGGTACAGGATGGCGAAGGCCGTGTAGACGTAGAGGAGGTTGCGGTCAGGATGTAGCGTCCGGCCCGCAGCACGAGCGGACGGGCGGAGCGGCAGCGTCGTCGGGGTGGCCGGCGCTCATCCGGAGCTCGTCAGTTCTTTGGTCCCGAGGATCTGCGCGTAGATCGCGACCATGGCGAGGATCCCGGCCATGAGGATGAAGCTGAGCGCCGCCGCAGTCGGATAGTCGTTGTTCTCGAGGAACCGGCTCTGGATGACGTTGCCGATCATCCGGGTCTGCGTGTTGCCGAGGATCTCCGCGTTGACGAAGTCGCCCATCGCCGGGATGAATGTCAGCAGCGATCCGGCAAAGACGCCGGGCAATGACAGCGGAAGAACGATCCGGAGGAACGACTCCGAGACGGAACAGCGTGCCGACGACCACGTCCGGCGACCGAGCCCGACGATCGCCATGACGACGACGTCGTACTCGACAGCGCCGCTCCGAGCCCGGCCCCGACCAGACGCCCCGATGACGGCGCCTGCGATCGAGCCGCCCGGTCGCCACGGCCCGGCGTACAGGTCCTTCGCCGCCTCGACCAGCCGCCCGTCGATCTTCTCCAGCGAGACGTAGATCGGCAGCGTCATGAACGGCAGGAAGTTGTACGCGATGCCGGCGACCACCGCGGCCGGTGTCGCAAGGACACGGAACTCCGGTGGCAGGAAGCCGGCGTCCTTGAGGGGCCCGAAGAGGATCCCGTCGTCGCCGAGGATGATCTTCCAGCTCTGGGTCCGGAGCAGGAAGCTCGTGAAGAACGGCGCGATGACGAGGAAGAGCAGCACGTTCTTGTAGCGGCCGCCGCGGAAGGCGATCGTGTAGGCCAGCGGGTAGGCGATCAGGAAGCAGATGATCGTCGCGGCGGCGCCGTAGACGATGCGAGCGCAGGAACTGCGGCTCGTACCGCTCGATGGCGTCCGTGTAGGTCGTCCAGTTCGTCGAGGCTGAAGGCGAATCCGGTCTCGAGCGTGCCCGTCCAGAACGAGCTGATGAACATCTGGATGCCGGGATAGACGTAGAAGACGAGCAGCCAGAGCATGCCCGGCGCCAGCAGCAGGTACGGCGTGAGCCGCATCAACAGCCCGCGTGCACGCGCGCCCTCGATCGTGCCTCGCTCGTCGGTGCCTGGATTGCTCCGTCAGTTCCCGATCAACGTCGAGAACTTGTCGTTGTACGCGGTCTCTTCGGCCTCGGTCAGGCTCTTGAAGACCTTGACCTTGGCGAGCACTTCGTGCCGGCGGGAAGATGAGCGGGCTCTCGGCCAGCTCGGGATCGTCCGCGGCCAGGGCCTCCTTGGCGCCCTTGACGGGCGTGACGTAGTTGACCCACGCCGCGATCTGGGCGGCGATCGCCGGGTCGTAGACGAAGTCGATCATCAGCTCGGCCGTGTACTTGTGGGCGGCGCCCTTGGGGATGAGCAGGTTGTCCGTCCAGAGCATGCCGCCCTCGTCCGGCAACTGCCAGACGAGCGTCTCCTTCTCCGCCTGCTTGGCGAGGACGTCGCCGGACCAGGCCATGGCCAGCACGACGTTGCCAGATACCAGGTCCTCGGCGTACTCGTTGCCGACGAAGGCACGGACGATGCCGTCGGAAACGGCCTTCTGGCATGAGGCGATCGCCTCGTCGATGTCGGCCTCTGTTGCCTGCGACGGATCCTTGCCGTTGCGGAGCATCGTCAGGCCCATCGCGTCGCGCATCTCGGTCAGGAACGTGACCTTGCCGACCCACTTCGGGTCCGCCTGCCAGAGCGACTCGAGGCTTGTCAGGTTGCCCGTGACCGCGCTGTCGTAGCCGAGTCCGGTCATCCCGGATTGCCATGGCGCGTGGTGATCGTCGGTCGGGTCGAAGTCGATGCCCTTGTAGACATCGAGCATGTTGGCGACCTTGTTCGGCATGTTGGCGAGATCGAACTGCTCGACCCAGCCGAGACGGACCAGGCGGCCTGCCATCCAGTCCGTCAGGACGATCAGGTCCCAGCCGCTGTCCTGGCCACCCTGGAGCGCCGGCCGGATCGTGCCGAAGAACTCGTCGTTGTCGTTGATCACCTCGGAGTACTTGACGGTCGTTCCGTACTTCTCCTTGAAGTCCTCGAGCGTCTTGTGTTTCGTCGGATCGTCGTCGTCCGTATCGATGTAGAGCGGCCAGTTGGCGAAGTTCAGCTCCGCCGCCGGGCTCTGCGGCGGGGTGGAAGCGCCCGCACTCGGCGAACCTTCAACGGAGGAAGGCGGTGAGGCCGGCACCCCTTGGCTGCCGCTCCCGGTCCCTCTCGTCCCGCACGCCGCGAGGAAGGCTCCGAAGCCGGCGAGCGCCGACCCCTGGATGAAATGACGGCGGGTGATGTCCGGCTTGGTGAGGCGCGGATCGAAGTGGTTCATGGTCTCCTCGGGTGTGTCGGCCCGACCGACCCGGTCAGGCAGGCGCAGGTTGAGCGACGTTTTCAGCGCTTGTGTCGGCGCCCACGACGAACGTGTGATCCGGCGACCAGGACAGGCGAACGGTGTCGCCGGGTCGGTGGAGGGACCCATGGACGGTCCGCTCGACATTCTGTTCGTAGACAGTGAGGCGGGACCCCGAGCGCGCCTCGATGACATAGGACGTGGAGACCCCCAGGTAGGACGCGTCGACGACCGTCCCGTTGATTTCGTTGCTGCCGGCAGGCAGGTCCGCACCTTCCTTGTGGAGGCGGATCTTCTCCGGGCGGACCCCAACCTCGATCGAGCTTCGACCGCCTACGGCGCTGTTCGGAACGCGAACCTGGGCGTCGTCGCCCAGGCGGGCCGTGGCGTACGTGTCGTCACCGCCGTCGAGCTTCGCCGGCAGCAGGTTGCTGATTCCGAGGAAGCCGGCAACGAAGCGCGTCGTCGGCCGCTCGTACAGCAATTCCGGATCGCCGAGCTGCTCGTACTTGCCCTTGTTCATGACGGCGATCCGATCCGACATCGTCATCGCCTCTTCCTGGTCGTGGGTCACGTAGATGAACGTGATCCCGACCTCCTGCTGAATCCGCTTGAGCTCGACCTGCATCTGCTTGCGGAGCTTCAGGTCGAGCGCGCCGAGCGGCTCGTCGAGCAGGAGCACGCCCGGCCGATTGATCAGGGCCCGGGCCAGGGCCACCCGTTGCGCCTGGCCGCCTGAGATCTGCGTCGGCTTGCGGCGCTCGAACCCCGGCAGCTCGACGAGCCGGAGCATCTCGCTCACCCGGCTCTTGATCTCGCTGTCCTTGACGCTCTTGCGGCGAAGCCCGAAGGCGACGTTCTCGAAGATCGTCAGGTGGGGGAAGAGCGCGTAGCTCTGGAAGACGGTGTTGACGTTCCGCTGATAGGGCGGCAGCCAGGTCACGTCCTTGCCCTGCAGCTCGATCAGCCCGGATGTGGGCTGTTCGAAGCCGCCGATCATCCGCAGGGTCGTGGTCTTGCCGCAGCCGGACGGGCCGAGCAGGCTGAAGAACTCCCCGTCGCGGACCTCGAGGCTGATGTGATCGACCGCGACGGCATCGCCGAATGTCTTGACCACATCGACCAGGCGGACGTCGACTTCAGACACTCACGGCTCTCCGGAACCTGCGGCAGACAACGACGAGAGGTCGCGGTTGGCATGCGCCTCGGACGCACGGTCGGACGGGGACCCATTGATTACCACCGGTCAGCGGAGGATAGGTGTCCCCGGTCAAGGGTGTCAACAATCCGAGGTGCGCGGCGACAACGCGTTTCGCGCGCGAAATTCGTACCGACGCGGCGTGATTCGCAGCGGAGTTCGTACGAATCTGGAGGTCCCGACGGCTGCCTCGCGGGGCCTCGTCGCATTGAGCGGCACGGCCGGCAGCCCTTCACGGCGTGCGGGAGTACGATGTCGATATCGACGCGGGTGCCGTCGATATCCCGCCGTCGATCCCATGCGCTTGCTTTACCGAGGTTTCCACGCCCGATGCCCACGCTGACCGAAGGTGCCATCTTCGACGCCCTGCGCAACGTCCAGGAGCCGGAGCTCGGGCGCGACATCGTCACCCTGAACATGGTCAAGGAGATCGCGATCAGCGGCGCCGACGTCGCCTTCACGATCGAGCTGACGACGCCGGCCTGCCCGCTCAAGGACGAGATCGAGCGCAACGTCAACTCCGCCCTGCGCGAGATCGGCGCGGAGAACATCGACGTGACGTGGGGCGCGATGGTCCGTCGCGCTGCTCCGCAGCAGCCGCAGCAGCTCCTGCCGGGGGTGAAGAACATCATTGCCGTCGCGTCCGGGAAGGGCGGCGTCGGCAAGAGCACGATCAGTGTCAACCTCGCCGTTGCGCTGGCCCAGTCCGGCGCGACGGTCGGGCTGCTCGACGCCGACATCACCGGCCCGAACATTCCGATGATGCTCGGCGTTGAGGGCCAGCCGGTCGCGAGCGCGAACAACAAGATCACCCCGCTCGAGCGTCACGGCGTGAAGTGCATCTCGATCCAGTTCTTCGTCCCCGAGGGCCAGCCGATCGTCTGGCGGGGACCACTCGTCGGCGGGGCGATCCAGCAGTTCCTCCGGGATGTCGACTGGGGCGAGCTCGACTACCTCGTCATCGACCTGCCGCCGGGAACCTCCGATGCCCAGTTGACGCTCGCCCAGGCGGTTCCCCTCGGCGGTGCGGTTCTCGTCACGACGCCGCAGGAAGTGTCCCTGGCGGACGTGACGAAGGCGCTGGCGATGTTCAAGCGCCTCTCCGTCCCGATCCTCGGCATCGTCGAGAACATGACGGCGTTCATCTGTCCGCATTGTGGCGAAGCGACCGAGATCTTCGGTCGGGGCGGAGGCGAACGTTTCGCTGCACAGCACGGGATCGACTTTCTTGGCGGGGTGCCGCTCGACATCACCGTTCGCCAGGGAGGTGACGTCGGCGTGCCGGCGGTCGCCCAGCGCGAGCCGGGGCCGGCCGCAAAGGCGCTCTCGGCGGTCGCCGGGGCCGTCGCCGCACGGATGAGCGTCCGCGCCGCGGCCGCCGATCAGGCGCAGCCGGTGCTCTCGATCAGCTGACAATTAGGAATAGACTTCCGGCGGGGGAGCGGACGGGGGGAGCGAGAGGAGACCGCCGGGTGCGCTGCGGGACGTGCGGCGCCGCGACTCGACGTGGGGCCAGGTTCTGCGACCAATGCGGGTCGCCTTTGCCCGATGCCGCCCACGGGCGCAAACCCGCCCCCGGTGCGATCGACGTCGAACGGGGCGATCGACGCATCGTCACGGCTCTCTTTGCGGACCTCGTCGACTATGTTCGCCTCGTCGCGGAGCACGACCCGGAGGATGTCCGGCGCCAGGTCGACTCGGCCCTCGAGGCGATGGTGGAGGCGATCGAGGCATTCGATGGGACCCGCGAGAAGTTCATCGGCGACGCCGTGTTCGCGGTGTTCGGCTGGCCAATTGGTCACGACGACGATGCACTCAGGGCGGCGCACTCCGCGCTCGCGATCCGCGAGGCCCTGACCAAGGTTGCCGAGGCGACCGGGGGCGAACCGCTCGAGGTCAGGATCGGGATTGCCACCGGCGAGGTCGTCGCCGCGCCGCGCGGCAAGGACGAGCGCGAGTGGTCGCTGACGGGCCCGGCGGTGACGACGGCCGCGAGGATCCAGGGCATCGCCAGGCCCGGCGAGATCCTCCTTGACGAGGCAACGCTCCACGCGGCGCGGAAGGGGCTGGCGGTCGAGGATCGCGGGCCCCAGCTGCTGCGAGGTCAATCGCGACCGATCCGGGTGGCCCGGCTGCTCGGCGAGGCGGGCTTTCAGCCGTGGCGTCCGCCGACCGGCCATCTCGTGGGACGCGACGCAGAGCGGGCTCGGCTCCACGCGCTGCTACGCGAGGTCCGGCCGGATCGCGGTGCCGTGATCGTCATCGAGGGTGAAGCGGGCATGGGCAAGTCGCGGCTGATGGCCGATCTCGCCGCCGCCGCCCCTGCCGCCGGCCTGACCTGTACCTGGATCGACAACGTCTCGTACGGCGCGCGGGAGCCGTACCGATTCGGGCGCGCCCTCGCCCAGGCGATCGCCGACGAGCACGGGATCGACTCCGGCGGGATGGCCCGTCGGCTGCTCTTCACGGAGGACGCGCCGCCGGACCAAGCGAGGTTGTGGGCGGGCGCCGTGGCCGCGATGGCGAGGGATGCCGCCTTCTCCGGCTGGGAGGCCGAAGCTCAACTCGTTCCGGTGGAGCCGATGGAGGTCGCACGTGCGATCCGGGACATGTCGATGCGCTATGTCGAGCGCCTGCTCGAGGTCTCCGGCCCGCGGATCATCCTGATCGACGACCTCCACTGGCTGGATCCATCCAGCGCGGTGATGGTCGACGCATTGATTCGGGCAACCGCGAACGGGCCGCTTGCCCTTGTCGTTGGAACGCGACCGGGCCCGTCGCCGGCGGCGGCCGTGCTCGAGTCGCTCGAGCGGATCCGCCTGGCCGGCCTCAACGAAGGCGAGACGCGCCTGCTCGCCGCGACCGTCGCCGGCACCGAGATCGAGCCATCCGACGCCAGGCGCCTGCACGAGCGGACGGCCGGCAATCCGCTGTTCATCACCGAGACCGTCAGGGCGGTCCTGGAGGATCCAGCGCCCCGCGCGACGGCCGGTCGGATCGCCTTCGGTGAGGGGGTTGCCGCGCCAGGGATGCCGATGACGCTCCGGGCCCTCCTTGGCGCTCGCATCGATGCGCTGTCGGAAGAGGCCCGGGCCGTGCTCCGGGTCGCCTCGGTCATCGGCGTCGCGTTCCGAGCGTCGATCGTCACCGAGATCTATGGCGAGCGCGTCGACCCGGAGGTATACGGGCGGCTGGCCGAGGCCTCGCTCATCGTCGCGGTCGATGCGCCGGAGGGCTGGCGGTTCTCGCATCCGCTGATCCACGATGCGGCCTATGCCGGGTTGCTCGCGACCACGAGGCGGCGCCTCCATGCGCGCGTGGCCGATCTCCTTGCCGCGAGGGCAGACAGCGGCGCGATCGGGGCGGTCGCACGTCACCGCGCGGCTGCGGGCGACGGGGAACGGGCTATTCCAATGCTGGCCCAAGCCGCGGAGGAAGCGCTGGCCATCGGCGCGCCGGCCGAGGCTGCCTCGTTCTGGACGGCCGCGGCCGATCTCCTTGGCGCGAACGACGCGTCCGACGCGTATCGTCAGCTGGCGCGGGCCGCGCTCGAAGCCGTCCCGGAACCGCTCCTGCCGTCGGCCTGAATTCCCCCGATCTGGTCGGCATGGGCCGGGGCGCGGGCGTCGAGCTCGAAGACGAGTCCGGGCCTCCCGACGACGACCCCATCCCGGCCGACAGAGGCGGCGGCGATCGCCTCGCAATTCTTCAGTGCGTGGTGGACGAGGACGGTCCGCCCGACGCCGGCTCGCTCGCCCATGTCGAGTGCCTCGTCGACCGTCAGGTGGCCGCGGACCTCGTCGTCCTCCGCGGCGCTGAGCAGCGTCGATTCGACGATGAAGAGGTCGGCACCGCGAGCCGCCTCAACGAGCGCCTCGTTCGGCCCGGTGTCGCCGGAGATCACGACCCGCCGGCCCGTCCGGTCGCGGATCGAGAATCC
Source organism: uncultured Chloroflexia bacterium (assembly GCA_963771795.1). Taxonomy (GTDB): domain Bacteria; phylum Chloroflexota; class Limnocylindria; order Limnocylindrales; family CSP1-4; genus CF-46. The sequence goes on from CAVYUR010000005.1 coordinate 91,824, forward strand.
CCAGGATGGGACGTAGTGGCGGCCCGGGATGAGCTCGATCGTGAGGTCACCGATCGTGAGCACCGCGGCTGGGTCGTACTCCAAGACGCCGAAGGTGTGATCGAAGAAGCCGACCCGTTCGCTGATCGCGGCCGCCAGCTCCCACATCCGCTGCCGGCCGCCGGGCGGCAGGAGGACCGGGATCCGCCGGCCCGTGTAGTCGGCCCAAGGCAGCAGGTAGCGGAGTGCGACAAGGTCGATGTAGTGGTCGGCGTGGAGATGTCCGACGAGGATCGCATCGAGGCCGCGCGGGTCGCGGACCGGCATCAGCTCGCGGATGACGCCCTGGCCGCAATCGATGAGGATGCCGATCGACGCCGTCTCGATGAGGATTCCGGACGCGGGCGTCTCCAACTGCGGGGCTGATGTCCCGGATCCGACGATCGTGACGCGGGTCATCGCGACGCCCTCTGCGTTGGCACGACTGGATCGTCGCACGGACCGGCTGGTCAGGCGCGTCGGTGTTGGGACGCGCGAGCTGTCGGCGATTTGACAGGATTCGTGCTCGTGCGGCTGGCCGCGCGGTAGGATGGTTCGCATGATCGTGGCCCGCCCGCTGGCCGAGACCCTCGCCGGCGTCCCGTTCTTTTCCGGCCTCGACGCGGAGAGCCTCGAGAGCGTCGGTCGAGGGATGCGCACGCGGCGCTTCCGCAGGGGTGAGGTGATCTTCCATCTCGGCGATCCCGGTGACGCCCTGTTCATCGTCATGAGCGGCGCGATCAAGATCATGATTCCGTCGGACGCTGGCGACGAGGCGATCCTCGCGACATTGCGAGCTGGAGATGTCTTTGGCGAGCTTGCGGTGCTCGACGGCGCGCCCCGGTCCGCAACCGCGACCGCACTCGAGCCCACGGAGACGCTGGTGCTGCCGCGAGCGCAGTTCCGGGAGCTGCTCGCGACAGAGCCGGCGATCCGCGACGCGTTGCTCGCATCGCTTGCTGGTGAGCTCCGGCGGCTCACGAACCATGTCGAGGAGCTCCACTTCCTCGACATCACCGGTAGGCTGGCGTCGCGCCTCGTCCGTCTTGCCACCGAATCCGGCAACGAGCAGGACGACGGGACGGTCCGGCTGGGCTCGCCGCTCACCCAGGGCGACCTCGCGGCGATGATCGGTTGCACCCGACAGAGCGTGAACAAGCTCCTCGGCATGTTCACGGACGACGGCCTGATCCGCCTCGACCGCGACAGCATCGTCATCCTCGACCTCGACGGCCTGGCTAGCGCTTCGCGCCGCTGAGATCCGGCGTCTGGGAGTCAGTGGCCGGGGACGACCTCGCTCTCTTTCCTGATCTCGGCGAGGACGACATGAGCCGCGACCAGCGCAGCGCGCAGGCGTCCTTGCGAACCGCCGAGGAAGGCGATCCGCCGCTCCCGGTGGACGCGGTCCGGTAGCACCACGACGACCGTCACCGCGCTGTCGTCGCCGCGAGCGCGGACCCTGATCCCCACCCCGACGTCGCTGCCGCCGATGTCCCGGCCGTTGCGGGCGAGCGCCTCCAGCCCGTCGGTCACGCTGACTGTCGGCGCATCGCTCCCGTCGTCGGGATCGGCATGGTGGGTTGCCGCCGGGGCGTCGGGAGCGAGCGACTCGGCGAGGCGCATCCAGTCGCGGTCGGCCACCAGCGCTGCGAACGACCCACCCGTCCCGATCTCGACGCTTGCCAGTGTCCAACCGCGTTCGTCCAGCGCGGCCCCGATCGCGTCGGCCCACGAAACCTCGCCTTCGGCCCAGATGTGCTCGCCTAGCAGCTCCCGGACGCGGGCCGTGGTCGCGTCGACGATCTCTCGCGCGGACCGCGGTCCGGGGCCGTTTCGTCCCGTTTCCTCCGCCTCCGGTCGGGCGGAGATCCGGACGTCGACGGCTTCGGCCCGGGCATAGGTCGCGACCAAGGGATTGGCGGCGCGGAGGAGCTCGTCGCCGAGCAGGTCCGCGACCGCCGACTCGCCGATCCCTGCCAGGCGGAACGTGCGCCGCGCAGTCTCGCCGCCGGCCCCGAGATCGCGGAGACGCGGAAGGACGTGGTCGGACCAGATCGGCCGCATCTCGCGCGGAGGCCCCGGGAGGGCGACGATCATGCGCCCGTCGGGACGTCTGACCAGCCAGGCGGGAGCCGTTCCATTGGCATTCGGTAGCGCCTCGGCCGACGGGATCAGCCACGCCTGCTTGAGGTTGATCTCCGGCATCGGCATGCCGCGCCTCGACCAGAGGCCGCGCAGCCACGACTCGAGATCCGGATCGACGGCCGGCGTCTCGCCCACCACTGCGGCGATCGCCTCGCGGGTCAGGTCGTCCGGGGTCGGCCCGAGGCCACCGGTCGACACCACGAGGTCGGCGCGCTCGAGCGCCTCGGCGAACGCGCGGCTGACCGCGCTGAGATCGTCGGGCAGGGCCTGGATCCTGGTGACTGCGATCCCGAGCTCGGTCAGGCTCCGGGCGAGGTCGCCGGCGTTCGTATCGCGGGTCTCGCCGACGGTCAGTTCGCTGCCGATGCTCAACAGCTCAGCGGTAGACAGCGGTCGCGAGCGAACCATCGACGGAGCGTAACCCAGCCGGATCACGGGAGTCGCTCTCTGACCGCGCGGTACCATCGGACCAACTGATACGCGACTTTTGCATCGTGCCGAACAATCGTCGCGAGGCGGAGGCTCCCGACAAGGCACGGTGACGCACCACGGTTTCGGCGGAGGTGCCGAGTGAGCGAGATCGAGCAGAGCGGGTTCTTCGAATTCGATCGCTGGCTGGGCCTCGCCCGGCGGACTCGCGAGTTGCTCACCGCGGCAGTCGACGACGGCGGCCTGCCGGAGGGCGGAGCCGACTACATCGCCGATCGAACACTGCCGCACCTCGAGGGCGTCCAGGTCGGGTTCCTCGGCTGGCTGCGGGCCGATACCGCGAGCATCTCCGAGCTCCGGTTCCTCCTCGATCGCGTCGGGTCGACGCGCGTGGAGCCGGCGATCGACGAGCCCGAGCGTCGTGCTGCGGCCGCCGAAGCGGCCATCGAGCGATCGCTTGCCATGCGGGTCGGCATCGCTCGACCGCTGCGGACCGCCGAAGCGTGGAACCTGGCAGCCCTCGCCCACGCCCGCGTCGTCCTGGCGTTCCTGCCGCGAATCCCGGACGAGGAGGTCCGCTACCCGTCGGGCCGGCGGACGTATGCCGACATCCCCGCGCCCCGCGGGCCGGCCGAGCTGGCGGGCCGGCTCGATGAGCTGGAGCGACAGCTCTGGAGGACGGCGACCGGCCGGGCGCCCGACCCCGGCAACCCTGAATTCCGTCGGGCGTACGGCTTCTTCGACGCTGCCGACCGGCTCGGCATGGGGGCGTTCGGCCGCCTGGCCTGAGGCGCTGCCCGGCCCGGCCGACGGTCGCTGGTATGATCGGCCGGTCCCCCCAGAAGGACGCACGGGAGCCCACCCTGGACGAGCCGCAGCCGCCCGCACCCCGCGCCGACATCGAAGCGCCGCCGGAACCCGAGCTCCCACCCGAGCCCGCGCCCCCGGCGGGCCCGGGAGCGGCGCCGCCGCCAGAGGATCCGCCCAGCCTGCGCGCGCAGGTCGGGGCCACGAGAGACGCGACGAAGCGCCTCGTTGGCGCCCACGTCGAGCTGGCCAAGGCAGAGATCGGCGAGATCGCCGACGAGATCAAGAAGGTCGTGGCGCTCGTCGGGATCGCGATCGGCGCGGCGATCATCGCCGGCCTCCTCCTGACCGTCGGCCTGCCCTTGTTCCTCGGTGAGTGGATCTTCGGCTCGATCGGGTGGGGGATCCTCCACGGCCTTCTCCTGCTGACGGCGATCGCCGTCTCGGCGATCGTCATAGCCCTGGGCTACGGGGCCACGGCCCTCGGCCGCAGCGTCGCCCTCGGCGTCCTCACTGGGCTCGTCGTCGGCGTTGTGCTCGGTCTGAACCTGACGAACCGCGCCTGGGGCCTTGTCGGCGACTCGCTTCTGCCGTTGAGCGATCCCGGCGCTCGTCCCCTCGCCGCTGCCATCGTCGTGCTGCCCGTCGCGCTGGCCGTGATTGCGGCGCTGGGCGGCATTGTCGGCGCGGCAAGAGGCGGTGCTGGGGCGGGCTCCGGCGCGCCTGCAGTCGGCGGGCGCGTGTCCGTCGGCCTGCCGACCGCGCTGTACGTCGGCTGGCTCGCGGCGTTTCTCTACTCGTACAGCTCGCGCGTCGCCTGGCCTGATCTCACGATCGTCGGGGTCGGTGTCGGCGGCTTCGTCATCACGCTCGTGGTGATCGTCGTTGTCGCCGGCTGGCGGCCCGGGTTCGCGCTCGCGACCGGGCTGGGGGTCGGGGCGATCAGCGGCGTGATCCTCGCCGGACTGACGGCCCTCGGGCTTGGGCCGCGGGTGGGGGCCGCCATCGGAGTCACTGTCGGCCTGGCCGTCTGGATCGGCATGATGGGTGCGGAGGTCGCCCGGCGCGGCGTCGACGGCGAGGAGCTCAAGAAGCGTTTCATTCCCCAGAACACCATGGACGTCACGAAGGAGACCATCGAGTGGGCACGCGCACGGATGCGGCTCTCGCGCAAGTCGTAGCGGCTCGGGCGGACTTCGACACGGAGCTCGACCGGCTGGAGGCCGCCGGGAGGGCGGCCGTCGATATCCCGGCGAAAATTCGTCGCGAGCCGGTGAAGGCGGCCGGCGTCGTCGCCACCGGCGCGTTTCTTGCGGTCGGCGGCCCGAAACGCCTGTTCCGGCGTGCCCGCCGCGCGATCCGCGGTGAAGAGGAGCCGCTGCCGAAGTCGCTCCTTCCGGATGAGATCGAGAAGGCCGTCAAGAAGCTGGGCTCGGACGGGAAGCAGGTCCGCGGGACCCTGGAGCGTGAGTTCGCGAAGTACCTCGACGAGCGGTCGAAGGAGCGAAAGAAGGAAGGCGCGACCGCCGCGGCCGTGGGACTGGCGTTGGGTGTCCTGCGGCCAGTCACTGTCCGTGCCGGCAAGAATCTTGCCGAGCGGATGATGAACCCGGACGCGCCCTCGTTCGCGGAGGAGCTGGAGAAGGTCCGCAATCGGCGCGCAACGAGCGAATCCGGCGCCAAGGGTGACGAACCGGAGACGGGCGCCGGGCCGGCGGGGGGCGCGGGCCTCTAGCTCGGCCCCGCACTGCGAGATGTCCACTCGGTGGACCCGGCGGGGCAACTCACACCGAGACGCTCGCCCCGTGGCCACGTCGGCATTCGTGGTGACAGCCCAGCGCGCGGAACGGCACGTGGCCACGCTGCGATCGGTCGGCGCGCTCACGGCGCGGACAATTCGGAACGGAGTCGCGCAGTCGGTCGGACTGGGGCGCTAGACTCGCGGCGGGCGAGTGGCGGAATGGCAGACGCGCCGGCCTTAGGAGCCGGTGCCGCGAAAGCGGCGTGTCGGTTCGACCCCGACCTCGCCTACGACCCTAGTTCTGCCGGCGGCGGCGGCTGGCGGCTTCGATAGCGGCCCGTTCTTCGGCGCCTTTGGCTCTGACCTGGGCGAACGTCAGTGTCCGCCACTCATCGGCGTCGTTGAGCTTCCAGCGCAGCCGGCCGTCGTCTGACCGTCCCCAGATTCCGGTGCCGGCGATGCTTTCAGCGCACCGGTCGCACGGGCCGAGCATGATCCAGCCGATGCTCGGGTGGTACTGGTACGCCTGCCCGCAGCCTGGGCAGGGCAGCTCGATCGCCCGGACAAGCGGGTCCAGAACAAGATCGTTGTCGGTCGGCATGCTTCGAGCGTAGACACGCCGAGGTGCGACGTCTTCCGCCGTTCGACGTAGACCCGGCCGCTCAAGGGTCATGTGACATCCAACTCGAGCCGTGTCTTTCGGTATGCTCGATGGATGCGAACACCCTTTGCGCTCGTTGTTGTCCTTGGCGTGATCCTGGCTGGCTGTGGCTCGGCCGGCGGTCCTTCCCCGGCGTCCTCCACGTCGACTTCACCGCCTGGATCGGCCTCGGCCGGCCCGGCATCGCCAGGCGCCCCCGCCGCAAGTGGTTCCGCTGCCGCGGCAAGCAATCCGCTATGCGACTTGTTCACGGTCGACGAAGTCCAGGAATTGCTGGGTGCCCCGGTTGGCCCCGGCGAGGATGCAGCGCTCGGAACCGGCTGCCAGTGGAGCGGAGACTCGTCCGCCGACGCGACGTACCTCCAGATCCAGGTGATCGAAGATCCGTCCTACTACGTCGAACAGTCACTCGGCGACGGCTTCGAGCAGGTCAGCGGAATCGCAAACGCAGCGTTCGTGATCCCCGAGCTGGGTGGCTGGGCGGGCGGCGCGCAATCCGACTCGTCGACGTATGCAGTGGCCGTCAATGGCGGGACAGCGAGCAAGGAAGCCGCGATCAGCCTCCTTCGTCAGCTCGTGGAGCGCAAGCCCTAGACGTACGCTCGACGGCGTTGATCCGCGCTCTGCCCACACGGCCGCCTCGCGGAGCGACCCGCCCTATACTTCCCCGGCGATGAACGTCACAGCCACCCCCGCTCCGAAAAGCTCGGTCGTCCTCGAGGTCGAAGTTCCCGCCGAGCGCCTCGGCCGCGCGGTCGATGAGGCAGTCCGCGCGCTCAGCCGGCGGACCCGCGTCGCGGGCTTCCGTCCGGGCAAGGCCCCCCGGCCTGTCCTCGAGCGCGTTCTGGGACCCGGCGCGGTGCTCGACGAGGCCGTCGATCGGCTGGTCCAGGGTGCCTACCGCGACGCGTTGATCGAGCAGGCCATCCTGCCGCTGACGAACGCCGACGTCGAGATCGTCCAGGCCGAGGAAGGCAAGCCGCTGATCTTCAAGGCGACCGTCCAGGTGCGCCCGGAGGTCGTCCTCGGCGACTACAAGAACTTCAACTTCCTGCCCGAGATCGATGAGATCGACGACGCGAAGGTCGACCGCGTCATCGAGGAGCTCCGCGATCAGAACGGGACCCTGGCGCCGGTCGAGGAACGCGGTGCCAAGAAGGGCGACTACGCGGTCATCAAGTTCGAGGGCACCCGCGACGGCGTCCCGTTCGACGGCGGGACCGTCGAGCGAATGCCCCTGGTCATCGGCGAAGACCGCCTGATCCCGGGCTTCGAGGACAACCTCGTGGAGCTGTCGGTCGGCGACACGAAGGGGTTCGACATCACGTTCCCGGACGACTACGCGGAAACGTCGCTCGCGGGCCAGGTGGCCCACTTCGAGGTCGAGCTTCGGGAGCTGCGCGAGAAGGTCCTGCCCGACGCCGACGACGACTTCGCCCGATCGATGGGTGACTTCGAGGACATGGCGGCGCTCCGAACCGGGGTCAAGGAACGGCTCGAGCGCAATGCCCTCGACAAGGCACGCCACCAGTTCGCCGACAAGATCATCGACTACGCGGTCGCGAACGCGACGCTGGAACTCCCGGACATCCTCCTCGACCAGGAGGTCGAGGTGATGCACGACGAGTTCCGCAGCACGCTCGCGCGGCAGGGGATCACCGAGGAGGCCTATCTCAAGGTCACCGAGAAGTCCGAGGCGGACCTCCACACGGACTTCCGGCCCGATGCCGAGAAGCGCGTCAAGGTTCTGCTCGTGCTCTCGAAGGTCGCGGAGTCGGAGGATGTCGTGATCTCCGATGCCGACGTCGACGCCGAGGTCGCGCTCGGCCGCGATCGATATGCGGGTGACCAGAAGCTCGCCAAGTACTTCGATTCAGAGCGGGGACGGAACTTCATCCGCTCGACGCTCCGCCGGAGCCGCACCGTCGAGCATCTCGTGGACGCCTGGCTCGCCGCCCACCCGGAGCATCCAGACCTGCCGCACGCCGAGAGCGGCCCGAGCGGAGCGCTCGAGAGCCCCTCCGCAGAGGCATCTGCGGCGATCGACGCCACCGACCCCGGCGCGATCCTCGATGATGCCTCCACCGCGGACGCCGATCCCGTCACCGCGGACGCCGATCCCGTCACCGCGGACGCCGACGCCGCAACAGAGGACCAGCCCGCCCCGGCAGGCTGATCAGACCGCAACCACAAGCCCCAGCAACTACTCGGGAGACTCCAGATGCTCGTGCCGATGGTGATCGAATCCTCAAGCCGTGGGGAGCGCGCCTATGACATCTACTCGCGGCTGCTGCGGGAGCGGATCATCTTCCTCGGCGACCAGATCGAGGATCACCTCGCCAACCTCGTGATCGCCCAGCTCCTGTTCCTCGAGTCGGAGGATCCGGAGAAGGACATCAGCCTCTACATCAACTCGCCCGGTGGCGTGGTGACGAGCGGCCTCGCGATCTACGACACGATGCAGTACCTCCGCGCGCCGGTCAGCACGATCTGCATCGGCATGGCAGCCTCGATGGCGGCGGTGCTGCTCGCCGCCGGTGCCAAGGGCAAGCGGTATGCGCTTCCGAACGCCCGAATCATGATCCACCAGGGGTCGGGCGGCTTCCGCGGGCCTGCCCCGGACGCGGTCATCCAGATGAAGGAATGGGAGTTCCTCGTCCAGCGGAACCACGAGATCCTGGCGAAGCACACCGGCCAGAAGCTGGAAAAGATCGTGGAAGACACCAATCGGGACTATTTCATGGCTCCCGAGAATGCGAAGGACTATGGCATCATCGACGCGGTGTACTCGCTGTCCGGAGATTCTCTGATCGCTCAGGCTCACGACGCCGGCATGTCCGGCGGCGAGGGGTCTGCTGCAGCCGCGGGCGAGACCGCCGATCCCGCCGGCAAGAAGACGAAAGAGCCGTAAGGCAGAGACGAGACTGGGCACGTGACGTCGAGCAGCAGCTCAAAGGGACCCAAGGTCCCGTATCGATGCTCTTTCTGCGGGAAGAGCCAGGAACAGGTACGCAAGCTCATCGCGGGCCAGGGTGTCTACATCTGCGATGAGTGCATCAACCTGTGCCAGGAGATCATCGAGGAGGAGATGCTCGACCAGCCGAAGGCGAAGCCCTCGGTTGCGAAGCTCCCGAACCCGCGGCAGATCAAGTTCGCGCTCGACCAGTACGTCATCAGCCAGGATCGGGCCAAGAAGGTCCTGTCGGTCGCGGTCTACAACCATTACAAGCGCGTCAATGCCGGCTCGTCGATCGACGAGGTCGAGCTCCAGAAGTCGAACGTCCTCCTCGTCGGACCGACCGGTTCCGGCAAGACGCTCCTCGCCCAGACCCTAGCCCGGGTCCTGGACGTCCCCTTCTGCATTGCCGACGCGACGTCCCTCACGGAGGCCGGCTACGTCGGCGAGGACGTCGAGAACATCCTGCTGCGCCTGATCCAGGCGGCCGATTTCGACGTCGCCCGGGCCCAGCGCGGGATCATCTACATCGACGAGATCGACAAGATCGCCCGCAAGGCGGACAACCCTTCGATCACGCGCGACGTCTCCGGGGAGGGCGTCCAGCAGGCGCTTCTCAAGATCCTCGAGGGAACCGTCGCCAACGTCCCGCCCCAGGGCGGCCGGAAGCACCCGCACCAGGACTTCATCCAGATCGACACGACGAATGTCCTCTTCGTGTGCGGCGGCGCCTTCGACGGCCTCGAGAAGATCGTCGAGGAGCGGGTCGGCCGGCGGTCGATCGGCTTCGGGTCGGATGGGGCGATCGTCGCGGCCGACCGGGCGCGCATCCTCGAGCGGCTCATGCCGGAGGATCTCCTCAAGTTCGGGCTCATTCCGGAGTTCATCGGCCGGCTGCCCGTGATCGTCACGCTGTCGGCGCTGACCGCCGAGGACCTCGTCCGCGTCCTGACCGAGCCGAAGAACGCCGTGACCCGCCAGTTCCAGAAGTTCCTGTCGCTCGACAAGGTAGAGCTGGCCTTCACGCCGGGCGCCCTCCGCGCCGCGGCCGAGGTCGCGCTCGATCGCAAGACCGGCGCCCGCGCCCTTCGCTCGATCGTCGAGGAGTCGCTTCTCGAGGTGATGTATGACATTCCGGAGCGAACCGACATCCGGAAATGCATCATCACCGAGGAGACGATCCGCCAGGGCCGGCTACCCCTCCTCCTGACGAAGACGGACGTCGACAAGGGTGTCGACGAGACGAACTACGAGGAGTGGCTGGCAGAACGCGGCGAAACCGCCTGACAGGTCGCCCTCTCGCGGCGCGCCGACCGGGACGATGCAGCACGCCGATCACGTTCAGCTGATCCGAGACGGCGTCGAGGGCGTCGGTCACCGCTGGCTGGAGCTCGGCGCCGGAGCTGGAGCCTTCACGCTCGCCCTGGCCGACCTGCTCGGGCCCGGTGGTGAGATCGTGGCCATCGATCGGGATGCGGGCGACCTGGGTCGGCTGAAAGCGACGATGGCGAGCCGTTTTCCGGAAGTTCGGGTGCGGACCGTCGAGGCGGACTTCGATCGCTGGATGGATCTCGGGTCCGACGTCTTCGACGGCCTCCTCGCGGCGAACTCGCTTCACTTCGTGCGTGATCCGGCCTCGGTCATCGGCCGGCTTCACGATCACCTGCGGCCCGGGGCTCGGATCCTCGTCGTCGAGTACGACGGCGACAGCGGCAATCCATGGGTGCCGCATCCGTTCTCGTTCAAGACCTGGCAAGTATCGGCCAAGGGCCTGGGGCTGCTCGACACCCGCTTGGTAGGGCGAGTGCCGAGCCGATTCCTCACAGCGATGTATGCCGCGGCGAGCGACGTCCCACCGGAGAGGCCTGCCTGAGGGTTCGGGTCAGGCCACTTCGACCGCCACCTCGTAAACCTCGGCCGTCGGGTGGCCGGCCCGCTCGTGGATCCGCATGACGCTCTCGCGGCTCGGCCCATTCGACAGGCAGAAGACCTTCCCTGAGACGGGATCGAGCCACGCATGCTCGAAGTGGACGCCCTCTTCCTTTTCGATCGCGAGATCTCGTTCGTGGGCTTCCTTGAGCTGCTGCGCCGTGACGCCGACGAACCCCGAGTGAACGTCCATAAACGTAGCCAAGGCTTGATCCTCCGTCGCTTTCGACCTGCACGTCTTGCGGGTCCGGCTTCGGACGATGCGGATTCGCAAAGCACCGGTCATCGGTCATCCGACCGATGAATGCGCCAAATTCAGCCGTAGACTGGCGGCGTGGAGGGCGTGAGATCACTCGTCTGTCCGATCCTGGTCGGGCGGGATGAATTGCTCGATCTCGCGGATCGGCGGATCGCCGAGGTCGCGAACGGCGGCGGCCGTTTTCTGTTGCTGTCCGGAGAGGCCGGGGTCGGCAAGACCCGGCTCCTCGGGGCGATCGAGCGCCGCGCCGCGGCGGCCGGATTCCGAACGGTCCGTGGCGGCACCTACCCGAGCGATCTCCAGGTTCCTGCCGCGATCCTGATCGACCTCGGCCGGGCGATGCTGCGGTCATCCACGTTCGAGCCCCTCGGCCGCGCGCTGACTGATCGGCTCGACGACAGCGGGCCGTCCCGCGGGGACGCCCATCGCCGCCGCCGAATGCTGGTCCTCGATGTCGCCGAGATCCTGACCGAAGCCGGGCGCGAAGGGCCGGCGATCGTCGCCCTCGAGGACCTCCACTGGTCGGACGATCTGACGCTCGAGATCCTGGAGGCGCTGGCGCGCCGGCTCCCCGAGCTGCCGCTGCTTGTCGTCGGAACGTATCGAAGCGACGAGCTGTTCCCCAGGGTTCCGATGCGCGAGTGGCGAGCGAGGCTGCTCGGGGCCCGCCATGCCGAGGAGGTCCCGCTGGCCCGCCTCTCGCCGGCGAGCACCGCAACGATGGCCACGCTCCTGATCGAGACCGGTCTGCCCGTGGCGCGCGACGTCGCCGACGCCGTCCACGCCAGGACGGACGGCATTCCGCTCCACGTGGAGGAACTGCTCGCGGTGCTCGCGGCGAGCGGCCTGGACGGCGCTGCTGATGTCCGGAGCGCTGACGTTCCCGACACCGTCGAGGACGCGATCATCACGCGTCTCGAGCCGCGCTCGGCATCGGCCAAGTCCCTGACGCGCGCCGGCGCGGTCATCGGTCGCGCATTCGATCTCGACCTCCTCGCCACGGTCCTCGACGTTGAACCGGACCAGCTGTCGGATCCCCTCGCCGAGCTGGCCGACCACTTCGTGTTGCTTCCGACGAGCGTGCCGGGCCGCTACGGCTTCCGCCACGCGCTCATCTGCGACGCCATCTACGAACGGATTCCGGAACCGGAGCGGCGGCGACTGCACGCCAGGACGGGCGAGGCCGCGCTGGGCACGGACGTCGGGACCGATGCGTTTCTCGCCCTCCACTTCGAACGTGCGGGTCGTCGTGCGGAGGCTTTCGATGCCGCCGTCCATGGCGCCGCGGCGGCGTCGGCGATCTCTTCGCACGGCGAGGCGCGTGAGATGTACGACTGTGCGGTTCGAACGGCCCCTGGCGACCTGCCGGCAGGCGACCGAGCACAGCTCCTCGAGGGACTGGGGGCGAGTGCTGCCGCGACCGATGACAACGCCGCGGCTCTTGCCGCGTACGAGGAGGCGCGGGCACGCTATCTGGAGGCCGGCGACTCGCTGGCGGCGGCAGCCATCGTCGGGCCGATGGTCGCCGTCCGCCACCTGCTCGGCGACGGTCTCGAGGCCCGAGCAGAGGCGTTGCGGTCGGCGCTCGGCGAGATCCAGGCACCGCCATCGCTGCACCTCCCGCCGTCCGATCCATCCTCGGATCGCGTCCGGGCCAAGCTCCTGGCCGGGTTGTCGGCGGCGTACATGCTCGACCGCCGTCTCGAGGAGTCGATCTCGTACGGGACCGAGGCGCGACGTCTGGCGGGACTCGCCGGCGATGCGTCAACCGACCGGAATGCAGCGGCGACGCTCGCGTCGTGCCTCCTCTTCGCGGGCCGGATGGACGAGGGCTGGGGGCTGCTCGAGGAAGCGATCGCCGCGTCCCGTGACGGTCACCTCGAGGCCGAGGCCGCCCGTGGCTATCGGATGCTCGGGACGTCGGCGTCCGTGCTGGTGGAGTACCCCATAGCCGAACGCTGGCTCCGCGAGGGCATCGACTATGCCGAGCGGGTCGAGCTGTGGAACCACCGCCACTACATGGCAGCCCACCTCGCCCATGTCCTGTGGGCAACCGGCCAGTGGGACGCGGCCGCCGAGGTCGCCAGCCACGCGCTGGCCGACGGCCGGGGCGGCGTCACGACGCGGATCACCGCCCTCCACGTGCTCGGGTACGTGGCGCTGGGACGGGGCGAGCTCGACGCGGCACGAGCGACCCTCGAGGAGGCCCGCGAGCTCGGCCAGCGGATGCGCGAGATCCAGCGGCTATCACCCGCGCTCTGGGGACTGGCCGAGGTGGCGCTTGCGGCCGGCGATCCCGAGCGCGCGGTCCGGTTTGTCGAAGAGGGCTTTTCGGCATCTGCGTCCGTGGGCGACGCGGCATACCTCTTCCCGTTCGTCGTGACCGGCACCCGAGCCATGCTCACACGGGGCGATTCGCAGGCGGCTCGTCGCTGGCTCGCGCGGGTCGAGGTGCCGCTGTCGGCCCGGCAGATCCCGGGCACGCTCGTCGCGCTCGAGCACGCTCGTGGCCTGCTCGCCCTTGCCGACGGAGCGACGGGGCAGGCGCGGACAATGCTTGGAGCGGCGGTCGAGGGCTGGCGTGACCGGGGTCGTGTCTGGGAAGGCACGTGGGCGCTGCTCGACCTCGCCCGAACCCACCTGCGCTCCAATCAGCGGGCAGATGCCGCCCGGACGGCGGCGACGGCCGCCGAGGTCGCCTCCGGCCTCCGGGCTCCGGCCATCCAGGCGGCGGCCACGGAGATTCTCACCTCGGCTCGACGGGGTCGCTCGCCCGAACCATGGGCGCCGCTAACGGCCCGCGAATTCGAGGTCGCCCGTCTCATCGCCGATGGCAGCACGAATGCCGAGATCGCGGACTCGCTCGGCGTGACCCGCAAGACCGCCGCATCACACGTCGAGCACATCCTCGCGAAGCTCGGTGTCGGGCGCCGGGCGGAGATCGCAGCGTGGACCGCCTCGAGGCCCGTGCTACACTCCCGGCCTCACGGCAGCGACCGGGAGGAGTAGCGCTTCCAACGGCCTCGGAGCGAGTGCGGGACGGTGCGAGCCGCGCAAAGCCGAAGGCGTGAACGTCACCCGCGAGCCACGACGGCCGGCGCCCGATACAGCGCCACGAGGGCGCCGGAATCCGCCGGCCGCGATGAGCGGCCTGGCCCGTCGCCGAACCAGCAGGTGGTACCACGACCCCGTTCGTCCGCTGGACGAGCGGGTTTGTTGATTCACACGGGGCCGAGAGGATGACCGACGCGACGGAGACAACGAAGAAGGAGCTGCCGAAGGCCTACCGGCCGGCGGACTTCGAGGATGCGATCTACGAGCGCTGGATCGCGGCTGACGTCTTCGCGCCCGACGGCGCCGGCTCGCGGGCCGACCCGAACGCGGAGCCGTTCACGATCATCCAGCCGCCGCCGAACATCACGGGATCGCTCCACCTCGGCCACGCTCAGCGGACCGCGGTCGAGGACCTGATGATCCGGCACGCAAGAATGCTCGGCAGGCCTGCGCTCTTCCTGCCGGGCCTCGATCACGCCTCGATCGCCGCGCAGTATGTCCTCGACCGGATCATCGCGGCCGAGGGTGAGACCCGCCAGTCGCTGGGCCGCGAGCGATACCTCGAGCGGATGTGGCGGTTCATCAACGAGACGCGTGAGGTCATGCTGGGCCAGCAGCGGCGGGTCGGCGGATCGTTCGATTGGGCGCGGCTGCGCTTCACGATGGACGAGGTCTCGAGCCGGGCGGTTCGGGAGGCCTTCTTCCGGCTCCATCGCGATGGCCTCGCGTACCGCACGGAGGCCCTCGTCAACTGGTGTCCGGGCTGCCGGACGAGCGTGTCGGACCTCGAGGTGATCCCCACGCCGGAGACCGGTACGCTGTGGACGATCCGCTACCACCTCATCGACGAGGCGGCCGGCCAGCCCGATCCGGACGCGACGATCGCGGTCGCCACGACGCGGCCGGAGACGATCCTTGGCGATACCGCCGTCGCGGTCCATCCGGAGGACCCGCGCTATAGCGACCTTGTCGGCCGCACGGTCCGGATCCCGTTCGTCGAGCGTGACGTGCCGCTCATCGCCGACGAGGCCGTCGAGCGTGAGTTCGGGACCGGCGCGCTGAAGATCACGCCGGCCCACGACAACGACGACTACGCGACCGGCCGCCGCCACGACCTGCCGATGATCACGGTCCTCGACGATGCGGCCGCCATCGCCGGGACCGGGACCTCGTACGACGGCCTGGACCGTTACGCCGCTCGGGAGCGGATCCTGGCCGACCTCGAGGCGGCTGGCGATCTGGTCGGCACGCGGCCCCACGAGATGCTGATCGGCCGTTGCCAGCGCTCGAATGACGTCATCGAGCCGCGACTCAAGACCCAGTGGTTCATTCGAACGGCGCCCCTCGCTGAGCGAGCACTCGCGGCGACTCGAAGCGGTCGGACCCGGATCCTTCCCGAGCGGTTCGAGAAGGTCTGGGAACACTGGATGACGAACATCCGCGACTGGAACGTCTCCCGCCAGCTCTGGTGGGGGCATCGGATCCCAGCGTGGTACTGCCCGGACGGCCACTCGACGGTGTCGGCGGCCGAGGCCGGTCCGTCCGCGTGCGACGTCTGCGGCCGGCCGGCGTCCGAGCTCGAGCAGGACCCCGATATCTTCGATACGTGGTTCAGCTCCGGGCTGTGGCCCTTCTCGACACTGGGGTGGCCGGACGACACGCCCGACTACCGGCGCTACTACCCGACATCCGTGATGGAGACGGGGCACGACATCCTGTTCTTCTGGGTCGCCCGGATGATGATGCTGGGGCTCCAACTCACAGATCGTGAGCCGTTTCACACCGTCTACCTGTCCGGGCTGATCCGCGACGCCGAGGGGCAACGGATGTCGAAGACGAAGGGCAACGTCGTCGACCCGCTGGCGGTGATGGAGGAGTCGGGCGCCGATGCACTCCGATTCGCGCTAATCCACGGCGCGACACCCGGGCTGGATCAGCAATTCGGGCCGCAGAAGCTCGAGAGTGCCCGGAACTTCGCCAACAAGCTCTGGAACGCGACCCGGTTCGTGATCGGCGCCCGGCCGGCCTCGATCGAAGCGGACGCGACCCGGGAGCTGCCCGACCGTTCACTCCAGGGCCCGGCCGAGCGCTGGATCCTCTCGCGGGTGGCGGCGACGACGGCCGATGTCGACCGGGCGATGACCGACTACGCCTTCGCCGAGGTGACCCGAGCGCTATTCGACGGCATCTGGTCGGAGTTCTGCGACTGGGGGCTCGAGCTCGCGAAGGCGCGGCTCGCCGATGAATCCCTGCCGGCTGAGGTTCGAGCGGCGACGTGGTGGACGCTCGTCGAGGCGCTCGACACCTACCTCCGGCTGCTGCATCCGGTGATGCCGTTCGTGACGGAGGAGCTGTGGGCCGCGCTGCCCCGCGCGGCCGACGACCCGGAGCTGCTGATCGTCGCCCGCTGGCCGCGGGTGGGCGAACGCGACGAGCGGCTCGAGGCCGACATCGCCGCGATCCTCGAGTTCATCACCGCCGTCCGAAATGCCCGGGCTGATGCCGGGATTCCGCCGGCGGAGGTCCTGTCGATGGCCGTGTTCACGTCGCCCGAACTCGGCGCGACGTTTGACGCGCTGGGCCTGGCAATCCAGCGGCTCACGCGCGTGCTCGGGATTGATCGAACGGCGAAGCGGGGGACATTCAAATCGGCCGCACCGGGCGGTCTGGGCGTGATCGCCGGACCCATCGAGGCGAGGATCAGTCCACCGTCGCGCGACGCGGGCTCCGTGGCGAGCGACCAGGCTCGTCTCGAGAAGGAGCTCTTCGAGGCGTCGCGCCACCTCGAGGCAGCGAGCGCCCGATTGGCGAACGAGGCGTTCACGTCAAAGGCGCCCGCCTCGGTCGTGGAGGGCGCCCGTGCCCGCGAGGCCGAGCTGGCCGATCAGGTCGAGCGCCTGCGGAGCAGACTCGAGCGCTGAGGGCCGGCGCGGCTCTCGCGGCGCGGCTCGGCGCGGCTCGGCGCGGCTCGGCGCCTCCGCCTTCGACTTTTGCCAAATGTGCACCCGGTGATCGCTAGCCGAGCCGTCGCCGCCAATTCAGCCGGAATCGAGGCGATCGAGCGCTGCTATTAGCCGCCCGGGGCTATCTGGGACCTCTCGCAACAAATTCCGGGCAATGCAAGCCGTCCAAGGTTCACCCCACGCACATTTGGCAAAGAGGGCGGCGGCGTGCGAGGGCAGGCGGTGGGACGGGCCGGTATGCAGGGCGCGCCGGGTTAGCAAGGCAGGCGTCCGGAGGGCCGCACGATGCGCCGGGCCGATGGCGCGCGACGAGAGGTGCCGACGGGCGGGTGGAGGAGACACCCGCCCGTCGAACCTGGTTCAGCCCTTGACGGCTCCGCCGGTGATTCCCCGGACGAAGTAGCGCTGCAGGGCGAAGAAGACGACAAGCGGCAGGGCCATCGAGAGGAAGGCCGCGGCGCCCAGGAGGTGCCAGCCACTGCCGAGTGAGTTGACCAGCCCGGAGACCGCCAGCGGCAGCGGCTGATTCTCCGGATTCGTCGCGCCGATGTAGATCAGCGAGACAAGCAGGTCGTTCCAGACGAACAGGAACTGGAAAATCGCCAACGCAGCGATCGCGGGGACGCTCATCGGCAGCGCCAGCCTGAAGAACGCGGTCACCGGGCTCGCCCCGTCGATGTACGCGGACTCGAAGACCTCCCGCGGGAGCGAGCCCATGAAGTTCCTGAGCAGGTAGATCGCGAATGGCAGGCCGTAGCCCGTGTGGGCGAGCCAAACCGCCAGGAACTGGCCGTTGATGCCGAATTGGGCGAACAGCCGGAGGATCGGAATCAGGGTTGTCTGGAGGGGCACGACCAGCAACCCCACGACCGCGACGAACAGGATGTTTCGACCCGGAAAGTTCATCCAGCTGAACGCGTAGGCAGCGAATGCCGCAACGAGGATCGGGATGACCGTGGCCGGGATCGTGATGAACAGGCTGTTGACGAACGCGTCGGCGATGCCGCTCGTCCCGAGGACTTCGGCATAGTTGTCGAGGCTGTAGCTGCCCGGGACCCACCAGCCACTCGTGGCGACGTCCCGCTGCGAGCGGAACGAGTTCACGAGCAGCCCGATCGTCGGCAGCAGCCAGATGATCATCAGGAGGATGACGATCGCGTGGACGCCAAACCTCCCGATGGTCTTCGACAGCCGGCTGCGTTCCCGGACGGTGACGCCCTGCGTGGCCTGGGCTGCGGTCATCGGATCGCCTCCTGAGCGCGGAACCGGCTGATGTTGAAGAGCATCACCGGGACGATCGCGAGCAAGAGGATCACGGCCAGAGCACTGGCCCGTCCGAACTCGCCGAAGCTGAACATCTCGTCGTACATGAGCTTGGCCACGACGGTCGTGTCGTACTGGCCGCCGGTCATCACGTAGACGATGTCGAAGGCTTTCAGGGCCGTGATGATGATGGTCGTCGAGACGACGGCGATCGTCGGGCAGGAGGAGCGGAAACACGATCCTCCGGAACACCTGCATCTCCGTTGCTCCATCGACGCGCGCGGCCTCGAGCAACTCAGCGCTGATCCCCTTCAACGCAGCCGAGATGATGACCATCGCGAATCCCGTCCACATCCACGCCATGACGACGATCAGCGCAATCGTGTTGAGTGCTAACGCGTCGGTTTGAAGGATGGGTATCGGCCCGAGTCCGAACACGCCAAGAGCGGCGTTCACGGTTCCGGTCTGGTCGGTCCCCGGCCGCTGGTACTCGTACATGAACTTCCAGATGACGCCCGCGGCAACCATGCTGATCGCGAGCGGCACGAAGATCACGGACTTCGCCACGGTCTCGTAGCGCACCCGGTCCACGAGGACGGCAATGAGCAGGCCCACGCCAACGGTCAGGAGTGTCAGCACGACCACCCAGAGCACGTTGTTGCGGAGCGCGACGAGGCTCTCCGACGAGCCGAAGAACCAGACGAAGTTGTCGAACCCGACGAAGTTCGCGCCGAGCTTGTCCTGGAACGCCCGGATGATCGTCCCGATCGTCGGATAGATGAGGAAGATCGTCACGAAGAGGAATGCCGGGAGAAGCCAGAGCCAGGGTCGAGCGAGGCCGCGCCGCCGGTCCGGCACCAGTCGCAGGACAAGTTCCGTCGCGTAGATATAGCCGACGAGAACTGCGGGAACGCCGACCAGCACGATGATCGCTGTCCCGAGCCGTGGGTCCATCATCCTCCTCCAACGAATGAGGGAGTGGGGAGCGGACAGGCAGCCCGCTCCCCACTTTCAGCTACGGATCACTGCGGATAGGCGTCGGTCTGGACCTTGTCGAGGTCGCCAAGGATCGTGTCGAGCTTCGACGGATCCTGGGTGTAGTCGAGGATGGCCGTCCAGAAGGCCTGGTTCATCGCCGTTGGCATGAGGTCCGACGCGTCGAAGGCGAACACCTTGGCATTCGTCAGGAGCTCGGCGGATCGCTTCGCGATGTCGTCGGGATAGCTTGTTGCGTTCTTGTTGGCGGACAGCGCGCCACCGATCTTGACCCAGATGTCCTGGGCCTCGGAGGTCACGAGGTACTTCATGAGCGACTTGGCTTCTTCGGTGTCGTGGAACATGCCGAACAGGTCGCCGGCGCCTTCAACGGCACCCGAGAACTGCGGGTCGATGTCCGGGAACGGGAAGAAGTTGTAGTCGGTTCCGGCTGCGGCATCCTTGAAGGCGCCGAGACCGGTGATGAAGCTGGCCTGGTGATGGAAGACGCAGCCGGGCGGTGATTTGAAGAGGCCGTCGCCGCCAACCTCGAAGTTGGTCGTCAGGACGGTGTTCGCACCGCCGTCGGCGCTCGCGACAACCTCACCGAACGTCTCGAATGCGGCCTTGATCTCAGGCGAGCTCCACTTGAGCGTGCCCTGCCACCACTGGTTGTACTTCTCGGGGCCGGCCTGGCGAAGGACGATGTCCTCGATCCAGTCCGTTCCGGGCCAGCCGGAGGCTGCGCCGGACTCGACGCCGACGCACCAGATCGCGTTGGCATCGCCCTGGTTGGCCTTGGCCTGGGCGGTGAGGTCGTCCCACGTCGTCGGGGGCGCGGCAGCAAAGTCGTGAAGCTTCGGGCTGTACCAGATGAGGCCCTTCACGGCAGCCTTGATGAAGACGCCGGTGATCTTGCCGTCGACAGTGCCCAGCTCGACGAGCGCGGGCGCCGTATCGGCCTTGTACTTGGCGACATCGAGAACGGCGTCAAGGGGCTTGAGTGCGCCGGCCTTGGCGAAGTCGTTCATCTGGCCCGGGCCGGGAAGGCCGGCCAGGTCAGGCAGGACGCCCGACGCGACGCCGGTCGTCAGTACGGCATTGAGGTCGCGGGTACCCGTGTACTTGACGGTGTTGCCCGTCTGGGTCTCCCACGGTTTGACCATCTCCTTGAAGGCCTTCTCCTCGTCGCCTCCCCAGGTGCCGATGACGGTGACTGACTTGCCTGCGCCACCCGATCCACTCGGGCTGGAGCAGGCGGCGAACACCATCGCCGCGACCCCCGCGATTGCGGCGACGCGGCGCCATGACGTTCTCCGATTGTCCATCCGTGACTCCTTTCCCGGACCGCGGTTCCTTGCCGAGGTCCATCTCCTCCATGCCCCCCACGTCGGGATGTGCGTCAGCTTCCTGGTCCGCGTGCCTCCTCTTTGATGGCGGTGACAGTCCGGGGTCGCAGGCGAATCTCTGCGACGCCCTCGCTCCGTGGAGCAGTCGAGGCTCGAACGATCAGCTCGGTCGGCAGGAGCGTCCTGTCCGGCACCGGCCGGCCGGCGACCCGGTCGAGCAATGCCGTGCCGGCGGCGACACCAAGGTCGTACGCCGGCAGCCGAACGGTCGTCAGTGGTGGATCGAAGAACGCCGCAAGGGCGATGTCGTCGAACCCGACAACGGAGATGTCGTCGGGGACGCGCAGGCCGGCTTCGCGAATCGCCGCGATCGCGCCGAAGGCGACGACGTCGCTGGCAACGAAGACAGCTTCTATCGGGCCCTTTGCGAGGAGCTCGGCCATCGCCCGGTGGCCGCTACCGGCGTCGAAGGCGGCATACGCGACGAGCCTCTCGTCGAATGGGATCCCGGCGGCCTCGAGCGCCGCGCGGTAGCCGTCGAGCCGTTGCTGGGCGGCGGTATAGGCCAGTGGCGCGTTCGTGATGCACGCGATCCGCCGCCAGCCCAGGCCGATGAGGTGCTCGACCGCCCGCGTCGCCCCGCTGAGGTTGTCGATGTCGACGCTCGGCACCTGGATCCCCGGCAGCGACCCCTGGAGAACGATCGGGAAGCCATCGAGGGCAAGCCTGGCCAGCCCGATGTCGTCGATCCGCGGGCCGGAGACGACGATGCCATCGGCGTGCTGGGCGCGGAGCAGCGACTCGTACGAGCCCTGGATCGGGTCGAGCGGCTCGACCATGACCCGGAAGCCCGCGGTCCGGGCGGCAGCGGCAAGGCCGCTCAGTGTCTCGGCGAGGGCGGCGTCACCGGCGACCTGCTCGGCTGACTGGCGGAGGACGAAGCCGAGGATGTGGCTCATCCCGCCGGCCAGCCCACGGGCCGAGGCGTGGGGATGGTAGCCGAGCTCGGCGGCGGCCTCGCGGACGCGCTCGCGCGTCGTCGGACTGATGTTGGTGCCCGGCCGATCGTTGAGGACGAAGGACACGGTCGTCCGTGACACGCCCGCCCGGGCCGCTACGTCCGCACTCGTCGGTCGCCTGCGAGAGATCGCCATTCAACTCCGGGGCGGTGGCCGGATCGCGTCGGAACGGCTCCCGCGAGGGTCTTGACCGAGCGACCACGGAGGGGGACACTAACTCGCGTTAGTGACGCGTATTAGTACTCCGAACGCAAGGCCGCGTCAACCCTCTCGCAACTTTCTGATCGCAGGGATCCGGCCCATCTCGGGCGCGTCCGAAGGAGAGCCTGGTCGTTGTGATCGAGCCCGGCCAAGACCAGACCGACGTCGCTGCCGACTACGTCCTGGGTCCCGAGTGGTGGCGCGAGGGCGTCGTCTACCAGGTCTATCCGCGGAGCTTCGCCGACAGCAACGGCGATGGGGTGGGGGATCTGCCCGGGATCATCGGCCGGCTCGACTACCTCGGCCCGGACGGCCTGGCGATCGATGCGATCTGGCTGTCGCCGATCTACCCGTCGCCCGGTCTCGACGTCGGTTACGACGTCAGCGATCACGCCGCCGTTGACCCGGTCTTCGGCACCGAGGTGGACTTCGATCGCCTCGTCACCGAGGCCCATCGGCGCGGGATGCGGGTCGTCCTCGACCTGGTCATGAATCACACGAGCGATCAGCACCGTTGGTTCCAGGCCAGCCGCCAGTCGCGCGAGGGACCGTTCGCCGACTGGTATCTGTGGCGCGATCCAGCCGGCTTCGGCGAGCACGGCCAACCGTTGCCGCCAAACAACTGGGTCTCGTTCTTCGGTGGCCCGGCCTGGGCGTGGGATCCGCAACGCGGCCAGTTCTACCAGCACACGTTCCTGCCCCAGCAGCCGGACGTGAACTGGCGCAACCCGGCGGTCGAGGCCGCCCAGTTCGCGATGGTCCGCCACTGGCTGGATCGCGGCGTCGACGGCTTCCGGCTGGACGTGTTCAACGTCTTCCTCAAGCACCCGGACCTCATCGCGAACCCGCCGCAGGAGGGGCCGACGGCGTGGACCCGCCAGATCCACCTCAACGATCGCGACCAGCCCGACTTCATCGATCTTCTCGGGCAATTCCGGGACCTCGTCGACGAATACCCGGGTCGGTTCACCGTCGGCGAGCTGTTCGACGGCGGCCCGGACCGCGCCGCGCAGCTCACGGTGAGCGGCCATCTCGTGTTCGACTGGGAGATGGTCTCCGCCCCGTGGTCGGCGGACGCGTTCCGCCGCGTCGTCGACCGTCGCGAGGCGGAGTTCGGGCCGGACAAGTGGCCGACCCTCGTCCTTTCGAACCACGATCAGCCCCGCCAGGCATCACGGCTCGCGGCGTCGGCCGGCATCGCCGACGTCGATGGTGTCGCCAAGGCGGCGGCGGTGCTCCTGCTCGCGCTGCGCGGCTCGCCGTTCCTGTACTACGGCGAGGAGCTCGGGATGATCGACGTCGCGATCCCGACCAACGAGATCGTCGATCCGCCGGCGCGGCTCGCAAGCCCCGAGTTTCCCTGGTGGAACCGCGATCAGTGCCGGACGCCGATGCCGTGGACCGCGGGGCCGGGTGCCGGCTTCACGACGGGCCGACCGTGGATTCGGATCGGCGAGGACGTCGCCGTCCGCAACGTCGCGATCGAGACGGCCGACCCGCGCTCGGTTCTCGCGTGCTATCGGCGCCTCATCCGGGCACGGCGAACCCGGCGCGCCCTCCGGGCCGGCTCGTTCGGCTGGGTCGCCCAGGATCAGCCTGACGTGCTCGGGTGGATTCGCGGCGAAGGCCCGGGCGCGGTCCTCGCGTTCGTAAACTTCTCGACCGACGAGCGCAACGTCACATGGGTCCCGCCGGGTGGCGGATCCGACTGGCGGCCGCTCGCCGGGACGGATCCCGAGCCGCCGCGGCCGGGCAGCGACTCGTCCGTCAGGTTGCGGGGGCTCGAGGCGGCCCTGTTCGTCCGCGACTGATCGTGCGAGCGCCGCTGTCCGGCGCTGCTAGGATTAGCGCCGACCACCCACTCGGACCGGAGACGCCCGTGCCGCTCGAGTTCCTGAAGCGAAAGAATGCCGCGGCCCCGGCCCCGGAGCCCGCACAGCCGGAACCCAGGATCGCGTTACCCGATGAGGTCATCGCCCAGGAGTTCCAACTCAAGCTCTCGTACGCGGGCAAGAGCAGCGAGGGCGTCCGGATCCAGTCGAGCCCCAAGGCCATGGCCGAGCTCCCGTCGATGCTGATGGGAATCGCCAAGAGCGATGTCGAGGTGGTCGAGCCGCTGCCGATCGAGTTCAGCCAGGCGTCGCCCGTCATCAGCCGCCCGTCCGAGGCGATGCAGTGGCTCAACGCCCATCACGGCCACTCCCCGGTGACCCGGCACGCGCTCGTCGTGCTCGAGTCGATTGATGCGATCGATCTCGCCTTCGACACATTCGTCTGCGCGATGCTTGACGGCGAGGTGGACACGTCGGGGTATCCGGATTACAGCGCGATCGTCGGCGGCGTCGCATCCCACTGGGACGAGGCAACCGGCGACATGATCGTGCGGGCCGTTGTCGGCTGGGGTGGGAAGGGCGTTCGTGGCGACACGGACCGGATCGGCGCCCGGCTCGTGTCGGGAATCCTCACGAATGTCCTCGCCAGTCAGTTCGCCCTCGGGTTGACCCAGATCGAGCGTCCCGTGCCATCGGCTGGGCGGGGCGGGCTCGTGTGCGCCCATTGCGGGTTCGCCTCCGCGCACGATCGGGCCTTCTACTGCCCGAAGTGCGGGATGCGGCTACTTCGCGGCTGAGCCAACCGGCCGCCCGTGCCGATCTACGACTACACCTGTTCGAACTGCCGGCGTGTCACCGAGGTCATTCACGGGATCAACGACCATGGGCCGAAGTTCTGCCCGGAGTGCGGTGCCGAGGGCACGATGACGAAGAAGTTCGTCGCACCAACCGTCCATTTCAAGGGCAGCGGCTGGGCGAAGAAGGACCGCAGCTCGTCGACTCGCGCGGCCCGTGCCAAGGACGACAAGGGGACGAGCGGCGACAGCACCTCGACGGGTTCGGCAGCAGAGTCGGGCACGGATGGGACCAAGACCGACACGAAGAAGTCCGACGCCGGGTCCTCCGGCGGATCCAGCGCCTCCTCGACGGGCGATTCGTCCGCGGCAACAGGCTCGTCGGACTGAGACGGCAGATGGCTGCACCGACCGACTGGATCACCCTCGGCGAAGCGTCCGCAGATCCTCGCCGCCGCGAACATCGAGTTCCGCCCGGCAACGATCGGCAGCTGGGCGCGCGCCGGCAAGTTGCAGAGCATCAAGCTCGGTGGCCGGCGGTTCGTCCGTCGGGGCGAGGTCCGTGCGCTCGTCGCCGCGCCGCGTCGGGTCCACGCCAAGGATCTGCAGCCCTCGCTCTTCGAGGACATCCGAAGCTGACCGGCGTGCCGCCCGGTCGGACCAGCCCGCCGGCCTGGGTGGTACGGCTTCAGGCCCTCGCGCTTCCGATCTTCGGAGATCGCCGCGTCACCATGGCGCGTGCGGTGATCGACCGCTTCAATGCCGCCGGTGGCGGGCTCCTCGCTGCCGGGATCGCCTACAACACGCTCTTCGCGATCATCCCGATGGCCCTCTTCGGGAGCGCGATTCTCGGCTTCTTCGTGACCAATCCGGCGACCCTCGACAACGTCAGGGACGCCCTGACCGACTGGGCGCCGCCGCTGTCCAGCTTCGTCGACGAGCTCCTCTTCGGCCTGGCGACGGCCTCGCCATCGCTCTCGATCATCGGGCTCGTCGGGTCGATCTGGGGGGCGACGCGGTTGTTCGCGTCGCTCGAGACCGGGATCGGGGCGATGTATGCGGGTGCGCCACGGCGTGGGATCGTCGCCTCGACGATTCGCCGGGTGGCGTCGGTCGTCGTCATTGCCGGTGTCATCGTGGCGGCGTTCCTGGCGACGTCGGTCGCTTCGTTCGTGTCGGAGCTCGGTGTGGTGGGAGACGTCGGCCTCGACGCGGTCTTCCTGGGACTCCTTCTGGTTCTCCCTGCCGCCCTCAGCTCACTTGCGCTGGTGTTCGTCTATGTGCTCGTTCCGCCGATCCGCCCGACCAGGTCGGCGGTGATCCTTCCGGCGGTCGCGGTCGGCATCGGGCTCGTTCTCCTGACGAGGGCCTTCGCCGTGCTCGCACCCCGCGCGCTAGGGGCCAATTTCGTCTACGGAACGCTAGGGGCGATGTTCGTCGCCCTGGCCTGGCTGGGCCTCACCTATACGCTGATTCTCATCGGCGCGGCATGGGTCCGCGAGCGGATGCTCGCGGCGGAGAAGACAGCGGCCGTCGCCTGACGCGGAACGGGTTCCGCCGGTCAGGCGCCCTGGCGCGTCCCGCAGCGACGGCAGAACCGCGCGGTCGCCGATAGCGACAGACCGCAGCTGCCGCAGGTCTGGATGACGGCTGCCGGGGTGCCCGGCGCGTGGGCGATGACACCGCGGGCGGACGCGGCCCAGAGCCCCTCGGAGGCGTCCGACGTGCGGCGACTCACGAGGTACGAGGGATCGGCCTGGGGGACTGGCGATTCGGGCGGGGTCGGCCACTGCGGCTCGACGGCGGGCGTCGGCGCGACGGGGGCCTGGCTGGCAACCGGGGGCTGGACCGGCTCCGGCTGCGCCGGGTGGCCGTTGGGCGAGGTGGTCGCGGCGTCCGGGGCGACGATCCGCCATGTCGGCTGCTCGACGACGTCGGCGCGGACGGCTTCGGCCTCCAGCTCGGTCTCGACGGGTGCGGCTGGTGCCTCGGGAGCGACGTCGAACGCCTCGGCGACCAGCTCGTCCGCGACTTCCGGCGCGGCCTCGATCGCCGGCCCGATGACGGCAAGGAGCTCCGGCGGCAGGGCATCGACTCGTTCGTCCGGCCAAGCCGCGTCCACGACGGGTTCTTCCGTCACAGGCTCAACAACCGCGACCTGTGCGGCGATGTCGGCCTCGGCGGCCGCTGCGGCGAGCTCGGCGGCTGCCGCTTCCGCCGCGATGTCCGCTTCGGCGGCTGCTGCGGCTACCTGCGCGGCCCGGTCGGCTTCCGCGGCCTCTGCCGCGAGCTCTGCTGCGGCGGCCTGGGCCGCGATCTCTGCCTGGGCCGCGATCTCCGCGTCGGCCGCCGCGGCCGCGAGCTTCGCTTCTGCTGCCGCTGCGGCGAGTTCGGCCGCAGCCGCCTCGGCCGCGAGCTCGGCTTCGGCGGCGGCTGCCGCCAGCTCGGCCTGCGCCGCAACCTCGGCCGCCATGTCCGCCTCGGCAGACGCAGCGGCAACCTCAGCTGCTGCGAGCTCGGTCTCGGCGGTCTCGGCCGCGATGTCCTCAAGGTCGGCCGCGACCGGTTCGTCGACTGCGGCGGGGCGCAACCTGGCGAGGAGGGCGGAGGTGCGACGGGATGCGGCTGCCGCGCGCTCATCGACGGCGGCGAGCTCGGCGATGACCGGGGCGATATCGGACTCGAACGCATACGCCTCAGCGGGCGCTGCGACCGCTTTATCGACGGGCGCCGCAGCCTCGTCGACTGACGGTTCGAGCGCCGCCACGGCCTCGGCCTCGGTCGATGCAACGTCGGCGGGATCCGGGACGCGTGCGTCATCAGCATCGACCACGAGGGAACCGGCTGCCGCGCCGGCCTCAGCGGCGATCCATTCCGCTTCAGCGGCCGTCTCGACGGTCTCGTCGCTTCTCGCGGCCTGCTCGGCTTCGATCGGCCATGCCTCCGCAGCGAGGTCCGGCGAGTCCGTCTCGAGCGTCGTCGGGCCAGCTGCGTGCGTGGATGCGTCGGAAACCGGCCACGGCGAGGCCTCGATGGGAAGCGGTTCATCGGTCAGGGCCGGCGCCAGATCGCGAAGGAACGTCGGGATCGAGTCGTGGCCATTGAGCGAGATCTGGCCGTTGAGCGGAGCGCATGTCAGGCAGGCGCCCTCGGTCGGGTTCCAGCAATTGGCGCAGGTGTACTGGCGGCAATTCATGCAGAAGTTGAACGTCGCCTGGAAGGCCTCGAGCTGATGAGCCCGTGAGCTCACGTTCCTCGTCGCTGCGAGCGGCCGCCATGGCCTCGTCCAGAGAGTTCTCGTCGCTCAGGACGTAGTTCTTGAGGCCTTTGGACAAGGTCTTGAACTTGCCGAGCTTCTTCGCTTTTGCGGGCGCGGTCGACTCGAATGTGTAGCGCGTGCCACACCGTTCGCAGAACGACTCGGTCAGGATCTCGGGCATCGTGCCCCCGGTACACGTTGAAACCAGTCGATTCGGAAGGGCAGTACCGAACGGAGCGAGAGTATCTCGCCGCCCTTCTCGCTGGCCTCAGCCGCATGTACCACGTTTCGCGACGATGGTCCCGCGACGGGTCATGCACGCAGAGGATCGCAGAAGGACCGTCTGCTAGACTCCGCCACCGATCATGCGACCCCTGACCGCCCTCGAGCGGTTCTTCGAACGCCTTTTCGAGCGGCAGACGGCGCGACTCTTCCGAACGAAACTCCAGCCGATCCAGCTGCAGCGGCGGGTGGAGCGGGCGATGGAGTCCGAACGGGTCCGCGATGGCGACCGGACGCTCGTCCCGAATCGGTACGCGATTCACCTCGCTCCGGACGACCTCGAGGCGCTGCGTGCCACGCATCCGTCGCTAGCCGCCGACCTGGCCGACGCCGCCCTGGGGTTCGCCCGCGGCCATGGCTACATCCTCGCCGACCGACCGACGGTCGGACTGATCGCCGATGCGAAGGTGGAGCCGGGCGACGTCCGCGTGGCGGCGAGCCTCGACTCGACGATCGCGGCCGGTGTCGGACCGCGGTCGGGACGGTCCGTCGCCCGCGAGCGATGGTGACGCCGGCGACGACCCGCGGCGGCCGGATCGACCAGACGGCGGTCTTCGTCGTCCCGGTGGTCGAGTCGCCGCGTGCGACCCTCCGCGAGATCCGACCGGACGGCTCGACCCAGTCGTTCGTGGTCGAGGGCCGCCCATTGACGATCGGTCGCGGCGCCGACAACGGGCTCGTCCTCCAGGACACCGCGCATCCCGCCACCATGCCCGGATCTACGGCCGCCAGGGTGCCCTGCTCCTGGCCGATCTCGGGAGCACGAATGGATCGTGGGTCAACGATCGTCGGATCCACGAGATCGCCCTCGGCGAAGGCGACCGGATCCGCCTCGGAGACACGGTCCTCGGTCGTCGAGTCCGTGGAGGCCGACCTGATGGACGGCTTCGTCGTCACGATCTGGGTCGTCAGGTTGCTCTTTCTGGCCCTCCTGTACCTGTTCCTGTTCGGGATCGCCCGGATGCTGCTCCGCGACCTGAACGCGGCCGCGCGCGAGCCGACAGCGGAGCTCGGCCGGCTCGTCGTCGTCGCCTCGCCGGCCGGCGAGCCTGCCGGGGGAGCGCGCTCGCCCTCGATGCGATCACGACCCTCGGCCGCGACGTCAACAACGCGATCGTCGTCGACGATCAATTCGCCTCGTCCCAGCA
Source organism: uncultured Chloroflexia bacterium (assembly GCA_963771795.1). Classification (GTDB taxonomy): domain Bacteria; phylum Chloroflexota; class Limnocylindria; order Limnocylindrales; family CSP1-4; genus CF-46. The sequence continues at coordinate 120,908 of CAVYUR010000005.1, forward strand.
CGCCGTCCTGACCTTCCGCGGGCGGACCTGGTACGTCGAGGACCTCGAGAGCACGAACGGGACGTTCGTCAACGGGTCGCCGGTCGATGGCGTGGTGCCGGTCGGCTACGGCGACGAGATCCAGCTCGGCCAGGTCCGCCTTCGCCTCGAGCGACCTCGTCGGTGACGGCTCACCGCGCCGGCGCTGCCCAGGATCCTCGGCGGGATCAGGCCGCGGCCAAGGTGGCGCGAGGCCCGACTCCTGCTCGTCGTTGCGGCCGCGATCCTCGTCGGCAGCGTTTCGCTCGAGCTCGCTCGACAGACGGACGTGACCGCGGCGACCGCCGGTTTCTCGCCGGCCGAGCCGTTCCATCTCGCGGTCTATCTCGGTGTCCTCCTCGCGGCCCATCTCGCTCAGGTGCTGACTGGACGGCGGACGGACCAGGTGCTGCTGCCGGCCGTTGGCCTGCTCGGCGGGATGAGCCTGCTGCTGATGGAGCGCCTGCCCCAGGACCTCGTCGTCCAGCACCTGTTCGGCGCGACGCTCGGACTCGCCGACGTCCAGCTCGTCTGGCTGGTGCTGTCGATCAGCATCGCGACGACCCTCGCCATCGTCGTCCGCTCCGACCGCTGGCTCCGCCTCTACAAGTACACGTGGGCGGCCGCGGGCGTCGCGCTCCTGCTGCTGACGTTCGTCCTCGGAACCGAGATCAACGGCCAGCGCCTGACGCTGTCCTTCGGCCCGGTGAGCGGCCAGCCGTCAGAGCTGCTGAAGGTCATCCTCGTCGTCTTCCTCGCCGGTTACCTCTCGGAGAACCGGCCGCTCCTCGTGGAGCAGATCGACGCGGATCGGGCCGATCGCAGATGCCGCCGCTGCCGTATCTCGCGCCGATGGTCGCGATGTGGGCGATCGCCCTCGGGATCGTCGTCGTCCAGCGGGACCTCGGCGCCGCATTGCTGTTCTTCGCCGTGTTCCTCCTGCTCCTGTACACGGCGACCGCGCGGCTCGGCTACGTGGTCCTGGGCCTGCTCATGTTCCTCTTCGGCGCCTTCGTCATGTACCAGCTGGTTCCGCACGTCCGGACGCGGGTCGACATCTGGATCGATCCGTTTGCCGCGCCGGCGACCGACGGCTACCAGATCATCCAGGCGCTCTACGCCTTCGCCCGCGGCGGGCTTGTCGGGACGGGCCTCGGGGCGGGCCTGCCGACGTCGATCCCGTCGCCGTATCGACGGACTTCCCGCTCGCCGCGCTCGGTGAGGAGCTCGGCCTCATCGGGATCATGGCGATCCTCGGGATCTATCTCGTGGTCATCGAACGGGGTCTGCGGATCGGCGCCTCCGCCGGTGACGACTTCCGATCACTCCTCGCCGCGGGGCTCGCCCTCGTCGTCGGCGTCCAGGCGTTCATCATCGCCGCCGGCAACCTGAAGCTCATCCCGTTGACCGGCATCACGCTGCCGTTCATCAGCTACGGTGGCTCGTCCTTGCTCGTCAACGGCATCGTCGTCGGCCTGCTCCTGGCCCTGTCGGACAAGGGCGTCGAGCCGCCACCTGCGCCCACGCCGCCCGGTCGCTTGGCACGACTGACCCGCCGGGGGACCGCCTGATGGCGCGCCGCCCGGTCGCGAGGAACATCGCCCACGTCGGCGTCGCACTGTCACTCGCGTTCGGCGTCCTTGCGGGCGGAGCCGGCTACTGGCAGGTGATCCGCTCCGAGGAGTTGTCTGAAGCGCCGGACAATCCCGCGGTTGCGGTCGCGGCCCGGAATGTCGCCCGCGGCGAGATCGCCGATCGGGACGGGACGGTCCTCGCCACCAACAAGAAGAATCCGAAGGGCGGTTTCTACCGCGTCTACGCGGATCAGGCTGTCGCACCGGTCGTCGGCTATGCCAGCCTCCGGTACGGGTCGGCCGGCCTGGAACGCTCGTTCGGAGCGCAGCTCACCGGTCTGAGCGACCCGGACCCGATCCGGAACCTCCTGAAGAAGTTCCAGGCCGATCCGTACGACCCGCAGTCCCTCACGCTCTCGCTGTCCCTCCCGCTCCAGCGTCTCGCGGTCAAGGGGCTCGGAGCGGACAGCGGCGCGGTGGTGATGCTCGATCCGCGGACCGGCGAGGTCCTCGCCCTTGCCTCGACGCCGCTTTACGACGCTTCGGCGATCGCCAACCCGGCGACGGAGGAGGCGGGCTTCGCGGCCGTCAGTGACAACGCAGCCAAGCCGCTCCTCACCCGCCCGACACAGGGCCGCTACGTGCCGGGCTCCGTCTTCAAGATCGTCACCGCCGTCGCGGCCCTCGGCTCAGGCTCGATCGAGCCGACGACGACGTTCCCGGGCCAGGCGGCGGCGGAGCGGACGGGCCTCGTCGTCAACGGGTTCCGGATCCGCGAGCACGCCGGCGTGCCCGCGCGCACGTTCGACCTCGTCAACGCCACGGAGGTGTCCTCGAACATCTGGTTCGCGCTGGCCGGCCTCGAGACCGGCGGCGCCAACCTCCGGGAGTACGCCGAGAAGCTGGGGTTCGACGAGCCGATTCCGTTCGACCTGCCGACCGCCGTCTCGCAGGTCACGAACAGCACCGGCTCCGCGCCGGGCGGCTTCGTCGACGAGGTCGAGCTCGCCAACGCGTCCTACGGCCAGGCCGAGACGTTCGTCACGCCGCTCCAGATGGCGCTCGTCGCCGCGACGGTGGCCAACGACGGCGAGCTGATGCGGCCGCGACTCGTGACGGCGCTGACCGGCAAAGAGGGCACCCGCAGGATCGGCCCGGAGTCGCTCCGGCGCGTCATCTCTCAGGACGATGCCAATGCCATCACCGCGGCGATGCTCGAGGCGGTCGAAGGCAACCTCGGCCGGCAGTTCACCCCCGGCGCGAAGGTCCGGGGCATCCCCACGGCGGGCAAGTCCGGGACGGCGGAGCTCGGCGGCACGGGCGAGCCGCACTCCTGGTTCATCGGGTTCGCCCCGGCGAACGACCCGCAGATCGCGATCGCGGTCCTGGTCGAACGCGGCGGGCGGGGCGGGGAACGGGCGGCACCTCTCGCGGGCTCGCTCATGAAGTCATATTTCGATACCGTGGCGCCATGAGCGACCAGCGGAGCGGCGAACCAGCCCCCGGCCCGACCGGACGACGTCGACGCCCATGAACTCACCGACGTCGGCCCGGCGGCGGTCGAGCGCGAACGCCGGACAGCGCTCGAGCGAATCGGGCTGGCGGCGATCGCGGTGGTCATGGCCGCACTGTTCGGCGCCGTCGCGGCAGCGGCGTTCGTCGGAGGCGAGTTCTTCCTCGCGGCGATGGGCCTCGTCGGCTGCATGATGACGCTAGTCGTCGGAGGTATCACCCTTCTCAGGGGTTGAGTCCGCGAGAGCTGACCGGCGGCCGGCCCGCCGAGGTCCGAGGCTGAGCTCCGCGAAGCCATCGGCCCGAGGGCTCTCGCCGTCACCTTCCGAACCCATTCCGCGTCTCCAGCGTACTATCAGTTGACACCCCTCCGCGAACCTACCGTGGATCGCGATTCCCTTGAGGAGCCTGATGACCAACCTTGAGCAGACCGGCGAGAAGGTCCTCGCCAACGTCGAGCGCGTGATCGTCGGCAAACACCACGAAGTCCGGCTCGCACTGGTCGCGCTGCTGTGCCGCGGCCACCTCCTGATCGAGGACGTGCCCGGCACTGGCAAGACCGTGCTCGCCAAGGCGATCGCCCGCAGCCTCGGCTGTAGCTTCCGGCGGATCCAGTTCACGCCGGACCTCCTGCCGTCGGACGTGACCGGCCTCTCGATCTACAACCAGAAGAACCAGGAGTTCGAGTTCCGGCCCGGCCCGATCATGGCCCAGGTCGTGCTGGCCGACGAGATCAACCGGGCGACGCCGAAGACCCAGTCGTCGCTGCTCGAGTGCATGGAAGAGCGACAGGCGACGATCGACGGCACGACGTACGCGATGCCGGACCCCTTCCTCGTCATCGCCACCCAGAACCCGATCGAGTACGAGGGGACGTTCGCCCTCCCCGAAGCGCAGCTCGACCGCTTCATGCTCCGAATCCGGCTCGGCTATCCCCAGCCGATCGAAGAGGTCCTGATCCTCGACGAGCAGAAGCGCACGCATCCGCTCGAGGACATCGAGGTCGTCTGCTCCGTCGACGAGCTGCGCGGCATGCAATCGGCCGTCCGCGACGTCTACGTCGACTCGACCGTGGCCGAGTACATCGTCCGGATCGTCAACGGGACGCGCTCCCATCCCGACGTGTACCTCGGGGCGTCGCCCCGCGGCTCGATCGCCCTGTACCGCGCCGGCCAGGCGCTGGCCGGGCTGCTAGGTCGCGACTACGTGATCCCCGACGACATCAAGGCTCTCGCCGAGCCGGCGCTGGCCCACCGCCTGATCATCAAGACGAGCGCCTCGATCCATGACGTCCAGTCCGGGAACGTGATCCGCGAGCTGCTGGACGCCACGCCGATCGACGGCATCCGCCCGACCGGCGGCCCGGACGGCCCCCGGGCCATCCGCCCGACGAGCCAGGGCGCGGCGAGTGCCTAGGACGGACGACCCAACGCGCGCCGACGGCCGATCGAACGACTGATGCGCCGTCTGCAGCTCCTCCTGATCGTTGCGATCCTCCTGATCGCCGCGTTCTCGACCGGGCTCGCGTTCCTCTTCTACCTCGTCTATCTCGCGATCATCGTCATCGGTGGCTCGTACATCATCACCAGGCTCGGCCTGTCGGACCTCGAGGCGGGCTACGCGGTCAGCCAGCTGAACGGCCATGTCGGTGACCGGATCCGGGTGACCTACACCCTCCGCAACACGAGCCGCGTCCCCAAGCCCTGGCTGGAGGTCCACAACCCGACGACGCTGCCGGGCGGCCTTCCGGGGCGGGCGATTCCACTGGGGCCTCACGGCGAGCGCTCGTGGCTGGTGCGCGTGCCGCTGGTTCGTCGTGGGCATTTCCGCATCGAGCCGCTGCAGATCCGGACCGGCGACCCGTTCGGGTTCTTCGAGGCATCAGCGTCGGTTGGCCAGGGAGTCGCGGTCGTCGTCTACCCGCGGATCGAGAGAATCCCGCTGTGGCGCCTGCCTGCCGCGTATCTCGAGGGCAGCAACGCGTCACCGGAGCGGACGCTCCAGACCACGCCGCTCGCGACGACCGTCCGCCCCTGGGCACCGGGCGACAGCTTCAACCGAATCCACTGGCGGGCGACGGCCCGTCACGGCGAGATCCAGGTCAAGGAATTCGAGCTCGAGCAGACCGCCGATGCCTGGATCATCCTCGACCTCGAGCGATCGATCCAGACCGGTCGGGGCGACGAGTCGACGGTCGAGGCGGCCGTCCGGGTCGCGGCTGCGGTAGCCGACAAGGCGATCCTCGAGAATCGGGCGGTCGGGATCACGGTCAACGCCCATCGCGCCGCGCTCATCCCGGCCGACCGGGGGAGCCGGCAGCACCTGAAGATCATGCAGCTCCTGGCCGCCGTCGAAGGTGACGGATCGACGCCGCTCGTCGAGACGCTGGTCGCCACGGCCGGGCGGCTCCGCCGCGGGATGACGGCGATCGTCATCACCCCGTCGACTGACGGGACATGGATCCGCCCCATCGCGTCGCTTCGGGCGCGCGGCATCGCGACGGTCGTCGTGACCGTTGACGCGGCGGCCTTCGATCGTGTCGCCCGGACCGAGCGGGAGCGGCTGGGCGAGATCCTGCCGCCGATCGACCCGCTCGTCGAGGAGCAGCGAGCGCAGCGCGCTCGGGCGCTCCGCCATGCGCTCTCGGAATACGAGATGAAGGTCCACAACGTCCTGCCGGGCCAGGCGCTCGGCGAGGCTCTGGTCGGATGAAGCGGCCGCAGTTTCCGCTCGGGCCCGTGGAGGGCTGGCTGAGCCTGGCGCTCGTCGGCGTCATGGCGGTTGCGGCGGCCTGGGCGATCGACGACGCGGCCTGGGTGCTCCGTCGGGGCGATTGGACGGACTTCCTCCCGGTGACCGCGGTCCTCGGGGTGCTGGTCGGGTTCGTGGGGTCGAAAGTCGGCTGGAACCGCTGGCTCGCCCACACGATCGGCGCGGCCTTCGCGGCCCTGATCGTCCCGATCCTCGTCGGTGGCGTTCTCCTCCCCAGCGCGACGCCGGGCGTCCAGTTCACGGCCACGGCATCGGAGATGACGAGGGCCTGGTCAGACCTGATCGTCAACCAGCAACTAGCGACGCGGGCGACCGGTCATCACCTGCTCGTCCTCGGCCTGCTGTGCTGGGCAACCGGCCAGTTCGCCGCATCCGCCGTCTTCCGCCACCGGCGGCCGCTCAGTGCCGTTGTCGTGATCGGCGCGATCATCATCGGCAACATGGCGGCGACGCTGCGCGACCAGCTCGCCTACCTGATCCTGTTCAGCCTCGCGTCGCTGTTCCTCCTCATCCGGCTCCACGCGCTCGAGGAGCAGGCGACCTGGACCCGGCGCCGGATCGGCGACCCGACGGCGGTCCGCTCGATCTACCTGCGTGGCGGCACGGTCTTCATCATTGCCGCGGTCCTCGGATCGCTGGCGCTGACGGCCACGGCCAGGTCGTCGCCGCTTGCAGGTGCGTGGGACGACGTCAAGCCCGTCCTTCTCGACATCAGCGCCGCCATCCAGCGCTACCTTCCGGCCGGCGCCGAGACGCGCGGAATCGGGGGTGTCCAGTTCGGCCCGACCGCGGTGATCCAGAGCGTATGGAACCAGGACGATGCACTTGCAGTCACGATCCGGCGCCCGCCCGGCGATGGGCGGCCGTACTACTGGCGAGCCGTCGCGTTCGATCGCTTCAACCATGACGGCTGGGAGTGGACCGGCGAGCCCGTGGTCAGCCTCCGGCCGGCTGGGGACGAACTCCTTGGCGGGACGCTCGACGCGCCACCCGAGGCTGGCGGCGAGGAGGTCATCTTCACGGTCACCCCGGACGGCTACCGGAGCCAGTTCGTCCTGAGTCCGTTGGTGCCGGTCAAGCTCAGCCTGGACGCCGAGCTGCTGAGCCTTGGTGAAGATGGGTTCTTCCAGGCGATCCAGGTCGAAGGTAACCAAGCGTACGAAGTGACCGCGCGCGTTCCGCTGCTAGGCGACGACCCACCCGGTGCGCTGACGCAGAACGCCCTGCGCGTCGCCGGCACGGGCTATCCGGACGAGATCGTGGCGAACTATCTCGATGTCCCGCAGGGAGCACTCGAGGAAGCCGCCAAGGGCGTCCTCGCCGATGTCCTGGCAAAGACGCCCGACGACAACCCCTACGACGTCGCCGCAACGGTTGTCCGCGAGCTCCAAGGGTCACGGTTCGAGTACGACACCAACGTGTCCGATGTCGACTGCCTCAATCACAGCCAGGCCGAATGCTTTGCGATTTCGCGCCGCGGCGCCTGCCTGCATTACGCGACGCTGGCGACCCTCCTCCTTCGGGAGCACAAGATTCCGGCACGGTTCGTCGAGGGGTTCCTGCCCGGTGACATCAATGAGCTCACGGGCGTCGAGGAGATCCTGAACAACCGGGCACACGCCTGGGTCGAGGTGTACTTCCCCGGTCACGGCTGGGTGCCGTTCGACCCGACCGGCGGCGCCGTCTCGCGGGCCGAGCCCCTTCCGTCGGGCAAGCCGGTGGCCGCCCCGTCCGCGACACCGTTCCAGAGCCGCGCGCCGAACGACAATGCCGGACCGGAGGGTCCGGACCGCGCATCGCCCGGATCAGGCGGCGGAGCCACGTCCACGTCGGGCGGAGGCGGGGCCGGCCCGTTCATCATCGTCGCCATGCTGCTCCTTGGGATCGTCGGCGGTCTCGCCTTCGTCGCCTGGCAGCGAGGCCCTAGGGGACCGACGACACCCGAAGGCGTGTATGCCGGGGTGACGAGGCTCGCGGCGCGCTTCGGCTTCGGGCCGCGTCCGACGCAGACTGCCTATGAGTACGCGACCGCTCTCGGCGACGTGCTGCCGAACATCAGGCCCGAGCTCCAGACGGTCGCCACGGCCAAGGTCGAGGTGGCCTACGGCCGGCGGACGCTCGACGACGACCGGATCCGTGCGCTACGCGAATCCTACCGACGCCTCCGGATCAGCCTCCTGAGACTGCTCTTCCGCCGCCGGAATCGCCGACCGCGCTAATCTCGGACCGTGAGCCAAGGGCGCCGCAGGACGGTTCAGGCGAAGGCGGCGTGCGAGCACGTGAGCGCGCGCACCCCAAGGTGCGTAAGCGAACGGCGCAGCGCGCCAACGCCCGCATGGACCGCCCATGTGGCGACCGTCAGAGGGCTCCTGATTTCTGGCGCTCTTCGCCGGCTTCCTGCGCGGCCTCGTCCAGCAGCGGCGCGAGGTGCCCGGTCAGGTTCATGGCGCGGACGACCGGCCGCCCGGCGCGGAACTCGACGACACCGATGCCGGTCAGCTCAAAGGACCACATCCAGAATCGGTCGAGTGGCAGGTCGAAGAGGGTCAGCAGGAGAACCTTGAAGACGCCGTCATGGCCCACGACGACCGACCATGGATGCGGCGTCGAGGCCTCCCGGTAGCCGGGGACCTGCGGCCGATCGAGTGTCCCCGCGACGCCGTTCTCCGCGAGCCGCCCCAGGACCGCGGCGACCGCCGGCCGGACGCGCGCCGCCACGTCCGGAATCGACTCGCCGCCCGGAGCCCATGCCTCGAGCGGGCGCCGGCGCCACGTCGAGAGGACGTCCCCCCATCGGCTGTCGATCTCCGACGCGTGCAATCCCTCCCACTCCCCCTGGCCGATCTCGATGAGGCCGGCCTCGGCCCGCAACGGGATCGGCCGCCCGAACGAGAGCTCGCCGGCCATGGCCCGACCGATCTCCTCGGCGGTTGCGGCTGAGCGAGTGAGCGGCGAGGTGACGATCTCGATCGGCGGCCCGCCGGGAACCGGCAGGGCAGGGGAGGCGTGCGGATGGGCGAGCCTGGCGGCGACGCGCTCGGCCTGGCGCAGGCCGAGGGTCGAGAGGGGCGGGTCGGCCTGGCCCTGGAACCTGCCTTCGACGATGAACTGCGACTCGCCGTGGCGGACCAGGACGAGCGTCGCGTCGAGGCCGTCGGGGACAAGTGGTCCCGTGCCGGTCTCAGACGACGCGGTCACCGGTCGCTGCCGAGCCGGATCATCCACAGGTCGAGCACCGCTTCGTGGGTCCGGATCTCCTCGGCGGCGGCCGGCGGCACATCGTCGTCGAGGGCAAGGATCATGAGTGCGTCGGCACGTGGCGCGGATCGACCGAGATGCATCGCGCTGATGTTCACGTCGGCCTGGCCGAGGGTCTGCCCGATCCGACCGATCATCCCGGGCCGGTCGCGGTGGCGAGTGATGAGCATCACCTCGGACGGCTCCATGTCGAGCCGGTATTCGTCGAGTCGCGTCAGGCGCGGCTCGCCACCGGCCACGGTGCCCGCGACCGTCGTGGTACGGCCCTTCGACTCGCCCGAGAGCGTGAGTTGGGCGGCGAACGCACCCGCGTCCGGAGTCTTGCGCTCGACGACGGTGATGCCGCGAGCCTTCGCCAGGGCCCCGGCGTTGACGAGGTTGACCCGTTCGGTCGTCGAGGTCTCGAGCAGCCCCCTGAGAACGGCGGCGGTCAGCGGCGACCCATCGAACGACGACAGGTCACCGGCGATCTCGAGCGTCAGCGTCCGCACACCTGTCCGGCAGAACTGCGCGAAGAAGCGGCCGAGGATCTCGGCCAGCGGCAGGTACGGGGCGAGGGCCTCCGCCGTCTCCGGCGTGAGCAGCGGGGCGTTGACCGCGTAACGGGCGCTGCGGCCGGCGAGGACGTCGATGACCTGGTCGGCGACCTCCTCCGCGACGGCGACCTGGGCCTCGGCGGTCGCTGCCCCGAGGTGCGGCGTGAGCAGCGTGTTCGGCGCTGCGAGCAAGGGAGAATCAACGGGCGGTTCGTGCTCGAAGACATCGATCCCGGCCCCGGCGAGGCCTCCCGCCGCGAGAGCCTCCGCCACGGCTGCCTCGTCGACGACGCCGCCTCGAGCGACGTTCAGCAGGATCGCTCCGGGCTTCATCCGTGCCAGCTCGCGTCCGCCGATCATGCCGCGGGTCGCCCGCGACAACGGCACGTGGACCGACACGACGTCCGATCGGGCGAGTAGATCGTTGAGCGGGACGAGCTCGACGCCGTGGTGCGCCGCTCCCTCGGCGGTGACGTACGGATCAGTCGCGAGGACGGTCATCTCCATCGCCCGCGCCCGCGCCGCGATCGCCTGGCCGATCTTGCCGAGCCCGATGATGCCGAGCGTTCGCCCGCGCAGCTCGAGGCCCGTGAACTGCGTCCGCTCCCACTCGCCGCGACGCACCGAGGCATCGGCGGCGGCGATCTTCCGAGCCACGCCGTAGAGGAGCGCGAGCGTGTGCTCCGCCGCGGCGATCGTGTTGCCGGTCGGGGCGTTGACGACCGTGATGCCGGCCCGCGTCGCCGCCTCGAGGTCGACGTTGTCGACGCCGACGCCCGCCCGGCCGATCACCTGGAGCCGGGTCCCGGCCGCGATCACCGCGGCATCGACCTGGACCTGGCTGCGGACGACGAGCGCGTCGTACCCGTCGAGGATCTGGCACAGCTCGCCCGGCGCCAGGCCGGGGCGCTCGTCGACGTCGTGATGGGCCCTGAGGAGCGCGACCCCTTCGGGCGCGATCGGCTCGGCGACGAGAATCCTCACGCCGGGACGCCGGCTCCGTTGGCTGGTGTCCGGCTCGACAGGCCGAGTGCTTCGGCGGCTGCGGCATACGCGGCCCCGACGGCCGCACCGGGCGTGATCGGCCTGCCCTGCTCGAGAGCGACCGTCTCGAGGACGGCGATCACGCCGAGGATCTCCTCGACTGTCACCGATCCAAGGTGGCCGAGCCTGAAGATCTTGCCCGCGAGCTTGCCCTGCCCGCCCGCGAGGACCACCCCATGGGCCTTGATCGCGCCATTGAAGGTCTTCCAGTCGTGGTGCTCGGAGAGCTTCGCTGCCGTGACCGTCCGCGAGGCGAACCGCTCGTCGGCGAACAGCTCGAAACCAAGGGCCTGGAGCCCGGCTCGCGACGCCGCCGCGGCAGCCTCGTGCCGGGCGAAGATCGACGCCGGCCCCTCGGCCGTCATCAGCCTGATGCCCTCGTCGACCTGGTAGACGACGGCAATCGCCGGGGTGAACGGCGTCTCACCGTTGGCCGCCGCGTCGCGGTGAGCCCGGAGGTCGAGGTAGAAGCGCGGCATCTTCGCCGTCTCCATGGCCTCCCACGCCCGTGGCGAGGCGGCGATCATCGCCAGCCCCGGGGCGGCCATCCACGCCTTCTGCGAGCCGGTCACGACGAGGTCCACCCCCCAGGCGTCCATCTCGAACGGGACGGCGCCGAGGCCGGACACACTGTCGACGAGGATGAGCGCGTCGGGGGCAACGTCGCGAATGGCCGCCGCGAGCACCGGGATCGGGTTCATCACCCCGGTCGACGTTTCGTTGTGGGTGAGGAGGACCGCGCGGTAGCCGGGTGCCGCCGTGAGCGCCTCTCGGACTACGGCCGGATCGGCGGCCTGGCCCCACTCGACCGCGATCTTCGTGACGTCGGCTCCGTAGATCCCGGCGATCTTGGCGAAGCGGTCGCCGAATGACCCAATCGAGACGCCCAGGACACGATCGCCCGGCGAGAGCGTGTTGACGACCGCCGCCTCGAGTCCGCCGGAGCCGGCACAGGTCAGCATCGCCACGTCGCTCGTCGTGCCAAAGAACGGCTTCATGCCGGTCAGGATCCGGGCGAGCATTGCCGCGAATTCGGGGCCGCGGTGATTGATCATCTGACGGGCCCCCGCCTCGCGGACGGACGGCGGCAGGGCGGTCGGGCCGGGAATGCGCAGGTTGGGCTCGAAGCGGTCCACGGGACGGTCTCCTGGGCGGGCTTGATGAGCAGGCCGATGGTCGCACAGTTGCGCGGCAGGGGCGTGGCGGAGGGTCCGCCGCAGCTGTTGGCGACTGCCGGATCCGCCGAAGGCGGATACGATCTGGGGCAGCCGATCGGTGTGCCTGGCGCGTCGCACGAAGTCTCGCCCAGGCGTCGTCATCTGGTCACCCCGCCGGAGAGATCGCTTGACCCGTTCCCCCCGAGACCCCCGGAAGCCGCTTCGCCGAAGGCCTCCGCGCCGCCCGCGCTTTCTTGTCATCGGCATCCTGCTGCTCCTGATCCTCTCGTTCGGGGCGCTCGGTTTGGGGACCGTCGCCACGAATGCGTTCGGTGCGGGCGACCTGTTCGAACGTGTCGTCGCCAAGGTGGAGCGGGTGATCGCGGGTCCCGTACCGGACCGGCCGACCCGTCCGACGGTCGAGGTCACGCCCTCTCCGAAGCCCGTGCGAACGGTTGCCCCCGGGGCCAGCGCGACGCCCTCGCCGACGCCCGCACCCGTCAGGGCGCCTGTCGATGTGACGATCGCCGAAGACCCAGAGGCGTTCTTCGCCCACGAGGCCCGCAAGGACTGGTGCGCCCCGGCCGGCGTCCAGATGACCCTCGCCTACCTCGGCAAGGCCGACACGAGCGATGCGTTCCAGCGCGAGCTCGCATCGCGGGTCCGCGAGTGGGAGAGCCTGGAGGACAGCCGCAACGGCGAGTGGGGGCCGGCCGCGATGGCCCTCGCCCTCGAGGCATACGGCGCACCTGGCTACGAGATCCGCGCCTACAAGTCGCGGGGTGACGCGATTCGCGACGCCGCCATCGCGATCACCGAGACGCAGTCGCCGGCGATCCTCCTCGCCTGGCGCGGAGCTCACACCTGGGTGATGACCGGCTACCGGGCCGACGCCGACCCGACGATCTTCCCGGACGCGGTCATGACCGGGACCTACGTCCTGGATCCGTGGTATCCGTGGAACTCGTCGATCTGGGGCCAGTCGGATCCGCCGGGCGCCTTCCAGGACTGGCCCGAGATGGAGCGAAACTTCCTGCCCTGGAAGCGGCCCGAGGGCAAGTACCCGGACCGCGACGGGAAGTTCATCATCCTCGTCCCGACGATCGCCGTCAGCGCGTCTCGCTGACCTCGCTGAGCTCCTCGGCGGCGAGGTCCGGGATCCGTCGGATCCGGAACGGCAGGGCGATCGCCAGGACCGTGACCTTCGTGGCGCTGCCGATCGCGAACGCGAGCGGGATCGCGGTCAGCCCGAACGACGGGCGTAGGACGAGGGTCGCGACGATCGTCACGGCGAGGCCGGCGAGGGACGCCGACACGGGCAGGACGGTGTTGCGCGTGGCGTAGATCGCCCTCGCCAGCGGGTACGTCAGGCTCTCGATCGGGACCGAAATCGCAAATGCCGAGAGCAGCATTGCGGTCCGGTCGACGTCCTCCGCATCAAACGCTCCGCCGCCCAGGAACAGCTCGATCGCGAACGTGCTCATCACGAACAGGCCGATCCCGGCGAGGATCGTCAGGCTGGCGATCGTCAGCAGGTTCGTCCGGAGGATCTGGACGAACCCGTCCCGATCGCCGCGTCCGGCGGCGGCCGACAGCCCGGGGAACGCGGCGAGGGAGAACGCCACCCCGATGAGGCTGACCGGCACGCTCTGGAAGTTCCGGGCGAAGCTGACCGCCGACAGGCTGCCCTCGACGAACCCCGATGCGACCCGGGTGAAGAACTGGAACGTCAACGGCTCGATCGGGGCGCCGGCCATTCGGGGAACCATCAAGCGCAGGAACTCCCGAACCGCCGGCATCCGGAGGGCAAGTCGCGGCCCCAGCCGGACGTCTGTCCGGAGGATTCCGATGACCCGGATCGCGAGATGGAGCAGCGCCCCGACGACCGCGCCGACCGCGGCCCCGAAGATCCCGATCTGATCGTGGAGCAGCAACGTCCCGAGGACGATGCCGCCGTTGTAGAGGAGCGGCGAGATGCCGTAATAGAGGAACCGTCGCTTTGCAACGAGGATCTCGCCGAGGACGATCGAGGTCGCGAAGATCAGCGGCGTGATGCACATCACCCGGAACAGGTCGGTGTATAGCGCGCGCTGCTCGGGCGAGGTGAATCCCGGGGCAATGAGTTCGACCGTATACGGGGCGACGAGGAACAACACCGCGGCCGCGACGCCCATCGACCCCACCGCGAGGGTCAGGATCGTCCGGGCGAACTTCTCCGCCTCCTCGGCATCCTCGGTCACGAGCTTCATGAAGATCGGGACGAAGGGCGCGGCGAGGCCGGCCGCGATGAAGACGTCGAAGAGGAGCTCCGGGAGGACGAAGGCCGCGTTGTAGGCATCGAGCTCCGAGCCGGCGCCGTACGTTCGGGCGAAGATCCGGTCACGGACCAGGCCCATCGCGTAGCTGCCGAACGTGAGCACCGACAGGACGACCGCGCCCTGGGGCAGGAACCGGCCGATCATCGCTCGCAGTGCGGTCATCGTGGTGTAGACGTTGCGACGACCACGAATAGTGCGACGACGAGCAGGGCACTCGGTGCGAGGGCGTTGATCGCGCCGAGGGCCGGCGGCGAAACGGGTGGTTCGGCCTCGATCCCGTTCTGCCAGGCCTGACGGAGGCGTTCGATGTCGTCCGCATCCAGCTGATCGTCGGCCGCCGCGGCGAGCGCCGCGTGGATCGCCCCGAGCCACCCGATCCCGCCGCCCCACGCCGCCCAGGCCGACAGCGGAGCCGTGAGGGTGATCGCGAGGGCAACAAGCGGCGGAAGGCCGCTCGGCACGTTGACGATCGCCAGGAGGGCGGCGAGGTGGCACGCCAGCATGACGATCCGCCAGCGACGAGCATCCTTCGTCGCCTCGACGAGCGCCTCGTGCAGCGGCCGGCTGGCGGCTTCCCAGCGCTTGCGGCGCTCGGGCTCCTGATCGAGGACCGCGATCGCACGCTCGCGGGCGGCTTCGAGGTGGGGCGATATTCGCGGGTCGCGCAGCGACGCGCTGGTCCAGCGGCCAAGTCGCCGACGTTCGGCCGGCGTCAGATTGCGGGCGCGTCGCACGATGGCGCTGACCGTTGGCCGCGGCTCAGCGGCGGGCTGCTCCTCTGGCATCGGGGCAGGATCGCACAGCCACGGGCACTACTGCGGGCCGGCGTCCTTCTTCTGGGTCTCGGCGAGCTTCTTCCGGCTCTCCATGCTGCCCTTCATCCCGTCGCTCATCGAGGCCGTTGGCGGCTCCCCTCGCTGCTTCTTGCGGGGCCGCTCCGCCCGCGCCTGCGCGCGACCCTCCATCCGCGCGGCGATCGTCGCCTCGTAGCCCTGTTCGCCCGGGACGTAGTAGCGGCGACCGACGAGCTCGTCGGGCAGGTACTGCTGCTCGACATCGTCGCCCTCGTAGTCATGCGGGAAGACGTAGCCGACGCCGATGCCGTGCGCCTTCATCCGACGGTCACCCGCGGTCTTCAGGTGGTTCGGCACGGGCAGCGATCCCTTCGCGATCACGTCGGCCATTGCCGCGCCGTACGCCCGCCCGACCGAGTCCGACTTCGGCGACGTGGCGATGTGGATGGTTGCCTGGGCGAGCGCGTATTGCGCTTCCGGCAGGCCGATCCACTCGAGCGCGTCGGATGCCGCGACGGCGACCTGGAGCGCCCGCGGATCGGCGTTGCCGACGTCTTCCGAGGCCGCGATGATCAGGCGCCGCGCGATGAACTTCGGGTCCTCGCCTGCGGCGATCATTGCAGCGAGCCAGTGAAGCGCGGCGTCCGGATCGTTGCCGCGGAGGCTCTTGATGAACGCCGAGACCGTGTCGTAGTGGCCGTCGCCGGCCCGGTCGTAGCCCAGGATCCGTTGCTGGGCGGCGACCTCGATGTCGGCCAGTCGGGGCGAGACGTGGCCCTCGGCGTCGCGGACGCCCTCGCCTTCGGCGAGCGCGACGGCGCCCTCGAGGACATTGAGGGCCGCGCGGGCGTCGCCGCCGGCCAGCGAAACGAGGTGATCGAACGCGTCATCGGCGAGGCCGACGCCGCCTCGGGGCCGAAGCCGCCGGCCAGGCCGTTGCTCCTCGTCGGCGAGCGCCCGCCGGACGACGGTCGCCGACATCCTCGTCGGACAGCGGCTCGAGTCGCCAGACGCGCATCCGCGACAGGAGGGCGGCATTCACCTCGAAGTACGGGTTCTCCGTCGTCGCGCCGACGAGCGTGATCGTGCCGTCCTCGACGTGCGGCAGCAGGGCGTCCTGCTGGGCCTTGTTGAAGCGATGGATCTCGTCAAGGAACAGGACGGTCCGCTGCTGGTTGAGCGCGAGCAGGTCCTGGGCCTCGGCGATCGTCGCCCGGACCTCGACGACGCCGGACATGACCGCCGACATCGTCGAGAAGTTGGCACCGATCTCACCGGCGAGGAGGCGGGCAAGGCTCGTCTTGCCGGTGCCCGGCGGCCCCCACAGCAGGAGCGACGCGAGATGGCCGCGGGCGACGCTGCGGCGCAGCGGTCCGCGCTCGCCGACGAGATGCTCCTGGCCGACGAACTCCGCGAGCGACCGCGGGCGCATCCGCGCGGCCAGCGGCTGCTGCTCGGGCGGTGGCTTGAAGAGCGGTTCGGGCCGGGCGCCGCCTGCCTTGGTCCGTGTGGTCGGCATGCGTCGATGGTACGCGTGGGGCCGGGGATCGGGGCGCTAGGACGGGGCTGAGCACCCGGCCGCCTGATGGCGTAGCGTTGCACGGTGAGCAGAGAAGTCGAGGATTTCAACCGGCGCCTGCTGCGCGCCCGGGACGCCATGGACCGCGCCTACGCCGAACCGCTCGACGTCCGGGCCGTGGCTGCGGTGGCCCATGTGTCGGAGGCGCACTTCATTCGCAGCTTCCGCGCCGTGTTCGGGGAGACGCCGAACCGTTACCTACAACGGCGGCGGGTGGAGCGCTCGATGTTCCTTTTGCGCGAGACCGATCGCAGCGTCACCGACGGGTGCCTCGACGTCAGCTTCGCCGGCTGGGCACCTTCAGCCGCATGTTCCGGGAGATCGTCGGCGAGACTCCGTCGGGCTACCGTCTCGTGCATGGGCCGATCGTGGCCCCCAACTGCGTC
>CAVYUR010000006.1:0-970000 GCA_963771795.1 uncultured Chloroflexia bacterium
CAGATGGCAGCCACGCGGCCGCGGGTGGGGGTCGGCGAGGCGATGCAATCGAGCAGTTTTGGAGAAGCCGCCGCGGCGCCGGCTCCCTAGCATGAGGGTCGTTCCCGGCAAGACCCGCACAGGAGAAGCCCAGACATGATCACCAAGCTGACCGTCGCCTCCATCATGGTCCTCGACAAGGACGAGGCGCTCGACTTCTACGTCAACAAACTCGGGCTGGAGGTCGGCCAGGATTTCACGCAGGGTGACTACCGCTGGCTGACGGTGCGTGTCCCCGGCACCCCGGGCACCGAGATCTCCCTGGAGAAGCCGGGCTCGCCCCTGCATGATGACGCCACGGCCGAGCAGCTCCGTGAGCTGATCTCGAAGGGCGCCTTGACGGGCATCGTCCTCGAGGCGGACGATATTCGGGGTCTGTTCAAGACCCTCAAGGAGCGCGGCGTCACTGACTTTACCCAGGAGCCTACCGAGCACTTCTACGGCACGGACATGGGCATCCGGGATCCCTTCGGCAACCCCATCCGGATCCTCCAGCGGGGCAAGGTCGCCCAGGAGGCGACAGCCTGACCCTGACCGGGGACCGGTCCAGCTTCTAGATCACGTTCGCGACGTTGACCAGGATGTGGAGGATCGCGAGCACCCCCAGGAGGATGCCGCCGACGATCGCGATCCGTCGGACGTCGCGCCGGACGTAGGCGTACTCCTCCGCGGCGCGAATCGCGAGCGGCGTCGACGAGTAGGTCACGCCCTCGACCGGGCGGCGCTCTCGATCGCGGCCGCGGCGGGAAGCCTCGGCGGCCTTCTCCTCGGCGAGGATGGCCGCCTCGAGTTCAGCGGCGCGCGCCTCCTCCTCGCGGGTCACGGACCCTTCGGGGCGGTCGGACTTCACCACGGCGGGCCGTCCCGACGTCCGCTGCATCGGCCGTCGCTGGCCGGGCCGGCCGCCAATTCGGGAACGCTTCGCCATGTGCCTCGAGATGCCTCCGGAGATGGATCGGCTGGGACCCGCGGAGGATAGCATCGGCCGCCAGACCCAGTCCCGGCACGGGTTCGCGCCGCGTGGCAGATGCTAGACTCGGCTCGCCGCCGAAGGACCTTGTCCGACGCCTGCCGGAGGACCGTCCAATCGATCTGAACGCTCTCGTCGCCCCGTATCTGGGCGCGATCGTCGTCGGCCTCGTCATCGCCGTGCTGCTCCTCCTCGTCGCGGTTGCCGTGCAGTCGCGCCGCCAGTCCCGCCTCCGACGGCGCCTCGAGAGCATCACGCGCGGAGTCGAAGGACGCAGCCTCGAGGCGGTCCTCGACGCCCATCTCGACAAGGTCCTCTCCGTCGCTCGTGAGCTCGACGAGCTTTCGGCGCGGTCGGCGATCCTCGAATCGGACGCCCGGCGAGCCATCCAGCGAGTGGGGCTGGTCCGCTTCAACCCGTTCGAGGACACCGGCGGCAACCAGAGCTTCGCCCTGGCGCTCACCGACAAGAAGGGCGACGGCTTCATCGTCAGCAGCCTTCACGCCCGCACGGGAACCCGCCTGTACGCCAAGGCGATCGTCGCCGGCAGGTCCGACGCGACGCTCTCCGCCGAGGAGGCAGAAGCGCTTCGTCTTGCGCTCGCCGCGCCCGTTGGCCGCGAATCCAGCGGTGCGGAGCGGGCCCGGGCCTCGGTCTGACAGGCAAGCTGTCACGGGCAGCCGGCAGGATGCTCGCCATGGCCACCGACGATGCCCCCACCCGCGACGCCGTGAGACGGCAGCGGTCGCGGCGCGAGCCACCTCCCCTCGAACAGCTGCCCGTCTGGGACGGGTTCATCGCGGACGCGCCAACGCCGATCGAGGGTGACCCACCGGCCGGCCTTGACGCGCTCCTCGGGGGCCTGAACCCGGAGCAGCTTAAGGCCGTGACCCACGGCATCGGGCCACTGCTCGTCGTTGCCGGAGCGGGAACGGGCAAGACGCAGGTGATCACTCGGCGGATCGCGTGGCTGATCGCGACCCGTCGGGCGAGGCCGTCGGAGATCCTTGCTCTGACGTTCACGGAAAAGGCCGCCGCTGAGATGCAGGTCCGTGTCGACCAGCTTGTCCCGTACGGCTACACGGATGCGGCGATCGGGACCTTCCACGCATTCGGTGACCGGATCATCCGCGAGTACGCGCTCGAGCTGGGGCTGCCGACGGATGTCCGGGTCCTCACACGGCCGGAGGTCGTGATCTTCCTCCGCGAGCATCTCTTCGAGTTCGACCTGGACCTCTATCGACCGCTTGGCGACCCAACGCGGTTCCTGGGTGCGCTGGCGACGCTGTTCAGCCGGTGCAAGGACGAGGACATTTCGGCGGAGGCCTACCTGGAGCACGCGGACCGGCTTGCCTCTCGGGCGATCGCAGACCCGGACGACGAGGCCGTCGCAGAGGAGGCAAGCCGCCAGGGTGAGCTGGCTCGAGCCTACGCGCGTTACCAGGAGCTGCTCGCCGCGAACGGGTTCATCGACTTCGGCGACCAGGTCAACCTCGCCTTGCGGCTCGTCCGGACGTCGCCCGCCGCCCGGGTCGAGCTGCAGTCTCGGTTCAGGTTCGTCCTCGTCGACGAGTTCCAGGACACGAACCGCGCCCAGTCGGAGCTCGTCTCGATCCTCGCGGAGCCGCACCGCAACGTCACGGTTGTCGGCGATGACGATCAGTCCATCTACAAGTTCCGGGGAGCCGCGATCAGCAACATCCTCGGATTCCGGGATCGCTACCCGGACGCCCGGACGGTGGTCCTCCGGCGCAACTATCGCTCGCTCGCACCCATCCTCGACTCGTCGTACCGGCTCATCCGCTTCAACGATCCGGATCGGCTGGAGGTCCGGGCAGGCATCACCAAGCGGCTGCGCTCGGAGCGCAACTCAGAAGAGGCTCCGGCAGTCCGCCTGGAAGCGTTCGCGACCCACAGCGAAGAGGCGGACTGGATCGCAGCGGAGATCGCCGCCCGGCTTGAAGGCGGCGCCCGGCCCCGCGAGATCGCCGTCCTTGTCCGAGCCAACGGCCACGCAGACCCAATTCTCCGGAGCCTCAACGTCGCCGGGGTCCCGTGGCGATTCTCGGGGACGTCCGGCCTGTACGCGCGACCGGAGGTCCGCCAGCTGCTTGCATTCCTGCGGGCCGTCGCAGACCCGACGTCGAGCGTGGACGTCTATGCCCTCGCGACCTCCGAGCCGTACGAGCTCGGCGGCGAGGACATGACGTCGATCGTGAACACGGCCCGGCGCCGACACCGGAGCGTGTGGGAGATCCTCGACGAGCTCGAGCGCCAGCCCGGGATCCTGCGGCTGTCGAGCGAGACGCGGACAGCCGCTTCCCGGTTCGTCGCCGACCTTCAGCGGTTCATGGAGCTGGCCCACCTCCGACCCGCCGGTGAGGTCCTCTACCGCTTCCTCCGGGACTCGGGGATCCTCGGCCGGCTCGCTGCGAGCGACACCGTGGCCGCCGAGGAAGCGCTCCGCAACATCGCCCGGTTCTTCGACATCGTCCGGGCCCAGTCCGCGCTCCTCGCCGACGACCGCGCGGCGTTCCTGGTGCGCCACCTCCAGACGCTGATCGAGGCCGGCGATGATCCGCCGACCGCGGATCTCGACCCCGACGCAGATGCCGTCGCGGTACTCACGGTCCACAAGGCGAAGGGGCTCGAGTTCCCCGTCGTGTTCATGCCCGGCCTGGTCGCCGGCAGGTTCCCGACGCACACGAGGCGCGAGCCGCTCGGACTGCCGCTCGAGCTCGTGAAAGAGACGTTGCCGGAGGGCGACTACCAGCTGCAGGAGGAGCGCCGGCTCTTCTACGTCGGCATGACCCGGGCGCGGAACGAGCTGATCCTGTCGCATGCCGCCGACTACGGTGGCGGCGTCGCTCGCCGCCTGTCGCCGTTCGTCCTCGAGGCGCTCGACCTGCCGACGGCCTCGGCGGTTCCCGGGTCGGGCGTGAGCGCTCTTCCGGCGCTCGATCGGCTTGCAGCCTTCGATCCGCCGGAGCCGGGCCCGGTCGCTCCCCGCGGTCCGGTCGAGGAGCCACTCCTGCTGAGCTTCTACGCGGTCGACGACTACCTGACGTGCCCGCTCAAGTTCAAGTACGGCCACGTCCTGCGGGTGCCGCTCGCGCCGCACCACGCCCTCATCTACGGGTCGGCGCTCCACAAGGCGGTCCAGGAGTTTCACAAGCGACACGCCCGCGGCGACGTGATGACGGAGGAGGAGCTGACGGCATCCTTCGAGCTGGCCTGGACGAACGAGGGCTTCTTGACCCGCGACCACGAGGAGGCGCGGCTCGTCCGCCGGCCGGGACGCGCTCCGCCGTTTCCGCGAGGAGCAGCTGAAGCCGGACGCTGTCATCCCCGCGTATGTCGAGCGGGACTTCAGCTTCACGCTCGACGGCGACCGGGTTCGCGGCCGTTGGGACCGTGTCGACATCGAGCCTGCCGCCGATGGGCCCGAGGCAGAGCCGGGACTCGCATCGAAGCCTCACGCGGACACGGTCTCGCCGACACTCGGGCTGACCGGCCGCGAGCGCGTGACTATCACGGACTACAAGTCGAGCGACGTCCGGGATCCGGTCAAGGCACGCCAGCGGGCGCGCGAGTCGCTCCAGCTCCAGATCTACGCGATGGGCTACGAGGCGTTGACCGGGCGCCTGCCCGACTACCTGCAGCTCCACTTCCTCGATTCCGGGCTCGTCGGCCGTGTCGAGGTTGATCCCAAGCGGCTCGCCAAGGCGCGCCAGAAGATCGGGGTGGCCGCGGCCGGGATGCGCGCTCGCGACTACACGGCAAAGCCGGATCGGATGTCGTGCTCGTATTGCCCGTTCCGGGAGATCTGCCCTTCGAGCGTGGCGACCTGACGGCGATGGACCTCGCGTCCATCCGGGCGATCACCTTCGACTTCGGCAACACGCTCGTTCCGGTCGATCGGGCCGGGCTGCAGCGCGTCGTCCACGCGACGGGCGAGGCGGTCGTCGAGCGGCTTGGACCGTTCGAGCTCGATTCCTTCCTCGCTATCTGGGCGGAGGAACGCGCCCGCCAGTTTCGCGAGGAGGTTCCGCAGTTCCGCGAGGTCGATCTCGCGGATCGCTTCGTCCGCGTCCTCGCCAGGCTGCGCGGGATGCTCCCGCCGCCCGAGGACCGGCGTTGGGACCAGGCCGCTGCCGCCTTGAACTCGCAGCCAGACGAGATCGCGTGGGCGGTGGAGGTCTACAGCCGCGCCTTCGTCCGGGCCATGCCACCGGATCCGTCGATCGAGCGGACGCTCGCCTCGCTGGCCGGACAAGCGACCCTCGCGATCCTCTCGAACTGGCCGCTCGCGGCGACGATCGATCGCTATGCCGCGGCTGCCGGCTGGGAGCCGCACCTCCGGGCGATCGTCGTCAGCCAGCGAGTCGGCACGATCAAGCCGGATCCGGCCATCTTCGCGGAGGCGCGCCGCCAGCTCGGCGATCCTGATCCAACGACCATCCTCCACGTAGGCGACGACTGGGCCGCCGATATCGTCGGGGCGGTACGAGCGGGCTGGCGGGCGGCCTACGTGCGATCGCGGCCGCACGATTCGCCGCTCCCGTCGAGCGATCGCGACCTTACCGTCGATGCGGACCTCGAGATCGAAGCCGTCGGCGAGCTTGTCGGGCTGTTCCGGGCCAACCGCCCAAACCCCTAGACTCGTGCGTGATGGAAGCACGCGACCGACTCGCCAACCTTGGCTTCCTGGCGGCCGGTGGCATCGTCTTCATTCTCGTCGCCCTGGTCTTCACGACGCGCGACCCGGCGGTCGATCCGGGGGCGGGGTACCTCGGCGCGATCCTGCTGGGTCTTGCCCTCGGGCTCCTGACCACGTCGCTGTTCTGGCTGGTCATCTTCGGGCGCCACGGCCGAATCGCGTATCGTGGCGACTGGCCGCGAGCGATCCGGCGCGGCGGATGGGTCTTCCTCGTCACTGCGGTCTTCGTGGTCCTCCGCCTCAACCGGGTCTTCCAACCAGAGATCGCCCTGTTCGTCGTCGCGCTCGTCCTCGTCGCCGAGGCGACACTGTCGGTCGAGCGCTGAAGCCCGGAGGTCGTCCTTGACTGGTGAGCTCACCCTCGTTCGCCCCGCCGAGCCCCACGGCGACGCTAAGGCACGGCTGGCCGCCGCCGTCGAGGCAGCGCGGGACGAGATCATCACGTTGTCCCACAGGATCCATGCCAACCCGGAGCCGGCCTTCGAAGAGCGCCAGGCGGCCGGCTGGATAGCGGCGGTCCTGCGGGAGCACGGGTTCGACGTCGAGCACCCGGCCGGCCGGCTCGAGACGGCGATCCGAGCGACCCGTCAGGGCGGGCGCGGCGGCGGGGGACCACGAATCGGGATCCTCGCCGAGTACGACGCCCTGCCCGGGCTCGGCCATGGCTGCGGCCACAACACGATGGCCGCGTCCGGCGTGGGCGCCGCGATCGCGCTCGCCTCGATCGCCGACGAGCTGCCGGGGGAGATCGTGTTCCTCGGGACGCCGGCGGAGGAGCGGGGGAGCGGCAAGCGGTTGATGATCGAGGACGGCCTCTTCGAGGGCATCGATGCGGCGCTGCTTTTCCATCCTTGCGATCGCAGTCATGTCGAGTCGCAGCCGCTCGCGTCGGAGGACGTGGACGTCGTCTTCCACGGCGTCCAGGCGCACGCGGCCGCCGACCCGTGGAAGGGCAAGAACGCCCTGGACGCGATGATCACGCTGTTCGCGTCGGTTGGGCTCTGGCGCCAGCAAATCCGGCCGGGCAGCCTCGTCCACGGGATCATCCAGGAGGGTGGGACGGCCGCCAACATCATTCCGGAGCGAACGAAGGCATGGTTCATGCTCCGCAGCCCGGACCAGGCCTACTACGGCGTCATGAAGGAGCGTTTCCGCGCCCTCGCCGAGGCAGCCGCGCTGGCTACGGAGACGACGGTCGAGGTCACGTTCAGCGGCGGCGCAACCGCAATGCACCGGAACCAGACGCTCGAGGCCCGCTGGGTGGCGAACGCGGAGGCCTACGGGATCGTGGACCAGGGCCCGGATCCGAGCTCGGGCAGCACGGACATGGGGAACGTCAGCTGGGTCTGCCCGACGATCCACCCCGAGCTGTCGATCGTCGACGAAGGGACACCGGCCCACTCGATCCTGTTCCGGGACGCGGCAGCGACGCCTCGTGCGGACGAGACCACGTTGCTCGCCGCGACGCTCGTTGCCCAGTCCGCATACGAGCTGTTTGCCGATCCCGCGCTCGTCGAAGCCGCCTGGCGGGAGTTCCGCGGGGAGAGCTGATCCAGCCGCGTGCTGCGAGCCGGGTGCTACGATCCCCTCCGGCGCGCCCCGCTGGACGCTGGATGCGAACCGGCGGCGCCCCCCCAGCGAGACGACGCCCGATCCGGCGACCGGTGTCGCCGATCCGTCCGTTTCCGGAGGACTTCGTGGCAGAGCGCCCCCACGACTCCCGCGCCCCGTCCGACGGCGATTTCGCCGCGGCGAACGGCTGGGATGCCGACTTCCAGGTCTTCAGCGACTTCGAGCTGCCGACCTACGTCGGCCCGACGACCTTTATGAACCTGCCGTGGATCACGGATCCCGTGCAACTGCTCGCGCTGGGCGTCGACGTCGCGATCATCGGCGCCCCGTTCGACGACGCGGTCAGCCACCGGCCCGGAGCACGCTTCGGACCGCGAGCGATCCGCGAGGCCCAGTACACGACCGGCTCGATCAATTCGCTCCAGCTCGGTGTCGAGCCGTTCGAATTGCTGACGGTCGTCGATGCCGGCGATGCGAACATCATCCCGGCCTGGATCGAGCGCGGCCACGCCCTCATCTACCGGAAGGTGCTCGAAGTCGCGCGGACCGGCGCCATTCCGATCGTCCTCGGAGGCGACCACTCGATCACCTGGCCATCGGCGACCGCGATCGCCGAGGTGCGCCGGCCCGGGTCGGTCGGGATCGTCCACTTCGATGCCCATGCCGACACTGCCGCCGACGATTGGGGCGTGCTCGCTGGCCACGGTACGCCGATGCGGCGGCTCATCGAGTCCGGGGCGGTGCTCGGGAAGAACTTCGTCCAGGTCGGCCTGCGCGGCTACTGGCCGGAGGTCGAAGTGTTCGAGTGGATGAAAGAGCACGGGTTGCGCTACCACTTCATGACCGAGATCGAGGAGCGCGGCGCGGACGCCGTGGTCGACGATGCGATCGCCGAGGCGCTCGACGGGGCTGATTCGATCTACCTGAGCATCGACATCGACGTCGTCGATCCGGGACTCGCCCCGGGCACCGGCACCCCCGAGCCTGGCGGACTGATGTCGCGGGAGCTCCTGCGAGCGATCCGGCGGGTCGTCGCGGCGGTCGATCTTGCGGGAATGGACATCGTCGAGGTCTCGCCGCCGTACGACCATGCCGAGACCACGTCGATGATCGCCAATCGCGCGGCGCTCGAGGCGATCAGCGCTCTTGCGGTGAAGCGGCGCGATGGAGCCTCCGTGCGCTTCGAACCGCCAGGCTAGGTACTGCAACTACTCGTGAACGACGAATCGAGCTCCGCCGGCGCAGCCCTGGCTCGTCTCTACGACCTCGACCTCGCCGAGGATCCGGGCGACCTCGATCTGTACCTGGCCCTCGCGGCCCGGACGGGTGGGCCGATCCTGGAGCTCGGTGCAGGCACCGGCCGGATCAGCGTCCCGCTTGCGGAAGCCGGGTACCGGGTGACCGCCGTCGACCTCGATTCGGCGATGCTGCAGCGGGCTCGCGACCGGGCGCGGGCGGCTGGGATCGCAAGCGATGACCGAATCGAGTTCGTCGAGGCCGACCTCCTCGGGCTGTCCTTGCCGGCTGGGGCGACGTTCCGCCTGGCCATCATCGCCCTGAACACGCTGTTTCTCCTGGCGTCGCGATCGGCTCAGCGCGATGCATTCGCGACGCTGGCACGGCACCTCGCGCCGGGCGGTCTCGCGGTCGTCGACGTCTGGCTCCCTGACGCGGATGACCTCGCCCGCTACGACGGTCGCCTGATCCTCGAGTACGAGCGGCTCGATCCCACGTCACGCAACCTCGTAACGAAGGTCGCGGCGGCCCAGCACGACGCTGCGAGCGGCATCGTCAACCTGACGTCCGTCTTCGAGGAAGGCGCCCAGGGGACGGCGCCCATCAGGTACGTCCGCCGCGACACCCTGCGCCTCGTGTCAGCCGACGAGCTTCGCGACTTCGCCGAGAGCGCAGGGCTCGAGGTGGAGACCCTCGCGGGCGGCTACGACCTCGAGGCGCTGGGCCCCGGCAGCGAGCGCGCGATCGTCATCGCCCGGCGGTAACCCGCTCGCACCACGCCGGGACCCGGACTTCCGGGTCCGGGTACGCACGGTAGGTCTTGATACACTCGCGGGCGATGGCATCCAGCGACACGACGCGCCTGCTCCTCGTCGAGGACGTACCGCAGGTAGCGCAATACATCCGCGGCCTCTTGAACTCGCAGAGCAGCGTCAAGCTCCTCGACGTGCTGACAGATGGCACGAAGGTGATCCCCGAGGTTCGCCAGCAGCGACCGGATGTCATCCTGGTCGACGCGCTCCTCCAGGGGCGAGTCAAGGGCCTTCAGCTCGTCGAGCAACTAAACGAGGCCGGAATCGGCGTCCCGGTCATCGTCCTGACGGTTCCGCAGAACCCGGTCGAAGTCGATCTCGAACACGGGATCCACGGCGTCCTGTCGATGCCGTTCTCCGGGTTCGACCTCATGACCCGGATCAGCGCGGTCCAGAAGGACCACCAGGAGGCATCGACGACCGGGGCGTCCCGGATCTTCTCCGTGTTCGCACCGAAGGGCGGCGTCGGCAAGACGACGCTCGCATTCAACCTCGCCGTCGCCCTCGCGACGCTCGAGCAGCGGACCGTGCTCATCGACGGCAGCCTGCAGTTCGGCGACCTCCGGGCGCTCCTCCGGGTGCCGGTCGACGCGCCCTCGATTCTCGACCTGCCGACCGACCGCGTCTCGGAGTCCGACCTCCAGGACGTGCTGTGGCGCGATCCGTCGGGGATCGACATCCTGCTTGCACCGCCGCGTGTCGAGCTCGCCGAGATGATCACGCCACGCGACATCGACAAGGTCCTGTCGATCCTCCGCCGCGTCTATTCGGCCATCGTGATCGACATGTCGCCGGTCCTCAACGACATCAATCTCGCGTTCCTCGACCTGAGCGACACGATCCTCGAGATCGTCACGTACGACTCGACGACGATCCACAACACGGTCGCAGTGGCTGACGCGTTCCGGATGATCGGCTACTCCGCATCGAAGGTCCGCTACGTCGTCAATCGCGCCGACTCGTCCGGCGGAATCGACCCCGGCGAGCTCGAGCGGGCGATCGGGCGCGTACCAGAGCACCGCGTCGTGTCGGACGGGATGCTCGTCGTCCAGAGCAACAACGAGGGTGTGCCGTTCGTGCTCGCCAACGCCAGCGCGGCGATCAGCATGGATGTGCTCCAGATCGCGCGAGAGGTCCTCGCGATCCATGGCATGGCCCCGGCGCCGGTCGCGGGCCGGCGCTAGCCGACGGCCCGGTGTCGGATCCGCGACCCGTCGGCGTTTTCGACTCCGGAGTGGGCGGCCTCACCGTCCTCAGCGAGATCCTTCGACGATCACCGCACGAATCGACGACCTACCTCGGGGACAACGAGCGAGCGCCGTACGGGATCCGGACCGACGAGGAGGTCCGCGCCTTTTCGACCGAGGCGCTCGATGCGCTCGTCGATCGAGACGTGAAGGCAATCGTCGTGGCGTGCAATACGTCGACGGCAGTAGCGCTCGGCCACTTCCGGCGTCGCTACGACCTGCCAATTCTGGGCGTCGTCCGACCGGGTGCGGTTACGGCTGCCCTGACGACCCGCAACCGGCGGGTCGGGGTGATCGCCACGCCGGCGACGGTCCGCTCGCACGCCTACTTCACCGCGATCAAGGACGAGAACCCCGCTGTCGAGGTGTACGAGCACGCGACACCGGCGTTCGTGCCGCTCGTCGAGGCTGGCCGCCTGTCCGGGCCCGAGGTCGAAGCCACGGTGGCCGAGGGACTTGCGCCGCTGCTCGGAGAGCGCGACAGCTCCGGCGAGTTCGTCTTCCCGCTGCCGGCATCGGCCCGGATCGACACGCTGCTGCTCGGTTGCACCCACTACCCGCTCCTGCGGCCCATCATCGCGGCGGTGGCAGGGGACGGCGTCGCGATCGTCGACTCGGCGACGGCGACGGCGGCCGCGCTGTCCGAGCTGCTCGCGATCAACGGCCTCGAGGCGCCGGGGGACGCGCCCGAACGCCCGGTCCACGTCCAGCTGACGACCGGCGACGTCGACGGCTTCCGGTCGGTGGCTGCGCGACTCTTCGGAGATGCCTTCGTCGACGTCGAATTGGTCGAGCTCACGGCCGTCGCCTCGTGAGCGATCGGGGAGGCCGCCGGGGAACCGGCCGCAGCGGTCCGGCCTGGCGCGACGACCGGCTCTGGCAGGCGGGATTCATCGTCGGTTCGGCGCTCGGGGCTGTCGCGACGGTCCTCGGCCGCCGCGCAGAGGTCGTCGCGCGACGCGGACTCGTCGACTGGACCAGGGCGGAGCGGATCGCCACCGATCGGTTGCGGTCCGCGCCGGGCACGTTGACGGCCGAGGAGCTCAAGGCCACGGAGGCGGACTACGCAGCGGCGATGGCCATCATCGTGCCGCGACTCTCGGAAGCGCTCGGGACGGAGCTGCCCGGCGTCGTCGAGCGGTCGGGCGTCGTCGACCGGGCCGGCTGGGTCCATGCCAACGTCGCGACGTTCGCGTCGCTGATCGGCACGCTCGAGGAGGAGCTCCTCGACCAGGTCGTGCCCCCTGGCGGTGGCCTCGGCAAGGCAGCCGTGGCGCTTGCCAACCGCTGGGTCACGACTCGTCAGCTCGGATTCCTCCTCGGCTTCATGGGCTCGAAGGTCCTCGGCCAGTACGACCTTGCGCTCCTGTCGGCCGAGGCGAAGCCGGGCCGGCTTCTCTTCGTCGAGGAGAACATCCGTCAGACGGCGCGCGCCCTGGACGTCCCCCTCGGACCCTTCCGGACGTGGATCGCCCTCCACGAGACGACCCACGCCTTCGAGTTCGAGGCGCACCCGTGGCTCCGGCCGTACC
The DNA here is from genome assembly GCA_963771795.1 of uncultured Chloroflexia bacterium. GTDB lineage: Bacteria > Chloroflexota > Limnocylindria > Limnocylindrales > CSP1-4 > CF-46. The sequence goes on from CAVYUR010000006.1 coordinate 12,129, forward strand.
TCGCCGAGCGGCTCGAGCGTCAGCTCCGGCTGTTCAGCCGGGAGGCAAGCGGCCTCGGCCGCGAAGCCCTTCGAAGCCTCGGGCGGGCGATCCGGGGCGAGACGGAGCCGGACGGCGCCGAGCATTGGATCGAGCGGCTCATGACCGACGAGCAGCGTCGCCTCTTCCGCGAGACGCAGGCCGCGATGAGCCTGCTCGAAGGGTTCAGCGACTACGTCATGGATGAGGTCGGCCGCGATCTCGTGCCCGACGTCGAGCGGATCAGCGCGAAATTCCACGAGCGGCGCCACGCCCGCCGATCCACGTTCGAGCGGGCGGTGATGCGCCTGACCGGGATGGACGTCAAGCTCGAGCAGTACCGCAAGGGCGAGCGCTTCGTCCGGATGGTCGCCGAGGCCGGCGGAGCCGCCGCGCTGCGCCGGCTCTGGGACGGTCCCGAGACCCTGCCACGCCACGACGAGATCGAGAACCCGTCGGCCTGGATCGCGCGGGTCATGCCCGAGGTCCAGGGATGAGCGCCGACCAGCCGGTCCGGCAGGCGCGCACCGCGGGCCCTGGCACCGGACCCGGCGGTGTCCCGTCGGCCGTCGCCCTGTCGCCGATCCTGTCCGCTCGCTACCGGGCCGGCGATCTCGAGCGAATCCGCGCCGCTGCACCCGGGTCGCGGATCGTGACGCTGTCGGTCGAGGGACTCGCCGACGAGCCCGTCGACGACGTCGAGGCGCTGCTCCACGGTTGGCTCTCGGCCGACGCGTTCGATAGGCTCCTGTCCCATGCCCCGCGGCTCGCGTGGGTCCACTCCGCGTCGGCCGGCGTCGAGCGGGCACTGACGCCGGCGGCACGCGAGCGCGGGATCGTGATCACGAATGCCCGCGGCGTGTTCTCGCGGCCGATTGCCGAGTACGTGCTGATGATGATCCTGGCGGTCCGCCGGAAGCTGCCGGCCCTCCTCGAGCTCCAGCGCGAGCGAACCTGGCAGCCCCTCGAGGGTGGCGAGTTGCGGGACGTGACGGTCGGCATCGTCGGGCTCGGCTCGATCGGGCGGGCCGTCGGCGCCCTCGCCACGGCGTTCGGTTGCCGGGTCATCGCTACTCGGCGTCGGCCGGACGGTCCGACTGCGGGCGCACCGGAATCCGCGAGGGAATTCTCGTTCGGGGAAGCGATGCTCGACCGCGTCGGCGGCCCCGAGACGCTGCCCGCGCTGCTCGCAGAGTCTGACTTCGTGGTCCTCGCTGCGCCGTTGACCCCCGAGACCGAGAACATGATCGACGCGGCGACCCTCGCCGCGATGAAGCCCGGTGCGTGGCTCATCAACGTCGCCCGCGGCCGACTCATTGACGAGCGGGCTCTCCTCCGGGCGCTTCGCGACGGGCCGATCGGCGGAGCGATCCTCGACACGTTCCGCGACGAGCCGCTCCAGCCGACCTCGCCGTTCTACGACCTGCCGAACGTGATCGTCACGCCGCATACCTCGTGGTCGAGCAGCCGCGTCCTCGACCGGAGCGTCGAGCTCTTCTGCGACAACCTCCGCCGCTTCGCGACGGGGGAGCCGCTCCTCAACGTCGTCGATCCCGGCCAGGGCTACTGAGTGCAGATCGCCATCGTCGGGCTGGCCGGAGCAGGCAAGACGACTGTTTTCAACACGCTGACCCGCGGCCATGCCGAGACGGGCGGTTTCGGTGGCCTCGAGCTCCACATCGGTGTTGTGAAGGTCCCGGATGAACGGCTGGACCGGCTCGCGGCGATATTCAAGCCGAAGAAGCTCGTCCAGGCGGATGTCACGTATGTCGACCTGCCCGCGCCGCCGGCATCGTCGGAGGGCAGGGTCGGCGCCGAGGAGCTGCCTGCCGAGCACCTCGCCCGGTTGCGCGAGTCGGATGCGCTGCTCCACGTGGTCCGCGCCTTCGAGGACCCGAACCACCCGCACCCCGAAGGTTCGGTCGATCCGGCCCGCGATCTCGAGCGGCTCGACTTCGAGTTCGTCATCGCCGACCTCGCGCTCGTCGACCGCCGCCTCGAGCGGTTGAAGGCGAGCGGGCGTCACGGCACACCGGCCGAACGTGAATCCAACGAACGCGAGGAGGTCGTCCTGGCCCGACTCAAGACGGGCCTTGAAGACGGCCACCCGATCCGCGACATCGAGCTCGACGACGACGAGGAGAAGGCGATCCGGGGCTTTCGGTTCCTGTCCCAGAAGCCGGTGCTCGTGCTCCTCAACGTCGGCGAGAGCGAGATCGCTGCGGCCGGCGAGTTGGCCGCGCGGATCTCGGCCGGTTACGACCATCGCCAGGCGCTCGTCGACGCGCTGTCGGCCCGGATCGAGATGGAGCTCGGCGAGCTCGAGCCGGACGAGGCCGCCGTGTTCATGGAGGAGCTCGGAATCGCCGAATCGGGGCTCGACCGGGTCATCGCCCTGTCGTATCGGCTGCTCGGGCTGATCTCGTTCCTGACCGCCGGACCGGACGAGGTGCGCGCCTGGCCGATTCGCGACGGGTCAACCGCTGTCGAGGCCGCCGCAGCGATCCACACCGACCTCGCCAAGGGCTTCATCCGCGCCGAGACGGTCGCCTACGAGGACCTGCTGACGCTGGGCTCGATGGCCGATGCGCGCAAGGCCGGCCGGCTTCGTTCGGAGGGCAAGACGTACCGCGTCCAGGACGGGGACGTCGTCGAGATCCTCTTCAGCCGCTAGACCCGTCCAGGGTCGCGGTTCCCGTCGTTCAGCAACCCGGGTGGTGCGAGGGTTCAGCGGCGAGCCCGAAGTCCTGCCCGACATCGCTCCCGTTGCTGAGAGACGGCAACCGAGGCCAGATGCCGCTGTCCGAGGGGCGAATCGCGTGACCCGCTGGCGCACGGGAGCACCGGGGTTGCTATCTGGCACGTTCATGGCGTGGGTGGCGCCGTCGCGACGCCGCAGCGGCGCAGGGTCAGTTCGATCGGGCCTCGCCGTGGGGATCGAACTCGGCAATGATCGCCCGGTAATCGGCGTCACGCGCCTCGTCGTCCTCATCGTCCTCGTCGTCCTCGGCGGTGATGAGGACATTCTCGGCCTCGACCGGTGAGACGTTGACGGCCGCAGTCAGCCGTTCGTCGGCAACGAAGACGAATTCCTCGTCGCGCTCGAGCTCCGCGGCGATCGCTTCGATCAGCGTATCGTGACTGTAGTTGTCCTGGATGCGTCGACGGATCGACTGGACGAGCTCGAAGAAGTCGTCCGGCTCCATCTCGGTCTCGCGGACGAGGAGGACGTCGGAAAAGATCTCGTCGTCGCCCTCGTGAAGCTCGTAGAAATACACGCTGACTCCGGTCGGGGAAGGGGAACGGTTGGACGGCAAGTATACGTGGGCACCCATCCCCGGCCTCTCCGCCGGCCGATGACAGATCACCCGCCGTCGGACACGCCCGTCGCCGTCGTCGTCGGCGCGGCGGCGCGGGACATCGCGGACGACGACCCGCGCGGCTGGCGGCTCGGCGGTGGCGTCTCGTACGGCGCACTGACGGTCGCGCGACTCGGCATCCCGACGGCGGCCCTGATCGGAGTCGACGAGGAGGCGAGCCGGGCCAATGAGCTCGACCTGCTGCGCCAGGCCGGCGTCGACGTCCGGCTCGTGCCGCTCGACCGCGGCCCGGTCTTCGTCAACATCGAGCGGCCCGGTGGCCGGCTCCAGCTCTGCGTGTCGCCTTCGGATCCGGTCCCGGCCGCGGCGGTCCCCGAGGAGTGGCGGACCGCGCGTGGCTGGATCCTCGCCCCGGTTGCCGCCGAGCTGCCCGATGACTGGGCGGACGTGCCGGCCGCGACAGCGATCGTGGCAGTCGGCTGGCAGGGATTGCTGCGGGAACTGGTCTCGGGCGATCCGGTCCGCCACGTGGAGCCAGAACCAAACCCACTCGTTGCCCGCGCCAATCTTGTCGGGCTGAGCCGCGACGACGTCGATCCGGCGACGGAGCTCGCCGCGCTGTGCCGTCTCCTGCGCCCCGGCGCGACCCTGGCGGTCACCCAGGGCGACCGGGGCGGGCTCGTGATGGAAGCGGGGCCGGAAGGCCCGAGTCATCCCCGGCACTACCCGCCGGTTCGAAGTCGCGCCGCGATCGATCCGACCGGCGCCGGCGACGTCTTCCTGGCGGCCCTTGCCGCGTCCCGGATCGAGCCGCGCCTCGTCGGCGGGAGGATCGATGGCGGGTTCGACCTCCTACTCGCGGCCGCCGCAGCGTCGCTCGTCCTCGAGGGACCGGGGCTGCTCGGGGTACCCGAACGCGAGGAGGTAGCGCGGCGGATGTCCACATCCCGTCGGGAGGAGACCGGCGAGGCCGTCTGAGCCGATCGTCAGCCGGGCGCCGGCCCCGTCGAGCCTCGAACTTCGAGCCAGACCGGGAGGACAACGTGGGCAGGCCCCCGCTCGCCATCGGGAGTTGCGTCGCCGCCACCGGTCCGGGCGGTCGCGCGATCGGCGAGCTCCGCGGCCAGCTGGGTGACGGCCCAGTGCCCCATCTCGGAGGTGGCCTGGGCCACGGTCGTCAACGGCGGGTCGACATAGGCCGAGAGGTCGACGTTGTCGAACCCGACCACGCTCACATCCGACGGGATCCTCCGGCCGGCCGCTCGGATCGCCCGCATGGCGCCGATCGCCATCAGGTCGTTGTAGGCGACGAGTGCGGTCACGCCCGCGTCCCGACCGAGGATCTCGGCCGCGGCTCGCTCGCCGCCCGCGACCCCTGCATCGTCCGTCGCTACCAGGACCCGATCGTCGTCGATCCCGGCCGCGGCCAGGGTATCGCGGGCACCGGCCAGCCGGGCCGGCCCGTCGATGTTGCGCGGTGGCGCGGCGATGAGCCCGAATCGTGTGTGTCCCAACTCGGCGAGGTGCCGGGCGGCGAGGGCCCCGCCTGCGTAATTGTCGGACGCGATTGTCGACAGGCCGATCTGGAGGTCCGTCGAGTTGACGAGAACGATGGGCAGTTGGGCGTCGACGAGCCACTCGCGGTGGCGGCCGCCGAGGCTGCTGGCAGCGATCACGACGCCGTCGACCCAGCGGTCGACGAGCAGCTCGAGGTACGCCGACTCGCGCTCCGGGTCGTCGTCCGCATTGCACAGCAGGATCGCGTAGCCGAGGTCACGGGCGGCGTCCTCGACCGCCCGGACGAGCTGCGGGAAGAACGGGTTTTCGATGTCGGTGACGATCAGCCCGAGCGTCCGTGTCGCCCGCTGGCGGAGTGAACGGGCGACTCCCGACGGTCGGTAGCCGAGGTCGCGGGCGGCCTCGAATACGCGCTCGCGGGTCTCCGGGCGGGCCCGACCGCGTCCGGCGAGGACCCGGCTGACGGTGGCCGTCGAGACTCGTGCCCGCCGGGCGACGTCGGCGATGGTCGTCGCCATGGCGCCGCCTCAGGTCTCGGGTTCGCCGGCGGCCGCTGTGGCCTCGACCTCGAGTGGTACCGTCGGCACCTCCTCACCGGCCGCCTCGCGCTTGGCGAGCATCTCCAGGTCGGACTGGAGCTCTTCGAGCTCCGAACCGCCGCCCATCAGCCGGTGCAGCTCGGCCGCGTTCAGCTCGCCCCGACGGTAGGTGCCGCCGGACCGGCCACGCGTCAGGATCGTGAACGAGTCACCGATCGGCAGCGCATGCTGGACGTTGTGAGTGATGAAGATGACGCCGAGTCCCTTGTTGCGGGCCGAGATCGCGTGCCTGAGGACGATCGCCGACTCCTTGACGCCGAGGGCCGACGTCGGCTCGTCGAGGATCAGGACGCGGGCGCCGAAATACTCGGCGCGGGCGATCGCGAGCGTCTGGCGCTCGCCGCCCGAGAGGGTGCCGACGAGCTGTTCCGTGTCACGAACGTCTATCCCGATGTTGTGCATCTCCTCGCGGGCGATTCTCGCCGCCTTCCCATGGTCGAAGCGCCGGAACGGCCCGAAGCCGACCGTTGGCTCGTTGCCCAGGAAGAAGTTGCGGCTGATGCCCATCAACGGCATGACCGAGAGGTCCTGGTAGACCGTGGCGATCCCCGCGTCGAGGGCATCCCGAGGTGACGTGAACCGGACGGGCTCGCCGTCGACGGCCAGCGTGCCGATGTCCGGCTGGTAGACACCAGACAGCGTCTTGATCAGGGTCGACTTGCCCGCTCCGTTGTCGCCGAGCAGGCACGAAATCTCGCCTGCATTAACCGTGAGCGAGACATCCTCGAGGGCGACGACGGCCCCGAAGTACTTCGAAATGTTGCGCGCTTCGAGCAGCGGGGCGCTGCTGCCGGACGTGGCGGTCGTGGTCATCGCGACCTCCTCAGCGCATCCCGGCGAAGCGTCGCCGGATCGCGTTGTTCAGGATCACGGAGACGAGGAGCAGACTCCCGATCGTGATCAGGTACCAGTCGGCATTGATGTTGGCGAACGTGATTCCGATCTGGGCCATTCCGAGCGCCAATGCGGCGATGGCGGTCCCGGCAACGGATCCGTAGCCACCGGTCAGGAGCGTCCCGCCGATGACGGCGGTTGTGATCGCGGCGAGCTCGATGCCTCGGCCCCGAAGAACGTCCGCGGAGAAGAACGTCATGCTCTGGACGGCCGCCAGAATCGCGGCGGAGAAGGCAGTCGCCGCGAACAGGGTGATCTTGACCCGGGCCACGGGGACGCCGAGATTGCGGGCGGCGCCGGCCGAGCCGCCGACGCCGTTGATCCAGTTCCCGAACTTCGTTCGGCCCAGGACGTAGGCCCCAACGATCGCGATGACGATCCACCAGAGGATCGACACGTTCAGGTCGCCGCTCTGGCCAGCGACCTCGATGTGCCCGCTCCAGTTGAAGAAGCCGGCGATCGGGTCGCTGGCGACGAGCGCCCGGTCGATCGGGATAAAGGTGATGTTTGTCACGATTGCCGTGGCGACTCGGGTGAGGCCGCCGATGATCGACATCGTGGCCAGGGTGACGATGAACGACGGTAGGCCCGTCCGCACGACGAGCAGGCCGTTCACGACGCCGAGGGCGGTAGTGAGGACCATCGCGATGAGGATGGACAACCAGATCGGGAGACCGAGCTCGGTCACGCCGACGCCGATGACGATCCCCGCAAACCCGACCATCGAGCCGATCGACAGGTCGAACTCGCCGGCGATCATCAGCAGGGCAACGGCCGTGGCAAGGATTCCGACCTGGGCCGCCACGTCGAGGTAGTTGAGCGTTCCGTCGAGTCGGAGGAATACCGGGTTCCCGGTTCGAATCGACAGGATCGCGAAGATCACCCAGAGAAAGACCGCGATGATGACCGCGCCTGCCGCGGGCCGCGCGAGCAGGCGTTGCGTTAACGACATGCTGCGGAGTCGGTCCGTGGGCGGAGACGCGGTCGCCATCGTTCCCTCCGAGAATGGGGACGCCGGGGACCTGTTCCACGGCGTCCCAGGTCTAGGTCAGCGCAGCCCCTTGGCCGCGAGTCCGATGACGGCTTCCGCGTCATCCTTGGTGACGAAGCCCGGGCCCGTCATGACGAGGCCCTGGCCGTTGCCGGTCGGGAGATTCCGCGTCTCCGCGTAGTTCGTGAGGATCACGATCGGCAGGTAGCCCTGGAGGAACTGCTGCTGATCGATGGCGAAGTCCATCTTGCCGTCCTTGATCGCGGTCAGGACGTCCGCATTCAGGTCGAATGTGGCGAGGTGGACGGCTCGGCCGGCGCCGCCCACGGCGGCGAGCGCCGGGACCGCAACGGACGGGCCGAGGGTGAGCAGACCGTCGATCGTCGGATCGGCGGCCAGGGCGGCCTCGATCGTCGCCTGCATCGCGGTCGGGTCGGAGATGTTGCCGGTCAGGACCTCGCCCTCCTCGCTACCGGTCAGGCCGAAGAAGAAGCCATTGCAGCGAAGGGTGAGTGCCTGGTTGCCAACTTCCTGGTTGAAGCAGACGGCGTTCTTGACGCCGGCATCCTTGAAGCGTTGCCCCGCGCCGAGGCCAGCTTCGTACTCGGTCTGCCCGACGTGGGCAAGGATGCCGAGATTGCGGAAGACATCCGAGCCGGAGTTCATCGAGACGACGGGGATTCCTGCGGTGATGGCCTTCTCGATCGCCGGGCTCAGTGCGTCGGGATTCGGAATCGAGACCACGAGGCCGGTCGGCTTCTTGGCCACCGCGGCGTCGATCAGCTGCGACATCTTGACCATGTCGCTCTCGGCGTCCGGCGCGCTGTAGTTGACGGTGACGCCCATGTCCTTGCCGCCGGCAGCCACGCCGTTGCGGACGACGCCCCAGAATCCATCGATCGCCTGGCCGTGGGTCACGATCTCGATCTTGATGTCGCCGCGCTTGACGAGGGCCCCCTCGAGCCCCGCGCCGGCACCCGGCGACGATGTGGGGCTGCTACAGGCAGCGAGGACCACCACCATCCCTGCGATCAGGGTAAAGACCTTACGCTTGCGCATTCCGTTGATCTCCTCCTCGATGTGACGTGGTCGCGCGGATGCTAGAACGTCCGTGGACTGTTGGTGGCGCGAATCTCGCGCCGTTGCGCCGATGACGATGCGGCACCTCCTTTCACCGACCGGACTGGCCGGCTCTCAGCCGGCGATCTCCTCGAGCCGCACCGGTCGGTGCTCGTGGAGCGAACGTGTCGCGGCCTCTGCGATCCGCAGGGCCGCGAGACCATCGCGGGCGACGCACGGGCTGGGGACCTCCCGCTGAGCCACCCGCATGAATTCGACGAGCTCGGCGGCGTAGGCCGGGCTGAAGCGATCGATGAAATCCCGCCAGGCCGGTCCCACCGGCGGTGGGACACCGGGCTCGACGGAGTGCATCGGCGTACGCGGGCCAAGACCCACGCTGATCGAGCCTCCCGAGCCGAACAGCTCGGCCCGGATGTCGTAGCCGAGCGGATCGTGGCGCGCGACGGTCATCGCGCAGAGGGCGCCGTTCGTCAGGCGCAGGGTGGCCACCGCCGTATCGACGTCGCCGTACTTGGCGAAGACCGGGAAGCCGATCACGCCGCCATCGGCGTAGACCTCCTCGACCTCCGCGCCGGTCATCCAGCGCAGGATGTCGAAGTCGTGGATCGAGAAGTCCCGGAACAGGCCGCCCGATTGCGGGATGTAGCTCTCGTGCGGCGGGGCCGGATCGTGACCGGCGAGGCGGATTGCGTAGAGGGTTCCGAGCTCGCTCGACTCGACCTTCCGCCGCGCCTCCGCGTAGCCCGCGTCGAAGCGCCGCTGGAAGCCGAGCTGAAACGGGACACCGCTTTCGTCGATCTCGGCGGCGAGGGCAATCGTGTCGTCGAGATCGCCGGACAGCGGCTTCTCGCAGAACGTCGGGCGGCCGCGCCCGATCGATGCCCGGATCAGCTCGGCATGGGCGGAGGTCGCCGCCGCGATCACGGTCGCGTCGGTGGCGTCAAGGGCGGCGTCGATCGAGGGCATCGAGTCGGCGCCGACGCTGCGAGCGACCTCCTCGGCTCGCGCCGTGTCCGCGTCCGCGACGATCAGGCGATCCACGCCCGGGGTCGCGGCGAGGAGGCGCGCATGCATCGTCCCAATGCGACCAGCCCCGATGAGAGCAACCTTCATGCGACCCGCTCCTTGTTCACGATGGCCATTGCCTGGGCGAGGACGCGACGGCCGATTGCCGCGGCTTCGGACGGCGGTGACCAGCTGCTGTCCTGTTCGACCATCAACCAGCCCGTGTAGCGGCGGTCAGCGAGGGCCCGCAGGCAGCCGAGCAGGTCCAGCTCGCCGGCCCCGAGCTCCGTGAAGAGGCGCGCGTTGACCGCGGCATTGAAGCTCTCGAGCTCGCCACGCCGGAGCCGGTCGAGGACGCGCGGATCGACGTCCTTGAGATGGACGTGGGTGACACGCTCACCGTAGGTCCGCAACGCGGCGACGGGGTCGCCGCCACCAACGAGCCAGTGCCCCACGTCGAGACAGAGCGACACGAGCCCGGGGTCAGTCGCGTCCAGGAGCCGCTCCGCCTCCGCCGGTGTCTCGACGAACGTTCCGGCGTGCGGGTGGAACGCGAGCCGCTTCCCCGCGTCCTGGGTCGCCCGGGCAACCTCGTGGAGCACAGCGGCGAGGCGATCCCAGCCTTCCTCGGTCAATCGCGGCGTGTCCGGGGCGCCCGCGAGACCGGCCCGCTCCAGCCGGCCCGGCGAGAGATCGAGGGCGACGGAGAGTACGCCCCCCTGTCCCTCCACGAGGAGGCGCAGCCGTTCCAGGCCGACCTCGAGAGCGCCAGGCGGCGGTCCCGCCTCCGATGCGGGCAGCGAGGCGTAGACCTCGGCGAGGCGGAGGTTGCGCGATGAGAGGGCGCCGACAAGCTCGGCGCCTTGCGGGAAGCCGAGCCCGAGCTGACAGCCCTCGTAGCCGAGCCGCGCGATCTCGTCCAGGATCAGGTCAGGCTTCGTGCCGAGCCGGAGCTCCTGGACATCGACGTTGTTCCACAGGATCGGGACAGTCCCGATCGATACGCCGCCGAGCGGGCCGCGGTCGAGCCGCAGGCGTTCGCGGAGCGCGAGCGACCGGCTGATGAGTTCCGAGGCGGTGGCGGCGGTCACCGATGCTGCTCCTCGGCGACGCCGGCCCGCCAGCGTGCGTGCTGCTCCGGGTGGTTGACGGGGCTGGGAGCGTCCCACCAGCCGGTCTTGTCGGGTCCGGCGACCGCGAGGTCGCGTTCGACCTTGACGTGGACGAGCGACGGGCCACCGGAGGCGAGGGCGCGCGCAACCGCCGGAGCGACGTCGCCCGCCTGCTTCGGTGCCTCGGCATGGATGCCGAAGGCGCGACCGATGGCCGCGAAGTCGGGCGAGTAGAGGGAGCCATCCGGCGTCACGAAGTCGGTCCAGGCCGTCCGGCCGAAGAACGTCTGCTGACCGCCCTTGATGCTGATCCAGCCGGAGTTGTCGAGGACGACGACGCAGACCGGGGTGCCGGCGAGAACCGCGGCCTGGATCTCCTGCATCGTCTGGAGGAAGTCGCCATCGCCGCATACGGCGACGACCTGTCGATCGGGCCGGGCGAGCTGGGCGCCGATCGCAGCCGGCAGCGTGAATCCCATCGTCGAGAACCCGCCGGACGTCAGGTGGGTCCGCGGCCGGCGGGTCACCCAGCGCTGCTTGACCATTCCCTGGGGCAACCCTGCGCCGGTCACGACGATCGCGTCGTCCCGCGTTGCCTCCTGGACCTCGCGAACCGCGCGGGCCATCGTCATCGGCGTCGCGTCGGACCTTGACTTGATCTCGACCTGCTCGAACCAGGCCCGCTTGAGTCGATCGATCTCCGCAAAGTACGGCGTCGGGCGGTAGGCCGCGGCGCCACCGCCCGGGCCGAGGGCGGCGAGGAGGTCGATCAGCCCAGCTCCGGCATCGCCGACGAGCGCGACGTCCACCGGGTAGTTCTTGCCGATCTCGCGCGGATCGATGTCGAGCTGGATCAGTTTCGACGGCGGAATTGCAAACGTCACTCCCTTGCGGAAGGAGGATGCCGACCAGTCGGTGAAGCGATTTCCGACTGACACGAGGACGTCGGCACTCGCCGCAAGGGCGTTGCCGCAGGTCGAGGCGGTGTCGCCGATCGTCAGGCCGGCGAGGTCGTGCGTTTCGTCGATTGCGCCTTTGCCGTTCCACGTCGTCACGACCGGCGCCCCGAGTCGCTCCGCCAGGGCCGTGACCTCCGCCCAGGCCTCGGACAGGATCGCCCCGCCGCCCGCGACGATCACCGGCCGCTGGGCCGTTGCGAGGAGCGTTGCGGCGCGTTCCACGTCGTCGGCTGCGGGCCGGACCCGGCCACGGGCTTCGCGCCGCTCCGGATCCGGGAGGATGACCTCCGCGGCCTCGGCCTGGACATCCATCGGCAGGTCGAGGAGGACCGGTCCGGGCCGTCCCGAGAGCATCGAATTCCAGGCGCGGTGGAGGACGAACGGCAACTCGTCGACGCGTGACGGCTGCCACCACTCCTTGACGACCGGCTCGAAGACCCGTGGGTTGTCGGCGTGATGGCGACGCTCGAGCTCCTGCAGGAGACCGTGGCCGCGCATATACGTGTGTGGCGAGCCGGTGATGAGCGGGACCGCCGTCGAGTCGACGTAGGCGGTGCCCATCCCGATGACGGTGTTCATCGCGCCGGGCCCGATGCTGGTGAACGCGAGCATCGGCTGGCCGCTCGCCCGGAAGAAGCCGTCCGCAAGGTGGACGGCCGACTGCTCGTGCATCACCTGGATCGTCCGAATGCGGTCCGTCCGATCGAGGAGCGCGTCCGTGATCGCCCAGCAGCCGTGCCCGGGGATCCCGGCCGCGAATCCCACGCCGCGCCGAACGAGGAATTCCACGACGATCTGGGCGCCGGTGAGGGAGCGCTGGGCCTCGTCAGTCAAGGGATTCGGGTCTCCCGCGCAGTGCTCGCTGGGGCTGTCTGGGGATCGTGTAATCGATTGACCAAGTCCGCGACGAAAGGTAGCATGACGGCCGGGCTTGTCAACGCCGATGTCGCGAATCGCGCACCGCGGTACCGCGTGCCGGCGGGTATCGTGCCGACAGACGAGGAGACGGCAACCAATGACTCAGCTCGCACCGGGCGAAGCGGTCGCATCCACCGCCCGCCCGCCGCTCGCAGACAGCCCGCTCGGGCGGACGATCGCCACGACCGCGACCGACATCTGGAACGATTCCTGCGCGATCGACGAGCTCGAGTACGCGATCTCGTACGGCGCGGTTGGGGCGACCGCCAACCCGACGATCGTCACCGACGTCTGGAAGCAGGAACCCGCCTACTGGGGCGACCGCGTCCGCGCACTCGCGGCGGAGCACGCGACGGCGACCGAGATCGACCTCGCCTGGCTCGTCGTCGAGGAGATGTCGACCCGCGGCGCGCGCCTGCTCGAGCCCGCGTTCGAGGCCCACGCCGGCCGGCAGGGCCGGCTCTCGATGCAGACCGACCCGACGCTCTTCCGGTCGGCCGAGCGGATGGTCGCCCAGGGCATCCATTTCGACGGTCTCGCCCGCAACGTCATCGTCAAGTTCCCGGCGACGACCGCAGGGATCGATGCGATGGAGGAGGCGACGCGGCAGGGCGTCAGCGTGAACACGACGGTCTGCTTCTCGGTCGCACAGGCGCTCGCGGCTGCCGAGGCGATCGAACGTGGCCTGCAGACGGCGCGAGGCTGAGGGACTCCCGATCGACCGGATGGGGCCCGTCGTCACGATCATGATGGGCCGGATCGAGGACTGGCTCCGCGTCCAGACGGAGCGCGACGGGATCCTCGCCGACCCGGCGGCGCTGCCATGGTCGGGCGTCGCGGTATTCAAGCGCGCGTACGGCCTCTTCCAGGGTCGCGGCTACCGGGCGCGCCTCCTCGGGGCAGCGATCCGGCATCACTACCACTGGTCGGAGCTGATCGGCGGCGACGTCGTCATCACGATGCCGTCGAGCTGGCAGCGGCGGTTCAACGCATCAACCATCGAGGTCCGCCCACGGATCGACGATCCGATCGACCCGGCGGTCATCGAAGAGCTCACTGCACACTTCCCCGACTTCGTCCGCGCCCACGAGCCGGACGGGCTCATGCGCGACGAATTCGATGCCTTTCCGCCGACGGCCCGGACGATCCGCGCGTTCGTCGCCTCGTACCACGAGCTGCTGCACCAGGTCACCGACGCGATGGTTCCGAACCCGGACCTCAGCAAGGGCTGAGGAGCGTGGCCGACGTGATCGCCGCGGCGGCCCCGCCGAACAACCTGTCCGTCGACGAGCTGCACCTCCGTTCCGACGCCGACGGCCGGGTGGCCGTCGACCCGACCAGGGCGGGCTGGCGTTACCTGTCGTTCAGGACGGAGTGGCTGGATCCGTCGGTTGCGATCCCGGTGGGTGGACCCGATGTCGAGACGGCAGTCGTCCTGATCGCGGGTGCCGACGCGGTCCTCGACCGTTGTGGCGAGGCGCCGTGGCGAGTCGATGGTCGGTTCGATCCGTTCGAGGGACTGCCGGCCGGCTGGTACCTGCCACCGGGTACGAGCGGGCGGATTGCCGGTCATGGGTCTGGCCGCGCGGAGCGGACGCTGGTCGCGATCGCGACGGCGCCATCATCCGGCCGCGACGGCGTGGCGACCGACGTCATCGGATTCGGACCGGCGGACATACGAACCGAGATCCGCGGCGCCGGAAACGCGACGCGCCAGATCAATCACATCATCGCCCCGGACTTCCCGGCCGATCGCATCGAGGTGGTGGAGGTCCTGACCCCGTCGGGTAACTGGTCGAGCTGGCCGCCCCACAAGCACGACGTTGACGACATGCCGAACGAGGCGGTGCTCGAGGAGACCTACTACTACCGGCTCCGGAGTGACGATGCCTGGGCCATCCAGCGCGTGTACCGCCCCGATCGGTCGCGTGACGGGATCTGGGAGGTCCGGAATGGCGACGTCGTGCTCGTGACCGACGGCTACCACCCGTTCATCGCGCCCCAGAACGACCACGCGTACTACCTGAACGCGCTCGCGGGCGACCGTCGGACGATGGCCTGCTCGTTCGATCCGGTGCTTGCCGGGATCCGCAATTCCTGGCCGCGGCAGACGCCCGATCCGCGGGTTCCGCTCGTCACGGCGGCGGGGTCTAGCGAGCGACCACTCAGCTGACCCTCGCCGTCCGCGTGCCGGCGGAGGCGAGGCGACGTACGAGCCGTTCGAGGCGCTGGGCGATCGCGCGGTCGAGTGGGGGATCGACCCTGCCCATGCGCCGCCGTCGATCGGCCAGCTCTCGGCCCCTGGTTGCGGCAGCGAAGGCGCCGCTCACATCCCCCAGGCGGTGCTCGCGGAGTTTGGCCACCTCGATCCAGGCCACGACCGCGAGCGGACCGATCCCCGATGCCAGGGCCAGCCACGCGTCGGCGGCGTCGCCGTATCGACCCAGCCGCCGAAGCAGGCGCGCCCGCTCGACGAGGATCCGTTCCTCTGTCCACGGCAAATCCTGGCGCGGGGGTGCCGTCGTCGTCCGGATCGGACGTCGCCCACCGAAGTCGACGGGCCGCTTCGGGGTCCACCAAGCGTCTTCGTCGGGATCCGATCGGCGCGTCACCGGTCCACCGCCGACGGCGGTATCAAGGCAGCCGAGCGCCTCGTCGAGACGATGCTCCCGCGAGAACGCACGGGCGAGCCCGGCAAGATCCCCACGGTGGGCGAGGTTGCGCCCGACATCATCGGCGAACTGGGCCTCGATATGGACGAGGAGCCGGGCCAGCGACCGGACGTCCTCCCGATTGTGCCGAACCACCGCGTGCAGCGGCGCTGCTGCGCCCGACCTGAGGAAGTCGAGGTATCGGCCCGGGATCTCCCAACCGTCCACGTCCTCGTGCCGCATGACGCCGAGCAGCTCCGACTCGACGGTCCGCAGCCTTGCGTCGACCATTCGGTGCTTGAAGACGCGACGCACGAACGGGAGCAAGTCGAGATGGCCCGCATGGACCGGCGGGTCGCGTCGAGCCATCCGGTACCGCGTCACCAGCAGCGGCCAGTCGAACCCTCGACCGTTGTAGGTCACGAGCCAGGAATTCCGGGGGATATGCGCCTCGAGGAGCGCGAGCAGGGCTGGTTCATTCGGCTGGTCAGGCAGGAGCAGCTGGGCCTGCCGGAACCGATCCGCCTCCCACCAGCCAAGCCCGACGAGGAACGCCATCGTTCCCGCCGCCGTCGCGAGGCCGGTTGTCTCCGTGTCGAGGCAGACGAGGGGCACGTCCGGCGGCGGCTGGCCCGGGAGCAGCGCCAGGCGGTCACGATCGAGCGGCAGGACGACGGTCAGGGGCTCGCAGCGCACGACGGCGCCCAGGTCGCTGCCCACGATCTCGCCCTCGACGGCCTCCGCCATGAGACTCGCGAGGGTCGCCGATCGACTCCGGTCGGCCGCGGACGGGGCCGGGTCCGGCCGGACGGCAGCCCGGTAGTTTGCCAGCCGCCGCTCGAGGGTAAGGCCGCTCACGCCGCGACGACCGCTCCGGCACCGATCTCGTGGAGGAGCCTGAGCGCAAGGCCCTTGGCGTCCGCGTCCGGCTCGAGGCGCGGCCCGGTGCAGGCCGGACAGCCCGCATCGCAGCCGCACGACGAGATGAGTTGCGTCGCGCCGGCGATGAGCTCGTCGTGGCGCTGCCACAGCCGCTCGGACAGGCCGACCCCGCCGGGCACAGACTCGTAGAGATAGATCGTCGGCGCCTCCTGGTGCGGCGAGCGGACCTGGGTCACGAGGCCGAGGTCGCGTGGATCGACCATCAGCAGCACGCTGGCGATCGTCTGGATCGCCCGACCGGCGCCCATCAGCGCGATGTCGAGGTCGTTCCGTCTCCAGCGAGTCGGGAGGGCCTCCGCCGTCAGCCAGTAGGCGGTCGTCTGCAGCTCGATTTCCGGCAGGTCGACCGGGCCCCAGCCGACGTTCTCGTCGGTGACGAACTTCAGCTTCTTGTAGAGGGTGACGAGGCTCGCGACCATCACCTCGCCGTGGATCCGGCGGCCGCCCGGCGCGGGCGCTTCGCCGAACACATCAAGGGGCTTGAGCGTCACGGCTCGATTTGCGTAGGTGTAGTGGTCGGCGTCGATCTTGTGGACGTACGCCTTGCGTTCACCCCAGTCGAGCTTGTCGACGTGGTACTGGATCGATTCGTGGATGTAGATCGCGTGGTCGTGGACGAGGACCTGGGCCGAGAACAGGTCAACCTCACCGAGGACCCGCGGCCGGTCCGGCGACGTGTCGATGATCACGACGTTCTCCGGAGCGGCAGTGCGCAGCGAGATCTCCGAGGCGGGGAAGTTCTCCGAGCTCCAGTACCAGCGCCCGTCCCCGGCCTGCCGGACGTGCCCCGACTCCGACAGGAAGGCGAGGAGATCGTCTGCCGGTGCCGGACCGAACATCTCGCCGGGCTCGAAGGGCATCTCGAAGACGGCCGCGCGGAGATGGGCGAGCAGGACGTGGAGGTTGTCCGGGTCGACGCGTGCCTCCTCCGGGGAGCCGTCGAGGAGGAACTCCGGGTGATGGATGACGTACTGGTCGACGGGGGCGCCGGACGCGACCAGGACCGACACGCTCGTGCCCTGCCGCCGACCGGCCCGCCCGAACTGCTGCCACGTTGCGGCGACCGAGCCCGGGTAGCCGGCGAGGATGGCCGCGTCCAGCCGGCCGATGTCGACGCCGAGCTCCAGCGCGTTCGTCGCGACGACACCGAGGACCTCGCCGTCACGCAGGCCGCGCTCGATCGCCCGGCGCTCCGTCGGCAGGTAGCCGCCGCGGTAGCCGCGGATCCGCGATCGCGGCCCGTAGCTCTCGCGCAGTGCTTCCCGCAGGCCCGTGAGGAGGATCTCGATCGCCGTCCGCGATCGGCCGAAGACGATGGTCTGGCGACCGGCCCGGAGGAACGGCAGGGCCCAGCGGTTCGCAAGGGTTGCGGCCGACCCGCGGGCGCCCGTCGCGGCATCGAGGACGGGCGGATCGACGAGCAGCACGTGGCGCTCGCCCCGCGGAGCCCCGTTTCGATCGATGAGCGTGGCGGGCCGCCCAGTGAGCATCGCCGCAAGGTCCGCCGGATTGGCGATCGTCGCGGAGCAGCAGACAATGACCGGCGAGCTGCCGTAGTGGGCGCACAGCCTGAGGAGCCGCCGGATGACGTTCGCGACGTGGCTCCCGAACACCCCGCGGTAGGTATGGAGCTCGTCGATGACGATGACCCGAAGCTGCTCGAACAGCTGGAACCACTTGGTGTGGTGCGGCAAGATCGCCGAGTTGAGCATGTCCGGGTTGCTTACGACTACCTGGCCGGCCTTGCGGACCGCCGATCGGATCGGCGCCGGCGTGTCCCCGTCGTAGGTCGCCGCGGAAATTGACATCCCCGCCGCCCGTGACAGCTCCGCGAATTCCGCTACCTGGTCCTGCCCGAGCGCCTTGGTGGGGAAAAGGAAGAGGGCGCGTGCTGCCGGATCGTCCGCGATCGCCTGGAGGACCGGCACCGCGTAACAGAGCGTCTTGCCGGACGCGGTCGGCGTGACGACGACGACGTCCTCCCCGGCGTGGACGGCCTCGACCGCGGCGGCCTGGTGCGTGTAGAGACGCTCGATGCCGCGCGATGCAAGGCCCGCCCGGATCCGCGGGTCCAGCCAAGATGGGTGGTCGCCGTACTCGGCGTCCTTTGCCGGGATGTGCCGGTGGTGGACGACGCCGCGGGCGATCGATGGTTCGTCGAGCAGGCCCGCCAGGACGGATTCAGTGGAGGCGGGAGCATAGGTGCGCATCGGCCACTCCGAAACCGAACGGATGATCCAATTGACGGGCAGTCTAGCACCAGCCTCGATCGGCTTTGTGTCAGGTTGTCTGTCACGGCCCGCGGCGCGGCGCGGTCCTGCCCGCGCCGGAGTGTCAGGCGGGCTCGGCTTGGCCAGAGACGGAAGCCGGGGCCGGGACCGACGCACGTTCCTCCCGGCGCACGAGCAGGACGAACAGGAGCAGGAACCCCGCCACGAGCGCGAGCGTGACCATCCGGTTGGCTTCCGTGTGGCTCCTGTTGAGCACCGCGAACCAGAGCCACGGGCTGACGATCGCGGCGCCGACGAGCGCCCGGATCCCCAGGCCGATCAGCCGCTCGACCAAATCGCGGCCCAGGCCGGAAGCAAGGAACGCGGCCAGGGGCACCACGATCATCGACGCGCCGTGGATGTGGCTGTGCCATGCGGTCAGGACCGTGGCCACGCTCAGAAGCGTCATCTGGCCGGCGAAACGGGGCCCATTGGGTAGCCACGGCGCGCGCCATGCGATGAGCACCGCAACCACCGTCACGGCCGTCAGGATCAAGGTGATCGCAACCTGGACGACACTCGGGATACCCAGCGGCACCCCCAGGACGAGCGCCCGCCAGTTCACCATCACCTCGGGCGCAACCGCCGTGAACAGCGCACCACCGGAGGCGGTTGCCGACTCGATCAACGTGCCGATGTAGGCAACGAAGGTCGCGGGCCCCGCGACGAGGACCGACGCCGCCAGGATGACGAGCCCACCTGCGATGAACCCGGCGATCGCATTCCAGCGACCTTTCCAGAGCAGGATCAGAAGGATCAGCAGGAGATATTGCGGCTTGAAGAGGAGCACTGCGAGCAGCACACCAGCAGTCAGATCGCGACCCTTGCGGAATGCGACGAACGCCTCACCGAACGCGACTGCCAGGAACAGCTGGGGCTGTCCGAACCAGAGCGAGAACACGACGGCTGTCGGGATCAGCGCAAGGCCGCCAACGAGCAGCCGGCGGTCGGCGGGAAAGAAGCTGGCGGCCCGCCATGCAAGGGCCACACCGGCGATCGCATTGATCCCCGTCCAGATCGCGAATGCCTGGGGTGCCGGGGCCGCTGTCAGCAGGCCGACCAGCCAGCCATAGATCGGCGGGTAGGGGACCGGCCCGGAGGGCATCGCCACGCCCTGGACGTTCGAGTAGGCCGCCAAGGCCTCCCGATACGGCGCGGCCGCCCCGACGGAGTACACGTTGGCCAGATCGCCGCTGGCGAAGACCTGGCCGTGGGCATAGAAGAACCCGAAGTCGATGCCGATCCAGCGGAAGAGGCCACCCAGCGTCGGGTGGTCGTTCGCATCGATCGCATGCACCACCCAGCCGATGACGAAAACGGCCAGGAGCAACAGCTGGAGGGGTCGCGAGGCGGCGAAAAAGCGCCAGGCCGTCGCGCCCACGCGCATTCCCGAGGTCCAGAACCTCGTCGACTCAGGAGGCGGCGAGGACTCGATCGTTTTCCCCCCGTGAAACCTGCCGCGATGGCAGGGTTGGACGAGGGCCATGATACCCGGCTGGATGTGCGATCCGGTGCCCATGAGTGCGCGTTGGCACCGCAAACCGCCCGGACGTGCCATTTGTCGCCGATGGCACCCCAGCCCGCTGCCGTTCCGCCGGAACGCCCCAGCCGTCCCCTCGTCGCGTTGACATGTCGAGCTGCGGGCAGCTACGCTCCCCGGAACGTGAAGACGCCTCGGTCCGTGCCCGAGCCGCCCGACCGCAACGATCCCGCGACCGACGCCGACGAGGGGCTGACGGTCGAGATCGAGCCGGTCGCGACCATCGACCCCGCGGACGGCCCTGCCGCCGACGGGATCGACCTGTCGGCGCTGTCGATCGCCGGGATCACCCGCCGGCGCGTCGGCTGGGCAGCCGCCGGCCTCCTGTCCGTTTGGATCGTCATCGTTTTCGCGAGGCAGGCCGGAGAAGCGGCCACCGCGTCCACCCGGGCCGACCAGATCGCCACCGACAACGCCGCTCTGGCAGCGGAGGTCGCGTCGCTCAAGCGCGAACTCCGGATCATCGAGAGGCCCGCGTACATCGCGCAGCAGGCCCACGCGTATGGTCTCGGCTCGCCCGAGGAGATCCCGTTCATCCTCGATCCGTCGGTGCCGGACCCGGGACCGGAGGCGCCGGGCTCGGCGGCTCTCCGCGTCGGCGCCATCGACGACCGCCCGACGCCGCTGGAGTCGTGGTTGTCGCTCCTCTTCGGGCCGGCCGGCTAAGCGTCAGTTTCGGGGTCGTCCGGCGCACGGGCGCGTCGTATGCTTCGGCCATGTTCGAGATTCCGGTCGAGGACCTGGTCTTTGTCGTCTGCACGCTCGTCGGCGGCGGATTGCTCCTGATCACAGTCCTCGTCGACGACATCCTGGGCGGGATTTTCGACGCGCTCAGCATCAGCTTCGACATCGGCGGCGTGTCGCTCATGCCCCTGATGCTCGCCTTCGTCTCGATGTTTGGGGTCGGTGGGCTGTTCGCCACCCAGGTCCTCGACGTCCACGGCGGCCAGGCGGCCCTCGTCGGCACGGTCTTCGGGGCGGCCGGCTTCGGCGTCGTCTTCGTCCTGTTCTCCGTGATGCGCCGCTCCGAGGGCGCGACACCGTTCTCGACCCGCGACCTCGTGGGGCGCGACGCCTTCGTCGGCGTCGGCATTCCCGCCGGCAGGTCGGGCAGCGTCTACATCAAGGCAGAAGGCCAGACGCACGAGTTCAGCGCGACCGCCGCCATTGACATCCCGGCCGGAACGACCGTCCGCGTGACCGGCACCGCCGGCACCGGCCTGATCGTTGCGCCGATCCAGGAATCAGCGCCGTCCGGCGTCTCCGGCGGGCCGTCGACCGAGGGAGAAACCGATCGTGGGTGATCTGCTCAACTTCGTGGGTGGGGGGACGTTCGTCATCTTCCTCGCCATCGTCATCATCGTCCTGCTGATCGCGTACCTCAGCAGTCGCTACAAGGTGGCAGGGGCGAACGAGGCACTCATTCGATCGGGTCGAGCGACGCCGCTCGGCGGCGGCGAGGCGGGCCTCAAGGTCGTTCGCGGCCAGGGGATCGTGGTCCTCCCGCTGTTCCACAAGATCGGCAAGCTGAAGCTGACCGCCCGGCAGATCAACGTGAACCTCGCCGACGCGGTGTCCCGACAGGGCATCAAGGTCGCGGTTCAGGGCGTGGCGACGTTCAAGATCGGCGCCGACGACGAGTCCATCCGAAATGCCGCCGAGCGCTTCCTCGACGCCCAGGAGGAGCAGGTCGACTCGATCGTCAAGAACGTCCTCGAGGGCTCGCTCCGCTCGATCGTCGGGACGCTGACCATCGAGGAGCTGAACCTCGACCGCCAGAAGTTCCAGCAGGCGGTCCAAGACGCGGCGAAGGGTGACCTCGCGACGTCGGGACTCCAGATCGACTCGTTCACGATCCAGGCGATCCGCGATGAATCCGGCTACATGGAGCTGATCGGCCAGCAGGAAACGGCCCGCCGCGAGCGCGACGCCCGGATGGCGAAGGCGTCCGCGGACCAGGAGGCCGCGGTCCGCGAAGCCGAGGCCAACCAGATCAAGATCAACGCCGAGCGCGACGTGTCGGTCCGCCGGGCAGAAACCGAGATGCAGGTTGCGGCGGCTGAGGCGCGCGCGGCGCAGGCAGGTCCGCTCGCCCAGGCGGAGGCCCAGCAGGAGGTCACCCGGAAGCAGACGGAGCTCGCCCAGCTCGAGGCCGATCGCAAGCAGAAGGAGCTGATCGCCTCGACGATCCGCCCGGCAGAGGCCGACGCGGAGGCCCAGATCCGGCGGGCGGAGGGCGAGAAGGGCGCACGGATCGCCCAGGCCCAGGCGGAGGCGGAGCAGGTGAAGCTCGCCGGCCAGGCCGAAGCCGCGATCACGATCACGAAGGGCGAGGCAAACGCGCGCGTGATCCTCGTCAATGCTCAGTCGGAGTCCGAGAAGACCAAGCTGGAAGGCAATGCCGAAGCGGGCGTCGTGTTCACGAAGGGCGAGGCCGAGGCGAAGGCCCTCGAGCTGCGCGCGCAGGCGTACCGCCAGTTCAACGAGGCCGCGGTCATCCAGACAGTCCTCTCGATGCTGCCGGAGATCGTCCGTGCCGCCGCCGAGCCGATGGCGAACATCAAGGACCTGACGGTTCTCTCGACCGACGGCGCGTCTGAGCTGGTGCGGAACGGGACGCGGACGGTCACGGAGGCAAGCGCGGTCGTCAAGGGCGTGACCGGCATCGACATCCCGTCGCTCATTGGAGCCGCGATGGGTGGTCGGTTCGGCGACTCGGGCGGTGGCGGTGACGAGGGGGGCGGCGGTTCGGGCACCTCCGGAGGCGGGCGTGGCGGCGGTAGCCGGCCGCGCTCTACCGGCGGACGCTCGCCCAAGCCGGGCGGGACGAGCCCGGCACCGGCCGCGACCGCTGCCACGGCGAGCGAATCCAAATCTGCGCAGGGTCCCGCCTGGGGTGCGGCACCGGCCACGTCTCGGCAGGCATCCACGACGGCTTCGCCAACCCCTGCGCCGGCACCCGCGCCCGAGCCATCGGTGACGGAAACCGAGCCGGTCAGTGCGCCGCCCGATCCGGCGCGCGAGGCGATGGCCAGGGCAGACGAAGCTATGCAGCGGGCAGGGGAGGCGACCGCGTCGGCGCTCGGAACGCGTCCCGGCGACCTCCGGCCGCCGGTCAATCGCGAGACGACGATCAACGCCGCCGCGCAGCGCTTGGCCCGGGACCTGCAGGCGATCCCGGGCATCGAGCGGTTCGGTGCGCTTCGTCTCGGCGAGCTGGACCGGGCTGGACCGCGTCCCCTTCGGACGATGTGGCGGATCGCCCGGGACGAGCTCGGCGAGCGGTACGGCGAGATGACGATCGGCGAGGTGCTCGATCGCTACCGCCCCGGCGGGGGTTCGCCAGGCGCAAGCGCCTGAGCCGAGCGCCTGGGCCGAGCGGCGGTCAGCGGCTGCCCTTCGGCGCCTCGCCCCCACCTGCACCGGACCGACGGGCGCTCCGCCGGTCGCGACCTGCTCGCCGGACGGCATCGGTGAGCAGGTACTCGATCTGGGCGTTCGCGCTTCGCAGCTCGTCCGCAGCCCAGCGCTCGAGGTTCTCGTAGAGCTCCGGGCTGATTCGCAGCAGGAAGCTCTTCCGCGTTGCCACCGGCCTGTTAGTACAGGGTCCCGGTGTTGACGATGGGCTGGGCGCGCGACTCGCCGCACAGGACGACCAGGAGGTTCGAGACCATCGCCGCCTTGCGCTCCTCGTCGAGCTGGACGATGCCCTTTTGACTCAGCATCTCGAGGGCCATGTCGACCATCCCGACGGCGCCCTCGACGATCCGCGACCGGGCGGCCACGACGGCCTCAGCCTGCTGGCGACGAAGCATGTCGCCGGCGATCTCCGGCGCGTAGGCGAGCCGACGGAGCTGGGTACCGATGACCTCGACGCCGGCCACCTGGAGATGGTCCTGGAGCTCGCGGTGGAGCGAGTCGGTCACCGCGTCGGCATTGGCCCGAAGCGAGGGAATCCCCTCCTCGTAGCTGTCGTAGGGGTACAGGCTGGCCATGTGTCGGACCGCCGTTTCGGTCTGGATCTTGACGAACGCCTCGTAGTCCTCGACGTCGAAGACCGCCTTCGCCGTGTCGACGACGCGCCATACGACGACGGCGGCGACCTCGACCGGATTGCCGACCGCGTCGTTGACCTTGAGGATCTGGCTGTCGAAGTTCTGGACGCGTAGCGAGACGATGCGCCGGATCGTCAGCGGCCAGGTCCAGGTGAATCCGCTCGAATGGACCGTGCCGAGATAGGTCCCGAGGAATGTGACCACCGCCGCCTGGTTCGGCTGGATCACGATCAACCCACTCGCCAGAAGCACGCCGGCGAGAAGGAGAAGAACTGATCCGATCAGGCCGGGGAGCGACACGAGCTCCTCGTCTGGCCCGATCGACATGATCAACAGCCAAACGGCGACCCCGAACATTGCGATGACGACCAGGACCATGAGCAAGCCCGGCAGCGCGAACGCATTTCGCTCTCTCATCTCGTAACCCCTCGCTATATCGATGTGATATCACAACGATATGTGCAACGGCTGCCTGGCGTCAAGGGGGTTGTAGCGAAATTTCGGGGATTGTCGTGCGTGCGCCAGTAACGTAGGCTGCCCTACCCGGAGGCGTCGTCCTCCGCCAGTGGGTGGTGGATCAGGCAATGGCGGTCTCGCGGGCTCTCATTCCCCATCTTCCTGCCGTTCGCGTCGTCCGGCCGGGGACGGTTGCTCGCCGTTTCGCGATCGGCTTCCTGTTCGGCGTGCTGCTGGTGATCGCCGGCCTGATTGGCTTCCGCCTGGCCTTCGCGGATCGGATCCTGCCCAACGTGCTCATCGGCGGCGTCGACGTCGGGTCGATGACGCCTGCCGCCGCGCGAGCGACGCTCGTCGAGCGCTTCGGCCCGCTCGAGAATGGCGCTGTCGTGGTCCAGTCGAGTCGCGGCAGCAAGGTCATCCCGTACGCCACGCTCGGTCGGAAGTTCAACTTCGATGCCATGGTCGCGAGCGCCTTCGCGGTCGGCCGAGGCGGCTCGCAGTTCGACGAGGCCATCCTCGGACTTCGCCAGCTCAGCGAGGCGGCGGCGATCTCACCGCTGGTCGACTTCGATCGAGCCCCGCTCAACGACGAGCTCGCGGCGTTCTCCGGAAGCCTCCGCATCGAACCGCTCGACGCCACAGTCACAAACGGTGGCACCGGGTTCGCCCTGTGGCCATCGGTCAACGGCGTACGTCTGAATGCAGAGACCGTCATCCCGCAGATCGAAGCGGCGCTCCTCGACCCGGCGACGCCGGCCGAGATTTCCGTGACGGCCCGTCTCGTCGGGGTGGCACCCTCCGTCAGCGACGCAGAAGCGGGGCAGGCCCTCGACCGCGCGAACCGGATGGCCACCGACCTGACCCTCAAGCAGCGACGGAAGTCCTGGGTCATTCCCGCCGCGCAGATCCGGAGCTGGATCTCATTCGCTCGGACCGATGAGGGCTACCTGCCGACGATCGATCCGGCTCGGGTCCCTGCGTCGTTCGGGAAGGTGTCGAAGGACGTTGCCATCAAGCCGCGCGAGGCCACGTTCCTGAAGGATCGGTCGGGCCGGATCCTCGGCGTCAGTGCGTCAGGCGCCGGGCAGGCGCTGGATGTCGCGACCACGACGCGCGCGGTCATCACGGCAATCGAGAAGCGCGCCCGGGGCGGCAGTCCCGCCGCGCAGACCGCGATCTCGATCGCACCCGTCGGCCCGAAGCTCAACACGAGCGAAGCCGTCAAGACCGCTCCGCTCATGGTCATGATCGGATCCTGGACGACGCGCTACCAGGTCGGTCCCAAGAATGGCAATGGAGCCAACATCTCCGTTCCGACGCGAAGGCTGAACGGCGTGGTTGTCCGGCCCGGCGAGATCTTCGACTTCTGGCGGGCGCTCGGCGAGGTGAGCTTCCGGACCGGCTATCGCCTCGGCGCGGCGATCGTCGGCGGTCACACCGTGGAGGGACGGGCGCTCGCAGGCGGGATCTGCGCCGTATCGACGACCGTCTTCAACGCGGCGGCTCGCGGCGGCCTCCAGATCCTTACGCGCTCGCCGCACTTCTACTACATCACTCGATACCCTGTCGGACTTGACGCAACGGTCTCGGGATCCCAGTCGATGCGTTTCAGGAATGACACGCGCCACCCGATCCTCATCCGGGGGTTCACATCGCCGGGCGTCGTCCGCTTCGAGATGTGGAGCGTCCCGAACGGTCGCACCGTGTCATGGACGAAGCCCGCGATCTCGAACGTCGTCCGCGGCTACGACACCGTCAAGTACACGTCTTCGCTGCCGCGCGGCCAGAAGCGCCGCGTGGAATACCCGGTCGACGGGATGAACGTGTCAGTCACCCGGACCGTCCGCGAGGCCAATGGCCACGTCGTCCATCGCGATACGTTCGTCTCTCGCTACCACCGGATGGTCGGGATCATGCTCGTCGGGAAGTGAGCGGGAGCTGAGCTCAGCCGGGCTCAGGCCGCGAGGACGATCACCGCGTCCGTTGCGCGCAGGGATATCCGGTCCGACTTCGGTGGATTGATCCGGACGCCGTGCCCGCTCGGGGGCGCACCCGGCGTCGGCAGGATTCGGTAGCCGATCGCGACCTCGCCGCGGCGCCGTGCCGACTCGACGATCGTCGCGAAGGCGACATCGGTGCCGGGTGTCACATAGTCGCGGGCGGGCCGAAGGTAGATCTCGGAGCCGTCGTGGTCGAACAGGTCGGCGAAGACCGCATTCAGTTCCGCATTTTCGGCGACCTGGGCCATCAGCAGGCTCACGAGCCGTGCACTGACGATGAAGTCGTCGGCCTGGGTGACCTCTGCCAGCGCACGATTTCGCAGGTCGAGCATCTCGGACACGATCGAGAAGTCCTTGCCGGACCGGTCGGACATGTCGCGCAGGTGGAGGAGCGTGATCAGCGTCTTCGAGTCGGCCCGCTGCGGCTCCAGGTCATCGGAGTAGCACAGCACGATGACGTGGTCGTAGGTCGAGACATCCAGCGAGTCGAGGACCGCCCGATTGGTCGTGTCGGCTTCCGTGAACGCGAGCGTCTGATTGGCCATCGCCGGCCGGAGTGCCTCGAGGATTGGTCGAGCGCCGGCCAGGTCCGCAACGACGGTCAGATGGGAGCCGGGGGCGACGTAGCCGTCGAGCTCCTGGATCACCGTGGGGGCGCGCCAGTTCCATCCGAGGACCAGCGTCCGCTCCGGCTGCTGGACCGCTGGCGTCACGGTCGCGATTGCGGCCTCGTCGATGCCGGCCGTCGGGCTCGTCAGGCGAACGGTGTCATCGTCGGCGCTGATCACGATGACGTGGTCGGCGGGGCCAATGACGGTGTCCATCGGCGGGTTCAGCGACGGGGTGCCGTTGGCCGGGCGAAGGCCGATGAGCGTGGAGTCCTCGAACTCGAACAGCGCGTCGCCGAACGCTCGTCCGGCCAGAGCCGGCAGGTTGGCGAAGTAGATCTCGTCGCCGTCGAAGTCCAGCAGGTCCGTGTACACGATCGACAGGCCGGATTGCCGGCAGGTCTGGGCGACGATCCGGGAGATGAGGTCGCCGGCCAGGATCAGCTGGGCCTCGTCGCGGCCGACGAGCCGGGCGATGTCGAGGTTGGACGCGTCGCGCAGCTCGGCGACGATGTGGTACGGCTCGGCGCGGCGGCGCGGGTGGTTGGTGATGGCCAGCATCGTCTTGATGACGTCGGCGTCCGGGTCGTCGATCTCCGGCGAAAGGATGACGATCGCCTTTGACGTCTCGAGCCGGGCGATCTCCAGGTCGTCGATGTCGATCGGGCTGCCGGATCTACAGACGATGCTTGTCTTGCCCGTGGTCTCAAAGCGTCCACGGATCTCGTCCTCCATCTCGACCTTGTCCCGGTCGGCGAGGATGACGATCGTGCTCTTCGGCAGGTTGGCATTGGCGCTGACCAGCTCCGAGAGCACCGTGAAGACCTGCTGCGACCATCCGAGGACGACGGTGTGCCCGGTCTCGAGGACGCGCGATCGACCCTTGCGCATCTGGTCGAGCTTGCCTTCCAGCCCGGTGTTGATGATGCCGATCAGGGCGCTGATGACAAAGATCCCGCCGAGCGTGACCGCCAGCATCCCGACGAGGAACCCCGGCGACCCGGTGTCGCCGCCCATCGTGCCCGAGTCGAGGGTTCGCATCAGGCTCGCCCACAGGAGGTCCGGCAGGCTCGTTCCGGGGAGCGAGCCCTCGGCAGCGAGCCCAAGGACGTTGATGACGAGCGAGATCAGGAAGATGCCGACGGCCGACGCGATGAACAGCCCTGCAATCAGGGCGATCGTCCCGCGGGCCATGAAGTTGTCGAATCGGTAGCGCAGGCGCTCCATGCGCGTGGGACGCTGCATGGTCACACCTCAGTCTGCGAGCCCGATGAGCGGTCGATGGCCGTTACCTGGCCGGTTGCGCCTCGCCCGGCGCGGGCGCGAGCCCGATCTGCTGCAGGAGACTGATCATGTCCTGCTCGATCCAGACCTCGGTGATCCTGCCGTCTCGGACACGCATGATGTCGTAGCCCTCGATCGAAGCGACCTTGCCCGTCGGCGGCGCTCCGAACATGGGCCCCGCGTGTGTCCCGTGGAACGTCCAGCGAAATGCCTGGTAGTCCCCCTCGGCTACGAACGAGTCGTGGACGATCTGGATGTCCGGAAAGGCCGTCCGCATGGCGCGTCCGTAGTCCTTGAACCCGTCGGTCCCGCGCCGCTGGTCCGGCGGGATGTGCCGCCCGTAGATGATGGCGTCCGGTGCGTAGATCTCATCGACGACGTTCTCATGTCCCTGCACCATGAACTCGTCGTGTGACCGGCGCCCAAGTTCCAGCTCCGCTGCCGACATCGTGTAGTTGTTCACCGGCCGTGTCTCGGTCTCGTCGGCGTCACCTGGGGGCGGTGATTGCTGCGGATCGGGCACAACCCCCAACTGCTGGAGCATGCCAAGGGCGTCCGTGGTTCCCCAACGCTCGGCGATCCGCCCGTTCTCGATCCGGAACTCGTTGACGCCGGACAGGACGAGCCGTGCGCCCTGGGCCGGCACGCCGAACAGGTCCGCTCCGGTGTGGGTGCCGTGAACGATCCAGCGCTGGACGACCCGGTCGTGGTCGGCGACGAGAAGGGTGTTCACCAGGTGCAGGTCCGGCAGGGCCCCTCGGAATGTCCGGACGATCATGAGCGGGCCTTCGATTCCTTCGGGGATCCCGTCGATCGGCGACGCGTGCACGATGCAGTCCTGCGCCACGAACTCGGGCTCGCGCTCGAACTCGCCGCGGTTCCAGATTGTCTCGAAGTACCGCGCGAGGAGTTCCTTGTTCTCGGCCACAGACGACACTTGCCCGCCTCCTTTGTCGACCACCAAGTCCGCGTCGGACGCACACTCTCCAGTGACCCGATCCTAGCGGGTAGCCGCAGGGCCCGTGCCGCCTCGCCGTCTTCGGGGCGGTCTAGCGGTGCCGGCGCGCCGTTCGCGCAGCCGCGATGTTCAGGGCCGGCGCGCTGCCACCAGGCTCGCCCGAGGAGCCCGGCCCCGGCAGCGGCCCGGAATTGGCGCGGCAGGCACCGCACCGAGCGACATCATGCGCTCGCTGAGCGCCCTGATATCGACACTCGGCGGCGCATCGGGACGCGAGAGCACGAACGGAACTCCCTCGGCGTTGCTGCCGGTCACGAGCTGCCAGTCGGAACGGATCGCGAAGTCTGGATCGCAGCCCAGGGCGCGCGCCATCCGGTCCGGCCCGTGACCGCCGACCGTGCCCAGCCGATTGACCACGTAGCGGAGCTTGGCCGGCGGATAGCCGATCTCCTTGAACGTCTGATTGGCGACTCGGGCGCTCTCGATCGTGGCCGGGTCGGGAGTCACGACCTGGAGGACGACATCGGCAGCGTCCAGCATCGCAAGGGTGGAGTCGCCGAGACTCGACGGCGTGTCGATGACGATCGCCTGGTACGTCCGGCGAAGGAGGTCGAAGACCATCGTGAGGTCGCGATCCATCATCAATTCGGCCATCTCCGGCCGATCGGGGGCCGGCAGGACATCGATCCCGGACGCGTCGGTGAAGACGACACCGGCGATGTCCGACTGCCGCAGCGCGTCGGTCGGCAGGTCGAGAATCGACGGGGCGTGGGCCGGAATGCGGAGCAGGCGGCGCAGGTCGCCGAACTGGAGGCTGCCGTCGACGAGGATCGTCCGCAATCCGCCGGCCTGCAGCGAGGCGGCCAGGTTGAAGGCCACCGTCGTCGTGCCGACGCCGCCTTTTGAGGCGAAGACGGCAATCGTCCTCGAGTTGGCCATCGGATTGCGGGCCGCGGCCGCGTCTTGGGCGTCGGTCACGCCGCGAATGAGGTCATACGTCCCGAACGGCATCGTCACCACGGCGTCGACAGCCGCCGCACGGCGACCATCCAGTGCGCTGTCGTCCACGGTGATCGCGACGATCCCGACCGGCAAGCCTGCCTTGCGGATGCGGTCGATGACTGCCGTTCCCTTGACCCGCCCCTTGAGGAGCGTGTCGACGATCACCACGTCAACATCGAGGTCACGGATCCGCTCGACCGCCTGACGTCCGTCGACGAGCACGTCGAGCAGCTTCATCTGCGGCCGCTGGCGGAACTGCTCCCGGACGTGGCCGGCCACCTCGGGGACATCCTCGACGAGAACGACGCGGATCGCGACCGGCTGAACCGTCGCGGGGCCGTCGGTGTCTTCGAGCGGGTTGGCGAGGAGGCGGCTCTTGACGACTCGACGCGGCTTGGAGCTTGGCGTGTCCGAGGCGCGTCGGTTTCGCTTGGGCCCGGCCGATGCCGAATTCGAGGTTCGGGGCAGGCGACTCGGCGAGGTCAATGTCGGGTCGGCCGCCGGTTTCGTGGGCTGCGGACCTGCGTTCGCCGCGGACCCACGGGGCACGAAGCGATATCTGGGGACGGCGCATGGGCGCGATGCCTCTGAAGGGATGACCTCGCAGACCGTAGCCGGAGGTGCGTCCGACCGGTAGCAGTCGGGGGTACTTGACACGCCGCCGTTCGTCCCATCAGCTGGGTCAGCCCGGTTCTTCCTCCTGGAAGACGACCTCGCGCTTCCGCCGGATCGAGGGCAGAACAGCAATGACGAGGGCGATCGCGGCTGCGATCAGGAGCGCGAGCGAGACCGGCCGGGTGAGGAACACCGTGGGATCGCCGTGGGCGATGATCAGGGCGCGGCGGAGGTGCTGTTCGAGCAGCGGCCCGAGAACGAAGCCGAGCAGCAACGGCGCCGGCTCGCAGCCCAGCTTGGTCAGGGTGTAGCCGAGGATCCCGAAGAAGGCGATCGCGAAGACATCGAACGCATTCTGGTTGAGCGAGTACGTGCCGATGCAGGCGAAGGCAACGATCGCCGGAAACAGGACGTTGTACGGGACCGCGAGCAGCTTCACCCAGATGCCGATCAGCGGCAGATTGAGCATGACGAGCAGAAGGTTCCCGATCCACATCGAGACCACGAGTCCCCAGAAGAGGGCCGGCTCGTCGACGATGACGTTGGGACCTGGCGTGATGCCCTGGATGATGAACGCACCCACCATCAGCGCCATCACGGGGTGGGCGGGCAGGCCCAGGGTGAGGAGCGGGATGAAGGAGGTCTGGGCCGCCGCGTTGTTTGCCGATTCGGGGCCGGCCACACCCTCGATCGCACCGTGTCCGAACGTCTCCGGATGCTTCGACACGCGCTTCTCCAGGGAGTAGGAGGCGAACGAAGCCAGGACGTGCCCGGCACCGGGCAAGACGCCAAGCACCGATCCGAGCGCCGTGCCCCGCAGCACTGGCCTGACGATGGCCCGGATATCGTCGCGGGTGAGCAGCAGGCCCTTGACCTTGTTGACGACCGCGGTCCGTGTCTTCTCCTGCTCGAGGTTCCGCAGGATCTCTGCAACTCCGAACATGCCGACCGCGACCGACACGAAGTTGATGCCGGAGAAGAGCTCGCGAGCGCCGAACGTGAAGCGCGGCGTGCCCGTGTAGATGTCTTGCCCGACGGTGCCGAACAGGAGCCCAAGAATGATCATCGCGATCGCCTTGATGGTCGAGCCGCGCGCCAACGCGATCGAGGCGATGAGTCCCAGCACCACCAGCGAGAAGAACTCGGCCGAGCCGAAGCCAAGGGCCATGCTTGCCAGCAGCGGGGCGAACAGGACGAGGACGAGGGTGCCGACCGTGCCGGCGAAGAAGGAGCCAACGGCGGCGGTAGCGAGAGCGGCTCCGGCGCGTCCGCGACGGGCCATCTCGTGGCCGTCGATCGCCGTCACGGCCGACGAGGTCTCGCCCGGCAGGTTGATGAGGATGGCGGTCGTGGAGCCGCCGTACTGCGCACCGTAGTAGATGCCCGCGAGCATGATCAATGCGGTGACCGGCTCGAACCCGAACGTGATCGGCAGGAGCATGGCGATCGTCGCGGTGGGCCCGATTCCGGGCAGGACGCCGACCAGCGTGCCGAGCAGGACCCCGATGAAACAGAACAGGAGGTTCTCCGGGCTCAGCGCCGTCGCGAAGCCCAGCCCGAGATTGGCGAGGAGGTCCATCTTCGGCTACCTACGCCGGGATCCAGGGCCCGATGAGGGGCAACCTTAGACGCAGGGCAACGACGAAGACGAGGACGCAGAGGATCGTCAGCCCAACGCCGATGAGAATGCCAACGACGACGGTCGTCCGCCGGCTTGCAAACGATGACATCAGGGCAACGACGAAGACCGACGGGACGAGTCCCAGCCCTCGTACGGTCAGGCCGAAGAACACCACGGAGATGAGGATCAGGGCCAGGGCTCGCCAGGGAATCTCGCCGATGGCCTCTCCCTCACCGCCAAGGAAGCCCTTCGCAAGGATCACCGCACCCAGCAACGCGAGAAGGCCGCCCAGCGCGAACGGGAAGTAGCCCGGGCCCATCTCGAGCGTAGAACCGATCTGGTACGACGTCGCGATGGCGGCGAAGGCCAACCCGAACGTGATGAACACCGCGCCGGCGAGGATGTCTTTCAGCTCGCGTTGCATGGGCGGCCCCTCGGTGCGTTCCGCGCGATGCGCTGAGCCATTGTGGGCGGGACGACCCGCGCCGTCCCGCCCGGTCGGCCCGCCTAGCCGGCCTTCACCCCGGCGGCCTCGATGATCGGCTTCCAGAGCTCGATCTGCGACTGGAGCATCTCCCGGTGCGCTTCCGGCGTTGCCTGGTCATCGGCGACCGGCGCCGTGCCGAGGCCGGCGAACTTTTCGACCACGCTCGCGTCCTTCAGCGCTCCTTGGAGGGCGGCCGTGAGGGCCTGCACGATTTCATCGGGCGTGTCCTTCGGCACGTAGAGCCCGTGCCATACGCTGACCTGGACGTCGGGCAGTCCGGCCTCGGTCGTAGTCGGCACGTCAGGCAGGGCGGGATTACGCTCCGGGCTGGTGATCGCGTAGCCCTTGACCGTGCCTCCCTTGATCTGCTCGGTCGTGTTGGTCGTCTGGTCGCACATGAAGTCGACCTGCTTGCCGACCAGGTCCTCCATGGCCGGGCCGGTCCCGTCATACGGGACTTCGGTGAGTTTCGTCTCGATCGCGCTCATGAAGAGCAGCCCGCAGAGATGCGAGGCCGCGCCGATCCCGGCGTTGGCATACGTCACCGTCGCCTTGTTCGCCTTCGCGTAGTCAACCAGCTCCTGCAGGGTGGTCGGCTCGAGGTCGCTGCGCCCGATGATCGTCATTGGCACCTCGGTGACAAGGCCGATCGTCTTGAAGTCCACGAGCGGGTCGTAGGGCAGGTCGGCGTAGAGCGATGGCGCCGTCGACATGCCGATGTGGTGCATGAGGACCGTGTAGCCGTCGGGGGCAGCTACCGCGACCTGGCCCGCCGCCAGCGTCCCGCCGGCCCCGGCGACGTTCTGGACGACGATCTGCTGGCCAAGCGTCGCGCTCATGGGCTCGGCCACGAGGCGGGTGACCGTGTCCGTTGGCCCGCCAGCCGCGAAGGGCACGATGATCGTGATCGGCCGGTCCGGATAGCCGAGAGCCGGCGAAGCGGGCGCCGAGCCTGCCGGCGACGCTGAGCCTCCGCCCGGACTCGACGGGGCTGCCGATGGCGAACCGGCGCCCGGCCCCGAGCAGGCGGCGACGAGGACAGCTATGGCCGCCAGGGCTGGCACACGCCTGCCCCGGATCCGCCGGCTGACCTGATCGGGCGCAATCCGCGTGACATCGAACGACTGGTCCTGACTCATGAAGGCGGACCCTCCGTACTGCCGCAACATGCAATTGGGTTGCGGCCGCGCGAGCCTAGTGGCGGGGCGTGTCATCAGGCATGTACGGAATCACCCAGAGGATTCAAGTTTCTACAAAACGATGACGCGCCCGAATGGTCACGTTCCAGCGGAACCCGGCGCTCCGTTCCATCGGACGGGGAGTGACCGCGGCTTCCGGAAGATGACGCCGCTGGGCGGTGTCGAGCCCGCGTCGATCGTGATCCCTGGCCAGCGATCCAGCACGGCGTCGAGGGCCGCCCTCGTCTCCAGCCTGGCGAGGTGGATCCCGATGCAGGCGTGCGGGCCCTGGGCGAACGCGACATGCGACCGCGCGTTCGGCCGCGAGAGGTCGAACACATCGGGTGTCGGGAAGGTCAGCGGGTCGCGGTTGGCGGCCGTCAACGACACGACGACAAGGTCGCCCGCGTTGATGCGGGCGCCAGCGAGCTCGGTGTCGGACGTCGCGTAGCGGTCGACTCGCGCGGCGGCCGGCTCCAGCCTCAGGGACTCCTCGACGGCGCTCGCGGCCAGGGATCGGTCGGCCGCCACGGCCGCCAGCTGGTCCGGGTTGGTGAGAAGGTGCCAGAACAGCGAGGTGGTCATCCCCTCGCTCGTCTCGATGCCACCGAACATCATCACCGCGGCATTCGAGGCGATCTCGGCTGGAGCGAGAGTCACTGCTGCTTCGGCGAGGACGCCGTCGCCGCGCCGGATCGTGGCGTCCACGTGGAGCCCGAGGTCGCTCACGGCCGCACGGGCGCGGTCGCCGATGTCGCCGCCCGCCGACACACGATCGACAGCCCCCACGATCTCGTCGTACCAGCCGAGGACCTGGACGGGCTCGGCGTCCAGGAGACGGAGCGCGGCTACGACGACGTTCACAGCCAGCGGGCCTGCCAGGTCGCGCCGGATCTCGGCCCGGCCCAACGGAGCCAGTCCCTCGACGAGGCGACTGGCCTCGAGATCCGCCAGAGCGGCGAAGCGGCCCCTCGACTCGGGGCGTAGGAAGGCCGAGGCGAACGGATCCCGATGACGGCGGTGCTCGCCGCCATCGAGCGACAGCATGCTGGGGCCGACGACCTGGCCGGTCGAGAAGCGGGGGTCGTCGACGGTGAACAGGCTCGCATCCCGCATTACCTCGATGCAGAGATCGCGACGCGTCACCAGCCAGCCACCGAGCGCCGGAACCCACGAGACCGGCTCGGTCTCACGGAGGCGGGCCAGGAGACCATACGGGTCCCCGCCGAGCTGCTCGAGAGTGAGCGCTGCCCCGAGCGGGTACCGTCGGGCAGGGACGCCGGTCGTCAATTCGTGTGGACCCGCCATGGCGCGCACTCTACC
This sequence comes from uncultured Chloroflexia bacterium, assembly GCA_963771795.1. GTDB lineage: Bacteria > Chloroflexota > Limnocylindria > Limnocylindrales > CSP1-4 > CF-46. Next base: position 47,536 of record CAVYUR010000006.1, read on the forward strand.
GCCGCTCGTCGAACGGTCGCCCAAGAAACATCGACGTTTGCGTAAGATCAACGACTATCGCTTAGAGGAGGACGAGTCTTGCCGCTCTATCTGACACGGTTCAGCTATACGCCCGAGACATGGGCCAGGCTCCTGAGCAAGCCGGAGGACCGGCGGGTGGCCGCGCAGCAGTACATCGAGTCGGTCGGCGGGAAGCTCCACGGCTTCTGGTACGCGTTCGGTGACCACGATGGCTACAACCTCTGGGAGGCGCCGGACAACGTCTCGATGGCAGCCGTCGCCCTGGCGATCGGGGCAGGCGGAGCACTCAGCTCGATCCAGACCACCGTCCTGCTCTCGGTCGAGGACACGTTGGCGGCACTGGAGAAAGCGCAGTCGGTCAAGTACCGGCAGCCCGGCACGTAAGTCGGGCCTCGACCAGCCCGTCACCGCGGCTGGCCAGGTCGGTGGGGCTTGAAGCGCGGGCCTAGAATTCCTCTCGAGACGCCATTCTTGCAAATCGCCCTTGGACCTCTTCCCAACAGCTCGGGCGCTGGGCCCGGCCGGTCAGCCGTCATGGACCGCTGATGAAAGGTCCGAGCGTCGCCGACTCGACCGGGCGATCACGCTCGACCACTACGCGCGCGAGGGTGAGCTGCCGATGACGCCCTTCGGCTTCCGATCGCTCGCCGGCGGGCCGTTCGAAAGCCTCACTCCAGAGCAATTCGCCGCATTGGGCTGGGCCCTCGTCGGGGTGTGCGCGCTCGACGCGGTTGCCGGGGAGTGGCTCTGGCAGGGCCGACGTCGGGGTGCCGTGCTCGGACTCGCGACCAGTCCGGTCGCACTCATCCTCGGAGCCGGGTTCGCCCGGCCGTTCCTCCTCGCCGGGGTGCCGCTCCGCGTGGCCCTCGTCCTGGCCGGACGCCGAGGCCTCCGATAGCGGAGTTCGCGTGCACGCCCGTGGCCAGAACCAGGACGGTTGCCCGGGTCACCCACGCTCGATAAGCTTTGTGCCGCGGCGGAGTAGCTCAGTGGTAGAGCAGGGGACTCATAAGCCGCGGGCTGGATACGAGTAGCGTCAAGCGTGGGGGAGACTACGAAAACGGCAAAGTAATAGGCTGTATCTGACCTCCAATCTGACCCGGCCGGGTGACCTCGGCCGGGTCACTTGTTGTTTTCCCCGGGGCGTTGAGGAGGGGATTGTGGGAAGTGTGACTGCCCGCGGCCCAGACCCGACACCGGGTCCCTCTAGCTCAGCGGTCGGACGGGTGAGTCTTAGCCTTGTGTTCCCCAGGATCGGTGGGACCCTGTAGGTAGACCCGACAGAGTTGTCACAGGGCCTGACGAGGAACGTCCTCGTCGGGCCTTCGTGTTCCCCGGGCCAGAAGGTGAGGAAGCGAGACGTGGGCGAACACAGTCCCGAGAAGGCCAGGCAGCGGGGTCCCGTCATTCGGATGCGTGGCCGGGCGATCACGGCTCGGGAGGTCGGGCAGCCGGCGTGGATGGCGCGTGTGATTGGAACAGTCGATAGACCGAGGAGCGGCCATCCGGCCGGGATGGTCTTCAGAGAACAAGGAGTAGATGTGGTTGAAGTGAACGCAGAGGCCGCGGTTCGATACGTCCAGGCGGAGATCGCCGCGGCCCAGAAGCGGATAACACAAATGGAGGCTCAGTCCAGGGGCTTGGTCAAGAGCATCACCCGGGAGAAGCTCCGGATCACGGCGTTGATCGGGGCACCTTCGTGAGCGACGATTGGTCCCTCGATGATCTAACACCGAGCCAGGCTGAGATCGACCTGGAGACTCTGCTTGGCGACGGCGACGGGCGCACGTCCGGGCTGGAGCCCGAGGGCACGGAGAGCGACCTGGAGGAGGCGGATCGACGCAAGGCAGCCCGCGACACGGCTGCGGGCGAGTCGGTTGCGCTGAACGCCCAGATCGAAGCCCTTCTCAATCCGCCGGCTGCCGTCGATCCGGAAGAGGAGATTGATGACTCGCCGCTCGGCAAGCGCCTGGCCGGCATGGTGGTTGGCTCCCCAGAACTGCAGGAGCTGATCGACGACTTGTCCGCGATTTCCCGCGACAGGCGGGACGCGGCCGATGCGAAGGCTGCCGCCGTCATCCCCGGTGTGGCGGTCTACGACCCGGACGGGGCCATGGAGTGGAACCCGAACGATTTGACGGCGGCACAGTTCAAGAGGCTGGTCGATGTCAGCACCGGTGGCTCACGTGAGGCGCCGGAGGGCATCAGCCCGCGTGACTGGCGGATCTACGTCGCCAGGGCCATGGGGCAGGGGCCGTCCTGATGGTCACCACATCGGACTCCTACCGCGGTCGTGGGAGTGGCGCTCGGCCGCGGTGCGGGGTCTGCTCGGGCCTGGCACGCGGTCGAGTCCTGCTGCTCGACGCGAATGGGGTCCGTGTTGGGTTTTGTCATTGGACGAGAAGCCAGCGCCTTGTATTCCCGGCCGTCGAGTTCTTGCCTGAAGAGGTTGAAGAGCCGTTCATCCCGGTCGTGGCCGAGAACAAGTACCCGAAGACCCCGGTGCGACTCGGTGGAACGCCGATCTGGTGACGAGCCGGTCTCAGGCGTGGTGGTGGAGTCAGAAGAAGAGCCGGCGTCGCGCCGGTGAGGAGGTAGGAATGGACCCACGGGTTGGCCAATACGACTCAGGGTGGTTCACCTGTGAAGGGTTGAACAAGAGCGAAGCTCATCCGGAGGGCGTGAAGTGCGGGCGCCGGTCGGCGGTCGCGGTCATCGATGGATCAGGAAAGACGCTGGCCGGTTGCCACAGCGAAGCGGCACGGCAGATGGAGGCTCATCCCGAACCGCGCGATCGGCCGATGCTGTCGCGACTATTTCCCGTGGGTGGAGAGCCTCGCGTGCTCATGGGCGAAGGTCGGCATCATGTCGATCTCGATCGAGCCCTGGCGGATCGCGACGGCGATGCCGGCCGGCGCATCGGTCTGATGAAGGTGGTCGACTGATGAGCGGCATCGTCACCGAGCGAGCGTCGGTCAAGACCGTGAAGCATGTCTCGAACTTGGCCGCGTCCTGCCAGGGCTGCGGGCAGCTCGCTCGGGCGGGCTCCCTGGTCTATCAGGGTCGAGTCTGGGTCGGCCTGTGCTGCGCCCGGGGAACGCAGAAGGCGCTCCCGTGGGATGAAGTCCACGCGGCGGAGGGGGTCAGCTCGGCCTTCGCGAACTAGATACGGCGCTCAACTTCGAGGGCCGGCGGGCCGGGGGAGCTGGCTTGGCCCCTGGCCCGCATTCAAGAGAGAACCGCTGTCGGCTTCCTTCCCCGGCCTCTGGTGCTCATTGACCCGGGTTGCCGCGGTGCGGCGGTGACCCGGGTCTTCCTAGACCGGCGGCGAGTTGCCAACTAATCCGAGCGCGTACAGGATGACGCCCGCGATGACGGCTCCCACCACGGTGAGAATGAATGTCGCGACGATGAGCACGAGATCGCGCTGGTTAGCTCGCCAGAAGCTCGGCTTCGACCGGGAGTCGCGTAGGAAGACCTTGCCGCTGCGATAGAACCGATTGCGAAGGTAGATGCCGCCCAACACCCAGTACACGACCAGCCCTGCGACGGTCAGCACGATCGAAGCGACAGGTCGCCCATCGCCCAATGGGAGCAGCAGTATGAGCCACCCAGGGAGGAGGACGATCAGGAACGGCCACTGTCGGGATGGCGCCCAGAGCCGTCGCTTGTTGAGGACGTGCTTGGTCGCGTCGCGGAGGCCGATGAGGACTAGGTCTTCGCGATCGGAGATGTAGAAGCTGAACTCGCCCGGTCTCGCCTCGAAAGTGGCGTAGGGGGTGCCTGAGTGGATCTTCAGGTCCCTGGTCTCGGTGGATTTCAGTTCGGATGCCGCTGCGGGCGACGCTAGTTCGTATCCATCGAGCTGCAGCGCGACATTGGTCGAGACCCGCTCGAAAAGTCGGTAGATTTCTTCGACATCATCGAGATATAGAACGGCAGGGGGCGAGGACCAGTGCTCACCGCTGGAGACGCGTGTCAGCGCGGGCTTGGGTGTGGTCTCCTCGCTCATCGCCGGGAGCGTATCAGGCGGGTTGCGGCGGTTCGAGGGTGACCCGGATCGCCCTGGCGCGGCGGATGTCGTCGCGGAGCTGGGCGATGTCCTTTGCGGTCGGCCTGGCTTCGCAGAAGAGGACGCCGCATCGGGTTGTCTTTGGGGTGACCCCGGTGAAGACGTGAGGGCCGATGTGGGTGCTCGACATGGTGGGATTGTCGTGGAGAACCCCCTATCGATGGGCGACGGTCAGGACCTAGACTCCGGCCTATGAAGCGGTGGCCGATGTTCCAGTACTACGTGTCGCTTCTGCGGCCCGGGGTTTTCGCGTCGTCGGTGCACCGGGTGGAGACGTTCCTTACGCTCTCGGTCATGGCGGGGGCGGTGCTGGCAGTTGCGGCGGTCGGCGTCGGCCTTGCGCTTCCTGTTTGGGTCCCGCTGGTCGTCTTCGCGTTCGCGGTCCTGTACGGGCTATTGAGGGCTAACTACGAACGGCTCGTGGAGGTCGAGCGGCAGCGCGATGAGCTGCGCAAGGAGCGCGACGATGCGTTGCAGGAGGACATGCAAAGGACCATCGAAGAGGCGCGGAGGCACATTCGGTCATACGCCCTGGAACAGGTGGCCGAGGCTCAGAAGCGGGGGGTGTCGGATATCTACTCGGGCCTGATAACGGACGACGGCGCCAGCGAGTCGTATTGGGTCGGGCTCGTCGACAAGTGGGACACGGACACGCTCGCGATGCTGAAGAAGCACTGGACCGCGGCGGAGGTCGAAGAGTTTCAACTTGATACGGGACTTGTTAGGTCTGTGACTGATTGGCGTGAGCGGCTCCAGGCGCATATGCACGTGAAGCTGACGCGGCTGGTGACGATCGCGGAGCGGGCTCTGAAGGCGAAGGACTAGCGCGGGCTGAGCGAGGGCGTGCCGGCCCCCGACGCCCGGTTGCTGGCTGTCACGACGCGGCGCCGTTGCGGAGCGGGGGCTAGGGGAGGCTACTCGCCCTCGCTAACCGCCGGCTTACTCCGGCATAGGCACCCTTCGCCTGGGCCAGCGTGCCTCGCCATGACAGGAGGAGCAGGAGCAGGGCTGTCGCTGTGAGTCCCCATATGCCGAGCTGGACGTTCGGGATAGTTTGGGCGAAGCGGAACGAGCCAGCGATGAACAAGCTCAGGCCTGTCCATTGGAGCGCGTCGCCCAGGACGTTCATTCGGAAGGACCACGGCCAGAACGCGGTCGCGTAAAGGGCCACGAAGCAGGACAGGCTTAGAACTAGCGGCTCTGCGATGGCGCTGCTCTGGGCGGTGCTGACGAAGGCGAGTGCTGCGAACACGAGGGCCGCGATGGAGATGGCGGTCGGCTGGGCGTTGATCACGTAGTCGGCCTGTTTGTCTCCCTGCGACCTGTCGATGTACCTGCGACCGCGTGTGCTGAGGTTCAGGCCGAGGTTGAGGAGAACCCACGGCAGCAGCACGAGCACCGGAACGTACAGGACGACAAAGTCGTCGGGGAGCGCTACTTGCATCCCTTTGGGCAGCGCCCCCACGGATAGTTGTGCGGGCAGTACGGGCTCCGCTTGATGCTCACCGCATCGGTGTTGAGGACCCGCTTCGCTGGGATGTGGGGTTCTGGACGCGGCTTGTTCTGCTCCAAGAGATTGTTGTCTTCCTTGTCGGGCATCCGTCCTCCTTAGTCGAGTGTACCGATGCCGTGCCGATTTCGGCGCTACCAGGCCGCACCGGTGGGGCGGGATGAGGGGGAAGTCGAACGACCGAGAGTAGTCTTCGCGTCGTGACTGGCGAAACGCATCACGGTGTTCCTCCCGACTTCGTGTCCAGGACAGAGGCCGAGGCAGCGTTCCTGGGTTTGGTGCTCGATCGGATCGACGGTCTGGATGTGTGGCCACGCGAGCTGAAGGACGGCACGCCCTGGCTGCTGCTGTCGTTGGACCTCCCGCTGAACGGGTCGCACATCGAGGCAGTCGCACGGCTCGACTTCATGGGTGACACGGTCCGAGGCGGCTACAGTCCCGCGTTCTTGAACTGGGACAGCGAGCTCACAGCGGGCGAGGCTGGGATAGAGGTGAGCGGTCCCGCAGGACTAGATCTGACTGACTCAGTTGAGACACTCGCCGCCGAAACGGTCAGATGGTTCGCAGACCGCGCGGATGGGTGGGCCGCCGAGGTTGCTGGCATCCGCTGATCCCCCGCGCTACCAGGTCGCACCGGTGGAGGGGGTGAGGAACCGGGATCACCAAGGTGGTGTAATAGTGTCGAGATGCCTCGACGCGTCGCGATCAGCATCATTGTCGGCTTGGCCCTTGGCGCGGTCGCCTGTACCGGGCCGCCGCCTTCCGCGAGCCTGCCACGGGTCACTCTTGCCGATGCGAACGAGTGTCCGACCACCCAGCCGGCGCGCGGGCCGTCGGACCTGGAGGACTCCCTATTCGGTTGGGAAAGCTCCTTCGGCGTGGGCGAGCTGTGGGTTGGGGGTCGATGGCCCGATGGGGTAATCGCCGCGCGACCAGAGTTCCTCGACAAGGATGGCTCGGTCGGCATGAAATTCGGATGGTGGCGTCGGGTGGCTGGGGACCTGACGATCACAGGGCGGCGGCTCGATGGGCCGGCTCCGCCCGTGACCGCATCGATACCTTCGGGCTACGGCGACAGGGGGTTCCAACCGGCAGGAGTCACCTTCCCAACCGAGGGTTGCTGGGAGGTCACTGGCAAGGCCGGCACAAGCACGTTGACCTTCGTGACCTTCGTGATCAAGTCGACGACGTAAGGTCACCGTTCTCGCATCGGAACTCCTGATCCCCCGCGCTACCAGGTCGCACCGGTGGAGGGGCATGGGTGTTCAACCGGGCGAAGGCGGTGGCGCGGGAGGTAAGCCGTCGCAGGGCGGCGGTGACGGAGCGATGTCGGGGGGCGTGTAGCTGTCCACGCCAGCCGCAGTGACGATCACCGTCCCAGTAATGTTGCTGTCGGCCGCGGGTCTGACCCGCATCTCGAACGGCACAGCGTCGGCCGGACCCGGCGAGGGCGCGACTGACCCATCCTCCGGAGTCCATGATCCGGACCACTTGAACACCATCGTCGAGCAGGCTGCGACGTACTGCGGCTTGGACGTAGGGAAGGTCGTGAAGACCACCGGTACCGTCGTTTGGTTGTGCACGGTCAACCGAGAGGGTGGCGGGGTGCACGACGCGATCAAGATCGTGGACGCGATCGCTATTCGAAGGGCGAGTCTCATCTAGGCGAGTGTAGATGGCGCAACGGGCTGCTCTTCATCGCGGTGATCCCCCGGTGCTACCGGTCGCACGGGTGGAGGGGGTGAGGCTCGTCGCTATGCGCGGTCTTAACGGGCTTGCTCAGGCTCGAACGTCCAACTCTCCGAGATCGGGTCAAACGTAAGCCAGCGCCATTGATGGACGTTCTCTTCCGTGAGATGCACCGGCCGTGCAAGCGCACTGCCGAGCCCTCGCATGAAGGACGCGACTGATTGCATGTCGGCGTCGGACTTTAGCTCGCGCGGGTCCACGTCGAACTCGATCTCGTCCTCGCTGAAAAGGAAGCAGTTGATCTGAACCTTGCTGAGGTGAACCTCAAGCCTTGCTCCTTTGTCGCGTCGAAGCCCGAAGATGTCCTGCATGACCGCCGGCAAGGGATCAGGCTCTGACGCTATATGGGCGATACCGCTTGATGCGAGGTGACGTAGGTATTCATACGCGTGTTCCCAGTCGGTCAGGTTGGTATCCGCCACGAAGATGTCCCGGAATGATCCATCGACGTGGAATGCTCGCCGAAGATCATCTATCGGGATGGGCACCACATCGTCGTTGGTCGTCATGGAGCAATGCTAAGGCTGCCGCCGGGACGCCATGTCCAATCTCGGTTCGGAAACCTCACGGCGATCGTTCGCGTAAAACCTGCAGGGCCAGGTCTCGGGCGGTGGCCCGGTCAGGGATGTCTTGCGGGGTGGGACTTGGGGCGCGTCATCGGTTGAAGGCGATCCCTCGGTCGCGCATCGAGACCCATGTGTCGTGGCCCAGCACGAGATGATCGAGGACCGGCACGTCGAGGAGCTTGCCGGCCGCAATGACCGCGGAGGTCAGACTTAGATCATCGGGACTAGGCGTCGCGTCACCCGACGGATGGGAATGAACGAGCACAAGCCCTGCCGCCCGGCGCCGGATCGCCTCGGTGAACAGCTCACCGACCTTGACCACCGACGAGCTGACGTTCCCCCGGTAGACCTGTTCGCAATGGATCACGCGGTTCTTCGTGTTGAGGAGCACGACTACTAGCTCCTCGCGCTCGGCGCGGCCCACTGTCGCGAGGAGCCGGGTCGCGATGTCGTTCGGGCCGCGGACGAGCCAGTCCATGCCTTCGACGCCGAGCGGGATGTGATGGCCGCACTCCGGGCAGATCACGGACTTGGCGTAGTGGACCGCCGGTTCCGAGACGCTGGGAAACGCGGATCGGGCTTCGTTTGGGTTCATGGGATGGGTCTCCTTGAAACTGACGTGGCTCCCGAAGACAGCGAAAGGACCTGCCCCGAGGTGGAGCAGGTCCTTCTGGGTAGGCCCGGGATTGGCCTAGGCGGAGACGGCGGCTCCGTTCTGGAACCGGGTGATCGACGCGGCGATCAGGTCCTCGATCGCGTCGGCCGTCAGATCGTCCAGGCCGGCCACGGGCTCGCGCCGGAGCGACAGGAACGACAGCGACTCGACCGTCCGCCGGTAGCTCGTCAGGCCGGCGCCTGGGCGTCCCTGCGGAACCGTCCTGAATGTCACAACTTCGAAGAGCGTCGTCCTGACGACGCTGCCGTTCTGGCGCTCGTAGTTGTCGATGATCGCCTCCGAGCTGATGAAGCCCGGGATTGGTTCGACCGAACCGCGGATGTGGAGGTTGATGCGGTTACCTGGCTTGAACATGGGATGGATCTCCTTCACTGAACTCAACTGGATGAGGTCCTAGCGGGTCGACTTGGGTTGCCTCGGGACCAGGCGCTGGAGTTGCGCGGCGATCCGCTCGGCCTCCGCAAGCACGCGCAGCTCCTCGCACGCGCGACACCGGCAGATGGGCGGATCGGGGTTGGCCATGACGGCCTCCTCGGGGTTACACGGAGGGCGCCGTGCCCCGTCAGGTCGGTCCACCCTCCGTCCCTGACACACAGCAACCGCAGGCCCACCCCTCGTTCTCTCGTGGGCGGCAAGCAGCGCGCCGCCGTCCTCACGCTGGTCGGCTCACCCGTTCAGCCCTGATCCACCCGTCAGTCCGATACACCGGTGAGCGGCGTCAGACGGGTGAACCTCTGAGTTGACCTGGAAACTGGGTCGAACCCTGGATTTCCCGGGAAACCACGTCTTGCCTTGTGACACAACGTCTACCGGGCGGCAGCGCGCGCGCCTTCGTAGATGCTTCCGCGCGGGCGTGTCCGCTTCAGCGGCACGCTCTGATGCGCGCGATCCTTAGCTCTCCAACGCAGAAGGGGCTCGCCGTCCCCGCAGGGCGCAGAGAGGCAGGAGACACAGCCGCAAGCGTGCGTTTACGCACGAAGGCGGGTGCTTCGACGCTCTGCTGGGTGTCGCCGCCTCACCGTGCCACCTAGCGATGCCTGTTCAACCGGGCGGAAGCGCGAGGCCAGGCTGGGCGCGTGAGGGGGCGCGGGAGGTTTACGGTGTCGTGCGATGGTGGTGTTGGTGGGTTGGACTTGATACCAAATCAGGGCTGGTCATCGTCCCACTTGGGAGTGGGCAGTTCACCGGTCAGACGGGCGGAACGGGCATGGGCATGACCGGTGCGACTATAAGCTTCGATTGGAGCTGAGCTCAGGACTTGGGGATGATCACGGAGCCGTGAAAAAAGCCCCGCTTCGGCCTCTCGGCGGGTCGTGGCTTGTGACTGGGGTCAATGAGGATCGTCGGGGCGCGCTGCCGAACGTGGACCGACGTAGATCAGGAACCCACCGAGAATGGCAATTGGGACGCCAATGAACAGGAACGAGCCAGAGTGGTTGACGGTGCCGTTATCGGCGAAGTCAAGTGCGGCGCTCGCGACCATTGCAAGGCCGAAGATCAGCAATGCTGCACCAGCGATGGTGAGGATGATCGCCCTCGCTCGCATGAGTTGATGCTACCCCCGAGGGCGGCGACGAGGCTGTGTATCCGATGCTGAAGCTCCACGGGATTTCGTGCTCAGCGCATGGGTCGCATAGCTTGCGTAGCTTGTGGGGGGTAATAGACCATAGGGGCCGCGGGGAGGGCTCTGGCCGTCGGTCGCCCTCCCCGCTGAAGCTCTGCAAGCTCTGCAAGCTCAACGGGACGGTCAGTGATGCCGGGCGTCCGGATCGGCGTCCATCGCGGGAACGAGGTGAGCGAGCGACGCGGCTGAATGCTTCAGGCGATCCCATTCGCCGTCGATGTGAGCCAGGAAATACCCACGCGGGGTGCCGCGGCTCAGGACGCCGGACTTGATCTTGAAGATGCGCATGAGCTGGCCGAGCTTGTGGGCCGTCAGCGGGCGTGGCTCCTCGCCCCATGGGGCCTCGGCCATGGCCCGGAGCTGCATCACCATCGGGAGCGTGGTGAGGAACGGCGGGTCGCCGTGCGCTTCGAAGATGGCCCGAATGTCGCGGAGCAGCACCAGCTCGGAACGGTCGTCCTCGATGTCGGTGCCGCCCGCCGAGAGGAGGACTGCTGCACGCAGCGCTCGGCCTGGCCATTCGCCGCCCGCGGCGGCAGCGATGGCCATCAGGGGTTCCCAGTTGTCCTGGGCGCGGTCTGAGAGGTCGTCAGGCAGGTCGTCATGGGACAGGTCCGTGACGCCGGCCATGGCCGATGCGAGGTCCTCCCCGATGCGCCGGACGGTCGATTTGGCGTCTCGGCGAAACCGGTCGGTCGGCTCGGCTGAAGTCTTGCGCTGCATCTGAAGCACGATGCTGCGGTCGATCACGGTGTCGGGCCAGGCGGTACCGATCCCGGCGATGGCCAGGGAACCGAAAGCGGGGAAGTCTTTGAGGGCCATGCCGGCGCCGACGACGCGGGGCACGACGGCACCGTTGACGTGGCCGGCGTTGATGAGCTGGAGCACGTCGGCCATGTCCTCGGCCCGTTTCTCGAAGAAGCGGTCAGCCTCGTCAAGGAGGATCGTGGGATGGCGGGCGTCGATCGAGCGGTAGAGGACGGCAGCCGAAGGGCCCACGACGAGCCACCCGCGGTGGACAAGCTCGTTGAGAACCTCCATCAACCGGGTTTTGCCGGACTGTTTGGTCGGGCGCGGATCGCCAGCCTCGGCGAGATGTCGCAGTGCTCGGTCGCGTGGGTGTGCGCGGCCCAGAGGACCGTCGCCCACGCTTGCTCGCGGTGAAGCGAAATGAACGTAGCGCTGGAGCGCGGTGGTAGCGCTGACTAGGATGGAGCCGAGAGCCGGCGCCGGCTCCGGCTCCACCCGCGTCGTATAGGCCGGGTTCGCGGGGCTCGCGGGGGCAATATCAAGGGCGTCGGTGAGCCACTGGGTGGTCACGGCTAGTTCGCTTTGGGTCGAGCGTCGCGCACTTGGTTCGCCCTGAAGTCCTTGCGGGTGCGGGCGCTCCTGACCCGGATCATCTGGGCCTGGCGGAGCATCTTCATCTTTCGCTCGCGCTCGCCCTGTGTGATGTCGGGGAAGCGGGCGTCGATCTCCGCGTAGTACTTGGCTGTGAGCCCCTGCTGGCCGATGTGACCCTGGGCCTTGTTGTCGCGCATGGCAGCGCCCTGGAGGGCGGCGGCACGCGCCTGGGCGGATCGCAGCCGACGTGCTTCGTCGGTCATGGTGTACGTCATGGTTGGCGGTCGTCCTTGATGTCCGGAACTTCGGTGGTCGTTCCAAACATCAGGGAAACGGGCGAGACGGCCAACCACCCAAGCCGCTCGCGCGACGGGGTGGTTCGCCGGTCGTCCTTAGAGGCGGTCGCCTGGAGAGCGGTCGCGGTAGTTGGCCTTTGCCCGCTCGTCGGCGGCGCTCGCCCCGTAGCGGTCGAGCATCTGACGGGAGCGCCAGCCCGCGATCCGCATGAGGTCGCCTTCGCTGCCGCCGTTGGCCAGCCAGTGATGGGCGAGGCTGTGGCGCATCTTGTGGCAGGAGAGTCGACCGAGGCCGGCCGCTTCGGGCGTCGGTAGACGACCTGCTCGATGCCGGTCTCGTTGAGCCGGCCCCGCTTCCCGAGCCACAGCCACGGCAGGGCCTGGTCTGCGTGGCTGCGTCGTTCTCGGAGGTAGCGGTCTATGGCTTTGGCGGTCTGCCGGCCGAAGGGGACGGTGCGGACGCGGCGACCCTTGCCGGTGACCCGGATCGTCTGGTCGTCGAGGTCGAGATCAGTGCCGGGAGGCCGGTCATCTCGGCCCGCCGGACGCCGGTGTCGTAGAACAGACGCAGGATGGCCGCATCGCGTCGGCCGGCGAAGGTCGGCTCGTCGCACAAGCGGATGACGTTCCGCATCTGGTCCTCGGTGATGATCGGCGGCGGCGCCTCGGGGATGTGCGGCGGGTGCATGTTGGCCATCGGGCTGACCTTGATCTCACCCTCGTCCACGAGGTAGCGGAAGAACTGCTGGAGGCTGCGGTAGCGCTGGGCGACGGTCGCGGCGACCATGACGCTGGTGCGGCGGGTCGCGGGGTGGGTGCGGGGGACGGTCTGGAGGTGGATCAGGAACGACTCGATGTGCTCGCGCCGGAGGTTGCCAACCAGGCGGGGCATGCCGGCCGTTGCGAGGTAGGCGTCGAGCTGCTCGATCGCCTTGCTGTAGGTCAGTACCGTGCTGTTGGTCCGGTTGGTGGCGAGGAGCGCCCGCCGGAACGACGCCTGGTTGTCGGCGATATCGTGCGGTGCGGTAGGATTTCCGACGGCTGGATGGGTGGCTCGGGTCATGGTTTGCATTCCGAAAGTAGAGGCTGAACCCACGGCCAGCGGACCCACCCAAACAGCCCGGACAGTAGGCCCCTGCTGCATTCGTGCAGGGAATGGGGCCAAGTCAGCGGCGGAGTAGCTCAGTGGTAGAGCAGGGGACTCATAAGCCCTTGGCCGGTGGTTCGAATCCGCCCTCCGCTACCAACGCCTTCCATCCACGTCCGACTCCGCCACGTATCACTGATGGACTGCCGATGACGGTCACAGGGTCGTCACGAGTCCGGCGCTATACTCGCCGCGGCGGTCGCTGCGCGGCAGCGGCCCTGATCCGGAGGCTCCGTTGAACCCCAAGTTTTTCCGCAACGGCATCGTGATGCTGGCCCTCGTGGTCGTCGCGCTTGCCGTCGCCATCACGCTCGTCGGCCAGTCGACCCCGCCGAACGACAAGGCCTATTCGGACTTCCTGAAAGATGTCCAGGCCGGGACCGTCACCTCGGTCATCCAGGAAGGCTCCAAGCTGACGGTGACGTCCGGTACGACGAAGTATTCCGTCGTCGTCCCCGGCCTCCTGGCCCAGGCCTATGCCGATGTCCAGTCGGCCGCCGGCGCCGGTGGCAAGGCGATGCCGACCTTCGAGGCGAGGACGCCGCCCGACACCTCGTGGCTCGGGCTGATCCTCACCGGCCTGCTGCCGATCCTCATCATCGGCGGCTTCATCTTCTTCATGATGCGACAGGCGCAGGGCACCAATAACCAGGCGCTGAGCTTCGGCAAGAGCCGGGCCCGGATGTTCCTCGGCAACAAGACCGTCGTCACGTTCGCTGACGTGGCCGGCGTCGACGAGGCGAAGACCGAGCTCCAGGAAGTCGTCGAGTTCCTGAAGTACCCGGAGAAGTTCAACTCGCTCGGTGCGCGCATCCCGCGCGGCGTGCTCCTCGTCGGGCCTCCCGGAACCGGCAAGACCCTCATGGCCCGGGCAGTCGCCGGCGAGGCAGGCGTCCCGTTCTTCTCGATCTCCGGCTCGGAGTTCGTGGAGATGTTCGTGGGCGTCGGCGCAAGCCGCGTCCGTGACCTGTTCGACCAGGCAAAGCGCAATTCCCCGTGCATCGTGTTCGTCGACGAGATCGACGCGGTCGGTCGCCAGCGCGGCGCGGGCCTCGGAGGCTCGCACGACGAGCGCGAGCAGACCCTCAACCAGATCCTCGTCGAGATGGACGGCTTCGACACGAACACAAACGTGATCGTTGTCGCCGCCACGAACCGCCCCGACGTGCTCGACCCGGCGCTCCTGCGCCCGGGCCGCTTCGACCGCCAGGTCATCCTCGATCGGCCCGACATGAAGGGCCGGACGGCGATCCTCAAGGTCCACACGAAGGGCAAGCCGCTCGATAAGGGGATCGTCGTCGAGGACATCGCCCGCCAGTCGCCCGGCTTCTCCGGCGCGGATCTCGCCAACCTCGTCAACGAGGCCGCGATCCTGTCGGCCCGGCGCAACAAGAAGGTCATCGGGATGTCCGAGTTCCAGGAGGCGCTCGAACGGATCGTCGCCGGCCCGGAGCGGAAGTCCCGCGTCATCTCCGACGCGGAGAAGGCGATCATCGCCTACCACGAGGGCGGCCACGCGGTCGTCCAGCGGATCCTGCCGAAGTGCGATCCGGTCCAGAAGGTCACGATCATCAGCCGCGGCATGGCCCTCGGTTACACGATGGCGCTGCCGTCGGAGGATCGCTACCTCCAGAGCAAGACGGAGTTCGAGGACAAGATCGCGGGGCTCCTCGGCGGCAACGTCGCGGAACGACTCGTCTTCGGCGACACGACGACGGGGGCCAGCAACGACATCGAGAAGGCGACCGACCTGGCTCGCCGGATGGTCACGGAGTTCGGGATGAGCGATCGTCTCGGCCCGCTGTCCTTCGGCAAGCGCGACGAGCTCGTGTTCCTCGGCCGTGAGATCGGCGAGCAGCGGAACTACTCCGACGAAGTTGCCAAGCAGATCGACGAGGAGGTCCGGGCGATCATCGACCACGCATACGAGCGGGCGATGGACACCCTGGTCCTGCATCGCGACAAGCTGACCGCCCTGGCGGAGAAGCTCGTCGCCGAAGAGACGGTCGACGCCGAGGAGTTCGAGAAGCTCTTCAGCGACCTGCCGCCGAAGATCAACACGCACCTCGTGCGCCCGCAGATCATCGGACCAGGCCAGCCGACCCCGACCCCCGCCGCGAATCCCGCGCCGGCCTGACCCAAAAAGCCCAGCCAGTTCGAAGCGAGCGGGTCCACCGAGGGCCCGCTCTTCGATTCCGTGGCTCGGCTACCATCGGGCGATGACCATCACCTCGACCCCAGACACGGCCATCGAGAGCTACCTGGACGAGCGCCGCGAGGAGCGGCTCGAGTCTTACAAGGCGCTCCTGCGGATCCCGAGCATCTCGGCTTTGGCCCAGCACGCGGCCGATTGCGACGCCACCGCGGACTGGATCGCCGCCGACCTCCGGGCCATGGGCATCGAGCACGTCGAGGTCGCCCAGACCGGTAGCCATCCGGTCGTCTACGGCGACTGGCTCCATGCCGAGGGCGCCCCGACGGTCATCGTCTACTGCCACTACGACGTCCAGCCCGTCGACCCCCTCGACCTCTGGGACTCGCCGCCGTTCGAGCCCGTCGTCGTCGGTGACCGGATGCTCGCCCGCGGCGCGGCTGACGACAAGGGTCAGCTCCACCTGCACCTTCGCGCCACGGAGGCCCTGCTCGCGACCCGCGGCCGCCTGCCGGTCAACCTGAAGTTCGTGTTCGAGGGAGACGAGGAGCAGAACGCGATCCACCTGGAGACATGGCTAAAGGCGAACAAGGCTCGACTCGATGCCGACTTCGCCCTGATCAGCGACACGGGCTTCTTCGAAGGCAACGTGCCGGCGATCACGGTGGCGCTGCGGGGGATCATGTACGCCCAGATCGACGTGGTCGGGACAGCTGTGGATCTCCACTCCGGCGCCTACGGCGGCGCCGTCCAGAACCCCGCCAACGCACTCGCCACGATCATCGCTGCGCTGAAGGGGCCCGACGGCCGGATCCGCGTCCCCGGCTTCTACGACGAGGTCGTCGCTCTGACCGACGAGGAACGGGCGGCACTGGCCGCGCTCCCGTTCGACGAAGAGGAATACCGGAAGGGCCTCGAGCTGCCTGCCCTGGTCGGCGAGGCCGGCTTCTCGACGCTCGAGCGGCGCGGGTCCCGGCCGACGCTCGACGTGAACGGCATGTGGGGCGGCTTCATGGACGAGGGGACGAAGACAATCATCCCGGCCCACGCCCACGCCAAGATCAGCACTCGACTCGTCACGGCCCAGGATCCGGACAAAATCTTCGAGCGGTTCCAGGCCTACGTCGCGGAGATCGCTCCGCCCGGCGTCCTCACGACCGTTACCAACCTCGGTGGGGGATATCCGAGCCTGACCCGCGATCGACCATGCCGCGACACAGGCGGCCGCGCGGGCTCTCGAGGCGACCTTCGGGCGTGCGCCGGTCTACATCCGCGAAGGCGGCTCGATCCCGGTCTGCGCGAGCTTCGAGCAGATCCTCGACCTGCCGGTTGTCCTGATGGGCTTCAGCCCGCCCGATGACCACGCCCACGCCCCGAACGAGTGGATGGACCTGAACAACTACGAGCGGGCCATCCGGGCGGTCGTCCGCATGTGGGACGAGGTCGCCAACCTCGACCGGGCGAGCCTGGAAGCGCCCGTCCACTAGCTTCGAGGGCAGTACTTTCGGACCCTCCGGGAGGGGCAGTTTGGGGCGGCTGTCAGGCGATTTTCCGGTGCTACGATGCACCCGCATAGCCCACCGGAGGACGTTCCCAACGTGACCGACACCCTCGAACCTACCGCTCCCGCCGTCCCGACGTGGCGCCTCGATTCCGATACCGGCAGCATGGCCCCTCGCTCAGCTCTCGACGTCCTCGTCGATCTGAACGAGAAGGTGACATCCGGTCACGTCGAGGAGTATCAGCCCGTCCCTCTCGGATTCACACCGCTCGATAAGACGATCGGCACCGGCCTGCGCGCAGGTGAGCTCCTCCTGATCGGCGGGGCGCAGGGCACCGGCAAGACGACGATGGCCCTCCAGATGGCCCGCAACATCGCGTCCGGCGGCCAGGCCAACGTTCTCTACATCTGCTTCGAGCACGACGAGCAGTACCTCCTCAATCGCCTGATCGCGATGGAGTCGGCGCTCGCCCACCTGCCCCACAAGACCGGTGCGATCAAGGTCCAGGACGTCCGCAAGGAGATCCTCGGGACATGGGTTGCGGAGGGTGGCAGCGCGACGCAGCTCGCCAGCAATCCGCGGCTTCGCCCATCCCTCGATCGGATCGCGCGCTACGGCCAGAACCTGTTCCTGCTCCGCGGCTCGCAGACCGCGAGCACCGTCGACAACATCCGCAAGCTGGTCCAACAGCACCGCGTGCTGTCGGGTGACCGCCGCCTCGTCGTCTTCGTCGACTACCTCCAGAAGGTGCCGCAGATCCCCGAGCCGAACGGCGAGACCGAGAAGGTCACCTACGTCGTCAACGGCCTGAAGGACGTCGCGTTGTCGGAGGAGGTGCCGATGATCAGCATCGTCGCCGCCGACAAGGAGGGCCTGAAGGCATCGCGCCTCCGGAACTTCCACCTGCGCGGCAGCTCCGCGATCAACTACGAAGCGGACATCATCCTGATCCTCAACGAGAAGTACCACATCGTCGCCAAGGTCAACATCGAGTTCAACCCGTACCAGGCCCAGCGTTTCCGCGACTGGGTCGTGATCTCGGTCGAGAAGAACCGCGGCGGCCAGGACAACGTGGACCTCGAGTTCGAGAAGCACTTCGAGTTCTCCTGCTTCGACCCGAACGGTCGAACCGTGCAGGAAAAGCTCATCGAGGAGCGTCTGTATAACGATTAGGGGACGTCTCGCCGACGTTCACGGCCCGGCCGAGAGGCCGGGCCTTTCAATTCACACGCCAAGCGGGTTCTCCACAGACTTGTCCCCATCCGGTCCACAGATGCCCCGATTTCGTGGACGATTCGCCCGGGTTCGGGAGCAAGTTCGTGGACAAGGCCGTTGTGCTGGCCGGGCCTGCCACCTATGGTTCGTCTTGCCCGAAGGGGCCGTCGGAACGGTCAGGCGAGGCGAGGAGTGATCCCCGCAGCGCCGCCGGTCTGATCGGGACCGAGCTTCACGGCACGGACCTGGTCGACCGCCGATCCGGGACGTGGCTGGCCGCGATCACATCAAAGCTCGCCTGTCTCGGCGTCGCAACCGCTTCCCCAGGTTCCTTCGGGCGTTTCGCTGTCCCTGCGCGAATCCGCCGCCGGCATGGCTGGCCGCCTACACTGGGCGCCCCGAGGAGCGCGAGGTAGGGATGAGCACGAACGCCAACGCCGAACAGTTCCCGGACATCGTCGAGGTGGTCGTCGAGATTCCACGCGGCAGCCGGAACAAGTACGAGTACGACGAGGCCGCCGGGGTCTTCCGGCTCGATCGGGTGCTCGCCTCGGCCGTTCACTACAACTTTGACTACGGCTTTATCGAACGCACGCGCGCCGGCGACGGCGACCACACCGACGCCCTGCTGCTGATCGACGAGCCGACCTTCCCTGGTTGCCGCGTCTGGGCGCGCCCGATCGGTGGCCTCGAGATGCGCGATGACAAGGGCTTCGACTTCAAGGTCCTCTGCGTTGCGGTTGCCGATCCGCACCAGGCCCATGTCGAGCGACTCGAGCAGGTTCGCCCCCACCGGCTCGTCGAGATCAAGCACTTCTTCGACACGTACAAGCTGCTCGAGGACAAGGAAGTCGAGGTCATCGGCTGGCGCGAGGCCGTTCGGGCGCGCGAGGTCCTTGCGGCCGACCGTCGGGCCTTCGAGCTCGAGCACGCCGCGTCGTCGAGCGGGGCCGTGTGACCTACCGCGAGAGGCTCGAGGCCGCGCCAGGCCGCCGGCTCTTCGTGGCGATCCCGGTTCCGCCCCACGTCCGAGAATCGATCACCGCCCTGGTCGACTCGGTGCGCGCCGCCGGGGATCCCGCCGTCCGCGACGTTCGCTGGGTGCGGCTTGACGGCCTCCACCTGACGATCCGCTTCCTGGGCCCGACGGAGGAGGAGCGCGTCGCGGACGTTGCGGCCGCCGTCGACCGGACCGCTCGGGAGCTCGATCCGTTCAGCATCGTCATCGCCCACGGCGGGGCGTTCCCGACGATTGGCAGGCCTCGGGCGTTGTGGCTGGGCGTGGAGGACGGAGCCGCAGAGCTGGGTGAGGCCGCTGTGAAGCTGGACGAAGCGCTCGCGGACGTCGGCTGGCCGCCCGACGGACGCCCGTACCGAGCCCACCTGACGCTGGCGCGGTCCGACGGCGTGCGTGCCGGGCCCGCGGTTGCGCGACGGTTGATCGACGCAGCTGCGCCGTTCAAGGAGCCGTTCCGCGCCGAGTCGCTGGTCCTGTTCGAGAGCGTGTCAGGAGGTGGCCCGGCGCGCTACGTGCCCCTCCACGAGGCTCCGATTGCATGACATCTGCAAGGTGTGCCAGACGGGCTACCAAACGTGGGATCGGACCCACGGGTGCTACCATCGGGCGTCCGTGAGAGCACGGACTTAGGCGGCTGTCGGCTGCCGGAAGAGAGGGTCCAGGGACGTGACGTCCTCCCAGCGCGCCCGGCTCGTGGTCGCACTGGGCGCGCTCAATTTGGTAATGGCGACCTTCGCGCTTGCCATCGGTATCGGGGCATCGCGCCCCGCTCCCAGTGGCATCGCGGTAGCCTCGCCGACTCTGCCCGAGGCGGCCCAGCCGTCGACCGAGACGGCCGTCCCGACTTCCACGCCGTCCCCCGCAACCTCGTCCCCGTTCTCACCGTCGCCGTCCGAGGCGCCGTCGGCCACCGCGTCGGCCACCGTCGCACCTTCGCCTTCGCCGACCGGCGGCGTCGTCGCGGTCATCCCCACGCCACGACCGCCGACTCCGCGACCGCCGACTCCTCGTCCGGGGGTCGTTCCGACGCCGCGACCCACACCGCGACCCACGCCAAGGCCGACGGCGACCGCGCCAACGTCGACGCAGTCCCCAACCCCGACGCCGACGCCGACGCCGACCCCGACCCCAACCCCGACGCCGACGCCGACCCCGACCCCAACCCCGACGCCGACGCCGACGCCGACCCCGACCCCAACCCCGACACCCACGCCGACGCCGACGCCGACGCCGACCCCGACACCCACGCCGACCCCGACACCCACGCCGACGCCAACTCCGACGCCCACGCCAACGCCGACACCCACGCCAACGCCGACCCCGACACCGACCCCGACACCCACGCCGACGCCGACCCCGACCCCGACCCCGACACCCATGCCGACGCCGACCCCGACACCAACGCCGACCCCGACACCCACGCCGACGCCATCTCCGACGTCGACCCCATCTCACACACCGGGTCCGACGCCATCGCCAACACGCACGCCCTACCCGACGCCGACCCCCACGCCAACGGCAACACCGATCGGCGGTGTCATCGGCGGGGTAAACCCGGACAGGGACACCGAGGGCGACGGCGGCGTGCAGAGCGGGGTCGTCGCGCTGCTGCCGCTGGCGCTTGCCCTGGCGGTCGACGGGCTTCGCCGGCGAACCACACGTCGATTGCGCAGGAGTCGCTTCGCGCGGTAGGCTGCCTACCCGGCTGGACCACCGACGCGCAAACAGGGGAGGGCACCGCCATGGCGCAGGTGATGACTCGACGAACGAAGTTCACGCTCGACGAGGATCGGATCCCACGCGCCTGGTACAACATCGCGGCTGACCTGCCCGTGCCGCCCCAGCCGTACCTCCATCCGGCGACCCTTCAGCCGATCGGCCCCGACGATCTGGCTCCGCTCTTCCCGATGGCCCTCATCGGCCAGGAAGTGAGCGCCGAGAGGGAGATCGAGATCCCCGACGAGGTTCGCGAGGCGTACGCGCTCTACCGGCCCACGCCGCTCTACCGCGCGCACAGGCTTGAGGCCGCCCTCGATACGCCCGCCCACATCTATTACAAGTACGAGGGCGTCAGCCCGGCCGGCAGCCACAAGCCCAACACGGCGCTCGCCCAGGCCTACTACAACAAGGAGCAGGGCGTCACCAGGGTCGCGACCGAGACCGGTGCCGGGCAATGGGGGAGCGCGATGGCGTTCGCCGGCGCCTACTTCGGGCTCGAGGTCAAGGTCTACATGGTTCGCGCCAGCTACGACCAGAAGCCCTACCGCCGGATTCTCATGGAGACCTACGGCGCGGAGGTCGTACCCAGCCCGTCACCGACGACGAACTACGGCCGCAAGGTGCTCGCGGAGACGCCGGACAGCCCCGGTTCGCTGGGCATCGCGATCAGCGAGGCGGTCGAGGACGCCGCGACCCGCGAGGATACGAAGTACTCGCTGGGCTCCGTGCTCAATCACGTTCTGCTCCACCAGACCGTCATTGGGCAGGAAGCGATCGAACAGATGGGGATGGCCGGCGAATCGCCTGACGTCGTCATCGCCTGCACGGGCGGCGGGTCGAACTTCGGCGGCATGACGTTCCCGTTCCTCGGTCGCAATTTCCGCGAAGGCGCGAAGCATCGGATCATCGCAGTCGAGCCGGAGGCGGCGCCGTCGCTGACCCGCGGGATCTACGCGTATGACTTCGGCGACACGGCGAAGATGGCGCCCGTCGCCAAGATGCACACGCTCGGCCACGATTTCATCCCGGAGCCGATCCACGCCGGTGGCCTGCGCTATCACGGGATGTCGCCGCTCGTCTCGCTGCTCAAGGAGAACGGCTACATCGAGGCGCGGAGCGTCCACCAGCGGGCGAGCTTCGCGGCCGGCGTCCAGTTCGCCCGGGCGGAGGGAATCCTGCCCGCTCCGGAGCCGACCCACGCGATCAAGGTCGCCGTCGACGAGGCACTCGCGGCGCGGGAGGCAGGCGAGGCGCGGGTCATCCTGTTCAATCTCTGCGGCCATGGCCACTTTGACCTGTCCGCATACGAGCGCCACCTGAATGGCACGCTCGAAGACTTCGAATACCCGGCGGAGCGTGTCGAAGCCGCTCTCAAGAGCCTGCCGCAGGTCTGAGAGGATCGACCCATGCCCGGCTTAGCCTGTAGATCGTGCGGACGCCAGATCTACACCGTCGCGCCGCTCGAGTCGCTCTTCGCTGAGGAGCGTCGGTGCCCGCGATGCGGGTCGGCCCTCTTCGTCGAACGCCGCCAGGTCGAACGCCGGACATCGATTCGCCGCGGCAACGGGGCGGAAGAGCAACCTGGTGCGGCGGCCGAGGAGCGGCGGGTCGAGGACCGACGTGCTGGGCGTCGCCGGCGGCCAAGTGATGGGACGACGCGATCGACTGCCCGCGGCGAATCAGGCTGGAGCGACTGACTCAGCTTCCGTCCCGGGCGGGCGTCAGTTGGTCGCGAATGCGTCCTCGGGCTTTGGCGGATCCACGAGGCGGTACTTCAGGGCGAACGCGACCGCTTCGAGCTTCGAGTGGACGCGGAGCTTGCCCATGATGTTCTGGACGTGGGTCCGAAGCGTGTTCGGCGCGATGAACAGCCGGGCGCAGATATCCGGGGTCGACATCCCCTCCGTCAGCGCTCGAAGGATTTCGAGCTCGCGCGGCGTTAGCGGCTCGACAACCCGCCGCTCGTCGCCTCGTTCTCGGGCCGCGGCGACCCGGCGGGCGATTTCGATGATCACCGATCGCGGCAGGAGCGTCTCACCGGCGTGCGCGGCGCGAACGGCTGCGACCACCTCCTCGGCGGCCCGATCCTTCGTCATGTAGCCGTCGGCGCCGGCCTGGATCGATTCGAGGACCGTCTCGTCATCCGTGAGCGCGGTCACCATGACGACCCGGGCAGCCGGCCAGCGGGCCTTGATCGCTCGTGTTGCCTCGACACCGGTCCCGTCGGGGAGGCGGTAGTCCATGAGGACGACATCGAGGCGCTCCCGGGACATGATCTTGGCATCCGCAACGGTCCCTGCGATGCCGACGACCTCGATGTCGGGCTCCCGGGCGAGCATCGCCGAAAGCGCGTCCGCGAGAAGTTGATGGTCCTCGACGAACAGAACCCGAATGCGTTTCGGATCCGGGCTCACGGGTGTGTCTGCGGGGTCAACATGCGCTATACGCCTGAGTCTATCACTGCTGATTCCGCCTTTTGCGCGCGATGAGCGCCAATTTCTCGCCAATCAGGCGCCTGCCGGCCCTGCGATACTCGGCCGGTGAGGGTTGCGCTGCTCGGCTTCGGGCTCATCGGGGGATCAATTGCCCGTGCGCTGCGACGTGATGGCGGCGCCTGGACGATCGCCGCGTGGAGCCCGTCCGGCGCCGGCCCGCGGCACGCCCTGTCCGATCGGATGGTCGACGAGGCGAGCGCTACGCCGGCCGACGCGGTCCGGGGAGCCGACCTCGTCGTCCTGGCGGGTCCGCCTCTGGCCTGCCTGGCCCAGATCGATGAGCTGGCAGGCCCCCTGGCCGGCGCCCTCGGGCCCGACGCCTTGGTGACCGATGTTGCCAGCACGAAGGAGGCGATCGGCCGGCGCGCCGACACCACCGGGTTGCGATTCGTAGGCGGGCATCCGATGGCGGGCCTCGAGGTGACCGGCTACGACGCGTCCACGGCGGACCTGTTCGACGGCCGTCCGTGGGTGGTCGTACCGGGCACGGGCGCGCAGCGAGGAGATCAGGCCCGGGTCGGAGCCCTGGCGCTGGCCTGCGGGGCGCAACCGATCGAGATGACGGCGCATGAGCACGACGCCGCCGTGGCCGGAATCAGCCATCTGCCGCTCGTCGTCGCCGCCGCACTCGTGGAGGCGGTGGCAGGCGTGGACGGCGCCAATCGGCCCGACTGGCCGGCCGCGGCTCTTCTCGCGGCCGGCGGCTGGCAGGGGATGACCAGGCTCGCCCGCGGCGACGAGGAGATGGGCGCCGGCATCATCGCCACGAACGGCGAGGCGATCGCAGGGCGGCTCCGGGAGCTGCGGAGCGTGCTTGACGGCTGGCTGGATGAGCTCGACCGGGACGGCGGGCCGGATGCCGGAGCGGTCGCAGCGCGCCTGGCTGCGACGCGACGCCGCCTCGAGGAGGGGCGATGAGCGACGACGAACTGGTCTTCGTCGTCCCACGTGAGATCGTGATCCCGGCGGATGGCTGGTACGGCCTCCGACCGGCCGACCTGGCTGCGTTCATTGGCACGGTGCAGCGACACGGGCGATTCGGTCCACGGCCGGCGATGGAGGCAGACCCGGGGTTCAAGCAGATCATTCCGTATCTCGTTCTGCGCGACGGCGATCGCTACTTCCTGATGCGGCGGACCCGGGCAGGCGGCGACGTTCGGCTCCACGACCGCTGGTCGATCGGGGTCGGAGGGCACCTCAACCCGGGTGACGAGAACCTCGACGGCGGATTGCGGCGGGAGTGGTCGGAGGAGCTGGTGGCGGACTTCGTCCCCGAGTTCCGGTTCGTCGGGCTGCTGAACGACGATACGACCCCCGTCGGGGAGGTCCACCTGGGCGCCGTCTTCGTCGCAGATGCTGCGGGCCGAACGGTCGGGATTCGCGAGACGGACAAGCTCAGCGGCAGGTTCGCCACGGCTGCGGAGGTCGCCGCCGTGGCGCCGGATCTCGAGACCTGGAGCCGCCTGGTCTTCGACCATCTCGAATCGTCGCTGACGGCGGATTCCGTTTCGAGTCCAACCGGCAATCCGATGCGATAATCCTCCACGGAGGTAGCTCCATCGTGGACCGTCGCGTTACTCGCGTTCTCTCGGGCATGTCACTGGCCCTCGGGGCCCTCATGCTGGCCGCCAGCGTGACGTCCGCAGCAGGCGAGCGCGAGGTCGTGGTTCTCCCGACGACCGGGATCGTCGACCAGGGGATGGCCCAGTACCTCGCGGACGGCATCGCTCGAGCGGAGCGCGAGGGTGCGGCGGCCGTCGTGATCAAGCTCAACACTCCGGGTGGGTTCCTGACCTCGACCAACGCGATCGTAGGCACGCTCCTCGAATCGAGGGTCCCGGTCATCGTTTGGGTCGCGCCGGCTGGTGGGTTCGCGGCGAGCGCCGGGACGTTCATCACGCTCGCCGGCAACGTCGCGCTCATGGCGCCAGGAACCAGCATCGGTG
Source organism: uncultured Chloroflexia bacterium (assembly GCA_963771795.1). Lineage (GTDB taxonomy): Bacteria > Chloroflexota > Limnocylindria > Limnocylindrales > CSP1-4 > CF-46. Next base: position 72,588 of record CAVYUR010000006.1, read on the forward strand.
CAGCGTCGCCGGTCGGCGGCGAGGGTCAGGACATCGAGGGGACGCTCGGCGACAAGATCAGAAACGACGCCATCGCCAAGATCACGGCGATCGCGGAGGCTCGCCATCGGAACATCGAGTGGGCCGTGTCGACCGTAGCCGACGCGAAGTCATCGCCTGCCAGCGAGGCCGTATCGGTAGGTGCTGTGGACGGCATCGCGGCAACGCTCGACGAGGTCCTGAGCTTCTCGAACGGGCGGCAGGTCGAGGTCGCGGGAGAGACGTTCGCCCTCGACCTGAACGGCGCCACGACGACGGAGGTCCCGATGGGCATCTTCCTGTCGTTCATCCGCCTGCTGTCGGACCCGACGATCGCGTTCCTCCTGTTCAGCATCGGCTCGGCGGGGCTCCTCGCGGAGCTCTACGCGCCGAACTTCGTTACCGGCATCCTCGGCGGGCTTGCGTTGATCCTCGCGTTCATCGGGCTGGGAGCGTTGCCCCTCAATGTCGGCGGACTGCTCCTGGTGATCTTCGGTGTCGTCCTCATCGGCCTCGAATTGACCGTGACGAGCCACGGGCTCCTCGGGTTCGGCGGCATCGTGTGCTTCGCCCTTGGCGCCTCCGCACTGTTCACCGATCCCGTGGACCCGTTCGAGCCGCTCGTGCGGGTGGCGACGCCCGTGGTCGTGACCACAACCCTCACAGCGGCCGTCCTGATCGCCTTGATTGCCTACGGTGCCATTCGAAGCCGCGGCATGACCGCGCCCGTCGGTGTGGTCGGCTCGGCGTCGGGGCTGCCGCCCGGTGCCCACGGCGTCGTCCGCCGGCCGCTTGAACCCATCGGCTCAATTCACGCGGAGGGAGAGGAATGGACGGCTCGATCGGCCGACGACCGACCGATCGAGCGTGGTACCCCTGTCAAGGTCGTCTCGGTCGATGGGCTGACGGTGCTCGTCGAACGGGATCCGCTGCCGTCACAGGCCTGAAGGCCATCGGAGAAGCATGGAAGCTCCAGCCATCGCAGCGATCGCCGCAGTCGCGTTCATCATCGTCGTCATCCTGGTCATCGTTTACCTGTCGATCAGGGTCGTGCAGCAGTACGAGAAGATGGTCGTCTTCCGGCTTGGCCGGACGAACGAATCGATGGTCCGCGACCCGGGCCTGCGGTTCCTGATTCCGATCATCGACCGGCCGGTCAAAGTCGACGTACGCGAACAGTTCATCGAGGTCCCCAGCCAGACGACGATCACCCGTGACAACGCCCCGATCAACGTCGACTTCCTCATCTACTGGCGGATCAGCGACCCGCTCAAGAGCGTGGTCAACGTCGTCAACTTCCCGGGTGCCCTCCAGGGCGTGGCAACGACGACGCTGCGAGCCGTCATCGGCGACATCCTTCTCGACGAGGTCCTGTCAAAGCGCGAGCAGATCAACGAGGTCCTGCGGGTCAAGCTCGACGAGGTCACCGAGCGCTGGGGTGGCAAGGTCACGACGGTCGAGATCCGCGAGATCACCCCGCCGCGCGACGTGCAGGACGCGATGAACCGGCAGCTCTCCGCCGAGCGGACACGGCGCGCCGTCATCACGGAGTCCGAAGGCTCGCGCCAGGCGGCGATCAACGTCGCCGAAGGCCAGAAGCAGGCGGAGATCCTCAAGGCCGAGGGCGACCGCCAGGCGGCGATCTTGCGAGCCGAGGGCTTCGGCGAGGCACTGACCCGGATCTACGGGTCTGCCTCCGGCATCGACGAGAAGACGATGGCCCTGCAATACCTCGAGGCGCTCAAGGCCCTTGGCGCCGGTCCGGCGACCAAGTTCGTGATCCCAGCTGAGTTCACCCGATTGGTCGAGCCATTTACTCGCTATGTCGAGCGCGGCATGGCCGGGGGCGACGGCGGCCAGCCGGCCGCCGATCGTTGATCCGCCGCCTGGCGGTGCTTGCCGGCCTGGCCGCCGTGCCGGCAGCCGCGGTCCGTCTCGTCGTCGGTCGCGGCGCCAACAAGCTTCTCGACGCGCCGCGAACGGCCCCCGGCGAAGCGGAGCTGGCGCCCCAGGTCGACGCGCTCGGCGGCGAGATCATCCGGTTGCGATCGCGCGACGGGCTGCGACTCGCTGGGCGCTGGTTGCCGGCCGATCGTGGCGCGAGGGGCGAGGCGGTGGACGACGGTTCGGACGAAGGTGCGTCGGCGTCCTGGCGCATCGACCCGCACGAGGCGATCCTGCTGCTCCACGGCTGGTCCGGTTCGATCGCGCCCGACCTCGTCGAGTACGGCCCGTTCCTCCGGCGGACCGCCGGCGTGCTTGGCCTCGACTTCCGCGGCCACGGTGATTCGGCCGACGCGCCGACGACATTCGGGCTCAACGAGGTCGAGGACGTCGCCGGCGCGCTTGCCTGGCTCGGCGAGCGGGGGATCACGAGGGTCGCGCTGTTCGGAACGTCGATGGGCGGCATCACGGCGATCGCCTCGATCGTCGTGCTCGGTGACGGGTCGCTGGCGAGCGCCGATCTCGACCCCGATGCGCTCGCGCACGATCGCTCGGCGCCGCGGCCGCAGGTGGTCGCCGTCGTGGCCGATTCGGTCGCGCCGGAGCTGACGACGGCCGTTGCCAACCGGATGCGCGTGCCACTGCGCGGATTCGTCGCGGCGCAGATGTTCGAAGCGGCGGCACGGCGCGCCGGCGGAGACATGCGGGCGACTGAGCCGATCCGCATCATCGCCCTCACGGATCCCGTCCCGGTCTTGCTGATCCACGGTGCGGCCGATACGACGGTCCCTCTCGCGGCAGGCAATCGGCTCGTGGCCGCAGGTGGCCCGAATATCGCGCATTTCGTCGTCCCGGATGCGGGGCACAGCGGCGGCCACGCGACGGCGCCGACAGCCTACGAGGACCGGGTGGAGGCCTTTCTGCGCCGGGTATTCGAAGGGGCGCGGAGCGGCGTGCCTATAATCGAGCCGCCGCTGACCGAGAATGCTCTGGGCGGCGGAAACCAGGAAGGAATTTGATGGCGGCCAAGATCCTCGTCGTCGACGACGACCCAAACGTCCAGCGACTGCTCCAGTACACGCTGAAGCAGGAGGGGTACGAGGTCGTCACCGCGTCCGACGGCGCCGAGGGTTTCCGCCTGTGGGGCACCGAAGCGCCCGACCTGATCCTGCTCGACGTCATGCTCCCCAAGCTCGACGGCTACCAGGTCGCGACAAAGATCCGGACCGAAGAGGGCACGAGCGCCCACGTCCCGATCATCATGCTGACCGCCGAGCGGGAGGTAGAGCAGAAGGTCCGCGGCCTGCGAGCCGGCGCCGACGACTACCTGATCAAGCCGTTCCACCCGGCCGAACTGATGGCGAGGATCAAGAGCCTGCTCGCCCGGTTTGCTCCGCGCGACGCGCTCGTCGGCCGGCCGCCGCTGGGTCGCGTCGAAGTGTTCTACGGCGCCAAGGGCGGAGTGGGAACCACGACGATCGCGATCAATGCGGCGATCGCGCTCCACCGCGAGCTCGGGCGGAAGGTCTGCCTCGTCGACGGGAACCTCCAGTTCGGCGACCACCGCGTGTTCCTTGACCTGGGGCTCGACAAGAAGTCGATCGTCGACGTGGTCACCGCCCCGTCGATCGACCAGGACCTCATCCGGCAGGTCCTCGTCAAGCACGACTCGGGGATCGACCTGCTCCTCGCGCCGCCGTCGCCGGAGACGGCCGAGCTCGTGACGCCGGAACACCTGCCGGCGATCATCGACCAGCTGCGCGGCCTGTACGACTACATCCTCATCGACATCGACAAGCGCCTCGACGACGTGAACCTAGGCATCCTCGAGGTCGCCGACACGATGTTCGTCGTCATGACCGCGGACCTTTCGTGCCTCAAGAACGTCCGCCTCGTGCTCGAGACCATCGGGCACCTTGGCTACGAGTCGGGCAAGGTCCAGCTCGTCCTCAACCGATCGAACGCCTTCACCGGCATCAACGTGAAGAACGCCGAGGGCGCGCTCAAGCGGACAATTGACCACCAGATCGTCAACGAGTACCGCGGCGCGATCAGCGCGCTGAACTCCGGTGCGCCGTTCATGTTCACGAAGGCCGACTCACTGCTCGGGCGCTCGCTGCTCGACTTCGCCCGGGTCGTCGACAAGCTGCCGGCGGCGGCACAGGCGGCGGCGGTCGGACACTAGCTCTCGCCCGCCCGTTGGCCCGGCGGAACCACTGGTGAGCGGCAGCTAATCGACGGTTGAGCCCCGGATGAGGCCGTCCGGCTACGGTCCGGACGTGCTCGCGACCCTCCTGTCCGCAACGCTCGTCGGATTGGACGGCCGCGTCATCCGCGTCGAGGTCGACGTCGCTGGGGGACTGCCCGGGTTCACGATCGTCGGCCTCGCCGATGCAGCACTCCAGGAAGCCCGCGAGCGTGTCCGCGGCGCGATCCGGAACGCGGGATTCGTCCATCCGCCCCGCCGGATCACCGTGAATCTCGCGCCGGCGGAGCAGCGCAAGGCGGGAGCGTCGCTCGATCTGGCGATCGCGATGGGCATCCTGCTCGGGTCGGAACAGGTGCGAGCGGCCGCGGGTCGGATCGCGCTCATCGGGGAGCTGTCGCTCGGCGGCGAGGTCCAGGCGGTGCCCGGAATCCTGCCGATGGCTGCCGCGCTCGCGCGGCGAGGGCTTCGGCGCGTCGTCGTGCCGGAGACCATGCGCGAGGAGGCGGCTCTCGCCGGCGGGATCGAGGCGATCGGGGTCGCCACGCTGCGCGACGCCGTCGAGGCCGTCCGGCGGCGGTCGGGCCGGCGGATTGTCACGCTCCCACCACGGGTCGACCTCGGGGTGGATGCGGAGCCCTCGACGGGGCCGACATCGACTCGGCCGGGTTACCCACCGCGCCCAGCCGGGCCCCCGAGCCCGCCTCGATCGACGATCCCGCTGGAGGTCGCGGACCTGGTCGAGGTCCGCGGACAGCTCGAGGCGCGGCGCGGCCTCGAGATCGCCCTCGCCGGCGGTCACGGCTTGCTCCTGGTCGGGCCGCCGGGATCGGGCAAGACGATGCTCGCCAGGACGATCCCTGGGCTCCTGCCGCCGCTCGGCGACGCGGAGGCGCTTGCGGCCACGATCGTCGCCTCGGTCGCGGGCGACGCACCGCGCGAGCTCGTTCGGCAGGCCCCGGTCCGTGCTCCGCATCACACGCTGTCGTACGCCGCGATGGTCGGCGGCGGACCGCGAATGTCGCCCGGCGAAGTGACGCTCGCCGATCACGGCGTACTGTTTCTCGACGAGCTGCCGGAGTTCTCGCGCGACGTCCTCGAAGCGCTGCGCCAACCGCTGGAGGAGGGACGCGTGTCGGTCTCCCGGGTCGGACGCGCGACGACGTTTCCCGCACGCTTCCAGTTCGTCGCGGCGATGAATCCATGCCCGTGCGGGCTGGCCGGCGACGATTCAGGGCGATGTCGCTGCGGCCCAGAGGTTCCGGAGCGCTACACCGGCCGTGTGTCAGGGCCACTCCGCGATCGGATCGACCTGTGGGTCACGATGCCGCGGGTCCAGCCCGCGGCGTTGATGGCCGGCAACGAACCTGAGAGCTCCGCGATCGTGGCCGAGCGGATCGTCGGGGCCCGTGACGTGCAGCGGTCCCGCGGGACGGGCCGCTTGAACGGACGGATTTCCGGCCGCGAGCTGCGCTCGGTCTGCGCCCTCAGTCCTGTCGCCGCCCGCCGGGCGATCGAGCTCGCTGATCTCGAAGGGCTCAGCGGGCGAGGCACGGAACGCCTCTTGCGCGTCGCCCGGACGATCGCGGACCTCGGTGGTGCAGTGGCGGTTCTCGGCGAGCATCTCGAGGAGGCCGCCCGGTTCCGGTCGCCAGCAGCCCGGCTCGGCGCCCGCGAGGCCAGCTGAGTGCTTGGCGTCGGTGCTTCGGGGGCGACGGGAGAGTCCGCAGGAGCGGTCGCCGCGACCGGTTCCACCTTCACGACCCGGGCGCGCCTCTCGGAGCGCGAGGCACGGGCCGTCCTGGTCTCCGTCTCCGGGTTGGGGCCGGTTGGCTTCGGTGCGCTGCTGCGGCGGTTCGGAACGGGCCTGGCGATCCTCGAGCGGGCGACCCGGTCCGGCAGCCGTGCCGCGCTCATCAAGGGCGGCGTGAACGAGGGCCGCGAGACGTTCGGCGGGCCCGTGGCGGATGCCATCGCCGATGTGGCCCGTGATCCGACGCCCGTGCTCGATCGGATCCAGGCGGCCGGCGTTGCGGTCCTGACGCTCGACGACGATGCGTACCCAAACCGGCTCCGCGCGATCGAGATGCCGCCCCACGTGCTCTTCGTCAGTGGCGACACCGCGGCGCTGTCCGCGCGGCACGCGGTCGCGGTCGTCGGAACACGGCGCCCGACAGAGGCCGGTCGGCTGATCGCAGCAAGGATCGGCGCGGCGATCGCCAGGACCGGCGCCGTCGTCGTATCGGGCCTCGCGGTCGGCATCGACGGGGCGGCCCAGGCGGCGGTCACCAACGAGGACGGGGTCACGGTTGCGGTCCTAGGCTCCGGCCACGGACGGCTCTATCCCCGAGCCCACGTGAACCTCGCCAGCTCCATCGTGGCGCATGGTGGCGCGATCGTCTCGGAGCTCGTGCCCGGCACGACACCGACCGCCAGCGCATTCCCCCGGCGCAATCGCATCATCAGCGGCCTCTCGGACGCGACGATCGTGGTCGAGGCAGCCGAGAAGAGTGGCGCGCTGATTACAGCCGCGTGGGCGCTCGAGCAGGGCCGAGAGTGTTTCATCGTCCCCGGGCCCATCGGCGAACCGCGCTCGGCGGGTTGCCTGCTCTGGCTACGCCAGTACGCCAACGAGGTCAGGATCGTCGCCGGGATCCCGGAGCTCGTTGAGGACCTGGGCTTGCTCGATGCCAGTACGCACGCGAGGCCTGGCGACGCCCCTTCACTGGAGGCAGAGCTCATCGAGCTGGGCGGGACGGCTCGCAGCGTTGCGATCGAGCTGGTCCGCGGTCGCGGGACCCTGGACGAGCTCGTCTCGGCGACAGGCCATCCGGTCGCGACGACCCTCGGCGCACTGACGCTCCTCGAGTTGCGAGGCCTCGCGACGAGCGCATACGGGCGATATCGGCCGGCCGGGCGGCTCGCCTCGGCCGATCCGCCGAAGCCATCTGCAGCGTGATCCGAGGCGCTTCGAAGTTTGCCCGGCGGCAACTCCCCGTGCTAGGCTGCCGCGGGCCACCGGAACACCCGGTTGGTCAGACAGCCCCGATTGCTGTGTCGTCCCCCAGCGAACCAGGCCAGGAGACTGTCTATTGCGAAAGCTCGCCGCGGCGCTGCTGGCCGTGCCCGTCCTCGCCCTGTTCTACGTCCCAGTGGTGCTGCGCCGCTCCGTGCTGGCGCGCCTTGGGATTGCACTCGGGGTCGGGAGCGTCATCGCCATCGGAGCCTTCGGGCTCGTCACGCCGAGCAGCATCGTGGCGACACCGCCGCTCCCGCCGATCGTTCCGCTGACGAATGCTGCGTTCAGTTCGACGATCGCCTCCGGTACGGAGCTGAACGCTCCCGCGTCGATCACGTTCAGCGCGCCGATGGACCAGACAAGCGTGGCGGCATCGCTCGACGTCGAACCGGCTGCGGCCGTCGAACTCGCCTGGGATGCGACTGGGACCGTCCTGACGATCACGCCGAAGAACGGCTGGTCGCCAGCGACCTATAACACGATCACGGTTCGCGCCGGAGCCCTCGGGGCGAGCGGCCGGCCGATGGCGGTGCCGGCCCGTGCGGTCTTCCTCACCCGGGCCGCGACCGTCGGCAAGATCGAGGCGACGGCTCTGGCGGGTTCGCAGGCGAAGGTGAACACGGCATTCCGGATCAGCTTCGACCATCGAGTCGACATCGCGGCCGTCCGCCGCGCGCTCACGTTCGACCCGCACGTCGCCGGAACGCTCGCGGCGGCCGAGTCATCGTCCGGCACGTCGGCGTTCCTCTTCACCCCGTCGGCATCGCTCGCGTCCGGAGCGACCTACAAGATCGCGCTTGGCGGCCTGGTCGATGCGTCCGGTGCCCGGCTTTCGACAGGCCCGACGCTCACGGTGTCGACGGGCGCTCCGCCACGCGTCGTCCGATTCAGGCCCCTCCACCGCACGACGGACGTCGCGCGATCAGCTGTGTTGTCGGTCCGATTCAGCGAATCGATGGATCGTCGCAGCGCGAAGTCCGCCTTCAGCGCCCTGATCAATGACAAGGCAGTCGCCGGGACGGTCTCGTTCGCCGAGAACGACACCGTGCTCGTCTTCCGCCCGACCGCACTCTTGCCGTACAGCGCGTCGGTCACGCTCCTCGTCAAGGAATCCGCCGCATCGAAGCTCGGCGTGCGACTCGGCGCGGCGACCAGCGTGCGGATCGCGATCGAGGCGAAGCCGACCGCGGCGCCGAAGAAGACCCCGACCTCGGGCGGATCGAGCGGCGGTTCGAGCGGCGGCGCGGTCGGTGGCGGCAGCTGGGGCGCCGTGGAGACCTACTACCTGGGGCTCATGAACTGCACCAGGACGGGCGGCCTCGTGACGTCGTCGGGCAAGTGCAGCAGCCCCGGTGGCCGGAGCGTCGCGCCGCTGAAGCTTGATGCGGGGATCTCGTCGAAGGTCGCTCGGCCGTACGCGAAGAAGCTCGCGACCGCGGGTCTGTGCACCCACTTCTCCGGCGGCAACCCCGGCAACCGGCTCGCTCGGGCCGGCTACACGAGCTACATCTGGGCCGAGAACCTCGGCTGCCGGTCGGGCAATCCGAAGAGCGCCGTCCTGGGCTCGCACCTCTATTTCCAGAGCGAGCGGTCGTGGAGTCCTGCGGGCGGCCACTACGTGAACCTGATGAACGCCAAGTACGACCGGGTCGGAATCGGCGTCTGGGTCTCCGGCGGTCGCGTCCGCCTCGTGATCGACTTCTACCACCCCCGCTGACCGGCCCCCAATGGCCTCGATGATCCGGAACGCCGTCATCCACCTGCTCAACGAGCAGCCCGTGATCGCCGATCTCTACGAGATGCCGCAGCCAAAGGACCAGGGACTGCTCTGCACGAACCTGCGGACGATGGACGGCAAGCGCCCGGTCTTCATCGAGCGGTCCGAGGGCGTCTTCTTCTTCCCGTATCTCCACATCCGATTCCTGGAGATTCCGACAGGCTCCACAGGCCTGCCTGAGATCGAGCCGCAGGCTGGGACGAAGAAGGCGCCGGAGGTTGCTGCCGAGGCCGACGCAGACGTCGAACTCGACGAGGACTTCCTCCGCCGCATCCGCGAGGTCTAGACCTCGGAACCTCGGGCCGATGGCGTCGGGACCTCCGCCTCGGACTTCGGAACCTCGGACCGATGGCGTCGGGGACCTCCGCCTCGGACCTCGGTGCGCTTGGGCCCGAGTCCTCGTGAAGCCGGAGCGGCAATTCGGAACTCCGGCGCCTTCATGCCAACGTAACTGGGCGTGCAGGGGCCGGTGCTACACTCCGCGCCGTGCCGAAGAACCTTGTGATCGTGGAGTCGCCTGCCAAGGCGCGGACCATCGAGCGCTACCTTGGCGACGACTATCGGGTCCTCGCCTCGTATGGCCACGTGCGCGACCTGCCGGAGAACCCCGGCAAGGGCAAATTCGGCGTGGACGTCGACAACGACTTCGCCCCGGAATACGTCATCTCGGACGATCGCCGCAAGCAGGTCGCGGAGATCACCAAGGCCGCCAAGTCGGCAGACATGGTCTTCCTCGCCACAGACCTCGACCGCGAGGGAGAGGCGATCGCCTGGCACGTTGCGGAGGCCGCGAACGTACCCGCTTCGAAGACCCAGCGCGTGACATTCAGCGAGATCACGGAAGGCGCGATCCGCGAGGCGTTCGCCCATCCCCGCCAGATCGACACGAACCTCGTCGACGCGCAGCAGACTCGCCGGATCGTCGATCGGCTGGTCGGCTACACCCTGAGCCCGCTGCTGGCGCGGAAGGTTCGGGCCGGCCTGTCGGCGGGACGCGTCCAGTCGGTCGCGGTTCGGCTCGTCGTCGAGCGGGAACGGGAGATCGACGCCTTCACCGCCCGCGAATACTGGACCCTCGAGGCCAGCCTCGCGACAGCGGACGGCACGACGTTTCCTGCCGAGCTTGTCCGGATCGACGGCGCTGCCCTCGACGTCGCCGACAGCGACACAGCTGAACGCCACGCCGCCGCGCTTCGCGAGCTGAAGCCGCTCGTCACGAAGGTCGGGACGCGGAAGCTGACTCGCAGCCCGGCCCCGCCCTTCACGACGTCGACACTCCAGCAGGAAGCGAGCCGGAAGCTCGGCTACAGCCCCAAGCGGACGATGTCGATCGCCCAGCGGCTGTACGAGGGCGCCGACACTCCCGAAGGCCTCATCACCTACATGCGAACAGACTCCACCGCGATCGCCGGTGTCGCCATGGGCGAGGCGCGCGACGTCATCCGGACGCGCTTCGGTGAGCCGTACACGATGCCGAAGGGCCGCGTCTACAAGACGAAGTCGAAGGGCGCCCAGGAGGCGCACGAGTCGATCCGACCGACGAGCTTCAAGCGCGAGCCGGAATCGCTCGAGGGCTCGCTCAAGCCGGAGGAGCTCCGCCTCTACCGGCTCATCTGGCAGCGGGCGATTGCCTCGCAGATGGCCGCCAAGGAGATGGAGACGACCTCGATCGAGCTTGCGGCGGGTCCGTACGAGCTTCGTGCGAGCGCGACTCGAACGCTGTTCGACGGCTTCTCCCGCGTCTACACGGAGGGCCGCGACGACGACGGCGAGGAGAACGACGAGGATCGCCGGTTGCCGCCGCTCGCAGAGGGCGACGCGACCACGGTCCTGGACGTGATCCCGACGCAGCACTTCACGGAGCCGCCGCCCCGCTTCACAGAAGCGACGCTGATCAAGACCCTCGAGGAGCACGGAATCGGGCGCCCATCGACGTACGCCGCGACGATCTCGACGATCGTCGACCGCGGCTATGTCGTGATCACGGAGCGGCGTCTCCACCCGGAGATCGTGGCGGGCATCGTCACGGATCTCCTCGTCGAGCACTTCGGTGACTACGTGGACCTCGCCTTCACGGCCCGGATGGAGGAGGAGCTGGACGAGATCGCCCGCGGCGAGCGTGCCTGGGTGCCGATGCTCCGGGCGTTCTATGACCCGCTCCGTGACCGCGTCGACGAGAAGCGCAAGGTCCTCAAACGAGCGGACTTCACGACCGAAGCCACCGACGAGGTCTGTTCGCTCGGGCACCCGATGGTGATCCGCCTGGGCAGGAACGGCAGGTTCCTCGCCTGCTCGCTCTTCCCGGAGCACAAGGAATCACGGCCGCTGCCGGGCGACGAGGCGCCGCCGCAGGCCGGCGAGGGCGAGGTCTGTCCGCAGTGCGGCGAGGGGACGCTCGTCGGCAAGAACGGCCGGTTCGGCCCGTTTGTCGGCTGCTCCCGGTATCCGGACTGCACCTACATCAAGAAGGAGGGTCCGCCGCCGCCGGACCCGCTCCCGTTCGAGGTCGTCTGCCCGAAGAACGGCGACGGTCATCTCGTCGCCCGTCGCGCGCGGCGGACCGGCAACGTCTTCTGGGGCTGCTCCGCCTACCCGAAGTGCGACTTCACGACGAACTTCGAGCCGGTCGGGGCCCTGCACGACGCCGACGAAGGACCCGTCGCAAGGAAAGGCGAGTCAGCGCTCTGTCTCAAGTGCGGCGCCGATGTCCCGTTGCCCGAAGGCGTGGAGCTCGTCGGGGCACGTCTGCCCGGCGGGCCGCCCAACCCGGAGGCCCTCGCGAAGCCCGCTCGCGGCGGAGCGCGTCGCGGCGCCGGCGGTCGCGGAGGCGCCGGTGGCTCCGGCCGGGGGCGACAGTCGGGCTCCGGACGCGCCGGAGGCACGCGGGCTGCGCCGCGACGGACCCGAACGACCGAGAGCGCCCCGGACGCGTGAGCGGGGCGACCGCGGCCGACCCCGCGCTCGAGCGGTTCCTCCGCGGCCTCGCGGCCCGTGACGCCTCGCTCCACACGCAGCGTTCGTACCGGACAGCCATCGGCGCATACCTCGACTGGCTGGCCGAGCGCGGCGTCGACTGGCGCGCTCCGGGTCGCGCCGACCTTCGCGCGTACCTCGCCCATCTCGGTGCTCGCGGGGCCAGGAGCTCCACCGCCCAGCGCCTGGCGGCAATCCGCTCGTTCCACCGCCACGCGGCCCGAGAGGGCCTGTCCGCGGGCGACCCGTGGGGTGCGATCGCCACGCCGCGCCTCCCACGGCGCCTGCCCCGTGTCCTCGAGGTCGAGCAGGTCGAGCGGTTGCTGGCGGTCATCGATGACGAACTTGCCGATGCCGATACGGCTGCCCCTGCCCGCGTGGGGCTGCTGACCGCGCTCGCCCTCCGCGATCGGGCGCTCGTCGAGACGGCCTACGCGGCCGGCCTCCGGATCAGCGAGCTGGCGGCCGCGGACCTCGCGTCCGTCGAGCTTCGTCGTGGCGAGATTCGCGTCCTCGGCAAAGGCCGCAAGGAGCGGATCGGGCTACTTGGACGGCCGGCGCGTGAATCATTGGCCGCGTACCTCGAGGACGGCCGGCCGACGCTCATGGCCCTTCGCCCAACCGGCGCGGATGAGCGGACCGAGATCTTCCTCAATCATCGTGGCGCGCCGCTCGGCGTCCGCGGCCTGCGCTACCGGCTCGATCTCCTCTGCCGGCGGGCCGGCCTGCCGGAGGGCGTCTCGCCGCACACGCTTCGCCACTCATTCGCAACGCACCTGCTCGACGGCGGCGCGGATCTCCGGGTAGTCCAGGAGCTGCTCGGCCACGAGAGCCTGGCGACGACCCAGGTGTACACGCACGTCTCGCCGATGAGGCTTCGGGCGGCCTACCGCGGTGCGCATCCACGGGCGACTCGCCCGTCGGCCGTCTGACCGCCTGATGCGCCGGTGACGCACCGCGCCCTCGCCACGGCGGGCCTCGTCGTCTCCATCGCGTTCTTCGTCTCACGGATCCTCGGCTGGGTCCGTATCGCGATCATCAGCTCACAGTTCGGTGCCGGGCCGGAGCTGGACGCGTTCTTCGCCGCGTTCCGGCTGCCCGACCTGATCTACCAGCTCGTGGCGGCCGGCGCGCTGTCTTCGGCCTTGATCCCGATCGTCGCGAGCCTGGTCACGACCAACGAGCACGAGCGCGCCTGGCGGGTCGTATCGACGGTTCTCAACCTCATGCTCGCGGCACTCGCCGTGCTCGCGCTGATCATCGCCATCGCCGCGCCGGCGATCGTGACGGCTATCACGCCGGGCTTCGACGCGGCCGAGGTGGCACTGACCGTCGATCTGACGAGGATCATGCTGCTGGCACCGATCTTCCTCGCCCTCGGCTCGGTCGCCACGAGCCTCCTCAACGCCCAGGGCAGGTTCGCTGCAGCCGCCACCGCACCGATCGTGTACAACCTCGCGATCATCGCCGCAGCCCTGCTGCTCGGTCCGTCGCTCGGCGTGGCGGGTCTGGCAATCGGCGTCGTCGCCGGCTCGCTGGGGCATCTGCTGTTCCAGGTCCCGGCAATCGTCCGTCTCGGCTTCCGCTACTCGAGGCGCATTGACGTCGCAGATCCGCTGGCGCGCAAGGCACTCGCCCTGATGGCACCCCGGGCGATCGGCCTGGGAGCTACCCAGATCACCTTCGTCGTGGTTACCTCGATCGCCTCGACTCAGGGCGACGGAGCGATCACCGCGTTCAACGTGGCATTCACCCTCCTCCAGATCCCAATCGGCGTGATCGGAGTGCCGCTCGGCGTGGTCGTGTTCCCGGCATTGTCGCGCGAGATCGCGCTCGGGAGGACCGAGGAGTTCGCGGCGCTCCTGTCGCGGGCTGTCCGCCTGCTGCTATTCGTGATGCTGCCGATCACCGGCATCGGGATCGTCCTGCGACGCGAGGTCACGGACTTGCTGTTCGGCTACGGTCGATTCGATCAGGCGGCGATCGACCTGACTGCCGCGACCCTGTTGACGTTCATGTTCGGGTTGGCGGGCCACGCGCTTATCGCGGTCTTGGCCCGCGCGTTCTACGCTCGCCAGGACACCCGAACTCCTGTGATCGCCGGGATCATCGCCGTCCTGGTCAACACGACGCTCTCGATCGTCCTTGTTGGCCGCATGGGCCTGCCGGGTATCGGCCTGGCGATCGCGATCGGGGCGTGGCTCGAGATGACGATCCTCCTCGTTCTGCTCGTGCGGCGCGTGCCGGAATTATCGATAAGGCCGGTGTTCCTCGTGTCGATCCGCTCGCTTTTCGCAACGATCATCGCCTCGGCGGTCGCGTTCGCGCTCCGGGGAGGCCTGGCACTCATCGCCAGTCCCGACCCCGGCAAGCTCGAGATTCTGCTGCGCCTGGCGGTCGTCGGCGGGGTCGGACTCGGCTTCTACGCGGTCCTGGCGGCCACGTTGCGCATCCCTGAGCTGACGTCTATCGTCGGGGTCATGGCCGACCTGCTCCGACGCCCGCGCCGAGCGTGAGCCAGCCCCCGACCCGAGTCAATTTCGACGACCCGACGGCCTGGGACGCGTTCGTCTCCGCCAACGAGCCAGGCTCGTACCTCCAGCTCTCGCCGTGGGCCCAGGTCAAGGCCGTGAACGGCTGGTCGGCGGTCCGCATGGCCGCGGGCGACGCGGGGACGATCGGAGCCCAGGTCCTCGTCCGGCGCCCACGGCCCCTGCCGTGGGCGTTCGCGTACGCTCCCCGCGGCCCCGTCTCGGCGGACTGGTCTCCCGACAGCCTCGTCGCCCTCGCCGATGCCCTGCGGACGACGCTGCTAGAGCGCGCCGGCCGCGTGTCGCACGTCCGGATCGACCCGGAGATCGAGCTCGACGGGCCGCTCGACCCCGATGGCGCGCTCCGCCGGGGACTTCGGGCGGCGGACTTCCGGCCGGCATCGCCGATCCAGCCGAACTCGACCCGGATCATCGACCTCAGCGCCGACGAGGATGCCATCTGGGACGACCTCCGCAAGAAGTGGCGGCAGTACGTCAACAAGGCTCGCAAGGCCGGCGTCGTCGTCGTCGACGCCGACGGCGACCGCCTCGGCGAGTTCTATCGGATCTACCGCGAGACGGCCGATCGCGCAGGCTTCCTCATCCGGGCTGAGTCGGCCTATCGCGACGTGTGGGAGGCGTTCCGGCCGCACGGCCTCGCGCGGCTGCTCTTTGCCCAGTCGCCGGACGGCGACCCGCTCGCGACCTTGCTCCTCGTCCGGAGCGGATCGCGGGTCGTCGAACCGTACGGCGGCATGACCCGCGAGGGCGGGGAGTCCCGGGCGAACTATCTCCTCAAATGGGAGGCAATTCGGTCGTCCCGCGAACAGGGCGCAACGAGTTACGACCTGTGGGGATTGGCGACCGGCGGGATCGCCCACTTCAAGACCGGATTCGGCGGGCGCGAGGTCCGCTACATCGGGGCCTGGGATTTGGTCCTGGACCCACTCGGCCGCCAGGTCTACCAGGGAGCGCAGCGCGGAAGGGTCCTCTGGGCGCGTCGTCGCCACGGTATCGAGGCGGGCGGTAACGCGGCGGCGTTCGGGGGCGACGGCGGGGGCGACGCGGCTTGACGATCCGCCCCGCGACCGAGGACGAGCTCGCCGGCTGGGACAGCCGAACGGTCGATCCACCCGGAGGGCACGTTTACCAGTCCCGCGCCTGGGCGGCACACCGGGCGGCGAGCGGCTGGACGGCGGCCCATCTCATGGTCGACGAGGCCTTCGCCGTTGTCGTCCTGTCCCGGCCGTGGCCGGTGATCGGTGGTGGCAGCGCCTATCTCCCCCGCGGGCCCATCCCGGCCGGTTCGTCGGCCGACGAGATCGCCGGGCGCCTGGCCGGCATTTCGGACTACCTCGGCGGCACCGGCATTGATGTCGTCGCGACAGATGCGGAGGTCCCGGCCGAGTCCGGCTACCCGGATCGCCTCCGCGCGGCCGGGTTCCATCGGATCGCCGAGATCCAGCCGTCCCGCCACCGGATCTCGCTGCCGCTCGCCGGCCTCGACGAGGATGCGGCGTTCGAGGGGATCTCGAAATCGACAAGGCAGCGGATCCGGAAGGCCGAGAAAGAGGGGATCGTCGTCGTGCGCCACGACGGCCGGGCGTCGACGGACGGAGTGGGGGAGGGATTCGCGGTGGCGTCGGAGCCCAAGGAGGCTGCCCTCGACCGCTTCTACGACCTGCTTCTGGAGACCGGCGAGCGGAAGCAGTTCTCGTTCGGTCCGAGGGATTCGTACGTCGCCTGGTGGCAGGCCGCGCATCTGGCGGGTCATCTCGTCCATCTCGAGGCCCGTGCGCCAGATGGCGACCCGCAGGCGGGCCTGCTGCTCTACCGGCACGGCGAGCGCCTCTCGACCGTCCACTCGGGCGACCTTGCGACCGCCCGACGCGACCACCCGGGAGCTCTCCATCTCCTTCGCTGGCGCGCGATCCAGCTTGCGATCCGCGAGGGGCGCGACGAGATGGACCTCGGGGGTGCGGACGTCGCCGGCGCTCGTCGCGAGCCTCTCGAAGGCGAGGCTATGTGGGGCCTCTACCAGCACAAGCTGTCGTTTGGCGGCCGGTGGCTCGAGCTCAGCGGAGCCCACGAGAAGGTGATCCGCCCGAATCGATACCGATCCGGCAGGCTGGCCGCGCGCGCGGCTCGCCTCCTCGGGCGCGGCGGGAGCCCCTCGTGAGCACTCCGACCATCGCGGGCCTGCTCGCGGCCGCGGAACGAGACGAGTCCCGGCCGCTGGGCGAGCTCATCGACCGCCTGGCCGCAGACGGGACGCTACGAGGGGCCCGCGACGGCGGCAAGGCGATCGGTCCGGCGGCACTCGCGTCGATCCCGGTCCACGGCGTGACCGACGACACGCGGCGCCTGGCGCCGGGCGGCCTGTTTGTGGCCGTCCAGGGCGCCCATGTCGACGGCCACGATCTCGTGGGACAGGCAGCTGGAAGCGGCGCCGTCGCCGCGATCGTCGAGCGACCGCTGGTCGACGTTGCGCTCCCGCAGCTCGTCGTCGAGCGAAGCTCGGCCGCCCTCGCCGATGCGGCCGCCTGGAGGTACGGCGACCCGAGCCACGAGCTCGGCGTCGTCGGGATCACGGGCACGGACGGCAAGACGACCACATCGTTCCTCGCGGTCGCTGCGCTCGAGGCCGCTGGCTTCTCCACGGGCCTCGTGGGGACCGTGGAGACGAAGATCGGCGCGACGCGCGAGCCGAATCCGGAGCACATGACTACACCCGGCGCGCCGGACCTCCAGCGGGCGCTACGAGCGATGGTCGGTGCCGGAAACGCGGCTGCAGTCGTGGAAACGACCTCGCACGGCCTCGCTGCGGACCGCGTTCGGGGGATCGCCTACGATTCGGCGATCCTGACGAACCTCACCCACGAGCACCTCGAGTTCCACGGGACGTGGGAGGCGTATCGCGACGCCAAGCTCTCGCTGTTCGAGCGGCTTGCCGCGTCCGATCGAAACCCGCGCAAAACCGCACCCCGCTGGCCGAAGAGCGCGGTGGTGAACATCGACGACCCGGCGGCGGGCCTCTTCGTCGGCGTCGCCCAGGAGGCGGGTGCGCAGATCGTCACCTACGGGACCGACGCCACGGCCGACGTCCGAGCTATCCACAGCGAGGAGGACGCGCGACGGCTTCGCGTGAGATACGAGGCGCCGTCCGGTGCCGCCAGCCTCGAACTGCGACTCGCCGGCCGCTTCAACGTCCACAACGCGCTGGCCGTCGTGGCGCTGGGCGAGGCGCTCGGGCTCGATCCGGCGGCGGTCCGTGCCGGCCTCGAGTCCGTCGAGGGCGTCCCAGGGCGGATGGAACGGGTCGATGCCGGCCAGCCGTTCGCCGTCGTCATCGACTATGCCCACAGCCCGGCGTCTCTCGAGGCGGTCCTCGGGATCCTCGCGCCGGTCGCGGCGGCACGCGGTGGCGGCCTGATCGCGGTGTTCGGGTCGGCCGGCGAACGGGACGTCGAGAAGCGCTCGATCATGGGGCGGATCGCCGGGGAGGTCGCCCGCCTCGTGGTCGCGACCGACGAGGACCCCCGCGGCGAGGACCGCGAGGCGATCCTCGAAGAGATCGCAGACGGAGCGGAGGCCGCCGGCCGTCGCCGGGGCCATGACCTGCTGCTGATCGCCGACCGGCCGGCAGCGATCGCCGCAGCCTTCGAGCGAGCGCGACCCGGCGACATCGTCCTCCTCGCGGGAAAGGGCCACGAGCACTCGATCATCGGCCCTGGCGGGCCAGTCCCGTACGACGAGCGTCGAACGGCCCTCGACGCGCTCGCGGACCTCGGATTCGGCGACCCACGGACGTGAGTTGATGCGCGGCTGTCTGAGCGTCCTGATCATCGCCGCCGTTTTCGTCGTCGGCCTCGTGTGGTTCGGCGGCCCGCCGATCGCCGCGACGGTCGTCGAGGCGAGCCTGACCGGCTCAGGGTTCCAGGCGGACGAGCTCGATGTCACGGTCAGCGCCGACCCACCGCTCCTGCTCGCGCTGGGCCGGGCGGACCAGGTCGAGATCGAGGCCACGGGCGTCCGCTGGAATGCGCTGCGGGCTGGATCGGTCAACCTGCGCCTCGACGGAGTGGACCTGATCGATCGGACCGCCACCTCCGCAGACGGTCGATTCGGCGACGTCCAGCTGCCGGCGGCCAACGGCGACTCGGCGAGCTCGACCGTGACGATCTCCGGTCCGGCCGACCGCGCTCGGACGACCATCGAGATCGATGCGGCGACCGTCAACCGGATTGCGCTCGCGGCGTTCGAGGCCGAGCTCGGCACCCAGATGGATTCTGCCGAGCTCGTCGCCCCGGACCAGATCAGCCTGCGGCGCGGCAGCATCGCGCTCACCGGCACGCTGCGGGTCGAGGCCGATGGCGCGCTCGTCGTGACGTCGAGCTTCGGAAGCATTCGCCTCGTCGAGCCGGATCCGACGATCCCGTTCAACCTGACCGGCGTGTCCGCCGGTCCGGCCGGCCTCGAGCTGACCGGCACGACCGACGTGGAATCGCTCCTCGACTGAACGATTCAGAGCGGATCGCCGCTCGGGCGTCCCCGAACCCGCTGCTATCCTTCAAGCATGGCTCAGCCCCGCACGACGCCCGCATCCGACGGCACACGGCCGCCTCGGCCTGCCCGGCCGAAGCGGGCGAAGCCGACCGGGCCGCGCCGGACGCCGCCACCCGCTGCGATCAAGTCGAAGGATCCGGATCTCGTCGCCCTCCGAGCGCTCCTGCTCGAGACGGTTGCCGGGCACTACCCGCAGGCCGACCTGACGCCCGTCGGCGAGGCATTCGACCTCGCGGTCGAGGCCCACGCGAGCCAGGTCAGGGCAACCGGCGAACCGTACGTGACCCACCCGATCGCCTCGGCCCAGATCACGGCCGAGCTGGGGATCGACCCGGTGGCCGTCCAGGCGGCGCTTCTCCATGACGTCCCCGAGGACACTGAATACGGCCTGACCGATCTCGAGGAGCGCTTCGGGGCCGAAGTCGCCCACATGGTGGACGGCGTGACCAAGCTCTCGAAGTTCAGCACCCACAGCCACGAGCAGCAACAGGCCGAGAACATCCGCAAGATGCTCCTCGCGATGGCGGAGGACATCCGGGTCGTCCTCATCAAGCTCGCCGATCGACTCCACAACATGCGGACCCTCTACGCGCTGCCGTCGGAGAAGCAGGTCCGGATCGCCCGCCAGACCATGGAGATCTACGCCCCGCTCGCCGAGCGGCTGGGGATCTGGCAGATCAAGTGGGAGCTCGAGGATCTCGCGTTCAAGGTCCTGGAGCCCGAGCGCTTCCGCGAGCTCGCGAAGCTCCTCGACACGCGACGCAAGGGCCGCGAGGGCTACATCGAGCGGGCGATCGCCGAATTGACCCCGAAGCTCGAAGCGGCCGGCATCGAGGCCGACCTCCAGGGCCGCCCGAAGCACATCTTCAGCATCTACAAGAAGATGCAGCGCAAGTCCGCCGAGTTCGGCGAGATCTACGACGTCTACGCGATCCGGATCCTCGTCGACGACGTGCGCGACTGCTACGCGGCGCTCGGGATCGTCCACGCGCTCTGGCGCCCGATCCCGGGCCAGTTCGACGACTACATCGCCGTCCCCAAGAACAACCTCTACCAGTCGCTCCACACGGCAGTCATCGCCCTCGACGGCAAGCCGCTCGAGATCCAGATCCGGACCCACGCGATGCACCAGGTGAGCGAGGTCGGCATCGCCGCCCACTGGCGCTACAAGGAAGGCTCGAAGTCCGATCGGGAGTACGACGCGAAGCTCGCCTGGTTGCGCCAGCTCATGGACTGGCAGCGCGACGTCAGCGACGCCACGGAGTTCGTCGAGGGGATCAAGCTCGACATCTTTCAGGACCAGGTGTTCGTCTTCACCCCGAAGGGCGACATCAAGGACCTCCCGGCCGGGGCCACGCCACTCGACTTTGCGTATCGGATCCACACGGACGTCGGCCATCGCACGATTGGCGCGAAGGTCAACAACCGGCTCGTCCCGCTCGACTACCGGCTGAAGAACGGCGACATCGTCGAGATCGTCACGACGAAGGGCGAGCACGGCCCGTCACGCGACTGGATGAACGTCGTTCGGACATCTCATGCCCGCGAGAAGATCCGGCAATGGTTCAAGCGCAAGGATCGCGACGAGAACATCAGCCACGGGCGTGAATCGCTCGAGCGCGAGCTCCGGCGCCTGGCCCGCAAGAGCATCCAGTCGGTCGGCCACGAGAAGATCGGCGACGTCGTCAAGCAGTACAACCTCGACACCATCGACGACTTCTACGCGGCGATCGGGTACGGCGCGATCAGCGCCCAGCAGGTCGTCAGCCGGCTCGGGGTCATGGACGACGAGGAAGTCGGCCTGCCGACCGTCGCCCCCGCGACGATTCCGGCGCGGACCGGCGGCGTCAAGGTCAAGGGCGTCGGTAACCTGCTCATCCGCTTCGCCAACTGTTGTCACCCGATCCCGGGCGACCCGATCGTCGGGTTCATCACCCGCGGCAAGGGCGTGACGGTCCACCTCCAGAGCTGTCCGACGGTCCTGAACGAGCGCGAGGTGCCGCGGCTCATCGAGGTCGAGTGGGAATCGGCGCCGGCCCAGAGCTACCCGATCGCGATTCGCGTCGAGGCGTACGACCGGACGGGCCTGCTGAACGACATCACCCAGGTCGTGGCGGAGAACAAGGTGAACATCGTCGCGGCGGCGGTCAACGTGAACCCGGACCACACGGCGATCGTGACGGCGACCCTCCAGGTGGCGTCGGTTTCGCAGCTGGCCAGGGTGATGAGCCGGATCGAGGGCCTGAAGGACGTCCTGAGCGTGCAGCGCGACCTGGGCTAGGCGGCGTCGGCCGCCGGCATGGTCTCGGCAGCAATGCCGGCGTCCGCGGCGATGTCGGCCGCGCTTTCCTTGTCATCGAGGGCTCGCATGACGGCCTCGGCGTAGATGATGGCGTCATTGATCAGGAGCGATGAGCGACGGTCGTCCTCGGATCGCGCGGTGTAGGCGTCTCGCAACCCGCACAGGGCCTCGAAGTACTGGCCTCGTTCGTATCTGCTCATCTGATGCCTCGCCTGACCCGGCACGATGGCCGGTTGTTGTTGGAGAACGTAGGCCGAGACGCTCGCTCCGACCATCGGACGGATGCGTGGTCGAGCCTCGACGGTGGTCCACCCCGGTTCTGCTGCACCCGACGTACCCGGACTGCACCAGACCTCAGGCCGACCGTCCGGTCGGCCCGCTAGACTCAGGCGCGTGACGGCCTTCCGAGCTCCTCGTGGCACGCGCGACCTGCTGCCTGCGGAGCGAGCGGCATTCCGAAGGCTCGAGACCGTAGCCACGGGCCTCGCACGGCGCTACGGCTACCGCGAGATCGAGACGCCACTCCTCGAGCAGACCGCGGTCTTCGAGCGCGGCGTCGGCGAGGTGACCGACGTCGTCGAGAAGGAACTGTTCCGGCTGGCCCCGCGGAACGAGGAGTCCGAGTCGTGGTCCCTCCGACCGGAGCCCACTGCCGGCATCGTCCGGGCGTACATCCAGCACGGGATGCAGACGCTGCCACAGCCGGTGAAGCTGACGATGACCGGCCCGATGTTCCGCTACGACCGGCCACAAGCCGGGCGCTACCGGGAGTTCTGGCAGTTCGATGTCGAGGCGATCGGGGACCCAGGTCCGGGAATCGACGCGGAGCTGATCGAGCTCGCGCTCCGGTTCTACCGCGACGTCGGCCTGGCGAACATCGAGCTCCACCTGAACTCGATCGGCGACAAGGCGTGTCGCCCCGCATACGTCGCCGAGTTGACGGACTACTACCGCGCCCATGCCGATCGGTTGCCGCCACTCGAGCGCGATCGCCTCGAGCGGAACGTCCTGCGTCTGCTCGACTCCAAGGATCCGGCAATGGCCGACCTGAACGCGGGCGCCCCGAAGATCACGGATCGGCTGTGCGAGGCGTGCGCGGAGCACTTCGCCGGGGTTCGCGCCCACCTCGACGCGCTCGGGATCACCTATATCTTCGATCAGGCCCTCGTCCGCGGCCTCGACTACTACACGCGGACGACGTTCGAGTTCTTCCCGGCGGCCGCGGCCGGGCAGCAGTCCGCGCTCGGCGGGGGCGGGCGCTACGACGGCCTCGTCGAGTTGCTCGGTGGCCGGCCGACGCCCGGGATCGGGTTCGGGATCGGACTCGACCGGGTCCTGCTCGCCCTTGACGCCGAGGGGATCGCCGGGCCGCCGGAACCCGGCCCCGTCGCGGTGGTCGTCGGTGTAGACCCCGCGGCAACGGCCGAACGCCTGCGGGTCGCCACGGAGCTACGGGGGGCGGGTCTCGCGGTTCGCGCCGATCTCGGGCGGCGGAAGCTTGGCCGCCAGCTCGAGGCGGCGTCGAAGGAGGGTGCCCATTTCGCGGTCATCCTCGGCGACGAACTCGCGGACGGCCAGGTCCAGCTCAGGGACCTGCAGGCCGGCACGCAGCGCGTCGTCGGCGCGGCCGACCTCGAACGCGAGCTGTCTCGAGCGAGCGCGTCCCACCGCCACGGCTGAGCGCGGCGTCAGCGCGCCGGCGCGAGTCACCAGCGTTCGGCAAGATACTCGGCGTCCTTGGCGACGCCGAAGAACGCGTGTGAGCCCTGGTAGTACTGCCACGGCAGGCCGAGGAACGTCAGGCCCGGCACCTTGGTGATGCCCCGGACATGCCGCGGCATCCCGATCTCGTCGAGGATCGGCATGTCGATCCAGCCCAGATCGAGGCGATAGCCGCTCGTCCAGAGGATCGACGAGATGCCTTCAGCGGCGAGGTCGAGCTGGACGACCTCCGGCGGTTCGAAGTCGACGGTCTCGCGATCGTCCGGCGTCGCGTCCATGCCGGATTCCTCGATCACCTTGTCCATCCCGGGCCGCAGCCGCTCGTCGAACCAGGTGTCGGCAAATCGCAGATTCGCCGCCAGGTCCGGCGCGATCCGGAGCTGTTCATCCTCGCCGTCCTCGAGGTGACCGACGAGACGGATGCCGTCGAGGGCGAAGCGTCGGAGATTCGTGTCGTGTCCGCCGCGGTGGCCCGACAGGTGAGCGTTGCCGCCGTAGCGGACCTTCGGATCGGTGACCGTGTCTACGGTCGGAAGGCGTCCCCGAGCAGCCATCTCGACGAGCCAGACGAAGACGTCGCGTCCTCGGTAGCGGCGGGGCATGCGCGCCGTATGCCCGACCGACAGGATCACCTCGCGGCCTGCCTCCTGCAGCTCCTCGGCGAGCTGGACGCCCGACTGGCCGGTTCCCACGACCAGCACGCGACCAGGTGGCAGCACGGACACGTTGCGGTAGTGGTGCGAATGGATTTGGACGACGCGGTCCGACAGCCTGGCCGCGAACGCGGGCATTCGGGGCGCCTGGAAGCCGCCGGCCGCGACGACGACCTCGGCGGCATCGATCGCGCCGCGGCTGGTCTCCACGCGGAATCCACCCCCATCGCGGGTCGTCAATCGGCGGACGTCCGTGCCCAGCTCGACCGGAGCCGAGATCGCAGCCGCGTATGCCCGCATGCGCTCGACGACGCTGTCGCGCGGCATGAACCCGTCGGGGTCGGGCCCATCGAACGGAAAGCTCGGCAGGGTCGTGACCCAATTTGGCGTCACCAGGCAGAACGCGTCCCAGCGGTCCTGCCAGCCGCCACCAAGCGATTCGCGCCGATCGAGCAGAACATGCTCGCGCCCAGCCGCCTGCAGGAACGTGCTCATCACCAGCCCGGCCTGGCCGGCACCCACAACCACGGTCTGGACCTGTCGCGGAAGAACGCTGCCCACGCTCACGCAAGCCCCTCTCGTATCGGCGTCCGCCGGCTCCGATACGATACGCCGGCCATGTCGGACCTGACCCCGAGCCTCGCCACGCCCTACCGGACCCACACATGCGGCCTGCTGCGCGCGTCCGACGCCGGCGCGATGGCCCGGCTCGCCGGCTGGGTCCATCGCCGGCGCGACCTCGGTCACCTCATCTTCCTCGACGTGCGCGACCGCCACGGGATCACCCAGGTCGTCATCGATCGGACCGAGCAGCCGGAGGCCCACGCCGTCGCCAGCCGGGTCCGCACCGAGTTCGTCGTCACGATCGGCGGGGAGGTTGCCCTCCGCCTCGCCGGGACCGAGAACGCGAAGCTCCCGACCGGCGAGATCGAGCTGCGGGCATCGGAGGTCACGATCCTCTCCGAGGCGATCACGCCGCCGTTCCCGGTCAACGAACCGGACGCCCAGATCGACGAATTGCTTCGGCTCAAGTACCGATACCTCGACATTCGCCGTGAGCCGATGCAGCGCCGGCTGCTTCTGCGCAGCCGCCTCGTCCAGGCGATTCGCGAGGTCCACCACGCCAACGACTTCGTCGAGATCGAGACGCCGCTGCTGATCAAGAGCACACCGGAGGGTGCTCGCGACTTCATCGTCCCCAGCCGGCTCCAGCCGGGCACCGTCTACGCCCTGCCCCAGAGCCCGCAGCAGCTCAAGCAGATCCTCATGGTGGCGGGCATCGACCGCTATTTCCAGATCGCGAGGTGCCTGCGCGACGAGGACCTCCGCGGCGACCGCCAGCCGGAGTTCACCCAGCTCGACCTCGAGATGAGCTTCGTAGATGAAACGACGGTCATGGACTTCGTCGAGCGGATGGTCATCGACGTGTCGCGAGCGACTGTCCCGGACCGGCCGATCCAGGACGAACCGTTCCCGCGCTTCACGTACGAGGAGGCGATGGGTCGCTTTGGATCGGACAAGCCGGACATCCGCTTCGGGATGGAGCTGACGGATCTGGGGCCGCGGCTCGTCGATCCGAGCGGTGCACCGGCCTCCGGCTTCCGCGTCTTCGACGAGACGCTTGCAGCGGGTGGCCGTGTCAAGGCGATCGTCGTCCCGGGGATGGCGGGGCTCACTCGGCGCGAAGTGGACGAGCTGACCGAGCTCGCGAAGCGGTTCGGCGCCAAGGGGCTCGCGTATCTTGCCCTCGAGTCCGGCGGCGAGGTCAAGGGCCCGATCGCAAAGTTCCTGTCCGCCGAGCTGACCCGCTCACTCGTCGACGAGGTCGCGGCGTCCGACGGCGACCTCATCCTGATCGTCGCCGATCGAGTCGAGGTCGTGGACGAGGTGCTCGGCCGGCTGCGGGTCGAGCTTGGCGGGCGGCTCGGGCTCGCCGATCCGGACGTCCTCGCTTACTGCTGGGTCCACCGCTTCCCGATGTACAAGTGGGATCCGGACGGCGGCCGCTGGGACGCGACGCACAACCCGTTCAGCGGTGTGGTGCCGGCGGACGAGGACCTGCTCGTCACAGCGTCGGGCGATCCGGCGAAGCCGAGTCCCGACGATCCTGCGGGTCGCGCTCGCGCCCTCCAGTACGACGTCGTGCTCAATGGCTGGGAGCTCGGCGGTGGGTCGATCCGCATCTGGCGCCGCGACCTGCTCGAGCGGAGCTTCGGCCTGCAGGGCTACACGCTCGAGCAAATGCGGGAGCGTTTCGGCGCGGTGCTGGAGGCGTTCGACTACGGCCCACCGCCACATGGCGGGATCGCCCTCGGCATCGATCGCTGGGCGGCCCTGTTCTCGCGGCAGACGAACATCCGCGAGGTCATGGCCTTCCCGAAGACGCAGTCGGGCACTGACCTCATGCTCGATGCCCCGTCGCCGCCCGAATCGACCCAACTCGAAGAGCTGGGCCTGCGGTTCGTGGGCGCACCGCGCAAGCCCGGCCAATGAGCGACGAGGTCGACTCCTGAGCGGACCCGGCGACGGAACGAGCATGTCCGCCACGACCGCCCTGCCCGGGCCACTGGAGGCGCTCGCCAGGCGGCCGCGGCTCGCGGCCCTGCTCGGCGCGATGTTCATCACGTTCTCGGGGATCTTCTACCGCTACGCCGAGGTGTCGCCATCCACCGGAACCGTGTTCCGGTGCCTGTTCGGCCTCCCGGTTCTGCTGGCAGTCGCCTACCTCGAGCGCCGGCGCTACGGCCCGATGCCGGCTCAGACGGTTGGGCTTGCCCTCCTGGCGGGCGTCTTCTTCGCCGGCGACCTGACCTCGTGGCACCACGCGATCGAGTACGTGGGCGCGGGTCTCGCGACGGTGCTTGGCAACCTGCAGGTGCTCGTTGTGGGCCTGGTCGCGTGGGTTCTCTTCAGGGAGCGGCCATCCCGGTCCATCCTGATCGCCCTGCCGGTCGTCCTCGCCGGGGTGGTGCTGATCTCCGGCGCGATCGGGGGCGACGCCTATGGCTCCGCGCCGGCGCTCGGTGTCGCGCTTGGTGTGATGACCGCGCTCTTCTACTCCGGGTACCTGATCGTCATCCGGCGCGGCGGGCGCGATCTTCGGCGGCCCGCTGGACCGGTCGCGGTCGCGACGATCTCGACCGCAGTCGTCGCCGCTGTCTTCGGGCTCGCCGTTGGGGACCTCGACCTCACACCGGCGCCGGCGAGCCTCGGCTGGCTCGCGCTGCTCGGGCTGACCTCGCAGTCGCTCGGCTACCTCTTGATCTCGATCTCGCTGCCGAGATTGCCGTCGGTCGTGACCTCGATCATCCTGCTGTCCCAGCCGGTCGCGACGGTCGGCCTGACGATGGTGCTGCTCGCCGAGGCACCATCCGCTGCGCAGCTCGCCGGGGTTGGGCTCGTTGTCGGTGGCATCGCGCTCGCGACAGTCCCGGTCGGGCGGCTGCGCGACTCGCTACGGAGCAGCCCGGCGATCTGAGCTCAGGCGTCGACGTCCGTGGCGGCCGCTTGGCCGTACGGCGCGAGGGCCGGGCCCTCGAGCGGCGCGTCGTCGGGATCGTCCGCCGTCATCGCTCCCCACTCGTGGACGTGGCCACCCGCTGGTTCGAACGGGCCGGTGTACGGCGGCAGCTCGGATCGGGGCGTGTCGCGATCGTGCGTCGTGCCGGGGTCGCCAAGGGCGATGAACCGCTGGGCCACGCCGGCCGCGACGAGTTCGTCCGGGATGAGCGGCGGCATCGCGTCCCTGGCGACCGCCCGCAACGCGTCCAGGGCATCGAGTGGCAGGAGCACCGGCCAGCCGGGCGCCTCGTCGAACGTCGGCGTCAGCAGCGCTCCGGCCGACGGTCCGTGGGCCTCGATCATCGACGTCACCGTCTCCGGCCCGACCCACGCCATCCTGGCGGGCCAGATGAGCGCGCCGCTCGTGTCACGGACCTCGTCGAGAGCGACCTCGATGCCACGGACCATCTGGCCGGCGGGACCGGCTTCGGCGGGCGCCGGCTCCGCGAGCGTGACCGGCGCGCCGGCCAGGGCGGCCGCGACCGTGCCCGCCGGGTCGTGCGCGACCACGATGATCGGGACGGCACCGCCGGACCAGGCAACATCGGCGATCCGACGGACCGAAGGCATTCCATCGGCGTCGGCGAGCGCCGATTCGGGGCTGGCGGCAAGGATGATCGCGGCGACCGTCACGACTGGACATCCCTGGCGGCCCGAGGCTCGCGACGGTAGGTCACCGCCAGCGTTCCTTCTCCGGGCTTCCAGTGCGACCCGCTGATCAGCCAGCCGGACGAGCCAACCGGATCCCAGCCCCAGACCTGGCCGACCGGGTACCAGCCGGCCTCGGCCACGCTCGGAAGGTCCGCCTCATAGACCTCGAGGGCATGCTCGAAGGTGGAGCCCTGGTAGCGCTTGAGCATCAGGTTCGAACTCGCCGCGTCCGTCATGTCGCTTTCAGTCTACGTCGGGCCGCGACCGCGATCCGTGCGAGAATGGCTCGCCCCGGTACCTTGGAGACCCGCTAGCCCGTGCCCGCCGCCCAGAACCTCGCGATCCGCAACGACCTGCGCAATATCGCCATCGTCGCCCACGTCGATCACGGCAAGACCACGCTCGTCGACGCGATGCTCCGCCAGACTGGCACGTTCCGCTCGAACGAGACCGTCGTCGACCGGGTCATGGATTCGGGCGACCTCGAGCGCGAGAAGGGGATCACGATCCTCGCCAAGCAGACGACGGTCGACCACGGCGGGGTCAGGCTGAACATCGTCGACACGCCCGGGCACGCCGACTTCGGCGGCGAGGTCGAACGGTCCTTGCTGATGGTCGATTCGGTCCTGCTCCTCGTCGACGCGGCGGAGGGCCCGCTGCCCCAGACGCGGTACGTCCTCCAGAAGGCGATGGCGCGCCACCTGCCCGTCGTCGTCGCGATCAACAAGATCGACCGCTCCGACGCCCGTGCCACCGATGTGCTCGACGAGGTCTACGAGCTGTTCATCGACCTCGGCGCGGACGAGCACCAGATCGACTTCCAGGTGGTCTACACGAACGCCAAGCTCGGCACCGCGACGCGTTCGCTCGACGAGCCCGGTACCGACCTGCGACCGCTCCTCGACATCCTCACCGAGGTCACGCCGCCGCCATCCTACACGCCCGATCATCCGCTCCAGCTGCTGGTGACGAACCTGTCGGCGAACGAGTACGTCGGCCGGATGGCTGTCGGGCGGATCTGGAACGGGACGATCAGGACCGGCCAGAAGATCACGGTCCTCCGCGAGGAGGCCGACGACACGGCGGGCACGGTCGAACCCGGACGGATCGTCACGCTGACGGGCACGGTGACCGCCCTGCAGACGGCGCACGGGATCGATCGGATCGAT
This sequence comes from uncultured Chloroflexia bacterium, assembly GCA_963771795.1. Taxonomy (GTDB): domain Bacteria; phylum Chloroflexota; class Limnocylindria; order Limnocylindrales; family CSP1-4; genus CF-46. Next base: position 101,680 of record CAVYUR010000006.1, read on the forward strand.
ATCGCCGAGGCGGGCCCGGGCGACATCGTGTCGGTCGCCGGCCTGCCGGAGGTCACGATCGGCGACACCCTGACCGATCCGGCCGACCCGCGCCCGCTGCCGCGCCTCGACGTCGATGCGCCGACGCTGAGCATGACGTTCGGCGTGAACACCTCGCCGCTGTCGGGCCGCGAGGGCAAGTACGTCACGTCCCGCCAGATCAAGGCGCGACTCGACCGCGAGACCCTCGGCAACGTCTCGATCGAGGTCCGGCCGACCGACAGTGGCGACACCTTCGAGGTTCGCGGCCGGGGCGAGCTCCAGTTGGCCGTCCTGCTCGAGCAGATGCGCCGTGAGGGCTTCGAGCTGACGGCCTCGCGACCCGAAGTTCTCCTGCGGACCGTCGACGGAGCGACGCAGGAGCCCTACGAACGCATCACGATCGATATCCCGCCCGACTACATCGGTGCGGTCCAGGAGGCGCTCGCCGACCGCAAGGGCCGCCTGGAGCAGATGACGACCGACGCGGATGGGCGCGTCCGGATGGAGTTCGTGCTGCCGGTCCGAGGGCTCATCGGCTATCGCGGTCAACTGCTCACAGACACACGCGGTACCGCGCTCCTCCACCAGATCGGCGAGGGCTACGGGCCGTGGGCCGGCGACGTCACGCACCGGACCAACGGCGTCCTGGTCGCCGATCGGAGCGGCGTCTCGAACGCATATGGCCTGTTCAACCTCGAGGAGCGCGGCGAGCTCTTCATCGGCGCCGGCGTCGAGGTCTACGAGGGGATGATCATCGGCGAGTGCTCGCGGTCCGGGGACATGAACGTCAACGCGACGAAAGCGAAGCAGCTGACGAACATCCGCACCCACTCTCACGACGAGTCGCTCCGCCTCACGCCGCCGCGGCCGCTCACCCTGGAGTCGGCACTCGAGTTCATCGCGGCCGACGAGCTGGTCGAGATCACCCCGGCTTCGATCCGCCTTCGGAAGCGCGCACTCTCGGAGCACGACCGTCGTCGCGAGAAGGGTCGCCTGGAGGATCTCCGGAAGACCGCCGAAGGCGAGGCGGTCGGCCGCTAGGGTCTTTCAGCGCCCCTCGCCGGGTGTTACCGTTCGCCTCGGATCTTGCCCAAGGATCCCTCGCCGCCCCCCGCCGTGGAGTTTGACGATGCGTCGATCCCTCGCTATCGCGGCGGTGCTGGCCGCGTGTCTCCTGCCCGTCCTGGCCGCACCGGTGGCCGCCTTCCCGCTTTCGACCTGCACGCTGTCGATCGAGTCGACCGACGCCAGCGGCGCGCCACTGGACACCGCCCAGTCGGGTGCCCCGGATTCGACGGCCTCTGACCCGTTCAAGGTCGACTGGGAGGGTCAGGTCGGGTACACGGGATCGACGACCGTCGTGATCAAGGACTATTCCTACCAGGTGTCCGTGTTCGGCGTCCCGACGCCCCTCCGCGGCGGCGATGCGAACGACGATGAAAACACCGACGGCGATGGCTCGGTCAGGGTCAGTGCGAATTCGCCCTTCCGGGTGGCCGGGCTCTACTACGTTTCGGGCAACTACAAGGGCGCCGGCGGCGAGTGCGCCGGGAGCGGCTGGTTCCAGCTGCTCGGCAGCCCGATCGGGACCGTGCCGTGGATCGCGGGCGTTGCCCTCACGGTGCTCGGCGCGCTGGGCCTGGTCGCCGGCGCACGCGGGCATCTGATCACCTCGATCGTCGGCGGCGTCGCCCTCGGACTGGGCCTTGCGGTCCTGTTGATCAGCCACTCCATCATGCCGCTGGCGGAGAACACGCCCCTCGCCACGCTCGTCGTGGCGGTGATCGCCGGAGTGGTCCTCGGAATCCTCGGTCGCCGCGGCCGGGGCGGGTCGGAGCCGACGCCCGCGCCCGCCTGAGCGTCGCGTTACTGCGCTTCTAGCGCGACGGGCCGGCCGCGAAGGCGGGACGATCCGCTACGGACAGCTCAGAGCTGACCAGCGCCACCGACAGGGTCCGGTCGTAACTGGAAGTAGTCCAGGTCACCGCCCACGCCACCAGAAACCCGGCGAGAATAACTGCGATCGCCACGGCAACTAGCGTCCGAACTGTCTTCTTGATCTGCAAACCCCGGCGCCTCACGTTCCGTATGTCACGGCTCGCGACATTTCGCGCGATATTTCAAGTACGCGTATCGGACAGTAGTTCACCCGTTGCGCGGTCCGTTGCAGCTCCGATATCGCAGGAAGGCGTCAAGGACACTCCGCGGCGCTAGATTTCGACCGCGTGACGCAGGAGTGCTGCCACATACGCGTTCTTGAAATATTGGTGGCCGTCAGCGCGGCGCCCGGGACTCGTACAGGCACATCGCGCGTCCGCTCTTTTCCCAGACGAACTCGCGCATCGTCTCGTGGACCTTCTCGGCGACACGTCGGGAGGCGAGGTTCTCGGGCGAGACGATCGAACTGACCCGTTCGAACCCGGTCCTGCCGAGCACGAGGTCGCGACAGGCAATCGCGGCCTCGGTCGCGTAGCCACGACCCCACTCGCGCCGGACGATGTGGTAGCCGATCTCGGGTATCCGCTCACCCTCGACGGGCTGAAGCATCGGACCGCAATCACCGATGAACACGCCGTCGGCCGCGCGCTCGACCGCCCAGAGGCCGAAGCCGTTGCGCTTGTAGCTTGCCATCGCCCAGCGGATCCAGGCCTCGGTCTCGGCACGGGACTTCGGGGCCGGGTAGTGCTCCATCGCGACCGGGTCGCCGAGGACCTCGAGCAGCGCATCAACGTCATCGAGCGTCAGCTCACGAAGGATCAGGCGCTCGGTGCGGACGAGGATCGCCGGCACAGATGACATGCCGGCGGCCTAGCGGCCCTTCTGGCGAAGGCTGGCGGGACTCGTTCGGCTGTGCCAGAGGCGGACAAGGACGAAGCCCCACATTCGGAACGGTCGCCAGGCCTCCGCGATGGTCATCAGCGCGGCCTCGTCGGGTTGAGCCTTGAGGTCGTAGGCGGCCCGGATCGCGGTACGCGTCCGCGGGTCGGAGAGGGGCACAGCGTCGGCGAGGCCTGCGCCTCGCAGCAGAATATGCCCGGCGGACCACTCGCCGATGCCGCGGATCTCGCGGAGGCTCGCGAGCGCCTTCTCGTACGGCAGTGCTAGCAGATGTTCCGTTTCGAGCCGGCCCTCGAGCGCGGCCCGGGCGACTTCGTGCAGGCGACGCAGCTTCTCGTCACTGAGGCCGTGCGCGTCATTCACGTCGGTGAGGTTCTGCGGCAGGGCAAATGCGTTGAGTCGCTGGCCACCGATCGCAAGCAGTTCACCGTGTTCCTTCGCCAGCGCTGTCTTGATCGTGGCCGCCTGGCGCATCGAGATCCGCTGGCCGATGACTGCTTGGACGGCCGCTTCGTAGGGCGAGTAGAAGCAGACCGGTCGGAGGTGATCGAACTCCGCCTGCATGCGACCGATCACCGGGTCGCGCAGTCCAACTTCCTCCCAGCCGGTTCCGTCGTGATCGAGCGACAGGGTCCGGGCGACCTGGTCGCGGACGGCGTCGATCGTGACATCCGGCGACGACACCACGGCCTCGCCGCGAATGAGCTCGCCGTCCTGCCAGACCATCGCTGCCGCGGACCCGGACCAGCCGTCGACGGGAAAGGCCATCGTCAGGCGCGTATCGTCGCTGGCGAACGTGCCACCAGCCGGGGTGAAGCCGCCGAGGAACTGCTGGGAGGCGGCCAGACTGAACCTGCCGCGCGGCTCGATCGTGAACTCGGCCATCCCGGGAGTATCGCAGCCGATCTGGGGCTCGAGGGGCGAGTGCCGTCCGCCGCGGGTCGTCGCCGGCTGCCGACGCAGGACCGCGGCGTACAATCGCGACCCATGGCGATCTACCTCGACCACGCCGCTACGACGCCGCTGCGTCGTGAGGCGCTCGACGCGATGCTCCCGTTCCTGACCGAATCGTTCGGCAACCCGTCGAGCGCACACGGTTTCGGGCGGGTCGCGCGGGCCGCCCTGGACGAAGCACACGAGCGGGTTGCCGCGCGCCTCCATGCCGAGTCACGCGAGATCATCTTCACGTCCGGCGGGACCGAGGCGAACAACCTCGCGATCAAGGGCGCGGCGTGGGCCGGGAAGGGTCGCGGCCATCGGATCGTGACGTCGCCGGTTGAACACCACGCCGTCGGCCACACCCTCAAGTATCTGGAGCGATTCGGCTTCGAGATTTTCGAGGTTCCTGTGGATCGCTACGGCCGGATCGATCCGAATGAGCTCGACGCCGCGATCACCGACAAGACGATTCTGGTCGCGATCATGCTGGCGAACAACGAGGTCGGCACGGTCCAGCGGATCGCCGAGATCGCCCGTCGTGTTCGAACGCACAAGGGCGTGCTCATGGCGGTCGATGCCGTCCAGGGGGCGCCGTACATCGATCTCGACGTCGAGGCTCTCGGCGTGGACATGCTCTCGATCGGCGCCCACAAGTTCGAGGGCCCGAAGGGCGTCGGCGTGCTCTACCTCCGCCACGGGACGCACATCCTGGCCCAGCAGCAGGGAGGGACGCAGGAGCGTCACCGCCGCGCGGGCACGGAGAACGTCGCCGGCGCCGTCGGCCTCGCCGCGGCCTACGACCTCTCGTGCGAAGAGCGGCAGGAGACGGTCCGGAAGCTGCGCCGGCAGCGCGATCGCTTGAAGCAGGCCGTGCTGGCTGTCGACGGCGCCGAGCTGACGGGCCACCCGAAGGAGCGGCTACCCGGCCTGTTGTCGATCATCGCCCGCGATACCGACGGGGCGTCGGTCGCTCTGTCGCTCGATCTCGAGGGCATTGCCTGTTCGGTTGGTTCGGCCTGCACGGCTGGATCGATGGAGGTCTCGCACGTCCTCTCGGCCATGGGCTATCCGGACGAGGAGGCGCGCGGCGCACTGCGACTGTCGCTTGGCCGCACGACGACCGACGCCGAGATCGAGACCGCGTGCGACGTCGTCCCTCGGGTCATCGCGTCGATGCGGCAGGGTTCGGCAGCTGTCGCGGCCGATCCACTCGGCCAGGGCGTGACCGTTTGAGCCGGATCCTCGTCGCGATGTCGGGCGGCGTCGACTCGTCGGTCGCGGCGGCGCTCGTAGCCGAACAGGGCCATGACGTCGTCGGGGTCTGGATGCGCCTCCACGACGTCGCGGACTCGTATTCGGAGTTCAAGAAGAGCTGCTGCTCCGCCGATGCGGCCGACGACGCCCGCCGCGTGGCCGGCCAGCTTGGCATCCCGTTCTACGTCATGAACCTGGAGCGCGAGTTCGATGCCGGCGTCCTCCAGCCGTTCCTCGATGCGTACCTCGACGGCCGGACGCCGAGCCCCTGCGTCGACTGCAACACGTATGTCAAGTTCGGGGCACTTCTCGGCCGAGCGCGCCACCTCTACGACTGCGACGCGGTCGCGACGGGCCACTACGCGCGACGGGTCGTCGGTGAGGACGGCGTTGCCCGGCTCGCCCGGGCCCGTGACGCCGACAAGGACCAGACCTATTTCCTCTACGGCCTCCGCCAGGACCAGCTCGAGCACGCGAGATTTCCACTCGGCGAGCTGACCAAGCCCGAGGTCCGGTCGGTTGCACGATCGATCGGCCTCGTGACCGCCGACAAGCCCGAGAGCCAGGAGATCTGCTTCGTCCCCGGCGGCGACTATCGCCAAGCGCTCCGCGACCGGGCCGGCTGGACGCCGGAGGCGGGACCGCTGATCGATGTCGACGGCGAGCGGGTGGGGGAGCACGGTGGCGCGGCCGCCTACACGGTCGGCCAGCGGCAGGGCCTCGGGGTTGCCCTCGGCGAGCCGCGGTACGTGAGCCGGATCGATCCGCTCAGCAACACGATCCAGCTCGGTCGGCGCGAGGATCTCGAGACGACAACGGTTTCCCTCGAGCGGGTCAGCTTCGTTGCCGGCGGGCCGCCGGGAGCCGGGGCCTTCCGCGCCGAGGCCCGCATCCGCCACCGCGCCACGCCGATCGCGGCCACCGTCCGCCCGGCTACGCCGCTCGAGCCCGCCCGCGGCGGACGCTGGATCGTCGAGACGGACGAGCCGGTCTGGGCTGCGGCCCCGGGTCAGGCCTGCGTCCTCTACGACGGCGACGTGGTGTTGGGCGGCGGCCGAATCGCTCGGCCAGACGCGGCCGCCGAGCAGGTCGCGGCACAACTGCTTATGGCTAGCGCGTGATGATCGGCCCCGCGCCGATCCTCGCGCTCCTCGTCGGCGTCTTCCACACGAGTCTGTTCGTGCTCGTCCGCGGATCGGCCGGCGGCCAGCTGCCGCTGTTGCTCGTGGCCGCCGTTCTCGGCGCGTGGGCCGGCGACGCTCTAGGTGCGCGGCTCGGGATCGACGTGCTTCGGATCGGCGACTTCCGGCTCGTGCCCGCGTCGCTCGTGGCCTGGGTCGGGATCGGCTTCGTCTCGATCGTCTCGATCCTCGGCCCGACGCGTCGGAAGGCCGGGCCGTGAGCAGCGCAAATCCGCTCCTCGAGCGCATCAGCCGCGCCGCCGGGGTGGCGACAGGCGACGACGACCGGGCTGCCACATTCGCGCGCGGGCTGATTCTCGGCGCGCTCGTCGGCGCGGCGATCGCAGGCTCGACGATCTGGCAGCGACGCCACAACCGGCCGACCGTGCCCGCCGCCGCGGAGCCTCCGCCGGGCGACACACCCGAGGAAGCACCCCCCGCGGGCTGACGGGCACCTGACACGCGGTTGCAACCCGACTGCCGGTCTGACCCTACCGACCGCGAGCCGCGCCGATCCATCCTCGGGGCCGGCGAGGCCGCGCATGGCAGCCTCCCGCCACGGAGGTATGCGAGATGCGATCCGCTTCTCGAGCGGCGGCAATGGTCGCCGCGTTCGCTCTGATCTTTGGCCTCGCCGCATGCGGTACGAACACCGGGACCGGAGGTCCTGGGGCATCCGGGTCGGCGCCCGACACCGCGAGCCAGCCGGCCGGCTCGGCCGACGCCAGCGCTCCCGCGGCAGAGATCAGCGGCGATCTGACTGTCTGGGCCATGGGCAACGAGGGGACACTGCTCAGTGGCCTCGCGGACGAATTCATGAAGCAGAACCCGGGCGTCAAGGTCACCGTGACGCCGGTCGACTGGGGCCAGGCGGTTGCCAAGCTCCAGACTGCCATCGCCGGCAACACCACCCCTGACGTCAGTCAGATGGGCACCGACATGATGGGCCAGTTCGGGGCGACCGGCGCCTTCGAGCCCGTCCCCGCGGACATCGATCCGAGCGCCTATTTCGAAAGTGCCTGGAATACGAACGTCGTCGATGGCGTCGCCTCGGGTGTGCCGTGGTACGTCGAGACGCGGCTTCTCTACTACCGGACGGACCTGGCTGAAACGGCCGGGATCACGTCGGCTCCCGCCACGTGGGACGACCTCAAGGCCATGGCCAAGGGTCTGAAGGAGAAGGGCGGCGCCCCTTGGGGAATCTCTCTCGGCACCAAGAACTGGCAGGAATTCTTCCCGTTCCTCTGGTCGAACGGCGGTGACATCGTCGACGCGAGCGGCAACCCGACCCTGAACTCGCCGCAGGCCGTCGAGGCGCTGACGTTCTACAACTCGTTCTTCACCGAAGAGCTCACCCCGAAATCCGTGCCCGAGGGCTTCGACATCACCCCGGCCTTCGTCAAGGGCGACAACCCGATGTTCTTCTCCGGCCCGTGGCACCTCGGTCTGATCAAGACAGCCGGCGGTGCGGACATCGAAGGCAAGTGGGCGATCGCGAAGATGCCGACCAAGGCATCGGCCACGTCGTTCCTCGGCGGCAGCAACGTCGTCGTCTACAAGAACTCCCAGAACAAGGACGCGGCCTGGGCGTTCGTGAAGTTCCTGTCGGATCCCAAGACGCAGGCCATGTGGTACACGACGGCGACCGTCCTGCCGGCCGTCCAGGCGGGCTGGGACGAAGAGGCCGTGAAGGCCGACCCGAACGTCGCCTTGTTCGGCGAACAGCTCAAGGACACGAAGGCACAGCCGGTCAGTGCGACTTGGAGCGAGCTCTCGTCCGCACTGAACGACATCCTCGAGAAGATGACCACTGGCGGCCTCGATCCGCAGGCCGCCGCCGATGAGATGCAGCAGCAGGCAGAGTCGATCGGGACCAAGTGAGATGACGGCTCCGGCGCTCGTCCGGCGAGAGGTCGCCGGACGAGGATCGGCTCCAGTCGCACCGCGCAATACCTGGCGCCAGGACCTGACGGGCTGGGCGTTCGCGGCTCCGTTCGTCATCTTGTTCGGGATCTTCCTGGCCCTGCCGATCCTGGCAGCGCTGGTCCTGAGCTTTACGAGCTTCGGGCTACGCGACCTCGCCAACCCGATCGGGACCAGCTTCGTCGGCATCCAGAACTACCTCGACCTGCTATCGGATCCGAAGTTCTGGAAGTCGCTCGGAAACACGGTCTATTTCGTTGTCGTCGGGGTGCCGCTGACGCTTGCCATCGGCCTCTTGATCGCGAGCGCCCTCAGCCGCGGGATCACGCGGTTCCGGACCGCGTTCCGGGTGGGCTACTACCTGCCGGTCATCACGAGCATCGTCGCGATCGCGGTGGTCTGGCGGTTCCTACTCAACCCCGACGTCGGGCTCATCAACGTGCTGCTCGGAAACATCGGGATCAACGGGCCAAACTGGCTGGCGAATCCAACCCTGGCCATGCCGTCGATTATCGCGATGGCCGTCTGGCGCAACGTCGGATTCGCGATGGTCGTCTTCGTCGCCGGGCTCCAGGCGATCCCGGCGATGCTCTACGAAGCCGCCGCGATCGACGGCGCCGGCCGCTGGCAGGCCTTCCGCTACGTGACCCTGCCGATGCTTCGCCCGACGATCCTCTTCATGCTCGTGATCACGACGATCGGCTATCTCCAGCTGTTCGAGGAGCCGTTCGTCATGACCGACGGCGGCCCGCTCGACGCGACCCTGTCCGTGACGATGTACATGTACCAGCAGGGCTTCGAGTTCTTCCACCAGGGCTATGCATCGGCGATCGCCTACGTCCTGTTCGTGATCGTCGCGGTCGTCGCGTTCCTCCAGTTCAAGTTCCTTCGGGCGGACACCTGATGGAGACGGAGCGATGACGGCAATCCAGGCTCCGCGATCCCGTTCGCTGCTGCCGTCCGGCCTCACCGACAAGCGGGCCCGAGGCTCATGGTGGGTCTACCTGCTGCTGACCCTCGGCATCCTGCTGATGGTGGGTCCGTTCCTGTGGATGCTCCTCGGTTCCCTGAAGCCGCAGGCCGAGTTCCTCGTCAACCCGCCGACGTTCCTGCCGAAGGAGCCAACCACCAATAACTACGAGCGCCTCTTCGCGCAGCTCGACTTCCCGCGGTTCTTCTTCAACTCGTCGGTGGTCGCGTTGGTCGTGACGATCGGGAACGTCGTGTTCTGCCCGATGCTCGGCTATGCGCTGGCGAAGCTGCAGTGGCGGGGCAAGCGGCTGATCATGGGCCTCGTCCTCGCGACCTTGATGGTCCCCGCGGGGATCACGTTGATCCCGAATTTCGTGCTGATGCGGAATCTCGGCCTGGTCAACACCTATCCGGGACTGATTCTGCCGTTCCTCGTCGGGCCGTTCGGCGTCTTCCTGACGCGCCAGTTCATGTACGGCATCCCGGACGAGCTGCTCGAGGCCGCCCGAATCGACGGAGCGAACGAGGCACGGATCTTCTGGCAGGTCGTGATGCCGATCGCGGCGCCGGTCCTCGCCACGCTTGGAATCCTGACGTTCCTCGGCAGCTGGAACAGCTTCCTCTACCCGTTGGTGATGGCCCAGGAACCGAACATGTACACGCTCCCGGTCGCGCTCGCGACGTTCGCGACGGGCCAGTACCAGGCGGACCACGGGATGCTCATGGCCGGCTCGGTCGTGCTCGTCCTGCCCGTGCTGATCATCTTCGTGCTCTTCCAGCGGTGGATCACCGAGGGAATCGCGACGACCGGACTGAAAGGCTGATCGCGGAGGTTTCGACATGCGCCCACGACGTCCCAACACGCTCATCACGGCCCTGATCGCACTCGTGATCGCGGCCGTCGTTGCGCCGGCGATGGTCTCCGCCGGCGGCTCGTCCGGGCTTAGCCAGCGAGATCGCCACACGCTGCTCGGCTATGCCCGGACCACGTGGGCGTCGTTCGTGGCGATGACCGACCCCGACACTGGCCTTCCCGCGGACAGCTTGAACGCGGACGGCACCGCGAGCGTCCAGACCTCCACGACCAACATCGGCGCGTACATGTGGAGCACGGTCGTCGCCGAGCGGCTCGGGATCATCCGCCATCGCGAGGCCGTCGCCCGGCTAAAAGCGACCCTCCATTCGCTCGAGACGATGGAGCGCCACCAACCCAGCGGCCAGTTCTACAACTGGTATGACCACACGACCGGAGCGAAGCTCACCGCCTGGCCGCCCAGCGGCGACCCACTGACGCCGATCCTCTCGTCCGTCGACAACGGCTGGCTGGCGACCGGCCTCCGTGTCGTGGCGAACGCGGTCCCAGACGTGTCCAGGCGCGCGTCGCGCCTCTTCGACAGCATGCACTTCGGCTTCTACTACCGTCCGGAGGTGAACCGGATCGCCTTCCACGTCGCGCCGGACACCGGTGCGTCGCCCTGCTGCTACGACACGATCGTCAGCGAGAGCCGGATCGCGAGCTATATCGGGATCGCCACCGGCGAGCTGCCGCCGAAGGAGTACTTCGGCGCCTGGCGGACGTTCCCGGAGACCTGCGACTGGAACTGGCAGGAGTCGAAGCCGGTCGGCTTCCACCGGACCTACCTCGGCGTCGACGTGTTCGAGGGCGCCTACGAAGTCAACGGCGCACGGATCGTCCCGGGCTGGGGCGGCAGCATGTTCGAGGCGCTCATGCCGGCGCTGTTCGTGCCCGAAGAGAAATGGGGACCCCGCAGCTGGGCGGTCAACCACCCGCTGACCGTGAACGCCCAGATCCACCACGGTCTCGTCGAGGCCGGCTACGGCTACTGGGGCTTCTCGCCCGCGAACGTCCCCGAAGGTGGCTACACGGAATACGGGGTTGATGCGCTGGGCATGAATCCCGAGGGCTATCCATCGAACAACGACAAGACGTTCGTCGACCACGGGTTCGCCGGCTGCGGACGCGACCCCAAGCCAGACCCGCCGCCCTCGGCATACACCAACGGCGTCGTCACCCCGCACGCCGCGTTCCTTGCGCTGCGCTGGGAGCCGAAGGCCGTGCTCAAGAACCTGGCCAACTTGAAGTCCGACTTCGACATCTACGACAAATGGGGTTTCCGGGACACGGTCAACGTCCAGACGGGCGTCGTGTCGAACTTCTATCTGTCACTCGACCAGGGGATCGTCATGGCGGCGATCGGCAACGCCCTGGCCAAGGATGTCCTTCGCGATGCGTTCGCGACGAAGCAGTTCCGGAAGGTCCTGCAACCGATCATCGGCATGGAGACGTTCAATGCGGCTCCTCGGCGCTCATCGAAACCGTGACGGCGAGCTCGTCTGCCCGAATCGCCTGGTTCGAGGAGGCGGGCGCTCAGACTGAACGCAACCGGCCGGCGCCAGCGCCGGAGCTTCCGGCTCCGGCGGGCGTCGTCGCGACCTCCGGCCGCGGTCAGGTGACGGTCGACTGGCAGCCGGTCGAGGGGGCGGCGGGCTATGTCGTCCATCGAGCCGCGGCGCCCGGCGGGCCGTGGCAGGCGATCGACCACCGCGCGGGCGACCTGCTCGCCGTGCCGCACCCGCCGTATGCGGATACGACCGGCAACCCGGGGTCCCCGGCGTGGTATGCGGTCGCGGCATTGCCGTCGATCGATGCCGCGGTGGGGCCGTTGTCGGAGGCCGTCGAGGGTAGGCCCGCCCCGGACGGCGACGGCCGGGTGACGATCGCCGTCGACGCCTCGGCGGATGTGGGACCGGTCGAACGGCCATGGCGGCCGATCATCGGCTCCGAGCACCTCGCACTCCTGCTTCGCGGGGAGGGCCCGGGTGGCCATCACGTCGGCGACGAGCTGAGCGAGGCGTTCCACATCGTTCGCGACGAGCTCGGCGCGCAGATGGTTCGCGCCCACGCGATCTTCCACGACAGCCTGGGGGTGTACCGGGAGCGCGACGGCCAGCCGGTCCACGACTTCGAGCGGGTCGACGCCGTCCTCGATCGGCTCCTGGCGAGCGGCCTGCGGCCGGTCGTCGAACTGTCCTTCATGCCCCGCGATCTCGCCGCGGACCCGGTGAAGTCCGTGTTCGACTACCGCGGGATCATCTCGCCGCCGCGCGATATGGCGCGTTGGTCAGACCTCGTGGCCGGGCTGGTCGGCCACGTCATCGATCGATTCGGCCGCGACGAGGTCCAGAGGTGGGCGTTCGAGGTCTGGAACGAGCCGAACCTGCGGGTGTTCTGGTCGGGCGACGAAGCCGCGTACTTCGATCTGTACGACGCCTCGGTGCGGGCGGTCCGTTCGGTCGACCCGACCTTGCGGGTCGGTGGACCGGCGACGGCCGCGGTCGGCTGGGTCGACGACTTGCTCGCCCACGCCGACGACGCGGACGTGCCGCTCGACTTCATCACTACCCACACGTACGGCCTCCCGCCGCTCGACCTCCGGCCGATCACTGCCCGGTTCGGCCGGCCGGCCATCCCGTTGTGGTGGACAGAGTGGGGCGTCTCGCCGACCCACGGGGCGTCGATCAACGACAGCGTCTGGGCCGCGCCCCTCGTCTGCCGTGGCATGCGGTCGTCTGCAGGTCGTCTTGAGTCGCTCGCGTACTGGGTCGCCTCCGACCACTTCGTCGAGCTTGGTGTGCCCGCGAAGCTCTTCCACGGTGGGTTCGGGTTGCTGACCATCGGCAACCTCCGCAAGCCGCGCTTCTGGGCGATCCGGATCCTCGAATTGCTCGGCGAGCGGGAGCTTCGCACGACGATCGACGGCGACGGGGCCGGCAGTCTCGTCGAGGCGTGGGCGTCGAAGGACCCGGACGGCCGCGTGGCGATCGCGCTCTGGAACGGCACGATCGACCAGTCAAAGGCGCACGGTGATCCTCGTCTCGACCGAGCTGTAAGGCTCACGGTCGATGGACTGGAGGCCGGGTCCGTTCGGATCCGCCACCGTCGCGTCGACGCCGGCCACTCGAACATCGCCCGTCACTGGAACGGCGGGGATTGGCCGGACGAGGCCACCTGGAAGCGCCTTCGGGCCGCCGACAACCTCGAGGAGCTCGAGCCCGAGCGAAGCGCATCGGTCGATCGCGACGGCCGGCTGAGCCTTGAGATCGAGCTCCCGATGCCGTCGGTGTCGCTGGTGGAACTCCTGCCGGCCGACTGATCGCCTAGTCGTAGGCCGCGATGATCGATGCCGTGATCGCACGCGCGGTTTCGCGGTCGGCGGCGTACACGAGCAGCAGATGCGGGGCCTCGACCCAAGCGAGGATCGAAACGCCCGAAGCCGACGCCTCGATGACGTCGTGCCCGCTCAGTACCGCAGCCTCCGCGGCGGCCCCCTGCGTCTTCACCATGCCGTCGAGCATCTCGCGCCGGAACGTCTCAGGATCTCGAACGCCGGCGTCGCCCACCACCAGAAACCCGACATCCTCACCGTTGAGTTGAATCCCACGAGCTTCAGCGGCACGAGCCTGAAAGTGAGCCTGAAGTTCAGCCAGACCGGCCACCTGCTCCGGCGAGGCGGCCGTCAGCGCGTACGGAGCCCCGACCTTCAGATACGCCTCAATCGGCAGTCCTGAGGCGGCCGGAGCTCCAGCCCCTGGCTGCCGACCAAGGCTCGCCAGCAGGACCAGGATGGCCACGACGAGGATCCACGGCGACAGAACTCGACCACGCCGCCGGATCCGCACGACCAGCCAGCTAGCGAGGACGCCGATGAGAACAGCGGCAGTGATCGAGCCGGCGAGGGCACCCGCTTCACCTGCAGTGACCGTTCGGGATCCGGTCAGAACCGGAAAGAGGCGACCGAAGAACAGCACACCGGCGATGCCGACGATCCAGGCAACGATCTCGAGCGCCCGTCGGGCCGGGGTAGAAGGGGGCTCCGGGGCTCGCGGCCTCGTGTCAACCGCTTGTGGCGGCCAAGGGAGCGGACTCGGCGATTCGGCGGGCGGCCGCCAGTCGATGGGCGGGCGGCCGGAGCCCCCACTGTCGCCGCCTGCACTCCCGTCCATTTCGGGCAGCCTACAGGACGGCCGACCGTCGCCGAATGAGCCTGGGTCCATCGAGCGTTACGTTCGGTACCATTGCTCGGCAGATGCCGAGCCCACCCGTCACCCACGACCCGCGGATCAAGGCACTGCCCGCGGCCGAGATCCGACGGCGCTTCCTCGACTACTTCGCCGAACGAGGGCACACGATCGTGCCGAGCGCCAGCCTCGTTCCCGCCGGCGACCAGACGCTGCTCTTCACGAACTCGGGCATGGTCCAGTTCAAGGATGTGTTCACGGGGGCGGAGAAGCGTTCGTACAACCGTGCCGTCGACTACCAGCGCGTCCTGCGAGTCGCCGGCAAGCACAACGACTTCGAGGAGGTCGGCCGGACGCCGCGGCATCACACGTTCTTCGAGATGCTCGGCAACTGGAGCTTCGGCGACTACTTCAAGCGTGACGCCATCCTGTGGGCCTGGGGCTTCCTGACGAAGGACCTGGGGATCCCGCCTGAGCGGCTCGCCGCGACGACCTACACCGACGACGAGGTTGCCTGGAACGTCTGGCGGGATGAGATCGGGTTGCCGCCGGAGCGGATGGCGAAATGGGGCGACGTCGATGCCGGCGACGACAAGAACTTCTGGCGAATGGCGGAGACGGGACCGTGCGGGCCATGCAGCGAGATCCACTTCGATCGCGGCGCGGAGTTCTCCGAAGGCCCGGAATGCATTCCCGATCACAGCGAGACCTGTCCGCGCTGGCTCGAGATCTGGAACCTCGTGTTCATGGAGTTCGACCAGCGCCCCGATGGCCGGCATCCATTGCCGTTCACGAGCGTCGACACCGGGCTGGGCCTGGAGCGGCTTGCGAGCGTCCTCCAGCAGGTCCCAACGAACTACGACATCGACCTCTTCCAGCCCATCCATGCCCGGATGCGCGAGCTGCTCGGTCACGACCCGGACGCCTTCGAGGCCGAACGCTTCAGCTACCAAGTGATCGCCGATCACTCGCGAGCCGTGACGTTCCTCGTCGCCGACGGCGTGCTGCCATCGAACGAGGGGCGCGGCTACGTGCTGCGCCGGATCCTTCGACGGGCCGTCCGTCATGGCCGGCTGCTGGGGCGTCGCGAGCCGTTCATGGCCGAAACCGCGACCGTTGTCATCGAGACGATGTCCGATGCGTTCCCGCACCTTGTCGAGCGCCGGGACGAGATCCTTGCCGCGATCAACCGGGAGGAGGCGCAGTTCGGCCGGACGCTGGACGCGGGCACAAAGCTGCTCGAGGCGGCTCTGGCCGGCATCGCGACTACGGAGCGGACGATCGGGCGCAGGCCGGAGGACCTGCCAGCGGACTCGCCGGTCCTGCCAGGCGACGTCGCCTTCAAGCTCCACGACACGTTCGGGTTTCCGTTCGATCTGACCGTCGAGCTGGCGGCCGAGTACGGCGTTGCCGTCGACCGAACGGGCTTCGACGAGGCACTCGCCGAGCAGCGCGAGCGGAGCCGGAGCGGCAAGAAGGCGGATTTGTCGAAGCTCGCCGAGAGTTCCGCCCTGTACGGCGCGATCCAGGCACGCGGCGGGGACAGCCAGTTCCTCGGCTACGAGACGACCGAGGCCCAGGGTCGAGTCGTCGCGATCATCCGCGACGGCATGGAATTCGACGAGTTGACCGGCCAGGGAGAGGCGGAGGTCGTCCTCGATCGAACGCCGTTCTACGCGGAAGGCGGCGGGCAGATCGGCGACCGCGGCGAGCTCCGTGAGGCGGGCGGCGGATCGTCACTCTTCAAGGTGGAGGACACGCAGCGGCCGCTCGGCGGGCTCATCGTCCACCACGGCACGCTCCACGGGCGCCTCCGGGTCGGCGAGACGGTCGATGCGGTCGTGGATGCGGAGCGTCGCGCCCACACGATGCGCAACCACACGGGTACGCACCTGCTCCACCGTGCGCTGCGCAACGTCGTCGGCGAGGGTGCCCGGCAGGCGGGCTCGCTCGTGACGCCCGACTACCTTCGGTTCGACTTCCCGTTCGACCGCGGGCTCGAGCGAGACGAGATCGCGACGATCGAAGCGGAGGTCCGAGGGATCGTCCGCGATGATCGGACCGTCACACCAAGTCTCATGAGCATGCAGGAGGCGATCGCCGCCGGCGCTGACGCGTTCTTCGACGAGAAGTACGGCGAAACGGTCCGCACGGTCCGGGTCGAGGGCTACAGCCACGAGCTGTGTGGCGGGACGCACTGCCGCGCGACCGGTCAGATCGGCGGATTCGTCATCACCGGCGAGCGGAGCATCGGATCGAACATGCGCCGCATCGAGGCACTCACCGGAGCCGGCGCCGATCGCTGGCTCGACGAACGGGTCTCGACGCTCGAGAGGGCCACAGAGACCGCCGGCGCCCAGTCGCCGGAAGGTCTGCCGGACCGGATTCGCGCGCTCCAGGACGAACTCCGCGAAACGCGCCGGCGGCTCAAGGCGGGTGGGGGAGCGGGCCTGCCGAAGCCCGGCGAGCTCGCCGCCACGGCTGAGGAGGTCGCGCCCGGCGTCAGGCTGGTGCGCTTCGCAGGCCCGTACGAGTCAATCGACGCGCTCAAGGGTGCCGCGAAGGACCTTCGGGGCGTGCTCGACTCGGGTGTCATCGCGCTCGGCCTCGACGCGGACGAGCCACAGATCTTCGTGACGGTCAGCGACGACCTCGTCGTTCGCGGAATCTCGGCGGGTGACCTGGTGCGCGTGGCCGTCGCCGAGATCGATGGCCGCGGCGGCGGCCGGCCGGAGATGGCCCAGGGCAAGGGATCGCGTCGCGAGGGACTGCCCGATGGACTCGCCGCGATCGCCACGGCGGTCCGCGCCCGAGCCGAACCAGGCGCCTGAATGGCGTTCTGGCGGAAGATCCTCCAGCGCGACACGGACCAGGCCCTCGCCGCGTGCACGGCGCTCGACATCGGGACGGAGTTCGCCAAGGCTCTCGTCTTCGAGATCGGGGCCGACGGTCGTGGCACCGTCCGCGGCGTAGGTCGGAAGCGCCAGGGCCTCAGTCACATGCAATCCGGCACGGTCGCCGACATCGCGGCGGTCGTCGACAACTGCGCTGTCGCCCTCCAGGAAGCGGAGGAGATGGCCGGCTTTCGGCCCAGCCAGGTCGTGGTCGGGATCGCCGGCGAGCTCGTCAAGGGCTTCACCACGACCCACAGCCAGGAGCGCAAGAAGCCCGATCAGCCGATCAGCGAGGGCGAGCTCCAGAAGCTGATCGACCTCGTCCAGCGCGAGGCGCTGCGAGAAGCCGAGCGCTCGATCACCTGGGAGACGGGCCTCCCGAACGTCGACGTCCGCCTCGTTCACGCGGCCGTCGTCGGCGCGTCGATCGACGGCTACGCCCTGACGAACCCCGTCGGGTTCCAGGGCCGGCACGTGAAGATCGGGATCTTCAACGCGTTTGCCCCGCTCGTTCATCTCGGCGCGCTCCAGAGCGTCGCGAGCCAGCTCGACCTGGAGCTCCTCGAGGTCGTGGCCGAGCCATACGCCGTCGCCCGTGTCCTTGGCAGCGACGTGATTCGCCAGGCGGGGGCGCTGTTCGTCGACGTCGGTGGCGGCACGACGGACGTCGCGCTCGTGCGATCGGGCGGGATCGAGGGGACCCGGATGTTCGCGCTGGGCGGACGGGCGTTCACGAAGTCGCTCGCCGACCGGCTCGATCTGCCGTTCCCACGGGCCGAGTCGGCGAAGGTCGACTACGCGCGCGGGCTCCCGGTCGAACGCCGCGACGAGATCGCCGGGATCATTGCCGACGACGTCGAGGTCTGGGCGGCTGGCGTCGAACTGGTGATGGAGGAGCTCGGCGGCGGTGATCTGCTCCCGAACCGGATTTACATCTGCGGCGGCGGGTCGAGGCTGCCGGAGATTCGTGACGCCCTCACGGCCGAGCGGTTCTGGAAGCGGCTGTCGTTCGCCCGCCCGCCCGAGGTCGTGATCATGGCGCCGTCCCTGGTCGAGAAGATCTCCGACGCGACGAACCTGCTCGTCGACCAGCAGGACGTGACGCCCCTCGGGCTCGCGTTCCAGGCCATCGAGCTCCAGACGACCGAGGATCCGCTCGATGCCGCCCTTCGGCGGGTCCTCCGCGCGATGAAGGTCTAGGCTCTCATCCGATGGCCACCGGCACCGTCTACCTCGACGTCGACGACGAGATCACCTCCGCCGCGGCTCGGATCCGGAAATCCGAGGCGACGAAGGTGGCGCTCGTCGTGCCTTACGGCTCGCGGATCGCCACGTCGCGCATGAACTTCCGGCTGCTGTCGCGCGAGGCGCTCGTCAACAACCGCCGCCTCTCGATCGTCTCGGCCGACGCAGCGACGCGAGCGCTTGCCGCGTCGGCGGGCCTGCCGGTATTCGCGAGCGTCGCCGAATGGGACGAGGCAGCCCCCGTCGCCGGTGCAGACGCCGAACCGCTGCCCGCGCAGGCGCAGGCGGCTGAGGCGGTAGTCCGGCCGATCACGACCTCTCGATCGCGGAAGAAGGCCACGGGGCCGTCCCCGGACGCAACGCAAACACTCGGGCTGCCGATAGCGGCCGACGCAGCCGCCGGGTCCGCGGCGGCCGTGGGCGCCGCCTCGGCCGCTGGCTCAGCCGGCTCGGCCCCGGCCGCCTCGGCTGCCGGCCCAGCTTCGAGCACGATTCCGAGCTCCGGCATCGACCGGCCGCTGGTCGTCCCGCGATCGGCTCCTGCCTCAGTCCGGATGCCGGTCGTGAAGAACCGGTCGCTGCCGCGCGTCGGTGGATTGGCGATGGCCAGTGCCGCCATGCTCGTCCTCGTGCTCGTCGTGGCGGCCGTCGGTGCGTACGTGTTCCTGCCGTCCGCCGAGATCGTCGTGACGCCGCGCGAGGAGCCGATGTCGATCTCCCTCGTCGTCCGCGCCGATCCGGACGTCGCGGCACCCGACGCGACCGCGAACCTCGTCCCAGCGTTGCTCCTCGACGTCCCGGTTGAGGTCTCGGACGCGTTCGCGGCCAGCGACAAGCGGATCGAGGAGGAAG
This sequence comes from uncultured Chloroflexia bacterium, assembly GCA_963771795.1. Taxonomy (GTDB): domain Bacteria; phylum Chloroflexota; class Limnocylindria; order Limnocylindrales; family CSP1-4; genus CF-46. The sequence continues at coordinate 120,839 of CAVYUR010000006.1, forward strand.
CCGCCGGCGGCCAGGTCGAGTTCAGCAGTCTCAACACCGCCTCCGAGAACACGATCGCCAAAGGGGCGGTCGTGTCGACCGAGGGCGGCATCAAGTTCAAGACGACGGCCGCGATCACCCTAGCCCGGGCGCAAATCATTCCGCCGACCGAGATCCGTCCATCTACCAAGACGGTTGGCGTCGTCGCGGTCAAGCCGGGAACAGGCGGCAACGTGCCGCAGAACGCGATCACGGTCGTCCCACCCAACGAGGACCCGACCGTGACGAAGGTCAGGAACCTCGCCCCGACGAGCGGCGGGACCCACGAGGAGTTCCCGCGGATCGGCCAGAAGGACGTCGACGCGGCGCTCGTCGCGCTCACCGCGAAGCTCGCGGATGCGTTCGCGACGGAGCTCGAGTCGGGCGCGGGAGGACCCGTGAACGCGACGGTCTTCTCGGAAACGGCGGTGCTCGGCGAGGCGACCCCGACCGTCGACCCGGCGACGCTCGTGGGAAAGGAGCAAGAATCGTTCGAGCTCACCCTCGCGGCGACCGGGACCGTAACCGCCGTCGATGCGTCGCCGGTCGTCAAGATCGCGGAGACGCGACTACTGGCGAATGTCGGCACCGACCACCGCCTCGTGGAGGGATCAATCGAGATCGTCCCCGGCGATCCCACCGTCGCGAATGGGGAGGTCACGTTCCCGGTCGCCGCCAAGGCGTCGCGCGTCCGGATCCTCGATCCGGCGGGGCTGCTCAACCTGGTCAAGGGTCAGCCGCTGGACAAGGCCCGGACGCTCCTCGCCGAGTTCGGCGACGCGGTCGTGACACCATGGCCCGACTGGGTGTCGGCGATCCCGACGATGGATTCCCGCGTGACAATCGAGATCGTCGGCCAGACCGACGTCGCCGGAGAAGAGTCGCCTCAACCGTCGGGCTCGGAAACGGCGTCACCGACCTCCCGGCCGCCGGCCACGAGTTCGCCCTCAGACACTGCCTCGCCCGCCGCGCCGGCCGCCAGCCCTGCGCCGTGAGGCGGATTCTCGGGGCGGATCTCGGCGAACGACGGATCGGGCTGGCGGTTGCGGACCTCGATGGCGGCATGGCGATCGCGTTGTCGACCCTGCGGCGTTCGACACCGGCGAAGGACGCGGCGGCGATTTCGCGGATCGCGGCAGAGCAAGGCGCTGACGAGCTCGTTGTGGGCCTGCCGTTGCACGCGTCCGGCGAGTCGGGGACCCAGGCGGAAATCACCCGCGAATGGATCGCCGCACTCGAACCCCTCGTTGGCCTTACGATTACGGTCCGAGACGAGCGGCTGAGCAGCCACCTCGCGGAGCAGCGCCTAGGCCCGATGAAGCGGGGCCGCTCCGGTGGTCCGCCGAGCCGAACCCAGCGAGACGCCTATCGAGGCCGGGTGGATCGCGAAGCGGCCGCGATCATCCTCCAGGACGAGCTCGATGCCCGCGCGGCGAACAACGCGAACGGGGGAGCGGCCACTGACGACGGTAGGGAGACGACACGATGACCCTCCGCTCCGGCGGACGACCTCGCGACGCTCGGCAGGCCCACCCGATCGCCGAGCAGCCGCACGACGAGCCGTGGGAGCCAGACTATCGGCGATCCAACGGCGGCGGCTACGGGAACGGGAGCGGCTACGGCCGACGCGGCCGTCGCGGTAGCGGACTCGGTGGGGCGCTCCGGTTCCTGCTGTTCGCCCTGATCCTCGCGGCGATCGTCCTGGCGGCCCTCCTCACGATCCTGCGTCCGCTCGTACGCGGCGCGGTGATCGACTGGGCATCGGACTCACCGGGTGCGCTCGGGGTCCCGTTCGTCGCCGATCTCGTTCGCGAGGATCTCGGAGACAACCTGACCACACCCGCGTCGACCGACAGCGAGCAGGCTCGATTCGTCATCGGGTCCGGCGAGAGCGCAAGCACGATCGCGGAGCGGCTCGAGGAAGAGGGCTTCCTCGCGGACCGCCGTGCGTTCGTCCTCCTTGCCGTCGAGCGCGACCTCACCGCCCGCCTCAAGACCGGCGAGTTCATTCTTCGCCGCTCGATGACCCCCGATGAGCTCGTGACCGCGCTCCTCGATCCACCGGCCGTCGCCCAGGTCGACATCGACCTGCGGACCGGCCTGCGTCTCGAGCAGGTCACGGCAAAGCTGCAGACGCTCGACGGGTTGACGATGGATCCGCGCGAGTTCTACGAGCTCGCCAAGCATCCGACGACGGAGCTGCTCGCCGACTACCCGTGGCTCGAGCTGCCGGACGGCGCGTCGCTCGAGGGCTACCTCTGGCCGGCCAACTACCGGGTCCTGCCCGACACGACCGGCGAGGAGCTCGTCCGGCTGATGCTCGATCGGTTCCACGCCGCGATCGAGGGACGGATGGACGTCCCAGCGGCACGTGGGATGACGTTCTACGAGATTCTGACGCTCGCCTCGCTTGTCGACCGTGAGGCGATTCTCGACGAGGAGCGGCCGCTGATCGCCGGGGTCTACCAGAACCGGCTCGATGGCAAGCTTGGCCATCGGTTGCTGCAGGCCGATCCGACCGTCATCTATGCGGCGGACACGCTCGAGCTCGACGAGCTTGACTTCGCCCGATGGAAGGACTACGCATTCTGGGGACTGCCCGAGACGGCGCTCAAGGACGTGGTCCTCACCCCTGAGCTCCAGGGCTACCAGACGTACCAGGAGGAGGGCCCGATCCCCGGTCCGATCTGCACGCCGACTCTGGCCTCGATCGACGCTGCCCTCGCGCCCGACACGGAGGAGGGCTATGTCTTCTTCCTCGCCAAGCGCGACGGATCCAACGGCCATGCCTTCGCCAAGAACCAGCGAGAGCATGACGAGAACCGCGTCAAGTACGGCTACTAGGTGACAGGATCGCCATCGGGCCGGCCGACGCCCGCCGACTTCGCGGGGCCACCAACGCCGGAGGACCACGTCCGTTGGGCCGAGGCGGACCGCGCAGCTCGGGCCGGACGGCTCTCGCGGCTGCGGGCACGATTCGAGCCGCACGAGGTCGATGCCTACTTCGGCGTTCGCCGCGAGAACACCCGTTATCTGACGGGCTTTGTGCTCGGTGAAGGCGAGGAGAAGGTCGCCGGTCACTCCGGGCAGTTCCTCGTCGGCGTCCATGAGGCCGTCGTGCTCGCCGACTCGCGGTACACGATCCAGGCGGGCCTCGAGGCTCCGGGAGCGCGGCTCGAAGACGTCGGATACGACCTCCCGGCTGCCTGGGCCCGGCTGACCGAATCAGTCGGAGCGCGGCGGATCGGGATCGAAGCCGGCTTCGTGCCGTACGCGCTGTGGCGGCGGCTCGAGGCGGCCGCGCCGGATGTGGAGCTGGTGCCGATGGAGGGTTGGATCGAGACCGACCGGGCGACGAAGGAGCCCGCCGAACTCGAGCGGGTGGCAGCCGCCTGCGCGGTCGCGGACCGGGCGCTGGCCGAGCTGTTGCCGGAGATCCGGCCGGGCGTCACCGAGCACGACCTCGCGCTGCGGCTCGAGTGGCTGTTGCGAACCGGCGGCGCCGAGGCCGTCGCTTTCGACCCGACCTGCCTTGCCGGACCCCGGGCGGCCCTCCCGCACGGCTCGCCGGGCGACAACCCGGTGATCGACGGGGCGGTCCTGCTGTTCGACTTCGGTGCCCAGGTCGCCGGGTATCGAAGCGACATGACCCGAACGCTCTTCGTCGGCGAGCCAAGCGAGCGCGATCTCGCGGTGTACGAGCTGGTCCGCGCTGCGCAGGCGGCGCCGATCGCCCAGCTGGAGGCTGCCGCATCGGCCGATCTGGACCTGCCGTCTGGCCGCGACCTCGAGGCAATCGCGCGGGGCGTGATCGACGCAGACGGCCGGTGGCCAGCCTACGGACACGGCCTCGGGCACGGGATCGGCCTCGCGACGCACGAGGCACCGTCGCTCAGTCGGTCCGCGGCGGACAGCTCACTCCAATCGCCGACGGTCTTCTCGGTCGAACCCGGGATCTACCTCGAAGGCGAGACGGGGGTCCGGATCGAGGACCTGGTCCTGCTCGACGCAGGTGCAGGCCGCGTGGAGCGCCTGACATTGTTTCCGCGGGACGTCGTCGTCGTAGGCAGCTAGCCGGCTCGCCAGTGACCGGCTCGCGACCCCTGAGCGTTACAATCGGCCGACCGAATCGAACTTTCCGCGGGCGGGGCACGCCTGCGGATCCCAGGAGTCCATCCACGACATGATCAGTACCGGCGAACTGCGCAAGGGCGTCGCGATCGAGCTTGACGGGGAGCTGTGGCAGATCCTCGACTATCACCACATCAAGATGGGCCGCGGCTCGGCCCAGGTGCGGATCACGCTCCGCAACATCAAGCGCGGCGGCACGGTCGAGCGATCGTTCCAGGCCGGCACGAAGTGGCCGCGAGCCTCGATGGAGAAGCGTCCCGTCCAGTTTCTGTACCGCGACGGCGACGACTTCCACTTCATGGACAACGACACGTACGACCAATTCGTGCTCTCGACGGCACAGCTCGGCGACGCGGCGGTATACATGAAGGACGGAATGACGCTCGACCGGACGAGCTACCAGGGCGAGACGATCGGCGTCGAGCTGCCGGTCTCCGTCGATCTCGTCGTGGCCGACACCGAGCCCGGGTTCGCCGGCGACACGCAGACCGGTGCCCGTAAGCCAGCCACTACCGAGACGGGCCTCATCGTCCAGGTGCCGATCTTCGTCGAGACCGGCGACACGATCCGCGTCGACACGCGAACCGGGGACTACCAGACCCGCGTTTGAGCACCCGCTGAATGGCGCCTCCTCGACCCGTCTGGAACGCCCGGCGTTCCTATCGACGAACGGGGAGCCGTGTGCCACCCGGAACCGGCCTTTTGGCTGCAGACTGGAACGGCCGCCGTTCGACATGACGGGTGGAGCCCCAATTCGGTCGGCTTCCGCTTGGCCGACCGCTCATAGGAACGCTGGGCGTTCGGGCGAGCCATGATCAGCCACGCGCACCTGAGCGCCGCAGCAGGCATGATGTTCCGGTGACCAGCTCGGACCGATCAGGCGGCATGCTCCCGGGCTGGGACGCCACGCACGCCGACGACGGCGCGGATCGAGCGGGTCCGACTCCGGCAGTGGCGAGCTCGCCACCCGGCACGTTCGGCCTCCGGATCCTCGGTGTCAGCGAGGTCACACGAGCGGTCCGAGAGGCGATCCGGGAACACGAGGGACTCCGCGACGTCTGGGTCGAGGGCGAGGTCGGCAGGGTGACGGTCAGCTCAGCGGGCCACGCGTACTTCACGCTCAAGGACGAGCGCAACGCGCTCCAATGCGTCTGGTTCCGGGACGAGCGGGTCCGATCGGCGTTCCAGCCCCAGGCGGGACTCCGGATCGTCGCCCACGGCCGCGTCGATCTGTTCGAGCCGCAGGGCGCGCTCCAGCTCTACGTCGAGTCGATCCAGCCGGCGGGGTTCGGCGACCTGACACTCCGCTTCGAGGCGCTGAAGGCGCGGCTCTCGCAGGAGGGTCTGTTCGACACCGCCCGCAAGCGGGCCCTGCCATCCCGCCCGACCACGATCGGCGTGATCACGAGCCCGACCGGCGTCGTGTGGCGCGATATCGGCCACGTTCTGGCCCGCCGCTGGCCGCTCACGCAGGTGGTCCTCGTTGCGTGCCAGGTCCAGGGCGAGGAAGCGCCGGCGAGCATCGTCGCCGCGTTCCGCCGGCTCGAGCGCTGGATCGATCAGAGCCGGAAGGAGGGCCATCCCGAGGACGCTCCGCAGGTGACGATCCTGGCCCGGGGCGGCGGCAGCCTCGAGGACCTGTGGTCGTTCAACGACGAGCGGGTGGTTCGGGCGGTGGTCGCCCACAGCGTGCCGGTCGTGTGCGGCGTGGGCCACGAAGTCGACGTCACACTCGCCGATTTCGCCGCGGACGTCCGGGCACCGACCCCATCGGCCGCCGCGGAACTCGTGGTTCCCGACCGAAGCGAGTGGGAGAAGGCATTTCGCCGGGCCAGTGAGCGGATCGGAGGGGCGTCGAGCGCGTACCTTGGCGCGCTCCGGCGCGACCTCGATGCCGAACGGCGCGCCCTCGATCGGCTGGACCCCCTTGCCCAGCTGTCGGCGTCGCGCGAGCGAGTCGGGCTGCTGCTCGATCGGGGGATCCGGGCGGTCGACGGGACGCTGGGCCGCCGCCGGATCGCCCTTGACACGGCTTCCGCTGCGCTGCCGCAGCTTGCCACCGCCCGTCTGCGGCGGGCGCGCTCGGAATTCGATGCGGCCGCGGCCGCCCTGGCCGTGCTCGATCCACAGCGGACCCTCGAACGAGGCTATGCGATCGTCCGGCGGGCGACCGACGGGGCGATCGTGCGATCGCCGGGCGAAGCGCCGCCCGCGACACCGCTGCGCCTCCGCGTCGCAGAGGGCGACATCGCCGCGACCGTCGATCCGCCGGGCTGATGGAGCTCGCCGCGCTCGTCGGGCTCCTCGTCGTCGTCGTGATCGTGTTCGTCGTGGGAATTCGGCTTGGTATGCTCGTCGCGCCCCGCCTCGACCGCTTGACCGAGCACGACGAAGAGGAGCCACGTGACGACGGACCAGGCTGACGCAGTCGACGCCACGATTGCCGCGCTCCCGTTCGATGCCGCCTTCGCCGAGCTCCGGCAGGCAATCGAGGAGCTCGAGGCCGGTGGGCTCGCGCTCGAGGAGTCGATCGCCCGGACAGAGCGGGCGGTAGCACTCCAGCGGCACTGCGAGCGGCTCCTGAGCGAGGCGGAACTCCGCGTCAAGCAACTCCTGACCCGACCGGGCGGCGGCCTCGAGGCGCGCGACCTGCCGAGCGCCGAGGAGGCCTCGCCGGACTGACCCGCGCGGCCGGGCCATCGTCACGCGCCGATGCATCGATCCTGATCGGTGGCAAGATGTGCAGTGACCGCATGGAAACCTCTCGGGCATCACGCCCGCATCGATCTACCCGTCACGTATCCCAGCACCTAGCCATATCCCCCAGGAGCCAGCCCGCGTGCCCTTCCTCCCGACACTCCACGGCCCGGCAGACCTCCGCGGCCTGACCCAGGCCCAACTCGAGGAGCTCGCGGTCGAGATCCGCGAAACAATCATCGAGACGGTCGCGACGACCGGCGGCCATCTCGGTAGCTCCCTCGGCGTCGTCGAGTTGACGATCGCGCTACATCGACTCCTCGAGTCGCCCCGCGACCGGATCGTGTGGGACACCGGCCACCAGGCCTACCCCCACAAACTCCTGACCGGCCGCTTCGAGCGGTTCGGGACGCTGCGCTCGATCGGCGGCGTCGGCGGGTTCCCACGTCGCTCAGAGTCCGAGCACGACGTGTTCGACGGCGGCCACGCGGGAACAGGCCTGTCGATCGGGCAGGGACTTGCGACCGCCCGCGATCTGCGCCATGGACTCGAGCGGATCGCGGTCGTCGTCGGGGACGCTGCGATCACCAGCGGCCTCAGCCTCGAAGCACTCAACGACATCGGCCAGCGGCGGACCCAGCTCCTGATCGTGCTCAACGACAACGAGATGTCCATCAGCCCGACCGTCGGGGCCCTGTCGAAGTACCTCAGCCAGATCAAGCTGTCGGGTACGTGGCAGTCGAGCAAGACCGCCTACGACGAGCTCGTCGGCCGAATCCCCGTGGTCGGGCCGACGGTTCGGGAACTCAGCCAGCGGCTGCGCCATTCCGTCGTCACCTTCGCCCAGACCGGCCGGCTGTTCGAGGACCTCGGCATCACCTACATCGGGCTCGTGCCGGGTCACGACATCCGCGCCCTGCTCTCCACGTTCAGCCGAGCGCTGGAGCTGAAAGGCCCGGTCATCGTCCACGTCCGGACCCAGAAGGGCCGCGGCTTCATACCGGCCGAGACCGATCAGATCGGCTTCCACGGGGCGGCCCTCCCGCCGATCACGATCCCGGCGGCGAGCAACGGGAACGGTACCGTGGGGGCGGCCGGCGACGCCGCGCCGACCCCGGCCATGCCGACCGAGTCGATGGCCGACGATGCCGCGCCGCCAACCGCCGTCGTCGTTCCCGTGAAGAACCCGAACTACACCGCGGTCTTTGCCGCCGAGCTGATCGAGCTGGCCCGGTCCGACCGACGAATCGTCGGGATCACGGCGGGCATGCCGACCGGTACGGGCATGTCGAAGTTCCAGGCCGAATTCCCCGACCGATTCGTCGACGTCGGCATCGCCGAGCAGCACTCGATGGCCCTCGCGACCGGACTCGCGATGGGCGGCATGCGGCCGGTCGTCGCCCTCTATTCGACATTCCTCCAGCGGGCCTTCGACCAGACCGTCCACGACGTCTGCCAGAACGACCAGCCGGTCCTGCTGGCCGTCGATCGGGCGGGGCTCGTCGGCGAGGACGGCACGAGTCACCAGGGGATGTTCACGATTCCGGCCCAGCGCCAGTTGCCGAATCTCGTCATCGCCTCACCGAAGGACGAACAGGAGCTGCGCTCGCTGCTCCGGACCGCGCTGGCCCAGGATCATCCGTTCGCCCTCCACTACCCGCGCGACGCGGGATTCGGATTGCCGGCGACCGAACCGACGACGCTGGCGGTCGGGCGGGGCGAGGTCCTCCGCGAGGGGACCGATCTGCTGTTCATCGGGTTCGGGCCGATCGTCGCCCGGGCGCTTGACGCCGCCGACAGGCTGGCGCTCGACGGCTGGTCGATCGGCGTTATCAACGCACGGTTCGCGAAGCCCCTCGACCGGGAGCTGATCCTGGACCACGCGCGCGGCAAGAAGCTCGTCGTGACGTTCGAGGAGAGCGTGGAGACGGGTGGCTTCGGCTCCGGCGTCCTCGAGGCGCTCGAAGAGGCCCGTCTGGCGGACCCGTCGCTCCGCGTGGTCCCGCTCAGCATCATCGGCATCCCGGGCGACAGGTTCGTCGACCACGGCTCAGTGGCGGACCTCAGGGTCGTCCTGCGGCTCGATGGAGCGGGGCTGGCCGCCCAGGTGGGCGAGACGCTCGCGCAGCTCGGCATCGCCGCCCCGATCGCACCGATCGCCGCGATCGAGAGCGCGGCGGCCAGCTAGCGTCGCGAGGTCAACCAAACGGCCAACCTCGGTGAGCCGCGGTGAAGCGGGCTGTGCCACGATAGTCGGGTGAGCCCGACCTCCACGTCACCGCAGAAACCAGCCCGGAGGCGCCTCGACCAGCTCCTGGTTGAACGCGGCCTCGCGGAAACTCGGGCGAAGGCCCAGGCGCTGCTCCTCGCCGGTCGGGTCAGGGTGGGGGAGGGAGACGGTGCCCGCCTCGATCGCAAACCCGGCGACCTCATCGACGCGGCAACGCCGCTGGCCCTCACGGAACGGGATCCCTTCGTCAGCCGGGGCGGCCACAAGCTCGCCGCAGCGCTCGACGCGTTCGGCATCGACCCAACGGGCTGGGCCTGCCTTGACGTCGGCGCCTCGACGGGCGGGTTCACGGACGTCCTCCTCCAGCGCGGCGCGAGGCGCGTCTACGCCATCGATGTCGGGCGGGGACAGCTCGCGGAAGCGCTTCGCCAGGATGAGCGGGTCGTCTCGATGGAACGGACGAATGCCCGGACGCTCGGGCCGGGCAGCCTGTCGGAGCCCGTGGACCTCGCGGTCATCGACGTGTCGTTCATCTCGCTCGCGCTCGTGCTCGGGCCGGTGGCCGCGACGCTCCGCCCTGGACCGGAGATGCCGATCGTCGCTCTCGTAAAGCCGCAATTCGAGGCGGGTCGCGGTCGGACGGATCACGGCGTCGTGCGGGACCCGGCCGTCCACGTGGAGGTCCTCGAACGAGTCGTTGCCTCGGCCGCTGAGCTGGGACTCGGCGCGCGGGACGTGATCGCCTCGCCGCTCCTCGGGCCGGAGGGCAATCGCGAGTTCCTCGTCCACTTCCAGTCGGGCCCCACTAGCTCCGACATCGGCGATCGGATCGTCGAGTGTGACGCAGCCGTGACCGTCAAACGAATCGGTTTCGCGTACAACCCGACGAACGATGCCGCAGTCGAGCTGCGGGAACGGGCCGCCGGCTGGTGCCGGATGCGCGGGATCGAGCACTGGGCCGCCCAGGCCCAGGACTTCGATGCGCTGTGCGCGGAGCTGCCGACGACCGACACCCTCGTCGTGCTCGGTGGCGACGGAACGTTCCTGCGGGCTGCTCGGGCGGTCATCCAGGTCGACGTGCCGCTGCTGGGAATCAATCTCGGCAAGGTCGGGTTCCTCTCCAAGGCCGAGGCCAATGAGCTCGAGGCTGTCCTCGCCAAGCTCGTCGCCGGCGAGTACACGATCGACGAGCGCATGGCGCTCCAAGCCCGGATCCTGCCTGCCGGCCGCGACGGACCGGGCCCCGCCCACCACGCCCTGAACGACGTCGTGGTCGCCCGCGGTGCGCTCGCCAGGGTCTGCCGCCTCGACGTCGAGATCGGCCCCTCGCATCTCGCGACCTTCATCGCCGACGGCCTCGTCGTGTCGAGCCCGACCGGCTCGACGGGCTACTCGTTCAGTGCCGGCGGCCCGGTCGTCGATCCGCTCAGCCGGAACCTGATCGTCACACCGATCGCGGGCTACCTCTCGGCGATCCGTTCGGTCGTCGTCGGGCCGAAACAGATCGTCCGCTGCCGGGTCGTTGACGCCCACGAGGCGCTGGTCAGTGTCGATGGGCGCGAGGACATCCCGATCGCGGTCGGCGACGTCGTCGAGGTGCGGGCACTCGATCGCCCGATCCGCCTGATCGAGCCAAAGGGCGCCCAGCCGTTCTGGGACCTGTTCCGCCACAAGGTCGAACTGCTGCCATCGTGAGCGAAGGCCGGCTCCTCGAGATCTCCGTCGCGGACCTCGCGCTGATCGAGCGGCTGCGGCTCGAGTTGGCGCCGGGCCTCAACGTCTTCACCGGCGAGACAGGCGCCGGCAAGAGCCTGTTGATCGATGCCCTCGGCCTGGCGACCGGCGCCCGGGCCGACACGACGCTCGTCCGTCACGGCGCGGACGCGGCCCGCGTGACGGCGCTCTTCGATCGGGTTCCGGAGCCGCTCATCGCCGTCCGCGAGGTGGCCGTCAACGGCCGCTCGACGGCTCGACTCGACGACGAGCCGGTTACCGCGGCCCGGCTTGCCGACGTGGCCGGCGCGCTCGTCGAGATCCACGGCCAGCACGACCAGCAGCGGCTGCTCGACGAGCGCTGGCAGCGGGACCTGCTCGATGCGTTCGGGGGCCACGGGCCGTTGCGCGAGGCGATGGCCGATGCCGTCGATCGCTGGCGGGCGAACCGGGCGGCCCTCGCCGAGCTGGAGCTCGATCCGCGTGAGCTGAGTCGGCGGCTCGAAGTCAGCGAGCACGAGGCCTCGGAGATCGCGGGGGCGCGCCTGCGTCCAGGGGAGGCCGCGGAGCTCCGAGGTCGCCTCGAGGCCGCCCAACACGGCGAGGCTATTGCGCGCGGCTCGGCGACGCTGGTCGACGCACTCGCGGCCGATGACGGCGGCGCTCGAGAGGCCGTCGCGCTCGCGCTGCGTGAGGCGCGGGCACTTGCCCGCGTCGATCCCCGGTTCGAGCCGCTCGCCGAGCGACTCGCCGGCCTGGAGGGCGAGGTCTCGGACGTTGCGTCGTCGGCGCGGGAGCTGTCGGAGACCGTGGATCACGATCCAGCGGAGCTCGCCAGGATGGAGGAGCGCCTGTCGACGATCTTCTCGCTCGAGCGGCGCTACGGCGATGACGAAGCTGCGGTCCTGGCCCACGGCGAGCGGGCCGCGGCAGAAGCGGAGCGGCTCCGGGGCATGGATGTTGAGCGGGCGAAGCGCCAGGCGGAGGAGGCGCGGTTGCTCGTCGAGGTCGCAGCGGCCGGCGACGCGCTGTCAGCCGCACGGACGGAGGCCGCCCGCGGGCTGACGGCCGAGGTCGGGGCCGTCCTGGAAGAACTCGGCTTCGGTGCCGGTGTGTTCGAGGTCGTCGTCGGGCGACGACCGGCGGGCCGTGACGAGCCGGCCGTCGAGCTCGGCGGCGACGCCATCGCCTTCGATGCGACGGGCTTCGACGAGGTCGTCTACCGCCTCGCCCCGAATCCCGGCGAGCCGCCGCGGCCGCTCGCCCGCATCGCATCCGGCGGCGAGATGAGCCGGGTCGCGCTCGCGATCAAGCAGGTCCTCGCCGCCGCCGACGAGACGCCGACGCTCGTGTTCGACGAGGTCGACACCGGGATCGGCGGTCGCAGCGCCGACCCGATCGGGCGGAGCCTGTGGACCCTCGCCCGCCGGCACCAGGTCCTGTGCGTGACCCACCTTCCCCAGATCGCCGCCCACGCCGACGCCCATTTCCAGATCGCGAAGCGGGAGCGCGACGGGCGGACCGTCACGGAGGTCGCGTCGCTGGACCACGATGGGCGCGTTGTCGGAGCTGGCCCAGATGCTCGGCCGGGACGGGCGGCGGTTCGACGGCGCTCGCGTCTGCGCGCGAGCTGCTCGAGCGGGCAGATGCCTGGCGGTCGGCAATCGCAGCGCGGGGCTAACGCCTGACGTGCCGGCGGCGACGACGCTCGATCGGGCCATCGACGACTTCCTGACCTACCTCCGCGTCGAGCGCGGGCTCTCGCCGGCCACGATCCGCGCCTACCGCGGCGACCTGGGCGACTTCGCCTCCGCACGAGGCAGCGCGAGCGAGTGGGACCGGACGTCGGACGCCGCGCTCCGCTACCTCGCCGCGAGGACGCGCCGCGGCCGGCGGAACGACCCGGGCCTTGCGCCGACAAGCCTTCGGCGCAGGGCGGCAAGCATCCGCGGCTTCTACCGCTTTGCGTTCGGAGAGGGCCTGATCGGGGTCGACGTCGCCCAGCACATCGATCTGCCACGCCAGCCGCGGCTGCTGCCGGAGACGCTGACCGTCGACGAGGTCGATCGACTGCTCGAGGCCGCGCCGGACCTCCGCGGCCGGGCCCTCCTCGAACTGCTGTACGCCGCCGGCCTGCGGATCAGCGAGGCGCTCGGGCTCGACGTCGAGGAACTTTCGATCGATGGCGGCTTCGTGCGGGTTATCGGCAAGGGCGACCGCGAGCGGCTTGTCCCGGTCGGCGATATCGCGCTGGACTGGCTCAATCGTTGGCTGGCCGAAGGCCGGCCGGCGCTCGTGACGATCGGGCATGTCTCGCCTGACCGTGGTGGTCCGCTGTTCATCGGCGATCGTGGCCGGCGGCTGGCCCGACAGCAGGCCTTCGGCATCGTCAAGGTCGCCGCCAGGACGGCCGGGCTCAACGATCGGGTGAGCCCGCACACGCTCCGCCACTCGTTCGCGACGCATCTTCTCGAGGGTGGCGCCGACCTGCGCATCGTTCAGGAGTTGCTCGGACATGCGAGTATCAGCACGACCCAGCTCTACACCCACCTGACGGGCGAGCGGGTCCGAGAGGTTTACGCTCGCGCTCACCCGCGGGCCTGACAGGAGGCACGCGCCCGATGGCCTACATCGACGGAATGCTCGCATCGGGGGAGCGGCCGGTCCTGCGCGAACACCAGCACTGGTTCGTCTTCATCGCGGACGCCCGCTACGGGATCCTGGCCATCGTCGCCGCCATCCTGCTGCTCGATCCTCCGGCACGCGGCGAACATCGACCGGCGCGCGCTCGACGACATCCTCGGCTTCGCTGGTCCTCGCCCTCGTGGTCGGCGGGCTGCTCTACATCGGCTGGCAGATTCTCCGCTGGCGGAACGAGGAATTCGTGGTCACGACTCGCCGCGTCCTCCAGCTCGAGGGCGTCGTCAACAAGCGCCTCGTCGACAGCTCGCTCGAGAAGATCAACGACGCCGTGCTGAGCCAGTCGATCTTCGGCCGGATGTTCGGCTTCGGCGATCTCGATATTCTGACGGCGTCGGAGAGCGGAATCTCGCGGCTCCGCATGCTGAAGAACGCCGACGATTTCAAGCGGGCGATGCTCGAGTCGAAGCACGAGCTGGAGCTGGAGCTGTCCGGCGCCAAGCCGCTTCCGTCGCCGCCGCTGCGCGTGCCCTCGCCCTCCGATTCGCCGGCGCCCGGTGCAGGGAGCGCGCCGGCCGTGTCGGTTGCACCGTCGCCAGAGGGCTCCTCGCGTGCCGAGATGACGCCGGACGAGCTGACCCGCACCCTCGCCAACCTGGCCGACCTCCGCGACCGTGGGGCGATCAGCGCGGAGGAATACGAAGCGAAGAAGGCGGACCTGCTCCGGCGCCTCTGACCTACGCTCGCCGAGGCGTCTCGGTCTCGACCTGCGGCCCGGGTAGGATTAGCCCGACCCGCCATCGCTTGTTGAGGCTCCCGTGATCGACGCCAGTGAGATCCCCAGCCGGATTATCCTCATCGGCATCTTCCTGCTCGTGGCATTCCCCGTTCACGAGTTCGCGCACGCGTTCGTCGCGTACCGGCTCGGCGACGGGACGGCGAAGATGTTCGGCCGGCTGACCCTCAACCCGATCGTCCACTTCGACCAGATCGGCGGGTTGTTCCTCGTGATCACGGCCTTCCTTGGCGGTGGATTGCTGTTCGGCTGGGCAAAGCCGACGCCGGTCAACCCCTCGAACCTCCGCGACCGCCGCAACGGCGAGGTGCTCGTAGCGCTCGCCGGACCTGCATCGAACCTGATCATGGCCAGCATGGCTGCGATCGTGTACCGCGCGTTCGACACGGCCAACGTTCAGCTCCCGCCGCTGGCGTACGAGGTCATCGGCAACTTCGTGCTGTTCAACATCGGGCTGGCGATCTTCAACATGCTGCCGATCCCGCCGCTCGATGGATCGAACCTCCTGTTCCGCGTCATGTCTCCGCAGCAGGTCTGGCAGTGGCGTCCCGTCCTGCAGCAGTACGGCTTCCTGATCCTGATCGTCGTAATCGTCGCCCTGTCACGGCCCCTCGGCAGCCTGATTTTCAATGTCACTCGCGTCCTTCTGGGGGTCTAAGACCCGCCAATTCCGCGCCCACCGGCGCGCCCGGGTGTCGTCGGCAGAGCGAGCAGCGCTGTCGACATGGCTGAGCGCCGAACAGCTTGCCCTCTTCGATTCGATGCATATGGCGGATCAGCGCCACGGGCTCGACGTCGTCGCCACGCTGCGGGCGGAGGGCCGGCTGGACGACGAGCTCCTTCTCGCTGGGCTCGTCCACGATGCCGGCAAGGGTCAGACGGGGATCTGGCCGCGGGTCGCCTATTCGCTCGGCCAGGAGTACGGCGCGTGGGTCTGGCGGTTGGCCGGCAGCCTGCCCGGTTTCCGTGACGCGGTTGAGCGGCTGCGCGACCACGCCGCGTCGAGCGCAGCGCTGGCCGCCGCGGCGGGCTGCACGCCGCGAACCGTCGAACTGATCCGACACCAGGACGCGCCGCGAGATGCGGACGCCGGCGAGCGGCTCCGCCTGGCCGACGAGGCCAACTGATGGTGTCCGAGGCCGGGTCCGTGGCCACCCCTGGGGCCGTCGAGGCGTCCGCGCCGCCAGCCGTGGTGTTCGGCGAGGGACGCCGGCCCGAATCGGCCACCCGGGTGCAGGTCGCGGAGTTCGAAGGTCCGCTCGCCCTGCTGCTCGCGCTGATCGAGGCCCGTCAGCTCGATGTCCTCACCGTCCCGCTCGGCGCGCTCGCGGAGGCATACCTCGACGCGCTCGCGACCCTCGAAGCTGACCGGCTCGGGAACATTAGCTCGTTTGTCGCCGTGGCGAGCCAGCTCATCCTGATCAAGAGCAGGGCCATGCTGCCGCGCCGGTCCGACCTTCCGCCCGGCGTCCTCCCGGAGGACGAACCCGATCCCGAGGCGGAGCTGCGGGCTCGTCTGATCCTTTATCGCGCCCACCGCGACGCTGGTGTCCGCCTTCAGGCCGAGGCGCAAGCACGGGGTGCACTCTTCCGGCGCGAGCCATCCGCTGCCGTCGCCGCGGGAATCGCGGGCGCCCGCCCGCCCGATGCGCCGCCACTCGACCCCGACCTCCTGGTCCGCTCGCTCGACGGCCTCGTCAGGCTCGCTCCACCGCCACCGCTCCCTCCAGAGGCCATGGCCCGCACGATCACGCTCAGCGAGCGGGCCGCCGTTATCCGCGAGGCGATCCGGCGGGCCGGTGCGGGATCGATCGTCCTGCAGGAGCTTCTGCGCGGCGTTCGCGACCGCGTCGTCATGGCGGTCACCTTCATCGCGATGCTGGAGCTCATGAAGCGCCGCGAGATCGTCGTGACCCAGGAGGTTCCGTGGGGTCCGATCGTGGCCCGGGCGACGACGCCCGAGGAGCGCGGCGTCGATGGTGTCCCAGCCGCCGATGAGCCACTCGACGAATCGCTGGAGTCCTTCTCGTGACCGACGAGATGCTCGAGGCCGCCAGCCGCCTCGAGCACGACACGAACGGAACGGAGCCCGAGGATGGCTCCGAACCCTCAGGCGAGGCTGCGCCGCCGCCCGGCGAGCTCACTGAGGCCCAGCTCGAAGCGCTCCTGTTCGTCGCCGAGCGGCCGCTTGCCAGGCGGGAGATCGCGTCCCTTGCCGGCGTCGATCGGGCGACCGTCGATGCCAGGCTCGGCGACCTCGAGGTGTCACTCGCTGCCAGGGGGATCCGCCTGGCCCTGTCCGGCGATCGTGTCGAGCTCGTGACCACGGCCGAGGCCGGGGCACTCATCGCCCGCTACGTCGGCGCGGACGCTGTTCGCCTGTCGCCCGCCTCGCTCGAAACGCTCGCGATCGTCGCCTACCGCCAGCCGGTCGTGAAATCCGCGATCGAGCGGATCCGCGGGGTCGACTCGGACTACACGATCCGGACGCTCCTGCACCGGCGGCTCGTCGTGGAGCTCGGCCGCTCGGACGCGCCCGGCCGGCCGTTCCTCTACGGCACGGGCTTCGAGTTTCTCGAACGATTCGGGCTGACGAGCCTGGACGAATTGCCGCCACTCGAGGTCGACGTCGCCGCCAGGCTTGCCGAGGAGGGCGGCGACGCGTCGCTCGACGCTGACGGGGACGCCGCCGACCCCGAGCCAGCCCGGCGACCATCCGACCGAACCGGCCTGATGCCGCCCGAGCGGCTACAGAAGGTCCTCGCGGCGGCCGGCGTCGCAAGTCGGCGCGCGAGCGAGGAGCTGATCGCCGCGGGTCGGGTGACCGTCGACGGCCGGCGGGCGACGCTCGGGCAGCAGGTCGATGCGAACACGGCCGTGATCGAGGTCGACGGCCTCCCGATCGGGTCCGCAGCGCGGACGACGTACCTGCTGCTCCACAAACCGGGCGGTGTCACCGCAACAACCCGCGACCGGCACGCCGCGACGACGGTCCTCGAGCTTCTCCCCACCGCCCTCGTGCCGGACGGGGCCCGCCTCTATCCGGTCGGGCGGCTCGACCAGGACTCCGAGGGGCTCCTGATCCTGACGAACGACGGCGACTGGGCCGAACGCGTCCTCCACCCGCGCTTCGGGGTCGAGCGGGAGTACGCGATCGGGCTCCGGGTGCCGCTCGACGCGAACCAGCGGGCGGCACTCGATGCCGGGATCCCGCTCGACGAGGGCGTCGCGACGCTGTTCCACCTGCGCTCGATGACTGACATCGAGACGCGCCGGCTGGTCGAGCTGCTCGAGCCGACGCCCGGCGAGCTCACCTGGTACCGCGCCACGTTGCGCCAGGGCTGGAAACGGCAGCTGCGGCGGATGTACGCCGCCGTCGGCGCCCCGATCGAGCGTCTCGTCCGCGTTCGGGTTGGGCCCGTCCGCATCGACGGGCTGAGGAGCGGCCGGACGCGGTCCCTCAAGGCGCCAGAAGTTCGCGGGCTCGGTTCGGGCGCCGGCCGCTCGCGGGATGAACCCGGCGGGCAACCCAGGGAACGCCACCCGGCGTCGCGCCGACCCGCAACCCGCCGCCGCGCCCCGCCGCGCGCCTGATCCGCGCCCGCCGGGCGCAACTACGACTCCGCTATGCTCGATCGGATGACTGACGCACCCCGACCCCGGCTCGTCGTCGCCCTCGACGGCCCGGCGTCTTCCGGCAAGAGCAGCGTCGGGGCCGCCGCCGCCCTCGATCTCGGCTACCGGTTCTGCGACACCGGGCTGCTCTACCGCGCCGCGACCTGGCTGGCGCTCCAGCGCGGCATCAGCGCCGAGCGCGACCCGAAGCGGCTGGTCGCCCTGGTCGCGGAGATCGAGCTCGTCCCCGACGCCCAGGGACGCGTTGCTCACGTCACGGTCGACGGCGAGGACGTGACCGCCCAGGTCCACACGCCGGTCGTCGACGAGCACGTATCGGCGGTGTCTCGCGTCCCGGAGCTGCGGGCCGCGCTGCTCGACCGGCAACGAGCCCTTGCTCGTGACGGCGGCATCATCATGGCCGGCCGCGACATCGGAACCGTCGTCCTGCCCGACGCGGACCTCAAGGTCTTCCTCGACGCAACGGTCGAGGAGCGTGCTCGCCGGCGGGCGGAGGAGCGCGGCCTGGATCCCGATGGCCCGGAGGCCCTGGCCAGCCTCGAGCAGCTCCGACGCCGCGACGACCTCGATCGGACCCGGGCCGTTGCGCCGCTCCGGCCCGCCCCGGACGCGCTCCACGTCGTCACCGACGGCAACCGATTCGAGGAGACCGTGGCGGCCGTGGTCGCTGCCATCCGGGAGGCCGAGCGGCGAGCCTCGGCTGCGCCGGCGGGACGCTCGTGAGCGACGAAGCCCCGGAGCGGCTGGACGGCCACCTGACCCCACTCATCACCACCGTCGCGCTCGGGGCGAGGACGATCGCTCGGTCGATCACGCGTGTTCGCGTCGAAGGTGCGGTCGATGAGATCCCAAGCGAGGGCCCGGTGATCCTCGCCGCCAACCACATCTCGAACGGGGACGCCGTGATCCTCGGGGCGTGGTTGACCAAGAGCCTGGGCCGACGGATCCACTGGCTGGGGAAGAAGGAGATGTTCGACTGGCCGATCGTCGGCTGGATGGCCCGCAACGGTGGCGTCCATCCGGTCGATCGCTCGGCCGCGGACGTCGACGCTTTCCGACTTGCGGAGCGTGTCCTGAACGAGGGCAACGTCCTCATGGTCTTTCCCGAAGGCACGCGCAGCCCCACCGGCGAGCTGCAGAAGCCGAAGGACGGCCTGGCGATGCTCGCGCTGCGGACCGGATCGCCCATCGTGCCGATCGGCATCGCCAACACGGACCGGGTCTGGCCAAAGGGCCGCCTCCTGCCGCGACCCGGCGGCCACGCGACAATGCGGGTCGGGCGCCCCTTCCGGCTGGCCGATGAACTGCCCGAGGGTCTCGACCGGAAACGTGCCAAGACGCAGGCCACCGACCTGATCATGCGGCGGATCGCCGCCGAGCTGCCGGAGCGCCACCGCGGCCCATACGGCGAAAAGGCGGAGTCGGCCGCGGTCGGGTAGCGTTTTCGGCATGAGTCACAGACCACGCCTCCTCGTCGCGCTCGTCGTCCTGCTCGTTGCGCTCTCGGGCGTCGCCGGCTGCAACGCTCCGTCTCCCAGCGGCTCTAGCGCGCCGGGCGGGACCAGCGGGCCGAGCGGGTCGACCGCGCCGGGCCCCGCGACCGCCTCTCCGACGCCGCCATCGCCGATCCGCCCGACGCCATGAGGCGGTCGATCGAAGCCCTCATGCGATACTTGACCGTGAAATGGGAACCGTCGAAACGATCAGGATCGCGAAGCGCACCGGCTTCTGCTATGGCGTTCGCGAGGCGATCGACAAGGCCAAGGAGTCGTCGGCCGCCGGCAAGCTGACGCACACCCTGGGCCAGGTCGTCCACAACGAGGGGGTCGTCACGGATCTCCAGGCGATGGGCATCCGGACGGTCGAGACGCTCGATGACGTCGATCACGGCGCGGCCGTGGTCATCCGCGCGCACGGCGTCAGACCGGACGTCATGGAGCGGGCGAACGCCCGAGGCCTCGAGGTCATCGACGGCACGTGCACCTGGGTGATCCAGGAGCAGCGGGAGCTCCTGAAGCTCGTCGACGAGGGCCACACGATCGTGCTGCTCGGCACCCCGAACCACCCGGAGGTCGTCGGCCTGCTCGGGTTCGCCCCGGATGCGATCGTCGTCGACGACGAGGAGGAGTGGGAGGCCAAGGTACCGCGCAAGAAGCGGATGGCCCTGATCTCGCAGTCCACCCAGCCGCCGTGGAAGTTCGAGAAGCTCGCGGCATTCATGGTGAGCCGGAGCCACGAGCTCAAGATCGTCAATACCGTGTGCCCAGTGACGATCCGCCGCCAAGAAGACACCGTCGAGGCAGCCCGCGAGGTCGACCTGATGGTTGTCGTCGGCGGCCGCTCGAGCGCGAACACGAAGGAACTGACCCGCCTGTGCGGGATCGTGGGCACCCCGGCCATCCAGATCGAGCACGCGGCCGATCTCGACGACGCCGCCGTGTTCGACGGCAAGAAGGTCATCGGGGTGACCGGCGGGACGTCGACTCCGATCGAGGACCTCCGCGACGTCGCCGAACGGGTCCTCGAGATCGCCGGCACACCCAATGTCGCCGCGCGGGCCGTTGAGCTCGCGCAGGAGGCACTCGCGGGAGCTGCCACGCCGGCCGGCCGAACGAGCTCACTGCCGAAGTTCATTCACAACGAGACCGCCGCACAGACCCACGGCGCGGCCTGACCCCCGTGGCGTCCTCGACTCTCGCCGGGCTGCCTGTTGTCGCCGTCGTCGGCAGGCCGAACGTAGGCAAGAGCACCCTCTTCAACCGGATCGTCGGGAAGCGCCAGGCGATCGTCGAGGATCGCGCCCGGACGACCCGTGACCGGATGTACGGCGACTCGGACTGGAATGGCCGGCGATTCATCATCGTCGACACCGGCGGCCTCGAGGTCGACCCGGCCGATCCGATCGAGCTGAAGGTCCAGGAGCAGGCCCGGCTCGCGATCCGGGAGGCGGACGTCATCGTCTTCCTAGTCGATGCGGTCACCGGCCTGACCCCGGCCGACGAGGAAGCAGCGGCGCTGCTCCGTCGGTCGACGAAGCCGATCATCGTCGCCGTCAACAAGACCGACAACACGCAGCGCGAGGCCGACGCGGCGGAGTTCTACTCGCTGGGCTGGGAGGAGACCTACCCGATCTCGGCATCGCACGGCCGCGGGACCGGCGACCTGCTCGATGCGATCGTCTGGGCACTGCCGCCCGAGACCGACCAGGAGATCGCCAGGAAGGCCAAGGAGAAGGAGGCCGACGAATGGGCGAAGGAGGTAGCCGCTGGGCGCCTCGAGCCATTCGTGGTCACGGACGAAGAAGATGATCTCGAGGAGACCGACGCCGATCCGGGGATCGACCCGGCCGCGGCCGCCCGCTGGGATGCCGCGATCGCAGCATCCGACGACGACGAGCCTGCCGCGATCGCCTTTGTCGGCCGGCCGAACGTCGGCAAGTCGTCGCTCCTGAACGCGCTGCTAGGGGAGGATCGGGCGATCGTCTCGGAGGTGCCGGGGACGACCCGCGACGCGATCGATACGACCCTCGCCTGGGGCCGCAGTGAGATCGTGCTCATCGATACGGCCGGGATCAAGCGGCGGGGCAAGGTGGCGTCCGGCCCAACCGCGGAGCGTTTCTCGACGCTCCGCTCGATGAAGGCGATCGGCCGGGCTGACGTAGCCATCCTCGTCATCGACGCGGTCGAGGGCCTGACGGCCCAGGACGCCCACGTCGCGGGCTACGTCGTCGAGGAGGGCAAGGGCCTCGTCATCGCCGTCAACAAGTGGGACCTCGTCGAGGACAAGACGGACAGAACGTTCGACCAGTACGTCGAGTGGATCCACAACGAGGTTCCGTTCCTCGACTTCGCCCCGCTCGTCTCGATCAGCGCCAAGACCGGCCAGCGCGTCGGGCGGGTGCTCGAGCTGGCCGTTGACATCTGGGGCGAGCGCCGGAAGCGGATCTCGACGGCGGAACTGAACCGCGTGCTGCGGACGGCTGTCGAGCGGCAGGTCCCGCCGGTCGTCAAGAATCGTCGCCCCAAGATCTTCTACGGGACGCAGGCGGCCGTCGCCCCCCCGACGTTCGTGTTCTTCGCCAACGACGCGGCCTCGATCCATTTCTCGTACCGGCGGTATCTCGAGAACCAGATCCGCGACGAGTTCGGGTTCCACGGCACGCCGATCAAGCTCGTCTTCCGCGACCGCGAGTCGGTCAAGCTGCCGCGACGGCGCAAGAAGCCGGCCGCGCCGCCGCGCCGTGCCGCCGCCGGGAGCAAGCGCCCGAAGCGCTGAGGTGGTCGCTCGGGTGCGAGCGCGGGTTGACGTCGCCCCACCGGCCGGGGCTATGCTCATTGGGCGCATAACATCGAGAGGGACGTGTCGTACACCCCGCCGGACGCCGAGGCATTCATCGCACGCGTCGCCGCCGATCCGTGCTGCGCGGCGATCACGGCCCCTGAGAACATCGGGGACGCACTCGACAGCCGGGCGCCCGTCGTCTTCATCCTCCGCGGTAACGGCCTCGCCCTCGGCCACGTCGTGCGACGGATCCATGATGCCGGCAAGCTCGTCGCCGTCCACGTTGACCTGGTCGGCGGACTGCGAGCCGACCGCTCGAGCATCGGCTGGCTGGCCAACGCCGGCGTCGACGCCGTCATCAGCTCGCATGGCCAGCTCATGCCGGCGATCCGGCACGAGGGAATGACGGCGATCCTGCGCCTCCTCCTCGTCCGGCGCAGCCAGCTCGACACCGCCGTCGCGGCGATCAACCGATCGGCGCCGAACATCGTCGAGATCCTGCCCGGCGTCATCCTCCCATCGGTGATCGGATTGATGCCGCGATTCGAAGTGCCGGTCCTTGCAGGAGGATTTATCCGGACGCAGGCTGACGTCGGAGCTGCGCTGTCGGCCGGGGCGCTCGGCGTCACCACCAGCTCGCAGGTCCTGTGGGGATCCGGTGGGCACTGAGAGGACGCCGGCGCGTCTGCCCGAGGTGCTCATCGCGAGCGATGGGCGGCATCCCGTGTACTCGCCGCCAGGCATCGACGCCGGCGTCCTCGTCCGCGACACGGACCTGGCCGCGCTCGTCCACCGGGCGGGATCGGACTGCCCGCCACTGGCTGTCGAGATCGACAGCGTCGCGGGGCTCGGCAGCGACGACGCAGCGGTCGACTTCGTCACCCGTCGGCTCGGGATCCGGGTCGTCCTCGCCCGGCGCCCGCAGATCGCCGCGCGCGTCGCGGAGCGGGGCCACCTCGGCCTCGTCCACGTCTTCGGCTACGACTCGACCGGGATGGCTCGCTCGCTCGAGAGTCACCCGCGGTCGCCCGGGGTCGGCTCGCTGCTGTCGCCGGGCCTGGTCATCCTCCACCTTCGTCCGGACGAGCTGGCCGAGCTGCCGCGCCCGGTCGTTGCCTACGGACTGATCGACGACGCCGACGACGCGCGGGCGTGCCTTACGTTGGCCGATTCAATCGTCGTCCGACCATCGATCGCGGCGAGGCTCGCTGCGCAAGTCGAGGGAATCGTGTCCGCAGGCTAGAGGCGGGAGCAATTCACGCTACGTCTTGACAATCACTTCGCCACCGGAGTACAACGGTGGCGCCCTCACTCGGGACAATGATTCGACAAGTCCCGCTTCGGCAGTCGTGTCGAGGCGCGGACTTTTTTGTTGCCCCCGTTGGACCCCGAGCGAAGGCGGAGACGAGCCTGCGACAGGTCGTCGCCGGCCGGCCAGTGAAGGAGAGGGACATGGTCGAAAAGTTCCTTGCGGAAGTCCTCGGCACGGGCGCGCTGATCCTGCTCGGCGACGGCGTCGTGGCGGGCGTGCTTCTCGCGAAGTCGAAGGCCCAGAACTCCGGCTGGATCGTGATCACGACCGGTTGGGCGTTCGCGGTCTTCGCCGGCGTGATCATCGCCGGGCCGATCAGCGGCGCACACCTCAATCCCGCGGTGACGCTTGGCGTTGCGATGAACGGGGGCATCCCCTGGGCGGAGGTGCCCGTGTATGTCGCCGGCGAGATGCTGGGTGCGTTCCTCGGCGCAGTCCTGGTCTTCCTCCACTACTACCCGCACTGGGCCGAGACCGAGAACGCCGATCTGAAACTCGCCGTCTACAGCACCGGTCCGGCCATTCGCAGCCCGCTCTGGAACATCCTGAGCGAAGTGATCGGGACGTTCGTCCTCGTGTTCGTCATCTTCGCCTTCTCCAACAACAGGGGCCCGGCGGAAGGCCTTGCATCCCTTGGCGCACTGCCCGTGGCGTTCCTCGTCCTGGTCATCGGCCTGTCGCTCGGCGGCACGACCGGATACGCGATCAACCCTGCCCGAGACCTCGGGCCGCGGATCGCCCACTTCCTGTTGCCGATCCCCGGCAAGCGCGACTCGGACTGGAGTTACGCGTGGGTCCCGGTCGTCGGTCCGCTCATCGGCGCCGCGCTCGCGGCGATCGTCTATCAGATCACCTTCACCAACCTCATGGTCAAGGTCATCGCCCAATAGGCAGAGAGGAGCGTGCACGTGGCGCAATACGTCGGAGCCCTGGACCAGGGCACCACCAGCACACGATTCATGATTTTCGACCACAGCGGTCAAGTGGCCGGGATCGATCAGAAGGAACACGAGCAGATCTACCCGAAGCCGGGTTGGGTCGAGCACGACCCCCTCGAGATCTGGTCGCGCAGCACGGACGTGATCCGTGGCGCGCTGTCCAAGGTCGGGATCAAGGGGTCGGACCTCGCCGCCGTCGGTATCACGAACCAGCGTGAGACCGCGGTCGTCTGGAACCGCAAGACCGGCAAGCCGGTGTTCAACGCCATCGTCTGGCAGGACACCCGGACCGACGAGATCGTCAACGAGTTCGCCCGGGACGGTGGCCAGGATCGACTCCGGCCGAAGGTCGGGCTGCCGCTGGCGACCTATTTCTCGGGCCCGAAGGTCAAGTGGATTCTCGACAACGTCGATGGCGCCAAGACAAGCGCCGAGAACGGCGACCTGCTGTTCGGCAACATCGACACGTGGTGCATCTGGAACCTGACCGGCGGCATCGAGGGCGGCGTCCACGTGACCGACGTGACGAACGCGAGCCGGACGATGCTGATGAATCTCGAGACCCTCGACTGGGACGACGAGATTCTCAAGCTGATGGGAATCCCGCGGGCGATGCTGCCGACGATCCGCTCGTCGAGCGACGTCTACGGCAAGGGCGTCGGCGACCTGAACGGCGTCCCGATCGCCGGCGACCTCGGCGACCAGCAGGCCGCCCTGTTCGGCCAGACGTGCTTCTCCGCCGGCGAGGCGAAGAACACCTACGGCACCGGCAACTTCATGCTCCTCAACACGGGCACCAAGATGGTCCCGTCGAACCAGGGGCTCCTCACCACCGTCGGCTACAAGATCGGCGACCAGGCCGCGGTCTATGCCCTCGAGGGCTCGATCGCGATCACCGGCGCCCTCGTCCAGTGGCTCCGCGACAACCTCGGGCTGATCAACACGTCCGCCGACGTGGAGAAGCTTGCGGCGACCGTCGAGGACAACGGCGGCGTCTACTTCGTGCCGGCGTTCTCGGGCCTGTTCGCGCCGTACTGGCGGAACGAGGCTCGCGGCGTCATCGCGGGGCTGACCCGCTACGTCAACAAGGGCCACATCGCTCGGGCGACGCTCGAGGCGACCGCCTGGCAAACCCGCGAGGTGCTCGACGCGATGAACGCCGACTCCGGCGTTCCACTGACGGCGCTCAAGGTCGACGGCGGCATGGTCTACAACGAGCTGCTCATGCAGTTCCAGTCGGACGTCCTCAACGTCCCGGTCATCCGGCCGAAGGTCGCCGAGACGACGGCCCTCGGGGCGGCCTACGCGGCCGGCCTGGCGGTCGGCTTCTGGGACGCCGTGGAGGATCTCCGGGCGAACTGGGCGAAGGACAAGGAGTGGACGCCGTCGATGGACGACGCGACTCGCGAGCGTGAGTATCGATTCTGGAAGAAGGCCGTGACGCGGACCTTCGACTGGGTCGAGTCTGAAGCTCGTGAGCCGGTGCACGCCTGACCGGGTAGTCGGAGCCTCAATCCAGGGGGGCGGCGTGATCATCGGTCACGCCGCCCCCACGCCATGACGGCCGTCGAGGCCGTCGACGTCCTCATCGTCGGGGGCGGCGCGACAGGGGCCGGGATCGTTCGCGACCTGGCCCGGCGAGGCCTGCGCTGCCTGCTCGTCGAGAAGGGTGACCTCGGGACCGGCACGAGCGGCCGGTATCACGGCCTGCTCCACTCCGGCGGGAGGTACGTCGTCGAGGACGCTCCGGCTGCCCGGGAATGCATCGCGGAGAACGGCGTCCTGCGTCGCATCGCGCCCGCCTGCATCGAAGACACGGGCGGCTGGTTCGTCTCGACCCCGGACGACCCCGAGTACTACGCGGACCGCTTTGTCCAGGCGTGCGCTGAATCCGGGGTGCCGTGCGACGAGGTTCCGGTCGCCACCCTGCTTCGCCGCGAGCCCGCGCTGAACCCAGCCATCCGGCGGGCCTTCCGGGTCCCGGACGCCTCGCTGGAGCCGTGGCAGCTCATCGAGTCCAACGTGGCCGATGCGCGCAAGCACGGCTCCGAGGTCCGTCCCTACCACCGCGTCGTGGCAATGGAACGCGTCGGCGACGAGATCGCGACCGTGGATATCGTCGACGAGCGAAGCGGGACCCTGTCGCGGATCGCGCCACGCGCGGTCGTATCGGCCGCCGGAGCTTGGGCTGGGATCGTCGCGGGAATGGCCGGCGTCCAGCTCGCGATGTCGCCAGGCAAGGGCACGATGCTGATCTTCAACCAGCGGATGACCGACACCGTCGTGAACCGCTGCCACCCGCCCGACGACGGCGACATCATGGTCCCGGTCCACTCGGTGGCGATCCTGGGGACGACGGAGATGACCGTCGACGACCCGGACGTCTACGGGATCGGCCGCGAGGAGGTCGAGCTCCTCATGGTCGAGGGGACGAAGCTGTTCCCGGACCTGCGCCGGATGCGCCTCCTGCGCGCCTACGCCGGTGTGCGGCCGCTCTACAAGCACGAGGCGCCCGAGCCGGCCGACGACGATGCCGACGACGGTCGGGGGATCTCACGGGCGCACGTCGTGATCGACCACGGCAAACGCGATGGCGTGGCGAACTTCGTCTCGATCGTCGGGGGCAAGCTCACGACGTATCGCCTCATGGCCGAGCAGACCGCGGACGTCGTGTGCGCCAAGCTCGGCGTAACGACGCCATCCACGACCGCCGAGGCGGTCCTGCCCGGGCAGGGGGATCGCCGCACGTACTGGCTGGGGCATCGGCTCGCGGAACACGAGGCACGCGGCGGCGGCGAGGCCGACCTGATCTGCGAGTGCGAGATGGTCACCCGCGCGGCGCTCGACGAATTTCTCGACGAGCGGTGGCCGTGCAGTCTCGACGACGTCCGGCGGGGCACACGACTTGGGATGGGTCCATGTCAGGCTGGCTTCTGCACGTACCGGACGGCCGGTGTTGTCGCAGAGCGCGCCGCGGGCGAGTCTGCGCCACGCGCGGGCGCCACAGCCCCCGCCGGCTTGTCCGCAGAGGCGGTCGATCGCCTCCTCGTCGACTTCGTCAAGGAGCGGTATCGCGGCACGCGTCCGATCGCCTGGGGCCGTCAGCTGCAGGAGCTCTGGCTGACCACCGGCATCTACGCCGGCGTGATGGGGATCGGCGCGCTCGTGGAGCAGGACGAGGTCGACCGTGCCGTCAGCTGACGTCGTGGTCATCGGGGCAGGGCTCGCCGGCATGACCGCGGCGATCGCCCTGGCCGACGCTGGTGCGAGTGTCGAGGTCGTCGCCCGCGGCCATGCGGCGACCCACTGGGCGGCCGGCGGCCTCGACGTGGCGGCTCCGCCGAAGGCAGTCACGGCCGCCGACGGCCTGAAGCGGCTGAGGGCGCGATCCGGACACCCGTATGCGTACCTTGGCGCGGACACCCGGGCCGCCGTGGACTGGCTGAGGGGCGTCCTCGCCGCGGAGGGGCTCACGTATGAAGGCGATCTCGACGCGCCGCTCCGCACGGTGCCAACCGCGATCGGGTCGACCCGGCGGGTGGCGCTCGTGCCGGCGGCGCAGGCGGGCGCGCTCGACTCCTGGTCGCCTGACGAGCGACTCGTCATCGCCGGCCCCGCGGGATTCAAGGACTTCTGGCCGGTGGCGATGGCGCCGAGCCTCGAACGCCCGGGCATCTGGGGAGGCGGCGAGGCGACAACAGCTCGTCCGGGTCGCGTGGAGGCCGTGAGCGTCGAGCTGCCGGGGCTCGCCGGCCGCCGGAACCTGAACGCGCTGGTCCTTGCGCGGCTCTTCGACGATCCGGCGTGGCGCGTGGACGCGTTCGCCGCGATCGCGAGTGCCGTGGAGCGCTCGGGGAGCGGTCCCGGGCGGATCGCGCTACCGGCCGTCCTCGGGATCGCCGATCACGTCGCGGTGCTCGCCGACGCGACTCGGCTCCTGCCGCTGACGCCGTTCGAGGTGCCGCTCGTCCCGCCGAGCGTGCCAGGGATGCGCCTGTTCGACGCGCTCAGGGCCGCGCTTCGCCGACGGGGTGGCAGGGTCTCAGTCGGGGAGGAGGTCGTGCGAGTCGATCATGACGGCCGGCGTGTCACGGGCGTCGCGATCGCCGCCGCGGCGCGCGAGCGGCTGTTTCGGACCGGTGGCCTCGTCCTCGCGACCGGAGGCATCGCCGGTGGCGGGCTCGTCGGCAGGGCGGATGGGACCTTGGTCGAGCCACTCCTCGGCCTGCCCGTCGAGGCCCCGGCGATCGGGGAATGGCTCGCCCCCGATCCGTTCGACCCCGCCGGTCACCCGCTCGAGGCGGCCGGCATCCGGACCGACGAGCAACTGCGCCCGGTCGATGCCAACGGTCGGGTCGCGTACGAGAACGTCGCGGTCGTCGGCAGCATGCTGGCCGGCCAGCGCTACCTGGTCGAGCGCTGCGGCGACGGCGTCGCGATCGCCAGCGGGCAGCGCGCGGCATCTACGTTCGGCGCCGCACCCGCGCCATCGCCCCGCCGCCGGGAGAAGGCCGGAGCCGCGCGATGACGATCATGGATATCGTCCACGAGGCGTCCTTCGAGGAAGTTCCGCTCTCCGCCGACGAATGCCTGAAGTGCAACGTCTGCAACACGGTCTGCCCAGTCGCCCGCGTGACGGACCTCTTCCCGGGTCCGAAGTACGTCGGGCCCCAGGCGCAGCGGTTCCGGATCGCGACGATGCTCCCGCCCCAGGCCGCATCGACGCCCGTGCCGCCTCTCGCCGGACGCCACGGTCGATTACTGCTCCGGCTGCGGGATGTGCACGACCGCGTGCCCGGCCGACGTGAAGATCGCCGAGATGAACAGCCGCGCACGTGCCGAGCTGAAGTCGGGTCACCGGCCGCGCCTGCGCGACTGGCTCCTGGGCCAGACGGACCTAGTCGGCCGCCTCGGCGTCGCCTTTGCGCCGCTCGCGAACTGGACACTCCACAACCGGCTCATCAGAGCGGTGATCGAGCTCACCATCGGGATCCACCGGCGGGCGCCGCTGCCGGTCTTCGCGGGCTCAACCCTTCGATCGAAGCTCTCCGCCGCCACGAAGGGGAGGCAAGGCCCGGCCGCCGGATCCGCCGTCGGACCGGGCGGTCGTCCTGTTCCACGGCTGTGCCGCGAACTACTACGAGCCGCACGTCGCCTTCGCGGCGATGGACGTCCTTCGCCGCAACGGGTTCGAGACGATCGCACCCGAACAGGTCTGCTGCGGCCTGCCGTTCATCAGCAATGGCCTGTACAGCCGCGCTCGTGAGCGAGCGAAGACGAACCTCGCCGTGTTCGCCGACTATGCGCGTCGCGGCTATCGGATCGTCGGGACCTCGACGTCGTGCACTCACACGCTCAAGGCCGAGTATCGCGAGATGCTCGACGTCGACGACGACGATGCCCGGGTCGTCGCCGAAGCGACCTGGGACATCTGCGAGTTCCTCCTCGACCTCCACGACCAGGGTCGGCTCGACACCACGTTCGGCCGGCTCGACGAGACGTTGCCGTACCATGCGCCGTGCCAGCTCCGGAGCCACGGGATCGGCCTGCCGGCGCTCGACCTGTTCGCGCTCGTGCCCGGTCTCCAGGCCATCGACATGGACCATGACTGCTGCGGCGTCGCCGGGACCTACGGGCTGAAGAAGGAGAAGTACGACATCGCGATGGCAGTCGGCGACCCGCTCTTCAGGCGCATCCAGGCGACCGACTCGAGTCGGGCGGCGTGCGACTCCGAGACGTGTCGCTGGCAGATCGAGGTTGCCACCGACCGGCCGATGAAGCACCCGATCGAGATCATCGCCGCGGCCTACGCAGCCGCGGATGCGGCCGCGGCGCCGCCCGTATCGGAGTCGGCCGCGACGCGTCAATGACCGACCTCGTCGTGGGAGCCGGGTCCATCGGGACGCTTCTCTCGTGGGGCCTCGCTGCCGGCGGGCGCGATGTTGCGATCGTTCGCCGGGGATCGGCCGGGCCGCCCCACCAGGTCGAGGTGACCGTCGTCGACGCCGGCGGCAACCGGGCAAGCGCCGCCGTCACGGAAGTCGCGAGCCCGTCCGACCTGGCGTCCGCGCCCGACGTCATCGTCTTCGCCGTCAAGACGTTCGACCTCGCTGCCGCCGCGGCGTCATGCGCAGCCTGGCCGTCAGCGCCCGCGCTGACGGTCTCGAACGGTGTCGGCGCGGAGGAGATCATCGCCGAGGCCCGGCCGGGCGCCGGCGTGATCGCCGGGTCCGTCACCGTGTCGGTCGAGGGGGCAGGGGAGGGGACAGTGACCCGCCTCAACCGCGGCGGAGTCGCGCTGGCGCCGGTTCGTGGCGACGTCGGCGCACTGACCGACGACCTCGTCGCGGCGTTCGACGCGGCTGGGTTCCGATCGCAGCGTCTCGGCGACGCGGCAGGGATGAAGTGGTCGAAGCTCGTCGCGAACCTCGTCGGCAACGCCTCGAGTGCGATCCTCGACATGTCGCCCGCCGAGATCTACGCCGATCCGGGCGCGTTCCGGATCGAGCGTCGTCAACTGATCGAGGCGCTCGAGGTCATGGGCGGTCTGAACCTCCGGACGGTGGCCTTGCCCGGCGCCGACGTCCGACTGCTGGCGCTCGGCGTCCGGCTGCCCGGATGCCGTCGGGCGACTGATCCTGCGGCGTGTCGTCGCCGGCGCGCGGGGTGGCAAGGACCCGTCGCTCCGGATCCACGTGGCGACCGGGATCGGGCCCGTCCGAGGTCCACTGGCTGAACGGCGCGGTTGTCCGCGCGGCCAACCGGCTGGGGTTGATGGCACCGGTCAATCGCCGCCTGACGGAGCTCGTCGACGAGGTTGCCGCGGATCCAGAACGGCGGACCTGGTTCCGGGGACGCCCCGACCGTCTCGCTGAGGCCGTCGGAGCCGCAACCACGGCCGGGGCGGCCCAATCGCGGGCGTGAGAGCCGGGCCCCGGCCCCAATCTCGGGACGGCCCGTATCGGCCAATTCCGCGTGCCTATACTCGCCACTGATGAGCATCCCCCAGATCGTGATCGACGCCCTCGTCGTGGTCGTGGCGTACGTGATCGGGGGCATTCCATGGGGCGTCGTCATCGCCCGCGTGACGGGCGGTCCGGACCCGAGGACGATCGGCAGCGGCCGGACCGGCGGGGCGAACGTCATGCGGGCCCTCGGTCCGCGGGCGGCGGCGGCCTCGGGGCTGCTCGACGTCCTGAAAGGGATCGTGGCGGTCCTGCTTGCCATCGCCGTCGGGGGCGAGCTCTCGTTGCAGGCATTTGCAGCTCTGGCCGCGATCCTGGGTCACAGCCGGTCGCCATTCATCGGTTTCTCGGGGGGTCGGGGAATTGCGCCGGGCTTCGGTGGCTTGATCGTCATCCACCCGGTCGCCGCATTCCTGACGATCCCGGTCTTCGCGGCGGTCCTGTTGGTGACCCGCTACTCGTCAGTGGGATCGCTGACCGCGACCGCGTTCGCGGCGGTCGTCGTCATTGCCACGGTCGTCTTGTACCAGTTCCCGCCTCTGTACGCGGCCTATGCGATCGCCGCGGCAACGATGATCTGGTTCTTCCACTTCGACAACATCCAGCGCCTGATCGCCGGAACTGAGCGCCAGATCGAGTTCCGCCGCCGGTAGCGCTCGCCGCCCGGCTGCGGCCTGGCGCGGCGGCCGGTGCTAGACTGGGCCGCCTGTCGGGGCGTGGCGCAGTCTGGTAGCGCACCAGTCTGGGGGATGGTGCTTGCCGTCGGCCGACCGTGACTCCGGGTCAACAGCAAGACGCTCTTATCCGATCCATCCCCCGACGTGCCGGCCTCGAGGCCAAGCCGCGACTATGAGTCAACGCCAGGCACCACGACGAGGAAGATCGGGATGACGAACGCGTAGGCTCCGAGACCCTGCCAAATGAGCAACTGACACTTTCTCCAGATGACGCCGCCCTTCGCGACAATCCGCACCTAGCCGCCGGCGGCTAGCCCTTCGGATCGACGGCCTCTCGGAACTCTCGGTCGCGACCGCTGAATGGGAGGCGGCTCGTCTGAGGCCGTCGCGTCGCTGGCTGGACTGCCGCGGGCAGCTTCGGGCGCGACGGGCGACCACGCCCGGAGTCCCTGCACGACGGATCGGTAGAACTCCGACGTCTGCTGCTTCGACTCCAAGATGAAGGAGCCTGACAGCCGACCACGCTTCATCCCGAGGTCCCTCGACATCGTGATGCGGAACGACATCGGGCTCGCGTCTTAGGTCGGACGCGTACAGGAGACGTTCAGGCTTGGCTCGCGCGTCCTTGAGCGTGCTGGACGTCGGCTCCTTCTGGTTCGGGTAGCGGACCTCGACCAGAATGTCGTCCCTGGCGCCGGCCAACTGTCGGAGGATCCAGCTGATGCGGGTGGCTGGGTCGTCCCTCCTTTGGTGCTGACACGACAACCGAGGTCGGAACCGACGACCGCGCAGGTCGGCTTCCAGGTCGATGGTGCCGGCTGCCGCTGGCACGCGGATGGGCGCGAGCAACTTGCCCTGATCGACGAGGGATCGGACATGTAGGTCGCGGCGAGCCATAGCGTCGATCTTGCGGGGCCACAGCGGCTCGACCTGGCTGCCGAGGTCTTGTGTCAGGCCGAGCGACAGGTAGCCGATCAACTGCTCCCAGCGGCTCGCGACGTCGCGTGACGCCCGCGTCGGACCCTTTCAGCGTGGCCTCGCGAGCGCCATCGCGCACCGATACCCACTGGTCGCCCATGTCGTCGAAGCCACCGGCTCCCGCGCTTCGTGATCGAGGTATGCGATGAGCTCGCCCAAAATCCAGGCCTGGTCAGGATCGGACACGCCGCGATGCTTGTGTTCGACCCGCGCCTCCGTCATCACCTGCCACCACGACAGGTGGCGCAGCGCGACCTTTCGCGTCCTCTTCGGGTCGATCGCGATCGGACTCTCGTCCGGCGACGCCGTCAGCTGGTTGGATATCGTCAGCACCGTATCGAACGTGTTGACGCGGGCCAGGTCGAGGTACCGCTCGACCTGTTCCGGTCGAAGTTGGGCGCCGGCCGTCTTGACCTCGACGAGGCACACCCAGCGCGCTTTGCCTCGCTCGACCACGATGGCGCCGTCCGGGATCGAAAGCTTGGCGTCCTGATCGACGAACCGGATTTCAGTGAACGTCTGGATTCGACCAGCCGGCGCCCCGACACGATCGAGAACCGCCCGGCCGAACTGCGGTACCGCTCCCATCACGGCGAGCAACGATGATGTCGCCCGCTGCTCCTGCTCGTCCTGGCCGCCGATGCCCGTCGTAGGGATCAACCTCGCCCGCCGCCAGGTCTCCTCGGGCCTCGGCGTGGCTTTCGGGATCGGCATCGCCTTACCTCGCTAGGAGGCGGGTGCCCGAACCGCCGAGCATCGACTCTACGCCTCGCGAACCGGTCTCCGCCGACGTCGACTCACGGGCAAACGGGGGATGGCGGGACGATGCGCACCCTCGTAACGTGTCCCCTGTGATCTCTCCGAACGACCACGATGAGCGGGTACCCGGCCACGCCACTGGGCACTACCGCGAACAGGATCGTGAGCGATTGCGCTGTCGTTCGTCGTGGTCACGGTGGGCCTGTTCTTTCGAGGGGACTACGGCTGCCCAGACCCTTCAATTTGGTACGACGGGGCTCGCACGAAGCCGCGACGAACTCACGATCTTGACCACCAGGGAACAGATCGGGCCGCCGTCGAGTCTGCGATCGCGGCGTCCGGGGGCGAAATCGTGCTCGCCATTGAGGACGCAGGCATGTACAGCGTCAGGTTCCCAGTCACTCGCCCCGAACAGCTGGACCCAATCAGAGACGCATTGGTGGAGGCGGGGTTTGAGGCCTTCCATAGCTGGTGGGGTGAAGTAGGCCTGACGACCTGAACTCCGGTCGCGGATTTGTGACTTGAATCTCGCCTCTTGGCGATAGAAGATTTCGGGACTCAGTCGAACCCACAAGGCGGGGGGCAGACCTTGCGACCGATCCCGTCGTTCCGATGATCGCCAACGGTGACTTCGAAAGTGGTCTGAAGGGCTGGCGTGTGGTCAGCGGGTCGGCCTTCAGCGGCCAGCCGATCGCGGCCGCGACGATCAATGCCAAGGACGTCCTGATCAACGGCGCGCCGCTCGTCGGGCTCGGCGGCGACTTCTGGCACACATCCCACTTCCCGATCGGCCAGAACGGAAAGCACCTCATCCGGTCGGTCGGCAAGCCGTCCGGCGTCCTCGATTCCGACGTCTTCGAGATCACCCTGCCGTTCCTCGCCTACCGACTTGGCGGCAGCCCGTCCGGCGGCTCGGCGATCGAGCTGCGCGTGCCGTCCAGCGTGGCGAAGCGGTCAGCAGAGTTCCCCGCCCTGGACGCTCCCGATGCCGACGGCTTCGTCGCGGTCCGTCGCGCGATCCCCGATGGCAGCGACATCCTCCGCGAGTACACCTGGTCGATGGAAGACAAGCGAGCCGGGAGGGGGCTGGTCGGCTCCAAGGCCAAGATCCGGCTGAGTGTCACCGAGACCGGCGTCCATCGGCTCATGGTCGACGACATCCGACTCGAGCCAAGCCCGCCGCCGCCCTTCCATCCGCCGCTCTGGGGCTGGGCCGACCTGCACTGTCATCCGATGGCCCAGGCGGGATTCGGTGGCCTCTTCGCAGGCCAGATGCACGGGCCGGTGGAGGACCTCGGCTCGTGCGTGCAGAAGCACGGCATCAATCACAACGACCCCCTTCGACCCCTCGGGGCAATCGTGGAGGCAGGTCGTCTGAACGACGGGTCCCTGGCGCCGCCGGGCTGGACGATCGGCGTGCCGGGCGACGAAGAGCAGTTCGGGTTCCGCGGCTGGCCGACCTTCGACGACCTGACGCACATGAAGGTCCACCAGGATTGGATCAAGCGAGCCTGGGAGGGCGGGCAGCGCCTCATGGTCGCGCTCATCGTGCACAGCGAGCTGCTCGCGACCGTGCAGGGTGCACCCCAGAGCGACCGGGACACCGTGGAACCGCAGATCCAGATGCTCAAGGAATTCGTTGCGCACAACAGCGCCTGGTGCGGCCTCGCGATGAAGCCGGAAGACGCACGAGCCCTGATCCAGCAGAACAAGCTCGCGTTCGTGCTGGGGATCGAGACCGATTCGATCAATGGCTGGGTCTACACGTCGGACTTCGACCCGGCCGATCGGGTCGCGATCCACCTCCAACTCCACGACTACTTCGCCTACCTGAAGAAGCTCGGGGTCGTTCAGGTCAATCTCATCCACCTGAGCGACAACGCGTTCGGCGGGATGGCCCTCTACGACCTCCACTTCATGCTGAACACCTGGGCGCGAACGCAGCAGCTGCCGACCACCGAATCGGTCGTGCCGAGCACGGACCCGACGAAGGCCGACGACAATATCCACACCCGGGTGACCGTCAAATCGGCGCTGTGGAGCCAGATCGAGTCGCTCGCTATCGGGTTGGGCTGGGCACCGCTGACCGCCGCCGTGACCACCACCTTTCCGCCAGCGGGCGATCGCAACGCGATGGGCATGACCGTCGCTGGTGAGGAGGCATTGCTCGAGGCGATGCGCCTCGGGATGGTCATCGACCTCGATCACATGTCGGAGAAGAGCGCTGAGACCGCCCATTCGATCGCGATGAACCCGACCCCCAAGCCGTACCCGCTCGTCTCGGCTCACAACGGCGCGCGACGCATGAACCCGAGACCGTTGTCGCCGACAGCCTCGCCGTCCCCACCGGCGATGCCTCCGCCGCCGGCTCCCCAGGTCGTGCCGCCGAAATCGGAGTACCGACGGGCCGAGCACCTGTGGCCGAACGAGAATTCGAAGTCGAGCGCCCAGCTGACCTTCATCAAGGACACGGGCGGGATGTTCGGTCACGGGACAGCGGCTGCTGATTCGCGGGGCTGGGGGAGTGGCGTCAAGAACGACTGCCCAGGCAGCGACAAGACCTTCGCCCAGGGGTTCCAATACGTACTGGAGCAACTCAAGGTCCCGATCGGCCTTGGAACGGACTGGAACTCTCTCCTCAACGGGCCCGGCCCGCGCTTCGGAACCCAGGCCGCGATGGGCCTGCTAGGCGAGGCCGCATTGGGCGATCCCACATGGGCAGCGGCGATCCGGAGCGAGCGACTCGACGACGCCAAGGCCCAGACCGGCGGCGTCGCCTACAGCCCCGCCACGCCGCTGATGGACTGGCGCGACCACCGCTTCCCCGACACGAAGCTGTATCAGGGCAGTCAGTTCGAGTTCCTGGGCGAGCGTATGTGGCAGGCGCTCGCCGTCGTCGCGTCGGGCGTGAGCCTGACCCTCGCGGCGACCCAGACCAGCACCACCGGCAAGCTCACCCTGGCCGCGATGGGCGAGCAGATCGATCCCTTCGTCCTCGAGTTGGCCCTTGGCATGACCGGCATGCCGTCACTCCTGAACCCTGAGAGCAAATACCACCGGGTGGGAGCGATCTACAAGACGCAGTTCGTCCGCTCGATGGAGGATCCCGAAGTCGTCGCGATGGCCGACAACATGATGGCGATCCAGCGCCTGTGGGACGCGATGACCGGCCCAAACCCGCCGCTGAAGCGCTCGATGGCCGGCCCCAAGCGCGACTTCGACTACAACCTGGACGGCCTCGCGCACTACGGGATGTTTCCCGACATGTTCCAGGACCTCAAGAACGTCGGCTTTCCGCCCGCCGCGATGGAGGCTCTGTTCGGCTCGGCCGAGAAGTACATCTCGGTCTGGGAGGCCAGCGTCGAGGTCGGCGCGGCCCTGCCGCACCCGTGAACGAGCGGAGCGACTAGATGCCGAGCTGGTACGTCCACATCCAGGCCGCAGCCGAAACGCTTGAGCGGCTGAACACGACAGTTCCGCCGGGATCGCCGCTGACCCCGACCGAGGCGATGCAGTTCCACACGGCCGGCCACGACCACCGCAACTACCTCGCGGCGGGAGCACTTGGTCCGGACTTGTTCTTCCTGCTGCCGGACTTCAAGGGCGACGTCGGTGGCGGGCTGCTGAAGCTGATGCGCTTCGTCATGGGAGCGTGGAAATCGGCGGACGACGCGTTCATCCAGCAGTGGGATACCTGGATGACGCCCGTGCTCGATCAGCACAGCAACCTGGCCAATGGCATCTCGGGCGGGATGCTCGGCGAGATCGGGCAGGTGCAGACGCTGATCGGCGGCGCGCTCACGAACCTGGCCGAAAGCCTCATCACGCAGACGGTGGACCTGTTCGGGCTCCTGACGAGCGGCACGCAGGCGGGCTACGAGGACAGCGCGTTCTTCTGGTCCGACGCGTTCCACTACCGCAAGACCTACACGTTCGCCCGTGCCCTCTACAAGAACGCGCTCCTCGCGGACACGATGAAAACGGACCCGTTGGAGCCTAGCCGGGTGCCGAAGCAGCAGGCATTCGCCCTCGGCTGGATGAGTCACTGCGCGACGGACGTCGCGGCCCACCCGTTCACCAACGCCAAGACGGGCGGGCCGTACCGAACGCACTGGCAGCGGCACCACGTGGTCGAAAACCACATGGACGCCCTCGTGTACGCCCTGAAGCACGGCGTCGACCCGATGTCGTCCTTCTCGTCGCTCGAGACGTCGGCTCTCCACTTCCGTCTCGCCTTCAAGAGGGACGCCGATCCAACAAAGCCCGCCGACGCCCCGGACATGCACGACTACTTCCCGGCGACCTGGGCGTACGGGACCTACCCGCAAGGCGAAAGTCTGGCGGAGCGGACAGCGCGCAAGAACATCTTCGACGTCGACAGCGAGCCCTTCCCGGAACATCTCTGCGAGCTGCTGATCAAGACCATGAAGGACGTGTACGGAGGAACGACCGACATGGACGGGCCGCGCGTCATGGCGTGGGATGGACCCGACGGCCGGCCGACCGTCCAGCAGCTACAGGACATGTTCGACTTCGCCTACCGATACGTGAAGTTCAGCTCGAGCTCCGGGCTTTCGCCGCGCATGCCGAAACGGATGGCGGACGTCATCGGGGACCACGACCTGCCCCGACCGCCGGGCTTCATGAGCGACGGCGCCGGCGCAGATCCAAGCAACATGCGGCCGATGGATGTGCTGGATGTCATCCTGGCGATCCTCGCCTTCGCTCTGTGGCTTGCGCAATTCATCACCTGGCTGGTGACGGTCCTGCCGGCTCTCCTGACCGACCTCCTGACCTGGCCGGCGCGCGAGCTCATTCACGAGCTCCTCGTCCTCCCGGCGTGGTCCTTCTACATGCTGTCGCGCGGCCCCCTGGTGATGGAGGGCTTCCTCATGCCGAAGCCGGAGGAGATCTCGACGGGCCTGACGGTCCTTGGTCAGAGCGCCACGGGTCCCATCCTCCAGCTCCGGGCCGATCTCGAGGACCCGACCGGGTTCGCGGCGCTGCTGCCGATGACGGAGCCGAGTGGCCTCGACGCGACGCGCGGGGCGAAGACACGGGGGTTCGGTCTCGATCCCGCGTACCCACGGGCGCTACTCACGGACCTGAACCCGCCGTTCATGGATTCGGCGCCGTGGTCGTCCGATCCGGTACCGAGTGAATTCGTCGCGCCGTGGCGCTACCCCGACAACAACATGGCCGGCCGTCGAAACGGCTGGGAGGCGCCGCGAACGCACGTCGGGCCGTATCTCCAGGGCGACAACGCGGCCGTCCTTATGGGTGGCATGCCGGGCAGCGACGCCGCGCGGCGGCGCTACGAGGACGCCGATTCACCGGAGGCGACCGCTGCCGTCTCGGCGGAGTTGATCCCGATCGCAGGCGCCAACCTCGGCGACCCGCTGGAC
The DNA here is from genome assembly GCA_963771795.1 of uncultured Chloroflexia bacterium. Taxonomy (GTDB): domain Bacteria; phylum Chloroflexota; class Limnocylindria; order Limnocylindrales; family CSP1-4; genus CF-46. The sequence goes on from CAVYUR010000006.1 coordinate 160,015, forward strand.
TACAGCGCCTACCTGATGGGCCAGCTGACCGGAACCTGGACCGGGACGACCTATGTCGGGAACGACGACGCGCATCCACTGCCGGACTTCAATCTCGATTCCGACCGCGGCTATGCGTACAAGTGCTGGGACTACGTCCGACATACACCCAGCCTGCCGGGCTCGCCACACCCGAGAATCCCGACCGACGCGGCCGAGCCCGATCAATGGCGCTGCGCCCCGAAGGTCATCACCCTCGTCTCGCAGATCGCGGGCGCGCCGGACGTCTCGCAGCGGGTCCGTGACATGTACGGCTATGCGGAGCCGTGCACCGTGCCGCAGCGCTACGACGCCGGCGACAACCTCCACCATCGTTCGCGCTACGACCCCCTCAAGCGGCTGGCCCACTACTACCTCCCGCCCGGCTACCTGGGAACGGCGCAGCCATCGCCGACGGGCTGCAACATCGACTTCCAGGTGACCGAAGCGGAAATGCGCGATGCGACGATGTCGCCGACCGGTCGGCCGGTGCGCTGATGCCGCCCTTGCGGAGGCCGGGCGGGCCGTCGGGACCAATCGGGCCCAGGCCACCGAGGCCGTTCCCGCCGCCCGACCCATGGGAGCCGTTCGGTTCCGGCGACAATTCGCAGCTCGATGCGGCCGGCGTCCAGGCCGGTGCTGAGGCGCTGATGGCGCGGATCGAGAAGTCGCGCCTCCACATCGAGAAACTGCGACGCGGACCGCGGCCGCCACAGGGCTCCGACGACGCAGTCACCCCCGTCGCGCAATTCCCGGTCAATCGCGCCGATGCGCTGTTGCCGTTCCTGCTGATCCGCACGTTCACAGGCGACATCGGCGCCCGCCCGCTCGACGGGAACGTCTGGCTTCAGTCGAGCCCGGACGTCATCGTGGCCGAGCCGCTGCCGGCGGGCTCGCCGCCAGAGCCGCAGGTTCGCGGACGCGCGGAAGCCACGGACCTCGCCTTCAAGAGTCGCATCGTCCGGAATCTCGCCATCGACACGACGTATGACATCTGGATCCACGTCTGGAATCTCGGTCGCGCGCCCGCGTTCGGCGTTCGAGTGCGCGCGTGGGCGTGGGGGACCGGCATCAATCCCTTCACGGGCTTCGTCGGAGGTCGCCGGGTCGACCTGGGTGCCCGGGACACCGAGACCTCGCACCTCCTCGTGAGGATCGGTCCGTGGACCACCCCGAATGGAACGTTCGCTGGTATCACGACGAACGCCGAGTGCATCACCGACGTGACGACCAGCGCTATGCCGCGTGACTACCAGGACCGCCACAACGCAGCGCGCTTCTGGAGCGGGGGAATTCCCTTCGAGGATCTAAAGCCCGTGGGCTAGCTACCGCCAGGGCTAACGGTGCACGCGTGCAACCCGTAGTTGTGGCAGCCATTGCAGTGGTCAGTCGCGGGCGTCATCGTCGAGTTGCGAAGCTCCGGTGGGTAAGCCGCTCCTTGGAGCCGGTGACAGGAACGCCAGGGCTTCGCAACTCCCCGTTGTTTCAATCCAGATCGGGCTGCTCTGCGTATCCGTGGCTGAACGCGAATCGCGTCAGCACTCATCGGGGCTCGAGGCCCCGCGACATCCCTCTGTCGCGGGGCCTCTTCTTGTCCGAGAGCGGCTCCCCGCTACACTCGGAGCGTGACGACGACGGATCGCCCCGCCCTCGACATCGAGCAGACCGACGGGCTCCTCGACATGGACCCGGAGGCATTCCGGGCGGCCGGCCACGAGGTCGTCGACCTGATGGCCGACTACCTCGCATCGGTCGAGCGGTTCGCCGTCTTCCCGCCGGTCGAACCCGGGTCGATCGCACCGTCGTTCCCGACGTCGGCGCCGGAATCGCCGGAGCCGATCGGGGCGATCCTCGACGACTACCGGCGCCTCATCGAGCCCAACGCCACTCATTGGCAGCACCCGGGCTTCCTCGCGTACTTCGGGACCACCGCATCGGGTCCCGGGATCCTCGGCGAGATGCTGGTCGCGGCCATCGGCCAGAACGCGATGCTCTGGCGGACCTCGCCGATCGCGACCGAGCTCGAGGGAGTCGTCGTTGGCTGGCTGCGCCAGGCCGTCGGGCTGCCGGAGTCGTTCGACGGTCTCATCACGGACACCGCGTCGACGTCGTCGTTGATTGCCCTGGCCGGGGCGCGCGAGGCCGCCGGCGGCGTCGTGGCCGGGATGCGCGTGTACGCGTCGGCCGAGGCTCACTCCTCGATCGAGAAGGCCTGCCGAACGTTGGGCATGGGGCGCGACGCGTTCGTTCGGATCCCGACGAACGATCGATTCGAGATGCAGGCCGACGACCTCCGCCAGGCCATCGCCCGGGACAGGGCAACGGGACTTCGGCCGATCGCCGTCGTCGCCACCGTTGGCACGACCTCCTCGACATCGATCGACCCCGTATCCGATGCCGCCGACATCGCCAAAGCGGAGCGACTGTGGCTCCACGTCGACGCGGCCTACGCCGGTGCCGTCGCGATCGCCCCGGAGCTCCGCGAGCCGTTCCGCGGCTGGGAGCGCGCCGATTCGGTCGTGATCAACGCACACAAATGGCTCTTCGCGCCGCTCGACGCCTCGATCCTCCTGACGCGGCGGATGGAGACGCTGCGGGCCGCCTTCAGCCTCGTCCCTGAGTACCTCCGCACGCTCGATCGCGAGACGCCGGTCCGCGACTACAACGAGTACACCCCGCAACTCGGGCGCCGGTTCCGGGCGCTCAAGCTGTGGGTTCAGCTCCGCTGGTTCGGTCTGGAGGGATTGCGGCGTCGGATCCGGCACCACGTGGAGCTCGCGGCGTCGTTCGAAGCGTGGGTGGCTGCCGAGCCCGGCTGGGAGCTGCTCGCGCCGGTTCCGTTCTCCGTCGTCTGCTTCCGCCATCGGCCGGCCGGGTTCGCCGGGGATGACGCAGCCCTCGACGATCTCAACGCCAGGATCATGGATGCGGTCAACCGGACGGGCGAGGTGTTCCTGTCCCATACCCGGCTCGACGGGCGGTTCACGATCAGGCTCGCCGTTGGCAACCTGCGCACGGAAGCGCGCCACGTTGAGCGCGCCTGGGAGCTGCTTCGGACTGCTGCACGCGCGGAGGCGGGATGACTGAACCAACCCGGCCCATCGAGGTGCTCTACTTCTATCGCACGAAGTGGGGCGCCCACGACGAGTTCGTCGCCCTGTTCCGGAAGAACCACTGGCCGATCCTTCGCGAGGACCTCGCGAACGGGCGGTTCGTCGACGTCCGGATGGCGACGCCGCGGTTCCACGGCGATGGCCGGGCCGATTGGGATGTCCTGGTCTCGATCACCTACCGCGACTGGGCCGCGATGGAGGCCCACACCGAAGCCGAGATCGCCAGGCGCCTCTATCCCGACCAGAAGAAGTTCAAGGCGGAGGAACAGCGCCGGTTCGAGCTCCTGGAGGCGCACTGGGACGTCCCGTTGGAGCCGCGGCCGCTCGACGAAGGCTGACGCAGGGAACGTCGATCCGCCGCACGGTGCCCTCGCGCTAGACTCGCCCGACGAACCGCTACCGAGCAGGGGAGGCCGCATCATGGCCGTCGAGGTCGCCACCGACTATCTGATGTTCATCGATGGGGCCCCGGTTGCCTCGACCTCCGGCGACTGGCTCGAGGTCCGCAGCCCGGCGACGCGGGAACTGATCGGCCGTGTGCCCGCCGGGACGGAGGCGGACGTTGACCTCGCTGTCGCGGCAGCGGGCGCCTCGTTCTCGGACGGTCGCTGGCACCGGATGCTGATGCCGGAGCGCGTGGCGATCATGAACCGGCTCGCGGAGTTGATCGACGAGCACGCCGACGAGCTCGCCCGGCTGGAGACGCTCCAGACCGGAACGTCTTACAAGCTCCGGCGCGACTCCGATTTCGCGTTCGCGTCGGACAACCTGCGATTCTTCGCAACCGCGATTCGCCACCTCGAGGGCAAGGCCGCCGCCGAGTACACCGGCACCCACACATCGATGGTCCGACGCGAGCCGATCGGCGTCTGTGGCCAGGTCGCGCCGTGGAACTACCCGATGTGGATGGCGATCTGGAAGATCGGGCCGGCGCTGGCGGCGGGCAACTCCGTGGTCCTCAAGCCGGCATCGGCGACGCCGCTCACGACCGTCAAGCTCGCCGAGCTTGCGTTCGAGGCGGGCATTCCGGCCGGCGTTCTCAATGTCGTGACAGGGCGCGGCGACGTCGTCGGGTCGGCGATCGCGGCTCACCCGGACGTCGACCTCATCTCGCTGACAGGCGACTCCGAGACCGGCCGGCGGATCCAGGCGCTCGCGTCAGGCAACCTCAAGCGGGTCCACCTCGAGCTCGGTGGCAAGGCGCCGTTCATCGTCCTGGCCGACGCCGATATCGAGGCCGCGGCGCGCGGGGCGACTGCCGGAGCGCTCATCAACGGCGGGCAGGATTGCACGGCCGCGACTCGCGCCTATGTCGCCAGGCCCGTCTACAACGCGTTTCTTGCCCGAACGAAGGAACTCTTCGAGAGCGTCCGCCTTGGCGACCCGTTCGATCCCGCGACGGATCTCGGGACGCTCATCAGCGATGCCCAGGTCGAGCGTGTCGACGGCTTCGTCCAGCGAGCACGAGCCGACGGCGCGACGATCGTGACCGGCGGCTTCCGGCCCGATGTTCCCGGCCTGCCAGACGGCGCCTTCTACGCTCCCACGATCATCGCTGACTGCGCCCAGGACTCGGAGATCGTCCAGAAGGAGGTCTTCGGGCCGGTTCTCGCGATCCTGCCGATCGACTCGCCCGATGAGGCTCTCGAGAAGGCGAACGACACGAAGTACGGCCTTGCCGCGAGCATCTGGACACGCGATGTCTTCCAGGCGATGGAGGCCGCTCGGACGCTCAACTTCGGCCACGTCCAGGTCAACGACCACCTCATGGTGACCTCCGAGATGCCGCACGGTGGGTTCAAGCAGTCCGGGTTCGGCAAGGACATGTCGTCGTACTCGTTCGAGGAGTACACGCAGGTCAAGCACGTCATGATCGAGTTGACGGGCGAAGCAGAGAAGGGCTGGCACTACACGATCTTCGGCGACAAGCCGGACGCCTAAGCGTCGTCCTGCACATCGAGGGGACCACGGTGGACGCGAATGGCAACCAGGTCCTCACCAATCGCAGCGGCAGTTGCTGCTCGGTTGCTCGTTTCGAGCTGGCCGACGGGAGCGTCAAGGCCATTGGGGTCGGTTATCCGGGTATCAGCAAGACACCTGTGGCCGTCGACTACGGGCCGTAGCGCAGATCCTGAAGACCGGTCGCGCTACTCGTCGTCCGGGATGGGCCCGGCCACGTCCGCGATGCGATCGTGGTATGCGATGCGGGCGTCGTGGAGCCGATCCTCGGCGGCGGCGCGACCGGGCGAGTCGAGACGGAGCTGCTCGACGTGCCGCTGCGCGTCGTGCCATGCGGCAAGGAGCTCATCGGTCTTCGGAATCGTCTCGATCACGGCAACGCCCTCTCCAACGTTGACGGAAGCATCTGGGAGCCAGCGGATTGTACGCCTGCGGAAGGAACGCCGCGTTGCAAAGTTTGGCTTTCGCGGCAGGCCTTACGCGGGCCCTAGATGCGACCGAGCATGGCGCTTCGTTCCAAATCGTACTCCTCGGGACTCAGCTCACCTTGCTCCCGGAGCTCCCGCAATCGATGGAGCGCCTCCATGGTGTACTCGGACTTAGGCGGTCGCGCATCCATGAACGCCAGGATCAAGCCAACGGGCCCGAGGATGGTGCCGGTCAGAAACCAGGGCAGCCTGTTCCTGATCCCGCGGCTCCGGGCGATCAGCAGGCTCGCGAGCCCGCAGCTGAGCCAGAGGCCCACTATGATCCACAGCTCCAAGAACCTTCGCCCTCCAGTCCCGCGTCACTTGCGACCACGTGATCCGATGCAGTCGGAAGCCTCTCGCAACGATCGAGTTAAGTCTCTCACAACGGGAGGGTTGCGATGGCGACGGATCTGGCCGCGGACGATAGCGATGGAACGAATGGGTGGTGATCCCCGGGCTGGGGATACAGCAGGATCGGGCGATGAAACGAATTGCACTCAGCGCACTGCTAGTCATCGCCCTGGTTGGTTGCGGGGGCGTCAACAGGGCCGACGCACCGCCGGTGGGAACGATCTGGTTCGGTCAGAGCTTCGATCCTTCGACATTCGTCATCACCGGTCGAACGACGAGCATGGCGCTCGGCGCGCCCGCCGTCATGGTTGGCAATGTCGGCAAGTCGATGAAGCCCGAGGAACTGAGGATCCGAGCGACCTTCGACGGCGAGGTCGTCAACGATCAGGCGGTTACGGGGTCCGGAGTCGGTGAATACTGGGGCTTTCCGATCACCTCGATGCCGGCCGCGGGCGACTGGACGTTCGAGTTGCTCGACGTTGGCGGCACTGTCCTCGCCTCGGGGACGCTCACAGTCACCTGACGGGTTCCTCGAGCGCCCGCCGCGTCTGCACCCGCGGCGGGCCGAAGGGCTGAACTCGTGCATCGCGTGACGGTCCGACCGGAGCGGGTCGGCGACGCGGATGCGATCCGGGCGGTGAACGACGGCGCGTTTGGCGGCACCGTTGAAGGCCGGATCGTCGACGACATTCGCGGGACGGATCGGTGGATCGCGGGCGGATCGCTCGTCGCGGAGGATCACGCCGGCGCGGTTGTCGGCCATCTCCTGCTGAGCGAAGGCGATCTCGTGGGCGCCGATGGGACGGTTCGCCGGATCTGGATGCTCGGCCCGGTCGCGGTCGCCGCGGAGCAGCAGCGCGCGGGCATCGGCTCGGCCCTGATGGAGGCCGCGATCGCGCTGGCCACGGAGCGGGCGCAGCCGGTGATCTGCCTGCTCGGACACGACACGTACTACCCGAGGTTCGGGTTCGAGCCCGCTCGTGCCATCGGGATCGAGCCTCCACGCCCCTGGGGCGACGCCCACTGGATGGCGCTGCGACTCCCGAACTGGGATCCGGGCATGCGCGGAACCGCGCAGTTTCCGCCGGCGTTTCCGGACGACTGATCCCGGCGCCGTGCGGGGCGTCGGGGAGGCCTGTTACCGTTTAGCCATGCCCACCAGCCATCGGCGGTTCGCGCTGCTCGACGTGACTTTCGCCGGCGCCCCGTTGCCGAGCGCGACGATGGACGTCTGGGAGGACGATGGTGGCGTCGCACGTTGGTCCGCTCGAGCCCTGATGCCCGCGACTCAGGTCGCCGAAAGCGGCCGTCTTGCCGGGCGGACGAAGGATGGACGGCAGGTTTCCGGCGAGGTCGAGGTCGCCAACCGCCAGATGGGCCCGGGAGGTCCCCGCGGCCAGACCCTCGTCGAGCTCCACGGGTCGGGCCCGCTCGAGGGCCTCGAGGGACCGCCTGAAAGCTAGGAGGAGCCACCCGCCGTGCCCCCGATCATCGAGCTGACCCGGATCGAGCCCGTCCACCTCGGGCGGCTCGAACGCCAGGGCGTCTTCACGACGGGACTCCTGATCGAGGTGTCGGAGACACCGACGCGCCGCCAGACGCTAGCGGACCAGGTCGACGCGTCCACGAACGACGTGCTCGCATGGCGGGACGAGGCGCTGATGCTCAACCTCGCGAGCTTCGGGCCGCAGCAGCACCAGCTCCTCCTGCAGGCGGGGATCGAGGGACTCCGCGACATCCTCAAGCTGAGCCTCGACCAGTTCCGCGCCGCCCTCATCCCTGCGGCGATGGAGCTGAAGATGGAAGAACCGTCCGACCTGACCGTGGTCGGCTGGTGGGAGCAGGCCAGGACGCTCGAGGACGCCTGACCGCCGCCGCGGCCGCGTCGCTCGGGCGGCGGCACTACCATTGCGGACGTGAACGCCCTCGTTCCGCAGCGCGTCGCCGGCGTCCTGACGGCGATCGCCACGGCCGTCGTCATCACGGCGATCGCGATCGTTCCATTCCTGACTCCCGCCTGGGTCTCGTTCGAGCAAGGTCGGGCTGGCTCACTCCAGCTGACGGGCTTCACGCCACACGAGCTGGAGTACGCCACGAACCGCGTCCTCGGCGATCTCGTGCTCGGCGGCGAGTTCGTGATCGAGATGGGCTCCGGGGCCTACCTGTTCAACGAGCGCGAAGCGGCGCACATGCTCGACGTCCAGCGGGTGTTCGGCGCGTTCGGCGTCCTGGCGATCGCGGCTGCTCTTGGACTGCTGACGCTCTACGTGGGCGCCCGGAGGCTGGGCCACCCTGAGCGCGCCTGGTCCGCGATCCGCAACGGCGCCAGGTCACTCGCAGTGATCGTCGTCGTGGCCGGTGTCGTGGCGGTGCTCGCCTTCGAGGCCGCGTTCGAGGTGTTCCATCGGCTGTTCTTCGCCGGCGGCTCGTACACATTCGACCCAGGGACCGAACGGCTCGTCCAGCTCTTCCCGTTCTCGTTCTGGTCCGAGACGACCATGGCCGTCGGTGTGGTGATCGTCGTCCTGTCGATCGTCGTCGCAGCCGTTGCCGGTCGTCGAGCTCGCCCGCACACGGCGCCCTCGGCCCTCGCCGGCGGCCTCGCTAATCCGGAGGTGGCGGGATGAGCGGCGTGCCCGTTGCCCGGATCCTCGGAATCGAGATCCGCCTGCACCTGTCCTGGATCTTCATCATCGCGATCATCACCGTGACCGTGGGCGGACGCCTCGGTCAGCTCCAACCAGCGGCCGATGCGACGCTGGCCTGGCTGATCGGCGCCGTCGCCTCGCTGGGATTCCTGGCGACTGTCGTTGCGCACGAATTGGCCCATGCGCTGGTGGGTCGGCGGAACGGCCTCCCGGTCGAGGCGATCTCCGTGCACTTCATCGGGTCGCCCGCCACAGTCGATGTCCGGGCCTCGACGGCGCGGGGAGAGGCGGCGGTGGCTCTCGCGGGGCCGGCGACGAGCTTGGGCTTCGGCCTCATCTTGATCGGCATCGCCGTGCTGGCGCTCGTGTCGGGGGTGACGCCGCTTCGGATCGTGGGCGATGTGCTGTTCATCATCGGCGTTCTCGACCTGGTCCTCGCCGGCGTGAGCATCGTGCCGGCGTTCCCGCTCGACGGTGGGCGTGTCGTCCGGGCGATCGTCTGGGCCCGGACCGGCGACGAGCGGCAGGGCGCGCGCGCGGCCGGAACGGTTGGCCGATGGGTCGGCTGGGTCCTGATCGGGGCCGGTCTCGTGATCATCCTGACCGGCGACACCGTCGACGGGGCCATGGTCGGGCTCATCGGCTGGTTCCTGGGAGCCTCGGCGAGATCGGTCGACCGCTGGCTCCTGCTCGAGGGGCTCCTCAAAGGCCTCCGCGTCGATGAGGCGATGGAGGCCAAGCTCGAGACGATCTCGCCGCAGTTGACGCTCGACACGTTCGCCGCCCGGGTGCTCGACGGTTCGCTCGGGCCCGCCCTGCCGGTCGTGCGCGAGGACACGCTCGTCGGCATCGTCGGGGCCGTCCAGATCCGCAGCGTGCCCGAGCGCGACTGGGCTTCGACCCGAACCTCCGACGTCATGATCGACGTGGCCGACCTGCCGCTCGTCGGGCCGGAGGAATCGTTGTCCGACGGCCTGGAGCGCCTCCGGATATCGCGGCTCGACGGCCTGCCCGTGCGCGACGGCACGACGCTTCGTGGCGTTCTCACGCGACGCTCGATCGCGGTCACGCTCCGCGCCAAAGCCGACCTGCGCGGCGTGGTCCTGTGACCGGCGTGGTCCTGTGACCGCACCGTCCGCCCCGGTCGGCCTCATGTCCGTCGAGGACGCGCGAGACGCGGTCCTCGCGGCCGTCTCCGGCCCGACCGCGACGGAGATCGTCTACCTGTCCGACGCACTGGGACGCGTGCTCGCAGAGCCGGTGAGCAGCACGACCGCACTTCCGCCGTGGGACAACTCGGCGATGGACGGCTACGCGGTTCGGACCGCGGACACCACCGGAGCAACCGAGGATGCCCCGATCCGGCTCGACGTCGCCGGCGAGGTCCGGGCGGGGATCGCGCCGACGATCGAGGTGCCTCGCGGCGGCGCCATCCGGATCGCGACCGGTGCGCCCATCCCGACACGAGCGGACGGAGTCGTGCCCGTGGAGCTGACGACGCCGCTCGACGCATCCGGGGCACCGGCGGGTCCGCGTGGCAGGGATGCGACGGGGCCGCTGCCGCCGGCGATCCTCGTCCACTCAGCGGTCGAGCCTGGCGGATCGATTCGCCGCGCAGGCAGCGACCTGGGTCTCGGGGTGACGATCCTCGAGCCAGGGTCCGCGCTGACGGCCGCGGGGATCGCCCTCGCGGCGGGAGCGGGCGTTCCCCAGCTATCGATCCACCGCCGGCCCGAGGTCCATGTCCTCGCAACCGGCGACGAGGTGCGGCCCGCCGGACAGGCGCTCGGCGCGGCCGGCATCCCGGACGCCAACGGGCCTGGCCTCTTGGCCCTCGTCGATGCCGCTGGCGGTCGGGCGATGGCCCTCGGGATCGCCAACGACCGACTCGATGACGTCGAGTCGCGGCTCTGTGCGGCCCTGGCGGCCGGGGCTGACGCGATCGTCGTGTCCGGCGGGGTCTCCGTCGGACCGTACGACGTCGTCAAGCTCGCCTTCGAGAAGATCGGCAAGATCGACCTCTGGCGCGTGGCGGTCCAGCCGGGTAAGCCGTTCGTCTTCGGGACAGCGGATCGATCCGATGGCAGGCGCACGCTGCTCTTCGGGTTGCCGGGAAACCCTGTCTCGAGCTTCGTGACCTTCGAGCTGTTCGTCCGTCCCGCGATTCGAGCACTCGCGGGCCATCGGGCGGATCGCCTCCGCCGGCCGGTCGACCGCGCCGTCATCGGCGAGCGCATCTCGAAGAGCCACGGCCGGCGCGCGTTCATCCGTGTCATCGCTGAACGCGACGAGGTGGGGTCGCCGATCCGAGACGAGCGCGGCCGGGTCCGGGTCCGGCTGGCGGGTGGCGCGTCGGGGCAGGGGAGCCACGTGATCTCTGCCCTTGCCGCCGCGGACGCACTCGCAGTGGTCCCGGAGGTGCACGATACGCTCGACGCCGGTGCGGAGCTCGAGCTCTGGTGGCTTGACGCCGGCTGACTCACGGAGGATCGATGGCCCAGAAACCGCCCCCGCGAACCGAGCGCCGCCGGCTGACGCATGTCGACCGGAGCGGGCGGCCGCGCATGGTCGACGTCACGGACAAGGCCGTCACCGCCCGACGAGCGGTTGCGGAGGCGCTCGTCGCGGTCTCGCCGGAGACCATGAGCCTCGTGATCGACGGCGGTGGGCCGAAAGGCGACGTCCTGGGCGTGGCCGAACTCGCCGGCGTGATGGCCGGCAAGCGGACGAGCGAGCTGATTCCGCTCTGCCATCCGATCGCGCTGACCGATCTCGTCGTTGCCGTGACCCCGGACCGGGCGGCCGGGGTGCTCCGCGTTCGAGCCGAGGCGGCAACCACCGCTCCGACCGGTGTCGAGATGGAGGCGCTCACGGCGGCCTCGGTGGCGGCGCTGACGATCTACGACATGGTCAAGGGCGTCGAGCGCGGCGTCGAGGTCCGGTCCCTCCGGCTGCTCTCGAAGAGCGGCGGCCGGAGTGGCGAGTGGCATCGCCCGATGGAGGCGGAGGCGGAGCGACCGTCCGACCAGCGGAAGCCGGGTGACCGGGCCGCCGGGCGGATCGGGGGCAAGCGGCGGGGGCCCGGATGAGCGGGCGCTCCGCTCTAGTACTGACAGCGAGCGACCGGGGAGCGGCCGGCCAACGAGAGGATTCGAGTGGCGCGGCGGTGGAATTCAGGCTTGACGAGCTCGGATTCAACGTTGAGCGGGCGGTCGTCCCGGACGACCAGGCGACGATCGAAGCCGCCCTGCGCGACGCCGCCCGACGCCATCCGCTCGTGATCACGACCGGCGGGACCGGGCTCACCCCGCGCGACGTGACGCCCCAGGCGACCCTGGCGGTCGTCGAGTACGAGGTTCCGGGCCTCGCCGAAGCGATGAGGGCCGAGGGCCGTCGCCATACCCCGATGGCGGACCTGAGCCGCGCTGTTGCCGGCGTCCTCCGCGGATCGCTCATCGTCAACCTGCCGGGCAGCCCGAAGGGCGCGATCGAGTCCCTGGAGGCGATCGTCCCGGTCCTCCACCATGCCCTCGAGACCCTGGCCGGACCGTTCGACCACGGCTCGGGCGAGACGGCGCCGGTGGCGCCAGTCGCCGATCCGCGCGTCGTGGCCATCCCCGACGAGCACGAGTGATGTTCCCCGTCTTTGCCGACGTCCCCGGTTACCCGCTGGTCTTCCCACTCTTCTGGGGAGCCGCGTTCATCTTCCTGCTGGCGATGGCCCGTCACCTCCGCGTCTTCGCCGCCGCGAAGCCATCGGTCGAGCAGCCCCGCCCGTTCGGCCAGATCGGGGCTCGCCTGATCGGGCTGATCGAATACGCGGTCATCCAGACGAAAATGTTCAAGGACCTCCGGGCCGGCATCATGCACGCCGGCATCTTCTGGGGGTTCGTGCTGCTGACGATCGGAACTGCGAATGTGGTGACCGGCGGGATCATCGAGATGGTCCTGTCGGCGCCGTTCGACGGGGCGATCTGGACGGCCGTCTCGGGCATGCAGAACGTCGTCGCGGTGATCGTTATCGTCTCGATCCTCTGGGCGTTCTATCGGCGGCTGATCTCGCGCCCGAAGCGCCTGACGTACAACCGCGACGCCCTCATGATCCTGTCGATGATCGGCGGCGTCGTCGCCACGGAGCTCTTCGCCGAGGTCTTCGAGTTCGCCCGCCACGGCGACCAGCCTGGAGCATTCGTCTCAGCCGTGCTCGCGGGACCGCTTCGGTCGCTGTCTCCGGACGTCCTGGAGGCAGCCTTCATCTTCCTCTGGTGGGCGCACATCGCGCTCGTCGCGGCGTTCCTGATCTACCTCCCGTTCTCGAAGCACCTCCACATCGCGACCGCCTTCCCGAACATCTGGTATCGCAAGCTCCGGCCACGTGGCGAGCTGCCGCCGATGGACCTCGAGCGCGAGGACGCGACGTTCGGGCTCAAGTCGCTCCAGGACCTGGGATGGAAGGATCTCCTCGACGGCTTCACCTGCACCGAGTGCGGCCGGTGCCAGCAGGCGTGTCCCGCCTGGAACACCGGCAAGCCCCTCAACCCGAAGACGTTCATCATGGGAATCCGGGACATGTCGGTCGAGGCGGAGCATGGCCTGGACCTGATCCCGAACAGCCCGATCGTTCGGGAGACATACGGCCTCGGCGGCGCCATCCCGGCGGCAGAGCGGATGGCCGCCCCGATCGTCGACGATGCGATCCCGTACGAGGCGGTCTGGGACTGCGTCACGTGCGGCGCGTGCGTCGAGGCCTGCCCCGTCCTCATTGAGCACGTCGACAAGATCGTCGGCCTGCGACGAAACCTCGTCCTCGAGGAATCGCGGTTCCCGGCCGAGCTCGCCGGGGCGTTCCGCGGCATGGAGGGCCAGGGCAACCCGTGGGGCCAGCCGGCCTCGACCCGCCTCGACTGGACGAAGGGCCTGCCCTTCGAGGTGCCGACCGTCGCGTCCATGGCAGCCGATGGGCGACTCGACGAGCTGGAGGTTCTCTACTGGGTTGGCTGCGCGGCCGCGTTCGACGAGCGTAACAAGCGTGTCGCCAGGGCGTTCGCGACGTGCCTGTCGGCCGCCGGCATCCAGTTCGCGGTCCTCGGCCAGGAGGAGTCGTGCACGGGCGACCCTGCGCGCCGGATGGGCAACGACTACGTCTTCCAGATCCTGGCGTCAGGCAACGTCGAGACGCTCAACCGCTACGGGATGGGCGAGCGGACGATCGTCACGGCCTGTCCCCACTGCTTCAACACGATCGGGAACGAGTACGGCCAGCTCGGCGGGTCGTTCAAGGTCGTCCATCACTCGGTCTATTTGCAGGGGCTGCTCGCGGACGGGCGGCTCCGCGTCGCCGATGAGGGACCAGCGAGCTCCGTGACCTTCCACGACTCGTGCTACATGGCCCGCTACAACGGCGTGATCGCTGCGCCGCGCGACGTCCTGGGCTCCGTGCCCGGCGTTGAGCTCCGGGAGATGGAGAAGTCCGGCAAGAACACGTTCTGCTGCGGGGCCGGCGGCGGCCGAATGTGGATGGAGGAGACGCGAGGGACCCGGATCAACGCGGAGCGGACGCGTCAGGCGCTCGAGACGGGCGCCGACACGGTCGCCACGAGTTGCCCGTTCTGCATGGTGATGATGAAGGACGGCCTCGCGGACGCCGCGTCGGCGGCGGCTCCTGGGACTGGGACCGTGACCGCCCAGGACATCGCCGAGATCCTCGCCGGCTCGCTCGCCCCGACCCAGCCGGCCGGTCGCCAGCTCCCGGTCCTGCAGTAGCGGCTCCGAAGTCGGGAGCCGGGCGTTCCGTGGCTGCGGCGATGCTCCGATTTCGCACGTCGTGCGAAGTCACTCTCCTACCGCGCCCCGTTCCGAAATCGGACTCCGAGATCGGAGAATCGGGTGAGGCCGGAGTGATTTCCGGCGGCGTTCGAAATCGGACGATTGATCGACCAGATGCAGGCCCGGCGTCGGACGAGGGGACAGGTCAGCCCGGCAGACGTGCCTTGCAGCTGATGCAGTTGCGGTCCGTCCAGAGGTTGCCCATGCCGCAGTTCGGGCAACGTTTCTCGCCCTCGGTGGAGACGGCGAAGGGGTTCTCGCGGGTCGCGAGCTCGCGGGCCATCCGCTGGCGGCGCCGAATCATCGCGACCGCTACCGCAAGGACGAGCAGCGCAGCGACGAGCAGCAGCACCTTCGTGGTCAGATCCACGAGCTATTCCTCGGCGACTGGAATCCATGCCCCATGGACAGGAGACGCCGCATTCCCAGCCTAACGTCGCAAGCTGCCACGGTCCAATCGCGTTCGACGGGGAGGCCGCAGGCGTCGACGCTGCTACGATGAGTCGCGGTGACCGAGCCCACGTCCGCCACCCCTGCCGCCGGGACCTACCGCTTGACCGAGGAGCAGCTGATGCTGCGCGACGCGGTGCGGGTTCTCGCCGACGAGCGGATCGGGCCTCGCGCGGCTGAGATCGACCGAACCGGCGAATTCCCGCTCGACGTCAAGGACCTTCTGGCGTCCCACGACATCCTCGGGCTCCCGTTCCCGACCAAGTACGGCGGTCTCGGTGGCGAGCTGCTGACGATCTGCCTGGCCGTCGAGCAGATCAGCCGCGTCTGCGCCACGAGTGGCCTGATCCTTGCGGTCCAGGAGCTCGGCTCGCTCCCACTTCTGCTCGCCGGGTCCGACGAGCAGAAACAACGCTGGTTCCCGGACCTCGCCGCCGGTCGGTCGCTGATCGCCTTCGCCCTGACCGAGGCCGACGCCGGCAGCGACGCTGCAGCGATGCGGACCCGCGCCAGGCGCGACGGGGACGACTGGCTGATCGACGGGTCGAAGCGGTTCATCAGCCAGGGAAGCGTCGCTGATCTCATCACGGTCTTCGCCGTCACGAACGATGACCCCGACGCGCCGCGCCACAAGCGGCTGAGCTGCTTCATCGTCGAGAAGGGGGCGGCTGGCTTCGTCGTCGAGCGGATCGAGCACAAGATGGGCATCCGCGGCTCACCAACGGCAGAGCTGAGCTTCAGCGGCGTCCGGGTCCCGGACAGCCACCGCGTCGGCGCCGAGGGCGACGGGTTCTCGATCGCGATGCGGACGCTCGATCGGAGCCGGCCCGGGATCGCCGCCCAGGCGGTCGGCATCGCCCAGGGTGCGCTCGAGGTCGCGGCGCGGTACGCCCAGGAGCGCAAGCAGTTCGGCCGGCCCATCGCGGAGTTCCAGATGGTCCAGGCGATGCTGGCCGACATGGACGCCGGCACAGAGGCCGCCCGCCAGCTTCTGTACAAGGCATGCACGGAGATCGAGGCCGGCGCCCGGGATGCGGCTCGTTGGTCGGCCATGTGTAAACTCGTCGCCGGTGACAACGCGATGCGAGTCACGACCGATGCCGTGCAGGTACTGGGCGGATACGGCTATATCGACGAGTTTCCGGTCGAGCGGATGATGCGCGACGCGAAGATCACCCAGCTCTACGAGGGAACGCAGCAGATCCAGCGGTTGGTCATTGCCCGCGCCCTCGCCGGCCGCAACGGCTGACGCGAGCCGGTCAGGACCGCAAGAGAACAAGAGGAGCCTCCCCGTCGTGCAGATCGTCGTCATGGTGAAGCCGGTTCCGGATCCCGCCTCGGGTGGTGAGCGCCTCGGCCCGGATGGCCGCCTGGATCGCGCGGCGTCGCCCGCGGTCGTGAATGCCAACGACGAGTACGCGCTCGAAGCCGCACTCAAGCTGACCGAGGCACACGGCGGCGAAGTCACGCTCGTCTCGATGGCACCCGCGTCGGGCCCGGAGACGATGCGCAAGGCGCTCGCGATGGGCGCTCACCGCGGGGTCCACATCACCGACGAGGCGCTGGCGGGCTCCGATCACGTCGCGACCGCGCGGGTCCTCGCCGCGGCGCTCAAGGACCTCGAGTTCGACCTCGTGCTCGCCGGCGCGGACACGTCCGACGGTCTCGCAGGAGTCGTCCCGGCCGGGGTGGCGGCAATCCTCCGCCTGCCGTACCTGTCCTACGCCGCGAAGATCGAGCCCGATCCGGCCGCGGGCAACGTGAAGGTCCGGCGCATCAGCCCGACCGGCTTCGATCTGCTCGAGGCCCCGATGCCCGCGCTGATCGTCTGCACCCAGGCCCTCGGCGAGCCGCGCTACCCGTCGCTCAAGGGGATCATGGCCGCACGTTCGAAGGAGATCGCGACGAAGGACTTGTCCGACGTCGGCGTCGACCCCTCGACGGTTGGCGGGGCGGTCGCGACGACGAAGGTGCTGGGATCCGAGGCACCGCCCCCGCGCGCGGCGACGCGCGTTGTAAGAGGAGCACCGGACGAGGCCGCGCGCGAGCTCGTCGCGTTCCTCGCCGAGCGGAGGATCATCTGATGGCGGGCCTCCGGGTGATCGGCGAGGTGACGGCGGACGGGTCGCTCGCCCGCATCTCGACTGAGGTGGCAACGCTGGCGCGGACGCTGGCCGCCGAGGCCGGTCAGGACGTCACCGGGATCGTTGTCGCAGCCGATCCGATGCCGGCCGCGACCGAGCTCGCAAAGTATCTGCCGCGCGTCCTCGCGGTCACGGAGCCCGCCGCCGCCGAGCGGCCGTGGTCGATGATCGCTGCGGACCGGATCGCGGGCCTGCCAGAAGCCGATGCAAAGGGATTCGACTTTGTCGGCGCGGGGCCGGACGGCCGCGACGTCGCCGGCGCGCTCTCGGCGCTGACGGGACGAGGGATCCTGGCAAACGCGGTCGCGGCGACCTGGGCGGACGGTGGCCCCAGCGTCGAGATGAGCGTCTTCGGCGGCAAGCTGACCACGACCAGTGGGTTCACCGGCGACTCGGGGATCGTCACGGTTCGACCGAACGTCGTGACGGCCGAGCCTGCCGCCGCCGCGGGCAAGGTCGAGAAGGTCGACACGGTCGGGGACCTCGCTCAGCCCGCCGTCGCGGTCGTCGAACGAATCGAGGAAGCCGGCGCCGCGGCTCCGATCGAGGAGGCCCGGGTCATCGTCTCGGGCGGCCGTGGCGTGGGCGGACCCGACGGCTTCAAGCTTGTCGAGGAGATCGCCGAGGCGCTCGGCGGGGCGGTCGGGGCGACGCGCGCGGCGGTCGACGCGGGCTGGATCCCGTACGCCCAGCAGATCGGCCAGACGGGCAAGATCGTCAAGCCGCAGCTCTATCTCGCGCTCGGCATCAGCGGCGCGATCCAGCACAAGGTCGGCATGCAGACGGCGGAGACGGTTGTCGCGGTCAATCGCGACCCGGACGCACCCATCGCCGAGTTCGCGGACCTCGTCGTGATCGGCGACCTGTTCGAGGTCGGTCCCGCGATCCTGGCCGAGCTCCGTGCTCGGCAGGGCTCCGGCTGAGAACGGCGGCCGGGGCGTCGGGGCGAACAGATGATTGAGGCTGCGGTCGTGCTGCCGCTCGTCGCGTTCCTCATCCTCGCCGTGATGTTCCTGCTCTTCCTGCGACGAGCCGGACGCCTCGGTGCGGCTACCCGCGACGTCGAGCGGTTCCGGCGCCAGGTCGGTGACCTCGCCAATCGAGCCGAGGTGTCGCTCGCGGAGATGGGCGGTCGGATCGACTCCGTGAGGCGCGGCTCCCTTGCTGCGGGTGCGATCGCCGACGACCTCACCGCCTCGCTCGACGCCGTCCAGCGGTATGCCGACGAAGGTCGCGGGCTCCGGGCGCCAAGCGACGGCCACGCGATCCGCGACGCGCTCGTGTCGGAGCTGGAGCGGGCGCGGCGAGCGCTGGAAATGGTCGAGCATGGCTGCACGATCCAGTCGACGATGCGGGCCGGGTCACGCGGACTCGAAGCCCAGACGGCGATCAAGCGCGGCTACCTCAACCTGCTCCACGCCCGGGAAGCGATCGCCCGCCATGCGCAGGAGGCCGCGGCCCTCGTTCCCGTCGACCCGTCTCGGCGCCCGCCGGCCCGCCGAACCGTCTGAGGGCGCAGACGGGCTCGACACCACTGCATGTAGTGGTATCCTCCTCATGCACCACAAGCTCTTGTGGTACCACCGACCAGGAGAACCGATGCGCTGCCCCCATTGCGGTGAGCGGGAGACGCGGGTGGTCGACTCGCGGGACCTCGACGACGCCGCAACGATCCGGCGTCGCCGCGAATGCGCCGCGTGCACGACCCGCTTCACGACCTACGAGCGCGTCGAGGCGGCACGGCTCATCGTCGTCAAGAGCGACGGGACGCGCCAGGAGTTCGATCGCGACAAGCTCGGCATCCGGGCTGCGCAAGGCACTGACCCGACGACCTGTCCCGGACAACGCCGCCGAACAGGCCGCCGACCGGATCGAGGCGGAGTTGCGCTCCGAAGGGGCCACGGAGGTTCCATCGACGCGGATCGGCGCCCTCGCGATGGAGGCCCTCGGCGAGCTCGATCAGATCGCCTATATCCGGTTCGCCAGCGTCTACCAGAGCTTCGACGACCTCGAGGCGCTCAAGCGCGAGGTCGACACGCTCTTCAACCAGCGCGGCGACACGGTCTCGATCGACGTCCGACCGCGTGGTCGCAAGGGAAAGCACGGGTGAGCGTTCTCTCGGATCGCGACATCCGGGCGGCGATCGACGCCGGGGAGGTCGGGATCCGACCCTACGACCCGGCCGACCTCCAGCCCAGCTCGGTCGACCTCCACCTCGACCGGAGCTTCCGCGTCTTCCGCAACAACCGCTACCCGTACATCGACGTCCGGGCGCCGCAGCCGGACCTGACGGAGATGTTGACGATCGCCGACGACGAGCCGTTCGTGCTCCATCCCGGCGAATTCGTCCTCGGCCAGACGCTCGAGTGGGTCGAGCTCCCGAACGATCTCGTCGCCAGATTGGAAGGTAAGGCGCTCGCCCTGGATACCCCGGTCCCGACCCCGCTTGGGTGGCGGACTATGGGTGAGCTCGTGCCAGGCGATGCGGTCTTCGACGAGACCGGGGCTCCAACAACTGTCGTCGCGGCGACGCCACCCATGCTCGATCGGCCCTGCCGCGAGCTGATCTTTTCGGATGGGGCCCGGGTCATCGCGGATGCGTCCCACCTATGGATGACCAGCGACAAGAACGACCGTCGATACGGCCGTGCGCGGACGCAGATCCGGACGACGGACGAGATCGCACGCACGGTTCGTGTGCGCGGAGAACAGAACCACCAAATCCCGCTCGCCGGTCCCGTCCAATACCCGGCACGAATCGACCTGCCGATCGAGCCGTACACCCTCGGCGCCTGGCTCGGGGACGGGACCACCACGGCGGCAACGATTACCTGCTGTGACCCGGAGATCCTCGAGCAGATCAGCGGAGAGGGCTACCCAGTCCGGCGACTCGCCTATGCGCCGCACTTCTACAGCATTGGGGCTACCGGTCGAACGCGCGACATCGACTCAGGACGGTTCGAGCGGAACCAGACGCTGTCGAGCAAGCTCCGGAACCTGGGCATGCGCGAAGGAAAGTATGTGCCGCGGGCCTATCTCGAGGCCGGAGTCGGGCAACGATTGGCGCTGCTTCAAGGCTTGATGGACACCGATGGCTACGTCGACGACGTCGCTGGTCGCTGCGAGTTCACGAGCACCAACGAGAACTTGGCCGACAGCGTCGTCGAGCTCGCCGGAAGTCTGGGTTTCAGACCGATGAAGTCGGAGGGGCGTGCGACTCTAACCGGCATTGACCACGGTCCGAAGTACCGAGTGAAATTCACTCCCGATCGGCCGGTCTTCCGGTTGCCGCGCAAGCTGGCTCGGCAGAAGCAGGCCGATGGTCGCTTCCATAAGTTCCGCGCGATCGACGTGGTCCGCGAGGTCGCCCCCGTGCCGGTCCGCTGTATTCAGGTCGCGGCACCTAGCGGCATGTTCCTTGTCACGAAGTCATTCATCCCGACCCACAACAGTTCCTTGGGCCGCCTCGGGCTGTTAATCCATTCGACTGCGGGCTACGTGGACCCGGGCTGGAAGGGCAACCTGACGCTCGAGCTGTCCAACGTCGCCAATCTTCCGATCGCCCTCTACTCCGGGATGAAGATCGGACAGATCTCGTTCTTCAAGATGTCGAGCCCGGTCGATCGGCCGTACGGCTCGCCCTCCCTTGGGTCGAAGTACCAGGGCCAGTCCGAGCCGACGGCCTCCGCGTTCCACCGCGACTTCGCCAACGGCCGCAAGCCGGGCGGCTGAGCGCCACAGGTGGCCCTGAACGATTCGGTCGACTGGTCGCTGGAGCTCGGCGGCGGCGTTCGAGTTGCGCTGATCCAGGCTGGATCGTTCCGCTCCGACGCCGGTGCACTGTTCGGCCCCGTGCCGCGGATCCTCTGGGACTCGCTGGTGAGCGAGGAGATCGATCACGACCACCGCCTGCTGCAGGCACTCAACTGCCTCCTGATTGAGACACCGGCGGGTCGCGTCCTGGTCGAGACGGGGATTGGTGAGCGCGTCACTGACAAGGTCCGCCAGATGCGAGGCTACGAGGGTTCGCCGATCGTGCCGGCCCTCGTCACTGCCGGGTTCGACCCGGGCTCCGTGGACGTCGTCGCGATGAGCCACCTCCATTTCGACCACGCTGGGGGGCTCCTGCTGGCCGACGGCTCGCGGGCATTCCCTAGAGCGACGATCGTCGCCCAGCGGGCCGAGTGGGAGATCGCGCTCAGCGACAATTCGCGGGTCGTCGCCTCATATGACCAGCCTGAAGTTCAACTCGTCCGGTCCTGGGGCGAAGAGGGCTGGGTCGATGGCGAGCGCGAGGTCCTGCCGGGCGTGTCGGTCGTGCCGACAGGGGGCCACTCCGCGGGGCACCAGGCCGTCGTCGTCCGGGGTGGGGGAGCGGGCGCCCGGACGCTCGCGTTCTTCGGCGATCTCTGCATGCGGCCGTGGGCGGCGAATCCCCGCTGGGTCACGTCGTTCGACGACTTCCCGCTGGACTCGGTTGCCGTCAAGGGCTCCCTGTTTGCCCGCGCAGCGGACGAGGGGTGGGTCGTGGCGCTCTCGCACGAGTCCGACACCCCGATCGGGCGTCTCGTGCGCGACCGCGACCGGTTCCGCTTCGAGGCCGCCTAGGGCCGCTGGAGCCGCGTCCGTCAACCGTGTCACATGACGTACACACTTGATGACAAATGGCCCATGGCGCCGTTCAGGCAGCGGGCTACTGTGTGGTCATCGGAAACGGACCGCCGGACATCGAGACACTCGCCGGCGGCGTGTCGACCCTCCGGCGGGATGTCGGGCGGCGGCAGAGCTGGCAATCCGTCGCTTAATCGGCGGTCCGTCCCGAACCCCTTCCTCCCACCGCCGATGCGGCGACGATCCGATTCCGAACGCCACGCAGAATCCCCTTGTGTGTCTCTTGGCGATCCGGTTTCGGAGTCCGGATTCGGACGAGGCGGCGGGAAGCCAGTGACTTCCAGCGACGTTCGATGTCGGACGACATGACGCCGGGACGTCAGCCCGTCGAGCCGGCCGGGCGAACTTCCACGGCGTCGTCGTCCCAGCGTAGGCCGGGCCAGCCGGCCGCCATCTCGAGTGCCTCCGTCTCCGACGCGACCTCGACGACGATGAAACCGCCGAGCATCTCCTTCGTCTCGATGAACGGCCCGTCGCTGATGCCCTTCTTGCGAACCGTCCGCGCTTCGTGGGGCCAGCCGAGCTCCTCCCCGCCGACGATCCGTCCCGCGGCTCCGTGCTTGCCGAACCAGGCCCTGGCGTCCTCGATCTCGCGCTGCTTGTCGTCGGCGCTGCTGTTCTTCCACGCCTCGATGTGGTCGGGGCCCGCGATCGTCATCAGGATGTAGCGCACGTCGGTTCCTCCATCGGCCGCCAAGGGTCTGGCGGGCTCAGTACGGCGACGAATCGATCATCGACCAGTCGACATTTCGCCGGTCAAGGCGACGGTGACGGCGATGCTGCTGGCTGGGTGGGTGCCCCGGAGGCCATCGGAAGGATCGCCTCGATCTGGGCTGTCGCAGATGCATCGTTCATCGCGCCGAGGACGACCGACCGGATCCCGCCATCGGGCCCGACGAAGAACTGGGTCGGCAGGGCGTAGAGCCGGTACAGGCGGAAGATGTCACCGGAGAAGTCTGGCGCGACCGTGTAGCCGAGCTGATAGCGCTCGGCATAGGCGCGTACGTCGTCGTTGTTCGTCTCCTGGACGCTGACCCCGACGACGACGAGGCCCCGATCCTTGTAGCGCTCGGCGATGTCGCGCAGGACCGGCGTCTCCGATTGGCACGGCGGGCACCACGACGCCCAGAAGTTGATCCAAACGGCCTTGCCGCGCAGGTCGGCCAGGCGAACCGGCTGCCCGTCCAGGTCGGTCAGTTGGAACACTGTGCCATCGCCGCGTACGAGGGCGAACTCCGGGGCCAGCTCGCCCGGCCGAAGGCCCTGGGCCGGCGCCGGGCCGAGGATGTACGGGGTCGCCCGCGGATCGTTCGGGCCCGGGGGCTGGGTCGAGCCGAGCGGCCTGGTCGCCACGTACAAGCCGCCGGCGACCACGAGAACGGCGATCAACAGCGTCGCGAGCTGCCGCCCGCTGAACGGTCCGACGAGCCCGTGCCGTTCTTTCCGATGGGTGAACTCGGGGCGCTCAGGCACCTCAGATGCCACGGAAGCCGAACCACGTCGACGTGTAGACCAGCAGGTCCAGCACCATCGCAACGCCGACGGCAACGACGAGCAATCCGCCGATGACCGAGACTGCCTGCCCGTGGCGGACGAGCGGCCGCAAGAGCCCCGGCGCCCGGTCGTAGACGAGCGCGATCGCGATGAACGGCAAGCCCAGGCCGATCGAGTAGGCGACGACAAGAAGTCCGCCCTGGCCGACCGTCTGCGACGTCGCGGCGAGTCCGAGGATGGCCCCCAGGATCACGCCCACGCACGGCGTCCAGCCGACTGCGAAGATTGCGCCGAGCCCGAATGATGCCAGCCAGCCGCCTCTCGAGCTCACGATGCGGCCACCGAGCCGCTCGCCGAGGCCTGGCCCGCCCGCGGATCCGCTGCCTGGGGATGCGAGCGCGATGGTGCCGGTCGCGGCCGCGACGGATCCAGCGGCGCCCGCATCGAGAGGTCGCCACGTGCGTTCGAGGCGCGGAATCTTCAGCACTCCCGCGAGGTTGAGTCCGAGGATGATCAGGATGACCCCGCCGACCTGCCGAAGCGTCGGGAGGTACTCGGAGACACCGCCGGCCAGGTATGTCGCCGTCACGCCGAAGAGCGTGAACACCGACCCGAAGCCCGCCACGTAGGCAACAGCGTGCCGAAAGGCGAGCCAGCGGCTCGGGCGTCCGGCGGCTCCCGCTCCGCTGGCGACGGCCACCGCCGTCAGCTGGCCGAGGTAGGCCGGGACGAGCGGCAGGACGCACGGCGAAAGGAAGCTCAGAAGGCCCGCCCCGATCGCGAGGAGGATCGTGAGATCGCCGCCGCTCACGCGAGTGCGCCGTCGAGGCCGTCGTCGAGGAAGCGCCGTAGCTTCGTGGCCGAGACGGCGAGCTCGAGGCGCTTGCCTCGGAGCTCGACGACCGGGATCCGATCGAAGAGGCCCCGCTCGATGGCCGGATCGGCAGCGATATCACGCTCTCTGAGGTGGGCGAGGCGCGCGCCCCGGGCGGCACGATCCTCGAGCAGCCCCTGGATCATCGTTCGCGTCTCTTCGCAGAGGCCACAGCCGGCGCGCGTGTACAGGATGAGCTCGGGGAGGGGAGTGGCTGCCATCTCGCTCGGCATTCTAGGCGAGAGAACGCTGCAAGCCCCTCGGCGGGTTCCGTTGGCGCCGCACCGCCCCGGGCGAATTCCGGGATGTCCATCCCGTGCGCACCGAGGGCCAGAGCTGCCCGAGATGTCCGGCCCGTGGATATTTCGCCACGATCAGCGGCCTGGCCAGGCTCGTGTCGGCCCGAATCAGGCCCGACCCATTTCCTCGCGCCAGCAGGGTGGACATCTCGCAGCCGCGGGGCTCGTGGATTGGCGCGGTAGGATGAAGACCGCGCCCCCGTAGCTCAGTGGATAGAGCGCGGCCGTCCTAAGGCCGGCGTCGGCGGTTCGAATCCGTCCGGGGGCGCCAGAAGCAGATCATTCGGAGGCTGCGAAGGAACGGCCGGCGGCCGGACCGGCTCGATCTCGTATCGTCAGTATCCCCGTGCCGGCATCGCGATGGCCGCCAGGTCGTCCAGGCTGGCAAGCGTCTCGGCAAGCTTGACGCGCTCGGCATCGGTCAGGGTGATCCCGCGGGCTCGAGCGATCGCGGTCGCGGCGGCGGCCGTGTCGTCGGCTCGCAGTGCAAGCTCGGCGCGGTAGGCCAGGGCTTCGACCAGGTCCGTCGCCGACGCGGTGAGGCCGTTCCGTTCAAGAGCGCCGTCCAGGATCTCCGCTGCGCGGGCGTCGTAGCCCTTCGAATCACCCATCACGACGGCGTTCTGCAGGATCGCGCCGAGCTTGCCCGGGGCAGGTTCGTGCTCGTCGCGTTCGGCTGTCGCGGCAAAGATCCTGATCCAGTTCCCGCCTGGGTCGATCACGCTGAAACCTGAGAGGCCGTCGGCGTTCTTGCGCTTGCGGGGCCGGGTCATCCGGGGGATCCCGGAAACGAGGAGCTTGCCATGGGCCGTGCGCATGCTGGCGGCGAAGCTCCTGTACAGCTCCCCGGTGTCGGGCACGATGACCAGGCAACTCCCATATGAGTCCTCGGCCTTGAAGTCCGGCATACCGAAGAACTGCATCTGGATGTCGTCCCGTTTCAGGCCGACGCATGGGTACGGGCGAACCTGGTAGTAGGTCTGGGTAAAACCGAGCATGCCGTAGAACTCGACGATCTCGTCGATCGATCGACAGGGAAGCAGCGGCACCATGATCTCGTTTGCCATGGGTTTCTCCTATCCGGGTCGGTGGGTCGTTGTCGGCGGCGGGCTACTCGAGTGCCTGGCAGATCGTGGCTCCTCCGCCGCCATCGCAAACGCGCCCCCCTCGAGGCGACCGATGAGTCGGTCGGTCCAGCGGGCATAGGAATCGGCCGTGCTCAGCCACAGGAATATGACCTCGCCGACCGGCCCCAAGGTGTCCAACTCGGTATCGGGCGGCAGATGTCCGATGATGCTCAAGCGCCACTCCTCCAACGCACCGGCCCGCGCTCGAAGCATCCGTAGCGCCTCCTCGCGTGGGAGATCCTCGATCAGCCCGACGGCGGCCCCGAGGACGTCGAGGCTTGGCTCGCGCTCGGCGAGGGCGCGGCGGAGGAGCGCGAGGTACTCGTGTTCACCCTGATCGGTCAGCTCGTACTCGATCCGCGGCGGGCCGCCGGCTTCCGAGGGAACGGTCTCGTGTGCCACCAGCAGACCTTGGCCCGCCATGCTTTTCAGTGCGTGGTAGACGGAGCCCGACGTAGCCGTGGACCACTCGTGGGCTCCCCACGACTCGAGGTCCGCGCGAATCTGATAGCCATGTGCCCGCCCCCGTCGGCGAAGTGCTCCAAGGACAAGCAGGCGCACCGTTTGCAACGGGCTTCCTTCCGCGAACTAGCTGAGTTTGGCTACCGAGGAGCTTACCAGCCCACTTGTCAGGTAGTCAACGTTGGCTAGTCGCCCGAGGCTCGCGCGTTGGAGGCGTTATCAACCGGACCCCGGCCGCCGCTCCGCCTTTGGCAAGTATGGGTTAGCGCCAGCCGAGCTCTGGGGCGACGTACTTGAGGATGCTCTCGATGGCGTGGGCGTTGTACTCGACCCCGAGCTGGTTCGGGACCGTCAACAGGAGCGTGTCCGCCGCCTGGACAGCCGTATCACCGGCGAGCTCCTTGACGAGGACGTCCGGCTCCGCGGCGTACGAACGGCCGAAGATCGCCTTTGTTTGCGCATCGATGTAGCCGACCTGGTCCGACTCCTGGTTGCCGCGCCCGAAGTACGCTCGGTCGCGCTCGTCAACCAGCGCGAAGATGCTGCGACTGACCGACACCCGCGGTTCGCGCTCGTGACCGGCCGCAGCCCACGCCTCACGGAACAGCCGGATCTGCTCGGCCTGGAGCTCGTGGAACGGCACGCCGGCGTCCTCGGTCAGGAGCGTCGACGACATCAGGTTCATGCCCTGCTGCCCGGTCCATTCGGCGGTCGCGCGCGTTCCGGCGCCCCACCAGATCCGGTCGCGCAGCCCGGGTGAGTGCGGCTCGGGGCGGAGCAATCCGGGCGGGTTCGGGAACATCGGGGAGGGATTGGGCTGGGCGAACCCGGTGCCAGACAGAGCCTGGAGGAAGACCTCCGCGTGCTGGCGGGCCATGTCGGCGTCGGTCTGGCCGTCGGGTGGTGCGTAGCCGAAGTACCGGAAGCCATCGATGACCTGCTCCGGCGATCCGCGGCTGATCCCGAGCTGCAGACGGCCACCCGAAATCAGGTCCGCGGCACCGGCATCTTCGACCATGTAGAGCGGGTTCTCGTAGCGCATGTCGATGACGGCAGTGCCGATCTCGATGCGCTTCGTGCGAGCGCCGATCGCCGCCAGGAGCGGGAATGGCGACGCAAGTTGCTGGGCGAAGTGGTGGACGCGGAAGTAGGCACCGTCGGCACCCAGGTCCTCGACCGCCTCGGCAAGCTCGATTGATTGGATGAGCGCGTCCGACCCCGACCGAACCTGCGAGTAGGGCGACGCCGACCAATGTCCGAACGACAGGAAGCCGATCTTCTTCACACGCCGATTCTACGTACCTACGGGCCCGCCAGTCGATGGCTCAGAGCCGCGCCGGACGCGTTGACGGAGAGTGAGTCGGTTATCGTTCCGGCGGAATGCCGAACATCGAGCAGCGGATTCGCGAACTCGGCCTCGAGTTGCCGCCGGTGCCCACGCCGGCCGCCAACTACGCGAACGCTGTCCGGACAGGGAACCTCGTGTTTCTGTCAGGGACAGTCCCGGCGATGCCTGACGGCACGATCCCGAAGGGCAAGGTCGGAGCGGATGTGACTACCGAGGAGGCAGTCGAGCACGCTCGGCGCGTCGGACTTACGCTGCTGGCCATTCTCAAGGAGGAGCTCGGCGATCTCGACCGAGTCAGGCGGGTCGTCAAGCTTCTCGGCATGGTCAACGCGGTCCCCGATTTTCGGGAGCAATCCCGCGTCATCAACGGATGCTCGGATCTCTTCGTCGAGATCTTTGGCGAGCGGCACGCTCGTTCTGCGATCGGCGTTGGCAGTCTGCCATTTGGAATCACGGTCGAGATCGAGGCCATCTTTGAGGTCGAATAGGGAGATCAACCCCCAGGGACGCTGATGACCGACCAGCCCACTCGCTCCTGTCCCCGCTGCGGAACGGCCCTCGTTGAGGGTTTGCGGTTCTGTCCGGGGTGTGGCCTGAACGTCGCCGATGCGCCGATCGACGCGCTAGGCAGGAGCCTCGATGTCCCGGCGCCGACCGTCACTCCGGCTCCCCCCAACCGCCCGCAATCACCGCCACCGTGGTCCGGCCTCGCCGATCGAGTGTCACCCGGAATCGCCGTCATCTTGATTGCGCTCGTCGTCACGTCCGTCCTCGTCATCTTCGACGTGGTCTCACGACCGCAGCCGCCTCCTGGCAACTCGCCGTCGGTTGACGGCTCTCAGGTCGCCCCCTCGGCGGCGATCGTCGGCATGACGATCCTGAGCCCCCGCGACGGTGACGTGGTCGCAAGCAAGGAAGTCACGGTCATCGGCCTTGCTCCACCCGGGCTCACGATCACTCGCGACGTCAGCTTCGGTCTGGACTCGCACGCGAGCGCCGACGGCACCGGCCACTGGGCGATCAACGTCAGCCTCAATGAGGGCAGGAACGAACTGGTCTTCAGGATCGGCGACGACCGGTCCACCGAGCAGCGGCTCCGAGTGATGTACACGCCGCAGCAGGCGCCGTAGCACCGGGTTCTCAGCGGGCGGCTGCAGGCTCCTGCAGCGTTTGCGCCCCGATCACGTTCGGCACACCGCAATCCAGCAGCATCTGGCGCGCCTGCGCGCGGAAGCGCTCCCTGACATCCCGGGTTGGCGGGCGATTGCGGCTCGACGGGAGGCCGACCAGCTCCATGCACAGCTTGTCGACGTAGCCGTCGCCGCCGGTGTAGCCCTCCATCTCGACCCAGAGGTCCATGAACGGCATGCAGACGCGGACCATCTCCCGCTGGGCCTCCGCGTACCGACCGGCTTCGAGCATCTGCCACAGGCCGACGGCGAACTGCGGCCAGTAGTTGCCCTGGTGGATCTCGATCGATCGGGCGCCGAGAATGTGGCTGGTGACATAGCGCATCTGGTTGTCGATGATCGAAAAGCGCGGCGAGAAGCGGGAGACGACCCCTTCGAACGTCATCATCGCGGTGTCCGGTGTCGACCATTTCAGGCTGACGACGTTGGGCACGTCGACCAGCCGCTCGATGAGCTCGCTCGACAATCCGAGACTCGTCCAGAACGTGTTGTAGACGATGAACCCGATGTCGGCCGCATCCGCCGCGGCGAGGACGTGATCGAGGAAGTCACCCTCGGTGTGGGCGTGATAGAAGGGCGGCGAGACCTGCACGTAGTCGGCGCCAACGGACGACGCCGCCTTGACGAGACGCACGAGCTCCAGCGTGCTCGTCGTCTGGCCGCCGACGGCGATGGGCACCCGACCTGCGGCCGCGGCGACGGCCGCCTGCCAGACGGCGACTCGCTCGTCGAACGTCATGGTCGAGAAGTCGCCGGCGGCACCTCCCGCGAGAAGGACCGCGTTGCCGGTCACGCATCCGCCATCGATCAGGAACTCGACGTGCCGCGCGATCGCATCGAGATCGACCGAGAGGTCGTCGTCGTCCCGGAACATCGTCGGGATCGTGACGTAACAGCCGGTCAGGCGTTCGCGGGCCTGGGTCATGTCCATCGTGCTGGCGCTCCATGTACTGGCCGGGAGGCATCGGGGTAGCCGCCTGTCTGGAGTCTAGCTGCGCGTCCGCCATGCGGCGGAGGTCAGATTCGGGGTAGCCGACTGGCCCATAGCGATCGGCTGTCCGCGCGGTGAGAATTGCGGGATGGGGACTCTCGGCCCGAACGCGCTCACGGAACCGCGATTCGCTGGCCTTCGCTCGGGCCTGCTCCAGCTCCGGCCGCGAGCGTGGCTTGCGTTCCTGATCGCCGGGCTTGGCCTGGGCGTCGCCGGCGCGCTGATCGGCGTTGAGGCGACCGTCCAGCCACTCGTCTCGGGAATGGGATTTGCGGCCACCGCCGCGATCCTGATCGGCGTTCAGATCCACCGTCCGGCGCGGCGGGTTCCGTGGCATCTCATCGCCCTGTGCGTCCTGCTCACGACGATCGGGATCGGGGTCCTTCCCCAGACCGGCTTGCTGGGAATTGTCGCCCAGGCACTGACCGGCGTGGGTTACGTCGCTGGCTTTGCCGGCTTCGTCATCCTGATCCGCGGCCGCGTGCCCGGCGGCGAGCGTGGCGCCTACCTCGATGCGGCGATCCTCGCCGCCGGAACCGGCGTGCTGATCTGGGCCTTCGGCGTTGCGCCGTACTTCCTCGAGGCGCGCGCGAACTCCGCCGCCACGGCCGGATTCTTTTACCCGGCGCTCATCGCGTCCGCGATGGTCGCCCGGCTCTGGTTCCTCGACGGCGCACACCGGCCGGCCACGCGTCTGCTGGTCCTTCTCACCGTCGCCACGAACGGCATCACGATGCTCGACATGCTGCGCGGCCAGATTGGCTACGGCGCACTGATCGGCCCGTACCTGTTCGCTCAGTTCGCGGCGGTGGCGTTCGCCGGCGCGGCTGCTCTCCATCCGTCGATGGCATTGGCCCCGGAGCGTCAGCGCTCCGACCTCAAGCCGATCGGCCGTCGTCGAATCGTCGCCCTTGCGGCGGCACTCCTGGTCAACCCGGCGACCCTTGCGATCGAGATCGCCGTCGGCCGACAGGTCGATCCCGCCCCATACGTGGTCGGCGGCGTGCTGATCGGCGTCCTCGTCATCGTCCGTCTGAGCGACGCGCTGCGGCAGCTGGGCGAGAGCCTTCGCGAGCGCGAATCGCTGATGGAACTGCTTCGTCGCCAGGCGCTCTACGACGCACTGACGTCGCTGCCCAATCGGAGCCTCTTCACGGAACGACTGGCCGCTGACTACGCCAGCAGATCGCCCGACCGCCTGCTGGCCGTCCTGCTCGTCGACCTCGACGACTTCAAGGCGGTCAATGACAGCTACGGTCACGTGACCGGCGACGCCCTGCTGGCGTCAGTCGGTCAGCGGCTGCGGGCGGTGGTCCGCGATGGCGACACCGCCGCGCGGCTGGGTGGGGACGAGTTCGTGATCTCGTTGCCGACCTGCCAGGACCGGGAGGTTCCCATGCGGGTCGCAGAGCGCGTCTTGGCGATCCTCGGCGAGCCGTTCGACATCGGCGGCCACCGCCTGACCGTTCGCGCCAGCGTCGGCATCGCGATCGCCGGGACGGATGACCGGACGGCCGACGACCTCGTCCGCAACGCCGACATCGCGATGTATCTCGCCAAGAACCACGGCAAGGGTCGGTACGAGGTCTTCGAGCCGTCCATGCAGGCCGCCGCGATGACGCAGCTCCAGCTCAGAACAGACCTGGCGGCGGCGATCGGACAGGGCGACCTCCTGCTTCACTACCAGCCCGTCGTCGACCTACAGTCGGGCCAGACGATCGGGTTCGAGGCGCTCGTTCGATGGATGCGCGACGGCCAGCTCATTCCGCCGCGCGAGTTCATCCCGATCGCCGAATCGAGCGGGCTGATCGGTCCGCTCACGGACTGGGTGGTCGAGGAGGCCTGCCGGACGACCGCAGCCAAGACCAAGCCGGGCGAGCGGCCGTGGGTCAGCGTCAACCTCTCGTCGAGCGAACTCGGCCGCGACGATATCGCCGCTCGTTTCTCGCGGACGCTCGCGGCGACCGGCCTATCGCCCGATCGCCTGGTCGTCGAGATCACCGAGTCCTCGCTGATCGAGATCGGCGTGGCGCGTCCCGCCATCGAGCGGTTGAGCGAAATTGGCGTCCGGGTCGCCATCGATGACTTCGGCACCGGCTACTCCGCGCTCAGTTACCTCGCCCGCCTGCCGATCGATATCGTCAAGATCGATCGGTCCTTCGTCGTCGCCCTCGAGCTGCAGGGACCGGAGGAGGCGATCGCCGCCGCGATCATCGCGCTGGCCAAGAGGTTGGGTCTCACCACGGTCGGCGAAGGCATCGAGACGGCAGCCCAGCTTGCCCAGCTCAAAGCGCTCGGCTGTGACCTCGGCCAGGGCTTCTTCCTCGGCCGGCCGGCCGGCGGCCAGGAGATGCGTCCTTCGCCCGCGTTGCGCGGAGACCGGCGACGAGCGGCGAGGCTCGGCAGCCTCATCGCCTGACCGTTCGTCCTTCAGGTCGGAGCGGGCACCGAGAACACGTACATCGAGTCCGGGCCCGGGCAGACGAAGTAGCCGGCGAGGTTCGGCCAGGCGCCTTCCGGTATCTCGATCGTGGTCCCGTCCCGAGCAACGACGACGCCGCCGGCGTCGTACACGACAGGATCAAGACTCGTGCCGCCGCGGAACTCCGAGCTCCAGAACGTCCGGAGCCGAACACCGGTGTCCGTGATCGCCCACACGGGATCGGCGGCGGTCGGATCGATGTGGATCACTATCGAGCGGTACTGCATCCGGATCGTGTCGCAGCCGACATCGCCCGAGGCGAGATTGAGGGTGATCGGTAGAGCCTGCTGCGTCGGAATGATTCTCGGGCCGCCGCCGAAACTGACTGCGATCCAGACAGGCGGCGACCCGTCGACGAAGGTCACCGTGACGGTGCCGGACAATTGGACGAAGCAATCCTGCGCCGCTTGGCCGATGACATCGTGGCAGCTGTGGACGAAGCTGATGCTTGCGATCTCGTGGTGGTTCGCTGGCAGGATGGCCAACGCCGATTGAACAGCCGAATCGCAGCTGAGTTGGGGGCCTTCGACCGGCAGCGGTGACTCACAGTTGATCGCCGGGCTCGCCGCGGCGGAAGCCGTGGCGCTCGGGACCGGTTCGCTGCTGACCTCGGCTAGGGCCACCGGCAGGGGACCGAGGCGGATGATCGACGCCAGCCTTACCAGGTCCTCGAGCTCCGCGAGGTTGGAACCGCCGACGGTGATCTGGACCTCCCCATCGGCGATCTCCGTTTGGATCACCGGGGCTGTGACGATCACTCCGTCCAGCACGATCGCGAAGTACTCCCCGATGTGTGCGGCCGTGTAGTCGGCGAACAGTTTCGATGCCTGCTCGTCAAGCTTCAGGTTCAGCGCGGGTTGGCCGTTCTGATCGTCGACGACCAAGGCTTCGATGACGGTGCTGCTGTCGAACAAGGGCGGTAGCGACGCGAGGTCTACTTGGTCGCCTGTCTCCTTCGATGACGTACCAAGGGGGACGAATGCGGCGAGGCCAGTCACTCCGACCAGCCGCCGGATCGTGGCCGCTTCGACTCCAGCAGCGATGTCGACGACAATTCGCTCGCCGTCATAGGTTCGGACTTCGACACCCACCAGCCTGGCTTCATCGATCCGCGACTGCATCCGTACGATCATCCCTGCCACGACGCGGCTATCGAAAGGGACATCCGCCGTCCACTGCGGCTCGTACGTCAACCGAGTCGCGGTCGCGGCTGGCGAAGGCGCGACGGTTGCCGGCGGAACAGGGCTTGGGCCCCGCCCTCCGATCGAAACTGCGACTGCGCCACCGACGACCAGAACAGCAGCCACGGCGAGCAGGTTCCACGGCCGTCCGCCAGCGCCCGCCTCGCGCCCACGCCGCCTGCGCGTCACCGGCGCACGCGACACGTCTTCGAGCGCCGCCACGAGGCTCGCCGGCGCCGCGGGAAGCAATTCGCGGTGGAATGCGTCGCGAAGGCGCGCCTCGGCTTCGTGCTCGTCGTTCATCGTCGCGCCTCCGTGCGGTCGCGGTCGCGGTCGAGGGTCTCGCGCAGGCGCCCGAGCGCCCGATGGAGCCGGGATTTCACGGTGCCGAGCGGCAAGTCCAGCCGCTCTGCGATCGACTCGAGCGGAAGGTCCGCCCAGAAGCGAAGGACGACGACGAGTCGCTCGTCCGGGCTCAGCCGGTCGAGATGAGCGAGGAGTGCGTCACGCTCGATGAACGCCCGGAACGGGTCGCTGTCGGGACGATCCGTGTCGGATCCCATCGGGATGAATCGGACGACGCCGCGCCGGCGCAGTCGATCGCGGCAGCTGTTGACGACGATCCGATCGAACCAGGCACCGAACTTCGCCGGCTCGCGCAGGCCATCGAATGACTGCCAGGCGAGAACCAGCGCGTCCTGGACCGCATCCTCTGCCTCATGGGCGTTGGCGAGGAGCAGGCCGGCCAGGCGGTACGCCCGATCGAGTGCCGGGCGCGAGGCGGCCACGAACCGTTCACGACGGTCGGAGTCAGCGTCCCGAGCTGCAGCGGGCGTCGATCGGTCGGTCACGGTTGCAATCAACCATCCCATGTCGACTGTCCTGACGAACGGGAACGTCGAAAGGTTCTTGCGAGCTCGTGCCGTGTTAAGCGCCTCAGGCGCCGAAGCGTGGCCTCACAAGGAAGAGTTTCCGGCCGCGCTGCTCGGCGAACCCATCGGGGTCATCGGCTTCGAGCTCGAGTACGGCCTCCGAGGCCGCGTCCCAGTCCGGGCTGCCATGTGCAGCCTGGTCACGGCGTCGGCGCGCGCGCTGGAGGTCGATCTCTCGCTTATCCGTGAGCGGGGCAGTCATCGAGCGAGTTTGCGATTGCACATGTGTCCTTGCACGATGCTCCACGACCAGGCATTCGCACATCCCCCATCCGTCGTACCGCCCATCGCTGATTGTCAGAAGGCACGAGACGGACCGGAGACAGGGCGACGGTAGAACGGGTCCATCGCACAGGAGAGCGCACGAGATGGCCAAGACTCAGGTTCCGACGAAGATCGAGATCGATGGTATCGGGGTGGTCGAGACCACCGCCGTGCCCGATGCCTTCGATGCACGGGACCTGGAGTACCGCCCTCGTCTGCAGCCCCTCCCGCGCGTCCTCGATAAGCGCGCCGATGCGCTGGTCCTGACCCAGGATGGCAACTCGTGCACGGGTCACGCCGTGGCAACGATGATCAACACCGTGATCGCCCGTGACTGGCGCGGCCGGATCGTCAAGTCGCCGGCGCGGGTGAGTCCGTACATGCTCTACCGGCTGGCCCGGCGCTACGACGAGTTCAGCGGAGAGGACGACCTCGGATCGTCGCTCCGCGGTGCCCTGAAGGGTTGGCACCGGCACGGCGTAGCGACCGCGGACCGCTGGCCTTCGCTGACCCAGGTCGAGCCCGATCTGGACGATCCGGCCTTCATCCGCGACGCCAACGCGCGGCCACTTGGCGCGTATTACCGCGTCAATGCGCAACGCCTCGACGACCTCCAGTCCGCGATCAGCGAGCTTCACGCCGTCGTCGTCTCGGCGGCCGTCCACGACGGCTGGATCCATCCGGTGGCGATGGACAAGGGCGTCGAAAAGCCGCTCCGGATCATCCGCAAGTCCTCGCATCCGTCGTGGCTCGGCGGTCACGCGTTCGCGCTCGTCGGCTACAACGAGGTCGGCTTCCTCGTCCAGAACTCGTGGGGCGTGGCCTGGGGCAAGGACGGCTTCGCGACCCTCCCGTACGAGGACTGGCTCGCCGACGCCTATGACGCATGGGTCGCCCGGCCCGGCGTCCCGCATACGCCGTTCGCCCGTCCGCTGACGACGACCGTCGCACTGACGGGCGGTGGCCTCGCCAGCGAGCCCGGTGAGAATTTCGCCCGACTGGCTCGCCACGTTGTCAACCTCACCGACAACGGCAAGCTCTCCAACCGGGGCAAGCTGACGAGCAGCCCCGCCCAGATCGACGCGATCTTCCGCCAGATGGACCTCCAGCACGCCCAGTGGGAGAAGGAGCATCTGGCAGGCAATCCGGCGGTCGTCGCCCCGCCCCGTCGGATCGTGATCTACGCCCACGGCGGGCTCGTCGACGAGGCGGGCGGCATCCGGACGGCCGATCAGCAGATCCAGTGGTGGCTGAACAACAGCGTCTACCCGATCCACATCGCCTGGGAGAGCGGCGCGGGCACGACCATCGCAGGGGCGCTCAAGAGCCTCTTCGGCCCCCGGATTCCGGTCGGCGGGATCTTCGGCGACCTCGAGGAGCAGTTCGATCGGCTTGTCGAGGGCCTCGCCCGATCATCGATTCGGCCGCTCTGGAACGAGATGAAGAAGAACGCGGCGGATGCCTCGGTCGCGATCAACAGCACCGTCGACTGGCGGGCTCCGGACAGGATCGGCGACCTCCCCGGCGCCTCACTCATCTCGTCGCGGCTGATCCAGTACATCGCGAGCCAGCCCCAGGGCCGGGTGGAGGTCCACCTCGTCGGCCACAGCGCCGGGGCGATCTTCCTCGCGTCGTTCATGGAGCGCCTCGCCGCCGACGACATCGTGGTCTCGTCGATGCAGCTCCTTGGCGGCGCCCTGCGCGTCGACGACTTCGCGGCCAAGGTCCTGCCGCATCTCAACCCCTCGACGAATGCCCCACGCGGCCGGGCCCACCTCGGCGAAGTCCGCCTGTTCAATCTCAGCGAGAAACGCGAACAGGACGACAAGTGCCCGGGCGGCCCGATCACGATCTATCACAAGTCACTGCTGTACCTGGTCGCACGGTCGCTCGAGCGCTCGCCGCAGGGCGGCGGTTTCGAGGTGCCGATGATCGGCCTGGCCAAGTACCTCGATACCGACATCCCGCTCGTCAACCGCTCGCTCCGGGCGGCGATCGGCGGGCACGGGATCGTGTCGCCGCAGACCGCTCCGGGCGACGCTCGATCGGAGGCCGGGGGCCACGGCGATCTCGATACGGATCGAGCCACGATGACGTCCGTGCTCCTGCGGATCCTCGACGAGAGGGACCTCTCGCCGCGGCGCGAGTACGCCAATCACGCGGCCCCGCTCGTCGCACCGGTCCCCGTGGCCGTCGGCACCGGCCCGATCGAGGACGCACCGGTGGCGATCGCGAGCGGCGGCGGGGCGGAGGCAGGCGACGACGGCGACACGTCACGACCCGGTCGCGTCCGCCGGCGGAACACGATTCGCAGCGCTCGCGACGATGCCTTCCGGGCTGTCGCGACGAACGCGCGCACGCGAGCCGAATCGGGCAGCCCGAGCATCGACATGCTCGAGGCGTCGGGGTATCGGGTCGTCGCCGAACCGGAGCCAAAGCGGATCAAGCCCTGACGCCTGTTATGCCCCTGTGATCCTCTTGCAACCCCGTCGAGCGATGCACTGCAACCCGTTCCTGAGCACGGCCGTGGTGTACTGGTGTCTGTGAGGTCCGGGCTCGCGGCCCGGTGAGCGGTCAGAGCAGAAGGAGGCTTCTCACATGCTCGACCCGCAGACCCGGCAGCAGCTCCAGACCAAGTTTCAGCAGGTCAAGCCGCAGCTGAAGCAGCGCTACAGCGGCGTCACCGACCAGGACCTCGACCTGGGCCGGACGGATCCGGACACGCTGATCGACACGATCAGCCAGAAGACCGGCCAGCCGGCAACTCGCGTCGAGGCGGAGATCCGCTCTCTCGTCGGCTCCGCCTAGACGGGTCCCGCAGCGTCACCGCCACTAGCGATTGACGTCTGCGGCTGACGCGCCCCTCGCGCCCCAAGACCATCCGCGGTCGAGTTCCGCTCGGCCGCCATACCGATCCTCGCCAGGGTTCGTTCGACCCTGACCTCACCCGAGAGCCGGCGTCCCACAAGGCCGCCGGCTCTCGACGTTGTCGCCGACTATTCTCCAGATATGAGCCGCCGCCATATCCCCGACGACGTCCTGTCCGCCGCCCACGAGCGTGCCGCAGCCCGCGCTGAGCGGAACTGGGCCGAGGCGGACAGGCTGCGGGCTCAGATCGAGGCGGCCGGCTGGACGATCGCCGACCGCGGCACGGATTTCGCCCTGTCGCCGGCGAGCCCGCCGACGCTCGAAGCCGGTGGCGTCGTCCGCTATGGCTCCAGCTCGGACGTCCCGTCGCTCTCGGAGGAGCCCGCGAAGGGGATTGCGTCGGCGATCGTCGTCGCGACCGACTGGCCGGCCGACGTCGAACGCGCGCTGGCCGGCCTTCGCGCCAACGCGCCGGACGGCGTCGACGTCGTGGTCGTTGCCGATGGGCCGTCTCCGGAGCAGGACGCGGTCCTCGAGACGCTGGATGCGCAGGTCGTCCGGACCTCGGCACGGCTCGGCCAGGCGGCGGCGTTCAACATCGGGATCAGGCGTGCCGCGGCGCCGGTGATCGTCGTCCTCGACACGAGCCTGGAACCGACGGGCGACGTCGTCACGCCGCTCGTCCGCGCGCTCGGGGATCCGTCCGTCGCGGTCGCCGGCGGGTGGGGCGTGGTGAGCGACGACCTCCGCCGATTCCGAGACGCGCCCCCGGGCGACGTCGACGCAATCGAGGGGTACGCGATGGCATTCCGGCGGGACGACGCCAACGCCCGCGGCCCGCTCGACGAGCGATTCCGCTTCTATCGCAACCTGGATCTGTGGTGGAGCCTGGTCCTGCGGGACGAAGGCGAAGGCAATCCGCCGCGCCGC
Source organism: uncultured Chloroflexia bacterium (assembly GCA_963771795.1). GTDB lineage: Bacteria > Chloroflexota > Limnocylindria > Limnocylindrales > CSP1-4 > CF-46. Next base: position 198,107 of record CAVYUR010000006.1, read on the forward strand.
GCGCTCGCGGTCGAGTTGCCGGCGCTCCGCCATGAGCATCGCGGCTGGACGAGCCTGCCGGAAGCCGAGCGGGACCGCCTCAGCAAGCGCAACTTCTACCGGATCATCGACCGCTTCGGCTGGCGCCGCGACCTGCTCACGACGAGCGGCGGGTAGGGGAGTCCGGACGCGAGCCCGACCGAGATCGGGCGACAGAGCCTTCGGCCGAATCGACGACGTCCCAGCCCCGCTGGGCGATCTCGGTCCGGATCGCGTCCGCTCGGGCATACTCGCCGGCCTTCCTCGCTGCCGAGCGATCGGAGATCAGCGCCTCGATGTCGGCCGGGACCGCGGGCGCCGGCTGGGTGGTCCACACGCCGTCGAGACTCAGGCCGAGCACCGCATCCGCGTCGAGGACGAGCCAGCGTCTCTCGTCGTCGGGCAGCGCTGCGCGGACAGTTTCGCGGACGACGGTCAGGGCCGTCGGGAGGTCGAGGTCGTCATCGATCGCGGCCACGAACCGGTCGTGGATGTCTCGACCCGCGACCGACAACGGCGCCGCCGGCTCATGGGCCCGGTCCGAACGGGCGGCGTCAGGAAGATCTGGCCTTCCGCCGTGCCCGGAGGTCCCCTCCGCGAGGCCGATCGGTCGGTCACCGGCTGCGCCGGCCCGGATCGCGGGCGGTGCGGCCCACGGGCCATCGCCGGGAGGCGGCCCGGTTGCCCGGAGCCGCGATCGGAGCGACTCGAGGCCGGCGGCCGCCCCCGCCAGCGACTCTGGCGTGTACTCGAGCTTGTGGCGGTAGCGGCCGGTCAGGGCGAGATAGCGGAACGCAAGCGGATCAATCCCCCGATCGGCGAGCTCCGCGACCCGCTCGATGTTGCCGGACGACTTCGCCATCTTCTGGCCGCCGACCTGCAGGAACTCGCCGTGGATCCAGATCCGGGCGGGCGGGCCACCGACGACCGGCGCCGACTGCGCGATCTCGTCCTCGTGGTGGGGGAAGACGTTGTCGATGCCACCGGTGTGGATGTCGAACCGCGGGCCGAGGTGGCGCATCGCCATTGCCGAGCACTCGAGGTGCCAGCCTGGAAAGCCTTCGCCCCAGCGTGGGGTCGGCCAGCTGAGGAGGCGCCCTTCGCCGGCGGCCCGCCACAGAGCGAAATCGGCGGGATCTCGCTTGTCGTGCTCGACATGGCCGCGATGGCCGGCCCGAAGGTCGTCGAGGCTGTTGCCGGACAGCTTCCCGTACTCCGCGAATGAGGCGACCGAGTAGTACACGTGGCCGTGGTCGCTCTCGTAGGCGTGGCCGCCGTCCACGAGCTTCTCGGCGAGCTCGATCATCTCCGGGATGTGTTCCGTCGCCCTTGGGAAGACGTGGGCGGGCAGGATGTTGACGGCCGCCTCGTCGGCGTGGAATGCCGCCTCGTAGGCGTCGGCGATCTCGGCGGGCGACCTGTCCTCGAGGCCGGCCGCGACCAGCATCCGGTCCTCGCCACGATCGAAGCGCTCGTCGCGGAGGTGTCCGACGTCCGTGATGTTCTGGACATGGAGCACGTCGGTGCCGTGATAGAGGAGCGTCCGCCGGATCAGGTCGGGGAGGAGGAACGTCCGGAGGTTGCCGACGTGCGCGTAGCGGTAGACCGTCGGTCCGCACGAGTACATCCGCACTCGCCGCCCGTCCGATGCTTCAACGGCTTCGACCGCTCGAGTCAGGGTATTTCGGATCCGGAGCGTCATCCAGAGAGCCTACCGCCGCAGGCTCGGGAAGCGGCGCCCGAGGTCCCACGGGAGCCCCGCCTATACTCCCGACATGCGTCGCTGGGTCTGCATCATCGCGCTGCTCGCGGGATTCTCCGCGGATGGTTACGCCTGGTCCGCCCGACCGCGCCAGCCCGTGCCGATCGAGCGGCGGCTCGACATCGCACCGCTCCGCCTGGCGCCGACCAGCGCGCTTCGACCCACATCCGCGTGGTGGGGGCAGCCCTGACCACCACAACCCGGTCCCGGCGGAGCCGGCGGCATGCGGGGGTCGTTGTCGCGATCCTCATCGCCCTGTCCGGCATCTCAATTCGTGCCACGCCGGCATTCCCCGGTGACGGCGCCGCCAGCGCGGCCCGACCCAATTCGGTCCGGATCCTCATCGGATCACCGACGACCCTCGATCCCGCCGCCCAGGGCGACATCGGCAGTGCCGCCGTCTCCGCTCAGCTGTTCGAGGGCGTCACCGCCTTCGATGCTGAGCTGCAAGTTCGGCCGGCGCTTGCGGCTTCTTGGGATCTCCTCGACGGCGGTCGTCAGATCGTCTTCCACCTGCGGCCGAACCTGACCTACTCCGACGGCTCGCCGATCAGCGGTGAAGACGTCGTTCGGAGCTGGATGCGGATCGTCAATCCTGAGGCGCCATCGCCGCTCGTATCGCTCATCGCTGACGTCGAGGGCGCACTCGCGTACGCTCGCGGCGAAAACCCCGATCCGGCGTCGGTGGGGCTCAAGGCTGATGGACTCGATGTCGAGGTTCGCCTGACGCGCCCCGCGACTGACTTCGTTGCGATCGTCGCCAGCCCTACATTCGCGGTTGTTCCCCCCGGAGTAGGTGACGACCCGGCGGCTCTGACACCTGCGAAGTTCGTCGGCAGTGGCGCCTACATCCTGAAGACCGCGATCGACGAGAAGTCGACACTCGAGGCCAATCCCAACTACTGGGCGGGCCCGCCGTCGATCCCGACGGTCGAGCTCGTCCATGACATCGGCGGCCGAAGCCCTGTCGCCGCGTTCGAGGACGGCGACCTCGACCTGGCCGGAATCTTCCCGTTCGATGCGACCTGGATCGCCTACGACAAGACGCTCGGGCCGCAGCTCCGCGAGGGCTCCGCCCTGTCGTTGAGCTACTACGGCTTCGACACCAGCAAGCCACCGTTCGACGACGTCCTCGTCCGCCGGGCATTCGCCCAGGCCGTCGACTGGCGACGCCTCGTCTCGCTCGTCGCGGGCCAGACCGCGACCGTGGCAACCGGCATGGTCCCGCCCGGTATCCCCGGTCGGAGCGAGCGCGACTTCCTCCCGGCCCACGACCCCGACGGTGCCCGCGCACTTCTCGCCCAGGCCGGATTCCCTGGAGGGGCCGGCTTCCCCGAAACGACGTTCATGACCTTCGGGACGGCCTATGACGCGGCGGTCGTGGCGGAGATCGAGCGCGAGCTCGGGGTGGAGCTCAGCTACGAGACGAGCGCCGACGACTACTTCACGCGACTGGCGGACGACCCGCCGCAGATGTGGTCGATGGGCTGGGTCGCGGACTACCCGGGGCCGAACGACTTCCTGGGGATCCTGCTCGGCACGGGCTCCTCGAACAACTACGGGCGGTGGAGCTCGCCGGAATTCGATGCCGCGGTTGCCGAGGCCCTCGAGACGGCCGATCCCGAGGACATCCGCGCCGCGTTCGACCGCGCCGAGACGATCGTCCGCGACGATGCCCCGGTCATCCCGCTCTCGTACGACGTCGGCTGGACCCTTGCCCGGGATGGACTCCTCGGTGCCCGGGACAACGGGATGGGGATCACCCGGATGGCCGGCCTTGCCTGGGCGACCCCATGATTCGGCGTCTCGGCCGCATAGCCGTCGCCGCTCTCCTGGTTCTGTCGGCCGGGGGCATCGGCGTGGGCACCGCCAACGCCGCGGACGCGGTGACCTTTGGCGAGGCAACGGCGACCTCCACGCTTCGGCACCTCGATCGCGTTCGAGCAGTCGGTCGTCCTCGCCGCCGCCCCGCGTCGCGTGGAGCTGCTCGTTCGCACGCCCGGCGCCACGGGGCCGAGCGTCACGGAGATCGAGGCGCCCGCGGCCGGCGACCGGACGCTCCGGTTTCAGCTCGATCTCGCCGATGGCCACATCGTGCCGAACACGACCTTCGAAGCCCGCTGGCGAGTCACGGATGCCGACGGCAAGACCTGGCTCGGGCCGCAGGCGAGGACCACGTACGCAGACAATCGGGTCGACTGGCAGACGCTCAGCGGCGACCTCGTCCGGGTCCACTGGTACGAGGGCGGCGATGCATTCGGCCGGCGGGCGCTTGCGATCGGCGAGAAGGCCGTCGCAGACTCGGCAGCGATTCTCGGTGTGACCGAGACCGAGCCGATCGACTTCTACATCTACGCCGATGAGGAGCGGTTCCGCGGAGCCCTCGGGCCCGGCACCCGTGAGAACGTCGGCGGTCAGGCCCACTCGGACATCCGGACGATGTTCGCCCTCATCACGCCGGCCGAGATCAACCAGACGTGGGTTGAAACCGTCGTCCCCCACGAGCTGACGCACCTGGTGTTCGCGACGGCCACCGATAACCCGTACCACCAGCCACCCCATTGGCTGAACGAAGGACTCGCGGTGTACCTGTCCGAGGGCTACGCGGCGGGCTACCGCTCATCCGTCGAGCAGGTGGCCGGGGACGGCACGATCATCCCGCTCGAGGGGCTCGCCGGTGCCTTCCCGACGACATTCGAGCGCTTCCACCTCGGCTACGCGGAGAGCGTCTCGGCGGTCGACTACATCGTCAACACGAAGGGCCGGGACGCACTCGTTGCGATGATCCGCTCGTATGCGACGGGTCTGACCGACGACGAGGCATTCGAGGCGGCGCTCGGTGTGGACATTGCCGGGTTCGAGGCTGAGTGGCTCGCGAGCCTGGGGGCAAAGCCGCCCGTGCGACACGGTCCGCAGCCTGCACCGCCGGGACCGGTGCCGGAAGGCTGGAGCGGGGCCGCGCCGAACCCGAGCGTCGCCCCGGGCACCGCCGCGTCGCCGACGCCTGCGACGAACCAGCCATCACCGGAGGCGCCCGGCGCGGAGTCGACACCCGTGCCGGTCCTCATCGCGCTGGTCCTCGCGGCCGTGCTGGGCGGTGGCCTCGTCCTGCTGGCCGTCAGCCGCCGCGGCCGCCCGACGCCCCCGCCGGCTCCGCCGACTTCGCCGGAGCCGTGACCGACCGCGTGGGTCGGCTTCGTTCGATCCCGACCTGGCAGATCACTCTCGGGCTCGCGCTCCTCGCTCTCGGCTTCCTGATCGCGGCCCAGCTTGCCGCCGAAGGGCCGCGCATCCGCTACACGACCCAGGAGCGGTCGCCGCTCGTGGAGACGACACTCGTGCTGCAGGGCCAGCAGGACGCGCTGAAGGCCCAGATCGTCGACCTTCGAGAACAGATCCAGACCCTCGAGGAGCAGGGCCAGGGGACGACAGCGACCGTTCGAGACCTCAACGACCGCCTCGATGAGGCCCGAATCGCGGCCGGGTTGATCCCTCTCCAGGGCCCCGGGCTCGTCCTCCGCCTCTCTGATTCGGGCCAGGCGGTCCCGGCCGGAGCGAACGAAGCGGACTACCTCGTGACCGCCCGTGACATCCGATCGGTCGTCGACGAACTCTGGCTGGCCGGCGCCGAGGCGATCTCGGTCAACCTGGAACGGGTCACGACATCGACGGGGGTCCTCGACATCGGCCACTCGATCCTCGTCAACTCCGCCTACCTGGCCCCACCGTACGAGATCCGGGCGATCGGTCCGCCTGACCTGCTCGATCAGCTCGGCGTATCCCAGGGCTGGCGCGAGTTCATCCAGACCCGTGGTGGCACGTTCGGGCTCGACATCTCGTTCGCCGAGCTGGAGGTCGTCGAGATCCCGCAGTTCGCCGGTGGCCTCAACCTGCGCGAATCGCACGCCGTCCCATCCGGGGAGCCCGGCGAATGAGCCGCTCCCTCCGTGCGCCGCGCAGCCAGGCGCTCGTGGCGGCCGTCGCCTTCCTGCTAGGCATCCTCGTCGTGGCCCAGATCCGGGCACAGTCCGGCAACGACATCCTCGCCGGGATGTCCTCCCAGGACCTGACGTTCCTCGTGGCCAACCTGAACACGCGCAACGAGCAGCTGCGGCGGGAGGTCGCCACGCTCGAACGCCAGCTTGCGACGCTCGAGCTCGGCGGGTCGCGAGGTACATCGTCGGTCAACGAGATCAGGGCCGACCTCGAGCGGATCCGGGCCTGGGCCGGCCTCGATCGGATCGGCAGGCGACGGGATCGCGATCACGATCAGCGGCCCGATCGGACCCCGGGCGATCGAGGACCTCGTCAACGAGCTGCGGAACGCGGGTGCCGAAGCCGTCGCGATCGAGGACGTGCGGGTCGTGCCGGGGACCGTGATCGGCGGCGTCCTGGGATCCATCTCCGTGGACGACACGGCACTCGGCGATCCGCTGACGATCCGCGCGATCGGGACGCCGGAGACGCTGACCGGATCTCTTGCGAGAGCCGGCGGGATCATCGCCCAGCTGGCGGCCACGGATCCGGATGCCACGATCGACGTCGAGGAGACCGACCGGATGACCCTGCCTGCAACCGTTCGGAACCTGGTGCCCAGCCACGGCAAGCCGCGTGCTTGATACCCTGACCCGCTGAATGACAGAGCGACCCGCGATCGAGCTTCTTCTCGGCGACGTGCTGCGGCTACGACGTCCTCATCCGTGCGGTGGGAGCGAGTGGCTGGTCGACCGCCTGGGCGCCGATATCGGCCTGCGCTGCCAGACGTGCGCTCGCCACGTCCTCGTTGAGCGTCGAACCATCGAGCGCCGGCTGACGGGATTCGTCAAGCGCGGCGACGCCACCCTGAGCGCTGCCGTCGGTCCCCAGCCCGACCGGGGTCGCGACCAGCAAGGCCCCGCCGAGGAACCCTCGTGACCGAGAACGAGCTGGAGCTGGAGCAGGAGCCGGGGGCCGAGGGAGACGAGGAAGGCGCACTCGCGGTCTTCAGGAACCGTCCGTTCCTCCTCCTCTGGCTTGCCCAGGCCGCGACCCAGATCGGCGGCAACATGGTCATCTTCGGGCTGACCGTCATCATCTCGAAGGCGACCGGCTCGACAACGGCCGTCAGCGCGCTGATCCTGACGTTCCTCGTCCCGGCCGTGCTCTTCTCTGCCGTCGCCGGGGTCTTCGTGGACCGGATGGACCGGCGGACGGTCCTGATCGTCACGAACGTGCTGCGAGGCATCGCCTTCGTCGCGGTGTTCTTCGTCGGCGACAACCTGCTCTGGATCTACGTACTGAACATCTTCATCTCGACGGTGACCGTGTTCTTCGCGCCGGCAGAAGCCGCGATGATCCCGAACCTGCTGCCACGGCGCCAGCTGTTCTCTGCGAACGGCATCTTCACCCTCACGCTCAACGCTGCATTCGCGCTGGGGTTCGCGCTTCTCGGTCCGCTCGTCGTGAAGATCGCGGGGCCGCAGGTGCTGCTCGTCCTCGTGGCGGTCCTGTACATCATCGCCGCCGGCTTTTGCTGGACGCTACCGAAGGCGCCGCCGGAGACGCCGAAGACCTTCGGACGCGCGGCGGTGAGCGAGACGGAGAAGGCCGTCGAGTCGATCTTCGCCCAGCTTCGCGAGGGGCTCGGCTATATCCGCGAGCATCGCGAGATCCGCTGGTCGCTGATCTACCTGGGCGTCGCCGCGTCGCTCGTCGGCGTCCTGGGGGTGCTCGGGCCGGACTTCGCCGAGACGACGCTCGGGCTCCAGGAGGAGGACTTCGTCGTCGTCGTGCTGCCGCTCGGGATCGGCATCGTGATGGGGATCCTGTTGCTCAACACATACGGCAAGCTCCTGCCCCGACGGCGTGTCATCGAGGGGGGCCTGGTTGCCCTGGGGTTCCTGATCCTCGCCATGGCCCTGTCCGGTCGGATCAGCAACTTCCTCGCTTCGACACAGACGGCGACGGGCCTACCGGACCTCTCGCTCCTGACGTCCCTCCTATCGATCGTCGTCGCGGTCGCGTTCTTCGCTGGGGTCTCCTATGCGTTCGTTGCGATTCCCGGCCCAGACGCAGCTGCAGGAGGATCTGCCCCCGGACGTGCGTGGTCGGGTCTTCGGCGTCCTCAACATGCTGGTCTCGGTCGCGAGCTTCCTGCCGATCCTCATCGTCGGACCGATCGCCGACGCCATCGGCACGACGATCGTCCTTTCTCTCGTCGCGATAGCGATCGTCGCGGCCGGCGGGGCCTCGATCTTCGTCCGTGGCAGCCTCAAGCCCGCCGAGACGCGCACCCGACATGACTTCGGCGCGCGCGACCCGATCGTCGCCGCGCTGCGAGCCGCTGAGATCGCGAATCCCGGCGTCCTCGACGCGAGCACGAGGGACGCGATCTTCGATCCCGAGCCGGCGGACACTGACACGCCGGCCGAACCGCGCAGCGACGACAAGCCGGCGGCCGCTCCACCCACCGACGGCTGACCGAGCCGCCGCCGATGCCCAGGGTCGCCGTCGTGTTCACGGGTGGAACGATCAGCATGCGCCGGGACCCGGTCGCCGGCGGCAACGTCCCCATCCTGACGGGAGAGGGGATTCTCGCCGCGACGCCAGGCCTCGACGCGATCGCGGAGGTCGTCGCCATCGATCGCGGCCTCACGCCCGCCAGCCACTTCACGTTTCCCGCGTTGTTCGCCGTCCACGAGACCGTGCAGGCCGCGCTGGCCGACCCGGAGACGACCGGCGCGGTCGTGGTCCAGGGCACTGATGTGATCGAGGAGACGGCCTTCTTCTTCGACCTGCTCCACGCCGGCTCCAAGCCGATCGTCGTGACGGGCGCGATGCGGACCTCGGAGCACCCCTCGTTCGACGGGCCGGCGAATCTCCGCGACGCTGTCCGGGTCGCCTCGGGCCCCGCCCTTTCCGGGGAGGGGGTCGTCGTCGTCCTGGCGGGCACGATCGAACCCGCCGACGACGTGATGAAGGTCCACGCGAGCGCGTTCGACACGTTCCGCAGCCTTGATACCGGGCCGCTCGGAAGGATCGAGGGGGACGAGGTCGTGGTCGTCCGGGCTCGTGGGCCGCGGCGGCAGGTCGCCGCGACGTATGCAGCGGAGCGGGTCCACCTCGTCAAGGCGGCCGTGGCGATGGACGGGACGCCGATCGACGCACTGCGGGCGGCCGGCGCCGACGGCTTCGTCGTCGAGGCAACGGGCGCCGGGAACACGTCGCCCGGGCTCCTCGCCGCGGCGGAACGGGCGATCGCCGATGGCCTGCCCGTCGCGCTGACGACACGGTGCCCGGCCGGCGCGCCGACCGACGCCTACGCGTTCCCCGGCGGCGGGGCTACCTGGATTCGCGCCGGAGCGTTCCTCGTCGGACACCTCGGCGGGCCCAAGGCCCGGGTCGCGCTCGCGCTGGGGCTCGGGGCCGGCCTCGGTCGTGACAGCCTCGCGGACCTGTTGGCCGATCCGGCGCCGATCGCCGATCCGGAGCACTTCGCGGCCCATCTGGCCGCTCTCGGCCTGGTGGGATAGCGCAATGCCGCTCGAAGCGCTCGTCACCGGTCGGATCGCCACCCTCGCCGGGAACGCCGGATTCGGCTGGGTCGAAGCGGTCGGCATCACCCGTGGACGCGTGGCGTTCGCGGGTTCAGCCGTCGAGCTCGAGACGCGGGCCGATCCCTTCACGGTTCGCTTCGAGCTGGATCCAGACGAGGTCGCGATCCCCGGACTGACCGATTCGCACCTCCATCTCGCCGATGGGGGAATCGCCCTAGAGAACGTCGACCTGTCCCAGATCGGCTCGCTCGAGGCCGGCCTGGCGCTGATCGGGGCGGCTCACGAACGCATTGCGCCCGACGACTGGATCGAGGGCCACGGCTGGGACTCCGATCGGTGGGGCCGCTGGCCGACGGCCGACGACCTCCAGAGTGTGGCTCCGGGGCGGCGGGTGGCGCTGTGGGCCCACGACCATCACGCGCTGTGGGTCAGCCGCGGCGCTCTCGTGGCCGCCGGCATCTCGCGGGACGGCGACGATCCACCCGGCGGGATCATCCGGCGCGACTCGGACGGCGAGCCGACCGGCATCCTCCACGAGTCGGCGGCTCGGCTCGTCACCAACCACGTCCCCCGCCCGACGGACGAGCGCTACGATCGGCTGATCGCAACGCTCGCGGACGAGCTCGTCAAGCTCGGCGTGGTCGCGGTCCACGATCCGGGTGCGCTCGCGATCCAGGAGGGCCTCGAGGGCGCGATCGGGGCGTACCGGCGCCTGGCGGAGCGCGGCCGCCTGCCGCTCCGCGTTCACGCCTGCATTCGGGAGGAACAGATCGACGCGGCGCGGGAAGGCGGGCTGCGGAGCGGGGACATGCTTGGCCCAGGAACCGATCGGGCACGGCTTGGCTGGCTCAAGCTCTTCGCGGACGGCACGCTCGCCTCGCGGACGGCCGCGCTCCTCGAGCCGATCGAGGAAGAAGCGGGGCGTCCGATCCCCGCAGGAACCGAGCGCGGCGTCTTCATCACCCCGCCGGAACGCCTTGCCGCGCTTGCATCCCGGGCCGCGGCCGCCGGGATTGCCACGATCATCCATGCGATCGGGGATCACGGGGTTCGGGCCGCCCTCGACGCTCTCGAGCCGACCGTCGCAAGCGTTCCGCTCATGCCGCGGCTCGAGCATATCCAGCTGCTCGATCCGGCGGATCGAGGAAGGTTCGCCAGAGGCGGGATCGCTGCCTCGGTCCAGCCGGTCCATCTCCGGGCCGACGCCGCGGCCGCGCGCCGGCTGTGGGGCGATCGCGCCGAGACGAACGGCTACACATGGCGGACGCTCGCCCAGAGCGGTGCCGTCCTCGCCTTCGGCACCGACGCCCCGGTCGAGCCGATCGACCCCTGGCCCGGCCTGGCGATGGCCGTCACCCGGTCGGATCCCAGCTGGCCGGCCGGCACGGCGCCGTTCGGGCCCCATGAGGCACTGACGCTCGAGCGCGCGATCCGAGCCGCGTGCGTCGGGCCGGCGGTCACGGCTCGCGAGTCGGACCGCGGCCGGTTGATCCCCGGCCAGCGAGGCGACCTGATCGTCTTACCGATCGCCGCTCTCACCGAGCCGGTCGAGCCCGGCGGCGCGCTCGCGACGGCCCGACCACGGCTCGTCCTCGTGGACGGCGTCCCCGCTCACGAGATCTAGCGACCGGCTGGCGGCTTCTCCAGCTCCTTGAGGGCGTCGGCGAACAGGCCGCTGAAGATCCGCGAGGTCGACGGGAACGCGTGGATCGTGTCGGCCAGGACATCGATCTTGACGCGGGCCTGGATCGCGACCACGCACTCGTGGATCGCTGCCGACGCGTCCGGGCAGGCGATCGCGGCCCCGACGAGCTCGCGCGAGGCCCGGTCGACGACGATCGTGATGTGGCCCGTCTTGGCCTCGACCGCGTAGCCCTTGGTGGAGGTCTCGTAGTCGGCGACGAGCTCGAACGCGTCGAGGCCCGCCGCCCGTGCCTGCTCGAGGGTCAGGCCCACGAACGCCGCCTCCGGATCGGTGTAGGTGGCGCGCGGGAGGGCCCGGTAGTCTGGCGTGACGTCCTCGCCGAGCGCCATCCTGACGGCGATCTCGCCCTGGTAGTGGGCCTGATGGGTGTGGAGCTCGGGTCCCGCCGGGTCGCCGATCACCCACAGGCCCTCGGCGATCCGGAGCCGGCCGTCGCGCGGGATCGCAGTTCGTCCGCTCGTGTCGATGCCGTAGTGCTCGAGGCCGAGGTCGTCGAGCGGAAAGGACCGTCCGACCGCGAGCAGGATCTCGTGGCCCTCGGCGGTCGAGCCGTCGTCCAACTCGATGACGTGAGCCCTGTCACGGCCAGCCGACGCCCGGACGCCGACGGCGCGGACGCCAAGACGGATCTCGACCCCGGATGCGCGAAGACCGTCCGATACGGCCTCTGCGTTCCGGGGGTGGTCGGTTGGCATGAGCCGGTCGCCGGACTGGACGATCGTCGTCGGCACGCCGAATCGGGCGAACACCTGGGCCATCTCGCAGCCTGTTGGGCCGCCGCCTAGGACGATGAGGCTCTTCGGCAGCTTTCGGGCGAGCGTGGCCTCGTTGTTCGTCCATGGCTTGACCTGGTCGAGCCCCGGCAGCGGCGGCGTCTTCGATACCGAGCCGACGGCAATGACGGTGTTCTTCGCATCGATGACGTGGACGGCGTCGTCGTGACGGATCTCGACGTGCCCGCGACCGACGATCCTCGCCGTACCGCGATAGGCGGTCGCGCCCGCGTCTTCGAGTCGCTTCTTGTGCGAGCTGTCGTCCGGTTCAGGCGCGTCGGCCGCCCGGTTGATCATGAAGTCGCGATGCTCCGAGGCCTTCGACCATGGATATGCCGGCGCGTTGGCGGCGTGTCGCGCCGCGGCATGGAGCAACGCCTTGGATGGAAGGCAGCCGACGAACGGACAGCTGCCGCCGAACCACTTCCGGTCGACGATCGCCACGCTCGAGCCACGCTCGCGGGCCTTGAACGCCGCGGCCTCACCGCCAGGACCGGCACCGATGATCACGAAGTCGAAGGTATCCATGGCCCGCTAGTGTGCCTCCTCGCGCGTTCCGCTACGCCCAGGTGCCCGACGATCGCTGGCGGCGCGCCTCGTAGAGCAGAACCGCCGCGGCGGCCGACACGTTGAGGCTGTCGGCGGCGCCGAGCATCGGGATCCCGACGGAGTCGGCGGTGGCGTCATTCCATGCGTCCGACAGGCCGCCTGCCTCGCTGCCAAGGATGATCGCGACGGGCCCGCGAAGGTCGACTTCCGTGTAGAACTGCGATGCGTCGACCCGGGTGGAGATTGGGCGGATTCCCTTTGCGACGAGCCACGCGAGCGTGGCCGCGGTCGACGCCGTGGCAATCGGCAGGCCGAAGATCGTTCCGAGGCTCGCCCGGATCGCGCTCGGGTTGAACACGTCGGTCAGCGGATCCGCGGCGATGACCGCGTCGGCCCCGGCACCGTCGGCCGTTCTGACGATCGCCCCGAGGTTGCCCGGCTTCTCGACCGACTCGACGACGACGATCAGCGGAACGAGGGGCGGCGCGAGGCGATCGAGATTGGTGTCCGGGGTCCGTATGACGGCGATAACCCCGTCGGCCCGATCGCCGAACGCGACCTTCGTCATGACGTTTGGCGATACCCGGATAGCTCCAACGCGGGCGCTCCGCAGCCGCTTGACCGCTTGCCTTGCGTCCGCCGTCCTGACGAGCTCGTCGCAGATGAACGCCTCGACGAATTCGACGCCGCGGTCGAGTGCCCGAAGCAACTCGCGCGGGCCGTCGACGATCGTGAGCCCCGTTTCATCGCGCTCGCGTCGATCACGGAGCCGTACGGCCGCTTTCACCCGGGGGTTGGCCGAGGACGTGATGGCTTCCTGGACGATCGTCACTCGCGGATGATGCGCGCGTATGCACCAAGGCGCAGGTGCGCGCCGCTCCTGCCGCGGATGCCGAGTTCGCCGGCGTCCACCTCGTGCTCGAATCGCCCGAATGCCCGGGCGAGGTCACTCGCCAGCCGATCCGGCCCGAATCCCGGTGTATGGGCGGTGAGCACGACGAACGCGGGATCGTCTCCCGTCACGTCGGCGCAGCGGCCAAGAAGACCGTCGAGGCGCTCCTCGAGTCGCCATGCCCCGCCGCCGGCGCGGCGACCGTGGCCGTAGCTGGGCGGATCGAGGATCACCGCGTCGTACCTGCGATTCCGGCGCTGCTCCCGAGCCACGAATGTCTCGACATCGTCGACGATCCAGCGCACCGGACGTTCGGCGAGCTCGGACAGCTCGGCGTTGCGACGGGCCCAGGCAACCGTGGGGCGGGATCCGTCGACATGGGTCACGGACGCACCAGCTGCTGCCGCGGCGAGCGTCATCGCTCCGGTGTAGGCGAAGAGGTTGAGGACCTGGGGAGAACCGCCGATCCGGCTTACGGCGTCGCGGGCCCAGGCGCGGTTCGCCGCCTGCTCGGGAAAGAGTCCGACCTGGCCCGTGTCGGTCGGGCGGAGCTCGAAGCGGAGGTCGCCTTCGTCGACCAGCCATGGCCGAGTGTCCACCTCCCCGATCGAACGGCCGGACCACCCGACGTACTTGTCGAAGCGCAGGTCCGGTTCGGCCCAGGCGGATGCGTCGCGCGGTTGCTCATCGGCCATCGGCGCCGGACGGTCGACGATGAGCTCGCCGAATCGCTCGAGACGCCGTCCGTCACCCGCATCGATGAGCTCGTAGCCGTCGCCGTCCCGCATCCGCTCATGATGGAGGAGGCGAGAACCGCTGTTGGCGGGGTGGCGTATCGGCCGACAAGGAGGATGCCCATGGTTCGATTCGCTCGCCTCTTGATCAGCGTGACCCTCGTGTTGGCCATCGCCGCGTGCAGTCCGGGCGGCGGCGGAGCGCAACCGGACGGAGCGGCGGGCACGCCGGCAGCCCCGGAAGCGACCATCGGTTACTGACGCCCATGGATTAGTCATGGTTGTCCCCGGACAATCGGCATAGAGTGGTCGAGGCGGCAGTAGAGGGTCGTTCAGGGAGTTGGGGCCGCGGTGTCCCGAGCAGTGGTGGGTTCCAGGATCCTCGTTCGCCGCACTGAGGGAGGGACGCCATGAGCGCCCGGAATGTCCACGCACGCCAGCGATTGCGCCGCGTCCCGCGCATCCTGTTGGCGGCGCTCGCCGCGGTGACGCTCGTCGGTCTGCCGGTCAGCGGCGCGTTCGCGGCCGGGCCAGCCTGCGTCGTGTGGGCCCAGGGAACCCCCACCACCTACGGCAGCGTGCAGGCCGCGCTCGACGCGTCCCCGGCCGGCGCGACCTTGCTCGTCCGAGGTACCTGCGTCGGCACGACGGTCGTGTCGCGGAACGCGATCGTCCGCGCCGCGCCCGTTCGCGCGTCCTATCGCGCCACGCTGGACGGGGCCCTTGGCGGATCGGTCATCACCGTGGACGCCGGAGTGACGCTCAAGCTCGAGCGCCTGATCATCACCCGGGGCTTCTTCAGTTTCTCGGACCCGCACCCGGGTGGTGGCGGCATCCTCAACCGGGGAACCCTCACCCTTACGCGATCGGTCGTGAACGAGAGCACGGGGCACCAGGGCGGCGGGATCGCGAATCTCGGCACGGCCACGATCCTGAACTCGACGATCGATCACAACGGGGACTACGAAGGCGGCAACATTTGGAACTCCGGAACCCTCGTCGTGAAGGACTCGAGGGTCACGCGAGGCGTCGGGCGCTTCGGCCAGGGGATCTGGAACGCGCACGGCGGGACCGCGACGCTCATCCGATCGAGCGTGACCGACAGTGATCGCGGGCTGCTCTTCAGCGGCGGCGGCATCGAGAACCACGGCGACCTCACGCTGAGCCACTCGGACGTCAGCCGGAATGCGTCGCTCTGGGGCGGTGGGATCCTCAACGAAGGCATCGCCCACATCGAGTCGTCGACCGTGACCAACAACGTCAGCGACAATGGCGGCGGCGGGATCCTCAACGGGCCGGCCTTCTTTCCGGGCAGTGGCGCCGAGAAGGTCTTCCTGGTCGACTCGAAGGTCACCAACAACAGTGCGGACTTCGGCGGCGGCCTCTACAACAAGGGCGTCATGACCGTCGACGGCCCCTCACGCATCGGCGGGAATATCGCGGGCGCGGTAGGCCAGGGCGGCGGCATCTTCAACGATGGGGGAGCGTCCGTTGTCGGCGTCACCGCCGCCACGTTCACGCCGCCGAACATCCCGGACCAGTGCGTCGGGTGTGCGCCGGTCGGAGGCTGATCACCGGCCTACGTAGTCTGCAGTAGGGGATTCATAACCGACAGGCCGTGGAACTCGGGGCAGGAATTGGCCACCCTCGACTGATGGACGACGTCCCGAGCGTACAAGCGGACATGTCCGTCAATGAGATCCGCGAACTGTCGCGCCTGGTCGCAGCCATGGCCGGCGTCGCGCTGTTCTTCGCCGTGGCCGGCGCTGCCATCGTTCTCGAGACCGGCGACGTCGCCTCGGCTGCCGGGGCCGCCGTCATGGTCGGTCTCGCGGTTCTCCTGCTGATGGGCCGGCGGCAGCTCTTCAGGGGCAACGCCGGCCGTACGCCTCTCCTGCTCGTCTCCGCCATGCTCATCTTCGTCCTCGTCTCTGCCCCCATTCCTCCGCCCGTTCCGGCAATTGCGGCCACGCCGATCATGGCGGTCGCCTTCGCCCTCTCGTTCCTCCGTGGCCGGAGGCTCATGGCCTCAATCATCGCCGCGTTCTTCGTGAGCATCGCGGCGGCGGTCATGATCGAGCTGACGCCAGCCAGTCCCGACCTGCCGCCGGAAATCGCGGTCGTGCTTCGGGTCGCGGGCATGGCTGCCATCACCGGGCTTGTCGGGCTCGTTCTGTACCGCCACCGGGCCCGGCTCGAGCTGGCCGTCACGACCGCCGAGTCGGCAAGCGAGGCTCTCCATGACAGCGAGGCTCGCTACCGAACGGTCGTCGAGGATGTTCGAGACGTGATCTTCCGCATTGATGGAGGCGGTCGGTGGGCGCTCCTCAACCGGGCCTGGGAGGAGCTCACGGGCCACCCGGTCGCTGCCAGCCTCGGCAGGCCGACGCTCGACTTCGTGCATCCCGACGACCGCGAAAACCATGCCGATCTGGCGCGACCGATCGCCGCCGCTGTCGTCAGCGAGCATCGACACGAACTCCGCCTCATCGCGGCCAACGGGACCACCATCTGGGTGGAGGTCCATGCCCGACCGCTGCGCGATGCGACCGGACAGTTCATCGGCATGTCGGGCACGCTGACCGATACGACCGCCCGACGCATCCTCGAGGCCCAGCTCCTCGAGCAGGCATTCCATGACGAGCTGACCGGGCTCGCGAACCGCGCCCTGTTCAAGGACCGCCTCGAGCACGCGCTGGCCCGACGGTCGACTGGCCGCCGCTTGGTCGGCCTCCTCTACCTCGATGTCGATCGGTTCAAGACGGTCAATGACAGCCTCGGGCACACGGCCGGCGACACGCTTCTGCTCGCGATCGCCGGTCGCCTGCGGTCCGTGCTCCGGCCAGAGGACACGATCGCGCGCCTCGGGGGCGACGAGTTCGGCATTCTCGTCGAGGAGATCCACCTTCCCGACGAAGCCCTCGCCGTCGCGGAGCGCGTCCTCAGCGCGTTCGCGGAACCGTTCGAGTTGCTGGGCCGGCAGATGACGGTCCGGGCGAGCGTCGGTGTCGTCGTCGCCGGAGCGGGCGACCGCACGGGGGACGACCTGCTGCGGGACGCCGACGTAGCGATGTACCGAGCCAAGGTCGGCGGTCGCGGGTCGTACGCCCTGTTCGAGCCATCGATGCAGGCCGAAGTCGCCGCCCGGATGGAGCTCGAGGCGGACCTCCGTCACGCCGTTGAAGAGCAACTCCTGACAATCGCCTACCAGCCCATCGTGTCGCTACCGGATCATCGGATCGTCGGGGTCGAGGCCCTGGCCCGCTGGCACCACCCGGCGCGAGGCAACGTGCCGCCGCTCGTGTTCATCCCCTGCGCCGAAGAGAGCGGACTCATTGTCGAGCTGGGCCGGTGGGTGCTGCGACAGGCATGCGAGGACGTGGCGGGCGAGCGCCGTTCGAGCCGGGCAGCCGCCGGGCTGCGCCTCAGCGTCAACGTCTCTCCGCGGCAGCTGAGCGATCCCTCGTTCGTCGCCGACGTTCTCGGAGCCCTCGCGGACACCGGCCTGCCGGCGTTTGCCCTCGACCTCGAGGTCACCGAGAGCGTCGTTCTCGACTGCGGCGAGGAAGGCATCGAACGCCTCCGCGTTCTCCGCGCTGCAGGCGTCGGGGTCGCCCTCGACGACTTCGGGACCGGATTCTCCTCGCTCGGGAACCTCCGCACGCTGCCGATCGACCAGCTCAAGGTCGATCGCACCTTCGTCGCGGCCATGCTGACCAGCGTCGTGGAGGCAGCCGTGGTCGAGGCGGTCGTTGGACTTGGGGTCGCGCTCGGCGTGTCCGTGGTCGCCGAAGGAATCGAGGATGCGCCCACCGCAGGACGGCTTGCACAGCTAGGCTGCCCGCTCGGCCAGGGATACCTCTTCGGTCGGCCTCAGACGCTCGCCGAGGTCTCGGGACGCCTCGCGAGGGGGATAGGGCCCGGCGAGAACAAGGCACCCGGCCGCAATCGCCGCGACTCGATCCCGATCGCGGTCGCGTAGGCGCGGGATCCGGGGCTCCCGTCCGCGGCCGTTGTCGCTACCGAGACCCTCGGGTAGAATGCGGGTCGCCGCTGGGCCCCTGGGCCTGATCGCGTTCAGTTGGGTGTGGAACTGGAACGTCCGCACCTATAGCCACTGGAGGCGCGCAGGTCACGGGTTCAGCGACGTCGGGCGGCTAGCTCAGCTGGTTAGAGCACTTGCTTGACATGCGCCCAATCGCGTGCGCAATAGCAGGGACCCATCTCGTGCGGGAGAGGGCTTCACGAATCCGTTCAGTTATCTCGTGAATGAGGCCGAGCCTCGTCCGTAGATCCTCTTACGGAGGACCGGGCCACGAAGCGGCGCGTAATGCGCCAGCCAACAGCTCGAACAGGTCTATCGTGCGCGGATCGTGACGAGTCCTTGTTAAACCCGAGTCGGGCGGGCCGTGGTCGTCTGCGTCGCCGCGATCATCGGCGGCTATCAGCTACAGCGTGCGTCGTGCTCAAGGGTGTCGGGGCGCGACGGCTTCTGAGTCGGCGCCGACGATGACGCCGTTGCGTTAGCAGACGGGCGTTCTCCGGTGGCTCGCTGCGAGGCATGAGTTCAACCCACGATCGAAAGGGTCGGCCGGAGTACGCGCTGATCCCTCGGTAAGGCCACCCGCTCGCTGGGCCGCTGCACCCAAGGATGCGGCAGGCGTCAGAAAGGCCCAGCGACGACATGCGGACAACAGGTGCCCCCGCCTAGCAAGGCAGGGCGTGACTCTGCCACTCTCCGGCTCGTCGATCAAGTGGTCAGCGACCGCGGCCGTGCCGCATGGCTCAGTCCGACCGGGAACATCCGGCTTGTCGCGCTGTTCGTGACCGACTCCATCCACTGAACATCCCGATTGAAAGGAGATGAAATGCGCCGATCTGGCATCTCTCCAGTGCCGCGCCGTGGCTCAGCGCCCAACCATGGGGGTCCTGGAACTGGCGTAGCCGGAGCTCTGGTTCTTGTGGGCTTGCTGTTGGCGGGCTGCAACCTCTTTTCGCTCGATCAGGTATCCGGCGTGGAATTCCAGAACCGCACCGATGTAACCGTCGAGGTGGTCGTGAGATACGAAACCGGAGAGGAGTCAAGTCTCCTGACTCAATTGAAGCCCGGCACCGTCGTCACAGTTGATCGATTTTCGACAGACTGCTCCCTCGTCGGCGCGTACATCGCGAGGAACGCTGCGGGTCAGGAGATTGCCCGTCGGGAAGGTCGAATTTGCCGGCCCGACCAATGGGTCATCGAGGCGAGTCCTTCACCGGCACCGTAGGGATTGTGCTCAGCCGGACCGTGAGGCCGAACTCCACCCGCTACGCACTGCTGCCCGGGTGCCGCCATCGCGTCACAAGCGGTCTCCAGGGCTGAACTTCTTGTGCGCGGCCAAGGCCCGCTCCGTGGCCGCAGAGGCGCCATAGCGCTGCAGCATCGTCCTCGAGCGCTAGCCGGGCGAGTCGCATCAGGTCGCCCTCCGAGCCGCCGCTGGCGAGCCACTGGTGGGCGAACGTGTGGCGGAACAGGTGGGGATGGATCTCGCCGATGCCCGCCCCCCGGGCGCGCCGCTGGAGCATCTGAGCGATGCCCGTGCTCGTGAGGCGGCCCTTCCGCCCCAGCCAGAGCGCCGGGGCGCCAGACAACGGAGGGTTGGCGATGATTGACAGTTGACGGATGATGGTGTCCTTGGCGTTGCAGGCCGAAGGTTGCAGATGCGATTCCTGTCCGTTGTTGTTGCCATCGTCGTGGCGTTTGGCTTCCCCCAGCCTGCCCTTGCCACCGCAGAAGGCCCTTGTCTAGCAGCACCTTCGCTTCAGGCCGGCGTGGTGACAACGGCGTCAGGTGTCGAGATCGGTACCCGCGCGACGATTGAGGGCCAGACGTTGCCCCTCTGCACGGGTGGGGGGACGACGATCGGCTCGGGCAGTTTTCACTGGACGGCCCTGGGCGATTTCAACAGCATTATGAACATCGTGCAGGTTGGCTATGGCCGCTGCAAGAACAGCAACAACAACATCGGACAGGGCCCCGTCTGCAACGGCAATTACTACTGGTATTGGGCTTGGGGTTCCAACTGCGGAAGCGGCGTCGGCGGCACGGGCGGCGCCCTTGGGCCAATCCCAATCCGCATTGGACCAGCCCTTTCGAGCCCCCCGAGCACGAAGAACGTCTACGTCATCCGACATCTTGTTGGTTCGACCATTAGGTACGAAGGTTATGTAGACGGAGCGCTGCTTAGCGGGCTAACTGCATCTGGGCAAACGATATCGGCGACGGTGCCCGCAACATCGATCTGCTGGGACGCCGACGCGAGCGACCGATACCTGTATTGGTTCGCAGAGGTCTTCGACCCCGGGGACTCGATGGGCGGTTGGGTTGGGGGCGTGGAGAACCACTTGGACTACACCACCATGCGATACACGGTGAACACGGGATGGCTCTCCCCGAACTTCAGCTACCCAACATCGTGTCCCCAGCAGGAGCTGCCCAGGTATCGGTGCAAGAGGACGGGGGCTGATCGGATGTTCATTCAGACGAACCCGTGAAGTTAGTGTCAAGCGCGCGGAGCGCGCTGCTTTTGGTAGGAGCATTGGCCCTGATCTTCGTGCTTTCTCCCGGATCGGTCGCCCGGTCAGCGAGCACGCCTTCGCAAGCTACGATCTCGCCGCCTCCAGGGGCCGATGACCTTCTGGCGGAAGCGCGAAAAGCCGCGGTTCTGGAAATGAGACATCTGCCCCCTGACGCGAAGGAGGTCGACTGCGCCCCCGGAATGAAGACGGCCCCACCCTATACGCGGCCGTCTCGTGGACTCGGACGGCTTCAGCGATTCATCTTGTCGGACGGGCGATGCTTCGAGTGGGAGGGCCCTGACCCCCGGGAGATCATCGAGGTCATCACGCCGCCGGGCGACTGACGCCCTACCTCCGGGCTCGGCGCCCCTCGGAAAGCGTTCGCGTGGCGGTTGGCAGGCCCTCCCCCTTGGAGCGGTAGCGATGTTACAGGTTCGGGCCGGCTGTGCACGCCGAACGGGCCGAAAGCTGTCCCCTCCGTCGAGCGTCCCTACTCGCGTGGAGCAACCGGCAACTACAATCGGTCCCGCGGCGAGAGTCGATCATGCGCCGCGAGGGCCCGCTCCTGGGCGGTCGACGCCGCATACCGCTGCAGCATCGCTCGCGATCGCCAGCCGGCCAGCCGCATGAGGTCACCCTCGTTGCCGCCGCTGCTCAACCACTCGTGGGCAAACGTGTGTCGGAGCTGATGGGGATGGAAGTTGTCGCCCAGCCCGGCCGCCCTACCGCGCTCCTGGACCATCTGGCCGATCCCCGAGTCCGTCAACGCGCCGCGGCGGCCGAGCCACAGGGAAGCCAGGTGTGCCTGCGGATGGCGCATCCGAGCGGTGAGATAGCGGTCGAGATCCTTGACGGTCTTGTGGCCGATCCGGACGAGCCGCTCCCGGCGGCCCTTGCCGAGGACGCGGATCGCCCGGCTGTCGAGATCGACGTCGTTTGTCAGCTCGTTGTCTGGCGTCCAGCGCATACCGGCCACCTCGGCCCGCCGCGCACCGGTGTCCAGGAAGACGCTGACGATCGCCTTGTCTCGGCGGGCCTCGAAACTCGAACCGTCGCAGGCGGCAAGGAGGCGCGCCTGCTCGGCCCGGGTCAGGACCGCCGGCGGGTCCTCCGGGATGCGGGGCGGTCGCATCCGGACCAGCGGTGACGATGTGAGCACGCCCTCGTCGACGAGGTAGTTGAAGAAGCGCTGGACGCCTCGAAAGCGGTGGTTGGCGGTCGCAGGCCTGAATTGATCGAGGGCGTCAGCGATGAAGGCCTCGAGATGGTCGCGCCGGATGGCGCCGACGTCGGTCGGGAGCTCGGATGCGACCAGGTAGTCAGCCAGCCGCTCGACCGCCCCGCAGTAGGCGAGAATCGTGTTCGGCGACACGTTTTCGGCGCGCAGGCTGCGACGGAACCGGGCGAGGTTGTCGCCGAGGTCGCCGGCGGTTGCTACAATGCGCGGACTGTTGGCTGATTTGACTGCCACGGACCTGGACCTCGTGCGAGACTGGAACACTCGCAGTTATAGGGTGTAGGAGCGCTGTGGTCAAGAGGTCATCGGGAGGGATTGGCGGTTATCGGGTGTAGCCAAGCACGAAACTGACAATCCCGACGGGCGGCTAGCTCAGCTGGTTAGAGCACTTGCTTGACATGCAAGAGGTCACTGGTTCGAGTCCAGTGTCGCCCACCAACATCACATCGGAAATGCGTCGATCGGGACATGCGACGACGAGACGGAGTCACGAGAGAGCCGGCCCATGGCTGAGAGCCCGGCGACCACCGACGTGGACGTACCACCCGTGAGCGGCCGGCGAACCGGCCCGGGATCCGCCCGATAGCGCGGCCAGAGCGCGCGGAAACGCGCCGGGCAACCGGCACGCGACTGCGAAGGCGGGTGGAACCGCGGGAGTTCAGACCTCTCGTCCTGTCGATCAGGCGAGGGGTCTTGTGATTCTCGGAGGACGAAACGATGGCAGACGTGAAGCAGAAGTCGCCGGCCGAGGCCGCCGAGCCGGTCGAGGAGTCGGCAGAGGACTTTGACGCGCCGGAGCGCGGCTCGGCGGAGGAGCTGCTCGACGCGGGCGCCGGCGAGCCGCTCGACCCGATGCGCCATTCGGCCGCCCACGTCATGGCGGAGGCGGTGCTGGACCTGTACCAAGGGACGAAGCTCGGCATCGGCCCGGCTATCGATGGCGGCTTCTACTACGACTTCCAGCTCGAACGCCCGCTCAAGCCTGATGACCTCGCCGCGATCGAGGCGCGGATGTCCGAGAGCATTGCCGCGGATCACCCGTTCATCCGCCGCGAGCTGTCGCCGGAGGATGGGAGGGCGTTCTTCGTCGAGCGCGATCAGCCGTTCAAGGTGGAGATCCTCGACGACCTCGGGGCGAAGGCGAAGGCCGAGGGTGCGCCGATACCGCCGGTCTCGGTCTATGAGCATGGCCCGTTCGTCGACCTCTGCAAGGGGCCGCACGTCGCGAGCACCAGCAAGCTCGGCCCATTCAAGTTGCTGGCCGTGGCCGGCGCGTACTGGCGGGGCGACGAGAAGCGCCCCATGCTCCAGCGCATCTACGGCACGGTCTGGCCGACCCAAGAGGAGCTGGATCAGTACCTGTGGCGGCGACAGGAGGCGAAGAAGCGCGACCATCGCCGCCTCGGTGTCCAGCTCGACCTCTACAGCTTCCACGACGTCAGCCCTGGCTCTGCGTTCTGGCACCCGAAGGGCCAGATGATGTGGCGGACCCTCGAGGGCGCGATGCGGGAGCTCCAGGCCCGGCGGGGCTACCAGGAGATCAGCACGCCGATCCTCGTCGACAAGAAGCTCTGGCAGCAGTCGGGCCATTGGGACCTCTACGACGCGAACATGTTCCGTCTCGAGTCAGAGGACCACGAATTCGGTCTGAAGCCGATGAACTGCCCCGAGTCGACGTTCATCTATCGCTCCAGGATCCGCTCCTACCGCGATCTGCCGCTTCGCCTCACCGAGTTCGGCCGCCTCCATCGCAACGAGCGATCCGGAACGCTCAGCGGCCTCACCAGGGTCCGCCAGTTCATCCAGGACGACGGCCACATTTACGTTCGGCCGGATCAGCTCGCCGACGAGCTGGAGGCGGTTCTCGGCGAGGTCCGCGAGGCATACTCGTGGTTCGGCCTCACCCCGCGGTTCGCGTTCGCGACGAAGCCGGACAAGGCGATTGGCGACCCCGCTCTCTGGGAACGCGCCGAGGCCTATGTGAAGGCTGCCCTCGACCGGGCGGGCGGCAACTACACGGTCAAACCCAAGGACGGCACGTTCTACGCCCCCAAGATCGACATCTACATCGACGACGCACTCGGACGGGAGTGGCAGATGGCGACGATCCAGGCGGACCTGACGATGCTGCCCGAACGGTTCGATCTGAGTTACATCGACGAGGAGGGGCAAGCGCAGCGCCCGATCGCCATCCACCGCGCCATCTACGGCTCGCTCGAGCGGTTCATCGGCATCCTCGTCGAGCACTTCGCAGGGGCGTTCCCGCTCTGGCTGGCGCCGATCCAGGCCGTCGTGATCCCGATCGCGGACCGCCATATCGAGGCCGCCGACGAGCTCGCGGTGCTCCTGCGGTCGCGGGGCCTCCGGGTCGACGTGGACCGTTCCGACAATCGGATGCAGAACAAGATCCGCTTGGCCCAGGAGCAGAAGGTGCCCTACATGGTCGTGCTTGGCGACCGCGAGATCGAGGCTCGGACCGCGTCACCGCGGACGCGCGCCGGGGAGCAGCAGCCCGCTGAGCCATGGGAGGCCTTTGCCGATCGACTGGCGGGGGAATCGGCGGAACGGCTCGTTGGCTAATCGCGCCCGAGACCGCCCAATCGACTGAGAGGGGCCCAAGGGCTACCGCAGCCTCCGCACGAACGGAACAGGACCTTGGGGCCGGCGTGCCGCGCATTCGGGCCATGACGCCGCCGCGATCCGATAGCGCAAGCTTGTCCATGACCATGAGTGCGAAGTCGATCCGGGGCGTTGGCAGTTGATCGTAGACCCGGCGACGCCATCCTTCCGCCCGAACAAGCTCGCCCACTTGCGGCCCTTGAAGCGCCTGTGGCCGTATGTCGCACTCTATCTCCCAACGGGCCGCGCGCTTCCAGGGCCCGTCTGGCGCCGGCGTCACATGGGCGTGTCGCTGCTTCTTTGGCTCCATGTACCGCTCATCGCCACATTCGGCACGCTCGCAGGACGAGGACTCATTCATAGCATTGGGGAAGCCGCGATCCCGGCGATCTTCGCGCTGCTCGCAGGCATCTCGATCCTGGGCCGCAGCGCGCGATCGGTGGCAGCCAGCGTTGGGCTGCTGATCACCTCTGCCCTCCTGGTCCACCTGTCCGGCGGCTATATCGAGTTGCACTTCCACTTCTTCGTCATGGTCGGTGTAATCGCGCTGTACCAGAGTTGGACGCCGTTCCTTGCCGCGATCATCTTCGTCGTGGTCCATCACGGGTTCGTCGGAGTCATGGACCCAACCTCCGTGTTCAATCACGAAGCGGGCCAGAACGACCCGATCCTGTGGGCAGCGATCCACGGTGGGTTCATCCTTGCTGCGAGTGCGGTCAGCCTCACGACCTGGCGGTTGGTCGAGCACCAGAGCCTGCACGACCTGCTGACTGGCCTTCCGAACCGGACCCTGTTCGGCGACAGCGTCGCGCAGGCACTCAGGATCCGTGCCCAGGATGCGCCAGTGGTCGTGATGTTCATCGACCTCGATGGCTTCAAGCAGGTCAATGACTCGCTCGGTCACGCCGCTGGCGACGAGATCCTGAGCGCCATCGCCGAGCGGATCCGAGAGGTCGTCCGACCGGGCGACTCCGTCTCTAGGTATGGCGGCGACGAGTTCGCGATCCTCGTTCACGATGTCTCGACCACGGACGAGATCGTGCCGATCGCCGAGCGTGTGCTCGATGCCATCGCGAGGCCGGTTGTCGTCCAGGAGCATGTCGTCACGCCTCGTGCAAGCATCGGAATCGCCATCGGCCATGGTGGTGACACCCCGGACGCCCTGGTTCGCAATGCCGACCTCGCGATGTACATGGCCAAGAGCCGCGGCCCGGGTCAATACGAGTTCTTCGATCCGAAGATGCGGGCTGACGTCGTGAACCGCCTTCGGTTCCGGCAGGATCTCGAGCTGGCCGTCGAGACCGGCGCGATCACGGTCGCTTTCCAGCCGATCGTCGAGCTCGAAACCGGTCGCATGATCGGCGCCGAGGCGCTGGCACGGTGGACCGACCCTGTCCGGGGCATCGTCCCGCCGAGTGCCTTCATTGCGATCGCGGAGGAGACCGATCTCATCATCCAGATCGGGGAGCGAACGATCGTCGACGTCTGTGCCCGTGTCGCCGCCTGGAAACAGGAGGGGATCGTTCCCGACGACTTCACGATCGCCGTGAATCTCTCGGCGCGTCAAGTTCGCGATCCGGGGCTCATCGACTATGTCGGCAAGGTTCTCGCGGGGACGGGGCTCGCGGCCCGACACCTGGTCCTCGAGATTACCGAGGGCGTCCTGCTCAACGACACCGACTACGTGATCGGGCAGCTCACGGCGCTCAGGGCTCTCGGCATCAAACTGGCTCTGGACGACTTCGGCACAGGGTATTCATCGCTTGGCTATCTGCGGCGCTTCCCGATCGACATTCTCAAGATTGACCGCTCGTTCGTTCAGGACCTCGGCGTCGAGGGTGGCGACACGGCCATCGTTGGGACGATCATCTCGCTCGGCAACAGCCTCAACCTTCGGACGATTGCGGAAGGCGTCGAAGAGCCGGTACAGGTCCGGACTCTATTGGACCTGGGCTGCCGGTACGCTCAGGGTTTTCACTTCGCTCGCCCACTCGATGCGGCTGCGTTCGCCGTCTTGGCGTCGGCCGAGACGGCCCTCCGCAAGACCGAGGCAGCTTGAGGGATCCTGCCGGGCGTCGGCCGACTAGGGCGCGTAGGCGCGGGACAGGACGGTCAGCGTGACGACGAGGGAGAGCAGGAGGACCACGATCAGGATCCGTCGCTCGCGCTCGAGCGGGCCGTCGTCGACGCGCGTGAACATCCAATTCTGCGGTGGCTGGCGTCCGTACCGCGCGGTGTAGCCGTT
Source organism: uncultured Chloroflexia bacterium (assembly GCA_963771795.1). Lineage (GTDB taxonomy): Bacteria > Chloroflexota > Limnocylindria > Limnocylindrales > CSP1-4 > CF-46. The sequence continues at coordinate 224,734 of CAVYUR010000006.1, forward strand.
CGACCAGCGCCGCGCGGATACCCAGGCGGCGACGATCGCCACGAGGCCCAGCGTGAAGTCGAGGATCACGACCTCAGGATAGCGGGCCAGGCGGCGCAGGCGGGACCCTCGGCAACCAGGGCCACCACGGCCGAACCATCCCGATTGCCCGTGATTCGGGCCCTGTGCTATAGTCCCGCGGCGACTGCGCCCGGGCCGCTGCGTACCCGCGTTTCGGTCGCTGAAATGCCGAAACAAGCTCGAAGGGGTCAGCCATAGCACGAGACCTGCGCGTCAATCAGATGATCCAAATCCCACAGGTACGGGTCGTCGATGAAGAGGGAGCCCAGCTGGGTGTCATGCCCACGGCCCAGGCTCTCGCGTTGGCGCAGGAGCGGGGGTACGACCTCGTCGAGGTCGCCCCCATGGCATCCCCGCCGGTGGTCAAATTTCTCGACTTCGGCCAGTACAAGTACGAGCTGACCAAGCGGGATAAAGAGGCCAAACGCCGGCAGCGCTCGGTGACGTTCAAAGAAGTTCGGCTGACTCCGAAGATCGGGTCGGGCGACTTCGACACGAAGGTCCATCGGGCGATCGAGTTCCTCGAGGATGGGGACCGGATCAAGGTGACCGTCCGTTTCCGCGGCCGGGAGCTGACCCACCCGGAGCTCGGTCGAAACATGCTTTCGAGGTTCACGGACAGGATCAAGGAACACGGAACGCCGGAGCGGACGCCGCTTCTCGAGGGCAAGTCGATGCACCTGACGGTTGCGTCGCTGCACAAACCCAAGGAGCACGAGGCCCCGGCAAGGCCGCCGCGACCGGACGAAGCCGGAGTGGCGCCACGAACGAACGGCACGGCCCCGGACTCGAGCCCGGCGCCCGCCCAACCGAAGACAGAGGCACCGGCCGCAGCGGCGGCGAAGCCAGCGGAGACCAAGGAACCGGCCGCAGTGGCCGCCAAGCCAACGGAGACCAAGGAACCGGCCGCAGTGGCCGCCAAGCCAACGGAGACCAAGGAACCGGCCGCAGTGGCCGCCAAGCCAACGGAGACCAAGGAACCGGCCGCAGTGGCCGCCGCCAAGCCCGCAGAGACGAAGCAACCGGTCGCGGCGGAAGCCAAGGTCCCGGTCGCAGCCACGAAGGCCGCCACGGCGGTACCAGCAGCATCAACGTCGGCGAAACCCGCCGCAGCCGCTTCGACAGCCACGGCGGCACGGGCGACGAAGTCGACAGCAACCAAGAAGACCAGCGACACACCGGCCGCAAACCCGCCGGCAGCGACAGGAGAGTGAGGCAAGGGTGCCCAAGATCAAGAGCCACAAGGCAGCCCAGAAGCGGATCGGCGTCACCGGCAGCGGTAAGTACATCCGCGTCAATGCCTGGCGTGGGCACCACCTCGAGATCAAGTCGTCTCGCCGCACCCGTCGATACGCGGGCAAGACGCTGATGGGCAAGGTCCACGAGCGGCAGGTCCGTCGCCTGCTCCCGTATCTCTAGGAGCGATCGAACCAGATGGCACGAGTCAAGCGAGGCGTAACCGCCCACAAGCGCCACAAGCGCCTCCTCAACGCGGCCGAAGGCCGGATGGGCACGAAGTCGAAGCTCATCAAGCCGGCCCGCGAGGCGAGCCTCCACGCGATGGCCTACGCGACGCGCGACCGCAAGCAGCGGAAGCGCCAGATGCGCCAGCTGTGGATCATCAGGATCAACGCGGCCGCCCGACAGAACGGGATGACCTACGGCGCTTTCGTCGCCGGGCTCCGCAAGGCTGAGATCGGGCTTGACCGGAAGACCCTGGCCGACGTGGCGGTTCGCGATGCGGGCACGTTTACGAAGATCGTCGAGGCCGCAAAGAGCGCCTAGGCGGGCACCCTCCCCGATAAGTCCGCACTCGCTCTCCGAGGTCCGAGGGCGCTCTCCGGAGCGCATCGGCCCGAGGATTACCCTCGATCGTTGAGCGGTCGAGGGTTCGTGATTCGTACGATGAGGGATGAGTGGAGCTGAACGATCTGACCCGCGACCTTGAGAGCCTGCGCGACGACGCGCTGGCGGCGGTCGCGGCTGCCTCTGACGTACCTGCGCTCGAGGCGATCGAGCTCGACGTGCTTGGGCGGAAGGGCCGCCTCACGACGGTCCTCCGCGGGATCGGCGGGCTGCCCGCCGAGGATCGGCCCAGGGTCGGGGCAATCGCGAACGAGGTCCGCGGGGCGATCGAGGCTGCGCTCGCGGAGCGCGGCAAGCTGCTCCGCGGATCGGCGCTCGAGTCCAGGCTCCGCACGGAGGCGATCGACGTCACCACCCCGGGTCGTCCGCTCCGGCGCGGCGCCCTCCACCCGATCCCGGCGACGATCGAGGCGATCGCCGAGGTCTTCGGTCAATTCGGGTTCGTCGTCTACGAGGGCCCCGAGGTCGAGGACGACCTCAAGAACTTCCAGATGCTCAACATTCCGCCGGACCACCCCGCCCGGGACCTGTGGGACACGCTCTATGTCGACGTCGAGGGGCACCTGCTGCGGACTCACACGTCGCCAGGCCAGATCCGGGTCATGCACCAGGAGAAGCCCCCGATCCGGGCGTTGCTGCCAGGTCGCTGCTACCGCTACGAGGCGGTCGACGCGAGCCACGCATCGGAGTTCTTCCAGGTCGAAGGCCTCATGGTCGACGAGGGCACGACGATGGCCGATCTGAAGGGACTTCTCGACCAGTTCGCGAAGGCGCTCTACGGCGCCGACAAGCGAACGAGGTTCCGACCGGGCTACTACCCGTTCACGGAGCCCTCGGTCGCGTTCGATGTCGAGTGCCTGGTCTGCGGTGGGTCGGCCTGTCCGGCCTGTTCGCGGACCGGTTGGATGACGATCCTGGGTGCCGGCATGGTTCATCCGGTCGTGCTCCAGTACGGCGGCCTGGATCCCGAGCGCTACCAGGGGTTCGCATTCGGGATGGGCGTGGAGCGGATCGCCAACCTCCGTCATTCGGTCGGCGACCTGCGGCTCTACATGGAGAACGACATCCGCTTCCTGGAACAGTTCTCATGAGAGTGACCTCGGGCCGATGGCGTCGCGTAGCTCCGCCTCGGACCTCCGTGCGCGAGCGGCGGTTCCTCACTGAGGTTGCCGGCTCGTCAGTGCTGATTCCGACGTCAGGGGCTCCCTCATGAGAGTGCCCCTGTCCTGGCTGGGGGACTACGTCGACATCGAGCTCACGCCGGAGGCGCTCGCCGAACGGCTGACGCTGCTCGGCATGGAGGTCCAGTCGATCGATCGGTGGGGAAGCGACTGGCAGAATGTCGTGATCGGCGAGCTGCTGACGGTCGAGAAGCATCCGCGGGCAGATCGCCTGTCGCTCACGACCGTGACCATCGGCCAGGGCGAACCCCTCGAGATCGTCTGCGGAGCGACGAACATCGCGCCTGGCCAGCGAATCCCGGTCGCCCTGCCTGGTGCTGTCCTGCCGGGGGATCGACGGATCGAGCGGACCGAAAAGATGGGCGTCGTCAGCAACGGGATGCTCTGTTCCGGCGACGAGTTGAACTTGACCGGCGATGCGGACGGCATCCTCATCCTGCCCGCCGACGCGCCGCTCGGGATGCCGCTGACCGACTTCTACGGCGACGTCGTCCTCGATGTCGACGTCAAACCCAACCGTGGCGACGCGCTCAGCCTCGTCGGCCTGGCGCGCGAGGTCGCGGCCATCGATGGTCGGCCGATCCGCTTTCCGGAGACGGCACCCGCCGAAACGGGGCCCACAATCGACGGCCTGCTCGCCGTCGAGGTCCGCGACCCGGTCCTGTGCCTCCGATTTGTCGGGCGGTGGGTCGGCGGCGTCACGATGGGGCCGTCGCCGGACAAGGTCCAGATGCGCCTCCGGGCTGCGGGCGTCCGGCCGATCTCGAATGTCGTCGACGTGAGCAACTACGTCATGCTGGAGCTCGGAAAGCCGATCCACACCTATGACGCGGCGGCCGTAGGGGGAGGGGAGGGGCGGCGCCAGCTGATCGTCCGGCGAGCAGAACCGGGCGAGCGCGTCGAGACCCTCGACCACGTCCAACGCGATCTGGATCCGGAGACCCTCGTCATCGCCGATCCGGAGGCTGCGCTTGGAATTGCCGGCGTCATGGGTGACGCACGGTCGGAGGTCAGCGACTCGACGACCGACGTGATCGTCGAGTCCGCGATCTTCGATCCGATCGCCATTCGTCGTGCAGGCAAGCGCTACAACCTGCGCTCGGAGGCCAGTCTTCGCTTCGAGAAGGGCCAGGAGTTCAGGCTGGCGCGCCTCGGCGCCGACCGGGCGGCTCGCCTCGTCGCGGAGTGGGCCGGCGGCTCGGTCGCGTCGGGGAGCGTGGATACGAATTCGAGCGAGCCGGCGCCAACCCGCGTCGCGTTCCGCCCGGCTCGCGTCAACAGGCTCCTCGGGGTCACCCTCCCGACTGACGAGCAGCGCCTGCTGCTGGCTCGCGTCGGAGTCGAAACGGAGGCGGCCCCGCCGGGTGCCACGATCACCGTCGCGGGCGTCCCGAAGCCGCTCAGCGTGCCCGCGGGCGACTCGGAAGCGATCGTTGCGATCGTCCCGAGCTGGCGGCGCGACATCGCGATCGAGGCCGACCTCGCCGAGGAGGTTGCCCGGGTTCGCGGCTACGAGCTGATCCCGGGAATCCTGCCCCACACACCGATGCCGCATTACCGCCACCAGCCGTTCGAGGTCCGCGACGCGGTCCGCGACACGCTCGCCGGCGCGGGCCTGACCGAGGTCGTGACGCACGCGCTCGTTTCGCCGCGGATCGCCGAGACGTTCCGCTGGGAGTCGGTCATCCCGGCCATCGATGGCGGCACCCAGGAAGGTGGTCGGATCGTCGCGGTCACGAATCCGCTCTCGAGCGACCACTCCGTCCTCCGGCCCGCGATCGTCGGCAGCCTCGTCCAGGTTGTCTCGTCCAACATCCGACACGGGGTAGACGACGTCACGATCTTCGAGATCGGCAAGGGCTACGGCGCCGAACCCGCGACGGGCGGCGAGCCCGAGAGCGTCCGCGAGTGGTGGCGACTCGGTCTCGCCGGCACCGGCGCCGCGGAGCGGCTGTCGTGGGACCGTCCCGCCCGACCATACGATCTCGACGACGCGAAGGGTGCGATCGAGCTCATTGCACGACGGCTCCAGGTCGACGCCATCGACTACTCACGGCTGACCGGCGAGCCGCTGCTCCATCCCGGTCGTGCGGCCAGTGTCCGCGGCCGGCGCGGCGATCGTCTCGCCCTCGCCGGCTGGGTCGGCGAGCTCCACCCGAACATCGTCGAGGAATGGGACCTCCGTGGCGCCCGGGTCGTGGTCGCCGAGCTCGACGTGTCGGGCCTCGGTGGCGGGCTCGCGCCGGCGGTCATGGCGGTCGCCCCGTCGCGCCACCCCGCTGCAGAGCGCGACATTGCCGTGGTCGTCGACGAGGGGCGCTCCGCGGGCGAGGTCGCGGCCACGATCCGAGCGAACGCCGGCGCGGCCCTCGAATCGCTCGTCCTCTTCGACATCTATCGCGGGGCGCCGCTGGGCGAAGCCGAGAAGAGCCTGGCGTTCCGCCTCACATTCCGGGCGCCGGATCGCACGCTCGCCGAGGCAGAGGTCGACACGGCAATCGAGGGTGTTTCACGAGTGATCGCGTCGGAGGTCAGTGGTCGAATCAGGACCTGAGTCCCGTAGCGGCCGCCGATTCGACGCTGCTACCCTGTGGCGCGGCGCACGAGCCGAGCGGCCCCATGCCGGCCGCCCACGAGGAGTGTTCTAACACCGTGGACTTGCTTTCGATCAACCGATTCGACCTGTTTGCCGTCCTCTTCCTGCTCGGAATGTTCGTTCTCGGCTTCTTCCAGGGGACGATTCGGCGCGTTCTCGGTCTTCTGTCCATGATCTTCGCGTTCCTGCTCGCGGTGAACCTGCGGGGCCCGCTCGGCGGATTCCTTGCCACCTACTGGAACCAGTTCCCGGACGAGTACGCGATCATGCTCGGCTTCGGGATCGTCTTCGTGGCCGGCACGATCGCGTCGTCGCTCATCATCCAGGGCTTCTACAAGCACCAATCGCTGTTTGCCAAGGCGACGTTGGCCGACGAGATCATCGGCGGCATCCTGGGGATCATCCAGGGGCTCTTCCTGATCGGCTTCGTCATGATCGTGCTCGACTCATACTTCGACGCAAGGTCCTTTCCGCAGACCTCTTCGGAGCTCCTGTTCCTTCGTGGCTTCCATGACTTCTACGACACATCCTTTACAGCCGAGCTCCTCCGATCGCGCCTGATCCCGGGCTTCATGAACGTCTTCGGAATCCTCATTCCGAACGATCTCAAGGCGTTCTTCCTGGCCCGCCCCTGAGCGAGGCGTTCGCGCTCTTCTCGCGGCCGACTCTCGAGGTCGCCCCGGCGTTGCTTGGAGCGCACCTCGTCCACGAGTCGGACGACGGCTCTGAGCGGCGCGGTCGAATTGTCGAGGTCGAGGCATACATCGGCGAAGAGGACCGTGCGTCGCACGCTCGGTTCGGGCGGACGGCTCGGAACGCGGTCATGTACGGGCCGCCCGGCATCGCCTACGTGTACCTTGTCTACGGGATGTACGACTGCCTGAACATCGTGACCGAGCCCCTCGGCAGCCCTGCCGCGATCCTCGTCCGTGCCGTCGAGCCAATCGAGGGAGAAGAGCTCATGCGAGCGGCCCGCCTCGAACGACAGCACGCTCGTAGGAAGGTTCGCAGCGCACCGATCGACGAGGCAGCGGCGAGCCGCCTGGCGCGGCTTCCCCGTGCCCGCCTGGCGGCCGGTCCGGGCCTGGTTGCCGCAGCGTTCGAGATCGACCGATCGCTGACCGGCAGCGACCTCCTCGCACCCGATCATGCGGTCCGACTGGAGCTCGCGCCGCCGGACGAGCCGGCGCCCGCCGTCGTGGCGTCGCCGCGGGTCGGGATCGACTTCGCGGGTTCGCCATGGAGCGAGGTTCCGTGGCGCTTCACGATCGCCGGGCATCCGTCGGTGTCCGGGGCGCGGTCCACGCGGGCCGGCTGATCGGCTGACGCCTGTGGACGCCCGCTCGACCGCGCTCCTCGAGTTCCCCCTGGTTCGCGAACGCCTCGCCGACGCGACCTCATTCCCGCCGTCAAGGCGCCTCGCCGAGAGCCTCGAACCTTCCTCCGACCCCGTTGTCGTCGCCCGCGCCCTGGACGAGACGGACCAGGTACGGGACCTTCTGAGCGAGCGTGGCGGCATAGGAATCGGCGGTGCGCACGACATCGGGCCGGCGATCGAGCGGGCGGCACGGGGCGGCAGGCTCGACCCGGGCCAGTTCCTCGAGCTCGCCGACACGCTCGACGCCGCGGCCCGGCTGCAGACGTCGCTCGCCGACGATCGCCGGCCGCTCCTCCACGCGCTGGCTCGCGAGATTCACCCCCTGCCGGCGGTCCGATCCACGCTCGCGAGGAGCTTCGATCCCGCCGGTGAGATGCTCGACACGGCATCACCTCGGCTTGGTGGGCTTCGGGCCGCGGTCCGTGTCGCCTTCGACCGCCTCCGGCGACGGCTCGATTCACTCGTCGGATCCGAGCTCGGCGCCGCCCTCCAGGATCCGATCATCACCCTCCGGAACGGGCGCTACGTCGTCCCGGTCAAGGCAGAGGCGCGCGCCCGGGTCAAGGGCATCGTCCACGACGCATCGGGGAGTGGCCAGACCCTGTTCATCGAGCCGCTGGTCGTCGTCGAGCTCGGCAATGCCTGGCGCGAGGCGCAACTCGCCGAGCAGGAGGAGATCGAACGCATCCTCGATGAGCTGTCGGCGCTCGTCGCGGCCAACGTGGCCGCACTCCGCGAGACGCTCGACGCGCTCGCCCGGTTCGATTTCTGGGCAGCGAAGGCGCAGCTCGCCGCCGAGCTCGACGGGATCCGGGCCGAAACGACGGAGCGAACGGAGATCCTGCTCCTGGGGGCTCGCCATCCGGGCCTAACCGGACGGATTGTGCCGATCGACATCAGGCTCGGCGATGGCTACACGGCCCTCGTCGTCACCGGCCCGAACACCGGCGGCAAGACCGTCACGCTGCGGACGCTCGGGCTGCTCGCGCTCATGCACCAGGCCGGCCTGCACGTCCCAGCCGAGACGGGCAGCCGCCTGCCGGTCCTCCGCGACGTCTTCGCCGACATCGGCGACGAGCAGTCGATCGCCCAGTCGCTCTCGACGTTCTCCGGCCACCTCAGGTCGATCACCCGCATCGTGGAGGCTGCCGGCCCTGGGACCCTCGTCCTGCTCGACGAGCTCGGCGCCGGAACGGACCCGACCGAGGGCTCCGCGCTGGCCCAGGCGTTGCTGGACCACTTCATCCGGACCGGCGCCCTGGTCGCGGCGACGACCCATTACGCGGAGCTGAAGGCGTACGCCCACACGACGCCCGGTGCCAGCAACGCATCGGTCGAGTTCGACCTCGAGACCCTGTCACCGACCTACAAGCTGACGATCGGCCTGCCAGGTGGCAGCCAGGCGTTCGCGATCGCCGAGCGGCTGGGTCTCGATCCGGCGATCGTCGCCGACGCGCGGTCGCGCCTCTCGGAGAACGAGCGGGCGTTCGAGGAGACGCTGGCCCGGATCCGCGCGACCGAAGGGGAGACGAGCGAGGCGCTCGACCGGGCCCGCGCGGCAGAGCTCCGCGCCGCTGAGGCGCTGCGTCAGGCCGATGAGGAACGGCGCCATGCACGACGCGAGCGGGAGGAGCTCGTCCGGTCGGCGCGGAACGAGGCGGAACGGCTCGTTGCCGACCTGCGCGACGACGTCAAGGAGACCCGCCGGAGCCTCGAGCGCGAGACGGTCACGGCGCCGTCGCTCGACGCCGCAGTCGCTCGGGCAGAAGGCCGGCTGGAGGGCCTCCCGGAAGGCCCGCCCGAGCTCGCCGTACCGGAACCCGTCGCGCACGAGTGGCGCCTGGGCGAACGCGCCCGGAGCCTGACCGGAGGCTGGGAGGGTCGCATCGCTGCGCTCGAACGTGGCGGGCGGCGGGCGACGCTCGAGGCGGGCGGGATGCGGGTCACAGTCGATGTCGACGACCTCGTCCCCGCGCTGGTCGGTGGTCGCGGCGGGCCGGGCGAGCCGCCCGACGCCGACAACGCGGGGACGTCCTCGCTGGGCCTCGACCGAGCCCGGAATGTCGCCTCGTCGCTCGACCTGCGGGGAGCCCGCGTCGACGAAGCCCTCGAAGCGCTCGGTCGCTACCTCGACGACGCCTCGCTCGCGGGCCTCGACAAGGTCCTGATCATCCATGGCCTCGGCACCGGGGCGTTGCGTGACGCCGTCAGGGCGGAGGCCGGCAGCCATCCGCTGGTCAAGGGTGTCCGGGCCGGCGAACGCGGCGAAGGAGGCGACGGGGCCTCGATCGTGACGCTCTAGGGTTTCGGGGTCTTGGGTGGTTTCGGCGTCCTGCCGCCACCACCACCCCCGCCGGGCGGACCCGACTCGCACGGCGGTTCGAAGAAGCCTCCGCATGGCGGCGGCGTCTCCACCGGGATCGTGCATGCCTCCGTTGGAGCGAATTTCCCGCCCCATGACTTGCCGAACGGGAAGAAACCCGAGCCGTAGAGATAGGCCGTCCTCGTTCCCTCCGGACCGCCAGACACGCCCACGCCGCGGGCAGCCCGCTTGATCCAGCCCCGGGTGTACTTGCCCCAGGCCGGGAAGTTCTCCTCGACGTGGCTGAAATCGAGCGCGGCGATCGTCCGCCTCGGGCCTGCGCAGCCGTCCCTCCAGAGGCCGCCGGTCGCCGCATCGATCACCACGCCGCGGTGCGTGTCATCGACGTCCTTCGGGGCGGTGCCCTTGATGAAGAGCTCCTTGACGGTCTTCGACGAGGACTTGCTCGGCTTCATGCCGCTGAAGGCGTCGACCGTCGCGGTCACCAGCCCGGCCGGCGGCTTCCAGGCAGCGCTCGGCATGCCCTTGCTGACGTCGCGCATGATCCGCGACCAGAGCGGCGCGGACGACGCAAGCGAGAGGGTGTCGGTGTTCGGGTCGTTGTTGCTGTTGCCCATCCATACGCCGACGGCGAGCGCCGGAGCATTCGTGTCCTTGGGCGGTGCCAGGTAGCCGTAGGCGTGAACGTCACGGTTGTCGTTCGTCGTTCCCGTCTTGTAGGCAGCCGGCCGGCGAGACTTCCCGTTGAAGACCGCCCACTCACCCCAGAACGGGTTGACCTTGGGATCGGTGTTGCCGGCGAGAATGTCGGTGATGATGTAGGCGGCCTGCGGGCTGATGACCTTCGAGCCCTTCTTCTCCGTCTCGACGGCCGTCGGCCAGACCTGCACGCCGTCGGAGTCGACGACCTTCAGGATCGTGGTCCGCGGCATCAGTACGCCGCTATTGCCGATCGCGCCGTACGCTCCGAGCAGATCGATGGGGTGGACTTCGAGCGTCCCGATCGACATCGAGGTCACCGGGACCGCGCCCGGGACGTAGGTGATACCGAAGTCCTTCGACCGCTCGAAGAAGTGATCGAGGCCGTTCATCAGGCCCGCCTTGATCGATGGGATGTTGAGCGAGAACTGGAGCGCGGAACGCAGGCGGACCGGGCCGCGTTCGACCTTGTCGGCCTGGGTCGGGGTGAATCCTCGTCCGAAGTCGGTGACGACGTCCATGAACATCGTCGCCGCGGTCATCGTTCCGTCGTCGATCCCGATCGCGTAGTTGATCGGCTTGATCGCCGACCCCGGCTGGCGCCAGCCGTCGGAGAGGACGTCGTACTGCGGCTGGAACTTCTTGTTGCCGGGGCTCGTGTAGCTCGCCGGACCCGACGTAGGCGAGCACCTGGCCCGTCCGGTAGTCCATGACCGCCGCGGCGGCGTTGTGGATGTTCTTGCCCTTGAGGTTGAGGAGCCACTTGTAGTCGGCCGATGGGATCTTCAGGTTCTTCAGGTAGGTCGTGGTTTTCGCGAAGTTCGTCGCCCGTGACGCGGCGTAGACCCACTTCTCGGTGGTGGTCTGCATCGTCCAGTCCAGCGTCGTCGTGACCGTGTAGCCGCCGGTGTCGATCTTGTCGCAGGCATCGACCGCCACGTCCGGGCAGAGGATGTTTGCGAGCTCGTCCCGGACCTGCCAGACGAAGTGGGGGGCGCGCCATCGGACGCTGAGCTGCGGCGCGAGGATGACGGGCTCGGACTTGGCCGCCTCGTACTCGTTGACCGTGTGGCGCGAGCCACTCAGCGGGCTCTCCGTCTTCATCAGGTCGAGGATGTAGTTGCGGCGGATGACGACCGGCGAATCGGCCGGGACGACGAGCTGGAACTTGGGGCACTCGACGTTCTCGGCGACCTCCTGCGTGCAGACCTGCTCGGCGGCCTTTGCGAGGTCGTAGTTCGTCGGCGACTTGGGGATTCCCGCGAGGATCGCCGCCTCGGACAGCGTCAGGTCCTTGAGCTCCTTGCCGAAGTACGTCTTGGCCGCGGCCTTCACGCCGTAGGACTGGTTGCCGTAGAAGTTCTGGTTGAGGTAGGCGGTGATGATCTGCTGCTTGCCGACCTTGCCCGGGAACTCCTGGGTGAGGCGGAGCGACTGGATGATCTCGCGGATCTTCCGTTCCTCGCGGCTGCCGTCGAACGCACTCGGGGGCAGGAGGCGCGCACGCACGAGCTGCTGGGTGATCGTCGAACCGCCTCGGGGCCGGCCGTTGACGGTGTCGACGGTGGCCGACACGAAGCCAGCGAGATCGAAGCCCGGGTTGTCCCAGAAGTCCTTGTCCTCGACAGCGGTCGTCGCGTCGATGACCTCGCCCGTCAGCTCCGGATACGTCACGACTTCGCGCTTGCGCTCACCGAGACGAGCGAGTTCGAACTCGCCGGTCTTGTCCGTGACGCGCGTCTGCTGGTCGAATTCGAGGGCGGTCAGAAGCGCCTTCGGGTCCGGCAGACCCTCGCTGTAGTAGCTGTAGGCGGCTGTCACCCCGAGGAAGGCCGCGAGACCCACGCCGAGGAAGGTCGCGAAGATGATGATCGGGATCGCGATCACGGTCCGCTTGATCGCGGTGGAGCCGCGAGGCCGCCTTCGGGGGCCGGCACGTCTATGGCGCTGGCGCCGCGCGAGGCTGGTATGCATATCTGGCCGCACGATAGCATAGGGGTCGTGGTGACCCCTTTTCCTTCAGGCGTCGAGACGGCTCGCCGCCGAGCGGTGTGACGCCCACGAGGGCGCTCGACGCCCTCCTCCCCGAGCTCGAGTGGCGCGGGATGCTGCACGCGACGACGCCCGGCCTGCCCGCCCGACTCGCCACCGGCCGGCCGATCTCGGGCTACAACGGGTTCGACCCGACCGGCCCGTCACTCCACGTCGGTCACCTGGTCCCGATCTTCGGGCTGCTCCAGTTCCAACGCCACGGCGGGACCCCGGTGGCCCTGGTCGGTGGCGGCACGGGGATGATCGGGGACCCGTCCGGGACGTCGTCGGAGCGGAACCTGCTCGATCGCGAGACGCTCGAGGCGAACGTCGCCGGGATTCGCTCCCAGCTCGAGCGGTTCCTGGACTTCACGCCGGGCGCGGGCGGGGCGCTCCTCGTCAACAACCTCGACTGGCTCGGCGGGACCGGCCTCATCGAGTTCCTGCGCGACACCGGCAAGCACTTCACGGTGCCGTACATGCTGGCCAAGGACTCCGTCCAGGTCCGCCTCGACCGCGGGCTGTCGTTTACGGAGTTCAGCTACATGCTCCTTCAGGCCGCCGATTTCGAGCACCTCCACCGGGCGATGGGGGTCGAGCTCCAGATGGGCGGGGCCGACCAGTGGGGCAACATCACTGCGGGTCTCGAGTTGATCCGTCGCCGGGCCGGCGGTGAGCGCGAGGATCTGGCGCATGGCCTTGCCTATCCGTTGCTGCTCTCGCCGAGCGGCACGAAGTTCGGAAAGAGCGAGGAAGGGGAGTCGGTCTGGCTCGATCCGGCGCGAACCTCGCCCTACGCGTTCTACCAGTACTGGCTCACCACTGACGACCGTGACGTCGGGACATACCTGCGCTGGTTCACGCTCAACGACCGTGACGAGGTCGCCGAATTGGACCGGCGGCTGGCGGAGGTGCCGGAGCGCCGCGAGGCGCAGCGGGCCCTCGCACTCGACGTGACGACGCGGGTCCACGGACGACCGGAGGCGGAGCGTGTCGTCGCCGCGTCTGACGCCGCGTTCGCGCCCGGGCCGCTGAACGATCCGGAGGTACTGCGGACCCTCCACCAGGACGCCGATGGGTTCGACTTCACCGACCAGGAGCGACCCGACGGGATCGCCCGGTTCCTCGTCGCTGCCGGTCTCTTCGATTCGCTCGGCGAGGTACGGCGGCTGATCGCGGGCGGCGGCCTCAGCGTGGCCGACGTCCGCGTGTCATCGCCGGACGATCCGGTCCCGGAGCCGGTTAATGGCGAATGGCTGCCGGTGCGGATCGGGAAGCGGAAGCTTCGAGTCGGTCGCCTCGTCCGTCACGCGTGACGGTGCCGGAGGATGGCCATCACGTCCGACGGGGCCACGCCACGCTCCGCCAGCACGACGAGGGCGTGATAGAAGAGATCGGCGGACTCCTCGGCTAGCGCCGTGCGCGTTGATGCGCGATCCGCGCCGCCGGCTTCCGCGGCTGCGTCGTCCTTGGCGGCGATCAGGACCTCCGTTGCCTCCTCCGTGACCTTGCGCGTGACAGCGTCGACGCCGCCATCGAGCAGCGAGGCCGTGTAGGAGCCAGGGGGGCGCTGGGTGGCGCGGTCGGCGATCGTGGTCCACAAGGTCTCCAGGAACCCGAGGTCCTGGCTTGTGCCGGCAGCTGGCGCACCCTCCGGATCGAAGCAGCTGCGGGTTCCTCGGTGGCAGGTCGGGCCGTGCGGCTCCACCGACACCAGGAGCGCGTCCTGGTCGCAATCCGTCGCGAGGCCGCGGAGGTGGAGGACATTGCCGCTCGTCTCGCCCTTGCGCCAGAGGCGGCCGCGCGACCGGGAGTGGAAGTGCACGTCGCCTGTCTCGAGCGTCGCCGACACCGCCTCGGCGTCCATCCACGCGACCATCAGCACGCGCCCGTCGGACACGTCCTGGACGACGGCAGGAACGAGGGCGTCGGCTCCGTACCGGACATCGAGTGCGCCGGCTGGCATCGTTCCGGTCATGCGGCCGCGCCCGTCAGGCGGACCGGCAGGCCGGCAGCGGCCATTGCGGCCTTCACGTCGGCGATCGAGTGGATCCGGCGATGGAAGATCGACGCGGCGAGAACCGCGTCAGCGCCACCCTCGGTCACCGCCGTGACGAAATCCGCTGGGCCTGCCGCACCACCCGAGGCGATGACCGGGACGGTGACGGCTGACGTGATCGCTTTCAGGAGCGCGGTGTCGAAGCCGGACTGGGTGCCGTCGCGATCGATGGAGGTGACGAGGAGCTCGCCGGCACCGAGCTCCGTCGCCTGGCGCGCCCACGCGACCGCCTCGAGCCCCGTGGTCTCCCGGCCACCTGCAACGAGCACCCCCCAGTCGCCGCTCGACCTCAGCCGCGCATCGATTGCGACGACGACTGCCTGACGGCCGAAGCGAGCTCGCGCAGCGCGAGATCAGGCCGGGGTCAGCAACAGCGGCCGTGTTCAGCGAGACCTTGTCCGCGCCGGCCCGGAGCACCGCTCGCATCTCTTCGACACTCCGCACGCCGCCGCCGACCGTCAGCGGGATGAACGCCCGGCGAGCCGTCCGCTCGACGACCTCGAGGAGGGTAGAGCGGCCCTCGGGAGCGGCGGAGATGTCGAGGAAGACCAGTTCGTCGGCGCCCTCGGCCGCGTAACGAGCGGCGAGCTCGGGCGGATCGCCCTCGTCGACGAGATCCACGAATCGGGTGCCCTTGACCACGCGGCCGTTCGCCACGTCCAGGCACGGGATCACTCGGCGGCGGAGCATCAGCCCGGGCTCGAGGCCGCGGCGGTGGCGGCAGCCGCCAGGTCACCCGATCGCACCAGCCCGACGAAATTCGACAGCAGCCTGAGCCCGTCGGTGCCGCTCCGCTCCGGGTGGAACTGGACACCGAGCACGGAACCGGCCGCGACGGCCGAGACGAAGGGCCGGCCGTGGGTGGTTTCGGCCAGGACGACATCGCCAGCGTCGGCGGCGACCTCGCCGGCGAACGAGTGGACGAAGTAGAAGTCGGCGGCGTCGGGGATTCCTTCGAAGAGCGCGTGATCGCGGCGGCGCTCGACCTGATTCCAGCCGATGTGCGGGAGTGTCGGTGCGTCGGCCAGGCGGACGGTTCTGCCGGGCAGAATGCCGAGTGTCTCGGCGCCGTCCTCGTCGCTGCCCTCGAATAGCAGCTGGAGCCCGAGGCAGATCCCGAGAAACGGCCGGCCATCGGCGATCCAGCGGCGGATCGGTTCGACGAGCTGCTGGCGGTCGAGCCGCTCCATCGCCGGAGCCGCCGCTCCCACGCCGGGCACGATGAGGGCCTCGGCATCGGAGAGCGCAACGGGGTCTCGCACCAGGGCCACCCGCGCCCCCACGGCCACGAGCGCCTGCTCGATGCTGACGAGATTGCCGGCGCCGTAGTCGACGACGGCGACCAACGGCGGCTGTTTCACCCGAGCGCGCCCTTCGTCGACGCCACGCCGATGCGCCGCGGATCCGGCTCGCAGGCGATTCGGAGCGCCCTGCCGAGCGCCTTGAACGCCGCTTCGGCAAGGTGATGGTCGTTCCGGCCCGGAGCCGCGCACGTGGAGCGTCACGCCCGCCGTCCGGGCGAACGCCTCGAGTGCATGGTCGACGAGCTGGAGCGGCAGGCCCCCGACCCGTTCTCCGCGGAACGGAAGGTCGATCACCGCGTACGGCCGGCCACCGGCGTCGAGCGCGACGGTCGCGAGCGACTCGTCCATCGGGACGCTGGCCTCGCCGAAGCGGGCGATTCCCGAACGATCACCGAGCGCCTCGGCGAACGCCGACCCGAGGACGAGGGCGACGTCCTCGACCGTGTGGTGCTCGTCGATCTCGAGGTCACCGCTTGCCGTGACCTCCAGGTCGAACAATCCGTGGTGAGCCAGCGACCCAAGCAAGTGGTCGAGGAACCCGACGCCGGTCGAGACGGCCGCCGTCCCGCTGCCGTCGAGGTCGACCGTCACGGCGACATCCGTCTCGCGGGTCTTGCGGGACACCGTCACCCGCCGGCCGGCGCGGTCGGACACCGACGCGGTCCCGAGCGGCGTGCTCACCTCTCGGTTCCGGGGGCGGTTTCCGTAACAGCCGCGCGGGCGGCCGCGATCAGCCGGTCATTCTCGGCGGCGTCTCGAACCGTCAGCCTGAGCGAGTCGGCCAGCGGGTGGCCCGCCCCGAACGTCCGCGGCACGATCCCGCGGCGGAGGAGCACGTCGGCGGTCGCCGCCGCGCGCGCCGGGCTGTCGAACTGGACGAGCAGGAAGTTCGTGACCGAGGGCCCGACCCGCCAGCCGACCGAGCGGAGGCCCTCGGCGAGCCGGTCGCGCTCGCGCTCGACTCGCGCGACGTTGGCCTGCATCGCCGTCGGATCGAGAAGCGCCGCCGTCACGAGCGTGATGCTCACCGTCGAGATCGAGCCAGGCGGCCGGTATGGGGCCATCCGCGCGATCGTCTCAGGCGCCGCGACCGCGAAGCCGACTCGCAGGCCGGCAAGGGCATACGCCTTGCTCGCGGTTCGGACGACGATGAGATTGGGATGCTGCAGGCGGAGCGGGAGAAGGGACGCGTCGACGAACTCCGCATAGGCCTCGTCGAGGACGACGATCGCGGGCGGTCGGCCGTCGGTGCCCGCGTCCGTCGCCAGACCCGCCAGGAGCTCCTCGATCGCCCCGGGCGGCTCGGCGAGCGCAGTCGGGTTGTTCGGGCTGCACAGCCAGATCAGGTGGGCGGTACGAGCGGCCTCACGGACGGCTGGGATGTCCATCGCCCAGCCCTCTGCGGCGGGGCGCCGCGGAACCGCGACCGCCTGGGCGCCGCGCTGCTCGGTGACGACGCGGTACATCGCGTAGCTCGGAATCGGGATCACCGCGCTCCCACCGGGCGGAAGGAACGCCTTGCCGGCCAGGTCGAGGATCTCGTCCGCGCCCGCCCCGACGAGGAGCTCCTCCGGCTTGACGCCGTACGTCGCGGCAGCGGCGGCTACGAGCCGGCGGTAGTCCGACGGCGGGTACTCGGACAGCGGCGCCTCGAATTGTCCTGCCGCGAGGAGATCTGCTACCAGGCCCGGAGGCGCGGGCGACGTGTTCAGGTCGAACCGGACGATCGACTCGACCGGGATGCCGAAGCGGGCCGCGACCTCCTCATCGGTGGCTTCCCAGCTGTACGAGGCGGGTTGGGTCGGCGACGCGAAACTGACCGGCGTCGGGCTCATCGCTCGAGCTCCGCATCGGACGCCGTGCGTCGTCGATCGAAGCGCGCATCGACCGCGTTGCGATGGGCGGTCAGACCCTCCGCCGTCGCGAGGGCGCGAATTGTCTCGGCTATGCCAGTGAGCCCGTTCCGGTCGATTCGCTGGATCTGGCTGAAGCGGCCGAACGCTTCGACCGAGAGCGGGCCCGACGATCGGGCCAGGCCGCCGGTCGGAAGGACGTGGTTGGCGCCGGTCGCGTAGTCACCGGCCGATTCGGGCGCCCATGGACCGACGAAGATCGATCCGGCGTTCGTCAGCCGCGGGACGACGCTCTCCGCGTCCGCCACGTCCACCGACAGGTGCTCCGGGGCGTACGCGTTCGAAAACGCAATCGCCTCGTCCAAGCTCGGGGCGAGGACGATCCAGCCGTGGTCGCGGAGAGCCGCTTCGAGAATTGACCAACGCTCGAGCCTCGGAAGGAGGGTCGCGATCTCGGCCTCGACGGCGTCGGCGAGGCCGGCGTCGGGCGTGATGAGGATCGCGGGCGAGTCGGGGCCGTGCTCCGCCTGTGTCACGAGATCCGCGGCAACGAGCACGGGGTCGGCCCTCGAGTCCGCGATGACCATGCCTTCCGAAGGTCCGGCCGGCAGGTCGATCCCGACGACTGCACTCACCTCGATCTTCGCGGCCGTCACCCAGGCGTTGCCCGGGCCGACGATCCGATCGACCGGCGCAAACGCCATGTCGGGCAGGCCGTAGGCAAGGGCGCCGACGGCCTGGGCACCGCCAGCGACAAGCAGCGCGTCGACGCCGAGGATGCCGGCCGCACCGAGAAGGGTCTGGTCGACTTCACCCTCGGGACCCGCTGGCGATGCGACGACGATGTCGCTCACCCCCGCAACGCGTGCCGGGACGACGGTCATCACGAGCGTCGACGGGTAGGGAGCGGATCCGCCGGGGACGTACGCGCCGACTCGGGCGATCGGCGTCCAGCGGCGCTCGATCTCGATGCCAGGAGCGATCGTCGTCCGGGTCGACGCCGGGCGCTGGGTCTCGGCGAAGCGGCGGACGTTGGCGATCGCTTGTTCGAGCGCATCGCGGGTCGGGGCAGGCAGGCGGTCGGCGGCGGCGGTGAGCTCGTCGCGGTCGAGCAGGAGTTCATCGCGCTCGCCACGTCCTCCGCCGAAGCGCGACGCCGCTCCGCGAACCCCCTCCGACCCTCGGAGGCGGACATCCTCAAGGATCTGGTGGACCCCGTCGCGAACCGCCGGGTCGGGGACGGCGCCGCGCCGCACCAGCCCACGGATCGTGGCCGCGGTGGCGGCGTCTCTCGACGCCAGGTCGAGCCGCCTGAATTGGAACGTCGCGGCGGGCGAGGTCGCCGGTTCGGCGGTCACGTGACGATCCTATCGATCGTCACGGGACGATCTTCTCGATGGGCAGGACGAGGATGCCGGACGCGCCCGCGGCCTTTAGGCGGGGGAGCAGGCCCCAGACCTCGTCCGCACCCACGACGGAGTGAATCGCGATCATCCCTTCATGGGCCAGCGGAATGACCGACGGCGACTCGAGCCCTGGCAGCAGCGCCTCCAGCGTGGGTAGCTTGCCCGCCGGCGCGTTCATCATCAGGTACTTCCGACCGCGGGCGGCAATGACCGCGCTCAGCATGGTGTCGATCGCCTCGATATCGTCTGTCCGCTGGCGGTGAGCGGTCGGGTTCGCGACGAGGACCGCTTCGGACGCGAGCACGTCGCCGATCTGGCGCAGGCCGTTCATGACGAGCGTCGAGCCGGTCGAGACGAGATCGACGATGCCTTCGGCCAGGCCGAGCCGCGGCGCAACCTCGACGGCGCCCGAGATCGGGATGACGTCGACGGGGATCCGTCGCTCCTCGAAGAAGCGGCGGGATGCGTTCGGGTGGGCGGTCGCGACCCGCAGGCCGGCCAGATCCTCGACGGCCTGGTACGGCGTGTCGCTGGGCACGGCAGCGGCGAGACGGCAGTGGCCATAGTTGAGCGAGCGCACCCGCGGCAGCTCGGCGCCGGTCTCGACGAGCAGGTCGACGCCCGTGACCCCCAGGTCTGCGACACCGTCCCCCACGAACTCGATGACGTCGTTCGTGCGGACGAAGAGAATGTCCAGATCGAAGTTCTGGACGCGTGCGACGAGGCTCCGCTCGTGCTCCTCGAAGATCAGCCCCGCGTCATGGAGCAGGTGGAGTGTGGGGTCGACGAGCCGTCCCTTGTTCGGGATGGCGAGGCGCAGCCGCTCGCTCACTGCTCGTTGCCGGTCGGATAGGGGAGCCCGGCAACGCCGACAGCTTGGAGGCGCTTGAGTGCTTCCACGTAGCCACCCTCGCCGTGATGCAGCCAGGACGCGATCCGGGTGATGGTCGCGGTGCTCGCTCCGGTTTCCCGCGAGATCTGCGCGTAATGCATGCCCGCGTCGAGGAGCCGGACGACTGCCCAGCGCTGCGACATGTCGTGGATCTCGTTGATCGTGCAGAGGTCACGGAAGAACCGCTCCGCCTCCTCGCGGGTCTCGAGGCGGAGGATCGCATCGAACAGCGCCTCGGCGTCGGCGGTTCTCCAGTCGTCTGCCATGCTTGACCTCGGTTCTCGCGCGCGGTTGTGGTAGCGTAGTATTGTGATAGCACGCTAACACGGTAATACGACCCTTGGCAAGCACATTCGACCTTCTCGCCGCGATCGACCTCCTCGGAGGCCGCGTCGTCCGTCTGCAGCAGGGCGACTTCGATCGCCAGACGGTGTTTGACGCCGACCCGGCCGCCGTCGCGCGCGGATTTGTCGCCCATGGCGTCCGCTGGCTCCATGTTGTTGACCTGGACGGCGCACGCGAGGGGAAACCAACGCAATCGACCGCCGTCGACGCGATCGTGTCGGAAGTCGGCGGCCAGGGCTACGTGGAAGCCGGCGGGGGATTGCGGACGCCTGACCACGTAGCGGCCGCTCTTGCTCGTGGCGTCGCTCGCGTCGTCCTCGGCACCGCTGCAATCACGGACCCAACCGCCTTCGCCAGCATGGTGGCGAAGCATGGATCAGCGCGAATGGCCGTCGCCGTCGATGTCCGCGACGGACTAGCGCTCGGCGAGGGTTGGCGGCAGGGTGCCAGTGGGCTGCCGCCGGACGAGCTGATCGACCGACTTGCAGACGCCGGCCTCACGACCTTCGAGGTCACCGCCATCGACCGCGACGGCCTGATGGGCGGCCCGGACCTGCGTCTCCTTGAACGCCTGGTCGCCCTCGACCGCGGATCGATCATCGCGTCGGGCGGGATCCGTTCGGCTGCTGACCTGACCGCCGTCCGCGCGCTCGGCTGCACGGGGGCGATCGTCGGCCGCGCGCTCTACGACGGCTCGCTCAGCGTCGAGGAAGCCCTACGCGCCTGACACGGCGCGTTAAGGGTGGGCACTGCACCCTCCGGGACACACGCGACCGAGACAGCCATTACCCGACCATCGTCGAGCGTCACGACAGCCACGCCCACAGGTCGGCTGAGCCCGCCGACACTCACCAAATAGGGCGAGCCGTTCCGATCATGGAAGATCTCCTCATGCCACGTCAGGCTCGAGATCGGTCGAGGAACCACGGCTTCCACCGCCGCGACAGCCGCGTCGCACGCAACAGCCGGGCAGGCAATCACCGGACCGATCCCACGACCGTCGATCACTCGCAGGCCGTCTGAACAGCCGACTACGAGCACCGCGAACCACAACGCGATAAGAGTCCGTCGGGAAGGTCGCACGCATCCGACCGTAGTCGGGCTCCTTGGAACCCGATAGCGATGAAACTCCTCAACCGGTCTCGGTCAGTGCCCGGCGGTCTCGAGCTCCTTCTTGTGGGACTCGATGACCTTCTCCGCGACGTGATTGGGGACTTCTTCGTAGTGATCGAGGGACGCTGAGAATGTGCCGCGGCCGTGGGTTAGCGAGCGCAGCTCGGTGGCGTACGTGAAGAGCTCCGCCTGGGGGACATGCGCCGAGACGACCTGCAACCCATCGCCGAGCGTATCCATCCCGAGTACGCGTCCGCGCCGCGTGTTGAGGTCCCGGTTGACGTCGCCCATGTACTCCTCGGGCACGCGGACGTCGACCGCCATGATCGGCTCGAGCAGGCCCGGCCGGCAGTCCATGACGCCCTTCTTGAGGGCCATCGAGGCGGCGATCTTGAACGAGAGCTCGTTCGAGTCGACCGTGTGGAACGAGCCGTCGTAGAGCGTCGCCTTGAAGTCGGAGAGGGGATAGCCCGCCAGGACGCCCTCCGAGGCGGCCTCCCGGATGCCCTTTTCGATCCCGGGAAAAAACCCCTTCGGGACCGATCCGCCGACGACCTTCTCGGCGAACTCGACGCCGCCACCCGGGTTCGGCTCGATCTCGATCCAGACGTGGCCGAACATGCCGTGCCCGCCGGTCTGCTTCTTGTACTTGCCCTCGACCTTCGTCGTGCCGCGGATCGTCTCGCGATAGGGGACCCTCGGCGTCCTGGTCACGATCGACGCGCCGAACTTCCGCTTCAGCCGCTCGCCGATGACCGCGATATGGGCCTCGCCGGTCGCGACCAGGAGCTGTTCGCCGGTCGGGGACCGCTCGACCCGCGCCGATGGCTCCTCCTCGAGCATCCGCTGGAGCGCCGCGCCCATCTTGTCGAGGTCGGCCTTCGTCTGCGGCTCGATGGCGACCGACAGCGTCGGCTCCGGGAACACGAGCGGCGGCAGGATGATCGGCTGGTCCTTGGTCGAGAGCGTGTCTCCAGTCTCGGTGGTCGCGAGCTTCGCGACCGCCCCGATCTCGCCGGCGACCAGCTCGCCGATCGCTTCCTGGTCCTTGCCGTGGAGGAGGAGCAGCTGGCCGATCCGCTCGTCCTCCTCTCGGTTCGCGTTCCAGGCGTGGGCCTGGCCGCGGAGTGTGCCGGAGATCACGCGGAGGTACGTCAACCGGCCGACGAACGGGTCCGCCGCCGTCTTGAAGACCCGGGCGACGAGCGGGCCCGTCGGGTCCGGGGTGATCGTGACCTCCTCGCCGGACTTTGCGTTCTTGGCCGGGACGGGTGGCTCCTCGGCGGCCGTCGGCATGTAGCGGATGAACGCGTCGAGGAGGGCGCTCATCCCGATTCCCTTCCCAGCACTGCCGACGAGGACCGGGGCGAGGATCGAATCCCGGACGCCGCGATGGAGACAAGCGTCGAGCTCTGCGTCGCTCACCTCCTCGCCCTCGAGGTACTTCGTCAGGACGTCGTCGTCGGCCTCGGCGGCGGCCTCCAGCAGCTGGTCGCGGCGTCGGGCGACCTCGTCCGCCATCGCCTCCGGGATCGGGATCTCTACCTCGGTCTTGCCGTCGAACTGCCAGGCCTTGCGGTGGACGAGGTCGACGTAGCCCTCGAACGCCTCGGCGGTCCCGATCGCGACATGGAGCGGCGCGATCTTGTTGCCGAACCGCGCCCGCAGCGCGTCGAGCGCGGCCGTCGGGTTGGCGTTCTCCCGGTCGCACTTGTTGATGAAGAAGCAGGCGGCCCGACCGGTCGACCGGCCGAGCGCGACCGCGGTCTCCAGCCCGGCCCCGACGCCCGCCGATGCGTCCATGACAAAGAGCGCGCCGTCCGCCGCGGCGAAGCCCTCGACCACCTCCGACACGAAGTCCGGGTAGCCGGGCGTGTCGACGAGCGTGATTCGCGTGGCGTCGTGCTCGAACGTAGCAACCGCCAGGCTGAGCGACTCGCGGCGCTTCTGCTCCTCCGGCTCGTAGTCGAGATGGGCGGTCCCGTCATCGACTTTGCCGAGGCGTTGGATCGCGGCGGCTTGGAAGAGGAGATGCTCGGCGAGCGTGGTCTTGCCACCGCCCGCATGCCCCGCCAGGACGATGCTTCGGAGATGTGCGGGGTCGACGTTCTTCATCGTCATCGACGGTCGTACCTCACGATTGCGGCTGCCGGGACGATCGGCTTCTGGGGCTCTGGAAGGCCTCGCGGAGAAGGGGCGGGCCTCGGTGAGGCCATGATAGTCGGCTATACTCCGGCCCGCGATGTCCGGACATTCAAAATGGTCGACGATCAAGCGCCAGAAGGGCGTCACGGACGCCAAACGAGGCGCCCTTTTCACGAAGGTCGCGCGCGAGATCAGCGTCGCGGCGCGCCAGGGCGGCGGCGATCCTGACGCCAATTACCGGCTCAGGCTGGCGGTCGAGAAGGCCCGCTCGGTCAACATGCCGTCGGACAACATCAAGCGGACGATCGACAAGGCGACGGGCGGCGGCGAGGCCGAGCAGTTCGAGGAGATCGTCTACGAGGGCTACGGCCCGGGCGGCGTGGCTGTCCTCGTCGAAGCCGCGACCGACAACCGCAACCGGACAGCCGCCGAAGTGCGCTCGATTTTCACGAAGACCGGCGGCCAGCTGGCCGGCTCCGGAGCGGTCGCCTGGCAGTTCGAGCCCCGCGGGTTCATCGCCGTCACGCGCAACGGGGCCGATCCCGACGAGGTCGCCCTGGCCGCGATCGATGCAGGCGCGGAGGACGTCGACACCGAGGATCCCGAAACGATCGAGATCTACACGAACCCCGGCGATCTGGAGCGAGTCCGGCTGGCCCTCGATGCGGCCGGCGTCGCGGTCGAGTCCGCCGAGAACACGATGGTCGCGAAACAGACTGTCGAGCTCGACTCCGCGAAGGCGCGGCAGGCGCTCCGGCTCGTTGAGCTCCTCGAGGACCTCGAGGACGTCCAGCGGGTGACCGCAAACTTCGACATCCCAGAGGACGTCTTCGCCGAGGTCGCCGGGTGATCATTCTCGGGATCGACCCGGGAACAGCGGCACTCGGCTACGGCATCGTTGAAAGGAACGGCGGGCACCTGCGCGCGGTCGACTACGGCTGCCTCGAGACGAGCCCTGACCTGCCGATGCCGGAGCGGCTCCTCGCGATCCACGCGCTCCTCGACGACCTGCTCTCGCTCCATCAGCCGGCGGTCGTCGCGGTCGAGCGGCTCTTCTTCAGTCGGAACGTCCAGACGGCGATGGCCGTCGGACAGGCTCGAGGCGTCGTGCTGCTCGCGGCCGCCCAGCACGGCTGCCCGGTCCGCGATGCGACGCCGAACGAGGTGAAGAGCGCGGTCGCGGGCTACGGGGCCGCCGACAAGGAACAGGTCCAGCGGATGGTCCAGCTCGTCCTCGGGATGGCTGAGCTGCCACGGCCCGACGACGCGGCCGACGCGCTGGCGATCGCGGTCTGCATCGCGAACCGAGTCGGCCAGGTGGGCCGGGCTGGCGCCGCCGTCCTGGATCGCGGCGCCAATGCGCCAATCGAACGGGGCGGATCTGCCTACGACCGCGCCGTCCACGAGGCCCTTGCCCGCGAGAAGCGCGACGAAAAGCGCCGCGACGAGCGGACGGCATCCTGAGCTTGTCTCCGCGCCGCCGCCCGAACCTGCCACGTACCAACCACCGTGGTACGCGACACCGGTTGGGGGCTCTCGGAGGCCCGTTCGTGTGTGTGGTTAGCCGTCGGCGGTTGATTCGTACCGATGCTCCCCTCGTTTCCGGCCTTCGCACCTGCTCCCAACCACCCCCGTTGCTATCCGGTGGGTTCGGTCGGTGATCGCCTCCGTCGAGGGCCGCGTTGGGGCGGTCGCGTTCGACTCGATCGTGATCGAGGTCGGCGGGATCGGCTACCGCGTGTTCGCCTCGCCGGCGATCCTCTCCACGGCCGTGCCCGGCTCCACGCTCAAGCTCCACACCTACCACCTCGTCCGCGAGGACCAGCAGGCGCTCTATGGGTTCCGCTCGCCGGATGAGCTCGGGTTCTTCACGCTCCTGCTCACCGTGACCGGCGTCGGCCCGAAGGTTGCTCTCGCGATCGTCGGCTCTCGACCGACCGCCGATCTCCAGCTCGCGATCCTGGCCCAGGACCAGGCAGTTCTCGTGTCGATCCCCGGCATCGGCAAGAAGCTGGCCGAGCGCGTGATCTTCGAGCTCAAGGAGAAGGTCGCAGCGGCGGGCATTGCGGCGAGTGCCGGATCCGTAGCCGGGATCGGCGCGGCCGAGTCGGAGGTCGTCGGGGCGCTCCAGGCGCTCGGCTACTCGCTAGCTGAGGCCCGCGAGGCCTCCCGAACGGCCCTGGCCGA
This sequence comes from uncultured Chloroflexia bacterium, assembly GCA_963771795.1. Classification (GTDB taxonomy): domain Bacteria; phylum Chloroflexota; class Limnocylindria; order Limnocylindrales; family CSP1-4; genus CF-46. Next base: position 250,172 of record CAVYUR010000006.1, read on the forward strand.
CGCCACGATCGGCGGCACCCTTGAGGACCGCGTCAAGGCCGCGCTTCGGAGCCTGCTGCGCGACTGATTCGCCGCTGCTTGATACGGGTCGCGTCGCCGGCGAAGGGGCCGCCGCCTACGGGATATGTCGTGACGATCGGGAGCATCGCGCCCGGGAACTCGCCGAGCGACGAGCGGTAGTCGATGTTGAGTGCGCCGAGGCCGTCTCGCAGACGTTCGGCGGCGGCGGTCCGCCAAGCGTCGTCGACGCCCTCGAGGTCCGACAGCTCGATCGCAACCGACGGCCGCGGCGTGCCGGTCTCGTCGTCGACGACCGACAGCATGAACGAATGGAGCCGGCTGCCGACCTGCGGGTCGCGGTACAGCACCGTCTCGATGTCCTCGGGGTAGATGTTCGAGCCCATGACGCTGATCGTCGCGTCACGCCGGCCATGGATCCAGAGGAACGGCAGCGGAATCGGTCGGGCCCAGGGGAGCGGCCCGCGTGGGCCGTGGACCTCGGTGGCATCGTTGAGGTGGTCGAGGTCGAATCCGAACCCCTTGAGAACAGCCCGCACCTTCGCGAAGTCGACGATCCCGCCCGAGTCGTGGACGTTGTAGCGGATGCGTGGCGCGAGCAGGTCGAGGCGCGATACGGTGCAGATCACCTCGCCGAGCTCGTTGACCTCCATGAAGTGGATGAGCGGGTTGTACTGGAAGACCATCGGCAGGCGCGAGTCGGAGCCGAACAACGCCCGCCCGATCTCCGGCCTGGCGCGAGCTAGCCGCCTGACGGCGATGGACACCGGCGACTCGCCGGCCATCCCGATCTCGATGTCGGTAGCGCCGTAGCCGGAATAGACCGAGTCAAACCGCCGCAGCAGGACGTCGCGTAGCTCCTCGGTCATGCCCTCGCCGCCGACGAGTGCGTGGAGCTCGTAGTCGGCCCACGCGAAGCCCCGCCGCTCGCCCTCGTCGATCAGGTGCTTGAGGAACGGCGGGTAGCCGCAGATCAGGAAGCGGAACGTGGGCCCCAGATACGTCAGCGTCGAGAGGATCTTGTCGAGATCGGGCCCGACGGACTTGACGATGCCGTGCCGCATCATCCCCATGCTCATGTTCATGCCCGCCGCCCACGCGCCCATCGAGAAGGCATTGATCGTGATCAGCGGCGCCGTCCCGAGCGTGTACCGGGCGAAGAACCCGATGTTGCGATGGGCGACGTCGCGCTCTTTTCGGCCGCGAATCCAGTTGTACGGCGTGCCGGTCGAGCCGCTTGATTCGTCGATCGTCGTTCCGGGGTAGGGGACGGCCCCGCCGATGCAGCGCTCGAGGAGCCCGTAGCGATCGACGTAGCTCATTTTGTCGGTCTCGGGCAGGCGCCCCAGGATTCCGAGCGGGAAGAGTCCGCCGACGTCGACGCCCGACTCGGCGAGGTAATGGCCGTACGCCGGCACGCGGCGCGAGGCTCGCCAGGCGGCCCGCTCGGCGCGGAGTTGGCCGACGCCGCGCATCAGCGGTGCCGGCGTCACGATGAACAGCGCCTTGAGCCAGCCATATCGAAGGCCGACCGTCCGGAACATCGTGTCGAGCGGGAACAGCCAGATGCCTCGGCCGAAGCCGACGAATGACGCGAACCCCGCCCGCGCGGCTTTGCGGATCACGACGTCGCCATGGTGCCAACGTAACAGGCCGTTGTTGCGACCCCGTCAGGGCCGTCTGCCGGCGAGCGCCTCCGTGTGGATCCCGGCCGGATCGATCGAGGCGCGACCCTCGCGGGCAGCGAGATCGGCGAGTGACTGCTCATCGAGGATCGCGAGGGTGGCGTCTCTCACGTCGAGCATGACGTCGCGGAGCGCGCAGGTCGCCTGGTTCGGGCAAGAGCACGGGCCGTAGAACCGGAGGCTCACGCAGGTCAGCGGGGCCAGGGCCCCGTCGAGCAGCCTGATGACCCGACCGATCGAGATCGACGCGGGGTCGGTTGCCATCGCGTAGCCGCCGCGCGCTCCGAGCGTCGTCCCGACGACGCCGCCTCGCTTGAGCCTGGCCATGATCTGCTCGAGGAATTTCGGCGGCAGGTTGTTGCGACGGGCAAGGGTCGCGAGGGGCACGGTCGCGTTCGGTCCGCTGCGAACCAGATCGGTCAGCGCGCGGAGGCCGTACTCGGAGCGCCGGGAGAGACGCATGCCCGGCATTCTGACAGGAACCCCTAGCCCGGGGGTGGGTATTTCGTGCATCGAACAGGCGTGCTAAATAGCGCCCATCGTGCTACACTCGTGCCCGATGACCGACGACCTCTCCCGGATCCTCGCGCCGGACCTCGTGGACGAGAGCGACCGGATCGTCGAGGGCGCCCTTCGGCCGCGAACACTCGACGAATACATCGGTCAGCGTGAGGTCAAAGCGAACCTCTCCGTGCTGCTGACGGCGGCGAAGGGGAGGGGAGAGGCGGCCGATCACGTCCTCCTCTACGGGCCGCCGGGCCTCGGCAAGACGACCCTCGCGACGATCATCGCCCGGGAGCTCGGGGTCAACGTGCGATACGCCTCGGGACCGGCGATCGAGCGGGCCGGGGACCTCGCCGCGATCCTGACCGCGCTCGATGATCGCGACGTCCTCTTCATCGACGAGATCCACCGGCTCAATCGTGCCGTGGAGGAGATCCTCTATCCGGCGATGGAGGACTTCGCGCTCGACGTGATGATCGGCAAAGGCCCGTCCGCCCGAAGCCTCCGCCTCAGCCTCAAGCCGTTCACGCTGATCGGTGCGACCACTCGCGCGGGGAGGATCAGCTCGCCGCTCCGTGACCGCTTCGGAGCGACCTACCGCCTCGACTTCTACGAGGAGGACGACCTGACCGCGATCGTCGAACGCTCGGCGCGGATCCTCGACGTCGAGATCGAGTCGGCCGCATCGCGCGCGATCGCGGCCCGCGGCCGGGGGACGCCGCGGATCGTCAACCGGCTGCTCAAGCGGACCCGCGACCACGCCCAGGTCCACGGCGACGGCCGCGTCGACGAGGTAACCGCCACCGCGGCGATGCGCCAGATGGAGATCGACGACGAAGGCCTCGATTCGACGGATCGCAAGCTCCTCGCCGCGATCGTCCAGAAGTTCGCCTCGGGGCCGGTCGGCGTTCAGGCCCTTGCAGCCGTGCTGTCGGAGGAAGTCGAGACGATCGAGGACGTCTACGAGCCGTTCCTCCTGCGGCTTGGCTTCCTCGACCGAACGCCGCAGGGCCGGATCGCGACCGAGGCGGCGCGCGCCCATCTCGCCAAGCTCGGCTACGAGATCCCGCCGCCGCGTCGCGGCGAGCCGGACATGCCCGGCTTCTGGGACATCCCCGCGGAGTGACGGGCGCCGCCAGGTACGAGGTCCTCGTCCCGCCGCCGACCGACGGATCGACCCGTGCCCGCCTCGGGCGGCTGGAGCTGACCCACGGCGTCGTCGACACGCCCCAGTTCATGCCGGTCGGGACAAATGCGACCGTCAAGGCGCTCGATCCCGCCGATATCGCCTCCACCGGGGCGTCGATCATCCTGTCGAACACGTACCACCTCTACCTGCGACCGGGCCACGAGCGGATCGCCCGGCTCGGCGGGCTCCACAAGTTCATGGGCTGGGACCGGCCGATCCTCACGGACTCGGGCGGCTTCCAGGTGGTTTCGCTGGGGGACCTGCGGGTCGTCGACGAGGACGGCGTGATGTTCCGGAGCCATCTCGACGGGTCGCTCCATCGGTTCACGCCGGAATTCGCGATCGGCGTCCAGGAAGCGCTCGGCTCGGACATCGCGGTCGCGTTCGATCAGCCGGTCACGCCGTCATCGCCGCGGGAAGTGGTGGCCGAGGCCACCGATCGGACCCACCGCTGGGCGGAGCGCTCGCTGGCTGCCCACACCCGAACGGACCAGGCGCTGTTCGGGATCGTGCAGGGTGGCCTCGAGCCTGACCTCCGCGCGGAGAGCACGCGGTTCATCGCGGGTCTGCCGTTCGACGGGATCTGTCTCGGCGGACTGGCCGGCGACGAGACGCCTGAACAGCGCGACGCGACGATCGACATCGCGGTCCCGCTTCTCGACGACGACCCGCGGCCTCGTTATCTCATGGGTCTCGGGTCGCCGGCCGACCTGCTCGAGGCGGTTCACCGGGGAGTGGACCTGTTCGATTCCGTCCTCCCGGCGCGCGTCGCACGGAATGGCCAGCTGTGGGTCCCAGGCGGGCGAATCAACCTCCGGAACCAGCGCTTCCTCGACGATCCGGAGCCTGTCCAAGCGGACTGCCCGTGCATCCTCTGCCGCGATTTCTCGCGGGCCTACATCGCTCATTTGTTCCGGGCCAAGGAGCTGCTCGCCTACCGTCTCGCGACTTGTCACAACCTCACCTTCACCCTAGACTTCATGGACAGGATCCGGACATCGATCCGGTCCCGTACGTTCCCAGCCGACATGCCAGAACTTCGATCGCGCGCGGGCCGGATAAGCGGTGATGCAGTCGCGGAGAAGTCGGCGTGAAGGGCCGATCGGTAACCTTCAGTTCACCGCGGAGGAGCATGGATGGGTTCGCGAGATCGTCCCCACCGCGAAGCGAAAAAGAAGCCAAAGGACAAGCAGGGCCTGCCCAAGCTTTCCTCGCTTTCGGAGCCGCCGCCCCAGCAGGCGGAGCTGATCCGGAAGCCGCGGAAGCCGAAGCCGGTCGTCGAGGAAGAGACCGACGAGGGCTGAACAGCCCGGCACGAGGCCCGTGGCACGGCCTGTCGGCAGATGAGTGGATCGACAGGAGCGTGACGACACGATGGCGATGACCGGACAGCGGAGCGTCGACGAGCGCAACGGCGAGAAGAACGGCGAAAAGGGCGGCGACCGGATCGCGGAACGGGCCCAGGCGGAGCGCGGCAAGGCCGTGGACGCCGCCATCCTCTCGATCGAGAAGCAGTTCGGTACCGGTTCGATCATGAAGCTCGGCGCGGTGTCGCGTCAGCAGGTCGACTTCATCCCGACGGGATCCATCGCTCTGGACCTGGCACTTGGCGTGGGCGGGATTCCGCGCGGCCGGATCACGGAGATCTTCGGACCCGAATCATCGGGCAAGACAACGGTCTGCCAGCACGTCATTGCGGAGGCCCAGGCTCGTGGCGGCGTCGCCGCCTTCATCGACGTCGAGCACGCCCTCGATCCCGGTTATGCCCGCGCCTGCGGCGTGAACGTCGACGAGCTGCTCGTCAGCCAGCCGGACACGGGCGAGCAGGCGCTCGAGATCACGGAGACGCTCATCCGATCCGCCGGCGTCGACGTCGTCGTCGTCGACTCAGTGGCTGCCCTCGTGCCGCGCGCCGAGATCGAAGGTGAGATGGGCGACTCGTTCGTCGGCATCCAGGCCAGGCTCATGAGCCAGGCGCTCCGCAAGCTCACCGGCGCGGTCAGCCGCTCGAACACCTCGCTCATCTTCACGAACCAGCTCCGCGAGAAGATCGGGGTGATGTTCGGCAACCCGGAGACGACGCCCGGCGGCCGCGCGCTGAAGTTCTACGCCAGCGTCCGCCTCGACATCCGGCGCGTCGAGACGATCAAGACCGGCACGGAGTCGGTCGGCAACCGGGTCCGTGTCAAGGTCGTGAAGAACAAGGTCGCGCCGCCGTTCCGGGTCGCGGAGTTCGACGTGATGTACGGCGAGGGCGTCTCGAAGGAAGGCGGCCTGCTCGACGTCGGCGTGGCGATGGACGTCGTGACGAAGACCGGCGCCTGGTTCACGTTCGGCGAGACGCGGCTCGGTCAGGGCCGCGAGGCGTCGAAGGACTTCCTCAAGGTGAACGCCGACATCGGCGCCGAGATCGATCGCAAGATCCGCGGCAAGATCGACGAGGTCGCGCTGCCAGTCGAGGGCATCTCCGAGGCAGAGTGAACAACGAGTCCTCGGGCGGACGGCGGCGCGAGAGCTTCGCCGAGCGGCGTGAGCGTCGGGCCGCGATCGACGACCCGACCGTCGTTCTCGAGGCGGCCGCCCGGTTCCTCGAGGCGCGGGCGCGGTCGGTTGCAGAGGTTCGACGGCGGCTCAGCACGGCCGGCTACCGATCGGAACTCATCGACAGTGCCATCACCCGACTCACGGACCTCGGGATGCTCGATGACGCCGCGTTCGCGCGCGCCTGGATCGAGTCACGGGATCGCGCGCGGCCACGCGGCGAGCGGGCACTCGCAAACGAGCTGCGAATCAAGGGGATCGATCGGAGCGTGATCGTCGAAGCGCTGGGGACCCGGCGGACGACCGCCGAGGAGGCGGGGGACGAGGACGCAGCTCCTTCGGCCGACGAGGCCGCCGCGGAGCGGCTGCTGGCGCGCAACGCCCGCGCCCTCGCGCGGGTCACGGATCCGCGAGCCCGACGCCAGCGCGCTTACGCCCTCCTGGCCAGAAACGGCTTCGACCCGGGCGTGTGCGCGAGCGCCTCCGCTCGTCTACTGAGCGAAGATCAAGCCGGCGAGGTCGAGGCGGCGGCCGAGTAAGACGGGTGTCGATACCTTTGGCGGGAGCCCGTCGCTGCCTCCACGGGTAGCATGGCGCGATGGAGCGATGCTGAAGGACGGCAGGGCAGCGCTCGATGCCTGGTCCTGGGTTGAGGCCCGTGCGGCGTTCGAGGTAGCGCTCAGCAAGCGCGAATTTGCCGAAGCGTTCGACGGGCTTGCTACAGCGGCCGCGTGGCTCGACGACGCCACAACCGCAATCACGGCGCGGGAACGCGCCTACCGGCTCTATCGGGACCGGGGTAACGCGGTCGCAGTCGCCCGCATGGCACTCGGCCTGGCGGATGTCGCCCTGTGGCATCGGGGCGAGCCCGCGGTCGCGGCAGGATGGCTCGGGAAGGCCCGAGGGTTGCTCGCGGACCAACCCGACAACGCGACGCTGGCCTGGGTGGACGTCGCGGAGGGCTATCTCGCACTGGCCTATGCCAAGGACCTGGCGAGCGCCCGAAGCTTGTCGGAGCAGGCGGTCGAGCGGGCTCGCCGTGCTCGCGACCTGGGCGCCGAGAGCGTCGCACTCGCGCAACTGGGCCTCGTGCTCGTCTCGTCGGGCTCGTTTGGCGACGGAATGCGCCTCCTCGATCAGGGCACGGCGTTGGCGATTAGCGGCGGTGTAGCCGACCGGGAGGCGGTCGCCACGGTCTGCTGCTACATGGTGACCGCGTGTGCCCGCGTCCGGGACGGTGACCGAACCGCCCAGTGGACCCAGCACGTGATGGACCTGGCGCGCGACTGGACCAACCGGGCGATGTTCACCTATCCGCGAACTGAGCACGCCGCGCTTCTCGTCATGTGGGGTCGCTGGGGCGAGGCGGAGCTCGAGCTCCAATCGGTGATCGAGGAGATGACCAACCGGCCGCTCATGGCGACATTGGGACTCATCCGGCTCGCCGACCTGCGCCGACGTCAGGGTCGCCTTGACGACGCCGACGGGCTCCTCGATCGGGCGGACGCCTTTCCATACCGCGATGGCGCGGGCCTGGCCACGCTTTCGGTCAGGGCATCCGTCGCATTTGATCGAGGCGATCGTGCCTTGGCCATCGAGACCGCCGACATGTACCTCCAGGCCGTACCGGCGGAGGACCGGATCGAGCGTCTGGATGCCCTCGCGGTCCTCACCCGCGCCCTCGCGGCTTCAGGGGACGTCGATCTGGCTGCTGCCGCCGCCTCGGAGATGGCCGAGATCGCTGACGCCATCCCAACGGGTGCGTTCCGTGCGTCGGCGGCAATGGCCGCGGGTGCCGTGGGCGAGGCGCGTCGCGACTATGCCAACGCACGGGACGCGTACCAACGCGCGGCCGCGCTGTTCGACAAGTCGCGTGCGCCACTCGAAGCCGCGACCGCGCGGCTCGGGCTTGCGCGAGCGCTTCTTGCCCTCGGCGATCTCGACCGTGCGGTTCTCGAGGCACGCAGAGCGCAGCGGACATTCGTGCGGCTCGGCGCGCGCCCGGCGTCGAACGCCGTCGCCACGTTCCTTGCCGAGGTGTCGGGACGGCGGGCGACGGCTCCTCTGGCCCAGCTGACCCCGCGGGAGGCGGAGATCATTCGCCTCGTCGGTGTGGGGCGGTCGAACGACGAGATCGCCGGCGACCTCGTTCTCTCCGTCCGGACCGTTGAACGGCACCTCTCCAACATCTACGTGAAGGTTGGCGCGCATGGCCGGATCGCGCGAGCAGTCGCCACGTCCTACGCGCATCAGCACGGGTTGATCTAGTCCACACCGATCTACGTGCCAGCGCGGATGCGCCGACCGCGGGACTCGTCAACGCTTAGGTCATTCAGTGCGTCCGCCAACGGAGAATTTGCGATGACCAGCACCACGTTGACCGCTCCAACCGTGCTCTCTCAGCCTGACTTCGTCGATCGACTCATCGACGACCTCATCGGCTGCTTCGACACGTACGCGGTGTACCTCGGAATGCGGCTCGGCTTGTATCAGGCTGTGGCGGATCTGGGCCGGGCAACACCCCGTTCGGTCGCGGCCCGAGCCGGAATCGACGAGCGCTACGCTCGTGAGTGGCTCGAGCACCAGGCGGCGGCCGGGCTGCTCGCCGTCGATGAGAGTGATGACACGGAACGAGTCTTCGACCTGCCCGAGCCCCTCCGGGAGGTCTTGCTCGACGAGCTCAGCCCATTCCATGCCGGGCCGCTCGCCTACGCCGGCGCCGCAGTCGCTGGGGTACTGCCCGCCCTGCTCGACAGCTTCCGATCGGGCGACGGCGTTCCGTTCGCCGCGTATGGGCAGGATATCCGGGACCACATCGAGCGCCTCAACCGGCCGATGTATGTCAATGATCTCGCGGCGTCATGGCTGCCGGCCATGCCCGATCTCGATCAGCGCCTGCGCGCCGACCCTCCCGCAGCGGTGCTCGATATCGCCTGCGGCACTGGCTGGTCCGCCATCGTCGCGGCCCAGGCCTACCCGAGAGCGCGCGTCCTCGGGGTCGACCTCGATCCCGACTCGATCGACCGGGCGCGAGCGAATGCGGAGCAGGCAGGCGTCCAGGATCGAGTGACGTTCGAGGTGGCTGACGTGTCCGAGGTCGAGCTGACGGGCCCGTTCGACGTCGCGTTCGTGTTCGAAGCCCTCCACGACCTCCCTCGACCGGTCGAGGCGCTGGCTGGCATCCGTCGCGCGTTGCGCCCAGGCGGCTCGGTCCTGGTGGGCGATGAGAAGGTCGCGCCAAGCTTCGTCGCGCCCGGCGATCAGCTCGAGCGCCTCGTCTACGGGTTCAGTCTGCTTCATTGCCTGCCGGCGGCGCGCATGGACCGACGATCGGTGGCAACCGGCGCCGTGATGCGACCCGCCGTTGTCGAGCGGTATGCCGCCGAGGCGGGCTTCACGTCGGTCGAGATCGCGCCCATCGAGCACGACATGTGGCGGTTCTATCGGCTCCGGTGACGCCGAGTCGTTCGGGCCGTCACCTGCCGAGGTAGCGGCGGATCCCCAGGACAATGCCGTTTGCGTACAGGGTGCGACCTTGGCGGGTTGTCATCCGAGCAGCGTCGCTCGCGTTCTTCATGTTGCCGAGCTCGATCATCACGATCGGCACGTCCGACCAGTTGAGCGTGCCGAGGTCGGTCCGGGTGATGATTTCGTTCTTCGCGTAGTAGTTCGCGATCGGCAGGCCGGCGTCGCTCAATCCGCTGCGCATCGCGGTGGCGAGGACGCTCGACTCGGTCCGGATGTCATCCGTGAAGCCGGCCACGAGCCCGGGCCTCATGACGAAGAACCCGCGGTGGGACAGGCTCGAGCCGTTGCCGTGGATGCTCACGGCGAGGTCGGCGCCGACCTTCTCGCCGAGCTTCCCGCGAACGTCCACGCACGGGCCGACGCCGGTGTCGGTCGATCTAGTCATGTGGACCTTGGCGCCGAATTTCTCCAGGCTGGACTTGACCCGGAGGGCGACATCGAAGTTGAACGCGTGCTCCGGGTAGCCGCCACGCGTCGAGGTCCCCACCTGGTTGCATGGCTTGTAGCCATTGCCGATCCAGACCCGCTTCCTGATCTCGGCCGCGTGAGACGCATTGCCGCCGTTGTGCCCCGGATCCAGGGCGATGACCACGCCGGCGAGCGGTCCCTGCCCGACCACGATCGGTCGGGCACGCTCCGGCGCGACCGTCGGTGAGGCTGAGAAACCCAGAGCGACGGCGAGGAAGACTCGGGCAAGCGGCGGGAGGATGTGCATGGAGCCCATCATGGGCCCGGCCGCAACCGGGAAGGCGTGTCAACAGTCGAACGCAAACCAGCACAACGCGTTGCGCAGCCGCTGGTCGTCGAGCACGAGTTCTCGGATCTGGTGGGGGAGCTGGGCGCGCTGCCACTGGCACTCGATGCGGCCGGCTTCCATGCCCTCGCCTCCAGGCGCTGTCGCTCGCGCCGCCCTGATCGCGTAGGCCGCGGCTCCGAGTTCGTGTGCAGCCACATGGCCAACGGCCGCTGCCTGGCCGGCAGCGTACGCGGCATGCCGCGCTGCCCCGCTCAGGTCTCTGGCCGCGGCGTTTGCATGGCCGCCCGCGGTGCGGGCCTCTGCCCACGTGATCTCACCCCGAGCCCAGGCACGCCCGAGATCGATCGCCCGCCGTGGGCGGTCGTCCTTCGGCCTCGCCTGCTCGAAGTGGTGCAGCACGTGCCCCGCGCAGTCAGCCGCCCACATCCCGAGAAGATGATGATCGTCGTCCTGGAGAGTCCCGCCGCGACGCACGGTGATGAACCGCGGATCCCGGATCTTTGGGAGGATCAACGTTTGCCTCGTTTGACCCGCGCCACCAGCCGGTCGTAGGCTACGCCGCAGAGTATCAACGCGCCGCCCGAGCGGCGCCTGCAACGAGAACAACGGCGCGATCGTGACCCAACGGTGCGTCTCCAGGTGAGCCACCGCGTTCCCGTCGTAGCAACGAACGCCACGAATGCGCCGTCCTCACGCACAAGTTCCTCCGGCTATGCATCGGCCGGACGGGAGGACGAAGAATGGAACTACCGGTCCAGGTCGCGGTGGCCCTCGTGTTGGGCGCCGTCGGCGGAGCCGTGCTCGGCATGCTCGCGCGCGGTTTCTGGGCATCTCAGTCAATGAAGGCCGCGCAATCCGAGGCGCGCCGGATCGAGGCTGAGGCCCGCGCCCGCCAGAAGGAGCTGATCCTCGAGGCGAAGGACGAGAAGCTCCGCATGCAGCGCGAGGCGGAGGACGAGGCGCGAGCGCGCCGCAACGAGCTCTCTGTGTTCGAGCGACGCCTTCTCCAGCGCGACGAGCAGCTCGATCAGCGCACGGACATGCTCGAGCAGCGTGACCGCAAGCTCCTCGAGCGCGAGCTCGACATCGAGCGTGCTCGCGAAGAGGTTGCGAAGGCCCACCAGGAGCAGGTGGCCGCGCTCGAGCGCGTGAGCAGCGTGTCCGCGGAGGACGCCAAGGGGCTCCTGCTGGAGGCCGTCCGCGAGGAGGCCGAGCACGACGCCGTCAAGCTCGGTCGGGCCATTGAGCGGAAGGCGCGCGAAGAGGCCGACGAAAAGGCTCGCGACATCATCGTGACCGCGATCCAGCGCGTTGCCGCCGACCACACCGCCGAGCACACCGTGACGGTCGTCCATCTCCCCAATGACGAGATGAAGGGCCGGATCATCGGCCGCGAGGGTCGCAACATCCGGGCCCTCGAACAGGCGACCGGCGTCGACCTGATCATCGACGACACGCCTGAATTGGTTGTCCTGTCGGGCTTCGATCCCGTTCGTCGCGAGATCGCACGCGTTGCGTTGACCAAGCTGATCGGCGACGGCCGGATCCACCCGGGCCGCATCGAGGAAGTCGTCGCGAAAGCCAAGGCGGAGGTCGACCTGATCATCCGCCAGGCCGGCGAGACCGCCGCGTACGACTCGGGCGTGCCGGGTCTGCCGCCGGAGATCATCAAGCTGCTCGGCCGGCTCAAATACCGCACGAGCTACGGGCAGAACGTGCTCAACCACTCGATCGAGACCGGCCGCCTGGCGGCCGTCATCGCGGCCGAGATCGGGGCCGACATCCAGATCGCCAAGATGGGCGGTCTCCTCCACGACATCGGCAAGGCCGTCGACCACGAGGTCGAGGGCCCGCACGCCGCGATCGGCGCCGCGATCGCCCAGCGCAACAACCTGCCGTTCAAGGTGATCAACGGGATCGCCGCCCATCACCAGGAGGTCGAGTACGCCTGCCTGGAGGCCCCGATCGTCCAGATCGCCGACGCCATCAGCGCGTCGCGGCCCGGGGCCCGCGGCGAGACGATGGACACGTACGTCAAGCGGCTCGAAGACCTCCAGGCGATCGCCGAGAGCTTCTCGGGCGTCGAGAAGTCCTTCGCCGTCCAGGCGGGCCGCGAGGTCCGGATCCTTGTTCGGCCCGAGGAGATCGACGACCTCACCGCGACGCGCCTCGCCCGCGACATCGTCCGCAAGATCGAGGAGCAGCTGACCTACCCCGGTCAGATCAAGGTCACGGTCATTCGCGAGACGCGCGCCGTGGAGTACGCGAAGTAGCCGCCCAGGAGAAGGACGGGGGAGAGCTCGGCCGGACCCGACTCGGTAACGTCGCCAACAGCGACACCCCTCGCCCGAGCGGCGCCGTCCGCGTGCTGATGATCGGCGACATGATCGGCAAGCCCGGTCGCGTCGCCGTCGAGCAAGTCCTGCCTGAGCTGCGGGACGCCCGCCAGATCGACTTTGTCACGGCCAACGGCGAGAACGTCGCCGGCGGGATGGGGCTGACGCCGTCGACCGCCGACTCGATCCTCGCCTCGGGGGTCGACGTCATCACGTCGGGCAACCACATCTGGGACAAGCGCGAGATCTATCCGTACCTCGAGTCGTCGGATCGGGTGCTGCGCCCGCTGAACTACGGCACGACCGGCGTCCCCGGCCGAGGCTGGGGCACCTACCACGCAGGCGACGGAACGGAGATCGCGGTCATCAACCTCCAAGGCCGGACGTACATGCAGCAGATCGAGAACCCGTTCACGGATGCCGACCGGCTCTTCGACCAGTCCTCGGAGCCGCTGCCGCGCGTCCGGCTCGTCGACTTCCACTGCGAGCTCACGTCGGAGAAGAACGCGCTCGGGCTCTATCTCGACGGTCGGGTGTCGGCGGTGGTCGGCACGCACACCCACGTCGTGACAGGCGACGAGCGGATCCTGCCTGGTGGGACCGCGTACCAAACCGACCTGGGGATGACGGGACCTGTCTGGAGCGTGATCGGATTCGACCCGAAGACGGTCCTGCCGCGGTTCATCAACGCGCTCCCGACGCGGTTCGAGGTCGGTGACGGAGCCGTGGTCTTCAATGCGACCCAGATCGACATCGACCCCGCGTCCGGACGAGCCCTCGCGATCGAACGCATTCAACGGCTCGTTGAGGTCTGAGATCGTCGGGCCCAGACCGAGGCGACGGACCAACCGCCACGCAGCGTCACCCCGGGCACTCCGTGGCGGTGGCAAGTCGCTCGTCGACCTCCATGCCCACACGAGCCGTTCGGATGGCGTCCTCGAGCCGACGGTCCTGGTCCGTGACATCGCCACTGCCGGCGTCCGATACCTCTCGATCACCGACCACGACTCGCTAGCTGCCTATCGCGAGCTGGCGGCGGCCGGCGCCGATGCCATACCAGCCGGCCTCGAGCTCATCCCGGGCGTCGAGATCAACGCGATCTCGCGGGGCATCCCGCTTGTCGACGGCGAGCTCCACGTCCTTGGCTTCGGAATGGATCCGGACGACGACGAGTTCGAGTCGGCGCTCGCCCTCCAGCGCCAGGCCCGGCGGATCAGGTTCCAGCAGACCGTCACCCGCCTGGCCGAGATCGGATTGCCGATCGACCCGCAGGTCGAGTGGGTCGATCTCACGCGGGACGATGCCCTGGGCCGGCCGACGATCGCGAGAGCCCTGATCGCCGCGGGGTACGCCGACACCGTGGAAGACGCCTTCCGACGCCTGATCGGCTGGGGGTCGCCGGCGTACGTTCCGCGCGAGGGCCTGGGCCCACGCGACGCGATCACGGTGATCCGGGCAGCGGGCGGCCTGCCGGTGCTCGCCCATTTCTCGGAGGCGCCAAGCGCGATGCCGCTGCTTGCCGAGCTAAAGGAGATCGGGCTGGGCGGCCTGGAGGTCTACTACCGCTCGTTCGAACCGGAGACCGTGACGCTGGTCGCCGACGTGGCGCGAAGGCTGGGCCTCGTGGCCACCGGGGGCTCCGACTACCACGGCGACCTCATGACGTACGCCGAGGCCCACGCCGCGCTCAACGTCCCGCCGTCGGTCGCGGATGCCGTGCGCGACGCGACCGCAGGCTAGGTTCGCGGTTCGGCCGGCTCCTCGATGTGCGGCCGGAGATGCACAGGTTCGCCGCGAGCCCGGACGCGCAGATTGATCAGCTCGACGAAGATCGAGAAGCCCATCGCGAAGTAGATGTAGCCCTTCGGGATGTGCAGGTCGAAGCCGTCGGCGACGAGGGACATGCCGATCAGGAGCAGGAAGCTCAGGGCGAGCATCTTGACCGTCGGGTGCGCCTCCACGAACCTCGCGAGCGGCGCAGCCGCCAGGAGCATGACGCCGATCGCGATGACCACCGCCGCGATCATCACGAGGACTTCGTCTGCCATGCCGACGGCCGTGATCACTGAATCGAGAGAGAAGACGGCGTCCAGCAGGACAATCTGAATGAGGGCCCCGCGGAAGCTGATGCCGGACCCCGGGTCGCCCGGTCTGTGGCCACCTCCCTCGAGACCCTCATGGATCTCGGTCGTTGCCTTGGCCAGCAGGAACAGGCCGCCGCCGATGAGGATCACGTCCCGCCCGGAGAACTCCACTCCGGCAATCGTGAAGAGCGGTGCCGTCAACCCGATGACCCAGGAGATGGTCAAGAGGAGCAGGATCCGCATCCCCATTGCCAACCCAAGACCGATCGTCCGTGCCCGTGCCTGTTGCTCTCTGGGCAACTTCGAGGTGAGGACCGAAATGAAGACGATGTTGTCGATGCCGAGGACAACCTCGAGCACAGTCAGCGTCAGCAGCGAGATCCAGATCTCGGGACTAGTCAGCAGTTCCACTCCGCAATTGTGGCGAACCTGGCCACATCTTGTGCATCGCCGTTCCGAGGACCCGTTGGCACCGCCGCGCTGCCTCGGCCGTACCATGGCCCCGATGCGTGTTCTCGTCGCCACCGCGCTCTTGATCGCATTCGTCGTCGCGGCATGCGGGAGCACCATTCCACCGCCACCGACGCAATCGCCATCGCCGACCCGTGCAGCGAGCCCGTCGCTCGAACCGACGTCGCCATCACGGATCGCAGTCGGCCCGGACGGAGTGACGACGTTCGCGTCCGCCGAGTACGCGTACACGATGTCGACATTCCCGGGCACGCTGCTCGGCCCGTGGCACGCCGCGGAACGAGCCTGGGACGGCGAGCAGGAGGTCGACATGGCCGGCCCTTACGTCGATCGGGTGGCAATTTCCGACGGGGACTTGTTTGTCATAGGAGCGCCGGCGCCTGACGGGCTCGAGGGGTTCCTCACTCGTTTCGAGATATCAGTCGGGGCGGTTCAGGGCTGCACGGAAGGCGCGCGATTCATGAACGGGATCGGCCCCGGCATAGGCCTGGTCCCGTCCAAGATCGCGCAGCCGAAGGCACTCCTCGTCGTAGGTATCGCGTTCAGGGAACGGTGCGAGGGGAACACGCTCTTCGCCCGCCAGGTTCTCGTCCACGATGGCTACGGCATCGGAGCGTGGATCGCGTCGGTGCCTGACGACGACGATGAGGCGGTCCTCACCACCCTCGTGGAACTGGTTGGCGGGCTAGGTTGGACGTCGAGATAGCCGACGTCAGCCGCCGATCGACGGCGGCGGCCGTACCATGGCCCCGATGACCGAACGGACCTCTACCACGCTTCGCGCATTGCCCGTCCTCGACGTGCCGCCGCCGACGCGCGCGTCCGCGCGTCAACCGAGCGCGCCAGACGACGCCCGCCTGGCCGAATATCGCCCGGAGGCGCGCTCGCTCCCCCAATTCCACGTCTGGACGCTCGGCTGCCAGATGAATCGGAGCGATTCGGAGGAGATGGCCGGTCGGTTGCTCGTCGCCGGCTGCGAGGAGGCGTCGGGACTCGACGATGCGGATCTCATCGTCATAAACACCTGCGCGATCCGCGAGGCCGCGGAGCAGAAGGTGATCGGCCGGCAGGGCCATCTCGCCACGCTCAAGGCCACCAACCCGGCGCTTCGTGTCGTCATGACCGGCTGCTCGGTGCGAGAGGCAAATCGGACGGGCCTGAAGAAGCGTTATCCGGCCGTCGACCTGTTCCTGCGGCCCGACGAGGAGCCGGAGCTCGTCGATCGTCTCGGGCTGGCCTCGGCGCAGGCCCCGGTCGGCATCGTCGGCGCGACAACAACCGTCGGCCGTTCGATCGTCGGTGTCGCAGACCACCTCTCGGCGACCAGGGCCCAGGCCGTCGCGGGCGGCGCGATTGCCCGCGGATCGGCGATGAGCGCCTGGCTCCCGATCATCTACGGGTGCGACAAGACCTGCACCTACTGCATCGTGCCGTTCAGCCGCGGCCCGGAGCGGAGCCGTCCGTTCGACGAGATCGTCGAAGAGGCGCGCGCGCTTGCCGCCGCCGGCTATCGGGAAGTCACGCTGCTCGGCCAGAACGTCAACTCCTACGGCCACGATCTATCGCCTGACCCGCGTTTCGCCCACGTCGATGCCGAGCGCTGGGCCGGTCGCCGGCTCGACCTCCACGGCCGGCCCGACCTGGCGGAGCTCATCCGAGCGATCGATGGCATCAGGACCGCCGATGGGAAGCCCGCGATCGAGCGACTCCGGTTCGTCACCTCTCACCCGTGGGACCTGTCGGATCGCCTGATCGCCGCCATGGCCGACTGCCCGTCGGTCTGCGAGCACCTCCACCTCCCGGTCCAGTCGGGCGACGACGCGGTCCTGCGGCGAATGGGTCGCCAGTACACGATCGAGCACTACCTCGAGCGCCTCGCTCGCATCCGCGACGCCGTGCCCGGGATCGCGGTCTCGACGGACGTGATCGTCGGCTTCTGCGGCGAGACCGAGGAACAGTTCCGGGCCACGCTCCGGCTGCTCGAGACGGTCCGCTACGACCAGGTCTTCGCCGCTGCCTACTCCGAGCGGCCCGGGACGCCGGCGACCCACCTCGCCGACGACGTGCCGGCAGACGTCAAGCGTCGCCGGCTGAACGAGTTGCTGGCCGTTCAGGAATCAATCGGGCTCGAACGCAACCAGGCGTGGCTAGGACAGGCCGCGGAGGTGCTCGTCGACGCCGTGACGCCGCCTCGGACCCACGACCACGAGGTTGACGACGAAACGGTCCAGAGAACGCGGGTCTCGGGGCGATCGCGGCAGAACAAGCTCGTCCACGTTGCGGCTGGCGATGAGCTGCTTGGTCGAACCGTGCAGGTGACGGTCGACCACGCGGGTCCCTACGCACTCCGGGGCACGCTCGTCGGAGCGTGACTCTGCCACCGCTCCTCGTGATCGCCGGCGCGACGGCGACGGGCAAGACCGGACTCTCGATCGCGCTGGCCCGGGCGCTCGCGAGCGAAGGTGTACCCGCCGAAGTCATCTCCGCGGACTCGCGCCAGGTCTATCGGCGCCTCGACATCGGAACGGCCAAGGTCTCCGCCGCGGATCGCGCTGGGGTGCCGCACCACGGGCTCGACCTCGTTGATCCCGACGAGCCGTTCACACTCGCCGATTTCGTGACCCACGCGGGCGAAGCGCTCGAGGGAATCGCGGCCCGTGGTGGACTTGCGATCCTCGTCGGCGGGACGGGGCTGTACCTGCGAGCGGTCGGGCGGGGGATCGACACGGCCGCGCTGCCTTCCGATCCCGTCCTCCGTGCCTCGCTCGAGGCGGAGCTCGTGCGCGACGGCCTCGAACCGCTCGTGGCCCGACTCCAGGCTGCCGCGCCGCGCCGCGCCGCCCGAACGGATCTCCGCAATCCCCGCCGGGTCGTTCGGGCCCTCGAGATCGCAGAGCTGGTAGGGGACCGTGAGGCGCCGCCCGCCCGCGGCTACGAAGGACGGAGCCAGTGGATCGGCCTCCGGCTCGACCACGCCACGCACCGCGAGTGGATCGCCACCCGCGCACGGGCCCAATTCGACGCTGGCCTGATCGAGGAAGCCCGGGCACTCCGCGAGCGGTTCGACCCGACCTTGCCTGCCTTCTCCGCGATCGGCTACCGCGAGGCGTGGGCACTTATCGACGGCACGCTCACGACTGAGGCAGCGATCGCCGAGGACGCGCGCCGCAACGTCGGCTTCGCGAAGCGTCAGCGGACATGGTTCCGGTCTGAGCCCGGGATCGAGTGGCTCGACGCATCCAACGACCCGCTGCCGGCCACGCTGGCGGCGGCTCAGGCGCTCATCGGAGGTGTCTGAAGCCGGTCACCGGACCGCAACGAGTATCCTTCCGCGGTGCCTCGAACTGCCTCACGAACCAACCTGATCGATCTCGCCCCGCCCGCCGAGAAGGCGTTCCTCGTCGCCGTTGACACCGGCGATGATTCGGGCTGGGGCGCGGAGGATTCGCTGGCCGAGCTGGCCAATCTCGCGACGACGGCCGGTGCCGATGTCGTGGGTGCGGAGTGGCAGAACCGGCGGCACGTCGACCCGAACTGGTACATCGGCAAGGGCAAGGCCGAGGAGCTGGCCCGGGCGAAGAGCGAGACCGGTTTCGATCTCCTGATCGCCGACGACGAGCTGTCACCGAGCCAGCAGAAGGCGCTCGAGAGCCTCTTGAACGTGAAGGTGATCGACCGCAGCCGGCTGATCCTCGATATTTTCGCCCTCCACGCCCAGACCCACGAGGGCCGCCTCCAGGTCGAGCTTGCCCAGCTCGAATACCAGCTGCCCCGGCTCACGAAGCTGTGGACCCACCTGTCGCGGACCCAGGGCGGCATCGGGTCGCGCGGGCCCGGCGAGAGCCAGCTCGAGACCGACCGCCGGATCATCCGGACCCGCATCGCCAAGATGAAGGAGCGGGTCGAGCAGGTCCGGACGCAACGCGCGACCGCGGCCCGCGGCCGTGACCGACGGCTGATCCCGACGGTCGGCATCGTCGGCTACACGAACTCCGGCAAGTCGACCCTTCTCAACTCGCTCGTCGGCAGCGAGGTCGCCAAGGCCGAGGACAAATTGTTCGCGACCCTTGACCCGACATCGCGCCAGGTCAGGCTCGGCGACGGCCAGACCGCGATCGTGACCGACACAGTCGGCTTCATCCACAAGCTGCCGCACCAGCTCGTCGACGCCTTCCGGGCGACGCTCGAGGAGGTCAACCGGGCCGACGTCCTGATCGAGGTCGTCGACGCCTCCGATCCTCATCTACGCGAGCACAGGGCAACGGTCCAGACGGTCCTCGACGAACTGGGGGCCGGTGACAAGCCGCGGCTGGTCGCGTTCAACAAGGCCGATCTCGTCGAGAAGGCGGCCCAGGACGGCGACGCGCCGGCACCCGCGCTCAAGGGGAGCGTCCTCGTCAGCGCCCTGACGGGCTTCGGGCTCGACACGCTGCGGGCCGAGATCGCGGCCCTCCTCGCCTCGCTCTGGGTCGAGGTCGACGTTCGCGTCCCGTACACGGCCGGCGAACTCCTTGCCCGGACCCGCGAGCGCGGCACGGTTGAACTCGAATACGGCGATCGCGATGTGAGGGTCCATGGCCGCGCGGCACCAGTCCTTGCCGGTGAGCTCAAGGAGAGCGGCGGACGCTGGGCGGAGTCCCTCCGTTCGGACGAGGCGGACGGCTCGAACGGGACGGGATGACCGACCGGTTGCGGCGCGCCGGCCGCGGCCGGCTGCCCGACGGGTCCGTCGTGACCTGGTCGATCGCCGAGGGCCGGCGCGGGCGTCGCTGGCGTGAGGTTCGGGTCGGCGGGCGTGGGCCGATCAGCTCTCTGCTTCTCGAGACGGACGCCGACGGGCGGTTCAATCACCTCGAGCTTTCAACCGCCGCGGGATTGATGACGCTTCACCCGGAGGCGGACGGGACGATCCACGGCAATGCTGTCACGGCGACGGGCGTGCGGCACGTGGTCGGGCTGCCCTGGCTGCCCGACGGGATCGTGCTTCTCGAAGGCTCCGCGATCACCACGGCCGCCGCAATCACGCTCGTGCGCGGGTCGATCGGGGAAGCAACGTCGTCGGCCGCGCCAGCCCTGGCCATAGGCCTCGATCTGAGCGTCGAGCGCCGCTCGGTCCGGGTCGACCGGCTGCCGGACGGCACGTGGCAGTTCAACGGCCGTGCTGCAATCGGCGTCGGGATGGCCGGCGTCCCGTCCCTCCCTGACGCGGAAGACTGGCCCCTCGAGGAATGAACCGACGCTCGAATCGAGCCCGGTCGCAACCTTTCGTGGGAACCCTGTGGACAAGGATCGTGAAAATGGGTCCCGAGTTTTGAAACTCGTGGATAACCCTCTAGGCACCGCCCCGACCGCCCGGCTAATGTAGGTCTTGCCTGAAGGGGCCACGAGTCCGAAAGCGACGACGCTGGTGCTTGCATTAGCGTTGGAGGCTACGGAAGCGAGGTTCCTTCGGGCGTTTTGTTGTGCCCGTTGTTCCGGACGCGATCGGACGAGCGGCTCCCCTGGAGACCTACTTCGTGAACGACAACTGGCCTCTGTCGACGTTCGTCCAGGGCCTGGTAGGCGGAGTGGTCACCCTCGGCGTCCTGGCGGTTCGGGCCGCGATCGACGGTCAGGGGGGCGCGTATGAGGTGCTCGTTACACGGTTGTGCAGGTGATGCAACCAACGGCATACCGGACGGTATGTCTGATTCCCTCGACGCCCGGCTGGGCGCGACCTCGGGTCGTCCCGCCGCGCGCGACGATCGTGGGAACCCTGTGGACAAGCCACGCAATTGACATGCGGATTCGATGAAAGTCGTGGATAAGCCACTAGCCACGCATCGAGCGCCCCCGTAATGTAGGTCTTGCCCGAAGGGGCTACGAACATCTAGTGATCCGACCGGTACTTGTATTGGTCGGAGCATCTAGTGATCGAAGTTCCTTTGGGCGTTTTGTTGTCCCCGAAACCCCGGCCGCGGCGAGCAGGGATCGCCCACGGGGTGACTGTGGGACCATCGGTCAGTGGACCCATCGGGATCGAGTGGCGTCGTAGAGCGGCGCGTCGGCATCGCCGTGGTGACCGCGTCCGTCATCGTGTTCGGTGCTCTCCTGCTCGCTGTCCCGCCGTTCTTCCTCTCCTTCGACGAGGCCAAGTACATCGGGATCGGCTACAACCTCGTCGACGGCCTGGGGCCGCGAACGCCGTTCGGTGACTACTTCCTGCCGCATGCGCCGGTCTGGTCGGCCGCGCTCGCCTTCCCGGACGCGTGGCTCGGAGTCGAACCGCTCGACACGGGCCACGTCCTCAACGGGATCGCCGGCGTCGCGCTCATCTGCCTCGCGGCCGCGCTTGGCTGGCGCGTCCGGCCGGCGGTCGGCGCGATCGCAGCGGTGGGGATGCTCGGTGTCACGTATCTCCACGATCTGACCCGCACCGCCCGGCTCGACGTCCCGGCCGCGGCGCTCGCGCTCGGCTACGTTGCCCTCGGCCTCGTCGCGGTTCGCCGCGGCGGTGCCGTCTGGGGGATCGCGTCCGGCGCACTCTTCGCCCTCGCGTTCCTCGTCAAGGAGATCGCGCTGCCCCTCGCGCCGGTCCCGTTCCTCGCGGCGATCCTGTGGGGGACGCCGTGGCGTCAGATCGCGGGTGTGGCCGGCTGGACACTCATCACGGCCGCGATCGGCCTCTCGTGGTGGTTCATCCTCGTCGCCAACCTGTCGGGCGTCGTCTACCGCCTCGGCACGCCCGCCTGGACGCTCGTGCCGATCGGCGTGGCAATCGTGTTCGCGGCGCTGCTGATGATCCTCATCGGCCGGACGGGTCGGCGCGAACAACCGCCGGCCGCCGACGGAGTGGGGGAGGGGCTACCCGTCGGACCGAGCCGCGCCGACCGCGCCATCCGGCGCGTTGTCGTCGGCCTGCTGACCATCGCCTGGTGCGCGGCCCTCACGTGGGTCTTCGCCGGCACGCTCGGAGTTCGCGGCACGGACGTCATCGATCTCCCGCAGCTCGGCCGCTACGCGGCCACATGGCTGCCGGGCGCGTTAAAGCTCGTCGCCGCTGTCGGCGCGGCTGGCGTGATCCTGTCGGTCGCAGCGTGGTGGTCCGCGTCCGGACGTGGCCGCTCGGCGATCACGGACCTCTGGCTTGCGACGATCTGCAGCGCACCGCTGGTCCTCCTCGTCGTCGAGGTGGGGGAGCCCCCGCGCAACTACCTCGCCCAGCTCGGGATCCTCGCGGCGCTGTCGGGCGCCGGCTGGCTGTGGCTCGGCGAGGCGGGGCTCGGTTGGATGGGGCGACGCGGAACGATTTCCTCCCGGACCGCTGCCGCCGCCGTCCCCATCGGGCTGGTTGCCTTGCTCGTCGCCAGCTCGGCCGTTCTCGCCCAGCACACCCTCACGTTCCGCGAGACGAGAACGGGGTTGGCGCGGGCCGCGGCGATCCAGACGGCGGTCGACTGGGTCCGCGCCAATGTGCCGCCCGGCGATCGAGTCGCGATTGGCTCCTTCCTGAGCTACGAGATCTCGCTGGGGCTTCGGGGCATCAACCCGACCGCCCAGGTCCGCCATCAATTGGCGGTCAGCGACGTGAGCGCACCCGACGGGATCCGCGTCTCCGGGCAACCCGCGACCGACGACTGGATCGCGATCGACGTCGCGCCGCGGAACGTCAACGAGTACCAGGCGTTCGCAGCGGCTACGCTTGCCCGCGACTTGCGAGAGAGTGGCGCGACGATCTGGATCTACGCGACGGAGGCTGCCACGAGCGCCCCGGAGATCGTGCATGCGCTCGCCGGCGCACCGGGCGTCGAGGAGGCCGGAAGCTGGGCCTGGCCGAGCGTAGCCGCCGCAATCCCGGTCGGTCTGCACATCTACCGGATCGACGCGGCCGCGCTCGCGTTCCCGACCGATCGGCTGCACGTCTCCGCGGAGGCACTCGACCGGCTCGTGGCGGCGATTGAAGCGGCAGGGGCCGCGGGGAAGACGACAGCGGCGAACCTCGCCGGCGACGTCGTGGTCGCTCCGGCCTCGGCCGCGACCGATGCCCTGCTCGAGCGCCTCCGGACACTGGCCGGCCAATGACAAGGCAGAGACTGGCCGAGCTCCCGCTCCACCCGCTCCTGGTCGCGGCCTACGCGGTGCTGTTCCTGTACGGCCAGAACCTCGGCGAGACGAACCCGGCCGACGTTGCGCTACCGCTCGTCGCATCCGTCGTTGGCGTCGCGATCGTGCTCGGCGTGATGTACCTCGTGACTCGGGACGCCGCCCGAGCGGCGATCGCCACCAGCGCCCTCGCCGTCCTGTTCTTCTCGTACGGGCACGTCCTGGCGGCGGTCAGGTCGTCGGCGATCTCGGGCGGACGGCTCCTCGTCGTATGGGCGGTGCTCGGGGCGATCGTCGTCGTGGCCGCCTGGCGGCTCCGCCGGCCGCTGGGAACCGCCAACGGGCGGCTGAACGTCGTCGCGGTCATCCTCGTTGTCATCGCGCTCGTCCCGATCGTCGCGGGCGAGGTCGGCAGCTCGTTGGCCGGTCCAGCCGCCGTCGCTCCGTCGGCTTCGCCGGGGGAGGGGAGTGCCGGGCCCGATCGGGACATCTACGTCATCGTGATCGAGGACATCGGGTCAGAGGCGATCATGCGCGAGCAGTGGGGCCTCGAGGGGGACAGCCCGTTCACGCACCTCGAGGGGCTCGGCTTCACCCGCGTCGCCGACTCGCACACGAACTACGGCAAGACCGGCCACGCGCTCGCCTCGATGTTCAACCTCGAGTATCTCGACGATCTTGCCGCGAGGATGGGGCCGGATTCGGCCGACTTCGGGCCGATCTACCAGCTGGTCGACAACCACGCTGCGGGTCGCTTCCTGAAGGAGCGCGGCTACGAGTACGTCCACATCGGTGCCTGGTGGGATCCGACAGCCCGCAGCTCGATCGCCGACGTCAATCTCGGCCTCGAAACCCCGTCGGACTTCGCGACCGCGTTCCTCGACACGACGATGCTGCCGGCGATCACGAGCCGGCTCGCCCGGTTCGGGATCCGGCTCGGCACCCAGGCGCTCGAGGCGCACGAGCTCCAGTACCAGTCCGCGCTCACCGGTTTCAGCGCGCTCGAGTCGACGCTCGATCGGCCGGGCCGGACGTTCGTGTTCGCCCACTTCCTCATCCCGCACGATCCGTACGTGTTCGCGCAGGACGGCTCGTTCGTCACCGAGGACCAGCGCGCCGATCGAACCATCGAGCAGCTCTTCATCGACCAGTCGCTGTACACGATGGCCCGGGTCGATGCGTTCGTCGACAAGGCCCTCGCCGGACCCGACGAGACCGACCCGATCATCATCTTCACGACCGACGAGGGCCCGAACCCCCGTGAATCCGAGATCCACCCGGACACCTACGACTATGAGAAGGCGTCGGTCGACGACCTGCGAGAGAAGCTGGAGATCGAGCTCGAGTTCTACTTCCCGGACGTGACTCCCGCCGAGGCCGGCATCCACGATGGAATGTCGCTCGTCAACGTGTTCCGGAGCCTGTTCGACGCCTACTTCGGGACGTCGTACGGACGGCTGCCGGATCGAAGCTTCATCTACCCGAACAAGGCCCACCCGTACCGCCTGACGGACGTGACCGACCGAATCGCCCGATGAGGATCGCGGCCGGCATCCATCGGATCGGCTCTGGCCTCGTGAACTCGTACCTGCTCGAGGAGGGTGGGGAGGTCACGATCATCGATGCCGGTGTCCCGAGCTACTGGCGCGACTTGCCGGCCGAGCTCGACGCGATGGGCCGAGGCCTCGACGACGTCCGGGCGATCGTCCTGACCCACGGCCACTCCGATCACATCGGCTTCGCCGAGCGGGCGCGCCGCGAGCGGGGACTCCCGGTCAGCGTCCACGAGCTCGATGCGGCTCTGGCGCGTGGCGAGGTCCCGAACCCGGCCCAGGGCGGCCGAGTGCGACTCGTGCCGCTGCTCCGGTTCATGTGGTTCGGGGCGACGCACGGCGCCCTCCGGACGAAGACCCTGACCGAGGTCGCCACGTACGGCGACGGAGCGACCCTCGACGTGCCGGGCGCCCCGCGGGTCATCCTCGTGCCGGGTCACACGCCAGGCAGTGCCGCACTCCACGTTCCCTCGCACGACGCTCTCTTCGTCGGGGACGCGCTCGCGACGATCGCGGTCACGACCGGCGCCACGGGCCCGATGATCGCGCCGTTCACCGCCGACCCCGCCCAAGCGATGGCCTCGCTGCGGCGCCTGGACGGGATCGAGGCCCGCTGGCTCCTTCCGGGCCACGGTCAGCCGTGGACGGGCGGCGTGCGAGAGGCGCTCGGCAGGGTCAGGGCAGCCGCAGCCGCCGCCAAATAGAGAAACCGGGCCCTCCGGCCGCACGAGGCGGCCGGCGGACCCGGTTGAGGCTCCCCCGGAGCATCGGAGACCTGGGTTACGGCGCGACGGCCTCCCAGTTCTCGTAGATCCCGGCCGTGTCGCCGGGCGCCGTGTCGTTCTTGAAGAAGTAGAGCGGCAGGCCGTTGTAGGTCACCTGGAGCGAGCCGTCGTCCTCACGGGTGATCGTGCCGAGGGTACCGGTCACGCCTTCGCCGCCCGACGGGGTCTCGCCCGTGGCCACGGTCAGCGCCGGCCACGTCTCGAGGCAGCCACCGGTGCACGCGCTCTTGCCGCTGTCCTTGGTGTCCTTGGTGAAGATGTAGACCGTCATGCCGTTCTCTCCGGCGACGAGCCACTCGGCGTCGGGGAAGGTTCCGACTTCGACGGTGGCCTCGGCGGCGGCGGACGGCGAGGCGGCAGCGGACTCAGACGGAGCGTCAGAGGCCGACGCGGACGGCGCTTCGGATGCCGCGGGCGGTGAAGCGGCAGGCGCCGATGGCGACGCGCTTGCGCCGCCGCTCGAGCAGGCGGCCGCGATGATCGCGGCGATCGCCATGAGCACGATGAACGTGGGTCGTCGAGACATGTGTGGAACCTCTCCTACGGAGTTTCGTTGTCGGCAGGCTGCGTGTCCGACACTGCCTATACGTCCCCGTTCAGAGGCCCGGTTTGCGGTTTTCGCGCTCAAAAGGTGTCAGTTGGGTGTCACCTTGCCGACAGGGAGTCTCTGCTACGTGACACCAGCCGGGTGCGGTAGGGGAGGGTCGGGGGGTCGACTTGCCGGCTCAGGCCCCGAGCGCCAACGTCCGGATCTTGTCCTCGGCTGCCGCAAGCGCATTGGGCGGGAACACCCCGAAGACATAGCGGTCCGGTCGGAGGACGACCATCTCGCCGCCGTGCTCCTCGAACCAGGCGTGGATTCGCCCGTCGACGTCCACCACGACGCCCGTCTCGGGCGCCGCCGCGGCCCCTCGATCAACCGTGGCCCCGGCGGCGAGGACCTGAATGAAGCGCGTATTCAGGCTCGCCCAGAAGCTGCGCGAACGGACGCTGTGGTCGTCGTCATGCGCAACTTCCGACCCGACGGTGAGGACGGCAAAGCCGGGCCCGAGGACCTCGTCGAGCAGCACCTGCTGGCCCGTGCTTGTCTGGACCTGGGGCTGGATGAACAGCGCGCCGGCCGCCGGATGGTGCCTGCCCTCGTCATCTTTGCCGAACAGGCCCTTCTCGTAGACGGGCACCGGCTTGAAGTCCATGTGGGTGATGTATTCGTGCGCCGGCGGGATGCGATTGAGCGTCTTGAAGACCGAGTCGCGCAGGAACGCGACCGCCGGATTCGTGGTCTGGATGACCTTGCCGTTGCGGGCGCTGACTTCGCTCATGGCCTCGACGTGCGGGCGTCGCTCCAGCTCGTAGGTATCCAGGACGCGCGGATCGGCCGTTCCCTTGACGACCATTGCCAGCTTCCAGCAGAGGTTGGCCGCATCGCGCACGCCCGCGCCCAGACCCTGGCCGAGGAAGGGCGGCATCATGTGCGCCGCGTCCCCGGCGAACAGCAGCCGGCCCTCGCGCCAGCGCTCGGCGATCCGCTCGTGGAACGTGTAGACGGCCTTGCGCAGGATGGTGATCTTGGCCGGGTCCGTGTACTTGGAGACCAGCTTGTTGACCATCTCCTCCTGCTGCATCGCCTCGCGATCCTCACCCGGCATGACCATGAATTCCCAGCGATGGTGGCCGAGCGGCATCGGGTAGTTGACCGATGGGCGCTGCGGGTTGACGTCCAGCTGCAGCGCGTCGAGGTTGTCGAGCGGCTCCTTGACCTCCGCGTCGATCACGAGCCACGGGTGCTCATCCGTGGAGCCGACCGCGTGGATGTCCGCAAGGTGGCGCATGGCACTGCGGCCGCCGTCACAGGCAACGATGTACTGAGCTCGGATGGACCGGGTCTCGCCCGTGTCGCTGTTGCGCACCGACAGGGTGATGCTGTCGGGGTCCTGCTCGAAGCCGACCGCCTCTTCGCCGAGCCTGACGGTGACATCCTTGAACCTGCTACCCGCCTCGCGCAGCACCTCTTCCAGCTTCGGCTGCCAGAAATGAATCTCGGTGGGGTAGCCATAGATGCTCACCGCGCCGGGTTCGAACGGGATCTCCGCCAGGACCTTGCCGTTGGCGGCGACCCAGCGGACCGCCTTCGTCGGCAGCATGTCGGGCAGCATCGTCTTGACCAGGTCGGCCAGCTCGAAGATGCGCATCACCTCGTCGTCGATCGTCGACGCACGAGGCTCGTCATGCGGATCCTTGTCCTTTTCGACGACCGTTGTCCGTACGCCGTACAGCCCGAGGAGGGCTGCCGCCATCTGGCCCACGGGGCCGTAGCCGACTACGACAACATCCGTCGATTCAACGTCCGCCATATCTGTCGACCCGTCCTTCCGCACCCCGACCGGTCGAGTCGGTCCGCCGTCCACCTTACTCCGTCGGAATAGCGTGGAGTCTCGCGATTGCGCCCGAGCGCATCAGCGCGTTGCATGCCGTCGGGCTTCCTGCCTAGCATTGCCCCAATGAGCGAGAAGCGAACGACTGCTCGGGCATTCCACGACGCCGCTGGAGTCGAGGACTGGCGGGTCCTGTTCTCTGGGGCCCACGCCTACTTCCCAGGTCGGATCCTTCGCGGAAGCAGCAAGGTTTGTGGCCGCGATCGCTGAAGTTGCGGAGGTTGTGGGCCACTTCCCCGACGTGGACGTGCGACCCGAGGGAGTCACCGTCCGGACCGCCTCCGGGGAATACGGAGCTCTGAGCCATCGTGATGTCGAGCTGGCACGCCAGATTTCGGAAGAAGCCCGGAAGTTGGGGATCGAGCCGGACCCATCCCAGGTCCAGGTCGTGGGCATTGCGGTGGCGCAGGATCCAGGCAGCGACGTAGGTCCGTTTTGGGCCGCAGCCCTCGGGTACAGGAGCCTTGGACCGAAAGAAGACGTCGTCGATCGGCACCGCCGTAACCCGTACGTGTCGTTCCAGAGCCTCCGCCCTCCCAAGCCGGGGCGTGGCAGGACCCACATCGACGTCAGCGTGCCGGCCGATCAGGCCGAAGCAAGGGTCGCGGCAGCCCTCGAAGCCGGCGGCCGCCTGGCGGACGATACGCATGTGCCCCATTGGTGGACACTCGCGTCGCCCGAGAACCACGGTGTTGACATCGCGGCTTGGCCGGACTTCGAGGACGGCGAGGCCGACTGAGCCACCCGATGTCCTTGTCGGTGCTTCAGACGCGCGCCTTGTTGCGTACGAGCCGCTGACAAGCGGATAGGTCCGACCGACGGCTCGTCGCCACCCTACGCGATCAAAGGCGGTGGCGAAATCCTGGAAACTTCGGCGGGCGATGGCAACGCGACTGCAGAGCCCGTTGTTCGCGCGATGTAACTTCCGATAAGGTGAGTTATGTCTGTGACTCGCTCGAGCAGGTCAGTGCGTGGGCCACGTCTCTTGCGAGTATTGCGTGACGATCTCAATGATTTGTCGAACGCTGTCGGTGCAGTGTTCGAAGCTGGAGTGAATTCAGAGTCGAGGGGGTTTTGCGGACGATTGCCGAGAGCAGGGCGTGAACAAAGCTCTGCGTGACGAATTCGACGTCCACGAAGTCGAGAACGACTTCCCCGTCCGAGTCTTTGAGTGCAGGCTTGAGTAGCTGGTCACGTACTTGAGCTGCAGCGTCCTTGTCGCCGCCAAAGGACCCGGCGAACTCGAACATGCGAATTCGGACCCGTCGTCGTCTTGTCGTCATTTGAACCTTGCCCGATATTGCGCTTTCCGCTCCGTACGTACGTCCACGTCATATACGCGACCGATGGCTCGCAGAAGGTCGCCGAACGGAAGCTGATCGCTGAGCCTGAGGTCAATACCCACCGCGGTGCCATTCCAGGGAACGTCCAACGTGCGCCACGTGGCGCGGTCCCGCGAAACATCAGCGTTGATCAAAATCTTGTTCACCGGCCGGCTGAGCAGCTTGAACATCGCGTTTCCGCTGATTGTGACCATGTGAGTCCTTGCGACGACCGCCATTGCCTTCATGAAGAAGAGCCCTGCGCCGCCGTTCGTCTCGTTGCCACCAAGTCGCCTCGTTACTCCGGTGACACCAGGGCGAAATGCAAGTTTGATGGCGTCCCCGTCGCTTGCCGATGGATGGGATTCGCTGAGCGTGCTCGCCCAAATTCCTCGCCCGCAATCGGCTACGCCGATCAAGAGTCGTCCTGAACGCGTCACCTGAGCGCTAACTATGGCTCCATCAAGCGACCGCGCGTGTTCCTGCACGTTCCGGACAAGTTCGAAGAGCACGTACTTGACGGCGGCGGATTCAGTGGCACTTGCATGCAACAGCGGCACAATGTCAACGACGAAATCATTCAGTTCTTCATTCGTGCGCACTTGTCGCAGCGGAACGAACCTGCCTGACGCCTCGTGTGCGACAACGGGGATACCGGAACTCACTCCCATAAGTTCGAATAGGCCCATACGCTCCAGATACCGCGTCGATGAGTTCGGGGCCAACCCTTCGACTACGACATTTCCGCCCGCTCGGCGAGTCGCCAACGCCTGGCTCGCAATCATCGCCGTCGCCATCGGATGGAGGGAAAAGAGCCCGGCGGGTAGTTCCAGAATGAAATCTCCGTTCCCGTCGTCGGTAAACGTACGAAGGAGTCGTTCAATGTCGCTCAGGTAGGCGCGGTTCGGCACTGTTACCCGCATTTAGAGCTCCCTGCGGACGTTCATGACTTCGTCGAGACGCGGTGCTCGCGGGCGATGGGGCGAGTGAGTCGATAGCCCGGGCCGTGCACGGCGATCGCGTGCCGTGATCTCGGCGGCGCGGTCGATCGTCGCTTCGCGGTCCATCAGCTCGTAGGTGGCCTGCACGGCGCCCACTCGCACGGTCGTCATCGTGATTCCCCAGGGAACATAGGCAGGCCTTCAGGATGCCACGTGGACGTCTGGTCGGCATCGAACCGGGGTGCCGCTGCTAGCGAAACGCGAGGTTGCATCGTACGGCGGCGGCCTCTCGCCGCCGGAAGAAGGCGCGGGAATCTAGGGACGGAGTGTGCGAATTGCCAGCGGAACTCTGAGAAGGGAACGGGCGAGTTGCGGCGACTTTACACGACTCAGCTATCCGCCTGTCCCAGCGTTGTCGGAGAACTCGGCGACGAGTCGACGAAGGTAGTCGGGGGGATCCATGTTGGAAGCGATACGGACTCCATCGGCCCTCTTGTCGAAAGCTAGGCCGTAGTTGCTCCAGATTTCGCGACAGCAGTTCTGTGCCGGGCACAAGCTCCCGCCAACGTGTGTCCCAGCTTGCGAGGAGTGCGACGCGCTCTTGCTCCCAGGCTCGCGGGAGGTCGCGTACGAGGTCGCTTCCGCGTTGCAAGTTCGAGTCGACAACATTGGTGAGCTGCGAGAGGGTCGGCTGAGTCGCGAGAGTCGACACGTCGCCCCACGGTGCCGGATAGATCGGATCGAGCCGTGTCACGACACGCCTGAGAATGAGAACATCGAAGAAGGTATTGGCCTCATCTCGGAGCGCGGCCTCGAGATCGACGGCGCTGATCGCGACATCACCGAGGCGCTCACTGAGAACGGTGGAAATGGCCCCGGGAGCAAAGAGGAAGAAGTTCTCGATTTCTCGCACGGGCAACACTCGAACGGTTCCAGTTCGCTCGAGGCTTGCTATTCGCGTCGCGTCGAGCTCGTCGCGATCCCGAACGAAGACGACGCGCCGCCCCATTAAGAGGCCAGCTTCCACGACTCGTTGATATCGGTCGGCGCCGCGCGCGGCGTCTGATCCACCGAGGTCCGTCACAACGAGGTGATGGGCCGCGAGGATCTCACGAAACCAGACTTCAAATAGATCTTGATCACTGGGCCCCTCAACCAGCAGTAGCCCATCAGCGGCGAAGACATCGCTGAGCCGGACTCCGAGGCTGTCGAGGAGTGATCGATCAGGCACGACCCGGCTGGCCGTGCTTATCGAATTGGTCCGTTCGATGTGCCAGACGTCAGCCAAGCCGGCGGCTCTGTCGAGCAGGACGGTCGAATGAGTCGTAGCGATGATCTGGGCGAACCGTCGACCACTCCGCTAAGTGACGAAGCAATGCCCGTTGCGCACCCGGATGGAGCGTCGTCTCCGGCTCCTCGATCAACAACATTCCGCCCCGGACGTGGGTTTCTCCCACGACAGACATCATGAGTAGCTGCTCAACGCCACTCCCCAGATCTTGCAGGTTTCTCCGCACGCCCGACACGTCGGCGAAGGCCAGTTCGACCTGGCTGCCGACTACGGGTGTTAGGGGAACCCCGGCATCCGGCACAAGGTCAGCCATAACCCGCCGGATCGCGTCCCACTCGTTTGTTTGGCCGGTGCTGAGGCGGAGAAGTACCTCAGGCAGGTTCTCACCTGTCGGCGCTAAGACATCGGCGCCAGCCGACTGACGCTGCCGAGTGGTACCTGGTCGAATAGCGCCGAAGTGGTACACGCTGCCGGCCCACTGCCGGAATCGATCCAGGATCGGCTGGATTGTCGTTGAAGTGGACGACCAAAGATACGATCCAAGGTCGTTGCCACTGACCGTCATTGAGCGATTGAACGGGCCCATCAGGGGCTCGTCCACCGCCCAACGACGTAGGTCCGCCATCTCGATCTGCCATTCGCTATTGGGCGAAGTGAGGCGCGCGATAGCGTCGAACTCTCCGTTGTCTAGAGCAGCTTCTATTCCGACGACGTCCAGTCTGTTCGCGGTCGTTCGAACTTCGAGAACCACGCGAATCCGCCTGAGAGCTTCGCCAGACATTCGTTGGCCCGAGGAGCCAGCCAGGATCAGATCGCGAATGGTGTCTTCGACGACAAAGGTTCCGACCACTTTGGCTGGGCCCGACGAGCTCGTGTTGGTGATGGGAGCGTCCGGCATGACTTGCCGCAGAACATCGATCGCTGACAACAGCGCGGATTTGCCGCTGTTGTTCGCCCCCACGACTAACACGAGGCCGGTTTCCGGAAGAGTCAGCTCTGTGTCGTTGAACGCGCGAAAGGCCTCGAGGCGCAGGTGCTGCAGCCACATTGTCTTGTCGTCAGCAACCTCGTTCTTCCTTGGCCGCAAGTTAGGAAATAGCGCCGGGTCTCCGTCATCGGCAGTATCACGAGATCGCGACCGTCCGACGGGCTGCTCTAGCCACCTAGATGCAATTCGGCGCGGGCGACGCTGACGAGCTCGATGGCTTCGTCGTGCGGAGTACTACTGCGTCGATCCGACTCTCTCTGCATAGGCTCCCAACGGTTTCACCTCGGCCCATAGGAGGGCGGTCGATCAATGCCGAGTGTACGGAGCATAGAGGCGCCGCCGCAATCAGAGACTTCTAACCGACTCATTTGACAACCGGAACTGCTTCCGGTCAGGCTCCGGGCATGGACTTCGCCGACCTCTGGATCCCAACTTCCGTCGCTGACCTAGTCGACGCGGTCGCGCGAGGTTCCATCCGGGAGGACCACTTCCACGATGGCAAGCGCAAGCTACCGCCGGCGACTCCGGTAGCTAACGTGGACCTCGCAGTCGATCTCGCCTCGTTCGCCGTCCACGGCGGGCACTACTACGTCGGTCTCGACGAGCAGAAGAACGGCACCTTCAAGTCGACACCGACGGAACTCGAGGGGCTCGCCGAGCGCATCGAGCAGATCGCTCGCAGTCGCGTTGACGCGCCCCTCCGCGTCACGACGCGGCTACTCCGGCTTAGCAACGACCCGACGCGAGGACACGCATCGTCCTCATCGCCCAGCCCGGATGCGCCGCACCAGGTCGACGGAGTCTATCGAGGTCGCGGCGACCGAACAAATATTCGACTGTCTGATGTCGAGGTACGTCGGATCATCGACGAGCGCCGAAGCCTCGTCCGAGACATCGAGCACATCACCGATGCTGAGGTCGCTCGTGATCCTCTAGCCCCGCCGGCTATCAGGCGGAGGCGCACCTCTTCGTAGTCGCTGAGCCGCGTCCTCCACGGCGGGGCATGCTGGTTCCACACTTCGAGCTTCGAGAAGGTAGCCGAGTGGATAAGTGGGTCGCCTATCCCGATTGGCGGCGAAGGTTGGGTACCAGACTTCAATCGGCGCCAGCAGTATCTCGCGACGCGCGAATGGATGGGGCGCGACCAGCGATCTCGGCCCTGGGCGAGTGGTCGACGCCGATCGGCGGATTATCGAGCACGAGGTGCTCGACATCGAGATCTTGGAGAACGGCGGCATCCGGCTTTTCACCGGCCGTGGAACCAGAACAAGCAACGAGTTAGTTGGATCGGCCGAGCGGGTGACCCGATGGTTCTCGACCGAGCCGTGAACGGTTTGACCTACCGCGTCGTGGAACTCGCCGGCGAGCTGTCACGCGCAGCGGACTTCCTTGGCAATTGGTCGTTTGGCCTCGCAATTACGAACCTCCGTGGCGCCAAGTCGCGTCTGGCTGGCCGCGGCTTTTCTGACCAAGTCGACGCCGTACTCGGAGAACGAGTACAGGGCATCAGAATCGGCATCGGCGACTCAAGTGCAGGAGGCACCCCGCGAGATCGTCAGGGCGCTTCTGGGGTCCCGTGAATTGGACGCTCCATGGAGGGCGCGAGGAAGCGATCCCGACGTTCGCGGCACGGAGGCCGCCCATCAGATAGCCCTGCTCCACAACGGCGACCTATGGCGCTCCGCTGCAAGCTTCATGGGGCGCGCGAGTCCGGACGTGATGCCGATCATCGACCTGCGTCCGTTGCTGTTGCGCAGCGAGTTCGGGAGACTGGTCGACCGAGGCGTGGCGGACCTCGTGCCCGCGCCCGCCCGTTTGGCGAGGACGCGACCGACTTGGCTTCATCGAGCGCCGCCACCAGCCAAGCGGCCCGGCGCTTGACTCGTTTCACTGGCGGGGGTAGCGCACCTCCGGGCGCACAGGAGCGCCGCCGGCCGGCCCGCTCGCGTTCGCAGGCCACCGGCGGCGAGCATGCCCTATCGTCTCGGCCAACGGTCGTCGATCGCAGGTGCGCGAGGAGGCTCGAGTCGATGAGGACGCTGACAGGACCCGGCTCCCAGCATGCGACTCCGCCTGCTCGCGTTCACGACCATCGTCAGCGTGATCGCGGGCGCCTGCGCAGGTGCGGCGTCTCCATCGGTCCCCTCCCCGACGGTCCTCTCTCCGACGACTGCTTCTCAATCGTCCGTCCCCGCGCCATCCGAGACCGCCACTCCCCAAGCGGAGCTGGTCGTCGGTGGGGATCGGCGCGTCACCGTTCACCTGCCGGAGTCGTACGACGCGGGCCGGCCAGCACCACTGGTGATCCTCCTGCATGGCTATGGGTCTTCCGGCCTGGGGACAGACGACTACCTCCGCCTGGCTCGGGCGGCGGATGCACGTGGGTATGTCTACGCCTACCCCGATGGGACGATCGACCGCGACTACAACCGGTTCTGGAACGCGACCGACGCCTGCTGCAACTTCTACAAGGCTGATGTCGACGATGTGGCCTACCTCACGGACGTCATCGCTGAGATCCAGGCGAAGCTCGCCATCGACCCGAAGCGGATCGCCTTCGTCGGCCACTCGAACGGCGGCTTCATGTCGTATCGGATGGCTTGCGATCAGGCCGGCCTCGTCGCGGCGATCGTGAGCCTGGCCGGCGCCAGCTTCGCGGACCCGGCCGACTGCGCGCCGAGCGAGCCCGTGTCGGTCGCCCAGATCCACGGCACGGCCGACGACGTCATTCGATACGAGGGTGACCGGGGCGCGGGCCGCGATTACCCGGGCGCAGAGGCGACAGCCGAGGCCTGGGCAACGTACGACGGGTGTGGCGAGACACCGTCGCAGCTCAGCGCCAAGGTCGATGTCGACGCGGCCCTGAAAGTCGGCGCCGATCCGGCCGAGACGTCGGTCTCGGAGTGGCCCGGATGCAAGTCAGGCGCGACGGTCCAGCTCTGGACGATCCCGAAAGGCGGCCACGCACCGACGATCACGGCCTCGTTCGCAGACTCGGTCATGGACTTCCTGGTCGACCATCCGAAACCGTAGTCACTGCCCGATCGGCCTTACTCGCTAAAGGTCGCCGCTCCAGCTGTTCGAGCGTCCTGGACCGTCACGATGGCCACCCGATCGGCCGACTCTTCGAACACGTATACGACGATCATCCAGCGCCACGGCCCGAGCACGAATCGGTAGTCCGACCATCGGCCGTGCAGAGGTGCGCCGAGCAACGGGAACCGCGACAGGGCCGCGACGGAGCGTTTGAACCTAGTCGTCGTGTCGACCGGGAGGCTGTGTGTCCGGATCATCCGCGCGAGATCGGCCGCCGCCGTCGGGGTGATGACGACGTGGGCCACGGCTCAGAGATTCTCGACGGGTGTCCCAGCTCCTGCCGCCCCCTCTCCCCTCCCCGCTTCGGCTCGCTCGAACGCGCCCGGGATGGCATCGAGTAGTTCGGTCACGTTGCGGGCGTCTGGGTCGGCCTCGTCAAGGGCGGTCGCCAACAGCGACCTGGCCAGCGTTCCGGGGTTGGTGTGCGTCCGCTCCGCAAGGCGCTGAAGCTTCGTCGCGCGCTCGTCATCAAGCAGCGACATTCACCCGATTAGTCGATCGCGCCATGGCGCCACCATACACGTCGAAGCACAACTTGTGCAATGCGGCGGCCAATCGCCAGTGCCGCGAGCCCAACAGGCGGTCTTCCACTGTTTCGGCTGTCATCCCAGGAGGCCCGAGATCAGGTGCAGAACTTGCCGGCCTCGAGGGGCACGTAGAAGGGTGCGAGCTCGCCGTCCGTCGTGATCGATTGGCCGAGGGCCTTGACGGTGACCTTGCCGCGGAGCGTGCCGAAGTTGAGCTTCGCTGGGTCGCCCTCGACGAAGGTCACGGGGCCTCGCATGTCCCAATGCGCCGTGGCGCCGCCTGATTCCACGTCGTAGATCGCATGGGCCTCCGCGCTCGTTCCGCCTCTCGGAAGGGTGAACTTGATCGAGCCGGCCGCACCACGTGCGCCCATCGCGATCGTCCAGGCACCCTCCTTGCCGTTGCACTTAAGGCCGCTCAGTCCGCCCATGCCGGGCGCAACGACGTCGATCTTGTAGTCGGCAACGCCGACCGTGAACTCGAGCGTCTTCTTGCCGATCCCCCGCTTGCCGGTCTGCTTGAGCTCGATCGTCCCCTTGTCGCCTTCCTCGCGGCCCGCGGTGAACATCAACGTCGCCGGCGGGTCCTGGGGGCGGTCCCGCGGCTCGAGGTTCTCCTTTCCGCTGAAGGCCGCTGTGACGGGCGCCTTGACCTGGGCGCCGTCGAACTTGTGCTTCGGATCGACGGTGATCGTCAGCCGCGCGCCGGGCTGGACCTGCTTCGATTCCTCGGAGGTCTTCATGTCGATGCAGGCGCCGGAGCGCCAGAACGTCTCGGCTCGCTTCGCGGCTTCGGCGAGGTAGTGATCGGCCATGACGATCTGGGTGGTCAGGCTGCCCCGATTGGCGTCGGTCGCGTTGTTCGATTCCTGGCCGGTGACGTCACCAATCCGGGGCGACCCGCTGGCGGGGATGACGACCGTAAACGTCGCCCGGGCATTCCAGTCGATGGGTGCTCCGGGGCTGCCGTCGGCCGGCGCGCTCGTGCCGTGGACACCCGACGAGACCGCCGCTTGGACCTCGGTCTGGATCAGGTGGGCGTCGTCACCGTCCTTGACCTTGAACGTCGCCTCGGTCGTGGAGGCGCCGCCGTTCTGGAGGCCGCCGGGTCGGGTGACGAGCTCCTGGTTGACGATCCGATACCTGCCTTCGCCGACGCCGTTCGCGTCGGGGCAGGCGTTGACCTCGAAGTGGCCGTTGCCGGTCGAGGTGCGCCGGGCGACCTCCTCACCGGTCGCCGTCTTCGTGATGACCGCCGCCGACGTCATCACGACATCGAACACGATCCGGCCCTGCCCCTGGCCGAGGGTCAGCCGCTGCGTGAGCGTGAGGTGCTCCTTGAGGCCTCCGTCGAGGCTCGTGTCGTGCGTCTCGTTCCGGTTCTGGTTCGCCGTCACGAATTGATTGCCACTGGCGTTCTGGATCAGCTCGGGAGCAAAAGCCATCCAGGTCGAGACCATGAACGAGGTCGCGCCGAAGAGGCTGCCCGACCACTCGTTGGCGCGCACCGTGGGAGGTGGCGCAACCGGACCGACGGCCGCGATCCTTCGCGCGGGGTCGCCGGAAGCTGCGCTCAGGTCGAGCTTCATCTCGGCGACGAACTCTGCGATCGATTTCTCGCCGAATGCCGTCTCGAGCTTCTCGGTCTCGGCCAGGACGGCGGCGCCACCTGGGCCGATGACGTCAGCCGCGTGAATGTCCGAGAGGAGCTGGCGACGAAGCGAGAGTTCCGTCTCGGCGGCCGCGAGGTATGTGGCGTCCTTCGTCGCCGGGAGGGACGGCGCCGCGCCGGTGGTCGATGCGCCCGGCACCGAGCTCCCCGACGCCTGCGGGTTGCCGCTCCCCACGGCGGCGGGCCCGCAGGCGCCCATGAGGATGCTGAGCATGAGCCCGGCCGCGGCCCGGGGGCTGGCGCGGCGTCGCGTCATCAGCCAGACCCCTAGTTGAGTGCCGAGATGATCGCGGCGGCCTGCGCTTCGGTTTGGACCGCGAAGAACCAGAGGGTGTCGCCATCGACGTACTGGTAGCGCCTTCCCCCGTTGGCCTCGAGATACGCGACGTCCCTGCCGCCGACCTTGGCCTGGGTGGCCTCACTGGGATCGAAGGCGATTCTCATGACCACGAAGGCCGGGATGACGGCGTTCATGTCCTTGCCCGGGGTACGGATAGCTTCCACGAGGGTCGAGTACGAGTCGACGCTGGCACCGAACCGGCCCAGGACGACCGTCCGCAGGTCGAGACCGAACTCCTCCCAGATGACGCGCACGACCTCGTTACCGTCATCGGTGCCGGAGCAAAAGGTTTGCATCGCCTGGTTGGCCTTGGGGTCACTGACCGGCTCGCCATCGACCGTCTCGGGCATGGCATCGAGCAGCGCGGTCTCCGCGGCGGTGGCAGGTGGCTTGGCACCGCCGGCGAACGGCGCACAGACATCCGTCGCCAGGTCGATGGGCGGCGTGGACCCGCCGCCCGCGTCGGTGGGTAGGGCGCTGCTGTCGGCGGGCGAGGCGGCGGGTGCCGTTGTCCCGTCGGCGGGCGCGGCGCTTGCTGGGAGGGACGCCCCGGTCCCCGTTGACGCGGTTGGTGCCCCGCCGCTGCACGCGACTATCACGGCCGAGACCAGGACGAAGACGATTGCCACGCGATGACTCACTGTTGATCCCCCTGTTCTGGTCCGTCGAGTGCTTCCGTGATCCGGTCGATCGGCATCGAGGTGGCTGTCGCGGCGGCCATGACGGCATCCCGGGACGGCGCCTCGAACAGGTGGAAGACCGTCTCGTCGCTGGGCAGGAACGTCGTCCGCAGATAACGGATCCCGGGCGCGACGTCTGCGGCCCGCTGAGCCGCCGAGCGTGCGTCCTCGACGGCGCTCGGATGATTCGCGAGGTAGGCCTCGATGAGATAGATCGCCACGGACCGATCGTCGGGGCCGCAGGCCACGCACCGAAACCCGGAAAACCCTAGGAATTGCCCCCGGCGATCTCGTCGATCCGTCGCGCGAGCTCAGTCCGGGAACAAATCCCGAGCTTGCCGTAGACGGCCGTGAGGGCCGCTTCGACGGTGTTGATCGAGAGGAAGAGGGCGGCCGCAGTCTCGCGGTTCGTGCGGCCCCGGGCGACCAACGCTGCGACCGAACGCTCAGTCGCGGTGAGTTCATCGCCGGCGGGCGCCCTTCCGCCGATCCTCGCGAGCTCTGCCCTCGCGCGTTCCGCCCACACCATCGCGCCGAGGCGCTCGAAGGTCGCGTGCGCACGTTGGAGCGTCGCGCGCGCCGCGCGTCGCTCGCGGAGTCGGCGCTGCACGCCTCCGAGCGCCAGGTCCGTCAGGCCGGCTTCGAACGGGCGATCCAGCTGTGCATCCCGGGCCCGGATCGCGAGAAGGTCGTCGCGAGCCGCGACGTGATTGCCACGGGCGGTATCGATCAGGGCCTTCAAGCGGCCGGCCGTGGCGGCGTCGCCGGCCCGATCCGACTCGGTGGCGACCCGCTCGAACAGGCCCGCGATCTCGCCGGCGTCGTCCAGCCGCCCAGTGAGCGTCCAGGCCTCCCCGAGGTCCGCAAGCCAAGGCATCTCGCCGGGTTCGATGACGCCGGCCGCGCGGAGGATCCGCGTCATCGGTTCGAGGAGCTCGACGGCCGTTTCCGGGCGCCCTTCGGCCACCGCGACATGGCCGAGCGCCCAGAGCGCGCTCTCTCCTCCCCGTGCGACGGCCCGTTCGGTCAGCGTCGGGTCGAATGGTCCGCCAACGGCGAGCTCCAACGCCATGGCTGCGTCCGCCCTGGCGCGTTCGTGATCGCCACGGCGCGCGGCGAGGACCGCGCGTTTGCCGAGAAGCGAGGCGATCGACGGCCCGTGCCCCGAATTCCGTGGCCCGTCCGAGTCCTTCCTCGATGTGCCACCCGGCAGTGTCCCATCGATCGGCCTGCAGCTCGACACGGGCGAGTCGGTTGAGGATCGACGGCAGCAGCGCCTCCTCGCCGTTCGCGATCGCGTGGGCGGCGAGGTCCTCGAACGCTGCGCGAGCGCCATCGAGGTCACTCACACATGTCAGGCAGCAGCCGTAGGCGAACGCCGGGCGCCTCGTCGCCGCGACCCGCCCGAGGATCGGCTCGAGCGCAAGACCTTCCTCGATCGTCGCCCTCCACGGCCGACCGGTCAGGCACTCCGCCAGTGCCTGGGTGGCGAGGCTCTCGGCGAGCGCGACCGAGTCGCCAATTCGCCGGGCGACCTCGACCGCGGAACGGGCGTGGGCAAGCGCTTCGACCAGGTCCCGCCGGATGAGCATCAGGCCCCAGGCGATCCCCTCCTCGATCCCGCCGCGGAGCGCGTCGTCATCGCCCGCCTCGGCGAGTGCCTCCCGGAGGCCGTCGACGCTGGCCGTGATATCGGCGGCGAACGACTGGAGGCGGGCCTTGCGAGCGAGGAGCACCGCGCGGTCGCGGCCGGGCGCCGTGGTTGCGATGAGCGTGTCGAGGCGAACCGCCGCGCGAGACGTCTCGCCGGCAGCGAATGCGCCGTCGACCTCGATGAGGGCCCGGCGATGCCGAGCGATTGCGTCGTCGGGCGGCGTGAGGCGGCCGGCGTGGTAGGCGAGGTCGGCGGCGGCGGACGGGCTGCCGCGGCCGAAGGCGGTCCGGGCGCCGGCTTCGACGACGGCGGCCGCGGCTTCGTTTGGCATGTCGATGCCGAGCGCGAGATGGCGCGCCCGTTCCTCCGGGTCCGCGAGGAGGTCGCCGAGGCGCCGGTGGATGTCCCGCCGTCGCGTCGGACCGAGCAGCTCGTAGGCGATTGAAGCGTGCAACGGATGCCGAAATCGGACCCCATCGATGGTCACGACGACGATCCCGGCGTCGATCGCGTACTCGAGGTCGCGCTGCGGCGAGCGGCCGAGCGCCGACCGGAGGAGCTCCATCCCAGGAGAGGTCAGGGCGGCCAGCACGCCGAGGGCTTCCAGTGTGGATCGGTCGAGGCCTTCCAGCCGCGTCCGGAGGAGCTCCCCGACCGAAACCGGCACCGGAAGCGGCGCGCCGGGGGCGTACGATCGATCGGTGTCGGTCATGGCCCGCGCGAGCTCGATCGCGAGGAGTGGATTGCCGGCCGCCGCCTCGTGAATCCGACGCAGGGTCGGCCGAGCGACCGGGGCGGCCACGTTGTCCCGCAGGACAGCGCCCACCGCGCCGATGCTTAACGGTCCGAGCTGCACCACGAGGTCCCGTTCTCCGCCGGCAGAGGCGAGGGAATCGCCCGCTTTCGCGGGGCCGTCACGGCGAGCGAGCAGGACGCCGACGCGTTCGTTCGAGAGCCGTCTGAGTGCGTGCGAGAGGATGGCTGCCGAGGCCGGATCGAGCCACTGGATGTCGTCGATGGCGATGAGGATCGGTTCGCGAGCGGCCAGGACCCGGATGAACCCTAGGACGGCGGCTGCGAGACCGCCCGGATCCGCTGACTGATCGGTCGGCTCGTCGAGCAGCAGCATGACCCGCAGGAGGC
Organism: uncultured Chloroflexia bacterium; assembly: GCA_963771795.1. Classification (GTDB taxonomy): domain Bacteria; phylum Chloroflexota; class Limnocylindria; order Limnocylindrales; family CSP1-4; genus CF-46. Next base: position 291,794 of record CAVYUR010000006.1, read on the forward strand.
GGCGCTGCGGGGCCGGCAGGTCCCGATCAACACGCTCGACGTCCACGGCGACAAGGTCGCGAACCGCGCTCAGCGAGAGTTGCCATTCGGCCTCTGCTCCCGACGTCGCGATCACCCGCCTGCCCGTCGCTCGTGCCGCATCGACGACAGACCGCCAGACAGTCGTTTTCCCGGAGCCGGCCTCGCCGACGATCAGGCACTGCGCCGGCAGCAAATCGATCGCAAGGACATGGTCCCGAATCGTCGCGAGCTCCTGGTCGCGCCCGAAGATCTGCACGATTGTCCCGCTGGGTCCTGCGTCCACACGCACATCTTGGTGCACCAGAAGGCGATGCGTGGACGCGGCCGCGGTCAATCCAGCGCGGGCCAGTCTCCCGCTGCGGGCTAGCCCAGCAGTGGCAGCACGCGCGCAGCGAGGACTGATCGGAAGACGTCGACGACGAGCGTGGCCCGATCCTTGTCCGGGAGGTCGGAGTCAAGGAGCGGGTCGAGGACCTGGTCGATGCGCTGGCGGCGCTCGATCGGAGTCAGCTCGGTCCGGACGCTGAGCGAAATGTCCCAGAGCTCCTCGTAGAGGAACCACGCGAACTCGTCGTAGACCAGACCTGCTTCGATCTCCCAGGCTTCCGCCGACTTCAACGCGGCGCCGACCTCCAGGACAGCCGGCAACGCCAGCTCCACCAGCTCCCCGAGCCCGCGCTCCTGGCGATTGCGCATTTCCGGCAGGCTCAGGCTGGCGACGGCTGCCGTTCCCAGCACGGCCCCCCAGCGGCTCGCCGCGCGAGAGGCTGACTTGCTCTCGAGCGTCCGGAGGCACGACTGGAATGCACGCGCGACTCCGCGGGCATGTGCCGCCTCCGGGCCACCGACGACCAGCAGCGCCTTCTGGAATTGCCAGAGGTCGTCCGGTGTCGGGTTCGCCAGGAGCCGCTCAAGCGATGATCGAAGGGCGACAGGTGCGGGATCAATCATGTGGTCGCGTCCAGTATGCCGCCACGATCAGCAGGCCCATCGGCCCGAGGAGCACCTCGACGAGCGGGACCGATGACTTTCGATCCAATCGGAAGTCAAAGCGTTCGGACGAACACGAAGCGGAGAGGCTCCCTTGAAACTGCTGCTCGCATCCGCCGGCATCACGAACGCCAGCATTCAGGCTGCGCTCGTCGACCTGCTGGGCAAGCCGATCGCCGACTCGACCGCGCTGTGCATTCCGACCGCGTCCTACGGCATGCGCGGCGGCGGCGCGGTCGCTGCTCGGAGGTTCATCGCCGGTCAGGAACCCGACTGCCCGATGACGGAGCTGGGCTGGAAGTCGGTTGGCGTACTGGAACTGACCGCGCTGCCCAGCCTCGACGCAGAGCAGTGGGTGCCTGCGGTCCGCGCAACGGACGTCCTGCTCGTGAACGGCGGCGACCCGCTGTACCTGCACCACTGGATGGTCGAGTCCGGGTTGGAGGACCTGCTGCCGTCACTGTCGGACACGGTGTACGTTGGGCTCAGCGCCGGGAGCATGGTCATGACGCCGCGGATCGGCGAGGACTTCGTCGAATGGCGCCCGCCGACCGGAGCCGGCGACGCGACCCTGGGCGTGGTGGACTTCGCGATCTTCCCGCACCTCGACCACCCGAAGCTGCCCGAGAACACGATGGCCGACGCGGAGCGCTGGGCGGCGGGCATGACGGTGCCGGCGTACGCGATCGACGACCAGACCGCGATCAAGGTGACCGACGAGGGCGTCGAGGTGATCTCCGAGGGCAACTGGCGGCTGTTCGAGCGCCATCCGCAAGATCTCGTGGAGAATCGACGATGACGTCGACTGACAAGGGCAAGAAGCGACCGGCCGAGCAAGGCAACGTCATCACGTCGCTGCCGGCCGCCATGACTGGCAGGGCAAGCCCCGCGAAGGCCGCGGTCGGCGACAAGCCGGTCTTTGCCTACATCAGCAGCCTGCCGCAGCCGCAACGCTCCATCGCCGAACGCGTCGATGCCCTGGCGGCCGAGACGCTGCCGGACCTGCAGCGCAGCGTGAAGTGGGGCATGGCGTGGTATGGCGTCGGCGACGGCTGGTGCTTCTCGTGCGGCGGCTTCGCCGGCCACGTCAAGCTCACGTTCGGGCGCGGCACGTCACTCACGCCCGTACCGCCGGTTACGCCGATCGGGATGGGCAAGGACTCGCGGGGCGTGGACCTCGAATCACTGGACGACATCGACGAACGCCAACTCGCGTCATGGATGAAACAGGCCGCGGCCCTCCCCGGATTCGGTAAGCGGTAGGCCTCGCGAGGGCCGCTGCCGCACAATGGATCGACCGTGGCTCGCTACACCATCACCACCCACGTCGAGGCGCCGACTGAGCACGTGTTCGCGCTCTGGACGAACCTCGAGCGCATGGGCGAATGGGTCGGCGGAGTGACCGCCGTAAGTGACGTGTCCGGGTCCGTCGAGCAGGTCGGCACCACCTACGTCGTCCATTTCGGCCCGGTGAAGAGCCCGACCGAGGTACTCGAGGTCGAACGTCCACGGCGGTTCGCCACCAAGTTCGGTAGCTGGATCCTCCGTGGCCGGTCGAGCGCAAGCTTCGAACCCGACGCCAATGGGACGCGGATCACGCAGACGTTCGAGACGGTCGGCCTGATCTCGGCCGTCTCGTCGTGGATCTTCTCCCGCGGCTCGTACCAGGGAAGCTTTCGTGGCGAGCTCGAGAAGTTCGCCCGCATCGCCGAGCGCGAGGCGCCGCCGCCTCCTGGCTGACGGCGGGCCGTCCCCGGCGATCAGCCCGGCCCGGCCCGCCGCATCCGCTCGAGCTCGCGGCGAAGACGCTTGCTCGGCCGGCCCTCCCCCCGGATCGCCTTGATGCCAGGCCTGATCTCTCGGATGGCCGGCGGTGGGCTGTTGTCGACGTAGCAAGTGGCCGCGATCGGCGCGCTGACGCGCGTTTCGATCGGCTGCACGACTTCAACGATGCGCTCACGTTCGGCGATCAGGGCGTGCACGATGTCGCCGGCACGAACCTTTGTCGATGGCTTGGCCGGGTTGCCGTTGACGCGGACGTGCCCGCCATCGCAGAGCTGGGTCGCCATCGGCCGAGTCTTGACGAGGCGAACCGCGCACAGCCAGCGGTCAATTCGCGTGTCGTCGGACATCGTGTTCTCTCAAGCAGCCTCCGTCGTGTCGGGTCGATGATGGCGCCTTCGGCCGAGATGGTCGTTCGACCGGCCTCGACAATTGCGCGACGCTTCAGTCTGCCCGCGGTTTGAAGATGTAGTCGAGGTCCTTCCGCCAGGTCTGGCCGGCGTCGTCGGAGGCGTCGGCTCGCAGGTCGATCCGGCCGGGAGCCACGCGCATGACGATGCGCTGGTGGAAGTCCGGGTCCTCGCGAAGGAGCGTCCATTCGCCGTTGGCGAACGTCATGCCGAACACCCGATAGACCCCCCGGTCGTCGTGGGTGAAGGCCACATACTCGTCGCGGGCGTCGTTGCGGCCAAACGCGAACTCCGAGGTCGAGTCGTCCTCCCACCGCGAGCGCATCATGAGGAACGCCTCCGCGTACCACTCGAAGGTCGCCGTGCCCTTGATCTCGGTGTCAAGGCTGTCGAGGAACCAGGCGTGGGTCATCGTCACGTCCCACTGCCCGACCAGGCCTTCGAGGCGGCGCATCGCGTCATTCATCCAGAACCTCCCCAACGTATGGTACTGTGTATGGCATGGAACGGACCACCGTCTACCTGACGAGTGCGCAGCGACGCGCCCTCGCCACGACCGCTCGTGCGACTGGGAAGAGTGAGGCGGAGCTCATCCGCGAGGGCGTGGACGTTGTGACATCCGGCCATCGCGTCGCCGAGCCGACGATCCCGCTGTTCGAGAGCGGTCAGGCTGATCTTGCGACACGTGCGGACGACCTGCTCGAGGGCTTCGGAGAGCAGTGATCCTTCTGGACACGAGCGGGCTCCTCGCGGCCCTTGATGCATCCGAAGTCCATCATCGTGCCGCGGCCGCGTCGCTGCAGGACGCCGGCGAACCTCGAATCCTCTCGCCCTTCGTCCTCGCCGAGCTTGACTACCTGCTCGCGCGCCACGTTTCGGCGCGGGTCGCTCGCTTGTTTCTCGGGGAAGTCTCCGGCGGCGCCTACGAGCTCGCGCCGTTCGACGCGGACGATATCTCGCGCGCCACCGCCATTCTCGACCGGTACGCCGATCTCGGTCTTGGGCTCGCCGATGCGTCGATCGTCGTTCTGGCCGGTCGACACCAGACCGTCGATCTCCTGACGCTGGACGAGCGGCACTTCCGAGCGATCGTCGGCCCGCGCGACCGGCCGTTTCGCCTGCTTCCGGCCGACGCGTGACCAGGTACCTCGTCCTCCTGCGCGGCATCAACGTCGGCGGCCGGAACAAGGTGCCGATGGCGGCGCTGCGCGATCTCCTCGAGTCGCTCGGCCACACGAAGGTCTCCACGTACATCGCCAGCGGCAACGTGATCCTGAGCTCCGATCGATCGGCGGCGGCGATCAAGCGCGAGCTCGAGCAAGCGCTGCCCAAGACATTCAAGCTCGACAGCGAGCTGATCGCGGTCCTGGTCCTGACGCGCGCCAAGCTCCGGGCCGTCGTCCGGGATCGGCCCAAGGGCTTCGGCGACAAGCCGGACACGTACAACAGCGATGCGGTCTTCCTCATGGGGATCGACGCGCCCACGGCGATGAAGGTCTTCGACCCGCGGCCCGGCGTCGACCAGGTGTGGCCAGGCAAGGGCGTGATCTACTCGCAGCGGCTCAGCGCGGAACGGACGAAGAGCCGCCTCGGCAAGATCGTGGGCACGCCGCCCTACAAGTCGATGACGATCCGCAGCTGGGCGACGACGCTGGCCTTGCTCGAGCGCATGGAGGCGCCCGAGGACGACACCTGACCGCGGGCTACTCGCTCGGCTCGTAGACGCCGAGGACGTTGCCCCACGGGTCGGCGAACTCGACATCGTCGGTCACGTGCTGCATGGTCCGAAGCGTACGCCTGTGAGTCAGCGTGCGGCAGGCAGCTGCACCGTGACGGTGAGCCCCCCACCGGCCCGCGGGGTGAGGGTGAGGGTTCCGTCGTGGGCTTCGGCGATGCTCTTCACGATTGCCAGGCCGAGGCCGACGCCGGCATGGTCCGTGCGGATGCGTTCGGTGCCGCGACGAAACGGCTCGACGAGCGTGGCGACCAGCCCTGGGGTGAGCGTCTCGCCGGTGTTCTCGACCGTGAGCACCACGCCCTTGGGGTGAACGCTGGTCGAGACCCACACGGTGCCCTGTTCGGGCAGGTTGTGGACGATCGCGTTGTGCACCAGGTTCGTGCTCAGCTGGAGGAGGAGCGCTGGTGAGCCGATCGTGGGGGTCGGGTCGCCGGAGGTCTCGACGGTGACGCCGCGTGCTCCTGCGAGGGGCAGAAGAGTTTCAGTGGCTTCTTCCGCGATGAGGGACAGGTCGACGAGCTCTCGGTTGAAGGCCCGCTGATCCGCGCGGCTGAGCAGAAGCAGCGCTTCCGTGAGGTCGATCGCTCGGGCGTTGACGGCGTGCAGGCGGTCGACGAGCTCCCCCGGATCGGGGTTCGGATCCTTGCGGGCCACCTCGAGAAGCGCCTGCGTGATCGCCAGCGGGGTGCGCAGCTCGTGGGAGGCATTGGCCGCGAACCGTTGCTGTTCGGCGACGTGCGCTTCGAGCCGCTCGAGCATGGCGTCGAAGGCGTCGGCGAGCTCGTGGAACTCGTCGTTGCGGCCGTCAAGCTGGATCCGGTGGGAGAGCGATCCGGTCGCGGCCATGCGTGTGGCGTTGGTGATGCGCGTGAGGGGGGCGAGCATCCGGCCGGCCAGAATCCACCCTCCCAGCAGACCGAACACCAGCAGGAACGCCAGGGCGATTGCAGCCCTCGGAGCGAAGGCCCGTTCGAGGTCGGAACGGGAGGGCATGAAATCGCCTGCGCCCTCGGGTACGTAGCGCAGCAGGAACACCCACACGACGGCGAGCAGCAAGGCACCTGCAAGCATGAGGAACCCGGCGTAGCTGAGGGTGAGCTTCAGGCGGACACTCAGGCCAGGGGCTCTATCCACGGTCCCCTCCCCCAGGCCCGGCGTCTGGTTGCGTGTCGATGCGATAGCCGACGCCGGGCACCGTGGCGATGATCCCGGGTTCGCCGAGGCGCTTGCGCAGTGCCGAGACGGTGATGCGCACGGCATTGGTGAACGGGTCGGCGTTCTCGTCCCACGCCCGTTCCAGCAGCTCTTCGGCGCTGACGGACCCGCCTTCGGCAGCGACAAGAACTTCGAGCACCGCGAACTGCTTCCGGGTGAGCGCGACGTAGCGGCCGTCCCGGTAGACCTCGCGGCGGAACGGATCCAGGCGCAGGCCTGCGATCTCTCGCACGGGCGGCCGGTTGTGGGCGCGCCTCCGATCGAGCGCTCTGAGACGGAGCACGAGTTCTCGGAGGGCGAACGGCTTCGTGAGGTAGTCGTCGGCGCCGAGCTCAAACCCGGTGGCCTTGTCGTCGAGCCGGTCGGCAGCGGTGAGCATCAGGATCGGCATGCCGCTGCCGGAGGCGACGATGCGTCTGGCGATCTCGTCACCGGTAGGTCCGGGGATGTCTCGGTCGAGGACGGCGATGTCGTAGGCGTTGACGCTCAGCAGCTCCAGGGCGGTGTCGCCGTCACGTGCGATGTCGGCCGCCATCGCTTCCAGGCGCAGGCCATCGCGGATGGCTTCTGCCATAAGAGGCTCGTCCTCGACGATCAACACACGCATGTTCCGATGCTAGCGAGCCGGCGCATATCGGTGGCATATCGAAAACCACATACGCCCTGGTAACACCACGCTCCCTTGAATGGAGGCATGAGGCACAGCGAACCAGCTCCAACAACGACCCATCGGACCACCACGATCCTTGCCGCCGGCCTGCTGGTCGTCGTCGCGGCGATCCCCGCAGCCTTCGGCAACCAGCGGCCGGCCGCCCCATCCTCGATTGCCGGACCACCTCTTTCGATCTCGACGGCCCCACCGCCCAGCGACATCCTTCCCAGTGAGCCCCGTGGTGCGCTTGGCGAAGCTGACGGTGCCGTCCCCGACGGCACGACCGTCTTCGATGACGGGGTTCCGGGTGTAGCGAAGCTGGATCCAGTTCTTCTCGGTGCCCTGCGCCGAGCTGCCACCGACGCCAGGGACGACGGGATCGCGTTCTTCGTCAATAGCGGCTGGCGTTCCCCGGACTACCAGGAACAACTGCTCCGTGAGGCCGTGTCGAAGTACGGCTCGGAAAAGAAGGCCGCCCGATGGGTGGGCACCCGCGACACCTCCGCTCACGTGTCGGGGGACGCGGTCGACATCGGGCCCTTTGCCGCCACGGCGTGGCTGTCCAAACACGGCGCCAAGTACGGCCTATGCCAGGTCTACCGCAACGAACCCTGGCACTACGAACTGCGCCCCGAGGCGATCGATCAGCGTTGCCCTCGCATGTACGCCGACCCGACCCACGACCCACGGATGCAACAGTGACCAGAACCACGCCGACTCAGCGCCGGCGTCATTCCCCGGCTGTCGCGAACGTTGCCCGCCCGGCCGGTCGATAGGTCTGGACCGTCACGCCGGACGGCGTCGTCAGCGACTCGACCAGCTCAAGGCCGTGCGACTGGCCCGATTCCGGGAAGAGCCGCCGCCCGTCCCCCACCACGACGGGGTAGATGCGCAGGTTGAGCTCGTCGACGAGGTCACGCTCGAGCAGCCAACGGAGCAGTTCGCCGCTGCCGTGGAGCTGGAGCTCGCGCCCGGGCTTCGCTTTGAGCTCACGGATGGCAGCTTCGACGTCGCCATCGATGACGTTGGTGTTCCAGCCCGGGTCCTTGAGCGTGGTCGACGGCACGTACTTGGGCAGCACGTTGATGCCGTGGGAGACCGGATCATCCCCGTGGTGCTTGGGCCAGTAGCCCTCGAAGATCTCCCAGGTCTTGCGTCCGAGCAGCAGCCCATCTGCGCGGTCGAACATCGAGTTCAGGATCCGCCCGCCCTCCTCGTCGTGCTGGTGCGCCCATCCGCCGCGCTCGAACCCGCCGCGCCGGTCCTCGTCGGGGCCCCCGGGACCCTGGTACACGCCGTCCACGCTCAGCATCATCGTTGCGACCAGCTTCATGGTCATTGCTCCTTCGCTTGTGGGTCGATGACTAATAGACCATCAGGCGAACGGAAACTCATCGCCCTCCCTTAGAGTGGCGCAATGAGTTTCAACGTCGCCGCCGAGGCCTACGACCAGTTCATGGGCGGTTGGTCGCGGCATCTCTCGGCGCCATTCGCCGACTTCGCGGGCGTCGAAAGCGGACAGCGCGTGCTCGACGTGGGCTGTGGCCCGGGCATCCTGACTTCGGAACTCGTCGACCGCCTGGGGGCCGATGCGGTGGCCGCCGTGGATCCTTCCGCGCCGTTCGTTGCCGCTGTTCGGGAGCGCTTTCCGGGGGTCGATGTACGAGCGGCGACCGCGGAGGCTCTGCCCCACCCTGCCGACGTCTTCGACGCGGCCCTTGCCCAGCTCGTCGTCCACTTCATGACCGATCCAGTCGCCGGGCTCCGCGAGATGGCACGCGTGACTCGCCCCGGCGGGGTCGTCGCTGCCTGCGTCTGGGACCATAGCTCGGGCCGCGGCCCGCTGAGTGTCTTCTGGCGGGCTGCCCTCGACCTTGACCCGAACGCCACCGACGAATCCCGCCTTGCGGGGGCTCGCGCGGGTCACTTGGTCGAGCTGCTCAAGGCAGCGGGCATGGGCGAGACGATGGAGACCGAGCTGACCGTGACCCGCGACTTCGCGTCGTTCGACGACTGGTGGGAGCCGTACACGCAGGGCGTCGGCCCCGCCGGCGCCTATGTGGCAAGTCTTGGACCGGATCGGCGGGCGGAGCTGCGCGACCGATGTCGGACGGCGCTGCCGGACGGTTCGTTCTCACTCGAGGCAGTTGCCTGGACAGCGCCGGGGTACGAGCCCGGCGGCCTAGTTGTCCGGCCGAGCGAGGGAGCGACTTTGATGGGCTACACGATCGAGGCGATCCGCGAAGCGCCCGTCGACCCGGACGCGATCTTCGAGCTGTACATGGACCCGTCGACCTGGTCAGTCTGGGGCCACAACGTCCGCTGGGCGCGCGCGCAAGGTCCGCTCGCCGAGGGCGCGACGATCGATATCCGGCCGATGTACCCGGTCACCTACCACTGCCGCGTCCTGCGTCTCGTGCCGGGTCGCCTCCTCAGAATCGAAGTCCGGCCCATCGGGCTGACGATCATCAACGTCTACGAGATCGAACGCACCGACAAGGGCTCGAGGATCCGCCACGCCTTCGAGTTCGCAGGGCCGCTGAGCGGACCGATACGGTGGCTGGGCATCGCCCGCCTCTATCGTTCGTCGCTCGACGACGAGATCCGGCACTGCGTCGAGTTTGCCCAGGCGCGTGCCGAGGCTCGGCTCAAGGGAGTCGACCCATGAGGGGCTGTCCGATCGTAAGCTAGCCCGGCCGGCGTATCTGGGATCGAAGTGGCGATGGGGAGGAGAGGGACGTGGCGGAGCTGTCGGATGATCGTTTGGAGGAGCTCAGGCGCGTCCTGTCGGCCCGTGTGGGGGCCTTCGCGCCGGATTGGACGGACCCGTCGGAGAACGATCCCGGCATCACGCTCGTCGAGCTGATGGGGTTCCTCGCCGAGTCGGTCCTGTCTCGATCCGACCTGTCGCCGCGGGCCCGCACACGCCTGCGGGAGATCCTTGAGCGGCTCGAGCGCGCCGACGACCCAGACTGCCAGGACGGCACACTGATCCGCAATCGCTACTCCTTCGGCAAGCTGCTCTCGGCGGACGACTTCGAGCAGGAGCAGTCCTACAACCGGACGAAGCACCGACGCCACAACCGGCTCCTGCACGGAGTCGGGATCGTCCGCGGCCTTGAGGTCGGGCTCGAACAGGACCCGGGCGGTGGCGACTCGACGATCGTGGTGTCTCCGGGCGTCGCGCTCGATCCCAACGGCGAGGAGCTAGTCGTGTGCGAACCGGTGAAGCTGGACCCGTGCAAGGGCTCATCGCCGTGCTACGTCACGGTCGCGTTAACCGAGCGACCCACGAACCCGACGCCTGACGGCGAGCCGTCGCGAATCGAGGAGTCGGCGGAGATTGACGTGTCGGAAGACGTTCCCGCTGGGCACCTCGCGATCGCGCGCCTGCTCCACGACGGCAGCCTCTGGCGCTCCGACCCGACCTTCACCGCACCGCGAATCAGCTGCGTCTCCGCGGAATGAAGCCACGCATCTTCCTCGGTTCCTCGGGCAAGCAGGCCAAGCTGGTTCAGGCCCTCACGCGCGGACTCGCGGACGTCGCGGATGTCGAACCGTGGACCGCGGTCTTCAACCCGGGCGTCTCGACGCTCGACCGGTTGGTGGAGCTCACGCACGAGGTCGACTTCGCCGCGTTCGTCTTCGCCCTGGACGATTGGACCACCAACCCATCGGACGAAACGGCCCAGGGTCAGGCGTCCCCGCGAGACAACGTCGTGTTCGAGGCCGGCCTCTTCGGCGGTGCGCTGGGCATGCGCCGGACCTTCATCCTTCACGCGAAGGGCGCCAAGCTGCCGACGGATCTCCTTGGGATGACGGCGGTGCGCTATCCGCCTGCCCTGACGGCGGCCGACATGCGGGCCGTGAACCAGAAGCTCAGGAAAGCGATCGAGGACGAGGGTCGACTCACCAGGCTCGAGGGCGACTGGTGGCAGCACTCCCTCACCCTTCGCACTGAGCGCGAGCCGTCGGCGATCAGCCTCCTCCGGATCTCGCGGGATCGGGAGGGCGGCCTCGAGGTCGCCGGCCGGGGCTGGCAGGAGGACGGCACCCTCTCGTCTCGGTACTGGAGCGTGGCCTCCAAGGAGCACCGCGACCCGACCAGGGTCTTCTACTTCTGGAACGGCGAGCGACCGCGGCACCCCAACGCCCCGCAGCTCGAGGGCACGGGCGAGATCCGGCTGGAGGACGCCGATCGGGCTGCGGGTTACTGGACGACCCGATCCGAGGCAGACCCGTTGCTGCACGAACGGACCTCCGGGGTCTACCTGCGCGCCGATCCGGACGACATGCGCATCCTCGATGGCGGAGAACCGCCGTCGCGCGCCGGGCTCATTGCCGCCCGACTCGCGGAATGGAAGGCGATGGACTCCTGATGGACGTCATACGTTGAGATCGGCGTCAGCGGAGACACAATGTCCGAGACCGTCGACAACCTGATCCTCGACCTCCTCGAATGGATCGGCCCGGGTGAGCGCCCGTACGCCGAGACCATGGAGGCATGGCGCACCTCGTGCCCGCGCCTGCCGGTCTGGGAGGATGCAACAGATCTGGGCTTCATCGAGCGTCGTCATCAGCCGGGCGGCCCCGCAGTCGTCTCGGTCTCCCAGGCCGGCACGGAGCATTTGAGAAGGCGCCGAAACGTTCCCTCCGCCTGACGGCGACCGGTCAGGCCGTTACGGACTCGTTGCGGCCTCGTTCGTGGCGATCACCTCGTCGATGAGCTTCTCGAGGGCCCGGTCGGAGAGCTTGGGACCATCCTCGGCCTCGAGCTTCTGACGGGCCAGCCGCAGCACCTCGGCCTTCGGGATGCGGAAGCCCGAAGTAATCCTCGATCCGTCGATCTCGCCCGCCTTTAACTGGTCGCGAATGGAGCCGGCCGATCGGCCCAAGACCCAACCCACCTGTTGCGTGGAAAGGTGGTCTTCCATCGCCCTACGGTGCTGGCGCCACGTTCGGGTTGACGTGGAACACGTTGTCCGGGTCCCACTCGCGTTTCAGGGCGGCGAGGCGGGCTAGCTTGGCGTCGCCGTAGATCTTGCGCGACTCCTCCGGCCCGACATCGGTGTTGCCGTTCGCGTAGGCGCCGAGGGCTCGATCCGGTTCGACCACGGCGATGGCCTGCCGGCACCAGTCGGCATTCGCCTCGTCGAGCGCCGGGTCGGTCCAGCTCGAGTCGGAGCTCAGGTCAAACGCCGACGATCGACCGGCATACGCAGTCGCGTCCTCGGGGACGCGGCCGATCGCTCCGCCCAGGGCGGTCACCGAGAAGGTTCCCTCCCCGGGCGCGGTCGCTACCAGCTCGACCAGCTCGTCGAGAGCCTCGCGGCGGACATCGTTGCCGTTGTGGCTCTTGATGAACGAGCGGCTGCCCCAGGCGAACGCGAGGTCGTGCGCGGTCTGGATGTCGAGGTACGGCACGCTCTCGATCGTCGTCGTCACCGGCGTCGGCCCGACGCGAAGGCCGGCGGTGTCGCGCTCGACGTCATCGGCGGAGCCGCTGTGGTTCCAGGCCAGGTACGTGATCGGCATGCCGACGAGATCGTCCGGATATCCGGCATCCTCCCCGGCCCGGTCGATGCCGAAGATGACCGACACCGTGTCGGGCGCATCCGGCGCGTAGTCGCGAAGACGCTCCAAACCTCCTGGACCTGCGTTGCCGGGAAGGCCAGGACGCCTCGGTGGAGATCGGGTCCGAACGGATGGAGCCGGAACTCGAAGGCAGTCGCGATCCCGAAGTTCCAGCCGGCGCCACGGAGGCCCCAGAAGAGCTCGGGCTCCTCGGTCTCGGTCGCGCGGACGAGGCGCCCGTCGGCGGTCACGATCTCGACGGCGGCCAGGTTATCGATCGTGAGACCGAAGTTCCGCTGGAGGCGACCGACTCCCCCACCGAGCGTCAGCCCGGCGACGCCGGTATGGCCGATGACGCCCGTCGGGACAGACGAGGCCGTGCGCCTGGGCGGCGATGTCGAGCTCGCCGAGGAGCGCGCCGCCGTTCGACCGGGCGATCCGGGTCGCCGGGATCGACCTCGACGCCGCGCATCTCGGACAGGTCGACGACGAGACAGCCGTCGGCGCCCTTGAGCCCGGCAGCGCTGTGACCACCGGACTTGACGACGATCTCGAGGTCGTGGTCGCGAGCGAATTGGATCGCCGTGGCGACCTGTTCGGCTGTGGTCGGCTGGACGATGACCGCGGGCCGTCGATCGTGGATCGCGTTCCAGAGGCGGCGCGCGTCGTCGTACGTGGCATCGTCGGGCGTGATGACGTCGCCGCACGCGCGGCGTAGCTGGTCGAGGTGGTGTGGAGAAAGGGAGGCAGTTGCGTCGACCATCGTTCCCCTCAGTGCACGGGGTTGTGGGTCAGGGACGCAGTATGGCGCCCCTCTCGCATCCGCGCGGCCGTGCGGCTACCTCCGGCTCAGTTGTCGCCGAAGGTCCAGCGCGTCGGTTTCGGCAGTTCCTCTGGTTTGAATTTGTCCATTCCGAACTGCCCGGGCAGGCCGAACGCCTTGGCTGGGGTCATGCGGAAGATCCGGTATGGCGGCGGGCCGGCTGTCGGGGCGTTGGGACCGAAGACCTCGACGCCGCGAACCTCGAGTGGCCAGCCGTTCTTTTTGAAGACCTCGGCCGCGTCTCGAACGACATCGGCGCCAGCAAGGGGCTCGCATTGACCCTCGACGATCACGTCGATCGACGGGAGCTCGAAGCTGCTCATCGCGATGACGCAATGGCTGTTGCTCGCGAGGTTCCGGGCCTTGCGGGTCCCCTCCCCTGCCAGGAAGTGAAAGGCGCCGTCGATCCAGACGGCGATGAGGGGCATGAGGTGCGGCCGGCCATCTGGTTGAACGGTCGCGAGCCAATTCGCCTGTCCCGGCTCCCTGTTCCCAATGCGCTTGCGTGCGACCGACCAGGGAGTCGTCTTCTCTTCGTTCTCGAGGAGTGACTCCTCGCGCTCCGGCGTTCGTTCCTTCGCCATCGGGTGCCTCCTCTGTGGCTGGGTGCCTATGGTCGACCGTTCAGCGGCGTTTGGCCAACGACGCTCGACAGCCGTCGCCAATTCCTGACGGAAACTGTCACGTACGCTAGTCATCATTCGCACTCAAGCCACGTAGAGGGAGGGTCTGATGGCCGAGGTCCTGCTGTTTCACCACGCCCAGGGGCTGACCCCCGGCATCCACGCGTTCGCCGACGAGCTTCGGGCCGCCGGTCATACCGTGCACACCCCGGATCTTTTCGACGGACGGACGTTCGGCTCGATCGACGATGGCATCGCGCACGCCAAGGAGATCGGGTTCGACAACGTCCTCGAGCGCGCAGTCCGCACGGCCGACGACCTGCCGAACGAGCTGGTATACGCCGGGATGTCACTCGGTGAGATGGCGGCCCAGAAGCTCGCCCAGACGCGGCCCGGAGCCCGCGGCGCGCTGCTCTTCTACTCCGCCATCCCGATCACGGGCGAGTGGGCGTTCGGGCCCTGGCCGGATGGCGTCCCGGTTCAGATCCACGGCATGGACAACGACCCGATCTTCGTCGGCGAGGGCGACATCGACGCCGCAAAGGAGATCGTCGCGGCAGCCGAAGACGGCGAGCTCTTCCTCTACCCGGGCGACCAGCACTACTTCGCCGACAGCTCGCTCCCCTCCTACGACGCGGAGGCCACGGCCCTGCTCACGAAGCGGGTCCTGGAGTTCCTGAACCGCGTCTGACGATGATCTGACCGCCCCCAGCTGGTTCTCGACGAGAGCAGCCTCACGATCGTTCCGGCGAATGAAGCCTCGTGGGACGACCTGCGGGCGATCTTCGGTACGCGCGGGTATGCGGCCTATTGCCAGTGTCAGAAGTTCAAGATGCGGAGCTGGGCCGAGTGGCACTCGCTCGGTGTCGCGGGACGCATGGAGCGGCTTCAGGAGCAGACTCACTGCGGCTATCCCAGCGCGAGCACGACGAGGGGCCTCGTGGCGTACGCAGACCGGGAGCCCGTCGGCTGGTGCGCGGTTGAGCCACGCACGGCCTTCGCCCGCCTCAGGCGCACGCCCGTCCCGTGGACCGGGCGCGACGAGGACAAGGACGATGACGGCGTCTGGGCGGTGATCTGCTTCGCGACCCGCGCGGGATTCCGGCGCCGCGGTGTCAGCCGCGCACTCGCCCGCGCCACCGTTGACTACGCCCGGGAGCGCGGTGCGCGTGCCCTGGAGGGCTACCCGATCATTACGGAGCCGGGCCAGGAGATCACCTGGGGCGAGGTCCACGTCGGCAGCCGCAGCATCTTCGCCGACGCGGGGTTCCAGGAGGTCAGCCACCCGACCCTCAGGCGCGTTGTGATGCGGATCGACTTCTAGACACGACTCCATTCGGGGAACCGGTCGACCGCCTGAACGATCTCGCCCTCGAACACCGAATGGATCGGCGCGCCCGATGCGTGGCACTCGCGTGTGGGAACGCCGAGGACAAGCGTGCGCAGCCAGCCCGCTCGGTGGTAGTTCGAACGTGGACGCTCATCGACCGGCAAGAAGTCGTAGGCAAACCGCTGGCCGAGCATGTCGGTGCCGTGGCTGGGAATCCGATCGGCCGGCGAGTTGACCGCGACCCAGCCTTCGCCTCACAGCGGGAACTCGACCACCACGGCCTTCGCGAGTTCATCGTCCACGGTCGAATCCTACGCTCGCGCTCATCGCTCGAGGCCGTCGGAGACGGGAAACAACGGTTCGGCAGCCCGCAGGTGCGGCGGTGCGAGCGATGCGGCTCGCAGCCCGCGGACCTGGCTGAAGCCAATCGCGAGGACGCAGAGCGATGCGCCGAGGACAACCAGGGTGCCCGTGCCGCCAACGGTGTCGATCAGGACGCCGCCGATGAGGCTGCCGATCGGCATGAGCCCCAGTGCCATGACCCTGGCGGTGCTAGCGATCCGCCCGACCAACGCATCCGGGGAATTCGCGGCCCGAACGCTCACGTAGACCACGACGAGCGCGGCCTCGCCGGCGCCTGAGAGCGCGGTCAGGGCCACGATCACAGGCAACGAGCCGATCGCGGCGGTGCCAATGAGACCTGCTCCGATCACCAGCAACGACAACAACAGCACCCGGGCGACGTTTGTTCCGAGGCCAAGCCTCGTCGCGAAGATTGATCCAACAAGCGTCCCGACCCCGAACCCGGTGAGCGCGATACCGAATGCGGCAGGGCTCTGGCCAAGGTCGCGGACGATCCGGAAGGTCAACGCCGCGCCGATTGGGGCGAGCACGCACGACGTCGTCGCAAACAGGAGGACCGCCGTCCTCAGGACCGGGTGCCGAGCGACGTAGACGATCCCCTCGCGGATGTCGTCGACGACCCGCGACGGCGGGCGATCCGGTGGCGCCTTCATGTCGCGGCGGATGAAGAACAGCGCGAGCGACGAGATGGCGAACGACGCGGCGTCTACCGCAAGCGTGGGGCCCGGGCCGATCACGGTGACCAGGAACCCAGCGAGAGCCGGCCCGACGATGAACGACGCGGACAAGGCGGTCTCGATGATGCCGTTGCCGCGCGCCAGCTGCGACCGCCCGACGAGGTTCGGAATCGACGCCAGGTAGCCGGCACGGAAGAACCCGCGAAGGATCGCGAGGGGGGCGGACACGAGCAGGATCACGAGCATCGTCGGTCCATCGACGAGGTCGCTGAGCGGGATCAGCGCCGTGAAGAGCGCTCGACCGAGATCCGCCCCGAACATCATCCGTTTCCGGTCGCCGCGATCGGCCATGGCGCCGGCGAAGGTTCCGACGACGAAGTCCGCGCCGGTGTTGATCGCCATCACGATCCCCATCGCCAGCCCGGACCCGGTGAGCGCTAGCACGAGCAGCGGCAGTGCCGTCGCGCTCACCGCGTCGCCGGCGGCCGATACGCTCTGGCTGACGAGCAGCGTCCGGAAGTCGCGGTTGCGACTCAGCGGCTCGTCGGTCTGCGGCTCAGGGCTCTGCGACACCCCAGAAGGCTAGCGGCGCGCGCGCGCACACCGGGCACGCGCATTGCGCGGAGCGCGGTTTGGCGGCCCGTCAGTTGGGCAGTGAATCGAACGCCGCGTGGTTGGTGAGGTTGACCAGATTCGTCCCAAGTCCGGTCGCCGGGATGGCCATCTTGAATATCTCGAAATTGCCGGTTCGATCGGTTGAGAACCAGATCTTGCTGCCATCGGGCGACCAGGCCGGGGTGACGTCCCACTTGGCGTGGTTGGTCCGCCGCTGGAGCCCGGTCCCGGCCCCGGTCACTGGGACGCTCATCGTGTAGATCTCGAAGTTGCCGTCGCGATCAGTCGACCACGCGATCTTCGTGCCGTCCGGCGACCAGGCCGGGTCAATGTCGGACTTCGAATGGTTGGTTCGTCGCTGGAGGGCAGTCCCGAGCCCCGTCGGCGCGACGGTCATCGAGTAGATCTCGAAGTTGCCATCTCGAGTGGTCGACCACGCGATCATCGTGGCGTCGGTGGGTGACCAGGCCGGCGTGATGTCGATCTTGGCGTTGTTGGTGCGGCGGGTGACGGCCGTGCCGAGGCCGGTCGGGCCGATCGTCATCGTGTAGATCTCGAAGTTGCCATCGCGGTCGCTCGAGAACGCGAGCTTGGTCCCGTCGGGCGACCACGACGGGGAGAGGTCGGTCTTGGAGTGGTTGGTGCGCCGGACCACGTTGGTCCCGTCGGCGTTCATCGTGTAGATCTCGAAGTTGCCGTTGCGAGTACTCGTGAAGGCGATCCTGGTTCGGTCGGGCGACCAGACGGCGAGGCCATCGAAGTCGCGGTTGTTGGTCAGGCGGGCGAGGCCAGTCCCGTCGTCGTTCATCGAGTAGATCTCGAAGTTGCCGTTGCGCGTGGTCATGAAGACGATCTTGGCGAGTGGCGCAGCAACGTCGTCGTTGGTGAAGGTGCAGGCATGACTGCCGCCGAGCGACGCCGTGGCGGCCGAACAGGCGCCGCCGCTGCTCGGTGTGTAGCCGGCTGGGCCGGCCTCGGTGACGGTGTACGTCCCTGCATTGAGGCTGATCGTCGTGCCGGCCTCGCTACCCGGGAACGAGGTCGTGCCGCCGGGCACGGCCGTGCCGCTCACGGTCATCGTGAAGTTCGCCGCCGAGGCGCCGCCGCCGTTGTCATTGATGACGTGCTTGGTGACGGTCAGGCTGGCGGCCTGGTCGTTGTTGGTGAATGTGCAGGTGGCCGTGCCACCTGGCGGCAGGGACCCGCTACAACCAGGCGAACTACTCGCCGAATAGCCAGGCGGTCCACCGGATTCCGTGGCGGTGTAGGCGGCGTTGGCATCGACCGTAATCGTGGTGCCTGGGCTCTCGGCGCCGGGGAATGACGACGACGATGGGTTGCCGCCGGACACGTTCATCGTCCATTGGTTCGCCGTTGCCATACCGCCGTTGTCGTTGATGACGTGCTTGATGACGGTCAGCGTCGCTGTCGCGCGGGTGTTCGTGATCGTGCACGTCCACTGGTCGCCGGCGGCGGTCTCGATGTGGGTGGTGTGGAAGTTCGGAGTGGTCTGGGGGCTGGTCGGGTTGGTGCCGTCCTCGGGGTCCTCGACGCAGGTGATCGAGGAGGCGTAGTCGGCCTGGTTGGTGCCGGGCTGCGCGGTCTCGCTCACCATGTGGAAGAGACCGGGCGTGACGGGGACCGGACCGGTCGTCCCGCCGTCGCCGACATCGGTGGCGTAGGCGATGCCGTCAACCCGCAGGTCGAAGCGGCCGGGATCGGCGCTCGGGTGGAGATCCTTGACGACCGTGATCGTGGTCCTGGTGTTCGTGATCGTGCACGTCCACTGGTCGCCGGCGGCGGTCTCGATGTGGGTGGTGTGGAAGTTCGGAGTGGTCTGGGGGCTGGTCGGGTTGGTGCCGTCCTCGGGGTCCTCGACGCAGGTGATCGAGGAGGCGTAGTCGGCCTGGTTGGTGCCGGGCTGCGCGGTCTCGCTCACCATGTGGAAGAGACCGGGCGTGACGGGGACCGGACCGGTCGTCCCGCCGTCGCCGACATCGGTGGCGTAGGCGATGCCGTCAACCCGCAGGTCGAAGCGGCCGGGATCGGCGCTCGGGTGGAGATCCTTGACGACCGTGATCGTGGTCCTGGTGTTCGTGATCGTGCACGTCCACTGGTCGCCGGCGGCGGTCTCGATGTGGGTGGTGTGGAAGTTCGGAGTGGTCTGGGGGCTGGTCGGGTTGGTGCCGTCCTCGGGGTCCTCGACGCAGGTGATCGAGGAGGCGTAGTCGGCCTGGTTGGTGCCGGGCTGCGCGGTCTCGCTCACCATGTGGAAGAGACCGGGCGTGACGGGGACCGGACCGGTCGTCCCGCCGTCGCCGACATCGGTGGCGTAGGCGATGCCGTCAACCCGCAGGTCGAAGCGGCCGGGATCGGCGCTCGGGTGGAGATCCTTGACGACCGTGATGGTCGCGGTCGCCCGCACGTTGGTGACGGTGCACTGCCACTGGTCGCCCGGTTCGACATCGATGAACACGCCCAGCTCGCCGAAGCTCGGGCTGGTCGGGTTCGAGTCCTCGACGCAGTTGACCGTGAAGTTCTCGTAGTCGGCCAGGTCGGTGCCGGTGCCCGCCGCTTCGGCCACGTTGGCGGTGCCGGTGCCAACGGTGATCGCTCCGGTCGTGCCGCCGTCGGTGACGTCGGTCGCGTAGGCGACCCCGTCGATCAGCAGGTCGAACAGGCCGGGATCACCGGCCGGGTAGAGGTCCTTGGTGACGGTGATCGTGCCCTTGTGGATGTTGGTGACGGTGCACTGCCACTGGTCGCCCGGTTCGACATCGATGAACACGCCCAGCTCGCCGAAGCTCGGGCTGGTCGGGTTCGAGTCCTCGACGCAGTTGACCGTGAAGTTCTCGTAGTCGGCCAGGTCGGTGCCGGTGCCCGCCGCTTCGGCCACGTTGGCGGTGCCGGTGCCAACGGTGATCGCTCCGGTCGTGCCGCCGTCGGTGACGTCGGTCGCGTAGGCGACCCCGTCGATCAGCAGGTCGAACAGGCCGGGATCACCGGCCGGGTAGAGGTCCTTGGTGACGGTGATCGTGCCCTTGTGGATGTTGGTGACGGTGCACTGCCACTGGTCGCCCGGTTCGACATCGACGAAGACGCCCAGCTCGCCGAAGCTCGGGCTGGTCGGGTTCGAGTCCTCGACGCAGTTGACCGTGAAGTTCTCGTAGTCGGCCAGGTCGGTGCCGGTGCCCGCCGCTTCGGCCACGTTGGCGGTGCCGGTGCCAACGGTGATCGCTCCGGTCGTGCCGCCGTCGGTGACGTCGGTCGCGTAGGCGACCCCGTCGATCAGCAGGTCGAACAGGCCGGGATCACCGGCCGGGTAGAGGTCCTTGGTGACGGTGATCGTGCCGGTTGGAGGTGGGGGGTCCTCCGCCGAGACCGACGCGGGAGCTATGAGACTCATGCACAGGAGCGCGGCCTGTGCCAGGACCAACGCGGTGCGCGCTCTGCGCAAGTGACGGGAAGAACCGTGCCTTGACATCGGCTTACGCCTCCCCGGCCGCGGCCGGATGGAGCGCCCGCGTGGCGCACGCTGCCCGACTGCCCGCCGTCGGGCCAAGCTGAGTAACGGTGCCCCTCGACGACGTCGTCCTGCCGCGTAGCCGCCGCGTCAGTGACGAACCTCTCAGGCCGATTATGTACACATTTCGGGGGCCTGTGAAGGCTCCCTTTTCACCGAACTCGACGCGGTGGACCGTGGCGGGCCGCATCATGACGGGCGTGAGGCCCTTTCGGTTCATGATCGGTTCCCGCGACGCCGTCGACGGGCGGACGCTGGCCGAACGCGCCCGCTGGGCCGAAGCGGTCGGCTGCAGCCACATCTGCGTCCACGACCACCTCGCGCCACAGCTCGCCCCGATCCCGTTGCTAACGGCCGTGGCGATGTCGACCGAGCGCCTCCGGCTCTGCCCGCTCGTGTTCAACAACGACCTGCGCCACCCGGCCGTCCTGGCCCAGGACCTTGCCAGCCTTGACGTCCTCAGCGGCGGACGCACGGAGGTGGGCATCGGGGCGGGCTGGAACGAGCCCGAATACCGCGGGGCCGGGCTCACCTTCGATCCGCCGGGAACGAGGATCGAGCGGTTGACCGAGGCAATCGCGATCCTTCGCGGGCTGTTCGCGGAGGGCCCCTTCAGCTTCGCTGGCCGGTACTACACGATCGCCGCGATGGACGGGCAGCCAAAGCCGGTCCAGCGGCCGCACCCGCCGTTCCTCATCGGCGGAACGAGGGAGCGCGTCCTCCGGCTCGCGGCGCGAGAGGCCGATATCGTGGGGCTCGACCTGCGCCAGGACGCCGCGTCGATCTTGGACGCCTTCGAGGCGCGGACCGACGTCCGGATCGGCTGGATCCGGGACGAAGCGGGCGACCGTGTCGGCGACCTTGACCTCAGCGTCCTCCGGCTGCTCGGCGACATCACGGTCACCCGCGAGCCGCTCAAGGCCGCCGCCGAGGTCGCTCGCCAGCTCACCGACAGGACGGGAGTGACGATCAGCCCGCAGGATGTCCTCGAATCGCCCTACTCGCTGATCGGGACGGTGCACGACCTGGTGGACAAGCTGGTTCGAACGCGGCAGCGCTGGGGCATCAACTCGTTCCTGGTCGGCTGGTTCGACGAGCCTCGGCTCCACGACATCGCTCCCGTCGTGGAGCAACTGGCCGAGGCGTAGCAGCGCCTCAACCGCGCTTCGCGAGCGAAGCAAGCCAGGCGTCACGGTCGAGCGGGCTTGGAGTCGAACGCGGGCGCCGCGGCGGGTCGCTGCCGATCGGCTGGTAGCCACCGGGGCGCGCCTCCAGGACGCCCTCCCCCATCGACAGGCCGGGCAGCTGGTGCTGGAGGCCACGCACGCGGTCCACGGGCATCACCGCACCGACCGTCGAGAGGCCGTTCGCGGAGAATTGGCCGCGTACGCGTCCGCCGAGGCGGCCGAGCGCCGCGACGACGCCCGGCGCCGTCGACGTCGGCACCTCCAGCGTGAGGTCCGACATCGGCTCGCAGACCCACGTCCCGGCGCGCTCGAGCGCCGTCATCAGCACGAGTTGCGTGAGCCGGCGGAAGTCGGCCGCGCCTGTGACCGGAGAGGCGTAACCGCAGTCGGTCATCGTGACCCGACAGTCGGTCACCTCCCACCCGGCCAGACCTTCGGTCAGCGCCTCGCGGACGTACACCTCCATCTGCGCGGCCATGGTTTCGACGGTCTTGAACAGGTAGAGCGGGATGAGGCGCGGCTCGATCTTGTGGCGGAACTCGATCCCGGAGCCGAACGGCGCCGGTTCGATCCGGAGGCCCAGCGTCGCCATGAACGGGTTCGTGCTGAGCGGTGAGCTCCGGCCAGTGATGTTCGTGTGCGTCTTCGCCCGGATGACCTCGTCGGCCTCGCCGACTCGCGCGGGGCGTTCGATACAGACCGTCGTCGTCCCGCGGAAGTCGGCAGCAATGCCGTAGTCACGTTCGAGCGTCGCCTGGATGACCTCCTTTTGGACCTCCCCGTACAGCGAGACCCAGATCTCGTGACGAGCATCGTCCTGGCGGACGTCGATGAGCGGATCCTGCTCCGCGAGCTGAGCCAGGGCCGCCCGAAGCGAGCCCTGTTCCTCCGGCTTCCGGGCGAAGACGACGGCCTCGAGCGCCGGCCGCGGGAAGCGTGTCGTCGCCTCGTCACCCGCCTGCGGTTCACCGATCGCATCGCCGACCCTGACCGCACCGAGTCCCCTGATCGTCGCCATCTCCCCGGCCGCGACGGCATCGCGACGCGGCGCGCCGGCCGGGGCGAAGACGCGGATCGAGGTTGCTTTCGCCTCTTCTCCCCCGGCGACGGCCACGCGCTGGCGTGGGCGAAGCGTGCCGGCGAACAGGCGGGCGTAGGCGACGCGCTCGCCAGAGGCCGTCCGTTCGATCTTGAAGACGCGGCCCGATACGGCCGCATCCGGATCGCCGCCCGCGCCGCCGAGGAGCTCGGCGATGCCCGCCAGCAGCTCGTCGACGCCGATCCCGTGCGCGGCGGAGCCGAAGAACACGGGATGGACGAGGCCGCGCCTCGTCTGCACGGCGAGTTGCTCTCGCAGTCCACGGCTCGACAGTGACGTGTCGTCACCGACGAAGGCCCGGAGGATCGCGTCGTCATGCTCGGCGAGGACCTCCGTTAGCGCCGTCCGATGGGCTTCGTCGTCGACACTGAACGGGATGACTGTCGCCGCTCGGCCGCCCGGATCGCCGACGGTCTCCATGGGGACGAGGGAAGGCGACAGCCGGCGCGCCATCTCCTCGATCACGCGTCGATCGTCGGCCCCCGCCCGGTCGATCTTGTTGACGAAGATCAGGGTCGGGACGTGGAGGCGCCGGAGCGCGCGGAACAGGAGAGGCGTCTGCGGCTGGACGCCTTCGACCGCCGACACGACCAGGACCGCGCCGTCGAGCACGCCGAGGACGCGTTCGACCTCCGCGATGAAGTCCGGGTGGCCGGGCGTGTCGACCAGGTTGACCGCAAGGTCGCCGACGAGGAACGAGGCGACCGCGGAGCGGATCGTGATCCCGCGTTCGCGCTCGAGGTCGAGCGAGTCGGTCTGGGTGGTGCCGGCGTCAACGCTGCCGACGTGGTCGATCGCGCCGGCGGTGTAGAGGAGTCGCTCGCTGAGGGTGGTCTTACCGGCGTCGACGTGGGCGAGAATTCCGAGATTGAGCGTGCGCATGGGGCCTCATGCCTTCCAAGGAGGTGCCTACCTTCTGGCTGGACATGGGTGCTCCCATCTCGCTCCTTTCTCACGGAAACCGACGCGGCTGCGCCCCAAGACTTTCGCATGCGCGTCAACCCCGCTCAGGTCACGAGGATGACGACCTTGCCCTTGTTTTTCCCATCCTCGACCCAGCGGAGCGCCTCGGCGGCCTCGCTCAGCGGGTAGCGGCGATCGATCGCCGGCGTAACGTGGCCCGACCGAACCAGGTCCGCGAGCGTCGCCACGTCCGCCGGGTTGAATGGCTTCCACCAGAGCATCAGGCCTGCGCGTCGATGACCGAACAGCCCCAGCAGCGGGCCGACGACCACGCCCTCGACGAGGTCAAGCCCGCCGCCGCCGAGCGTGACGTACCGGCCGCCCGGCCGGAGGGCGCGCCTAGAGCGGAAGATCGACTGGTGTGAGTCGGTGTCCAGGATCCAGTCGTAGCGCTCGCCTGTGGCCGTGAAGTCCGTCTTCGTGTAGTCGATGACGTGGTCGGCGCCGAGTGAACGGACGAAGTCCACCTTTTCGGTCCGGCAGACTCCGGTCACCTCGGCCCCCATCCACTTCGCGATCTGGACAGCAAACGGGCCTACGTTGCCGGACGCGCCACCGATCAGGACCTTCGCGCCACGCTGGACGGGCCGCCCGCTCCGATCGCGAAGGCCCTGCATGGCGAGCAAGGCCGAATGCGGCAGGGTGGAGGCGATCTCGAAGTTCATGCCCTCCGGGATCGGCAGGAACGCCTTTTCGGGGCCGCAGACCATCTCCGCGAACGAGCCCTGCCCGGACGAGAACAGGTCGGCAAACACCCGGTCGCCCGGTTTGAACCGGGTCACCTTCAGCCCGACGGCTTCGACGGTGCCCGCGACATCGGAGCCGAGTCGCCTGTTCCGCGGTCGACGCAACCCGAGGAAGAGGCGAAGGAACGACGGCCGGGGGTGGATCTGGTCCAGGTCGGCCCGATTGACGGACGCCGCATGCACCCGCACGAGGATCTCGCCCTCGCGCGGCACGGGTGGATCGATCTCCTCGACCCGAACGACGTCGGATCGACCGTATCGGTCTCGGACGGCGGCCTTCATCCCGGCAACGCGACGACCACGCTGGAGAGCAGCATCACGGCCGCGACCGGGAGCCAGAGTCGGCGCTCGACTGGACTCCGGGTGATGGCATTCAGCACGACGCTCAGCGCGGAGAAGCCCACCGCGAGCCAGACCAGATATCCGAACTGGTCCGCGAGTGCCGGCAGGACGAGATCTGCCTCAGACAGCACGAAAACGACGAGCAGACCGATCACAACCCCCTGAACCGCGGCGACCACGCGCAACGCTGGCGGGAAGCGGCCGGGGTTCGAGCCGCCCATCGCGTACGCGCCCCACGGCGCGCCGAGCGCCAAACCGATCTGGAACAGGATCACGCCAGCGCCGGCAACTGCGAACACGACCGCGGCCAGATTGGCGGTCGTCACGATCTCCCTCCCTGGGAACGTCTAGCCACCGTGCCCGAACCAATCGAGCACGCGCATCGCCCGGAGCGTGTTCCAGCGGCTGGGCTTGCCCTCGCCATCGTCCATGTGCAGGGAGGCCTCGCCCTCGTGAACGTTCTGGAGTGGCCACTGGCCGTCCGGATCCCGGTTGCCCTCGACCACCCCGATCGCTTCTGCGACGCGGTCATCGGCCGTGAGCTGCGCGTCGCGGAGATAGTCGAGCCCGCGCAGGACGTCGTAGAAATACCAGTGCGGGAACGAGAACTTGAGCCAGCTGGAGTCGATCACCTCGCCTGTCGACTTCCGACGGAACAGCCGGCGCTCGAGCATGTATTCCTCGCCGCGGCGGCGCGCGGCGCGCACCTCTTCCGAGCCGCCGATCGCTCGCTCGTGCTCGAGCAGGCCCTCGAGGACGTTGATCGTCGTCCCGAACGACGACACCGTTGCGCCGTTCTCGGCCTCGCAATTCCAGCCGCCGTCGGACAGCTGCTCACCGAGCAGCCGCTCGACGAGCCGCGTCATGTCCACGCCGAAGTACGCCCCGGTCGCGACGACGTTGCCGTTGATGCAGGGCTCGACCTCGCCCTCGAAGAACCGGTTGTCGGCCCACGGGGTCTCGAACTCGGGATCGCGCCAGTTGACGTGCTCACGGATGAGGCCGACGGCCCGCCGCGCCCCCTCGCTCGAGGGATCGAGTCCGAACCGGCGCAGGAGCTCCAGCACGTGGAACGTGTCCGTCCAGTCCTGCGACCACGGCCGACCAGCCCACCGCCCGTCCGGCGCCTGCAGCGCGAGCAGCTGAGCGCCCCAGCCCTCGGTGGCGATCCTTGACCGCTCGGCCGCGATGACATCTGCCGGCTCGTGCGTCAGGTCGCGCATCACCTGCCAGCGGATCGAGGGATCGGAGTCGAGCAGCCAATCGATGACAGTCAAGGGCTTACCTCTTGCGTTGATTTGGCGCCAGCGAATATGGCGACGATGTCGGGCCAGGTCGCCACGATGGGTTCGGGGGCGCCGACAGCCGGCAGGCTGGCGGTCGCGCTCGGTCGCAGCCAAGCTACCCGAAACCCGAACGTACCCGCGCCGGCGGCGTCCCAGCCGTTGGCCGTCACAAAGCCGATCCGCTCCGCGGTCAGCCGAGTCGCGTCGACCGCCAGCTGGTAGACCGTCGGGTGCGGCTTGAACTGGCGCGCCGCATCGACCGAGAGGTAGTGGTCCATCAGCGGAAGACGCCCGCGCACGCGATCCAGCGCTCGCGACGAGGCGTTCGTGAGGATACCTGTGACGATGCCCGCCGCCCTGAGCTCCTCGACGACCACCTGAGCCCCGTCGACGAGCGGGAGATCGACAAAGGCGTCAGCAACCTCGCGAAGGACGGACTCATCGGCGGATGCGCTAACGCCGAATTCCCGAATCGTTTCTCGAAGAGCATCGAGCGTCACGACGTCGAAATCCGCCCATTGCCCCATCGCCGTGCGGAGCCACGACGCCTCGAGCTGCCGGACCCGCCATCGGGTGGCGACCTCCGCGCCCCGGCCCGGAAGGAGTCGGTCGCAGGCCTCGTCCAGCGGCGCCAGGGAGAGGAGCGTGCCGAAGAGGTCGAACGAAGACCGCGTCGACAGGTCGCTCGGCCGTCACGTCACGATGCCATCGCGCATCTCCTCGACGGCTCGGCGCGCCTCGTCGACCGAGCCCTCGTCCTCGATCGTGCTGATGTCGCCGGGGTCGCGGTCGAGTGCCACGGCCTTGAGGACCCGCCGCATGATCTTGCCGCTGCGCGTCTTCGGCAGCATCGCCACGATCGAGAGGTGGCCGATGACCGCGACCGGCCCGAGCTCGCGGCGAACGGTCTGCAGCAGCTCGCTGGTGGAGCTCGTCCGATGGCTCGTGGCCCGCCTTGAGCGCGACGAACGCCTCGATGACCTCGCCGCGCAGATCGTCCGGAACGCCTGTCACGCCTGCCTCCGCGACCGCGGGATGGCGCAGGAACGCGGTCTCGACCTCGATCGTCCCGAGCCGGTGGCCGGCGATCTTGATGATCTCGTCGGCCCGGCCGGCGAACCAGACGTAGCCGTCGGCGTCAATGTGCGCCGCGTCACCGACGTAGTAGCCGCCAGGGGTCTTCTCCCAGTAGTCGGCGACGTAGCGTTCGGGCTCGCCCCACAGCGTGGCGATCAGGCCCGGGAACGGGCGCTTGATGCGCATGATCCCCTTCTCCCCCACGCCGACGGGCTCGCCATCGGCATCGACCACATCGGCGTCGATCCCGGGCATGGCGATACCGGCAGAACCAGGCTTGATGGGGAGGAGCGAGTAGCCGTAGGGATTGCCGAAGATCGGGCCGCCGGTCTCCGTCTGCCACATGTGGTCGATGACCGGCACGCGGTCCTCGAAGACGATCTGCTGCAGCCACTCCCAGGCCGGCGCGTTGAGCACTTCGCCGGCGCAGAACGCCCGCTCGAGCCGGCTCAGATCGTGGCTCCTCGGGATCGCCTCGCCGTAGCGCATCAGCAGCCGGATCGCGGTCGGCGAGCTGAAGACGCCGGTGACCCCTTCGCGCTCGATGATCGACCATGGGGCGTGGGCGTCGGGGTAGTCGAGGGCGCCTTCGTAGGCGATCGTCGTGGCGCCGGCCATCAGCGGCGCGTAGACGATGTAGCCGTGGCCGACTACCCAGCCGATGTCCGACGTCGACCACCAGGTCTCACCCGCCCGAAGCCCGAACACCCAGTCGCCCATCGAGGCGACGTGGACCCCATAGCCACCGTGCGTGTGGACGGCGAGCTTCGGCTTCGCGGTCGTGCCCGACGTCGCCAGGATGAACGCCACGTCCTCCGCCAGGGTGTCCTCGGCGGCGCCCGAATGGCCATCACCGGCCGCGATGAGGGCGTCCCACGCCACCTCGTTGTCCCGCGGCGGGCGGGACGCGCCGCTCCTCTTCAGGACTACGACGTGCTCCACATCGCTTGGTTGTGCATCGATTGCGTCGTCGACGATCGACAGGAGGTCGATGTCCTTGCCCTTGCGGTAGGTGAGATCGGTCGTCAACACGAGACGCGACCCACTCGCCCGAATCCGATCGCCCAGCGCGCCCGAGCCGAATCCGGCGAAGACGACGCAATGGATCGCCCCAATCCGGACCGTCGCCAGCATCGCGACGATCGCCTCGACCGACGTCGGCATGTAGATCGTGAGGCGGTCGCCCTTACCGATCCCGAGGCCGCGAAGCCCGGCGGCAACACGCTCGACCTCGGCGAGCAGCTCCGAATACGTGAACACCCGTCGCCCGCCGCGCTCGTCGAGCGCGATCAACGCCAGGACGTCGCCGCGACCAGCCCCGACGTGGCGATCGAGCGCGTTGACGGAGAGGTTCGTCCGCCCGCCCGCGAACCAGGCGAAGCTCGAACGCTCCCGAAGCTCGAGCGCGCGTTCCGGCCGCTGCGTCCAATCGAGACGCTCCGCGGCCTCGAGCCAGAAGGCATCGGGGTCGCTCAGCGAGCGTTCGAACAGTTCGTCGTAGCGTCGCCGGGCCTCGTCGGTCGTGGCGTCCCTCATCGGAAGAAGTATCGATCCGACGCGGCACGGCAGTCCAGCTCCCAGGCGCAAGGTATCGTTCGGTCGGGCACGAGAAGCACGGGATCGTAGTGAGGAGTCGTTCGATGGAGGCGACAAGCAGCCGCAAGCGGCGGCTCCCGCCCCGCTGGTTCATCCGTGGAGCCTGGGCCGTCCACCGGGCGATCCACCGGCTCACAGGTGGGCGGCTCGGGCTGTCAGTCGCCAAGCCGGGGCACTGGGGAACGATGCGGATCACGACCGTGGGCCGCCGAACCGGGAAGAAGCGAAGCGCGATCCTGGGCTACTACGAGGATGGCCCGAACCTCGTCACGATGGCGATGAACGGCTGGGGGGCGCCGGAGCCGGCGTGGTGGCTCAACCTGCAGGCTCAGCCGAATACCGAAGTTGAGCTCAAGGACGGGACGCGCGCAGTCCGTGCGCGGGCGGCCGAGGGCGAGGAGCGCGAGCGCCTCTGGGCGAAGTGGCGAGAGTTCGGCGATAACCCGGACGACTACGCGTATCGGCGACCAGGGCGCACCGACGTGGTCGTGCTCGAGCCGGCTACCGCGGCCGGGGCGCCACCCCAGGAAGACGGCATCGCGTAGGTCTGCGCCCCGCCGTCATGTCGGTCGCTCGCGGATGACGCGTTTGGGGTCCTTCTCGAGCTCGATCCCCTTGTAGGCCGCCTGGCGGACCAGGCCGTCGCCCGTCCAGCCGGCGAACTCGGCGCGGATGACGAGCTCCGGGCGGAGCCATTGTGCGTTGCGGGCGGCGGCACGCGGGGGCGGGGCCGCAAACGGTGGATCGTCGCTGGCGAGCGGCGCGACCGCGGCTAGTAGCTCCGCTCTGTTCGTGTTCGTGAATCCTGCCCCGATCTTGCCGGCGTACTGCAGCCCGCCGCCCTCGTAGACACCCACGAGGAGCGCGCCGAGCTCGACCGCCTTGCCGGCGCCGGTCACCCAGCCACCGACGACGAGCTCCTGCTCCGGCCTGATCTTGACCTTCTGCCACGCCATCGATCGCCCACCGGGCACGTAGGTCGAACGGCGATCCTTGGCCATGATCCCCTCGAGGCCTCGTGCCCGGGCCGCCTCGAAGAACGAGATCCCGTCGGCCTCGACGTGTTCGCTCAACCGGACGCGCGGATCCGTGCGGAGGACGCCGGCGAGCAGGCGGCGGCGCTCTTCGAGCGGCTCGTCGAGGAGCGATCTGCCGTCGAGGTGGAGCAGGTCAAAGACCTCGTAGACGAACGGGGTGGGCTCGGCGGCCACTCCCCTCCCCTTGATCCGAGCCTGGAGCAGCGCGAAATCCGGCTCGCCGCGAGCATCGAGCGCGATGACCTCGCCGTCGACGATCGCCCGGTTGGCGGCGATCCACGTCGGCGGCTCAAGGAATGAGCCGAAGTACCACTCCGCTGCGTCCTTCTCGCCGCGGGTCCATAACCGGACTCCCCCACCGTCGACGACGGCCTCGACGCGGAAGCCATCCCACTTGATTTCGAACAACCAGCCGGGATCGTCGAACGGCGCGGCGACGAGCGTCGCCAGCATCGGCGGGATGAACGCGGGCGGAACGTCGCGGGTCTTCTTCGCCATCGGACCTATGATGCGTCGCCGGCTGAGCTGGCGGCGGCGTCAGCGGTGACGAGCGTGAGGTCGCCGTTGGCGACGCGCGATGCGTCCGGCTCGGGCAGCCAGGTATCGTTGCCGCGGTCCCCGACCCCGGCCAGCCAGCCCTCCGTCGCGGCGAGCTCTGCTGCTGCGTCACGAAGCGCGGCCAGTCCGCCTGCGTCGCTGTCCCGGCGCCACGCCATCGACCAGGCGTAGAGCGGGACGGGGTCGACGAGCGGGCGCATCACTCCTCCCGGAATCTCGACGTGGTCGATCGACGTCAGGATCGGGAGTCCCTGCCGCACCAGGTGATAGCCCTGCTCCTGCAAGCCGACGGCAGGCAGGTGGGGCGGTGTCGAGTGAGCTCCGGATAGGGCGAAGAACTGGACGATCAGGTCCGCCCATTCGGGGGTTCCGGAGTGTGGCGGCAGCCCGTCGATCTCGAGCCCCTGGAGACTTCGCACCGAGACCGACTCCTGCTGTGCAAGCGGATGCGCGGCAGGCAGCAGCAACGACAGCGGTTCGAGCCGGACGAGAACATGTTCGATCGTGGGCATCGGCTTGGCGTCGAGCCAGCCCACGCGTCCGAAGGCGACATCGAGGCTGCCTGTTGCAAGCTTCTCGAGCGCCTCGCCGGTGCCGCCGCTGTATCGGCCGCGGAGTTCGACCGTTGGCGCGAGGGTCCGCGCCAGGTCGAGGATTTGGATGGCCGTGAGCCGTCCGTCGCTCATGAGGTCGACGACCGTAGGCTGGGCTGCCGCTGGCGCGTGGACGTCGGCCCAGACAGCGTCGTGTGCCGCGACGAGGTCGCGCGCTCGGACGAGCAGCCGCTCCCCGTCCGGCGTCAGCGTCACGCGGCGTGTCGTCCGGTGGAACAACGGCGTGCCGAGGCGGGCTTCGAGTCGCTGAATCTCACGACTGAGCGCCTGCTGGGCGACGAACAAACGGGCCGCCGCGCGCGTGAAGTTGAGCTCCTCCGCTGCCGCCACGAAGTAGCGGAGCGAGCGGATCTCGAGCTCATTGCCGATCGGGCCGCCGGTGCTATTCACGCATTCCTGATGGTAATCGTTGATCGACAGGTGTTGGACTGGAGCTCGTCCCCGTTGCAAGGTGTTCCCAGACCCAAATCGACAAGAAGGGAAGTCCGAAAACATGTTTGATCCAGCAGTCCTGGGAACGCTCCTCATCGGGCTCGGTGCCAATGAGGCCGAGGCTCGGAATTATCGAGAGAACCGGCCGATCGCCTCTCGGCGCCGTGCTCGCGGCGACGTCCGTCTCGCCTTAGCCCGCATGCTCCGGCGAACGGCTGCGCTCCTCGACCGACCGAGTGTCGGCGAGGTCGCCGGATGACAACCACGAGGCTCCCCTGATCCCTCGCGGCGCCGGCCGCAGCCGCGAGCAGATCATCCGCCACGTGTACCTCTCGACGATGTCCTCGCCCCGGGCGGCCTCGCGACGCATCGCGAGCACTACCTCGAGGCCATTCGCGACTACAACTCCGCAGGAAAGCCGGCACGGACCTGGCCGATCCAGTTCCTCGTCCGCCGCAGCGCCCAGCACGTCATGGATCACGCGTGGGAAGTCGAGGACCGCAACCCCGCGTCCTGACGATGCTCGGACATGCAGTGGTGTCGGGGTTGACTCGCCCAATATACTGGGGGGGAGTATATGGTGAAGCTCGCTTCGCCCCAGTAAGAAGGTCGCGTCCCCGACGCTGGCCGCCTGCAGGAGACACCAATGCAGCGACCGATTCGTGCCATCGCCTACGGGTTTGCCATCTGGTGGATCTGGTTCGGCTTCCTCGGTATCGCCCAGCTCTTCCCATCGAGCATCACTGCCGCACCGGCGTTTCCGTCGGCTCGACTCCTGGTGCTCGTCCTGCTCGTCGTGCTATTCGCGGTCGTGTACCTGCGACGAATCGGGCAGGGTTCCGCCAGGGAGGGCCTCGCCGTCGGCGTGACGTGGGCCGTCCTCATGGTCGCCAACGACATCGGCCACTTCATGTTCATGGAACCGACGAACATCGGCTCCTACCTGACCACGTTCGCACCGCTTTACGCCTGGATCCCGGTGGCCACGACCATCGTCTTCAGCCAGCTCAAGGCTCGCGTCGAGCGAGCAAGCTAGCCCGACGAGATCCCATAGGCTCCTGTCAGGTGCGGCCCGTCGTGGTGGCAACGTCGACTTCGTTGCCTGCTGCATCCGCCAAGGTCCACCAGGCCGGCGCGTACGTGTCGCGCACCACGTGGCCGCCCGCCGCGAGGGCCGCTGCCACACGAGCCTCGGCCAGCTCGTGCGGCACCCAGACGGCCATGTGGATCGCGCCGCCACCCTGGCGCGGCTCATCCATCGACTCGAACCAGAAGGATGTCCCGCGGCTGCGCGGATCGACGAGATCCTCGTCCGGGCTGTCGGCACGACGCTCATAACCGAGCACGGCTTGCCAGAAGGGCATGACGTCAGCAGTGACCGCCGCGCCCGGAATCACGAGCAGCGTCTGGACCGAAGCCGGGTCGGCCGGCACGCCCTGCTCCCGTGCGACCTCGGAGATCCGCCTCGCGAGCTCGACGTCGCGAGGCGTGACGCCGTAATAGTCGTCGGCGATCGTGATCGTCCGGACGGTCACGCCGTCGCCGCGCAGGTCGATGTCGGGGTGGTGCCCATCCAGCCCGGGAAGTTCGCCGATCGCCTGAACGAGGCGAACGCCGGCCGCGAACGACCCGGTTCTGAAGTACGCGCAGGCTCCTTCGGCGAGCACACGCCAATCCTCGACGCCCTCGGTCGCGTGGAACTGGCCCGGCGTGATGCCCTCGGTCATGACTACGCACTCCTCCTTGCCGTGTCGACATGATCACGCCGGAACGTGACAGCGCCTGACAGGATTCGCGGGGCCGCATCAGCGGAACCCGCGCTACCGGGCGAGTCCCCGGAGCACCTCGTCGAGGCTGGCCACGAGCTGGTCCACGTGTGCGCGCTGGAACACGAGCGGCGGGCGAATCTTCAGCGTGTTGCCGTCGCGGCCAGTCGTGCCGATCAGGATGCCGTTCTGGCGCATGCCCTCGACGATCTCCTTCGTCGTCGCCGAATCTGGCTCGGTCGTTCCGGGGCGGACGATCTCGACGCCAATCGCGAGGCCGACTCCCCGCACCTCGCCGATCAGCGGCGATTTGGCGGCGACCTCTCGCAGGCGATCCGCGAGGTACTGACCGACGTCGCTGGCGTGCTCAATGATCCGCTCGTCGTCGATCACCTCGAGAACCGCGAGAGCGGCGGCCATCGCGACCGGGTTGCCGCCGAACGTGCTGAAGAACTCGCCTTCCGGTGAGAAGCGCTCGGCGAGGTCGCGGCGGGTGATGACAGCGGCAACCGGGTGGCCGTTGCCCATCGGCTTGCCGAGCGTGACGATGTCAGGCTCGATGCCGAGGCGCTGGTAGGACCACATCGCGGCGCCGGTCCGGCCGTGGCCGCCCTGGACCTCGTCCGCGATCCACAGGCCTCCCGCGTCGTGTGTGCGCCTGACGAGTTCGACAGCGAGCGAGGGCTCCAGGCCGATGATCCCGTCGCTGGTCAGGACGCCGTCGAGGATCGCGGCGGCAAGCGGATGGCCAGCCTCAGGGAGCGCCGCGAATGGCCGCCTCGAACTCGTCGCGGCTACCGTCGAAGCCGCGAAGCGCGTCGGGCGGGCGCCAGGTCCGGACGTGGTCGGGCCCCGGCCGACTCCCCCACTCCTCAGGGGTCAGCGCGGTGATCGCCTCGGTGATGCCGTGGTAGGCGAAGTCGGTCGCGATGCCGCCGCTGCCACCAGTGACGGCGCGTGCGATTCGCCAGGCGACGTCGTTCGCCTCTGAGCCCGAGTTGACGAACATCACGACGTCGAGCACACCGCCCGTCGACGCGGTCAGCCGTTCAGCGACCTCGAACGCCGTCTCGTGGAGGTAGCGCATGTTCGTGTTCAGGCGTCGAGCCTGGCGGACGATCGCCTCGACCACACGCGGGTGCTCGTGGCCGACGACCGGGACGTTGTTGTAGGCGTCGAGGTAGCGACGGCCGTCGGCATCGATCAGCCAGACGCCCTCGCCGCGCACGAAATGGAGCGGCTCGCGGTAGAAGAGGCCCGTCATCGCCGGGCCGATCGCGCGGGCTCGCGCCGTTCCGTCAGGGCCGGGACGGACGAACCGTTGCCCGGCTCGCGTCCGCCAAGTTGCCGCGTCACCTCGTCCCAGCCGGCCGACTCGAGCTGGCGCAGAACCGTGGCGCCAAGCTCCCGGACGCCGGGCTGGAGCGTGTCCGGATCGTCGTACAGCCCGCCGCGCGAGGCCGGCACGACGACGGCGGCACACATCCGCGCGGCAAGCAGCTCGCCGAGGATCGCCCGTTCTCCGGGCTCGAGCGGCGTCACCTTTTCGAAGCCGTCGATCACGAGGCGGGCGGCCCTGAAGAAGTCGTCGCCATCGCGGCCGTCGACGACGGTCTCGAGGACGGCGGCGAGATCGACGACCAGCGCAGACCAGCTCGCATCACCGAAGTCGATGATCCCGGTCACCTCGCCCTCGTCGCCGACCAGGACATTCGAGGCGCACAGGTCCGTGTGGATCACCTGGGCCCGGAGGCTGGGCCAGATCGGGCGCAACGGTGAGCTCGTATCGGTCGAGTGCCGCGGCGACGAGCTCACGGATCTCCGGGTCCTGGACCGCGCCGAGCATCGGCCGGAGCCGGAGCGCGTGCTGCGCGTCCCAGAGCATCACGCGGGCAGCCGACGGGTGCCAGAACCCCCGTAAGCGCCTTCCCGACTCGGGCCGCCATGGTCCCCCAGTCGCGAACCGCTTCGTCGCTGAGGCTCGCGCCGCTCACCCACGCCCGGCCGGGCAATCGGTCGTACATCCGAACGTGATGGGTCGCACCGGCGCGTTGCGTCGCAGCTCGGTACGCCGCCGGTTCGTCGGGCGGGTACGGGGTGTCCGGGACGAGCCACGGCAACGCGACCGGGATCCCGGGATCGATCTGGGCAACGCGCTGGGCCGCTTGAGCCTCGAGGTCGAGCCGCGCGGGGTCCTCCGCGGCGTTCGAGAGCTTCAGGACCGCCGGGCGGTCCCCGTCGAGAAGGAATGTCTGGTCCCGCTCGCTCGCCACGGATGTGGCCACGCCCGCCACGCCGAAGAGGTCGCGCGCAAGCCCCGCCGCTTCTTCGTCCGTGAAGGTCGGCGGAGCCGCGGTCAGGACTCCGTCGATCGCGGTGTCGGTCATGCGGTCAGGATAGGTCGCCACGACCCCGTCGACCTGTCGTCGAGCCGATTCGCCGCCCGTGGGTCCCAAGCTCACGACCGAGCAGTTTTGGAGTAGCGGCCGTGGTCGCGGCTCCCTAGCATCAAGGTCAACCCATCAGATCTCGCCAGCAGGAGACCGCAATGAACGCCACGCAGAAGTCCACCAAGAGCGCTACCGCGACCCGCAAGACGGCCAAGGTCTGGACGGACGAGGAGCGAGCCGCGATGCAGGAGCGCGCCAAGGAGCAGAAGGCGGCCGCACGCCGCGGCCCCCGCGCCGCTGAAGCGGACGGAGAAAGCGATGTGCTCGCGAAGATCGCCGCGATGCCGGAGTCTGATCGCGTCCTGGCCGAGCGGATCCATGCCCTCGTTCTAGCCAGCGCGCCAAGTCTCTCGCCGAAGACCTGGTACGGGATGCCCGCATATGCCAAGGATGGCAAGGTCATCTGCCACTTCGTAAGCGCGGACAAGTTCAAGTCGCGCTACGCGACGTTTGGCTTCAGTGACGATGCGAACCTCGACGACGGCAGCATGTGGCCGACCTCGTTCGCCCTGACAAAGCTGACGGCCGCCGACGAGGCAAGGATCGGCGCGCTCGTGAAGAAGGCGGTGAGCTGAGGCCCCGGGCTCGCCCCAAGGCCCGTCCGGGGTCGAACCGGGGGTCGAACCCGGGGGCTTGACATGCATGTTTTACGCTCAGGCAATGAGTCCTGAACGTCTGCCGACCGGGCCTGACCCGGAGGCGATCACCCGCACGATTCTCGAAACCTGGCCCGAGACCTTCTTCGTCACGATCGAAGGCGCCACGTTCTTTTCGCTCGACGAGAAGCACTTTCCGAACTACGCGACGATCGTCTGGACTGACGACTTCGACCAGGCCTCGAACCTCTCTCGGCCCGGCGTCTTCCGTCTGAACATCGGCGTGAGCCGCCCGACGTTCGAGCGACTGGTCGGCTCTGAAGCCGCCCCCGACTACACGGCCTTCGATCGCTTCCTCCCCCACCCCGACTACGCCAAGCAGCTCTGGATCTCGATCCTCAACCCGAGCGAAGAGACGTTTCGGGACGTCGCGCTTCCCCTCCTGACCGAGGCGCACGATCGGCTCGCCGCCGTCCGAGCTCGCCACCGATCCTCGTCGCCCGCCTGACCGCTCCCTGATCGCTGCCAAGGGCCACGCCTAGGTGGCGTTGCCCTTGACGAGCTCGGAGCCGAGGCGGGCCAGCTCAGCCCGAACCGCGGGCGAGTCGGTGACCTCGACGAGGGTGCCCCAGCCCGCGAGGTGGCGCGCGATGTCCAGCGGCGTCGGGGCCGCGAGCCGGACGCTGATTCGGCCGTCGTCGGCGGAACCGTCCACGTGGCAATGGCGCCCGAACTGCGTCCGGAGCACATGGACGAACTGCTCCTCGATGAGGACCGTCGCCGTAACGCTGGAGCGACGCTGCTCGACCTCGTCGACCACGCGGTCCCATGCCGTCGATAGGTCGAAGTCGGCTGGCCGCTCGGCCGGGAGAGCGGTAGCCTCGGCTTCGACGACCCTGTCGAGCCGAAAGGTCCGCTGACCCTCATCGGTCCCGGCCACGAGATACCAGATTCCGTCCTTGTCGACGAGGCCAAGCGGATCGACGAGCCGCTCCGATCGATCGCGGGTCCGGCCCGCGTACAGGAGACGAACCTTTCGGCGGCGAACAACCGCGGCCTGAAGTTGCTCGACGAGAGCGGAACGCTCCCTGCCAGGCTCGCCCCATCGCGCCGGATCGATCACGACAGCGGTTGCGGCCGCCTGCGCGTCGGCCCGGAACGTGTCGGGGAGCGCCCGCACTAGCTTGCGGAGCGCGGCCTTGGCCTCCGGGGCGACGGATGCGGCGGGTCCGACGAGCAGGAACAGGGCCTGGGCCTCCGGCGCGCTGAGTCCGCTGAGATCGGTTCGAGCACCGCCCAGCAACGTCCACCCGCCGCCGCGACCCGGGTGCGAGTAGACGGGAATGCCGGCGACCGAGAGGGCCTCAAGATCGCGACGTGCGGTCGCAACTGACACTTCAAGCTCGTCGGCGAGCTGCTTCGCGGTCACGCGACCGCGAGCTTGGAGGACCAGGAGGGTCGCGACCAGGCGATCGGCGCGCATGTCTGCATTCTGCTCCGTAAAGTGCTCACTCCGTGAGCATGTTGAGCAGGATACTGGTCATAAGTCCACTCAACCCGTGGCCGCACCGCCAGAAAGGGATCAATCGATGTTGCGAGGTCTCACGACGATCAGCTACTTCGCCGAGGACGTGCCGAAGGCGGCAGCCTGGTACACGGACGTTCTCGGGATCGAGCCATATTTCGCCCGCCCGGAGGAGGGGCCGCCCCAATACGTCGAGTTCCGGATCGGCGACTATCAGCACGAGCTGGGCATCGTCGACAGCCGCTTCTCGCCGCACGGTTCGACCGACGGTGCGGCCGGTGAGATCGCCTACTGGCATGTCGACGACGTTCCCGGAACGCTCGAGAAGCTGCTGGGCCTGGGTGCGACGCCGCACGACGAACCGCGCGAGCGTGGGGAAGGATTCGTGACCGCCTCGGTGGTCGACCCGTTCGGCAACGTCCTGGGGATCATGTACAACCCGCACTATCTGGAGGTTCTGCGCTTGTTCAAGGGCGCATGAGCCTCCGGCGACGGTCCGCCTCGGGCAGCGTAAGCGCGGGTGCCGGCGGGACACCCGCGCTGGCTGCCACCTACGCTGCGGTTCGGGAGACCGACTCACTTCCCCGCAGCTTCCACGCCAGTACGAGGCCGGCTACCAGCAGCCCGATCAGGGCCACGTGGTAGACGATGTCGAGGGCGGTGTCAGGTCCCACTCCTCGGACCGACAGATAGAGGCCGACGCAGGCGCCCGCAAGGGCGACGGCCTGCGTCCCCAACGCGGCGACGCGCGCCGCCGTCGGCCCGATGAAGGTCAGGCTCACGCCGATCAGCAGGATCACCGCGATCCCGCCCTCGTACATCGCCGCTTGATCGAACGGGCCGGCAATCACGATGCCGGCATGGAGGGCCGCAGCCACGAGGAGCGACGCTGCCGCCGTGGCCATGAGAAATCGAAGGTTACGCATCAATCCACCACTTTTACGGTCCCGACCATGTCGAGATGCACATCGCAACGGAAGAAGTAGGTCCCCGGATCGAGCGACGGGACCGCGTAGACCAGGGCGGCGTTCGTGATCGTCTCCCCGACGAACAGGCTCGTTGCGACGGTCGAATCGGTGTAGATAGCCACGTTATGCGGCTGGCCATCGAGGTTCTTGAAGAAGACCGCTGATGGCGTCCTGGCCGGCAGCTCGATCGTCTGCTCGATGAAGAGGTTGTTCTGCGCCGACACTGATGCATCGGCATCGGGCGGCGGCGTGATCGACGCCGCGGCGCCGCCGCCGGAGCAGGCGGCGACCGCGACGACGAGCCCGGCGAAGACGAGCAGTTGTCGGATCGTGTTCATGCTTGATCTCCTGGTACGAGTGTTGCGTCAGCGGTCCACGACCATGCGGGCGCCGAGCGTCCGGGCGGCGACGACGAGGCCGGCCGCTGCGACGACGACATCCTTGAGGACGTACTGGCCCGCCAGCGTCGGAGCGAATGGGAAGCTTCGGAACATGTCGCCGGGCAAGAGGACCAGCGGTGACAGGATCCCGATGAGCTCGATCGCTAGCAGCGCGAGGGCAATCCGCAACCCGATCCCGGTCAGGAGCAGAACGCCGATCAGCGACTCCAGGCCCGCGATCATGACGAGGCCGATCCTCTCGGGCACGAGGCCCAGGGTCAGGATGTCGAGGGTTCGGCCGGCCAGCGGTTCTGCGGGACTGAGACCGGGAACGAACTTCAGGACGCCGAACCCGAGGAACACCAGCCCGAGACTGACACGGAGCAGGCCAACGCTGTGCTGCGCCAGCCACTCCGCGACGCGTCGCTCGAACGCATCTCGCGTCGGCAGATGGATGTTGGTCATGAAGGCCATCGGAACGAACTCCCTTGTTTCGGGGTTGGCTAGTTGAACGCAACAACCTTGCCCGCCACGGGATCGCGGGTCATCGGAACCGGGTCGACAACCGTCGTACCGCATTGGGCTGACGAAGACCGGCAATCCGGGCCCTCGCGTACTCCACCGGTGGTACACGCGTTTCCGTCTACAGGCGGACGACAAGGCAGCCCGGACACGGGTAGGTTTGTCCGATGACGACGGGGAATCTGCCGCGCGAACAGCGGTGGAGCCGGTCCGATCTGCTCCTTGCCATAGCGGTCCTCGCAGCGGAGCTGGTCGGCACGGAGCTGTGGGCCCGCGCGAACGGCGTCGGCCGGCCGGATGGCGCCGGCTACGCGCTCCTCGTCGTGATCGCGGCGCCTGTTGCGATCCGCAACAGGTACCCGATCGAGACGCTCGCACTCATTGCGGCCGCGGCAACCGCATACGTCTGGCTGGGCCAACCGGGTCCCTTCTGGACGGTGTCCCTCGTGCTCGCGATCTGGGCGGCCGTGTCGGCGGGCTACCGGACTGCCACGCTCGCGATCGGATCCGTCGTGGCCGTCGCGTTTATGGCGGCCGGCTTGATCGTCCGCGCGGGCCACGCCGTCGAGCCTGAGGCGCCCCTCTGGCTGGTTGGCTGGTTGATCGCCGGCTTCGTGCTCGGCGAGGTATCGCGCGGGCGTCGTGAATACATCGCCCAGGTCGAGCAGCGCGCCATCGACGCCGAGCGAACTCGCGATGAGGAGGCCCGCCGACGTGCCGGTGAGGAGCGACTGCGGATTGCCCGCGATCTCCATGACGTGCTCGCCCACAGCATTTCCGTGATCAACGTCCAGGCGGGGGTGGCCGTGCACCTCCTCGACAAGCAGCCCGAGCAGGCGCGCGAGGCGCTCATCACGATCAACGAGACGAGCAAAGAGGCGATGCGCGAACTCCGGGCGACGTTGGGCGTCCTGCGCCAGGCCGACGACATCGACTCGCGCGCCCCAGCGCCAGGACTGGAGCGCCTCGATGAGCTCATCGACACCGCCCGCGCAGCGGGCCTTGCGGTCGAGGTCTCCACCACCGGCGAGCCGTCTCGCCTCCCAGCCGCGTCGGACCTCGCGGCCTACCGGATCGTCCAGGAGTCGCTGACGAACGTCACCCGGCACGCCGACGCGAGCCACGTCGCGATATCGATCCGCCACGACTCCGATGCGGTCGAGGTCACGGTCGAGGACGACGGGACCGGCATCCCGCCGGGCGTCGCACTGCGCCCCGGCAATGGACTCACCGGCATGCGAGAGCGGGCAGCGGCGATCGGTGGGGCACTCGATGCGGGCCCCCGGCCCGAGGGTGGCTTCCGCGTCCACGCTCGCCTTCCGGCCCGATGATTCGCGTCCTTCTCGCCGACGATCAGGCCCTGGTGCGCGCCGGATTCAGGGCGCTGATCGAATCGGAGCCGGACCTGCAAGTCGTCGGTGAAGCGCGCGACGGCGACGAGGCGATCGCGTTGGCGGCGTCGCTCGTCCCCGACGTCGTCCTGATGGATATCCGGATGCCCAAGCTCGACGGCATAGAGGCGACCCGCCGCATCGCTTCCAACGAGGCACTCGAATCGACGCGCATCGTCATCCTCACGACCTTCGAGACCGACGACAACGTGTTCGAGGGCCTGCGCGCCGGGGCTAGCGGGTTTCTCGTCAAGGACACCGAGCCGGCGGAACTGCTCAACGCCATCCGCGTCGTCGCGGGCGGTGCTGCCCTCCTCTCGCCCGGTGTGACCCGCCGCCTGATCGCAGAGTTCGCCGCCGCAGCACCGACCCCGCGCCGATCCGCCCGGCTCGACGTCCTCACCGAACGCGAGCTCGAGGTGATGACCCTCGTTGCCGCCGGGTTGACCAACGACGAGATCGCCGAGTCGCTCGTCGTCAGTCCGTCGACCGCCAAGACGCACGTGAGCCGCGTCATGGGCAAGCTCGATGCCCGGGATCGGGCACAGGTCGTGGTGATGGCCTATGAATCGGGCCTGGTCAAGCCGGGAGAGGACGCGGGCCGGGGCGAAGGAGATCGCGCCGACGCCTGAGGCGCGTCAGGCGACCAAGCGCTTGTACCGGATCCGGCGTGGCTGGTCGGCTGCCGTGCCGAGCTCCTTGTGGCGGAACGCCTCGTAGTCGCTGACGTTGCCCTCGAACCAGCGGACCTGGCTGTCGCCCTCGAAGGCCAGGATGTGGGTTGCGATCCGGTCGAGGAACCAGCGATCGTGGCTGATCACGACGACGCAGCCCGGGAACGACTCGAGGCCGGCCTCGAGGGCCCGGAGCGTGTCGACGTCCAGGTCGTTCGTCGGCTCGTCGAGGAGCAGCACGTTGCCACCGGACTGGAGAAGCTTCGCGAGGTGGACGCGGTTGCGCTCGCCGCCAGACAGCGTTCCAACGAGCTTCTGCTGGTCCGTCCCGCGGAAGTTGAAGCTCGAGACGTAGGCGCGGGCCGGGATCTCGCGCTTACCGACGGTGACCACTTCGACGCCCTGGGTGATTTCCTGGAATACGGTCTTTTCGGACGCCAGCGAGTCGCGGTCCTGGTCGACGTAGCTGAGCTGGACGGTGTCGCCGATCTCGATGGCCCCGGCGTCCGGCTTCTCCTGGTCCACGAGCATACGGAACAGCGTGGTCTTGCCGGCGCCGTTAGGGCCGATGATCCCGACGATCCCGGCTCGCGGCAGCGAGAACGTCAGGTCCTCGATGAGCAGCCTGTCGCCGTAGCCCTTACGAAGGCCCCGGACCTCGATGACCTGGTCGCCCAGCCGCGGTCCGGGTGGGATCGCGATCTCGAGCTCGCGGGTCGTGTCCTTCGTGTCGTTCGCCTCGGCCAGGAGCTTCTCGTAGGCCGACAGCCGAGCCTTGCCCTTCGCCTGGCGCGCCTTCGCTCCCATCCGGACCCACTCGAGCTCGCGGGCGAGCGTTCGCTGGCGGGCGTCGACCTGCTTCTGCTCGCGCCCGAGTCGCTCGAGCTTCTGCTCCAGCCAGCTGGAGTAGTTGCCGGAGAACGGAACTCCCCTCCCCCGGTCGAGCTCGAGGATCCATTTCGCGACGTTGTCCAGGAAGTAGCGGTCGTGGGTAACGGCGACGACCGTGCCCGCGTACTCATCGAGGAAGCGCTCCAGCCACTCGACCGACTCCGCGTCGAGATGGTTCGTCGGCTCGTCGAGGAGCAGCAGGTCCGGGTGCTGGAGCAGAAGCCGGGCGAGGGCGACCCGGCGCTTCTCACCGCCGGAGAGTGTGCTGACGTCGGCCTCGTCCGGCGGGCAGCGGAGCGCCTCCATCGCGATGTCGACGTTCCGCTCGACGTTCCAGGCGTCCGCGGCGTTGATCTTGTCCTCGAGACGGCTCTGCTCGACGCCGATCGCGTCGTAGTCGGCGTCCGGGTCGGACCATTTCGCCATCACGGCGTCGTACGCGTCGAGGAGCGCCTGCACCTTGCTGACGCCATCCATGACGTTGCCCTTCACGTCCTTGGCCGGATCGAGCTGCGGCTCCTGGCTCAGGTAGCCCACCGTGAAGCCGGGCGTCAGGCGGGCCTCGCCAGTGAACCCGTCGTCGAGCCCGGCCATGATCCGAAGGAGGCTCGACTTCCCCGCGCCGTTCGGCCCGATGACGCCGATCTTGGCGCCCGGGTAGAACGAGATCGAGATGTCCTCGAGCACGGTCCGATCCGGCGGGTAGTGGCGGGCGAGCTTGTAGGTGCTGTAGATGAACTCTGCCGGCATGGGCCCAAGGGTACCGACCGCGGCCGATCCGCGGGCTTCGCGCGGTAGCGCTGGCGTCGTTCTTACGCCGGCTTCTCCCAGACCGACACGTGCTGGCCGCTGTCGCTCGTGAAGAGCTCTCGCCTCCACCCGGCCCAGCGCTCTCGCAGTCGCATGCCCGCCAGCTCCGCCATCAGGTCGAGTTCCGCCGGCCAGACGTAGCGGAACGGACCCGATGACTTCTCGAAGGCGTCGCCGCGCACCTGGTCGCCCCGCATCTGGAAATGATGCGAGATCAAGCCCTGGTTCGCGACGTCGTACTCGTCGATCCCCCAGTGGGTCTCGCCCGCGTCGAAGATGACGAACCGCTCGCCGTATGGCAGGCGTCGAAGATCGGGCACCCCGACCTCGATGACGAAGGAGCCACCTGGCTCGAGATGGGCGGCGACGTTTCGGAAGCACGCGACCTGGGCGGACTGTGTCGTCAGGTTCATGATCGTGTTGTAGACGAGATAGACGAGGCGGAACGTCCCGTCGACCGTCGCGGTCGAGAAGTCGCCGATCGTCACGCCGATCGCCGCCCCTCCCGGCTTCGCCCGGAGTCGGTCCGTCATCGCCCTGGAAAGATCGATCCCGTGCACGTCGACGCCGCGGGCCGCCAGCGGCAGGGCGACTCGACCTGTCCCGATCCCGAGCTCGAGCGCTCGACCGTTGCCGGCGAGCTCGGCCAGGAAGTCAACCATCGGCTCGACAACGGCAGCGTCGAACATCTTGTCGGATGTCTCGTCGTACGTGGCCGCGACGCGTTCACCGCAGTGGCTGTCCTCGTCG
Organism: uncultured Chloroflexia bacterium; assembly: GCA_963771795.1. Taxonomy (GTDB): domain Bacteria; phylum Chloroflexota; class Limnocylindria; order Limnocylindrales; family CSP1-4; genus CF-46. Next base: position 335,790 of record CAVYUR010000006.1, read on the forward strand.
TTCATCACAGCATCTTGCCGCGGTCGCTTCGATGGCGCTCCGGCGACATGACCGGCGGGCTTGCCCTCACCTAGACTTGGGCGATGTCGATCCGCCGCTTCTACGACCGCTGGCCGCAGTACAACCGTCGCCTCACGGAGGTCGTCCGCGCGATGAACGACAGGCAGCTGGCAATCCGACCGGCGCCCGACCGCGATCCGATCTGGGCGACGGTCGGGCACACGGCCGGCGCTCGCCCCTACTGGCTCTGCGGGGTCCTCGGAGAGCCAGGCGCCGACACGACGCCGTTCCCGGAGCCGCTGACCGGCGACGGCTGGGAGGACGACCTCGACCACCCCCGATCGGCCGAGGAACTGGTAAACGCGCTCGACACGACCTGGGCGATCATCGATCGCTGCCTGGACAGTTGGACGCCGGAAATGCTCGATGAGACGGTCGAGCGGTACTACGGCGACCAGCGTCAGGTCCACTCTCGCGCGTCGATCCTCCAGCGGCTGCTCACCCACGAGGCCTACCACTGCGGCGAGCTGTCCCAGACCCTCGGGATCGAGGGGTTGCCCCAGATCGACCTCTGGCGCCCGGACTGAGCGCCGGATCGTCGCTCAGTCCTCGCGTTCGGCCGCGAGCGCGGCTGCTCGTCGGGCGATTCGACTGAGCAAGCCCGACTCGAAGGCACCCGCAAGCGATCCCTCCACGAAGCGATCCGATCGGATGATCGCGGTGATCAGTTGGGCCAGCTGATCGGGGCTGGCGTCTGCGAGTGCCGCCTGTCCATCGCTCAGGGACTGCCCTTCGGACGTCTGGAGCCACGCGCCCCAATCGAAGCCCTTGACGATCCAATTGCCTCGGCCGACGGCTGCCCTGAACGCATCCGCCGTTGGGCCGAACGAGTAGTACGGCATCTGTAGAACGCCACCCTCCGCCGGTGGCGCCTCCCAGTGCCCGAAGTCGGCGTCCGGGGACTCGAGGATCGGCACGAGGTCCGCGAGGGCTCGGAGGCGGTCGGCTGGGTCCACAGCGCGTCCATGATGCTCGATTGCGACAAATGTCCACGACCGTTCGCCGAAGCCCGTCAGGTCCGCCTCACGGATGCTCCGTCTCGCCGGCGTGGACGATGTGCTCGAACTGGCGCCACAGGATCGCGACGAGCAGCGCGGAGCCCACGAATCCGAACCAGAACGGGGCCGTGATCCCGAACGTCCTGGCCAGCAGGCCGCCGATGGGTGTGCCGACCACCATTCCGCCGACGATCGCAACACGGTAGACGCCGCCGACGCGGCCCAGCACGGCATCCGGGACGGCGCGCTGGCGAACGACCGTTGAGGTCGTACCCCAGACGAAGGCGTGCGCCCCGAACACGACCATCGTTGCCAGGGCAACGACGGACGACGTCGTCAGCGCGAGAACCAGGTGCGTGCCCGTCTCGATGAGCAGCCCGACGCGCATGATGTCGGCCAGCGAGAACCGCCGCTCCAGGCTGCCGTACGACACCGTCCCGATGATTCCGCCGACGGCCATCGCCGTCGTGAGCAGCCCGAACCCCACTTCGTCCATGCCGAGCCGCTCGCCCGCGTAGAGGACCAGGACGGACCACGCCGCGCCGAAGGTGATGTTGAACGTGAGGATCGTGAGCGCCAGCGTCCGCATCGGTGGATGGTTCATGAGCCAGCGGAACCCCTCGAGCATCTCCGCGCGGACGCCCGGGCGGTCGGTCTGCAGCTCTCGCACGCCGGTTACGACTCGTGAGATCAACACCGCGCCGAGCGCGAAGCCTGCCGCATTCGTTGCGAAAGGAATCGCCGGGCCGATCGCGAACAGGAACGCACCAACCGGTGGCAAGAGCAGCTGGTTCACGAGCAGGAAGGCGCCCTGCAAGCGGGCGTTTGCGATGCCAAGGTCCGCCCGCGCCACGAGGCCCGGGAGTAGCGTGCTGCTGGCCGAGTCAGCGAACGTCTCAGCCGTGCCGAGGATGAACAGGATCACCAGCACGAGGACGATGTTGACCGTCCCGCTGACGATCGTCGCCACGAGCCCGACGAGCACGATGGCCCGGCCAAGGTTGACCAGCACGACCATGCGCTTCCGGTCCCAGCGGTCCGCGGCAACACCACCCAGCACGCCGAACAGCAGCACGGGCAGGTATTCGCTGAGTAGGGCAAACGAGACGAGCAGCGGGTCCCGTGTCAGCGAGGCGACGAGCAAGGGTCCCGCCGACAGCACGACGCCGTCGCCGATGTTGTTGACGACCGTCGCCGACAGGAGCCAGCGGAAGGGTCGGCCAAGCCGCGCCGGCACGATGGTCTCGATGGCCCGGGCGAGAAGGGTTCGCACCGGCGGCAGGATACCAACCGACTCAGCCCCGTGACGGACCGCCGGCGCGACGATTACATCGTGATGACGACCTTGCCCTTCGGGTGGCCTTCGTCGACGTAGCGCAGCGCGTCGACGACCTGGTCCAGGTGATACCGCCGATCGATGACTGGCTTCAGTTTCCCGGCCGCGATGAGCTCCTTCAATGTCGCCACGTCGGCCGAGTTGAATGGCTTCCACCAGATCATCAGGCCCGTCCACCTGTCACTGAAGCGCGAGATCAGAGGCCCCAGAAGCAACCCCGCGAAAATCGAGGCCGTGGTACCGCCGAGCGTGACGTAGACGCCGTTTGGTCGGAGTGCGCGCCGGACGCGCAGGATCGAGTGGTGGGAATCGGCATCGACGATCCAGTCGTAGCGCTCGCCGGTGCTCGTGTAGTCGACCCTCGTGTAGTCGATTACATGGTCGGCGCCGAGGGATCGCACGAATTCCATGTTCCCGGTGCTGCAGACACCGGTCACCTCCGTACCCATCGACTTCGCGATCTGGACGGCGAACGGCCCGACGCTGCCCGACGCGCCGTCGATCAGGACCCGGTCGCCGGGCTTGGGCGTTCGGCCATTGCGGAGCCGAAGTCCCTGGATCGCCAGCACCGCCGAGTGCGGCAGCGTGGAGGCCTCGTCGAACGTCATGCCGGCCGGGATCGATTGGAAGGCCCGTTCCGGCGCACAGACATACTCCGCGAAGGCTCCCGGGCCGTAGCCGAACAGGTCCGCGAAGACCTCCTCGCCCGGTGTGAAGCGAGTCGCGGTAGGTCCAACGGACTCGACGACGCCGGCGACATCGACGCCGGCGTTCTGGTTCCTCGGCGCACGGAGCCCCATGAACAGGCGGGCGAAGGACGGCTTTGGAACGAGGCCATCGAGGTCGGCCCGGTTGACCGACGCGGCCCGGACGCGAACCAGTACCTGGTCGTCCACCGGGACCGGGCGTTCGACCTCCCTGACGCTCACGACGTCGGGCGGGCCGTATCGGGCCTGCATGGCCGCCTTCATTGACTTCTCCTCACGGTCGGCGTTGCGCCACGCCGCCTGATCTGAGGGTATCGGACTCGCCAATCCGGACAGCCACCACCACTGGGGTGCGGCTAGCCCCGGGCTGTGCCGCCCTCGGGCTGGCGCATCAGGGCTGCTTGTACATGCCGGCGGGGTCTTGCGGCGAGTTCTTCGGGATCATGTCCGCCGCAATCATGTCGGCGCGGATCTCATCCTGGCGAGCCTGCCCCGTGAGGGTCGTCTGCTTGTTGAGCACCGCATTGATACCGGTCACGGCGCCGCTTGCCGACGTCGTGAGCTTCGTTCTAACGCTGGCCGAGGGGATCAGCTTCTTCGCCTGGGGGCTCGCAAGCCACTTGACGTCGTCGGAATATGCGGACAGCTCGTACCCGGCCATCTCCTGCCACGTCGCCGGCGGCTTACCTTTCGCGCCGTTGAACTGGACGATGTGCCTTGCCTCGTGTTGGATGACATAGGCCAGCATCTGGGCATCCAGTTTGCGAATGTAGATATCGGTGCCTGAGTTCGTCCATGCGAGGTACGAATACTTCGCCAGCACCGGATTCAGGTCCGCGTAGTCCTTGAAATTGACGTTCGCCATGTCGGGACTGTTCGGAAACTGGCGGCTCAGCTCAGCCTTTGCGTCGGTCAGCCACTTCGGAGGCTTTTTCTTCTTCGGAGGCTTCGTCGGGGGCTTCTTGGGGGGTTTCGGCTGCCGCTGGAGGACGCGAGGGCCCTGCGCCCGGCCGCCCAGCACCGACGCGACGGCTGCATTGCCCGCAGTGTTCTGCAGTTGCAGCACTGAGCGCGCCGTTGGCCCGAGCGGATCGACTCCGGGGGCGCGATCGACTGTCTCCGCCGGCGGCTTGCGCGCAGCGGCGGGCGAGGCTTGCTGGTCGCGCTCATGGAGCCACTCGTGTCGTCGCATAGGTCGCCAACGATCAGTTTGGCCGCAGCATCGCTGCCTGCCTACGGCCGAATGGGCAGACATGCGCCCGTCGGCGGCCACCCTCCCCCCTCCAGTGCGGCTATCCCTACCGCGAAGATGCCGGGTGGCTGGCTGGGAGGCGGGACCCCACACCCGTAGCGTGAGCTCATCAGGCGGGCAGCGTGCCCGGAGTAGGCTCAAGCAAGCGCAGGAGGGGTGGATCACCGATGCGGATCAACCGTCGATTTCTCTACTGGGGGGTCTTTCTCGTCGCTCTGGGCGGCGTTCTCGTAGCCTCCGACCTGCGGGTCATCGATGCGGCGGTGATCGCGGACGCCCTACGGCTCTGGCCGCTCGCGCTCGTCGCGATCGGGTTTGGGCTCGTTCTCCGCCGGACGCAGTTCAGCGTTCCGGGCGGCATGCTCGCGGCCGCGGTTCCGGGGCTGGTCCTGGGCGGCGCGTTCGTCGTCACGCCGAACCTCGCGCTGCTCTGCGGCCCGGATCGCGAACCGGCGAGCGTCGCGACCAACAACGGCACCTTCGATGGGCCGGCACGCATCTCCGTGACGGCCGCATGCGGTCTCGTCGACATCAACACCTCGCCTGGAAATGGCTGGCAGCTCTCTGCCACCAACGCCGTCGACCGCCCGCCGATCGTCGACGCGTCCTCGCGGACGCTCTCGATCGAAGCCGGCGCCGGCCGCGGCTGGCGCGCATTCAGAAGCGGGGGCGAGGAGTGGCACCTGACCCTCCCGACTACCGCGATCGACGAGTTATCGCTCGAGGTGAACGCGGGCGAAGGGCGAATCAGCCTGCCGGATGCCCAGATCGGGAACCTGGAGATCGCTACCAACGCCGGCCAGACGACCGTCGATCTGACGGAGGCGTCCGTCGCGAGCCTATCGGGCGAGATCAACGCCGGAAGGTTGTCGTTCCATCTCCCGGCGAATGCCGATGTCGTCGGCACGCTGGAGGTGAATGCCGGTGAGCTCCAGGTGTGCACGCCGGCCGGAGTCGGCCTCCGTGTCCGCCATGACGGCGCACTGAACGGGATCTCCATCAACGGCCAGCACGAATCCGACGCGGACTGGCAGAGCCAGGACTACGCATCGGCTGCCCACCACGCCGACCTGACCGTCGACGTGAATCTAGGTAACGTCACGATCAATCCGATTGGAGGATGCAGGTGAACCGCCGTCTCTATCGCTGCCGCCATGACAAGCGCATCGCGGGCGTGGCCTCCGGCCTCGCGGAGTACTTCGACATCGATACGTCCCTCGTCCGGGTGCTGTGGGTCGTCTCGATCTTCTTCGGCGGCCTCGGCCTGCTGCTCTACATCGCCATGGCGATCATCGTGCCGTACGAGCCGGAGTCAGTCGTCGCGCCAGACAGCCAGAGCGCCGACCCGACGGGCGCGGCAGCGGCTGCCTCCCCCACCGGCTGGCACTCGAGGCCGGTCGTCGAGCATCGTTCGGGTCGAAGCGATGGCCGGGGCACCACGATCGTCGGGATCATCCTGATCCTGCTCGGCAGTCTGGCCCTCCTGGACGGGTTCTTGCCCTCGTGGGCGGACGGCGGGCGGTTCATCTGGCCCGCGTTCATCGTCGGGATCGGGGCCATCCTGGTGGCGACCGCCGTGCGACGCGAACCGACCGAACCGTGATAGGAGGTGCAGTCCTCATCGTTGGACTGCTCCTCATCCTCGCCGGGCTGATCGCAGCCCGGATCCCCGGCGGAGCGTCGTTCGCTTCGTCGGGGATCAATGTTGCCCCCGACGGAGGCAGCGAGGGTGCGGGGCCCTTCAGCCTCGCACGACGGGCGCGCAATCCGATCCGTGCCTTCCTCCTGTCGCCGATCCATCCGGCCACGTGGTACGCGAACGCCGCGATCGCGATTGGCTTGTTCGTTGGCATCGGCGCGTTCGCCATGCTCGCCGTCGTCGCCTCCGGTGGGATCGCCTCGATCTTCGTCGGGATCGGCCTGGTGTTCATCGCTTTGGCGATCGAAGGCTCACGCCTGGTTGCGCGGCTGGAGCGCCGGCGTGTCGCCCTGGGCGATCCGAAGCGCCCGATGGCGCACCCGTACCGACCGATCCGCGGGGGCTTCCTCGGGATCCTGCGCGCCGAGTTCGCTGACGAGAACCGATGGCGCGATGTCCTCTACGTTGCGGTGAACTTCCCGCTCTCGATCATCGAGTTTGGGGTCGTCCTCGGGGCATGGTCGCTGGCGCTGTCACTGTTGACGATGCCCGTCTGGTACGACGCGGTCCCCGGCGCGATCCTTCCCGCCTACCTGGGCCCGTTGGGCGGGCGCGACCTGCCGACCGTCGTCCTGCGGACGCTTCTCGGTTTCGCGCTGCTGCCGGTTGCCGCAACGATGTCCCAGATCGTGATGACCCTCCACCGGGCCGTCGTCGTGGGGCTCCTCTGCACATCGGAAAGTCGGGAGCTGCGCCGCCAGGTCGAGACGCTCAAGGAGAGCCGCTCCGCCGTCCTCGACGTCGAGGCGAGCGAGCTGCGCCGGATCGAGCGGGACCTCCACGATGGCGCCCAGCAGCGTCTGGTGATGTTGAACCTGGACCTGGGACTTGCCAGCGAACGGATCGACGCGGATCCGGAGGGAGCCAAACAGCTGATCCTCGAGGGCCAGCAGCAGGCTCGCGAGGCGCTGGCGGAATTGCGCGACCTCGTCCGCGGGATGGCCCCGTCGATCCTGCTCGATCGCGGTCTCGTACCAGCCCTTGGTTCGATCGCCGCCCACGGCCCCGTGCCGACCGTCGTCCGAAGCGAGCTCCAAGCCGGTGAACGCCTGCCGCCGGCGATCGAGCGAGCCGCCTACTTCGTCGTCGCGGAAGCGCTCGCGAACGTCGCGAAGCATTCAAGCGCGAAGCACTGCGAGGTCCGTTGCCGGCGGGAATGGTCGCGCCTCATCGTCGAGGTCTGGGACGACGGCACCGGAGGTGCCAGCGTGGAACCGGGCGGCGGCCTGGCAGGGCTCACCGGGCGTGTCGCCGGGGTCGACGGGACGCTTACGGTGTTGAGCCCGGCCGGCGGGCCGACCCTCGTCCGGGCCGAGATGCCCTTCTAGGAACCGAGGTAAGTCAACACCGCGAGCACGCGGCGATGGTCGTTCTGCGAGTCGGGCAGCTCGAGCTTGCCGAAGATGCTGCTGATGTGCTTTTCCGTCGCGCCCTCCGTGATGCCGAGCAGCGCGGCGACGCCGACGTTCGTGCGGCCCTCCGCCATCGCCGCGAGGACCTCCCGCTCGCGGGGCGTCAACGCCGAGAGCGGATCGTCGCGTCGGTGCCGGACCATCAACTGGGCGACGACCTCGGGGTCGAGGGCGGTACCGCCCCGAGCAACACGCCGCAGGGCGTCCATGAATTCGCGCACGTCGCCGACGCGGTCCTTGAGAAGGTAGCCGACCCCACCGGCTCGATCGGCGAGCAGCTCGGTCGCGTACTGCCGCTCCACGTACTGGCTCAGCACCAGGACGGGCGTGCCGGGCACCTGTCGGCGCGCCTCGATCGCCGCTCGAAGGCCCTCGTCCCGCTGGCTCGGCGGCATCCGGACGTCGACGACCGAGACATCCGGGCGGTGGGCGACGACCGCGTCCACGAACGACGGGCCGTCGCCGACCATCGCCACGACCGTGCCGCCGGATTCCTGGATCAGCCGCGCGATGCCCTCGCGAATCAGCGCCGAGTCCTCCGCGATGACGACACGGAGCGGTGAGGTATCCATGGACAGATCATGCGCCAAGCAAGACGAACCGGGCGCTCCCAGCGAACGCCCGGTTACGTCAGGGTGTAGTCGAAGTTGAGCCCTAGGCGGGCACGCCCTCGAACGCCTCGCGCAGCTGCTCGACGTCGAGCTTCTCCATCTTCAGCATTGCCTCCATCGCCCGTCGGGCTGCGTCACGATCGGGGCTCTCGAGCATTTCGTTGAGCTGTCGCGGCACGACCTGCCACGACACGCCGAAGCGATCCTTCAGCCAGCCGCACACGCTGTGCTCGCCGCCGCCCTGGACGAGCGCGTCCCAGTAGCGGTCGACCTCGGCCTGGTCCTTGCAGTCGATGTCGAAGGAGATCGCCTCGGTGAACTTGAACTCGGGACCGCCGTTCAACCCGATGAACTGCGCGCCGTCAAGCGTGTACTCGACGGTCAGCACCTCGCCCTCGCTCATGCTCGGGTTGTCCGCAGCTGAGCGGACGACCTTGTCGACACGGCTGTTCGGAAATATCGATGCGTAGAACTTCGCGGCTTCCTCGGCCTGGCCGTCGAACCACAGGCATGGGGTGACCTTCGGCATGGGGTGCTCCTTCTTGCCGTTCGTATCGCTGGTCACCCTAGCGAACCCGTCCGCGACCCCAGACAACGCCGACGCTGGGGAGGGTTTCAGGAACCTTTCGACACCCGCGGACGACCGCTCGGCTCTGAGGTATCGTTGCGTATGCAACCGTTACCCACCGCGAGGAGTCCCGTGAAAGCCTTTGCCCTGACCCACATCGGCCAGCCCGCCGCCCCCGTCGACCTGCCAAATCCTGCTGTCGGCGACGATGGAGCGCTTGTTCGCGTCCGCGCCGCTAGCGCCAACGGATTCGACGTCTTCCAGGCGAGCGGCGGCCTCCTTGCGATGATGCCGCACGACCTGCCGACGGTGATCGGGCGTGACCTGGCTGGCGTCGTGGAGGCGGTCGGAGCGGCCCGAGAGGACGTTGCGGTCGGCGACGAGGTCCTTGGCTTCGTGACGAGCGCGCCGCCCCTGCACGAGGGCACGTTTGCCGAGCTCGTCGCCGGCAGCGCGTCGCGCCTGGTACTCGCGAGAAGGCCGGCTAGCCTCTCCTGGGAGGTCGCATCTGCGATCCCACTCGCCGGCTCGACCGCGCTCGACGCGGTCGATGCGGTTAAACCAGGCCCGGGCGACACGGTGCTCGTCGTTGGTGCGACGGGCGGCGTCGGTTCGTTCGCCGTTCAGCTTGCTGCGCAGAGAGGCGCGACCGTGATCGCGACGGCCAGGGCCGGCGACGAAGACGGGTTCGTCCGATCGCTCGGCGCCGCAGATACCATCGACTACACGACGGGCGATGTCGCGGAAGCGGTTCGCGCCCGCTACCCGGATGGCGTGTCCGCCCTCATCGACACGATCAATCGCAGCGAGGCGTTCGGGCCAATGGCAGCGCTTGTCCGGGACGGTGGCCGGCTTGCGACGACCCTCGGGGCTGCCGACGTGAAGGGACTGGCGGGCCGTAACGTCGCGGCGACGAACGTCATGGGCACGCCGACTCCTGAGAAGCTCACGTCGCTGGCCGGCCAGGTCGCGGCCGGCAGGCTGCAGGTCAGGGTTCAGCAGACGTTCCCGCTTTCGGAGGCGACGGCGGCGCTGGCCGCGTTTGCGGCCGGCACGTTGGGCAAGATCGTGCTGATCGTCGAGTAAGGACGGAGCCGTAAGCCGGTTGCTCGGCGTCGTACACTAGCGACGGCGCGCTCCCGCGCCCGACTGCCAGACCGAGCCCCCACGCGGCGCGGCGATGCGGCGGTAAAGGGGATCCGGATCCTCGGGACAAACCGGTCGACCATCCGACCGGCCGACGACGTGGCGGTGTGGGCGCGTACGTCGACGGCCGTGACGGGGAACTGACCGATGACCACCGACAAGGCCTTCAAGCGGGTCGTGCGTGCGCGCATGGCCAAGACCGGCGAGCGATACGCCGCCGCCCGGCGCGCCCTGTTCGAGGGCGCCACGGACGGACATCCCGCCGAGCCGCGGACCGACGCCGCGACCTCGACTGGCTATCGGATGCGCGGCGGCCTGCACCCGGAGACCGCCACGCTGGCCAATCTCCTCGCGAACCAGGGTGTCGTCTCGGGCCTGACGGGCGAGCCGTTGACCGAAGCCGCGATCCTCGGCATCGGCGGCGGCCTGGGTGCCGGCTACATCCTCTGGGAGTTCCAGGCGGAACACCGTGGCAAGATCCACCGTGGGCCGGTCCTCACCGTGGCATTTCGGAATCAGTGGCAATACCCGTGGATCCCCGGGTGGACGGGCAAGACGCTCGATCGGCTCGGCATCGAGCCCGATGCGCACGAGACCGGCGGCGCGAAAGGGGCTCGCGAGGCGCTCGATGCCCGCCTGGACGCCGGCGTGCCCGCCATCGTCTGGGTCGACCTCCAGTCGATCCGGATCTGGGGCCAGCCCGACGACCTGTCGGGGCACGAGGGCCTGGCCGTCGTCGTCATCGGACGTGAGGCCGATGGTTCGTACGTCGTGGACGATCGTGGCCGGGGCCCACTCCGTGTTTCACCGGCCGTGATGGCCGCCGCCCGCGCTCGGATCGGCTCGTTCAGGCATCGGATCCTCGCGCTGCGAACCACGCCCGGACCGATCCCGGCCGAACGGCTTCGAGCGGCGATGCTCGCGGGCCTCGAGGACCAGGTGGATCACCTGCGATCTTCATCCGACTCCTTCTCGCTCCCGGCATGGCGCAAGTGGAGCCGGCTGATGACTGACGAGCGCAACGCGAAGGCGTGGCCGAGGGTCTTCGCCGACGGCCGCGGCCTGTTCGGCGCGCTGTCGGCCATCCACGAAAGCGTCGATGGCCAGGTCGGTCCACACGGCGGCCACCTGCGGGAGCTGTTTGCCGAATCACTCGACGAAGCCGCCATCGCCCTCGACAACCCTGCGCTGGGCGACGCGGCGCGGGCCTGGCGCGGCGTCGCCGACCGATGGGAGGAGCTGGCCGACGCGGCCGTACCGCCCGATCTCGACGGTGCAGCAGAGGCGGTCGAGGCGGTCGAGACCCTTCACGAGGCGGTGATGGCCGGCGAACAGGGTCGGTCGTATGCGGCGGTGGCCTCGGAGACCGCGTGGGCGATCCGGGATCGCTACGCCGACGTCTTCCCCCTGCCACCGGACCGAATCGCGGCGATCCTCGAGGATCTCGGCGACCGGATCGGCGCGATCCACCAGGCCGAGGTCGACGCGCTCGACACGACCGCTCGGGCCATCGGGAGATGAGGCCGTAGCCGAGCGGGATTCGGCGCAGGAGCGGCGTCGGCGGGGCTGAGTGACGCCGCCCTACCTGCTCGGCTCGCGGCCACGTCGTTCGAATGCGAGGGCGAAGTCCTCCGACGGACCTGCGTGGCCCGCCGACTCCTCCGCCGTGTGCGTGCGCGCGAACGCGAGATGGGCCAGCTCGTGGCGAACCGTGTCCCGAAGTTCGCCGATCGAGGTCCAGTTGGCGAAGATCCAGATGTAAGTCGGAAAATCCGTCGTGAACGAGCCCTTGAAGCCGAACCGCAATCCGAACGTCGGCGGCGGCACGACCGTATCGATGAAGACCACCGAGGCTTCCGGCACGTCGAGCTGGCGGCACGCCTCGGCCATGGCTTTCAGGGCCGACTCGACGTACGTGGGATCGGGAGTCGCCATCCTGACCAGGTCCGATTGCACGTGGATCCCGAGGGCGTGATAGGCGGCAAACTCCGGAAACAGTTCCCGCCCGATCAGGAAGGTCCCGTCCGTGGTCTGGGACGGCAGCGAAGCAACGGCGACGCGCGGTTCCATCCTGGAAGTTTGCCCCGTCGACGCGAGGAGTGACGCCTAACCGGCGGTGATGAGCACCGTGTTGCCATCCGGGTCGTCGACCATACCCATGTACGCGCCGAAGCTCGTCAGCCAGGGCTCCCGCCGGCCGCGATAGCCGGCCGCGACGAGCTCCGCGAACTTGGCGTCCACCGCCTCGTTGCCGTCGACGAAGAACTCGAGCAGGATCCGCGACCCTCCGGCCGGCGTCTGTCGGTCGGGGTCGTTGCCCACAAACGTGGTCGTCAGCACGAGCTGGTGGTCATCGCCAATTGGGACCTGGATGTCCGTCCTTGCGTCCGCGTCGGGTGGAAACTCGACGCCCAGCCGGCGGTAGAACGCCAGCGAGCGGGGCAGATCCTCGATGAGCAGGACGACCATCGTGAACCGCGGCGAAGGCGACGTCACGGCGTATCCCCTTCCCGCTCGATCACTTCGATCGGCCGGACATGCGAGTTCATCGCCAGCACGATGCGCCAGGCGCCGTCCGGATCGCGGCGCTGGAACAGGATCAAGCGGCCTTTCACGCTGCGCGACGGCTCGTGGCCGCGGTGGACGAGCGTTTCCGAGTAGACCGAAAGGCTGTAGGCCCGGTCGCCGTGCACCTCGACGACCTGATGCTCCGCCAGCCACGACGAGGCGTCATAGGCGCCGAACAGGCGCGTCCACTGCTCGAGGATCGCCGGGCGGCCCTCGATGGGCTCCCCGTGCTGGAGGAGGAGCTTGGCATCCTCGGCGAAGAGCGCCGCGAGCGCTTCGGCATCGCCGGATGCGAAGGTTCGATCGAACTCGGCGAGCGCCGCCCGAACGTCATCTGTCGGAGTCATCGATGCAAACGGTACCCAAGCTGGACCGGCGGTGTGAGAAGTCTGCGAAGATCGCCGGCATGAGGTGGTCTCGGAGTCTGCCGGGGTGACGCGACGCGGGCTCGTGCTATTCGGCCTGATGTCGGTCATCTGGGGCATCCCCTACCTGTTCATCCGTGTCGCGGTCGCCGAGATCTCCCCGGCGACGCTCGTGCTCGCCCGCACGGCACTCGCGACAGTGATCCTCCTGCCGATCGCCCTGGCGCGCGTCGACCTGCGGCCGGTCCTCGCCCGCTGGCGCTGGGTCGTGGCATTCGCAGCCGTCGAAATCGCGATCCCGTGGGTGGCGCTCGGATCGGCCGAGCAGCACCTCTCGAGCTCCCTGACCGGGTTGTTGATCGCGGGTGTGCCACTCGTCGGTACCGCGATCGCCCTTGCGACCGGTGGCGCGGACCAGCTCAGCCGGACGGGCCTGGTGGGGCTGCTGGTCGGGCTGATCGGCGTGGCCGCGATCGTCGGCGGCGACTACGCGACGACGGACCCGACGGCCTTGCTCCAGATTGTCGTTGTCGTCGTCGGCTACGCCGTCGGACCGGCGATCCTGGCCCGCCGCCTCGGCGGACTGCCGACGGTCGGCGTGATGACCCTGTCGCTGGCACTCAGCGCTGTCGTCTACATCCCGATCGCCGCCACTCAGTGGCCGACCGTCGTCCCCTCGGCGAACGTGATCGCTTCGGTCGTGATCCTGGCTGTGGTCTGCACGGCCGTCGCCTTCCTCGTGTTCGCCGCCCTGATCGACGAGATCGGGCCCGTTCGGGCAACGGTCATCACCTACGTCAATCCGGCCGTCGCCGCTGTCCTCGGCGTGCTCGTCCTCAACGAGACGTTCACCGTCCCGATGGGAATCGGTTTCGGGCTCGTGATCCTCGGCTCGACACTGGCGACACGTCAGCCAGGCGGCGGCGCCTCAACGGTGACCGCCGAGCTCGGGCCGGCGGCCCCGTGACTGCGCGCGTCGCTGTGTGACGCCGACGAGGGTGTCGGCATGACGACAGCCTCCGATCGTAGCAAGCGGATGGCGTCGAATGTCTCTCTGGGGCAACACAGCCTGGAGGACGTCAAGTGCCCACTTCTCGCGTTTCAATCGCCGGCCAGACCGCGCGTGCGATCTCGGCTACAGCCCTCATCTTCGCGACGATCGCGTGCTCCGCGAGCCCGGCGATCTCGCCGTCGGCAAACCCGCCGTCGCCCACCCCACCGGCGCCGTCCGGTGAACCTTCGCCGGTCACCAGCCCGTCAGCGGCCCCATCGGGACCGGTCAAGCCCTCACCGAGCGCTCGTCCGGTCGACCCTGTCGTCGCGACCTGGTCGAAGCCGCAAACGGTCGGCCCGCCCGGCCAGTGCCAGGAGCTCTCGGTCGTCATCGATTCGGCGGGCGGGAGGCACATCGCCGCGGCGTGCGATGCGAGGATCCACTACTCCGTCCAGGCGGGGCGTGACTGGAACACCACAGAATTCAAGCCACCCGCCAAGCGTGACGAATACGACCCGCAACTGGCGTTCGATGGTGGACTGCTCTACCTCGCCTATACCCGCATCGCCGTCGAGGAAGGTGGCTGTGGCGATTCGGGCCTGCGCGACGTGGGTGTGTTCTACCGGACGAGAAGCCTGCCGGACGGAGCGTGGTCCGAGCCGCGGCAGCTGGGCGCGGTCGCCGATCACATCCAGTCGTTTCGCGTCGTCGACGGGACGATCCACGCGACGGTCTCCAACGAGGCCGACGATCAAACTTATTACGAGACCCTTGAGGGCACGGCGCTCAAGCGCCACGAGATCCCGAAAGCGACCGGCGATGTCGCGCTTCGCATCGGTGATGACGGCAGGGCCCGTGTTGCCTACGAGGCGGACGGGGCGCTCTGGTACGGGACCTTCACCGGCGCCGACCTTGCGACGAAGAAGATCCCCGGGAGCGACAACGGGTATGGACCCGTCCTGGTTCTCGGCGCCGCCAGTGAGCCCTATCTCCTGTGGCACCGCGGATACCACGGCGCCGGCTGCACGTACCCCGATCCGGGGCCCAAGGACGGCACCTACTTGTCGACGCTGGTGGACAACTCCTGGCACTCCGAGCACGTCTCCACCAGGGAGGGCGCCATGTCGCTCACCCTCGATGTCAAAGCCGAGCGCGTCCACGCCCTGATCGACGCGCCGGACGGCATGACCCACATCTCCAGGATTGGCGGTGAGTCATGGGCGAAGAAGGCACTCTTTGATCGCCACACGTCGAGCGCCGTGATCCGCCTCGACCCCAGAACAGGCGCGCTCCTCGTCGCTTACGTGGCGTTCGATGGCGACGCAACTCACGTCGATGTCGTGACCTATGGGGCGAATCCCTGACTCGGGCTCAGCCGGCTGCAACCCCGTGCCGGTCCACGGTCCACGCTTCGGCGTCCCTCGACCAACTCAGGCGAACGTCTGCCTGAGCCCGAGGGGCGCCGACGACCGGTTCCACGAGTGACCCGTATGCCTGGACCTTGCCCCCGTCCGGCGTCGAGGTGAACAGCAACCGGGCGCGGCGTCGCGCGGCGGGTCGTTCTGCGATGAATGTCGCGAACTCCGGTGATGGGCGTGTCCTGTCATGCGTTGCGTGTGACAGCAGGTAGAACTCGTCCCTTCGACTGCGCCCGGCCCCGCCGCCCTCCAGTAACGCCCGATAGAAGTACGCATTGCGGCCGGCGTGATGTGCAACCTGGACCAGATCGAGGTCGCGGAGCTCGTTGACCAACTTGCGGTGCCACTGCGTGCGCCCTCGCCTGAAGTCGACCATGCCGGTGTCCCCGCAGATCAAGAGCCTCTGCCCTCGGAAATCGACCCGGACCACATAGCTCAGTTCGTTGCTCGCCGTGATTCCCTTGATCGAAATCGTCGCCAGTCGGGCAACTGCTGCGTACTGGCCCACCGGGAGTCGCTTGGCGTGGTCCTCGACGAGGCCATTCGATGGGCCAAGCAGGGCGATCGACGGCTTCGAATCCTGGGGTTGGGCATCCGTTGAGAAGCGCCTGGACCGCGAATCCCAATTGAGGCGCTGCGCCCTGCCGGAGGCGATCGTCCGTCCGTCCATGGGGACCCGCCGATCCCGAAGCGCAGAGACGACCTCGTTCAGCACGATTGCAGAAATGGCATCGTGCGCAGAACTCGCCCGCAGAAAGGCAAGATTGGCGGCCACGACCCGGTCGTCCCGCGGCGAGGTCAGCACCGCCCCTTCGATCGAGCGCCGGACGCTCCGTTGGCCCAGGGACTTCGCTCGTATTCGCAGCAACGCCGCGATCGCCTCCCCAGGCAGATCGACGCCCGCATCCGGGTCGCCGCCGCCTTGTTCGATCGACGCGCTGGCGTCCCGGAGATGCCGCTCGAAGATCTCCCGGGC
Organism: uncultured Chloroflexia bacterium; assembly: GCA_963771795.1. Lineage (GTDB taxonomy): Bacteria > Chloroflexota > Limnocylindria > Limnocylindrales > CSP1-4 > CF-46. The sequence goes on from CAVYUR010000006.1 coordinate 351,900, forward strand.
GTCGGTCGTGTCGAGTGGGTCCGACGCCCCGCGCGCCGTTGCGCCGAGATCGGCCCTGTCCGCGTCCTCGGCCGACGGAACCTGATCGCGGGACGCAAAGAACTCGCAGTCGGCGAGCTTCGCCTGGAGGTAGCCGGTCAGGGCGTCGCGCGATGCTGCGAACTGATCCGCCAGCAGCGGCGGCGGGCCGGCCCGAGTGCCCCGTGGCCTGGGTCGATCGTCCCGAACCGGCGGGAGCCACACCTCGCCGATGTCGAACTGGGTGTCGCGGATGATCGGCACGAGACCGGCGAGATGATCGCGATCGTAGTGGGACCCGATGACCAGGTCGATGCGGCGGTTGCGTGGCTTGAAATGGTCGAGGGCCTCGGGCAGTTTGTCTCGGACGTGTTCGTCGGCATACCCGCGGGCGTAGATCCCCGCGTCGACGAGGATCGTGACGACCTGCCTGCCGCTGCGCATCTGAACCAGGATTGCAGAACCAAGCTGGACTTCGAACATGTCCACCTGGGCGTCCGTCACGGTCAGTCGAGCCGCCGTTCGTAACACAGGCTGAGCGGGTCGCCGGTGTACGGCCCGAACGGCGCGATGCGGTGGAAGCCCCACCGTTCGTACAAGCCGATCGCCTCGCGTTGGTGGATGCCCGTCTCCAGGCGCAGTAGCGTGGTGCCGCGCGATCGGGCGTGGTCGGCGAGGTGGTCGAGGATGCGACCGCCGAACCCGGCCCCGCGGAACTCCGGACTGACATACATCCGCTTGATCTCTCCGTACTCATCGTTGACGAACAGGATTCCACCGCAGCCCGCCGCCGCCCCGTCCGATCGCAAGACGAAGAAGTCGACGTCCTCTGCCACGAGCCGCTCGACGCTGAACCCATGGCGGCTCGCAGCCGGATACAACGGCTGCAGGTGCGCCTCGAGCTCGAGGACCAGGCGGACGGCGTCGGGAGAGTCGGGCCGTTCCTGGGTGATGGCGACGGACATGGACTGAGCGGCCATCCTCATCCGGGCGGCAGAATTGGACCACTGTACTGCGCAACCGGTTCCGCGGAACAAGGAATGGCGTTCAGGGCGACCTGCTGCAAATAACGGTTCGGGACCCCGACATATAGCGAGGTCTCCCGATGTCCGAGCCGTTCGCATCGTCGAGTCTGGCAGTGACAGCCGGTCGGGAACGGTTCCGCGGATGACCTGGCGACATCCGTCGCTGTCTCGAACCCCGGCGCATCAGCACACCACGCAAGGAGATCGGATGACTGAGATCGCAACGGCGCCGGACCTGGCGGCCATCAAGAAGCGCCAGCAGGCAACCTGGGCGAGTGGCGACTACCACATGATCGGGACCCAGATCCAGATCGTCGCGGAGCTGCTCATCGAGACCCTCGACGTCCACTCGACGGAGCGCGTCCTCGACGTCGCGACCGGGAGTGGCAACGTTGCATTGGCTGCTGCCCGGCGCGGATGCTCCGTGGTCGGGCTCGACTACGTCCCCGGACTCCTCGACCGAGCCCGCCGCCGCGCCGATGCCGAGGGGCTAGTGGCCGAGTTCGTCGAAGGTGACGCCGAGGACCTGCCGTTCGAAAACGGTAGCTTCGACGTCGTGACGTCAGTCTTCGGCACGATGTTCGCGCCGAATCAGGAGCAGACGGCAAGCGAGCTTGCCCGAGCCTGTCGATCCGGTGGCCGGATTGGCCTTGTCGCCCACACGCCGGATGGCTTCATCGGTCACCTGTTCAAGACGATTGCCAAGCACGTGCCGCCGCCGGCCGGCCTGCGCTCGCCGATCCAGTGGGGCACCGAGGAGCGCCTTCGCGAGCTCTTCAGCGACTCGATCGACGTGATCCGCACCGACAAGCGCCACTACGTCTTCCGATCGACTTCCCCGGAGGCCTTCATCGACTACTGGCGGAGCTACTACGGTCCGACGCTGAAGGCGTTTGACGCTGTCGGCGAAGCCGGACGCGAGGCGCTGGAGGCCGACCTGCTCGAGCTGATCGGCCGGTTCAACCGCGCCGACGACGGCACGATGGTCGTGCCGAACGAGTACCTCGAGGCGGTCATCGTCAAGCGATAGCAGGAGCATCCAGGCGGCGTCATCCCAGGGTGGCGCCGCCTTCGTTTACCCCGCGATGGACGGCAGGTGCTCATCCAGGTACCTGACGAGCGGCCAGGCTCCCGGCGATGTGTTCGAAATGACGGTGTACATCAGGCCCGACGACCGGTCGTGCACGGTGCGACAGGAAACGCCAGCGTCGTAGCCTTCGAGCATCGGGGTCTCGCGGTCGGCGCGAAGCCAGAAGCCCAGCCCGTAGCGCCGACTGTCGCCCAGAGGCGCGCTGCGCGGCTCGACGAGCCGATCGACGACGGGAAGGGGCAGGACCCGCCCCGCGAACAGCGCGAGCCACAGTGCCTCAAGGTCGTGGACCGTCGTGTAGGCGCCGCCGTCACCGGCACCCCGAACCGGCAGGTGCAGGACGTTCGAGCGCCCGTCGGCCAGGTACCCGATCGCCGCACCAGCCGGCAGCCGATCCGACCGATGGAACGCCGTTTCGAGCATGCCCGCCGGATCGAGCACACGCTCCTGGACCAGGTCGAAGTAGCTCCGGCCCGTCGCGACCTCGACGGCGACCGAGAGCATCACGTAACCGCCGTTGTTGTAGGCGAACGCGCTCCCCGGCGGTGTTCGCTGCGGATGGCCGTCCAGGAGCGGGAGAAAGTCCGCCGGCGTTGCGATCTCGTGAACCGGCCGGCCCATCACGTAGTCGTCGATGTCGCCGAGCTCATCCTCGTCGAGGTAGTCCCCGACGCCCGAGGTATGGGCAAGGAGGTGCTCGATCGTGACCGCCGGGTCGACCATCGGCAGGTCGGGCACGAGGCTGCGGAGGGTCGTGTCGCCGCGAAGCTCGCCCGACTCGATCAGGGACGCGGTCGTGAGCGCCGTCAGGCCCTTGGTGATGCTCGCGACTCCGAACAGCGTTTCAAGGGTGTTCGGCCGCTCGTTGGCCCGGTCGGCGAAGCCACGAGCGAGCTCGGCGATCCTTTCGCCGTCCTTCGAGACCGCGACGACCCCCGAGAATTCCTCGGCGTCGGCCAGCTCGTTGAGATCGTCTTGCAGGGTCATGGCGAGATCATGAACGCTCGCCGGCCCTCCGGCTCGCTAGTCGATGCCGAGCCCGAGCCTCGCCGCGATGCCCGCAGCCTCCGTCCGTGTCGACGCGCCGAGCTTGCCGAGGATGTTCGACACGTGGACGCCGGCCGTGTTCTCGCTGATGAAGAGCTCGTCGGCGATCTGGCGGTTCGTCCGGCCCTTGACGAGCAGCGGCAGGACGTCTCGCTCGCGCCGGGTCAGGCCGAACGGATCGGCGTCGGGAGCGGGAGTCGCGGCGGCAGTCGCCTTCGGGTCGTTCGCGGACAAGTCCAGACGAGACCTGGCGGCGAGCGCCTCGATCGCCATCGCGAGCGGGCGCGCTCCGAGCGTCGTCGCGACGCCGTGGGCCTCGCTCAGCGCGGTCGCCGCCCCGGTTCGATCGCCGTCCCCGAGCAACGACTTCGGCCTCCCGCCACCGGCAATAGGCGCGAAGGTACGGGTTCTCGCGATCTTGCCAGCGATCCGCGGCGTCCAGCCAGGCAGCGGCCGCCGGTTCGCGGTGTAGACGGCGACGCTCGGCCTCGACCGTTGCGACCTCCGCGGCCGTCTCGTCGGCAGCGGGTCCGCGCTGGCGGGCATGGGAGTCGGTGAGGACCGGCTGGAGCGACTCCCACAGGTCCGTGCCGGCCTGGATCGCCGCCCGCTCGGCGGCGGCGTCGCGCCGCGCCCGAGCGACCTCGGCGACCTCGGCGGCGGCACGCATCCCCATACGGAAGAAGCGGAGGTGATAGCGCGGCCACTCGCGGGTCTCGGACTCCCGCAGGCCGTCCTGGATCGACCTTAGGGCTGCATTTGGGTCGCCGCGCCAGAGCGCGGCCTCGGCGGCTGCTACACGGTATGGCCCGTTGAACTGCGTCTCGACGGAGAAGCCATCCAGGAGAACCCGAAGTTCCTCGAGGTGCGCGTTGGCCCGATCGTCGCCCTGGGCAACGAGCAGCGGCACCCAGCGGGTCAGGGAATAGCGGCGAGGGGCTCGACCCGGTGGCTGGATCGACATGCCGTCTTCCGCGAGCACGTTTGCCTCGGTCCACTCGCCAAGATCGAAGAGATACGCGACGCCGTTCTGCCGGACGAAGAATCCGTATGTCCGCGTCACGCCGACGACCTCAAGGGCAGTGACGCCTTCACGAACCACCTCCGCCGCGCCGCGCACATACCCGCAGTACAGCTTCGCCTCGCCGAGATTCACGTACGCACGTCCGATGTCATCGGCGTTGGCGACCTCTCGCGCGATTGCAAGGGCCTCCTCGAGTGCGGCGACGGCCTCGTCGCAGCGACCCGCGGCGGCGAGGTCGAGCCCCAGCGTGTTCAGCGCGTGACCCTCCACCTGGCGGGCGTCGACCTCACGCGCTATCTCGATCGCCTGCTCGCAGAGGGCCATCGACTCCGACCAGCGATCGAGCAGCATCAGGAGTTGCCCGTAGCCAGACAGGACGCGCGCGCGCTCCGGGGTCGGTGGCTCGACCGGCATCACGGCCATCGCGGCCTCATGGGCTTCGAGGGCCGCCTCCGACTCGCCGTTGACCCAGAGCGCCCGGCCAAGGCGCTCCAGCATCCTTCCCGTCCGGATCGGCGAAGCATCCGGGCTCAAGGCGGCGACGGCTTCTCGGCACAGGACGACGGCTCGACGGGGATCCCCGGCGAGCCATGCGGCGACGGCCGCCCGTTCGAGGAGTGCGACTCGATCGATGCCGGCCAGCTCGGCCGGCTCATCGATCGTCGACCACAGCTCGAGTGCCCGCTCGTCGTGCCGACGCCCATCGGCGAAGGCGAACGCCCTGGCGGCAGCATCGCCCGCCCGGATCGAGGCCTCGAACGCGCGGCGGTCGTCGCGGGCGGCCGACCAGTGGTACGCCTGTTCCGCCCAATGGCCCGCGGCGATCGCGCCACTCCCGGGACCTCGTTCCGCCAGCGCCTCGCCGAAGGCTCGGTGGAGGCGTTGGCGCTCCCCGGGGAGGAGGTCGTCATACGCCGCCTCCTGGAGCAGCGCGTGGCGGAATGCGTAGTCGCCACCCGCCTGATCCGCAATCGGTCCCGGCCACCAGGACCTGGGCGCCGACGGCCGTCTTCAGCGCGTCAACGAGGTCCCCATCGTCCATCGCGGCGACTCGCGCGAGCAGCTCGTGGTCCACGCGCCGCCCCGCCACCGCGGCCACGCCAATGATGGCCTGGGCCTGGTCCGGCATCGCCACGATCCGGGCGAGGAGCACCTCGCGAAGCGTCGGTGGAAGCCGTCCGGCTGCCGCATCCTCGCCGGCCATCAGGAGCTCCTCGACGAAGAACGGGTTGCCGTCGGAGCGGTGGTGGATCTGGGCGGCGAGGTCCGACGCGGGCGGCGCGCCGAGGATGGCGGCGAGCAGCTCCATCGTCTCGGACGGCTCGAGCCGCTTGAGATCCAGTCGCTCCACTTGGCCGCTCCTGTCGATCTCCGCCAACCAGGGCAGCAATGGGTGACGGCGATGAAGCTCGTCCGCCCGGAAGGTCATCACGAGGACGACGCGATCGGTCCGCAGCTGACGGATGAGGAACGCGATCGTGTCGCGGGTCGCGGGATCGGCCCAGTGGAGATCCTCGATCACGAACAGGACGGGATTGATCTCCGCGAGTCGCTGGAGCACGCCCAGGACGGCGTCGAGCAGGCGGGCCTGAAGCGACTCGGTCTGGATCGCGCTGTCCGCCACGATGCCGGCACCCAGCGACGGCAGGAGGCGAGCGAGATCCTGCCTGGCCGCTCCGACCACCGTCTCGAGCTGGTCCTCGTCAAGCTCCCTCGCCATCCCGCGGAGCGCCTCGACGATCGGGCCGTACGGGACGCCGCCATCGCCGATGTCGGCACAGCCGCCGAACAGCACACGCATGCCGCGATCGGTAGCGAGCTGCCGACACCTCGCGAACCAGGCGCGACTTGCCGACACCGGCCTCGCCGGCGACGAGCTGATGGATCGGAGCTCCGGCGATGCCGCCATCGAGGGCGTGCGAGATTGCTGCCAGCTCCGTCGCGCGTCCCACGAGCGTCGGGCTGACGAGGCGGCGAGGCATGGACCGATGATACGGGCTTGCCATCGGGCCTCCCGGCGCAGCGCTGTTGAGCACAATCAGGCGAACGAGCCCTGGAGGACGAGCCGAAGCCGTCCGGCGAGGTTCAGATGCCGGAGGTCTGGCGAGCGTTCGCCGATCGCGCGCTTGACGAGCGCGGCGCGGCGGTTCGCCTCGGCCTCTCGGTCAAGAACGTCCATCCGGTGCTGGGCCATCTGCTGCACGAGGATCGGGTTCATCACGTTCGCTCCGTCCATGTCGCTCGTTGTCGAGCTGTCGTAGCAAAGACTGTCAGCGGCGGGAGCGGATGCCATCGAGAGGATCGATGAACCGACGGTCGAAATCGGTGTCATTTTCGGGCGCCGCGCCTTTAGGATTCGGCCATGCCACTGACCGGCGACTACGAACCTGGCACGAGCGCCTGGTCCCGCAAGCAGACCGAGCTCTACGTTTCGTCGAACGGCCAGAAGGGCGGATTGCTCCAGGGCAAGCCGATCATCGTGCTCACGTCCGTCGGAGCGAAGACCGGCAAGCTCCGCAAGATCGCCCTCATGCGCGTCGAACACGAGGGCCGCTACGCGGTCGTGGCCTCGCTCGGTGGGGCCAAGCGGAACCCGTTCTGGTACCACAACCTGAAGAAGAATCCCCACGTGGAGCTGCAGGACGGTGCGATGAATCGGGATTACACGGCGCGTGAGGTAACCGGCGAGGAGAAGGCCGAGTGGTGGGCGCGCGCCGTCACGGCGTGGCCGGCGTATGCCGGGTACCAGAAGAAGACGGACCGCCAGATCCCGGTCTTCGTGCTGGAGCCGATCGACTGACGTTAGCCGCGGTCCCGGCGGTCCCGGCGGTCGGGCCGTGCACGGCGAAGTGCCCCGCGGTAGCATCGGCCGACGATGCCATCGCGCTCCCCGGAGCCGCTGCTCCGAATCAGCTCGTTCGAGGTCCTGATCGGCGGTCGTGAGGTCGGCTTCGCCCAGGTCGGCCCGCTCACGTCGGAGACCGACGACGATGAGGCCCTCGACAAGCCCGTGCATCGCTTCGCGACCGTCGTCCTTCGGCGGGCTCTAACGAGCTCGACCGAGCTCTTCGATTGGCGGCGGGCCATCACCGCCGGCAAGGACGACCGTCGCGACGTCACGATCCGGCAGCTGTCCGCCCCCGGGGGAGACGTCGTGAATGCGTGGAGGCTCGTCCGTGCCTGGCCGCGTAGATGGTCCGGGCCGGCCTTCGACTCCATGAACCACGACGTCGCCTGCGAGGAGCTCGAATTGCGGTTTGATGACCTCGTCTGGCTGCCACCAACCACACGCTGAGGGAGGCTGAGATGGCCGTGTTTCGCGAGCGCCCCTATGCGCAGTTCAACTTCCTCGTCGATCTCGGGACCGGCGAGACGGAAGGGCCGGAGGCGGGCTTCCAGGAGTGCAGCGCGATCGGCATGAGCGTGGACGTCATCGAATACCGCAACGGTAACGAAAAGGAGAACAGTCCCCGGAAGCTCACGGGTCTCACGAAGGTGGCCGACGTCACCCTGAAGCGCGGCGTCATCGGCTCGCTGAACCTGTACAAGTGGCTCGACCAGATCCGGAACGGGGATCAGGCGGGCCTTCGCACCGTCGTGATCTCGCTCCAGAACGAGGATCACACCGCGGTGGTCATGACCTGGAAGCTCCTTCGCGCTCGGGTCATCAAGCACACAAGCGGCCCGTTCAATGCGAAGGGCACCGACGTCGCGCTGGAGGAGCTCACGCTCGCCTACGAGCGACTCGAGCTGGAGTAGGGACCCGCGACCGTCAGGCGGGAATGCGCTCCGTCCTTCGCAGGTACTCGCCCGTCAACGAATCCTGGGCCTCGAGCAGCTGGGTCGGCGTGCCTTCGAAAATGATCCGTCCTCCCCTGCTCCCGCCTTCGGGCCCGAGGTCGATGATCCAGTCGGCATTGCGGACGACGTCGAGGTTGTGCTCGATCACGATGACCGTGTTGCCAGCATCGACCAGCCGATCCAGCATCGCGAGCAGGTGGCTGGTGTCGGACATGTGGAGACCGGTCGTGGGCTCGTCGAGCACGTAGATGTTGCCCTTCTTGTGGAGCTCGCTCGCCATCTTGATCCGCTGGCACTCGCCGCCCGACAGCGTGCTCAGCGGCTGGCCGAGCGTGAGGTAGTTCAGGCCCACGTCGCTCATCGCCTGGAGCTTTCGGACGATCTCCCGCTGGGTGAACGATTCGAGCGCATGGGCGACGGTCAGTCCGAGCACCTCGCTCACGTTCAGGCCATCGAGCGTGTAACCGAGGACCTCGTCCTTGAACCGCTTGCCGCCGCACGTCTCGCAGGGGGTCTTGATCCCGTCGAAGAAGGCCAGGTCCGTGTAGATCACCCCGGAGCCGTTGCAGTTCTCGCAGGCACCCTTCGAGTTGAAGCTGAACAGCCCGGCGTCGACCTTGTTGGCGGCTGCGAACGCCTTGCGGATGTCGTCCATCACACCGGTGTAGGTCGCCGGGTTCGAGCGAGATGAGACGCCGACGGCCGATTGGTCGATGACGATCGCTTCCGGGTGCTCCGGCAGGAAGACGCCATCGATGAGCGAGCTCTTGCCGGATCCGGCGACGCCCGTGATCACGGTCAGGATCCCCGTCGGGATGTCGACATCGACGCCCTTGAGGTTGTTCTCGCGCGCGTTCCGGATCGGCATGAAGCCGGCCGGCGTGCGGACGCGCTCCTTGATCGGCAGGGATCGACCAAGGTACTGGCCGGTCAGCGTATCGGCGTTGCGAAGGTCGGCGAAGCCGCCCTCGAACACGATCCGTCCGCCGGCATCGCCGGCTTCCGGGCCCATGTCGATGAGGTGATCGGCCACCATCATGACGTCGGGGTCGTGCTCGACGACGATCACGGTGTTGCCCTTGTCGCGGAGCTTCTGGAGGAGCTCGGTCAGGCGATGAACGTCACGCGGATGGAGGCCGATGCTCGGCTCGTCGAGGATGTACGTCACGTCGACGAGGCTGCTGCCGAGGTGCTTGACCATCTTGATCCGCTGCGACTCGCCGCCTGACAGCGTGTCGGTCTCGCGATCCAGGCTCAAGTAGTCGAGCCCGATGTCGACCATGGCCCCAAGCCGTTCGACGAGCGTCGCGACGATCGGCTCCGCGACCGGCCCGGTGATCAGTCGCAGGATCGCGATCAACTCGCCGACCTCCATCGACGAGAACTCGGCAATCGAGTGGCCATCGATCCTCGAGCGGAGGGCGGCCTGGTTCAGCCGAGCTCCCTTGCACAACGGGCACGGGCCAAGCCTGAGGTATGGCTCGACGGCCTTCTGGATCCGCGCCGACAGCGTCTTGATATCGCGGCGGACGTATTGCCGCTCGAGCTTCTCGATCACGCCGAGGTACGAGGCGTTCATCGTCTTGTCGCCGATCGGGAGCTTGTACTTGATGTCCTTGCCATGCAGGAGGAGATCCATCTCGTCCGGCGTGTAGTCGGCCAGCTTCTTGTCGTTGTCGAAGAGGCCCGAGGCCGTGTACGTCCCGATCTCCCAGCCGACCCAGAACGGCACGCGGATCGCGCCCTCGTTCAGCGACTTCGTCAGGTCGAGGAAGTCGTCGGAGACGAGGCCGACCTTCCGACCGATGCCGTTGCACTCCGGGCACATGCCCTGGGGCAGGTTGAACGAGAACGCGTTCGCGAAGCCGGCGTTCGGCTCGCCGAGCCGTGAGAACAGCAGCCGAAGCGCGGTGTAGATGTCGGTGATCGTGCCGACCGTGGAGTGGGAGCCGCCGCCCAGCCGCTTCTGGTCGACGATGACCGCCATGCTGAGGTTCTCGATGGCGTCCGCGTCCGGTTCCGGGTAGCGCGGCAGGAAGCTCCGGATGAAGAGGCTGAAGTTCTCGTATAGCTGGCGTTGCGCTTCGGTGGCGATCGTGTCGAACACGACCGACGACTTTCCCGAGCCAGAGACTCCGGTGAAAATCGTGATCTGTCGCTTGGGGATGCGAAGCGAGATGTCCTTGAGGTTGTTCTCGCGGGCGCCGCGGATCTCGATGTATTCGGTCATGCGAGGGGGAAGGTTACCCCACGATCTGCCCCTCGGGCTGTCAGCCGACGGGGTTGATGCGGACCATGGGAATCACGCGGCCGGTCTGCTCCGGGTAGTCGGCAAACCACGGCAGGGCGGCGACGTGCTGGTCCCACAGTCGATCGCGATCGGCGGCATCGGCGACCGATGCCTTCCCCTGGAACGTCCGCCCTTCCGCTTCGACCTCGACGTCCGGATTGGCGGCGACGTTATGCAGCCAGGCCGGCTCGGTCGGCGACCCGCCGGCGGTCCCCGCGACCACGTAGTCGCCGCCGTCGCGCGAGAACGTCAGGATGGCCCGCCGGGTATCGCCCGACTTTGCCCCGGTCGAGTTCATCACCAGCAACGGGTGCCCGACAAGAGGTCCGCTCGTCACCGTTCCACCGTGCTCGCGCCAGTCGGCGATCAGGTTGTCCTCGAACGTGCGGTAAGCATCGTCCGTCATCGTGTGTCTCCTTCGCGGGGTCCCCCGTCGCGTCGAGCGACGTCTGTTGCACGTACAACGATCTCACGATCACCGCAAATGCGCATCCGCGGGCGTCACCGCCCGCAGGTAGTTGCGCCCGCAACGATCCTGACGTACAATCATGGGGACGACGGAGGCTGTCGTCGGATCAGGAGTAGAGATGCAATTCGGAGTCTTCACCGTCGGTGACGTGACGCCGGATCCGAACACGGGCCAGGCGGTGAGCGAGGCCGAGCGGATCCAGACGATGGTCACGGTGGCGCTCAAGGCCGAGGAAGTCGGTCTTGACGTCTTCGCAACCGGCGAGCACCACAACCCGCCGTTCGTCCCGTCGTCCCCAACCACGATGCTCGGCTACATCGCCGCGAAGACGGAGCGGCTCTTGCTGTCGACCGCGACGACGCTGATCACGACGAACGATCCGGTGAAGATCGCCGAGGACTACGCGATGCTCCAGCATCTCGCAGACGGCCGCGTTGACCTGATGATGGGCCGCGGGAACATGGGTCCGGTCTACCCGTGGTTCGGTCAGGACATCCGGAACGGGATCCCGCTCGCGTATGAGAACTACGCGTTGCTTCACCGGCTCTGGCGCGAGGACGTCGTTGACTGGGAGGGCAAGTTCCGAACGCCGCTGACCGGCTTCACGTCGACCCCCCGCCCGCTCGATGGCGTGCCGCCGTTCGTCTGGCACGGCTCGATCCGCAGTCCGGAGATCTCGGAGCAGGCCGCCTATTACGGCGACGGCTTCTTCCACAACAACATCTTCTGGCCGCAGGAGCACGTCCAGCGGATGGTCGACCTGTACCGCCGACGCTTCGAGCACTACGGTCACGGCCCGGCTGACCACGCGATCGTCGGGCTCGGCGGCCACGTCTTCATGCGACCGAATTCGCAAGACGCGATCCGGGAATTCCGTCCGTACTTCGACCACGCGCCGGTCTACGGCGGCAGCATGTCGCTCGAGGACTACATGGCCCAGACGCCGATGACGATCGGCAGCCCCCAGGAGGTCATCGACCGAACACTTGGGTTCCGGGAGATCGTCGGCGACTACCAGCGCCAGCTCTTCCTGGCGGATCACGCCGGCCTTCCGCTCAAGACCGTCCTCGAGCAGATGGACATCCTGGGCGAGCAGGTCGTCCCGGTCCTCCGCAAGGAGTTCGCCGCGCTCAAGCGGGACGATGTGCCGGACGGACCGCCGCTCCATCCTCGCGTCGTCGAGGCGACCACCGCCCGAGCGGCAGAGCCCACACCGGCATGAACGCGCCTGAAGGACGATCGCTCGTGGTCGTCAGTGCGGGCCTCGGCCAGCCGTCATCGAGCCGGCTGCTGGCGGATCGCCTGGCGGCGGCCGTCGAGCGGCACCTTCGCGATGCCGACGTCGAGTCGCGTCTCGAGGTGATCGAGCTCCGGGAGCACGCCCACGACCTGACGAACAACCTGCTGTCGGGTTTCCCGAGTCCGCGACTGCAGGAGGCGATCGACACCGTCCTCGCGTCCGATGGGCTGATCGCCGTGTCGCCGATCTTCAGCGCCTCGTACAGCGGCCTGTTCAAGATGTTCTTCGACGTTCTCGATCGGGACGGGCTCGCCGGCAAGCCGACGCTCATCGCGGCCACGGGCGGGTCGACTCGGCACTCGCTCGCGGTCGAGCACGCCATCCGACCGTTGTTCGCCTACTTGAACGCGGCCGTCGTGGCGACCGGGGTCTACGCCGCGGCCGAGGATTGGGGTGGTGGTGGCCTCACGGCCGGCGCCAGCCTGGTCGATCGGATCGACAGGGCCGCCCTGGAGCTTGCGGCCGCGATGGTCGCCCGACCCCACCAGGCGCCGAAGGATCCCTTCGAGGCTCCCACGCCATTCGAACAGCTCCTCCGGTCGAGAGAAATGCCCGAGTGAGCGCCTAGCCCTGCTGCGCGATCTGGATCAGGTTGCCGCACGTATCGTCGAAGACGGCGGTCGTCACGGGGCCCATCTCGAGCGGGTCCTGGGTGAACCTGACGCCAAGGCCATGCAACCGGCTGTGCTCGGCCTTGACGTCGTCGACCCCGAAGGACGTGAACGGGATGCCATCGGCCACCAGGGCCTCCTTGAATGGGCCCGCCGCGGGGTGGCCATCCGGCTCGAGCAGCAGTTCCGTTCCATTTGGATCCTGTGGCGATGTCACCGTGAGCCAGCGTGCCTCTCCCATCGGGATGTCGTGCTTCTTCACGAAGCCGAGGACTCCCGTGTAGAACTGCAGCGCCTTCTCCTGGTCGTCCACCAGCACGCTCGTGACAACGATTCTCATCTGCCGCTCCTCTTGTCGGTGATAGCCCATCGCTCCGTGATCTCGCGAAGCGGGGCCGTATCCAGGCCGTGGAACTTGTAGCGACCCTCGCGCCGCGTGTTAACGAGCCCTGCGGACTCGAGGACTTCGAGGTGCTGCGAGACCGCCTGACGCGTCGACCCGAGCCCGTGCTTGTTCGTCAGCCGAACACAGAGTTCGAACAACGTCTGGCCATTCCGCTCCTGGAGCTCATCGAGAATGGCCCTTCGTGTCGGATCGGCCAGCGCTTTGAACACGTCGCCCACGGCCCAGATGATAGGCAAGTGGATACTTGCATGTCAACTCGATGAGCTGTTTGCAGTTTTCGACGATGATCAGGGTGGAAGTGCGTCACCGTCTCGCTGTCATGCTCGCTGTCGTCGCGGTGGTCGCGGGCTGCTCAATGCCGATCGCTGCCGCGACCTCTGCGCCGCCGAGCGCGTCCGGCGCGGCTTCCACCCCTGCCGTCGTCGCACCGAGCCCCTCACGAGACGTGTCCGTGTCGGGCAATCCCACGCTGGCGCAGCTGATCGGCCAGAAGCTCGTGATCCGGATGGAAGGCACCACGCCCAGCGCCGACCTGCTCGGGCGAATCCAACGCGGCGAAATCGGCGGGGTCATCCTCTTCGGCGCCAACATCACGACAGAGAACGCCTTGGGGGCGCTCACCGCGAAGCTCCACGCCGCGGCCACGGATGGTGGCCAGCGCCGGCTCCTGATCGCCGTCGACCAGGAGGGCGGCTCCGTCAATCGGATCCCTTGGGCACCGCCGACGGTCTCGGCGGCCGAGATGGGCCGGATCGGGACCGCCTCGGCGGCCCGAGCGCAGGGCGCGAGCACCGGGGATGCCCTGCACGACCTCGGCATCGATGTCGACCTTGCCCCCGTCGCGGATGTCCCCGCTTCGACCGCGTCGTTCATGTACAAGGCCGGGCGGGTCTTCTCGTTCGACGCCACGACGACCGCGACCCTGGCGGATGCGTTCGCATCGGGACTCGAATCGAAGGGCATCCTGCCGACGATGAAGCACTTCCCGGGGATCGGCTTCGCAACGAAGAACACGGACGACCACATCGTGACGATCGGGGCATCCAAGGCTGCGCTCGCCCCCGGTCTCCTCCCCTACCGCACGTCGATCGGGCACGACATCCCGTTGATCATGCTGTCGAACGCGACCTATTCCGCCTACGACGCCGGTTCGGGCGCCGGTTGGTCTCACGCGATCTCGGGGCTCCTTCGCGATGACCTCGGCTTCGGCGGGGTGACGATCACGGACTCTCTCGACGGCACCGCGCACGCCCGCGGGGTGTCGACCAGCTCCCTTGCCGTGCTTGCCGCAAAGGCCGGGACGGACCTGATCCTTGCCACCGGCACCGAGGCATCGTCCCAAACGGTGTACGAGACGCTGCTGGCTGACGCGAAGGCCGGCGAAATCTCGAAGTCGGCGCTGCGGGAGTCGTACGAGCGGATCGTCGCCCTCAAGGACGGCCTCTAGCCGAGCGGCGTGGTTCCCCGGTCGGTTGGTCCCGGCCGGGGCATCGACTTGCCGTGGTCGAGGCGATCAGCCCTGCTCGAGGAACCCCTTCAACTCGCCGAGCCACTCGCGCCATGACGCCTTGAACCGCTCCGCTGCCCTGTGGTCCGGGAGCTTCTCGTGCGCGATCGCAACGAGTGCTTTGCCATCTCCCTTCGGGGCGACGTTGACGACGACCCGCGACGGTGGATCCGACCAATCGAATCTCGCCGTGAGCTTCGCCCGCGTCGGCCGCTGGCGCAGCGAGCCCTCGGGCAGCCACCGCCGGCGCATGGCGGCATTTGTGAACGCGGCGAGGGATCGCTCGGCGTCGGCGGCGACGGTCCGGGTCACGCTGATGCTGAAACCGTCGCTCATCTGGTGCGCCCGCCGCATGCCCCGGGTGCGTTCGTAGTTGACAGTGATGTTCTGGGTCCACCAGCCGGGAACGCCGTGTGTCCCGTTGAGCCAGCGGGCGATCTCGGTGTGGCTGTGGGTCGAAGCGCCCCAGGCGTCAAGGAGCGCAAACCACTCTTCGTGTCCCTTGCCCGTGGCGCGCCGCATCGCGTCGTCGGACGTCATGAGCTCCGGCGCCGGTTCCACCTCGGCGGCCGGGGGCGCGTCCACGTCGGCGGGCGTCGGAGCCTCCGGCTCCCCTGCCTTGCGGAGGAGCTGGTGGCGGGCGGCCGTGTACGACTCGCCGGTCTTGGTCATGCGCGTGCGGACGCGCCCCTTGAACGTCTTCTGGGTCGGCATCGTCTCGTCTTCCTTCTCGCTCGGACGAGGCCACGGAACTCACGCTTTCGCGACCCGCCGGAGAAGGGCGGACTACCGGTCCCGGGGAAGCGAGTTCCCCTTTGCCCCATCGAGGCCGGCGGCGTGAGCGCCGGAGCGGGGTTCGGCGCGGGATGCGCCGTCGCTCAGAGTATGACGACCGTGTCGGGAGGATTCAAGCCGGATGGCTTGCCGTCGGGAGCAGCGGTCAGATGCCCCGGAAGACCATCCCCAGGAGCAGCACGACCGTGGCGGCCACGAACGCCAGGGTCCCGATCATGTCCGAGACGACCGTTCCGTACGTCCCCAGCAAGCCGACAAGGATCAGCACGAGAGCGACCACGATCGTCCTGGCCGTCGGAGCGAAGTTTGTCCGGTTCATCCTCAGATTCCGGGCAGCAGCGAACCGATGACCAGGAGCGATGGGCAGGCGAACAGGAACAAGTAGCCGAGCTCTCGGTCGAACGTGAGCCCGATGCTCCCGAGGACGTCCTTCACAGGCTCCAGCAGCGGCAGCAGCGGATCCACCGGCCATACGAAAGCAAAGCCGATGATCCCGAGCGCCAGCGCGATGACGACGGTGATCAGGCGTGGAGGGTTCGGTCGGAGGCGCATGTCAGGCGTTACCCGCCCGAGACGTGTCGACGCCAGCGAAGTCGGTTGGGATGGCCATGGGCGGGAGTCTATCGCTCCCGCCGGCCGATTTGTCGCGCGTCGGGCGATCAGCCCAGGCCGAATGCCTTCGCGAACGGTGCCAGGGTTCGCATCCAGAGCGCCGCCGTCAGGCCGCAGGCTCCGATGGCCAATGTGAGCGCGATGAAGCCTTCGACGCGTAGGCGGAGGTGCGTTCGACGTGCGGCCCTGCCCTCGAACGGGTCGCGCGGCATGACAATTCGTCCGATCATCGGTCCTCCAATGTGCCCGGCGGTCGTCGCGACCACCGCCGGTATCGTCCCCCTCGCCGGGTCCCGTTGACCAGCCGGACCTTCTGGCCAGCCGGTCGTAGCCCATGGCCACTAGGGCCTCCAACGCATCGCCAAGTGGACCGGCTTTCGCCGATCAGCCGGCTCTCAGGTCGGCCACTTTCGCCGCCGCGAGGACCGGACGACCCGCAACCCAGCGCGACGAGACCGCCGGCGGGGTCCTGCCAGTCGTAGTCATCCCGCCCACGATCAGAGGAGCGACGGCCCTGGGGCGAGCGCGTCGGGGCTAGGCTGAGCTCGACTCGGCGTCCGCGTCCTGGTCGTCGGGTGCGCCGTCGCCGCTCCGCTCGGCGATCACCGTGGCGCTCAGGTGGCTCGCCTCGACGAGCGTCGGCCGCCCGTCGCGGTCCTTCCAGCGCGTCTGGATCATGACCTCCTCGGACTCGCCGACGAGCCGGAGAATCACGTTGAAGCCCGCGCCGCCATGAACTACTGACTCGACGGCGGCCTCGCTCGATGGGAGCGGCAGCAGGGCGATCACCTCCCCGAGATTGCGCCGAAGCTCGTCGCTGACGTCCTCCGTCGCTCGATCGATGTCTCCGGCGACGAGCGCGTCGCACATAGCCTGTGCACGCGCCCGAATGGCTTGTTCGTCCATCAGTTGGTCTCCCGATTAGCCGGCGAGTGATTCCAGGTATCGGAACGCCCGGCTGACGTCCTCGAGGGGCTCGCGAGGCTCGTCCTGCTCCACGATGTACCACTCAACACCGGCGGCACGCGCTTCGAGGACGATCTCAGGGATGGGCAGGATCCCCTCCCCCGCCGGGGCGTCGCGGGTCTCGGTTCCGGGCGCTCGGTCCTTGATGTGGATCAGCCGCAGTCGCTTGGCCGTCGCAATGATCTCCTCCAGCGGGTCCCGACCGCCCACCGATACCCAGTAGACGTCCAGCTCCAGCTCGATTTCGGGCGAGAGCTCGGCAAGAAGGATGTCCCAGACAGTCGTGCCCTCGAGCGGCGCGAATTCGAACGAGTGATTGTGGTAGCCAAGGCCGATTCCCCGTTTGGCCAACCGCCGCGAGAACCCACCCAGCGCCTCCGCGAACCGGCGGACGTCGTCGGCGGTCCGCCGCTCGGCCTCGGGGATCCAGGGCACGATCACGCGCGGGCAATTGACCTCGACGAGCCGATCCGCGACGGCATCCGCGTCGTCACGCAGGCTGTCGATGTTCTCGTGTGATGCGATGACCTGGAGCTCCAACTCGTTGAGCAAGGCCGCGAGCTCACCGGGACGGGCCGCCGGCAATCCGGCGAGCTCGACCGCCCGGTAGCCGGCCTCGGCGACGGCCCGGAGCGTCCCGGCGAGGTCGACCGCGGCCAGCCGACGGAGGGTGTACAGCTGGAGGGCGATCTGGTCGACTCGCATCCGCTGACGATAGGCGATTCAATCCTCCCGCGAGCGGTGCTGAGGCGGGGCACGCGCACAGGCTCCATGCCGTAGCCTCTCAGGCGATGGCACCCCTTGGCATCGGCATCGTCGGCACCGGCAATATCGCGGGCGGCTATGCCGAGGACGTCGTTACCCACCCCGAGCTTCGCCTCGTGGCGGCCACGGACCTCGATCCGGAGCGGGCGACCGCGTTCGCCGACGCTTACGCTTGCCGAGCCCATGCGTCGCTCGACGATCTCCTTGCCGACGACGAGGTCGACATCGTCGTCAACCTGACCGTCCACCACGCCCACTACGAGGTCACGAAGCGCGCGCTCGAGGCCGGTCGCCACGTCTACAGCGAGAAGCCGCTCGCCCTGCGCTCGGCCGAGGCGCACGCGCTCGTCGAGCTTGCCGCGGACCGCGGGCTTCGACTCGGCTGCTCGCCGTCCACGTTTCTCGGTGAGGCCCAGCAGACGGCAGCCGCGCTGATTCGGGGCGGCCGGCTCGGGCCCGTCCGGGCAATCTATGCCGAGGTCAATTGGGGCCGAATCGAGACATGGCATCCGGCTCCGGCGCCCTTCTACGACGTCGGCGCCCTCGTGGATGTCGGGGTCTACCCGCTGACCCTCGTCACGACGATGCTGGGACCGGCCCGTGGCGTCCGGGCATGGGGCTGGGACCTGAAGCCGGACCGGACGGCCCTCGACGGGACCTCGTTCCGGATCGGCAGTCCCGACCTGATCGTGGCGGCGGTCGAGCTCGCGGACGGCCCGATCGTCAGGCTCACCGCCAGCTTCTACGTCGGACGGCCGGCGAAGCTGACCGGCAGTCTCGAGTTTCACGGCGACGATGCGTCCCTGGCGCTCGGCAGCTTCCAGGACTTCGACGCGACCGTCGAGCTCGGCGCATTCAACGAGACCTACGAGCCGATCGCCCACGTTCGACCGGCCTATCGCGGAACCGCGTGGGCTCGCGGCGTGGCGGAGATGGCCGCCTCGATTGCCGAGAGTCGCCCTCACCGGGCGAGTGCCGAGCAGGCGGCCCACGTCGTCGACATCCTCGAAGCGGCGTTCGAGTCGATGGCGAACGGCGGTCGGCGGATCGAGGTGGTTTCGACGTTCGAACCGCCGTCGCTCATGCCGTGGGCGCAGGCGGCGATGGAACGTTCGACTTCTGGGTAGCCCGAGAGCGGACATGGCCAGGACGAGGATGACGTTCATGCGGCCATTCACGACCCGCTTCGTGAACCCGCTGACCCGACTGTTCGCCGGCTGGCTCCCCTGGTTCGGCATCCTGACGTACAAGGGCCGGACGAGCGGACGCACGTATCGCACACCGATGAACGTCTTCCGACATGGCGATGACTACGTCTTCGCGCTCACCTACGGCTCCGAAGTGCAGTGGGTGAAGAACGTCCTCGCGGCGGGCGGCTGCGACATCCGCGCCCGTGGCCGTGACATCCGGCTCGTCGAGCCCGAGGTGTTCGTGGACCCAACGCGGCGACTCATGCCGCTCCCGGTTCGCCTGATCCTTCGACTGAACGGCACGACGGAGTTCATGCGGATGCGGAGCGCCTAGGAGCTGCTCACCAGACGTCGCCGGGACGCCACTCGCAGCTGATCGGGGCGGTCAGATCGAGCGCCGGCGACGTCGGCGTCCGGAGTACCAGGATGTATCCGTCATCCTCTGGCGTCGGGCGCGTGCCGTCGGCTGTTCGAGCCGACGACGGGCCCGCCCAGGTCACCCAGCCCAGCCGCTCGTAGAAGTGGTGCTCGCCGGTGCCGAGAGCACCCAGCTCGAAGTGCTCCGCGATGTACGCCGCCACGTCGGTCATGACCGCCGATCCGAAGCCGGCGCCCTGGCGATCCACGGCCGTGGCGACGGCCTCGACGTAGCCCGTCTTCAGCGGGTGACCGTCAACGTGCAGCTCACGTTCGACGACCGACGCGTGGCAGACGATCTCGCCGTCCAGGTCGAGCACGAAGTGGACGCCGCCGACGGCATGATCCCAATCGTCGTCCGTGAACCGCTCCTCCTCGTCCGACCCAAAGGCCGAGACGAGCAACGCCCGGATCGCGCCGACCTCGGCGGCCGACAGGTCCGGTGTCGCCAGCCTTCGCAGGCGCTGGCCGACAGGCCGCCCCATCAATCGAAGATGTAGCGGCGCAGGAAGTCGTTCCGGAACTTGCCGGCCGGATCGTGCTGTTCGAGGAGCGCAGCGAATCGCGGCAGGTTCTCGTAGGCCGACCGAACGGCTGCGGGCGACATCGTGAAGACCTTGCCCCAGTGCGGGCGTGGCGAGAACGGCGCCAGGGCTTCCTCGACGATCGGGAGGACTCGACGAACGCCAGCCGCCTCGGGCTGCCACGTGAAGTGGATCGCTACCGAGGCGCGACCGGACGCGGTGCTCATCCACAGGTCGTCGGCGGCGACCGTTCGCCACTCGCTGACCTGGAGCAACGGCGCGAACTGGTCGCGAATGGCGGCGAGCGCGAGGAGCGCCGCGCCCGCGTGATCGCGCGGGATCAGGTATTCGGTCTGAATCTCGGCGCCGCTGCTAGGCGTGTGGTTCATCCGGAAGTGCGGCAGCCGCTCGTGCCACGGTCCGGCGACCCCGAGCTGCTCCGTGCACGCATCGGCGGGCATCCGGCGGATGGGGTGGATCGGGGCCGTGGCCCGCGTTGCCCCGAACACGTCTTGTGGAGATTCGAACGTATCGCCGTCCGGGACGCGACGCTTGAGCCAGACCTGCTCGAAGGAGTCGTCGCCCCACTCGATGAAGAGGCTGACGCTGTCCGCCATCGCGGTGATCTCGTCGAAGTGGTCCGCGACCTGGGCTACCGGTAGATCCTCGTAGATGTCCTGCCGGACGCTGAAGGTCGGTTGCAGTTGGAGTGTCAGCGAGGTGACGACGCCGAGCCCACCCAGCGAGATCGCGGCACCGCGAAAGCCTTCCGGATCGCGATCGCGGGACAGCGCCATGACCTCGCCGTCCGCGGTCACCACCGTCATGGCCGAGACCGCCGTCGCAAGATTGCCGTTGCGATCACCGGAACCGTGGGTCGCGGTGGCGCACGCACCCACGACCGAAATGTGCGGCAGGGACGCGAGATTGTGCAGTGCGAATCCGGCGGCGTGCAGCGGCCCGGCCAGGTCGCCGTATCGAACACCGCCGTCGACCGTGACCGTGCCGGCGACCGGATCGAGATCGAAGACCCGCGGCATTCGCGCCAGTGAGAGCAGATGGCCGTCGGTGTCGGCGATGTCGTTGAACGAGTGGCGCGAGCCCAGTACCCGCAGCGGCGCCGTGTTCCTGACGATGTCCTGGAGCTCCTCGATCGACTCGGGTTCGTGCAGGCGCAGGGCGTTGAACGTGTGATTACCTGCCCAGTTCGTCAGGCCCGTGACCGGATCACCATGGCTATCCAACTGGTAGGCCGTCTACTTCTTCGCGGCGGCGTCTGTCTCGCTCATCCGAGCCCGGACCAGCTTGGTGACGAGGTCGTCAGGCAGCGGCATCGCCGCCTGGAAGCGAACGGTGCCCTTCGACGTGTCGTAGCCCGTCAGGTCGTCTTTGTGAGCGTCCATCACCGCCGGGCTCTGGACATAGAACGCGCAATGGCCCTTGCCGGCGCCGAACGAGACGAGCGGGCGGCCGCGGTACTTGAACCCGGGGACGCCATAGCTGATCCCCTCCACGGCGTCCGGCGCCGCGGCAGCGATCGTCGCACGGAGTCGCTGGAGCGCTCCGCGCGCGTCCGCCGGCAGTGCCGACAGGAACGCGTCGACGGCTTCAGACCCGTTCGATGCCATGGGGGTCCCTCTCTACTTGGCGATGGTCGGCGAGCAGCCGCTTCGGCGCCCGGCAGCGCCAGGCATCGGTCACGACGACCTGGAGGAGGTCGAGATCGATCGCCGGCAGGCGCACGAGGATCGCAGGGTAGCCGTCGTAGTGGCGCTCCGTGAAGAAGACCTGCGGGTCCATCTCGATGAGGGTCTCCTTCTCGAACTCGTTCCCCACGCGGACCGCGACGACATCGGCGTTGGGCACCCGTGCGCGCTTCGGATCGAGCCGCTCGAGCCACGACCAGACGAATGCCTTGCCGTCGACGAAGAACCGGAAGGCGCCCGGGTCCTCAGTCGTAGAGGGAAGCGCGAGTGCGATCTGGCGCACGTCCTCTTGCGTCGCCACAGACAGGATCGTACGACGCCGATCGAGGGGGCGGCGGCTACGATGGCTGGCACCAGGTAGCCCGAGGCACAGATGGACGACCGATCCCAGGGAGCTCGCCGGTTCGACGCGGCGATGCTCGAGCTGGTGGAGACATGGAAGCGCGAAGTCCGATACTCGGCGACCAGGTTCCGCCAGATGGTCGACCGGCGCGGTGGGGTCGAGACGGCGCGTCGCCTCCTGGGCCGGCCGGACGTCTCGTCGGGGTTCCTGAAGCTCAAGGACGCGGGCAAGCTCGAGCTCACGATCGAGTACCTGATCCTTCAGCGCGAATTCACGACGCTCTTCACCTTCGAGGAGCGCGGCATCGCCCGAGGCCGCCTCATCGACCACGGGATCGCCGTCGACCGCCTGCCGTAGACGGCGCCGCCGTTACGTTCCGGCCGGCTTATCCCCGTCCTCTGCGCGGCGCTCACCACCCTGGGCGGGCGGCTGCCAAGCGTATTCCGCGTAGCGTAGTTGGCGCTGCTGGAGCTCGTCGAGACGGTCCTGCTCGCCGCGTGCGATCTCGAGCTCATGCTCGCGCTCCAGGGACTCGAGCTCGGCGGGATTTGCCGGGGCGTCCGGGGCGGTCTCCGGGCCGGAGCCACCGAGCAGACGGCGCAGGAATCCCATCGGGTGAGTGCTCCCTCTTTGGACCGATCGTCTGTAGATGCTACTCGGACGCGCGGACCGTGGGACGCCGATCGCTCGGACCGACGCGGCGGTCGTCCGAAGCGACCTGACGCTGCCTTGCCCGCGTCGCTCGAACCTGCGCCGGACGGGCCGCGAGGATATCTCCGACCGGGGCCGGTCGGCCGAAAAGGAATCCCTGGCCGACTCGGACGCCCAGGCCGATGAGCGTCTGGCACTCCGCACGAGTCTCCACGCCCTCCGCGATGAGCATGACGTCGATGGCTCCGGCGAAGTGCACGAGGCCCGCTACCAGAGCCTGCCGCGCCGGATCCGCGTCGATCCGCGCAACGAGGCCGCGGTCGAGCTTCACGTGCGATGGAGCCAGCTCCAGGATGTGGCGCATGGAGGCAAACCCGGCGCCGGCGTCGTCGACGGCGAAGCGGACGTCCTTGCCGAGCGTCTTGATCGCCGCGCGCAGGCCGGCATAGTCCTGGACATCGACGTGCTCTGTGACCTCGAGGACGACCTGGGCGTTCGATCGGTGCAACAGCGCGCGAAGTTCCTTCCGCGCCATCACGAGATCCGGCGACACGTTGATGTCCAAGAAGCATTCATCTGGCAATGGCTTCGACACCTCGAGTGCCACTCCAATGGTTGCGGCCTCGAGTTCGAGGCCGACACCAACCGCAGCGGCGGCCTGGAAGACGCGATCCGGCGGCGTTCCATCCGAGAAGCGGGTCAGCGCCTCGTAGCCGAGGACTTCTTCCGTCGCCATGTCGATGATCGGTTGGAAGACGGACCGAAACGCACGAGTCGAGATGATTTTGCGGATTCGCGCTTGTTCCTCGGACTGCTCTGATCGACGTCGGAGCCCGGGACCCAGCAACGACGAGGCGAGCGCTGCGAACTCGACCAGGGCCGGAACCTGACCCAGCAATTCCTCGGAACCTTCGTCACCGGTCGCCGCGAGCACGGCAATCAGGTGACCGTCCGACTCGATGGGTGCGAAGGCCGACGCGCGGATGCCGAGTCGTGCCATTTTCGCCCGAGCTGGTGCCTCGCCGGATTTGGTCCAGTCGTCGACCCAGGGCCCTGCGGCCGCCTTCGCCTTCAAGACGCCGAGGCGGCGACGGGTCAGCGGGCCCAGGATGCCTGCATCGCGCCCGCTGAACCTGGCACCGAGGGCGCCGACGCTGCCCTCGGGTTCGAACGCGAAGATCGCCGCGGTCTTGAAGTCCCCGTTGTCGACGATCTCTGCGCAGATCGCGTTCGCTGTCTCTTCGGGCCCGTCGCCAGGGGAAAGGCGTCGCAGGGCATCGAGGATCCGCGCTCGTTGCTTGTCGAGGCGGCGACGATCGGTGACATCGCGGAGGACCGAGAGGTGGATCCCCGGCGAGATCGAGGCCACGGCATTGAACTCGGCTTCGCGAATCTCGCCGTTCGGTCGACGGAAGCGGAGCTCCCCGCTCAATTCACCCGCCGCCTTGAACGCGGTCCAGGCGAGGTACGGAAGCGCTTCCTCCGCGAAGTCGTTGAGACTTCGGCCGATGATGGCCTCGCGCGTCACGCCGAGCATCGTGGCGGCCGACTCGTTGGCGTCGAGATAGCGAGCCTCGTCGTCCATGATGAGGATCGCGTCGCCGGCCCGTTCGAAGAGCGTGCGGTAGCGCCGTTCGCTCGCCGCGAGCTCCTCCTCTGCGGCGCGCTTGGCGCTGACGTCGAGGAAATAGACGGCCAGCCCATCCTCGGTCGGGTGCGCCCGCACCTCCGCCCAGAGCTTGAGCGGCGGGTAGTACGACACGAAGGCCACGGTCTCGCCCGTTTCGACCGCCCGGTGAAACTCTGTGTCGAACACGGTTCCGACCGCCTGAGGGAACACCTCCCAGACGATGTTGCCGAGCATCTCCGCGCGCGTCTTCTGCTGGACGCGCTCCGCCTCAGCGTTCACGTAGGTGAAGCGCCACTCGCGATCGAGCGTGTAGAACGCGTCGGTGACGTGCTCGAGCGTCCGCACCAGGCGGGCGCCGATGCGCTCGGCGTTCGCTTCCGCTTCTCGCAGAGCCGACAGGTCCTGGAAGGCGCCGTGAACGCGCTCGATCCTGCCATCGGCCCCGCGAACGGCCTCACCGATCTCCCGGACGGCGATCCTCCGCCCCTTGGCCGTGATGATCTCCAACTCGAGGTCGTATGGGATGCCCTCGGTTGAACAGGCGGCGAAGGCCGCATTGATGATCGAGCGCGACTCTGGGGCATAGAACTCGACCGCCTCGTCCCCCGTGAGGGTCGATCCGAGGGGCAGCTCGTGGATCGCGCACACCTCGTCGGACAGGTGGACCAGGCCGTCGGAGAGATCGACCGTCCATCCGCCCAGATGGACGACGCGGGCAGCGATCGCAAGCAGCCGGTCACGCTCGACCAGCCGCTGCTTGACCTGTTCGATCTCGATTTGCCGGGCCAGGGCAATCGCGTCCAGCCTGTGAACAGGCTCACGCGCCCGTCCGCGCGATCGCGGCACGGTCCCTGGCGAGTGAAGGCGTACGATCGGGACCCTCCCCCTGCCGTTCTTCGCTCATCCGGCGCCGAACGACGGTTCTTCTTGAACGTGACCGTACGCCCCCCCGGCGGGCACCTAACATCCCCCATCCGTACGGACTTGGGCGTGGTTCCCCTGCGCTCTCTTGGGGCATGGCGATACTCGAATCGCACCAGCGCGCAAGTAGGACGAATTCCGAGGGTCGGCGGGCCATCCGACAGAGTGCGGCGGCGACGGCCACCCATCACGATTGCGGAGTCGCTCACCGACAAACGCCGCGGTCGCGTCCTGGACACGCATACGGAGCGGTCGATGCCGAGGATTCTCGCTCGCCACCTGCCACACGTCGTCGGGCTGGTTCTTGGGCTCGCGCTGGTCGCCGGCATCGCGCCGGCCCGGCTGGATGCGGCGACCCCGTTCAAGTTAGACCTGTACTTCGGCAGCAGCTACGAGCGTCAGATCGACGGGCGGACGTGTGTCGCGGCCTCGAGCGCGATGATGCTGAACATCATCGCCGGCAGGGACCTGCGCCTCAGCCAGATGAGCATCCTTCGATACGCCCAGCCGCGCGACGCCCTCAACGACGCGAAGCAGCGCGGCTCCGACCCGCTCGGGTGGTCGAGGTCGATGACCTACTTCGACACGCGTACAGGCTCGTCCTTCACCTACCAGTGGGAGGCCTACGGCTCGGAGGCCGCGGCGCTCAAGCGGGCGGCGACACAGATCGCATTCACCCGAATGCCCGTAGGGCTCGTGATCTGGAACGGGCGCCACGCCGTTGTCATGACCGGCTTCGAGGCGACGGGCGACCCCCGTGTCGGCGACTTCTCGCTGACCCATGTCTGGATCAGCGACCCGATCGGCGCGACGCATCGCCGCTACACGGCGGCCGGCAGCCCGCTCAACGCCTATCTCGAGCTCGATGCGACCCCCACATACGATCGCGCCTGGTACAAGAAGTTCGTGATCGTCGCTCCGCAAGGTGACACGTCGACGGTCGCGGAGCCAGCGCCGACGCCGGTTCCCGACGGATCCGTGGTAGTGACCCGGTAGATCGCCGGCCGGGCGCCGATGGCCGGTTGATATGCGGATGTAATGTCGACTTGCGAGACGGCAACCACTCGTTCATCGCGTCGGGATCAGGGTGACCGGACGGGGTGCCCCTCCCCGAGGGGCGAGGACGCGCGCATCCAGAGTGACGAACAGCCTGCCCGTCCCCGAGGGTCACCTGCTCGTTGATTCCCCGGAGGTCTCGCTTCCATGTCGACATCACGACTGATCGCTGTCCTTCTCAGCCTGGTCCTGCTGCTGACCGCCGCCGTTGCGCCTGTCGCCGCTAACGGCGGCGGCAAGGGGGGCGGCGGCGGGCTGCCAACCAGGATCGACCTTCCGGACGGGTTCCAGCCCGAGGGCATCGAGTCATGGGGCTCGCATCTGTACGCCGGATCGCTCGTTGACGGCGCGATCTGGAAGGCCGACGCCAGGAGTGGCAAGGGCCGCATTCTGGTTCCGGGCGTTGCCGGGCGAGTTGCTGTTGGGCTGCACCTGGATCGCCTGGGACGCCTCTGGGTCGCTGGTGGACCAACCCAGACGATCCGCGTCTACAAGGCCTGGAACGGTCAGTTGCTCCGGACCTACACGTTCCCGACGACGGGCTTTCTCAACGACCTCGACATCACCCACAATGCCGTCTACGCGACCGACTCCCTGAACCAGCAGCTCGCGGTTGTGCCGCTCGGTCGCTGGGGCAAGCTTCCCCCGTCATCCGCGGCGAAGACGATGCCGCTGGGCGGTGACATCGAGTACACGACGGGCTTCAATGCCAACGGGATCGCGGCTCGGGGCGGATACCTGATCCTCGTCCAGTCCAACACCGGGCTGCTGTTCCGCGTCAATCCACGGTCTGGCCAGGCCAAGTTGATCGACACGGGCGGGTATAGCGTCACGAACGGCGACGGGCTCGAGGTCCAGGGCAAGACGCTCTACGTCGTGCGCAACCGGCTCAATCTCGTGGCGGTACTGCGACTCTCGCACGACTCGAAGCGCGCTCGGCTGGCCGACGAGATCACCTCGCCGGAGCTCTCCGTGCCGACTACGGCGACCAAGACGCTCGGGGCGCTCTACGTCGTGAACGCGCGGTTCGGGACGCCACCCACGCCGACGACCGACTACTGGATCACCCGACTGGCACTTCACCGCTAGCCAACCGGCGCGGCGACCTGGCCCGCCGGGTCGCCGCGATCCGCACCATCCGCATCACGGCGCCGAGGGAGCAGCCGTTGGCTCGGAGGTCGGCTCCGGACTCGCCGTCGGCGCCGCCTCCGCGGTCGGCGGCGGCTCCTCTGTGGGCGCCGGCTCCTCGGTGGGCGCCGGCTCCTCGGTGGGCGCCGGCTCCTCGGTGGGCGCCAGGGTAGGCGTCGGGTCCGGCGGTCCAACCGGGTCGCTGGGCCTCGGATCCGGCGTCGCATCCGACGGTGGCGGCTGGCTTGGAGCAAGGTCCGGAGGTGCGACATTCGGCCGACCCGGCAGCCAGTCGGGCCACGGCAGGCGCAGGTCGACGCCGATCGGAAGGTGCGGCGTGCCCTCTAGCCACGGGTTGAGGGCCACGGTCTCGCTCATCGCGACTTCGAAGAAGCGGACGATGCTGACCAGGTTGTCACCGGATCGAGTCAGGTAGATCATGCAGTCGGCCCCACCGGGGCACGGCCGGAGGAGGTCGGCCCGATTGCCCGGCAGGTCGCCCGGGCCTGGCCGCCCCGGAGCAGCACCCCGGGCGCCGGGAACGGTCGGGGGCTCGACAGACGCGCTGGGCGTCGGCGTCGGCAATTCGCCTGGCGAGGCTGCCCGGCCACCGGCATCCGGGCCGCCGACCTCGGGGCCGCCACTGATCGAGAAGCCCTGGAGCGTTCCGCCGCTGACACTGAGTGCTGCGCCTGAGGCCGCCGCCATGGAGACGATCGCGGTACCCAGCGCGAGGACGATGGCGAGCCCCTGGACGGCTCTCATCATGCCGTCACTCGCCGTCCGCGGCCTGGGGCACTGGACGAGGGCCGGGCTTCAGGCGGCGAACCCACCCCAACAGTGAGGGGCGCGAGGTCGCGGGTGTCTTGCCATTGCCGCCCGACGCGAGGATCGCGAACACGACGAACCCGGCGAGCAGCGATGCGACGACCGACGGCGAGCGAAGCATGTTCAAGTACTTGCCTCCGCCCGGGAACGCGAGCCACTGGGCGCCGACGACATCGGTCGCAGTGGGCTGCCAGCGGTCCGACATGGGTCTGTTGTCACCCTGCATGACAAAGCCTTCGGTTGCAGACCCACCGATGATCCGGTGAATGATCAGCGTGCCCGCTCCCGAGTTGCCTGCCGGGACCCGGTACGCGACGACATCCCCGATGCCGTACGCGTCGGATCGCCGCAGGATCACGACGTCGCCACTCATGAACGTGGGCTCCATGCTGGTCCCGCTCACCCAGATGTAGGTGGCCGGACCGCCAACCGCCGTCGGTGCGAACAGCAGGAACCAGCCGACGAACGCTGCGACGGTTACGAGGAGAGGCAGGTGGCGGAGTCGATGACGTTTCATGTCATGTGTCCTGGATCGCGAATGAGCGTCGGTCCACCACGGCGGTCGACCGACGCTCGGATCTGCGACTCAGATCAGTTGTTGTTGGCCTCGCCGGCCGAACCTTCGATGAGGATGTGGATGTCGGTGACATCCTCGTTCGCCAGCGGAGCGAACGAGAGGTTGCCCGTCGAGCCGCTCGCGTCGAGTGGCGTCTTGCTGACGCTCCGAACGACAGTGCCGTTGGTGGTGATGCGCACGAACATGTCGTTGCCGGCGCAGAGCGGGTTGTAGTTGATGCGAACGAAGGTGGTCTGTCCGGTGTCGGCGTCCGCGCCCCAACCGTCGACGTTGGCGCCGGCCGTGCAGGTCAGCTGATTGTCTTCGCCGTACTGGATCGTGCCGCCGTTGACGTCCAGGGCGGCCGCTGATGCGAACGCGATGCTGAACACGGAAGCGCCGGCAATGAGTGCGATAAGGAATTCTCTTCACGGTCGATGTTCTCCCTCGTGGTGGTCGGCGGCGACGTCAAACGGGAACGTCCCACGACCTCGCGAATGTGCAGTCGCGCGGTGCGCGCTGCGCGGACGCATGCAGTACTGCCCCTCCTCCCGACTCCCGAAGCCCCAAGAACCGAACGACAGGCGCGCCGAAACCCGGCATGAACCTGTGGATTCGGCGTCGCACAGCGGATGGACAACGCGCGTCACGAGCCACCCGGGAGCGTGCGGGATTTCCCTCTCCGCTAGTGCAGCCTATGGCGGCGGCCGGGAGGGCGGAATACGTCATCTGTACCATTTCGCACCCAAGTCCACCGGATCGCACCAGGCTCAGCGCTGCTGTACCTGGGCCGCCCGGATGAGGCACGTTCCCGGTGCGCCACGGCACCGTCCACGCTTGAGGGTCATCGCGTCGATGACCTTTGGACACCACCTGACCTGAGCGAACCGCTCTAGCCTCGAGGCAGATCTACTCGCATCAGAGGCTTTGAACGTGTTTGGTTCCCAGACGCGGAGCCGACGCCCGATCCTTCTGACGCTCGTTTTCGGCGCGTTCCTCGTGATCGTCGGGATCACCGCGACCTCACAGGCCGCGATCGTCTCGACCGAACTATCGAGCGCAATGCTCGAGGCGGTCGTCGGGAACGACGCGGCGACGGTCCGCAACCTTGCCAATTCGACGATGCTGGAGTCCGACGTCGCGACTCCAGGTCCCGTGCCCGCGCGCGTCGCGGAGCTCGAAACAGTCCTCCAGACCCTGCTCCGGCGCGGCAACATCCTGCGGGCGGAGATGCGCCTTGCCGACGGCACGGTCATCGCCGGAGACCGGCCTGGACGCGCTGGGGCCCAGGGCGCCATCGACGCCGACTTCCGCGAGGCGCTGGCCAATCGGCCGACGATTGCCTTCATCCCGATCGCCGAGGCAGGTTCCGACGCGGCCGATCTCGACGCAGAGACGCTACTGCGCGAATACCTGCCCCTGTCGGTCGAGGGCAAGGTCGTGGCCGTGATCGCGATCTGGCGCGATGCCACACCGATGCTGGCCAAGATTGGCGATGTCCGGCGTGACGTGGTCCTGGTAACGATCAGCGCGGCGTTGGTCGCCTGTGTCCTGCTCTTCTTCATCTTTAGGGCCGCTCAGCTCCGGCTGACGCGACAGACCGTGCAGCTCCTCGACACGACGCGACGCGATCCGCTGACGGGGATGCTTAACCACAGTGCGCTCGTGGCGGACCTCGCGGGCGCGATCGAGACTGCGCGGACGAACGAGCGCGCGGTTGCCGTCGCCCTGATCGACATCGACAACTTCCGGCTGCTGAACGAGAACCACGGCCACATCGCCGGCGACCAGGCACTTCATCGCGTGGCGGACGCCCTGCTCGCCGCGCTACCGCCCGGCGCCAGCGTCGGCCGTTTCGGGCCCGACGAGTTCCTCGTCTTCGTCGACAACGAGGCCGTCGACGAGCTCGAGCCCGCGGTGCTGAGGATGCGGGCGTCGCTCATTGAGGTCGGCCTCGATTTCGGGGCCGAGCGGCTGCCGATCACGGTCAGTGCGGGCATTGCCTGTTACCCGGACGACGGCACCTCGCTCACCGCCGTCCTGGCGGTGCTGTTCCGGACGCTGGAGGCCGCTCGTTCGAGCGGCGGTGACGACGTCCGCGTCGCCAGCCTCGAGCGGGACGCGCCAACATCGGGCAGCTTCGATGTGCTGCGCGGACTGGTCCATGCCATCGACACCAAGGACCGGTACACGAAGCGCCACTCGGAGGACGTGGCCCGCTACGCGACGTTCCTCGCATCCAGGATCGGGCTCGACGACGCGATGATCTCGATCGTCAAGCGCGCCGGGCTCCTTCACGACGTCGGCAAGATCGGGATCCCCGACGCGATCCTCCGGAAGCCGGGGAAGCTGACCGCGGAGGAGTACGACATCGTCAAGCAGCATGTCGCGCTCGGCGACATGATCGTGCGCGATGTCCCGGACATCGAGCTCGTCCGGGCCGGGATCCGGCACCACCACGAGCGCTGGGACGGCGACGGCTACCTGACCGGTCTCGCCGGCGAGGAGATCCCGCTCATCGCCCGTGTCCTGGCCGTGGGGGACGCCTTCTCGGCGATGACGACGACACGCCCGTACCGCAAGGCTCTCGACGTCAGGGAGGCCCTGATGCGGCTTGCCGACGCAGCCGGCACGCAGCTCGACGAGGAGCTTGTCGCGGCCTTCATCGAAGGCATCGAGAGCGCGCCGGATGCTCCCTTGCCGGGCATCTTCACGAGTTCCGCCGCCCTCTGGACGCCTCGAGCGGAGGTCGCATGACGAGGCGCCCTGGGGTTCGCAGGCCCGCCGTGCTCGCGATGGCCGTTGCGCTCCTCGTGCTATCCGGCGCGTTGCACGTGGCTTCCGCTGCGACCCCCGTGTGGACCGTCAGCAGGTCACCGGCCACGGTGTCCGCACCCTGGACGAAGGTCACCGTCAAGGTCACCAATGTCGGTGACCCCGGGTCCTCGTACGCCGTCGGCTGCGTCAAGGTGTCAATTCCCGCGGCGGTCGACGTCACGGCCGTTTCGATCGGCGACTCCCCCACCGGCAAGCCCTGGGTGGTGTCGATGTCGGGCTCGAGTCCGACGGTCGTAACGGCCAACGCCGCGACGAACCAGGACTGGCTCGATGGCGCGGATCAGGAGTTCGTGAGCATCGCGATCACGGCGAAGCCGATGGTCGACGGAGCGTCCACGTGGACGGTCACTGCCTTCCGCACGTTCAATTGCACGAGCCCGACGCCGTCGAAAACCCTTTTACTCACCGTCGCGGCGCCGCCCGCGCCGACCCCGGCACCCACGCCGGCTCCAACGCCCGCGCCAACCCCGGCGCCGACGCCCGCGCCAACACCGACGCCCGCACCAACACCGACGCCCGCGCCAACACCGACGCCCGCGCCAACACCGACGCCCGCACCAACACCGACGCCCAGGGCCACGATCGTGCCCACGCTGCCACCCGGTAGCACGCCAACGCCAAGACCAACAGCCACACCCACGCTGGCACCCGGAGCCACGCCCGCCCCGACAGTCCAGCCAACGACGCCCGTTGGCGGCGAGCCGTCAGCATCCCCTGGCACCTCGCCGTCGAACAGTCCGTCGGCCTCACCGTCCGACGGCCCGAGCCCGTCGGCATCGTCGAGCCCGTCGGCGTCGTCAAGTCCGTCTCCGACGCAGTCTGGCGTCTTCGCTTCGCCGCCCCCAGCCACCGGCGGCATCGCCGGCTACGGCCCGACGGACACGTTCACCCTGGGTGGCACGGAACAGACCGAGATCGGCGCGATGATCCAGCGTCTGGCCACACTCGGAATGGGGATCGAATGGGGCGTCCCGGCCTTCGTCATGGGCGTTCCGGGCCTGCTCCTCATCCTCGTGGTCCTCGCCCAGACGCTGGGCGGCTCGGCGTGGCTGCCGATCGTCAGGCGCCGAATCGGCGCGTTCGGCGTTGGTGGCCGGAGGCGCGCGGACCGGAACTGATCCACGACTGGCCAAGGTGTGTGGCCGAGTTGTGGCCGTCGGTCCTGCCGGTCGACCGTCCCGAGCGAACGATGGTCAGGGTGTCGGATGGCAATTCGACCCGCCAGCCTGAGCTAGCCGATCGCACCTTCGTTCCCCCAGGCGATCGGCAACGTACCCCAGTACCAGTGCTGCTCCACGGCCCGCAACCAGACGCCGCCGCGCGTGCTCCGGAATGGCTTCCCCGCCGCCGCCCGCCCCAGCGGGCGCGTTGGTCGAAAGGAGCATCTTGCGTCTACCGATCCCGGGCGCCCCAGCGCTCGTTTCCGCGGCCCTTGCCGCCGCCCTCTTGTTCACATCCGCGCCGTCCGCGCCCGCCACTGCCGCCGACCCGACTGAGGCGGCCCAGGTCATCCAGATTGCCAAGGCCCAGATCGGCGATCCATGGCGCTACGCTGCGACCGGCCCGGCGGCATTCGACTGCTCCGGTCTCGTGATCTACGCCTACGCGACGGCCGGCGACCTGTCGCTCATTGGCAACGGCAAGCTCCGGTCTGCCTCCGCCCTCTACCAGTACTTTCGGAATCGCGGGAAGACGAGCCGGACCACTGCCACGCCCGGAGACCTCGTCGTCTACGGCAATGGCAGCCATGTCGGGATCTACATCGGTGGCGGCCTCGCGATCAGCACGCTCAACAGCGGCGTTCGTGTCCACGGGGTCAAGTCGTTGACCGCCCCATTCACGGCCTACCTTCGGACCGGCATCTACCAGCTCAAGCCGAAGGCCGCGCCGCTACCAGCGGTCAATCCGATCGCGACACCTCCGGTCGGATCCGTCGTTGTCGGGCGATAGACGCTAGCGAAGCCGCTGTTTCGAGATCGCCTCGAGCACCCGATCCAGCACGGCGCTGGCCCTTCGAAGGTCCCGCTCCCCTACCTCGGCGCCGAGGGCGTTTGCCCACGGTCGCTGCGCCGCCTGGATCGTAGACAGGGCCCTCCTCCCCTTCGCGGTCAGCGCCACCAGCCTGGCGCGTTGATGTCGCGGGTTGTCCTCGTATCGGATGAGGCCAGCACCCTCGAGCACATCGGTCACGCGCTGGACACTCTGCCGGGCGAGGCCCAGCGTCCGGGCGATCTGGGCGACGGTCGCCGGCGCATCCTCGACCATCGCCAGCACCTGCCACCGGGCGGCGGTCTGGCCCGCCGGTCGGGCGAGCGCGTCACCCTCCGCCGCGACGAGTCCGTTCAGGCGGAACAAGCGGACGACAAGCCCGCTGAAGGCGTCGCCAGCAGGAGTCCGGTTGCCCGAATCGAGCCCGGATTCGTTGACAGTATGCTGTCGTTCTGGTACGCTACTCATGACAGCATTCTGTCATATCAGAGCCAGGATGCAAGCATCAGGGAGGCCCTCATGGACTGGAAGCTCGAACTCATTTCCGTTCCCGTTTCCGACGTCGATCGGGCCAAGACCTTCTACGCCGAGAAAGTCGGCTTCAACCTCGACCACGATCACGTGGTCAGCGACGCGATCCGATTCGTCCAGCTCACTCCCCGTGGTTCCGCCTGTTCGATTGCCATCGGTACCGGGATCTCGGACGCCGTGCCGGGTTCCGCGCGCGGCCTTCAGATCGTCGTGACCGATGCGGCGGCCGCGCGGGAAGAGCTCCTCGGACGTGGCGTCGAGGCCAGCGACGTCCAGGAATTCCCCTGGGGCAAGTTCGTCTTCTTCAGCGACCCGGACGGCAACGGCTGGGCGCTCCAGGAGATGAACCACCCGTAATCGCCACTCTCTCGTTGGGTCTGAGGCCGTCACCGCATGGTGGCGGCCTCGGCTCGCACCGGCCAGGCCGACCGCCCGTCGCGGCCTCGGTCGTGGCGAGTAGGCTCCCTGTATGGGGACTCCGACACCGCCGACCGCTCTGTCCAACGAGAGCTGGCTGCGCCGCCATCTGCGGATCGAGGACGCGCTGCTCTTCGCCGTTCTGGTCATCGTCGAGCCGATCCTGTTTCCTCCGCGGAGTGGCGGGGCCGAGGCCGGACCCAACTTGCTCGTGGGCGTGCTCGACCTCGCCGGCATCCTCGCCTTCGTCGCCTGTCTCGCCGCGCGGAGCCGCCCGGAGGTCGTGAGTGGCCTGTTCGCCAGAAACGATGTGCTGTATGCCGTCGGGCCGTTGTTTGGGGCGTTCGCGTTCGCGATTGACGACACCAACGAGAAGCTGGGCCTCGAGGGAGACCTCTTCCTTGTCCCGGTCGCGCTGAGCATCGCCGTCGCGATCGCGGCGCGCGCCTTCGTCCCTCCCCTGTCGTCGGAGCAGAGGCGGGCACTCGTGACGCCCTTCATCCTCATCACGAGCCGGTTCTTTGGTGACTTCCTGTCCGGCCTGACCGGCATCTTCGACCTTCGCCAGCTCGCCGCAGCCGCGGCGAACCCTGGTGACCTCGCGTTGACGGCCCTCCTTGTCGCCGTTGGATCGGCCGGCGTCCTGGTCTTCTACGTCATGCTCGTCTTCGCGCCGCGTCAAGTCGCCGACAAAGAGGGCACCGCGGTGACCTGGACGCTGCAATTCGCGCTGTTCCTCGTGAGCCTGGCGTTGGGCCAGACGGTGGGCGGGCTACTCCACCCCGCTTGACGACGACGGCCGCGTCGCGCCCTGCCACAGCATCCGAAACGCAGCCTGGGCGGCTTCGGCAGCTGGTGCGCCGGCTCTCGTGGGGTGCTCGCGCGACAGGCATTGATTGAGCCACAGCCCCTCGACAAGGCTGTTCAGCGCCGTGGCTAGATCGCCCGTCGTCCACGGCGGCCTCACTTCTAGCGCAAAGTGCTCCAGGGCAGGGACGATACCGTCCCTCTCGAGGCTCTCGGCCGAATGCCTGAACTCGTGCATGCTCGGCTCGGCGATGTGCTCGCTCCAGATGCCGTACGGGACCTGGCTGAGCCACAGCGCCCAGCCCAGCCCGTACCCGACGACCGGCTCCATCTCGTGCAGCGGTCCCCTCGCCGACTCGGCGACCGCGACCGCGTCGATCCACTCAAGCGGGTCGCTGAACTCGCGAGGATCCGGCGGGGTGAAGACGTCGACCTCCGGATCCTCCAGGACGAGGGCCATCGCCTGCAGCTGGAACTGCCGCTGGCTCTTGAAGAGGTTCGTGATCGCTCCGCGGCTCTTGCCCTCGGCGCTGGCGGCGACCTGCTCGGCGTTCAGCTTGGCAAACGGTCCGACCGCGACCCGCCCCTCGTCGTCCTCATGATCGAGCCGTCGCGCATCCAGCTGGATCTGCTCGAGCAGGACCGTTTCGGCGGCTCGGATGTAGCGCTGCCTCGCCTCGTCGGGAGCGAGCAGCGAGCGGCGTCGCTGGGCCATGGGTGACTTCCTTACGTACCGACGGTATCGAAGCCGACTGTATCACCGCTCGCGGAACCGCCACGGCTTCGCCTCGGTGCCTTGGGGAACCAGCGACTGCCCGAACGGGCGCCCGCCCGGCACTGGACCATCCGGTCGATCGGTGCGACGGTCGGCGCCGATGCGGATCCACTCGCATGCAACGCGTCCGCCCGTGCCTGGCGCATCGCGCCCGGGCACGGCCGCGACCGAGCGCTCGCTGGGTCCGAACATGGCCCCGTCCTCGAGAGCTGAGCCTGGGACGCTGCTGGCGATCCAGCAACTCGCCGGGAACGCGGCCGTCGCCTCACTGGTCGGAGGGGCGTCGGTCCAGCGCGACGACAAGCCACGTAACCCACCGGTCAAGCCCAAGGGCGGAGCCAAGTCCATCGACCTGATCTTCATCATCACCAAGCCGAAGGACCGGTACACGAAGGACATGACCGATTACGTCAAGAACACGCTCAAGGGCCAGGAATACCGGGTCGTGACGAACATCGAGGACATCTGCGCTGAAGCCTCGAAGCTGTCGGCACAGGGGATCACGCTCAGCAAGGTCCGCATCGTGAGCCACGGCCAGACGGTCATCGGCGGCGTGGGGATGACTCCCGCCAAGGAGAAGACGTGGCGCTACGTGAAGCCCGACGAAGTCAGGGCCTACATGAAGACGCCGGAGTGCCAGGGTCTCCGCGGGGCGATGGCACCCAACGCCGAGGTCGAGTTCTGGGGCTGTTACCTCGGCGGGCTGCCGCAGGCCGGGGAGGCCTGGGCCGACCTGTTCGGCAAGAAGGTTCGCAGCACGAAGGGCGAGATGAAGGTGGGCGGCGACGACTTCATCGTGAGGGGCAAGGGAGCCGCGAAGTCATCCAAGGACGTGCCGAAGAACGTCCAACCGCACTTCAAGGAGTTCCTGCTCAAGCAGTACAAGCTGATGGTGTCCACGGGTGAGGTGCCGGCCCTGAAGACCGAGGCCGACCGCGTCACGTACATGACCGACCTGTTCGACCGCTCGGGCGGAAAGATCCGCTCACGCGTGATCCAGGAAAAGGGCCACACCCGCCGCGTGCGGCCCGGCGAATCCGACGAGATGCAGATGTGGGAGACCGTGGATCCAACGCAATGATCCGCGCCATACTCGCCTCGTGTACCAGGAGCGACGATCGCGGCTGAAGGGCGCCACCATCTGGCGGCGCGTGACGACACCGGGCGATGTGCGGATCCTGCCGGATGGCTGCATGGACCTCATCTGGAGCAGCGAGGGAGGACTGGTTGTCGCCGGCCCGGACACCCAGGCGCACATCTTCAGTGCCCGGGGCAGCGGCACGATGGTCGGCCTCCGCTTCGCCCCCGGCATGGGCCCGTCGGTGCTCGGCATCCCGGCCCACGAGCTGCGCGATCAGCGGCTGCCGCTCGATGCACTCTGGCGCCCGGCCGAGGTCCGCCGGCTGGCCGAGCTCATCGCGGCCAGCCCGCATCCCGGTCGATCGCTCGAAGCGGCCGCCGAGGATCGCCTGCGGGCCGCCGACACAAACACGGAGATGATCCCGGAGATCGTCCGGCTCCTCCGGTCGGGCCGCACCGTTGCCGACGTCGGCCGGGCGGTCGGGCTCGGCGAGCGCCAGCTCCACCGGCGTTCGCTCGACGCCTTCGGCTACGGGCCCAAGACGCTCGCGCGGATCCTCCGTCTCGGCCGCGCCGTCGAGCTGGCCCGGGCCGGGGTCGCCCTGGTCGAGGTCGCCGACCTGTCCGGATACGCCGACCAGGCCCACCTCGCGCGGGACACGAAGTCCCTCGCCGGCGTGTCGCTGACGCTTCTCAGCCGCTGACGGGTCAGCCGCCTTCGGGGAGCGCGGCGAACAGGTCGACCGCATTGCCGTCGGGGTCGTGAAGGACCGCATACCGCTGCCCCCAGAACGCATCCCAAGGCTCGAGGTGGCCATCCCAGCCGGCCGCGACGAGCCGCGAATAGCTCGCGTCGACGTCGGCGGGGTCGTCGCAGGCGAACGACAGCGCGATCCGCGAGCCGCCCGTCGGTGGCGTCCAATCGGGATCGAATGAGCGAATTGTCTCGATCGTGTCCCAGGCGATCCGGAGGCCGCCGGGAAGGCCGGCCTCGACATGTGGCTCCGAGTCGGCTGATGCCGGTAGATCGAAGCCGAGCTGGCGGTAGAAGGCAAGTGTGCGGGCCATGTCGGCGACGACGATGCCCACGACGTCAAGGCGTGTAGTCATGCCCCGAACCCTACCCCGCACTTGAAGGTTCGTCTTGAACGAATCGGACAAGCCCCTGCCGCCTCCGCGCGCCCGCCCGTAAGCTTCGGTCATGTCGATAGAGCGTCGCCTGGCCGATCGGTCCCCCGTCCCAGCGTGGGCCTTGATCGCGCTGCTCGCGGTGCCAGTCCTCGGGCTCGGCCTGTTGCTGGCCCGCCCGGAGCTCGACATCCAGTGGGAGCACCACCCGAGCCACTTCTGGCTCGTGCTGCTGACGGCCGCGGTGAACGTCGCGCTGGCCTACCTCACGAACCTCGCGGCCGGGCGCTATCGAGACGCTCGGCTCGTGCTGGTCTCGCTGGCGTTCCTCGCGAGCGCCGGGTTCCTCGGGCTTCACGCGCTTGCGACGCCGGGCGTCCTCCTCCCCCGCCCGAACACCGGGTTCGTCGTCGCGACGCCGATCGGGTTGGTTATCGCGTCGGTCTTCGCGGCCGTGTCCGTCAGTCCGGTCGGAGGACCGCGGGCCGCATCCGTGCTCCGCTGGCGCTCGGTCATCCTCGGCGTGCTGGTCGGGGCGATGCTGATCTGGGGCTTCTTCTCGCTGGCGGGCCTGCCACCGCTGGACGGGCCGCCACCGAGCCAGGAGGGCGAGGGACCGCTGGAGGTGCTGGCGGTCTTCGCCGTTGCGCTCTACGCCTTCGCGGCCTGGCGCTATGTCCAGCTGTACCGCAGCCGCGGCGGGATCGTGACGCTGACCATGGCCATCGCCTTCGTCTTGCTCGCCGAAGCGATGATCGCCGTCTCGTTCAGCCGCAACTGGCACGTCAGCTGGTGGGAATGGCATGTGCTGATGCTGCTGGCGTTCGCGGCCATCGCCCTCGGCGCTCGCAGCGAGTACCGCCGGAGTGGCACGTTGACTGGCGCGTTCGGCGGGCTGTACCTGGAGGCAACGCTCGCCCGCGTCGACAGGTGGC
This sequence comes from uncultured Chloroflexia bacterium, assembly GCA_963771795.1. Taxonomy (GTDB): domain Bacteria; phylum Chloroflexota; class Limnocylindria; order Limnocylindrales; family CSP1-4; genus CF-46. The sequence continues at coordinate 391,076 of CAVYUR010000006.1, forward strand.
ATGCCGGAGCGATCGCGGCCGTCGCGGCTGCCGATGAACGCGGCGAGTCGCCGGAGCGCATCCTCGCCGGCCTCCGTCGGGAGGGTGCCACGAGCGACGACGTGGCGCTCCTCGTCCAGGCTGCCCGCGAGCTCCGACGGCTCGACGCGTCGTTCCGGCCCTACCTGCCTTCAGTCGTGGCCCAGCAGATCCGTCGTGCGGGATCGCCCGCGGCACGTCTGGGTGGCGAGGAGCGCGTCGTGAGCATCATGTTCGCTGACCTCGCCGGGTTCACCGGCTTCAGCGAGACCCGTCCACCGACAGCGGTCATCGAGATGCTCAACGAATACTGGGCCGTGGTCGTCCCGGTGATCTTCGCGGCTGGAGGCGTGATCGAGCACTTCGCCGGCGATGGGGTCATGGCGATCTTCAACGCCAACGGAGACCAGCCGGATCACCCCCGGCTGGCCGCGATGGCCGCGCTGGCGATCGTCGAGGCAGGCCGCCCTCTCGCCGCTGCCCATCCGGGCTGGCCGATATTCAGGGTCGGCGTCAACAGCGGACCGGCAGTCGTCGGCCACGTCGGCGTCGCGGGCCGCCACAGCTTCGCGGCCATCGGCAACACCACCAATGTCGCGGCCCGCCTGATGGCAGCCGGCGAGCCCGGCCAGGTTGTCATCGCCGGAGCGACGTGGGAGGGACTCGGCCCGGGTCGCGACGGCGTTGCGCTCGGCCCTACGCGGGTGAAGGGCAAGCGCGCGCCAGTGGATGCCTGGGTGCTACGGGCCGTGTCATGACCGGGCGGGTGCTCGACGCGACCGATCCTGAGACGGATCTCAGACGCTTCGAAGAATCCGTGGCCTACCGTGGGTCCGCACAAGCGACACTGCGATGGAGGCCCCGATGAGCCAGGTGCTCGACCACCACTACGCCGACCACGCGATCGAGGACCACGACCGCGGCCTCGTCTTCGACCTGGACACGATGGATCGACGCCGCGTGCTGAAGCTCCTAGGGTTCGGCGGCCTGAGCGCGAGCCTGTTCACGATCGTCGGCTGTGGGCCGGGCGGCGCCACAGGAACGCCCTTGGCGTCGTCCAGCGCGTCGGCCGCCGCGACTGCGTCCGGTGCGAGCTGCGCCGTCATCCCCGAGGAAACGGCCGGGCCCTTCCCGGCAGACGGATCGAACGGACCCGATGTCCTGTCAGAGGCCGGGGTCGTCCGCAAGGACATCCGCTCCAGCTTCGGGGCCTCGAGCACCGTCGCCGAAGGGATTCCGCTCGCCATCAACCTCACGATCCAGGACGCGGGCGGCGATTGCGCGCCACTCGCGGGAGCCGCTGTCTACATCTGGCATTGCGACCGCGGCGGCGCGTACTCGCTGTACTCGGAAGCGGCTGCAGAAGAGAACTACCTGCGGGGGGTGCAGGCAGCCGACGACACGGGCCTCGTGACGTTCACGAGCATCTTCCCGGCGTGCTATCCCGGCCGCTGGCCACACATCCATTTCGAGGTGTTTCCCAGCCTGGAACTCGCGACCGACGAGGCGAACAGGATCGCCACCTCCCAGATTGCACTGCCGAAAGACGCGTCGGAGCTCGTCTACGCGACCGCTGGGTACGAGCAGAGCATCGAGAGCCTGGCCGGGGTGACTCTCGAGAGCGACGGCGTCTTCCGCGACGACGGGGCCGCGCGGCAGCTCGGGACGATCAGCGGCACGGTCGAGTCAGGACTCACGGTCACCGCCGTCATCCCCGTCAACACCTGAGCGACAGGTGTACGCTGCGCGGGCGATGACCCATTCGATCGGCCGGCGTTCACTCGACGCCTGGCTCGCCACCATCTCCAACAGGAACGGCTGAGCCGCCCCTTCCGGAACCAGCGTCAGTGGAAGGGGCGGGACGGACGCGTGCTGCTGCCACGGCCCGTGACGGGCTGCGCGCCCACGTCCCTCCCGCAATTCGATCAAGGGAGATGGCATGCCGATGCCGCATCGCACGTTCGCTCAGGTGGCGAAGCGTCGACTGATAGGTAAGGAGGGTCGGGAACGGATTCGCGAAGTTCGCGCGCTGCTCGCCGAGCTGCCCGACTACAAGAACGGTCCGTACGCGGACCTTCGCAAGTCACTGCTCGCGGAGATCGACGACACCCGCGTGCGCTCGAGTGCCGTTCATCGCGACTCGATCGCCGTTCGTCGCGAGGGTGCCGCGCAGATCGCGCTCGTCGGGCCACCGAACGTCGGCAAGTCGTCGCTGCTCCAGGCGCTCTCCGAGATCCAGATCAAGACCGGCGACTACCCGTTCACGACGCTGCGTCCGGTGCCGGCACTGACGAGGATCGGGGGCGTGCTGGTCCAGCTCGTCGAGATCCCGGGTTTGATCGAGGGGGCGTCCGACGACCGCGGTGGCGGTCGGGCGCTGCTCGGCGTGTTGCGGTCGGCCGACGCGATCGTCTACTGCTGCGCCGTCGAGGCCGATCCCGCCGAGCTCGCGATCGTCCGGGCCGAGATCGACGCCGCTGGCATCGAGAAACCGGCGTTCATCGCGGCCACGCGCGCTGACGAAGCCGGACCGGCGTCCCTCGCTCGCCTCGCGGCCGCCTTCCCCGACATGAACGTGGTGCCCGTTTCCATCATCGACGAGGGAACGCTCGATGTTTTCCGGACCGCCGCCTGGGCACTGACGGGCCTGATCCGCGTCCGGCTCCGGGCGAACGGGTCCGTCGACGCGGAGCCGCTGGCACTCCATCCGGGGGCAACCGTGGCGGATGTCGCTGACTGGGTGCACCACGATCTCGGCGCAAGCTTCAGCGGCGCAAGGGTGTGGGGCCCGTCCGCGCGGTTCGAGGGTCAACGAGTCGGCCGCGAGCACACCGTCCTCGATGGCGACGTGGTCGAGATCCTGCGCTGACGCTGCGCTCCCCTGCTGGTGTCGCGCGGTCAGATCGGCGGCCGCTGCCAGCCGCCCGATGCCCGCTCGACGACCATCGCCCCGGCGAGCGCGATGTCCTCGCGCCATGGTTGCGCGACGAGCTGGACGCCGATTGGCAGACCGTCGGGCGATGTCCCTCCTCGGACAACGGCGGCTGGCCAGCCCGTGAGGTTATGGACGTCGCTGTACGTGTCGCCGAACCACGACGCCGAGCTGTCGCCGTGGTGGATCGCGGGCTGCGGCATGGCCGGGCAGACGACGAGATCAATGTCGGTGATCCAGCGGAGCATCCGGGCGCGGACGGCATCCACCCGTTCGACCAGGGCGGTCAATGCATCCCCCGGGAGCGGTTCGTCGGCCGTGATCCACTCAGCCGATGCATACGAGCCGAGACCGGGCGTGCCGGCCGCGCGCATCAGGCGCTTCAGCCAGGCGTAGCCATCGGCGCGGATGAGGCGGTCCCAGAGGTCGAATACCTCCCCCATGTCGGGTGGGACGCTCTCCTCGACCCGGGCCCCGGTCGCCTCGAGCGCACGGGCGGCACCAAGGACCGCAGGGACGGTCTCCGGCGTCGGCGCGCGCACGCCGTTGTCCGTGAAGTACGCGACGCGCAGCCCGGCAACCGCAACGTCAGCCGGTCGACCGAGCGGCACGGGCGGGACGTGCGGGTCCTCGCCGTCCGGACCGGCGATGATCGGCAGGAGCAGCGCCAGATCATCGACGCGCCGCGCCATCGGCCCGAGTTGGGTCAGCGACTCGAGGATGCCGCCGAAGCCCGGCGAATGGCCGGTCCGCGGAACGCGGCCGCTCGTCGGCTTCAGGCCGGCGATGCCGCAGACGTGCGCGGGCTGGCGAATGCTGTCGCCGGTGTCGCTGCCGATGTCGAACGGCGACCCGCCCGCGGCGACAATGGCACCGGCTCCACCGCTGCTGCCACCCGGCGTCCGGCTGAGGTCATACGGGTTCGATGTGCGACCGAACACGAGGTTGTCCGTCTCGTCGGACCACGTGAATTCGGGCGTATTGGTTTTGCCCAGCAAGATGCCACCCGCGGCCCTGAGACGGGCCACGACGGTCGCGTCGCGCTCCGGGACGCGGTCCGACCAGCCAGTGGTGCCGGCCGTCGTGATCAGGCCAGCCGTATCGAGCGAGTCCTTAATCGTGAACGGAACGCCGTGGAGCGGCCCGCGAAGCGTGCCTGCGCGAAGCTCGGCGTCGGCTCGGAGCGCGGCGTCGATGGCGTCGTCGGCGAGCCGAACCACCGCGTTGATCAGCGGGTTGACCTCCGCGATGCGGTGCAGGCAGGCCTCGACGATCTCCCGGGAGGAGACGCGTCCGGCGCGGATCTCATCCGCGAGCACGGTCACGGGCTGGAAGCAGAGCCCTCCGTCGATCATGTGTGAGGCCCTCCATCACGCATGGAACGCCTCGAGCGCCTCGCGCTCGCGATCGACCGCTCCCTGATCCTTCGCGGTGAGCGTCTCGTAAGGGTCCAGTTCGATCCGCCCGTCGCGGACCGACCACGCACCCGCCACGACGCCGTCGACGAGGTACGTCCCGACCGAGAACGGATTGTGGATGCTGAAGATCCGAGGGCGGTATTCCTCGGGCACGATCCCGGTGCGGCGCGCGTGGACGAGCAGGTTCGCGTCCCAGTGCGGGAGGAAGCGCACCGGCGCCGGTGTTCCCGGATCCGGCAGGGGCGCACCGTCGAGATCGACCAGCTCCCGGCCGTCGTCGTCGCGGTACCGGCTCAGGTCGAGGCGCTCCCCTCCCCGCTTGGCGTCCGCAGCAGACATCCCGGCCCACGCGGCGATGTCGCGCCACGGTGCCGGCCCGAACGCCCGCAGATAGGCACGGACGAGGTGTTCAAGGCCCTCGTCCTCCGAGACGTCCGGCGGACCGACCCACGCCTCGGCAAGGTCGAGTCGATCCGCCCTGCGCTTCTCCCATGTCCCCGACGGCGGGACGCGCACGAGATCCACCCAGAGGCCACGACTGCCAACGAACCCCGCCCCCAGATCGCCGAGCTCCTTGACGGTCCGCGGCCCGTTCGCCAGCGCCGCTCGCATCTTGGCGGCCGCCTCCACGAGCGAGGCCTCTTCGACGTCCCGGTCGGGAACTCTCAGCGCCCATTCCCGGCGGGGCCGGCGGACGCCCATGGCGAACCGCCAGAACTCGCGAGCCGAGACCATGTGGATCGTCGACCGCATCAACGTCGCCTGGATGACGCTGCGATCCTCGAGGGCCGCCGTGAGCGCCTCGCGCCGGAAGCCGGCCAGCCGGGTCCACAGACCGACATAGCCGGACGGTGCGTACTGGGTCTGGAGCCCACCCACCTGGTCGACCGCCTCCGGGATCGACATCTCGGCGCGCTCGAGCAGGAGCTGGCGAGCCAGCAGCGCCCGGTTCAGGTGGCGCCGAGTGAGAATCGGCTCAGTCAACGCCGGTCCCTAGCCCACCATGTACTGGTCGTGGCGGGAGTAGACATCGGTCCATTCGTCGTCGCTGAGGGTGCGACCCGACGCACGGATCTCGGCCAGCTCGCGGAAGTATTCCTCGCGTGGCGGACCGGGGCTGAAGAGGATCAGCATCGAGGCGGGCTCGCCGGACTCGTTGCGGAAGCCGTGGATGCCGCGCTCCGGCACGAACAGGAAGTCACCGGCGGACCCCGGGACCCACTTGGCGCCGTCGAACAGTTTCACGGAACCCGACAGGACGTAGAACGACTCGGTGAACGTCCGGTGGTAGTGCGGTGAAGCGCCACCGACCGCGGCCGACATGTTCCACTCGAACAGTCCAAAGTGCCCGTTCGTGACGGAACCGGTCGCGACGAACCGCGCGGTAGTCGTGCCGACCATGAGCGGTTCGACCGAGTCGACGGAGCGGAGGACGGCGCTGACTTCGCCGTCCGTGTTCGGGTGGGACATGGGATTACCTCTCAGTCGCGGTTCGCGGCGAGGACGGTGGACACGAGCGCCTGGGCTTCCTCGATGAGCCCGCCGAGGTGCTCCTCGCCCTGGAAGCTCTCGGCGTAGATCTTGTAGACGTCCTCGGTGCCGGACGGTCGGGCGGCGAACCATCCACTGGCCGTCACGACCTTGAGCCCGCCGATCGCGGCGCCGTTGCCGGGCGCAGCCGTGAGGATCGCCGTGATCTCGTCGCCGGCGAGCGAGGTGGCGGTCACCTGGTCGGCGGACAGGCGGCCGAGAACCGCCTTCTCGGCCTTCGTCGCGCGGGCGTCGATCCGGCGGTAGGCCGGAGCGCCGAAGCGGCTCGTCAGCTCGGTGTACGCGACGCCGGGGTCACGCCCGGAGCGGGCCGTGAGCTCCGCGGCGAGCAGGCAGGCGATGATCCCGTCCTTGTCGGTCGTCCAGACCCTGCCGTCGCGCCGGAGGAACGAGGCGCCGGCGCTCTCCTCGCCGCCGAAGCCGACCGACCCGTCGACGAGCCCCTCCACGAACCACTTGAACCCGACCGGGACCTCGAGCAGCCGGCGACCGAGATCCGCCGTGACCCGATCGATCATCGCGCTCGAGACGAGCGTCTTGCCGACGGCCACTGACGGCGCCCACTCCCGCGCCGCCGCCGAACAGGTACGCGATCGCCGCCGACAGGAAGTGGTTCGGGTTCATCAGGCCGGAGCCCGGCGTCACGATCCCGTGGCGATCGGCATCGGCGTCGTTCCCGAACGCGACGTCGAAGCGGTCGCGCAGCCCGACGAGCCCGGCCATCGCGTATTGCGACGACGGGTCCATCCGGATCCGCCCGTCCCAGTCGACGGTCATGAACCCGAAGGTCGGATCGACGCGCGTGTTCGTGACCGTCAGATCGAGGCCATAGCGTTCGCCGATCGCCGGCCAGTAGTCGACGCTCGCGCCACCGAGCGGATCCGCGCCCAGCCGCAGCCCCGAGCCGCGGATGGCGTCCATGTCGATGACCGCCCCGAGGTCGCCGACGTAGCGCCGCCAGGAAGTCGTGCGTCCGAGCGGCCGATCGTGCCCGGTCGTATGGCGTCCGGGCAACGGCCTCGACGCCATCCTCGAGCAGCCGGTTCGCCTCGTCCTGGATCCAGCCCGTCACGTCGGTGTCGGCCGGTCCGCCGTTCGGTGGGTTGTACTTGAAGCCGCCGTCCTCGGGCGGGTTGTGAGACGGCGTGACCACGATCCCGTCAGCTAATCCGACCCTGGCGGCCGCGGTTGTACGTGAGGATCGCGTGCGATAGCGCCGGCGTCGGCGTGAAGCGGTCGGTCGGGTCGACGAGGATATCGATGCCGTCGGCGACGAGCACCTCGAGCGCGGTCCGGAACGCGGGCTCCGAGAGCGCGTGCGTGTCGCGGCCCACGAACAGCGGCCCGTCGATCCCGTTGGCCCTGCGGTACCTGGCGACGGCCGCGCTAGCGGCGACGATGTGCGCCTCGTTGAAGGACGTGGCGAACGACGAGCCACGGTGCCCGGACGTGCCGAAGGCAACGCGCTGCGCGGCGATTCCCGGATCCGGCCGCTCGTCGTAGTAGGCGGCGATCAGCCGATCCACGTCGACGAGGGTCGCGGGGTCGGCCAGCCGGCCGGCGAGTTCGTTGACCGCCATCCGAGTCGTCAGCTCCTCTCGTTCGTTACCCAGCAGTGTGGCCAGCGCCGCCGAACGCCGCAAGGCAGTGACGTATCCTGAACCCACGTCCGCGATGCCGCGCGAGCGCGGGCGTCACCTCCCCCGAGTCCCACGAGCCGAGGAAACGGTGCACGCGACGCTCCCGAGTGCCGACCCAGCGACGCCCGGACTGCTCGAAGTGCGCGGGCTATCGAAAGCGTTCCGTGGCCTCCAGGCCCTCGACGACTACTCCCTCAACCTCCCGCCGCTGACGATCCACGGCGTCATCGGGCCGAACGGCGCGGGCAAGACCACGCTGTTCCATCTCCTGTCCGGGTTCCTCCGACCGTCGAGTGGATCCGTTCGCTTCGACGGGCAGGACATCACGGGCTCACCCGCGTATCGCGTCGCCCGACTGGGAATCGGCCGAACGTTCCAGAACATCCGCCTGTTCGGTGACCTGTCAGTCCTCGACAACGTGATGGTTTCGATCCAGCGGCGGCAACGACCATCCGTGGTGGCGACGCTCCTGTCCGCGCCGTCGTTCCGGCGGCGCGAGGCCGAGCTGCGGGACGAAGCGGTCGAGCTGCTCGGACTGTTCGGGCTCGCCGCGGCCCGCGACCGACCGGCTCGGAGCCTGCCGTACGGCGATCAGCGGCGACTCGAGATCGCCCGTGCCGTGGGGCTCAAGCCCCGGATCCTCCTCCTCGACGAACCGAATGCCGGCATGAACCCGATCGAGACCAGGGAGCTGCTCGGGCTCATCCGCCGGCTCCGCGACGAGCTGTCGATCACGATAGTCCTCGTCGCCCACGACATCCCGCTCGTCATGGGCCTGTGCGACCGGATCCAGGTCCTCAACTACGGCAAGCTCATCGCAGAGGGCGATCCCGCGTCCGTCCGGGCGAATCCGGAGGTCATCGCGGCCTATCTCGGCAAGGCCCGCCATGCTTGAGCTCCACGACGTCCACGTCCAGTACGGCAACATCCGCTCGCTGCAAGGCGTGTCGCTCAAGGTCGGCGAGGGCGAGCTGATCGCGCTGATCGGCTCGAACGGCGCCGGCAAGACAACGACACTCCGCACGATTTCCGGGCTGCTCCGGCCATCGCCCGGCACGATCACGTTCGAGGGTGTCGACATCGGTCACGCGTCGACGGACCGGATCGTTTCGCTCGGCATCTCGCATTGCCCCGAGGGACGGCGGATCTTCGGCGGCCTGACCGTTCGCGAGAACCTGGTCCTGGGGGCGGTGTCGCGCTCCGACCACGCCGCGATCGCCGTGGACGAGGCGATGGTCTTCGAGCTCTTTCCGCTGCTGAAGGAGCGCGTCAGGCAGGCCGGCGGGACGCTGTCGGGTGGCGAGCAACAGATGCTTGCAATCGGCCGTGCGCTGATGGGCCGGCCGCGGCTCCTGTTGCTCGACGAGCCGTCACTGGGGCTGGCACCGCTCATGGTCGAGCGGATCTTCGAGACGATCTCGGAGCTGAAGCGGCAGGGCCGGACGATCCTGCTCGTCGAGCAGAACGTGCACCATGCGCTCGATATCGCCGACCGGGCCTACGTGATGGAGACCGGCAAGATCACGCTCGACGGCCCGGCGGAGGTCCTTCGGCGCGATCCCCAGGTCGAGCGGTCGTACCTGGGCGGATAGGCGATGGGCGACTACTTCCTCCAGCAGCTCGTCAATGCGCTCAGCGCGGGCAGCCTGTACGCGCTCATGGCCGTCGGCCTGGCGATGGTCTTCGGGATCCTGCGGCTCATCAACTTCGCCCACGGCGACCTGATGATGATCGCCGCCTACATCGCGTCCTTCCTGCTTGGAGCGGGCCTGCCCCTGCCCGCGGCGATCCCGATCATGGTCGGCGGGACAGTCCTCGTCGCGCTCCTGATGGAACGGGTCGCCTATCGCCCGATCCGTGGCGCCCCCGACGTCGCGATGCTGCTGACCTCGTTCGCCGTGGGCCAGATCCTCCAGAACGGGACGCTGCTCACGACCCGCCTGGCGGACAAGCCGCAGCAGATCGCCTTCCCGAGCCCTGAGGGACTGGGCGGCGTCGCGACGATCGGCTCGATCACCGTGCCGCAGGTCAACATCATCAGCTTCGTCGCGGGGACCGTGCTGCTGGCCCTGTTGACGATCTTCGTGACGCGGACGCGACTGGGGCTCTCGATGCGGGCGGCCGCCGAGGACCTCGTCGCCGCCCAGCTGATGGGGATCAAGGTAAATCGAGTCGTCGCGACGGCATTCGCGATCGGGGGCGCGCTTGCGGCCGTCGCCGGGCTGCTGTTCGCGGTCCAGGCGGGCCAGATCAACCCATATATCGGGTTCACACCGGTCCTCAAGGCATTCATCGCCGCGGTGATCGGCGGGTTCGGCAGCATCGCCGGTGCGGTGGTCGGTGGCTACGTCCTCGGCTTCCTCGAGGTCCTGGTGACGGCCCTGACCGGGATCGGCGACCTGCTGCCGCCGGGCTCCGTGCCGGATCCGGTCCGTGAGTTCCTCCAGACCTGGCTGCCGAGCTCGCTGAGCAGCTATCGCGACGCCTTTGTGTTCATCGCCCTCATTCTCGTGCTGCTCGTGCGGCCGCAGGGCATCCTCGGGCGCCGCGACCGGGAGGAAGCCCTGTGATGGCGCCCGGCGAGCCCATCGGCGCCCCGCGACGCCTGGCCGGGCCGGCCGTATCGATCCTCGCCGCAGCGATCCTCTTCGCGTTGCTGGAAGTCAGCGGGCAGTCGTTCTGGCAGGGGTTGGTCATCAACCTCGGGATCTTCGTGATCCTCGTCGTCGCGCTCAACCTTTCGAGCGGCTTCACCGGCGTGTTCTCGCTCGGTCACATCGGGTTCATGGCACTCGGCGCGTACATCTCGGCGATCCTCACGCTGCCGCTGCGCGAGAAGGGCGACTACCTGCCGAACCTTCCGGACTGGCTGGCCGGCATCCACCTCGACAACCAGCTTGGCCCGATCCCGGTCGGATTCCTCCTCGCGACGGTGATCGCCGGCGTCCTGGTCTCGGCCGTCGCCTGGTTGGTCGGACGCGTCCTGATGCGCCTCTCGGGCCATTTCGTCGCGGTGGCGACGCTCGGGTTCCTCGTCATCGTCCGGGTCGTGCTGTTCAACGCGGACTCGTTCACCCGCGGATCGCGGACGTTCTCGAACGTCGCGCCGCACACGAACCTGTGGTGGGCCGGGGTGTGGGCCCTTGTGGCCGTCTACGTCGTCTGGCGGCTGAAGCGCTCGCCGTACGGCCGGGAGATGCTCGCCCAGCGCGAGGATCGGGTGGCGGCCCAGTCTGTCGGGATCAGGGTCATGGAGCCACGCCTGCTCGCGTTCGTCATCGGTGCCTTCTTCTCCGCGGTCGCGGGCGCCCTCTACGCCCACTTCATCACCTCGTTCTCGCCGACGGTCTTCTACTTCGACCTGACGTTCCGCGTGATCACGATGCTGGTCATCGGCGGGATGGGCTCGGTGAGCGGCTCGATCATCGGTGCGGTGGCGATCACGGTCCTGGCCGAGGGCCTGCGCCGCATCGAGGACACGACGCTCCTGTACGGGATGAGCCAGATCATCCTCGCGGTGATCTTCCTGTTCATCATCACGTTCCGCCGCGAGGGACTGCTCGGCCAGCGCGAGATCGCGCTCGATCGCCTGTTCGCGCCGGGCTGGCGGCAGCGGCTGCCGTGGGCCCGATCGGACGAGCCGCGGTCCGGTCAGAGCCCGTAGACCCGCTCCGAGTTCCGCCAGAAGACCATCTCCGCCATCTCGACCGCCGTCCGCTCGTCGATCAGCCCATCGGCGATGTGCTCATCGAAGACCTTGCCGAGGGTCCGCCGGCCGGCCTGCGCGCCGAGCCAGTAGAGCTCCGGGACGAGCGATGCATCCGTGCTGAACAGGATCTTGCTGGCCGGAGCCAGCCCGACAAGCTCCCGGGCGACCGCAAGCAGGTCGCGGCCGGCGACGAACAGCTGGACCTCGCCGAAGTCCGCGTAGACGTTCGGGAACATCGCGGCGCAGTAGGCCATCGAGCGCGAGTACGGGTAGCCGCTGTGGAGCAGCACGATCGGCGCGGCGCGGTAGGCGTCCGAGAACAGCAGCCGCAGGGCCGCCGGGTCGACCTTCGCGAGATCGAGGTCGGGATCCCCGAGACCCGTGTGGAACTGGATCGGGACCTCCTGGCGCGCCGCCTCCTCGACTGCGATGACGATCAGGAAATCGAGCAACGGCTTCGAGTCGATCCGCAGGCGGCCGTCACGACGGGCGGCCTCATGGACGGGCGTGAACGACGCCGCCGCCGTCGCTCGATCGACCTTCTCGACCTGGAGGCCCGTCCGATACGCGACGACCGACTTCATCGCGATATAGCCCGTGCCCCGCAGGTCGGACAGCGCCTCGCGGTAGGTCTCCAGGAACCCATCGAAGGTCGTCGCCTCGAGGATCAGCCGCTCGATCAGCGGTTCGAGCCGGACGATCTCGCGGATCTGGCACGGGACGATCCCGCGGAGCTCGTCGAGGTTGAACGTGGTGTCGGGGCCGTAGCCGGTGTCGATCAGCCACGTCCGGAAGTTGCCCCGCTGGACGACCTCGCGCGCCAGCCGCTCGACACCGCGCTCCCGGCGAGCGGCGTGCACGGCGTCGGCAACGGGATCGCATCCCAGGAACGACGCGAGCTCTCGGATCGCCCAGTGGTAGACCAGCGAGTGCTGGACGTGGTCCCGGGCGATCTCTGCGAAGTAGGTCTCCGTGAGGTGAATGCGAAACGCGTCGTCGTCCGCCGGTTGCTCGCGGAGGAGCGAGTGGCAGTGGTGGTCGACGATCGGAATCGCGGACAGGTCGATCGGCATGGCGGGCCGCTCAGTACTTGAAGAAGTGGTTCTCGAGCTCGAACGCCTCGTCGTGCTCGGCGTAGGCGGCGGCCTCCGCTCGGCGGACCTTCAGGTACTCGGTCGCGAGCGGCGCGCCGAGGGCCCCGACGAGGACGCTGTCGCGCTCCAGCTCGTCGAGCGCCTCCGGCGCGGTCTCCGGGAAGCGCCGGATGCCACGCTTCTTCATGGCCGCCTGGCTCAGGTTGCCCGGGTCGACATCGACCGGCTCCCCCGGGTCGAGCTCCCGCTCGATGCCGTCGAGCGCCGCCGCGATCACCCCGCCGAGGGAGATGTATGGGTTCGCCGTCGCGTCGCTCGCCTTGAGCTCGAGATTCGCGGATCCCTCGGGATCGTCCCAGTAGCGGCTCGGCACCCGGACGGCGGCTTCGCGGTTCTCGATGCCCCACGCGGTATACGCCGAGCTCCAGTAATGGGGCTGCAGCCGGCGGAACGAGTTGACACTGGGGGTCGTGAGCGCAAGCAGACCCGGAAGGTGCTGGAGCACGCCGGCGATTGCGGACCTGGCGAGCTTGCTCAGGTTGTTCGGGTCCTTCGTGTCGACCAGGCGGTTCTTCTTGTGCTTGGCGTCCCAGATGCTCCAGTGGAGATGGGCGCCGCTGCCAGCCTGGTTGGCGAACGGCTTGGGCGCGAGCGATGCGACAAGGCCGTGCTGGCCCGCTACCGCGCGGACGGTCTGGCGGTACGTGATCTGGTTGTCAGCCGCCCCTAGAGCGTGCGTGTGGCGAATCGACAGCTCCTGCTGACCCCAACCCAGCTCAGGGTGCGAGAGCTCTACGGTCAGGCCCTGCTGGGTCAGGGCCGCGATGATGTCCTGGATGACGGGCTCGGTCGACTCCATCCCGATCGCACTGAAGCACAGGCTCCGGTCGACGGGTACATAGCCGCCTTCGGCCCGCATCGCGAGGTAGAACTCGTTCTCGTATGCGGCGTCGAACGACAGGTCCATTTCCTTGGCCTTGGCGATCATCCGCTGGAGGAACGCCCGTGGGTCGAGCGCCCACGGCGAATGATCGAGCTCAACCATGTTGACGACCATCTGGGCGCTGCGAGGGGCGTACGGCAGCAGGACGATGGTCTCCGGATCGGGAATGAGCCGGATCTCGCCGACGGGGCCGTAGGTTGCGTCAGGGGCGAGGAAGTCGAGCCCCGTGAACGACTGCATCCCCTTGACGAGGCCGATCCCGCTCTCCATCCGCCGGGCGAGCTGTCCGACATGGGTGCTCTTGCCGCGGATGACGCCGCCGTTATCGCAGTAGAGGAAACGGACCAGCTGAACGCCGTGGTCCTTGGCCAGGGCAACGATCTCGTCCGGTGTCATCGGCGTGCCTCGATCGAGTCGGTGGAACAGGGAGGACCGCCGGACGCGAAGCCCAGGGCTGCGATCCGGCGGCCGAGAATCGTGTCGCGTGGTCGCTAGGGCGCGGGCACCTTCTCCGGCACCACCTCGGCGCCGAGCGTGAACTTGCCGTCCTTGACGGCAATCATCGTCACGCCCTTCTGGGGGACGTGGATGTCGGGGCCGAATGTCACGGACCCGGTGATGCCCTTGAAGTCTTTAGTCTCCTCGAGTGCCTTCTTGACGGCCGCCGACTCCGTTCCGTTGGCTCGCTTCACGGCATCGGCCATCAGGTAGACGGTGTCATAGCCGAGGGCGGCGAACGCGTTCTCCGGGTCGTGCCCGTACTCGGTCTTGTAGGCGGCGATGAACTTCTTGATCCCGTCCGTGCCGCCCGTCGCATCCATCAACGCGTGGGTCGTGAAGAAGACGTTGTTGGCCGCATCGCCGGCGACCGTCAGGAGGTCCGGCGTGTCGTAGCCGTCGCCGCCGACGATCGGCCCGTCGATGCCGGCGTCGCGGAACTGCTTGACGATCGGCCCGATGTTGTACGGCATGGCCGAGACGTAGTAGAAGTCCGGCTGCGTCGAGAGCGCCTTGATCTTGGTGATCTGCGCTGAGAAGTCCGTTGCGTCGTCGTCGTACGACTCCTCGAGAGCGATCGTCCCGCCGAGCTCCGTAAAGCGCGACTTGAAGTACTCGCCGAGGAGCGTCGTGTACTCGACGCCCTTGTCCCAGAGGAAGTAGGCGTTCTTGCCGAAGGTGTTGAACGCGTACTCCGCTCCGACGGCCGCCTGGACGTTATCGCCGAAGCAGGCGAGGAACATCATGTCGCCGACCTGTGTCGGGAGCTTGGGTGACGTCGCACCGACCGTGATGAACGGGATCTTCGCGGCCTGGAACGTGGGGCCGGAGGCGAGCACGGAATCCGAATCCGTATAGCCGATGAAGAGCGGCACCTTGTCCTGCTCGACGAACTGCTTCGCCGTCTGGGCCGTCACGTCCATCTTGTACTGGCTGTCGTGGATGATGAAGTTGATCTGCTTGCCGAGGAGGCCGCCCGCCGCGTTGATCTCCTTGACGGCGAGCTTGGCGCCGTTCGACGCCGGCAGGTCGAGCGCCGATTCATCGCCGGTCAGGGCGAAGCCACCGCCGATCGTGATCGTGCCGGCCGCTCCGCCAGGCGCGCTGCAGGCTCCGATGGCCAGTGCGACGACTGCCGCCACGGTGAATCCCTTCACCCACGCGTGTCTCTTCACGGTTCCTCCTCCAGCCCTTGCGGGGGGCCTCTCTCAGGGCGAACGGGCGGAGCGTAGCGCAGCGACGTGGCCCCGACCAGCCCCAAGGGCGCGATGGCTCAGGCCCAGGTCACCGTGGCAATCCCGATCGGCGCAGCTACGCCCTTCACCGAAGCCTCGCGCTTGGCGGAGATCGACGGCTCCCGCGCCTCGTCGAGCGTGTCGGCCGTCGCGACAATCTCCCCTGCTCCCGCGAGCGCCGCGACCCGGGCCGCCGTGTGGACGCCAACGCCGCTGTAGTCCGCTCCGCGGCGGTTCGCTTCGGCGGTGTGGAGGCCGATTCGGACCGAGATCGCGAACCCTGACGTCTGGCGATGCTCGGCGAGCGCCCGTTGGATCGAGCGAGCGCACTCGATGCCCTTCGCGGCGGAGTCGAACGCTACGAAGAACCCGTCACCCGTCGAGTTGACGATCTCACCGCCACTCCTCGCGACGAGATCGCGGAGGGTGTCGTCGTGCCAGCGCAGGAGGCGCTCCCATGCCTGGTCCCCGAGCAGCTCGGCGAGGTTCGTCGAACCAACGATGTCGGTGAACATGAAGGTCTTCCGCGCCTGCGCCGGGCCGGTCCGTCGCTCGGCGGCCGCCTGAAGGTCCCGCTCGGCGGCCGCTTCGTCCGGCGTCGCGCCCAGGCGCGCGAACTCGTCCCGGGCGGCCCGCAGCTCGAGGTCGGCCGAATCGTCGTCCCCGATCGTCCGGAGCGCCCTGGCGAGCAGGGCGCGTGCCCGAGCCACCTCGTACGGGGCGGCCACCTCTCGCCAGCGGCGCATCGCGGCCCGCGCCTCCGTGGCCGCGCCGGCCCCATCGCCTTCCGCGAGTAGCACCCGGGCCCACGCTTGACGCCGCGCGGCATCGAGCGCCGGCAACGTGTAGGTGTCGACGATGCGGGTCAGCTCGTCCGCAGCCGTTCGCGCCAGCGCCGGATTCGCGGCGGCGACGGCGATCTCGACCTGGGCCGGGAGGAGCCGGACCCTCGCCCACTGATCCCACGATTCCTCCGTCACGGCCGAGTTGATCGCGGCCGCGGCGGCCTTGACGTTGCCCTGTGCCAGCCAAATGAGCGCGAGGGCGGGCTGCGGGGTCCTGCCCAGCGAATGCGCCTCGAGCAGCGCCTTTTCGGCGCCCTCGAAGTCTCCCTTGAGGCGCCGGATGTCCCCAATCGCGTACAGCCCGTCGGCAAGCGGCGGGATCGCGTTGTAGTCCGTCAGTTCGTCGGCCGCTCGTCGCAGCTCCTGCTCCGCTCGATCCCAGGCGCCGCTCAGGGCAACGACCTCCGCGCGATGGATCCGGCAGACACCCGGGAAGCCAGACACCGATTGCCGCTCGCAGTACTTCTCGGTTGCCTCCGTCCACTCCGTCGCCCGCCGGTAGTCGGTCAGGTCGCGGCAGGCGGCGATCATCGTGCAGCAGGTGACGCCGGTCGCGAACGGTGAGAGCTCGCCGTTGACCGCTGAGATCGACGCCTCCTCCATCAGCGCCATCCCGTCGCTCGTCGCCCCGGTCGCGATCTTGAGCGCCCCGAGCTTCGTGAGAGAGGCAGCCTGCAGATCCGGGTGTGCGGCGCGCGTCGCGATTTTGACGGCCTGCTCCGCCAGCTCGAGGGCTGCATCGACGTTTCCCGCGGCACTCGCCTCGTCGCTCCTCAGGAGCGCAAGGTAGCCGTTGGCGTAGCTCTCCGGCTTGCCTTCAAGAAGACGCTCGCCGCGACGGGCCCACGCCGACGCGATCGACGGCTTGCCGGCAAAGCGGTAATCGTGGGCAACATCGAGCGCGGCGTAGGCCGCTCGAAGCTCGTTCTTCTCGGCCAGGTGCGCTTTGAAGGCCCGCTCCTTGACGTCGATCGCAATCGCAGCACGCCCCGCGAAGAACGAGGCGACGGCCAGCAATTCGAGGTCTGCCCCGGACAGGCCGCCTTCGCGATCGGCCCGGGACAGCATCTCGAACGCTTCTGGCCAGGCATTGCGCGCCAGCGCCGCGCGGCCCGCGATGAGCGGGTCGTCCGTCGCGGGTTCGACTGGCGGCGCTGATTCAGTCATGGCTACGATTGTGACACTTGGCGGTTCGACGCCGGATCCCGCGGCGATGCCCAATCCGGACACCCGCCCTAGAAGAAGGTCGACGCCCAGGGTTCGTCGAGCGTGCGAAGGAGCGCGTCGGCGTCGGCCAGTGCACCGGGGCGGTGCTCGTCCGCTGCGGTTGTCAGAGTGGCCTCGCGAAGCGACACACCGCCGAGATACGCGGCGCTCAGGCTGGACACGTCGAGCGTGAGATCCGCCGGCCGATCCGACGCGGAGCACGACGCGCCAGCGGGGCCGACGTCCAACAGCAGTCGCGTCCGGCCACCCTCGGCCTCCGCGTCGATCACCTCGAGGACGAGGCGGCAATCGCGCTCATACGTCCGCGCCTCCAATGCCCGCGGAACATCGAAGAGGCGGACCCATTGGCCGTCTCCTACGTTCGAGATCTCGGCGGCGCGGGCATTCGTGAGCAGCCACGGGAGGCGCTCGGCGGGGCTGCGGCGCTCGGCCTTGATCGTCGCCGCCCAGTCGAGGTCGGCAAGGAATCGCCAGATGGCGGCGTAGGCGTCGTCAGTGAGTGCATGAAAGTCGTCGACATCGACGATGTTGCGCGGCTGGCGCTGATCCCACTTCTCCTCGACGTGGTAGCGCGCGTACCCATCGACCGCCCCGGACTCATCGCGGTGGAGGACGGCGAATCCCTTCCAGGGCGGACCCCAGCTCGTTTCGCGGAGCCCGAGGTCGTATTCCCAGCGGAAATCGCGTCGCCTGATCTCGCCCGGCTGGCGGATGCGCCAGGCCTCAAACACGCGCTTCATCGCATCGGCCGCGTCCGCGTCCGGCTTGACGATCTCGATGACACCGCTCGAATCGCTGTGGAACCCGGTCCGGTGGGTGTCGAGCGTCCACGACGCCTCGCGGATCGCCGGGCCGTACCCGAACCGGCCGTAGATCGGGTACTCGGATGCATAGAGCAGCCCGACGGCCTCGCCGCGGGCCCGGGCAGCGCCGTGCTCCGCGGCGACCATGCGCCTGAGAATCCCGCGGCGACGATGGGTCGGCAATACCGTGACCCCCGACATGGCGGCCGCCGGCAGTTGCTTGCCGCCCGGAACCGTGACGTCGGTGGCCCACGATCGGAACGTGCCGCACATTCGGCCGTCGTCGAACGCCGCCCACGTCCGTTCCAGGTCCCAGATCGGGCGCACCTCGGCTGCGACCTTATCGACGTCCGGGCGCTCCATGAAGCCCGTCGACATCGTCTCGATGAACGCGGGGAGCTCGTCGTCGCGGACCGGGCGGACCTCGATGCTCACCGCCCGACGATAGCATCCGGCGACCGTAGATCAGTCCTTCGGGTCGAGCTTCAGCGCGGCGGAGTTGATGCAGTAGCGCAGGCCGGTCGGGTTGGGACCATCGTCGAAGACGTGGCCAAGGTGTCCGCCGCACGAGCTGCACAGGGCCTCGGTCCGGGTCATGAAGAGCGTGCGGTCGGTCTCCGTCGCGACCGCATCCGGATCGGCGGGGGCGAAGAAGCTCGGCCATCCGGTCCCTGATTCGAACTTCGTCTCGGACTCGAACAGCGGGGTGCCGCAGCCGGCGCAGACGTAGGTCCCGGCCCGATGCTCGTCCCACAGCCCGCCGCTGAATGGCCGCTCAGTGCCCTTCTCGCGGAGGACCCGGTATTGCTCGGGGGTCAGTTCGGCGCGCCAATCGGCATCGGTCTTTTCCTGGGGGATTCTGGTGTCGGTGTCGCTCATGGGCCGAATCCTACGCCGCACGGATGACGCACTCGTGACGTCGCCGTCGCGCCAATCGTGAATTCACGGCGCCGGGACGAAGGCGACACAACAAAGCCCGTCGGCCGGTCGAGGCTCGGCAACGAGTCCGGCTGCCGGCACGTGCGCCGCCACCGACGCGAGGAGCGCGAGATTCATCGAGCACGTCATCTGCCGATGGTGCTCGGCGAGGGCGTGGAACGGGCAGTTTCGAAGGCGAATGGCGCCGTCGACATCGTCGAATGGCTCGTATCCGTTCTCGCGGAGGACGTCCATTAGCCCGTCCCGACCGGCGGACGGCTCGATCGACGCCGCCAGGCGATCGCCAGTCGCTCGCGCGGCCTCGAGGACACTCGCTGCCGCACCAGCATCACCTGATCGATCGAGACCATCCGCGAGGATCTCCGCCGCGAGGCTGTAGCGGCGGGGCGGTAGCGAGACGTCGACCTGATGACCCGCCGCGCGGCGGTAGAACTTCGCCGGGCGCCCGGCACCCGGCCCGGTTCGACCGGAGCGCCGGTGGAACTCGACCTGCAGCAGTCCCCCAGCGACGAGCCGGTCGAGATGGAATGCCGCCAGCGGCCGCCCGATCGCCAGCGCGCGAGCTGCCTCGTCCCGATCGACCGGCATTGGCTGGGCGACGACGTAGTCGTAGAGGCGCCGACGGACGGGTTCGGCCAGGACCGCGAGTCGGTCGAGCGAACCCGGCGGCGAGAAGTCATTCATGCCGGGAACTGTATCGCATATCGGCGCTAGTCAAAGACTTGACAACCCTGGGCGCCTGACTAACGATAGTGGGGACTAGCGATAGAAACCACGGGTGGCCGGATGATCGACCGTGCATCGCCAGCAAGGTTCAGAGACGCGCTCACCGGAGGCCGCGCCGTCCCTCGACTCGCCAAGGTCGGCGGCGCAACGGTCGTTTTCGGTCTCGTCTTCGACCTCAGCGAGCACTCGTTCGCATCGACGGCTTCGACGACGGTCGCCGGGTTCTCCCCCGGCGAGCACGCCGCCCACCTCGTGGTCCTCATCGGCATGGTCGCCATCCTCCTCGGCGTGATCGCTGATGGAGTGCGTTCGTCAGGCCGGTCAGTCCGGCAGGAAGGGAGCCTTCGGGATGCCGTTCGGTGACTTCGTCAATTCGATCCCGCCAGTTGGGTTTCTGATCGTTCACGTCGTCCTGTTCGCAGCAGGCGCCTACTTCGCGTGGCGTTCGTTCGGTGCCGGCGCGAGCACCCTCGGCTGGGCCTTCTCGCTCTTCGCCCTCGGCGAGATCAGCTACATGACCTACCACCTGAACTGGACCGTGATCCTGTTCGCCCACACGATCAGCGAGGTCCTGAACCTGCTTGCCTTCACGCTCGTCTTCGTGGCGGCCAGCCGAACGATCCTCAGCCGCTCCGCCGGGACCGCCCAGGCTTGATGCGTCTCCGCGGCGTGACGCTACTCGCGGCGGCCGCCCTGCTGACAGCCGTGGTCGGCGGGTGCGCACCGGCGGGGTCATCGGCGGCTTCGCCGGTGGCCACGTCGGCCGTCGACCTGCCGCCGTCGTACGTTTATGCGCCAACGGACATCGCCGTCGCGGCCGGCACGACGGTGACCTGGACGAACAACGACCACTTCAGCCACTCGGTCCAGTTCCTGGACGGCGGGCTTCCGACGGATCCCCTCGTGATGGATCCGGGTGCGGCGGCCACGTTCACGTTCGAATCGACCGGCGTGTTCCACTACCAATGCCACCTCCATCCCCAGAACATGCGCGGCTCCGTTACGGTCAAACCGTGAGCACGCGCGAAGGAGTTGCCAGATGTGCCTGAACTGCGGTTGCATGCGTGCTCATGACGAGATGGGCAAACCCGGCGTGAACATCACGTACGAGGACGTCAAGAAGGCGGCCGATGCGAACGGCATGACCGTCGAGGAGACGCTCGCGATGATCGCCCGGACGGCCGACAAGGATCGCGGCGATCACCCCGCGGAGTATCAGGCGCCGACCTGATTCCGACGCGCGTTGCCGGTTGACGCCGGCGGCGATTGACCCGACGATCCGGGCGTGAGCGACGACGACCTTGATCCGCGCGAGGCCGAACGCGTCCGACGGCGCGACCGTGAGGCCGCCGCCGCCGAGCGCGAGTTGATGAAGCCCGGCATGGGCAAGGTCTTCAAGCAGATCCTCGATGCCCAGGCAAAGGCGGCCAAGGAGCCGCCGAAGCGTCGGCGGCGCAAGCCCGCCTGATCGGTCCTAGGCGGCGAACTCGTCCTGCGGCTCGCCGGTCTCGATCGGGTTGTTGATCGGGTCCGCGCTCCACTCGAACCAGCCGCCGTCGTAGACCGCGATCTTCTCCCAGCCCATGAGATAGGCGTAGAACCAGGTCTCGCTCGCCCGCCAGCCGGTGCCGCAATAGAACGCGACGCGCTTGTCGGCGGTGATGCCCGCCTCCTCCCAGTTCGCCGCGATCTCCGGATACGGTCGCATCGTGTTGTCCACGGTCCGGTAGTGCTGCATGTGGTAGGCGTCCGTGCCGCAGTTGCCCCACACGTCGCCGGCGATCCGGCCGGCCGGGCCGATGTAGTTGTAGCCGCTGCTGGCGCCGATGTGCTCCCGCCACGTCCGCACGCTGACGAGCGCGGACCCGACCTGATCGGCAAGGATTGACTTCGCGTCGTCGATATCGACGATGAAGTCCGGGCGCTGCGGGATCGATACGCCGAAGCTCTCGACAGGTGTTGGTTCGCGCTGGATCGTCTCGAGCGGATAGCCGTCGCGGACCCACCAGTCGTAGCCGCCGTCGAGGAGTCGAACGTCCTCCACGCCGGCGTAGCGAAGGATCGCCATCGCTCGCGTCGCCGCGATCTGTCCCGCACGGCGGCCCGGCCACTTCTCGTTTGCCTGGCCTTCCGTATCGCGGCCGTAGACGATCACGGTCGTGTCGCTCGTGATGCCGAGCGTGCGGACGGCCAGGTCCAGCTCGGCCGGCGAGCGGCGCTGCCAGATGTTGTCGGGGTCCTCGAGCCAGTTCGTGTCGAGGTAGAGCGCGCCCGGCAGGTGATTTTCCTCGTATTCCTCCGGGACGCCGAAGTTGACGTGGAACAGCAGGAAGCGCGTGTTGTCGAACGCTTCCGGCTTGCCGCCCGCGAGCAGCTGGGCGAGCCATTCCGTGTGGACGAGCTTGTCGTAGTTCGGCAGGCGATCTACTGGGAGCTCGATGTCTGCTGCCCATTCCTCCCAACCCGCGTCGTAGACCCGCACATCGGTCAGGCCGTGGGCGGTCAGGCGCGTCGTCAGATTCGTGACCTCGGCCTGATCGTAGCCGTAGAGCACGATGCTCCGACCGGCCACGATGCCTCGCTCGGTTAGCTGCCGTTCGATCTCAGCTTCGTCGACACTGGCCAGCCAGGCGGAGGGGAACGCGACGGCCCCGGGGATGTGCCCGCCACGCGCCTCTCCCCGCAGGCGCCAGCCGTTGAACGCGGCCATCGGGCGTGCGTCCACGATGGTCAAGTCAGGATCGTCGAGGCGACTGCGAAGCTCGTCGGTCGAGATCGTGGTCGCGAGGGCGGTCGGGCCCTGTGGCGGTGTCAGTGTCGTCATGAATGGCGTCCCTTCGAGGTGGTGACGGTCGGTGGAAAAGAAAAAGACCCCCGTCAAGCAGAGGGTCGAGGTGAGTGTCGTGCGCCGACGGCGTCAGTCAGCGCTCAAGTACACCACGTACCCTGCTCGCGGCAGGTCTGACACAGACAGTGACGGGTGTACTGGGTCGTGGTCATGACGGCGGCATTCTGACATCGGGCGGGCCAATCCGCAAGACCCAGGATTCTCGCAATGTGGTTCCGGACCGAAACGGCCGCGCACGACCGCCCGCGCCATCGTTCCTATGAGTTTCCCAGCGACTACTAAGTCAGTCGCCGCTCGTTCAACGTTCGCTCCAGTCCCCTGGTGACTGCAACAGACCAAGCTCACGCTCGGAACCCTGAGCACTGCCGGATTCGAGCTCGCGCGACCGACTTACCACTCCCGAGGGGACTGGTAGCCACGACCAGCGCGGCGGCGAGCCCGGCCACTGGCAGGACGCTTGCGCCGCGGTTGTGTGTCACCCAGGCGGCGATGAGAACAACGCATTGATCTGCCCGAAGTCGAGGTCCGACTCGAACATCGCCTCGTAGCGGCCGTCGTCGAGGAATTGCTTCGTGGCGCGACGGACGAGTCCGTACGCGGCCTGGGCGATCCCCGACCCGGCGCTGACCCGGGCGACCCCGAGCCTTCCAAGCTCCGCGACTGGCGGCAGGTTCTTCCGAACGAGGACATTGAGCGGCGCGTCGATGGCGGCAGCGATCGTCCGGATCTCATCGGCGTCGGTCACCCCGGGCACGAATACGCCGTCGCAACCCGCGGCCCGGTACCGACGCGCTCGCTCGATCGACTCCTCGACCGCTCGTTCCGGCGGCACAAGCTGGTACAGGTAGACATCGGCGCGGGCGTTGATGAAGAGCTCGATGCCGGCCCGGCTTGTGGCAGTCCGTGCCGCCTCGATCTTGCGCTCGAGGAGGTCCGGCGGCGCCGTGCCGTCCTCGATGTTGATGCCGACCGCACCCGCGTCGAGAACAGCGGCCACGGTCTCGCCGGCCTCACGGGGATCGGCCGAGTAGCCGCCTTCGATGTCGACCGACAGCGGGACCGACACGACGCGGGCGATCTCGGCGACCGCCGCCGCGAGGATGGCCGGCGGCAGCGCATCGCCGTCGGTGTAGCCGCGGGCCCAGGCGAGGCCGGCACTCGTCGTCGCGATCGCGGCGGCTCCGCAGGTCTCGATCAGCCGTGCGCTGCCCGCATCCCAGGCGTTGGCGAGGAGGAGCGGGTTCGCGGGGTCGTGGAGGCCCCGAAACACCGCGGCCATGTCAGGGTTCATCAGGCAACTGCCTCCTCATCGATGTGGCGGGGACGATCGGCGTTCGATGCCACCTCGGACACGCCGGCGGCCAGAGATGTCCACAGGTGCTGCGCCGCGTACGCTCGCCACGGTCGCCAGGCCTCGGCGCGGGCGAGAGCTGCGACCGGCGACGGGCGCATGCCGTCCCGGCCCGTCAGCGCCCTGAGCAAGCCGACATCGGCGGCAGGAAAGGCGTCCGGCTCGCGGAGCGCCCGCATCGCGATGTACTGGGCCGTCCACTCCCCGACACCGGACAGCGCGGTCAAGCGCGCGACCGCAGCAACAAGGGATGCATCGCGACGGAACAGGTCCGGGTCCCCAGCGCTGGCGGCGGCGAGCCCTGAGATCGCGGCCGCTCGGGCGCGCGGCATTCCGAGCGAGCTCAGGTCCGCCTGGACGAGGCGCTCAGGCGTCGGGAAGACCACGACGAGCCCCGGGGCGTCGCCTTCTACGCCACGGAGCGGTTCGCCATGACGCTCGACCAGCCGGCCGAGCAGGCGACGGGCGCCGGTCACGGTGATCTGCTGGCCGAGGATCGCCCGAATGGCCAGCTCGAAGCCGTCCCACGCACCAGGCACCCGCAGCCCCGGCCGCGCCCGCACGAGCGGCGCCAGGATCGGATCCGCCTCGAGCTGGGCGTTGATGACCCGGACATCGGCGCCGAGATCGAAGACCCGCCGGATTCGCCGGACGATTGCCGGCAGACCTCGTGGATCGGGAAAGCGGATCGTGGCCACGAGGGCATTCCGCCCGTTCGCCGGCGCGACCTCGATCGTGCCGTGCCGTCCCCGCAGGTCGATCGTCCGGCGGTAGCCGTCGCCGTCGACGACTTCGACGCCGGGAATCGCCCGGTCCGCGAGGAACGCGACGATCGAGCTCCAGTCGTAGGGCGGGGCGTAGCTCAAGCGGAGCGCGACGTCGCCACCATCGCTGCCGTCGCTGTCACTCGCGGCCGCACGTTGGCGCCGAAGGGCGGAAGGTGGCCGCCGATACAGCGCCTTGAACGTGTCGTTGAAGCGCCGGACGCTGCCGAAACCGGCGGCGAGCGCGACGTCGGTCATGCCCAGCCCGGTCTCGTGGAGGAGCTGCTTCGCGAAGAGGACCCGCCGCGTCTGGGCAACCGAGGTCGGCGGGACGCCCAGCTCGTCCCGGAAGATCCGCCGCAGGTGGCGGTCCGTCATTCCGAGCCGGGCCGCCAGCCCTCCGACGTCGCCCTCGCCGTCCAGGGTACCGCCCGCGATCAGTTCGAGCGCCCGCGACATCACACCGGACGACGAGCGCCAGCCATCGAGATCCGGCGACGCCTCCGGCCGGCAGCGCAGGCACGGCCGATAGCCGGCCTCCTGCGCTTCGATCAGGCTCCCGAAGAACGTGACGTTCTCGAGCCTCGGCGTGCGCGCCGGGCAGATCGGACGGCAGTAGATCCCGGTCGTCCGGACCGCCGTGAAGAACCGGCCATCGAACCGTCCGTCGCGAGCTTGGACGGCGCGGTAGCAGGCGATCCGGTCGAGCTCCATGCCGCCCATCGTGTCACCCACATGGGCGGGTGTCTCGCCGTTTTCGGACATGTCACCCGAAGTCGCGACGCCCGGCGAAGTGCGCGACGACGTCGGGCCGCTTGAGCTCGTAGATCGCGATCCTGTGGCCACCCGGCGTCGCGAACGAGCAGCACGGACCCTGCGGGATCTCGAACGTCCCCTCGGCCGTCCAGCCGCGGGACTCGAGGTCGGCCATCGCATCGGCGAGCACCGCGACCCGGTAGACGAGGATGGGGCGCTCGCCCTCCAGGTGGCCGGCAAGAAGGAGTCGCGGCGACGCCTCGCCGAGCTCCAGCATCGCGACTTTGATCCCCATGGCGTCGATGGCGAAGATCAGCCGGGCACCCAGGACATCCGAGAAGTGGCTCATGTCGGCCGGAACGTCATCGCTCGGCATGTAGATGAAGTCGAGTTGCTCGAACATCGCGGTCGCTTAACCCAGGCTTGGCTGACGAGGACGGGGATGAATCGCGTCCCTCGTCCGATGGTACAACCGGCGGAACGAGGCTTCGGGTACCGTTTGAGCGTGGAGACGGACATCGACCGCTCGCGCCTCGATCGGGTTCTGGCGGGCCTCGGCGACTACGAACTGTTCCCGTGCGACCCGGCCCTGGCCGATACAGCCCAGTTCTGTGCCGCCTACGGTTTCGCGCTGGAGGAGTCGGCCAACACGATCGTCGTCGTCGGCAAGGCGGAACCGCGCGTGTACGCGGCCTGCATCGTTCTCGCCCCGCACCGGCTGGACGTCAATCGGACGGTCAAGACGCGCCTCGGGACCCGCAAGGCGTCGTTCGCCGCGGCCGACGAGACGCGAGAGCTGACCGGGATGGAGATCGGCGGCGTGACGCCGTTTGGGCTGCCGGCGGATCTCCCGATCTGGGTCGATTCGGCGGTCATGGCCCGTCCGAAGGTGGTCCTCGGGGGCGGCAGCCGCAGCTGGAAAGTCATCGCAGA
Source organism: uncultured Chloroflexia bacterium (assembly GCA_963771795.1). Classification (GTDB taxonomy): domain Bacteria; phylum Chloroflexota; class Limnocylindria; order Limnocylindrales; family CSP1-4; genus CF-46. Next base: position 417,306 of record CAVYUR010000006.1, read on the forward strand.
CCCGGCGATCTTGCTCGCTCTGCCGAGCGTCGAAGTTGTCGAAGGCCTGGCTGCACCGGCGCCGCCGGCGACCGACGCCGCGGCGGAGGGCGACCCGGCTTGATCTCGCGCTCGTCGCTCAGTCGGGCGACGTGGGCCGCAGGAGCCGGGCCGAGACGATGCCCGTCGCGACGACGGCGGCGCCTACCACGGCCAGCACCAGCGCTGCCGAGAAGGCGTCCGCAAGTGGGCCGGCGACGAGGATCGGCAGAAGGCTCGTTGCGCTGACGATCGACGCGAGGACCCCGAACACCCGGCCACGGACCTGTTCGGGCATGTGCTCGAACAGGGCAGTCTGGGCCGAGACCGTCGTCGTCGCGTAGGCGGCTCCCGCGAGGAAGGCAAGAACGACGACGATCGGAATCGCCGGTCCGAGATCGCCCAGACTTCGGTTGACCACTCCCGGCGGCGTGACGCTTCCCAGCAGCGGGCCGAGCAATGAGACGCCGATCACGAGCAGCCCGAACGTGACCAGGCCGATCTCCGCTGCGCGGCGACGCGGCACGCCTCGCCCGAAACGCCTGAGGCCGAACACACCGCCAATGACCCCGAGCCCGAGCGGAAAGACGACGACCACGAGCTGGTTCGGCTCGAGCCCGATCGAGCTCGCGAGTGCCGGACCCAGGACGCCGAGGACGCCGACGAGGGAGGCCGCCGCCGCGAGGTGGAGCAGCGGCCGGCTTACCTCTAGGTTCCCGTGGATTGCTGCGAAGCCCTCGCGAAGCTGTCGCAGCGGCTCATGCAGCGCGCGACCCGCCAGTCCTGGCGCGACCGGCGCGGGCGGCGACGAGGGCAGCGCGAGGCAAGCGAACGTCGCGGCGACGTAGAGAACGGCCACGACCCCGAGGACGAACGACGGGCCCGCGACAGTCACGAGAAGCGGGCCGAGGAAGGCGAACCCGATCCCGAACGACGCCTGGAGCGTCAGGTTGAATACGCCCATCGCGGTCTCGAGCTGATCGCGGCCGACGATCCGCGGGATCATCGCCGCCTCCGCCGGCGTGAGCATGACCGTCGTGAAGCTGATCCCGAGATTGAGCAGGAGGAGGACCGGCACATTTGCCCCGGCGAGGGCCAGGCCCAGGGTGAGGACGGCCCGCACGATGTTTGGACCGACCAGGGCCCAGCGCAGGTTCAACCGATCGACGACGACGCCGGCGACCGCCGACAGCGCGATCGTCGGGAGGAGGAACGACATGACGAGCGCGCTGACCGCGGCGTTCGACCGGGTTGAGGCGAAGACAAGCACCGTCAGCGCGTAGAGCGCCATATTTCCGCCGACCTGCGTGGCCGCCTGAACGAACCACAGACGCCCGAATGCCGGATCCCGGAGGATCGAGACGGATCGGTTCGGGGCGGACCCGTTGGCGGGAGTCGTCACACCTTGATTGTCGCGGGCAAGCTTGCGCCGCGTTCGACCTGGGGCACCGCGCTCGTTACAGCAGCAGGTCGATGAGCCGGAGGATTTTGCGCTAGCGCGACTAGGCGGTCTGACCCGACCGGACTACGCGGCCGTAGGCTCGTGCCCTGAGGTCATCAGTCCACACGCCGGATCGGATGTAAACGTCGTCGCGAATCAATTCGACGGCCTCGGCTTCGCTCGCCGCACGCACGATGAGCATGGCGGAGCGGAAGTCGAGGAAACCGCCCGCCTCGATCAGGCGGCCCTCGTCCATCAGCCGGGCGATGCGAGCCAGGTGCTCCGGGCGCACCGCCGGGCGCTTCTCGGCCGCGTCGGGCGTGTAACTGACCTCGACGACGTACACCGTCTCGATGGAGACCCCGTCCGGAGTGCCCGCGTCGGTCACTGGTCCTTCCCCTTTCTGTTCCCTTCGCCGCGCCGCTTGATCGCCGCCCGGATGTCCGCGGTCGTCAGGCCGATCGGCCGGTCGGTTCCGTCCACCAGCCGCCAACGGGCGCCCAGACCATCATCCTGCCCTTCCTGGAGCGCCTCGACGAGCGGGCCGATGGCGCGCTCGATCGCGGCCGCGGCCTTGGCATCCGCAGGAAGGAGATCGGCCAGGCGATCGGCGAGCGCGACTCTGGCGACCGTCGGCACGCCCCCGGTCATGTCCTGCCGAACCACGTTCTCGGCGTCGCGGACGCCGGCTGCGCTGAGCTGCTCGATGAGCCGTCGCGCACGGCCGCGATCGCGTGGCGTCAGGTCGGCGATCCAGCGCGGTTCAGCTGGCGGCTCCGGCTCGGCTGGCCGGCCACGGGCCGTCTTTGCCGTCCGTTTTGTGTCTGCCGGCTTCGCAGCAGCGGTCGCGGACGCCCGGGACTGCCCCTGCTTGACGCGATCCGCGAGTGGCGACTCGGGGGCTTCCGTCCCGCGCGCCGCCTCGACCGCTGCCTTGGCATCCGTCAGCGATCGGTACGGGCCGCGCACCAGGGGCAGACCGAGATCGTCCGTCTGCTCCGCATCGACGAGGACCCAGGTCCCGGACTGCGGCTCGATCGTGAATCGCTCGTCGCGTGTCTGCCAGCGGCCGCCACCCAGCCGCTTGAGCGAGCGATCGTCCTCGGCCTTCTTCGTCGCCACCTGCTCAGGCTAGCCGAAGGGCGCCACGGATGGAGTCCGGACATCGCACAATCGGACCGATGGCTAAGGAGACCGCCGCCCGCCGCTCGACCCGGGGCGGCATGGGGGCCGTTCCGTTCGACGGCGGGGTCACGTTCCGGGTCTGGGCCCCGCACGCCGATGCGGTGTCCGTGGTCGGCTCGTTCAACGACTGGGATTTCGACCCGCGACCTCCTGGCTGCCGACGATGGCGGAAACTGGTCGGCCGACGTCAGCGGCGCGGGTGAAGGCGCCGAGTACAAGTTCCTGATCCGAACCGGCGCGGGCGAGCTCATCCGCATCGATCCGCGTGCTCGGCGGCTGGTCAGTTCCGTCGGCAACGCGATCGTCTATCGGGCAGACGGGTTCACCTGGGGCGACATGGAGTTCCGGACGCCGGACTGGAACGACCTCGTGATCTACGAGGTCCACGTCGGAACGTTCACCGAAGGAATGCATGGCCGGCCCGGCACGCTCAACGGCGTGAAGGGCCGGCTCGATTACCTCAGGGAACTCGGCGTGGGCGCGATCCAGCTCATGCCGCCTTTCGAGTTCGCCGGCGATCGATCGTGGGGCTACAACCCGGCCCATCCGTTTGCCGTGGAGACGAGCTACGGCGCACCGGACGATCTCAAGGCGCTCGTCAGGGCCGCCCACGAGGCTGGCATCGCCGTCCTGCTCGATGTCGTGTACAACCACCTCGGACCGTCCGATCTCGACCTCTGGCAATTCGACGGCTGGTCCGAGGGCGACAAGGGCGGGATCTACTTCTACCAGGACGACCGGTCATCGACGCCATGGGGCGAGACGCGGCCGGACTTTGGCCGGCCGGAGGTCCGTTCGTTCCTTCGCGATAACGCTGCCCAGTGGCTGGACGAGTTCCGAGTCGACGGCCTTCGCTGGGACGCCACGTCGTACATCTCGAGCGTCGGCGGCAGCGGATTCCGGGCGCCCGATCGAATTGAGGACGGCTGGCACTTCATGGGCGAGGTCAACAGCGAGATGGCGGAGCGCTACCCGGGCCGCCTGATGATCGCAGAGGACATGCAGGCCGACCCGGCGGTGACGCGCCCTGCCAACGAGGATGGCGCCGGCTTCGGTGCGCAATGGGACGCCGGCTTCGTCACAGCCGTTCGAGCGGCACTCGTGCCGAGCGCCGACGCCGACCGCAACGTCGCGGCGGTAGTGAGAACCCTCGCCGCGGACCCGGGCGACGCCTTCAAGCGCGTCATCTACACCGAATCACATGACGAGAACGCGAATGGCGGCTCGCGCGTCCCCGAGGAGGTCTGGCCCGGTTACGCCCACAGCTGGGCGTCGAAGAAGCGAGCGACGCTCGGTAGTGCCCTCGTGATGACCGCGCCGGGCATCCCGATGCTGTTCCAGGGCCAGGAGCTCGTCGAGGGCTCGTGGTTCAGCGACGAAGAAGGGGTCGACTGGACCCTCCGCCATCGTCACGCCGGACTGTTCCAGCTCCACCGCGACCTGATCAGTCTCCGTCGCAACGTCGTGGATGTCAGCCGCGGCCTTCGCGGGCCGAACATCCGCGTTCACCACGTCAACGAGACGGAGCGCGTGATCGCGTACCACCGCTGGCAGAACGGCGGTCCGCGTGATGACGTCATCGTCCTCGCGAACTTCTCCGCGACGCCCCTGCCGGAGTATCAATTCGGCGTGCCGCGGAGTGGACGCTGGCGGGTCCGCTTCAATTCCGACTGGGACGGCTACGACCCGGAATTCGAGACGGTCGAGTCGACCGATGCCGATGCAACCCGCGAGCGCCGCGACGGCATGCGCTACAGCCTCACGGTCGGCCTGGGCCCGTACTCGGCGGTGATCCTCTCCCAGGACGACTGAGCGCGGTTAACCGTCGAACGGGAGGAAGAGCCCATCGGCATCGCGTGGGGCCGCCACGATGCGGCTCACGGCCGCTCGATCGATCGGGCCGAAGACGTGCGGGTAGATTCCGCGCTCGTCCTCGGTCCGCCATGGGCTACCGACGGCATCGAGGTCAACCGTCAGCACCAGGAAGGCCCGCGGGTCATTGCGGTAGTGCCGATTTGCAGTCGCGACCATCTCGCTGGCGCCGTCGGTGCAGTGGATGAAGCCCTCCTGCGCGAGCGACGATGCTTGGTAGGGTCGATCGGGATCGGTCGCCGCCCAGTCGTTGGCGGGAACGAGGTGATACGTCAGGCGCACGGCCGTCAGTCCGTCGCCAGCTCGGCCGGAGCTGGCGTGCCTGGGGTCGCTTCCGTCCGCGGCACCATCGTCGCCGCGAAGACGACCGCGAGAGCCGACACGAGGACCGCCGGGACGATGGCGAGGGCCAGCGATTGATCGGCGATCGCCCCGCCGATCGCAGCCCCGATCGGGAATCCCACGAAGTTCATCGCCATTGACACCGCGAACGCGCGGCCGGTCCATGCCGGATCGGTCCGCCGCTGACGAATCGTGAAGAGCGCAATGTCGAGCGGGCCGTTCGCAATCCCGACGACCACCGCCCATCCCGCGAGGCACAGCAGCCCGACCACGGGATCGAGCCCGTCTATCACGGCGGGCGGCAGGAGGAGCGCGACTGCCGGCACGATGATGAGCATCGGGATCACGAGGAGCGACCACTCCCTACCCCGCGTATCCATCCGGCCGAAGATGATGGCCGTGACCATTCCCGAGATGCCAGAGATGGCAAAGATCACACCGACGAGCGCCTCGGAATAGCCGAGCCGATCGAGGACGATGAGGGGGATCGCGATGGTGGTGATGCCGCTCGCGAGGTTGAGTGTCGAGAGCGAGAAACCAAGACCGCGGATCGTCGGGTTCCGCCACGCGTATTTCAGGCCGTCGAGGGCGTCGCGCAGGAGCCGCCCGGTGGACTCGACCGGCGACGGAGGATCGGGGATGCCGACCATCGCGACCGCCGACAATCCGAATGCAACCGCAGTTCCCAAGAGCGCGGCCGGCCCACCGAGGATCGTCACGAGTGTCGCGGCGAGCGGCGGCCCGAAGATCGTCGCGACGACGTAGCCGTTCGAGTCGACTGCATTGACGCGCTCCCAGAGGTGCTCGGGAACGATCAGCGGAAAGAGGCTGCGGACTCCTGTGACGCTGAGGATCGCCGTCAGCGACGAGACCCCGGTGATCAGGAACAGCAGCCACGGCGGCAGGGCATCAACCAACGCCAGCACCGCGATGAGGCCCAGCGCGACCATCGCGACGAGATAGTCGAGACGAACGAGCCGCATTCGCCCATGCCGATCGAGCAGTGCGCCCGCGATCGGGCTCACGAGCAGGCCGGGCAGGGTTGCGGCGAGGGTGACGACTCCGGCCAGCGTCGGCGATCCGTACTCCCCGAGCGTGAAGAGCACGATCGCAATGGCCACCATCGACTGGGCGATCCGGGCGATCATCATCGCGGCCAGGATCCGCGTCAGCCACGGAACGGCGAGGAGAGCCCGGTACGAGGTCTCCTGTGCGGGGTCCGCCCCGCTCACGTCGCCGGCTGGTCTGGCGAGACCCAGCGGCGATCGAGCGCCAGGTGGAGGACCGTCGGACGATCCGCCGCCAGCGCCTGTCGGAGCGCCGGTTCCAGCGCGGCATCGGAGTCGATCTTGACGCCCCGCGCGCCGCAGGCCCGGGCAACGGCAACGAAGTCGATCGGGCCGAGCTCGGTCGCGATGCCGGCCCCGCTGCCGCGCCGTTCCTGGTGCATCCGGATCGTCCCGTAGCGCTCGTTGTCGAAGACAACGGCGATGACACGGGCCTTCTCCCGGACGGCCGTCTCGAGCTCGGCCATCGTCATCGCGAAACCCCCGTCACCCGCGACCGCGACGACGGCACGATCGCGGTGGACGAGAGCGGCGGCAATCGCGGCGGGCAGCCCGTAACCCATCGCCCCCGACGTCGGGCCGAGGAATGTGCCAGGACGGCGGAAGCGGAAGTATCTGGCGAGCCAGAGTCCAAAGTTGCCCGCGTCCGTCGCGATAATCGCGTCGTCGGGCAGAACGCGACGAAGCGTCGCAATGGCATGTCCCGGATGGACTCCCGGACCCGACCAGGCCGTTTCGTCGACGGCGGACTGCGCCTCCCAGGCCTGGCGATCGGCTTCGTTTGTCGCCCGACGTGAGTCGACCAGCGCCGCATCGAGGACGGCCCCCTGGAGCCTCGTCACCGCGGCTCGGAGGAACGTCCGGGCGTCCGATTGAACGGAGATCGTCGGTGCTGGCAGGGCATCGTGGCCGGGCAGTGACTGGACGTCGACGTGGGCCCAGCGCTGCTCCGGTCGCGGGATCGTGTAGCCGAAGCTCGTGATCTCCGACAGGCGGCAACCGAGCACGAGGATCGCATCCGCCCGCTCGAGGCGCTCGCGGACACTCGTCGGACTGCCGTAGCCCGCCATCCCGAGGTACAGCGGGTGGTCGTTGGAGATGACGTCGCCGCGCCGCCAGCCGGCGATGACAGGCACGCTGAGGAGTTCTGCGAGGCGAAGCAGGTCGGTCGAGGTGCGGGCGCGAAGGACGCCGCCTCCGGCGAGGATGATCGGCCGCTCGGCGGAGGCTAGGAACTGCAGAATCGCCCTGACGTCGTCGGCCTCGGGCCGAGGAGGCGCCGCTCGACTGGTGTCGAGCGCGGTCCCGGCAGGCAGAACCTCATCGAGGAGATCCTCGGGCAATGACAGGAGCGCGGGTCCCGGGCGACCGGTGAGGGCGGCCCGGATCGCGTCGCCGACCGCGGCAGGGATGTCGGCGGCATCGCGGATCTCGGCCGAGTGGATCGCCAGTCCGCCGAACGTAGCTTCCTGGTCGACCTCCTGGAACGCCTCGCGGCCACGGAATTGGCGCTCGACCTGTCCCACGAGCGCGAACATCGGGCTCGAGTCCTGGCGCGCCGTGTGGATGCCGATCGCGAGGTTCGCCGCACCGACTGCCCGGGTCCCCATCGCGATCGCCGGCCGGCCGGTCAGCTGACCGTGGGCCTCGGCCATGAACGCGGCGGCGCTCTCGTGGCGGGTGCTGACGATCCGGATTCCAGCCGCGTCGAGGCCCTCGAGCAGCCCGAGGAAGCTCTCCCCGGGCACGGTGAACGCGTAGCGCACGCCGACGGCTCGCAGCGCGTCGGCGATGAACCGGCCGACCGTCCGGGCGGGTTCCGGCTCCTGCGCGGCCTCGGGCTCCGGCTCCGAATCGGGTTGGGGCTCAGGCTCAGCCTCGGGCTCAGGCTCAGCTTCGGCATCGGGCTCAGGCTCGGGCTCGACCTCGGGCGCAGGCTCAGGCTCGGGTCCAGGTGCCGCATCGGCGGCCGGCACGGGCTGCGACTCCGGCTCGGCTTCACCAGCGGTCCCCGGTTCGGCCAGAGCCGGCTCCGGCGGCTCGGCGACCACATCGGCGGTCGGATCGCGCTGCGACGCTTCCTCCGCCGGATCTTCCGGCGTCGCATGCTCGACCTCCTCGCGCTCGATCGTCACCTGTCAGTTCGCGTACGGAGCGGCGACCATCCCGAGGATGAGGCCGAAAATGACGACAATGGCGACCACGATCATCGCGATCCGGGCGTATCTCGTGCCGGGCATCGCAACGCCTACCGGTAGTTCTCGAACTGGAGCGGCACCGCCTCGTCGAGCGCGCGCAGCCGGCCGATGACCCGCTGAAGATCGTCCTTGCTCTTGGCCGAGACGCGGATCGCGTCGCCCTGGATCTGCGACTTGACCTTGGGGAACTCGTCGCGAATCAGCTTCGTGAGCTTCTTGGCGAGATCGTCGGGGAGGCCGCGGCGCAGAGCGATCGTCTGGCGGACCTTGTTGCCGCCGGACGGCTCGACCTTGCCCCAGTCGAAGATCTTGAGCGACAGCCCACGTTTGATCGCCTTCGATTCGACGAGATCCTTGATCGCAACTGCCCGATGCTCGTCGTCTGTCAGGAGGACGATCTCCTCCTTCGCCTGCGTCAGTTCCACGGTCACGCCCTTGAAGTCGATACCGCTGCTGCACCTCGCGGCGGACCTGGTCGAGTGCGTTGCGAAGCTCCTGCTCGTCGAAGTCACTGACGACGTCGAACGAAACGTCTCCTGCCATCGGATTCCTGTCCCTGCCTCCCCTAGCCTGCCGGCGACGAACGCCGCTGATACCACTCCCGCAGCCGGGCAATCTTGCTGTCACGCATCTCGAGCGTCATGAAGCCCGCGAGCCTCACCCGCGCCCGGTCGGAACGCTGGATGTACCCGGCATGCCAGGCGACGAGGATCGTCGGATCGACGACCCAGTGGCGCTCGACGGTGAAGCTGACCTCCTCCTGGAGCTCGGCCGCCTTGAGCAAGTATGCCCTGACCGCGTTGTGTCCGACGAGCGGGGGCTCGAACGGGTCCTCGCGGTACTCGACATCGTCGGTGAAGAGGTCCACCCAGGCGTCGCCGTCGAACGCCTCCCAGGCACGCCCGTAGCGCTCGAGCAGGTCACCGGCGGCCGCGTAGTCGAGCATCATCGCCCTCCAAGCCGGTCGAGCAACAGCTCGCCGATCCGGTAACTCCGGCCGCCGCCCATCACGAGCACGACGTCGCCGGCGCGGACCTCGTCCGCCAGCCAGGCCGCCGTCGCCTCGACGGATCCCGGCGCAGCGGCCGTCAGACCGGGCTTCCGGGTGCGTACAGCGTCGGCCAGGCCGGACGCGGACGCAACGGTCGTGTCGGGGTCGCGGCCGGCCCAGATGTCGGCGATCGCAACGCCATCTGCGTCGGCCAGCGCGGCCGCGAACTCGTCGAGGAGGGCCGCTGTGCGATGGAACGTCAGCGGCTCGTACACGGCCCAGACCCGGCGTCCCGGTTCTCGCTGCCGGACGGCGGCGATGGTCGCCCGAATCGCGGTCGGATGATGGCCGTAGTCGTCGTAGACGACCACCTCGCCCGCCTCACCCTTCCGCTCGAGCCGCCGGCCGACGCCAGGAAATGATTCGAGCCCGGCAACAATTGCCTCCGCGTCGAGTCCGGCCGCCATCGCGGCCACTGCGACACCGAGGGCGTTCGCGGCATTGTGCCGGCCGGCCGTCGGCAGCCGGACCGGCAACGAGCCACGAAGCGGGTCCAGGCCGACGATCTCGAGCGTCGTCGCCGCCGGCGTCGCCGCCCCGATTCTGCCGAGGACAGCCATCGCAGGGCCGACCGCCGACCGGAACTCCTCAGCCATGCCACGACCGAAGCTCGCGAGGCGCTGGGCCGGTGCGTCCACGAGGGCCGTCGCCACGACCTGCCCCGGCCAGTCCCGAAGCCCCGTGGCCAGCTGCGCGACGCCCTCGTCGGCCACGTTGGCGATGAGGATCGGCGGTTCCGCGCCTGCGCCAGGTGCCCGGCGCAGCCACGCGTCGAAGGCTGCGACGACCGCCGCCCGATCGGTAAACACGTCGGGATGGTCCCACTCGGCCGACGTGACGATCGAGATCGACGGGCGATAGGCGTCGAAGTTGCCCGCGTACTCGTCGGCCTCGACGACAAAGGCAGGTCCCCTGCCCCACCGGGCAGTCGCCGCGGCGCCCCCAACCAGGTTTCCGGGCAGCAGCGCGCCGACGAACGCCGACGGGTCGGCACCCGCCTCGACGAGAACGTGGACGAGCCAGCCGGCGGACGTGCTCTTGCCGTGGGTACCTGCGACGCCGATCAGCGTCCGGCCATCGGCCGCGTCGGCCACGACCTGCTGCCAAGGCTCGATCGGGATGCCCGCGCGGCGTGCGGCGACGAGCTCCGGATGGTCGGGCGCGATCGCCGTGAGCGCCTTGGTGACCGCGAGCCGGTCCGGCGGCGATTCCCCCGTGACGTGGGCAGGATCGTGGTCCCAGGCGATCGACAGGCCCGCGGCGTCGAGGGCCGGCGAGTACGGCGACGGACCGCCTGCATCGCAACCGTCGACGATCGCTCCGGCGTGGTGGGCCAGGAGGGCGGCCGCGCTCGCCCCAGCGCCGGCAGCGCCGATGACGTGGATTCGCTCTCCGGGCCGGATCGGTCGGGCCTCGCGAGCTGGCGTGAGGCCCGCTCCGACGGAGGCACGGGCCGTCATCGGCCGCCGGCGGTCGCCGGGCTCCCCACCCGCTCGACGAGGAGCTGGAGGACGGCCTCCGCGCTCGACACCTTGTTCGCGCCGCGATCGCCGTTCCAGACGAACCGCCTCACGTCGACGCCATCGGCGTCGGCTAGGGCGACGTACGTCAGGCCGACCGGCTTTGAATCGCTCCCGCCATCCGGCCCTGCGATGCCGGTCACGGCGGCCGCGATCCCGGAACCGAACGCCGCCCGAGCCCCTTCGGCCATCGCTCGCGCCACCTGGGCGCTGACGGCGCCATGGGCCGCAATCACCTCGGTCGGGACGGCGAGCTGACGCTCCTTGGCCTCGTCGGCGTACGAGACGATCCCACCGAGGAAGTAGCCGCTCGAACCGGGGACGTCTGTGATGGCGTCGGACACGAGCCCACCGGTGCAGGATTCCGCGACCGCGAGCGTCAGCCCACGCTCGAGACACGCTGCCTGGAGGCGCTCGGCGAACCCGACGAGCGAATCGTCGGCCACGGCTATTGGTGCGTCGTCTTTTTCGGCGCGTCCGGCGGCTGGAAGAGCCACGTCTCGGGCGTGCCTCGTCTCCCGAGCGGGCCGATCGCCTGGCCGTTCAGCGTGAAGAAGGTCGCGCCCGACGAGCCCGTCCGGACCTCGATCGACGAAGTACCTGTGAAGGACAGGGTCTTACCAGCCTGGTAGGTCTTGCCGGCGCCACCGGTGACCGGCGACAACTTACCGTCGACCCACACCTTCAGCCATGCCCGACTGCCCTGGATCTCCACCACCAGGTTGACGCCCTTGAACGCAACGGTGACGTGCTTCGTCAGCGACGTCGTCTTGCCGCCGGCCGCGGACGCGGTGACGATGATCGACCAGCGTCCCGTCGTGAGCTGGAGCGGTGTCGCGAATGCGCCGTCCTCGTCGACCGGAACGTTCACCGCGGCGGGCGCCGGTGGCGGAGCCGCGCCCGCACCGGTGGTCGTCGTATCGACCGGGCCGTCGTACGTCGCTTTGACGGACACACTGGTCGCGTTCGTCGTCCTGCCCTGCACCGGGATTGCGCCATTTTCGAACGTGGCGCCGTCGGCCGGCTGATCGAGGTCCATGCGGGGCGACTCGATGTCGGCGAACGGGAGAGGAACGGTGATGACGATCTGGGCGACCTGCTCGGCATGCTTGCCGGTGTCGGGATCGGTCGCATCGATCTTGATCTGGTTCTTGCCGCGGCGGAGGTCGATCTCGATGCTCCAGGCGCCGGTCGAATCGGCGGATGTCTGCCTTGATCCACCGGCGACCTCGACCGTGACGGTGCCACCCGGGATCGTCGTGCCGCGGAGGACGTAGGACGACACGGACTCGTCAACGGACAGCGTCGCCACCTTCGGATCCGTCACGTCGAGTGACGGCGGCTTGGCGAACCGCATGACCTGGACGGCGAGGTAGGCCCCGACCAGGAGGACCGCGACCGTCAAGAGGGCCGCGACGATCACGCCCGGCGAGAAGGTCAGACCGCGCCGCGGGGTCGTGATCGGCCGTGGGACGGAAATCACCGGCTGGGGCGGGCCCATGTCGCCGCGTTCGCGCCGCCATTGCGAGAGGATCTCCTCCGGCTCCAGCCCGAGATAGAGGGCGTAGTTGCGCAGGAATCCCTTCGTGTAGACGGGCCCCGGCAGCTCGCGGTAGTCGCCCCGCTCGAGCGCCGCGAGGTAGCGGGCGCGGATCTTCGTGTCTCGCTCGGCGCGGTAGAGGTCGACACCCTTCCGCTCGCGTGCCGCGTACAGCCGCTCTGGGAGGGACGACGGGGCCTCGAGGGGTACGCTCGACCGGGAGGTTTCTGTGCGCACCTCCCCGGTCGCCCGTCGTGCCTCGTCGCGTGTCGTCATCGATCGCCGTCCTCGGCGGCCTCCTCACCATTCGCCGATCCGCCCGTCGTCCCCGGGCTGTCGCGGCGAAGCACGGCCCGGGCATTCGAACCGTCGAACGCACCGATGTAGCCCCGCGCCTCCAGCTGGTCGATGATCCGCGCGGCCCTGGCGTAGCCGATCTTCAGGCGTCGCTGGAGGAGCGATGCTGAGGCACGATCGTACTCCCGAATGACCTCGACGGCATCATGGAGGAGCCGGTCCGCGTCCTCGTCGGCGAGATCGTCGACCGATCCCACGCCCTCCTCGTCGGTCTCGATGATCCCCATGTCGTAGTGCGGATTCTCGATCTGGTCGCGCCAGTGCTCCGTGATCCGGTGGATCTCCGGATCGGACACGAAGACTCCCTGGAGGCGCATCGGGCGGGGCAGGTCGGATGGCTGGTAGAGCATGTCGCCACGGCCGATGAGGTCTTCGGCACCCGGCGTGTCGAGGATCGTCCGCGAGTCGATCTGGGAGGCCATCGCGAACGCGATCCGGCTCGGGAAGTTCGCCTTGATGAGCCCGGTCACGACGTTGACCGACGGCCGCTGGGTGGCGAGCACCATGTGGATCCCGGTCGCCCGGGCCTTCTGGGCGAGCCGGACGATGGCGTCCTCGACGTTCTTGCCCTCGCGCATCATCAGGTCGGCGAGCTCGTCGATGATGATGACGATGTACGGCATCCGGTCGTCCGGATCCGCTCGGGTTTCGTTATAGCCCTTGATGTTGCGGGCGCTCGCGCCGGCGAACCGCCGGTAGCGGCCCTCCATCTCGTTCACGGCCCATTTGAGCGCGGCCTTAGCTCGTTCTGGCTCCGTGATCACCGGGACAAGCAAATGGGGCAGGCCGTTGTACGAGGCGAGCTCGACGCGCTTGAGGTCCATGAGGATCATCCGGACGTCGTCCGGGGTCGTCTTGCACAAGAGACTCGTGATGACGGCGTTGACCATCACGCTCTTGCCGGAGCCGGTCGCCCCGGCGATCAGCAGGTGCGGCATCTTCGCGAGATCCACGGCCTTGGCGGCCCCGGACACGTCCCGCCCGAGGGCGAAGGTCAGCTTCGACTCCGCGGCGGTGAATTCGACCTCCTCGAGGATCCGGCGGAGGGAGACGATGTTGAAGTCCTTGTTCGGAATCTCGATCCCGACCGCGCTCTTACCGGGGATCGGGGCCTCGATCCGGAGCGATCTCGCGGCGAGGGCCATCGCCAGGTCATCGGCAAGCGCCTCGATTCGTGAGACACGGACGTCGACGGCCGGCTGGATCTCGTATTGGGTGACGACGGGACCGGCGTTGCGCTTGTCGATCTGGGCCGAGATCCCGAAGCTCGCCAGCTTCTTGATGATGATTTCCTCGTTCCGGGCGTGTGCGGCCGGGCTGCCGCCGGGCTCCGTCGGATTCGCGATGTCCTCGAGCAGCGCGAGCGCGGGCAGCACGTACTCGATCCGTTCCTTGGTCGGGGGCGAGTCCCCGGCGTCGGTGATGTCGTCGAGCGTGCGGACCGGACGAGGAGGGTCTGCAACGAGCGTCGCCGAGGCGGTGCCGCCGTTCCGAGCAGGAGCGAATGTGGCGGACGTCTGGCCGGAGCTGGGCACCGCGGCCGGGATCCGGCCATCTTCGTCGCCGTCGACGCCCTTCGACCAGAGCCCGGTCTGACCGGGCGACGCGGGGCCGACCGCGATCGGGGCGCGGCCGCCTCGTGAGGCGCCGCCGCGCGCACCGTTGCCAGAAGCTGGAAGCTCCCCGGTCGATGGATCGCGCCGCAGCGAGGCGGCTGCGGTCGAGCCGAACCAGCGGGCCATGGTCGTGGCCGGGTGGAGGAGGTCGCTCGGACGGACGTTGAAGCCGATCATCAGGCCAATTGCGATCAGGGCCAGCAGGATGACCACCGCGCCGGGAGCCGTGAACAGCGGCGTTAGGAATGACGCGAGGAACCGGCCGAGGTGACCGCCGCCGCGCTCACCGATGACCTGGACGACGCCGAGGGCGCCAAGGTAGGCCAGCGCAGTGCCGACGAGCGTGCGGCCCCAGCCCGATCCGGGGCGGCTGCCGGGGCCCCATTCGAGATACCAGCCGGCGCCGAGCAGCAGAAACGGCAGCAGCCAGCGAAGGCTGCCGAACCACGGACCGACGGTCCCGATCCACCACTGGGTCAGCGCTCCCTGGCCCTGGAGGACCAGGGCGATGAGCGTCACCGCACCGAGGACGAGGAGAACGATCCCGGTCAGCGACCGGGCGATCTCCGGGCTCACGCGGGGCACGCCGATCGAGAGAAGCGAGCCCCCACGCCGGCGGCTGCGCGACGTCCTGCGGCCGGTCGGCCGGCGGCGGGTGGCCATGCTCAGATCTCCACGACGACCGGGAAGACCATCGGCCGCCGCTTCGTCTGCTCGTAGAGGAAGCGCGAAACGCCCTCCTTGATCTGGCTCTTGAGCAGGGCGATCTCGCTGATGTGGTCGCCGGGGTTCTGGATGGAGACGATGATCCGCTCGATCGCCTCGTCCATGATCGGGTCCTGCTCGTTGAGATGGACGAAGCCGCGAGTGATGATCTCCGGCCGCCCCACGATGTTGCCGGTCTGCTTGTCGACGGTGACAACGACCATGAACATCCCGTCGTTCGCGAGCGCTTTGCGATCGCGCAGCACGACCTCGCCGACGTCGCCGACCGACAGGCCGTCCACGAAGACGTAGCCGGCCGGGACCGGCTGGCCGCGGCGGGCGCTGCCGTCTTCGGAGATCTCGATTGGCGTGCCGTTCTCGATGATGAAGACGTTCTCGGGCAGGACGCCGGTCTCGATCGCCAGGCGCCCGTGTTGGACCTGCATCCGGAATTCACCGTGGATCGGGATGAAGTGGCGGGGCTTCGTCAGGCCGAGCATGAGCTTGAGCTCTTCCTGGCTGGCATGACCTGAGACGTGTGCCCGCTTGATCGTGTGATAGAAGACGTTCGCGCCGGCCTTGAACAGGTTGTCGATCGTCCGGCTGACGTACTCCTCGTTGCCGGGGATCGGACTGGCACTGACGATCACGGTGTCGCCGGCCTTGATCTCGACGAACCGATGATCGCGGTTCGCCATTCGGGCGAGACCCGCCATTGGCTCGCCCTGGGCGCCGGTCGTGCAGATGACGAGCTTGTCGTCGGGGACTTCGTTGAGCCGGTCCTTGGCGACGATCTGGGATGGATCGTATTTCAGGTAGCCGAGGTCCGTCGCGATCCGGAAGTTCTGCTCCATCGAGCGCCCGATGACCGTGACCTTACGGTCGAACGACGCGGCCGCATCGAGGACCTGCTGGACGCGCGCGATGTTGCTGGCGAAGGTGGCGACGATCACGCGGCCGTCGAGCGGCTCCATGATCTCGCGGAAGGCGTCACCGACGGTCCGCTCCGATGGCGTGTAGCCCGGGTTCTCCGCCCGCGTCGAGTCGGACAGCAGGCAGATGACGCCTTCGGCGCCGAGCTTCGCGAGGATCGCGAAGTCCGACAGCTTGCCATCCACGGGCGTGTGGTCGAATTTGAAGTCGCCGGTGTGGACCACGACGCCGACGGGTGTCCGCAGGGCGATCCCCATCGCGTCGGGGATCGAGTGGCCGATTCGGAACGCGACGACGCCGAACGGTCCGATCTGGAGCTCGTCGCCGGGCTCCAGCGGGATCAACGGGTTGTTGTGGAGCTTGTGCTCCTTGACCTTGTTGCCGAGCAGGCCGCGGGCGAGGGTGGACGCGTAGACCGGCACGCCCGGGAACTCCGGCAGGACGTACGGCAGGGCGCCGACATGGTCCTCGTGGGCGTGGGTGATGAGGAACGCCTTGACGTTGGCCTTGCGCTCCTTGAGGTACGTGATGTCGGGGATCACGAGGTCGATGCCGAACATCTCCTCGTCCGGGAACATCAGGCCGCAGTCGATCACGACGATCTCGTCGCCGTACTCGAACACGTACATGTTCTTGCCGATCTCGCCGACGCCGCCGAGCGGGATGATCCGAAGCGGGTAGGAGGTGTCTGCCATGTCCGTCTCGATACCGATCAGAACAGCGTGAAGTCGGGTTCGATGTCGGGCAGGGCATCGGCCGGCGCGGGGGACGGCGTCGCGGCATCATCGATCGTGGCCATGACCGCGACTGCCGTCGCAGCCTGCACGGCGGCATCGGCGGGCGGCGGCACGACGACCGCGGCCGCCTGGGCGCTTGCTGGCGGCGCCTCGTTCGTTGCCGTGCGGCGGGCCCTCGATTCGAGGAGCGCGGCCGGGATCTGGGCGACGTCGGCGTAGCTCGTGCGTTCGATGTCCGGCGTCCGAAGCGCGGCGGCTGGATGGTAGAGCGCGAATGCCATCGCGTTCCGCGCGCCGGTCTCGGGATCGACCGCTCGAACCGTCCCGTGCGCCTGCGAGATCCGCTCGCCCGGCATGAACCGACCCAGGGAATGCCGCCCGAGCGTGACCACGAGGGCCGGGTCGAGGATCTCGAGCTGGCGCTTGAGGTACGGCGCGCAAGCGGCGATCTCGTCGGGCTCCGGGTCCCGATTGTCCGGCGGGCGGCACTTGACGATGTTTGTGATGAACACTTCCTGGCGATTCCAGCGGAGGGTCGCGAGGAACTTCGTCAGCAGGTCGCCCGCACGGCCAACGAACGGGCGGCCCTGCTTGTCCTCGTTGAATCCGGGGCCCTCACCGACGAAGACGACTTCTGTGTCCGGGCTGCCCTCGCCGGGCACGGCCAGCGTCCGCGTCTGGTGGAGGCGGCACTTTGTGCAGGCCCGGACTTCGACCGCGACTTCCTCGAGCGCCGCCGCGCGCTCGGCATGGGTCACGCTGCTCCCCCAGCGACCACCCCGACACGCTCGCCATCGGCGGCCGCGTACGCGTCCACGCCGCGCTTGCCGGCCGGCCGGACCCAGCCGCGCTCCACGAGCGCTTCGGCGATCTGGACCGCGTTCGTCGCCGCGCCCTTGCGGAGGTTGTCGCTGACGACCCAGAACGCGAGCCCCCGGCCATCGGCGATCGACGGATCGGTCCTGACACGCCCGACGAAGATGTCGTCGCTCCCGGCGGCCTCGCTTGCGAGCGGGTAGGTCGAGCTGGACGGGTCGTCCTGGACGACGATGCCCTCGACCGCCCCGAAGAGCTGCCGTGCGCGCTCGGGCGTGATCGGGGTCCGCGTCTCCACGTGAACCGCCTCCGAGTGGGAGACGAACACCGGGACGCGAACGGCCGTGCAGGAGACGCGCAGCTCCGGCAGATGCAGGATCTTGCGGCTCTCGCTGACGACCTTCCACTCTTCCTTCGTGTAGCCGTTGTCCAGGAAGACGTCGACCTGGGGCAGCGCGTTGAAGGCAATCGGGTGGGGATAGACGGTGGCCTGCTTCGGCTCGCCGGCGACGTGGGCCCGGATCTGGCCCTCGAACTCGGCGATCGCGTCGGCGCCGGTGCCGGACACGGCCTGGTACGTGTCGACGATGACGCGCTCGAGACCGACCGAGTCGCGCAGCGCCATGAGCAGCGGCACGAGCTGCATCGTGGAGCAGTTCGGATTGGCGATGATCCCTGGGTGGCCCTCGAGGTCGTCGGGATTGACCTGGCTCACGACGAGCGGGATCGATGGATCCATCCGCCAGGCGCTTGAGTTGTCGATCACCGTGGCCCCGCGTGCCGCTGCCTGGGGGGCCAGTTCCTTCGAGATGTCGGCGCCGGCGGAGAACAACGCGATATCGACGCCGTCGAAGGCGGCCGGAACCGCTTCCTCGATCTCGTGCGATCGCCCGCCGATCGAGACGATCCGGCCGGCCGAGCGGCCCGACGCGAGGAGGCGCAGCTCGCCGACCGGGAACTCCCGCTCGTTGAGCACCTGGATCATCGTCCGCCCGACGACGCCCGTGGCGCCGACGACCGCGACGGTGAGGGGTTCACGTGTCATGTCGGGCACGGCTCCGCTATCACTGTCACTGGTCCGGGCACGGCGGGAGTATACCAGCGCTTTACCCGACTCCCTGCCGGCTCAGCGGCGACGGACCGCTCGCGGATCGAGGGCGTCGCGCAGTCCGTCACCGATGAAGTTGACCGAGAGCACCGTCAGCGCGATCGCGACGCCGGGTGCGATCCATAGCCATGGCGTGTCGATGAGGACCGTCGGGGACTGGGCCGCGTTGATCATCTCGCCCCAGCTGGGAATCGGCACCTTCACGCCGAGCCCGAGGAACGACAAACCGGCCTCGAGGATGATCGCGCTCGCGACGCCGAACGTGGCGAGGACCGCCAGCGAGCTGATGATGTTCGGAATCAGGTGCCGGAAGAGGATCCCGGCGGTGCTCACGCCGACGACCCGCGCCGCAATGATGAACTCCGATTCGCGGAGCGCCGAGCATCTGGCCGCGCACGAGCCGGCACGCACCCGGCCAGCCCAGCAGGCCGATGACGGCGACGACGCTGAAGAGGCTCGGCCCGACCGCCGCGACGAACACGATCACCAGGAGCAGCGTCGGGATGCTCATCAAGCGTGTCGACCGCCCGCATGATCACGAAGTCGGTCCGACCGCCGACCAGGCCCGCCAGGCCACCGAGCAGCGTGCCGATCACGACGTAGATCGCGACCGCGCCGAGGCCGACGACGAGCGACGTCCGCGCGCCGTGGGCGACCCGCGCCCAGACATCGCGCCCGGAGCGGTCCGTGCCCAGGAGGTGCTGGGCGCTGGGGGGCTGGCTGACGGCCTTGACGTCGGTGAAGAACGGCTTGCTCGAGACGACATCCGCGAAGACGGCCAGCAGCACGATGAGCGTCAGCACGACCATCCCGACGACGGCCAGCCGGTGGCGCATGAATCGGCGCATGGCGGCACGTCCGCGGCGAATGCATGCTCGACGGCGACCACCTGGATCGGCGGGGCGTCAGCGGGCGCTGCCAAGCCGAATCCTTGGGTCGGCGCGGACGTACAGCGATGTCGACGAGGATGTTCGCGACGAGCACGGCGGACCCGATGACCAGGACGACGCCCATCATCAGCGCCGGATCGCGGTCGCTCGCAGCACGCACCGCCAGCTGGCCCATGCCGGGCCAGGCGAAGATCTGCTCGGTGATGACCGCGCCGGCGACGAGCTCCGGGAGCAGGAGCCCGACGACCGTGATGATCGGGATCAGCGAGTTCCTGAACGCATGGCGGATCACGACGGTCGAGCTCGTGAGACCCTTTGCGCGCGCGGCAACGACGTATTCGCCGTTGAGCGCCTCGAGCATGCTCGCACGCGTGTACCGGAGCAGCGGCGCCGCGCTGGCCAAGCCCCAGCACCGAGGCCGGCAGCGACCAGGTGGCTGACGAAGTCGATGATGGAGTTCGGGCTACCCAGGGTCTGCATCCCGCCGCTCGGCAGCGAGGTCCAGCCAGACGGCGAAGATGTAGATGCGCGCCAAGGCCCAGGACGAACGTCGGGACGCTCGAAAGGAGCAGCGTGACGGTCGTCATCCCGTAGTCGACCCGCGAATACGGCCGCAAGGCCGCAAGAATCCCGAGCGGGATCCCGACCAGCACGGCGATCAGATCGCGGCGGCCATGAGCGCGAGTGTCGGCGGGATCCGCTTGGCGATCTCCTCGGCGATCGGCCGGTGTGACTGGATGGAATAGCCGAGATCGCCCTGGATGGCGCCCCGCCAGCCAGACGACATAGCGGACCGGCACGGGCTGGTCCAGCCCGAGCTCATGCCGGCGCTCCTCGAGGAGCGCGGGATTGCGCTGCATCTGGGCGAGCAGGGTCGGGTCAAGCCGCGCGGTCAGCGGGTCGCCCGGTGCGAGGGACAGGGCGACGAAGCTCACGATCGTGATCCCCAGCAGGACCGGGAACGCGATGAGGATGCGCCGGAGGATGTAGGTCGCCCACCGGCCGTCGTCAGGGGATCTGCGACGGCCGGTGGACGACGCGGTATCACGCGATGCGACGCTACTGCGTCAGGGTCCAGTTGTGGACGCCGATGATGAACTCACGGGTGTCCGGCGGGATCGTGACGCCCTCGAGGCCCTTGACCTTCGCGCTGAGTGCGTTGGTCGTCCACCAGCTGACCTTCTCGACCTCCTCGTTGATCAGCTTGCTGACGCCCTTGAAGATCTCGGTGCGCTTGGCGGCGTCGATCTCCTTGCGCGCGGCGACGAAGCCTTCGTCGATCGCGCAGTTGCGCGAGTAGGTCTTGTAGTGGGCCGGTTCGGTCCTGCTTGCAGCTGAAGTAGATCTGCGAGCGGAACGGGCCGACGCCCTGGTCGCCGCCCTGGGCGATGGTGACGTCGAACTGGTCGATCTTGTCGTACATCTCGATCGCGGCGGTGGTTTCGAGACCGATCAGCTCGACCTTGAAGCCGATGTGCCTCGAGGTTCTGCTGCATGATCGGCGTCCACTGCTCGACGCCGGCGAACGACTTGTCGAAGACGATCCGGAGCGGCTTGCTCTTGTCCCACGACGACTCGTCGAGGAGTTGCTTGGCCTTGGCCGGGTCGTAGTCGAAGAACTCCTGGTCGTCGGCCGCCGGCATGCCCGGGCAGCACGCCGCGGTTGATGCGTCCGGCGCCGCCGTAGACCGAGTCGACGATGCCCTGGGCGTCCACTGCGCGTCGCGATCGCCTTCCGCGTCTTCACGTCGGTGAGCGTCAGCAGGTTCATGTACGGTCCGTACGTTCCGACCCCGGTCGACGAGATGACGTCGAGGTTCGTCGGACCTGTCTCGAGGCGGCCCTGCTCGGCCGGGTTGAGCCGGATGGAGAGGTCGAGGTCGCCGGACTCGAGCTGGGCGATCGCCTGGTCGCCCAGGAGCCGCTTCACGAAGATGTTCTTGATCTTCGGCGCACCCTGGAAGTAGTCGGGGTTCGCCTCGAACTGGCTGTACTGGTCGGTCTCGTACTTGATGAACTTGTACGGGCCGGTGCCGATCGGCTTCGTGGTCGAGAACTCGATGGTCTCGACCGCTTGGGATCGGTGTCCTTGAGGATGTGCTCCGGCACGATGAACGACGACGGCTCGGTCAGGTCGCTGAAGAAGTCGGCGTTGGGGGCCTTGATGCGTCAGCTCGATCGTGAGGTCGTCGATGACCTTCACGCCTGATGCCGTCTGCGCCGTGCCGGCCTTCACCTCATCCGATGCCGACCACGGCGGCCCAGGCGGCCTGGGGGTTCTTTGCCGTGTTCAGCAGCGCGCGGTTGACCGTGAAGGCGACGTCGTTTGCCGTGAACGGCGTCGCCGTCGTGCCACTTGACGCCCGGGTGGAGGTTGAATGTCCAGCTCAGGCCGTCAGCGCTGACATCCCAGGTATCGGCGAGATCCGGCGATCGGCTCCCACGTAGTCACCGGTCCAGCCGCGCTCGATCAGCTTGTCGAACATGAGCTGGAAGTTGATGGCCTGGCTGAAGGTCTCCTGCGAAGCTGGATGCCAGATCGCGGTCAGGTCGCCGAGCCAATGCATCTGCAGCGTGTCAGCGGGGCTGCCGGCCGGCGCCGAGGGGCTCCCGGCGGGCGCGCTCGAGGAGGCGGCTGGGCCGGACGGCGCGGTACCAGAGCCGCTGGGGACAGCAGTTGGTTGGCAGGCCGAGAGCGCGAGCACCACCGCGGTGAGCGTGGCGAAGACGCGTGTTCGCATCGGTCTCTCCTCCGATTTCCCGGGCGCGCTTGCGACTAGGGCCACGCGAATATAGGAGCGTGGTGGGTGCGCGTCAATGAAGTATTGGTTTTCGCGGGTGCATCCATTGCAGTGAGACTGGACACGCCAAACGTGATGTCGCTCGGTGTCGCGCGCTATCCGCCGACGAATCAAGAAGCCGCCGGCGGGCCCAGCGGCTTCTCGGCTGTCGGTGTTTCAGTCGCCGATCAGGCAGACGGGTTCCTTGGCGAGGTGGCGCTGCATGGCCGCCTTGCGCGAGAGGTTGACCCGGCCCTGGCGGTCGATCTCAGTGACGACGACCATCACCTCATCGCCGACGGACACGACGTCCTCGACGGTCGGCACGTGGTAGTCGGCGAGCTCGCCGATGCGGACGAGGCCCTCCTTGCCCGGCAGGATCTCGACGAACGCGCCGAAGCCCATGATCCGGGTGACCTTGCCGAGGTAGAGCGCCCCGATCTCGACCTCGCGGGTCAGGCTCTCGATCCACTGGATCGCCTTCCGCGAGTTCTCGCCGGAGACGGCCGCGATCTCGACCGTGCCATCGTCCTCGACGTTGATCTCCGTCTGGGTCTCTTCCTGGATCTTTCGGATCATCGATCCACCCTTGCCGATGATCTCGCGGATCTTCTCGGGGTTGATCTTGATCGTCGTGATCCGCGGCGCGAAGTCGCTCATGTCGGAGCGGGCCTCGGGCATGACCTCGGCCATCTTGTCGAGGATCGTCAGGCGGGCTGCCTGGGCCTGCGCCAGGCCTTCCCGGATGATCGCCTCGCTGATGCCCTGGACCTTGATGTCCATCTGCAGGGCGGTGACGCCGTCCCGCGTTCCGGTCACCTTGAAGTCCATGTCACCGATCGAGTCCTCCTTGCCGAGGATGTCGGTCAAGCACGACGAACTTGCCGTCCGGCTCCGTGATCAGGCCCATCGCCGCTCCGGCGACGGGTGCCTTGATCGGAACGCCGGCGTCCATGAGCGCCAGCGTCGAGCCGCACGTCGAGGCCATCGACGTCGAGCCGTTCGACGTCACGCACTCGCTGACGAGCCGGATGACGTACGGGAACTCGTCGTGGCTCGGCAGAACCGGCACGAGCGCCCGCTCTGCGAGGTGGCCGTGGCCGATGTCGCGCCGGCTCGGCCCGCGCATCATCTTGTTCTCGCCGGTGCTGTAGGGCGGGAAGTTGTAGTGGTGGAGGTAGCGCTTCTCGGTTTCCGGGCTGATCGTGTCGATCCGCTGGACGTCCGAGGACGACCCCAGCGTGGCGACCGTCAGGGCCTGGGTCTCGCCGCGGGTGAAGAGGCCCGAGCCGTGGGCCCGCGGGACGAGGCCGACCTCGACCGAGATCGGACGGATGTCCGTCAGGCCGCGGCCGTCGATGCGGATCCCCTCGTCGAGGACGACCCGACGGACGGTCTGCTTCTGGATCAGGCTGAAGAGGCTCTTGCTGACGCGCGCCTCGCGGCGGGCGGCCTCGAGGAGCTTCGCGGTGTCGCCGCCCGTGCGCTGTGCACGAACCGCGTTGGCGACCGACTCACGCAGCGTCGAGATCCGACCCGGCAGGTCCCTGGCGAACCAGAGGAGCAGGTTGGCCGTCGCCTCGGCGTCGGGAAGCGCCCGGTGGCTCTGGCTCAGATCGACGCCGAAGAACCGGGCCAGGTCGCCCAGCTTGTACGACTCGGCGCCGGGATAGCCCTCGCGAGCGATGCCGAGCGTGTCGAGGTAGGTCCCGGGCTGGAAGCGGAAGCCGTCGCCCTTGGCCTCTTCGATGAAGCCGAGATCGAACCCGACGTTGTGGCCGACGATCTTGGCGTCGCCGACGAAGTCGAGCAGCTTGTCGGCCGCCTCCTTCGGGCCCGGCGCCCCCTTGACGTCCTTGTCCGTGATGCCGTGCATCTGGTTACCGACGATCGGGCGCCCCGGGTCCACGAAGGTCGACCAGCGGTCGACGATCTCCGTGCCCTTGACCTTGACGGCGGCGACCTCGATCAGGTCCGACATCTTCGGATCGGTGCCGGTCGTCTCGACGTCGAGGACGACGAGCTCGCGTTTGGCGTCAGTCGCCGAGGCGAACTCGAGGACCGCGCCGACCGAGGGCTCGATGTACGGGATGCGCTTCGGCTTCCCGACGGCCTTCTGGAGCTCCTCCTGGATGTCGATCAGTGGCTGCAGCGCCCGGTGACCGAACAGGATCGCCTCGGCCATGACGTCCTCGGGCAGGAGGTTCGCACCGGCCTCGACCATCATGATCGCGTCGCGGGTGCCCGCGACGATCAGGTCGAGCTCCGACTCCTTGAGGTCCGTGTGGGTCGGGTTGACGACGAATTCGCCGCCGACGCGGCCGACGCGGACTGAGCCGATCGGGCCGTTGAACGGGATCTCGCTGATCGAGAGAGCGGCGGAGGCCGCGATCGTCCCGATGACGTCGGGGTTGTTCTCCTGGTCGGTCGAGAGGACCGTGATCACGAGCTGGACGTCGTCCTTGTAGCCCTCGGGGAAGAGCGGCCGGATCGGCCGGTCCGTCTGGCGGGCGGCGAGAATCGCGTTCTCCGACGGTCGCGCCTCGCGCTTGATGAAGCCGCCTGGGATCTTGCCCGCGGCATACATCCGCTCCTCGAAGTCAACCGTCAACGGGAAGAAATCGAGGCCGGGGCGCGGCTCGGACCGGTTGGCCGTGCCAAGCACCATGGTGTCGCCGTAACGGACGGTGACAGAACCGCCGGCGAGCGTTGCGAGCTTGCCGGTTTCGATGGTCAGCGTGCGACCACCGAGTTGCGTCTCGAATGTCTGAGACACGGGAATGGGATCCTCCTTGACCGTGGAGGAGGACGACGACCTGCGGGCGCGAGGGCCGGCTGGACCGCGAGGCATCAAACGCGCGAGAACCTAGGGTCAGACCCGAGATCCTCCAGCGGCGAACCTAGCGGCGGAGCCCCAACCGTCCGATGACGGTCCGGTAGCGCGTGTTGTCCTTCTTGATCAGATACGCAAGAAGTCGACGGCGCTGGCCAACGAGCTTGAGGAGACCGCGGCGCGAATGATTGTCCTTGGGGAAGCCTCGGAGATGGTCGGTCAGCCCCTTGATCCGCCCTGTCAGGAGCGCGATCTGGACTTCCGGCGATCCGGTGTCACCTTCCTTGGTGGCAAACCCGGACATGATCTCTTGCTTCTCTTCCCGCGCGAGCGGCACTCGGTCCTCCGACACGAACTCTGTTCTACCTTCTTCTATGACCGACGGATGGTAGCAGGGTCGGTCGTTGTGCGGCAAACGGCCTCAGGCGAAGGCCCAGCTCCGCTGCACGCCCCGCGTGCGAATGCGACCAGTTCTGCTTTGGGGCACGGGGAATTGCCCGCTTACGGGCCTGCTTCTACGTTTTTCCGTCGATTCTTGCACGCCGGGAGAGCCAGACGTGCGAATCGAGCCCAATGAGGGTTCCAACTCGTCGCACTCGCACGCCCCACGTGGATCAGGCGCCTTGGCCGGCGGTGAACTCGATTCGGAGTCGGCTGCCACTTGCCCCGGTGGCTGCCGGCTCGAGGCGCATCGTTCCCGTGTCGCCCACCCGCAGGACAGCGCCCTCGCCCGTCACGGCTACGCGATACGAGCCGGCCGGCGGACGGGCAACCGGCACGCCGAAATGGATCTCCCCATCGGTGCCCGCGTCGCCGATCACGGAGTACGGCCGGCCGAGCAGCCGCTCCGCGGTATCCAGGTCGCCGGATGCGATCGCCGAACGAATGTCGGAGCTGCGGACCGAGCGACCGTCCAGGGCGAACGGCGGCACCACGACGAGATCGAAGCCGTCGACCTCACCCAGGGCCCGCACCGCGTCCGGTGTTCCGCGTCGGTCGTGACCGAATGCCGCATCAGGGGTCATGAGGATGCCCGCGAGGGCCGTTCGCGACGTGATCCGGTGGACGAACTCGTCGTACTCCGTTTCTCGCAGGACCGCGTCGAAGTGCTGGATGACCACGACCTCGACGCCCGCCCCGCCGAGCATCCGGACGCGTTCAGCCGGATCGAGAAGCAGCGGCGGTGCCGCCCCGACGAGGATCTCATCGGGATGCGAGTCGAACGTGATGACGGCCGGCCGCGCGCCACGACTCCGCGCCTCGTCGACGAGGCAGCCCAGCAGGTAGCTATGGCCGACGTGGATCCCGTCGAAGACGCCGATCACCGCGAACAGCGGGCCGTGCTCCGGACGAAGCCCCTCGACTCCTTGGACGAGCTCGATGGCTGGGTCAGGCATCGACCGTCCGGGTCACCGCGGGGGCGTCGACCAGCACTTTGTCGGGTGCCACGCGGCCGTCGCGGATCGACGCGACGGCGACAAGACGCCCCGCGCCGTCGCGGACACGGATCGGAGCGTCGAAGCCGTCGGGCGGCAATGCGGCCCGAATGAACTGGCCGCGAGAGATCGCGATGACGTCCTCGTCGCTGATGACGAGCTCAGGAAGGGATTCCAGGCCGGCGTCGATCGGGCGAAGGAGCGAGCGGAGCGCCTCGGGGCTCTCGGCGGCCGCCTCACGGACGCGATCTAGCGGGATCGCCTCATCGAGCCGGAACGGCCCGCTCGACGTCCGGCTCAGGGCTCCGAGGTAAGCCGCGCTGCCAGCGGTCTCGCCGAGGTCGCGGGCAAGTGCCCGGATGTACGTCCCGGCCGAGCACTCGATGTCGACGATCGCGATGGGTCGCTCAGGGTCCGAGCCGTCCCACTCGAGCAGGTCGAGCCGGTGGATCGTCACGTCCCGCGATGCGAGCTCGACCGACTCCCCTGCCCTGGCCATCGCGTACGCCCGGCGTCCGGCCACCTTGATCGCGCTGTAGGCCGGCGGCCGCTGCGAGAGCGGCCCGCGGAACCGATCGAGGGCCGCCTCGACGATCTCGCGGCTCGGCGCGGCCCCGTCGGATGGCGTCAGCTCGCCCTCGAGATCGTCGGTCGTCGACGAAGCCCCGAAACAGACCGTCGCCCGGTAGCCCTTCCTGTCGCCTAGGTGATATTCGACGATGCGAGTCGCCCGGCCGAGGAAGATCGGCAGAACGCCGCTTGCGAACGGATCCAGCGTGCCGCCGTGCCCCACGCGCTTCGTCGCGGCCAACCGGCGGACGAGGGCGACAACGTCGTGGGACGTCGGGCCGGCCGGCTTCAGGGCAACGAGGATTCCATCCACGGCGATGCCTGCTTAGCGGGCGACAGCGGCGACGAGTCGCTCGGCCTCGGCGAGGACCACGGGCCGCGCCTCGGCCACGGGCAGCGAGATCGTCGCGCCGGCCGCGCGGGAATGGCCACCCCCGCCGAACGTCCCGGTCAGGACCGTCGCATCGACGCCTCCCGGCTTCGTCCTGACACTGATGCGGGTCTGCGGGCCGGCTTCCTTGAACACGATTGCGATCTCGGCCTCGTCGGCCTGGGCGAGCAGGTCGATGATCCCCTCGGAGTGAGGCGGAATCGCGCCCGTCTCGGTGAGATCGGCGTCGAACAGGCTCGTGTGGACGATCTTGCCGCCGGCCTCCACCGCCAGGCGGGCCAGCACGACACCGAACAGCCGCAGCTGGGCCTCCGGCTTCACCCGGTAGAGACGGCGCGAGATGTCCGAGAGCGGCGCACCCGCTTCGACCAGCGCAGCCGACACGGCAAGCGTCCGCGGCGTGGTGTTCGGGTGGGCGAACGTAGACGTGTCCATGACGACGCCCGCCATGAGGAGCGTCGCGAGCGTTCCGTCGGCCTCGTCGAGCGGCGCACCGAGCCGGACGGCCAGGAGCGCGGTCATCTCGCAGGTCGCCGCGGCGGCGGGATCGATCCAGTCGTCTTCGCCTGCCCCGTCGTTCGAGGCGTGGTGGTCGATGACGACGCGCGGCAGCCGGTCGAACAGGTCCGCGTGCCGCCCGGCGACTTCGCCGATTCGATC
Organism: uncultured Chloroflexia bacterium; assembly: GCA_963771795.1. Classification (GTDB taxonomy): domain Bacteria; phylum Chloroflexota; class Limnocylindria; order Limnocylindrales; family CSP1-4; genus CF-46. The sequence continues at coordinate 445,372 of CAVYUR010000006.1, forward strand.
GAGGCTCCCGCAGTCCGACACGACGAGGAGGTCGTAGTCGGCGCCGGGCTCAGGGTCCGTCAGCGCCCGGCCGACGTCGGGGAGGAAGTCGTAGAGCGGCGGGATCGGATCCGAGAAAACGGCCGTCGCCCGGCCACCGGCTCGCTCGACGAGGCGGCAGATCGCGAGCGTCGAGCCAAGCGTGTCGGCATCGGGATTCTCATGGCCGACCGCGAGCACGCGACGAGCCGACCGGATGCGTTCCACGACGGAACTCGGGACGGCATCCGCCCACGGAGCGAGGTCGATCATCGGTGCCGGCGACCCGGCACCGGGCGGTTCCTCGAGTGCTTGAAGACGCGCCGCTTCGGGAGCGGATGGGCGGGCGTGCCGCCCTGGAGCTCCCCGACGGGCGGCTCGGCGTCGCCTTCGTGCGGAAGCCTGGCGACCGGCGTTGGCAGCGATTCCCCAGGCGCGGCGTCGCCGGTCGGCTCGTGGCCGGCCTCCAGCTCGTTCAGGAGGTGGAGGACACGCGTTCCACGCTCGAGCGTTTCGTCGAGCTCCAGGTGGAATTGCGGGATCCGCTTGATGCGGAGCCGCTTGCCAAGCTCGTGCTGGATGAACGGCATCGCCCGGCCGAGCGCGGAAAGCGTTGCCTTCCGATCCTCGGCCTGGCCGATGACGCTGACGAACACCTTGGCATGGCGGAGATCGGGCGTCGTCTCGACGCTCGTCACCGTCGCGAATCCCACTCGCGGATCCGCTATCTCCCGAGCGATGATCGAGCCGATCTCCTGCCGGAGCAGCTCGTCGACCCGATCGGTACGCGCGGTCACCTGATCCCCGCTAGCTCGCGAGGACGCGGCTAACGGTCTGGCTCGAGAAGCACTCGATGATGTCGCCCTCTTCCAGGTCATGGAAGTTGGCCAACCCGATGCCGCACTCGTAGTTCTGCTGGACCTCGCGGACGTCGTCGCGGAACCGGCGGAGCGACTCGATCCGATCCGAAGCGATGACCTTCCCGTTACGCCAAACACGGGCGTTCGCCCGCACGATCCGGCCATCGGTGACGAAGGCGCCGGCAATGACCGTGCTCTTCCCTACGCGGAAGATCTGGCGGACCTCCGCCCGACCCTCGACGACCTCGACGATTTCTGGCTCGAGGAGACCCTGGAGCGCGGCCGAGATGTCATCCGTGAGCTTGTAGATGATGTCGTAGAGCCGGACGTCGACGCCCTCGGCGTCGGCGGCCCGGCGGGCCGTCTCGGTGATCTTCGTGTTGAAGCCGACGATGATCGCGTCCGACGCGGATGCGAGCATGATGTCGTTATCCGTGATGTCGCCGGCGCCCTCGTGAAGGACGTTGATCCGGATCTCTTCCTGATTGAGCTGGTCGAGGGCGTGAGTGATCGCACCGAGCGAACCCGATACGTCCGCCTTGAGGATGATCCGGAGTTCCTTGGCCTGGCCGGCCTGGATCTGCCGGTAGAGGTCCTCGAGCGTCGCCCGGCCGCTCCCCTCCCCGCTCTTCGCGGCGGTCTCGGCCTGGCGGGCCTCGACCATCGCGCGGGCGGCCTTCTCGTCAGGAACGGCTCGCAGGATGTCGCCCGCCTCCGGGACGGCCGACAGGCCGAGTATGACGACAGCGCTCGACGGGCCGGCCTTCGTGACGCGCTTGCCGGAGTCGTTCTCTAGGGCGCGGACCTTGCCGAACGTCTCGCCGACGACGATCACGTCGCCGACATTTAGCGTTCCGGTCTGGACGATCGCCGTCGCGACGGCCCCGCGGTTCTTATCGAGCTGGGCCTCGACGATCGTCCCGATGGCTGCTCGCTTCGGGTTGGCCTTGAGCTCCTGGAGGTCGGAGACGAGCAGGACCATCTCGATGAGCTCGTCGAGTCCCACGCGGGTGCGGGCCGAGACTGGCACGAGCGGCGTATCGCCGCCGTACTCCTCGACGATGACGCCGGCCTCGGACAGCTCGGTCTTCACCCGGTCGACGTTCGAATCGGGCTTGTCGATCTTGTTGAGCGCGATGATGATCGGCACCTTCGCCGCCTTCGCGTGGCTGATCGCCTCGAGCGTCTGGGGCATGACTCCGTCGTCCGCCGCGACGACGACGATCGCGATGTCGGTCACCTTGGCGCCGCGGGCACGCATCGCCGTGAAGGCTTCGTGGCCCGGGGTGTCGAGGAAGACGACGCGCTTGCCGTCGTGCGTGACCTCGCTCGCACCGATGTGCTGGGTGATGCCGCCGCGCTCGCCGGAAGCGACCTCGGTCGTCCGGATCGCGTCGAGGAGGCTCGTCTTGCCGTGGTCGACGTGGCCCATGACGGTCACGATCGGGGCGCGCGGCTGGAGGAGCGAAGGATCGTCCTCCTCGAACAGGACTTCCTTCGTGGCTGCCGCAGGGGCACTCTCGTCGTCGCCCTCGCCGTTCGCGCCGGCGACGGGGGCGACCGCTTCGGCGACCTCGTAGCCGAGCTCGCCTGCGACCAGCGATGCGGTATCGCGATCGATCAGCTGATTGATCGTGGCGAAGATTCCGCTCTTGATCAGCTCGCGGATCACGTCCGCGGGATTGACGGTCAGCAGCTCGGCGAGCTCCTTGACCGTGATCGTCGGCGGCAGCTCGATCGCGCCGCGCTCACGCGGATCCGCGACCTGGACCTGTGCCGGAACGCCACTGCCATCTCGGCGCGGCGGCTTCCTGGGCCCGCGCCGCCCGCGGGTTCCGCTTCTACTCCTGGCCATGGGCTCCTCCTCCGTCAGTCGTCGTCATCGTCGTCGCCATGGCAAGGAGCGACTCGCGCACCTCCGCCGGAAGCGACGTCTCGAGGGCGCGCCCGAGGGCGCCCCGCTCGAGAGCAGTTGTCCAGCAGCCAGCCTCGCGACAGAGGTACGCACCCCTGCCGGCAAGTCGGCCTGATTCATCAATCGTCACGCGTCCGTCCGGAGCGCGCACCACGCGCACCAGCTCGCGCTTGGCTCGTTTCGTGCGGCAGGCCACGCACGACCGGGACGGAACCCGTCGTGGCGCACTGCCGGTCAGGCGCGCCGCTACGACGAGGCCTCCTCGTCGGCGCTCTTGGCGGCCTTCTTCGTCGCCGGCTTCTTCGGCGCTGCCGCCTTCGCGGCAGTCGCCTTCGCGGCAGTCGCCTTCGTTGCGGTTGCCTTCGTTGGGGTTGCCTTCGCCGTCGCAGGCGCCTTTGTCGCGGCCGCCTTCTTCGCCTTCGTCGCCGGTGCGGTGGCAACGGCCGGCTCAGTTGCGTCCGCTTCAGTCGCCGCAGCCTTCTTCGCCCTCGGCTTCTTCGGCGGGGCTTCGGTCGCAGGCTCGGCGGCGACGGCCTCAGTGCCGTCGGTCGCAGTCTCTGCCACGGCCGTCGACTTGCGCGCTCGCGGCTTCTTGGCCGGCTCCGCGCCATCGAGTGCCGCGGCGGCGGTTGTCCCATCCGAGGACAGCGCGGTTGCATCGTTCGCGGTCGCGGCGGGCGCCTTGGCCGCCTCGGCGGCGGCGGCCTTTGCCTCCGCGACCGAGACGTCGCTACGAATATCGATGCGCCAGCCGGTGAGCCGCGCGGCGAGCCGGGCGTTCTGGCCCTCGCGACCGATGGCGAGCGACAGCATCCGCTCGGGAACCGTCACGCTGGCGATCCGGTGCTCCTCGTCGATGTCGACCGAGATCACCTGGGCGGGGCTCAGCGCGTTCGCGACGAACACGCCGGCATCGTCGTTCCATGGAATGACGTCGATCTTCTCGCCGCCGAGCTCGGCGACGACGGCCTGGACGCGAGCGCCCCGCTGGCCGACCGTGGCACCGACCGGATCGAGCCCTTCCTGGCGTGAGGCGACGGCGACCTTCGAGCGGCTGCCGGCCTCGCGGGCGATGGCCCGGATCTCGACCGTCCCGCTGTGGATCTCCGGGACCTCGAGCTCGAACAGGCGCTTCAGGAAGCCCTTGTGGGTGCGGCTGACGAGGATCTGCGGCCCGCGCGTCGAGCGACGGACTTCAAGGACATAGGCTTTGACGTTCTGGCCGATCCGGTAGTGCTCGACCGCCGACTGCTCGGACGTCGCGAGAATCGCCTCGACGTTGTTGCCGACGTCGAGAATGATCGCCCGCGGCTCCACCCGGTTGACGGCGCCCGTGATCATCTCGCCTTCGCGGCTGGCGAACTTGTCGAAGACCTGGTCGCGCTCGACCTCGCGGATGCGCTGGAGGACGATCTGCTTGGCGGTCTGGGCGCCGATCCGGCCGAAGACGTCGCCGTCGAGCTCTTCCATCTCGACGAGATCGCCGATCTCCGCGTCCGGCTTGTGGTTGCGCGCGTCGTCGAGGCTGAACTCGATCAGCGGGTCCTCGACCTCGGCAACGGCCGTTCGGGCACGGAACACCCGGATCTTGCCCGTTTCGGGGTCGATCCGAACGTGGATATCCTCGTCGCCCGCCACGCGGCGGTAGGCGGACTGGATTCCGTCCTCCACAGCGTTGATGAGCTGCTCGCGGGAGACCTGCTTCTCCGCGTTCAGCTGAAGGAGGGCACCGACGAAGTCTCGACTCACGATGCTCCTCCGACTCGATGGTTACGTATAGGCCGACAATAAAGAAACGTGGGGGTCACCCACGTCACCGGAGCGGCCGTTTAGTTCTGACGAAGTATACACGCGGACGGAGCCACGCTCAAACAGGGTTCGTGCGTGGCGGGGCCGGCTGTCGTCGACCGCCGCGGAGCGGGCCGGGCTCAGGACCGTGACGCGGGAACCGTCGACGGGTAGTGCGTCGCAACGTAGTCCTCGAGGATGCCGACGAACTCGTCGACGAGGCCATCGCCGCGCAGCGTTCGGTCGAGCTTGCCGTCGATGAAGACCGGCGCAACCGGCTCCTCGAACGTGCCAGGCAGCGAGATCCCGATGTCGGCGTGCTTCGACTCGCCCGGACCGTTGACGACGCAGCCCATGACCGCCACGCGCATCTCCTCGACGCCCGGGTGGACCTCCTTCCATTCGGGCATCCGGTCCTTGAGGTAGTCCTGGATCTGCTGGGCCATTTCCTGGAAGAACGTCGACGTCGTGCGGCCGCAGCCGGGGCACGCCGACACCTGCGGCAGGAATGAGCGCAGGCCCATCGACTGGAGGACCTGCTGGGCGATTTCGACCTCCTCGGTCCGATCACCGCCGGGCGCCGGGGTCAGCGAGACGCGAATCGTGTCGCCGATCCCTTCGTCGAGAAGGATCGCGAGGCCCGCTGTCGAGCTGATGATCCCTTTCGACCCGAGACCCGCCTCCGTGAGCCCGAGGTGGAGCGGGTAGTCGGAGCGTTTCGCGAGGAGCCGGTAGACGTCGACGAGGTCACGGACCTGCGAGACCTTCGCACTGATGATGATCCGGTCATGGCCAAGGCCGGTCGCTTCGGCGAGTTCCGCGGACCGCATCGCCGACTCGATCATCGCCTCGATCATCACGTCGCGGGCATCGCGCGGCTCCACCGACCGGGCGTTGAGATTCATCAGCTCCGTCAGGAGCGCCTGGTCGAGCGAGCCCCAGTTGACGCCGATCCGGACCGGCTTGTCGTTGTCGATCGCGACCTTGACGATCGTCGCGAAGTGCTCGTCGTGGCGCTTCGCCCCGACGTTGCCCGGGTTGATCCGATACTTGGCGAGGATCCGCGCGGTCTCCGGGTACTCGACCAGCAGCTTGTGGCCGTTGTAGTGGAAGTCGCCGATGATCGGGACCTCGACGCCGAGATCCGCCAGCTTTCGGGCAATCTCCGGCACGGCCTCCGCGGCCGCCTCGGTGTTGACGGTGATCCGGACGAGCTGCGAGCCCGCGTGAGCGAGCCGTGCGACCTGGATGGCGGTCGCGTCGGCATCGGCCGTGTCGGTATTCGTCATCGACTGGACGACGATCGGATAGGCCGAACCTACGACGACACCGCCGACATCGACGCTGACGGTCTGTCGTCGCATCAGTGAACTACGTTCCCCCGCCGAGGATCCGCATGACGTCGAACCCCGTTACCCAGATCAGGAACGCGAACAGGAAGACGAATCCGACGACGTATGTCAGGCGCTCGGCGCGCAGGCTGATCCGCGTCCCGAAGATCGATTTGAGGACGATCATGAGAGCCCGGCCACCATCGAGTGGCGGGAACGGCAGCGCATTGACGAGAGCCAGGTTGGCCGACAGGATGCCGGCGACGTAGAGCGTCAGGATCGGGCCCGCCCCGAAGAAGATCTCGCCGATTGCCGATGCGATACCGACCGGGCCCGAGACGGCCGGCGGCGCCGTCGGATTCGCCACGAAGCCGGTGACGAGGTCCCCGAGGCCGGCCAGGATCAGGCCGAACCAACGCATGGTCTCGCTGGCCGCGATCGTCACTGCCGTTCCGAGGTCGTGGCTTCGGTACTGGCCATAGAAATCGATCAGGAATGGCGAGTCCTCGGACGATCGGATCCCGAGCGCTCCCACGCCTGCAGCCAGCTGATCGGGCGATCGAAGCTGGGCCGAAACGTCCTCGAAGGAGCCGTCGACACGATGGAGTCCGATGACGACCGTCTCGCCGGCGTGCGATCGGAGGTCGTCGATGACATCGGTCTCGCCCGTGTACTGCGAGAAGAACTCGTATGACTTGCCGTTGACCGAGACGATTGCGTCGCCCGGCCGGATTCCGGCCTGTTCGGCGGGTGATCCGGGGTCGACGATCGGCACCCGCACCCCGACCAGGGGCGTCGCGACCCACGCGATGAGCGTGAAGATCGCGAGTGCAACGACCAGGTTCATGACAACACCGGCGGCGAGGATGACGAGCTTGACGGGCAGTCGAGCGCGGACGAACGAGCGCGGGTCGTCGGCCTCGTCGCCATCCTCGCCTTCGAGCTTGACGAACCCGCCGATCGGCAGCCAGTTGAGCGTGTAGAGGGTGCCGACTGGAGCCTCGGGTTCCGCGTCAAGAATTGCGTCGGTCAGGAGCCGGTCACCGCGGGCCGCCTCGAGGGCAGCCTCCCGCTGGCGTATCGCGTCCTGAGCGTCCTCTTCGGAGACGCGACCGACCCCGAGGACCTTGGCCCGTGGCGGGAACCCGATTCCGAATTCCAGGACCCGGACCCTGGCGAGGCGGGCGGTCACGAAATGACCGAGCTCGTGGACGAGGACCAGGGCCCCGAGGATGAAGAAGAACAGGAAGATCGTGATCGCGCCCTGGAAGATCTCCGTCACGTGCGGCTCCCGATCGGGCCCGTCGCGTAGGCGGCCCGGACTTCAGCATCGAGAGCGATGAGGGACTCGAGATCCGGCGCTTGGTCGGCACCAGCCCCGTATCGGTCGACGGCTCGCTCGAGGAGCTGGGGGATGCCAGGGAAGTCGAGGCTCCCGGCGAGGAAGCGCTCGACGGCCACTTCGTCGGCCGCGATCAGCGCGGTGGTCGCGCGCTGCCCGATCCGGCCGGCTTCGCGCGCAATACGCAGGGCGGGGAACCGGCCCTCGTCGGGCGCACGAAAGTCAAGCCGGCCGGCGCTGACGAGATCGACGGCCGTCGACGCGGCGGGGCGTCTGTCTGGATGAGTGAGCGCGTACTGGATGGGTAGTCGCATGTCCGGAGTGCCGAGCTGGGCCTTCAAGGAGCCGTCGACAAAGCGGACGGCGGAGTGAACGATGCTCTGTGGGTGGATGACCACCTCGATCGCGTCGTAGTCGACATCGTACAGCCAGTGCGCCTCGATCACCTCCAGGCCCTTGTTCGCGAGCGTTGCCGAGTCGATCGTGATCTTCGCTCCCATCGACCAGGTGGGGTGCTTGAGGGCCTGTTCTGGACGGACGGCGGAGAGATCTGGCGGCGACTCCAGGAACGGACCGCCGGATGCCGTCAGCACCAGAGCCTCGACGCCGGCCATCCGCTCGCCGACCAGGCATTGCCAGATCGCCGAGTGCTCGGAATCGATGGGGCGGAGCCAGGCGAGCGGGCTGGCGTAAGGGTCCGTCGGGCGGTCGCGGGCGACGCTGGCCGCAAGATCGCGGGCGAGCGGCATCACGAGATGCCCACCGGCGACGAGGGTCTCCTTGTTCGCCGTCGCGACGACCTTGCCGGCTCGCAAAGCCGCGATGACGGGTCTCAAGCTGACGATCCCACCCGTGCCGACGATGACGAGGTCGACGTCATCGCGGGTCGCCAGTGCCTCGAGCGCCTCGCCGCCCCGTAGGAGCTCGGTCCCCGCCGGCACGTCGAGTCCCGACGCGTCGGCGTCGTCGGCGACCACCACCACGACTGCGGGCTTCAGGAGGCGGGCCTGTTCAGCTAGCAAGGTCGTGTTGCGGCCGGCAGCGAGAGCGACGACCTGGAACTCGTCTCGCATTCCCGCCAGGACGTCGACCGTCTGATGGCCGATCGAGCCGGTCGACCCGATCAGCGCGACCCGGCGGATGCGGCCATCCCCTGCCGGGCTCACCTCAACGAACCGCCGCGAGCAGGAAGAGCGTGACGACCGGCGCGGCGAACAGGAACGAGTCGACGCGGTCGAGGATCCCGCCGTGGCCGGGAATGAGCGTCCCGGAATCCTTTGCCCCCGCCGCCCTCTTGAGCAGGGACTCGGCGAGGTCGCCGGCCTGGGCCGCGGCGGCGAGGAGGGGCCCGAGCAGGATGCCGATCATCGGTGGCTCACCCAGACCGATCGCGATGGCCGTCACGACGACCGTGCAGGCGATGAGTCCGCCGACCACTCCCGCGTACGTCTTCGACGGCGAGATGTGGGTCAGGAACTTGCGGTGCCCGAACCGACGCCCGGTGAAGTACGCGCCGGTGTCGAAGGCCCAGACCCCGAGGATGAGCAGCAGGATCCAGCCGCGTTCGCCGCCCAGCGTGGCCAGCGGAGCGCCGGCCGGCGGCTCGGGGGCAGCCTGACCGAGCCGGACCACGAACGCGAGCAGCGAGGCGTAGAGCGCCCCGAAGATCGTGGCGAACCACGTCGGCAGGCCGTCCCGCGGGTCGCGCTTGGCGAACGCCCCGACGGCCGCGAGGATGAACCCGACCGCGACGAGGATGAGTCCGCTGCCCTCGAGCTCGACCGGGGCCGCCGCATCGACGACGAGGCCGAGCGCCAGGACGATGCCGAGCGCCGGCACGGACGGGTAGCCGGCGGATCGAAGCAATCGGAAGATCTCGACCGCGGCAAGAGCCGTCGCCACGATGATGACCGCGAGGATCCACGCCCCGCCGAGGGCGAGGACGGCGATGAGCGGCGGAACGAGCACGGCCGCGCTGATGGCGCGCTGGCGAAGCATCCTAGGAACCGCCCGACGGGATCGAGCGGGGCGTCAGCGCCCGAATCGGCGCGTCCGCCGGGCGAACTCGAGCAGTGCCGCGTCGAAGGCATCGGCCCCGAAGTCGGGCCAGAGGACCTCCGTGGAATAGAACTCGGCATAGGCGGATTGCCAGATGAGGAAGTTCGAGAGGCGCTGCTCGCCGCCGGTCCGGATCACGAGGTCCGGGTCCGGCAGGCCGGCCGTGTAGAGCGCCTCCGAGATCGCGTCCTCGTCGATCGACTCGGGCAGAGATGCCCTGCTCGGCAAGGCGGCGGAACGCATCGACCAGCTCGGTCCTTCCGGCGTAATTGAACGCGACGTTGAGAAGGAGCCGGGCGCCGTCGGCCGTCTGGGCCAGGGCGTCGTCGATGGAGCGGCGGGTGTCCTCGGGCAGCTCCTCGAGCCGGCCGAGGAGCCGGATTCGGACTCCCTGGGCGCGGAGCTCGGCCGTCTCGCTCCGGATCGCCTGCTCCAGCAACCCGAACAGGCCGGCCACTTCGTCGTCCGGGCGGGCCCAGTTCTCGCGGCTGAAGGCGTACAGGGTCATGACGCGAACGCCGCGGCGAACCGCGTGCCGGAGCAGGAATCGGATGGCTTCCACGCCGGCCGCGTGGCCCTCGAGCTCGGCCCGATGGTGGAGTCGAGCCCAGCGCCGGTTGCCGTCCATGATGATCGCGACGTGGCGCGGCAGGTCGGCCGGATCGATCAGGGCGTCGTCCACCTCTCCGACCTCGGGCACGGTCGGTTCCGCCTGATCGACGACGTGCGCCCGGGGCGGGGCGTCCGTCGGCCGGGCCAGCGGTGTTCGAGCCACTAGACCTCGAGAACCTCCTGTTCCTTGACGCCTCCGAGTCGGTCGACCTCGGCGACGAACCGGTCGGTGGTCTTCTGGAGCGCGTCGAGCTGGCGGCGGGCCTCATCGGCGCCGACTTCGTGCTCGCGCTCCTCCTTCTTCAGGTCGTCGGCCACGTCGCGCCGGATGTTCCGGATCTCGACGCGGGCTTCTTCCATCCGCTTGTGGACGACCCGGACGAGGTCCCTGCGACGCTCCTCGGTGAGCGGCGGGATGTTCAGCCGGACGACGGTGCCGTCGACGTTCGGGACGAGCCCGATGTCGCTCTTCTGGATCGCCTTCTCGATCGCGCCGAGGACGGCGCGGTCCCAGGGCTGGATCACGATCTGGTGCGATTCGGGGACGCTGATCCCAGCCAGCTGGTTGAGCGGCGTCTGGGTTCCGTAGTAATCGACCTGGAGGCGCTCCACCAGCGAGGTGGACGCGCGGCCTGTCCGGATGCCCTGGAAGTCGCGCTCCATCGCCTCGACGGCGCGGCCCATCTTCTGCTCGGCCGCGGTCAGGCTCTCGGTGCTCATGCGCGGGTCCCTCCGACGGCGCTGGCAGCGCCCGAGATCAGGGTACCAACCGGTTCGCCGACCGCCACCCTGGTGATGTTGTCGGGCTTGTTGAGATCGAAGACGACGATCGGCAGGTCGTTCTCCATGCACAGCGAGACCGCCGTGGCGTCGAGGACCTTGAGCTGATCGCGCAGCAGGTCGGAATACTGGAGCTGAGCGTAGCGCTTGGCCGTCGGGTTCGTGAGCGGATCGGCCTCGTAGACGCCGTCGACCTTGGTCGCCTTGAGCAGAACTTCGGCGTCGATCTCGACAGCCCGCAGCGCCGCGGCCGTGTCCGTCGTGAAGTACGGATTGCCGGTCCCGGCAACGAAGATCGTGACCCGGCCCTTCTCGAGGTGGCGGACCGCGCGGCGCCGGATGTACGGCTCGGCGACCTCGTTCATCGCGATCGCGCTCATCACCCGCGTCGGGATGCCGACGTGCTCGAGGGCATCCTGCAGGGCGAGGCCGTTCATGACGGTCGCGAGCATCCCGATGTAGTCACCGGTGGCTCGATCCATGCCTTTGGCCGCCGCCGCGAGGCCCCGGAAGATGTTCCCGCCGCCCACGACGATCGCGACCTGGACGCCGAGCCGGTGGACCTCCGCGACCTGCTGGGCGATGAACGCGCAGAAGGACGGATCGACGCCGTACGTCCGGTCGCCGAGCAGGGCCTCGCCGGACAGCTTGAGCAGGATCCGCTGATAGCGGAGGCCGTTCCGCCCGATCGTGGACTCCTCGCTCACAGCTCCTCCCCGAGCGCGTAGCGGGTGAAGCGACGAACGCGGATGTTCTCGCCGATCGTCGCGATGGCGTCGGTGATGAGCTCCCGGACGGTCCGGTCCTCGTCGCGGAACGGCTGATCGTAGAGGCTGACCTCGGCGTACCACTTCTTGAGCTGGCCCTCGATGATCTTCGGGCGGATGTCCTCGGGCTTGCTCTTCACGGTCTCCGACTGCGCCAGCTCGGCCTTCTTGACCTCGAGATCGGCATCCGGAATCGCGTCGACGTCGACGTACTGGGGCGACATGCCGGCGACCTGGACCGCGAGGTCCCGGACGAGCTTCTGGAACTCGTCGGTCCGAGCCACGAAGTCCGTCTCGCAGCTCACTTCGATGAGCACGCCGACTTTGCCGCCGATGTGGATGTAGCTCGAGATCAGGCCCTCGCGCGCGTCGCGGCCGGCCTTCTTCGCCGCGGCGGCGAGGCCTCGCTCGCGAAGCAGCGCGATCGCCTTGTCGATGTCGCCATCCGCCTCGACGAGGGCGTTCTTGCAATCCATGAAGCCGGCGCCGGTTCGCTCGCGCAGCTCCTTGACCGCATCGGCGGTGATCGTGGTCATCTGGTCTGGTGCTCCTGTTTCGCGCGAGCCGCTCCGGCTCGCGATGTTGGGCTGAGTGCTGGGGCCGCGCCGGCGTCAGCCGGCGGCGGCCGTTTCTTCCTTTTCCGCAGCTTCGCGGGCCAGCTCGGCGGCGATCTCGTCGGGCGTCGCTTCGCTGGCGATCACCACCGGTTCGGCGAGCGGGCGGCCGCCTGGCAGCAACCCGTCGTCGTCGTCCGCGTCGGGCTCGAAGGTCAATGCCGCACCGCCGGCGAGGGCCGCGACGAGCTCGTCGGCCGCGGTCTCGTCGAATTCGGGCTCCGCCGCGACGGCGACCTCGGGCTCCGGCTCCGCCGACGCGCGCGCCGCTCGTTCCTGCTGGCCCTCGATCGCCGCATCGGCGATCAGCGTGCACAGAAGCCGGATGGCGCGGATGGCGTCGTCGTTGGCCGGGATGATGTGGTCGATCTCATCGGGATCGACGTTCGTGTCGCCGGTCGCCACGACCGGGATCTCGAGCTTGTTGGCCTCAGTGACCGCGATGCGCTCGCGATGTGGATCGATGATGAAGACCGCGCCCGGAGTGCGCTTCATCTTGCGCATGCCGCCGACCGTCAGCTGGAGCTTGGCCAGCTCCTCCTGGAGCTTGGCGGCTTCCTTCTTCGACATCCGCTCGAAGTCGCCCGCCTGCTGGCGTGCCTCGAGCTGCTCGAGCAGGCCGATCCGCTTCTTGATCGTCGTGAAGTTGGTCAGCATGCCGCCCAGCCAGCGCTTGTTGACGTAGGGCTGGCCGGCCCTGGTCGCCTCCTGGGCGATCGGCTCCTGGGCCTGCTTCTTGGTCCCGACGAACAGGACGTACTCGCCGCGGGAGACGACGTCTTGCACGAACTCGAGCGATGACTCGAGATGCTTGACGGTCTGGGCGAGATCGATGATGTGGATCCCGTTGCGCTCGGCGAAGATGAACGGGCGCATCTTGGGATTCCAGCGGCGTGTCTGGTGGCCGAAGTGGACTCCGGCTTCGAGCAGCTGCCGCATTGAAACGGACGGCACGGTGAGCGACCTCCTGTTGGTTTTGTTCCGCCGCGGACCTCGTCGCCGGGGACCGACTTCGTGGCGTCGCCGCCGCGTTGCCGGCACCGTCCCGGTCGGAACGGTCCGCGTGTGATCTCCGTCGCCCGGATCGGGGCGCGGGTGTTTGGGCCTTCTACTTGCGCGGCGTCGCACGGTGCGGCTCCGGGCCCGGCGGAGTCTACCATCGCGCGCTGATTGACGAAACGCCCTCGGTTCAGCCCCCGAGTGCGTTTCGGTGGTGACGGATCCGCGGCTGGGCCCCCGGTTCATCGCCCGGTTCGACCACGACGAGGTCGACGCGGACTGGGAGCCGCGGTGCCGCACGCCCATCCGGCAGGCCGTCCTCCAACAGCCGGCCGATCGCCGCGCGAAGGTGGCCGCGCTTGCGATGACCGAACGTCTCCTCCGGCAGACCGAAGTCGCGGCGCCCTCGCCAGCGGACCTCGACGATCACGAACATCGCTGGCGGGCCCGGGTCGACCGCGACGAGGTCGATCTCGTGGCGACCGACACGCACGTTCCGCGCGAGAATCGACCAGCCCGCGACGGCCAGACGATGCGCGACGGCCACCTCGGCTGAATCGCCAGCCTGCTGCGCAGCCGTGCGCGTCGGAGCGGTCTCGGCCTCCACCTCCGGATCATGGCCGGCGATCGTTCGCCGGGGGTCGACCCGCGGTTACTCGCGACTTCACGGGCACTTCGCGGCGCCTTACGTGGCAGCGAGCTCCAGGGTATCGAGATCGGCGAGGTCGAGGGCCGCGTCGTCGGCCATCACGGGCAGGAGTTCGCGCTCCAGGAGCTCATGGGTCGCCGGCGATGCGCCCGGGTCACCCAGTAGGTCGAGGTCAAGCTGGTCGCCGGCCAGCGTCCGCTGCAGGGCGAGGAAGCTCCGGCGGTGGAACGGCGTCAGCCCCTGACGGCGGATGGCATCGCGATGGTCGCGTGTCGCGTAGCCCTGATTGTGCTCCCAACCGTAACCGGGGTAGCGCAGCGAGAGGCGGGTCATCATCCGGTCGCGGACGACCTTGGCCACGATCGATGCACAGGCGATCGAATAGCAGAGGGCATCGCCGTCGACGATCGACGTGTACGACCCGACGTGCTGCTCGAAGTTGGCGATCCGATTGCCGTCGACAAGAACGTGTTCGTGGCCGCCGATCCGGGCGATCGCCCGGCGCATCGCCAGGTGCGTAGCGTGGTAGATGTTCAGCCGATCGATCTCCGCCACGGACGCGGCACCGACGCCGATCGCCACGGCCCGCCGGCGGATCAACGGCTCGAGACGCTCGCGCTGGCCGATCGATAGCGTCTTCGAGTCGCGGACGCCGGGGATGCGGTGACAGTTCGGGCGCATCACGACCGCGGCGGCGACGACGGCGCCGCAGGTCGGAGCGACGCCGACCTCGTCGACCCCAACCACGCGTTCGAGGCCTTCACGCCAGAGGCGGCGCTCGAAGCGGAGCGTTGGGACCTTGACCGTCATCGGCGTCTAGGGTAGCCGACGACCCTTCCCGGCGCCCGCCAGCCGAGATGCGTGTTGCCGTTGATCCGATTCCGAACGCCCGGCGAAGTCACATCGCTGCGATCCCATCCTCCGAGATCGGAATCCGGAATCGGACTATGGGCTGGGACCGAGATGAGTCCAGCGGCGTGCGGAATTGGAGTGGGTGAGGCTCTCGCCGGCGGGCCGCGGCCGGCCGGTGCGCGCTAGGACTTCGGGCGGCGCTCGCGCAGAGTCGCGGCCTTGCCGACGCGCTTGCGCAGGAAGTAGAGCTGGGCGCGGCGAACCTGGCCGTGGCGGACGACCTCGATCTTCTCGATTCGCGGGCTGTGGATCTTGAACGTCCGCTCCACGCCGACGCCGCTCGCGATCCTGCGGACGGTGATCGATCGGGTGATACCGCCGCCGCGCAGGCGCATGACCACGCCCTCGAAGACCTGAATCCGCTCCCGGTTGCCCTCGACGACCTTGGCCGAGACCTTGACCGTGTCACCCGAAGCCAGTTCGGGCAGGTCCGTCCGAAGCTGATCGGAGACGATTTCGTCGAGCACGTTCACAAGGCGATCCTGTTCTCATTGCGCAGCCGGTGGCCGCGGGACGGGCGTGGGGACGGCCGATCGGGACGACCGGCGGCGGAGTATAGCACGGGGTAGTCGCCGATCAGCTGTTGCCCTCGTCGGGCGCACGAAGCTCCTCGAGGAGCCTGGACTCCTCCGTGCTGAAGTCGCGATCGGCGAGGAGGTCCGGGCGACGGTCGAGGGTCCGGCGCAGAGACTCCCGCAGCCGCCAGCGTCGGACGGCGCCATGATCGCCACCGGCGAGGAGCGCCGGTACGTCCTGGCCGCGAAACGACGGCGGCCGCGTGTATTGCGGGTACTCCAGGAGCCCGGACGCGAACGATTCCTCGGCCGTTGACGCCGCATCAATCGCCCCGGGCAGGAGGCGAATGACGGCGTCGACAACGACCAGGGCAGGCAGCTCGCCGCCCGTCAGGACAAAGTCGCCGATCGACAGCTCGAGATCGACGAGCCCGCGGATCCGCTCGTCGACGCCCTCGTAGCGGGGGCAGAGGAAGATGAGGTGGCTCCGGCCGGCCAGCTCGTGCGCCCGCGCCTGCTTGAAGCGCTCGCCGGCCGGGTCGAGGAGGATCACGGTCGAATCGGGACGACGCAACGCGTCGAGCGCCGCGGCGACTGGCTCAGGCCGCAGGATCATGCCCGCTCCCCCACCGTACGGCGCGTCGTCGACGCTGCGGTGCCGGCCGATGCCCCAGTCACGCAGGTCGTGGACGCGAATCGTCGCCAGGCCCTGTTCCTGGATGCGGCCCGGGATGCTCTGGGCGAGGGGCCCTTCGACCATGGCCGGAAAGAGTGTCAGGAGCTCGATCTCGAGGCTCATGTCGAGGGCTTCGCGTCGGGTTCGGCCCTGCCGTCGTCTGACGGTCGCCGCGCATTTGGGGATCGCGTGCGCCTGCGGGGAGCCTTTGGCCGGTCTGGATCGGCGGTACGGGATCGCGGCGGCCGGAGATCGAGCGCCTCCGCGTCGATCACGATCTCGCCGCGTCGTGGAGCGAACACGCGAACGAAGCCACGGACCGCGGGAACGTCGAACTCCCCGTACGGACCGCCCGAGACGGTGTATACCTCGGCGCCGCCGGATCGATAGACGTCCTGGACCGTCCCGAGCACGGTTCCGTCGACGCCGGTCACGGTCGTCCCGATCACCTCGTGCCAGAGGTAGGCACCGCGCGGCGGCTCCGCTTCAGGTCCGGCGACGCACTCGAGATATGTCCCCGTGAGCGCCTCCGCAGCGTTGCGGTTGGTGACTTCGCGAAAGCGCAAGCGCCAGCCCGGCCCGTCGGCGATCGGCGACGACCAGTCGATCGTCAACGGATCGTCGGAGCCCTCCTTGAAGAGGACCTGGCCGGGCGCATATCGAAATTCGGGTCGATCGGTCAGGATCTCGACGCGAAGTGCGCCCCTGAGGCCGTGCACGCCTCGGACGAGCGCAACGACAAGCCGCTCGCCGACGACGCGAATCCCGGCCGCGCCGTCCTCGGGCGAATTGCGGCTCACAACAGAGGTTGCCTGACCTAGAGAATCTCTAGCGAGACCGGCTCGCCGTCGCGGGCGGCCGTCACCTTGAGAAGCGTGCGAAGCGCCTTTGCGACGCTGCCGTTCCGGCCGATGACCTTGCCCATGTCCTCTTCGGCGACGTGGAGTTCGATGACGGTCCCGCTCTGGTCACGGACGACCTCCACCTTGACGGCGTCGGGATCGTCGACCAGCGACTTCGCCACGTATTCGACAAGTTCCGCTGCTGCCATCGTGACTCCTACTTCTCGGCGGGCACGATGCCCGCGTTCCGGAACAGGCGAAGGACCGTGTCGGACGGCTGGGCGCCCTTGGCGAGCCAGGACTTGGCCTTCTCGGCGTCGATGTTGACCTCGATCGGCTCCGTGCGCGGGTTGTAGTGGCCGATCGTCTCGATCGCTCGGCTATCGCGAGCGCTGCGGCTGTCGGCCACGACGACCCGATAACTCGGTTGTTTCGTCGCGCCGACGCGCGTCAACCTGATGCGGACTGCCATCTGTGGTGGTGCCTCCTTCTGGGCTGCGATTGGCTGCTGCCGGCTGGGGCCGGCCTACTTGGCGGTGACGATCTGGATGAGACGGTTGAGGTCGCCGTCGACCCGCGCTCCCGAGACGATGGCGTCGAAGGGGAGCAGGTACGGGCGGATCTCCCGCTCGTAGAACGACCACTCGTCGGCCGGTGCCATCTCCTTGACGAGAGGCTCGACGAGTTCCCGGATCGCCCGGATGTCGACGAACGCCAGGCCGATGTTCTCCTCGCCGGCCCGCTTGACGAGGTCGGTGAACCGGCTGTCGTCGGCGAGAGACGGCCCGGGCCCCGCGTCCAGGACCGACGTGACGAAGGCCTCGCCATAGCCGATGACAACCACGTCGTTGGTGACTGCGTAGGCAAGCTCAGCCTTCACGCCGGGCGGAAGCTCGCCGCTTGACGCCGCGACCCCGCTCAGGTCGATCACCGTGATCTTGGTGCCGCCGTGGTCGACATCCCGCAGCTCGATGCCGGATCCGCCGCCCGCGAGCACGAGGAACGAGCGGAGGGTATCGAACGTCCGCTGCGCCGCCGCGCCGTCGGTCGGCTGGATGAGCAGGCCGCCGCCGATGGAGCCGTCGGCGGCCTTCGAGACGACCACCGACGCGTCACCCCACCAGCCGATCAGACCGTCGAAGCCGCCGACGACGCCGACCGCCGTGTCGATCTGGCCGAATGCCTCGCGCAGGTCCGGCATCTGGCGGAAGCGCTCGATGAGCGCCGTCAGCGCCGGTCCAATGTCATGCGATTCCCCGTAGAAGATCGTGCCTGCAGGTGCGTGGCCGACGAGGCTGCTCTTCTTGTTCTTTGCCTCGAAGCCGATGTCGATCGACGGATAGGCGGAGTCGCCGACGAGGGCGTCGTTCTCGAAGCGGAAACTGCTTGCCTGCCAGGCCGGGACCATCGACAGCAGCTCGTCGTCGACGGTCGTGGTGTTGAGGCCACCGCCCGCACCGGCCATGGAGACGAATGACTGCAGCAGGGCCCGGTATTCGGTGTAGCTGAAGCTGACGTAATCGCCCGAGACGGTTCCGAACGCGGCCTTGAACTCCGCGTCATCGGCGAGCTTGCCCTCGCCCTTCGAGTCGAAGGCGGCCCGAACGGCCGAGTCCGTCCCGAGGAGGATCACCTTGTCGGTGACGACGAACGCGAACGTCGCACCCATCGCACCACTGTCGCCCGCGATCGAGTAGATCGTTGTCCCGTTGTATTCCGACTGCGTCAAGGAATCGCCAGCGAGCGATTTCAGCCAGTCCGTCGCCTTCGCCTGGTCCTTGACGGTGACGACGAACAGCGGCGTGCCGGCAGGGACGCCGACGACTGATCCAGCGTCGCCCTGCGTTACCGGGCCGGAGCCCATCGCGATCTGGCCGCCGAACCACGGCTCGATGTTGGCCGTGTAGCTCTGCTTGTTGTCGGAGGCCAGCCCGATGATGCGATCGAAGACTTCGTAGAGCTTCGTCTGGACCGTTGACTGGTCGGCGAATCCCGGGAACTTGGCGAGGAAGCCCGCCATCTTCGTCCGCTGGTCGCCGGGCAGGTCGAGGCGGTACTCGCCGTACGTGACCGTGTCGGTGGGCATGTATCCGACCGCGATGGACGGACTGGGGCGCCCGCTGGCGAGGGCGACGATGACAGCCGTAATGCCGACGATGACCGCGACGCCGATGATCGCGATGGCCCAGCGGAGCCCCGATGATCGACGGCCGGCCGGCCGTGCGCCGACGGTTCCCGAATCCCGGGCAACAGCCTGGGCCGGGGCACCGGTGCCGGCCTCTGCCGGCTCGACGATCGGTGTCGAGGGGTTCGTCTCTTCGGTCATGTCGGGATCTCCATTCCTAGCGCCGCCCCATGAGGCCGGACATCGCAGCGCGACGCCCGCCCCCCGCGAGTTGCTTCATCAGCTTCTGGATTTCGATGTGTTGCTTGAGGAGTCGGTTGATGTCGGTGATGGTGGTTCCGGATCCGGCCGCGATCCGCCGCCGGCGCGGCCCGTTGATGAGGGCCGGGTCACGGCGCTCGCGGGGCGTCATCGAGCGGATGATCGCCTCGACCCGCTTGAGATCGCCGCGGTCGACGGCGTCCTGGGCATCCTTGGCCATGCCGCCCATGCCCGGGATCATCGACATGATCTGGCCCATCGGGCCCATCTTCTGGACTTGCTGGATCTGCTCGAGGAAATCCTCGAGGGTGAACTGCGACTTGCGCAGCTTCTCTTCCATCTTCGCCGCCGACTTCTCGTCGACGACCTCCTGGGCACGCTCGACGAGGGTCATGACGTCGCCCATCCCGAGGATCCGACCGGCGAGCCGATCCGGATGGAAGACCTCAAGGGCGTCGGTCTTCTCGCCTGTCCCCATGAACTTCACGGCGAGGCCGGTCACGGCGCTGATCGAAAGCGCGGCACCACCGCGGGCATCGCCGTCGATCTTCGTGAGGATGAGGCCCGTCAGCGGCACCGCGTCCTTGAACGCCTGGGCGACGGTGACGGCCTCCTGGCCGGTCATGGCGTCGACGACGAGCAGCGTCTCAGCCGGCTTGACAGCCGCGGTGACTGCACCGATCTCCGCCATCAACTCTTCGTCGATCGTCAGGCGGCCCGCGGTGTCGATGATCACGACGTCTCGAACGAGGCGGCGAGCCGCGGCCAGGCCGCCGGTGGCGATGTCGACGACAGACGTTCCGACGGGCGCTCGATGGACGGGGATGTCGAGTGCCTTGCCGAGCGTCTCGAGCTGGTCGGCGGCGGCCGGCCGGTACGGGTCCGCGGCGACGAGGAGCGGTCGGCGGCCCTGCTTGACTAGATGGCGCGCCAGCTTCGCCGCCGAGGTCGTCTTACCGGAGCCCTGGAGGCCGACGAGCGCGATCACGGCGGGGTTGCCCTGGAGGTGGAAGATGCGATCTCCGCCGCCGAGCAGCGCGACGAGCTCGTCGTTGACGATCTTCACGACCTGCTGGCCCGCCGTCAGGCTCCCGAGGACCTCCGCTCCGACGGCCTTCTCACGGACGCGAGCGACGAAGTCCTTGACGACCCTGAAGTTGACGTCCGCCTCGAGGAGGCTGAGCCGGATCTCGCGCATGGCAGCGTCGACATCCGCTTCGCTGACTCGGCCACGGCCGGTCAGGTCGGAGAGGGTCCTGCGAAGGCGCTCGCTCAGGCTATCGAACACAGTTCGGGTACGGCTCCCTGTCGGAAATGAGACCGGTCACCGAGGCTGACGAGCGGCGGCGATCGGGTGGTGCGCGGGTTCTGACGCACCGAGGCGTGGGCAGTGTAGCCGATCACCTCCGCAGGCGCGGTTCCGAAGGTCCCGCCTGGCACCGGCCATTGGTCGCGGCCGCCGCCGCACGCGCGAGCGCTACCCGAACAGAGCCTCCACGAACGCGTCCGGGTCGAACGGGAGGAGATCGCCCGCCTTCTCTCCGACTCCGACGAACCGGACGGGGACGCCCAGGTCGTGCTCGATCGCGAAGACGATGCCGCCCTTCGCGGTCGAATCGAGCTTCGTCAGCACGATTCCGGTCAGCCCGACGGCCTGGTGGAACGCGCGCGCCTGGGCGAGGCCATTCTGGCCGGTCGTGGCGTCCAGTACGAAGATCGTCTCCGGGACGGCGCCCGGCAACCGCTTGTCGATGATCCGGCGGATCTTCGAGAGCTCATCCATGAGGTTCGATTTCGTGTGAAGCCGGCCGGCCGTATCGGCGATCACGAGGTCAGCGCCGCGGGCGACGGCGGCGTCGAGTGCGTCGTAAACCACCGCCCCGGGATCCGCGTTTGGAGCGTGGGCGACCACCGGGACACCGGCCCGCTCGGCCCAGATCCGGAGCTGGTCGATCGCGGCAGCGCGGAACGTGTCTGCGGCCGCGAGGAGGACCTTGCGACCCTCCGCGGAGTAGCGGGCCGCGAGCTTCCCGATCGTGGTCGTCTTGCCCGTCCCGTTGACACCGACGACCAGCATGACGGCCGGTCCCTCGGCGCCCGATGCCTGCGGCGACCAGCCGGCGTCCCGGGGCACGAGAAGGGCTGCCAGCTCGGCGCGGACAGCGGCCTCGGCGCCCCCTGCGTCGCGACGGCGGCGGGCGCGCTCGACGACCTCCATCGCCAACGACGCACCGACGTCCCCGGCGATCAGCGTTTCCTCGACATCGTCCCAGGTCGACTCGTCAGGCTCGCCTCCGAGGATGCCGCGGAGACGCGACACGAAGCCGCTCCGGGTCTTGGCGAGGCCGGCGTCGAGATCTCCCGGCTCGACGGCCACAGGCGGAATGGGCGCCCACAGCGCTCCGGGCGGCAGCGGGGCCGGCGCCGGCGGCGCGGGCGGTTCCGCCGGTATGAGATCGTCGGAAGCCGGGGCCGGTCCGAGCGCGTCTTGCTCGTCGGGCTCGATGTCGAAGTCGGCCGGGTCTGGCTCCGGTGCATCGAGGTCGATCTCGGGCTCGGTCGCCGACCGCTCCGCGTCGTCGTCCCGGCGCCGCCGCCAGAACATCAGGAAACCTCGGCGAGCGTGCCGTTGCCCTGCCGGTCGGCGATCGCCTGCGCCTCGTCGAGCCGGAGGCTGATCACGCGGCTGACCGAGTCGTCGCCGACCGTGACGCCGTACAACGCGTCGGCAGCCTCGATCGTGCCGCGGTTGTGGGTGATGACGATGAACTGCGTCCGGGCGGCCAACTCCTGGAGCGCCGAGGTGAACCGCCCGACATTCGCTTCGTCCAAGGCTGCATCGACCTCGTCCAGCACGCAGAACGGGACGGGCCGAACCTCGAGCATCGCGAACAGGAGGGCGACCGCGGTGAGGGCCCGCTCGCCACCTGACAGCATCGCGAGCGCCTGCTGCTTCTTGCCGGGTGGGCGGGCGACGATCTCGATCCCGGTCGCGGACAGGTCGCCGGGGTCCGTGAGCAGCAGGTGCGCGTAGCCACCCCCGAACAGCTGCTGGAACCGCCGATCGAACGCCGTCTCGAGGGCGCGGAACGTCGTGGCGAACTGGTCCGCGATCATCGTGTTCAGTTCGGCGATCAGCTCACGGGTCTTCACGATCGCCTGGCGGAGGTCGGTCCGCTGGGTCTCGAGGGTCTCGAGCCGCGTCTTCAGCTCCGCGTACTCATCGACCGCGAACGGATTCGCGGCGCCGAGCTCATGGTAGCGACGGCGTAGCGTCGCAAGACGGCCGGGGCTGGGTGCCTCGGACGCCGGCGGGACCGCTCCCCAGCGATCGGCGACGGACGCAAGTGCGGCCTCCAGCGCCGCGGCCTCATCGGATTCCTCGTCCTCGGTCGTCTCGGCGGGCTCATCAGGTGCTGCAGCGCTAGCGACCGAACCGGCAGTCGCGGCCTCAGCCTGGAGCCTGTGAAGCCCGAGTTCGCCAAGGCCGGCCAACTCGACGAGGAGCTGCTCGCGCAGCGAATCGCGGCCGAGCCGAGCCTCGAGGTCCGCCCGGTCCGCCGAGCGGAGGCGATCATCCGCCGATCGGAGGCGCTCCCGGGCGGCCGCAGCATCCCGTTCCGCCGAGCTCAGGCGCTCACGCGACGCCGCGTCCGCGGCCCGAAGATCCGCGAGCGTTGAAGCCGCCGACGCCTCGCGCTCCGTGGCAACGGCGAGCGCCGCGCCGAGCTGCTCACGCTCAGCGACGAGGGATCGAGCTCGTTCACCGAGCGCAGCCGCGTCAAGCTCCGCCCGGGCGATCCGCTCCTCGTCCATCGCCGCGGTCGCCTCTGCTCGGGCCCGGCGGCCCTCGGCGTCGCGATGGGCAGCGTCGATCGTCGCTTGCTCCGCCGCCAGCCTGTCGCGCCCCGACCGAAGCTCCTCGACCCGCGCTTCCCACGAGGCGAGTGCCGCTCCCTGGTCCGTGGCCACGCCGGCGTCAGTGCTGGTTCGCCGTTCCGCGGCCGCGACCTCATGCCCGGCGACAGCCTCGCGGAGCCTGGCGACCTCGGCGTTGAGACGCTCCGCCTGTGCCTGCTGCCAGCCTGCCTCACGGACGAGCGCCTCCAACGCCCGTGCCGAGGTCCGCTCGGCTTCCTCCACGACACGCCGCTCGCCGGCGATTCGCGACTCGTCGGACCGGGCGGCGTCCAGCGCAGCTCGCGCTCTCTCGGCCGCGGCCGTTGCGACAGCCGACGCCTCAGCCGCCGTCGCAGCCTCCACCTCGAGCCGTTCTACCTCGGCACGGAGGCGCTCGGCATCCGCTCGCCGCTCGAGCGGCGCGTCCCCTCGCCCGAACCGCACGGTCAGCTCGCCGACCACCGCGGACCCGTCGCGGACGACGGCGATCCAGCCCGCTGGCAGCACCGACTGGAGCTCGAGCGCAGCCTCAAGGTCCGGCGTCGCGACCACGCGCGACAGCAGGCGCGTCACCGCGCCGGTCGGGTCGCGTCGGACGGCATCGGCCAGCGTGGAGGCTCCGAGCTCTGCAACGCGATCGAGGAACCGCCGATCCGCCGCCGATGCAGATCCGCCCGCGCCGGTGGGGCCGGTCGTCCGGTCGCCAACTACGAGCATCCCCCGCTCGGTGGCGAGCTCTTCTACGGCGCCGCGTTCGATGACATAGGCCCTCGCCGCCTCGTCGAGCGCTGCCTCGACCGCGGCCCGCAGCGCCGGATCGACGACCAGCTCCTCGTCCAGCCGCCGGCCACCGCGTCGTTTCGCCGCCCGGGCGATTCCGCGGGACTCCTCGTCGGCCAGACGGGCCGCGATCGCATCGAGCCTTCCGCGCTGCGTCGCCAGCGCGGATCCCAGCGTCCCGGCCCGCTCCTGCGCCGCCTGTCGTACTGCCTCGGCGGCATCCGCAGCGATCCTGGCCGCCTCCCGCGCTTCGCCTGCGCCGCGCTCGGCCTCGGTCGCGGCGTCCAGCGCCGATCGGGCCGTCGTTACGTGCCCCTCCAGCTCGCTCCGCCGGCTGCCGGTCAAAGCGGCCGCTTCGGCTTCTGCCGCTGCCCGTCGCTCCGCATCGACGAGTCGGCGTCGCGCTGTCTCGGCCTCCGCCTGGCGTGCGGCCTCGGCCCTACGGAACGCGGCCGCCTCGTCGCCATGGGCCTGGTGGGCGGTCCGCAACGCTCCCAGCTCGCCGAGCGCATCGGCCAGCGAGCGCTCCGCCTCGGCCACCGCCGCCTCTACATCGTGCTGGCGCGGAGGAAGTGGCTGGGCCAGCGAACGGCGCTGGATCGCGAGTTCCGCCTCGGCCGCCGCCCGTTCGTCGGTCAGCCGCGCCCGGTCGCGATCGATCGCCTCGAGATCGCCCGCGAGACGGGCGCCGCGCAGCTGGAGGTTCGTGAGCACCGTCCGCGCCGCGTCGTGAGCCTCGCGGCTCGCCGTTTCCACCTCCGCCCGCTCGGCAAGCTCCGCGGCGACGCCGGCGGCTGCCTCCTCGGCCGCCTGGAGGGCCGCCATCGCCCGATCGGCTTCCGCTCGCTCGCGGTCGCGCCGGATCCCTGTCTCCGACGCTCGCCCGGCCGCCTCGTACCAGCGGGCGTGTGCCGCGACGATGAGGGCCTCGGCCAACTCCTCGCCCGCGGTGAGACGCGTCGCCTGCTGTTCGGCCTGGGCGGCGAGTCGGCGGGCCTGCGGGCGCAGCTCGGCCAGGATGTCCTCGACCCGAGCAAGGTTCGTCTCGGATTCCGTGAGCTGGTCCTCGGCCTTGCGGCGACGACGTTCGTGGCGCCGCACGCCGGCCACTTCCTCGAACAGCGGCCGACGCTCCTCGGGCCGGAGGGCGAGCGCCTGGTCGACCATGCCCTGGCCGATGAACAGGAACGCGTTGTCGGCCAGATGGCCCGCATCGAGCAGGTCGACGAGGTCGCGGAGGCGGACCCGCTGCTTGTTCAGCAGGTAGTCGTTCTCGCCGGATCGGTAGAGCCGCCGGCCGAGCTCGAGGACACTGAAATCGACCGGCAGCAGCCCGTCGGCGTTGTCGAAGACGAGCGTCACGTCGGCCATCCCGAGGGCCGCTCGCTTGTCGGACCCGGCGAAGATCACGTCCTCCGACTTGCGGCTGCGGAGCGCGCGACCCTGCTCGCCGAGCGACCAGCGCAGGGCGTCGGCGAGATTGCTCTTGCCGGAACCGTTCGGGCCGACGATCGCGCTGATCCCGGCGCCGAACTCGACCACGGTTCGCTCCGCGAACGACTTGAAGCCCTGGAGCCGGAGGGCCATGAGGCGCGCCGGGGCGGTCATCGCGCGTCGCCGGTCGAGTTGTCCGAGGATGGCCCGACCGGTTCGGCCAACGCCTCGGCAACCGCGCTCGCGCGCTCCTTGCGTTCGCTCCGGATCGCCTCGAGTGCCTGGCCGGCAGCGGCGGTCTCCGCTGTCCGCCGCGAGGGCCCCTCGCCAACCCCGAGTCGCCGCTCGTCGACCCAGACCTCGATCCTGAACAACTTCTCGTGGTCCGGACCGGTGGCGTCGACGATCCGATAATCGGGCCGGTCGCCGGTTCGTCGTTGTGTGTATTCCTGCAAGCGACTCTTCGGACTCTTGAGCAGGAGGCTGGGCGAATCGTTCGCCAGCTCGGGCCCGGCCAGCGTCGTCAGCCAAGTGCGAGCGGCCTCCCAGCCAAGGTCCAGGTACACGGCGCCGGCGACCGCCTCGAACGACGAGGCAAGGAGCGACGGGCGTCGCCGGCCGCCGCGCTGCGCCTCACCTTCGCCGAGCATGAGCAGCGGTCCCAGGTCGATGCGGTGCCCCAGACGGGCTAGCCCGGTCGTGCTGACGATCGACGCGCGGCGCGTCGAGAGGAGGCCCTCGTCGTCATTCGGGTATGCGGCAAACAGCGCGTCGGAGATCGCCAGGTTGATGACGACGTCGCCGAGGAATTCGAGCCGCTCGTTGTCGCCGCGGGCCGCGTCGCGATGCTCGTGGAGCCAGCTGCTGTGGATGAGCGCCTGTTCGAACAGGTCTAGGTCGCGGATCGGGAGGCCGAGGCGCTCCGCGAGTGCGGCTGCCGCGCGCACCGCTCCCGTCGCCGATCCCGCGCGGAGGGCGGGGCTAGGTCGAGCGCTCTTCGATGTAGTCGACCGCGTCGCCGACCGTCCGGATCTTCTCGGCGTCCTCGTCGGAGATCTCGGTCCCGAACTCCTCCTCGAGGCTCATGATGAGCTCTACCAGATCGAGCGAGTCCGCATTCAGGTCGTCGACGAACGAAGCCTCGGGCTTGACCTCATCCTCTTCGACGCCGAGCTGCTCGACAACGATCTTCTTGAGGCGCTCGTACGTGGTGGCCAACTGACTCCCTCCTCGGAGTGGGCGTTGCCGACGGCGAGCCGTCGGCTTCAACGGCTACGGGCCGTTCGAACCGGCTGCGATGTGCCCGAGAACGCCATTCATCAGGCGCCGCATCGGGTCTCCACTGTAGATCCGTGCCAGCTCGACCCATTCGGCGATCGCCACCCGGGCCGGCGTCGGCGAGTGTAGCACCTCACCAATGGCCGTACGGAGCAGTGCGCGGTCCATCCGGGCCAGCGTGACGACCGGATATTGGGGTGCAACGCGCTCGATCGTGGCGTCGATCGTGTCGCGGTGCGCGACAACCGCGGCGACGAGCGACCGAGCCAGCGAGGCGGCCGCTGGGCTGCCCTCCGTCTCGGCCAGGTGCCGCTCGAGGATGGCGTCCGGCGTCCGCTGCCCGAACTCCGCCTCGAAGATCGCCGCAAGCGCCAGTCGACGACCCGTGCGGAAGGCCCTGATCCTGTCTGAGCCCTTGTCCGAGCCCCTGTCAGCCCCCGACACCGTCGACCGTGACAGTCACCGACTCGAGGCGCAGGCCGAGGAGTCGCTCCACGGTCGCCGCCACCGCCGAGCGGACCTGGCGCGTGAGCGGCACGAGGGCGTGTCCCGGACGGGCGACGATCCAGACGCGGATCCTGACGCCGTCGTCCGAGACGCGGACGCTGACACCGGGACCGGCGAAGAACGCCCGCCACGGCTGGCCGCCGCGGCCGACCTTGCTGACGCCCGGCACCTCGAACGCCGCGAGGCGGACCATCTCGGCGATGACGCCCCGCCCGACGGTCAGCTCGGGGCCGCTCACGAGGCGGACTCCAGGGGCTCCGGCTGCGGAGGAGCGGCGTCCGGACGAGGCGACGCGGCCGTCTTCGCGGCGCCGGCCTCTGCCGCGAACGCCTCGGTGATCAGTTCCGGCACGCGCGTCCTGGCCATCGTCGCGGCGACCGCCACCCCGTAGCCGACCATCCGCCGCCGCGCCCGGCCGTGGGTGATGATCACGGTCCCGCGGACACCGAGCAGCGGCGACCCGCCCGCCCGCTCGTAGTCGAACGCGCCGCGGATCCGGGCGACGCCGGGCTTGAGCAGCAGGTACGCCATCCGACCGCGGAGCGAGCCGCGGAACTCCGACCGGAACAGGTCGAAGATGTAGCCGGACAGGCCCTCGAAGAACTTGATGACGACGTTGCCGAGGACCGCATCGCAGACGACGACGTCGGCCATGTGCTTGACGAGGTCCTTGCCCTCGACGTTGCCGACGAACTTGAGGTTCGTCCGGTCGATCAGCTCCGTGGCGCCCTGGATCCGGGCGTCGCCTTTGCCCTTCTCCTCGCCGATCGACAGCAGCGCAACGGCCGGGTCGCTGACGCCGAGGACTCGGTCCGCGAAGATCGCCCCCATCCGAGCGTACTGGGCGAGGTTCTCGGCGGTGGAATCCGGGTTGGCGCCGATATCGAGGAGGACGACGGGCCCCGACTCGGTCGTCATCTGGACCGCTAGCGCCGGCCGATCGACACCTGGCAGGCGGCCGAGCCTGAGGACCGCCGCCGCCATCGCGGCCCCGGTGTGACCTGCCGTCACGAGGGCGTCGGCGCGGCCGCTCTTGACGAGGTCCGTTGCCACGAGGATGGAGGAATCCTTCTTCTCGCGGAGCGCCTTCGCCGGGTGCTCGTCCATCCCGACGACCTCCGAGGCATGGACGATCTCGACGTTGGCCGGCATGTCGCCGACGATGGATCGGATCGTCGCGTCGTCGCCGACGAGGAGGACCCGATCCTCCGGGTGGGCTCGGGCGTGGTCGAGGGCGCCAGGGACCACTTCCCTGGGGCCGTGATCGCCACCCATCGCGTCGACCGCGATCGAAACGCCTTGGCGGGCTCCCCCGCCGTCACCTCGCCCCGTGTGGCCGATCTGGTCGACCACGGTCAGGAGGCGGACTCGTTCGTCGACTGCTTCGGCTCGACCGCCAGGCGGCCCTGGTACCAGCCGCAGTTCGGGCAGACGTGATGCGGCAGCTTCGGCTCGTGGCAGTGATCGCACTCGACTAGCTTCGGCACGCTCAGTGCGAGATGGGCGCGGCGCTCGCCCTTGCGGGCATGCGAGACGCGTCGCTTCGGAACTCCCACGGTCTGAGGTCTCCTTCGAAGGGGTCAGTCAGTGTTGGCCGGGCGTCGCGTGGGACGCACCGAGACGCCCCATGCGTTCTGCGGGGCCGGTCGCGGAGTGTACCGCGCCGCGGTCAGGCGTGCCACCGCGGCAGCCGTTCGTGGATCCCGCCAGCGTGCTCAGTCATCGATGGCCTTGAATGCCTTGAGCGCCTCGAGCCGGGGGTCGATGTCGTCGGTTGGGTGGTCGTGCGTCCCGTCGTCCAGTCGCTCGCCGCAGACGAGACACAGGCCGGTGCAGTCCGGGCGGCAGAGCGGGGCGATCGGCTCGGCGAGCAGCACGGCCTCGCGAACGGCGCCCTCGAGGTCGAGCTCGTGATGGTCGGTCAGTCGCAGCTGTTCCTCCTCGCCCGGTTCCGGCGCGACCGGGTGACCGGTATGGAGATCGAGCGTTGGGAGCGCCTCTTCCTCGATGAAGATCTCGATCGGGACCTCGATGTCTCGGAGGCAGCGACTGCATTCGGCCTGGAGGCTCGTCGTCAGGTCGGCGATCACGAGCAGACCGCGGTTGGTCCGGGCGAGCCGGACGTGGCCCTCGATTGGGTCGGCCTGGCGGAGATCGTCGCCCAGGTCGATCGTGACGCCGGCGACCTCGTAGTCGCGCGTCGCGCCGGCCTCGTCACCGAGGAGGCCGGCGACGTTCCAGGAGAGAGGCTCGACGACCGGGCCCTTTGCGGTCACCGCCGCACCGGCAGCGAGGCGTCCTCCTCGGCATCGTCGTCCACGTCGTCGGCGTCGTCCGTGTAGCCGGTCCAGCCCTCCTCGGGGCCGCTTCCATCGGCTGCGCCGGGTATGAATCCGGCCGGGACCTCGGCATGTCGTTCGTCGAGAAGGGAGATGCCCTTCTTGATGCTCTGGAGGGTCTTGACGACCTCGCCCTCGAGCGAGACGAGCACACTGACCGCGTACTCGTCGGCGCCGCGGCGGACATCCTCGGCCTGGCCCTCCGCTTCGCCGATGATCCGCCGGCTCTCGGCCTCGGCCTGCTGGGTGAGGCCGCGCTCGTCGATCAGGAAGGCGGCCTGCTCCTGGGCACGGGCGACGATTCGCTCGGACTCTTCCTGGGCCTTCTCGATGATCCGCTCGCCCTCGGAGTTGATCCGCTTGGCTGCGCGGACCTCTTCGGGGACGGCGACGCGAAGCTCGTCGATGAGCCCGAGGGCGGCGGCCTGATCAACCACGACGTTGTTTGTCAGGGGGAGGCGCCGGCCGTTCGCGATGATCGACTCGAGGCGCTCGACGAGAAAGATGATGTCGATCGGAATGCCCTCCGGTGGCGGTCGACCGGGACGGCGGGTCGTTGGCCGGGATTATCGCACGGCGTCGCGCCGACCGACGGCGGAAGTTCGAGAGGCGGTTCCGGAGGCGGTCCTGTGGCGCGGTTTTCAGAGCGGCTCCGGGGCGCGGCTCGGCTCCGTGGCGCGGCTCGGCTCCGTGGAACGCCGGGCGTTCCTGCGGGCGGAGGAGCAAGCGGGGTGGGCCTTCGACGTGCCTCTCGTTCGTCACCTGGAACGCCAGCTGTTCCAACGGGCTGAGGAGCAGGCGGAATCCGCACCGCGGGAGACTCTCGTTCGTCGCTAGGAACGCCCGGGGTTCCAGCACGACGCTCGGGTCAGCTGCGGGGCGCCAACGGCTCGTCCTGCGAGCCAAACGTCGGCTGGTGGCACCGCGAACCGTCGGATCGCTCGCCTCGTTCGACATTTGGCTCGTCCGGCGAGCCGAACGTAGGTCGGCCGGCGCGGTATGGGGTCGCGGAGACGCGTCCGTCGACGCTTGGCACGCCGGGCGAACCGGGGGTGGTCGGTGGCCCCGCAGGCAATGCGTCAGCCGCGGAGCGTCAGCGGCGGCCCGGAACGTCAGCCGCGGGGCGGAGTATCAGCCTCGGGTGGCGGCGCTCGCCTCCCGCTCGGCGAGTGCGCGTGCGAGCGGCTCAACGGCGGCCTGCGGGATCATCGCCGACACGTCGCCGTCGAACGAGGCGATCTCCTTGACCAGGCTCGACGAGACGTAGCCGTGCTCGAGGGCCGTCATGAAGAAGACCGTGTCGACGTCGCCGGCGAGCTTCCGATTGTTGTGGGCAAGCTGCATCTCGGACTCGAAGTCGCTGATCGCGCGAAGGCCGCGGACGATGAACTCGGCCCCGACGGCATGACAGAACTCGACCGTCAGCCCGTCGAACGACTGGACGTCGATACGTCCGGGCTTCCCGGCGGCGCCCAGCTCACCGAGCGCATCCCGGATGATCCGGACTCGCTCGTCGGCCGGCAGCAGCGACTGCTTCCGTGGGTTCGCCAGCACTCCGACCACGATCTTGTCGAACGCAGACGCCGCCCGGCTGATGACGTCGAGATGGCCGTTCGTGATCGGATCGAAGGAGCCGGGGTAGACCGCGATGCTCATCCGCCCTCCTCGCGCCGGTAGAACGTCAGGGCCGTTTCCCCGAACCGCCGGTCGCGCTCGGATGCTAGCAGCCCGATCCTGTCCGGCGGGCGGTCGCGCCAGAAGTGCTTCGCCACGACCCGGGCCCCGGGCGCCAGGCGGGCGGTGTCGGGCGCGCCGAGGACCGTCAGGGTTCGGATCAGGGCCTCGGTGTCGGCATACGGCGGATCCACGATCACCAGGTCGAATGGCTCGGCAGCGGACCACGGTCGCCCGAGCCAGCCGACGACGTCCGACGAGATCACTCGGGCATCCGGCCCGTCGAGTGATGTGGCCCGAAGGTTCGCCTCGATGACCTGGGCGGTGCGCGGATCCTTCTCGATGAACACCGCCGACGCCGCGCCACGCGACAACGCCTCGATCCCACCCGCACCACTCCCCGCGAACAGGTCCAGGACACGGGCGCCCGGGAGGTCGGGCTCGAGGATCGCGAAGAGCGTCTGCTTGACGCGGTCGGCGAACGGCCGCGTGCCGACCCTCGTCCGCAGCCTGATGCCGCGCGCCGAACCCGCGATGACCCGGCCGGCATCACTCACCGCGGCATCGTAGCGTTCGGGCCGGCCGGCTCAGCGATGTGGACGCGTCTCGTGCATCCGGAAGGCGACGACGATCCCGGAGGCGAGCGTGATCGCAGCCACGACGGCGATCGCCGTCGACATGCCCGCCCGGTCCGCGACGACGCCAACGAGGATCGCCCCGGCGGCAAACCCGAGGTCCCGCCACATCCGATACACACCGAGCGCCGATCCTCGCCAAGCGGGATCCGCGACGTCGGCGACCGCGGCGAGAAGCGTCGGGTACACCATGGCCGTTCCGAGTCCGAGGCCAACGCACGCCCCGAACCACGGCCAGAAGCCCGTCGTCACGGCGATTGCCGCGATCGCCCCTGCCTGGAGGACCAGCCCGCCGACGATCAGCCCCTTCCGCCCGATGCGGTCGGACAACGCGCCCGTCGCGAGTTGACAGGTTCCCCACGTCAGCGGGTATGTGGCGGCCAGCGTGGCGATCTCAGTGAGTGGCAGCCCGGCCGCGGCATAGAAGAGGGGCAGCAGGCCCCATGCCATGCCGTCGTTGAGGTTGTTGACGAGCCCGGCCTGGCTGGCGGCCGACAGAGACGGATGGATGAAGCTCGTCCGCAGCACGACGGTGCGCCACGGCGGCCGGACGGCCCGCTCGACGAGCGAGTGCTCGAGGCTGACGTGATCCCTGGTCTCGCGAATCGCCACAGCCGAAAGCACGAGGCCGCTGATGGCCACGACGATCCCCAGGAAGAACGGGGCCGGTCGGAGGCCGGCCTGGTCGGCGATCACGCCGGTTACGAACGCCGTGACGGCGACGGCGCTGTAGCCCGCCGCCTCGTTCAGCCCGAGCGCCAGGCCACGCCGGCGGGGCCCGACGAGGTCCACCTTCATCATCACCGCGACCGACCACGTCAGACCCTGGTTTATGCCGAGGAGGACGTTCGCGGCGACCACCCATTCCCACGTAGGCGCCCAGATCAGGAGGAACGGCACAGGTACCCCGACGAGCCAACCAGCGATGAGCACCGGCCGTCGCCCGTAGCGGTCCGCGAGGAGCCCCGCCGCGAGGTTCGTCAGAGCCTTCGTGATCCCGAACGCGACGAGGAACGTCAGGGCGGAGGCGATCCCGGTCAGCCCGAAGATCTGGGTCGCCATCAGCGGCAGGACCGTCCGCTCCTGGCCGACCATCGCGCCGATCAGCGTCTGGACGCCGACGAGCAGGGCGAATTGGCCGGCATTGACCCGCAACCCGAGAGCGATCGGCAACGCCATGCTGCCTCAGGCGCCGCTCGCCGGGTCGCCGGCCCAGACCCGCTCGAGCCAGCCGTGCTGGAGCTCGCGCGCGAGGGCCGCCTCACCGGCTGGCAGTGCGCCCGCGTCGTCGAGGAGCGATTCCGCGTGCTCCCGGGCCCGGCGTGCCAGCACGACGTGGGCCTTGTCCTGGAGCGACGCCACCCTGAGCCGCGGCAGCCCGCTCTGCGCGAGGCCCAGCACATCGCCCTCGCGTCGCAGCTCGAAGTCGCGCTCGGCGAGCTCGAACCCGTCGCTCATCTCGGTGACGGCCTTGAGCCGGGCCTTGGCCGTGTCGTCGGTCGTGTCGGAGACCAGCACGCAGAACGACTCGACGATGCCGCGGCCAACGCGGCCGCGGAGCTGGTGGAGCTGGGCGAGCCCGAACCGATCCGCACCCTCGATGATCATCATCGTGGCCTCGGGGACGTCGACGCCGACCTCGATGACGGTCGTACCGACGAGGACATCGAGCTCGCCGTCCCGGAAGCGAGCCATTTCCGCATCGCGATCGGCGGCTTTCATCCGGCCATGAACCATCCCGACGCGGAGCGGCGCGAGGAGCGCCCGGAGGCGAACCAATTCTGCCTCGGCCGCCGGGGCGGAGGAGTCGAAGATGGTCGGCGCGTCCTCCGCCGGCGCGTCGGCCTCGTCGATCAACGGAACGACCACAAACGTCCGATGTCCAGCCGCCGCCTCTGCTCTAACCCGATCCCAGACGGCTCCGATCGCGTCGGGGTGGCGGATGCCCGTCCTGATCGGGATCCGGCCCTCCGGCTGGGTGCGCAGGTCGGACACGTCGAGGTCCGCGTAGAGGACTTGGCCGAGCGTTCGCGGGATCGGCGTCGCTGTCATCAGCAACACGTGTGGCGCATGGCCGCCGGCCTTCGCCTCGAGTTGTCCGCGCTGCTCGACTCCGAAACGGTGCTGCTCGTCGATCACGACGACGCCCAGGCCGGCAAATGAGACGCGCTCCTGGATGAGCGCGTGCGTCCCGACGACGACCGGGGCCATGCCCGAGGCCACGAGATCGAGCGTCTGGCGCGAGGCCGCCGCCGACAGCGAGCCCGTGAGCAACTCCACCGGGATGGCGGCATCCTCGAGGAGCGAGCTCAACGTCCTGTGGTGCTGCCTGGCAAGGAGGTCGGTCGGGGCAAGGAGGGCACCCTGGAGGCCGGCGCGTGCGGCCGCCGCCAGCGCGTACGCCGCGACGGCGGTCTTGCCCGATCCGACGTCGCCCTGGAGAAGCCGCAGCATCGGCGTCGGCCGGTCGAGGTCCGTCCGGAGGTCCGCGATCGCCGTCGCCTGGTCATCGGTCAGGGCCACCTCGCGCTCGAGCTTGCGCGACAGCGAGCCGGTCAATGCGCGCCGCAAGGCCGCGTCGGTCTCGTCGTCGATCGGGATCGGTCGCGCCGCATCACGCCCACGCTGCCGCCTGCGCCCGACCATCCCGAGCTGGAGCGCGAGCAGCTCGTCGAAGGCGAGCCGGCGGAGGGCGGCGTCGCGTCCCTCGAACGACGCGGGGTAGTGGGCCTCCTCCAGGGCGGTCCCGATCGGGACGAGCTCCTCGCCCTCGCGGATCGGCCGCGGCAGATACTCCGGGTAGGCATTGCCCGCGCGATCGAGGACGTCGCGCATCGCGATCCGTAGCCGCGTCGCCGTGAGCCCGGCCGTCAGCCGGTAGACCGGCACGATCCGACCGACGTGGAGCATCTCGTCGTCGTTGCCCTCGGGCTGGAAGTCGGGGTTGTCGAGGGTCAGCTTCCGGCCGAAGTGCTTGAGCTTGCCCGACACGACGACCTTGTCGTCGACGTGGAGCCGCCGTTCGATGAAGCGGCGCCCGAACCACGTCGCATCGATCGTGCCGGTCTCGTCCTCGAGGGTCGCGATCGTTCGCTGGATCCGTCGCCGGAACGACGGCTCGACGCGAACGTCGACCACCCGCACCCGGGCGCTGACGACCGTCCCGTCCTCCACCCAGGCGAGGTCGCCGAGCTTGCGCATCTCGCGGAGGTCGTCGTAGCGGCGCGGGAGATGGAAGAGCAACTCACGAACGGTGTAGAAGCCGAGCCGGCGCCCGGCCCGCTTGAGGATGTTGACCGCCGCGATGCCCGATCCAGCGATGTCCGTGTCGAGGAGCTCGGCCGGCTCGGTCGGCGGCGGCGGTGGTGCGGGCGGCTTCGGGGAGCGGCGCGCCGTCGTTCCGGCCACGCGCCTACTCGGCGGAGATGAGATAGCGGTAATGCGGCTGGCCGCCGTGGACTACCTCGACCTCGATCCCGCGCGACGCCGCCCCGATCCTGCGGGCGAGCTCCTCGGCCTCAGCGAGGTTCGAGTCCGCGCCGTAGTAGAGGGTGACGAGCTCAAAGCCCGGAGTGAACGACGAAACGGCCTTGAGGACCGCCTTGTCCCGGTTGCTGTCGACGGCGACGAGGCCGTCGTCCGGGTCGAGGGCAATGGTCTGACCACGCTTGACCTTCTTGCCGCCGATCGTGGCGTTTCGAACGGCCTCCGTCACCTGGACCGACTGGATCGCCCGGCTCGCCTCGGTCATCGGCCCTGCGTTGGCCGTGGCGTCGAGGGTCGGGTCGAGCGCCAGGAGCGCCGCGATCCCCTCGGCGGCATTGCGGGTGGGCACGACGACCAGGCGCTTGTCCTCGCAGACCTTGGCGGCCTGTTCGGCCGCGAGCCGGACGTTCGGGTTGTTCGGTAGCAGGAGGACCTCGCGTGCGCGCGCGAGGCGGGCGACCCGCAGCAGCTCGCCGGTGCTCGGGTTGGCCATCTGGCCGCCGCTCACGATCTGGTCGACCCCGAACGACTCGAAGACCTTGGCGAGTCCGTCGCCTGCGACGACGGCAACGATCGCCGGGCCCGGCCGGAGCGGCGCGTCGGCCGAGAAGCCGTTCGTCGAGCTCTCGGTGCCAGGGACCTCGGAGGTCTCCGGCGCGACGGCGGCACCGGCGCCGGACTCGGCGCCGGTGAACGCCGTGGCCCGCGCTTCGCGGACGTCGCGCGCCTGGTTGTCGAGGTTCTCGACGCTGATCCGGCTCAGGCTGCCGATCTCCAGGCCGTAGGCGATGACGGCGTCCGGGCGCTCGTTATGGACATGGACCTTGAGCGCCCGCGCGTCGCCGGCGACGAGGACCGACTCGCCGATCGATTCGAGGTGGTTGCGGATCGCATCGACGTCGAGCGGGCGACCGGGATTGGCCTGGAGCAGATACATCGTCTCGTAGCCGAAGCCGTCATCGGCATGGGCGACGAGGGCCGATGGCTTGGCCGCCGCTCGTGTTCGGCCGGCGGCGGCTCCAGCGGGCGCCTGGCCAAGAAGATGGAGCAATGCGCCCTGGAACAGCCGGTACACGCCCTGCCCGCCCGCATCGACGACGCCAGCCTCCCGGAGGATCGCGAGCAGCGACGGCGTCCGGGCGACGGACTTCTCCGCGGCTTCGACTGCGGCCGTCAGGACCGTCTCGATGTCGTTCGCCTTCTCGGCGGCGACGACCGCGCCCTCGGCCGACTCGCGGATGACGGTCAGGATCGTGCCTTCGACCGGCTTTGCGACGGCGCTGTAGGCCGACTTCGCCCCCCGCGACAGTGCGTGCGCGAGGTCGAGCCCGTTGAACCGCGACTTGCCGCCGAATGCCTCCGCCATCCCGCGGAAGATCTGGCTGGTGATCACCCCCGAGTTGCCCCGAGCGCCCATCAGCGCGCCGAAGCTGATCGCGGCGGCGATGCGCTCGACGGTGACATCGGTGACGGCCTCCGCCTCGGCCAGCGCGGCCTTCACGGTCGCATACATGTTCGCGCCGGTATCGCCATCGGGAACCGGGTAGACGTTGAGGCTGTTGATCTCGTCGACGTGCGCGTCGAGGTTGGCGACACCCGCACGGAACGCTTCGAGGAGCCCGGCGCCGTCGCAGGCTCGTCGGGCCATCAGGCGACGTCCGTCCCGCTGGCGGCCAGGTCGTCCGGACGCGCGCCGGATTGGGCAACCGGGGTCGCCGGCAGGTCGCCGGGCTGGTAGCTGAGGCCGTCGACATGGATCGTCAACCGCGCGACCTCGCGGTCAAGCGCCCGCCGTAGCGCGTAGCGAACCGCCGAATCGACCTGGCGGGCGACCTCGGCGATCGGCACGCCGTAGGCGACGGTCAGATCGAGGTCTACGACGAGGTCAGGGCGACCGCCGGGCGGCCTCTCGCCGACAGCCCCATCGCCGAACGTGACGATGATGCCCGGCTGGGCGAACCCGAGCCGCTCGAGGATGCGACCGATGATCCCTCCGGCGAACCCGGTGACCCCATAAGACCCGAGGGTCGCGGTCCGGACGATGTCGACGATGGCTCGGCGGCTGACGATCGATCGACCGGGTGTTGATGCGGAACGACCGGGGGTCGGTGCGGATCGACGGGGCGTCGATGCGGTGGGCACGCGGGCGGTGACCTCCGATATCCGTGGCGGTAGACGTCTGGCGGTTCCCGCGGGGGCGGTGCTATCATACCGCCCCGTTCGGCCCCTCCGAGGTTGGCCGCTCCTGACTTCACGCTTGATCAACGCTCCGAGGACCAGCATGCCCCGTTCCTGTGCGATCTGCGGCAAGGTGTCGATGGGTGGGTTCAACCCCCAGTCGTCCGGCATGAACCGCGTCCGCGCCCACCGCCGTTACCAGCCGAACCTTCAGCCGTTCACGATCGTCAAGGACGGGGCCTCGACCAAGGCGCTCGTCTGCACGCGCTGCCGTCGCACCTCGCTGAAGACCACCAAGTAGCGGTCGCCGCACGGGCGCGACGCCAGCTCGACCCGCGGACCCGACCGGTCGCCCACGCGGCGGCCGGTTTTCGTTGGTACTTCCGAGCGGCTGCCCTGATCTAGCCAATCTTGCGCGGGCGGAACGTTAGCGGCGACCTGGTCCTCGCAGGCGGTGCGAATGGGCGCAACGCGACGCAATTCGTGCGCGCGTGAACGTCGAATCCTCTCAGGCTAACGATCGTGGCCACGTCGATATGCGCCAGCGTTCTACCGATGCAACTTTGGCCAGTTACAGCCCGAACCGCGCACGATGCCGGCACGCTTGGATCGGCCGTTGGCTATCTGCGACTGGGTCGTGCCTCAGTCTGAATCGCTTCGCGATTCGAGATCCGGCAGCCCCAATGCTCGACTGCTCGCCCGGCGGCGATGCGGATGATGTCTATCGTTTCCCTGTCGACCACGACGCCAGACGGCAAAGTGCCCTGCCAGCGGATGCGGGCGGCTGCCCGCTCCCTGTCCGAGATGACATCTACAGCCCACACATTCAGTGACATGTATGCGCTGCGTGCGGCGCGAACTACATCACAGAAGCCCGTAGCCCCTCGAATCTCAACTCCGTCAAGGCCCTGGTGATCGCGGTAGTCGTCGGCGACGGTCTCACTAGCCCCCGCAAGGTCGCCGGTCGCGAACATCTCGATCATCCGAACCAGCACTGACGCGCTCGCACTTGCCGTCATGGCTCCAGCGTATCAACCCCCGGTCGCGCCAGCTCGACAGCCGCGCCTACCGATCCGCGGTGTCGAGCCAGATCGTGAACGGGCCGTCGTTCGTGAGCTCGACGGCCATCACCGCTCCGAAGCGGCCCGTCGCGACCTCGACGCCGAGCTCGCCGAGCGTGGCCCCGAACCGGATGTAGAGACGCTCCGCGAGCTCCGGGGCCGCGGCGCCGGTGAAACCGGGCCGACGTCCGCGGCGAGTGTCCGCGAACAGCGTGAACTGGCTGACCGCGAGGACCGCGCCGCCGACATCCATGAGCGACAGGTTCGTCCGGCCCTCGGCGTCGTCGAAGATCCGTAGCTCCGTGACGCGCCGCGCGAGCGACATCGGCAGTCGCCTCGTCGTCATCCGGCCCGACCCCGAGGAGCACGACGAGCCCGGAACCGATCTCGCCGACAACCTCGTCGCCAACGCGCACGCGGGCGCCGGTCGTCCGTTGGAGGAGGGCTCGCACATATCGATCAGAGCTTCGGCGGGTCGGTCCAGCCGTGCTCCCGGGCGTACTCCTCACGCCACGCCTCGGCCTCAGCTGCGTACCTCGCCTTGGCCTGCGCGTGCCGCTCGGCGGTCAGCTTCTCGACGGTCGCCGGGACCATGAGGTCGAAGTCGCGGACCCCGTCCGGGTTGAACTGCCCGGCGCCGCGGAGCGGAATGACCGGGATCCCGCCCTTCTCGATCTCCGCCATGAACTTCCAGGCTAAGTGCTTCGGCAGCTGGGTGAAGGTGACCATCTTGTCGCGAGGGATGGGCGGCTTGCCGTCGTTCAGTCGGTACTGGTATCCCTCGTCGGCGAGCGCCTTGACGAGGCGGATCTCGCGGCCCATGTCGCGGCCCTTGATCCACAGGACCGAGCCGACCACGAGCACATCGACGCCAAGCCCCCCGACAAACTCGGCCGTCTCGCGGTTGACGCCACCGTCGACGTGGACCTCGGCGCCGTGCGCCTTGTGCGAGAGGTACTCGCGCGCGGCGAGGAGCTTCTCCTGGGCGACGTCGCGCATGAACGACTGGCCACCGAAGCCGGGCTCGACGGTCATCACGAGGACGATGTCGAGCAGCTTCCGATAGGGCTCCAGGGCGGAGAGCGGCGTCTTCGGCTTGACGGCGAGTCCGGCTGCGCGCCCCGCGGCGTGGATCTTGCGCAGCGTCGGCTCGATCTGGGAGGCCTCGACCTCGACGTGGAACGCCACCGAGTCGCTGCCGGCGTCGAGGAACTCGTCGATGTACGTGAGCGGGTCGCTGATCATCAGGTGGACGTCGAGCGGCAGCTCCGTTCGCTTCCGGATGCCGGCAACCATCTTCGGGCCGAACGTCAGGTTCGGGACGAAGTGGCCGTCCATGACGTCGATGTGGATCCGATCGGCACCTTCGCTCTGGGCCCGGCGCACCCCGTAGGCCATGTTCGAGTGGTCGGCGTCGAGGATGCTGACCGCGATCCGTGCCCGGCCGGTGCCCACTTCTACTCCCCCGCCCCGACCGGTGACGGGTCGTGGCTCCGCTCGCCCCGCAGCGCCGCCGCGCTCTCGCCAACGAGCCGCTCGCGGCGCCTGGCAACGGCAGCGGCCGGTGGCTCGCCGGCGCGTTCGGCGGCGAGCTGACCGCATGCCGCCCCGATCTCCGCGCCGCGATTGCGCCGGATCGTCGTGGCAATCCCGGAATCGAGAAGCGTCGCCGCGAACCGTTCGATCACCTCGATCGGGCTCGCGACCCACGGCGTGTGGGCGACCGGGTTCATCGGGATCAGGTTCACGTGGGCATGGTCGCCGCGCAGGAGATCCGCCATTGCCCGGGCGTCGGCGTCGGTGTCGTTGACGCCCGAGATCATCGTCACCTCGTAGCTCACGCGGCGCCCGGTCGCGGTTGCATGGTCGCGCGCGGCGGCGACCACCTCGGCGATCGGCCAGCGACGATTAAGCGGCACGAGGACGTCGCGCAGCGCGTCACGCGCGGCGTGAAGCGAGACCGCCAGCGTGAACTGCGGCCCGAGCGCAGTGAGCCGCCGGATGCCCGGCACGACGCCGGAGGTGGAGACCGTGATGTGGCGCGCCCCGAGGCCGAAGCGCCGCGGATCGTTCAGCGCGTCGACGGACTCGAGGACCCGGTCGAGGTTCAGCAGCGGCTCGCCCATGCCCATGAACACGACGTTGGTCAGGCGCTTTCCGGTCGGCGCCGAGCCGGCGGGCAGCATGGCGGACCTGGTCGACGATCTCGGCGGTTTCGAGATCACGCGTGAAGCCGAGCTCACCCGTCGCACAGAACGGGCAGCCGACCGCGCAGCCCGCCTGGCTCGAGATGCACAGCGTGTGCCGCTCGCGCTGGGTCCCGCGCGCCGGATAGTGCATCAGGACCGACTCGACCAGGGCAGCATCCGATCAGGCGATGGAGGGCCTTCTCTGTCAGGCCGCCGTCGGCCAGGCGAATCTCCGTGTCGCCGACCGTGTCGAATCGGAAGGTCGTGTCCAGTTCGTCGCGGAGTGCCGCCGGGATCGTCCTGATCTGGCCGACCGACGTGGCCTGGCGGCCCCAGACGGCGTCGGCGACCTGGCGGGCACGATAGGCCGGCTCGCCGCGTTCGACGAACCAGGCCTCGAGGATCTCGGAATCGAGCCCCGAGAGGCCCGGCCGCGGGTCGCGCGTCGCTGGCAGTTGATCGATGACGGGAATTGGAGCTTGAGTCACGGCGCAAGTCTAGGTTACGGTCGGCGAAGTTCCGGGCGACCGCGCGCATAGCTCACGCCGCTCATCGGTCGCTTGCCGGCGGGCTGGACCTCATCGAGGACGAGCCATCCGTCGGCCGTCGCGAGACGAAGGTCCTCGCCGGCCGCGAG
This sequence comes from uncultured Chloroflexia bacterium, assembly GCA_963771795.1. Classification (GTDB taxonomy): domain Bacteria; phylum Chloroflexota; class Limnocylindria; order Limnocylindrales; family CSP1-4; genus CF-46. The sequence continues at coordinate 486,534 of CAVYUR010000006.1, forward strand.
TTGCCCCGGTGATCCGGCCGCGCCCGGTGCGACCGTGGCCCGGAGCACGATCAGCCTGCCGTTCGGCGTGTCGAGGAACGATCCCGGCCATGGCTGGTAGGCCCGGACCTGGCGCTCGAGGATCGCGGCCGGGCGGACCGGGTCCAGCCGGCCGTCTTCTCGCGTGAGCGGCCTCGTCTGCGTCGCACCCTCGTCGGGTTGGGGGACCGCATCGAGCTCGCCGCGGATCCAGGGCCCCAGCGTTCCTGCTAGAAGGCTCGCCGCGTCGCGCGACAGGCGCTCCTCCAGGTCCGGCGCCGTCTCGTTGCCGGATAGCCCGATGCGTCTCTGGGCCACGATCGGGCCGGTGTCGAGACCCGCATCCATCCTCATCAACGTGACACCGGTTTCGGGGTCGCCCGCCAGGATCGTGGCCGGAATCGGCGATGCCCCCCGGTGGCGAGGCAGAAGCGAGGGGTGAAGATTTAGCGCGCCGAGCGGCAGGTCGAGCAGCTCCGCCGGCACGAGCCGACCGTAATCCGCGAGGACGATCAGCGCCGGCTCGAGGGCAAGGATTGCCGCGATCGCCTCGGGGCTGCGCAACCGCTCGGGGGTCAGGACGGCGTCAACGCCGAGCTTGCGTGCGAGCGCAGCGATCGGGGTGGCCGCCACCGTGCCGCCGCGGCCCGCCGGTCGATCCGGCGCGGTAACGACACCGACAAGATCGCCGTCCGGGGCCTCGTCCAGGCGTCGCAGGATCTCGACGCCGAACCCGCCGCTGCCGAGGAAGATCGTCCTTGGCCGTCCGCTCCCGGGCGCGTCGGTCACGCGAGGGACTTCGCGGCCTCCTCGGATTCCTCTTCGTCGCCCTGACCGACGGGGATGAGCTCGTCCATCGAGTCGAGGTAGTCGATGAAGAGCTTGCCGTCGAGATGGTCCAGCTCGTGCTGGAGCGCGCGACCAAGCAGCCCGGAACCCGACACCTTGATCTTCTTGCCGAGCCGGTTCTGGGCGACGACCCAGACCTTCTCGCGGCGAGTTACATAGGCGTAGTAGCCGGGCAGGGAGAGGCAGCCCTCGAGGTCGCGGTCATCGCCGGCAGCCCGGACTATCCGCGGGTTGACGAGTTCGTGCAGCTCCCCGCCGACCTCGATGACGCAGGTCTGGAGGGCCTCGCCGACCTGCGGGGCGGCAAGCCCGACACCCGGCGCCTTGCGCATGGTCTCGGTCATGTCGTCGAGCAGCTCGTGCAGGTACTTCCCGAAACTGTCGACCGGCAGGCCCTTGAGCCTGAGGCGCGGATCGCCGAGAAGGATGATCGGTCTGACGCTCATCGGCGGAGTATATCGAGCGGGGGTCGCGCTCAGCGGGGGTCCGCGCCCGGGTCGTCGTTGGCCGACGGGTCGGCTTCTTCGAGGACGGTCGCGACCGCCGTCGACGCATCGGAGTCGGCGGCCTCGGTCCGAAGGTCCTCGGAGATCCCGTCGTCGGTCGAGCTGCCGTTCGTGGCGCCGGACACGTCGCGGCGGAGGTCGGCGGCAATGACACGGGAGCGCTCGGCGATCTTGACGCTCGCGTCGGCCGTCGCATCGGCGGCCTTGTGAGCGATCGGACCGGCACGGTCCGCGGCGGCGGCGGCCAGTTCGGCGGCCTTGATGCCGACCTGGCGGACCACCGGGCCTGCCTGGGTCGCGATCGTGTCGATCATCGACTGGAGCTGCGCGACCATCCGCTCGGCCGTCGTGCCGGTACCGGTCTGGCCGGTCGTCGTCTCGTCGGCCGTCCAGCCGAACGTCTCATCGGCGCCCGGCGCCTCGCTCGTCGGGTTGGCCGAGTCGTCGGCCGGCGTTCCGCTGGCGGGGTTCTGCTGGTCGTCCATGGCGCGTCTCCAATTCGGGGTCATCCATTCTCGCCCGGATCGTTACGAACGCGCAGCCTTCGCGACGGCGTTGGCGTTACAGGAGCGACTCCGGATCGACGTCGACCGACCACGGCGCGTCCGACGCCGCCGTCGAGCAGCGCGACGGGGTCCTCGCCGCGCAGGACGACGTTCCAGCGCCAGCGCTCGGCTCGCCGGGCGATGTAGGCCGGGCGCCGGGCCGACGACCGCAACCGCTACGCCGCGTTCCGACGCCTTCGCCCTCAGCCGCTCGGCCATGGCCGTCGCCTCGCGTTTCGGCCGCCGTCCGATCGGCGACGCCGACGGTCAGCTTGACCAGCCGGCCGATACGGCGGGGATCCGAATCGCTCGGCGGAGCTCGAGCTCCGCGTCGTAGAAGGCCGCCGCGTCGTCCTCGGCGACGGCCCGGATCGCGGGGTGGTCGGGCTGGTAGGACTGGATGATCGCCCGGCCCGGCCGGTCGCCGCGTCCTGCCCGGCCGGCCGCCTGGGCCAGGAGCTGGTATGTCCGCTCCGCGGCTCGCTCGTCGGGCAGGTTGAGCGCGACGTCGGCCGAGACGACGCCGACGAGCGTCACGTTCGGGACGTCGATCCCCTTCGCGACGAGGCTCGTCCCAACGAGCACGTCGATCCCGTCGATGCTCGAACGCGTCGAGGACCCGCTCGGCGGCACCGCGTCGCTCCACGACGTCCCGGTCGAGCCGGCCCGACGCGGTACGCCGGGAAACGTTCCCGGACCTCGCGCTCGACCCGCTCGGTCCCGCCGCCGAGGTAGCGGATCCGCGGCGACCCGCAGTGCCGGGCAGCGGGTTGCGACCGGGGTTGCGCGCCCGCAATGGTGGCAGCGCAAGCGTCGTGCCGGCCTGGTGGTAGACGAGCGGCCGCTCGCACTCCGGACAGGCCTGGACGTGACCGCAATCCCGGCACAGGACGACGGACGCCGTACCGCGACGGTTGATCACGAGGATCGCCTGGTCGCCGGCCGCGACGTCGAGCGACGCCGAGCTCATCGACGAGCCGCGCGGAGAGCAGCCCGCGGTTGCCCTCGCGAAGCTCCGCCCGGAGGTCGACGACCTCGATCTGGGGCCGGCCGCCGGTGGGCCGCGTCGGAAGGACGACGCGCCGGTACGTCCCGGCCCGTGCCCGCCCGACGCTGTCGACGGCCGGGGTCGCGCTGCCGAGGATCGCCGAGGCGCCGGCCAGCTCTGCGAGCCGGATCGCCGCGTCCCGCGCCTGGAGGCGCGGCGTTCGGTCGCTCTTGTAGGTCCCCTCGTGCTCCTCGTCGACGATGACGAGGCCGACGTCGGCGAGTGGCGCCAGCACCGCCAGCCGTGTCCCGACGACGATGTCGACGTCACCCGCCCGGATCCGCCGCCATTCGTCGGCGCGCTCGCCCTCGCCGAGGCCCGAGTGGAGCACGCGCGACCCGTGCCTCGAGATCCGCCCGGAGCCGATCGACGAGCGGCATCGCCAGGGCGATCTCCGGCACGAGCACGAGTGCCGGTCGACCGAGCTCGAGCGAGGATGCGATCGCCTCGACGTAGATCGCGGTCTTGCCGCCGCCAGTGACGCCATCGAGGAGGAGCGGGGTCGGGTCGCGAGCGGCGATCGAGTCGTCGGCGAGGCGAGACCGCCTCGGCCTGGTCCTCGGTCAGGGCCGCGCCTGGCCGGCCGTCCGCCGCGCAGGCCGACCGGCCGGCTCGCGAGCGGCAGGCGCGGCCGCTCCCGGACGTCGACGTCGATCAGGCCACGCCGGGCGAGACCGGCGAGGGCTCCGTGGCCGTGGCGCTCGGACGGACCGGCGCCGGGGACCCCGCTCGTTTCGGCATCGGGCGACGCCGCGAGCTCGAGGAGCGCGGCCGCCTGGCGTGGCCCGAGCCGGCGACCGGGCGACTGCTCACCGCGCGCGAGCGTGGCCGCTGCCTCGCTGCCCGTCCGCCGTCATTCGGAGCCAGCGCTCGAATCGCGGCCCGGCGCCTGCCACCGACAGTGTCCAGTCGAGCGCCAGCATCGCCCTTCGATTCCAGGCCGCGAAGCCGCCGGATCAGGCCGGCTCGACCCTCGGGCGCGACGAGGTCGCGGACCGGCACGCGGGCCGCGGTCGAGCTGCTCGAGGAGGTCCCGGTCCGCCGCTGCCAGGTCGCTCGGAGCGCTCGCCCGGCTGTCGCTCGGCGACGAGGTCGAGCCGTTCGAGGAGGCCCGGCGGCAGCATCGCCCGGATGACGATCGCGGGCGGTGCGAGGTAGTGGTCCGCGATCCAGCGGGCAAGGGCAAGGGAGAGCTGCGGCAGGAGCGGCCCGTCCGTCCGGACCCGTGCGGCGATCGGCTTGAGTGCGATGCCTTCCGGCGGACTCGCCTCGCCGAGGACGACGGCCAGCGCCTGCCGTCGACCGAACTCGACGAGGATCGCCTCGCCCGGCACGAGATCGGCGAGGTTCGACGGGACCGTGTACGTGTAGGTCCGGGCACCGCCGCCTCCGGCCGCGTCGATGGCGACCTCGACGACGCGTTCCCCGGTCGCCGCCGCGGCGTCGGCTGCCATCAGGTCCTTCCTGCTCGACCGCCACGGGGTCGATTGTCGCAGGGCCGTCCGATCTGGGGTCAGACGCGGACGCGGCGATCCGGGTCGCGGCGGTGTTCGTCCGCGATGATCTCGTCGATCCGCTCCGCGGTGCGCTCGACCTGGCCGGTCTCGTTGGTGACCACGTGGTCGTAGTCCTTGTCTCTGGCCAGCTCGATGGCGGCATTCGCCTGGCGAAGCTCCAGTTCGTCGGCGCTCTCGGTCGCGCGGTCCCGGAGGCGCTGGAACAGCTCTTCGAGCGACGGCGGGATCACGAAGATCAGGAGCGCCTCCGACACCTGGTCCTTGACGACCCGAGCGCCCTGGACGTCGATCTTCAGGATCACGTCGCGTCCGCCCTGCAGCGCCTGGCGTACCTGGTCGCGGGGCGAGCCGTACCAGTTGCCATGGACCTCGTTGGCCTCGAGGAATCCCCGCTCCGCGCGCATCTGCAGGAACTCGTCACGGGTCAGGAAGTTGTAGTCGACACCGTCCACCTCGCCGTCGCGCGGCAGGCGCGTCGTGCACGTCACGACGTAGTCGCGATTCCCATTGCGGCCGGCCTCGCGCTCCCGGCGCCGGAGCGCATCGATGATCGTGTCCTTGCCCACCCCCGACGGGCCGGAAATGATCACGAGCATCGCCCCGGGCGCACCCTCGACGACGTAGTCCGGCCGCCCGGGGTCCTCGGAGACGTCGAAGCCCAGCGGCTCGTCGCTCATCGGGACGTCGTCGGTCATCGGGGCATCGCCGCCATCTCCCGCAGCCCGGCGACCACGCGCTCGAGCTCAGATGGGAGCGGCGCCTCCGCCCGGATCAGGGCGCCGCTGGATGGCGAGGTCAGCTCGAGCCGCCAGGCGTGGAGGAAGAGTCGGTGCAGGCCGCCCGCGATGTCGGGGCCTTTTCGCGACGTGCCCGTGCCGTAGACCGGATCGCCCGCGACCGGGTGGCCGATCGCGTCGAGGTGGACGCGGATCTGATGTGTTCGCCCGGTGACGAGGTCGAGCTCGAGGAGCGTCCAGCCCGGGAATCGCTCGCGCACGCGGTAGCCGGTCGTCGACGCGCGGCCATCTGAAACGACCGCCATCCGCGTGCGGTGCTTCGGATCGCGACCTATGGGCGCCTCGATCCGGCCCACGCCCGCGGCCACCTCTCCCTGGACGAGCGCGAGGTACGTCTTCTTCACCCGACGCGCCTTGAGCTGGGCCATCAGCGAGTGCTGCGCCGCGTCGTGCTTCGCGACCATCAGCAGGCCGCTCGTGTCGCGGTCGAGGCGATGGACGATGCCTGGCCGCATGACCCCGGCGATACCGCCGAACTCCGACGCCCCGCCCCGCGCCAGCAGGGCGTTGACGAGCGTGTCTCCGGAGTGGCCCGGCGAGGGATGGACGACGAGGCCGGCCGGCTTGTCGACGATGAGGAGGTCGTCGTCCTCGTAGACGACCCGAACCTCGATCTCCGGCGCCGGGGCGAGGTCGAGCGGCGCGGCCTCCGGTACGACGAGGCGGAGCGCGGTTCCGGGCCCGATCACGGCATTCGCCTTCAACGCAACGCCGTCGGACGTCAGGTGACCGGCCGAGATGAGCTTCTGGACATGGCTCCGCGACAGGCCCGTCACGTCGGCGAGGAAGCGGTCCACCCGTTGCGAACCCGCGTCGTCGGGGACGGTCAGGAGGCGGATGCCGGGGGCAGTCGCCGCGTGACCCATCGTCGCGAGGACGTCGAGGTCAGGCATCGCCGTCCGGCACGATGGGCTGCGGCCGCTTCTCCACGAGCGACGGGCGAAGCGCCCCGGCGATCAGGAACAGGATCGCGAAGCTGATTGCCGAATCGGCCACGTTGAAGGTGTAGAAGCGGAGATCGCCGATGCCCGCGTCGACGAAGTCGACCACATAGCCCAGCCGCAACCGGTCGACTGAGGTTGCCGATCGCACCGCCGAGCAACAGGCCGAGGGCTACCGACATGAACGACGAGCGCCCGGACCTGGCGTGGTAGGCGACGATCAGGCCGATCACGACGAACGAAGCGAGCCCGAATAGCAGGGCGCTCTCGCGGAACAGCCCGAAAAGGGCACCGTTGTTGCGGCCGTACACGAGGCGAAGGTAGTCACCGACGACCGAGATGGATTCGCCGGGAGCGATCGCCGACACGATCCACGCCTTGGTGAGCTGGTCGGCGACGACGATGACGGCGGCGAGGCCGAGGAAGACCGGCCAGATCGGTCGGCTCGTCATCCGGGCGCCTTCCGGCGGAGCGCGATCGAGGCGGACCCATCGGTCAGCTCGATCGAGCCGGTCGTCATCGGCGCGCCGTTCCCGGTCGCCCCGTCGCCAGGCGGCCCGGCCACGATCGAGTCGGCAAGTACCTCGGCTGCCATGTCTGGCAGGTGCGAAGCGACCGCGGGAGCCAGGCCGTCGACCCAGACGTCGATGCGATCGTCGAGCTCGAGACCGGCCTCCTTGCGCAGCTCCTGGATCGCCCGCTGGAGCTCGCGGGCGTCGCCTTCAGCGACCAGCTCCGGGGTCAGCTCGGTGTCGATCACCACGACAAGACCCTCGTCGCTGGCGACCGCCGTCCCCGGCCGCGATGTCGCCTGGATCTCGACCTCGTCCGCTGCGAGCCTGATACCTGCGAGCGTCACCGAGCCGTCGGGGTGGATCTCGGCCGATCCATCCCGGGCGGCCGCCATGATTGACGGGATCGCCGCGCCGAGCTTCTTGCCGATCTTCGGCAGCAGCGGCTTGACCCGCCGCTCGACGAGCTGCGACTCGTCCCCGATCAGCTCGATCGATTTGACGTTGACCTCGTCCCGGATGAGGTCGAGCAGCGCATCGCGCTCCGGCAGGTCCCCGCCCGGCAGCGCCAGCCAGAGCCGCGCCAGCGGCTGGCGGACCTTGAGGCCGGCCGTGCCACGAAGGGTTCGGGCGAGCTCGACTGCGTGGCGGGCCGTCTCCATCGCGACCTCCAGGTCGCGCGAGCGCCGGACGCGCAGCTCATCGGCCGGCCAGCCGGTCAGGTGGACGGAGTCCGGCGCATTGGGATCGACGATGGCAACGAGATTGCCGTACATCGACTCCGCGAGGAACGGCAGGAGCGGGGCGAGCACGCGGGACAGGGCCACGAGAACCTCGTGGAGCGTCGCGAACGCCGCGTCGCGATCCGCGCCCTCCTCGCCCCGGGAGAAGCGCCTCCGCGAGAGGCGCAGGTACCAGGTCGAAAGGTCGTCGATGAACGTCGAGATCCGCCGGCTGGCGACGAGGGAGTCGTAGTCCGCGAGACGGGCGCCGGCGTCTTCGGCCAATCCCGAAACACGCGACAGGATCCAGCGGTCCATCGGCGACCGCTCGTCGGGCGGTGGCCCTCCCCGCGTCGGCGTCCACCGCGCAGGCAGCGCGTACCTGACAAAGAAGGCGTAGACGTTCCAGAGGATGAGGAGCTCACGACGGGCCTCGTCGGCCGCGTGCCAGCCGAACTTGATGTTCTCCTCCGGCCGGGACGTCGCGAAGAGCCAGCGCATGACGTCGACGCCCATCCGCTCCGCGGCCTCGTCGAAGTCGATCGCGTTGCCCCAGCTCTTGTGCATCGGCCGGCCGTCCTCGCCGTAGACGAGGGCGTAGCCGAAGATCGTCTTGAACGGCGGCTCCCGCCGGAGCACCGTCCCCATCGCCAGCATCGAGTAGAACCAGTTGCGGAACTGCCCGGGAAAGCTCTCGGTGATGAAGTGGGCCGGGTACCAATCGGCCCAGAACTCCGGGTCCTCGCGGAAGTGGACGGTCGAGAATGGCACGATGCCGGCGTCGAGCCAGGGGTTGCCGACGTCCTTGATCCGTTCGACGTGGCTGCCACAGGACCGGCAGCGGATCTTCACGGCATCGATATATGGGCGGTGGGGCGTGTGGCCGGCGAACGTTTCCCAACCTTCGGCCGCGAGCTCCTCCAGCTCGTCGCGCCCGCCGACGACCTCGACCGTCCCACATGCCTGGCAGTCGTAGATCGGCAGCGCCAGCCCCCAGTAGCGCTTCTTGCTGATCATCCAGTCGTGCATGTTCAGGAGCCAGTCGAGCTCCCGCTCGTAGCCGAAGCCGGGGATCCAGCGGATCTGGTCGACGATCTCCATGATCTGGTAGCGGAGGCTCGCCTCGACCTCGTCGGTCGTCAGCTCCGATCGCGGCTTGTCGTAGACCGGTCCCATGCTGATGAACCACTCATCGACGAGCCGGAAGACCAGCGGCGTCTGGCACCGCCAGCAGTGCGGGTAGCGGTGGAGGTACGGCTCGAGCCGGGAGAAGCGGCCCTCGTCCTTCAGGTGCTCGACGATCGGCTCGACGACGTCACGAACGTCGCGCCCGGTCAGCGAGCCGAAGCCGTCAATGAAGATGCCGCTCTCATCGATCGGGGCGATGACCGGCAGGCCGAGCTCCTTGCCGAGCGCGAAGTCCTCCGAGCCGCAGCCCGGCGCGATATGGACGATCCCGGTCCCCTCGTCCTCGCCGACTTCGTCCCAGGCGACGACCTGGTGCTCGTAGGGTCGATCTGGTGCGTCTCCCGTCCCCTTCGCGAACGCGGCCCTGACCGCCGGTAGATCGTCGAAGGGCCCCTCGTACCGCCAGCCGACGAGATCGGCACCGCGACGTTCTTCGACAACCTCGAATGGGCCCTCGAGGGCCGTTTTGAGTGTGCCCTTCGCCAGCCAGTGCAATCCCTCGCCCTGGCGGACGAGGACATAGGCGAGGTCCAACCCAACGGCCGCGGCGACGTTCGCGGTCAGCGTCCAGGGCGTCGTGGTCCAGACCAGGAGCGCCTCCCCCGGCCGGTCGAGAAGCGGGAATCGGACGGTCAGGCCCGGGTCCTCGCGATCCGCGTAGCCCTCGTTCATTTCCATCTCGGAGAGGCCCGTACCGCAACGGGCGCACCAGGGCATGGTGTCGTGGCCCTTGTAGACGAGGCCGCGCCGGTGACATTCGGCGAGGAAGCCCCAGATCAGGTCGTTGTTCTCGTTGCTGAACGTGAAGTAGCTGCCCCCGACGTCCTTCATCCCGAGCCGCCCGACGAGCATCTCGACCGTGTCGGTCACCGGTCCGTCGGGCCCCTCGATCGTCGTGACCTGACTCGGATCGGCGGCGAGCAAGTCGCGCAGCCGGCGGAGCTCCGTCGGGGTCGTTCCAATCCATCCACATCCCGAGCCGGATCGACTGCTCGGTCTGTCGCGCGGCGTAGGTCAGGACACGCTGCTTGCACGCGCTGACGAACTCGGCAATCCCGAATTCCTCGATGTCGCGCTTGTTCGTGAAGCCGAGGTCGCGCTCGACGTTGACCTCGACCCATAGCCCCTGGCAGTCGAAGCCGTTCTGGTAGCGCTCGTTCTCGCCGAGCATCGCGTGGAAGCGCTGGAAGACGTCCTTGTACGTCCGGCCCCAGGCGTGGTGGACGCCCATCGGGTTGTTGGCCGTGATCGGGCCGTCGAGGAAGCTCCAGCGCGGACCGTCCGCGTTCTGCTCGCGAAGCCGGGCGAATGTCTTGCGCTCTCGCCACTCGGCGAGGATCTCGTGCTCCTGGGCGACGAGATCGGGCATCGCGCTGACGGGTCGGAACATCGGGCCTCGGCTGAGACGGGTGGCTCGGGCCACCAAGAACGGGCGTCCGCGTATCCTACCCGCGATGCAATCTACGCAGGAGGCGCGTCCGCGCGCCCGCTCGCCGTTCGTTGCGGCTTTCCTGTCCCTGTTCTTCCCCGGCCTGGGCCATGCGTATGCCGGCGCCTACCATCGCGCCCTCGGCTTCGCGGCGCCGCCGATCCTGCTCTTCGCGCTCCTCGCCGGCGTCTTCCTCCGGGCCGACTCCAGCGAGCTTCTCGGCCTCCTGCTTGCCCCGTGGGTCCTGCCAAGCGTCTTCGTCTTCAACCTGATCGCCCTGCTCTATCGCATCGCGGCGATCGTCGACGCCTATCGGGTCACGGTCTTCCTGAACGCGCTCGCGGTGAGTGGCGGCGGGCGGCTCGGCAGGCCGCGGATCGTCTTCAACCCGCTCTCGATCGCCGGGCTGCTCGCGGTGATCCTCGTCATGTCCGGCGGACACGTCGTCGTGGCGCGGTACGACCTGGCCGCGCTCGACCTGCTCAGCAATGGCTGCATCTTCATCACCAGCGACGAGGAGTGCGACGAGCCGTCGCCGTCGCCGTCCGCTGGCGAGACAGACGCGCCTGCGGAGAGCGCCAGCCCGGAGCCCAGCATCACGGAACCGCCCGTCCAGGGCTCAGCGCTGCCGAACGCGACGATCCCGCCGTGGGACGGCCAAGAGCGGCTGAACATCCTCCTGATCGGGACCGACCAGCGCCCGAAGGAGGGCACGTACAACACCGACACGCTCATCGTCGTCTCGATCGACCCGACGACGAAGCAGGTCGCGATGTTCAGCCTGCCGCGCGACACCGTCGACGTCCCGATCCCGCCCGGTCCGCTTCGACAGGCGTTCGGAAGCGTCTACACCCGCAAGATCAACGCGTTCTTCACCTCGGTCCGCAACCGGGCTGACCTGGTCGCAGGGACCGATCGAACTCGCGGCTACAACGGCCTCAAGTCGTCCTCGGCAACCTCTACGATCTCGACATCAAGTACTTCGTCGAGGTCAACTTCGAGGGCTTCAAGCAGGTCGTCGACGCGATGGGCGGCGTGACGATCAACGTCCAGATCCCGGTGACCGACGACGACCTACCCGTCGGACGGCGGCCGGCTCGCGCGGGTCTACATCCCGAGCCGGCCTCCAGCACATGACCGGTGCCCAGGCGCTCGCTACGCCCGGTCGCGCCACACGGCAAGGGCGACTTCGACCGCGGCGCCCGTCAGCAGCGCGTGCTGCTGTCGCTCCGCGAGCAGGCCGACTCGCGCAACCTCATCCCGCGGCTCCCGGAGCTCGTCACGGCGCTCGAGCGGCGACGGTCCGGACGGACATCCCGCAGTCGACCAGCTCGCGAAGCTCGCTGGGTCTGGCCGTCGGAGGTCGACACGAAGAACATCCGCTCGTACGTCTTCACGCCGCCGCTGTACCAGACCGAGTTCGCGCCAGAGCCCGCGCGGCTACATCATCGTCCCGAACGTCAACGAGATCCGAGCGGCGGTCGCGAACGCCTTCAAGGTCGACCCGGCAGACGAGGACCGTCGCGAGGCGTCGCCGAGGAGGCGGCCTCGCGTCTGGGTCCTCAACGGCATCGGGCGACGGCGAACGCAGGCGACCGACGTCGCGGGCTACCTCGAGTACTACGGGCTCGCCGCCTCGGCGCCGCGCCAGAAACCGCGAGCGCGGTCCCGGCGAAGACGCGGATCGTCGTCTACAACGGGGCGGAGGCCGAGCTCACGGCGACGATCGCCTACCTCGAGACGCTGTCTCGACGTAAGGTCGACCTCGAGAACGACCCGGCGATCCGCGCCGACATCATCGTGACGATCGGCGAGATCGACACCCGACCTGATAGCGCCCACCGCCCCGTAACCGGTCGCCGGTCGGGCCGATCCGAGCGGCGACCGTCAGGCCTGTGCGATCTCGCGTCAGCCAGTGGCTGTACTCGGGCAGCCGGCCGCGGACCGCGTCGAAGTAGCGGTCGCGGACGAGCCGGCCGATCGGGCCGACCTCGCCTGACCCGACCGGTCGGTGGTCGACCTCGATGACCGGCGAGACCTGGACGCCCGTGCCGCACAGGAACGCCTCGTCGGCGACGTAGAGCTCGGAGCGGTCGATCGAGCGGACCTCGACCGGGATGCCCTTCGTTCGTCGAGGAGCTCGATGATCGCCTTGCGGGTCACGCCCTCGAGCAGGTCGTCGCTGACCGGCGGGGTCAGCGCGACGCCGTCGCGGACGACGAACAGGTTCGCGGCCGACGCCTCGTTGACGTGGCCGTCGGCGGTCAGGACGAGCGCCTCGTCGAAGCCGTTGAGCTCGGCCTCGGACTTCTGGAAGGCCATGTTGACGTAGCCGCCGACGATCTTGCCGCGGGCCGGCAGCGCCTCGTCGGCGTTCCGCCGCCAGGACGAGGTCATCACCCGGACGCCCGTCTCGGTGTCGATGTAGTTCCCGAACGGCAGCGTGATGATGTACAGCTCGTTCTCGAGGTGGTGGAGCCGGACCCCGATCGCCTTGGTCGACTTGTAGAACGACGGCCGGATGTAGGCGTCCTCGCGGAAGCCGTTCCGGCGGACCGTCTCGACGATGAGGCCGGTCAGCTCGTCGACCGACGGGACGTCCTTCATCAGCAGGATCCGGCAGGACTGGCGGATGCGCTCGACGTGCTCGCGCAGCTTCAGGCCGTAGAGCTTGCCCTGCTCGGCGTTCCAGTAGGCGCGGATGCCCTCGAACGTCGCCGTCCCGTACATGAACGCGTGGGTCATGATGCTGACCTTGGCGTCGCGCATCGGGACGCACTCGCCCTCGAAGTAGCAGATCGAGGCTCGTCGAGGCAGGGGCGATCGGCGCGCCGGCACCGCGGTCGGGCGGTCGTGCGCCGTCGCGGGCGCCTGGGACGTCTTCTGGGTCAGCATGCGAACGGCGCTCCTGCGTGGATCGCGGCGCCGGAACGCCGCGATGAAGGTCGTCGGACGGTCGCCGGAGTATAACAGCGGCCCTTGGCGCACCCGGTCCCGCAAGGCGACGAGCGCAGCAGAGGCTCGACCGCCCATCAGCGCCGCGATCACGGCCGCGAGGTAGACGAGGTAGAAGACGCCGCCGACGAGCAGGCCGCGGCCGCGCAGGCGGCCGGCGCGGGCCATCGGGATGAAGATGACCGCCGACGACAGGAACGCGATCCCGGCCGAGGCGAACGCGATGTACGGCTGCCGTCGGTGAAGTGCCCAGCGCATCGGCGGCGAAGAGGAGCGCGACGACCGTCGGGATCGTCGACTGGAAGACCATCGCCCCGGTGATGTTGCCCATCGCCAGCGTGTCCTTGCCCTGGCGGACCCAGATGACCGAGTTGAACTTCTCGGGCAGCTCGGTGGCGATCGGCGCGATGACGAGCGCGAGCAGCGCCTCGTCGAGCCCGAACGAGGTCGCGAGGTGCTCGACGGCGTCCACGAAGAAGACGGCCCCGACGATGATCAGGCCGAGCGCGGCGAGGACCTGGAGGTTGACGACCCGCAGGCGCGGCGCCCCATCGGGGTCCTCGGTCCGCGCCCGGATCGAAGCCGGTGGAACCGCAGCGGCGCGAGGTCCTCGACGTCGACGCTCGCGTCGGCCTCGAAGTGGCCCTTGACGTACCAGGCGTAGATCCCGATCAGGACGACGGCGACGATCCACTTCAGCCAGACCGGCTCGAGCGGCAGGAACGCGGCGCCGATGGCGATCGCGTAGGCGATCGCGAAGTAGCGCATGTCGTGGGCGAGGACCACGGTGTCGACCGGCATCACGTCGCCGGCCGGCCGACGCTTCGCGACCAGCAGGACCGCGACGCCGGTCACGAACATCGCGAGCGTCGACGAGCATGAACGGCGCGCCGAGGATCGCCCCGACGCCGACCGCGTGCGACGCCTCCGGCCGCCGCCGAACAGGATCGCGATGATCGGGATCATCGTCTCGGGCAGCGCGGTGCCGACGGCCGCGAGGACCGATCCGACCGCGCCCTCGGCGAGCTCGAGCTTGCGCCCGAACCATTCGATGCCGTTCGTGAACAGCTCGGCGCCGATCAGGATGATCACGAACGCGACGACGAGGATGACGATGTCCACCCGGGTCAGCCCTCCAGGACGCGTGCGGAAGCGACGCTCAGGGCGATGACGGCAAGGATCAGCCCCGCGACGATCGCCATGCTCCGTTCGCCACGCCGAGTGAACCCGATCAGCGCAGCGATGACCCGTGCAGCCGGTGTGGCGATCACCGCGAGGAGGCCGAGCCAGAGGAACCCGGCCGGCCGCAGATTCACGAGGTCGTCGACGAGCGAGCCCCGGCTCGAGGACGGGCCGCCCGCGAGCGGTGCGATCTGCCGTCGCGAGCATGAGGACGACCCCGACGGCGAGCAGCGCAACCGAGACGTAGGTTCCGAACGTCAGCAGGCGAGCGATCGAGCGCTCGAGGTCGGCCGGATGGCCCTGACCGGGATCAGCGGTCATGCAAGGGCTCGCAGGAGCATCTGCCACGAAGTGTAGAGCAGGATCGCGACGAACAAGCCGCGCAGGACGCGGACGTGGATCCGATCGGCGATCCGGGACCCGAGGCTGGCGCCGAGGAAGACGCCGATCGCCGTCGGTGCCGCGACATACGGGTCGATCCCGCCGCGGAGCAGGTAGATGATCGCGCTGGCCGACGCCGTGATCCCGATCATCAGGTTGCTGGTCGCGGTCGCGACGCGGAGCGGCACGCCCATCAGCACGTGCATGACCGGCACCTTGACGAGTCCCGCCGCCGATGCCGAGCAGCGCCGAGGTGACGCCTGCGACGACGCTCCCGACGACGCCGAACCCGAGGTGACGGACCCGGTAGCCCGGCCCTGAGAGGGCAGCCGTCGACGAGCGATCCTCGGCGGGAGCGGCGTCCGACGCCACCGCGCCGCCCTCCGGAATGGGCACTGGCATCGCGGCGCCGGGCCATCGTCACCGCGACGTAGACGAGGAGCGCCGCGAACAGCAGCTCGAGGATGCTTTCCGGGAGGATGAACGCGACGAGCGCGCCCGCCGAGCGCGCCGATGGCGGTGAACAGCTCCAGCACCATGCCGAGGCGCAGGTTGGCGACGTGGCGCTCGAGGTAGACGCCGGCCGAGGCACTGCTGGTCACGATCACGCAGACCAGGCTGACGCCGACCGCGGTCCGGAGCGGCAGGCCGAAGCCCAGGGTGAGCAGCGGGACGATGAGGAGCCCGCCGCCCAGCCCGAGAAGCGACCCGAAGAGGCCGGCGGCGATCCCCCCGGCAATGAGGACGAGGCCGTCAATCATCCTCGGGCCAATGGCCTCGCGGAATCCTCGGGCGGACGGCGTCGCGGAGCTCCGCCTCCGACCTCGGAGAGGGTGTGCCGGCTCGACAGGGAGGGCGCCGGTTCTATGGTCGGAGGTGCTGGGGCGCGTACGGGAGCAGGGCGACGATGCGGGCTCGCTTCAGGGCGACCGCCAGCTCGCGCTGGTGGCCGGCGCAGGTGCCGGTCTTGCGGCGCGGCTCGATCTTCGCTCGCTCCGAGAGGTAGCGGCGGAGGCGGTTGACTTCCTTGTAGTCGATCTGGACCGTCTTGTCGGCGCAGAACGCGCAGACCTTGCGGCGTCGGCGATCCCGGTAGTAGTCGTCGCGCTTCTTCGATCGTGCAGGGGGCATGTACTCGGTCTCCTCGGGCGCCTGGCGGTTGTCGCCGCCGGCGCGTCAATGGTCGGTCGTGTCAGCTCGTCAGAACGGCAGGTCGTCGAGCTCGGTGTCGTCCATCCGGCCGCCGCCTCCGCGTGGGGCGCCGCCGGACGGTCCGGGGCCACTCGAGCCGCCTGAGCCGCCCGCCGGGCCTGCGGCCGCAAACTGGCCCTCGCCCTCTTCGCGGGTCCGCTTCTCGAGGTTGACGACGTTGTCGGCGGTGATCTCGAGCGATGTCCGCTTCTGGCCGTCGTGGCCCTCGAACTCGCGGGTCTTGAAGCGACCCTCGACGAAGACCCGGTTGCCCTTGCGGAGGTTCTCCGCGGCGCGCTCGGCGCGATCGCCCCAGACGCTGACGCGGAACCAGTCGGTCGCCTCGACCCACTCGCCGGTCTGCTGGTTCTTCGTGCTCTGGTTGACCGCGACGTTGAACTGGGTAACCGGCCGGCCGTTCGGCGTGTAGCGCATCTCGGGATCGCGCCGAGGTTGCCGATGATCATCGACCTTGCAGAATGCCATCGTCTTCCCTCAGTCGATTGCGGCCGGAGCCGCCTCGCTCTCGGATTCGTCGATCCGCTCGGTGTCGTCGTAGTCCTCGATCTCGTCGTCGCCGGAGGGGAGATCGGTCGTCGTCGACGATCGTCCTCGTCGTCCGGCTGGCCGGCCTTGGCGGGTCGCTCGACGCGGGTGACGAGGTGGCGGAGCACCTCCTCGGTGATCTGGAGGCTGCGCTCCATCTCGGCGATCACCTCGGGCGGCGCCTCGAAGAGGACGATGTGGTACGAGCCCTCGCGGTACCGGTCGATCTGGTAGGCGAGACGGCGGCGGCCCCATGGGGCGACCTTGACGATCTGCCCGCCTCCGGCGCTCACCTGCCGGGTCGTGCGGTCGATGACCGCCTGGGCTTTGTCGTCCGCGACATCGGGGCGCAAGATGAGCATGAGTTCGTATCGGCGCATGCGCCAGGACACTCCTTCCAATGGGATCTGCCCCGCTGACGGCAAGGCCGGCGCGGAGCCGAAAGGAAACGGCCCGGAGTCTATCACGCACGCAACGGTCGAGCCGGCACCCGGGCACCGAGGTACGAGGCGGAGCCCTGCGACGCTATCGGCCCGGGGTTTCCAAGGTATTCTCTCCGCCAGCAAACCGCCAACCCCGGCCCAGATCGCGGAGGCTTCTTGCCCGCCAGCACCATCCTGCTCATCGAGGCAGACGCCGCGTCCGGCGAACTGATCAGCAGCGTCCTGACCAAGGTCGGCTACACGGTCACGACGGTCACCGATCCGGACAAAGCCATCCCGACCGTCGTCGAGCACCAGCTCACGATCCTGGACGTCGTCTCGGGCCCGAAGTCGGTCGTCGAGATCTGCCGCGAGATGCGCGCGACGCCCGCCCTGTCCAGGATCCCGATCCTGTGCGTCGGCCAGTCGGACGACGTCGAGGAGCGGATCCGCTTCCTCGAGGCGGGCGCGGACGACGTCATGGCCAAGCCGTTCGATGCCCGCGAGCTCGAGGCCCGGGTCGAGGCGCTCCTCCTCCGCTTCCAGCGATCGAAGGACATGACCGTCCTCTCGGACGATGGGCTGACGGTCACGCGACAACGGCGAACGATCTGCCGTTCATAGCCCGCGCGGCGGAGTCGGAACGACAACGATCGCGACGAACGTGGCAATGGTGATGGCTCGTCTACGCCCGGATAGGGTGGTCCTCGTCGACCTCCACCTCCAGTTCGGCCAGGTCGCGACCCATCTCAACCTCGACGTCAAGCAGTCGCTGGCCGACGTCGTCCGCGACGAAGCGGCGATGCGCGAGCCGGAGCTGCTGCGGACGTTCGCAACTCGCCACGACAGCGGGCTCCACGTCCTGGCGGCTCCGACATCGCCGGAGCTTGCGGAGCTTGTCACCGCGGAGCATGTCGACCGAATCCTCACGACGCTCCTCGAGTCGTACGACTCGGTCGTCATCGACGCGGGCTCGTGGCTGGACGAACGGACGATGACCGTCTTCGAGCACAGCGAGACCGTGATCCTCGTCGTCTGCCCGGAGATCAGCGCGCTCAAGGCTCTCCACGGGCTGCTCGACTACCTCAACGAGGCAGGCTCGGTCGCGGAGAAGTCGACGTTCGTCCTGAACAACCAGTTCGCCCGCGAGGTCCTCAAGCTGCGCGACGTCGAAACGGCGCTTAGCACCAAGATCGCGGCGGAGCTGCCGTACGACCCGTTCCTCTATCTCAAGGCGGTCAATGAAGGCGTTCCGATCGTCCTGGGTGCGCCGCGCTCCCTGCCCGCCGAGCGCTTCGAGAAGCTCGCTGCGACGGCGTTCGCCACGGAGGGTGTCCCGGTGGAAGGAATCGAGCCACCAAAGCGGACGAGCCGGTTCGGCGGCCTGATCCGACGCTGAACATCGTCAGAACGGCCACAACGGCCTACCGTTGGGGTAGGGTTTGCCAATGCCCGATCAGGACAAACCCTTGACGACGGCGGAGGCGCTCCAGCACTGGCGCGCCGCTGAGCGCACCGTAGCCGTGGCTCGACGCGGGAGGCTCGCTGCCGAAGAGGCGGCGGCCGCTGCGGTCGACGCCGCTGAGGCTGCCTCGGCAACCGCCGCTGCCGCCAAGCTGGCCCTCGAGTCGATGATGCTGGCCGAGACTTCGGCCGCGAAGACCGCGGCAGCCGCCAAAGCCGCGACGCTCGCGACGCAGGCCGGGCTAGCCGATGCCGAAGCCAATTCGGCGATGGCCGAGGTCGCCGAGGTCGAAGCGCACGAGCAGTACCGCCAGGCGAGCGAACGGGCAGCCGACAAGAAGTAGGCTGGCGCGCCGCCGTCCGCGCCGCCACGTCCGGGTCTCGCGCGGAACCGTGGCGCGTGGTGAGCTTGCTGGCCTCGAGCCTCAGCGCTCGATCACCGGCGGGTGTTGGCCGGCAGTCCAGGAGTCCAGGGCCCAGCGAGTCCCGCGATCCCAGAAGTCAGCGTTGTTCCGATCGCCGTTCGGGTGTGCGGTCGCGTCCCAGGCAGACAGCCATTGCTCGCTCAGGTCAGGGAGCATGCCGTATTGGGTCAGGTGGGCCTTGGCCCCCGCCCTCTTCGCGTGATTCAAAGCGCGACGATGCGTATCTGTCACGCGCCGATCGTTGCGTCAGCGGCGGGCACTGCTGAGGATGAAAATGCGCCCACGCGCGTGGGCGTGGGTCCCGCGCCAGTCTTTCGTTCGTGGATAGCATGGAATCACGCCCATGAAATCACGGATTGCCAGCCACATTAAGGTAGTCACTGATGGCAAAAGACCCAGCTGACCGCGAGGTTCTTGTGCGGCTACTTGGAGCGGCGAGAGCGCGTCTCGGTCTCGCCCGCGGAAGCCACGATGAGTTGTCCGCACAGGCCGCGCTCAACAGGGTGTCGCGGATGATCGAGCTCTACGACTCGGATCCAGGCGACGAAACACCGGCAGTGGTTGTGAGGTATCTATGGCGTCCCTGGGAGGCCGGCCAAGAGGGCGGCGTCGCCGAGCAGCAGGAACGCACTGGGTAGGCGCCTCGGTCGGCGCGGTCGGGACGCTGGTGCCGGAGCAGGGGTTCGAACCCTGACGCCCTTGCGGGCAGCGGAGTTTAAGTCCGCCGCGTCTGCCTGTTCCGCCACTCCGGCCCGCCGCATCGTACCGGGCCGCGCCGCGGCGGTCTGGGTGTAATCGGGCTGAAATCGAACTTACGAGATTTCATCCTCAGTTGCCATGGCCCTCTGCCGTCACCCTTGTCAGATGGGCACGACGAATGTTCCCGCCACCCGGACCGACGTCGACCAGTTCGCCGATACTCGCCGTGAGATCAAGGAACTGAGCGACGCCTCGACGCACCGCCACCGTTTGCGGTACGGCACACCCGAGTACGACGCCGCCCTTGAGACCGAAGAGCGTCTCGTGAGCCGCATCTGGCGACGGCTCCGATCGGACGGCCATCCGGTCTCGCCACCGTCGCCCGGGGACTGAGGCTCGGACGACATCCCTCCACTCCCCCCGACGGCCCACCCGCGGCCGAGTTGGCGTGGGGCCGTACTTGCGCACGGCCAATTCAGAACAGTCGGTAGGCGGGATCGAGAAGTGAACGTACCACTCCGTGACCGCCTGCGGCCACAGGGCGGTGAGACGTCAGAGCAATCGGCGGCGAAGTATCGCGGCCTGCTCGAGGCGGCGCCCGACGCGATGGTCGTCGTCAACCAGGCCGGCGAGATCGTCCTGCTCAACGTCCAGGCCGAGAAGCAGTTCGGCTACCGCCGCGACGAGCTCCTCGGCCAGCCGGTCACCAACATCATCCCGGAGGGCTTCGCCGAGCGGCTGATCGCCGACGACCTGCGCTCGGCCGAGGACGCCCTGGCCCAGCAGATCGGGACCGGCATCGAGCTGACCGCCCTGCGCAAGGACGGCAGCGAGTTCCCGATCGAGATCATGCTCAGCCCGCTCGAGAGCGCCGAGGGCATCCTCGTCACCGCCGCCATCCGCGACATCAGCGTCCGCCGGGCCGCCGACCAGCCAGCTGGCCCAGATGGAGGGCCGCTATCGCGGCCTGCTCGAGGCGGCGCCCGACGCGATGGTCGTCGTCAACCAGGCCGGCGAGATCGTCCTGCTCAACGTCCAGGCCGAGAAGCAGTTCGGCTACCGCCGCGACGAGCTCCTCGGCCAGCAGGTCACCAACATCATCCCGGAGGGCTTCGCCGAGCGGCTGATCGCCGACGACCTGCGCTCGGCCGAGGACGCCCTGGCCCAGCAGATCGGGACCGGCATCGAGCTGACCGCCCTGCGCAAGGACGGCAGCGAGTTCCCGATCGAGATCATGCTCAGCCCGCTCGAGAGCGCCGAGGGCATCCTCGTCACCGCCGCCATCCGCGACATCAGCGTCCGCCAGGCCGCCGAGCCGCCAGCTGGCCCAGATGGAGGGCCGCTATCGCGGCCTGCTCGAGGCGGCGCCCGACGCGATGGTCGTCGTCAACCAGGCCGGCGAGATCGTCCTGCTCAACGTCCAGGCCGAGAAGCAGTTCGGCTACCGCCGCGACGAGCTCCTCGGCCAGCCGGTCACCAACATCATCCCGGAGGGCTTCGCCGAGCGGCTGATCGCCGACGACCTGCGCTCGGCCGAGGACGCCCTGGCCCAGCAGATCGGGACCGGCATCGAGCTGACCGCCCTGCGCAAGGACGGCAGCGAGTTCCCGATCGAGATCATGCTCAGCCCGCTCGAGAGCGCCGAGGGCATCCTCGTCACCGCCGCCATCCGCGACATCAGCGTCCGCAAGGCCGCCGAGGCAGAGCTCCTGCAGAAGGTGGAGGACCTCGAACCGCTCGAACGAGGAGCTCGGCCAGTTCGCCTACATCGCCTCGCACGACCTGCAGGAGCCGCTGCGGATGGTCGCGAGCTACACGCAGCTGCTGTCGCGACGCTACAAGGGCAAGCTCGACGCCGACGCCGACGAGTTCATCGCCTTCGCCGTCGACGGGGCCAGCCGCATGCAGCGGCTGATCCAGGACCTGCTGACGTACTCGCGTGTCGGAACGCACGGGCATGGACCTCATCACGACCTCAAGCGAGGAGGCCCTGGGCAAGGCGCTGGCGAACCTGCGCAGCGCCATCGAGGACAGCGGCGCCGTCGTGACGCACGATCCCCTGCCCACCGTCCTCGCCGACGAGATCGCAGCTGACCCAGCTGTTCCAGAACCTCGTCGGCAACGCCATCAAGTACCAGGATCCGGGTGTCCCGGAAGTGCACATCAGCGCGGCCCGGAGCGGCGGCAAGAGGTGGACATTCGCCGTCGCGGACAACGGGCTTGGGATCGACTCGGAGTACTTCGAGCGGATCTTCGGCATGTTCCAGCGCCTGCACAAGCGGGAAGAGTTCGCCGGCACCGGCATCGGCCTGGCGATCTGCAAGAAGATCGTCGAGCGGCACGGCGGCACGATCTCGGTCGAGTCGCAGCCCGGTCGCGGATCGACGTTCCGCTTCACGCTGGCGAGCGAGCTCGTCGATGACGCGCCGAAGAAAAGCAGCCTGTCAGTGCTCCTCGTCGAAGACAGTCCGGGCGACGTTCGGCTGACGCGGGAAGCGCTGCGCGACGCCAATCCGGCGATTCGCCTGCACGTCGCCACCGATGGCGTCGAGGCGATGGCCTTCCTGCGTCACGACGGCGTCAACGGTGACGCACCTCGACCGGATCTCATCCTGCTCGATCTCAACCTGCCCAGGATGGATGGTCGCGAGGTCCTCGCCTCGATCAAGGCAGACGCCGAGCCTCAAGACGATCCCGACGGTGATCCTGACCACGTCCGAAGCTGGAGACGGATGTCCTGAAGAGCTACGAGCTGCAGGCGAACGGCTACCTGACGCAAGCCGGTGCAGTGGGACGCGTTCGACAGCCTCGTGAAGAGCATCACCGACTTCTGGTTGGAAAGGGTGAGGTTGCCGCGCCACAGCGGCGGCTGAGGGCGCCTGGAGGAATGTCATGCCATTGCAGGTCCTGCTGATCGACGACAGTCCCGGCGACGTCCGGCTGACCATCGAGGCCTTCCGAGAGGCCGACGACGTCGATCTCCATGTCGCTTCCGACGGTGTCGAGGCCATGAACTTCCTGAGACAGGAAGGAGCCCACGCCGGCGCACCGTGCCCGGATCTCATCCTGCTGGACCTCAACCTCCCGGGGATGGATGGCCGCGAGGTCCTCGCCCAAATCAAGAACGACGAGAGCCTGAAGACGATCCCAACGGTGATCCTCACCACGTCCGACTCGGAAGAGGACGTTCGCGCGAGCTACCTGCTGCAGGCGAATGCGTATCTCACGAAGCCCGTGGGCCTGAACGCGTTCGAAGCATTGGTCAGAAGCATCGACGACTTCTGGCTGACCAACGTCAAGTTGCCGCAGCAACCGCGCAGCCTATGAACGCCATGTCGATCAGAGTCCTGCTCCTGGTCGAGGACAATCCCGGCGACGCGCGCCTGCTCCGCGAGATGCTCAACGAGCAGTCGTCGCAGGCAACCGAGCTCACCCACGTCGAGACCATCGCGGCCGCCGAGAAGCATCTCGCCGACCACGCGACCGACGTCATCGTGCTCGATCTGGGTCTGCCCGACGCACAGGGACTCGCCGCGGTCCGGCGGGCTCGTGCTGCCGCGCCACGCGTACCTCTCGTGGTGCTGACCGGCCTCGACGACGAGGCGCTGGCAACACAGGCGCTGCAGGAAGGCGCCCAGGACTACCTCATCAAGGGCCAGATCGACACGCGCGGGCTTCTGCGAGCCATCCGCTACTCGATCGAGCGCAAGGTCATGGAAGAGGCGCTATTCGTCGAGAAGGAGCTGGCCCAGGTAACACTCAACAGCATCGGCGACGCGGTCATCAGTACGGACATCGCGGGCAACATCACGTTCCTCAACCTCGTCGCGGAGCACATGACCGGCTGGACGTCGGACGAAGCGATGGGCCGGCCGATGGGCGAGGTCTTCCGGATCCTCGATGCGACGAGTCGCGAGACGACGCCGAATCCCATGACGCTCGCGATGGGCAACAACCGGACGATGCACCTGCCTTCGAACTGCCTCCTGATCCGTCGGGACGGTCACGAAGCGCCGATCGAGGACTCAGTCGCGCCGATCCACGATCGCGAGGGACGCGCGACAGGGGCGGTGGTCGTGTTCCGCGACGTGAGCGCGGCCCGGGCGATGTCGCTGGAAATGACCCACTCGGCCCAGCATGACTTCCTGACCGGTCTGCCGAACCGGATGCTCCTGAACGACCGGATCGGCCAGGCGATCGCCTCCGCACCTCGCCACACGAAACAGGTCGCGGTGTTGTTCCTGGATCTCGACGGCTTCAAGCACATCAACGACTCGCTGGGCCATCCGGTCGGCGACAAGCTTCTGCAGTCAATCGCCCGTCGCCTGGTCGACTGCGTCCGCGCCTCGGACACCGTCAGCCGGCAGGGCGGCGACGAGTTCGTGGTCCTGCTCTCTGAAGCGGAGCAGTGGGAGGACGCGGCCGATCGTCGCGACCCGAATGCTGCAGACGGTCGCGGAGGCTCACTCGATCGACCAGCACGACCTCCACGTCACCACGAGCATCGGCGTCAGTGTCTTTCCCGACGACGGCGAGGACGCCGAGACCCTGATCAAGAACGCGGACACGGCGATGTACCAGGCGAAGGAGAACGGGCGCCAGAGCTACCAGTTCTTCAAGCCCGCGATGAACGTCAGAGCCGTGGAACGACAGTCGATCGAGGAGAGCCTGCGGCGGGCGCTGGAGCACGAAGAGTTCGTTCTCCACTACCAGCCGAAGATCGACCTCCGGTACAGGTCGCGATCATCGGCGCCGAGGCCTTGATCCGCTGGACGCATCCCGACCGGGGCCAGATCGCCCCCGCGCAGTTCATTCCGATCGCAGAGGACTGCGGCCTGATCCGTCCGATCGGCAACTGGGTTCTCCGCGACGGCGTGCGAGCAGGCCCGAGCCTGGGTCGACGAGGGCCTGCCGACTGACAACGATGGCGGTGAACGTCTCGGCGATGGAGATGCGACACGAGAAGTTCCTCGACGGCGCGCTTGCCATCCTCGAGCTCGACCGGCATGGATCCGCGCCGCCTGGAGCTCGAACTTACGGAGACCGTGCTGATGAAGCACGCGGAGTCAGCATCCTCGATCCTCCAGGCGCTCAGGGAACGCGGGGTGCAGGTCGCGGTCGACGACTTCGGGACCGGCTATTCGAGCCTGAGCTACCTCCGGAAGTTCCCGATCGACGCCCTCAAGATCGACCAATCGTTCGTCAGCCAGATCACCGCGGGCGGGGAGGACACGAGCATCGTGACCGCGGTCATCAGCATGGCCCAGAGCCTCAATCTGCGGGTCGTCGCGGAGGGCGTCGAGACGCTCGAGCAGCTGGTCTTCCTGCAGGCCCACGACTGCGATGAGGCACAGGGCTACTTCTTCAGCCGGCCGGTCCCGCCTGACCAGTTCGCGACGTTGCTCAGGACCGGCATCCCCGTCCCCGCGGCCGTGGCCAGCCGATGAGCGTCGTCGTGATCATTCGACGCCCTAGCGCGCCGCCCCGTGTGGGCCCATGACGACTGCGGTCAAGCCGGCGAGCCGGAAACTGCTCACCAGGCGCCTGCTGGTCGTCGAGGACAACCTCGGCGATGTCCGGCTACTCCGCGAGATGTTCAGTGAGGACACCTCGCACGCGACCGAAGTCACGCACGTGGAGTCCATCGGCGAAGCGGAGGAGCACCTCGCGCAACGCCCGGTCGACATCATCCTGCTGGACCTCGGGTTGCCCGATACGAACGGGCTGGACGCCGTCCGACGGGCACACCACGCTGCGCCCGGAGTTCCGCTCGTGGTCCTCACCGGCCTCGACGACGAGTCGATGGCGGCGCAGGCGCTCCAGGAGGGAGCGCAGGACTACCTGATCAAGGGCCAGATCGAGACCCGCGGGCTTCTCCGCGCGATGCGCCATGCGATCGAGCGGAAGGTCCTCGACGACGGCCGCAAAGCGGCAGAGAGCCAGCTTCTTCAGGGCCAGAAGCTCGAATCGATCGGGCGCCTTGCCGGCGGCATCGCCCACGACTTCAACAACATGCTCTTCGCGATCCACGGCTACGCGGAGCTGCTCGCCCAGGACCTGGCCTCGGAGGATCCCGAGCGCTTCGAACCCGATCGACTCATGCCGAGCGTGAAGGCGATCAGCGAAGCGGCCGACCGCGCGACGGCGCTGACGGCGCAGCTCCTCGCGTTCAGCCGGCAACAGATCGTGACCCCGACCGTGCTCGACATCAACGACGCCGTGACCACGATCGAGCCGATGCTCAACCAGCTGACCGGCGAGAACATGCGGGTGGTCATGAAGCTCGACCCCGCGGCGGGGCACATTCGCGCGGATGCCGGTCAGATCGGCCAGATCATCGTCAATCTCGTGGTCAACGGGCGCGACGCGATGCCGAACGGCGGAACTGTGACGATCGAGACCGGCATCGTCGCGTTCGAGGAGTCCTACACGATCGAGCAGTTCAACGTGAAGCCGGGACCGTTCGTCCTCCTCGCGGTCAGTGACACCGGGGTCGGGATGGATCGCGAAACGCGGGAGCACATCTTCGAGCCGTTCTTCACGACCAAGGACGTTGGCAAGGGTACGGGCCTGGGCCTGGCCACGACCTACGGGGTCGTCCACCAGGCCGGGGGCCACATCTGGGTGTACTCGGAGCCGGGCCACGGGTCCACGTTCAAGCTGTATTTCCCGCGCATCGATGCAGTCGTGGAAGTCCCGCGGTTCGTGCCCGTGCCCGCGATGCTCGGCGTAGGCAGGGTCCTGGTCGTCGAGGACGAGCCCGCCGTCCGCGACATGACGACGCAGATCCTCGAACGGGCCGGCTTCGACGTGCTGGCGGTCGCCGACGGGGTCGAAGCCCTCTCCATCGCCCGGATGGCCCAGCCGATCGAGGTCCTCGTCACCGACGTCGTCATGCCCAACCTGTCGGGGATCGAGCTTGCCGAGCAGATGATGGATCGCTACCCGGAGTTGGGCGTGGTCCTCCTCTCGGGGTACACGGCGGAGACGCTCGACATCGAACGGGTCATGGCCAGGGGCGCGATGTTCGTTCCAAAGCCGGTTACCTCGAACCAACTCCTGGAGACAGTCCTCAAGGCGGTCGCGTCGCGGAGTGCCGCTGCGGATATCGTATGACCCTCTCGATTCCGGACCAGGCCGCGGTCCTCGTGGTTGACGACGATGGCGCAACGCGCCGTCTCGTTGCGTTCGCCCTGCGCCGCGGCGGGTTCGAGGTGCTCGAGGCCGAAACCGGCGAGGCGGCCCTCGCAATCGTCCGAACGGAGACAGTCGGACTGCTCGTCCTCGACATGGTGATGCCGGGGATGTCCGGAACCGATGTCGTCCAGGCTCTTCGTGCTCGGCCCGAGACCGCGACGCTGCCCGTCCTGCTCATGACCGGCTCGGGTGACGCCGACAGCGTCATCGAGGGTTTGGCGGCCGGCGCCGACGACTTCGTGCCGAAGCCGGTCCGTCTCGACGAGCTCGTTGCGCGCGTCACGGCCCACCTGCGCAAGCAGGAGGCGTGGTCGCACGTAGTCGAGGATGAGCTCCGCAATCGCGCGAGCGTCGTGGCGGCACTCGGCCGAATCAACATGTCGTCGGTTCCGGAGGAAGCCGCCGAGGCGGTCGTTCGAGAGCTGGCGAGCCGGACAGACAGCGATTTCGTGTCCGTGCTCCAGCTGGGCCCGGTCGGCAAGCTGCAGCAGCTCGCGACATACGACCGTGTGACGGGCGTCCAAAGCGGCGGGCACGCGCTCGCACCCACGCTCGCTCGCCATGTCCTGGCTCGCGCCCGAGGCGGGCCCTGGGTCGAGGAGATCAGCGATCTCGGACCCGACACGGCGACGTCCTTGCACCCGCCAACCGCACCGGAGCTCGCGGCGGGTGCGCCCATCTACGCGGGCGATGACCTTGTCGGGATCCTGACGATCGGCATCTGGGCCGAGGAGGGCACGTCGCCGCTCGTGCGGCGGGCCAAGCTGCTGGCCGCGGCGATCGACTACGCGAACGTCCTGAGCACGAGGGCCGGCACCGCGTTCGCCGACCGGCGGGATGTCGCTGCTATGCGGGCCCGCCTGCGGCACGTGCTGACCGAGCGCGAGTTCCACCCGGTGTTCCAACCCATCGTGGAGCTCCAGAAGCGAACGATCGTCGGATACGAGGCCCTGACTCGATTCCACGACGGCACCGATCCCGACGTCCGCTTCACCGAGGCGGTCGGCGTCGGGTTGGGGCCGGACTTCGAGCTCGCGACGATCCGCGCCGCGCTCGACGGCGGGTCGCGGCTGCAGGGCGAGGGCTTCCTGTCGATCAACCTGTCGCCCGGCTTCGTGCTCCAGGGTGATCGCCGCTTCCGCCAGCTCATCAAGGGCTCCACGCGGCCGCTCGTCCTGGAGCTGACCGAGCACGTGCCGATCGACGACTACGGTCTCGTCCGCGACGCGCTCGCGAAACTCGGGGAGGTGGGCCTGGCCGTCGATGACGCAGGCTCCGGCTATTCGAGCTTTCGCCACATCCTCGAGCTTCGGCCGACGTACGCGAAGCTCGACATCAGCCTCGTCCACGGAATCGACGCAGACGATCTTCGCCAGGCCCTCGCGGCCGGGCTGCAGTACTTCGCACGCAAGACCGGCTGTCGACTAATCGCGGAAGGTGTCGAGACGAGCGAGGAGGCGGACGTCCTCCAGCGGCTCGGCATCGAGTTCGCCCAGGGCTATCTCTTCGGGCAGCCGGTCCTCGCGGCCTGATCGTTCGGGCCCGGCTGCACCGCTACCCGTCGCGGGCTCGATGCTTCTGACTATTGGGTACTAGGACGAACGTACCGCCGCCCGGTAGGTTCAGAGTCCATCACCCGGAGTCAACCCTTGTTCGGAACGCCTTTCCGGTCGCTCCGACGGCCAGTGCTGCTGATCGTCGTCTTCGGCTTCTTCCTCACGATCGTCGGCGTGACGGCCGTAAGCCAGGCGATCATCGTGTCGTCGCAGTCGTCCCAGACAATGCTCGGAGCGGTCGTCGGCTCGGATGCCGCGACCGTCCGTGGCTTCGCGAACGCCTACCTGATCCCGGCCGATCTCGAGCCGGGTCGCCTCACCGCGACACGAGCCGCCGCGCTCCAGCCACAGATCAAGACGCTCGTCTCCGCCGGCCAGATCCTGCGAATCGAGGTCCGACTCCCTGATGGGACGGTCCTGCTGTCCGACTCCGGCGATCAGGCAGACATGCGTGGGCTGTTGACGCCGGACTTCGTGACATCCGCGGGCGGCGCGGTCACAGCCGGATTCCACCCGGTGGCCGAGGCCGAATTGGTCGGGGCGACACTGCCCGCGAGCGACATCCTGCGTGCGTACTTCCCGGTCAAGGTCAACGGCGAGGTCGTCGCCGTCGTGGGGGTCTGGCGGGACGCGCTGCCGATCCTCGGCGACCTCGACCGCCTCCGACGCGAGGTCATCATCGTCACGTTGTTCGCAGGAGCCGTCGCCGCAATCGCGCTCTACCTCGTGTTCCGTGCCGCCCAGCGACGCATCCTCGCTCAGACCGACCAGCTGCTCGAGGCGACCACCCTCGACCAGATGACCGGGTCGCTCAATCACGGTGCACTCGTCGGCGTGCTCGCGGGCGCGATCGAAGCTGCGCGACGGGCCGACGAGACGCTGGGCATTGCATTGGTCGACATCGACAATTTCCGGAACCTCAACGAGACGCACGGCCATCCCGCTGGCGACCAAGCGCTCACCGCCGTCTCGGCGCTCCTTCGCGACGTGCTCCCGCGCGGGGTCCGGTGGGGCCGTTACGGACCGGACGAGTTCCTCGTGATCGTCGGATCCGAAATGATGACCGACCTCGAGCCGACCGTCGACCTGGTCCGGACGCGACTCGTCGACATGAGCCTCCAATTCGAGGCCTCGGAACGCCTTCCGATCACGATCAGCGCGGGCATCTGCACCTTCCCGCTCAACGGCGAGTCGGTGACGACGCTCCTCTCCACCGCGGCGCGGACGCTCGACGAGGCCAAGGCCGGCGGCGGAGACAGCGTCCGCGTCGCATCGGCGGAAAACGTTCCGATCGAGGAGGCGGTCCGGCTCGATGTGCTCGAAGGGCTGATCACCGCCGTCGACACGAAGGATCACTACACCCGTCGCCACTCGGAGGACGTGGCCCGCTACGCCGGCTTCCTTGCGGAGCAGCTCGGACTCGACGAGCAGGTCCGATCAGTGATCTACCGGGCCGGGCGCCTCCACGACGTCGGCAAGATCGGGATCCCCGATCAGATCCTGCGCAAGCCCGGCGCGCTGAGCGACAGCGAGTACGCGACTGTCCAGCAGCACGTCGCCCTCGGCGATCTCATCGTCCGCGACCTGCCTGACGTCGACGAGATCCGGGCCGGCATCCGCCACCACCATGAGCGCTGGGACGGATCCGGCTACCTGCACCGACTCGCCGGCGAGGACATCCCGGAAGTGGCGCGCATTCTCGCCGTCTGCGATGCGTTCTCCGCGATGACGACAACTCGGCCGTACCGGAAGGCGTTGTCGATCGACGAGGCGCTGACCCGACTCGAGGACGCCGCAGGATCCCAGCTTGACGAACGGTTGGTCATCGCCTTCGTAGCGGGCATCCGGACCGTCGCAACTGCGCCATTGCCCGGAGACGGGCGAAGCGGCCTCTGGACGCCGGACCAGGCCCTGATCACGCCCGGCAGCGCGGTCGCCTGACTTGCATGCGCCCATGTTCCTTCGGGGGCTCGTTTCGCGCGTCCGCGCCGCCGCATTGGCCGTGGCAGTTGCCGCGTTGGTCATGCCGACGATCGGCCTCGCCGCAGTCACGAAGCCCCCGCTCGGAACCGCCGGTAACTACGCCATCGTCGCGAACACGACGATCACCAACACGGGCGTGACGCTCATCAACGGGAACCTCGCCCTGGTCGGGCCCTCGGCCACCGGGTTCGGCCCGGGCGTGGGCGTCATCGCCGGCCGTAGCGACATTGGCAACGCGGCGGCGGACAAAGCCGTAGCCGACGTTCTTACAGCCCACCATGCAGCGACGGCCGCGACCCCCGTCACGGAGATGGCGGGCGATCTCGGCGGCCGGACGCTGTTCCCTGGCGCCTATCACATCGGTGCCGGAGCCACCATCGGGGCTGGCGAAACGCTCACCCTCGACGGGAAAGGCCAGACGAACCCGGTATTCATCTTCCAGATCGGCTCGACGCTGACGACCGGAACAGCGGCGCGAGTGCGGTTGACGAACCGCGCCGCCGGGTGCTCGGTGTTCTGGGCCGTCGGCAGCTCGGCGACACTCGGGACGGGCACCTCGCTCCAGGGCAACCTGATGGCGCTGGTCAGCATCACCATGACCACCGGCGCGACGATCGGTACCGGCGGCGGCCCAAACGGCGGCCGGGCCTTCGCTCAGAACGGAGCGATCACCCTCGATACGAACCAGATCATGGCACCACGGGGCACTTGCGCCACCGGCCCGGCCCCGACGCCCGCCCCGACAGCGGTCCCGACACCGGTCCCAACCTCAGCTCCGACCCCAGTCCCGACGCCCGCTCGGACACCCATCCCAACGCCCGCCACAACGGCGCGGCCGACTCCCTCTCCGACCTCGGTCCTGCCACCGCTGCCGCCACTGCAGACACCACCCGGCGCGACCCCGACGCCGGCTGTTTCGAGCCCTGGATCGTCGCCTCCGGCTTCCTCGAGTGCAGGTGCGGTCGTAGCTCCAGTGACCAATCCGCCCACGGACCCGCCGCCGCCGTTGCTCTTCGTCATCCCGGCCGGGGTCGAGGGGCCGGTCACCTTCGACGGGGGTAGTTTCGGGTTCATCGGGCCGTTCGTCGTCCCTGGATTCCTCGCAGCGGCCTCCGGTTTCCTGATCATCCTGCTTCTGCTGGCGCAGACGTTCGGCGCGCTGGTGTGGCTGCCGGTCGTCCGGCGCCGCGTAGGCTCGTTCGGCCTCAGGCGGCATAGCTAGCCGCTGACCAGGGCCCGAACGGGATTCGTCGGGCCGGCGTGACCGCTATGATCCCGCCCGTGCCCGACCTGGTGATCGCCCTCGCGTTGATCCTGTCCGTGGTCCTCGGTGTCGCGGGCAACCGCTGGTGGAGCCGTCGCGAGCGCTCGGCGGAAGACGGACTGGGCCTGTCTGATCTCGCCAACCCGGTATGACCGTCACGGTCGTCCTGCTCGCGTTCATCATGGTCGAGGCCCTGTCGTCGTTCGGTCGCGCCCGTGAGCACGCCGGAACCGAGGCCCGCCTTGTCGACAGCTCGCCCAGGCCGCGGTCCGGGTGGCCGATCCCGACATCGCCCGCGAGCTCGAGGGCGACCTCATCTGCTGCAGCCGGGCCGTTCGGTTCATCGAGTGGCCATCGATGGCCAGCGGCGGCGACCGAGCCCAGTCCGCGACCTCATGGGAACGACGCCTCGAGGCGACCCTGACGGACATGTGCCACGGTGCCGGCGATGCCGAGCTCGAGCGGCTGATCGATCTCGATGGGGCGCTCGGCGACGTGCGCCTGGCGCGACTCGCCGAGGCAGACCCGTCGATCCCGACAGGGCTGAATTGGCTGATGTTCCTGTCTGTCATCGTGACGCTCGTCGCGCTGGCGATGTTCTTCAGGCCAGGCGGCAGCATCCTGCTGCTCGGCGGCTTCCTCGTCGTGTTCGCGGTAATCGACGGCGGAACGCTCTGGATGATCTACGACCTCGACCGGCCGTTCAACGGAGTCAACCGGATCGAGCCGACCGAGCTCGCGCGCACGCAGGCCTTCGTCGAGGACGACTTCGCGAAGCGCTTCGCGGGGTTCTCCGTGCCGTGTGACGTGCTGGCGACGTTTCCCGAGAGATGAGCGCCGAACCCAGCCTCAGCTTCGCTGCTCGGTTCGGACCGCGCCGACCTGCGGGCCATTTCGTGCTGGGATTGTGGAGGCGACGACCGGATTCGAACCGGTGAATAGAGGTTTTGCAGACCTCCGTGTTGAACCACTTCACCACGTCGCCCCGCGGCCCCGGGTCTCTACCCCGAGTCGGTGGCTGCCCCTCGAGGATTCGAACCTCGGTTCACGGATCCAAAGTCCGCTGTCCTACCACTAGACGAAGGGGCAGCGGCAGCTTCCTCGAGAGCCTCCCGGGCACTTCCCGGGCAGAAAAATGGAGCGGAAGACGGGACTCGAACCCGCGACCCTCACCTTGGCAAGGTGATGCTCTACCAACTGAGCCACTTCCGCTCGAAAGTCCGACCACCGACTGCGGTGGTGCCGAGAGCCAGAATCGAACTGGCGACACCGCGATTTTCAGTCGCGTGCTCTACCAACTGAGCTATCTCGGCCCGATGGCCAACCAGGCTTTGGTCACCCGTCGGCGAACCGCAGGATATCACGGGCCTCGGCGGCCCTTCAACGATGCGAGGGCCGGAATGGCGCGGCGACGGGGCGTCAGCGCCGCTCGCCGGGCGGCGTCAGCGCCTTCGGCCTGCGACCCGCGGCGGCTTCCTCGATGAGCAGCGCCAGGCGCCTCGCCCGCGTCTCCGGGCGCTTCGCGCTCGTGACCCACCACGTCGCGCCCGTGCGGAACGACGGCGCCTGCTTCTCGAACCACGCCCATGCTGCCGCCTCGTTTCGGAAGAGCTTCGCTTCGTCCGGTTCGAGCTTCGCGAGGTGGCGTTGCTCGTACGAGTAGACGCCTGAGCGATCCTCGGTCCGCGCCTCAAAGGCGGCTATTCCAGCCGGCCGCATCCGCCCTTGCTTCGTCAGCTCCTTGATCTTGGCGATGTTGACGACACTCCAGTTGCTGCCCTTGCGCCGCGGCGTGAAGCGCTGCGCGGACCTCTCCGCGTCGAGCGAGTAGCGGACGGAGTCGATCCAGCCCACGCAAAGCGCCTCGTCGACCGCGTCTGACCAGGTCACGCTTGGCTTGCCCGTCGCCTTCTTGTACGAGCCGAGCCACAGCTCGGAAGCCGTCTCGTGGTTCGCGTCGAACCAGTCACGCAGCTCCTCGGGGCTCTGGAAGAAGATCGGGTCCGCGGGCGGTTTCGGGGCCAAGGCGCGTCCGCTACTCGAGCTCGGCGAGCTGCGCCATCTCCGACGCCTCGAGCGGCTTCTCGCCCGTCAGCTCACGGAGGCGGTTGATCCGATCGACGGTCGCCGGATGGGTCGAGAAGAGACCCTTCGAGCGTTCCTCGAACTTCTTGATCGGGTTCGTGAAGTACATGTGCTGCGTCGCCCGGTTGGCGACCTCGAGGACCTCCGGATCGGCCGAGATCTTGGCGAGCGCCCGCTCGAGGCCGTAGGGGTTGCGCGTGAGCTCGACCGACGACGCATCGGCGAGGTACTCGCGCTGGCGGTTCACGGCCAGCTGGACGAAGCGGGCGACGATCGGGGCGACGATCGAGAGGACAATCGCGACGACGAGAAAGACCACTTGGAGGCCACCCGAGCCACCGCTGTCCCGGTCGCGGCGGCCCCGGCCCACGCCGCCCCAGAACGAAAACCGAAGGAAGAAGTCGGCCAGCAGCGCGATCGACCCGACGAGCACGCCGACGATCATCGCGAACCTGATGTCGAAGTTGCGGACGTGCGACAGCTCGTGGCCGAGGACCCCCTGGAGCTCCTCGCGGTCGAGTTTCTCGAGGAGGCCGGTCGTGATCGCCACCGACGCGTGCTTCGGGTCGCGTCCGGTCGCGAAGGCGTTCGGGGCGGTGTCGTCGATGATGTAGACCTTGGGCATTGGGACGTTTGCCGCGATCGCCAGCTCCTGGACGACGTTCATCAGCTGCGGCGCGCTCGTCGCGTCGACCTCGCGGGCACCGGCCACGCGGAGGACGAGCGCGTCACCGCCGAAGTACGAGGCGAGGGCGATGCCACCGCCAACCACGAGGGCGATGACCATGGCCGCGATCGCGCCCGCCAGCTCCCCGCTGATCGCGAACCCGATGCTGAACCCCAGCGCCATGAACAGGGCGACCACGATCAGGGTGAGCAGAAACGACTTCCGCTTGTTCTCCGCGATCTGGTTGAAGAAGGTCTCGGCCACGGGGACCTCGGAGGCGCCGCCTCGCGCCTCAGTTCAGGGAGAGGTCCACGTTCGGAACGTTGGCCGCCTCGGGCTCGGCGTCGAAGAACTCTCGCTTGCTGAAGCCGAACGGACCGGCGATCAACACGTTCGGGAACGTTGCGATGGCCGTGTTGTAGTCGAGGACGGTCGCGTTGTAGTGCTGGCGCGAGAATGCGATCTGGTTCTCGGTGGTCGTCAGCTGCTCCTGTAGCTCCAGCACGTTCTGGTTCGCTTTGAGCTCCGGATAGTTCTCGACGACCGCGAACAGCGATCGGAGGGTTCCGGTCAGCTGGTTCTCGGCCTGCGCCTGGGCGGCCGGGCCCTGGGCGCCGGCGGCCACCGCAGCGGCGCGTGCGTTAGTGACGTCCGTCAGGACCTGCTGCTCGAAGCCCATGTAGCCCTTGACGGCGTTCACGAGGTTCGGGATCAGGTCGTGTCGCCGCTTCAGCTGGACTTCGATCTGAGCGAACGCCTCGTCGATGCGCAGACGCCGCTGGATCAGGCCGTTGTAGATCCCGATCACGAAGATGACGATCAGGACGATGACGGCGACGACGATGATCAGTCCGATGTTGTCCATGCCCACCTCACCATGGCCGGCCGATGGCAACGCCCCGCCGATCCTCGCTCTGAGTCTAGCAGGCGGGACGCCCCGCGCCCGGCCGCGCCCCGGACGCCCGCGGGGCGAGCGAACGCGCTTTGGCCGGAGCCCCCCGGCCACCGGCCGCGTGCCGAGGGGTCGAATATTCCAAGGAGGCTTATGGAGCGCTATTGCGTGGTGCGAGAGGCACGCATAGGCCCGGATTATCACGAGGACGCATGAATTCGGCCCAGATTGCGCCCCAGATGCGGGATTGCGGTCGAATATGCCTCCACGGAATAGTCCGCGACCCACGGGAGCGCGCGCCCTGCGCCCGCATGGCACTGCTGGTGGGCGGTACTGGACTCGAACCAGTGACTTCCTCGGTGTAAGCGAGGCGCTCTAACCAACTGAGCTAACCGCCCGCGGCACAGGATAGTCGTGACGCGTTCGTTACAGGGCCGCGACCGCCGGGTAACGCGGGGGGCGGACGATGTAGCCCTGCGCACGTACCCGGAGTGACCCCATGGACGATCAACGGTTTCCCCGCCCGGCCATCCTCATCGCCGCCCTTGCACTCGCGGCCGTCGGGTGCTCGACGGCCTCCCCGAGTGCCCCGATTCCGCCCGCAACGACAGCTTCGCCCCCGGCCAGCACCGCCGCCCCGCCCAAATCGGCGGCCCCGACCGTCTCATCGTCACCATCGGCGGCGCCTTCGTCGACTGCATCATTGGCGCCGTCGCCGAACGCGTCACTGCCGAGCGGCTGGACGTCCTGCTCCAACTCCCATGTGGGATTCGAGATCGGTTACCCGGCTGCCTGGTACACCGCGGAACTGAACCTGCGGCAGGTGTGTCAGCAGTTCGACCCGATGGAATTCACGATCCCGGTCGACGGCGAGTATCCATTGACCGCCCTCAACGCCGTGCAGACCCCGGATCTCTTCGACCCGGCCACCTCCGGCCAAGCCGATCCAACTGCCCGCATGCTGCTCCGTGAGGCGACCATCGTGGGTGGACGCGCGGCGGTCCGGTTCGAGTGGTCGCTGAGCGAGGCGGGAATGCTCCCAATCGACACGAAGAGGTACGGCTACGTGATCGATCGCGATGGCCGTGAATTCACTGTCTTCACGACGGCTATCCCCGCACAAGCCGGGTACGAGGACTGGAAGCCCGTCGTAGACCAGGCCGTCGAGACGTTGCGCCTCCACTGATCACCGAAAACGACAACGACCCTCCGGACGGAGGGTCGTTTCTCGTTCAGCCAAAGGGTGGTGCCCAGGCCGGGACTTGAACCCGGATGAGTTGCCTCATACGCCCCTCAAACGTACGCGTATACCAATTCCGCCACCTGGGCAGGTGTGCTCGCAGCTGTCGACGGGTTCAGTGGTGAGGTGGTACCGAGGAAGGGACTTGAACCCATACGCCCTTGCGGGCACTAGCTCCTGAAGCTAGCGCGTCTGCCAATTTCGCCACCTCGGCGTCGACCCGTAGCGATCGGTTTGCACGTGCTCACCGGTCGTTCGCGAGGCGCCATGTTAGCACGTCCCAGAAACGATCCGAGGGGTCGCCGACTGGCTGGACGACGACCTCCTGGACGTCATTTCGTGCGACAACGACCTCGTCGGCGAAGGCCAGCGGCAGCAGGTACTGCCCGGCGGTCAGCTGCTTCTGGAGGGCGACATAGGCCGCCTTGCGGGCCGTGGCATCGCCCGGCTTTCGAGCGGTCGCGAGCAGCGCGTCGAGGGTCGGGTCCTGGAGCCCGATGAGGTTCAGGCCGCCGGCCCTGGTCTGGCTCGACGCCAGCAACGGATAGAGGTCGGGATCGAGCCCGATCGAGATGTCGAGGACCGCGGCGGTGAATTTGCCCTCCCGGAGACGATCCGTCAGCGAGGCGCCGGGATCGAGCTCGACCAGCTGGACCGTGAAGCCGAGGGCATCCCAGTCGGCGGCGACGCGCTCCGCGACGGCGTGGAGCGTCGGGTTGACGTCGGCGTTGGGGCTGAGCAGCTCGATCGAATACGGCTTCGTCGCCTTGGACGGCCGCCATCGGCCGTCGACCTGGGTCCAGCCGGCCTTCTTGAGGGCTGCGGCCGCGGCCTTCGCGTCGTGGGCGACCGCCGGACTAGACGTTCGGTCGAACGCCCATGACGTCGGCGGAATCGGCGAGTCCGCCTGCGTCGCCATCCTGTCGAAGACGCCGTCCACGATCGCCGATCGGTCGAGCGCCGCGAGCAGTGCGGAGCGGACCGCCACGTCGCGGAGCTCGGGGTGACCCAGCCGCAGGTTGAGGAGGACCGTGGTGAGTGTGGTCCCGGGTGAGCGAAGCGCGCGTGCGCCGTCCGCATCCCGGAGCAGGTCGGCCGCCTGGGTCGGCGACATGCCGGACGCCACGTCGATCTCGCCTGCTTCGAAGGCACGCTTGAGCGCGGTCGCATCGTCGAAGTAGTGGAACTCGAGCCGACCCAGACGCGGTTCGGCGATCGCCGGCCGCTTCGTCGGCGCCGCCGTTGCGAGGGCATCCGACGGCGGACCCGCGGAACCGGGAGCAGGCGATCCTTCTCCGCTTGGCGCGAGCACCTTGGCGGCGGGCTCCAGGATCGCGTGACCATCGTCGAGCTCGAGGATCACGAACGATGCCGAGCCGACGGGTGCGCGCCCGAACTCGTCGCTGGCAAGCTCCTCGATCGGAACGCCTTCGAGTAGGTGGGCCGGTGCGATCGGCTGGGTGGCGAGCTGGAGGAACCCACCCAGGGCCGTCGTGAGGTCGAACCGGACGGTTCGCGGATCGACGGCGGTCGCGGTGACCTCGCGCCACGAACCGGAGCCGGGACCCTTGTAGGTGGGGTCTCGGAGCACATCGATCGTGAAGACCACGTCACGGGCGGTCAAGGCCTGGCCGTCATGCCAGCGAGCGTCCGGCCGCAGCGTGAACGTCCATGTCTTGCCCGTGGCGTCGGTCGTCCAGCGACTCGCTAGATCCGGGATCAGCATGTTGTCGGGACCCAGCTTGACAAGGGCCGAGAACGTCAGCGCGACGAGATCCCGGTCGACCTGTGTGCGGGCGCCCAGCGGGTTCACCGAGACGGGACGGCCGATCGTCCCCTCGCGATACGGAACCGCCGGCTCCATGCTCGGGCTCGCCGACGGCGCCACCGACGAGGGCATGACCGCGGGAACCCCGATCGCGACCGCGATCACGGCGAGGACAAGGACGAGGCCGCCGATGACGGCGTGGTCGATGCGGTTCATGGATCTCGCTGCGGCCGGTCCGGTCGCGACCGGCGACGGACCGGAGACGGTCTCAGATGCTCGGCTCGCCGAAGATGAACGAGGCGAGGGAGAAGAGCACGAACAGGACGAGCAGGATGATCGTGAACTGCCACAGTCGCCGCTCCACGCCGCGCCGGCTGCGGTAGACGGCGGAGTCCCCACCGAACGTGCCCGACAGGCCGGTACCCCGCGCCTGCAACAGGACGGCGGCGATCAGGGCAATGCTGACGATGATCTGGCCGATCGCCAGAAACGGATCCACGCGAAAGGACCTCCAGACGGTACGGCGGTGGATGGTATCACGGTTCGGACGGCTCCCCGGACGTGGACGGCACGACTGCTGCCGGGAGCGCCACGGAGCCCAGGAGCGACGTCCCGGTCATCCCGTCCCAGCGCGCCAGACCGGCCAGCTCGACGATCGTCGGGGCGACGTCGGCGAGGACCCCGTCATGGAGCCCGCGGCCCTCCACCGCTCGCCCGACGGCGACGATCGGAACCGGATTGAGCGAGTGGGCCGTCACGGGGCGCCCCTCGGCATCGCGCATCTCCTCGGCATTGCCGTGGTCGGCCGTAACGATGAGGAGCGAGCCGGGTCCCGCCGGATCCGATGCATCGAGTCGCTCGACGGCGGCGGCGATTCTCGCGATGCAGCGATCGATCGTGACCAGGCCGGCGACCGTCGCGTCCCAGACGCCCGTGTGGCCGACCATGTCCGGGTTCGCGAAGTTCGCGACGATGAAGTCGTACGTGTTCGACTCGATCGCCCGGACGAGCGCGTCCGCGACGCCGTTTGCGCTCATCGCCGGGGCGAGGTCGTACGTCGCCACCTTCGGGCTTGGGATGAGCTCGCGGTCCTCGCCCGGTAGCGGAGCCTCGCGGCCGCCGTTGAAGAAGTACGTCACGTGGGCGTACTTCTCCGTCTCCGCCACGTGGAACTGGCGCCAACCCGCATCGGAAACGGCATGGGCGAGCGACCGGACCTCCTCCGGCGGAAAGGCCACCTCGACCGGCAGACCGGCTTCGTAATCGGTCATCGTCACGACGAACAGGTCGAGCGGGCGCGGTGCGACGCGCTCCCGATCGAACGCGTCGAACGTCTCGTCGACGAGTGCGTGGGTCAGCTGGCGGGCACGATCCGCGCGGAAGTTCGCGACGATGATCGGATCGCTGTCGCGGACCCGTCCGTCCACGCCTTCGATGACGGTCGGCAGCACGAACTCGTCGTTCTCGTCACGCGCGTACGCGCGCTCGATGGCCTCGATCGCCGAGTTGGCCCGCTCCCCCACCCCGTGGACGATCGCTTCGTAGCCGAGCGCGGTCCGTTCCCAGCGCTTGTCGCGGTCCATCGCGTAGTAGCGGCCGCCGATCGTGGCAATTCGCGCGTCCGGATGGGCCTCGGCGAGCCGGCGCTCCAGATCCTCGACGAACCCGATGGCCGAGCGGGGCGGCGTGTCGCGTCCGTCGAGCAGCGCATGGAGACGAAAGGACGGAACGCCCCGCCGCGCAGCCAGCTCGGCGATCGCAACCAGATGCCGGTCGTTGGCGTGGACGCCGCCGGGGCCGACCAAGCTGATCACGTGTAGCCCGCCGTTCGCCGCCGTTGCCCGATCGCACGCGGCGACGAGGGCCGGCCGCAGGAAGAACGAGCCGTCGGCGATCGCCGCGTCGATCCGCGGCAGGTCCTGCAGCACCGGCCTCCCCGCGCCGAGATTCAGATGGCCGACCTCGGAGTTGCCCATCTGGCCCGGGGGCAGCCCCACGGCATCCTCCGAGGCCCGCAGGCGCGCGTGAGGCCAGCGAGCGAGCAGCCCGTGCCAGGCCGGCATCGGCGCGGCGGCGATCGCATCGACAGCCGGATTTCGCCCGATCCCGAAGCCGTCGAGGATCACGAGGACGATCGGCCTCGGCCTGGCCGGCGGCATCCGTGACGTCGCGTCGGTCACGATGCCTCGGTCACGAGGCGTCTGTCACGAGGCGCTCTCGGCGCGGCGGGCGTCGGCCGTGAGCCCAGCCCGGCCGACGATCCCGGCCATCTCGTCGGGCTTCAGCGAGGCACCTCCGACAAGGGCGCCGTCGATCGATGGCTCGGCGAGGAACTCGGCGATGTTCGCGGCGGTGACGCTGCCGCCGTAGAGGACGGGCAGGTCGCCGGCGGCGGCCGCGTCCCATCCGGCCGCTTCGACGGCGCTCCGGATCGCTGCCGCCATCGCCGCGGCATCCGCGCCACGAGCGTTCCGGCCGGTCCCTATCGCCCAGACCGGCTCGTACGCGATGACGAGGCCTGCGTCACGGAGGGCGGCGGGATCGTGACCGTCGAGCGCCCCGGACAGCTGCGTCGCGACGACCGGCTCGGCGTCTCCCGCCTCGCGCTCGGCGAGCTGCTCGCCGACGCAGAGGATCGGTCGGAGCCCCGCCTCGACGGCCCGGCGGAGCTTGCCGGAGATCCGAGCGTCGGTCTCGCCGTGGTCACGACGGCGCTCGCTGTGGCCGACGATGACCCAGCTCACGAGCCCGGCGAGCATCGCCGCGCTGATGTCACCCGTATAGGCGCCGGCCAGCTCATGATGGACGTCCTGGGCGCCGACGGCGACGTCCTCGCCGGCCCCCGCGAGCGCATCGCGGACGGCGGCCAGGCAGACGAACGGCGGACAGATGACGCGCACGACGCCCGTCTCCCGCGTCCGTCCGGCGATCGTCAGCGCCAGGTCACCGGCGTCGGCACGTGTCGTGTTCATCTTCCAGTTGGCAGCAATGATCACGGGACGCATCGTCCGGATCATGCCAGAGCGCGGTGCCGCGGGCTCCGTCGCCCGCGTCGACGCGCTTGTGCCGGTCCCTTACGGCGCCCGACAGCCTCGTCGGGATGGAGCACGAGCCGTTCGACGCGCTCGAGCGCGCGCTGGACGGCCGAGCGGTGGAGCCCCAGCCGCTCGGCGAGCTCGGCGAGCGTTGCTTCCGGCGTCTCCCGCCGTGCTTCGGCCACGAGCCGGACGACGTATGGCTGCTCGGCGAGGCGGCCATCACCCTCGAGCTCGCCGATCGCCGC
Source organism: uncultured Chloroflexia bacterium (assembly GCA_963771795.1). Taxonomy (GTDB): domain Bacteria; phylum Chloroflexota; class Limnocylindria; order Limnocylindrales; family CSP1-4; genus CF-46. The sequence continues at coordinate 527,806 of CAVYUR010000006.1, forward strand.
GATCTGCCGGCCAGCCGCGCCGACGGCTCGATGGAGGTTCGCCGATTCGGCGTTGAGGACCCGGTTCAGGTCGCCTCGCAGCGCGCGCGAGACCTGGCGAGCCTCGAGCTCGAGGAGCGCCCCGCCCGCCCCGATGCGCCGCAGGAACAGTTCGATGATGTCGCCGCTCTTCCAGGTGACGACGCCACGGCCGCGCCGGAGTCGCCACGACGCCGGGAGTTCGAGGTCGCCGAGCTGTTCGGCCAGTCCCGGCGCCTCGTCGGCGTCGACGACGAATTCGAGATGGGTACGCCCGCTCGCGAGGCTCAGCGAGCCGCGGGCGAGGAACAGGCCGCGCAGGTACGCCAGCCGGCAGTGCTCGGCCGCCGATTGCCAGTCGAAGGCAGCCTCCTGACCGCCCGACGGCCCGGCCGAGGCGCCACGACCGCGAACGCGGACCCGGTCCAGGCGGATCGCCAGCCGGGCCACCGGTCCCTCGCGACTGGGCGACGCGGCCCCGAGCCCCGCGGCCTCCGCCCGCCGATCGCAGGACCGTGAAGGGTCGATCGCCGCCAGCTCGGCCCGCAGCGCGCTGACGAGATCGCGTTCGGAGCGGCTCACCTCAGGCGGTCCGCGCGACGCCCGAGCGCCGACGGAGCGCGCTCTCGCGCTCGTAGAGCTTGAGGACCGACGTGGCGAGGTGGCCGGGGTCGTGGTGGTGGCCGTTGTCCGGGTCGACGACGTCGTCGAGGATCAGCCTCGGGGGCGTCGTCATCGATGGCGGCCAGCGGAGTCGGACGGGCTCGGCCGGGTAGTCGTCAGGAACCCGCGCGCCGAAGTGGTTGTTGGCGAGCACGGCGTCGACGATCCCGCCGCCGGCGTGGTTCACGAGCGCATCGACGTGCGCCGCCAGGTCGAATCCGGTCGTCTCACCCTGCTGCGTCGCGACGTTGCAGACGTAGACCCGGACCGCCGGGGAGGCCGCGATTGCGTCGCGAATCTCGGGCATCATCAGGCTCGGGAGCAGGCTCGTGTAGAGGCTGCCCGGCCCGATGACGATCAGCTCCGCTTCGGCGATGGCCGCCAGTGCGTCCTCGGCGGCCCGGACGTCGCTCGGCGTCACCCAGGCTCTCACGATGGCCGACGCGCCGGCAATCCGCGACTGGCCATCGATGACGGTCCCGTCCGCCAGCTCCGCGTGGAGCGTGAGCGGCGTGGCCGTCGCCGGCAGGACCTGGCCGCGGACGGCCAGGACGCGGTTCATCTGTCGGACGCCCTCCTCGAAGTCGCCGCCCTCGACGGCTGTCATCGCCGCGATCAGGAGATTGCCGACGGCGTGGCCCCCGAGCGAGCCGCCGGCCTCGGGGGCCGGGTCCGACGCACGACCGGGGAACCGGTACTGGAGGAGCTCGCTCATGAGCGGCTCGGCGTCGGCGAGGGCCGCGATGCAGCGACGGATGTCACCGACCGGCGGGATCCCGAGCTCCTCGCGCAGGACGCCCGATGAGCCACCGTCGTCGGCAACCGCGACGACCGCCGTCAGGTTGCTCGTGTGCTCCTTGAGGCCGCGGAGCAGCGTCGAGAGGCCCGTCCCGCCCCCGATCGCCACGATCCGCGGGCCACGGGCGAGGAACCGCTTCTGGTAGATGAGCTCGACGAGCGGTCCGCCCTCGGCCGATCGGAACGGATCGGTCAGGGCCCTCGCCGCGCGATACGCCCCGAGCACGACGAGGGCGAGACCCGCGGCTCCGACCACGAGGCCGCGGAGCGGATACGGCAGGAACTGGAGGGTGACCGCATCGAGCACGACCTGGGCGACGCCGCCGGGGTTCAGATCGCGGCTCGCCTGGCGGATCAGATGCGCGGCACCGAGCGCCAGGAACAGGAGGCCGGCGAAGAGGACGACCAGCCAGCGCTTGACGCCGATGCCGGGCGTCAGCCAGCGGCGCAGGTTGTGGCCGCCCAATTGGCTCATGGGTCAGGCACGCTCGAGCTCGCGGTGGAAGACCGCGACCGAGCCGATGTCCTCCTCGCGCAACCACTTGGCGAGCTCCTCGGCCAGGGCGATCGAGCGGTGGTAACCACCCGTGCAACCCAGGGCGATTGTCAGCCTCGACTTGCCCTCGCCGACATAGGCCGGGACCGCGAACGAGAGGAACTCGCGGAGGTAGCGGAGGAACTCGACGGCGACCGGCTGGCTGAGGACGTAGTCGCGAACCGACTCCGTCAGGCCCGATAGCTGGCGCAAACCGTCGACGTAATAGGGGTTCTGCATGAACCGTACGTCGAACACGAGGTCCGCCTCGAGCGGGACGCCGTACTTGAAGCCGAAGCTGATGAGCTGGATCGCGAGCCGGTCGGGGTCGGTCGCGTCGCCCAGCCTGGCGAAGATCCGCTCACGCAGCTCCCGCAACGAGAGATCGGAGGTGTCGATGACGACATCCGCCTCGCTCCGGACGGCATCGAGCATCCGCCGTTCCTCGACGATCGAGCTCGCGATGCCGCGCTGGTCCGCCAGCGGATGCCGATGGCGCGTCTCCGAGAAGCGTCGGATCAGCACCTCGTCGCGCGCCTCGAGGAAGAACACCTGGGGTCGGATTCCGCGGCCCTCGAGCGCTCCGCGCATCGCACCAAGCGCTACGGGCGCATTCCCTGCGCGGACGTCGAGGACGATGGCGACCTTGTCGAACCGCTCGCGATCATCCGAGACGAGCTCCGCCAGGTCAGGGAGGAGCTCGCCGGGCATGTTGTCCACGACCGTGTAGCCGAGGTCCTCGAACAGCTTGGCGGCGGCCGTCTTGCCTCCGCCGGACAGGCCGGTGACGATCGCGACGTGTTGATCCGACGCGGGTTCCGACGGTGGGAACGAATCCGCGTCGACCTCGGCCTCGTCGAGCGAACCGGGATCGTCGTCGGGTGACCGTCGGGCGGTGGCCATGACGGTCAGTCTACCGCCGGGTCGATCACCGACCGGAGCGTGAAATGAAGGCGAGCGTCAGCTCGAACAGGGCATACATCGTCAAGCTAAGGACCGCCGGGCTGACGAGATCACCGCCGGGCGTCGCCACCGCCGAGAAGATCACGATGCCGAGGATCACGTAGCGGCGGGCGGCCTTCAGTCGATCGGACGTCACGATCTTGACCTTGGACAGGGCCACGAGGAGGATCGGGAACTCCATGACGATCCCGAATCCAAGGAACAGGGTCGTCACGAAGTCGAAATAGGGCCCGGCTGCGAGCTGGTTGACGAAGGTGTCGTCCGCGAAGCCAAGGAGGAACGCCATCGCGTAGGGCAGGACGAGATAGGCGATCCCGACCCCGCCGGCGAAGAACACGAGCGCGAGCGGGATCCAGGGGCGGATGCCTCGTCGCTCCGCGGGGGTCAGGCCGGGAGCAATGAAGGCCCAGAGCTGGTAGAGAAGCACCGGCATCGCCAGGACGACGCCGGTCACGATCGACACGCGAAGAGTGATCGCGAATGCATCCCCCGGACCGAGATTGAGGAGCTGCCCGCCGGCCGGCTTTGCGAGCACCGCGATGATTGCGCCCGAGTTGATGCCGCCGACGACGCTTCCTACGGCAATCGCGAGGATCGACTTGAAGAGCCGGCTTCGCAGCTCTCCGAGGTGGTCGACGAGCGACATGACCTTCTCGCCCTCGGGCGAGGTCGCACCGGGACCGGGAGTCGGCGATTGGAGACCGCCTGGGCCGCCGCCCTCACGGAGCGCGTCGGCGTCGGTCATGTCAGCGAAACGGCCGACAGTCTAGCGAGACTCTGTCGTGGCTTCGGTCGACGCGGGCTGGCTTGCGGTGGCCGGTGCCGACGGAATGTCGGACGCCGACGGTTGCGGGGCGGCCGGAGCCGCCGGGGCGGCCGGGGCCTGCGCGAGCACATTCGGGGTCGCCGCTGTTGACGTCGCATTCGGGAGCGGCGAGGTGTCGACCTTCACCGCTTCCTGTACGTCGGACGAGGCCTTGCGGAACTCCCGGATGCTCTTGCCGACCGCCGAGGCGACATCAGGCAGTTTCCCGGGGCCGAGGATCAGCAGCGCGATAACCAGGATGACGATCCATTCGAATCCGGACGGGAGAGGCATGATGAAGTGCTCCAGGAGCGATGGAAAGCGATCAAATGTTCGGCTGGCGAGCGTGCCGTTGCTCGGCGGCTAGGGTAGCACAGGGAGTCGTCCAGCCCAGTCGCCGGCGGCCCTGGCGATGGCCTCGCCGATGTCACCGCTGGTGCCGGGTGGAGCGGCGCCGGCGATTCCCCGCGACACGTTGACCAAGAGGCCACCACCCGCTCGGCCACCTGCTGGCGCGGTCGTGGCCCGGCCATGCTCGAGGGTTGGCGCCACCTCGCCACCCTGCGCTCCGACGCCCGGCACCAGGAAGGCGAGTCCGGGAGCGATCGCCCGTATCTCGGCAAGGTCGATCGGCGCGGTCGCACCGACAACCAGTCCGACGGTCCCGCCGGGCCCCCACTCGACGGCCCGACGCGCGACTCTGGCGTACAGCGGCTCCTCTGGCGCTGCGGCCACACCCTCATCGCCTGCCGCTGCCGCCACGACGAGCGACTGGAGCTCGGCTGCCCCCGGGTTCGACGTCCGGCACAGGACGTAGGCGAACCGATCGAGTCGCTCGAGAAGCGGTGCGACGGCCTCGCTGCCGAGATAGGGGCTGACCGTGACGGCGTCCGCTCCCAGCGCGTCGAAGAGGGCGGTCGCCTGGCGCGCCGCCGTCGACCCGATGTCCCCTCGCTTCGCGTCCATGATCACCGGCACGTCGCCCGGAACAGCGGCTCGCAGCCGTTCGAGAGCGGCCAGGCCAGGCGATCCGTACGCCTCGAAGAACGCAAGGTTCGGCTTGACCGCGGCGGCGAACGGAACGGCCGCCTCCAGCACGAGCCGGGCGAAGCGCTCGATCCCGGCGAGATCCGGGCTGAAGCCGTCAGGCAGACTCGCGGGATCCGGATCGAGTCCGAGACACAGGACCGTCCCGACGGCGGCTGAACGCCTGGACAAGCGCTCGAGATACGAGCCAGCGTCTCGAGTGCCGCCGTGCGGCCTCGCCGTCGCTGGCTCCACGGTCACGGCGCGGTCGATTCGGGAGCCGAAGACCCCGGAGCCGGCGACCCCGACCCGGATCCGCTCGGCCTCAGACTCTGGGTGGGGGCAGGCAGCTCGGAAGGAGGGATGAACCAGGCCGGTTTGGACGCGGCGTCGAGCCCCGAGACCTCCGTCAGCGCGATCGTCTCGCCAAGCGTCCAGCTGCCGGCCTGGCCCTCGAGTGTCGCCATCTGGAGATCGACGGTCGTGCCGTCGATGCGGAGGAAGGCGATCGCGTCGCCTTTCGGGGACCACGCCGGCGAGAACGAGCTTCCGTCGTTGGTCACGCGGAGGAGCTCCGCTCCGGTCGCCCCGTCGAGGATCACGACATTGGTCCCGAAGCTGTCCGTCTTGGTCGCGGCAATGTACTTGTTGTCGGGCGACGGCGACGGCGACAGGTATCCCGGGCCGGTGATCGTGAAAACCTTCTGGTTCGCGGGGTTGTACTTGATGATCTGCGGCGCCCCGCGCGTGCCATCCCGGCCGTTCTTGACGAGGAGCAGATAGCTGCCATCGCGCATCCAGACCGGATCCTGGTGGCCGAGTCCGGCTGTCGTGGCGAGCTTCAGCTTCGAGAACTTCTTCGTCTTCGTGTCGTAGAACTGGGCAATGACGTCGCTCTTCGTCGGATCCGTCCCGTCCGATACGACCGCGATCGTGTGGCCGTTCGGCGAGAGCACCGGCTGGCGCAACCAGAAGAACCACAGGGACTTGCCCTGCTTGACCCGGCCGCCCACGAGCCCCTCCGGCTCGCCCGACCCGTCTGCCTTGATTCGGGTGAGCGCGGGCGTCGCAAGGTCGTACCAGCTCTGCCGCCCGTTGACCGGGAACAGTCCTTTGCCGAGTTGCTGCCGAATGAAGTAGACCCACTCCCCGTCCGGCGAGAAGCTCGGCATCGAATCCTTGCCGGAATCGGTCACCTGGCGGACATCCTTGCCGGTCTGGACCCAGATGTTGCCGGCCTTCGCAAAGACGATCGAGCCGGGGAACGTGACCTCGGGCTCCACGATCACGACGCTCGACGGCGCCACTGTGCGCGTGGGACCCTGCGGCCCGCCGTTGTTCGATGAGCCGCCGCGGAACGGGACCTGGCCGTTCATCAGGCTGAAGGTCATCGCCGCGACGACGATGAGCGCGATGCCGGCCACGATCGGTGCGACGTAGCCACGGGCCGGCCCGAGCCCGTACGGGTCCCGGGTCCCGCGAACGGCGGCTCGACGCGTCACGCCGACGCTCCCGCAAGCGCGATCCCGTCGCCCGCCGGGGCGTCCAGGACGACAGCGATGCCGAGGATCGCGGCCGCTTCGCGGTGGCTGCCGGACGTGGCGACATCGCGGATCTCGAGTTGCAGCGACTCGAAGCCGCCGAAGCGACGGCTCGTCAGCTTGCCGACCACGTCGACTCGGTCGCCCTCCGTCACGGTCGTCGCGATGTCCGGTCGCCCGAAGGCGATGCCATCGAGCACGTCGAGGTTGCGCCGGAGCGTCAGCTGGCTGTGGCCGCCGGCGGCCTCCCGACTCCGCGTGACGGTCAGGCCGAGGACGGCGACGATCGGCTCGGGATTGCCCGCGCCGCAAGGGGCGAGTCGAGCAAGGCTCCCGTGGAGGGCGTAGTCGGCGCCGAGGGCCGGGACGGCGATGTCGATCGCCACCGATTGGCGCGGATCTGCGGGGCTGCTGACCGCGGCGAGCGCTGTGAACCGCTCCACGAACTCCGGCCAGCGCTCCGTTGAAAGCTCGAACCCGGCCGCGCCGGCATGGCCGCCGTGGCGGATGAACAGGTCGGCGCAGGCCTCCAGCGCAGCTCCGAGATCGAGAGTGCCGTCGCTCCGACACGACCCCCGGATGACCGGCCCGAGCTCAGCGCCCACGACGGCCGGGCGCCCGAACTCCTCGACCAGCCGCGAAGCGACCAACCCGACGATTCCGACCGGCCACGGACCGCGCACGATCGTCGCGGGCGCGTCGGGTCGAGGCGGTTCCACTCGAGGCGGTTCCACGCCTTCCGCGACCGCGGTAGCGCCGGCGTCCACCACGCCAGCCAGCGAGGCCCTCGCCTCCCCGATCGCCTGCTTCGTCATGTCGCGCCGGCTCAGGTTCGCGGCCTCCAGCTCCGCGGCGAGTGCTGCGGCCTCGGTCGCGTCCTCGGCTAGCAGCAGGCGCGCCGCGACGAGTGCCTCACCTACCCGGCCGGCAGCGTTGATCCGCGGCGCGAGCGCAAAACTGATCGTCTCCATGTCGATCGCCGAGGCGGCGACTCCCGCCGCCGCGAGGAGGGCGACGACGCCGGGCCGCGGCTCGGTCCTGAGACGTTCAAGCCCGAGCCTGACGATCGCCCGTGTCTCGCCGAGAATCGGGACCACGTCGGCGACGCTCCCGATCGTTGCGAGGTCCGTCAGGGCAAGGGCCGCCTCCGGGCCGCCCGGCTCGCCGGCCAGCAGCAGCTGGGCCAGTTTGAATGCGACGCCGCTGCCGGCCAACCGCCGCTCCGGGTAGTGGCTGTCGGCGCGCTGCGGGTTGACGATCGCAACCGCATTCGGGAGCTCCGGCGGAACGCGGTGATGGTCCGTCACGAGGACGTCGATCCCCGTTGCCTGGGCCTCTGCAATCTCCGGCAGGCTGGTCGTTCCGCAGTCGACGGTCACGATGACCGAGGCACCTGCCTCTCGCGCGGCAAGGATCGCGGCCGTCGACAGGCCGTGGCCCTCGTCGAGCCGGCTGGGGACGTAAGGAGTGACCTCGATGCCCAAGCGACGCAGTGTGATCGTGAGGATCGCCAGGCCGGTCAGTCCATCCGCATCGAAGTCGCCGAAGACGAGGATCCGCTCGCCTGCTGCCCGTGCTTGGCCGATCCGGGCGGCGAACCCCTCCGCATCCGGCAGGAGTCGCGGATCGTGGAGACCGTCCAGCGGGTCCGCGAAGAACTCGTCGAAGGACGGCCCATCGAGCAGGCCGCGGCGGGCCAGGAGGCTCGCCACACGCTCGTCGAGGTCATGGCGCTGCCCCGCCTCGAGAATGATGGGGTCGATGGTGATCGCCTCTGGAAACAGCCAGCGATAGCGGGGCTCGATCACGACATCAAGGATGCCACGAGCCGCTTCATCGTGGCTTTACCGGTGCCAAACCAGCGGATGCGAAGCCATCCACCGGCCGGCTCACGGCTCGTCAGGAGACTGCGCGACGCGTCCGCGGCGCGCGGGTCGAGGCGGCCCGGCCGTGCCGTCGATCGTCCCACTCCTGCCAGACGACGAGGATCGGGGCCGCGTTGAAGATCGAGGAGTAGGTCCCGGAGACGATCCCGAGGAGCAGCGCGAGCACGAAGTCGCGGATCGCCGATCCGCCAAACAGGAACAAGGCGAGGAGCGTGAGGACGATCGTGAAGCTCGTCATGACGGACCGGGCGAAGGTCTGCAGGATCGAGTGGTTGACGACCTCGGCGAACGGCTCGCCGGCGTGACGTGCCCGGTTCTCGCGGATCCGGTCGAAGACGACAATCGTGTCGTGGACGCTGAACCCGATCACGGTCAGCATCGCGGTCACGAACAAGGCGTCGATCTGGATGTGGAAGAACGTCCCGAGGAGCGCGAACGTGCCAACGACGACGATGACGTCATGAACGACGGTGACGAGCGCGGTCACCCCGAACTTCACGTCGCGGAACCGATAGGTGATCCAGAACATGATCCCGAGAGATCCGACGACGATGAGGATCAGTGCCTGCTGGATCAGGTCCGAGCTCACCACGGGCCCGACGGTAGTCAGCGACCGCTGGGATTCGATCGGGCCGAGGGCATCCTCGAGGGCGGCGACCATCTCACCGAGCTTTCCGTCGGTCGGGAGCTCCGTGTTGCCAACGGCGGCGGATGGCGATGGCGATGGCGAAGTTCCGGGCGATGCACCCGCGGATGCGCTGGCGCTCGGGCTCGCGCTCGGCGACGGGCTGGGGCTGGGTGACGGACTCGCACTGGGCGACGTACTCGCGCTCGGAGCCGCAGAGCCGGACGCTGAAGGCGAGGTCGATGGCGATGCCGAAGTGGACGCGCCGGGACTGCCGCTGGCGCTCGGCGAAGGCGCGAGCGTCGCGACAGGGGTCGGGGACGGAGCTGGCGGCTGGAGGCCGATCGGCTCGGTCTTGATCTCGAGGAATCCATCGCCCGTGGCAATGACGGAGGCTTCCAGGTCGTTGTCGGCGAAGACGGCCCGGACCTGATCGGCGGTAACTGACTCGTTTTCGAAGCGGAGCTCCCACTTCGTCCCGCCGGTGTAGTCGATCGTGAACTGGAGCCCGGCGTCCTTGCTGAATAGCGGGGCGACGAAGATGAAGAACAGGCCCGGGAGCGTGATCAGGGCGGAGAAGATGAAGTACCAGCGCCGCTTCCCGACGACGTCAAACACGCGATCGGGCCTCGCGGCGCAGCGTCGGTCGGCCCTGGCCGCGGGCGACGAACTCCTCCTCGGACACCCCGTACAGGAATGCCCTGCGCGCCCAGTCATGAGTCACGACGGCGCGAAGGATCGTGCGGGTCACGGTGATCGCGGTGAACATCGAGACGAGCACGCCGATGATCAGGACGAGCGCGAAGCCTCGGATCACCGACGATCCGAACAGGTACAGGATCGTCGCCGTGATCAGGCTCGACACATTCGAGTCAAGGATGGAGTTCCACGCCCGCCCGAAGCCCGCCTCGACGGCCGATGGCAGGGACTTGCCAAGGCGCATCTCCTCTTTCATACGCTCGAAGATGAGGATGTTCGCGTCCACTGCCATGCCGATCGAGAGCACGAAGCCGGCGATCCCGGCGAGGGTCAACGTGACGGGGATCAGGCGGAAGATCGCGAGGACGACAATCGTGTAGTAGACGAGGGCGAAGCTGGCGATCAGGCCCGGCAATCGGTAGTAGATGAGCATGAACGCCGCAACGAGCCCAATCCCGATCGCCCCGGCAAACAGGCTCTGGTTCAGGAACTGCTCGCCAAGGGTCGCGGAGATCGTCGTGTTCGAGAGCTCCTCGATCGGGAACGGCAGGGAGCCGAACTGAAGGACCGTGACCAGCTCCGTCGCTTCCTTGAGCGGATACCCGCCGATCGTGCCTGACTGCGAGATCTGGACGTTCCCGCCCGAGATTGCCTGCTGGATCACCGGCGCCGAGATGACGCGCGAATCGAGAACGATCGCGAAGTACTCCTGGATGTGGCCTGTCGTGTACTCCTCGAAGAGCTTCGCGCCGTTTTCCTTGAGCACGAAGTTCACGACGCGGCCACCGGTCGTCCCGTCCTGGCCGATCGTCGCGCTCGACAGTTCCTCGCCACTGAAGAGCGGCGGGAACTCCTCGAGGTCGATGACGTCGCCGGCGTTCTTCGTGACCGTGCCAAGGGGCACGAAATCCAGGCGCCCGGTCTGGCCGACGAGCCGGCGAACGGAGTTCGGATCGGAGACGCCGGGAAGCTCGACGACGATCCGGTCGGAGCCCTGCGTGGTGATGACCGGCTCCGAGACGCCCGTGGAGTTCACGCGCCGCTCGATGATCTGGCGGATGACCTCGAGATCCTCGGGTCGTGGGATCTTGTCGCCGACCTGCTTTGCCTGGTACTCGACGCGGAGACCGCCGCGGAGGTCGAGGCCGAGGCGCGTCTCGATCAGCCGCTGACCGTCGGCGGACGCGCTGTCTGGCACGCGGAGTCCTGGAACGAAGTTGACGATGAGGGCGAGAACGCCGATGACGAGGATGAGGATCGGGCCGGCTTTGCGCATCGACGGCGGATGATACAGGGAAGGTGCCCGCGCCGCTGCAGCTGAGGCAGAGGCGACCTAGGGCGATCGGTCGGCTGGGGACGGTTCGCTGGGAGCGCGGAAGCGCGCCGCCACGAACGAGGATACGAGCAGAACGCCGCCCAGGCCGATGAACGACAGGACCCGGTACGCGACGTCGAGCGCCGAGAGATCGAACAGGAAGACCTTCGCGGTGGCGAGCGCCAACAGGCCGAGGCCAAAGGCACGGGCGATCCCGATTCGATAGATGAGCCCGATCGCGAACGCCGCGGCGCCGACGACGACCCAGCTGATGCTCAGCACGACCTGTGCCTGGGTGGCGATCTCGTCACTTGCTCCGGCCTGTCCGACTCGCGTCTGGAAGACATCGATGATCGCGATCGACCCGAGGTACAGGATGGTCGTTCCGGCCCCGGCGATGGCGACCGTGGCGGAAGGCGCTCCGGTCAGCGCGTCGCTGGCGCCACTCGACTGGTGCGTCGGTGACCACCGGGTTAGGACGCGACCCGCGATGGCGAGGGCGACCGCGATGGCCGCGAGCGCGACCGACGTCAAATTGAAGAGTGGCACGATGTCGCTACCGCGATCCGTGTCGACTACGAGGCGGGTCGGCGGCACAACGGTGCTCAGGGCCAGGCCCAAAGCGGCCACGATGAGGAGCGCACCCACGATCACGGCCGACATCCGTGCCACCGGATCGCCACGGACGAACGCCGCCACGCCGAACGCGACCGATGCCAGGGCCGACCAGCCAACGATCCTCATGTCCGGCTGCAGCTCGAACTGGCAGGCGAAGGCGATCACGCCGATCGCGCCGAGGCAGCCTGCGGCGAGGGCGAGCGTGGCGGCATCGGGAAGCGTGCGAAGGGGCGCGATCTTGAACGATCGCCAGGCAAGGGTGCCGACCAGGACCATGGCAGCCGCCATCCCGATCGCAGCGAGTCCCTCGGGCGAGACGAACGGCCAGCCCTCCGGGGCTGTCGCGTCGAGCAGGCCGAGCGGGTATTCGAAGCTCGTCAGATGGATCAGAGCGAGTGACCCAACCGCCGCCGCCCAGCCCGCCGCGATGGGATCCCGGAATCGGATCGCCACCCACGCAACGACGGTCGCCAGCACGGTGTTGCCGATCGCCGGGGCGCTCCCACCCAGCTCGATCGCGATCCCGATGGCGAGCGTTCCGACGCCGAGTCCGGCGGCGAGCATAGCTGCCGAAGCCGAGCGAGCAGACCGAGCTGAGCGACATCGCGAATCGGGTCGCCGGTCGGAAAGGTTCGGAGGGGCACGTCGAGTCCGAGAACGGATCCGACGAGCACGAGCGTGTCGTACGGGACACGATGTGCAAGCCCGAGCTCGATCCGGCTCACCTCCGAGTGGGAGATGCCCGCCGCCGCTCCAACCTGGCTCTGCGTGAGACCCGCCGCCATCCGGGCCTCTCGCAACTCGTCGCCGATCCGCGCCAGGCTCCGCAGTAGCCAGCCGCCTACCGCGGTCGATGCGGCGTTCACGCGTCACCATGCGGACAGATTGGCAGTCCACGCTGCACTCGCAATCGATTGGCCACGGCCACCACCACGGATTTTCGTGGGACGGGCATATGCGACAAGGGATGCAGGTCGCGGCCATCTGGATGCCGTGTTTGCACGCCCGGCGTGCAGAAGTCGACCGAATCCGGCCCAAACACACCCGAAGCGGCCCTCAAACGGGTCTGGCTCGTCGCATGTGCCCCTGGGGCGTGAATCACGGCCCGGCGGGGCGAGCGGGGCTACGGCCGCAGGCGGCCCCGCCACGGATCAGGCCTCGAGCGACTCCTTGATCCTCGCAGCCAGCGACGGCCCGATCCCGGGGACCGCTGCGATCTGCTCGACCGGCGCGTCGCGGACGCGCTTCGCGGAGCCGAAGACCCGCAGGAGCGCCCGCCGGCGCTTCGGCCCGACGCCCGGCATGTCGTCGAATGCCGAGTGGACCTGGCGCTTCGCGCGAAGGTCGCGGTGATAGGTGATCGCGAACCGGTGAGCCTCGTCGCGGAGGCGCTGGATCATGTAGAGGGCGCTCGACGTGGGCGGTAGCACGATCGGTGCGGCGGCGCCGGGCAGGAACAGCTCCTCGCGCTCTTTGGCGAGGCCGGCAACGGGCAGGTCGTGCATTCCGAGCTCGTCGAGGACCTCCTTCGCCGCTGCGACCTGGCCCTTTCCGCCATCGATGATCACGAGGTCCGGCATTGCCCAGCGGAGCTCCTCGGCGCTCCCCTCCTCGCCCGCGCGCGCTCGCCGGAACCGGCGCCGGAGCACTTCCTGGTGGCTGGCGAAGTCGTTCGCCCCGACGACCGTCTTGATCTGGAACCGCCGGTATTCGCCGGTCCTCGGCTTGCCCTCCTCGAAGACGACCATGCTCCCGACGGACTGGGCCCCCTGGAAGTTCGAGATGTCGTAGCACTCGATGCGCATCGGGGGGCCCGGCAGCCCGAGTGCCTCCGCCAGCTCCTCGAGCGCGACGAGTGTCTTCCCCTGGTCGGCCAGCCAGCGGGCCTGCTCTCGGGCCAGCGTCTCGGCGGCGTTCCTGGTCGCCAGCGCCATCAGCTCACGCTTCTCGCCTCGCTGGGGCACGAGGAGGCGTACCGGGCCTTCGCGGCGTGAGCCGAGGAAGGCCTCGAGGTCCGCGGTCTCGGGCAAGGCAAACGGGACGAGGATCTGCGGCGGGATCGAGGTCGCCCGTGCGTAGTACTGCTCGAGGAAGCTTGCGAGCACCTCCTGGTCGGGCGCCTCGTGCGCGGCATCCAGAAGGAACACGTCGCGGCCGAGCAACGACCCGTTCCTGATCGCAAACAGCTGGATCGCGGCCTGGTTGTCCTGGCGGGCGAGCCCGACGAGGTCGAGCTGGGTCCGGCGGAACGCAGCCATCTTCTGGCTCTCCATCGTCCGCTCGATCGCCCTGACCTTGTCGCGGAGGGCCGCCGCCTGCTCGTAGTCGGTCCGGTCCGAGGCCGCCTTCATCTCCTCCGTGAGGGCCTTGACGACGGTCTCCTGGCGGCCTTCCAGGAAGAGCTCGATCTGGTCGATTTGGGCCCGGTAGTCCGGCTTCGAGACCGCCTGGATGCACGGGCCCTGGCAGCGCTTGATATGGAAGAGGAGGCACGGCCGCTGGAGGGCCCGCTCCCCGTCCTTGATGTCGATCGTGCACGTCCGGAACGGGAAAAGCCGGCGGACGAGGTTCATCGACTCGTCGACGCTGCTCGCGGAGGCGTAAGGCCCGAAGTAGCGGCTGCCGTCGTCGACGAGCTTCCGAGTCCGCTCGACCCGCGGAAAGTCGTCGGCCATCGTGATCTTGATGTAGGGGTAGCTCTTGTCGTCCTTCAGGCGGACGTTGAAGCGCGGCCGATAGCGCTTGATGAGGTTCGCCTCGAGGAGCAGCGCCTCACTGACCGAGTCGGTGATCGTGCACTCGACGTCGGTGATCTTGTCGATGACCGCCCGGATCCGGTGCCCCTCGAGTGGCCCGGTCGCGGCCTTCTGCCAGTAGCTCCTGACGCGATGCCGGAGGCTCTGCGCCTTGCCGACATAGACGACCTCGCCGCGTGCGTCGCGCATGAGGTAGACACCCGGCCGATCGGGCAGCTTCGCGAGGGTGGCCTGGAGATCCGGAGTCACGCTCGGATGCTATGGCACGCGGGCTTGGAACGCGAAAGAGCCGGCCCGTCGGGCCGGCTCTTTCTTCACAAACGCGGTTGGTGGTCAGGGACCGACGATTCGCCCTTCAACCTGCGGGTCGACCGGCGAATTGGCGGTGATGTAATCGATCGTTACCTGGAGGAGATCGTCGCCCGGCTGGGCGACATCGGTCGCACTCGCGAAGATGGTGTAACCGTCTCCGCCGCCGTACATGAAGTCGTTCGTGACGATCCGGATGGAGTCCGTCGGACCGATCAGGGTCTGCGGTCCCGCGATTCCATCCGGCGTTTTCCACATGTTGTCCACGACCGGGTTGATGCCGTCGCAGTGGAATTGGACCTTGAGGCCCGAGATCTGCGGGAACCGGCCGGTGAGACCTCCGAAGGCGGGATCGCAGGACGGCTTGAACCCGGTGAGGAACGCCGTCTGGAGTTGAGCGCCGGTCAGCGTGATGATCGTCGACCTGTTGCCGAACGGCAGCACGGCGAAGACCTCGCCCCAGGTGATCTCACCGGGTTGCTCCCCGGCGCTCGGCGGCGTGAACACGAGGTTCGCTCTAAGGCCGCCGGAGTTCGTGTAGGCCGCGTCAACGCCTGGATATTTCAGTCGCATCGAATCGGCCACCAGGTTGCCCATCTCCGACTCGAAGAGCCGGGTTGGAGCACGGGTGATGTCGTTGAGTTGGGTCCCGATGACCTGGTTCCGCAGCTCAGCCGTCTGGGCGTTCGCGTCGGCGACGATCGCCGCCACGTCGGGTCGCGCGGCGACGCCGAGATTCTTGGCGACCCGGGTGGCGCCGCCGGCCCACTGGACGTCGCCGTCCTCCACCATCAACTGCAGGACGGAGTAACTGGTGCCGGCGTTGATCCCCTCGGTGATGAGGATGTCGCCGCGCATCAGGTTGGAGATCCGATGGGTGTGACCGACGATCATCGCGTCGACCGTGGTGTCCTGGAGAGCATCGGCAATCCCGAGGATCGGGCCGTCCCACGGCACGCCGACACTGTTGCCGACTGTGTTCGTGCCGACGCCGGTGCCCTGGTGGATCACCACGATCTGGACCTTCACGCCCTGCCGTCGCAGGCGCTCGGACTCAGCCTTGATCCTTGGAGCCTCAGCCAGGAACGTGAGACCGGCCGTTGCGCCGGCGGAGACGAGCTCCGGGGTCTCCTGGAGCTCCGCACCGATGACCCCGACCTTGACCCCGTTGATCCTGAAGACCACGGATGGAGTCACCCAGTCGGGTGCCCTGCCGGTGGCCGTCTCGATGATGTTCGTGGCAAGGAACGGGAAGTTGGCTCGGTCCTGGTGCATGAGCAACCTGGCGACGCCGTAGTCGAATTCGTGGTTGCCGTACGAGGTGGCGTCCATGCCCCAAGCGTTCTCGACGTCAATCGCGGGTGTGTCCTGGAGCAGCCCCGAGTTCGGCGGCGAAGCACCGACGTTGTCGCCGGCGGCGAGGATCAGCCCCGGACCGGGCAGAGCCTTCAGGTCCTCGTCGAACATCGTCGCGAGGAACGAAGCGCCGCCGACCGATTGGTTGATCCCGTCGTAGGCGAGGGTCGTCGGATCGAGCTGGCCGTGGAAATCGTTCAGCCCGACGATGGAGATCGGCTTGACCTTGTTGCCGCCCTCGACGATTTCGAGCAGGACGCGTCCCTGGCTGTGCTGCGGCTCTGGCACGCCAAGCAGGTAGGCGAGGGTCGGAGCGAGGTCGATCGACCGCGCCTTGACCTTCTCCTTGTCGATGCCCTTGCCGCCGGCGATGAAGGTCGCCCGCATGTTGATGTTGGCCTTGAGGTCCTGGACGTCCGGCACGTAGCCGTGCTGGCCGAAGAAGTGCGACGGCGCGACCAGGGTTCCCGGCGTCTCAGCGTCGTACTGGTATGGCGGGTAGGCGAATGCGATGACGTCGCCCGTCCGGGTGGGATGGGCCATGTCGGTCGTGCTGCCGGCGCCATTCGGGATGTAGCGGGCCTCGGCTTTCGTGAAGACCCGATCAATCATCTTCCAGCCTTCGGGCTGGCCGTCATGGGTCCAGTCGTTCGGGTCGACCAGGCCCAGGTACTTCGCCTTGATCGCGGCGACCGTCGCCGCGACGTCGGTTGCGGCCACCTGGGTGAATCCACCGCCGGCTGGGTCGCGTCCGGCGACATTGAGGTAGATCTGGGCGGCGCCGCCGGCCCAGCAGACCTTCGCCTTACCGATCGTCTCGCCGGTGGCGGGGCGACAGTTCGACGTCTGCGGCCGGGACAGGAGCCCCATTTCGACGAGTGGCTGGCTCGCGTCGATCGCGAGGAACTGTGGGGCGAATCCGTGGTCTGACGCGACGAAAGTCGTCGGGTCCTTGCCGATCAGGTTCCGGGCGAGGGTCAGGGTCTCGTCCGCTTCCTGGTAGGCGGTCCGGATGAACCGCTCGCGTTCGGTAACGCGACCGTCCTTGACGCCGTTCAGGTCAACGTCGTCGAAGGCCGGGTTCTTCGCTCCGCCTGGGAGCTTCGGTGAGACAAGGCCGAGGAACTGGTGCTGGAACTCGTCAGTCGTCGGCATTCCGACGAGAAGGAGATCCGGCTTGTACTTCTTGGCAACGTACTTGAGCATCGGCAGGTGGGCGGTCGACCAGAAGAGGCCCTGCTCGACGTAGGTCTCTTCGCTGGTGACGCCTGCCTCGAGGATTGCGAAGTCGGCCGCGGTCGAGGTCGGGAACTTCTGGGCGAGGTATTCGGCGAAGTCGCCGGTGAAGCCGGGCTCGCTGAATCCTGGCCAGGTCGCGAGCGCGCGGCTGACTGACGTGTGGAACAGGCGGACGCGCGACAGGTCGCGGTTGAGCTCCTCGACCTTGACGAGGAAGCCCGCTGTCAACCCGTTGAGGGCGCCGCCCTGGATCGTGACCTTGACGTCGGCCCATTCGCCCTCGCGAAGGATGCCGACCGAGTCGGCCGCGCTCTTCGTCTTCGAGAACAGGACCTTGTCGTACCTGGTCCGGCCGTCGTTCCTGCTGTCAAAGATCCATGCATTCAGTCCGTACTTGTCCACGCCGAAGTCGAGCACCCGCAGGCGCATCTCCATCGGCGGGCTGAAGGTGGCAGGCAGGGCTCCGGACCAACCCGTCGCCGGGACCGGTGCCGCGCCGGGGAAGGGCGCCTGTCCCGCATAGCCGGCGGGGTGATCGAACTGGAGGCCGAACGCGGTGATGAACGGGACGTCGTCGAACAGCTCGTCACCGGCCGAACCGATGAAGTTGGTCGCCACGCCGCGTCCGGAGAAGAACGATCGGAAGTCGATCGTCGGTCCCTGGATGGTGGCGTTGCGGCCGCCGGCCCACTCGACCTGGGCGACCTTGAGGCCGCCTCGCTCGGCGGACTGGGCAATCGACTCGGCCTGGAGAACGTTCGGGTCGAACGCAGTCGTCCGGTTGGCGAACGGCTGACCGTTGATGTGGAAGGTGTTGTTCGTCGAGCCGTGGACGCCGGGCCAGGCGCCGGTCGCAAGCGAGTACCAGCCCGCGCCGGTATTCGGCGGCGCCTGGGTCAGCAGGCCGTGGTTGGTCGCGACGGCGCCATTCCTCAGAAAGCCGCGCATCGTCGGCATGACGCCCCGGTCCGCGTACTTCTCGACGAGGTCCTGTCGGAGCCCGTCGGCCGCGAAGAAGACGGCCTTGCTTGTCGGGGGACCGTCGCCGTGGCCGCCGGACGAATGGTCGATCGCGGGCGCAGCCACGGCAGGAGCCGCCAGCAGGCCAGAAAGGAGCGCAAGGACGCTCAACAGGACGACGGAGCGGGTGCGGACGTGCGACGTCACCATGAATCCTCCTCGACGAACCGGGGCACTCGTTGGTCGGGATGGGGCACGGGCGATGGTGGGTGGCCGAAACACTGGCGGGGCGGTCACGTCCTCCGCGGACCGCACCCAGCCACTCTGGAAGGCACACGATAACGCCCCATCAACGACGATGCCAGTCCCGTGAACGCTCTCCCAGACGGCCCATCAACGACGATCTGGCAATTGCGGTGCCCCCGCGCACCGCAGGTCGCGGTAAGTGGGGCGTAAGCCCTCGCCGCCATCATCGCGGCCATGCCCGAGCTGCTCGATCCGTCGGTCGCCGAGCGCCTTGCCCGCCTCGCCCCGGACCAGCGCGACGCGGCGATGGCACCTCCTGGGCCGATCCTCTGTGTCGCGCCGGCCGGCAGCGGCAAGACGACGACCCTGGTCGCGCGGGTCGCCTGGCTCATTGCGTCGGGCGCAGCGACCGCCGGCGAGATCACTGCGATCACGTTCAACAAGCGAGCCGCGGAGGAGCTCCGGGAGCGACTCGCCGGCGCCCTCGCCCCGCTCGGCGGCGCGGGTGGCGGCGTTCGCGTCCGGACGTTCCACGCGCTCGGCATGGAGATCCTGCGTGATGCGGGTCAGGCGGTCGAGCCGCTGGTCGACCGGATGGCGCTACTTCGCCGCGTCGCGCCCGATGCCGGGCCGCCCGGCTGGCGAGCGCTCGACACCGCGATCTCGCGCCTCAAGCTCGATCTCGGTGTGGATGCAGCCGAGGTGGCCGCCGACACCGAGGCGGGGCCGATCGCCCGGACGTTCGTGGCCTACGAGGCCGCGATCGCGGCGACGGGCGGCCTGGACTTCGACGATCTGGTCGCCCGGGCCCTTCGCACCCTCGAGGCCGACGCCGCCCTGCTCGAGCGCTGGCGCGGTCAGTGTGCCCACCTCCTCGTGGACGAGGCGCAGGACCTCGATCGCGCCCAGCTCCGGCTGGCGTTGCTCCTGGCGGCGCCTGCGAACCGCGCCTTCTTCGTCGGCGACGACGACCAGTCGATCTACGGTTGGCGGCTGGCCGACGTCCGGAGAGTGCTCTCGCTCGCCGAGATGTTGCCGGGCATGCGCCGGGTAGATCTCGAGGTCAACTACCGCTGCCCACCGACGGTCGTGGCGCGGGCCCTCCGCCTCGTCGAGCACAACCGGGAGCGCTTCGCGAAGGTCATCCGGCCAGGTCCAGCCGCGTCGGGACCCATCGTCCTCGCTCCCGACTCGTCGGACGAGACGGTCCGGATCGGGCGAGTCCTCGAGGGTTGGCCGGCTGCAGACGATTCGAGCCGGGCGATCCTCGCCCGGACGAACCGCGAGCTTCTGCCCGCGATCTCCGTCGCTCTCGACCGCAGGCTCCCCTTCCGGCCGCCGGCGATCGAGCTCATGGTCTCCTCGCCGCTCGTGGACGCCGCGTTGGATGAAGCGGACAACGAAACTGACCCGAGCCTGCCGGTGCTCGCCCGCCTCGAAGCCGTCCGCGCCGCGTGGAGGCGCGCGCCCCCGGTCGAGACCGGCACCGATGCCGACCGTGACCCCGACAATCTCCAGCCCGCCGACATCGCCGCGGCACTCCTCGCCTGGGCCGTCCCCTACTCCAGCCTCGGCGCCCTTCGCGAGGCGATCGTGGCCCGGCGGGCGGCCCTCGCGGAGCTATGCCGGGACGACGCCCCGCTCACGCTAGCGACCGCCCACGGGACGAAGGGGCTCGAGTTCGACCATGTGGCGGTCATCGGGCTGGACGCCGGCCGCTTTCCGAGCCGCCGCTCTGTCACCAACTCCGACGAACCCGGCCGGGCCCTCGAGGAGGAGCGCCGCCTCGCGTACGTCGCCTGGACGCGCGCCCGCAAGTCGCTGACGCTCGCCTACGACCCGCTCGCACCGTCGCAGTTCCTGCTCGAGGCGTTCAGCGCGGCAGAGCTTGGCCTCGAGCCGGCGGCCTGAGCCCGCGGCCCGCGGCTAGACTGCCGTGATGCACGCTGAAGGAGCCGATCCCGCACGCCCGCAACCGATGATCCACGGCCGTCTCATGTACCTGCGGCCCGGTGAACGGGCCGACATCCCGTTGTTCGTGCGCTGGCTGACCGACGCCCGGACCACGGAGCACCTCGCGCTGCGCAGCCCGATCGGCGAGGCGATGGAGGAGCGCTGGTTCGACGGCATGCTCGACCATCACGGCCGCGACCGCTGGTTCTTCGTGATCTGTCGCCTGGAGGATGACCGGGCCGTAGGGTCGATCGACCTCCACGAGCTCGACCTGACCAACGGCGGAGCCGGCCTCGGGATCGTCATCGGGGACCCCGCGGACACCTCCCGTGGCTACGGGTCGGACGCGATCCGGGCACTGCTCGATTTCGGGTTCGACGAGCTTCGGCTGGAACGGATCTGGCTCGACGTCTACGACGACAACGAACGGGGCCGGCACGTGTACGAGCGGATCGGCTTCGCCCACGAGGCGACGTTCAGGCGCGGCACCTACCGGCGAGGCCGCTACGTCGACGTGCACCGGATGGCGGTCGTCCGGGGCGACTGGACGACGCGGCGCGACGCGTCGAAAGGCGTGCCGGCGGCCGACGCCTGACGGCCCGGGCCGTCAGGCCTCCGACCGGAGCTCGCGTCGGGCGATCGCCTTGAGCAAGCGGTCGACCGACTCGAGGAACGGTTCTGTCAGGTCCTCCGGCAGCGCGTCCCTGATCGAGTCCTTCGGCCCGTACGCCGCCCGCGCCCGCATCGCGGCGAGTCGGACGTCGCGAAGGTCACCGTCCCGCAGCCGGTCCGGCAGCGGCCTGAGGTACGTCGCCCAGCGCGCTATCCCGCGGTCGTCGGCCGCCGCCAGGAGCCGGTCCGCGTGACGAGCCGCCACGAGCGCCGCCTCGTCGATGGCCGGCATCTCGTGGCGTGCCGGCCCGATCCAGCGGGCCGCCTCAGGCATCCGGGCCCGCGATCACGAGCGGCAGCCGCTTTCGCTCGGAGCCATTGACGAGGATCCGGAACGAGTAGTCGCCTGGCGCCGGGAACGTGATGTTCCAGAGGTCGATCGAGAACGTCAGGATGCTGTCGCGGCCGTCGTGCGAGCCCCGGGCGGTGAGGCTACCCGTGGCCCCCGCGACCTCGGCGCCGTCCGGGTCAAGCAGGACGAACCGGATCTCGTGCTCGCGCTCGGTTTCCGGCGCCGTCACGAGCAGGCCCATGACGAGCGCGATGTGCGGGTGCCGGAGGGGGAACGTCCGACCGCCGATGCGGGCGACGCCGCCGCCAAGGACGTGGAACTTCTGGCCGGGTGGCGCCTCTGCGGCGTCCGCAAGGAAGGCGTATTCGATGTCGGGCATCGCCCTAATCGTACGCGCGACCTCGATCGCCGGCGCCGAGGATCGCGTGCTCGATCGCCCAGATGGCGAGCGGCCGGAGATAGATGCTCGCCCGGAAGTTGCCCGCCTCGTCGTAGGCCTCCGGCGTCCGGAACCAGAGCCCCCGGTTGTACGTGACGTTGTAGGCACCCCAGGCGGTCTGCCACGCCTCGGCCGTCAGCCCCCGACCGAGCATGAAGGCCGCCAGCGCGTAGGTCGTCCCGACCCAGACCTCGGGCGATTGCTCGCTCGACGGATCGACCGTCCCGTCCGGGCGCATGCCGTTGACCGCGCCCATCTCGCCGCCCGCGAAGCCCGCGACGTTCATCGCGTGGATCGTCCGGAGGGCGCGCTCGACCCGATCGGGCGCGACGACGTCGCCGAGGCCGGTCGCATCCGCGTACCACTGGCCGGCGAGCTGGTCGGCCATGACGGACTCCGCGGACGGTCCGCCGCTCGTGTCGAACCGGTAGTGACGCCCGTTCCAGAGCTTCGACTCGTAGGCGGCCGAGCCCCGCTCGAGGACGTCCCGGAGCCGGGCCACGGTGGCGTCATCGCCGGCCTCCGCGCCGATCTCGATCGCGGCCCTGAGCGCGGCGAGCCAGAGGCCACCGCCGTAGGCGCTCGGGCCGCGCATCGGCCACGTGTCGTACGTCTGGTCGGGCTCGCCATCGTGCTCCGGCAGCCCGTCGCCGTCGCGATCGAAGGCCGCGATGTGGTCGATCGCCTCGACCACGGCCGGCCACGCCGAGCGCAGCAGCTCCCGGTCGCGCAGGACGACGCCGTCCCGCCACAGCTGCAGGACGAACTTGCAGTTCAGGTCCTTCCAGATGTTGATGTTCTGGAACCGGTAGGCGTTCAGCCGGAGGAACGGATCATCGGCCGGACCGCCGACGTCGTGCGGCAGGGCGCCCGGGCACTTGCGGGTGGCCGGCAGGCCGCTCCACTGGATCTCGACGATCGCTGGGTCGTGGACCGGGACCGAGGCGACGAAGTCCTGGATCACGATGCGTTCGAGGGCGGGCCACAGGTGGAGCAGCGCGAACGAGGCATAGAAGTTGACGTCCAACGTGTTGTAGAAGGGGTAGTCGAAGCACTCGAGGAGCCCGAACCGGCCGAGGTCGCTCGAGGTCCCGTCCGCGCCCTCGCCGGCGGTCGAGGCCTCCGGCGGGCCGTCCGTCCAGACCGTTCCCCCATCGACTAGGAAGTAGAGCTCGTTGAAGACCGCGGTCTTGTACCAGTCCGGCCGTGCCGGATCGGCCAGGATCGGGGCCTGCCACGCGTCGATCTCCGCCGACCAGCCCTCTCGGCAGCGGACGGCCTCCGCCGCGATCGCGAGGCTGTTCCCGCCCGACGAACCGAAGTACTTCGTATAGCGACGCCGCCACTGCGTCCCAGCGCCGAAGCTCGCCGTCGGGATGTCCCAGGCGAGGACGAACGGCAGGAGCTTCGATTCGCCCGGTGCGAGCTCGACCGTCGCGGCGAGCGCGCCGGCGATCGCCTCGCCGGACCTGCTGGGAGGACCGGCGGGGTGGTCGTCGAGTCTGCCGTCCGCCGCGAAATCGGCCCAGACGTCGCTGCCGTCGTCGATCGAGAAGCGATCGAGGGTCGTCAGGGTCGTGCCGGCCTCGTCGGGCGCCACGACCGCGAACGAGCCATGCCACGGCTCGGCCTCAGAGCCCCGCGGCCCGGACAGGATCACTCCGGTCAGGCCGTCGTGCCGGATCGCCTCGTTGCGATGCCCCCCGCGCCGGTCCTCGCCCGCCGACCAGCCGACGAGGTTCTGCCAGGTGAGCATCAGTCCCACCTTGGCGGGCTCCCGGCTGCGGTTCTCGATCGTGGTCTCGAAGATCCCGACCGGGTAGCTCGACTCGCGGTAGTTGTGGGGAATGACTGGGCTGAACTGCCGCTGGAGGATCCGGATCGGGAGGGCATCCCAGTCGTAGTCGAACCAGGCGTACGGGAAGAGGGCGTGGTAGGTCCCGGCCCCGACCGGCAGGCCCCAGCCCCAATCGGGCAGCGAGTCCGGTCGGATCGTCGAGAGGACGTGGGCACTCCGCTCGCCGCCCTGTTCGACGAACACCGAGAACTGGTTCGCCGGGAGCGACTCGAAGCGGTGCTGCCCGATGTCGAGGTGCCAGCGGGCGAAGTCGCCTCGGTGCGTCCGGCCGATGCTGCCGGCCCCCAGCCCACCGATCGGCACGCCGCCCCAGGGGCCGTCGTCGATCATCGCGACGTTGACCCGGGGTCGCACGACGCCTTCGTAGGGCAGGCCGATCGGTCGCCGCCATGCCTGCGACGGCGGTTCGGATGCACGCCAGGTCATTTTTCTACGCCGGTGATCACCACGCCGCGCATGAACGCGCGCTGGGCAAGGAAGAACACGATGACGGGCAGCGCCATCGCCATGATCGCCCCGGCCTGGATGAGCGTCGGCTCCTGGCCGTAGAGCGCATTGAACTCAGCGATCCCGACCGACAGCGGCTGGAGCGAGCGGTTGCCCTGGAGGTAGATCAGCGGCAGGAAGAAGTCGTTCCACGCCCAGAAGAAGTGGAAGAGGCTGACCGCCACGATCGCCGCCCGCGCCTGGGGGATGATCACCGACCGCAGGATCCGGAACGGACCCGCCCCGTCGATCATCGCTGCCTCATCGAGGTCGCGCGGGATCGTCCGGAAATACTGCCGCAGCAGGAACACGTTGTAGGCGTTCGCGAAGAAGTGCGGCACGATCAGCGGCAGCCACGTCCCGACCCAGCCGAACGCGGAGAAGACCGCGAACGTCGGGATCAGCGTGACCTGGAGCGGCAGGATGATCGTCGATAGCAGTAGCAGGAAGAGGCCGTTACGGCCGCGGAAGCGGAACCGGCTGAAGCCGTAGGCCACGCAGATCGACGACAGGACGGCCCCGATCGTCCCGATCGTCGCGATCATGATCGTGTTGAACAGCAACCGCGGGAACGCGATGACATCCCACGCGGTGCCGAAGTTGTCCAGGGTCAGGTGGAAGGTCCAGTGCTGCTGGAGTGTCCGCCACCGCCCGATCCATGTGAACGGTCCGGCATCGACGTTGGCCGGGTCGATGAAGATGCTGTCCTCGCGATGCGCCTCGACGAGCGCTAGCGCCTTCGTGGTGCCGTCCGGCAGCGGGACGTCGAAGACCTCGTATGCCGTCCCCTGGTAGAGGAATGTCTCCTGCACCGCCGGCCAGAGCGGCGCCCCGGGCGTCGTGAGCTGGATCTTCTCCTTGAACGCCGTCGAGGTCATGAACAGCAGCGGCATGAGGAACGCCGACGCCACGGCAATCGCGAGCAGCGTCACGCCCGACACGGCTGTGAACTTCCGCATGTGGCGCCCGAGCGGCGAGCTTGCCGAGACCGAGTTGTCGGGCCGGCGCGCGATCGTGGTCATCGTTCGCCTCCGCCCTCATAGACCCAGCTACGCGCCGAGCGGAACAGGAAGACGGTGAGGGTCAGGACGATCGCGAACAGCAGCCAGGCCAGGGCCGACGCGTAGCCCATGTCGAAGAACACGAACGCCTCGCGATAGAGGTTGAGGTTGAAGAACAGCGTCGCGTTATCGGGGTCGCCCCGGCCGTTGCTGATGATGTAGGCCTGGGTGAAGTACTGGAACGTCCCGATGAGCGAAATGACGAGGTTGTAGAAGATGACCGTCGAGATCATCGGCAGCGTGATGTGCCGGAAGCTCGCCCACCGTCCGGCCCCGTCGACCTTGGCCGAGTCGTAGAGCTCGGTCGGGACGCCCTGCAGGCCGGCCAGGAAGATCAGCATCATGTTGCCGATCCCCCACAGCCCCATGAACGTCAGCGACGGGTGGACCAGCGACACGTTGTTGAGCCAGTCCTGCTTGGGGATGCCGATCGCCTCGAGGCCGTAGTTGAGCCAGCCGGTCGAGGCGTTGAGGACGCCGATCCAGATCACGGTGCTCGCGACGAGCGGGATCTGGACCGGCATGTAGAAGATCGTCCGGAAGACGTTCTTGCCCTTGAGCAGCGTGCTGTTGACGAGCATCGCGACCCCGAGGGCTGCGAGCATCGTCGCCGGCACGATGAGAATGACGAACCGGATCGTCACGGTGAGTGACTTGATCAGGATCGGGTCCGACACCATCCGGGCGTAGTTGTCCAGGCCGATGAACTTCGTCGTCCCCGGGCTGCGTGGATCGAAGTCCGTGAACGACAGCACGAGAGAGGCCGCCATCGGCAGGATCGTGAACGCCAGGAACCCGAAGATCCACGGCGACACGAACAGGAGGCCGGAAAGCGACTCACGCGCCCCGAGGCTCCGGCTCGCTCGCCCCCGCGTGTCCCTGTAGGCTCCGACCGATTCGCCGGTGGCTGATCCGCTCGTTACTGACATCGAGGGCCTCGTCGAACCATCCGGTCCTTCACCAGGAGAATTCTGCGCCGGGAACGGCTGGGGGAAGACCGTTCCCGGCGCGGCTGGGAGACGCTAGGGCGTCGCTCCGTCGAAGATGCCCTGCAACTCGGTGACGAGCTTGCCGATCTCGGCGTCGACGTCGAGACCGTCCGTCGTCCAGAGCTTCGAGCCGAGCGCCTTGTTGGCCGCATCAGCCTTCTGGAAGTTCGGCATGAACGCTTCGTGGCTTGGGACGTCCGGGTACGCAAGCATGTCCTTGGCGACTTGCCAATCGATCTTGAGCGGGGCGAACGTCTTGTCGAGGCCGGCGAAGAACGCGTCCTGCTGGGTCTGGATGGCCGGCATGGCGCCCCAGACCTGGGTCAGCTCCGGCGAGGAGGCGAGGAAGCTGAGGACCTCGAATGCCTCGTCCGGGTGGTGCGAGCTGGAGAGGATGCCGATCGTGTCGGCATGCAGCTTGGAAGTGATCTTGCCATCAGGTCCCGTCGGCAGGACGGCGATGTCCCAATCGGTGACCGGCTTTGGTCCCTCGGCCGGGTAGACGCAGCACGTGTACCACATGTGGACGACGTCCATCGCGATCTGACCGGACTGGAACGTGTTGCCACCGGCCATGCCGTCAACGGCGGGCTTGGCTGGGATGAAGTGGTCTTTCCAGACACCGTCGTAGTAGTACTGGAGGCCGGTCTTCCAGTTGTCGGGCCACTGGGCCGTCTTGCCGTCATCGGCGACCGCGGAGCCGGAGCCACCGAAGATCGTCGACCAGGCACGCGCGTCGTTCTCGGTGAACTGGGCGTCGAGTCCGTACTGGACGATCTTGGTCGGGTCGAAGCCGGCGCTCGAAGCGTCGTTGCCGGCGCTGTCGACGGTCAGCTTCTTGGCGAGCTCTGCCACGGTCTCCCAGGTCCAGTCCTTGCCGTCGTACTTGTCGCCGACCTTGTGCGGAGGCTCGGGGACGCCGGCTTCCTTGAAGAGGGTCTTGTTGTAGTAGATGAACGCGGGATAGACGGCCATCGGGATGCCGATCTGCTTGCCGCCGAGGTTGTAGACCTTGACGAGGTCCTCGGGGATCTGCGACATGTCGACGCCGGAGCTCGTGATGTAGCTGCCCAGGTCAAGGAGCTGATCGCCGAACGACTGGAGGGCACGGATGCCGATCGGGCCGATGATGTCCGGCGCGTTGCCGGTGGCGATCTGGGTCGCGAGCGTGTCGTACGCAACCGCGTTTCGATAGATCTCGAGGGACAGGACGACGTCCGTGTTGCCGGCGACGTAGTCCGGACTGTCGGGATCGTGCTCGGCGTTGAACTTGTCGACCACGGCCTGCTCGACGCCGATGTGGTTCGGGCGCTCGCCCGTCCCTAGTCCGACGAACCAGCGGATGAGCGGCCGGCCGTCCGAGGTCAGGCCGCCCTGGCCCGGGACCGGTGTGACGATCGGTCCCTCACTGGCCGACGGGGCCGGCGACCCCGACGCGGGCTGGCTGGCCGTCGTCGCGACCGGCGATGCAACCGCGCCACCGCAGGCGACCGCGAGCAGCGCGAGAATCGCGAGCAATGCGACTGCCCGGAGCGATTGACCCCCCAGGGTTCTCTTCCTTACGTCCATTGTTCTCGTCTCCTCCAACACCACCATCGGATCGTTCGCGTCAATCTGACGCCCCTCGTCGCTTATCCCTTCGCCACCCCCTCGCTCGATCGCCGACGCACGAGCTGCGTCGCGAGGATCACCGTCCGTGGCACTGCGCCCGGGTGGGCGGCGTGCTCGAGAAGGAGGCGGACCATTTCCGCGCCCATCTCCTCGATCGGCTGTCGAACACTTGTAAGCGGCGGATCGGCCGTCTCGGCGATCGGCGAGTCGTCGAAACCGACGATTGCGACGTCGTCTGGGATCCGCCTGCCCGCCGCCCGCAGCACCTGGATGGCGCCGGCGGCCATGAGGTCGGACGCGGCAAAGACCGCGTCCACATCGGGTCGAGCGGCGAGGATCCGTTTCATTGCCGCCGCCCCGCCCTGCTGGGTGAAGTCGCCGTCGCCCTCGAGACGTGGATCCCGTTCGCGACCTGCGGCATCGAGCGCCTGGCGATAGCCGGCGAGCCGGTCGAATCCCGGCGACATGTCCGATGGGCCGCAGATCGTGGCGATTGCGCGACGGCCGTTGGCGATCAGATGCTCGACCGCCGACCGGCCACCCTGGACGTTGTCGACGTCCACATAGCTGACCGAGGCACCCTGCGGTGGCCGTCCACCGACGACGACCGGGATCCCGCGTCGCGCCACGGCGCGTGGCAGCGGGTCGTTGCCGTGCAACGAGACGAGCAGCGCGCCGTCGACGTGGCCGGCCGTCAGGTAGCGCTCGGCCCGGCTCTCCTCCAGCGAAGACTGCGGCATGAGGAGGACAAGCTGCAGTTCGCGGGAGGAGAGGGCCGCACCGATTCCGCGGAGGAGACGCGGAAAGAAGGGGTCTTCGAACAGCCGGCCGGCGGGCTCGGCGATGACGAGCCCGACCGACTGGCTTTTGCGGGTGACGAGGCTCCGGGCCGCCGGGTTGGGGATGTAGCCAAGGCGATCGACGGCCCGCTCGACGTTGCGCCGGACGTCCGGAGCGACCCGCGGGTTGCCATTCACGACCCGCGAAACGGTCGCCCGCGACACGCCGGCAACCCGGGCGACCTCTTCCAGGGTCACTCCGCGTCCGTTGCCATCGCTCTGATCGGTCACTCGGCTGGCCCGTCCATTCAACTAGCCCTGTCGGTTGCCGGTTGCTGGTCCGCACTCGTGAGTTGTGAGAGCGCTCTCACTGCGTCATCGGCACGTTACCACAGGATGTCAAGAGAGCGTTTTCACAGTTGCGAAAAGGGCGCGGTGCTGCCAGCGATCTATGCCAGATGGTCATCCGGCAACAGGCGGACGAAGCTGACTAGATCCCTCGGGGCTTGATTCGTGCCCGGGAGCGCGTCCCAGGTAGTCGCCGCGGTTGCCAAATCGAAAGCCTGTGAAAGCGATGACACGGGACGCGGCGTCCGTAGTTCACAGGGCGAAGGAATGGCAATGAGAGACGCGGGAACGGCCGATTCTCATGGGGCGTTCACGTGCGACGAGCCAGGCACGTTGGACGGGCGAAACCGTCACCATTGCACGCCCGGCGTGCAGAATCCGACCGAATTGGCCTCAAACCAGCCAGATGCGGCGGCTCCGACGGTCAAACGCGTCGGATGTGCACGTGGGGTGTACACGCGGTCGCTCAGGCGGGCTCGCTCCCCGGCCAGGCGGGGCTCAGGCGTCCTGGCGGCGCGCTCCCGCCCCCGCTCCCCGTCCGGCCGCTACTCCTGCCCGGAGCTCCCAGTCACGACCGCGGCCGCTCGCTTCCGGCTCGGGGCGATCCGGACCGTGGTCTCGGCGGCTCGCTTGCCGTTCCCCGCGCCGTTCCCGCGGCCCGAGGCCTCGGCGAACGTCACGTCGGACAGTGGCACGAGCGGCTCGCCGCGGAGGACCCTGGCGAGGTACTCACCGGTCGCCGACCCGGCAGCCGCGGCGACCTGTTCCGGTGTCCCCTCGGCGATGATCCGTCCGCCGCGATGGCCACCGTCCGGCCCGAGGTCGACGATCCAGTCGGCGGTCTTGATGACATCGAGGTTGTGCTCGATCACGAGGACCGTATTGCCGCCGTCAACGAGCCGATGGAGCACCTCGAGCAGCTTCTCGACGTCGGCGAAGTGGAGCCCGGTGGTCGGCTCGTCCAGGACGTAGAGGGTCCGGCCGGTTGCGCGGCGCGAGAGCTCGGTCGCCAGCTTCACCCGCTGGGCCTCGCCTCCCGAGAGCGTCGTCGCCGGCTGGCCGAGGTGAACATACCCAAGCCCGACGTCGTTCAGCGTCTGGAGCTTGGCCTTGACGTTCGGCACGGCCGAGAAGAATTCGAGCGCCTCCGCGATCGTCATCTCGAGGACGTCGGCGATGGACCTGCCCTTGAAGTGGATCTCGAGGGCATCGCGGTTGTAGCGCTTGCCCTTGCAGACCTCGCAGGTCACGTAGACGTCCGGCAGGAACTGCATCTCGATCTTGAGGATCCCGTCGCCCTTGCAGTTCTCGCAGCGACCGCCCTTGACGTTGAAGCTGAAGCGGCCAGGCGCGTAGCCGCGGACGCGCGACTCCGGGATGCCGGCGAAGATCTCGCGGATCGGCCCGAAGAGACCGGTGTAGGTCGCCGGGTTCGACCGGGGCGTCCGCCCGATCGGGCTCTGGTCGATCTCGACGATCTTGTCGACGTACTGGGCGCCATCGAGCCTGTCGTGGGCACCCACCGGCTCGCGTGAGCCGTTGAGCTCGCGGGCCAGGGCTCGATAGAGGACGTCCGTGACGAGGGTGCTCTTGCCGCTGCCCGACACGCCGGTCACCGCGGTGAACGTCCCGAGCGGCAGCCGCAGGTCGAGATCGCGGAGGTTGTGCTCGCGGGCGCCCTTCACGATCAGCTTCTTGCCGTTCCCCTTCCGGCGCTTCTCCGGGATCGGCACCTGCCGCTCGCCCCGGAGGTAGGCGCCGGTGATCGAGCGTGGCTCCGCCAGGACCGTCTCGAGCGGGCCGTTCGCGATGATCTCGCCGCCGTGCTCCCCTGCCCCGGGCCCGATGTCGATGACCCAGTCGGCCGTCCGGATCGTCTCCTCGTCGTGCTCGACGACGAGGACCGTGTTGCCGAGGTCCCGGAGCCGCGTCAGCGTCGCGATGAGCTTCGCGTTGTCCCGCTGGTGGAGCCCGATGGACGGTTCATCGAGGATGTAGAGGACCCCCATCAACGTCGTCCCGATCTGGGTCGCCAGCCGGATCCGCTGGGCCTCGCCGCCGGACAGCGTCACGCTCGTCCGGTCGAGCGCCAGGTAGTCGAGCCCGACGTCGACGAGGAACCCGAGCCGGGCCGTGATCTCCTTGAACAGCTGGTAGGCGATCGTCCGCTCGCGCTCGGTCAGCTTCTTCGGCAAGGCCGCGATCCAGGTGAGCGCCTCCGTGATCGACATCACGGAGACCTCCGCGATGTTCTTGCCGTCGACGGTGACCGCGAGAATCTCCGGCTTCAGCCGCCTGCCATGGCAAACCGGGCACGGCCTCGTGACCATGTACTTCTCGAGTTCCGTCTTGATGTACTCGGAATCCGTCTCGCGATAGCGCCGCTCGAGGTTCGTCACGACTCCCTCGAACGTCGCCTTGTACGTGTTCTCGCCGCGTTCGTGCTTGTACCGGACGAGGACCTTCTCGTCCTTCGCGGCGTAGAGCAGGTAGTCGAGGGCCTCCTTCGGCAGGTCCCGGACCGGGGCCGTGTACGACCAGACGTGACTCTTGCAGATCGCCTCGAGGATCTTCAGGCGCCACGAGGCGTCCGTCGGCATCTTGGCCCACGGCACGAGCGCGCCCTTGGCGAGGCTCTTCGCGCGATCCGGGATGACGAGGTCCGGGTCGATCTCGAGCTTGGTCCCGAGCCCGGTGCAGGCCGGGCAGGCGCCGTGCGGCGAGTTGAACGAGAAGCTGCGCGGCTCGAGCTCGTCGATCGTCGTGCCGTCGTACGGGCAGGTGTAGCGCTCGCTGTAGCGGCGGTCCTCGAAGTCCGGGCCGTCGCCACGCGGCTCCGCCGAGGCGGGCGCGATCAGGACGACGCCCTCGCCGAGCCGGAGTGCGGTCTCGATGGAATCGGCCAGGCGGGAGGCGTCCGGATCCGGGATGGCCTGGCCCGTATCGGGGTCGATCGGCCGGCCGTCCGCCCCGCGCGCGGCACCCTCCGGCGCGTCCGCGTGCCGAACGACGAAGCGGTCGACGACGACCTCGATCGAGTGGCGCTTGTACTTGTCCAGGGTGGGCGCCTCGGCGAGGTCGTACATCTCGCCGTCGACGCGGACACGGACGAAGCCCTGGCGGCGCGCGCCCTCGAACACCCGATCGCCCTCGGTCTTGCGGTCCTTGATCAGCGGCCCCAGGACGAGCAGCCGCGTTCCTTCGGGCAGCGCCAGGACCTGGTCGACGATCTGCTGGACCGATTGCCGCTCGATCTCACGACCGCACGTCGGGCAGTGGGGGTGACCGACCCGCGCGAACAGCAGCCGGAGATGGTCGTAGATCTCCGTCACCGTCCCGACGGTCGACCGCGGGTTCCGGCTGGCGCCCTTCTGGTCGATCGAGATCGCCGGCGAGAGGCCGTCGATCTGGTCGACGTCCGGCTTCTCCATCTGGCCGAGGAACTGGCGGGCATAGGCCGACAGGCTCTCGACATAGCGGCGCTGGCCCTCGGCGTAGATCGTGTCGAACGCGAGGCTGCTCTTGCCGCTGCCGGAGAGACCGGTGATGACGACGAGCCGATCGCGCGGGAACGCGACGGTGACGTCCTTGAGGTTGTGTTCGCGGGCACCACGAACGACAAGCTGATCCTGGGGCATCTTGCTGCTAAGTGTACGCGAAACTGGTCAAATCGAACAGGTGTTCTTGTGCCCAGGTCACGTCGGGATGCGATGCACTTCGAGCAGGTTCGGTCCGCTGCCCGCGGACGCCGTCGAGGCAACGAGCACGACCGCAGACCCCGCCGGCATCGCCTTCGATTCGTGGAGGAGCCAGGCCATCAGCCCGAGCCGGTCCTGCGTGCCGGTTTCGGCGACGCACGTCCGGCCGACGACGCCATTGACGACTGCGAGGCGCGTCACGACGGCGGGATCCGGCGAAAACGCGAAGATCGGGACGCGGGGACGCAAGGAGGCGAGGATCCGGGCCGTCGATCCGGTTCTCGTGTAGCAGGCGATACCGGCGATTCCAGCCTGCGCGTTCGCCAGCGCGACGGCGGCATAGGCGAGCGCCCTGGCGTCCGTGTCGCTCGACGGCGGTGCGCCGGCAGGGAGGTGCTCGCTCCCCCGCTCTTCGCACAGCCGGCAGATCCGGGCTGCCGCTTCGGCGGCGAGCACCGGGTAGGCGCCGATGGCCGTCTCGCCCGACAGCATGATCGCGTCGGCGCCGTCGAACACAGCATTGGCGACGTCGCTCGCCTCGGCGCGCGTGGGGCGAGGCGAGGTGATCATCGACTCGAGCATCTGGGTCGCCACGATCGACGGGACGCCCCGATCGAGGGCCCGTCGAACGAGCTGCTTCTGGATGATCGGCACCTCCTCGTAGGGCAGCTCCACGCCCATATCGCCGCGGGCGATCATCACGGCGTCCGCGACCTCGAGGATGCGGTCGAAGTCCTCGACAGCAGCGCGGGTCTCGATCTTGGCGACGATCGACGGCCCTTGCTCCCCCAGCAGCTTGCGCAGGGTCGCGACGTCTTCCGCGCTCCGGACGAACGATTGGGCAACGAGGTCGGCCGCCAGCTCGATTGCCCGCGGAATGTCGGCTCGATCCTTGGCCGTCAGTACCGACGTCGTCAGGCGCTCCGACGGGATGCTGACGCCGGCCCGGGAGCGGATCGTTCCGCCGCGGACGACCTCGGTGTCGACGGAATCGTCCTGGACGGCGGTGACGCGGAGCTCGGCGGCACCGTCCGCGAGCAGGATGCGGTCGCCGGGTCGCACGTCGGCGGCCAGCCGGCGATAGCTCACGGTCGCGCCCGATGGGCCGCCTGGCGTCCCCCGGCCACGGGTCGCCAGCGTGAATGGGCGGCCCGCCTCGAGCGTGGCCATGCCCCCGGCGAGCTCACCGATCCGGATCTTGGGCCCGGCCAGGTCGGCGAGGATCGCGACAGGCTGGCCCGCATCGGCGGCCGACGCCCGGACCGCGACCGCCGCACCGGCGCGCGACGCCGGCGAGCCGTGTGAGAAATTCAGCCGGGCGACGTCCATCCCCGCCGCGACGAGCTCAGCAGTTCGATCGCGACTCGCGGGCCCGATCGTGCAGACGAGCTTCGTCCGGGACGACGCGCTGGCCAGCGACGCGGACATTCGCTCCACGGAATTGAGCGAGCCTGAAGCGTCGACCGACACCTGCCGGCCGACGCTCGAGCTGGCTCGGCTTGCTACGGGCGGTCTGCGTCTACTCGCAGATCAGCCATTTGCCGCCCTCCTGGACGACCGTGACATCCTCGTCGAGCGGCTGCGACTGGCTCAGGGACCCGGCCATTGAGGTGATGATGCCGTCCAGCGTGGCATCGTCCACCGGCTGGCCCTGGGCCTCCATCGCCTTCTTCATCAGCTCCCGCATCTTCGCGGGGTCCACGGTGACCGTCATGGTCCCCTTGACGTTTACGACGGCGTTGTCGCCGGTTCGGCTCTTTTCGGTTGTCTGGATGTCCTTGAACTCCATCTTCATGGCGCCCATCACTTCGTCAGCGTTCAGGCCGAGCGCGCCAAGCCCGCCCACATCTCCCCCGCCGAACATGCCCGCGATCTCGTCTTTCTGGGCTGCGCAGGCGAAGTCGGCGAGCTTCGCAATCCCGCCGGACTGTGCTGCTTCGAACGCGCCCTTGACGGCGCCCTGGGGGTCACCCTGGTTCGCGGCGCCGATGCCGCCACCACAACCAACAAGACTGATGACCAGGACCGCCGCGACGGCCACCGATCGAAGGAACCTGGACTGCATCGCACCCTCCATGGTCGGGGCCCCACCGATGCCGGCGGCCATTCGCCTCGAGCCGACCCACAGTCTGGCCCATCGGCGCCGGCGGCGCATCTCGAAGTCCCTAGCGGCGACGGCGCCCCGAGCGTGTGCCGGTCCGCTTGCGGACGTTCGGCGTGACCGTGCGGTCCCAGGTCGGGCCGGTCGAGCCAGCGCGCCTGCCAGCCGGGATCGTCGTCGTGCTCGTCGCGGATGCCGGGCAGCCAGTCCGCCGCCGTGCCCTCGTCGATCACGGGCACGCCGTCGAGCGTCTCGGACGGCTCCTCGTCCGCCGGGAGGACCGTGACGCTCGTGACCTCGAATGCCGGACCGGTCGGCGTCGGCGGCGCGCTCGGCGACCGCGACCGTCGTTGCCGGGTCCGGCAGGCTCGACCGGCGCGCTCCGCCGCTCGCCCAACGATGAGCGACTGGTCCTGCTCGAGGACGCGCAGCCGGATCTGCTGGATCTCGTCGCGGAGGGCGGCCGCCCGCTCGAACTCGAGCTGCTTGGCCGCGGCCTTCATCTCCGCTTCCATCCGGGCGACGAGCTTCTCGATCCCGCAGTGTTCTCCCGGTCAGCGCCCGGCCGGTCAGCTCGTCGCGCTCCGAGGTGTAGACCACGGTTCTGCTCGGCGACCGCGCGAAGGCGCTCGTTGATGTCGTGGATGCCCTTGACGATCGTCGTCGGCTCGATCCCGCGCTCGAGGTTGTAGGCCTCCTGGACCGACCGTCGCCGATCCGTCTCCTCGATCGCGGCCGCCATCGATTCGGTGACGCGGTCCGCGTACATCACGACCTCGCCGCCGATGTTGCGGGCCGCCCGGCCGATCATCTGGATCAGCGACCACGAGCTCCGCAGGAACCCTTCCTTGTCGGCATCGAGGATCGCGACGAGCGTCACCTCCGGCAGGTCGATGCCCTCGCGGAGGAGGTTGATCCCGACGAGGACGTCGAACACGCCGAGCCGGAGGTCGCGCAGGATCGCGACGCGCTCGAGCGTGTCGACCTCGCTGTGGAGGTACTGGACCTTGATGCCGAGCTCCTTGAGGTAGTCGGTGAGGTCCTCGGCCATCTTCTTGGTCAGCGTCGTGACGAGGGCACGCTCGCCACGCTCCACGCGGAGCCGGATCTCCTCGAGGAGGTCGTCGATCTGGCCGTCGGTCGGGCGGACCGTCGATCGTCGGGTCGACGACGCCGGTCGGCCGGATGAGCTGCTGGACGACCTGCTCGCTGCGCTCGAGCTCGTACGGCCCGGGCGTCGCGCTCATGTAGACGCCTGGTTGACGGTGGCCTCGAACTCCTCGAACGTCAGCGGCCGGTTGTCGAGCGCCGACGGCAGGCGGAACCCGAAGTCGACGAGGATCTCCTTGCGCGTCCGGTCGTTCTTGTACATGCCGACGACCTGCGGGATCGTCATGTGCGACTCGTCGACGACGAGCAGCCAGTCCGGCGGGAAGTAGTCGAGCAGCGTCCACGGCCGCGAGCCCGCCTCGCGCCGCGAGAGGTGGCGCGAGTAGTTCTCGATGCCGGTGCAGTAGCCGAGCTCGCGCATCATCTCGAGGTCGAACGTCGTCCGCTGGCGGAGCCGGGCCGCCTCGAGGGCCCGGCCCTCGGCCTCGAGCTCGCCGACGCGCTCCTCCATCTCGGCCTCGATGTCGACGATCGCTTGCTTCAGCTTGTCGGCCGGCGTGACGTAGTGGGTCGCCGGGTAGACGTTGGTCTCCGTTGCGCTCGGCGAGGAGCTCGCCGGTCAGCGGGTCCAGCTCGGTGATCCGCTCGACCTCGTCGCCGAAGAACTCGACCCGGACGATGTGCTCCTCGGACGCCGGCTGGAGCTCGAGCGTGTCGCCGCGGACGCGGAAGCGCGCGCGGGTCAGCGCCTGGTCGTTGCGCTGGTACTGGAGGTCGACGAGGTGGCGGAGCACGGCGTCGCGCCGGTACTGGCCGCCGACCCGCAGCTGGAGCACCGTCGCGCCGTAGTCGACCGGCGCGCCGAGGCCGTAGATGCACGACACCGACGCGACGATGATGACGTCGCGGCGCTCGAACAGGGCGTGCGTCGCCGCGTGCCGCAGCCGGTCGATCTCGTCGTTCCGGCTCGAGTCCTTCTCGATGTACGTGTCGCTGCGGGGCAGGTACGCCTCGGGCTGGTAGTAGTCGAAGTAGCTGACGAAGTACTCGACCGCGTTGTCCGGGAAGAACTCGCGGAACTCGGCGTAGAGCTGCGCGGCGAGCGTCTTGTTGTGGGCGAGGACCAGCGTCGGCCGGTTGACCTGCTCGATCGTCCAGGCGAGGGTCGCCGTCTTGCCCGTGCCGGTTGCACCCGAGGAGGGTCTGGTGCCGGGCGCCGCGCTTCGAGGCCGTCGACGAGCTGCTCGATCGCCGCCGGCTGGTCGCCGGTCGGCTGGAACGGGGCGACGAACTTGAAGTCGGGCATCGGGTGCAGAATCATACCATGAATCCACCGATACCGAACAGGTGTTCGGACTCATCGCGG
Source organism: uncultured Chloroflexia bacterium (assembly GCA_963771795.1). GTDB lineage: Bacteria > Chloroflexota > Limnocylindria > Limnocylindrales > CSP1-4 > CF-46. Next base: position 564,927 of record CAVYUR010000006.1, read on the forward strand.
TCACCGCGCCAGGGCGGCCTCCCAGGCCTCGTCGACGCGCTCGCGCGTCGCGCCGAGCCCTCCCGATGTGTCGACGATCCGCGTCGCGGCAGGGCGGAGGCGCTCCGCAAGATCCGCCTGGGCGGCGATCCGCTGGTCGGCGTCTGCCGGCGTCGTGCCGCGCCCGACAAGGCGCTCGCGCTGGATCCCCGGATCGCAGGTGACGAGCCAGACCTCGTCGCACGCGGCCGCGAGCCCGCCTTCGACGAGCTTGATCGCCTCGATGACGACCGCGGCCACGTCGTCGTCCTCTGCCCGCTCGAATGGCGGCCACGATCCGCGGTCGGACCGCCGGGTGGACGATCGCCTCCAGGTCCGCAGCGCTGCCGGATCCGCGAAGACGAGTCGCCCGAGCGCCGCGCCGGTCGAGCGATCCGTCCGGCAGCAGGAACGAATGGCCGAAGCGGGCGACGACGGCTGTCGAGGGCCGGCTCGCCGGGCGTCGATGACCTCGCGCGCGACCCGTCGGCATCGATGACGCGGGCGCCCAGCGTCGCCGAGCCAGCCGGCGACCGTCGACTTGCCGCATCCGATCGGACCGGTGATCCCGATGCGGACCGTCACGGCGCGCGCTCCTCGAGCTCGAGCCAGGCGTCCTCCGCGGCCGCGAGCGCGCGCGTCGACGTCGGCGAGCTCGCTCGTGATCCGGCGCATCTCGACGAAGTTCGCCGCCACCGCCGGGTCGCCCATCGCCAGCTCGAGATGGTTCTTGCGCAGCCCGAGCCGGGTCAGATCGGCCTCGACGACCGCCTTCTGCCGGCGGTAGGCGTCCTTCGAGAGCTTCTCGCGGCGGCCGAGGCGAGCGCCGGCGGCGCGGCCGGTAGCCGGACGCGCGACGGTCGCAGACTCGCCGCCGCCGGTGGCGCCTGGCGTTGGCGCCTTCAGCCGCCGCCACGGCCGCCGGACCGACCCGGGCGCGGCGGGCAGCCGCTTCGCCTCGCCTCAGCGCGACACGTCCAGCCCGCCGCGACCGCCGCCCGCCACTCGCGATACCCGCCGTCGAACGCGGCTGCCGAGACCGTCGTCGACGACCCACAGCTTCTCGCAGACCGTCTCGAGCAGCCGCCGGTCGTGCGAGACGACCAGCAGCGTCGCCGGCGAGTCGGCCATGAACGGCTTCGATCGCCTCGCGGGCCGGGATGTCGAGGTGGTTCGTCGGCTCGTCGAGCAGCAGCAGGTTGGACGGCATGATCCCGAGGAGCGCCAGCTCGAGCCGCGAGCGCTCGCCGCCCGACAGGGCGCGGACCTCCTTGAACGCGTCGTCGCCGCGGAACAGGAACCGGGCGAGGTAGCCGCGCGCCTCCCCGGCGTGACCGGGATCGACCTCGAGCAGCGCGTCGAGGACCGTCGCGCCCGGGATCGCCGCGCCTCGCGCAGCTGGGCGAGGTAGCCGATCTGCACGGCGTTGCCGAACGTGAGCCGCCCGTCGAGCGGCGGCAGGTCGCCGGCGATCGTCCGCAGGAGCGTCGTCTTGCCGGCCCCGTTCGGCCCGACGATCCCGATCCGGTCGCCACGCTGGGCGGCGAGGAACGGCGCCCGCGCGACCCGATGGATCTCGGTCGCCGGCGATGCCGTCCGCCGTCGACCGCGCCGCGCCCGGGCAGGTAGCCGACGACGAGGTCCTCGATCCGGACGACGATCTCGCCGGAGCGCGACGGCCCCGCCGCCTGCGAGCGCGGCCGATCGGGAGCCGAAGCTTGCGCGAGCCCTTCGGGCGCCTCGCTCCGGTCGGCCTGGAGCCGCTCGAGCCGCGCCTCGTGCTCGTGCATCTTGCTGAACTTGCGATGGCTCCGATAGCGCTGGACGAGCTCCCGCTCGCGCTCGATCGACTCCGCCTGCGTGTCGACGTCCTTGGCGGCGCGGGCGTCGCGCTCGACTCGCGCTGGCGGTGATAGGCGCTGTAGTCGCCGCGGAACGCCGTGAGGCGGCGGTCGCGCAGCTCCCAGATCCGGTTGACGGTCGCGTCGAGGAAGGCGCGGTCGTGCGACGCGACCAGGAGCGACCCGCGGCGCCGGCGGAGATGCTCCTCGAGCCACTCGAGCGCGTCGAGGTCGAGGTGGTTCGTCGGCTCGTCGAGCAGCAGCAGGTCCGGATCGGCGATCACGAGGCGGGCGAGCGCCGCGCGCGTCTGCTCGCCGCCCGACAGGGCCGACGGCGGCTTCGTCCCACTCGTCCCGCGTGAACCCGAGGCCGCACAGCGCCGTCGTCGACGCGCTGGTCGAGCGTGTACCCGCCGAGGATCTCGAACTGGTGCTGGAGATCGGCGTAGGCGTGCTCGCTCGACGCGATCGTCGCGTTCGAATGCTGCCAGCGTCTCGGCCATCCGATCGAGGTGCGCCGCGCCCTGGCCGGACCGCGGCCCGGAGGTCCGGCGCGGCCATGAACTCCGCGTCGAAATGCGGCTTCCTGGGCGAGCAGGCCGAGCGTCAGGCCGCGCTTGCGATGGACCTCGCCCTCGTCCGGCTCGTCGCGACCGGCCGCGAGCCGGAGCAGGGTCGTCTTGCCGGCGCCGTTCGGGCCGACGAGGCCGATCCGATCGCCCAGCGCGATGGACGCGTCGATGCTGTCGAGGATGACGAACGTCCCGACCTCGCGGGTGACGTCGGTCAGACGAAGGATCGACATCGGCCTAGCCGCCGGCCGACGGCCGCGTGGCGGCGGCCCGTCGGGTCGCTCGCCGCCTTCGCGGCGTGCCGTTCGGCACGGGTCAGCCCCAGGCTCCCCTCTCCGGCCAGCTCCGTCCAGCGCCGCCCGACGCGCTCCGGCGTCCGCCATTGACCGCGAGGATCGGCTCGCGCGCCGGCCCGGTCCGCGGCGGAAAGCCGCTGGCACCACGAGCAGAAGTGGGTCGCCCGCGCCGCCGACGACGATCCGCCGGATCGGGCGCCCGCAGCGCCGGCACGGCTCGCCCGTCCGCTGGTAGACGTGCAGGTGCTCCTGCATCGTCACCGTCGCCGTCCGGCGCCGTGTAGTCGTCGATCGACGAGCCGCGGCGAATCGACCGCCTCGGCGAGGATCCGGCGGATGTCCGCGAAGAGGCGCCGCTCGTCGGCCGGCCGCAGCGTCGTCGCCGTCCGGAGCGGATGCAGCCGGGCCGCCCAAAGGGCCTCGTCCGCGTAGATGTTGCCGACTCCGGCGAGGAACGACTGGTCGAGGAGGAGCGGCTTGAGGCGGCCCTTCCGGCGCACGGATCCGGCGCCGAAAGGCCGGACCAGCGTGTACGAGTCGGCAAGCGGCTCCGGGCCGGTCGCCGCGAAACCGGATCGTCCAGTCGCCGGCTCGATCACGGCCGTACAGCCCGACCTCCCGAACTTCCGGATGTCGCGGAACCGGATCTCCCGACCGTCCTCCAGCTCGAGCACGAGCCGGACGTAGGGATCCGTCTGGCCGCCCGGCGGCACGACGAACAGCTGGCCGGTCATCTTGAGGTGGATGGTCAGGACCGCGTCGCCGTCGAGCGACACCACGAGCTGCTTGCCGCGTCGCGACCGACCGCCTCGATCCGCCGGCCCGCGACGCCGGCCGCGAATTCCTCGGGCGACATGCGTTGCGCAGCGTTCGCGGCCACAGGCGTCGGGCGCCGACGATCGTCGACGCCGACGATGCGCGGGCGCAGATCGCGCGCGACGGTTTCGACCTCGGGGAGCTCCGGCACTGGCGGCGGCCTACCCGACGAGGGGGGCGATCGGCGCCTCGAGCGGCATCTCGTCGGCCTCGGCGGCAATCTCGTCTGCCCGTGTCAGCGGCGTCATCGACTCCCAGTCGTCGCCGACCTTGACGTCGACGACGAGCGGCACCGACAGCGGCATCGCGCCCTCCATCGTCTCGCGCACGATCACGGCAAGCGTCCTCCACCTCGTCCCGCGGCACCTCGAACAGGAGCTCATCGTGGACCGACAGCAGGAGCCGCGCCCGCGAGTCGGTTGCGGCCAGCCGCTCCGCGACCCGGATCATCGCGATCTTCTGGATGTCGGCGGCCGTCCCTTGGATCGGCATGTTGATCGCCATCCGCTCGCCGGCGCCACGCAGTGCCGGGTTCGAAGCCCGCAGCTCCGGGATCTGCCGCTTCCGGCCGAGGAGGGTCTCGACGAAGCCCTGCGCCTTCGCCTGCTCCTTGATCGCCATCATGTAGTAGCTGATCCCGGAGTACGCGGCGAAGTAGCTGTTGATGAACTCCTGGGCCTCCTTGCGCGGGATGTTCGCCCGCGAGGCGAGCCCGAAGTCGCTCATCCCGTACGCCAGCCCGAAGTTGACCATCTTGGCCATCGACCGCTCGCCGTGGGTGATGTCCTCGGCCGGCTTGTGGAGGACCCGCGCCGCCGTCTCGCGGTGGATGTCGGCCTGTCGCGCGAAGGCGTCCTTGAGGTGCTCGTCGCCCGAGACGTGGGCGAGGATCCGCAGCTCGATCTGGCTGTAATCGGCGGCGAGGAGCGTGACGTCGGGCGCACCGGCGACGAATGCGCGGCGGATCCGCCGCCCGAGGGGTGTCCGGATCGGGATGTTCTGGAGGTTCGGGTCCGAGGACGACAGCCGCCCCGTCGCGGCAACGGCCTGGTGGAACGTCGTGTGGAGCCGGCCGTCCGCCGCCATGAGCGACGGCAGGGCCTCGACGTACGTCGAGCGCAGCTTCGTGTAGACCCGCCACTCGAGCAGCTTGTCGATCATCGGGTGGGCCGGGCGGAGCTCCTCGAGCACCGACGCATCGGTCGAGTAGCCGGTCTTCGTCCGCTTGCCCTTCGGAAGGTTGAGCTCGAAGAACAGGATCTGCTCGAGCTGCTTCGGGCTGCCGAGGTTGAACTCGTGCCCGACGTCGATGTAGATCTCGGCCTCGAGCCGGCTGATCTCTGCGGCGAACTCGCGATCGAGCACGCCGAGCGCTTCGAGATCCAGCGCGACCCCGACCGCCTCCATCCGGGCGAGGACCGGGATGAGCGGCAGCTCCACCTCTCGAAACAGCCGGTCGAGCCCGACGTCGAAGAGTCGCCGTTCGAGCGGTTCGCGAACCGCGATCGCCGACAGCGCCTCCAACCCGGCGCGGGCCGTCGCGGGCAGCTCTGTCGCGGGCGGCAGGATCTGGTCGAGATTCTCGGCGACGACGTCGGCGATCGTCTGGCTGCGGAGCGCGGCGTTGAGGATGTAGGCCGCGACCTGCGTGTCGAAGGCGACGGGCGTGGTCGGCGCCTCGAGGTCGTCGCCGAACTGGGCGACGAGCACCGGCTTGACCTCGTGGCCGACGAGCGGCACGTCGAGCCGGACGAGCAGCTGCCGAAGGGCGTCCGAGGCCTCCTGGCCCTCCGCCGCGACGACGCGACCGTCCGGGCCGGCGACGGCGAGCGCCAGGGCCGAGCCGCGACGCGGCCGAGGATCGTCGAGCACGAGCGAGACGCCGACGGCGCCGCTGCGCGACGAGCCAGGGCTCGAGCGCGGCGATGTCGTCTGCACCGCGGACCTCGATCCGGCCGGGATCGACGATCGCGGCGGCCAGGGCGGACGGGAGGTCCTCGGGCGCGGCGGCCGGTGGTGCTCCGTCCGGCGAGGTCCCGTCGGTCGCCGTCGGTCCGCTCGCCGCGGCTCGGCCGCCGACGGCCTCGAAGTCGAGGCGGAGCTGGAGCTCGCCGCTCTCCGGGCGGACGCCGGAGCGGCCGGGACCCCAGCCGTCGGGGCGGCCGGCGACGCGCGCCGCGGGCACGTAGCCGCTCTCGACGACCGAGCGGAGACTCGTCGATCGCTGCTCGGCAGTCTCGCCCGCGATCGGCGGCAGCCGTTCGATGAGCGTCCGGAACTCGTACTCGCGGAAGAGGCGGACGACCGTGTCGCGGTCGTAGTCGCCGAGGCGTGCGGCCTCGAGATCGATCGTGATCGGCAGGTCGCGCACGATCGTCGAGAGGTCCTTGCCCATGTAGATCTGGTCGCGGTACTCGCGGAGCTTGTCGCGGAGCTTCTCCGGCGTCACCTCGTCGATGCGGGCGAAGAGCGAGTCGAGGTCGCCGAACTCGCGGATCAGCTTCGCGGCGGTCTTCTCGCCGACGCCGGGCACGCCGGGGATGTTGTCGGTCGGGTCGCCCTTGAGCGCCTTGTAGTCGATCATCTGGTCGGGCCGCAGCCCGAATCGCTCGTCGATCCTGGCGACGTCGTACATGACGGTGTTCTCGACGCCGGATCGCGTCGTCATCAGTCGGACGCGCGGGGTCACGAGCTGGAGCATGTCGAGGTCGACGGTCACGATCGTCGTCTCGAGGTCGTCGCGCGGGTCGAGCTGCTTGGTGATCGTCCCGATCACGTCGTCGGCCTCGTAGCCCTGCATCTCGTAGACCGGGATCCGGAGGGCCTTGACGACCTCGCGGACCTTCGGGAACTGGTCGCGCAGGTCGTCCGGCATCTTCGTCCGGGTCGCCTTGTACTCGGCGTATTGCTCGTGCCGGAAGGTCGGCCCGGGCAGGTCGAACGAGACGGCGAGGTAGTCCGGCTGGAGGTCCTGCAGGCCGCGAAGGACGATGCTGGCGAAGCCGAACACGCCGTTGACGAGGTCGCCACGGGAGGTCGTCAGCGGCGGGAGCGCGAAGTAGCCGCGATAGACGAGCCCGTAGCCGTCGAGCAGCATGAGGCGTTCAGTGGGCACGGTACGAAGTGTAGCCGGGGACCGCCCGGCGCTCGACCTCGGCGAGGTCAGCTGCGGGTCAGGCCCCGTGCGATTCGGCGGGCGATGAGAAGGGCGATCCCCGCCGCGAGGAGGATCGCGGAGACGACGACGAACGTCGACGGACCGCGCTGGTCCGTGGCGGACTGATCGAGCCCCTGGCGCTCGACCTGATGGGTGCCGCGGTCACGTCGGCGCCCCTCGGATCCCTGCGCGGTGACGTTGCCCTTCGTGCCGCCGTCGCTCGCAGACGATCGATCGGGATATGTCGCAAACGGCGCGGCAGCCGGGTCGGCGCTGCCCGAGGGCTGGCGGTATCGGACGTTGTCCGCAACGATGCCGATGCAGCCGCGTCCGGACGCCGCCGCTGAAGGCATTGGGGCAGCCGCCGATGCCAGGGACTCGCCGCTGAACTCCGTGTCTTCGGTGGCCTGCAGCGCTGCCGCAGGTCGCGGAGGGCGCACTCGCGGCGCCGCCCATCCCGAGGTTCACCGTTGGCAGAGCGCTCACGAGCAGCCCGGCCAGGCCGAGCGTCGTGAGCCCGACGCCGAGCTGACGCGTCATCGCGAGGCGTGGCGAGGCGAACGCGGCAGCGAACCGCCGCCAGCCGAGCGGGCGGAGGCGGGCGGCCTGGTCGGGGGTCAGCTGGAAGTCGCGCGGGCGGACGGCGGTCGGGAGAGCGGCCGTCGCCCGCGCGATGGCGAGAAGGTCGTCGTGGAGCGTCGCGCACTCGCCGCAATCGGCGACCAGGGATGTGGCGAGGTCGCGTTCGGCGCCGGTGAGGTCACCGGCGGCGAGCGAGACGACGAGAAGTGGGTCGTGCTGAGCGTGCTGCTCGAAATCGTGGGGCATGTGGTTCAGACGAGCTCCATGCGCAAGAGGTTCCCTTCAGCCACGGAAGAGGTCCATCTGGTCCGCGAGGAGATCGCGGAGGGCCAAGCGGCCGCGGTGGATTCGGGACTTGACGGTCCCGAGCGAGACGCCTGTCATCCCGGCGATCTCTGCGTAGTCGTATCCCTCGACGTCGAACAGCACGATCGCCGTGCGCTGGTCGGCGGTGATGGCGGCGAGTGCCGCATTCAGCGCATGCGAACGTTCGAAGGTCAGCGCGGTGTGGACCGGGTCGGCGTCCTCGGACGCTGGCGGTTGCCAGCTCTCGTCCTCGAGCTCCGGATAGGGCTGGACCGGGCGGCGCTTTTTCGCCCGTTGGGTGTCCATCGCGGCGTTGACCGCGATCCGGTTCAGCCACGACTTCACGCTTCCGCCTCGGAAGCCGGCGAGATTCCGGAACGCCGAGAAGAACGCCTCCTGGGTCACGTCGGATGCCTGATCGCGGTCGGGCACCATCCGGACGACCAGCGCGAACAACTGGTCCTGGTAGCACACGACCAGGTCGTTGAATGCATCGAGATCGCCCGCGCGGGCTCGCTCGAGGAGGATGAGGTCTCGGCGCTGGACGGGGTCGTCGACGACCGTCGTCGGGCGAAGGTCCTCCACGATCAGGGGGTCCCTCAAGACGGCAATTCTGAGGCTGGGCGAGTCTAGCATCGGTCCGCGCGGAGACGCCGTGCGTGCTGCCGGGGTTCCGTGGCGGTTGTTCGCAGGCACCGGCAACTTCGCGGCACCGCTGAGCGTCCCGGGCCACGAAGAGAGGGTTATCCTCTGCCCACCCTGGAGCTCAAAGCAGATGCGTCGACTTGCGAGCCTCGTATTCGTACTCCTTCTCGTCGGCGGTTGCGCCGGCGCCGCCGCCAGCCCATCGCCGTCCGCACCGGTCATCGGGTTCGGCCTGCGGGCGTGGATCACCCAGGCACTGCCACCAATCGGCTTCTTTCCATCGGCCGGGCCGAGTGTCGCGATCGACCAGGGCAGGCTGATCGCCGGCGGACCCGTTCCCGCTATCTACCCGGGCCCGCTTCTCCCGAACCTCCAGCAACGCCCGATCAGCCAGGCCGGAATCGACGCCATCGTCGACGCCGCGCGCGCGGCCGGTCTCCTGGACGGTCCGACGGACCTGGCCGGCGAGTCGATGCCAGGATCCCAGACCGGTCACCTTCTGTTCACGATCAATGGCGTCGAGCGCGAGGTCTTCGGCGATCCAGCGCACCAGATTGTCTGCGTCCGGGCGCCGTGCATCGCTCCTCCCGGCACGCCCGAGGCGTTCGGCCAGTTCTGGGCCCAGGTCCACGACATCCCCTCGTGGCTCGGCGCGGAGCTGGGCCCGGAGACGCCGTTTGACATCGATCGGCTCGCCATCCTACTGATCGAGCCGGTGCCGGACCCCGCCGTCCAGCCATCGATCGCGCCCTGGCCGCTCGAGGTCCAGATGGCGACCTTCGGCGTCGAGTGGCCGGGCTCACCGCCGGCCCGGTGCGGCGTCATCGAGGGGGCCGATCTCGCGGCCGCGTTGACGGCCTTCGGCAAGGCCAACGCGCTCACGCGCTGGACCGATCGCGGCGACAAGCAATTCAGCGTCGTAGCGCGGCCGCTCTTCCCGGGCGAGCCGGATCCCTGCTGAGGCGCGCGGTCAGCGTCGATTACGATTGAATGCCGCGCCGAAGTGGCGGAATGGCAGACGCGACGGTCTCAAACACCGTTGAGGGCAAGCTCGTGTGGGTTCGAGTCCCACCTTCGGCACCACCCTGTCCGCTGACGTGGAGATGTACAGGTGCGCATCGCATGGGCGGTTCTTGCGTCGCTGCTGATCGGGAGTTGCGGGCAGGCGACGGAGCCGTCGGCCGCACCCGTCCAGGCGACGCCGACACCGTGTGTCGGCCTGATCAGGTGCTCGGCAACCCCCGGCCCGATTCAGACGCTCCCGCCAATTCCTTCAGAGCCCGGCCCGACGTCGGGTACGTCCGATCAGACGTTCCGCGTCGCCATCGGCGCCTGCCTCCGATACGCGCCTGGCGGCGCGGCGCTGGCCGACGTGGTCGCCCACGATCCCGACCTGATGCTGTGGCTGGGCGACAACATCTACGCGGACACCGAGGACATGGCCGCGATGCGGGCGATCTACGACCAGCTCGGGGCGAACACGCGCTTCCAGGCGCTGGCGGCCTCGACGGAGACGATGGCCGTCTGGGACGACCACGACTTTGGCTCGAACAATGCCAACTCGACGTGGCCGCACCGCGACGCCGCCAAGGACGAGTTCCTCCGGTTCTGGCGCGCGGCGGCTGATGATCCGCGCTGGACTCAGCCCGGCGTGTACTCCGCCCGCACGTTCGGGAGCGGTGATCGCACCGTCCAGGTGATCCTGCTCGACAACCGCTACAACCTCGACCCGTGGGACTATGCCGGGCAGGATCCGGGCCGGACCGTCCTCGGCGACGTGCAATGGGCGTGGCTGCAGGAACGGCTCGCAGAGCCCGCGACGATCCGGCTAATCGGCAGCGGCGTCCAGGTCATCCAGGACTACGACATCGACGAGGAATGGGAAGGCTGGGGCGACTCGCCGCTCGAGCGCGAGCGGCTCTTCAAGCTGATCCGCGACATGCGCATCCCGGGCGTGGTCTTTGTGTCCGGTGACATGCACTTCTCGGAGCTCACGCGCCACCCGGACGACGCGGCCGCTCTCGGCTATCCGACCTACGACCTCACCCCATCGGGGCTCGACCAGGTCGAGCCTGTTCCGGACAGCGAATTGGTCAACCCGAACCGCGTCGGCGATTTGCTGAACACCTATCGGAAGCACGGTCTGGTCGAGATCGACTGGGGACCAGCCGATCCTGAGATCCACCTCGAGATCCACGAAGGCCCGCGTCTCTTCCTCGACCACGTCGTTCGGCTGTCGGAGCTGCAGCCCTGACGCAGACGTCGCCCGACAACCGGTGCGGGCGAAGGCTGCGATACTCCGGCCGATGACCGAGCCGGCCGATCTGAGCCTGCAGGAGCGCTATGCCCCTGAGCTTCGCTGTTTCGGGTGCGGTCCAGCCAACTCGATGGGGCTGCGGGTCAGGAGCTTCCCGTCCGATACCGATCCTGACGAGGTCGTCGCCGATTGGACCCCGTCGCCGCATCACGAGGCATTCGAGGGCGTCATGAACGGCGGCATCATCGGGTCGCTGCTGGACTGCCATTCGAACTGGACCGCGACCTATCACCTGATGCGGCAGCGCGGCGCCGATCGGCCACCGACGACCGTCACTCTCGATTACTCAGTCCGGATGCGCCGGCCGACACCGATGTCGGGCCCGGTCCACCTCGCCGCTCGAGTCGTCGAATTCGGGCGAGGATCGAGCGACCGTCGAGGCGACGCTCGCGGCCGACGGTGACATCACCGCAACCTGTCGAGGCACGTTCGTCGCCGTCAAGCCCGGCCACCCTGCCTACGATCGCTGGTAAGGAGAACCTCAATGTTCCGCCGCTTCCTCGGCCTCGATCGTCGCCCCGAGACTGACTCACGCCTGCCGGTCGGCGAGGACGAGGCGCCGCTGCCCGGATCGTCGGCGGAGACTGCGACCGCTCGCCGGATCGTCGCTCGACTCGAGGCGCTGCCGCCCGAGGAAGCTCGCTACCTCGCCTGCTTCGCCTACGTGATGAGCCGCGCGGCCGCCGCCGATTTCCACATCAGCGACGAGGAGACTGCGCTCATGGAGCAGTTCGCCACGCAGTTCGGCGGACTGGACGCGTCTCAGGCCGTGCTCGTCGTCCAGATGGCAAAGATCCAGGCGCGCGTCCACGGGGCAACAGAGGACTTCGTGGTGACCCGGGAGTTCCGCCAGATCTCGACGGTCGAGCAGCGGGTTGCGCTCCTCCGGTGCTGCTTCGCGATCGGCGCCGCGGATGGGACGATCAACGCCGAGGAGGCCTCGACGGTGAACGAGATCGCCCGCGAGCTGGACGTCGAACGGGACGTCGTCAACACGGTCCGCTCCGAGTTTCACGAGCAGCTCTCGGCCGTCCAGGCCCTCAGGAGAGCAAGCGGGGCGTAGGCCTCGCAGCCGAGCGCGGCTGAGGCACCGTGCCCCGCGGCGAGTTCGTTGAGTAACAGGTGACCCGGCCCGCCCGTCCACCCCACGTGCGTGCTTCCAACCTGCGTCCGGTCCGGTTAGGGTTCGCCATCCTTGTCCTCTGGGCAGTGGCGAGCGCAGCCGGGACCCAATCCGTGGTCGCGTGCATCGGGGGAACAGCATTCGACTGGGCCGTGGCACATACGGACGGGGGCATCCTCCGGGCGCGTGTAACGAGCGCGCCAATTCGCGAGGACTTCACGACTGATCTCTTGATTTCGCACGCGCAGGCGCTACGAGGCGATCCACCCACCGCGCTCCGCCTTCACGCTGTCGCTGGGGCGATCTGCGAGCAGTCGGCAGACGTCGGTGAGTCGATCGTCGTGTTGTTCGACGTCCGGGGTGGCCAGTATCCGTATCCGCTGCCGCTCTTCTACGTCGTCGACGGTCCCGACGCGCTCGATGCGAATGCCGTTGCGGCAGCGTTCGGAGAGCTCCCGGCTACCGACACGGTCGCCCACGACACCATTGGAGCGAGTACGGAACCCGGATGGGCCGCACTCGTCGCGACACTCGTCGTTGGCCTGCTCGGACTTCTCGTCGCGTGCAAGCGGCGCGTAGACCTTAGCCGAGGCTGACCTCGACGATGCCTTCGCCCAGGCGGCGGCGGACCTCGGCGAGGAGCTCCGCGTCGTAGGCGACGCCGCGGCGGAGCTCCATCGGTAGGGAGGCCGCCCCGGTCGCGGCGGGGACGTGGAGGATGACCCGGGTCGAGCCCGGCCGCTCGGCGAGGAGTCCCTTGAACGCCTCCATTGCGCCGACGACGCGATCCGTGCCTGCACCGCCCGCGAACCGGACGTGGAGGATGGCGTCCGGCGAGGCGTCGACGGGCGGCGTGACCGCCCGCGCCGCGCCGGCCGCCCGATCCCGTGCCTCGTCGGGCAGGGCGGGCTCGATGTCGCGATCGGGGGAGAGGCGCTCCAGGTCGGGAACTTCCTGATACGTCGGGATCGGTTCGGCTGGGCCGACTGACGGCAGCGGGGGTGTACGGGCCTGTTCGCGCGCCTCGGCCCGGAGCGGCGACACGTACGGGATCTCCGGGCCGCCGCCGGCTGTAACCGGCTCGGCGATCGTGGGCGCTTGAACGCCGCCACCGCCATTGCGGTCGCCGATGGCGTGGCCGTTGCCGTTGCCATTGCCGGCGGCATAGCGGTCGCCACCGTTCACACCCGGACCCACCGGCACCGGCTGGCGCCGCGGCGGCCGTCCGCGATCACCGGCCGCGACCTCCCGGGCGAAGGCCTCGGGTCCGCGCGCCACTGCCCCGTCCCAGTCGGTCACGAGGTCCGCCAGCAGCGACACCTCCTCACCGCGGTGATCGACTCGCCCGGCGACGAGCAGGATCGAGCCCTCCGACCATGTCCCGACGGTCTGCTCGTACAGCTTCGGAAAGACCACGATCTCGATCGTTCCCTGGAGGTCCTCGACGCGTGGCGATGCCCATCGTCGACTTCGCCTTCGTGATGACCGTCCGGAACCCAGTGACGATGCCGGCGACGACGATCCGCTGGCCATCGAGCGACTCGTCCTTGAGATCGCCGCTGTAGGCGTTCACGTAGGCGCCGACCTGCTCGGCGACCTCGCCCATCGGGTGCTCCGAGAGGTAGAGCCCCAGAAGCTCCTTCTCCTTGCGAAGCCGCTCGCGTCGGGGCGCCTCCGTCCGATCCGGGAGGCTCTCGACCGGCGCCTCGGCGAAGAGCATGTCGAAGGCCGATAGCTGGCCGGTCGCCTGCTGCTGCTGCACCGCCTGGGCCGAGGGCAGGATCGTCGGCAGCGCGTCGAGGATCTGGAACGTGTGCCCGAACTCGGACAGCGCGCCGACCCAGGCGAGCGCCTCGATGACGCGCGAGTTGACGAGCCGGAGGTCGACCCGCTCGCAGAAGTCGCGGAGCGACCTGAACCGGCCGCCCTCTGCCCGCGCCGCGATGATCGACTCGATCGCCCCCTGGCCGACGTTCTTGACCGCGAGCAGCCCGAACCGGATCGCCTGGCCCTCGACGGTGAACTCGACCCCGGAGCTGTGGACGTCGGGCGGCAGGACCTCGATCCCCATCCGGCGGCACTCGGCGATCGCGGCGGCGACCTTCTCCTCGTTCGATCGGAATGCCGTCAGCACGCTCGTCATGTACTCGACGGTGTAGTTCGCCTTGAGGTAGGCGGTCTGGTACGCGATCAGCCCGTAGCAGGTCGCGTGGGCCTTGTTGAAGCCGTAGCGCTCGAACGGCTGGAAGGCGGCGAAGACCTGGTCGATGACCTGCGGCGCCACGCCCCGCTCGGCGGCCTGCGTGACGAACTTCTCGCGCTGGGCCCGCAGCACGGCCGACTTCTTCTTCCGGATCGCGTAGCCGAGCGTGTCCGCCTCCGGGCCGGTGAAGCCGCCGAGCGCGATCGCCGCGGCCATGATGTCTTCCTGGTAGACGAAGATCCCGTAGGTCTTCTCCAGGTAGGGCTCGAGGAGCGGGTGGAGGTAGGTCACCTTCTCCTGGCCGTGCTTGCGCCGGATGTAGGCGGGGATGTTGTCCATCGGGCCGGGCCGGTAGAGGGCGACCATCGCTGCCAGGTCGAGGACGGACGTCGGGCGGAGGTCGCGGATGTAGCGGCGCATCCCCGCCGACTCGAGCTGGAAGATGCCGGTCGTCTCGCCCGATGCGAGGAGCTCGAACGTTCGCGAATCGTCGAGCGGGATCGTGTCGAGGTCGATCTCGATCCCGCGCTCCTGCCGGACGAGATCGACCGCCTGGCGGAGGATCGTCAGGTTCGAGAGGCCGAGGAAGTCGAACTTCAGGAGCCCGAGCGCCTCGATCCCGTGCATCTCGTACTGGGTCATGAGCGCGTCGGAGTTCGTCGCCTTCTGGAGCGGCATGAGCTCGGTCAGCGGCTCGTCGCTGATGACGACGCCCGCCGCGTGGGTGGAGGCATTCCGGGCGACGCCCTCGAGCTGCCGGGCAAAGTCGGTGATCCGCTTGACCGCCGGATCGCCCTCGACGAGGCCGCGCAGCTCCGGCGAGACGTCTCGATCGCCTCGTCGAGCCTGATCCCGAGCTGGTTCGGGACGGCCTTCGCGATCCGGTCGACCTCGCCGTAGCTGTGGCCGAGCACGCGGCCGACGTCGCGGATCGCCGCCCGGGCGAGCATCGTCCCGAACGTGATGATCTGGGCGACGTGGTCGGCGCCGTACTTGCGGGTGACGTAGGCAATGACCTCGTCGCGCCGGCCGTCCTCGAAGTCGACGTCGATGTCGGGCATCGTCACCCGGTCCGGGTTGAGGAAGCGCTCGAACGGCAGCTCGTAGTGCGATCGGGTCGACCGGCGTGATCCCGAGCGTGTACGTCACGATCGATCCCGGCGCGCTGCCGCGGCAGGTCGTCTGGATCCGCTGCTCGCGGGCGAAGGCGATGAAGTCGGCGACGATGAGGAAGTACCCGGCGTAGCCCATCGAGAGGATCACGCCGAGCTCGTAGTCGAGCCGGGTCTGGAGCTCCGGGGTCACGGTCCCGTAGCGCCGCTCGAGCCCGCGCTGGCACTCCTTGCGGAGCCAGCTCTCCGCGGTTTCGCCGGCCGGGACCGGGAAATTCGGGATCCGGAGGTTTCCGATCGGCAGCTTGACGTCCGTCATCTCGGAGATCAGGCGGGTGTTGCTGATCGCCTCCGGCTGATCGGGAAACAGGGCAGCCATCTGGGCAGCGGACTTCAGCCAGAAGTCGCTGCCCGCGAACTTCATCCGGTTCGGCGTGTCGATGTTGTTGCCGGTCCCGATGCAGAGGAGAACGTCCTGGGCGTCGCTCTGAGCCTCGTGGACGTAGTGCAGGTCGTTCGTCACCACCAGCGGCAACCCCGCCTCCGGTGCGAGTCGCAGGAGCTTCTCGTTGAGCGCCCGCTGCTCCGGCATCCCGTGGTCCTGGAGCTCCAGGAAGAAGTTGCCCGGGCCGAGGATGTCCCCGTACTGGCCCGGCGACGGACCGGGCGAGCTCCCAGTCGTCGACCTCGAGCGCCCGCGCGACCTCGCCGCCGAGGCAGGCGGACAGGCCGACCAGACCCTCGCGAGTAGCGCGCGAGGTGCTCCCGGTCGATCCGCGGCTTGTAGTAATAGCCGTCGACGTGGGCATCGGTGACGAGCCGGCACAGGTTGCGATAGCCGACGTCGTCCTTCGCCAGGAGGATCAGGTGGAAGGGCTGGGCGTCGGCCTTGCCCTCCTTCTCCGTCATCGACCGCCGGGCGACGTACGTCTCGACACCGATGATCGGCTTGATGCCCTTGTTGACGCAGGCCTGGTAGAAGCCGACCGCGCCGTAGAGGGCGCCGTGATCGGTAATGGCGAGGCTGTCGAACCCGAGCTGGGCCGCCGAATCGACGAGATCCGTGATCCGCCCGAGCCCATCGAGGAGGCTGAACTCGGAGTGGACGTGGAGGTGAGTGAAGTCGTTCGGGGCGATCGTCACGGGAGGGTCAATGGTAGCCGCTCGGCGGGGCGGGAGACCGATGACCCTCGCCCGTGAGGCCGGGTAAGGTCACGCGATGCACGAGGATCGATCGATCGACGGCGTCGACTTCGACGCGGTGATCGACAGCGCGCTCGAGGAGCTGCCGGCACCGTTCGTTGAGCAGCTCGGTTCGGTCGCGATCGTCGTCGAGGACGAGCCGTCGGCCGACCAGCTGACTTCCGTTGGGGAACGCGGGCTGTTCGGGCTCTACCAGGGCGTGCCGCGGACGCGGTGGGGCGCCGACGGGGCACCGCTCGCGAGCAAGATCACGCTGTTCCGCGGGCCGCTCTCGCGTGCCCACAGAGATCCCGCCCGCCTGACCGCCGCGATACGGGACACGCTCCACCACGAGATCGCCCACCACTTCGGCATCGACGACGAGCGGCTGCGGGAGCTTCAGCGAGGCTAAGCGAGGCTCAGGGCCGGGGAAAATAGCGCACCGCCGAAGCCGCGCGGGCGGATACGCTTCGGCCAGCGGCCCGCGCCTGCGTGCCCAAGGAGGCAGTTTCAATGCAGACAATCAGCGCCCTGCTCTCGACGGCGGGCTTCGCGCTCCTGATCCTGGGCATCGCCGCTATCGTCCTCAACCGGACCGGCGCCCTCGGGCGGCCGAATCAGCCGCGGACGTTGCCGACGGCCCTGTTCCTGGTCGGAGCGGCCGTCGCGCTCGTCCTCGGTGGAGCACTCGGCGCGTTCATCCAGATCCCCGCCGGCTACGTGGGAGTGGTCCGCTCGTTCGGCGCCGTCACCGGCGCGACGCTCGACCCGGGGCTCCACTTCATCGCGCCTGTCGTCAACTCCGTCGATCTCGTCGACACCCGGGTCCAGGCAATCCGCTTCGAGGGCTATACCGCCGCCAGCAAGGAGCAGCAGGACCTCTTCCTCGACGCGACGCTCAATTATCACATCGACCCGCGCCAGGCACCGAAGATCATCCAGGAGCTGGGGCTCGAATTCGAGGAGACGATCATCAGGCCGCGCTTCCTCGACATCCCCAAGTCCGTGACCGACGACTATCCGACCAACATCGTCCTGAACAGCCGCGACGAGATCCGCCAGAAGGCGACAGACCTGCTGCGCGCAGGGCTCGAGCCGCGCGGCATCATCGTCGACACGATCAACTTCGAGAACTTCAGCTACTCGCCGGCCTACAACCAGGCGATCGAGGACAAGCAGGTCGCCCAGCAGCAAGTCGAAACCGAGCGTCAGAAGCTCGCCCAGCAGGAGATCATCGCCCAGCAGAAGGTCGCCACGGCCAAAGGCGACGCCGAGGCCCAGATCGAGCGAGCCCGCGGCGAGGCCGAGTCGAACAGGCTCGTTGCGGCATCGCTGACGTCGGCGATCCTCCAGAACCGTTACATCGAGAAGCTGTCCGATCAGATCCGGGTCATGCTCATTCCATCCGATGGCGGTGGCCTGATCTTCAATCTCGGCGATCTCGTGCCTGCGGCTCCCTCGCCGGCGCCATGACCGACGACCCCAGCGCCTCGCCCCAGCGCCCCAACCCGATCCTTCGAAGCGAGCGCGTCTACCTGCGCGCGCTCGAACCGGCCGACGCGGAGCTCGTCCACCGCTGGTACGAGCACGCGGACACGGCGCGGCTCATGGGCGAGATGCCACTGAGCCTCGCTCGCCGCCGGGCCGACGCCGAAACTGCGACCGGGCAGGCCGGCAGGGACTGGTTCTCGTTCGTAATCTGCCTGATCGCCGACGACCGTCCGATCGGGCGGGCCGACATCTTCGAGATCGACCGATACAACGGCTCGGCTGGCTTCGGCCTGGCAATCGGCGAGCATGACGTCCGTGGCGGCGGCCTCGGCACGGAGGCCGTCAACGTCATCGTCGACTTCTGCTTCGGACAGCTCCGGCTCGAGCGCGTCTGGCTCGTGACCGACTCCGTCAACCTGAAGGCCCAGCACGTCTACGAGAAGGCGGGCTTTGCCCACGAGGGACGGCTCCGGCGCGCGTTCTACCAGGACGGGATCTTCCAGGACGACATCCGGATGGCGATCCTCCGCGACGAGTGGGAGGCCCTGCCCCGGAAGCGGAGCTGGGAGTTCGGCGTGCGCTAGGGGCCGATCAGCTCCGCCACGACCGGCGCGATCCGGTCGACCCACAGCGTGTACTGGGCGCCGGACGGATGGAGGCCGTCGACCGCGACGAGCGAGCGATCGTCGGCGGCTCGCAGCGACATGTCGTGAATGTCGACGAAGGCGATCCCTCGCTCGGCCGCAAGGTCGCGCAGGATCTCGTTGTTCCGGCGGATCCCCGCGGCCTGGAGCTCGGGTCGCCGTACGCGGCTCCCTGCGGGGTGACCGTGTAGTCGGGGGTCGCGACCGACACGATCCGGTTCGCCGGCAGCGCCGCGAGCAGCTCATCGAGGATGTGCGCGGCGTTGGCTGCGTAGGTCGCCTCCGGGACGCCCTGGACGACGTCGTTGACGCCGACGAGGAGCGTCGCGAAGTCCGGCCTGAGCGCGGCGAGCCTGGGAAGCTCGGTCTCGATCACGTCGCGCGAGGTGTAGCCGTTAACGCCGAGGTTCGCGACGAGCTCCAGGACAGGCGCCTCCGCGTTGAGCCTTGCCACGAGCTGGTCCGGCCAGCGTTCCTCGTTTCGCTCGGTCGCCGTGCCGATCGTGTACGAGTCGCCGAGCGCAACGTAGCGAAGTGCGGACCCGCCGGCGGGCCGACTCACCGCGCCGCCGCGACGAAGTCGAGCACCAGTCGCTGGAATTCCTCGGGTCGCTCGAGGGTCAGCATGTGGGCCGCGTCCGGCCACGAGACGTACCGCGCGCCGGGCACATCGGCGGCGAGCCGGTTGGCGGCCTCGCGACTTGCGATCTGGTCGGCTTCGCCGATGACGATCAGCGTCGGGCAGGCGATCTCGGTCAGCCGGGCGTGGGCCGGGGGCTCCAGCTCGCTCTCTGGCGCTCCCTCGGCATCCCATTCCGGCAGCTCGAAGGCATCGCGCTGCATCTCGCCCACGAAGTCGCGGATCGCAGGATCGACGGCGTCCGGAGCCCGGCCGATCCCGTCGACCCAGGCCCGGACGTTGACCTCGACGGCGGCGTCGAGGTCGCCTCGGTCCAGCGCGTCGATCTCGTCGCGCCAGATCGGCTTCAGGTCCGCTGTGGCCTCGCCGAAGAGTGCCCCGCCCGGCGAGGCCAGGACGAGAGAGGCGACCGCCTGCGGCTGGGCAAGGGCCGCCTCGACCGCGATCCCGGCTCCCATCGACGCGCCGACGATGTGTGCCCGGCCGATTCCGAGCTCGTCGAGCAGCTCGAGGAGGTCAGCGTGCTGCGACCACGGCCCGGTAGGCGGCAGGCTCTCACCGAAGCCCCGTACGTCGTAACGCAGGGTGCGATGCGCGGCGGTGAATGCCGGCCACTGGGGATCCCACATCCGCCGATCGGCGACGCCCGCGTGAACGAGCACGATTGGCTCGCCGGTTCCGGCCACTTCGTACGCGAGACCGCTCGACGTCCGGCCGCTCACCGCTGAATCGAACATCGCGTCAGTATGCACGGCAGCCATCGAGTGCCCTATCCTTGGGCGGGCGTGTCTGCCATGACCTGGGACGCGGACCTAGCAAGCACTGGTCTTGCCCGGCTGCTCCTCCGTCGGTACGATGCGCGCCAACGGTCGCCCTGCGGGGCGGACGTTCTTCGAGACCGCGCCGGACCTCGTGTTCAAACCATCGGCCGACGCGGAGCAGTCTCGATGTTGGAGGAGGACACATGCGCAACCGTTCTATTGGCCTGACGCTGTTCGGCAGCCTGGCCATCGTCGTCGCCGCTTGCGGGCCCGCCGCATCGGCCAGTCCGTCTGCCTCGTCGGCCGCGCCGTCGGCATCTGCTTCGGCCTCCGCCTCGGCGGAACCGTCAGATTCCGCGTCGCCGTCGGCTGCCCTCACGCCGATCAAGGTCGGTGTCGTCACCGACGTCGGCCAGCTCGAGGACAAGTCGTTCAACCAGTCCTCGAACGAGGGCGCGCTTGCCGCGGCCACTGAGTCCGGCGGATCGCACGACGTCATCGTGACGCAGGCGATCTCGGACTACGCCGGCAACATCCAGACACTCATCGACGCTGACTTCGACGTGATCGTCACCGTCGGCTTCCTCATCGGGACTGACACCGCCAAGGCGGCCAAGCTCAACCCGGACGTCAAGTTCGTCGGTGTCGACCAGGGCGTCTGCGTCGATGCGGCCGGCGACCCCGATCCCACGTTCGCCTGCGCCGGCGACGCCGCCACGCTCCTGCCGAACTACCAGGGCATCGTCTTCGCCGAAGCCCAGCCGGGCTACCTCGCCGGCATCGTCGCCGCGAGCATCTCCAAGTCGGGCACGATCGGCGCCGTCGGCGGCACGAACGTCCCGGCCGTCGTCAACTACTGGCGCGGCTACGAGAATGGCGCGAAGTCGATCAACGCGGACATCAAGGTCCTCTATCAGGAGACCGATCCGAACCCCGCCGTCGGCTTCAACGATCCGGCCAAGGGCAAGACGATCGCAGGTCAGTTCATCAGCCAGAAGGCCGACGTCATCTTCCAGATCGCCGGTCTTACCGGACAGGGCGCCCTCGAGGCGGTCTGCGCCACGGACGGTGTCTACGGCATCGGTGTCGACGTCGACCAGGCCGTCAGCCTCCCGAACCTCTCGAAGTGCATCGTCACGAGCGCCGAGAAGAAGCTCGTCGACACGGTCAAGGCCGTTGTCCTCAGCGTCGCCTCGGATACGTTCAAGGCGGGCACCGTTCCTTACAACGCGGCGTCGGAGCCGCAGGCCGTCGGCCTGTCGGACTATCACGACAACGCCGCGCTGATCACCCCGGACATCCAGGCCAAGCTCGACGCGGCGCTGGCCGGGCTCAAGGACGGCTCGCTCGATCCGTGCGCGCCGGTCAAGTGCACGGTGGCCGGCACCTGAGCCGACCTCCCACTTCGTACCCACAGGACCGAGGGGTGGCCGCAGGGCCGCCCCTCGGTCGATTCTTGCCCCTATGATGTCGCCAGTCCCGCGCCACCGGCCCGTCAACTGATCGCGATCCGCCCGAGGCAGCCGTGACCGAGTCCGCGACCGAGACCGTGACCGCCCCCGCACTCGAAATGCGCGGGATCACCAAGGCCTATCCAGGCGTCGTCGCGAACGATGGGATCGACCTCGAGGTCCGGCCCGGCGAGATCCATGCACTGCTCGGCGAGAACGGCGCCGGCAAGTCGACGCTGATGAACGTCCTGTACGGGCTCGCCATACCCGATAGCGGCGAGATCCTGCTCGACGGCACTGCCGTGAAGATCGACGGCCCGTCCGACGCGATCGCCCGGGGCATCAGCATGGTCCACCAGCATTTCATGCTGGTTCCGGTGCTCAGCGTGGCCGAGAACATCCTGCTCGGCGCGGAAACGATGGCGAACGCCGTGTTCCTCGACCGGGCGGAGGCGCACCGCCGGATCATCGAGCTTGGCAAGCGCTTCGGCTTCGAGATCGACCCGGAGGTCAAGGTCGGCTCGCTGTCGGTCGGCTGGCAGCAGCGGGTCGAGATCCTCAAGGCGCTCTACCGGCAGGCCCGGATCCTTGTCCTCGACGAGCCGACCGCGGTCCTCACGCCGCAGGAGACCAAGGAGATCTTCACCGTCCTCCGCCGCCTCGCGGAGGAGGGCCACAGCATCATCTTCATCAGCCACAAGCTGTACGAAGTCCTCGAGATCGCCGATCGGATCACGGTCATCCGCCGCGGCAAGGTGGTCGGGTCGCGAGTCCCGGCGGAGACGGACGAGGACGACCTGGCGGCGCTGATGGTCGGGCGGAACGTCCAGCTCGTCGTGGATCGCGGCGAATCGCACCCGGGCGAGCCGACCCTCGTCGTCTCGGATCTCCGGGTCGCCGACGACCGCGCTCAGCAGGTCGTCAACGGCGTCAGCCTCGAGGTCCGGGCCGGCGAGATCCTCGGCGTCGCCGGCGTCGCCGGCAACGGCCAGGAGGAGCTGGTGGAGGCCCTGACGGGCCTTCGAAAGCCGACCAGCGGGACCGTGAGCCTCGGCGGGCGCGACGTGACCGGCAGCGGGCCGCGGCAGCTCCAGCAGCGAGGCATGTCGTTCGTCCCAGGCGATCGCCACAAGTTCGGGCTCGTCCTCAGCTTCCCACTTGCCGACAACCTCGTTCTGACGCAGTACGACGAGGCGCCCTACGTCCGGGGCATCCTCCGCAACGACCAGGCGATCAACGATTGGGCGAAGCGGGCCATCGCCGAGTACGACATCCGCACGCCGTCGGCGACGGTCCCCGCATCGACGCTGTCCGGTGGCAACCAGCAGAAGGCGATCGTCGCGAGGGAGTTCAGCCGCAAGCTCACCGCGCTGGTCCTGGACCAGCCGACGCGAGGGCTCGACGTCGGCAGCATCGAGTTCATCCATCGCCAGGTCATCGCCAAGCGGGACGAGGGAGCGGCAATCCTGCTCGTCTCGGCAGAGCTCGACGAGGTCCTTGAGCTGTCCGATCGCATCGCGGTGATGTACCGCGGCGAGATCGTGGCCCTCGTGGATGGGCCGACCGCCGAGCGCGAGGAGATCGGGCTGCTGATGGCCGCCGGTCGCCGCTCCATCCCGCCGGTCGAACCCGTGGCCGGAACCGGCGACAGCACGGCGGCACCCGCCTGATGGCAGCCGTCCGCCGGATCTGGGCCCTCGCCGCGGTCCCGGTCGTCTCGATCCTGCTCGCGCTGCTGCTCGGCTCGGTCCTGATCATCATCTCGAGCCTCGCGACCGAGAAGGCGATCAACCTGCTCCTGCCGCTGGTGGCCTACGAGAGCCTGATGCAGGGAGCGATCGGGCTGTCGTTCATTGACGTGACGGGTGGCGCGATCTCGTTCAACCCCTCGATCAACCCGGAGCAGGCCGGCCGGGCGGTGACGAACACGGCGGCCGCCGCGGGCCCGCTCGTGCTGACCGGCCTGGCGGTCGGCGTCGGGTTCAAGGCCGGTCTCTTCAATATCGGCGGGACCGGCCAGGTCCTCGTCGGTGGATTCATCGCGGGCCTTGTCGGCGGCACCATGGCGGGCCAGCCTGCCCCGATCGCGTTCCCGATCGCGATTCTCGCCGGCGCCCTGGGCGGGGCGATCTACGGGTTCATCCCCGGCGCCCTCAAGGCATTCACCGGTGCCCACGAGGTCGTGTCGACGATCATGCTCAACTCGCTGGCGTCGTTCGTGATCGTCGGCCTGGTCAACGACATCTTCAAGATCGTTGGGCCGTCGTTCGCCCGGACTGCCGACGTCGGCAACGCGGCAATGCCGATCGTGTTCGGTCGGAACGGCAACCTCGGCATCTTCATCGCGATCGCCTTCGTCGCATTGATGTACGTCCTGATCTACCGGACACCGCTCGGCTTCGAGATCCGGACCGTCGGCGCGAACCCGAGCGCAGCCCGTTACGCCGGGATGAGCCCTCGGCGTCTGATCATCCTGACGATGAGTCTGTGCGGGATGCTGGCCGGCCTAGCCGGGGCGTTCGAGATCCTGAGCCTGGGCTACTACCCGGCGGTCTTCGGAACGACGATCGGGTTTGCCGGGATCACCGTCGCCCTGCTCGGGCGAGCCCACCCCGTCGGGATCCTCCTGGCCGCGCTCCTCCTCGGAGGGATGCGGGCCGGCGCGCCGTCGATGCAGATCACGGCCAAAATCCCGATCGAGATCATCGACGTCATCCAGGGCCTGATCCTGCTCTTCCTCGCCGCCGAGAGCGTCATCCGCCACCTGATCCGCAGCCGGACGGAGCGCGTGACGCCCGGTGAGCTCGGTACGGTTTCGCGGACCTACGGGGAGACGACCGTCTGATGGACGTCCTCTTCGGCCTCCCGGTCCTCGGCTTCGTGTTCCAGTTCCTCGCCTATCTGATCGACGCGATCTTCACGACGAACCTGCCCGCCCAGACGCTCCAGCTCGCAACGCCGATCGCCCTCGGAGCGCTGTGCGGCGTCATGAACGAACGCAGCGGCATCGTCAACATCGGCATCGAGGGGATGATGCTGACGGCCGCGTTCGTGGGGTTCATGGCGGCCGTGGTGGTCCACCAGGCGATGCCGGCCGATCCCGGGGCGGGGTCGGTCCTCGGGGCGTCGCCGGCCCTCCTCGTCGGTGTCGTCGCCGCCGTCCTGGCCGGGATGCTCGTCTCGCTGCTCCATGCGTGGCTCTGCATCACGGTCCGCGCCGACCAGATCATCAGCGGCACCGTGATCAACATCATCGCCCTCGGCCTGACCGGCTACCTGAATCGGCTGATCAAGCCGAGCGGCAGCGCCGGCACGTTCGATACCGTCCGGCTCCCTGTCGAGCTCTACGACCTGCCCCTCGTCGGTTGGATCCTCCGGATGTTCCTCAGCTCGGGCCCGATCACGACGTCGGTGATCATCTTCGTGGTCGTGCTCCAGATCATGCTGTTCCGATCGCGCTGGGGACTCCGGACGCGAGCCGTCGGCGAGCACCCCAAGGCGGCCGACACCGTCGGCATCGACGTCATCCGCGTCCGCTACCGGAACGTGATCCTTGGCGGGATCTTCGCCGGGCTCGCCGGGGCATGGCTGACGCTGGAGTTCAACGCCTCGTTCCAGAACGGCATGTCGGCCAACCGCGGCTTCATCGCCCTCGCCGCGGTGATCTTCGGACGGTGGACGCCGATCGGGGCGTTCGGTGGAGCGCTCCTGTTCATGGTCTCGGAGGCACTCGGAATCGCGATCCGGTCCAACCCGCCGCCGGGCGACCTCGGCGTCTTCCTGTCCGGGATCCAGGCAAGCTATCCCAGCATGTACAACAACTTCTTCGGCGCGCTTCCCTATCTCCTGACGCTGATCGTCCTTGCAGGTGTGGTAGGTCGGAGCATCCCGCCCGCGGCGGTCGGCCGGCCGTACGTCAAGGAAGGCGCGAGCTGACCGACGACGCGGACCGCGCCGCCAGGCTCGAGGCGAGGCGACGGACGATCGACTACCTCGATCTCCAGGAGAACCGTGGGCCGGTCGCAGTGGCCGACGATCTCGAGATCGAGCGACTCATGCGCAACGCTCGGCGGATCGCCGTCGTCGGGGCATCCTCGAACGAGGCACGGCCGTCATTCGGCGTCTTCCGTTTCCTCGTCCGCCAGGGCTTCGACTGCGTCCCGGTGAACCCGAACGAGCGAAGCGTTGCGGGCATCCCCGCATTCGCAACCCTCGCCGATGCGGTTGCGGCAACCGGACCCGTCGACATCGTCGACGTGTTCCGGCGGTCGGACCTCGTCGTCCCGCACGCCGAGGAGGCAGTCGCCACCGGCGCCACCTGTCTGTGGCTGCAGCTCGGCGTCGTCAACTGGGAGGCCGCCCGGATCGCGACGGCCGCCCGGCTGTCAGTCGTGATGGATCGCTGCACGGCGATCGAGTGGCGGAGGGTCCTCGCGGGGCGCTAGCTCGCTGGGCTCGGCGCGTTCGCGCCGCCGGCGCTTTCGAACCGTGCCCGGAGCGCGGCTCGCGTCGACTCGTCCGTGAATGCGACGTCGCAGGCGGTCAGGTGGATTCCGCGGAGCTGCTCGGCCGTGAGCCCACCCTCGCCCACGAGGCGCTTCTCCTCGTCGGAGATCCGGCAGCCGATGTTGATCGGGTTGTCGTCGCCGAGGACAACGCGACACCCCGCGGCCAGGAACGCGTGGAGTGGGTGCTCGCGGATCGATCGGGCCGCGCCGGTCAGGACGTTCGACGTCGGGCACACCTCGATCGCGATCCCCTCCCTAGCCGCCCAAGCAAGCGTGTCCGGGTCATCCGCGATGTGCGATCCGTGGCCGATTCGCGACACGCCGAGCGTGGCCACAGCCTCGACGGCCGCGGCGCCGGGGGCCGCCTCGGCGGCGTGGGCGGTCAGTCCCAGTCCGGCGGCGGCGGCGATCGCATATGGCTCGCGATACGCGGCGAGCGCCGGGAAGAGGAGCTCGTCGCCGGCAACATCGAGACCGACGACGCCCTTCCCGGCCGCGGCTGCGGCCGCCCGGGCGATCGCGAGATTCGTCTCGTCATCGAGGTGGCGCAGGAGACAGACGACGAGCCCCACGGGCAACCCGGTCGCCTGACGGCCGTCGTCAAGACCCTCGCACGCGGCCGCGATGACATCGGCGATCGGGAAGCCGGGCCGGGCGTGCGTCGACGGCCCGAACCGGATCTCGAGGAAGTCGCAGCCGTCCGCGGCGGCGTCCTCTACGGCCTCGCGAGCGACGCGACGCATCGCGTCCGGCGCACCAAGGACTGGGTACGCGGCGGCAACATGAGCGAGAAAGACCGTCAGGTCGGCCGGCCCCTTGACCCTGAGGGCGTCGTCCCAGCCGCCAGCCGGCTCCGGGACGCCCATCTTCGTGCGCGAGGTCCGCGGCCGTCTCCGGGTCGGACCCAGCCTTCGAGGTGGGTGTGGAGGTTCAGGCCCATCGGGCGCTAGAGGCCCAGTTCGACGGCTGCGTCGAGCGCCGCCTCGATGCTCGCGCCCCAGCCCGTGGCGAGGCGCTTGTGGGCCTCGTCGTCGTAGACGCTCGTTCCGGCGACGAGATTGCTGGACACGGCGCAGACCATCCCGGCGCGCAGTCCGCGCAGGCGCGCGACGACGAACAGCGCCGACGACTCCATCTCGACGTTGAGCAGCCCCATGCCCGACATCCGCTCGGTCCACTCGGGTGTTTCCGCGTAGAACGCGTCGTCGGTCGCGTTCAGGCCGGCGTGGAACGCCAGACCATGCTTCGGGGCATGGACGCGAGCGGCACGCTCGAGCGCGAGGGTGAGCTCGAGGTCCGGGACTGCTGGGTACCCCTTCGGGACGTAGGCGTCGGTCGTGCCGTCGTTGCGGAAGGAGCCTTCGCTGACGATCAGGTCGCCGGGCTCGATCCCCGGCTGGAGCGCCGCGGTGCTCCCGACGCGAATGAACGAGGTGACGCCGACGCGGGCGAGCTCTTCCGTGGCGATCGCCGTCGACGGGCAGCCCATCCCGGTGGACGTGACGGTGATCGTGCGGCCCCTGTACGTCCCGACCATCGTCCGGTGCTCGCGCTTGTGGGCGACCTCACGTGCGTCCTCGAGGTACTCCGCCACGAGCGGGACCCGGAACGGGTCGCCCGGCATCAGGGCGACGGTGCTGACCTCGCCCGGCGCAATGCCGATGTGGAACTGCCTGCCGCCCAGACCGACGCTGCTCTTGTCGACGATACTCACGCGAACTCCGATGGGTGATCTGGACTAGATGACTGAGTCGATTCTAGCGGCGTCGGGGCTATCCGCGGCTGGGCGGTCGCAACCCTCCGGGCCGTGCCGACGTCACACCGCATGATGAACGTCCGCGCTCCGGCCTCAGTCGTGCTCCTGGCCGTCGCTCTGGCCTCTGGCGGTTGCGGCCCGACCGAGTCGGAGGCCGGCATTCTTCGGATCACCTCCGAGTGGGCCCAGCCCGGCCCAGGCGTGGCCCTGTCGATCGGCGGCTACGCATCCTTTGGGCGGCTCACCTCGTCGGACGGCGGCAGGGAGGAATTCGAGCTCGGCGAGTCGTATCGCGCAGACGTGCCCGCCGGCACGTATCACCTCGAGCTTTGGACGGTCTCCCAGAGCGACGCCATCGGCGTCGAGATCGTCCCGAACGGGACGCCGCGCATCCATCGCGACTTTGGCCCGGTCGATGCGGCCTGCGAATTCGATGTTGTCGTGCAGAGCGGCAAGACGGTCGAGCTCCGATACCGTGCGACCGTCGGCAGCTGCGACATCGTGCCGGCGGGTTGAGGAGCGCCCGATGAGGTCTGTCGGGGTCGTCGCTGTCCTGATCGCCGCGCTTGCCGCCGCGTGCGGAAGCACGGCCCCGCCGACCGCCGCCGGTCCGGACGGTTCGGTCGTCGTCGAGATCGCGCCACCGGAGCCGGATATGCCCTCGGTGTTCTTCGAGCCGATCCATCGCGCCCAGCTGATCGCGATCGATGGGTCGATCGCCGCGGCGTGGCAGGTTACGAGTTCGGCGGCGCCCGTCAGGGTGCAGCCCGGAACGTACGGGCTCCAGGTCTTCACGGTGTTCCTCAGCGACACGCTCGTGTGCATATCCGACCCCGCCGCGCCAGGCGGAAACCGGTGCGAGCAGCCGACGATGGGACCGGGCCAGGTCTGCACCATCGATGTCGTCGTGGTCGCCGAGCGGGAGACTCGGGCGACGTTCCACGCCCTGGCCGACGGGGCGTGCGGCCTCGAAGGCGCGGAACCCGCCGCTACTTGACGAGGAAGCCCAACAGGACGAGCACGAAGCCGGCGACGACGATGAGGCCCGCCCGTTGAGCCTGGCGGCGGAGGATCATCATCGCAACCGACGCACCCGTCGGTGAGGTGTCCCGGGCGCCGCCTCGCCAGGCCTCGTAGCGGGCGATGTTCTCGTCCTGATCCTTGAGGGCCTGGTAGCGACTCCACGGGCCCTTCGCCCGCTGATAGCCGACGGCGATCAGTGCCGACGCCCACGCCCCACAGCAGGACGTTGACGAGGCTCATGCGTCGGTCGCCCCGTCAAGCCGCTCGCGGATGGCGGACTGGACGGCGGCCGCGTTCGCCTGGCCGCGGGTCGCCTTCATCACCTGGCCGACGAAGAAGCCGATGACGTTCTTTCCGGATCGATAGTCCGCGACCGCCCCGGGGTTGGCCGCGATCACCTCGTCGACCACGGTCGCCAGGGCACCAGTGTCGGAGATCTGCCGGAGGCCGCGGCTCTCGATGATCCCGGCTACCGCGTCGCCGGTCTCGGCGTGGGCGGCGAACACTTCCTTCGCGTTCGTGCCGGATAGCTCGCCGGACGCGATCCGCGCGATGAGATCGGCGAGCTCGGCGCCGGCGACGCGATCCGCCGCGTCGCTGTCCGACCTCAGGAGTGCGAGGAACGCGCCTGTGACCCAGTTCGCGGCGGTCTTCGCCTCGATCGTCGGATCGGCGGCAAGGACGCCCTCGAACAGGGTCGTCGCTCGGGGCTCTCCGACGAGCACCGCGGCGTCGTACGCCGATAGGCCGAAATCGGCGATGTAGCGCGCGCGGCGAACCGCCGGGAGCTCCGGCAGGCCCGCTCGGATCTCGTCGAGCCAGGCCACATCGACGCGAAGGGGCGGCAGGTCTGGCTCCGGGAAGTATCGGTAGTCGTGCGAGTCCTCTTTGGACCGCATCACGTAGGTGGTTCCGCGATTCTCGTCCCAGCCGCGGGTGTCCTGGGTGAGCGTCTCGCCTGCGTCGATGGCCGCAGCCTGCCGCTCGATCTCGAAGGCGATCGCCCGCTCCACGGAGCGAAACGAGTTCATGTTCTTGACCTCGACCCGGGTCCCGAACGGTTCCGTGCCGCGCGGCCGGAGCGAGACGTTCGCCTCGACGCGCAGCTGGCCACGCTCCATGTCCGCATCGGACGCGCCGATCGCCCGGAGGAGCAACTGGAGCTCCTCCGCGTAGCGCCGGGCCTGCTCGGCCGAGCGGACGTCGGGGTCGGTCACGATCTCCATCAGCGGCGCCCCGGATCGGTTGAAATCCACGAGGCTCACCTTCCGGCCGTCCGTCAAGGTGGTGTGGGTGAGCTTGGCCGTGTCCTCCTCGAGATGTGCGCGCGTGATCCCGATCGTGACGGGGCCCTCGGATGTCTCGAACGCGAGCCGGCCGGCCGACGCGAGCGGCAGGTCGTACTGGCTGATCTGGTAGCCCTTCGGGAGGTCCGGGTAGAAGTAGTTCTTGCGGTCCCAGCGTGTCGCTTCCGGCGTCGTGGCTCCGATCGCGATCCCCGTCGCCAGGACATGCTCGACGGCCCGACGGTTGATCGTCGGCAGCGCGCCCGGCAGGCCGAGGCAGACCGGGCAGACGTGGCTGTTCGGGGACGCTCCATCGTAGTCGGTCGAGCACGCGCAGAACATCTTCGACGCCGTCTTGAGCTGGCAGTGGACCTCGATCCCGATAACCGCCTCGTACTTCTCGAGGGCGGCGGAGCCGGGTTCCCGGAGCGCCGCCGCATCACGACACGGGAGAGGATCCTGTCGCCGCCAAAGATGTTGCGACTCTTGAACGCCGCCGGCGTATTCACGAGCTGGTGCATCCGCAGCGAGGTGCCGGGCAGGAGGAACCATGGCTCATCGAGCACGGTGTCGGGCGAGAGGGACCACGCGGGCACGTCGACCCGCGGCTCCGAGGCTCGCGCCAGGTAGTCCACGGCAGCCGCCAGGAGACTCGCCCATCGTCGTGTCCTGCGTCCAACGGCCGGAGGCTGCCGGATCATCGCCGCCCGCTCCTCGCGAGTCGACCGGTTCCAGTCATCCACGAAATCGCCGACAGCGACCCAGCCATCCGTCCCGGCCATGATCCGATCGATGGTGCTGGCCGCAGACTGCGCCGTCCGCGTCACGACTCGTCGTCCTCGAACAGGCTCTCGACGAGCAACCGGGTCCGCACGGTCAACAACCGCTCAGGGATGTGCCGCTCGATGATCGCCAGGGCCTCATCGGCCGATCCTACCCCGAGATGCGCGATGAGCGTCCGGAGGTCGGCGACGTCCTGCGGCCGCCCGGCGGCTGCCTTCATGGCGAGCATGTACTCCGGCGTGACCGTTTCCACGCGTAGCCCTGGGTATTCGGTCCAGAGCACGGTCTCTGGCGCTGTCGCGAAGAAGCCCTTCACCGCGTCGTTCAGCCAGTCATCCGGCAAGCCATGCCGGCCCGCGACGACCCGCGCGGCCTCCCGGATCGCTGCGGCGTGCTCGGGGGCGAGATACGCGTCAACGTCGACGGTCGCATCGCGGCTCCTGAGGACGAGCGTCATGTAGGCGCCGC
Source organism: uncultured Chloroflexia bacterium (assembly GCA_963771795.1). Classification (GTDB taxonomy): domain Bacteria; phylum Chloroflexota; class Limnocylindria; order Limnocylindrales; family CSP1-4; genus CF-46. Next base: position 595,908 of record CAVYUR010000006.1, read on the forward strand.
CTACAATGACAATTTCACCGATCAAGCTGCGCGCGACAAGCTCGGCACCGACCTCGCGAAGGTGGCTCTCGATCTCGCTCCCTTGCATGAGCGAATCAGGCCGAATGACGCGCGACGAAACGGCCGATCCGGACGATGGCGTCCTCGAGCTTCTCGTATGAGGCCGCATAGCAGGCTCGAACGTGGCTCTCCCCTGATGGGCCGAAGGCGGATCCTGGGATCACGGCGACTCGTTCTTCCGCGAGGAGTTGCTCTGCGAACGCCTCCGACGACAGGCCTGTCGCGGACGTCACCTCCGGGAACGCGTAGAACGCCCCGCGTGGCTCGAACGTCCGCAGCCCGACCGCGTTCAGCCCGTCCACGACCAGCCGGCGGCGGCGGTCGTACTCCGCCAGCATCCGCTCGACGTCGGCCTCGCCGCCGAGGATCGCCTCGAGAGCGGCGTCCTGGGCCGTCGTTGGCGCCGACATGATTCCGTACTGGTGGACCTTCACGATCCCCTCGAGGATCGCGGCCGGCGCGGCGAGGTAGCCGACCCGCCAGCCGGTCATTGCGTAGGCCTTGGAGAAGCCGCCCATGAGGATCGTCCGCTCGCGCATGCCCGGCAGCGCGCTGAACGCCCGATGCCGGTACCCGCCGTACGCGAGCCGGTCGTAGATCTCGTCGCTGTAGACGAGCAGGTCGTGTCGCTCGGCGATCCGCGCCAGCTCGTCCTGGACATCGTCCGGCAGGACGGCGCCGGTGGGATTGCACGGATAGCCCAGGAACAGCGCCTTCGTCGCCGGCGTGATTGCCGCTTCGACGGCCGCCGGATCGAGTGCGAAGTCGTCCTCGAGCCTGGTCGCGACGTGACGGACGACCCCGCCGGCGAACACGACCGCGGGTTCGTACGCCACATACGACGGTTCGTGGAGGATCACCTCGTCGCCCGGGTCGCACGTCGCCCGCAGCGCGAGATCTACCGCCTCGGACGCACCCACGGTGATCAGGAGCTCAGTCATCGGGTCGTAGCTGACGCCGTAGCGGCGCATGAGGTGATCGGCGAGCGCCCGCCGGAGCTCGATCGTGCCGTAGTTCGATGTGTAGTGGGTCCGGCCGGCATGGAGCGAGCGGACGCCGGCGGCGATGATCCGCTCCGGTGTGTCGAAGTCCGGCTCCCCTACTCCCAGGCTGATGACGTCATCCATCGTCGCGAGGATGTCGAAGAACCGGCGAATCCCCGACGGCGGGACGGCCCGCACCCGCTGCGCCAGGGCACGTTCGGCAAGCGGTGGCCGGGTGATCTCGGCGGTCATGCGGCGCCCCCTAGCTCGGCGGCACGCTGGGCCGGCGTCGGGGCGGCCGGATCCGCGGCCAGCGCGAGCTGGGCGGGCTCCTGGTCGCGCCAGTCGGCCGTCGCGGTGAGCGCCTCGTAGCCTCGTGACAGGCTGAACAGCTCCGCTTCCGACCATGGCGCCCCGATCAACTGCAACCCGACCGGCAGGCCCTCCGAGAGGCCGCACGGGATCGAGATCCCCGGCAGGCCGGCCATGTTCACGGGAAGCGTGCAGGCGTCCGACAGGTACATGGCGACAGGATCGGCCATCTTGGCGCCGAACCGGAACGCGACCGATGGCGAGGTCGGGGCGACGAGGGCATCGAATCCCTGCTCCCAGAGGACGTCGAAGTCCCGTTTGATCAGCGTCCGGACCTTCTGCGCCTTGAGGTAATAGGCGTCGTAATAGCCGGCCGACAGCGCGTACGTCCCGAGCATGATCCGGCGCTTGACCTCCGGCCCGAACCCGCGACCGCGCGTCGCCAGGTAGTTGCCGAGCACGTCGGAGTCGCCGAGTCGCGGCCCGTAGCGGATCCCGTCATAGCGGGCGAGGTTGGCCGACGCCTCGGCCGGCGCCACGATGTAGTACGTCGCGAGGCCGTAATCCGTGTGCGGGAGCGAAACTTCCTCGATCAGGGCGCCGGCCCCCTCGAGCGCTGCGACCGCCTCGCGGATCCGGCGCTCGACGTCCGGGTCCATGCCCGCGACGAAGTACTCACGTGGCAGGCCCAGGCGCTTGCCGCGAAGACTCGCCGCCGCCTCGTCGTCGTCGGGCAGGTTCAACAGCGCGTCCGGCACCGGCACCGCTGCGGACGTCGAATCCCGCTCGTCGCGACCGGCGATCGCATGCAGGAGCGTCGCCGCGTCACGGACGTCCCGGGCGAACGGGCCGATCTGGTCGAGCGAGGACGCAAAGGCAACGATCCCGTAGCGCGAGACCCGGCCATAGGTCGGCTTCAACCCGACGATCCCATTCAGGGCGGCCGGCTGGCGGATCGAGCCGCCCGTGTCCGTGCCGATGGACAGCGGCGCGTGGAACGCGGAGACCGCGACCGCCGAGCCGCCGCTGCTGCCACCGGGCACGGTCTCGAGGTCCCAGGGATTGGCGACCGGGCCGTAGGCGCTGTGCTCGTTCGACGAGCCCATCGCGAACTCATCCATGTTCGTCTTTCCGAGGATCACGACCCCGGCGTCGCGGAGACGCTCGGTGATGTGCGCGTCGTACGGGGCGATGTAGCCCTCGAGGATCTTCGACCCTGCGGTGCACTGGCCGCCTTCGACCGAGATCAGGTCCTTGAGCGCGATCGGGATGCCGAGCAGCGGATGGAGCGCGGCGAGAGCGGCGGGTCCCTCGGCCCGGGCGGCGGCGAGGCGCGCGTCGGCGGCGTCGGCGGCAGCGAGGGCTTCTTCGTGGTCGATCGCGAGCCAGGCGTTCAGGGCCCGGTTGTCGCGCTCGGCCGCCGCGAGGTGCGCCTCCGCCAGCTCGCGCGAGCTCGTCCCGCCGGCTCGGAGCCGGGTCGACATCTCGTGGGCGCGGAGTCGCGTCAGGTTCGTCATCGGTCGGCGTCGTGTCGCCCGGTCAATCGCCGCCGAGGATCGGCGGCACGACGATGAAGTCCCCTTCGCGCTCCGGGGCGTTGCGCAGCGCGGCCTCGACCGGCAGCGACTCGCGGACGACGTCGTCGCGGAGGATGTTCTCGAGCTCGATCGTCTGGGCGGTCGGAGGGATCTGCTCCGTGTCGAGCCTGGCGAGGATCGTGTACTGGTCGAGGATGTGGTTGAGCTGACCCTCGAGCAACGCGAATTCATCGTCGGTCAGGCCGAGGCGGGCGAGATGAGCGACGTGCTCGACGTCGGCACGAGTCAGACCGGGCATGGCGCCGATGATAGCCGACGAGGCCCGCAGAGCCGGTATCGTGAGCGGGTGCGGAGGACCTCATTCAGTACCTGGCTGCTGCTCGCCGCGGTGCTCACCGCCGTCGTCGTGAGCCGGCTCGGCCGCGCGCTCGGCCCGGCCGGGATCGTCGCCGCGGTCGTCGTCGTCGTGGTCGGGATCATCGTGCTGCGCTTCGCGATCGAGGCGGCGCGAGTGCGTTCGGCGGCAGCCGCCCGACAGGTACCGCCCAAGAACGTCACACCTGTAGAGCCGGCCCTGTCACCGGGCGCCTCACCCTCGGCATGGCCGACGAAGGTCGAGGGGCCGTCGGTCGTCGTCATCGACCCGCCGACCGGCACCGAGCGGCTCGCTGCGAAGCTCCAGGCGCTCGACGACCTCCGGGCGGACGGCCTCGTCACCGATGACGAGTACGAGGCGAAGCGGGCTCAACTGATCGCGGACTTCTGACGGTCGATGGCCGACGCACTGATCAGGCCAATGCTCGCGGCGGACATTCCTCCCGCCGCCGAGATCATGCGGCGCGGCGAGTGGGGCGATCGGACGGTTTTCCTCGACTGGGCCGTCGGCGCACCGTCCTGCGATCCGATCGTCGCCGAGGATGATGGGCGGATCCTGGGCACAGGCGTCGCAACCGCGTACGGACCGGTTGGCTGGGTCGGGACGATCTTTGTCGATCCTGAGCATCGCGGCCAGGGCCTCGGTCGAGCGCTGACCCAGGCAGTTGTCGAGCGTCTCGAGGCGCGGGGGTGCCGGACCCTCTTGCTGATTGCGTCCGACTACGGGCGGCCCCTGTACGAGCGCGAGGGCTTCAGCGTCCAGACCGTGCATCGACGGTTCGCGGCGCCCGGATCCCCGCCGAGACCTGACGACGAGCAGGTCCGGCCGTTCCGTCCCGAGATGCTCTCCGGGATACTGTCCCTGGACGCCGACGCGAACGGCCTGGATCGAGAACCGGTCATCCGAGCCCTCGCCACGGTCGACTCCACGAGGGTCGCGGTCGGACCTGATGGCTCTGTCCGGGGCTTCCTCCTACGAGGCCCGTGGGGCGGCGGCGCCCTCGTTGCACCTGATCCCGACGACGCGGTTCGCCTCCTCGACTGGCGACGCCGTCGGGCGGGTCCGGACGGGAAGGTTGCCACCGGCCTGCCGGCGCTCAACCTCGCGGGCCGCGAGCGACTCGTCGCCGAGGGCTGGTCGGAGGAGCCCGGCGGCACGCGGATGATCCGCGGGGAAGCGCTCGCGTGGCGCCCGGAGGCGGTCTGGGGCCAGCTGAACGGCGCGCTCGGCTGACGATGGGCGACCCATGCGGTCAGACCGGGGCGATCACCCGCCGGGAGGCGATCGCGAGACGCATCTCCGCAGCGGCGCGCACGAGCCGCTCGTATGCCTCGGCGTTCGTCTCGCCCTCGGCCTCGATGGCCTCGGCCACACCGTCGAACAGGCACAGGACGCGGATCCGAGCCAGGCCGCCCTGGACGTCGTCGTCACCTTCGTCGCGTAGCACCAGCTCCTCGATCAGGATGCCCGTGCCGAGGATGCGGCCGAGGTCGTCGACCAGGCGTGCGGCGAACTGTTGTTCACCAGGCGTGGCTGTTGGCTCCTCGTCGCTCATGGGCCGAGTCTACGCCCCGCCAGGTGGCTCCCCGTCCGCGACCAGCTCGCGGAACCCCGCCTCGTCGAGGACGGGCACGCCGAGCTCCTGTGCCTTCGCGAGCTTGGAGCCCGCCTTCTCACCCGCCACGACGTAGTCCGTCTTCTTCGACACAGAGCCCGCGACCTTGCCACCGGCCGCCCGGATGGCCTCCTCGGCCTCCTCCCGGCTGAAGCCCTCGAGCGTTCCGGTGACGACGAGTGATTTGCCGCTCAGTGGCCCGGCCGCCGCGACGGCCCGCGGCGCGGGCAGTTCGGCCTCGACGCCGGCATCGGCGAGGTCTTCGAGGACGCCCGTCCCCGGGCCACCGTCTGCGAACCACGCGGCGAGCGCCGCCGAGACAGTTGGTCCGATTCCCTCGACCTCCTCGAACCGGGTCGGCTCGTTCGTCGCGATCTGCTCGAGGTGCGCGGCGGCCCGGCGCAGCCAGTCGTCGCCAGCGGGAACCTCCGCTGCGAGCCACGCCGCCAGCTCGATCGCGGTCGTCCAGCCCACCTGGGGGATCCCGAGCGCGGCGATGATCCGTTCGAGCGGGCGCCGGCGCGACTTCTGGATTGCCGCGTGGAGGTTCTCGGCGCTCTTGCGCCCGAATCGTTCGAGGCCCTCGAGGTCTTCGACCTTCAGCCGGTAGAAATCACCGCGCTTCGTCACGAGCCCGCTCTGGAGCAGTTGCTCGAGGGCCTTCCAGCCAGCGCCCTCGATGTCCATCCCGCCCCGGCCGACGAAGTGGCCGAACTCCTGCCCGACCCGAGCCGGGCAGGCGAGATTCGGGCAGTAGTGCCGCACGGCACCCTCGTCGCGCGCGATCGCGGTCCCGCAGACCGGGCAGACCGCGGGCATGTCGTACTCGCGCTCGTCGCCAGTGCGTTTGTCCGCGAGTGAGCGGACGACCTCCGGGATGACATCGCCTGCCTTCTGGAGCACGACGTGGTCGCCGATCCGAATGTCCTTCCGGCGAACCTCGTCGAGGTTGTGGAGCGTTGCCCGCGCGACCGTCGAGCCGGCGACCACCGTCGGGCGCAGGTGGGCAACCGGCGTCAGCGTCCCGGTCCGGCCGACATACGGGACGATGTCCTCGACGACGGTCTCGACTTGCTCCGGCGGGAACTTGAACGCGATCGCCCAGCGCGGCGCCCGGCTGACCATCCCGAGCCGCTCCTGCTGGTCGAATCGATCGACTTTTACGACGACGCCGTCGGTCTCGTACGGGAGGCCGTGACGCTCCTCGCGCCATGCCTCGGTGAACGCAATCACGGCCTCGATGTCGAGCCCGGCCTCCCGGTTGGGGTTGACCGGGAAACCCAGCGCATCGAGCCGATCCAGCGCCGTCGACTGGGAGACCACGTCGGCCGGACCGCCCTCCTCGATTAGCTGGTAGCTCCACGTCGACAGTAGCCGATCGGCAGTGACCTGCGCGTCCTTCTGGCGGAGCGAACCGGCCCCCGAGTTCCGCGGATTGGCGTAGAGGGCGAGCCCGGCCTCCTCGCGTTCCGCGTTGATCCGAGCGAACTCCGCCTTCGGCATGAAGACCTCGCCGCGGGCATCGAGTGTCGCCGGCTCCTTGAGGCGGTCCGGTACCGACTTGATCGTCCGGAGGTTGGCCGTCACGTCCTCGCCGGTCGTCCCGTCGCCCCGAGTGGCGCCCTGCACGAAGCGGCCGCGCTCGTAGCGGAGGGTGATCGCGAGGCCGTCGATCTTCAATTCCGCGACGTATTGGAGATCAGGCGCTGGCTCCGGTGCCGCCGGGAGGCCGAGCCCGCGACGGACGCGCGTGTCGAACGCTCGCAGCTCGTCGTGACTGAACGCGTTGCCGAGTGACAGCATCGGCCGGCGGTGGCGGACCTCGTCGAACGTCGCGCTGATCGCCCCGCCGACGCGCTGGGTCGGCGAGTCCGACGTGATCAGCTCCGGATGGGCATTCTCCAGGGCGACGAGCTCCCGGAACAGCGCGTCGTACTCCGCGTCGGTGATCTCCGGCGCGTCCTCCTGGTGGTAGAGGCGATTCGCCCGTTCGATCGTCACCGTCAATTCGGCGTGGCGCGCGGCCGCGGCGTCCGCGGTCAGGTCTTCGGCCGCGGCGACGAGGCCCGGGTCGACGGGCAGGCGATCGGTGGTCACCCGCCTAGGATACGAACTTGCCGGCTAGCGTCGCTCCGTCCACGGCTCGCTGATCGCGAGCACGTTCCCGTCCGAGTCGCGGAACCAGGCTGCCCGCTCGGGGCCTATCCAGGCGATGTGTCCCTCGGTCTTGAGACCTGGCAGGTCGTAGTCCTCGAAGGCGACGCCGGCGGCCTCCAGCCGCTCGATGAGCGGCTCGAGCTCCGGGACCTCCCAGCCGGCGACCGTATGCGTTGGCTGGGCACCGCCGGGGCTCTGGTAAAGGAGGATCCGGCTGCCGCCGCCGAGAGCCACGAGGATGCCCGCCTCCGACGCCGCCAGGTACGGCAGCCCGAGGGTGTCGCAGTAGAAGCCGCGGGCACGTGCCAGGTCCGTCACCGGGATCGGACAGATGAAGCTCGCCTGGCCGAGCTCGTGGCTCGCGTCGGGACCGTCGGTCATGAGGGGACGATACCGGCGAGATGCCCGGCTGTCATCGTGACGGCGTGCGAACACTCTTCACGGCCATCGCTGCCCTGTCGGTCGTCCTGGCTGGATGCGGTTCAGCGCCGAGCCCGTCGTCCGGTACGTCACCCAGTGCAGGTGCCACGGCCAGCTCCGCCAATCCGACCGCTTCTTCGGAGCCCACGGTCGCGGATCCGACGGCTTCGCCTGCTCCACCGCTCGGCCGCGGCTCGTCCGCCCACGTGGCGGTCGATGCGCTCGCGCTGAGCAAATCACCGGAGACGGGCTCTGCACCCATCGGCTCCTTGCCGCGCGACACGAGCGTGTTCATCGCGGAAGTGACCCAGGCCGACGGAGCGACCTGGTTCCAGATCGTGCCTTCCGACCCGGTCGGCGGGATCGAGTCCGGCTGGGCACGGATCCAGGGTGATGGCAGCGCCGAATTGACCCGCATCGAGCTCGGCTGCGATTCGATCGGCGTTCGCGCCGATACGATCCCATCGCTGAGCCCGGGGAACGCGCTCGCCTGCTACAGCAAGCCCTTCGACTTCGTGGCCTGGATCGTCGCCTGCAACTGTGACATCGATGGCGGGTATGTCGATCCGGAGTGGCTCGGGACCACCGTGGTCAGGGACCCGGCTACGGGCCAGCCGACGACCGCCCTGCTCGTCGAACCAGGCTCACCGGTCCCGGATGATTCGTCGGACTGGCTCGTCGTCCACCTCGACCCCGCGGGCGACTACCCCGACCCGCTGCCCTTCAAGCAGAACGTCCTCGTCACAGGCTCCTTCGACCATCCAGCCGCCGCCACGTGCAAAGCCCCGGTTGGCGTCGAGGCTGGCGTCCCCAGGGACCCGGTCCTCTACTGCCGGACCACGTTCTCGATCACGGCTATCAAGCCGAGCCCGTAGCCGCCTACCCGACGATGTCGAGGTTGGCGAGGCTGGCGAGGACCGTCTTGCGGCCGACCGCCGGGTCCTTGAACGCGACGGTGATCTCCTCGTCGCTGCGGGTCAGCTTGGACGTCACGATGATGCCGTCGCCCCATCGGGCGTGGCGGACGCGGTCGCCGTCGTGGAACTGGCGCTCACCGGGAATGATCGGCCGGGTCGGACGGGCCGACCCCACCTCGCCGCCCGGTCGAAGCCCGAGTGAGCCCGACGGAGCTCCGGAGGCGAACGCGTCCCGCTTGGCGGCGAGGTCGCGCGACGGCCGGAATGCCTCGCCGGGCTGCGGCGCCCCGGGCCTCCCACTGCCCTGCCGAAACGCCCCGCCGCCGGCCCGGATCGGCGTCCCGAACCGGGTCGTCCGGCGGGAGCCGAAGGCGAGATCGAGGTCGAGATCGAGGCCTGGATCACGCTCGCGGCCCTCCGGCGACAGGTCAGGCCCGATCATGAGCTCGGCCGGGATCTCGAGCAGGAACCGCGACGGCACCGACGCCTGGCCCATCCCCCACGTCGAGCGGCGCCAGGCGTGCGACAGGAAGAGCCGCCGCTTCGCGCGCGTGATGCCGACGTAGGCGAGTCGGCGCTCCTCTTCGAGCTCCTTCTCGTCGTCGAGGGCTCGGCTGTGCGGGAACAGGCCCTCTTCGAGCCCGGCGATGAATACAACGGGGAACTCGAGGCCCTTGGCCGCGTGCAGCGTGATCAGCGTGACCGCGTCCGCGTTGCCCTCGTACGAGTCCTGGTCCGCCACGAGGGCCGTCTCCTCGAGCAACCGGTCGAGCGCATCCTCCGGCGAGAGGTCGTCGTAGCGGGTCGTGACCGAGCGCAGCTCGAGGAGGTTCGCCCAGCGTTCTTCGCCGTCCTCCGAGCCATCTGCCAGCATCGCCCGGTAGCCCGAGGCCTCGAGGACGTCGTCGAGGAGCTCAGGGAGTGGCAGGACACCGACGCGCGACCGGAGTCGCCGGACGAGAGCCGCGAAGTCCGCCAGTGAGCTCCGCGCTCGCGGCACGAGCCCCTCGACCTCGCCGCGCGCCGCGCGCTCGATCGACTCCCAGGTCGAGACCCCGTCGCGCCGCGCGACCGCGCGCAGCCCTTCGAGTGTCTTGTCGCCGATGGCCCTGGCCGGCACGTTGATGATCCGCTCGAAGCTCACGCTGTCCGTATCGGAGCGCAGGACCCGGAGGTAGGCGAGCGCGTCCTTGACCTCGCGCCGGGCGTAGAAGCGCGTCCCGCCGACGAGCTGGTACCGGATCCCGTAGCGGAGGAACAATTCCTCGATCGCCCGGGATTGGGCGTTCATCCGGTACATCACCGCGATATCGAGAGCTCGCAGCTTCTCCTCGTCGTCGTCCGCGCGCCGGGTCAGGACGGAGCCACGGCCACCGACGAGCCCTTCGATCTGGCGGGCGACCCACTCCGCCTCTTCCTCCTCGTTGTACGCCTCGAACCGCTGGATCGGCCGCCCGCCCGCCTGCTGGGTCCAGAGCTTCTTGTCGGTCCGCTCCGAGTTGCGCGAAACGACGGCGTGGGCGGCGTCGAGGATGAGCTGCGTCGAGCGGTAGTTCTGCTCGAGCTTCACGACCGTGGCTTCTGGATAGTCGCGCTCGAAATCGAGGATGTTGCGGATGTCGGCGCCCCGCCAGCGGTAGATCGACTGGTCATCGTCACCGACGACCGCGAGGTTCCCGTGCTTGGCGGCGAGCGCCCGGATCCAGAGGTACTGCGGCCGGTTCGTGTCCTGGTACTCGTCGACATGGAGGTAGCGCCACCGATCCTGGTAGCGGGCGAGGACGTCCGGAGCCTCGTCGAACAGGCGGACGGCCTCGAGGAGGAGATCGTCGAAGTCGAGGGCCCCGACCTGCTTGAGCCGCTCGACGTAGCGCTTTGCGAGGCGGGCGATCACCTTCTCGTGGTGGTTGACCGCGTTGTCGGCGAGGAAGGTCGCGTCGAGCATCTCGTTCTTGGCCCGGCTGATCGCGCCAAGCACGGCCGACGGCCGGAACTCACCGGTCAGCGGCATGTCCTCCTCGCGGAGGATCCCCTTCATCAGCGCCTGCTGGTCGTCCGTGTCGTAGACGACGAACCGGCGGCTGATCCCGATCGCCTCGCCGTCCCGCCGCAGCACGCGGGCGCAGATCGAATGGAAGGTTCCCGCCTGGACGTCGCGACCCGGTTCGCCGACGAGCGAGATAATCCGCTCGCGGAGCTCACCGGCGGCGCGGTTCGTGAACGTCACGGCAAGGATCTGCCACGGGCGGACACCGTGGACGCCGATGAGGTACGCGATGCGATGGGCAAGGACGCGCGTCTTGCCGCTGCCCGCGCCGGCGAGGATCAGGAGCGGCCCGTCGGTCGCCGTCACGGCCCGCGCCTGCTCGGGGTTCAGGTGGCCGACGATCTCCTCGGCGCGCTCTGTGGCGGCAAGCAGGCGCGTCGCCTCCTGCTCCGCCTCGCGAGCCTTTCGCTCGTCGGCCGTTAGCTCCGGCGGCTGGTCACCCGGGAGCGGTGCCTCGCGCAGCCAATCGGGCTCCGCGGGAGGCTGCGCTGCGACCTGAGCCTCGTCGACGAATGCGGTTCCCTCCGGCGCGGGCGCGCCGTCAGCTGGGGTGCCGGCGCTGCGCCGGCGGGTCGAGGGACTCACCGTTCCATTGTAGGTCGGCGGCCTGCACGCGGCCTTCTCGGCCGCACATGAAAAGGCCCCGACCCGGCGGGCGCCGGGTCGGGGCTGGAGCGGCGGCGAGTTCCGGTTATGGAAGGATCTGGTCGGCCGGCGGGGCGTCGACCGACACCGCGACGTCGTACTTGAGCTCGAACGTCATGCCGACCGTCCCGATCTCGGCCGACGTGACCGAGATGAGGATCTTCGCCGGGCGGCGGTCGTTCTTGCGGGTCCACAGGTCAAGGCTGAAGTCACCGTCCATCGAGGCCGTGGGATCGAGCGCCTTGAGGTCCGCGGCCGTCAGCGTGAGCGTGACGTGGTAGCAGTCCGTGTCGCCGCACTTCTCGTCGGCGCCCTTCGTGGGCGGCGTCGGCAGCTTGTCGAGCGCGGCCTTGAACTCGTCGATCTGCTTGTCGAGCTCCGCGGCGTCGGTCACCGGCTTGCCGGAAGACGCCGGCACGTCGACCTTCGTGAACTTGTCGGCCGAACCGCCGCCGGCCATCATCGCCAGCGGCCCGGCGATCTTGTAGTAGGCGACGGTGTCGAGCAGGAGTGCGTCGATCTTCGTGCCGAGCAGGGTCGGCGCGTCGAGGCTGAACTTGGCCTTCTTGCCATCGATATCGGCTGCCCCGCTCATCTTCACGGTCGAGAGATCGAGAGGCGTGCCGAGCTCCGGCATGTCGATCTTCCCGGTGAAGGACCCGGTGAACTCGACGGACTTGACGTCCTTTAGGCTCAGAACGGTGGCGGTGAGAATTTCCTTGGGATCGGTCAGCGCCGGGGCGGCCGGGGCCGCGGTGGTGCAGGCCGCCAGAACGATGGATGCCGTCGTCATGAGGGCGACGAGGATGAGAGCGAAACGTCGAGTCACTGGTTCTCCCCACTTGGTCTTGTCGCGATGTCGCGCCACAGCGTCGCCGCCCGCTCGGCGCATGTCAAACGGCCCTGAGGTCCCGTAGCGGGCAAACGAAAGGGCCCCGGGGCCGGCGATGCCGGTCCCGGGGCCCTTGGTACGGGTCAGGTGTGGATCAGAAGTCCATCTCGCCACCGTGGCCACCGTGGCCGCCGGCTGCCGCGGGCTGCTTCTCCGGGATGTCCGTGATCAGCGTCTCGGTCGTCAGGACCATCGCCGCGATCGACGCCGCGTTCTGGAGAGCGGACCGGGTCACCTTGCGGGCGTCCACGATCCCCTTCTTGAACATGTCGCCGTACTCGTTGCGGAGTGCGTCGTAGCCGTGCCCGAGCTTGGCGCTGCGGACCTGGTTGACGACGACCTCACCGGACTGCCCGGCGTTGTCGGCGATCTGGCGGGCCGGGGCCTCGAGGGCCTTGCGGACGATGTCGACACCGACCTGCGCGTCACCCTCGAGCTTGAGGGCGTCGAGCGCCGGGGCGGCCTGCAGGAGTGCCGTGCCACCGCCGGCGACGAGGCCCTCTTCGACGGCCGCGCGGGTCGTCGAGAGCGCATCCTCGATGCGGTGCTTCTTCTCCTTGAGCTCGACCTCGGTGGCCGCGCCGACCTTGATCACGGCGACGCCACCCGACAGCTTGGCGAGGCGCTCCTGGAGCTTCTCGCGGTCGTAGTCGGAGGTCGTGTCCTCGATCTGGGCCTTGATCTGGCTCATTCGGGCCTTGATCTGATCAGCGGAACCGGCCCCGTCGATGATCGTCGTGTCGTCCTTGGTCGCGACGACGCGACGGGCCGAACCGAAGTCTTCGATCGTGACCGAGTCGAGCTTGCGCCCGATCTCCTCACTGATGACGGTGCCGCCGGTGAGGGTGGCGATGTCGCGGAGCATCTCCTTGCGGCGATCGCCGAAGCCCGGCGCCTTGACGGCGAGGACCGAGACGGTGCCACGGAGCTTGTTGACGACGAGCGTCGCGAGGGCCTCACCGTCGATGTCCTCGGCGATGATCAGCGTCGGCTTGCCCTGCTGGACTGCCTTCTCGAGGGCCGGGAGCATGTCCTGGACGCTCGAGATCTTCTTGTCGGTGATCAGGATGAGCGGGCTCTCGAGAACCGCCTCCATCCGATCCGGGTTGGTGACGAAGTAGGCCGAGAGATACCCTCGGTCGAACTGCATCCCCTCGGTGTATTCCTTCTCGAGGCCGAGGCTCTGGCCTTCCTCGACGGTGATGACGCCGTCCTTGCCGACCTTGTCCATGACCTCGGCGATGATCTCGCCGACCTCAGGATCCGCGGCGGAGATGGCGGCAACGGCAGCGATCTGCTCGCGGCTGTTGACGTCGACCTTGTGCTTCTCGAGCTCAGCAACGATCGTCTCGACGGCCTTCTCGATGCCGCGCTTGACGACCATCGGGTTCGCCCCGGCGGTCACGACGCGGAGACCCTCGGAGACCATCGCCTGGCCCAGGACGACCGCGGTGGTCGTGCCGTCGCCGGCGACATCATCGGTCTTGGTCGCGACTTCCTTGAGGAGCTGCGCGCCCATGTTCTCGAACGGATCGTCGAGCTCGATGTCGCGAGCGATCGTCACGCCGTCGTTGGTGATCGTCGGCGAGCCGAACTTCTTGTCGAGCACGACGTTGCGGCCCTTGGGGCCGATCGTGACCTTGACGGCGTCGGCGAGCTTGTCGATGCCGCGCTTGAGTGAGCGACGAGCGGTCTCGTCGAAGATGAGTTGCTTAGACAATGTCAGTGTCCTCCTGGAGACTCGTGGAGTGGGTACCTCAGTGGTGAGCGACCTCTCGCTCTCCGACAGCCGAGCGCGCTCGGTGGAGCGCATCGGCTGGAGGATTTCAGTCCTCGACGATCGCGAGGATGTCCTTCTGGCTGACGATCAGCAGGTCCTCGCCCTCGACCTTGAACTCGGTGCCCGCGTACTTGGCGTAGAGGACCTTGTCGCCCTTCTTGACGTCCATGGGCTCGCGCTTGCCCTCATCGGTGATGCGGCCGGGGCCGGCCGAGAGGATCGTGCCCTCCTGGGGCTTTTCCTTCGCCGTGTCGGGAAGGACGATGCCGCTCTTGGTCATCTCTTCACGTGCGGACGGCTGGATCACGACGCGATCGCCGAGCGGGCGGAGCTTCGTGGCTGAAGCGGTGGCGGTGGCCAACGTGCATTCCTCCTGTGACGGAGCCGGGGCTCCATCGAGCCTGAATGGACCGGGGACGGCAGCCGAACTCGCGCTGGAGCCGGATGTTCGACCCGAAACGATTCGTGCGTCGCAGGGACCGCTGTTCGACCTCTGGCCCGGCTGTCCTGGGCTCCTCCGGGTCGGGGGCGATCCTGCTTAGCACTCTCGATGTGAGAGTGCTAATACTGTAGCCGGACGGGCCTCCGGGTGTCAAGTCATCATTCGATATGGGGCGTCTGGCGTCGACCCGTTAGCTGACGATGCGTTGTCGCTTGCGCTCACCGGGTGCACAACCCACAGAACTCGACGCGCTGCTCATGCGAAGTGCCTCTCGCGCGACAGGAGGCGGTCGTAATTGGCGACGAGCAGCTCCCCGAACGCGTCATGGTCTGCGCCGCGGCGATCCGCGACCCAGCGTCCGGTGACCTGGACCCACTCCGGCTCGTTGCGCCGGCGTGGAGCGCCGGGCGGCGAGAGGAACGGAGAATCCGTCTCCACGAGGATCCGATCCGCCGGGGCAACTCGGGCGACGTCAGCGGACGCCTCTTCCCCCGCTCGGAACACGAGCCCGGAGAAGCTGATCGTCGCGCCGAGCTCCAGCATCGCCTCCGCGTAGTCGAGCGGACCGGAGAACGAGTGGACGATCACCTCAGGCGGTTCGCTCCCGAACGTGCGCAGCTCCGCGAGAAGCGCATCCTGAGCATCGCGCTGGCCGACGGCCGATCGGCAGTGGAGGATTGCCGGCTTGCCTGTCTCGACCGCGAGTCGGAGGTTCCGTCGCAGATTCGCGAGCTGAGCCAGGACCGGCGAGAAGACCCGGTCGTAGTCGAGGCCGGTCTCGCCGATTGCCGCGACCCGTGCATCTGACGCGAGCGCGACGAGTTCCTCCCAATCGTCGTCGTCCACGGAGGCCGCATCGTGCGGATGCACGCCGACCGCGGCATCGAGCCATGGGAAGCGACCGACGAGCCCCAGGGCGTCGCGACACGATGGCGGGTTCCAACCGGGGACGAGAATCCGCTCGACCCCGGCCAGCTGGGCGCCGCCGACGACGAGGTCGACGTCACCGCTGAACGGGTCGGCCTGAAGGTGGCAGTGGCTATCGACGAGGCGCATCTGCGGATTGTCGCCGATGCACCGAAACGTCAGCCGGGCTTCGTCTCGTAGAGGGCGAGCGTGTTTCCCTCGCTGTCCGTGCCTGCCGCGTACCAGCCCATGCCCGGGATCTCGTCTTTGGGTGTGGTGATCGTGCCGCCCAGCTCGACGACCTTCTTGACGGCCTCGTCGATCGAATCGACAAGGATGTAGTTCCGCGTGGCCGCCCCGGCCATTTCGCCACGCTTGCCGAGCGCGCCGCCGAGGTCGCCCGGTCCGGCTGTAAAGAGGTCGTAGCCTTCGAAGCCTTCCGTCTGGCTGAACTGCCAGCCGAAGACACCCGAGTAGAAGCGCTTCGCCCGCTCCCCATCGTCGAACGGGATCTCGATGTGGTTGAACTCGCCGTGCGCCATGTCTGCCCTCCTTAGCGTGATTGTGGGGATGTCGTATTAACGATCAGGATGCCTCGGATTCGACATCGAGGCGCGGAAACAGCGGTTGCGCTTCGGTTAACGTTCCCGGTTCCCCGGCGCGGGCGCCCCACCGCAGTTCGTCCAGGATCGGCGGCCCGCCGTTGCCGTCGGCTGCGTACGGGTAGTCGAACCCAAGCTGGGCGAGGATTCGAGGCGCGGTCGCCGGCAGGAACGGGGCCGCGGCGAGGCCGATGAGACGGCAAGCCTCGACCAGATCGCCGAGAACACCGCGGAGGCGCTCCCCGGCCGCCGCATCGCCCGCCTTCGCAGCCTTCGCGAGCTCCCACGGCTTCTCGGCGTCCACGAGGCGGTTCGCCGCCCCGACGACCTCCCACAGCTCCGCGAGCGCCTCGTGGAGGAGATATCGCTCGAGTGCCGATTGGAACGCTGCGAGCCGCTCCGTCCAGACCGCATCGAGGGTCGCCAGGCTCGGCGCGGGCCGCTCCCCGCCGAGGTAGCGGTTTGCCATCGAGACCGTCCGGTTCACGAGGTTGCCGAAGTCGTTGGCGAGATCCGCGTTATAGCGCCGGACGAACGAGTCCCAGGACACCTCCGTGTCGCGATCGAAGGCGACCTCCCGGAGCGTGACGTAGCGGGCACCGTCCGAGCCGAGCGCCGCGACGACGTCGTGCGGATCCAGGAAATTGCCGCGGCTTTTGCTCATCCGCTCGCCGCCCTTGGTGAGCAGCCAGCCATGGACCCAGACGTGCTTCGGCGCGTCGAGGCCGGCGCTCCAGAGCATCGCCGGCCAGAAGATCGTGTGGAAGCGGGCAATGTCCTTGCCGATCACATGGAGATCGGCCGGCCACCACTTCTCGAAGGTTGGCGGATCGTCGGGGAAGCCGGCGCCCGTGATGTAGTTGATGAGTGCGTCGTACCAGACGTAGATCGTCCCAGCCTCCGGGTCCCAGCTGCCGTCCTCGCGCTGCGCCGTCTCGCCGTTCTCGGCGATCGGGAACGGGATTCCCCAGCCGGAGCCCGCCCGGCTGATCGAGAAGTCGTCGAGGCCCTGGCGGATGAAGCCGAGCATCTCGTTCCGCCGGTAGTCCGGCTGGACGAAGTCCGGGTGCTCCTCGAAGTGGCGCTCGAGTCGCTCCTGGTAGGCCGACAGCCGGAAGAACCAGTTGCGCTCCTTGAGCCACTGGAGCGGCACGTCGGGATGGTTCGGGCAGATCACGCCGCGGGCGGTCTCCTCGACCTCCGTCGCGCTCCGGAACCCCTCGTTCGGGCAGTACCAGCCCTCGTACGTCCCGAGATAGATGTCGTTCTTCGCAAACGCGCGACGGACCATCTCCTGGGCTGCCCGCACGTGGTCCGGGTCAGTCGTCCGGATGAAGCGGTCCGGGCTGATCGCAAGGGCGTCCTCGGCAGCCCTGAAGAGCCCCACCTTTTCATCGACGAATTCCTTCGGCGGCCGGTTTTCTTCCGCGGCCTGCATCGCGATGTTGACCGAGTGCTCATCGGTCCCGGTCAGGAACCGCGTCTCGTCGCCCTTCATCCGATGCCAGCGGGCGATGACGTCCGCGCCGATCACCTCGTAGAGGGTGTGCAGGCCCGGCTTGTTGTTGGCGTAGGCAATCGCCGTGGTCAGGTAGAAGCGGTCGCGATCCGGCATGGGAGGGCGATCGTAGCAGGAGGTCGTGGCGCTACGACGGGCGGCCCCTCAGGGGACGCTCGCCGGCTTCCTCGCCTGCTCGACGTACGGGCGGCGCCAGTCCGGCGCCGAGAACGGCTCAGCCCAGTCGTCGGACTGCCCATCACGCGCCTCCGTACGCCACCTCGTCCGGGAAGTATCCCTCAGTGGCGGAAGTGGCGGACGCCAGTCACCAGCATCGTCGCGCCGGCGTTCTCGGCGGCGGCGACCACCTCGGCGTCGCGCATCGAGCCGCCGGGCTGGACGAAGGCAGCGACGCCCGCCGCGATGCAGACGTCGACGCCGTCCGGGAACGGGTAGAACGCGTCCGACGCGCACGACGCGCCACGCAGCGCTGCTTCGCCGCTGATCGCGCGGGCCTTCTCGACCGCCTGCCGCGCGGCATCGACACGACTCGTCTGGCCGGAGCCGAGACCGATCAGCGCGCCGTCCCGAACGAGGACGATCGCGTTCGAGGTGACCCCGCGCACGAGCCGCCAGGCGAGCTCGAGATCGCGCCGCTCCGCATCGGTCGGGTCGCGGGTCGTGCAGACCTGCCACCCGCCGGGGTCATCGGGCACGGTATCAGGTGCGGTTACGAGGACGGCGCCACCGGCCGACCGGATCGCACCCAGCGGGTCTGCCCTGGGCTCGGTCGCGGCGCCGAGCCCCGGATCGACGATGAGACGCAGGTTCCGTTTGGCGGCCAGCACTTCGCGGGCGGCGGCGCTGTAGCCCGGGGCGACGACGAGCTCGAGGAAGATGCCAGCCAGCCCCTCGGCGGTCGCCTGGTCGACCTCGCGGGTCAGCGCGACGACACCACCGAACGCCGACACCGGGTCGCCGGCGAGCGCGGCCGCCCAGGCATCGTGCAGTGAGTCGCGCTGGGCCGCGCCACATGGGTTCGTGTGCTTGACGATCACGCAGGCCGGCCCATCGAGCGAACGCGCCAGGGCCGCGGCGGCCGAGGCGTCGAGGACGTTGTTGTAGGAGAGCTGCTTGCCCTGCAACGGCGCGCCGGCGGTTGCGAACGGGCCGTCCTCCGGTCTGGCGCCGGGCCGGCGGTAGCGGGCGGCTGGCTGGTGCGGATTCTCCCCGTACCGGAGGGTCTCGACCTTCTCGAGACCAATCGTCAGACTGGCGGGGAACAAATCGGACGCGCCTGGCAGGCCGGGCTCGTCGGGCAGGTCGACGCCGGCTGCGGCCATGTGCCCGGGCAGTTCGGCGGCGATCCGCGCGTCGTAGGCCGCGGTGTGGCGGAACGCCTCGACAGCGAGCGCGGACCGGAGCCCCGGCGTGACGGTGCCGGCGGATTGCAGCTCGGCCAGGACGGCATCGTATCGATCGGGCGAGGTGACGATCGCGACGCTGGCATGGTTCTTCGCCGCGGCCCGGACCATCGACGGACCGCCGATATCGATCTCCTCGACCAGCTCATCGAGCGTGATCTCGGGTCGCTCCGCGGCAGCGGCGAACGGATAGAGATTGACGATGACGAGCTCGAACGGGGCGATCGACGCGGCCAGGAGCTGTCGGCGGTGGTCCGCGAGTCGCCGGTCGGCGAGCAGCCCGGCGTGGACCCTCGGGTGGAGCGTCTTGATCCGGCCGTCGAGCATCTCCGGGAAGCCGGTCACCGCCGCCACGTCGGTGACCGGCAGATCGCCGTCGCGAAGGGCCCGGGCGGTGCCGCCGGTTGAAACGAGCTCGAAACCGAGCGCGACGAGAACGCGCCCCAGCTCGACGAGCCCGGTCTTGTCGGACACCGAAAGGAGCGCCCGCCGCGGGATGGAGAGCCGTTTATCCGCCCGTCCGGCGTCGAGCGCGACACGCCGGCCGCCGGCCTCGACCGAGAGGGCGCCCGCGACGAGCAGCGCGACGGCGCGCGGCAGCAGGCGGTGCTCGACGGCCCGAATTCGATCGTGAAGGGCCGTTTCGTCGTCGTCCGGCAGGATCGGAACGGACTCCTGGGCGACGATCGGGCCCGCGTCGAGCGTCGCGTCGACGAGATGAACGGTCGCGCCGGTGACTGCCGCCCCGTGGTCGAGCGCGTCGCGCACCGCGCGGGCACCCGGAAACGCCGGCAGGAGCGAGGGATGCGTGTTGAGGATCCGGCCACCGAAGGTCGCCAGGACCACCGGTCCGATCAGTCGCATGTAGCCGGCGAGGACGACGGCTTCGGCACTCGCGCCGGCGAGCGCCGAGGCGAGATGCGCATCGTCGCCATCTGCAACGACCGCGGTCTCGATCCCCTCCCCGGCCGCCCAATCGATGGCCGGGCACGGTCGGTCGGCGAAGACGAGGACGATATCGCCACCGATCTCGCCGCGTGCGGCGGAGGCATGGAGCGCCCGCAGATTCGAACCGGCGCCCGACACGCCGACGGCGATCCGCCCGCGATCGCCCTCGCTCACGCCAGCCGGCCTTCCGCGTAGCGCGCGCCGTCGAGCTCATCCGCGGGCACGACGACCCCGACGACCGATGCCGGGAAGCCTTCCTGGCCGAGTCGGGCGATCGTTGTGTGCACGGCAGCTTGAGCCACGACGACGACCATGCCTATCCCCCCGTTGAACGTCGCTCGCAGCTCGTCGTCCTCGAGCCCGCCGAGCGCTCCGAACAGCCGCATGACAGACGGCGTCGGCCACGTCGAGGGATCCAGCCGGGCGCCGAGATGCGGCGGCAGGGCCCGCGGCACATTGCCCGGGAGTCCCCCGCCCGTGATGTGGGCGACGCCGCGGAGGTCGTGACCGACATCGACGAGGGCGGCCCGCAGGGCGAGAATCGCTCGCGCGTAGATGCGCGTCGGCGCGAGGAGCACTTCGCCAAGCGTGGCGAAGGCGTGCTCCGGCTCGGCCCGGATCGCGCCGACTGCGGCTTCGGCGCCGAGACTGCGATGAAGCTGCTCCTGGTAAGGCCGGAGGAGGTCGAGGTCCCACTGAGCGACGAGCGCTCGCACGAGCGAGAAGCCATTCGCGTGGAGGCCGCTCGCGGCGAGGCCGACGATCGCGTCGCCAGGCTGGACCTCGCTGCCATCGATCATCCGATCGCGTTCCACGACGCCGACGCAACAGCCAGCGAGATCGAACGCTGTCGCCTCCATGAGGCCCGGATGCTCCGCGGTCTCGCCGCCGACAAGCGCACAGCCGGCCTCGATGCAGCCGGCTGCCACGCCGCCGACGAGCTCCGCGGCCTGGGGCGGATCGAGCCGGCCGACGGCGATGTAGTCGAGGAAGAACAGCGGCTCCGCACCGGCGCAGACGACGTCGTCCGCGCACATCGCGACGAGGTCGAGCCCGATCGTGTCGAACCGCCCAAGCGCGGCTGCGATCGCCGTCTTCGTCCCGACGCCATCGGTCGATGACACGAGGACCGGCTCGCGGAACCCGGCCGGGATCGTGATTGCGCCCGCGAACCCGCCGATGCCGCCAAGCATTTCCGGACGGCGGGTGCTCTCGATAGCAGCACGCATGAGCTCAACGGCCTCCTCGCCGGCCGAGACGTCGACGCCAGAGGCCCGATAGGCCGTTCGCAGCGGATCAGCCATTCCTGAATCCCCGCTTCTCCCGAACTGGCACCCTCAATGGCGAACCGTCACCCGCGCACCGAGGCCGGAGGCGGAGCTCCGCGATGCCATCCGCCCGAGGTCTCAGCCACGGAGGCCGCTCTCAGCCACGAACGGGGATCGGCTCTTCGAGGATGAACTTACGCGAGGATGAATCGTAGGGCACGGGGTCGGGGTAGCGGCCGTCGAAGCAGGCAAAGCAGAATTGCTCGTACGGCAGCTCGAGCGCCGCGAGGACGCCTCGGATCGAGAGGTAGCCGAGGGAGTCCGCCCCGATGAACTCCCGGATCTCCTCCACCGAGTGCGTCGCCGCGATCAGCTCCGTCTCGACCTGGGTATCGATGCCGTAGAAGCACGGGTGGAAGATCGGCGGGGCGCTGATCCGAACGTGGACCTCGGCGGCGCCGGCCTTGCGGAGAAGGGAGACGATCTGGGCCGTCGTCGTGCCGCGGACGATCGAGTCGTCGACGACAGTCAGGCGTTTGCCCCGGACGACCTCACGGAGCGGGTTGAGCTTGATCGTCACGCCGCGCTGGCGCATCGTCTGGGAAGGTTGGATGAACGTCCGGCCGCTGTAGCGGTTTCGGACGAGGCCCTCGCGGTACGGGATCCCGGATGCCTCGGCGTAGCCCGCGGCGGCTGGCGCACCGGTATCCGGCACCGGCATCACCAGGTCCGTGTCGGCAGGATGCTCGTCGGCGAGCTGCATCCCCATCCGGTGGCGGACCTCGTAGAGGTTGCGGCCCTCCATGTACAAATCGGGCCTCGCGAAGTAGATGAGCTCGAAGACGCACAGCGCCGGGCTTGCGGTCGCGTAGCGGACCGACCTCGGAGCGCGGCCCGCCTCGAGGATGACGATCTCGCCAGGCTCGACGTCCCGGACGTACTCGGCGCCGACGATGTCGAGACCCGCGGTCTCGGACGAGAGGCACCAACCATCTGCCTGGTCGTCGTCGGGCCAGAGGCCGCCGGTCCGCCTGGCTTCCGCGTCGGGCGCCTCCCGCGGCAGCCGGCCCAGGACGAGTGGCCGAAATCCGAATGGGTCGCGAACGCCGATCACGCGCCGCTCGTCCAGCACCACGAGCGTGAACGCTCCGCGGACGCGGGGCAGGACGCGGACGAGCGCATCGACCGTATCGGCGGCCGGCTCGTCCGCCAGCAGCGCCGTCAGGAGCTCCGTATCGGTCGACGCCGACAGGCGCCCTCGCCCGCCGGTCAGCGATGCGAGCAGCTCGCGCGTATTGACGAGGTTGCCGTTGTGCCCGATCGCGAGCGCCCGCCGTGGCCCGAGCCGGAACGTCGGCTGGGCGTTCTCCCAGACCGTCGAGCCGGTCGTCGAGTAGCGGCAATGGGCGATCGCCAGGTCGCCGCGGAGCGACGGGATGCGCCGCTCGTCGAGGACCGAGCTGATCATCCCGAGGTCCTTGTAGAGCATGAGCTGATCGCCGTCGCTGACGGCGACACCGGCCGACTCCTGGCCACGGTGCTGGAGGGCGAACAGGCCAAGCGCGGCGACGGCCGCGGCCTCCGCACCGCTGCCCGGTGGCATCACCGCACCGAAGACGCCGCACATCTCAGTGGCCGTCCCAGCCGAGGGCCCGCGACAGGCCGGTCTCCCACGTGTGGCGGAGATCGGCGACCGCGACGTCGAGGGCGTCCGCGACGCGGCTCCCGCGCTCCTCCGCCGCGCCGGTCGCGCCCGCGCCGGCCAGGTCGATGACAAGCCGATCGCCTTCGACGACGCCCAGCTCCTCGGTCACGAGGCCGTGCTGGCGGGCCAGCAGGACGAGCGCCGGGACGAAGCGCGGCCTCGTCGAGACCACGAGCCGCGACGGACTCTCGCCGAACAGGTCGACCGCCGGGGAGTTTGCGACCCCCAGCCGGAGCCGGGCGCCGAGGCCCCGATCGGTGTCGCCCCACATCGCGCATTCGGCGAGTGCGACCGCAAGGCCGCCGCCCGATACGTCCTGGGCGGAGGCGAGCAGCTCGCGATCCGCCGCGTCGCGCACGAACGCCTGGAGCGCCGCCTCGATCGCGAGGTCGAGCATCGGCGTGCCGTCCTCCGCGGCGACGCCGGCAAGCCGTGCGTATTCGCTGCCCGCGAGGCCGGGCGACGTCTCGCCGACGAGGAGCACCGCGTCGCCCTCGCCCTCGAAACCGGGCCCCACGAGGCGTCCGACGTCCTTGATCAGGCCCACGACGCCGATCTCCGGCGTCGGTGCGATCGATCCCTTGGGCGACTCGTTGAACAGCGACACGTTGCCGCCGGTGACAGGCAACCCGAGCGCGCGACACGCGTCGCCGAGCCCGCGTACGGCCTCCGAGAGCTGCCAGAAGGCCTCAGGACGGGTCGGATCGCCGAAATTCAGGCAGTTCGTCACCCCGAGCGGTCGGGCGCCGGTGATCGACACGTTCCGGGTCGCCTCCGCCACGCTCAGCGCAGCCCCGAGCCACGGATCACTGACCCCGACGGACTGGTTGCCGTCAGTCGTCGCCACGAGGGCCTTCGTCGTTCCCTTCACCCTCAGGACGGCGGCGCCGTGGCCCGGCCCGGCCACTGTGTTCGCCTGGACGCTGGAGTCGTACTGCTCGAAGACCGGCCGACGGGCCGAGAGGTTGGCCGAGCCGAGGAGCGCCAGCAGCACGGCACCTGGGTCCATGCCGCGTTCCGGGAGCCTTCCCGTGTCGTCCGCAGGGGCGCCGGGCGCCGGGGCGAGGCGGCTGCGGGGCGGCGGCGCGCCGATCCGCTCGTGCACGATCGCATCGCTCGTCAAGGCGCTAGCCGGCACCCGGGCGAGCTCCCGCTCCCCGTCGACCACGGTGATGTCCCCGTCCTCGGTTACCGTCCCGATCACGGCGACCGGCAGGCCCCAGCGCTCGCACACGGCGCGAACCACGTCCCAGCGATCGGGCCGGATGATCGCCAGCATCCGTTCCTGCGACTCCGAGATCATCACCTCGAACGGCTCCATGCCGGGCTCACGCCGCGGGATTGCGCCGAGCTCGATCCGCATGCCGGTGCCCGCCCGATCCGCGGTCTCCGACGTCGCGCACGTGATGCCCGCCGCACCGAGGTCCTGCAGTCCCTCGACCAGGCCGCGCTCGATCAGCTCGAGCGATGCCTCGATGAGCAGCTTCTCGGCGAACGGGTCGCCCACCTGGACGCTGGGTCGCTTGGAGGGATCGGCGTCTCCGAACGTCGCGCTCGCGAGCACGCTTGCTCCGCCGATCCCGTCGCGGCCGGTCGTCGAGCCGAACAGCACGACGAGGTTGCCGGGGCCCGGGGCGGCGGCGCGGGTGAGGAGCCGCTCCTCGAGCAGGCCGATCGCCATGACGTTGACGAGTGGATTTCCCTCGTAGCTCGCATCGAAGACGAGCTCGCCGCCGACCGTCGGCACGCCGACGCAGTTGCCGTAGCCGCCGACGCCCCTGACGACTCCGTCGACGAGGTGGCGCGTCCTGGCGGAGCTCGGCTCGCCGAAGCGGAGCGCGTCGAGGACGCCGATCGGCCGGGCGCCCATCGTGAAGATGTCGCGGAGGATGCCCCCGACGCCGGTGGCGGCGCCCTGGTACGGCTCGACCGCGCTCGGGTGGTTGTGGGACTCGATCTTGAAGGCGACAGCCAGGCCATCGCCGATCGAGATCACGCCGGCGTTCTCGCCGGGTCCCGCGACGACCCCCTCGCCCGTGGTCGGCAGCGTGCGCAGGAGCGGCCTCGAACTCTTGTACGAGCAGTGCTCGCTCCACATGACGCTGAACATCGCCAGCTCGAGGTCATTTGGCTTGCGGCCGCCGAGCCGGTCGACGATCGCGTCGAGCTCCTCATCGGTTACCCCGAGCCGGCGGTGGAGCGGCTCGGTCGCCGGTTCGGCCACGGGCTCCGCCAGCGTCATCGCGCGCCGACCACGACGGGAGTACCGGCCGTGGCACGTTCCGCCGCTTCGTCGACGAACGATCGGATGATCCCGAGCCCGTCCGCCGACCCGAGGATCGCCTCGACCGCGGTCTCCGGATGGGGCATCAACCCCGCGACATTGCCGGCGGCGTTCATGACCCCTGCGATCGCCCGCAGCGAGCCATTGGGATTCGCCCTGTCGCCGGTCTCGTCAGCGGCGGTCCCATCGGATCGTGCGTAGCGGAACAGCACCTGGCCGTCGCGCTCCAGCTCGTCGAGCGTGGCGTCATCGGCGTAGAAGCAGCCCTCGCCATGGGCGACCGGCATCCGCAACGGTCCGCGCCCCGTGATCGCCCGGGTGAACGGGCTGTCGAGACGCTCGGGGACGATCGACACCTCGCGCGAGACGAACCGCAGGCCGCGGTTGCGGAGGAGCGCGCCGGGCAGGAGGTGCGCCTCTGTCAGGACCTGGAAGCCGTTGCAGATCCCAAACACCAGACCGCCATCTGCGGCGAACGCAGCAACGGACCGCATGACCGGGCTGAATCGCGCGATGACGCCAGCCCGCAGGTAGTCGCCGTATGCGAAGCCGCCGGGCAGGATCACGGCGGCGACTCCATCCAGCGATGCCTGCTCGTGCCAGAGGAGGACGGGCTCGGCGCCCGCGACGTGGAGGGCGTTGACGGCGTCGATATCGCGATTGGACCCGGGGAAGACCACGACCCCGATCCGGACGGTCATGCGGGCGCCCCGACGATCGACGATGCGGCGCCGATCTCCTCGACCTCGAACGACTCGATCAGCGGGTTCGACAGGAGCTCCGACGCGAGGCGCTCGACGATCGCCCGGGCCATCGGCCCGTCGTCCGCCGCGACCGTCAACTCGACCCGCCGGCCAACGCGTACCGCCGAGACGCCCTCGATCCCGAGATGGCCGAGGCTGCCCTCGACCGCCCGTCCCTGCGGATCGAGGATCCCGGCCTTCGGCGTGACGTTGACCGCGAAGCGGAAGTCGGCGCTCATTTGGCGATCGTGTCCTCCGCCAGATACCGCTCGAAGCTCGCACCCGTGATCCGCTCGAACGCCTCGACGTAGCGCTGGCGAGTCCCATCGACGATCTCCGCCGGGAGCTCCGGCCCGGGGGCGGTCTTGTCCCACGGCTGCTCCTCGAGCCAGTCGCGGACGAACTGCTTGTCGAAGCTCTCAGCCGGCCGGCCGGGCTCGTATGTCGCGGCGTCCCAGAACCGCGACGAATCCGGCGTCAGGATCTCGTCGATGAGCATCAGGTTTGCGTCGATTTGGCTCGGCTCGCCGAACGAGAACCAGGTCTCCACGCGCTGCTCGCCGGTACGCTCCTCCGGCGGCCCGACCGGTTCGTCGTCGGGAGCACCGCCAAGGCCGAACTCGAACTTCGTGTCGGCGAGGATCACGCCGTTCCGCTCGGCAACCGCCGCGCCGTACCCGTAGAGGCGGATCGACACGTCGCGGATGCGTTCGGCGAGGGCTGTCGCGTAGTCGCGGCTGTCGGGCGAGAGGATCCAGTTCGTCGCGAGGTGGTCGATCATCCCCTCGAAGCTGATGTTCTCGTCGTGCTCGCCGATCGGCGCCTTCGTCGCTGGCGTGAAGATCGGTTCGGGCAGGCGCTCGCTCTCGCGGAGGCCCGCCGGGAGCTCGATCCCGCAGACCGTGCCGTGCTCGCGATACTCCTTCCAGCCGGAGCCCGCGAGGTAGCCGCGGACGACAGCCTCGATCGGCAGCACGGTCGCGGGCCGGCAGATCATGACCCGTCCGCGCAGCGCATCGGTCGACCCCATCTCGTCCTTTTCCAGGCCGCCCTCGAACGCCTCGACGATCGGCGCGGGGTTCGTCCCGAGCAGGTGGTTCCTGATGATCCCGGTCGTCTCGGCGAACCAGAATCGCGAGATCCCGGTCAGGACCCGTCCCTTGTCGGGGATCTCGGTCGGCAGGACGACGTCGAAGGCACTGATCCGGTCCGACGCGACGAGGACGATCCGATGATCGGGAAGCTCGTACAGATCTCGGACCTTGCCGGAACGAAGGAACGATTCGGCGAGGGAGTTAGCGGGCGACATGGACTTCTGCCTCCAGGCTGTCGAGTCGGGCGATGACCGTGGGGATGTGGCGGAGGAAGGCGGAATCGTCGAAGCACGCGTCGAGTTCCGCGAGGCGCAGCTTCTTGGCGACCGTGGGGTCGACGGCGAGGAGCTCCCGGAGCGGTCGACGCTCGTCGGCGGCGCGGAGTGCCGCGCGCTGGACGATCGCGTACGCCTCCTCCCGGGACAGTCCCGCACGCTCGACGAGCGCCACGAGGACCCGGCTGCTGGCATGGAGCCCGAGGCCACGATCGATGTTCTCGCGCATCCGCTCGCCTCGAACGAGGAGGCCCTCCACGAGGCCGGTCATCCGGACGAGCATGTAGTCGAGCAGGATCGTGGCGTCGGGCAGGATCACCCGCTCCGCCGAGGAGTGGCTGATGTCCCTCTCGTGCCAGAGCGGCTGGTCCTCGAGCGCCGTGTGGGCGTAGCCGCGCAGCAGCCGGGCAAGACCAGCGATGCGTTCCGAGAGGATCGGGTTGCGCTTGTGGGGCATCGCCGACGAGCCCTTCTGGCCGGCCTTGAACGGCTCCTGGAGCTCGCCGATCTCCGTGTGCTGGAGGTTGCGGATCTCCGTCGCGAACCGCTCCAGGCTGCCGCCCACGATCGCGATCGACGTCAGGAGCGCCGCGTGCCGGTCGCGCTGGACGATCTGGGTGCTCGCGGGGTCGGCGTGGAGTCCGAGCTCGCCGAGCACCTCCGCTTCGATATCGGGACCGAGGTGGCTGTACGTCCCGACCGGACCGGAGATCTTGCCGGTCCCGATCTCATCCACGGCGACCGCCAGGCGACGCCGCCCGCGGTCGAGCTCGAAGGCCCAGCCGGCGAGCTTGAGGCCGAGGGTGATCGGCTCGGCGTGGACGGAATGCGTCCGGCCCATCATCAGCGTCTCCGCCTCCGCCCGAGCCCTGGTGATGAGGATGGCGAGGAGCCGATCGCAGTCGCGCAGGAGCAGATCGCCGGCCGTTCGGAGCTGGAGCGCAAGCCCGGTGTCGACGACGTCGCTGCTCGTAAGGCCGAGATGGAGGTAGCGGCCCTCGGGACCGATCGCCTCCGCGACCTGCGTGACGAAGGCAATGACGTCGTGATCGGTCGTCTTCTCGATCTCGGCGATCCGCTCCGGATCGACGGTCGCCCGCGCTTCCATCGCCGAGAGGGCGTCCGCGGGGACGAGTCCACGGGCCACCTGGGCTCGGGCGACCGCGAGCTCAACCCGCAACATCTGGTCGAATCGGGCCTTCTCCGTCCAGATCGCGCCCATTTCGGCGAGCGTGTAGCGGCGGATCATCGGGCGACTCCGGCCGGCACGAGCGGGGCGGGCAGCACGGCCGCGATATCCGTCCGGCGCTGCATCCCCGGCCACGAGATCGCGTCCGAGCCCGCCTCCGCGATGCCGCGCGCGGTCGCGACGTCCGGCCCGCGCCCTACGGCCGTCAGGACGCGCCCGCCGGCGGTCTCGAATTCGCCGTCGGGACCTGTCCGACGCGCGGTTCCGGCATGGAACACGAGCGCACCGATCGCACGGGCGGCGGCGATCCCGCTGATCGGATCGCCCCGCCGCGGCGTCTCCGGATAGCCGGCGGCGGCGAGGACGATCCCGACGGACGCACCCGGCAGAACCGGGACGCGGGTATCGATGCCGTCGTCGAGGCGTCCGCGAGCCGCGGCGAGCAGGAGCGGGCCGAGCGGCGCGGCGAGGCGCGGCAGGATCACCTGGGCCTCGGGGTCGCCAAGCCTGGCGTTGCACTCGAGGAGTCGTGGCCCGTCGGCGGTCAGCATCAGCCCGGCGTAGAGGAAGCCGCGGAACGGCGTACCGCGGCTTGCCAGCTCGTCGAGCAGCGGCCGGTGGACGGTCCGCAGGATCTCGTCGACATCGTCGTCGGACAGGTCGGCCAGCGGCGAGTACGCGCCCATGCCGCCGGTGTTCGGGCCGCGGTCGCCGTCCGCCAGGCGCTTGTGGTCGCGGGCTGCCGGCAGGGCGACTGCACGGCGTCCATCGCAGATCGCGATCACGCTCGCCTCGCGTCCCTCGAGGAGCTGCTCGATGACGAACCGATCGACACCGGCCCTCGCCAGCGCTTCG
Source organism: uncultured Chloroflexia bacterium (assembly GCA_963771795.1). Lineage (GTDB taxonomy): Bacteria > Chloroflexota > Limnocylindria > Limnocylindrales > CSP1-4 > CF-46. Next base: position 624,883 of record CAVYUR010000006.1, read on the forward strand.
AGTGCCGTGGACGCCTCGTCCGCGGTCGTGGCGACAACGACGCCTTTGCCGGCGGCCAACCCATCGGCCTTGACGACCACGCCGCCTTCGCGATCCGCCTGTAGCCGTGCGTACGCGGCCGCTGCCACAGCGTCGTCGAACGATCGGGCGCGGGCCATCGGGACGCCGGCGGCCTCCGCGACCTCGTGACAGAAGGTCTTGGACCCCTCGATCCGGGCAGCCGCTGCCGACGGGCCGAACGATGCCACGCCCGCCGCTTCGAGCGCGTCGGCGATGCCTGCGGCAAGCGGCGCCTCCGGGCCGATCACGGCAAGCTCGACGGACCGTTGCCGGGCAAGCTCGACGATCGCGGGTGCATCGAGCGCGGCGACGCCGGCTGCGATGCGCACCCTCGACTCTGCCGCGATTCCGTCGGATCCCGGTGCCACGACGATCTCGTTGACCCCGGGCTCGGCGCCGAGCTTCCAGGCGAGTGCGTGCTCGCGGCCTCCGCCCCCGACGACCAGGATCCGCGTCGGCATCACCGGCCGGGTCATCGGGCGATCTGGGCGGTGGCGGGGGATGGCGCGGCCGGCCGGTTGCGCATCGGCCGCCACGCGCGCTCGATCGTCTGGGTCCGCTCCGGCCCGACGGACACGAGGACGACCGGCACGCCCGCCTGGGCCTCGAGCGCGGTCACGTAACGCCGGGCGTTCTCCGGCAGATCGCCGAGCGAGCGAACCGCGTGGATCGGCTCCGACCAGCCCGCGAACTCCTCGTAGATCGGGGTGGCGTCGGCCAGCACCGTCGCGGACGATGGCCAGGCCTCCACCCTCCGGCCTGCGATCTCATACGCGACGCACATCCTGATCGGGTCGATGCCTGACAGGATGTCGAGCTTGTTGAGCATGATCGAGCTGACCGAATTGACGGCCACCGCGTAGCGGAGTGGCACGGCATCGAACCAACCGACCCGGCGCGGCCGGCCCGTCGTCGTGCCGACTTCGTGGCCACGGGCGGCGATCCCTGCCCCGATGTCGTCGGTCAGCTCTGTCGGATACGGTCCGGACCCCACGCGCGTCGAGTAGGCCTTCATGACCCCGATCACCTCATCGACCTGGAGCGGCCCGATCCCGCCTCCGGTGCAGGCCCCGCCCGCGACCGGGCTCGACGAGGTGACGTACGGATAGCTGCCGTGGTCGATGTCCAGGAGCGTCCCCTGGGCGCCCTCCAGGAGGACGTGGTCGCCGCGCCGCAGCGCGTCCTGGACGAGCCACGTCGCATCGACGATGTGCGGGCGCAGGCGCTCGCCCCAGGCCACGGCCTGGTTGACCAGCTCGTTGGCGGTGAAGACGCGGTTGCCGTCATGTGAAGACAGAAGGAGGTTCTTGTCGGGCAGGACGTGCTGGAGCTTCGCCCGGCAGAGCGAGCCGTCGAGGAGATCCTCCATCCGCAGGCCGACCCGCCAGGCGCGATCGGCGTACGCTGGACCGATCCCCCGCCCCGTCGTGCCGACCTTGCCGTTGCCGAGCCGGGATTCCATCGCCCGGTCGAGCGCGACGTGGTACGGCATGATCACGTGCGCCGCGGTGCTGACCCGGACCTTGCTCGTATCGATTCCGCGCGCCGTCAGCTCGTCGAGCTCACTGATCAGGGTCGCCGGGTTGACGACGACGCCGCTGCCAATGACCGACGTGATGTGCGGGTAGAGCACGCCCGACGGCACGAGGTGGAGCTTGAAGACCTCGTCGCCGCTGACGACGGTGTGACCCGCGTTGTCGCCGCCCTGGTAGCGGACGACCATCGCGACCTGCTCCGCGAGGAAGTCGGTCGTCTTGCCCTTGCCCTCGTCGCCCCACTGCAGCCCGACGATCACGGTGGCGGGCATCAGGCGACGACCGAACTGACACTAGCGCTCTCCCGGCGGTCCAGATCAAGGCGCCACGCGAGCAGGCGAGCGAGCGCACTCAAACGTGCGTGAGCGAGTCGCGCAGCGTGGCAACGCCGAGCTGGGCCGATCTGGCGAGCGCGCCAACTAAAAAAGCCCCGGGGCTCTAGGCCTGGGACTTGGATACACCTCTCCCGTATCGCGCCGACCGTTCGGCGCCGGGGCTGATCGAAGACTCGAGCCCGCCTCACGGGGCGAACGACGTGCCTTCCTCGAGCAACGGCCGACCTCCTGGAAGCGGGCGTATCCCGCGGGCTTCGAGGAACGGCTGGAGTATAGCAGCGGCAGAGGCTCAGCCGCTGGACGCCGAGTCATGACGCCATGTCTCCGAAGTGTTCCTCATGTGGGCATGCCACCGAAGTCTCGCGTCGGTCAAGCTCCTCGGAAGGACGATCCACGCATGGATTCCTCGACGCGCGGCGACGTGGAGTTCCGAAGTGGCCCACGGGATGAGCATCCCGGGATCCGTGGCTGGCCGGTGCTCACACGATGGACATTTCGCGCTGACCCGCTGGCGAAACGGCGGCTCGACAGGGCCCCAATCGGGTGGCTAGCTCGCGGCAGACCCGGTCGAGTTCCGCGCCCGATCGGCGAGACCGATCTGGGACGTCGCCGCGGTCCTCGCGCGGCGGCGCCGCGGCTTCGGATCCGTGATCAGTCCGACGGTCGCCTTGTCGATCGCGGTCATGGCGACGATGGCCGGGTCGGGCGTGGGGGCGGTCCGGGCGAACAGGTCGCAGAACAGGTTCACGAGCTCGGGATCGAACTGTGTTCCGGCGTGACGTCGCAGCTCGTTCACGGCGTTGTCGTGGCTCATGGCCCGCTTGTGCGGCCGGTCGTTTGTCATCGCGTGATACGCATCGGCGATCGCCACGATCCGGGCGCCAAGGGGGATGTCGGTCCCGCGAAGCCCGAACGGGTAGCCGTGTCCCGAGTAGCGCTCGTGATGATGGAGGATGATCGGCACGGCCTCCTTGAGCGCGGCGGCCTGCTCGAGGATCACCTGGCCGATCCGCGGATGCTGGACGACCGAACGCCACTCGGCCGAGGTGAGGGCCGACGGCTTGTCGAGGATCTCCTGCGGAACGGCGACCTTCCCGACGTCGTGGAGCAGCGCGGCGACGCGGATGCGGTCGATCTCGGCCTGCGGCAGGGCGAGATTGCGGGCCATCGCAACGACGATCGAGGCGATGAGCGCCGACGGCTGACCGCTGTAGTGCGACAGCGGCGAAATGACGGCGGTCAGGCTGGCCGTGGCGGCGTCGCGAGCCGCCTGGCCGATCTCGACGGCACGAGCCCGGCCCGCGGCGGAGATCGGGGCCCGAGGAACGCGGGCGTCCTCGTCGGGCTCGGCGAAGATGTAGGTCTGATTGCGACCGAGGGACTTGGCGGAGTACATCGCGGCATCTGCGTCACGGACAAGCGTGTCACTCACCAGGCGCGAACCGACGCCGCCGGCAATGCCGATCGAGATCGTGACGGTCAGCTCCGGGTTCCCCTCGACCTCGAAGCGCTCGCGCGCGACGATCGAGCGAAGCTTCTCTGTCAGGACCGCGCCTTCTTCGACGTCGGTCTCGGTCAGGAGGAGCATGAACTCCTCGCCGCCGTATCGGCCGACTAGGTCCGTTGCCCGGAGGTTGGCCTTGATTGCCTGGGCGACGCCACGGAGCACGACATCGCCGACTGCGTGGCCGTACGTGTCGTTGACGGCCTTGAAGTGGTCGATGTCGACGAACGCGACCGAGAGGGGTCGCTCGTAGCGGTTGGCGCGCTCGACCTCGTTGAACAGCTCGAGAACCAGTGCCCGTCGGGTGGCGACGCCGGTCAGCTTGTCGACCGAGGCGGCGTCGGTGGTCTCGGACAGGGATGCCGAGATCGTGTTGACGGCCCTGGCGAGCCGACCCTCGAGGCCGGCGCCCTTCGTCGGGGCACGGACCGTGACGCCGAGATCGCCTCCGGCGAGACGCTCGGTTGCGCGGACGATGCCCCAGAGGCGGACGCGGACGTAGGCGAAGAACACGACGGCGGCCAGCGATACGCCGATCGAACCCGCGGCGATTGCCGCGACGATCGACCGAGTTCCGCCCTCGGCCCATGTGTCGATCGCAGCCGGCATGGCGACAAGCACGGCAAGAAGAACGACCGGGGCGGCGAGGCCCAGGCCCAGCAGCAGACGTATCACCGCTCAAGACTACGCGGCGCCCCGATTGCGTCGGACCTGCCGGAAGTACCGGGCAATTGTTCCGGAAGTCCCCTTCGCAACGGGCCCGGGCGCCCGGCAAACCCCTGCAGCCGGTCCAGGGCTGTACCTCAGAACGCGTCGGCGCGGATGACGATCCGGCCGACCCGATCGTCCTCGTCGACCTCGGCGAGGACCGTGGCACCGGATTCGCCTTCGCCGGGGAGCGTGTCGCCGAACATGACCGTTCGCGAGCCGCCCGACGGGTTGCGCGGAAGGCGGCTTGCGGGCCCGAGGATTCCTTCGAGCTCCTCGACGCTCGTCGGCTCGATCGGGCTGACCGACACATAACGGATCGAGCGCTCGCCCGGGACCGCGACGACCGCGGGATCCGTGAAGGCGGCCTGATCGACGGCGTCCCGTACCTCTGCCTCATCGCCGGGCACGGCACCACTGACGGCGTCCTGGAGGGCCGCAATCGCATCGGCGAGCGTCGTCATGGCGCGACCCCGACGGGCAGGCCCGCTTCCGGCAGCGTCCCGTGAGCCGGACCGTCCCCGGGCGGCGGGCTACCGGCGGGCTCACCGCCCTCGCCCTCGATGCCCTCCCCCTCCGGCACTGCCTCTGGCTCAGGCTCGGGGCTGCCACTCGTGATCCCGGCCGCGGCGGCCGGCTCGGTCGCCCACGCGTCGTTCTCCTCCGGGAGGTTCTGGTAGGCGGCGAACGCGACGGCGAATCGCTCGTTCGCGCGATCGAGCCGCGCCTGGTTTGCGGCCGTCGCGTTCGCAGCGAAGGCCGCCCGAGCGGCCCGCCTCTCGGTCGCCGCACGATCGACTCGGCCGAGGACGGCCTCTCGGTGGGCGGATCCTGCGCCGTAGACGCTGTCCCACCAGCCCTGGGCGATCACCGCCTCCATCGAGCCTCGCACGAGCGGCTCCGCCCGCGCCAGGAGGGCGATCCGGGCCTCGATCCCGAGCTCCCGCGCGATGGCCGCCGCGCCCAGCCCCTGGGCCGCTCGGAGCTGTGCCATCCGGAACCATTGCTCGGTGTGGCGAGCCTCGTGATAGACGGTCGAGGCGATCGCCCGCGCATCCTCTTCGCTGATCGAGTCCCCTGCGAGCCTGGCCCGCCCGATCCGCATCACCCAGGTCGCGATGCTGAAGCTGCCGGCGTTGTTCGCGTTCGGGTCGAACACAGGGGTGACGGGCGGCACCCCGGCGCTGGCCAGGCGCTGATTGACGAGCTCCACGAGCCGATCGCGGCGCGCTTCGGGCGTGGCGAGCGTCGCCCACTCGTCGATCACGTCCGTCTGGACCTCGCCGCCGAATGCCTCGCCCTCGCCTGCAACGTTCAGCCCCGACCGGAAGATCCTCGGCAACGTCCGCGGCCCGGCCTTCCCGTCGATGAGCAGGGCCGGGCTGCCGGTGCCTTCGGTCGACTGCCATTCCGCGACCGCCAGCACGAGAGCGTCGTCGACACCGCCAGCGGCGTCGAGGCCGAGCTCCGTGCGCAGCTGGGCGATGATCGCCGGGGTGTAGAGCCACGGTTGGCTCGTGTAGTACCGGCGCGCATCCGCGATCTGGCCTTCGTCGAGAAGGGGGATGGCCTCAGCCGGCTCCTCGGCGGGCGCCCCTTCTTCGTCCTGGCGCTGGACCCTAGCGTGAAGCAGGCTCGTAATCGCGCGATTTCCCGCCGGCCGCAGGTGCTCGATCCAGCCGGTCGTCCCACCGAGACCGACGTCGGTTCGACGGCCGGGGACCGCCTGGGGCGACCGATCCGGGTCCCGTTTCTCTTCATGGAGATGCTCCATCGGGCGATGGTACGTCGCGGTCTCGCGGGCTTGCGGGCAGTCGGGATTGCCCGTTCATGCAGAAGCATCTCAACCACGTGCCTTGAGCAAATCCGCGGTGAAGCCGCCGGTGAGCGGCTGTGCAGAGCCTGCTGCTAGCGTCCGACTTGCCCGCCAGGCTCCAGCCGGCCTCGCCGACCGCCGTACCGACGGTTTGCAGACCACCGCAGGTCCGCCGACCCGCCGGGCCCCGGACCGCCGGGGCCGGCAAAACCTCAATCCGCCCGCCTGTCCCGCCCAGCCCGCCGCGTCGATCCCGCCGGACCAACGCAGGGTCGGCCCGATTCCCCGTCGGCCGGCCAAGAAGGAGTACGCGGACCGTGAACAAGGTCCTACTTACCGGTCGCCTCACCCGCGACCCGGAGATGCGCAGCCTGTCGAGCGGCAAGGCCGTCACGCAGTTCAGCATCGCCACCAACGAGTACATCGGCCAGGGCAAGGAGAAGGCCGAGTACCACAACATCGTGACCTGGGACCGGCTCGCCCAGACCTGCGGCGAGTTCCTCGGCAAGGGCCAGCAGGTCGCGATCGAGGGCCGCCTGCAGACCCGGAGCTGGGACGACGATCGCGGCGTCCGGCACTGGAAGACGGAGGTGGTCGCCAACCACGTCGAGATGCTGTCCGGGCGGCGAAAGAAGGACTACGAGGCGGAGTCGGCGGCCAACGCGCTTGCGACCCAGGCGGTGGCCTACGGCGACGACGAGGAGGCGGCCGTTGCCGCCGCCGGCGAGCCGCTCACTGCAGACGAGGCGGAGGAGGCCGAGACCGTCGCGGCCTGAGCCGCTCTCGACGAGCCGACTTCTCCAGTGCCGGGATCGGCGGCGGTTTCCCCTCCCCGCCGCCGGTCCGGCCTGTTTGGCCCTCTAGACGTGCGGGCCGACGAACTCGAAGAACGACACCGCGAGAATGACGTAGACGAGCATCAGTAACGCTCCCTCGAGCCAGTTCGACTCGCCGTCGAGGGCGATGAGCGCACTGATGCCGACAGCCACGCCGACAGCCGCCACCTCGAGCGGCTCGAAGACGAGGTCCATCGGCTGGCCGACGACCAGGCCGAGCAGTACGAGCACCGGACCGACGAACAGCGCCACCTGGAGGCTGGACCCAAAGCTGACGGCCATCGCGAATTCCATCTTGTTCTTGAAGGCGAGCTGGACTGCGACGATGTGCTCGGCGAGGTTGCCGATGGTCGGGATGAGGATCACGCCGACGAAGAATTCCGATAGCCCGAACGACTCGACGAACGGCTCGATCGCTCCGACGAGGATCTCGGACAGCACGGCGAGCAGGGCCGCGGCAGCCAGCAGGACGAACACGGCCGTGCGACCGGTCCAGGCCGGCCCGCCGTGGCCCTCCGCCGGCTCGTGGCCTCCGAGGGTCTGCGCCGGGTTCGTGAACTGGAAGACGAGCGAGACGATGTAGGCCGCGATCAGGAGCAGAGCCACGAGAACCGACTCCTCGACGAGGCTCCCTTCGGTCGGGCGGGCCGTGCTCGCCGCGAAGACCGCGGGGATGAACAGGCCGATCGCGGCGAGGACGAGCAGAGCGGCATTCGAACCGGCGATCTGCCTGTTGAAGTGCTGGGTGCCGTTCTTGACGCCACCGAGCAACACGCTTGCTCCGAGAACCAGCAGGAGATTGCCGATGATCGAGCCGGTGATCGAGGCCTTCACGACCTCGATCAGGCCGGCCTGGAGGGCGAAGAACGCGATGATCAGCTCGGCGATGTTGCCGAACGTCGCGTTGAGGATGCCGCCAACCTGCGGACCCGTTAGCGCTCCGAGGCGCTCCGTCGAAAGGCCGACGACCCAGGCGAGCCCAAGAATTGCCGCTGCCGAGACGATGAAGATGACCGTCTGATCGACGTGGATGATGTAGTCGAGGACGATCGCGACGACGGCAACGGCCAGGGTCCCGACGAGCGCCACCCTCGAAATCCGACCGAGCGGACCAAGGATCGGAATGCCACCGGGTGCCGGCGGGTGGGCAGCAGTCACGGCGGAATCCTAGCGGTTCGCAGGTGCTCCGTAGAGCCGACGGCGTGGGATGCCGGTGGCGATCGCCACCTGGCGAGCGGCATCGCCGCGGGACGTCCCTCCCTCAACGAGCGCCTCGACCTCGGCCCGGGCGGCATCGAGGGCGGCGGCGTCGGACGCCTCGGAGGCCGCATCCGCTGGGGCCCCACCGCGCTGCTCACCGACGACGATGGCGAACTCGCCGCGAAGGGCCAGCTCTCCGTCTGCGGCGCGTCGGGCGAGCTCGCCGAGCGGGGCGCGGACGATCTCCTCGTGGAGCTTGGTGAGCTCGCGACAGATCGCGGCCATTCGCTCCGGGCCACACGCGGCGGCAAGGTCTCGCAGCGTGGCGGTTACGCGCGACGGCGCCTCGTAGACGACCGTGCCACGCTCGTCCGCGGCGATGCGGGCCAATCGCTCGCGGCGGTCGCGGCCGCTCCTCGGCAGGAACCCCTCGAACGACCAACGCGGGCCGGCGACGCCGCTCGCGGCGACGGCGGCGAGCACCGCCGACGCGCCCGGGATGGGAACGACGCTCCCACCCTCGGTCGACCAGGTTGCGACGAGCTCGGCGCCGGGGTCGCTAACGCCCGGCGTCCCCGCATCGGTCACGAGGGCGAGATCCTGCCCGCCGCGGAGGTGCTCGAGAAGCTCGGCCGTTCGCGCGGGCCCGCTTCGCGCGTGGTAGCTGACACTGCGCGTCTCGACCGAGTGGCGATCGAGCAGGCGGCGCGTGATGCGCGTGTCCTCGGCGGCGATCAGCGGAACGGATCGCAGGACCTCGAGCGCCCGCAGCGTGACGTCGCCAAGGTTCCCGATCGGCGTCGCGACGATGAACAGCCTGCCGCCGCTCATCCTCCGTTCACGCGCGCTTTGAGCCCGGCCGTCGTCGCGGGTAGAGGTAGTCGACGCCCGCGGTCCGCGGCCCGAGCTTCGCGATCGGCGGCACCTGGCGCTTGAACTCCGAGGTGGCGATCATCCGGTCGACCCGCTCCACGAGGGCCGCGTCGAACCCGAGCTGACCCATCTCCTCGATCGAGCGCCGCTTGTCGACGCGCCAGAAGAGGAGCCGGTCGAGCACCGGGTACGAGAAGCCGGCCTCACCCTCGTCGGTCTGGCCCGGCCAGAGGTCCGCCGATGGCGCCTTGGTGATGATCTGCTCCGGGACCCCGACCGCGGCGGCGATCTGCCGGACCTGGCTCTTGTACAGATCGCCGATCGGATTGAACGCGCAGGCGCTGTCGCCGAACAGCGTCGTGTAGCCGATGAGCGATTCGGTCTTGTTGCCGGTCCCGACGACGAGCCCGCCCCAGGTGACCGATCGGTCGTAGAGCACCGCCATCCGCTGGCGGGCCATGAAGTTGCCGCGACGGAGCGGCGATCCATCCGGGTCGTCGGCGAAGAAGCCATCGACCATCGGGCTGATGTCGACGACCTCGCTGGCCGCGCCCAGCCGGCGGACGACGTCCTCCGCGTCGCCACGCGAGGCAGGCGACGAGGTCCGATACGGCATGAGGACGCAGAGAAGCCGCTCCGCGCCGATCGCCTCGGCAATCAGGTAGGCAACGAGCGCCGAATCGATCCCGCCGGACAGGCCGAGGACCGCTCGCTCGAAGCCTGCCTGGCGAAGCTGGCCGCGGATGAACTGGCCGATGACGCGCCGGGCGACGTCGGTGTCGATCGCCAGCTCGGATGGCAGCTCGTACAGCCCGCCTGTATCCACCAGCGCGGTCGCGGCCGTCATCGGCGGACTCCCGGGCGGAACCCGATCGGGCGAAGAATCGGGTCGCCCGGCGCGACGTCGAGGCCGGGCTCGGCGCCATCCTCGGCGGTCGAGTCGCGCTCCAGGCCGGCCCGCTCGGCGACGATCCGCGTCATCTCGCGGACGGCCAGCTCAGGCCGCTCGTCGCGCAAGCAGCGGCAGCGCCACCCGCTCGCGGCGGACGTCGGCCAGCGAGATGTCGGCCGTGAAGAGGCCCTCCTCGAAGAACGGCGCCGAGAACAACGCTTCGCCGCTCGGCGAGATCACCTCGGAGCCGCCCCAGAACGAGATCGACTCGTCGATCCCGACGCGGTTGCAGAAGACGACGAAGGACGTGGTCAGCTGGGCGTACGTCCGCATGAGGTTCCGCCACGACGTCGCGGTCCCGAGACCCACCTCGTTCGTCGCGGCGAGGTCGCGACCGGGCGACGACGAGACGTTGATGAGCATCTGGGCGCCGTCGAGCGCGAGCAGCTGGGGGACGAGGAGGTGCCAGAAGTCCTCGCAGACCGCGAGTCCGACGCCCAGGCCCAGCCGCGACGGCGTCGCCCGCAGGACATCGCCCGCGGCGAAGAACCGCCGCTCATCGAACAGGCCGTACGTCGGCAGGAAGAGCTTGCGATGGACGTGCCGGATCTGGCCGTCCTCGAGCAGCGCGGCGGCGATGAAGAGCCGATGGTCTGCGGACTCCTCGACGAAGGACACGACGGCCGAGAGATCCTCGGTGAGCGCGGCGAGCGTCGCGAGACGAGGATCGTCGATCCGGATCGCGACCTCCGACGCCAGGTCCTGGAGGAGGTAGCCCGTCAGGCCGAGCTCCGGGAAGACGACGAGGCCCGCGCCCTTGTCCCGGGCTTCGCGGATGAGCTCGTGGTGAAGGGCGAGGTTTTCGTCGAACATGCCGAGCCGCGGCGCGATCTGTGCAAGTGCGATCCGAAGTGGCATTACGAGCGGAGCATACCGTCCGGCGTCGACTCGACCGAGGACCCTAGACCGGCGGCGGCTCGGTCCCGACCTCGGCCGGGGCCTCGACCGGGCTGCCCCCGAGTTCCTCGCCGAGGTCCGTTATCGCCTCCGACGGGCGCTCGTCGGCGATGACCGATGCGGGCGCGGTGCCCGGAGCCGCCGCGGCGCTCGCCGACGCCCTGCCGGTGGCCTGGAGCTGCTCCGCCGACCCGTCGACCTTCTCCGCGAAGTGGCAGGCGACCTCGTGGCCGCCCTCGAGCACCCGGAGCGCCGGATCGTCGGTCACGCACTGCTCGGGGTTGCCGAGCCGCTCGCGGAGCCAGCAGCGCGTGTGGAATCGGCAACCTGACGGCGGCGCGACCGGCGAGGGGACGTCGCCGCGAAGGATGATCCGGCGCCGGCGCGACTCCACGACCGGGTCCGGGATCGGGATCGCCGACAGCAGCGCAACGGTATACGGGTGGAGCGGGACGCGGTTGAGGTCGCGCGAGCCCGCGACCTCGACGATCCTCCCGAGATACATCACCGCGATCCGGTCGCTGATGTGGCGAACGACCGACAGGTCGTGGGCGATGAACAGGTACGTCAGCCCGAACTCTCCCTGGAGCCGCTCCAGCAGGTTGATGATCTGCGCCTGGATCGAGACGTCGAGGGCGCTGATCGGCTCGTCCGCGACGATGAGGTCCGGGTTCACCGCCAGCGATCGGGCGACGCCGATCCGCTGCCGCTGGCCGCCGGAGAACTCGTGCGGGTAGCGCTCGGCGAAGTCCGGGTTGAGTCCCACCGTCGAGAGCAGCTCGCGTACGCGCGTCGTGACGGTCCCGGCGTTCGCCGATGTCGTGGATGTCGAGCGGCTCGCCGATGATCCCGCCGGCCGTCATCCGCGGATTCAGGCTCGAGTAGGGGTCCTGGAAGATCATCTGCATCCGGCGGCGGGTCCGCCGAAGCGCATCCTTGCCGAGCGTCGCGATGTCGATGCCATCGAACGTGATCGAGCCGGATCGTCGGCTCCAGCAGGCGGATCATCGCCCGCCCTGTCGTGCTCTTGCCGCAGCCGGACTCGCCGACGAGCCCGAGCGTCTCGCCCCGGGCGAGCGAGAAGCTGACGCCATCGACCGCCTGCACGTCGCCGATGTGTCGCTCGAAGACGATGCCCGCCGTGATCGGGAACCAGACCTTCAGATCCTTGACCTCGACGAGCGTCTCGCCGAGGACTGCCCCCTGCGGAACCGAGGGCGTCGCGCTACCGACCCGGCCCGGCGCCTCGCCGGCGGGCATCGTCACGCGACCACCTCTTCGGTCGGTGCGAGCTCCTCGATGACCGAGCCCGGCGGCGGTGCCGCGACGAATCCTTCGCGCAGCGGCCGGCCGGCGGCCGCCTCGGCGGCGGTCGGACGGTTGTGGCAGGCCACGCGATGCGTGGCCTCCGGGCCGGAGGTCTGGACCTTGACCCCTGCTTCGAGCGGGATGAGATCCGGGTTGTCGGTCCAGCAGACCGGCAGCCGCCACGCACAGCGCGGCGCGAACGGGCAGCCGACGGGCTCCCGGCGCTGATCGGGCGGGCGTGCCCTCGATCGGAACGAGGGCCTCCGGCCGGACCTCGTCGAGACGCGGGATCGAGTGGAGCAGCCCGACCGTGTAGGGATGCGACGGTGTCGCGAAGAGATCCTCGGTCGTTGCCGTCTCGACGATGTAGCCCGCGTACATGACGTTGATCCGCTGGGTCATGCCGGCGACGACGCCGAGGTCGTGGGTGATGAGGATGAGCGCGGTGCCGGACTCTGTCGTCAGCCGCCGCAGCAGCTCCAGGACCTGGGCCTGGATCGTCACGTCGAGTGCGGTCGTCGGCTCGTCCGCAATCATCAGCTTCGGCTCGAGGGCCAGCGCCATCGCGATCATCACCCGCTGGCGCATCCCGCCCGAGAACTGGTGGGGGTAGTCGCGAAGCCGGTTCTCCGGCCGCGGGATGCCGACCATCCCGAGCAACTCCGCGGCGCGCTTGCGGGCGTCGCCCACGCTCATCTTGCGATGCGCCCGGATCGTCTCGACCATCTGCTCCTCGATCCGGAGGACCGGGTTGAGGCTGGTCATCGGGTCCTGGAAGATCATCGCGATGTCGCGCGCCCCGGATCTCCCGCATGTCGTTCTCTGGCAGCGTCGCGAGATCGAGCCCGTCGAACACGACCGAGCCCCTCTCGATCTTGCCGGCGGGCTTGGGCAGCAGCCGCATGACCGCGAGGTTCGTCACGCTCTTGCCGCAGCCCGATTCGCCAACGAGGCCGAGCCGCTCGCCCGGCTCGACATCGAACGTCACGCCGTTGACGGCGTAGATCGTTCCCTCGTGCGTTCGGAAGCGAACGACGAGGTCATCGACCGTGAGGAGCGCCATCAGCGCTTCATTCGCGGATCGAGCGACTCGCGGAGGCCGTCGCCGAGCAGGTTGAAGCCGATCGCGCTGAGCGAGATGGCCGCGCCCGTGAAGAAGATGATCCACGGCGCCTGGCGGTAGAGACCTCGAGGCATCGGTCAGCATCGTCCCCCACTCGGCCGTTCGCGGATCTGCGGGACCCAGGCCCAGGAACCCGAGACCGGCGACGTCGATGATCGCCGTGGCCAGTGCAAGGGTGCTCGCGACGATGATCGGGGTCAGGGCATTCGGCAGCATGTGCCGGAGGAGGATTCTGCTCGTCGGCGCCCCGATCGAGCGAGCCGCCGTCACGTAGTCCGATTCGCGGAGGGCGAGCATGCTGCCGCGCAGGATCCGGGCGAAGATCGGCGCGTTCGTCACGGCCACGGCGAACATGATCTGGAGCAACCCTCGGTCGAGCCAGACGACGATCCCGATCGCGAGCAGGATGCCCGGGATCGCGAGAAGGACATCCACGATCCGCATGAGGACCGAGTCCACCCTGCCGCCGAATGCGCCGGCGATCGCGCCGATCGTGCCGCCCATCGTGAGGGCCATCAGCACCGAGACGACCCCGACGAAGAGGCTGATCCGGGCCCCGAACAGGATCCGGCTGAACAGGTCGTGGCTCTGCTTGTCGGTCCCCATGATGTGAGCGGCGCTCGGTGGCTTGAAACCCTGCCCGGGATCCCGGAACAGCGGGTCGTACGGCGCGATGACCGGTGCCAGGACCGCAAGCACGACGAAGACGACGATGATCCCCAGGCCCACCATCGCCGGGCGATTACGGAGCAGACGGCGGAGTGCGTCGCCCCACAGGCCGCGGCTCGCGCGAGGTGCGCTGACAACCCCTACGGTCGTGGCCGGCGTCGTCATCAGGTGTACCTGATCCGTGGGTTGAGGAAGGCGTAACCAATGTCGACGCCGAGATTCACGACGAGGAAGATGAGGGCAAAGATGAGGATCGTCGACTGGACGACGAGGTAGTCATGGTCCTGGATCGCGTTGACGATGTAGCTGCCGACCCCGTTCCATGAGAAGACGGTCTCGGTGATGACGGCGCCCGCAAGCAACCCGCCGACCTGGAGGCCGATGACCGTCACGACCGGCAGCCACGCGTTGCGCATGATGTGGCGACTGTCGACCCGCCGCTCGACGAGGCCCTTCGCCCTGGCGGTCCGGACGTAGTCCTCGTTCGACACGTCGAGGACGGCCGCCCGCGTGATCCGGGTGATGATCGCCAGCGGGATCGAGCCGAGCGCGATCGCGGGCAGGATCAGGTGCAGCAGGGCGTCGAGGAATGCGCTGGGTCTGCCAGCGAGCAGGGTGTCGACAAGCATGAAGTTGGTGACGGCGTCAATCCCCAGCCGCGGATTGATTCGGCCGGTTGCGGGCAACCATTGGAGTTGCGCCGCGAAGAAGAACTGGAACGTGTACCCAAGGACGAAGATCGGGATCGAGATTCCGAGCAGCGAGATCACCGTGACGACGGCGTCCGGCCAGCGTTGCGGGAATCGCGCCGCGAGCCTGCCGAGCGGGATGCCAAGGCCGATGGCGAACAGGAGAGCCGCCGCCGTCAGCTCGACGGTCGCCGGGAAGCGGCGCGCGAGCTCCTCCACGACAGGTCGGTTGTTGATGACGCTCTTGCCGAGATCGCCCTCGGCGAGCTGGCCGAGGTAGATGATGTATTGCTCGTAGAGCGGCTTGTCGAGGCCCATCTGCGCTCGGATCTCCTCGCGGAGCTCGGGCGTGGCGTGCTGGCCAAGGAGCGCCGAGACCGGATCACCTGGGAGCAGGTGGACGAAGGCGAACACGACGATGGACAGGCCGAACAGGACCGGGATCGCCGCGAGCAGTCTGCGGACGACGTACTTCAGCACGGGTGGGTCGTGGCCTCTCCCGAATGGAGGAATCCCCCCGGAGCCCGAAGGCTCCAGGGGGACTGTAGCGCACCGACGACGCCGCCCGGTGGGCGACGAGGCACGTGACTAGCGGTCGAGCCAGACCGGGTAGAGCGGCTCGTTCAGGTTGCCGGCGCCAAGGAAGCCCTTGATGTCAGCACTGGCCGCCGCGGGCGGCTTCGAGTGGACAAGCGGGACGGTCGGAAGATCCGCGGCGAGGATGTCCTGCGCCGCTTCCCAGGCCGCCTGTGCGTCGGCCGGCGAGGCTGCCGAGAGGCCCGTGTCGAACGCGGTCTTCAGCGCCGCAGGACCGTAGGCGAACTCGGGGTTCGGATCGGCACCCTGGAAGTGGAAGAACGCAGTGACGAGGAAGTTATCCGGGCCGGGCCAGTCGCAGGTCCAGCCGAGGAGGAACATCTCGTACTTTCCGACCGCCTCGTCGGCGAGGTAGCCCGTCCGCCAGCCGGCGGTGTGGAAGTTGATGGTGAAACCGACTGCTTCGAGGTCGCTGGCGATCGCCTCTGCCAGGCCCTTGGGGTCAGGCATATACGGTCGGGCGACGTCCGACGGATACCAGAAGTCGATCGTGAGGGCGTCCCCGGTCGTGTCGAGGTTCGCCGCGGTGATCTCATCCTTGGCCTTCTGCGGGTCGTAGGTCGGCAGGCCCAGCGCCTTGTAGTACTGGGTTGCCGGCGGCATCCAGTTGTCGGCCGGCTCGGCGAGCCCGGCATAGAACGTGTCGATGTACGACTGCTTGTTGAGCGCGTAGGCGATCGCCCGGCGGATATTCGGGTTGTCGATCGGCTTGTAGGTATGGTTCATCCACAGTCCGCCGACGTTGCACGACTCGCCGCGGTCGATGACCTGGAAGTCGGCGTTCGAGCTGAGCGACGCGATGTCGTTCGGCGCGATCGTCTGGGCAAGGTCGATGTCGCCGGCCTCGAGCGCGTTGAGCTCGGCGGCCTGGTCCGCGTAGGGCTTGAAGATCACCTCGTCGAGGTGGGGAACCCGCTCGGCGTTCCAGTAGTCGGCGTTCTTCTCGATCGTGACGTGATCGGCCGGGGTCCATTCCTTGAACTTGAACGGGCCGGTCCCGACCATGCCGTTGCCCTGGCCCTGTGCGTACGGGCTCTTGCTCGGATCGGGGTTGTCCGCGTCGCCGGCCTTGAGTGCCGTCGGGCTCTGGATCCCGAACTGCGGCAGGGGGGCCTGGGCGATGAGGAAGTTCGACTGCGGCGCCTTGAGCTTGAACTCGACGGTCGTCGCGTCGACGGCCGTGACGGATTCAAGGTTCGAGTCCTCGGCCCAGCCGAAGACGGCACCGAAGTAGTAGTTGTAGGCGTCGCGGAGCGCCGCCGGAGCATTCTTCTGGCGGTCGTAGTTGTAGACGACGGCCTCGGCGTTGAAGTCGGTCCCGTCGTGGAACTTGATTCCGGTCCGAAGCTTGAACGTGTAGGTCAAGCCATCCGCACTCGGCTCTGGAATGCTCTCGGCGAGCACCGGCTCGATGTCACTCAGGGTCCCGGCCTTGATGCCGAGCAGGCCCTCGATGACGTTGAGCTGGATGTACGACGAGTTGCTGTCGCTGACCAGGGACGGGTCCGCGAGGACCATGTCACCCGGCAGGCCGACGACGATGGAGCCGCCTTCCTTGATCGCCGCGCTCGGTGACGGCGACGCTTCGCCGCTCGCGGCTGGCGTCGAGCTCGCCGCCGGCCCGCTGGCCGATGGCGACGGGGACGCCGCGCCACCGCAGGCCGCGAACAAGATCGCGGTCGCGGCGACTAGCGCCCCAATTCGTAGACGCACCATGAAACCTCCTCCTACTTGTCCATGCTCGACCCAGCGGCGACGACGCGCGGTTCACGTGTCGCTCCGAGGGTCGGGACGGTCGGCGCGAATACTAGCGCGCCGCTCGTCCGCTGTGCATCCCCCGGCTCCGGAAACCCGGATCCGGTGCAGATACCGATGAGTAGCCCGTGGGACCGCACCGGGTTCACGGGTGGAGCCTGGTTCGAGCGCCGTCTGCCGTCACTGGACGAGCAGGCGGCGCTGGACGGTCGAATTCTTCGACCCATTTGGCGAGTTCCGGCTGAACGTCGGCGTAGGCGCGGAGGCTTGTGATGAGCTCTCCGGTCGTGGCCGTGATCGCGTCCGCGTCCCTCGCGTCGATCGCGTCTCGGGTCGCCTTCGCCGCGGTCACGATGCCGCGGATCGCGGCGTCGTATCGCTCCGAAAACGGCACCAGCGGTGGGTAGATGTTGATCTTGTCGATATTCGGGAGCAGGACGTCGAGGCCGGCCAGGCCGTCCGCTGCCCGCCTGATGAGCACCAGATCCTCGGTCTGGATACCCCGACCCAGGTCGCTGAGCGCCGCAACGATCGGTCCATCGGCCGCGCCGAGCGCCTCGATCCCGAGGACCGCGTTGCCCGGCCAGGGCGTGGCTTTGGGACCGCCCGAAGCGTCCGGCGAACCGCTGGCTCCGGCCGAAGGCGAGATTGAAGGTGAGACCGTCGTCGAGCGGCCATCCGCACAGCCGGCTCCGATGAGCGCCGCGAGGACGATGAGCACGATCGGGACGGCCGCAGAGAAGAAGCGTCGCTCGCCGGCACGGCCGGCCCCCCGGGACAGCGTCATACGGGGTCGGCAACCGCCGTCTCGACAACCGACTGGGTCGCGACGACCTGGGCAACCGCCTGATCGCTGACCTCCTCGGCGAAATGGCAGGCCGTCCGATGGCCGGCCTCGTCGATCGGCCGGAGGAGCGGCTCCTCCGTCGAGCATCGCTCCGGGTTGCCGAGCTTCTCGCGGAGCCAGCAGCGGGTGTGGAACCGGCAGCCCGACGGCGGCGCGGCGGGCGACGGCACGTCGCCCTTGAGGACAAGCCGCTTCTTTCGGCGCCGCGGGTCGGGGTTCGGGATCGCCGACAGGAGCGCGACCGTGTACGGGTGGCGCGGATCGCGATAGAGCTGCTCGACCGCGCCCTCCTCGACCAGCTTGCCCAGGTACATCACGCCGACCCGGTCGCTGAAGTACTGGACGACCGAAAGGTTGTGGCTGATGAAGAGGTACGTCAGGTTGAAGTCCCGCCGCAGGTCGAGCAGCAGGTTGAGGACCTGGCTCTGGATCGAGACGTCGAGCGCGGACACCGGCTCGTCGCAGACGATGAGGTCCGGCCCGAGGGCGAGCGCCCGGGCGATCCCGATCCGCTGTCGCTGGCCGCCGCTGAACTCGTGCGGGTAGCGACGGGTGTAGTCACGCCGAAGCCCGACGATCTCGAGCGAGTCCTCGACCCGCTTGTCGCGCGTCTTCCGGTCCGAGACTCCCTGGGCGAGGAGGCCCTCGCCGATGATGTCGCTGACCGGCATTCTCGGGTTGAGCGACCCGAACGGGTCCTGGAAGATGATCTGCATCCGCCGCCGGAGCGGCCGCATGTCGTCGGGATCGACGTCGGCGAGCTCGTAACCGTCGAAGACGACCTTGCCGGCGGTCGGCGGGGTGAGCTGGAGGACGGTCCGGCCGAGGGTCGTCTTGCCGCAGCCGGATTCGCCGACGAGGCTGAAGATCTCGCCCGGGAAGACATCGAAGTCCACGCCGTCGACGGCATAGACCGTCCCGATCTGACGCCGCAGGAGGCCGCCGAAGATCGGGAAGTGCTTCTTCAATCCGCGGACCGCGAGGAGCGGCTCTCGCGCGTCGCGAACGGCAGCGTGCGTCTCGGCCACGCCGGCGACCTCAGCTTCGAGGTCGGCAGCGGTCTCAGCCTGTCCCGCGACGACCTCGATCGCGGGTGCTGCCGCCACCGCTTTGCCGGGAAGAATCCGCATGTCACGGAGCGGGACACGGAGGCCGGTGCCGGAGGTCACCTCGGTCTCGGCGGCCATCTTGCGAGCCTCGCCGAAAACGCGGAGGAGATTGATCGCAATCGCACTTCCGAGTACGACGAACATGCCCTGGTAGACGACCACGTAGAACGCCGGATCGCCGGCCAGGCCCGCCTGCCCGCTGACGATGCGGGATATCGCCCACGCACCGGCCCCAGCGACGAACACGCCGATCCCCACGGCAAGGGCGTAGCCGGCCTGGGACCTGGCGATGAGCATCCGGGTCGCCAGGATGCAGGCGACGGCAACCACGATGTTGCCAATCGTGGATGCCGCGAGGTCGGCGGACGACAGGTTGAGCTTGGGGAGTCCGCCGGCGATGGCGATGACCGCGTAGACCAGCGGCGTGATCAGCAGGTATCCGGCAAGCGCGATGAGCTGCCCCCTGGCGGTCCGGATCGGGCCCGGCAGGCGGGATCGCAACCGGCCGCGGATCCGCGGCATGACGGTTCCGGCCGGGGATTCGAAGTCGGCGGGCAGGCGCTCGCTCCGGTCGGGCGTCGTCATCGGATCGGATCCACGGTCGTCCCCTCATCGATACCGTAGCCGACGTTCATCGCCGCCTCGTGCGCCGCGAGAGCCGCCGGGAGCCGGCCGGCGCCGGCCGGGGTGTGGAGATGACAGCGAGCCAGCTGATGCGGGCCACCGGCTCGGTTGAGGTCGGGCGCCAGCTGCCTGCAGAGGTCCCAGGCGTACGGACAGCGAGGCTGGAAGCGGCAGCCGGGCGGCAGGTTGAACGGATTCGGCACGGTGCCGCTGATGACCGACAGGCGGCCGCCGCGCTTCTCGACAGTCGGAATGGACTCGAGCAGGCCCATCGTGTAGGGCGCTTTCGGCGACAGCAGGACCTCGTCCGCCGTTCCCTGCTCGACGATCTGACCGGCGTACATGACGATGATGTTGTCGACCATCTCGGCCACGACGCCGAGGTCGTGGGTGATGATCAGGAGGGCCGACTCCGTCCGCTCCTGGATCGTCTTGAGCAGCTCGAGGATCTGGGCCTGGATCGTCACGTCGAGCGCCGTCGTCGGCTCGTCCGCGATGAGGAGCTTCGGCTCACACGACAGCGCCATGGCGATCATGACCCGCTGGCGCATGCCGCCGGACATCTCGTGCGGATACTGCTTGACCCGGCGTTCCGGCGACGGGATCCCCACGAGACTGATCGATTCGATCGCCCGGTCCCACGCCTCCTTCTTGCTGACCTTCTTGTGGAGCGCGACCTGCTCCGCGATCTGGTCGCCGATCGTGAAGACCGGGTTCAGGCTCGTCAGGGGCTCCTGGAAGATCATCGCGATGTCGTTGCCGCGGATCTTCCGCATCTCCTCGATCGGCATCGTCAGGATCTCGCGACCGTCGAACCAGACCTCGCCCTCGACGATCTCCGCGGGCGGGATGTCGAGCAGCCGCATGATCGTCAGCGCTGTGACGCTCTTGCCGGAGCCCGACTCGCCGACGATGCCGAGGGTCTGGCCTGCGCCGAGGCTGAACGAGACGCCGTCGACCGCCGGCACGACCCCGTCCATGACGTGGAAGTGGGTCTTCAGCTTGCGAACATCGAGCAGGGCTTCGGGCGACGGTGGCGCCCCGAGAGGAGCCGGAACGTTGACCGTCTCGGTCATGCTCGCGACCGGGGATCGAACGCGTCGCGCAGGCCGTCACCGACGAAGTTCACCGCCAGGACCGTGACGATGATCGCGGACCCGGAGAAGAACGGCCACCACCAGTTGCCCTGGGGGATGAACGTCCGGGCGTTAGCCAGGATGTTGCCCCAGGTCGGCGAGGTCGGATCGACGCCGAAGCCGAGGAAGCTGACGAACGCCTCCGCGATGATGTTGGCGCCGACGATCAGCGACGCCGCGACGACGATCGGGCTGAGGGCGTTCGGCAGGATGTGTTTGAAGATGATCCGCCGGTCGCGAACGCCGACGGCACGCGCCGCCTCGACGAACTCACGTTCCCGAATCGACAGGAAGAGGCTCCGAACAAGGCGGCTGACGCCCATCCAGCTGAACGCTCCGAAGATTGCGACGATCAGGAGCGGCGACCCCTTGCCGCCGCCGAGGAAGTTCGCCGCGACCAGGATGACGAACAGGATCGGCAGGCTCAGGAAAACATCGACGATGCGCATCAGGAAGTTGTCGATGAACCCTCCCAGGAAGCCGCTGATCGCGCCGATCGCGGTCCCGAGGATGACGCCGATCGCCATGCTGCTGAAGCCGATGAAGAGCGACGTCCGGGCGCCGTTGATGACGAGCGTCATCACGTCACGCTGGAGGCCGCCCGTCTCGCCCATCGGATGGGCGAGCGATGGGCCTCGACCGATCGCGACGATCTGGTCCGGCCGGGGGATGTCGCGGAAGTTGAACGGCCAGATGAACGGCCCGATCACCGCGACGGCAACGAGCGTGCCGAGCATGAGCAGGCCGACCATCGCCAGGCGGTGTCGCCGGAACTTGCGCCAGGCGAGCTGCCACTGGCTGAGCGATTTCGAGGCCGACTTCGTAGTCCTCGCCGGCCTCTTCCTTGCGCTTCTCGAGATCGGGAACGACCTCGGGCACGGTCACGCGCGGACCATCGTCACTCATCGCTCGCGCCCGCTAGTACTTGATTCGCGGATCGACGACCGCGTAGGCGACGTCCGCGAGAAGGTTCGCGAGGACAACGGTGAGCGACGTGACGAGCAGGACCCCCATCAGGACCGGGTAGTCGAACGCCGTCGTCGCGTCGATGGTCAGCTTGCCGATGCCAGGCCACGAGAAGATCGTCTCGGTGATGATCGCGCCCGTGAACAGGAACGGGATCTCCAGGCCGATGTTGGTCACGACTGGCAGAAGCGCGTTCCGAAGCGCGTGCTTGAAGGTGACCGTCCGTGCCGGCAGGCCCTTGGCCTTGGCCGTCCTGACGTAGTCCTGGTTGAGGGCGTCGAGCATGCTCGCTCGGACGAACCGCGAGTCGCCGGCGATGTTGACGACGACCAGCGTGATCACCGGCAGGACCAGGTGCTTCGCGACATCGAGGATGGCGCTGATCGGGTGCTGCCCGAAATAGACCCAGTACGCGTCGTTTCCGAACGCGGGTGACACGCGGATGTCCACCATCCCGCTGACCGGCAGGATCCGTGCCGTCCCGAATATGTAGACGAGCATGATCCCGAGCCAGAACGTGGGGATCGCGTAGCCGATGTAGGCGAACACCGTCGCGAGGTTGTCAAACAGGGAATAGCGTTTGATCGCCGCGTAGACCCCGATGAGAATCGCGAGCCCGATCCAGATGATCAGGGCGGCGGCCGCGAGTATGAATGTTGGCAGGGCAGCCCGGACGATCCGATCGTTGACGCTCTCACCCGAGGTGATCGAGTAGCCGAGGTCACCGTGGAGGATCCCGTTCGTGGCGCCGCTGAGCCCCGTCGGCAGGAAGTTCGGCCAGCCGGTGGGTCCGATCAGATCGAACCCCTCACCGTCCGGGTCGCAGAAGCCCATCCAGCGGCAGTACTGGATCGGGATCGGCTGATCCAGGCCCCAGGCCTTGAGGAACAGCTGCTTCTGCTCGTTCGTCATTCGCGGGTTCTGGGCGAACTTCGCCTGCGGCCCGCCCGGAGCCATCTGCAGGATGGCGTAGACGACGATCGTGATCCCGATCAGGACGGGGATCGCCTGAATTGACCGCCTGATGATGTATTTCGTCATCGGGTCACCGCCTGCTCGTGCCGCTCCGACTTCGCTGGATTTGAATGATGTCGCGCGTCTCCGATGGCTTGCCGTGTCGATCGTGGCACAAGCTCAGCCGCCGGTCCAGATAGCACTCGGGGCACCCGCGCGTTGCGGGCGCCCCGAGGCGTGACTTCGTCCTCAGACCCCGGAGGGGTCAGTCGGCCCTAGCCCTTGGCAAACCAGTCGACGGCATTCCACGTCGGTCCGGCCTGTGTCGGGTTGGCGAAGAAGTTCCCCAGCTTGGGTCCGACGAGTTCGACGTTCTTCCGATAGTAGAGCGGAATCTCGACCGTCTTCTCGACGTACACCTTCTGGAACTCAGCCATCGCGTCCTTGTTCACCTTGAAGTCGACGCTGTTCTTGACGGTGTCGAGCGCCGCGTCGATCGCCGTGTCGGTGATCTGTGCGTCGTTCGCGCCATCCGGCTCGAACTGGCTGCTGTGATAGTTGAAGTAGTTGCCGAGCGGATCGATCGAGCTCGAGAAGGCATGCTCCGCGAGGTCGAAGTTGCTCACTGCGAGCGCGCACGGCGTGTCCACGGTCGCCTCGTTGTAGTCGGCGAAGATCGCCGTGGCGTCGACCGCGTTCGGCACCGCCTCGATGCCCACGTCCTTGAGCCAGTCGGCGATCAGGGCGAGGGTGTCGATCCGGACCTGCCGGGTCGTGGTGCAGAGCTCGATCTTGGCCTTGAGGCCATCCTTCTCCCGGATGCCGTCAGCGCCCTTGGTCCAGCCGGCCGCGTCGAGAATCTCGTTGGCCTTGGTCGGATCGAAGGTGGCAGGCGTCTGGTCCGCGAAGAACCATGCACCGGGGGAGATGTTCGTGTTCGCGACCTGGACGGAGCCGCCCAGGAGCCGCGTGTTGATCTCGTTCTTGTCGATCGCGAAGGCGACGGCCTCGCGCATTGCCGGATCTGCCATCGGGCAGCCGGTGCCGCGGTCAGCGACGGCGGCGTTGCGTGAGCAGCCACCGATCTTCTTTGTCGCGTCGAACGGTCCGGCGGACCAGTTCGGGCGAAGGAACTCATAGAGCAGGGCCGGGATTGCCGACACCTGGTCGCCGAGGTCCTGGACCTTCGGGATGTCGCTGTCCTGGAGGTCAGTCGCGAAGTCGACCTCGCCGGCCTTGAAGCCCGCGATCATGAGGTCGGCGTCGCCGTACCACTTCCAGATCAGGTTGTCGAGGTGAGCCGGGCTGTTGGTGGCGAAGCTCGTGTAGTTCGGGTTCTTGGCCAGGCGCAGCTCCTGCTGCGGCGTGACCGACTCGAACTTGAACGCGCCGCTGACCGGCAGGTTGGCGACTTCGTCGGCCCGGAAGCCGGCGCCGTTCGTCTGATCCTTCATCGGGATCTTCTCGAGATAGTGGCGGGGAAGAGGTGCGCTCATGAGGGTGATGTAACCCTCATACACCGTCTTGAAGTGCCACACCATCTCGGTGTCTGAGGTGCACTCGATGTCCGAGATGTCCGAGAAGCCGGTCGTCACGACGCCGACGTTGTCGGGATCGAGGACCCACTCCCATGCGTACTTGAAGTCGTCGCACGTGAGTGCCTCGCCGTCGGACCACTTGAGTCCGGGGCGGAGGGTCCAGGTCACGGTCATCGCGTCGCCGCCGTCGCCGGGGGCCTTGACGCCACCGTTGTCGACAGTCGGGACGGTCGTTGCCAGGTCAGGCGCGTAGCGGTAGTCGTGGGTGAACACCACGAGGGTCGCCCACGCCGCGGACGCGACATTGGCCTCGGTCACCTGACCGAGGTAGAACGGGTTGAACTGATTGGCTTCCTGCCAGTCGCCGATGATGATCGTGCCGCCGTCCGTGCCGGCTTCCGGCTCGTACGCGGTGTTGGTGAGGTCGATGACCTCGGGCGACGGGCTAACCGGCTCCGCCGATGACGACGCTGCCGGGGCCGAAGCCGAACTCGACGCCGACGGCGACGGGCTGGCTGCTGTCCCGCATGCCGCGAACACGACGACCGTGCTCGCCAGCAAACCCACGAGACGTTTCCGCATCAATGCTCCTCCCACTGAGTGTGTCTCCCCACACTTCGGTCGCAGAATGGCCGCGCTTTCAGTGCTCTTGCGTCCGTAAGTCGCCTTCCTCCCTGGTCAGGCGCGGCCTGCAGGGTTTGGTCAACAGATGGGACGCGCGCGAGCACACGGTGAGCGTTCGGCTCCTGCGCTCCGGGTACTATGGACATACCGCCCATACGTGTCAAATAGCCTCCGACGGCCTTCCAACGGGTTCGGCCGGGGTCACCTCCTTCCGATCTGGACGGTAGTTGTCGGGGTAATTTCGAGGGAAAGTCTCGGCTCGCCGGAGGACCGGCTGACCGTCGGGAAGCGTCCCGTGACGAGCCTTTGAGATGTAGTCGGCCTCGACCCGCCGCTCGCTCAGCGACACGGGGTTCGCGTCGATCGTGGAAACCGCAGGATCAGCCGATAGGGACGGCCCGCCGATCCGCAGCGGCGCCATGAGGACGGCAATCAGGGCGACGCTCATCACCATGCCGGCGGTCGGAGACATGACGGCCCAGCGGACCGGCCGCCATCGATCGAGTCGGGCGCGGAGGCGCGGCCAGGCGTCGGCGGAGGGCTCCACGCGACTGGCGTCTTCGCCCAGCCTGCGAAGGGCCGTAATCGTCAGGACCGTGTTCTCGAGCTCGCCGATGCAGCGATCGCAGCGATCGAGATGGGCGAGCGCAAGGCTCGTGCCGGGATCGGCGACCTCGCCGCGGTCGATGAAGTCGATGAGGGCCGTCCGATGGCGCCGGCAGGTCCGGCCGAGCTCGATCACAAGGCCTTCACCTCGGCGTCGTCACTCGGCAATGGCAGGTAGGCGCCGCCGAACCGGCGATCGCCCTCGAGCTGGACGCGAAGGTTGCGCAGGGCATAGTGCAGCCGCGACTTGACCGTCCCGAGCTGGATTCCGAGCACCTGAGCCGTCTCCTGGAGCGACAGCCGATGGAGGTAGTAGAGGACGACGACGCTCTGGTGCTTCTCGGGCAGGGCGGCGATCCCCTCTCGCACGATCTGCCGCAGCTCCGACTGCTCCGCGCGTTCCGCCGGCAGCGGCCGGTCGTCCGGGACGGTGTGCTCGGCGGTCTCGTCGATCGGGCTCGCGTCAAGCCGGCGTCGCGACAGCCGCGAGTAGCACAGGTTGAGTGAGACGCGATGCAACCATGGCAGCGGCGAGACATCCGGCCGGAACGTCTGCCGGTGCCGGTAGGCTCGTGCAAACGTGTCCTGCAAGATCTCCTCGGCCGCATGCCGATCTCCGGTCAGCCCGTAGGCGGTCCGATAGATCGGGTTGCGGTAGCGAGCGAAGAACTCCTCGAAGGCGTCGAGGTCGTCGGCCTGGACGCGACGCAATAGCTCCGCATCCATCTTCTGGCTGGCCGTCGACGTAGCGCCTCCCGCAACGTCGTTCGTCGTCGGATCTCCGATGCGCGACTTAGGCCCCGAGGCCTCTATTACTTACACAATACGCGGACTCGCGCAGAAAGGTTCAGCCCCCTCAGCAATCCCAAGGACGGAACTGCGTTCGTCGCGGTGGGGCGTCCAGGGCAAGGCGCCGCGCGAGGACCGGAGCGAACGCACCTCAGGGTGCGTAAGCGAGGACCGCAGCCGGCAACGCCGCCATGGCCGTCCCAGCGCGACAGCCCTCAATCGGGGCAGGGCATCTGGGCGCCGGTCATTCCTCGCCACCTCAAGTTGGGCTGGCGGGCGGCCATGGCCTCGTCGAGGCGGCGGACAGGGGCGGTGTGCGGCGCGCCACGGATGACGTCGGGGTCGGTGTCGGCCTCGGCCGCGATCGCGATCAGCGCGTCGGCGAAGGCATCGAGCGTCTCGATGGACTCGGTCTCGGTCGGCTCGATCAGCATCCCCTCCTCCACGATCAGCGGGAAGTAGATCGTCGGTGGATGGAAGCCGTGGTCGATCAGACGCTTGGCGATGTCGAGGGTTCGGACGCCCGTTCGCTTCTTGATCCCGGCTGCGGACGCCACGAACTCGTGCTTGCATGGCCGGTCGTACGGGATCTCGTAGGCCTCCGACACGCGCGCCTTCAGGTAGTTGGCGGCCAGGACGGCGTCATCGCTGACCTGGCGCAGGCCGGAGCCGCCGTGCGCGCGTAGATAGGCGTACGCGCGCACGAGGACGCCGGTATTGCCGACGAAGCTCCGGAGGCGGCCGATCGACGTCGGGCGCTCGCCCGGCCGCTCGAGGCGGAACGAGCCGTCGTCGCCGCGAAGCACGCGCGGCGTCGGCAGGAACGGCAGCAGCAGCTCCCCCACCCCGACCGGACCCGCTCCCGGTCCACCGCCGCCATGCGGCGTGCTGAACGTCTTGTGGACGTTGAAATGCATCACGTCGAACCCGGCCTCGCCGGGCTTGAACCGGCCGAGGATCGCGTTGAGGTTCGCGCCGTCCATGTAGGCGAGGGCGCCGGCCTCGTGGACCGCGTCGAGCAGATCGCCGATCCGACGCTCGAAGAGCCCAAGCGTCGAGGGGTTCGTGATCATCACCGCCGCCGTGCGCGGCCCGAGGGCCGCCTTGAAGGCGTCGACGTCGACCCCGCCATCGGCCGCCGACGGGATCGTGATCGTTCGGAAGCCGGCCATCGTCGCCGTCGCCGGGTTGGTTCCGTGCGACGAATCCGGCACGAGGACCTCATCGCGTTGCGTGTCGCCGCGGCTCCGGTGATAGGCGCGGATCATGAGGATCCCGCACAGCTCGCCCTGGGCGCCGGCGGCCGGCTGGAGCGTCACGCCGCGCATCCCGCTGATCTCGGCCAGGATCTGCTCGAGTTCCCAGAGGAGCTGGAGCGTTCCCTGGGCGATCTCGTCGGGCGCGAGTGGATGGAGCGACGCGAAGCCCGGCAAGCGGGCCGCCCACTCGTTCAGCTTCGGGTTGAACTTCATCGTGCACGAGCCGAGCGGGTAGAAGCCCGTGTCGATCGCGTAGTTGAGCTGCGAGAGGTTGACGTAGTGGCGGACGACCTCAGGTTCGTTGATTTCCGGTAGTGCAGGCGGGGTCGTCCTGCGAGCTGCTGCCGGAATGCGGTCGAGCGCGTCCTTGGGCGGGTGAGGGATCTTGTCGCCGCCGCGCCCAGGCCGCGAACGCTCGAAGATCGTCGGCTGAAGCTTCTCGCCGACGACGCTCACCTCGGCGCTCCTGTCGTCGCTGAGCGCCGAGCTGCGGTTCTCCTGGCATCCGGCGCCCGATCGGAACCGGCGCCGCCCTCGACCCCGACCGGGGGCCGGCCCGACATCACCTCGTCGAGCGCCGCCGCGAACCGGCTGATCTCCTCGCTCGTCGTCACCTCGGTCGCGCAGACCAGGAGCGCATCCGCGAGCGATGGGTCGTCCGGCTCCGCGTCGGCCATGGCCAGACCGGCGAGAACACCACGGTCGAGCAGGCGGCGATGGACCTCTCGCGCCGCCGGGACGCGAATCGCGAACTCGTTGAGGTACGGGCCTGGGTGCAGCCTCTCGACACCGATCGCGGCCAGGGCGGCCTCAAGCTCGGCGGCGCGCGCGGCCCCGAGGGCCGCGACATCGCGCAGGCCGTGCGGCCCGATCGTCGCGACATAGATGCTCGCGGCGAGGGCCAGCAGCGCCTGATTCGTGCAGATGTTGCTTGCGGCCTTGTCGCGCCGAATGTCCTGCTCTCGCGCGCGCATCGTCATCACGAACGCCCGCTTGCCCTCGAGGTCGGTCGTCATCCCCACCAGCCGGCCCGGGATCTGGCGAACCAGCGCGTCGGTCGAGGCGAGCAGACCCAGGTACGGGCCGCCGTACTGGGGTGCGATCCCGAGCGGCTGGCCTTCGCCCGCGGCGATGTCGGCCCCGTAGGCTCCGGGCGGCGCCAGGACCGCCAGCGAGACCGGCTCGACGACCGCGACGAACAGCGCCCCGGCGGCGTGCGCCAGCGTACCGATGTCCTCCATCGGCTCGAGCAGGCCGAAGAAGTTCGGCTGGGCGGCCACGACGCCGGCGACTGGACGATCGGTGTCGGCCAGGAGTTGCTCGAGCGCCGCCAGGTCGGTCGTGCCGGCCGCCGGGCCATCCGCGACGACGGGGATCTCCTCGACGGTGAGGCCGCCCTCGAAATACGCGCGGGTCGTGGCGCGGTAGTGGGGATGGACCGCCCGCGAGACGAGGACGCGGTCGCGGCGCGTGGCCCGGCAGGTCATCAGCGCGGCCTCGGCCGTCGCGGCCGCCCCGTCGTAATGCGAGGCTGAGACGACATCGAGGTCCACGAGCTCCGCGATCAGGGACTCGTACTCGTAGATGCTCTGGAGCGTCCCCTGGCTGATCTCCGGTTGGTACGGCGTGTAGGCCGTGTACCACTCGCCGCGCAGGAGCAACTGATCGACCGCGGCCGGGGTCCAGTGGCGGTAGACGCCGGCTCCGAGGAACGAGGCGAGGTCCGTCCGATTGCGCTTCGCAAGGCCCTCGAGGCGGGCCGCGAGCTGGAGCTCCGGCTCGGGTTCCGGCAGGTCGAGACGGCTAGCTCGCAAGTCTTCCGGGATGTCGGCGAACAGCTCGTCGACGCTCGCGATCCCAAGCTTCGCCAGCATCCGCTCGCGGTCGTCGGCGGTGTGCGGTCCGTATGGCATCGCCGTCTAGCCTTCCGCGATCAGCGAGTCATAGGCGGCCGCGTCGAGCAGGCCGTCGAGCTCCTCCTGGTTGGCGACGCGGATGCGGATCATCCAGCCGCCGCCGTACGGCTCCCCGTTCACGAGCTCCGGCGATGCGGCCAGGGCGTCGTTCGCCTCGATGACCTCACCCGAGATCGGGGCGAACAGGTCGCTCACCGCCTTGACGGATTCGACGACACCGAACGTCGCGAACTGCTCCAGCGTCTTGCCCGCTTCCGGGAGCTCGACGAACACGATGTCACCGAGCTGCTTCTCGGCGTAGTCAGTGATTCCGACGGTCGCGGCATCCCCGTCGATGCGCACCCATTCATGGTCCTTCGTGTACCGCAGGTCCGTGGGGACCATCGTGGGCGACCCTCCTCGGACCGATGGCTAGCGGAGCGTCGCCTCGGTCCTCGGATGGCGACGTGCCGGGTCGCTGCGGAGCTCGTGCCGTTCGAGCGGTCGCGACCGAGATGGGCCTAGGTGTTGCGGTGGTAGAAGGGGAGGCCGACGACTTGGGCGGCCACTCGCTGTTCGCGAATCTCCACGTCCACTATCGTACCCGGGTCCGCATCGGCCGGGGCGACGTACGCCATCGCGATCGCCTTGCCGAGCGTGGGCGAGTGGGTCCCGCTCGTGACGACGCCGGTCTTCCGATCGCCGGCGTGGACCGGGTAGCCGTGGCGGGCGATGCCGCGGCCCTGCATCACGAGCCCGACGAGGCGGCGCTCGGGTCCGTCCTTGGCGACCTTTTCCAGGGGCCCTCGGCCGACGAAGTCGCCCGGCTTCTCGAGCTTCACGATCCGGCCCTGGCCGGCCTCGAACGGGTTGGTCGACAGGTCGAGTTCGTTGCCGTAGAGCGGCATGCCGGCCTCGAGCCGCAGCGTGTCGCGGGCCCCGAGCCCGATGGGAGTCAGCCCGTGGCCGGCGCCTGCATTGACGAGCGCATCCCACAGCTCGCCCGCCCGTTCGCCCTCGACGAAGACCTCGAATCCGTCCTCACCGGTGTAGCCGGTTCGCGCCACGAGCGCCGAGATGCCAGCGACGTTGCCCTCGGCAATGGCGTAGTACCGCAGGCCGTCCAGGTCGATGTCCGTGAGCGGCCGGAGGATGTCGATCGACCGAGGACCCTGGATCGCGCACAGAGCCATCGCCAGCGAACGGTCGTCGAGGACGGCTTTGAAGTTGGACAGTCGCTCGGCGAGCGCATCGCTCACGACCGGCGCATTCGAGGCATTGGCGACGACGAGGAACCGCTCAGGGTCCAGGCGGTAGACGATCAGGTCGTCCACGATCCCGCCTTCGGGTGTGCAGATCATCGAGTAGTGGGCGCGACCTTCCTTCAGCGTCGGCGGGTTCGTGACGAGCGCGTAAGCAAGCGCGTCCCCCGCCTCCGGGCCTTCGACGAACAGCTCGCCCATGTGCGAGAGGTCGAACAGCCCGGCATGCTCGCGAACCGCGCGATGCTCCTCGAGGATCCCCGAGTACTGGACGGGCATCAGCCAGCCGCCGAACTCGATGAGCTTCGCGCCGAGGGCGACGTGCCGATCGTGGAGCGGCGTCAAATGGAGGCTGTGGTCGACGGCCTCGGTCACCTCAGGCACGGCTCGCCGGTGCCCTCTGGGATGCGGCATCCTGCCGGCCGGCCGGATCGCCATGGGCGATCGCCGCGGCGGCTCGAGCGACGAGCGCTCGCTCCGTCTCGAACGTCAGCGTGTGCTGGGCCTCCGCGAAGCTGATCCAGCGAACGGATTCGAACTCGTGGTCGTGCCGGGCAAGGTCGCCGCCGATGGGCTCCATCAAGAAGTAGTGGACTGTCTTGTGGATTCGCAGCCCGCGCTGGACGAACCAGTACTCGATCGAGTCGAGCGGAGCGGTGATCCGGACCTCGAGGCCGGTCTCCTCCCGGACCTCCCGGATCGCCGTCTGTTCGCGCGTCTCGCCCACGTTGGGGGTTCCCTTCGGAAGGGTCCAGGTGACGATGTCCCGCTCGCGGCGGCGCGAGCCAACGACAAGGTACGGGTCCTCACCCTCAAACCGGATGACAATTCCGCCGGCAGATGTGGCGGTCGTCGTCCTCAGCCGCGCCACGGCGCCGTGGCGGCGCTGGACCGGCGGTCCGTCCCGGCTCTGCCGGAACGCTCCCAGTGCATCGCGATCGCGGGACGCGGTCGTCCATCCGTTGCTCGTCGGGGCTGGGCCGCCCGGAAGGCGCGCCAGCCGCCGCGGAGCCGGGCAAGGACGTTACCGTCCCGACGGCGAAGGACTGTTGCACGGGTCGTCGCGGCCTGGAACGAGCCGGCCGAGCGCAGGCCCAGCTGCCGCTCGCGTGCCCGCGACGAGGGGTGCACGAATCGGGCCGCCGATCGGGCCGCGTACTTCGCGGCGATGCTGTCCTCCACGGGCTCATGGTACCGCGTCAGACGGCCGTTGCAAGTGACGATCGCAGGTTCCTCGCAGCCTCCGGTGTCAGAGCGCCACGGGCCTCGGCGAGGGCGATCTCCCGCTCGGCGGCGGCCACGTAAAGGTCGAGCACGCCGGGGGCATGTTCGCGGAGCGCAGCAAGGTGCGCGTCGAGGGTCCCACGGTCGCCGCGGGTCATCGGTCCGGTGAGCGACGCCTGGATCCCGAGGGCCCGGGCGTTGCCGAGGGTCTGCTCGATGAGCGGGCCGTAGATCGCCAGCGCGCCCGCCTCGTCGAGACCGGCGACCCGGCCCAGTTCCGCGATCGCGTCGAGCAGCGCGACGAACCCGCCGGCGGCCAGGACCGCAGCCGCGTGGTAGGCGGCCTTCGCGCCGGGCGCGAGCCGGACGGGGACCGCGCCGAGGGCCTCGGCCATCTCGGCGAGGAGGGACGCGAGCTGATCGTCGCCCTCGATCGCGATCGTCGCACCCTTGAGCGCCGCCACTGCCCGCTCCGTATCGGCGAAGGCGACGAGCGGATGGAACGACCCGATCTGGGTTCCGGCGGCCATCGCCGATCCCAGCGCCTCCGGCCCGAGGACGCCGCTCGTGTGGACCATCGCCTGGCCGCCGTACATCCGGATCTCCGACGCGACCTCCGCGACCGCGTCGTCCGGCACCGCGACGATGACAAGCTCGACTTCCTCGACCAGCGCCGTCGGCTCGGAGAACGCCCGGCTGCCGGGCACTAGGCCCTGGAACCGCTCTCTCCGGCCGGCGTCACGGCTCGACACGGCGTGGACCGGCCAGCCGGCTCGGCTCAACGCGACGCCTAGGGCGGTCCCTACAGCGCCAGCGCCGACGATGCCGATTATCGGCGGCTCGCCCGGCTCGGTCCGGACGTGCGGATGGGGATGATCGTGCTCATGGACGTCCGTGCCGTGCCGATGATGCCCCGGCGGGAGCGGGTCCAGGTCGATCCCGGCGTCCTCGATCGCCTTGATCGTCTCCGCCCGATCCCCCGCCCCCGGCTCCTGCGGACCCGGCCGGCCCCATGCCTTCACCACGCGTGAAGCCGGCGCGCAGGCCATGCGTGAACCCGGCGTGCCGGGTTCACGCGGTACTCTTCCATCCGACGAGTGTACCGACCGCACTGACGGAGAATTCGTGCCAGTCCCCGACCCATTCGGAGCCCGGGCCAGCCTCGGCCAGGGACTGCCGGACTACTACCGACTCGCCGTCCTCGGCGACCGAATCGACCTCGCCCGCGCGCCGGTCACACTGAAGATCCTCCTTGAGAACGTCCTCCGCCATGCCGGCCGCGGGATCGTCCGCACGGAGGAGGTCGAGACGCTGTCGTCCTGGCGGCCAGGCGTCGCCGCGGAGGCCGAGGTGCCGTTCATGCCCGCTCGGGTCCTGCTCCAGGACTTCACCGGGGTGCCCGCGGTCGTCGACCTCGCCGTCATGCGCGATGCGATGGCCGATCTAGGCGGCGATCCGGCCAAGGTCAACCCGCTGGTTCCGGCCGATCTCGTCATCGACCACTCGGTCCAGGTCGACCGATTCGGGACGCAGGGGTCGTTCGCTTTCAACGTCGAACGCGAGTACGACCGGAACGGCGAGCGCTATCAGCTCCTGCGCTGGGCGCAGACCGCGTTTCGCGACCTGCGGGTCGTGCCGCCCGGAACGGGCATCGTCCACCAGGTGAACCTCGAGTTCCTCGCGACCGTAGTCACCGACGTGGAGGCAACCGACGGATCCGGCCGGATCGCCTACCCCGACACGCTCGTGGGGACCGACTCCCACACGACGATGATCAACGCGCTCGGCGTCCTCGGCTACGGCGTCGGCGGGATCGAGGCGGAGGCGGTACTCCTGGGCCAGCCGCTCTACCAGCCGATGCCGCGGATCGTCGGCGTCCGGCTCCACGGCACCCTGCCGCAGGGGTCCACGGCGACCGACCTCGTATTGGTCGTGACCGAGATGCTCCGCGCGTACGGCGTCGTTGGCGCATTCGTGGAGTTCGCCGGCGACGGGCTGGCCGGCCTGTCGCTCGCCGACCGCGCGACGATCAGCAACATGAGCCCGGAGTTCGGTGCCACGTCGACGATCTTCCCGATCGACGACGAGACGATCACCTACCTTCGGCTCACCGGGCGGACCGAGGAGCGGATCTCGCTCGTCGAGGCCTACGCCCATGCGCAGGGGCTGTGGCGAGAGCCCGGACGGGGCCCGGACTTCGACGCCGAGCTCGAACTCGACCTGGCTTCAGTCGACCCCTCGGTCGCGGGGCCGCGCCGCCCGCAGGATCGCGTCCCGCTGACGGTCCTCCGCGACAACTTCCGGACCAATTTTCCCAACGGCCTCCACGCCCTCGACGATGCCGGCGTCGAAGGTCGCCGGCCCCACGGCGGTCAGGTCGAGGAATCGTCGGCCGAATCATTCCCGGCGAGCGATCCGCCCTCGTTCACGACGGCCGACGCAACGGACGAACAGCCTGCGAGCCCTGCGCCTCCCGTGGATCCGGGATCCGGGGACCGCCGCAGCTACACCCCAACTACGATCTCGGTCGGCGACCGGCAGGCGACGATCCAGACAGGCTCGGTCGCGATCGCGGCCATCACCTCGTGTACGAACACCTCCAACCCCACGGTCATGGTCGGAGCCGGGCTCCTGGCGAGGAATGCCGTCGCCCGTGGGCTTACCGTCGGGCCGACGGTGAAGACCTCGCTCGCCCCCGGATCGAAGGCCGTGACCGGCTATCTCGAGGCGGCGGGTCTCATGGAACCGCTCGAGGCGCTCGGGTTCGCACTCGCTGGCTACGGCTGCACGACCTGCATCGGCAACTCCGGGCCGCTCGACGCGTCCGTCGCGAAGGCCGTCGAGGACAACGACCTCGTCGTCGCGGCGGTCCTGTCGGGGAACCGGAACTTCGAGGGCCGGATCCATCCGCTTGCCCGAGCCAGCTACCTCGCCTCGCCGCCACTCGTGGTTGCGTTCGCCCTGGCCGGCCGGGTCGACATCGACCTGCTCCACGAGCCGCTCGGGACCGGCTCCGACGGCCGCGATGTCTTCCTCGCCGACGTCTGGCCGGAGCCGGAGGAAATTCGGCAGGTCATCCGTGACTCGATCGACCCGGAGCTCTTCCGGCGGACCTATGCGGTGGTCTTCGAGGGCGACGATCGCTGGCGCGCCCTGCCGATCCCGTCGGGCGACCGCTACGCTTGGGACCCTGCCTCGACATACATTGCCAAGCCGTCGTTCTTCGACGGACTCACCCCAGACGCTGCGCCGGTCACGGACATCGAGAACGCCCGGGTCCTCGCCGTCCTCGGCGACTCGGTGACGACCGATCACATCTCGCCGGCCGGTTCGATCTCCCCGTCATCACCCGCCGGGTCGTGGCTCCAGGAGCACGGCGTCGGGCCGCTTGAATTCAACTCGTACGGCGCGCGGCGTGGCCACCACGAGGTGATGATGCGAGGGACGTTCGCCAACATCCGACTGCGAAACCGGATGGTCGGCGACAAGGAGGGTCCCTTCACGCTCCACCTGCCGGATGGCGAGGAGCAGTTCATCTACGACGCCGCGATGCGCTACCGGGACGATGGCGTGCCGCTCGTCGTCATCGCCGGCCGCGAGTATGGCTCCGGCTCGTCCCGTGACTGGGCGGCCAAGGGCACGGCCCTGCTGGGCGTCCGGGCCGTCATCGCCGAGAGCTACGAACGGATCCACCGATCGAACCTCGTCGGGATGGGCGTTCTGCCGCTCCAGTTCCAGCCGGGCGACAGCGCCGCATCGCTCGGCCTGACGGGCCGCGAAACCTACTCGATCCGGGGACTCGCCGAGGGCCTGAGCCCGCGCCAGCGCCTGACCGTCGAGACCCGCGGGGAGCGCGGCGAGGAGCGGCGGTTCGCGGTGATCGCCCGGCTGGACGGGCCGATCGACGTTGGCTATTACGAGCAGGGGGGCATCCTGCCGGCGGTCCTCCGTCGCCTCGCGAGCGAGGCCTGACCCGGGTGGACACGGAGGCCGAGCCCGTCGCGATCGGCGATCGGCCCGAGCCGCCAACGGGAGTCGTCGCCTCGGGCAGGCGCCTCTGGGACGACCTCCGGCGCGCCGTGTCGCAGGCCGTCGTCGCTGCCGACGAACCGCTCCGATTCGTGACCCTGGCGCTGCTGGCCGACGGCCACGTGCTCGTCGAGGATGTCCCAGGGACCGGCAAGACGCTGCTCGCCCGGGCCGTCGCCAGGGCGCTCGATCTGCAGACGGGCCGGATCCAGGGAACGCCGGACCTGCTGCCAACGGACGTCACTGGCTCGAGCATCTTCGAGGGCAACGGGCTCCGCTTCGTGCCCGGACCGGTCTTCACGAATATCCTGCTCGTCGACGAGATCAACAGGGCCACGCCACGGACCCAATCGGCGCTCCTCGAGGCGATGCAGGAGCGCCAGGTCTCCATCGAGGGCACGACCCATCGCCTGCCCGACCCGTTCGTCGTGCTCGCCACCCAGAACCCGATCGAGTTCGAGGGCACGTTCGCGCTCCCCCAGGCGCAGCTCGACCGCTTCCTCGTCCGGATCCAGATCGGCTACCCGGACGAGGCGGGCGAGCGACGGATCGCGCGCCGCCACCAGGCCGACGCCGAGCCGCTCGAGCGAATCGCGCCGATCGTCGATGCCGGCCAGCTGCTCGCCCTCCGCGACGAGGTCCGCCGGGTCCACGTCGGTGACGAAGTCGAGGGTTACGTCGTCGCGCTCGTCCGCGCGACGAGGGCCCATGAGGACATCCAGCTGGGTGCCAGCCCGCGGGCGACCGTCGCGCTCTATCGCGTCGCCCAGGCTGCGGCCGTTCTAGCGGGCCGCTCGTTCGTCCTCCCCGATGACGTCAAGGCCGTCGCGCCGGCCGTCCTGGCTCACCGGCTCGTCGTCGATCTCGACCGGAGCCTGCGGGGAGCGACGGCCGATTCTGCCCTCGCGGCGATGCTCGATGCCGTCCCGGTGCCGCCGCTCGTCGAGGGCGCCAAGGCGCGGCGATGACCGCCCAGGCCGTCGCGGGGCTCGCGCTGGTCCTGGCCGGCACCGCGCTCGACGTGCCGATCGTGATGGTCCTCGGGATCGTCACGATCCTCCTCGAGACGATCCGCCTGGTCTGGTCGCGGTTCGGGCTGCGCGACGTGACCTACCACCGCCAACTCGCGGCGACTCGGACGACCTGGGGCGATGAGATCCCGCTGGCGATCGAGGTCTGGAACCGCAAGCGGCTGCCCCTCGCCTGGCTCCGGGCGGACGACGAAACGACCCACGGCGTCGTCGTCCGGGAGCGAGACCTCGTGGAGGGCGAGCAGGGCAGCGAGGTCCTACGCAACTTCTGGACGCTGGCCCCGTTCGAACGCGTTACCCGCCACTTCCATGTCACGGGAGAACGGCGCGGCGTGTTCGTCATCGGGCCGGTCGACCTGGCCGTCGGCGACCTCGTCGCCCGCCGGGCGGCCTCGGAGTCGAGGCCGGCGACCCAGACGTTCATCGTCCGTCCCCGTACGGTTGCCACCCCGGCCCTCGAGCGACCTGAGCGATGGGGCGGCACCGAGCGGGTGCGGGCCGGCCTGACCGAGGATCCGGCGCGCTTCGCGGGCGTCCGGCCGTATGCGCCGGGCGATCCCCTCCGGCGGATCCATCCGCGAGCGAGTGCCCGGCTCGGACGACCCGTGACGAAGCGGTTCGAGCCGTCGCGGGACCGCGAGGTCCTGATCGCGCTCGACGTCCAGACCGAGCACGGCCCGGCCTGGGACGTGACGTTCGACGACAACGCGGTCGAGGATCTCTACGTCGTCGCGGCATCGATCGCCCGCTCGCTGGCGACCGAACGGGCGGCATTCGGCTTCGCCGCGGCGGGCTACTCCGGGGCCGAGACACGGCTGGCCCACATCCCAATCTCGGCCGCGCCCGGTCAGATCGAGCGGGTCCTCGATCTCCTCGCCCGGTTGTCGTCCCACGCGTCGGCGCCGTTCGAGCGTTTGCTCGTCTTCGCCCACCGGGTCGCCCGGCCCGGGACGACGGTCCTTGTCATCACGGCGCGAGATCCGTCGCCGTTCGCGGCCCACTTCCGGCGGCTCGAGCGCTCGGGTTGCCGGGTTGTCGTCGTCGCATGTGGCCGCCGGGCAGCCGAGGATGCCGCCCGTGCCCGAACGGCCGGGTTCGTCGCGCGAAGTGCCCGACTTGACGGGTCGTGGCGGACGGCGGAACACCTCCTGGTGGCGCAATGACCGAGCCAGGCCAGGCGCTCGCTCCGGGGCCGCCCGCCGGCGCTCGCCGGCCGCTCGTGACCATCGCGCTGATGGCGCTGCCACTCGTCCTCGCAATAGCCGCCGAGGCCGCGTGGATCTCGGTCGTTGGTGGGCTCTTCCAGGAATACGCCTTGCGAGATCCGATCCTCGGGATTGTCCCGCTGGTCGGATTTGTCGCCTTCGGCGTGCTTGCCGCGCGGTTGGTCGGCGTGCGCCTCGGGGCGCGCTGGCCGCTCGTGGCCGCGGGTCTCTGCCTCGCCGGCGGCGCGATCGGCTGGTTGAGCTCGCCCCACGCGCTGGAGTTCCTCCGCGGCCGGGCAGCCCGGCGATGCCCTGGCGGCCAACCCCGGCGGCTGGCTCGCGGCGCTCGCGATCGCCCGCGGCTTCGCCCATGCGCGCTTGCCGCTCAGCGAAGCCGACCCTCGCCCACCTCCTCGGCGCCGGGGTGCCGGGGCTCGCCCTGGCCGCGGTCGCTCGGCGGCATGGTCGCCGAGCCGTTCCGGAGCCGGTTCCTGACCGACGCGATCGTCGCCTCCATCGTCTTCGCGACGAGCGCGACCCTCGCGCTCGCGCTGACGCAGGCTGACGGCCGTCGGCGCGAATTCCGGCTTCGACTGGCGGCGTAACCCGTGGTGGGTCGCGCTCCTCACGGTGCTGGTCGTCGCGACCTCTGTGCTGGCGATCCTCGCTTCGTCGATCGCCGCACCGGCGGTCGCGTTCCTCGTCGGCGCCGCGATTGGGCCGCTCCTCGTCATTGCCGTCGTCATCGGCTTCAACCGCGGCACGCTCCGCGTGCTCGCGATCGCCGTCGTTGCGGCAGTGGTGTTCGTGGCCCTGAGGAACCTGTTCGCCGGCAGCGGCGCGCTCTCGATCGATCTTGGCGGCGGGGCGCCTTCCGAGATCGCGGAGACCGCGCCCGGCGAGGCGGTCGCGGTTGGCAGCGGCCTCCTCCTGGTCGTCGCGGCGATCGCTCTCATTCTGCTCGCCCGGCTCTGGATGCGACGGCTCCCGCCCGTCGAGGACGACGTCCGCGAGACGCGCATGATCGACCGCGGTGATGAGCCATCCCGAAGGAGGCTGCCGGGTCGGCGGCGGCGAGCCGATCCCGTCGACGCGGTATCGGCCTACCTGGCCCTCGTCGACGACCTGGCCGATCGACCCTCGGTCCGGCGTGAGCCCGCCGAGACGCCCGGCGAGCATGCCCGTCGCCTTCGTGATCACGGTGGAGACGCGGCTGCCACCTTCGGCCTCGACCTGCTCGCAGCCGACTACGCGCTGGCCCGCTTCGGAGGCGTCAGGCTCTCCGAGCGAGAGGATCGCCGGGCGGTTGCTCGATGGCGGGCCCTGCGGCGGCAGCTCGGCGAGCTTGGGCCGGGCGGGCTGAGGCGGCGCCAGAAGGGTCGCTGAGCCATTCGGGCAGAGCGGCCCGCTCGTACGGCGACCTTTCGGGTCGATCGAAATCCAGGGCGGCGCCGCTCGGTCAAGGTCGTCGGCGGAACCTAGCCGGCAGGCTCCGCTACAGCTCGCGCCGGCGGAACGCCCAGATCGCAGCCCCGAGGACGATGGCAACCCAGGCGATCGACCACAGCACCACCGGGAGCGG
Source organism: uncultured Chloroflexia bacterium (assembly GCA_963771795.1). Lineage (GTDB taxonomy): Bacteria > Chloroflexota > Limnocylindria > Limnocylindrales > CSP1-4 > CF-46. The sequence continues at coordinate 664,420 of CAVYUR010000006.1, forward strand.
TGGCGGCGCCGTCGCGTAGAACGGGTTGGCGTCGAGGGCGTTCCCGACTCGACCGGCCAGGATCATCTCGACGAGCGGAGGCTCGAGCCCGTACACGACGCCACGCCAGAGTGCGTCCGTCGGCATGATGACCCGGACCGCCTCGGTCGCCGACGTGAGCCCCGTGACGTTGAACGCGCTGGCGATCCCCCCGAGGACGCCGGCGAACCAGCCGAGAGCGAAGGCAACGACCGTGATCGCGCCGGCCGCCATGCTCGGGAGGCGGGTGCCGAGCGCGAGGGCGAGCGTGAGGACGATGATGGCCTCGAAGGCCAGGAAAGCGACGGCGGTGAGCGGCTGCGGCGGCCTGTGCCCGGTTGTGAACTCGACCACCCCGATGGCGAGCAGCCCGGAGAGTCCCGCATACGCCACGATGACAATCGCGAGGCCGATCCAGCGGCCGACGATCAGGTCGGCCCGGCGCAGCGGTCGGGCCAGCATCGCGAGTGCGGTGCCGCTCTCGACGTCCGACGCGATCGCCGGCGCGGCGAGGAACGCGGCCGACATCGCGAGGATGAAGCTGAACATGAAGGCGATCAGGATCAGCACCTGGCTCACGCCGATCCGGATCTGGAGCTCGCCGACACCGTCCTCGCGGGACAGGGACACCAGCCGATCCGTCCCCCATCCCACCAGCAGCACGGAAAGCACCGACAGTCCGAACAGCACGAGCAACACCCGGCGGCGGACGATCTCACGGATCGTGAGGAGCGCGACGGCAACGATCAGGCGTGGCGTCATGTCGCGGAGTCGGCGGTGGGACGGACGAGGTCCAGGAATGCCTCCTCGAGCGATCGCCGGCCCGGATCGACCGCATGGACGCGCCCGCCGGCGGCCACGACTGCCGCGACGACATCCGGGACACGCTCCGGTGGCAGCGGCCGGATGACGAGCCACTCACCGTCGGGCGAGACCGGGCCGAACGACCCCAGGATCCGGTCGGCGTCGCCGTCGATTCCCGTGATCCGGAGGCGGACCGCCGGCTCGCCAAGCAGGTCCGACAGGCCACCGGATGCGAGGAGGTGCCCGCGGTGGACGATCGCGACCCGATCGCAGAGGCGCTCCACCTCGCCGAGGAGGTGGGAATTCAGCACGACGCTCGTTCCGCGCGCCTGCGCCTCGCGCACGATGGAGCGCACATCCTCGCGGCCGACCGGGTCGAGCGCCGACGTCGGCTCGTCGAGGACGACGAGCGCCGGATCGCCGAGCAGCGCGACGCCGAGCCCGAGCCGCTGCTGCATGCCCTTGGAGAAACCCGTGACGCGATCGGTGCCGCGGGCGCCGAGCCCGACGGTCGAGAGGGCGCGGTCGATCTCCGCCGGCCAGCGATGCCGCGGCAGGCCGGCCAGCTCGCAGTGCAGGCCGAGGACCTCGCGGGCGGTCAGCCACGGCTGGTAGCGGAAGAGTTCCGGCAGGTAGCCGATTCGACGGCGAGCCTGTCGGTCGCCCAGCGGCCGGCCGAGCACGGTCCCCGTCCCGCTCGAGGCGCGCGAGAGCCCGAGAAGCAGCTTCACGGCAGTCGTCTTGCCGGCGCCGTTGGGTCCGAGGAGGCCGAAGACTTCCGCCTCGCCGACGCGCAGGTCGAGCCCGTTGAGGGCTACGGTTCGGCCGTACGTCTTGCGCAGGCCATGGGTTTCGATCGCGGGGTTCATCGAGGTATCGGGTTCCCACTTCGTCAAACGAACCGATTAGGGTAGGTCCCTATCCGACGGACGGAGGGTCGAGACTGTGGTAGCAGCAATCGCCGGTATGCCCGGCGGGTATCCGGTCCTGGTCGAGTTCGACGAGCTCGAACCGATCAATCGCCTGTGGGGGATCCCGATCCTCGGGCACATCGCCCGGGCGATCCTCCTCATCCCGCACGTCATCGTGCTGTGGTGCCTCAGCCTGGGCGTCGCGCTATCGCTGTTCGTGCTGTGGATCCCGATTCTCATCGATGGCCGGGCGCCGGGTTGGGCGTACGTCCTGATCGGCGGGACGTATCGCTACAGCGCTCGCGTCTCGGCGTACTGGTTCATGCTCACGGACACCTACCCGCCATTCGCTCTCGATGCTCCGCACCCGGTCAAGGTGCTCTATGTCGCAAATCAACCGATCTTCCGGGGCTGGGGCATCCCGATCTTTGGCTACTGGCTCAGGTCGCTGATCCTCATCCCGCACGCGATCGCACTGTGGTTCCTGGGGATCGGCGTGTTCTTTGCGGTGTTCGTCTCATGGATCCCGGTCCTGACCGGCGGCCGGATGGCGCGCTGGGGATACGACCTCCTTGGCGGCACGATCCGCTGGGGAACCCGCGTTTCCGCCTACGCGCTGCTTCTCACCGACGTCTACCCGCCATTCCGCCTTCGCGACTGAGCGGCCGCCGTCGACGCCGTCACGACGTCCCGGAGTCCCAGAGGTCGATCTGCGGCAGCCCCGCGACCCCGAGTGTCTGCGAGAGCTCGCAAGACGTACCTGCGCAGCGGGATGGGGCCGGCAATGGCGAAGTTCATCGCGATCGTGAGCTACAAGGGCCCGATTGCGGCCGACTACGTGGACCAGCCTGCTCCCGACCCAACGATGTTCGGCCTGCCGACCGACGACGACGGTTCCAGGGACGACGCGCTGCTCGGCCAGAACCTCATCTCGTGCACCCACTATCAGCCGGATTTCGACGCCCTCCGTGCGGCATCGACGCGGATCGTCTTTGCGGCTGGCGCCGAGTCGGAGGGAGAGCTGGCCAACCGTGCGGCACACGCCGTAGCCGAACGGCTCGGGAAGACCCCCGTGACCTTCCCCAGCGACCATGGCGGTTTCCTTGGCGGCGAGTACGGCCAGACCGGTGACCCGGATGCATTCGCGGCCAAGCTGCGCGAAGTTCTCGCCACCGAGGCCTGAACTCACGATCTCGCGAGGTCGTGAATTGGAGACAGGGCCGCGAGGCCCTGTCTCCGTTTGGGGGCGCGATCGTCGGCGATACTGGGCAACCGCCCGGAGAGTGACACGCTGGACAACGCTGGCCCGCTGCTCGAGACCAAGCTCTACGTCCCCAGGCTACGGCGCGGCCTGGTGGCACGCCCCAGGCTGATCGAACGCCTGGGTCGCGGGTCCGAGTCGACGTTGACGCTCATCTCCGCGCCGGCGGGCTTCGGCAAGACGACGCTCCTGGCCGAGTGGCTGGCAGCCGCCCCCGCGGACCAGTCCACGGCGTGGCTGTCCCTCGGCCAGGCCGACAACCACCCCGCGACCTTCTGGACTTACCTGCTGACCGCCCTGCAGGCGGTGGCGCCCGGGTTGGGCGCGAACGCGCTCTCCCTCCTGCAGGGACCCCAGCCGCCGCCGATCGAGGCGATCCTCGCATCGTTGCTCAACGAGCTTGGCGCGGTGCCGAATCGTGTCGTGCTGGTGCTCGACGACTACCACGTCGTCGACGCCTCCGAGATCCAGGACGGGATGGCATTCCTTCTGGAGCACCTGCCCCCACGGGCCCATCTCGTGATCGCGACCCGCGCGGACCCCGCGCTGCCGCTGGCTCGTCTTCGGGCGGGTAGCGAGCTCGTCGAGATCCGGGCCGCCGATCTGCGCTTCACCCCGGACGAGGCCGCGGCGTACCTCAACGAGGTGATGGGGCTCGACCTGGTCGCGCGGGACATCGCCGCACTCGAAGGGCGCACCGAAGGCTGGATCGCCGCCCTCCAACTGGCGGCGCTCTCGATGCAGGGCCGCGACGATGTCGCCGGCTTTATCGCGGGCTTCTCGGGGGACGATCGCTACATCGTCGACTACCTGTTCGAGGAGGTCCTGCACCGTCAACCCGAGGATGTCCGCAGCTTCCTGCTTCAGACCTCCATCCTGGGTCCGCTCAGCGGGCCCTTGGCTGACGCCGTCACCGGCGGCGACAACGGCAAGGCCATGCTGGAGGCCCTGGATCGCGGGAACCTCTTCCTGGTCCCGCTCGACGACCGCCGCCAGTGGTATCGCTACCACCACCTCTTTGGCGATGTGCTGCGGGCTCGCCTGCTGGACGAGCGGCCGGACGAGGTCGCTGAACTCCACGGACGGGCAAGCCGGTGGTACGAGGAAAACGGCGAGCCATCCGAGGCGATCCGCCACGCGCTGGTCGCCCGCGATTTCGAGCGAGCAGCCGACATGATCGAGCGGGCCATCCCCGTCATGCGCAGTACGCGGCAGGAGGCCGTGATGCTCGCGTGGCTCAAGGAACTCCCCGACGAGGTCATCGCCCTCAGGCCCGTTCTCAGCGTTCATTACGCGGGGACGTTGCTCGTTGGTGGCCAGCTCGAGGGCTCGGACCGTCGCCTGAGGGACGCCGAACAGTGGCTCGATGCGGCGGCCGCGGCGCCGGAAGGAGTGCCGATCGCGACCGACGGGAATGGTCGTGGTGGACGAAGAGGAATTTCGCAGTCTGCCGCGGACGATCGCCGTCTACCGCGCGGCCCAGGCAATGGCCGCCGGCGATGTCGCGCGCACATTGAGCCATGCCCGCCGAGCCCTTGACCTCGTCGACGAGGGCGATCACCTCGGGCGCGGCACGGCCACCGGCTTCCTGGGCCTCGTCCATTGGACGACTGGGGAGCTCGAAGTAGCGCACGGTTTCTGGGCCACCTCGACGTCGAGCCTCCAGATGGCCGGGTACGCCGCCGACTCCCTCGGAACCTCGATCGCCATGGCCGACATCCGGATCGCGCAGGGCCGTCTCCAAGAGGCGATGACCACCTACGAACGGGGCTTGAGTCTTGCGACCGAACGTGGGGCTCCGGTGCTCCGCGGGGCCGCCGACATGCACGTTGGCATGAGCGGAATCCTCATCGAGCGGAACGATCTCGCCGTCGCGCGGCAGCACCTGCAGAGCAGCAGGGACCTGGGCGAGCACCTCGGCCTGGCCCAGAACCCCTATCGATGGCGCGTCGCGATGGCTCGGATCCAGACCGCAGAAGGAGACCTAGGCGCAGCGCTCGAGCTGCTCGACGAGGCCGCCCGACTGTACGTGAGCGACTACTTCCCGAACGTGCGTCCGATCGCCGCGCAGAAGGCGCGGCTGTGGATCGCCCAGGGCAGCTTGCGCGAGGCCCTTGGCTGGGCCCGCGAGCAAGGCCTGTCAGCCCGGGACGAGCTGACTTACGTCCGCGAGTTCGAGCACACCATGCTCGCCAGGTTGCTCCTGGCCCAGTCAGCACTGGACGGCGCTGACGGGCCTCGGCGGGAGGCCATGGATCTGCTCGAGCGCCTCCTCGAACTGGCGATCGAAGGCGACAGGACAGGAAGCGCCATCGAGATTCTCATCCTGCAGGCGCTGGCTCGCCACAGGCAAGGCGACACGCCGGTCGCTCTCGTGTCGCTAGAACGCGCGTTGTTGCTGGCCGAGCCCGAGGGCTACGTCCGCGTCTTCCTCGATGAAGGTCCGCCGATGACGGCGCTGCTCGAAAGGTCCGCGAAGCACGGAATCGCGCGGAGCTACGTCGGTCAGCTCCTCGCCGCCACCACCCGGCCTGAAGGTGCGACGCCGATCAACCAGGGCCTGATCGAGCCCCTGAGTGAACGTGAGCTTGACGTCCTTCGGCTGCTGGCCAGCGACCTCAACGGGCCGGCCATCGCAGCAGAACTCGTCGTGTCCCTGAACACCGTGCGGAGCCACACGAAGAGCATCTACGCCAAGCTCGGCGTGAACGACCGCCGGGCAGCGGTCCGCCGCGCCGAGGAACTGGATCTTCTGTCGCGAGCTCGCAGCCGCTCATAGCGAATCACCAGATCTATCACCACAACTGGTGATGCCCACTCACTACGTCCGTTCATAGCTTTCAGGTCACGCCAGCACGGATCGCAACGCCGGCGGAAGGGAGCAGATGAACGGAACGACACGAATCGACGTCGACCGCCACGAGGCCGATCGTTACGAGATACGCCTCAAGGGGCATCTCGACACCCGATGGGCCGCCTGGTTTGACGGGCTGAGCCTCACCCACCAGAACGACGGCACAACCGTCATCGACGGCCCGGTCGCCGACCAGGCAGCCCTGCATGGCTTGCTCCAGAAAGTACGCGACGTCGGCCTGCCGCTCGTCTCGGTCACCCGCGTCGAAGCCGACCAGCCCAGCGCTCACACCATCAACCCTCGATTGGCACCCACCACGTCACGACAAGGAGACCCACATGACTGACGCAGTTCGAACCGCGGCAACGAAGCACCTCCCGATGGACGCGCTGAGGAAGACCGCACTCTTTGGGGGACTGCTCTACCTGCTGAGCTTTGCCTCGATCCCCAGGCTGGCCCTCTACGGCCCCGTCTTGAACGATCCGAAATTCATCCTTGGCTCCGGCGGCGAGACCGGGGTGCTCGTGGCAGCCCTCCTCGAGCTGATCATCGCCTTCGCGATCGTCGGGACGGGCGTCGTCCTGTTCCCGGTGGTCAAGCGGCAGAACGAGGGCGTTGCTCTCGGGTTTGTCGCCGCTCGCATCTTCGAAGCCAGCGTGATCGTGGTCGGGATCATCAGCCTCGTGACGATCGTGACCCTTCGACAGGACGTTGGTGCAGCGGCGACCGGAGCGGATGCGGCCTCGCTGGTAACCACCGGACGGTCGCTCGTCGCGGTCCAGAACTGGACCTTCCTGCTCGGACAGGGCCTCGTGCCGGGCCTGAACGCCCTCCTGCTGGGTTCCCTGCTCTATCGATCGCGCCTCGTGCCACGGATCATTCCGGCGCTGGCCCTCGTCGGTGGCCCGCTGATGATCTCTTCGGTCATCGGTCAGCTGCTCGGCATCAACGAGCAGTACTCCGCCTGGTCGGCCATCGCACTCCTCCCGATCTTCGTGTGGGAGCTCTCGCTCGGCCTGTGGCTCGTCTTCAAGGGCTTCAAGCCCTCCCCGGTCGTCGCTCCCGCCGGTCGGGAACAGGAGATCGCACCGGCCTACGCCGTCGCCTGACGCGAAGCGCCCCGGAGGCGACTCCGGGGCCATCACCTGCGGGCTCGACGCACCGCCAGAAATTCTCAAAGGACACAGAAACAGGGCCCGAAGGCCCTGTTTCTGTTGGGCTCACCGTTGGTGGGCGATACTGGATTCGAACCAGTGACCCCGCGGATGTGAACCGCGTGCTCTAACCACTGAGCCAATCGCCCGTCGAAATCCTTGCTCGATCATACCCGGAGGCCCGGCCAGCGGGCAACGACCGACTCGGGCTCGATCCCCTCGACGACGATCAACTTCTGGCGTCCGGCAGCTCCGGCGACGAGCCGGACGGAACGTCGCCCGACGCCGAGCTCATCGGCAAGAAGGCGGATCAGTGCCTGGTTCGCCGCCCCGCCGACGGCGGGCGCGGAGACGTGGGCGCGCAGGATTCCGTCGACGGCGCCGTCGACGTGGTCCACCCCGGCACGAGGCGTCAGGCGGACGGCAAAACGAACGTCGGTGTCAGCCAGGGCTCAGCCCCGCGCGTGCTTGGAAACCGGGTCCTCGATCACGTGAACCACCGTGCGAGTCTACGCCCGGACCCTCCGGATGGCCACCCGCTCAGCGCCGCTCGCCGAACAACGCCCGCCCGACGCGGACGATCGTGGCGCCCTCCTCGACGGCGATCGGATAGTCGTCGCTCATCCCCATCGAGAGCTCGGGGCCGAGTTTGGGATGGCCCGCGCGAAGTCGCTCTGACAGCTCTCGCAGACGAATGAACGTCGGGCGCGCCTCGTCCGCGCGCTCGACAAGACGGCCGATCGTCATCAGTCCCCGGATTTCCAGGCGCTCCAGCCCAAGGAGCTCGCCGAGCCCGGCGTCGAGCGCGGCCGGCCCGAAGCCGGCCTTCGCATCGTCGCCGTCGACGTTGACCTGGAGAAGGACCGGGGCGCGGTCGCCGGGGCCGCCCTCGCCGGCGAGCCGGTCGATGCGCCTCGCGAGATCGATCGAATCGACCGACTCGATGACGTCGAACACATCGAGCGCCCGACGAACCTTGTTGGACTGGAGCGGCCCGACGAGGTGCCAGGCCGCGCCCGGAACGGCCGGGACCTTCGCCTCGCCTTCCTGGACGCGGTTCTCGCCAAGGACCGTCAGCCCGGCCTCGACCGCGGCGACGAGCCGCTCAGCGGGCACAGTCTTCGAAACGGCAACCAGCGTGACGCCAGCCGGATCGCGCCCGACACGAGCTGCCGCATCGGCGATTCGTTCGAGGACGCGAGCACGCGCGACACCGATTGGCTCGAAGTCAACCGCGTTACGTGATTCCGGCACCCTCAGCGTCCATCGGCCAATCGCTCTCCGAGGTCGGAGGCGGAGCTCCGCGACGCCATCAGCCCGAGGATTCGACGACCTATTTCCGGCGGAGGAAGCTTGGGATCTCCAGGTCGTCGGCGTCGTACGCGGCGGCGCGCTTGACCGGAACCGGCTCGCCCACCGACCGCTCGATGCGGGGCGATGACGCGGCCGCGGCGGCGCCGAGGTCCTCGGCCGGCGTGATGTCAAAGCCACCGTCGCCTGACTGGACCCGCTGGCGCTCGAGCTCCTCGAGGAAGTCGCGCTCGCGGGGGGCTCGAACGGACGTCGAGGTGTCGGACTGTTGGGCGGCCGCCGCGCGGCCGGTGTCCCGCTTCCGCATGCCGTCGAAGCCGGTCGCGATGACGGTGATCATCACCTCTTCGCCGAGCCGCTCGTTGAAGCTCGTACCGAAGATGATGTTCGCCTCCGGATCGGCGGCGGCGCGGATCTCCTCGGCGGCCTCGGTCACCTCGAACAGGCTGAGGGTCGACGAGCCGGTGATGTTGAAGAGGATCCCCTGGGCGCCCTGGATGTTGACCTCCAGGAGCGGGCTTGCGATCGCCTGACGAGCGGCCTCGACGGCCCGGTTCTCGCCGGACGCTCGGCCGATCCCCATGAGCGCCGACCCGGCGTCCTTCATGATCGCCCGGACATCGGCGAAGTCGAGATTGATCAGGCCCGGCATCGTGATGATGTCGCTGATCCCCTGGACGCCCTGGCGGAGCACGTCGTCGACGACGCGGAACGCGTCGATGATCGAGGTGTTCTTCTGGACGACGTCCTTGAGGCGGTCGTTCGGGATCGTGATCAGCGTGTCGACCTGGGCCTTGAGCTCCTCGGCCGCCTTTTCTGCGACCAGCTTGCGCTTGGCGCCTTCGAAACTGAACGGCTTCGTCACGACACCGATCGTCAGCGCGCCGGCCTCCTTGGCCATCTGGGCGACGATTGGAGCGGCACCGGAGCCGGTCCCGCCGCCGAGCCCGGCGGTGATGAACACCATGTCCGAGTCGACGAGGGCCTGGGCGATCTTCTCTGAGTCTTCCTCAGCCGCGCGCTGGCCGATCGTGCTGTCACCGCCGGCGCCGAGGCCGCGAGTGATCTTGTCGCCAATCCGGATCTTGTGCGGGGCGTCCGACTGGAGAAGCGCCTGCGCGTCCGTGTTGCAGGCGATGAATTCCACTCCCATCATCTCTGCCCGGATCATCCGGTTGACGGCATTGCTGCCACCGCCACCGACCCCGATGACCCGGATGAGCGCGAAGTTCTCGGAATCGGAACGCATCGGCATCGACTCTCCTCCGGTGGCTGTCCGGACCTGTTGATCGTTCATCGTAAGGCCGATCGAGGATCCCCCTCGGCAAGCGCCCGGCCTCGCTCGGATTGCGGGGAGTCTATCACCGGGTTTCCGCAGGCGGCGTATCGAAGTCGGCCGGCGCCCGCAGCCAACGGTGCGTCGGCGCACTGCCCCGATCGAATTGGAGCGAACGCCGTATGGACGCCGCGGGCAGGAGGTGACATCCTCGGGCCGATCCCGGCATGGGACTTTTGGGGGGCGAGGGCGCGTGGGACTGAAGTACTGGCGGTTCGGGGCGGTCGCGCTCCTGGCGATGCTGTCACTGTTCACCGGCGGTGCCGGCGCAGTGCTCGCCGCCGCCCCGCAGGCGGACACGGTCGTGTTCGACGGCGTCGTCACCGTCCACTGGGCGGATGCCGACGACGGCCCGATGACCGGTGCGATCGTCCGGATCTTCTTCTATCACCCGGGCGACGAGATTCCCGGGATCGTGCCACTGGGCGCTCCGCTGGACGCCCAGGGCAGGGCAGTCATCACCGGCGTTCCACGCGCGGCCGAGGGAGCGGAGCCGCTCCTCCTCGACGTCTTCGGTGACCTCGAGACGTCGACGATCGACGAAGCGGGCTGCACGCGGTTCGAGGGTTGGTCGGCCCAACAGAGCGCGGTCGCGGCCGACGTGTCGGTCGATGTCGACCTCGAGACGAGCACGAAGAGCCTCCACGTCAACTGCCCCACTGCGACCACACGACCCGCGCCGATCGTCATCGGCGTCCGGCCAGCACCTGCCGGGACCGTTCTCGGGGCGACCGGCCGGCCGCAGATCACGCCGCCGGACACCGACGCGGCGATCCGCCCGACCGACGCGGTGGGCGAGGCGCCATTCGTGCCGATCCTGCTCGGGCTCCTGGCGCTGACGGCGGCTGTCGCCCCCGTCAGCGCTCTCGCCTTCGCTCGCACCAGGCCCGCCGCGCGCCGCTGGCGCTGATCTTCGGCGCGGCCCGTCAAGAATGGGTCGAATGCCGTAGAGACACGGGGGCGTGCGAGAGCGCATCCTCGCCGCCAACAGCGTATGGGACTTTCGGGAGAGGGCACGTGGGACTGAAGTACCGGAATCGATTTGGGGTTTTGGCATTGAGCGCGGGGTTGCTGCTGTCGTTGGCGGGAACCGGGGCGGCACTCGCGGCAGATCCGCAGGGCGACGTGACCTGGGACGGGACCGTCAAGGCCCTCTGGGTCGATCGCGCCGATGGCGTGATGGAGGGTGCGTCGATCCGCGTCTTCTACTATCACGACGGCGATGAGATCCAGGGCATCCTGCCCGGCAGCTGGACGACGGATTCACACGGGCTGGCGACGATCACGGGTGTGCCCCGGCCGGTCCCCGGAGCCGATCCGGTGCGCCTCGACATTCGCGCCGATCTCTCGACGGCGGTCTTCGATCCCGCCACCAACTGCACGACGTATCAGAACTGGATCGCCCAGGCGGTGGCGGTGAGGTCGCGCGAACGAGTGCTGCTTCTCCTCCACACGACCTTCCGGGGTGAGCCGTTCGAGAACTGCGTCTTCGGATAGTCGGAACCGGGGCTACCGAGCCCCAGCAAACCAACCGCACCAAGAGCCCTGGCCAGAGGGGCGGCCAGGGCTTTTCGGCGCCCTGATGTCAGCCCGCGAGGAAGCTCAGCCGGATCGTCCGCGTCGGGTTGTCACGGTTCGGGTCGACGAGCGCGATCGACTGCCACGTGCCGAGGGCCAGTCGCCCGTCGATGACCGGAACCGTCAGCGACGGACCGGCGAGCAGCGGCAGGACGTGATCTGCCCCATGGCCTGGCGATCCGTGGCGGTGGACCCAGCGGTCGTCCCGCGGCAGCAACCAGTCCATCGCCTCGAGCAGGTCGACATCTGACCCGGCCCCGAGCTCGACGACGACAACCCCGGCCGTCGCGTGCGGCACGAACACGCTGAGCAGCCCGTCGCCCTCGCCGTCAACGAACCGAGAACAGGCGGGCGTCAGGTCGGTGAGGCCGGGCTCCGTGCCGGTGCGGATCGTGAGTTCAGTGGTCTTCACGAGGTCAAGGCCGGGCCCCGCGAGGCCACTGCCTTAGGGAAAGATGCTGCGTAGCGCGTCCCGGATCCGGCCGAGGCCGCCCGACGCCGGCGCCGACTCGTAGCGGAGCGGCTCGGCCGCCGTCAGCGATCCGGCGCCCCACTGGAGCAGTCCGACGGCGGTCGAGTAGCCAGGAGTGAGTAGCGTGTCGACGAGCCCTCCGATGCCCGCCGGCGCCGCGATCCGGACCGGCATCTGCAGCACGTCGCGAGCCAGCTCGGCCGTGCCGGCGAGCTGCGACGCACCACCGGTCAGGACGATCCCGGCCGGGAGCATCCCGCTGCCCGCCCGGGCCATCTCGCCCCGGACGAACTCGAAGGTCTCGCGCATTCGGGCCTCGATGATCTCGCAGACCTCGAGCCTGCCGATCGTCCGACCGGCTTCCTCGCCGAGGACCGAAACGCTGATCTCCTCGTCGTCGGCGACCGAGGCGAGGCTGCACGTCCCGTGCTCGATCTTGAGCTCCTCGGCGACCTGGAGGCTGGTCTTGAGGCCGATCGCGACGTCGTTGGTGACGTTGTTGCCACCGATCGGTAGGACCGCGGTCCGGAACGGCGAGCCGTCGGCGAACATCGCGAGATCGATTGTGCCCGCGCCCATGTCGGCAACTGCGACGCCTAGTTCCTTCTCCGTCTCGGACAGGACCGCCTCGGCCGAGGCGAGCCCCGAAGCGACGAGCTCGTCGATCTTGACCCCGGCCGCGTTGACGCACTTCGAGAGGTTCTGGACCGCGGTCGCGGAGCCCGTGACGATGTGGACCTCGACCTCGAGGCGGAGGGCGCTCATCCCGAGCGGGTCCTTGACGCCTTCCTGGCCGTCGACCTTGAACCCGCGCCGCTCGACGTGGAGGACCTCCTGGTTCGACGGGATCGAGATCGCCCGCGCGACCTCGATCGCCCGGTTGATGTCCTCCCGGCTTACCTCCTTGCGCTGGCCGCTGACGGCGACCTGGCCGGGCGAGTTCAGGCTCTCGACGTGCTGGCCGCCGACGGCCACGAACGCCCGGTCGATCTTCCAGCCCGACAAGCGCTCGGCGCGCTCGACCGATTCGGCGATGGATCGGACCGTCTGGTCGATGTTGACCACGACGCCCTTCTTGAGGCCGGATGACGGGACGGTCCCGTGGCCCATGATCGTCAGCCGGCCTTCGCGGCTCACCTCGCCGATGAGCGTGCAGACCTTGGACGTGCCGACGTCGACCCCGACGAGGACCGCTTCTCTCTCCACCGCCGTCGTCCGTACCTCCCGCTATACGAAGTGGCGCCGGATGAGCGCCACGTTGTTGAAGATCCTGAAACCGAAGTTGATCAACGCCACCAGGTAGAGATCCAGGCTGAGCCGATCGCCGATGAACGTGAGGATGACCGCGACGATCGCGTTGGTGATGAAGCCGCTGATGAAGATCCGATTGTCGTAGACGCCGTCGAGCTCGGCCCGGACCGCCCCGAGGACCGAATCGAGCGCGGCGAGGATCGCCACGGCCGAGTATCGGCTGAACTCGAAGCTGACATTGACGTCGAGGACGAGGCCGGCGAGAACGCCCACGAGGAGACCCGCCAGGGGTAGGAACACTCGGCGCCGTCCTCTTTCCGGTGCGTTTGGGCAAGGCTACTCGACGCGAGCGAACAGCGGCAACCCGGGTCGGCGGTCACGAAGCTCACGGCGCGGGCGACGCCGATCCCCGCGGCGATTCCTTCGGGGTGTACGTGCCCTTGCGGTCGTCGCCGAGGATGACCTGGGCGACGGTCGCTTCGCCAACCTCGGCCAGGAGCTCGCGGAGGGCCTGGACCTGGCCGGGGACGAGCTCGGTCGTGCGCACGCTCGGGCCGTAGAAGCCGAAGACCGCGATCCAGCTCTCGGGCACGGACCGGAGGACGAAGCCGTTCGCGTCGGTGACGCCGACCGCCAGGGCGGACGCGCCGCTGCCGATCGCCGCGGGCGTCAGCGACGCGAGGCGAGTCGCAGCGTCGAGCCCGACCGCGTCGACGCTTTCGCCGACGGCGAGCTTGCGTGCGGACCTTCGCTCGTCGACGATCAGTGGCAGGCCGGCCGGGATCGTCGCCGTCTCGCCGAGGCCGGCGAAGAGGAAGCCGGCCCGATCCACGAGGAAGCGCCGCTCGGCGGCCTGCCAGACGAGGATCGGTTGGCGCTCCTCGATTCGGACGGCCACCGTGTCCGGCAGCCCGATCGAGATCTCGACCCCGGCGATCGCGGGGATCTCGAGGAGGCGCGCCTCCAGCGGATCGGTCGCGATCTCGAAGAGGTTCTCGCCGTCCGTCAGCGCCAGCGTCTCGCGGACCGCGGCCTCCGGGGTGATCGTCGATCCCTTGATCTCGAGCTTGCCGAATCCGAATGCCGACGTCGCCGCGAGGCCGTAGATGGCCCCCGCGGAGAGGAGCATCGCGAGAGCCGCGCCGGCCCGGACGGGTGTCAGGCCGGCCGAGGCCCGCCGGATCCGAGGCGTCCGCCGGCCGGGCCCGCCGGCGCGCCGGAACGTCCGGTTGGTCACGCCGGCGCCCCCTCGCGGGTCACGGCGTCACCCTCATCGCGGCAGGGCACCCGGGGCGAGCCGGCCACCGGCCCGGGCCGCGTGCCGCTCGATCGCGAGGTCGACGACCTTGAGGCAGACGTCCACGAACGAGTGGCCGGCCTCGGCCGGCATGGTCGGGAACAGACTGATCGGCGTGAAGCCCGGGATCGTGTTGATCTCCGAGAGGAAGACCTCGTCGCCGCGGAGCAGGAAGTCGACGCGGGCGAAGCCCTCGGCACCAATCGCCCGGTACGCGTCGCGGGCGATCTTCAGCATCGACGCCTTGGTGGCGGGTGAGACCTCGGCCCGCCGCGACGTCTCGGACAGGCCCGGCGTGTACTTCGCGGCGAAGTCGTAGAACTCGTGGCCGGCGACGATCTCGCCCGGGCCGTACAGCTCGAGGCGGGCGTGGTCGTTGCCGATGATGCTGATCTCGAGGTCCCTGGCCCCGGCCAGGTAGGCCTCGGCGAGGGCAACCGTGTCGTAGCGGAACGCCTCGTCGAGAGCAGCCGGGTACTCCCCCGCCCCGTGGGCCAGGCTGATCCCGACCGACGATCCGAGGCGCGACGGCTTGACCATGAGCCGTTCGTCTCCGGTGCCGGCCGCGAACGAAGCGAGCTCGGCGAGGACCGCGTCGCGATCCGCGGCCCAGCGCGCCGCCCGGATCTCGCGCCAGTCAGCGACGGGTAGCCCGATGCCGCGGACGAGTCGCTTGAACACGGCCTTGTCCATGCCCAGCGCCGATGCGGTCACACCCGATCCGGTGTAGGCGACCCCGGCCGCTTCGAGGATCGCCTGGACGGTGCCGTCCTCGCCGAACGGGCCGTGGAGCGCGATGAAAACAACAGGCGCCGGTGAGGCCGCGGCGATCCGGTCGACGGCGACACCGGCGGTTGTGGGGCCGGTTGCGCCCAGCCCCGCGGGGTCGTCGTAGGCCGCGGGCTCACGATCTCCGCGGCGATGATCGGGCGGCAGCGGCCACCAGCCACCGTCAAGGTCGATCAGCACCTGCTCGACGGTCAGACCCGCCTCCGCCAAGGCTGCTGCGATCGCCGTCCCGGATACGACCGAGACATCGTGCTCAGCCGATGGGCCGCCGAGGAGCACGACGATCGGCGGTCGCGTCACGGCTGCCCCCAGTCGCCCAGGAAGACGATTTCGAATTCGAGGTCCGTGCCAGTCCGCTCCAGCACCTCGGCGCGGACACGTTCGGCGAGGGCCCGGACGTCGGCCGCCGTTCCCTTCTGGTCGTTGACGATGAAGTTGGCGTGCTTCTCCGAGACGACGGCGCCCCCGATCCGAAGCCCCTTGAGGCCCAGGCCGTCGATGACCGCGCCCGCGGACGGACCATCGGCGGGATTGCGGAAGACGCTGCCGGCCGACGGCAGCCCGAGCGGCTGGTGCGCCTGGCGCCAGCGGCGGATCTCGTCGAGCCGCCCCTTGATGACGTCGGCAGGCTCCGCGGTGAGCCGGAAGGTCGCGCCGAGGACGAGATCGGCGGGGCCACCTTCGGTGCGAGCGTCGCCACCGGCGCCGGCCCCGGCCGTGGCCGCGGCGGCGCGGGTCCGCTTGAACCGGCTCTCCCGGTAGCCGAGCTCGAGGTCGGCGGCGGGCATGCGCGCCTCGGCCCCGTCAGCGAGCAGCACGTCGGCCGATTCGAGAACGGCCGCGACATCGTTCTCGTGGGCGCCGGCGTTGGCCCAGACCGCTCCGCCGACCGTGCCCGGGATCGCCAGCCCGAACTCGAGGCCGGACAGGCCCGCTTTCTGCGTCTCGGTCGCCGCCCTCGCCATCGGGACGCCCGCCTCGGCGGTATACCGGTCGCCGTCGACTTTCGAGCCTTCTGCCCGGTCCTGGATGACAAGGCCACGGATCCCGGCGTCGGCAATGACGACGTTGCTCCCCCGCCCGAGCAGCGTGTGCGGCAGCTGGCGGCTCCGGGCGAAGCGGATGAGCGCCCGCAATTCGTGGACGTTGTGAACGGTCGCGAACAGGTCGGCCGGGCCGCCGACCCGCATCGTCGTGAACCTGGCGAGAGGCTCGTCGCGGACGGTCTTCACGCCGATCCGTCGCTGGATCGCCGTCCCGATCGCGATCGGGTCGAAGGGGCTCTCCGTGGCGGCGGTCATGCCACCGACCCCCGCGAAAGCCGCTCGATCTCGTCGATGTCCGGGAACGGCCGGCGCTCCGCGGCGGCCAGCACGAGGGCCGCGACCGCATCCGCAGCACCCGGCCGTCCGAACGCCCGGGCTGCCTCGGCGATCAGGGCCCGGGCCGGACCGTCGGCGAGGAGATCGGCCGCCTCGACCAGCGTGTCGGCGTCGAACGCCTCGTCGGCCACGAGGCGCGCGGCGCCCGCCTCGGCCAGGACCTTTGCGTTCGCCGTCTGGTGGCCTGCCGCGTGGGGGTACGGGACGATGACCGACGGAATGCCGAGGGCCGTCACCTCGGCCAGCGTGGACGAGCCGGCCCGCCCGACGACGAGGTCCGCGGCGACGAGTGCCGGCAGCATGTCGTCGCGCAGGAACGGGTACGGCCGATAGCGCGACTGGCGGTCTGCGGGCAGTCCCTGGCGGCCGGCGAGGGCGGCTGCGTAGCCCTCGTCGCCGGTCACGTGCAGCACGTGGCCTCGCTCGACGAGCCGCGCCAGGGCGACGCTGACGGCCGCGTTGAACCGGCGGACGGCCTGGGAACCGCCGAAGATCAGCATCACCCGCGCGGCCGGCGGCAAGTCCAGCTTCGCGCGCGCCGCCGCGCGGTCGATCGCGGTCACGTCCCGGATCGGGGTCCCGGTCACGTACCATGGCGTGCCCACCCGGGCCAGCGTCCGACCGGTCGCTTCGTGCGAGACCGCGATGGCGTCGGCCAGCCTGGCGGTCAATCGGACCCCCCGGCCCGGGACGACGTTGCCGTCCCAGAGCACGACCGGGATCCGCAGGGGCTCGGCGGCCATGATCGTCGGGACGGCGACGTAGCCTCCGGTCGTGAAGATCGCGGCCGGCCGCTCGCGGGCAAGGATGGCCGCGGCCTGGGGAACCGAGACCGCCAACCGGATCGGGTCCAGCACGGCGTGGACGCTCATGTCGACCGACCGCAGCGAGCGAAGCGCGAGCCTGCGCACGGGAATCCCGGCGGCCCGGACGAGGGCGGCCTCGAGCCCGCGGTGGCCGCCGAGCCAGACGAGGTCAGGCGCGTTCGGTCGATCGCGGAGCGAGCGGGCCACGGCGAGGGCCGGGTAGATGTGCCCGCCCGTGCCGCCGCCCGCGATCAGCAGGCGCATCGTTCCACGTACCTCGTTCGACGGTCTCTCGGGAGATCGACAGCAGGATGCCGACGGCCGCGAGGCTGATGGTGAGCGATGAGCCGCCGGCGCTGATGAACGGCAGTGTGATGCCCGTCACGGGGATGAGCGCGACAACGACGCCGATGTTGATGAACGCCTGGATGCAGAGCCAGGCGGTGATACCCGCGGCGAGCAGCGCCCCGAACGTGTCCGGCGCCGCGAGGGCCACCCGGATCCCCGAGTACGCGAGCACGACGAACAGGCAGATCACGACCCCGGCACCGATCAACCCGAATTCCTCGCCGATGATCGCGAAGATATAGTCGTTGCTCGCGTTCGGCAGGAAGAGGCCGCCGGCGAGACGGCTTTCCCCGAGGCCCGCCCCGAGGATCCCCCCGAGGCCGAGGGCGAGCAGCCCCTGGATCGTGTGGAAGCCCTTGCTGTCGGGGTAGGCCCACGGGTTGAGCCAGGCCTGGATCCGGTCGATCTGGTAGCCGCGCAACCCCGCCCCGATGATCGCGAACAGCGCGAGCACGGCCATTGCCGCGAGGTGGACGAGGTTCGCCCCCGCCAGGTAGAACATCGAGAAGGCGGTCAGGCCGAGGACCATCGTCGTGCCGAGGTCCGGCTCGCGGAAGACGAGCGCCAGGATCGGGACGGTGATGATCAGGAACGGGATCGTGCCCGCCCAGAACTGCGAGATCTTCGTTCCCCGTTTGGCGAACCAGTGGGCGAGGTAGACGACCATTGCGAGCTTCGCGATCTCGGCAGGGTGGACGGCCGGAAGCGGCCCGAGCTGGAGCCAGCGGGCCGATCCGCCCACGGAGATCGCGCGAAGCGGTCCCGACTCGGGCAGCCAGAGGACCAGCACGAGGAGCCCGACGGCGATGACGTACGCCGGCACCGAGATCAGCCGGAGGTAGCGGTAGTCGATCCGCATCATGGTCGCCATCGCGGCGAGCCCAAGCGCGGCCCATCCGATCTGCGGACCGACGATCACGAGCGTGTTGTCGTCCTGCAGGTAGGCCTTCATGGCCGACGACGAGTAGACCATGAGGATCCCGATCGCGATCAGGCCGATGACCACCACCAGGATGGTGTAGTCCGCCTGGTGGCGCTCGCGCTGGACCGCGCCGGCGCGCTGCTTCGCCGGCGGGCGGACGGTCCGAACGACGGCGCGCGGTACGCGCAGCGTCGCGCTCACTGGGCCCCTCCCTGCCGTCGTTCGGCGGTGAGCCGCCCGACGGCGTCCTTGAACGCCCGCCCACGGGCGGCATAGTCGACGAACATGTCGAAGCTCGCGGCCGCGGGGCTGAGAAGCACCGTCGCGGGCGCAGGATCGCCCGCGGCCAGCCGGGCCCGGGCGAGGTCGTCTGCGATCCGAACCGCCTCGTCGAGCGTGGTGGCGCGACGGGTATGGGCGAGCCCCGAGTCGCGGAACAACCGCTGGAGCTCCGGCCCGCTCTCGCCGATGAGAACCGCGGCGGCTGCACGGTACGCGACCACGGGCCCAAGCTCCGACAGGTCGACACCCTTGTCGCGGCCACCCGCGATGAGGACCAGCGGCGGCTCGAACGCGAAGAGTGCCGCGATAACGGCATCCGGCTGGGTCCCCTGGGAGTCATTGACGAAGCGGACGTCGTCGACGGTCGCGACCTCCTCGAGCCTGTGCTCGACGCCTCTGAAGGCGGCGGCGGCCGGTCGGATCGCCTCGGGCGCCAGGCCGAAGAGCCTGGCCACCGCGATCGCGGCAAGCGCGTTGTTGACGTTGTGGCGGCCGGGGATTGTCAGCTCGTCGATCGGCATGATCCGACGGACCGGGCTGTGGATCTGGGCCGCGCCGCCCTCCATCCGCTCCAGCGGCTGTACGCCGGCATCGGTGACCCAGCCGTCGACAACCCCGATACCGCCCGCCGCCGGGCGATCAAACCGGTAGACGACACTTCGCGCTCGCCCGATGTCCGCGTATTCCGCCACCACCGGATCGTCGCCGTTCAGAACCAGCGCGCCGTCTGGCTCGACGAGCTCTGCGAGGCGCCGTTTCGCCGTCCGGTAGCCCTCGAGCGAGCCGTGCCGGTCGAGATGGTCGGAGGTGACGTTCGTGTAGACCGCCACGGTAGTCCCGCGCGACAGGGTCGGCAGCTGGAGCTCCGAGAGCTCGATGACGACCCGGTGGCGCGGCGTGAGCTCTGGCAGCCGCTCGACGAGCGGGATCCCGATGTTGCCGCCGAGGACCACCGGATGGTCCGGGTCCGCGGCGAGGATCGCGGCGATGAGCGACGCCGTCGTCGTCTTGCCCTTCGTGCCCGTCACGCCGATCGTTGGCGCGGGGCAGAGGCGGAGGAAGAGATCGGCCTCCGACACGAGGGACGGCGTCGTGGCCGCGTCGACCAGGCGTCGCCCGACGAGCTCCCGGAGCGCGTCGCGCAGGCGAGGTTCCGTCGTCGGGTAGTCGGGGTTGATCGACGGCGACGTCGCGACCAGGGCGGCGCCGGTCCAGGTCGCTTCGGGCGCGACATCGGGACCGGCGAGGATGCGGACGCGCCGCCCTTCCAGCGCACCAACCGCGTCGCCAAGCTCGTCGACCGGCCGCCCGTCATAGACGGTGACGGCCGCTCCGACGTCGGCGAAGAAGCGGGCAAGGGCGATGCCGCTCCGGGCGAGCCCGAGCACCGTCACCGGGCGGCCGCGCAACGCGCCGCCACGAATGCCGTCGAGCGTCAGGGCGTCGAGGTCGATCGGTCGCTGCGTCGTCATCTGGGCAATCACTCGAGCCTCTGGATCGAAGCCAGGAACAGTGTCACGCCGAGGAGGCCGGACAGGATCCCGACGATCCAGAACCGTAGGGTGATCTTCTCCTCGTCCCACCCGGACAGCTCGAAGTGGTGGTGGATCGGCGTGAACCGGAACAACCGCTTCCCGCCGGTCGCCTTGAAGTACGCGACCTGGAGCAGGACCGACGCCGTCTCGATGACGAAGATCAGCCCGATCAGCGGAAGAACGAGAATCTGGCCGGTGATCAGGGCGATGACGGCCAGGGTCGCCCCCAGGGACAACGAACCGGAATCGCCCATGAAGATCTGGGCCGGGTGGACGTTGAACCACAGGAAGCCGAGAAGCGCCCCGATGATGAGCGCACAGAGAAACGCCAGGTTCGGCTGGGCCGGGACGTTCAGGATCGCCACGAGCAGGAACGCGACGTAGGCGAAGACCAGGGTGCCGCCGGCGAGCCCGTCGAGGCCATCGGTGATGTTCACGCCGTTACTCGCCGCGACGATCGCGAAGGCGGCGAAGATGACGTACACGGCAGGGTCGATGTCGACCGGGCCGCGGAACGGGACGGCGATCTGGTCGATCCCGTAGACGCGCTGAATGAGAAATGCGGCGGCGACCGCGAAGACAACCTGCCAGATGAGCTTCTGGCGAACGCGGATTCCCTCGCCGGTCTTGGCGTTGAGGTAGTCGTCGAATGCGCCAAGGAGGCCGACCCCGGCGAGGGCGGCGAGAGGGGCGTTGATTCCTGCCTCGGGGACGCCTCGCAGGAGCAGGAACAGGCCGACGACAACCACGATGAGCAGCGCGCCGCCCATAGTCGGCGTTCCGTGCTTGATCTGGTGGCTGTCCGGGCCCTCAACCGCGATCTGCTTCGTGAAGCCCGTCGTCCGTAGCAGTCGGATGTACGGCGGCATGAGGATCACGACGATCGCGAAGGCCAGGAGCAGTCCCTGGATCAGCTCGACGGTCACGGGGAGCGGTCCTCGAGACGCTCGCGCAGGTCGTTAACGAGGACGTCGAGGGCGATCCCGCGCGACGCCTTGACGAGGACGACGTCGCCGGGCGCGGCGAGGCGATCGAGCGCCGCAAGCGCTGCGTCGCGGTCCGCGACCTCCAGGATCCTGTCCGGGGCGAGGCCGGCATCGCGCGCCCCCCGGGCGATTCCCTCCGCCCCGGCACCGACCACGACGAGCAGCTCCGCGACCGTCGCGGCCGCGACACCGACGCGCTCGTGCCCGGCCTCGGCTCCGTCGCCCAACTCCAGCATCTCGCCGAGCACCGCAATTCGGCGACCCGGCAACCCGGCCAGGAGATCGAGCGCGGCGATCACCGAGGCCGGCGATGCGTTGTACGAGTCGTCGACGACCAGGACGCCGCCCGCCCGGACCAGCGCGCCCCGGTGCGGGGCGGACCAGCCAGTCGCGAGCGCCTGGGCGATCCGATCCGAGGAAATGCCCGATGCGATCCCGACCGCCGCAGCCGCAAGGGCGTTGTGAACGGCGAGCCGCCCAAGGGTCGGGATCGCCACCTGCCGGCGCGCTCGGTCGGCAACGAGACTGAAGCGCATCCCGTCGGCGCCCGCGGACTCCACGTCCTCCGCTCGCACGGCGGCGTCCGCCGCGAAACCGTACGTCACGACTCGGGCGGACGTCCGATCGGCCATCCGGCGGACCCGCTCGTCGTCGGCGTTGAGGACCGCGACCCCGTCGGCGGGCAGCGCCTCGATCAGCTCGCCCTTCGCCTTCTCGACCGCCTCGATCGTCCCGATCCGCGACAGGTGGACCGGCTGGACGGCCGTGACCACGCCGATCTCCGGTCGTGCGATCCGGGCCAGCTCGGCGATCTCGCCCCCGACGTACATCCCCATCTCGAGGACGGCAGCCTGGTGATCGGGGCGAAGGTTCATGACCGTCAACGGCAGTCCGACCTCATTGTTCTTGTTGCCCTCGTTCTTGAGGGTCACGAGCTCGCTCGCCAGAACCGTCGCGATGGCTTCCTTCGCCGAGGTCTTCGCGATGCTCCCGGTCACCCCGACGACGAGCGGGTCGAATCGAACTCGCCAGGCCGCGGCGATCGCGTGGAGGCCGCGCAGCACGTCCGGGACCTCGACGACCGTCACCCCGGACGAGGCGAGGTCGAGCCCTTCCGGCCGCCGCGAGACGAGGATCGCCGTAGCGCCGCGGGCGATGGCCCCGCCGGCGAAGGCGTGGCCGTCCGTGCGCTCGCCCGGCAGCGCGACGAAGAGGTTGCCCGAGACGACCTCCCGGGAATCGACGGCGGCGCCAAGGACGGGTCGGGCGGACCGGGCGAGGAGTCGGCCACCCGTCGCGCCGGCGAGATCGTCGGCCGTCAGTCCGGGATCGGCGGCGTCGCCGCTCCCGGGTGGCTGCGACGCAGGATCGGTCACGAACTCCAGTGTCGCATACGAGGTCGTCACCGGTCCGCGACCGTCGGCCCGAGCGGAACCCGCCGCTCCGGCAGCAGACCGGGCCGGGTGATCGCGTCGGTCGCGATCCGGCGGAACAGCTCGAACGACATGACGGGCATCTCGAGCTGTCCGATCCGAGCGACGGTCGGCGTCCCTTCGTTGATCTTCACGGACACGACGAGATCGGCCACGCCGGCGTCGCGGGCGATGTACCCGACGAAGCTGTAGTTGAAGAGGTTGTGCTTCCAGTCGCCGCGCCCGTCGCGAGCGGTGGGGTCCCAGATCTGCGCCGTTCCGGTCTTGCCGCCCACCTCGTAGCCCTTGACGAGCGTTCGATCCCGGTAGAACGGCACCTCTGTGACGACGTGCTTCATCATCGAGGTCAGGGTGGTGGACAGGGCTGCGTCGATCACGCGTCCGCGCGACGGTGGCACGACATCGGTCGTGCCGATTGCCTTGACGACGTGGGGCTGGACGAGCATCCCGCCGTTGACCATCGCGGAAAACGATGCGGCGAGCTGGATCGGCGTGACCGCGATGCCCTGCCCGAATGCCCCGTTCGCGAGGTCGATCTGGCGCCAGGCGGAGATCGTGGGATCGTTGACGAGGCCGCGGACCTCGCCCGAGACATCGATTCCCGTCTTCTGGCCGAACCCCATCCGCAACCACGTGTCGTGCAGGATCGCCGACGATTCGGCGGTCGTATCGCCGAGAGCAAGGGCGACCTTGGCTGCGACGACGTTGCGCGACCAGGCGACCGCGTCCTCGAACGTCATCATCCCTTTGCCCTTGTGGTCGGCATCGTCGACATGGGTCCGGCCGCCGTCGAGCTTGAGCGTCGCGACGTCCTTGATCTTCGTCTTCGTCGTGACCTTCCCCGTCTCGAGCCCGGCAATGGCGGTAAGCATCTTGAAGACCGACCCGGGCTCGTACACGGAACTGACGATCGGGTCGATGAAGCGTGACGGATCGGTTGCTGCGACGGTCTGGTAGTCGTTGCCGTCGTACGAGGGGTACGTGGCCTGCGCGAGGACCTCGCCGGTGTAGGGATCCATCACAACCGCCGACACGCTCTTGGCCTTGTCGGCCGCCCAGGCAGCCAGGACTTCCTGTTCGAGGGCAAGCTGGAGACCTGCGTCGATCGTAAGCCTCAGGTCCTCGCCGGGCGCGCCCGCATCCTCGACGACTATCGTGTCGGGAATGGCGCGAGCCGCCACGTCGCGCTGGGAATGCACGATCCGCGGGCGGCCGGCGAGCAAGTCCTGGTAGTACTGCTCGACGCCGTACTGGCCGATGCCGTCGCGGTTGACGAAGCCAAGGAGCTGGGCGGCCAGCGTCGAGTCGGGGCCGCCGCCCTCGTGCGGGTAGACGCGAAGGGGCTCGGATTCCAGCAGCACTGCCTCGACGTTCTCGGCCGCCGCCGCCGCTCGGACCCGGTCCGCCGTCTCGCGGTCGAGGCCATGAGCGAGGACGACGTACTTCTTGTCGGACGACATCCGCTGGGTCAGCGTCTTCGCTTCATCGCCCTCGAGGTTCAGGATCCTGACGAGCTCTGCCGCAACCTCGCGCCGACGGATGCCGGTGAGCTCGGACGGCATCGCGGCGAGGCGCTCCCGGTCGACAGTCGTGGCCAGGACGACGACGCCGCTCCGGTCGTAGATGTCGCCCCGCCGGCTCGGCACCTCCTGGCGCATCGTCGTCTGGGCGAATGCCTCCTGGGCGAGTCGGTCGCGCTGGGCGATCTGCCAGTAGGCGAGGCGCGTCAGCAGCGAGGCCCCGACCACGGCGAACGTGACCAGGAGGAACAGCAGGCGGCGGCGCGAATCGGTGCGTCCGAGCATCGTTCGATGGGTATGCGGTTTGGGTGGCCGTTCAGCGACCGGTCAGGACGAGCGGTTCGCCGAGTTGGATGAGGCCGGCATCGAGCGACAGCTTCCGGATCGCCGGCTCGCGACCCAGCCGATTGAGGTCGGACAGGAGGTCCTGTTTCTCGTTGACCAGCGCCTCGCGCTCGGTGAGCAGCCGGTTGATGTCGTAGCCCGTCGCGGCGACACGGACGGACTGGGCGAGCGAGAAGAAGGCGAGAACGAACGCGACGACGATCGCGCCGAGCAGGAACGACAGGCGGTTCGACTTGCGGCGCGCACGGACTGCGCCGCGAACCCGCCGCCTGGCCGGTGCCGCCGGGCTTTCGCGCCGGAGGCGGTCGGGGAAGAAGGAGGATTGCGGGCGGGCGCCCTCGTAGATCGCCATCTACTCGCCCAGCGCGTAGCGCAGCCGCGGGGCGCGTGGATCCATGAAGGCGAACGGATCGCTCGAGGAGGTCGCGCCGGCGTCGTCCGTTGCCAGCTCCGGCGGCTCCGGGAAGTGACGGCGGACCTCCCGTTCGTGCAGCTCGTGCTGGCGTCGACCATAGGATCGGCGGCGATTGGCCTGGTGTCGCTTGCTCACGCGATGCCTCCTTCCTGGTGTCGGACCTTCATGCGGCGATTCGCTCCGCGGCCCGCAGGCGCGCGCTTCGAGCTCGTGGATTGGCGGCGATTTCGGCGTCCGTGGGGGTCAGCGACGGCTTCGTCACGAGTCGCAGCCGCGGTGTGCGGCCGCAGACACAGACCGGCACGGACGGCGGGCAGATGCAGCCCTTCCGCTCCGCGTCGAGAAACCGCTTGACGATCCGATCCTCGAGGGAGTGGTAGCTGAGGACGACGAGCCGTCCGCCGGGCCGAAGGAGATCGACGGCTGCGCCGAGCGCCTCCTCGAGAGCGTCGAGCTCCTCGTTCACCGCGATCCGCAGCGCCTGGAAGACGCGCGTCGCGGGATGGATCCGCCGGCGTCCCGGAGGGCCGTGCGGAGCGACGCGTTCGACGAGTGCGGCGAGCTCCTCTGCGGTCGTGATCGGGGCCGTGCTGCGAGCCTCGACGATCGCGCGGGCGATCCGTGGAGCATGCGGCTCCTCGCCGAACTCGCGGAAGAGCGCCGTCAGCTCGCTCGCGTCGAGGCTGGCCAGGAGCTCGGCCGCGGGCACACCGCGACGGGTGTCGAACCGCATGTCGAGCGGTCCACCGGCGCGAATCCCGAAGCCACGATCCGTGTCAACGAGCTGGAAGCTGGATAGACCCAGGTCGAACAGCATTCCGTCGACCGCTCCGAAGCCCGCCTCCGGGGCCACGATCCGCAACTCGCGGAAGTTCGCCTGGCGAAGGACCAGCCGATCGCCATAGCCGGCGAGTCGCTCACCGACTCTGGCGATGGCCGCCCCGTCGGCATCTAGACCGAGGAGGCGGCCATCAGGATTGGTCGCTTCCAGAATCCGCTCGGTATGCCCACCGCCGCCGACCGTGGCGTCGACCTGAAGGCTGCCGGACGCGGGCGAGAGCATCGAGATGACCTCCTCCGCCAGCACCGGCAGATGCCCTTCCTTCACTTCTCCTCCACGATTGACGAACGGATCCCGATCGGACCCTGGAAGCGCATGTGGTTCGCCTAGATCCCGAGGCCCTGGAGGGCCTTCGCGAGCGTGTCGGGGTCCTCGAGTGCCCGCCGGTAGTCGTCCCAGCGGGTCGGAGCCCAGATCTCGGCGTGATCGCGCGAACCAACGACGACGGCCTCACCCTGGAGGCCCGCCATGTCGCGCAGGTATGTCGGAATGAGCACCCTCCCCTGCCCGTCGAGCGATGCCTCGACGGCGCCGGCGAAGATGAAGCGCTGAAAGAGCCGCGACGGCTCGTCCGTGATCGGGAGCGTCGCGACCTTCTCGGCCAGGGTTTCCCAGCCGGCTTTCGTGTGGATCGCGAGGCAGGAGTCCAGCCAACGCGAAACGACCGCGCCGCTGTCGAGCTGGGCGCGGAACTTCGACGGGACGGCGATCCGTCCCTTGTCGTCCACCGAATGCCGGTACTCGCCGGTGAACACCAGTCGGGATTCCCCATTGCGGGTTGGTAGGAAGCGGCGCGTGGTTCGGGTTACCCCACTTTGGGCCACTTCTCACCACATCGCTGCATTCTAGCGCGCGACGAGGCTCCGTCAATGGGCTGTTTTGCGTAGATGCACGAGGGGGCAGAGACGTCGCCCGAAGCGGTCGGCGTACGCTGGCGGCTCCGCCACCGAGGGGAGGGGTTCGATGGATGACGGCGCGACACTCACCACGAAGGCGGAGGCCCTTGTCGCCTGGGCAAGCGACCTCCTCAGCGCTGGGGATACGGCAGTGACTCGGCGGGCGATCGCCGACGCCGTCCGTCAGCTCGGGACGGAAGCCGTCCTCGATGACGAGCCGGCCCTGTCGGGTCTGCACGGGGCCGCCGCGGCAACGCTCCTCGCTCGGGCGACGGATGGCCCGGTGCTCATGCTCGCCCGCTTTCCGTCAGACGCCCCGACTCCGGTCCACAACCACAACTCGTGGGGGATCGTTTGTGTGATCCGGGGTCGTGATCGATACCTGAGGTGGACCCGGCTCGATGATGGTTCCGACCCCGACCACGCCCGACTGACGCTGGCCAATGAGTCCGAACTGGGAGTCGGCGACCTGACGTTCCTCGAGGACCCACCGGGAGACATTCATAGCCAGCAGGGCATCGGCGGACCGGTCTGGGAACTGGTGTTCTTCGGTCACGACCCCGATGCAGCACCCCGCGCCTACTTCGAGACCGACGCCGGGACCGTCACGTACGCGAGCTCGGCCCGCTAGTCCGTCGTCACGCCTGGTTTGCGAGATGCCCACCGGGCGGACGGGACGCGGCCGCTGGCAACGAAGCAGCGGTCCCGTCTCGCGAGTTCACACATGACTGGGCGCCGGGCCGGTCTCGTGCGTTACGAAATGCTCGTCAGGCAGGCCTTTCGGAGGGCTCGAGCAGCGCCTGCGCACACCATGGGCATCTCGGGATCCATGGCCCCAATCGAAGGCGCGCCACAGACCATGAGACCCTCAGCCCGCAGTCCTAGTCCTGAATGGCCGCCTTCGCGAGCGATGCCATGTCGGGCAGGACGAGGTCAGGGGTGGCCTCGGCCGGCGGCGTGGCGCCGAACCCCGGGCGGTCCCGCCGGCGATCGATCCAGACGGTCGTCAGACCGAGCGCCTTGGCCGGAACGTGGTCGTGGAAGAGGCTCTGGGCCACATGAAGGATTCGCTCGCGCGGGAGGCCGATCCGCTCAAAGGCTAGCTCGAAGTTCCGGTGACTGGGTTTATAGCTGCCTGCCTGCTCCGCCGTCACGATCCAGTCGAACGTGACGCCGAGGCGTCGGTTGGACAGGGCGAAGAGGTCGTCGTCGCAGTTGGTGATCACGCCCAGCCGATAACGGTTCTTGAGCCGCGCCAGGGCCGCGGCCGTGTCCGCGAATGCCGGCCATTCCCCGACCGATCCGGCGAAGTCCCCGACCTCGTCGTCTGCCAGTTCGAGTCCGTAGTCGCGACCGACCCGCCGGCTGGCTTCCGCAAGGATCTCGCGATAGCGTCGGTATGGCCCAGCCTCGAGGGCCGCCTCGTGACCCGCGAACGTCTCGAGCAGCTCCTCGGAGTCAGGCGCGAGTCCGTGGGCCGACAGCAGGCCGGCCAGCCCCGCGGAGATGCCGGCCTCCCAGTCGATGAGGGTCCCGTAGCAGTCGAAGGTCAGCGCGTCGAAGCGCCCGAAGTCGACGTCGGCCAATGTCAGCGCCTCGGCGGCGGTAGTCGGATCTCGTCGCCCGCCCGAATCGTTGTCGGATCCGTGATCTGCGGGTTCATCCGGAGCACGGTCTCGTACGGAATCCCGAAATAGTTGGCGATACTGCGCAGGTTGTCCCCCGATCGAACGGTATAGATCCAGCAGTTCGTCCTCCCCGGGCACGGCTCGAGCAAGGCGTACCGGTCGCTCGTCGGGGGTGGCGTCGTGGCGGGAGTCGGCGGTGGCGTCGGGGGTGCTGTCACGGACGGGGCTGGCGAGGCCGTCGGCGCGGGCGAAGGCGTCGCTGTCGGCGAACCGGTCGGTTGCTCCGTCGGGGTCGGATCCGGCAGCGCGACGGCAGCCGGGGACGCGGCAGTTGGAGTGACGACGGCGACCGCGCTCGGCGAGGCAGACGGGACCGGCATCGTCAGACCGCCCCGGACGAGAAGGAAGCCGACCGATGCCGCCGCGGCCAGGACGAACGCAAGTGCCGAAAGCACGACCGGCGTCGAGAGCCCGCGCTTGACGGGCGGACGAACGACGGCCTTCCGGCGGTTGACGACGCCCTGCAGGAACAGGTGGCAGTTGACGTGTCCGGCTGTCAGGCAGACGAGCTCCTGCTGGCGCGCGGACTGGGGCTGCGGCGCACCCACGGCGATGCAGCGATTGGCCTGGTCCGGCATCTCGAACGGCGGCTCGAGGAGACCTGCACGGTCCGAACGAAAGAACGGACAGATGTCGTTCTGAAGGATGCGTTCGGTGGGGTGGGCGGGATCCATGACGGTTGGCGATGCACCCGGCCAGGTCGGCCATTCGGCCGGATCGGCCGCTCGTTCAGGGGCCGGATCAGCCCGGCCGTACGCCTCCTGCACGAACCCTCCGTGTTTTCACCCTCGTGGGTCGGCGCGGAGTCTAGTACGTTTGGGAGGTTGTCGTCGCAATAGTGCGGGTGTTAGGCTCCGCCGCCCACCGGGCGTCTGCCCGAGAACGATCGAGGCCCCGTCACACTCGATGGCCCTGCCCCTGCCGACCGCGCCAGTTGATCCCGAGGCGTATCGCCTCGCCCCGCAGCGGATCAAGCGATGCACGTTCCGGCGCCTCATTCAGATCGAGTCCGGCGCCGACCGTCTCTACGACGTCGATTGCCTGCTGCCGGACCGCCGTGTGCCGATCCCCCTGGGCGACCTCGACTCGGCCGCCCCGATCTGCAACTCCTGCACCGCCGCCCACACCTTCCGCCCCGACGAAGACTAACGTCCCGCACCGACCGTCCGGGGCGAGCAGGACGGCTCAGCCGAAGGCGACGAGCGAGCACGTGAGCGCGCGTACCCCAAGGTGCGTAAGCGAACGTCGCAGCTCGCCAACGCGCGGATGGGCCGTCATGGTCGCACCGGGTGTTGTCAGCGAGGCGGTCTGTACGCCGAGTTCTGTCCCGGCGACGCCGTGGCGCCGCCGGGGATGGCCATCCATCTGAGGCCGCCGGTTACCCGACGGCTCTTGCGGCCGACCCGAGGGCTGGGCAGCGCACCTCTCCCCCGGCGAACCGGGTTGCGCCCTCCTATTTGGCCTTGCTCCAGGTAGAGTTTGCCGCGTTTCACTCCGGCCCCGAAGGGCCGGCATCGTCACTGTGGCACTGGTCCTCGCCTCGCGGCGGACGGGAGTTACCCGCTACCCTGCGCTGAGGAGCTCGGACGTTCCTCACGCAACCGGGTTGCCCCGGCCACGCGCGACCATCCGACCGCCTCGCTAACCGATCAATTCTACGCGCCAGGCGACGTTGCCCCTATGGGTGACTAGGCCGGCACCGCGTCAACAGTCAACACGATCTCGCCGCCGGAGCCGCTCAGGACGAGGCGCCCCTCGGGATCGATCGACGCCGAGGTCGCCGCGTTGATGGCCTGGTTGAACAGCGTCTCGACCTCGTTGCGTGCCGGTTCCACGCACAGCATCAGGGTCATCATCAGGTCCTTGAACGCGATCGAGCCGGTCGACGGATCGTAGGTGTACGCGCCGCCATACGAGTTGCAGCCGGACGACCCGGTGACGTTGGCCGGGCCGAATGCGGCGGTCGGCTCGCTGCCCGCGACGGGCGGCCGACCGTTGACCGAGACCACCCGCCAGGCCGTGCCGGCCAGCGTCGTCGGGTGAGCCTCGCGGGTGAGACTGGATTCGCCGCAGGCGGAGAGCGCCAGCGCGGCGAGCAACAGGAGGGCAAGCATTCGCACGGTGGTCTTCATGGCCGCCCGACGGCGCAATGTGCGGTCAGGTTCCTGGGCGTCGGGTGACCGAGGCAGGCCCACCGGCCTGGGCGCGGTCGATCGCCTCGTTCGCGAGCGCATCGGCGGCCGAGTTCTGGGCTCTCGGGACGTGGACGGCCGACCACCGATCGAACGACCGGAGAGTGGACCGGGCGGCCTCCCAGAGCGGGATGAGCTTCGCGTCCTTGACCCGCCAGCGGCCGGCTAGCTGTTCGACGATGAGCTTGGAGTCGAGGAACATCGCGACCTCACGCGCCCCCAGCTCGCGGGCGAGCTCGAGCGCTCGGACCACGCCCGTGTACTCCGCGACGTTGTTCGTCTGGACGCCGAGGTAGTCCGAGATCGACGCGTCGGCGGGTGCCCGCGGGTCACGGGCGTCGGGTCGCGATGCATCGATGAGCACGGCTCCGGCGGATGCCGGCCCGGGATTGCCGCGGGCGGCGCCATCGGTCCTGATGATGAGCCGGAGCGCATCGTCCCGGGCGGCCGCGTCGGGCGGCGCCGGCCAGAGCGTCGGTTCGCGATCGCCGTTTGAGGTGCTCAGGACGGATCTCCGCCGCGGAGCTTGCGCCACACGATCTGGATCGGGTCGTAGTACTTGTCCGCGACCCGCTCCTTGAGCGGGATGATCGCGTTGTCGGTGATCTTGATGTGCTCCGGGCAGACCTCGGTGCAGCACTTCGTGATGTTGCACAGCCCGATCCCGCCCTCGTCCTTCAGGTGGCGGGTCCGATCCGCCGTGTCGATCGGGTGCATCTCGAGGCCGGCGCTCCGAACGAGGAAGCGGGGACCCATGAACGGCTGCTGGGTCTCGTGGTTGCGCAGGACATGGCAGACGTCCTGGCAGAGGAAGCACTCGATGCACTTGCGGAATTCCTGGACCCGCTCGATGTCCTCCTGCTGCCAGCGCCAGTCTTCCTGGGGCTGATCGGCGGGTGGCTGGAACGGCGGGATGGTCTTGTTGACCTCGTAGTTCCAGGACACGTCGGTCACGAGGTCGCGGATGAGCGGAAACGCCCGCATCGGCTCGACCGTGATCGTCTCGCCCTCCTCGAAGTCCGACAGGCGCGTCTTGCAGGTGAGGCTCGGCCGGCCGTTCACCTCCGCGCTGCACGAGCCGCACTTGGCCGCCTTGCAGTTCCAGCGGACCGCGAGGTCCGGCGCCTCGTGTGACTGGATCCAGTGAAGGGCGTCGAGGACGACCATCCCCTCTTCGGCCGGCACGTCGAAGTCTTCGAAGATTCCCTTCGTGGTCGGCGTCCCGCGGAACACGCTCATGTGGACGTCGGGCATCAGCTCGCTCCTTCGATGAGCTGTCGAAGCTCACTCGGCAGTTTCGGCAAGGGTGTCGTCTGGACCTTCATCGTCTCGCCCGCGAGGCGAGCGACGCTGTTCAGCCGGGCCCACTTCTCGTCGGGCTCGGGGAAGTCGAGCCGGCTGTGGGCACCGCGGCTCTCGCGGCGCTGCTTTGCGCTGCGGGCGATCGCCTCGGCCACGATGAGCATGTTTCGAAGCTCGTAGACGAGCCCCCAGCCCGGGTTGTAGGCACGGCCGCCGGATGTCCGGACGTTCGGCCAGCGGGCGCGGAGATCGGCCAGCCCGACGATGGCCTCGTCGAGGTCCTTCTCGGTCCGGAAGATGCCGACGTAGCTCTGCATGAGCGCTTGGAGCTCCTCGTGGAGCCGGTAGGGATCCTCGCCGGAACCCGCCTCGAGCGGCGCGGCCAGCTCCGTGGCGGCGGCCTGGACGGCCGCCGGATCGACGTATGCGTCGTCCGGCTGGGTTGCGGCGTAGGCAGCGGCACCGGCGCCGGTCCGCTGCCCGAACACCAGCAGGTCCGAGAGCGAGTTGCCACCCAGCCGGTTCGCGCCGTGCATCCCGCCTGCCACTTCGCCCGCGGCGAACAGGCCGGATCGGGTCGTTGCCCCTGTTTCCGCGTCGACCCGGATGCCACCCATGATGTAGTGGGTCGTCGGGCCGACCTCCATGGGTCCAGCCGTGATGTCGACGTCGGCAAGCTCCTTGAACTGCTCGTACATGGACGGGAGCTTGCGGCGGACGTGCTCCGCCGGCAGGTAGCTGATGTCAAGGAAGACGCCGCCGTGCGGCGACCCGCGGCCCTCGCGGACCTCCGTGTAGATCGCCCGGGAGACGTTGTCACGAGTTGACAGCTCCGGCGGGCGCCGAGCGTCCGTCGGCCGGCCGGCGCTCTGCGCCTCGACCCACGTCGACGCCTCTTCGTCGGTCGCGGCGTACTCGTTTCGGCGGTCCTCGGGGAGGTACTTCCACATGAACCGCTCGCCGTCCTTGTTGCGGAGGATCCCCCCTTCGCCGCGGACCGCCTCGGTGACGAGCAGGCCGCGGACGCCCGGCGGCCAGACCATGCCGGTCGGGTGGAACTGGACGAACTCCATGTCGATGAGCTCTGCGCCCGCGAGGTAGGCCAGCGCCTGGCCGTCGCCGGAGTACTCCCACGAGTTCGAGCTGACCTCGTACGCGCGGCCGATCCCGCCCGTCGCGAGCACGATCGCCTTGGCCGGGAACACGATCGGGTCGCCCGTCGTTCGCCAATAGCCGAACGCGCCCTTGACCCGGTCGGGCCGCGCCAGGAGGTGGGTGATCGTGCACTCCATGTAGACCGTGATCCCGTCGGCGACGGCGCGATCCTGGAGCGTCCTGATCATCTCGAGCCCGGTCCGGTCGCCAACGTGGGCGAGGCGCGGATACGAGTGGCCGCCGAACGGCCGCTGGAGGATCCGGCCGTCGCGGGTCCGATCGAAGACCGCCCCCCACAGCTCGAGTTCGCGGACCCGCTCCGGTGCCTCCTGGGCGTGGAGCTGGGCCATCCGCGGGTTGTTGAGCAGCTTCCCGCCGACCATCGTGTCGCGGAAGTGGACCTGCCAGGTATCCCGGTCGTCGACGTGTGACAGCGCGGCAGCGACCCCGCCCTCCGCCATGACCGTGTGGGCCTTGCCGAGCAATGACTTGCACACGAGCCCGACAGACGCGCCCTGCCTGGCGGCCTCGATCGCCGCTCGCAGGCCGGCGCCGCCGGCACCGACGACGAGGACGTCGTGCGGATATCGCTCCGGGCCGCCCGTCACAGTCGGATGGCCGGGTCGCTGAAGACCCCGAGGACGAGCAACCGGATGTAGACGTCCGTCAGCGTGACCGACAGGAGGCTGGCCCACGCCCACGCCATGTGGTGGCGGTTCAGCGACGTGACCCGTTGCCAGAGCGTGTAGCGCACCTTCTGACGGCGCGTGCACGAGAAGCAGTCCATCCGTCCGCCGACGATGTGCCGGAGCGAGTGGCAGGAGAGCGAGTAGCCCGTCAGGAGCAGGACGTTGACGACCAGGATCACGGTGCCCAGGCCGAGCCGCACGCCGTTGTCGTGGTAAACCGCCGGAATGATGTCCAGCCACAGGAAGAACAGCGGCACGAACGCGAGGTACAAGAAGTAGCGATGGAGGTTCTGGAGGATGAACGGGAAGGCGGTTTCCAGCTTGTAGCTTCGATGGATCGTCGGCTCGCCGACCGCACAACCGGGTGGGTCGGCGAAGTAGAACCGGTAATACGCCTTGCGGTAGTAGTAGCAAGTCGCCCGGAACCCGAGCGGAATCCAGAGGATCAGGAGACCCGGACTAATCCAGGTTGGCAGCCAGTCGGGCTTGATCAGCGGCGAGAAGAGTGGTGACAGGTAGCCGACCGCTTCGTAGTGCGTCCCGAACAACGGGGTCCAGACGATCCCGCTGAAGAACAGATAGCTCGCGCAGATCGTGAAGACGACCCCCTGGACCGCGGGCGCCAGCCACCAGGCATCGCGACGCTGCGTTCGGGCGAGCCCTTGCTGGGCCGTCCCGGCGGGCTTCGCCGGTGTCTGGATCGCGGTCATGCGTGGACGAGCGGCAGGTCGGCCAGGCGGGCGACGATCGCGTCGGCGAAGGCGCTCGTCCCGGCGGTCCCGCCGAGGTCGTGGGTGACGGTCTCGCCGGCCGCGATGACATCGCGGATCGCCCGCTCGAGATGGTCGGCGACCTCGGGATGGCCGAGGTGGCGGAGCATCAGGGCGCCCGAAAGAATCATCGCAGTCGGATTGGCCCGGTCCTGGCCGGCGTACTTCGGAGCGGAGCCGTGGACCGGCTCGAAGACGGCCGCGTCGGTCCCGATGTTCGCGCCGGGCGCCACGCCGAGTCCGCCGACCAGACCGGCGCAGAGATCCGACACGATGTCGCCATAGAGGTTCGGCAGCACGAGCACGTCGTAGACGTCCGGCTTCTGGACCAGCTGCATGCACATGTTGTCGACGATCCGGTCCTCGAACTCGACCCGGCCGTCGTACGAGGCGGCGACGGTCCTGCAGCTCTCGAGAAACAGCCCATCGGACAGCTTCATGATGTTCGCCTTGTGGACAGCCGTGACCTTGCGGCGGCCGTTCGCGACGGCATAGTCGAAGGCGAACCGGGCGATCCGCTCCGACGCAGCGCGGGTGATGATCTTGATGCTCTCGGCGGCGTCGGGGCCGACCATGTGCTCGATTCCGGCGTAGAGGTCCTCGGTGTTCTCGCGGACGATCACGAGATCCACGTCCTCGTAGCGCGTGTCGAGGCCCTTGATCGAGCGGGCCGGACGAAGGTTCGCGTACAGCCCCAGGACCTGGCGCAAGGTCACGTTTACGCTCCGGAAGCCCTCGCCGATCGGGGTCGTGATCGGGCCCTTGAGCGCGACCTTGTTGCGCTTGATCGACTCGAGGACGTGCTCCGGGAGCGGCGTTCCGTACTGCCCGATAACTGCCTCGCCGGCGTCGACGGTTTCCCAATCGAACTCGACACCCGTCGCGTCGAGGACGCGGCGAGTCGCTTCCGCCAGCTCCGGTCCGATGCCGTCGCCGGGGATCAAGGTCACACGGTGGGCCATGGCTCGATTGTATCCGCGTTGACTGCGCGGCTGCTCAAGGCCCGACCCGAGTGACCTAAGTTCCTGACGGCGCGCGCCACGGTGGCTATCGTTCCGAGAAACATACGTACCGTCCGTACGTAAGCAGGAGGTGGCCATCGTGGGGGGCGCTCACATCACGGTCCGATTGCGACGGTGGGTGGCCACATTCGCGGCGACGCTAGTCTCCACATACGCCCTGGACGGGGTCGCAACCGCGTGTGGAATTGCCCTAACCGCCAGTCACGTTCTGGGCGGGCTCGACCAGCCGCAACTGCTGGTGTTCCTGGTTGCGACCTATGTCCTCTGGGCGATCGGCCTTCGCGCCAATCTGGCCGCAAACTGGAGTCTCCTCGAGGCGACCGGGACCAGCACGAATGTCCTGTCCAAGGCCGCCTACGACATCTCGTCCCGCGTGGGGCCCAACCTTCGGGCGCGTCACGTCGCATCCGCGGCGGGATACGTGGCGACGGAGGCCGCGAAGGAAATCCCCTACTACGCTGGGGCCATCGGCGTTGCCATCGTTAGCGACTCGGTCGGCTCGAGCGAGGTGCTGATCTTCCTCGCCGGCACCAACCTCGGCGCCGCGGCCTACGAGTATGGGCTGGCACGCCTCACCCGCGCCTTCCTCCGGCTGCGCCCTGTAGCGCCGATCGAGCCCTCCACGACGCAGTCCTGACGTTTCGGGTCAGACCTGACCCTCCCGGATCGTGCGCCACCGTGGCGCGGCGGATCGGCATCGCTGCCGAGCGCGCCCGGCGTGTGCGACTCCGGTACCATCGGCCTCCCGCCGGGTGGTCCCGGATAGCGTTTTCCAGGAGTGCCGCCTGCGTGAAGATCCAGGAAGCCGACGCCAAGTCGCTCCTCGTCGCCCAGGGCCTCCCCGTACCCGATTGGGCGGTCGCCCATACACCGGAAGAGGCGCGAGCTGCCACTGAACGGTTCCTCGCCGCCGGAGCCGACCAGGTCGTCATCAAGGCGCAGGTCCTCGTCGGCGGCCGGGGCAAGGCAGGCGGGGTGAAGCTCGCGAGTTCCGCGGATCAGGCGGAAGAGGTCGCCCGGGCGATCCTCGGGATGGACATCAAGGGGATCACCGTCCGGAAGGTGCTGGTCGCACCCGGCGCCGACATCGTCAAGGAGTTCTACCTGTCGGCCGTGCTCGATCGGGCGGCTCGTCGGATCCTGCTGATGGGCTCGTCCGAGGGCGGCGTCGAGATCGAGCAGGTTGCCGAAGATCGGCCCGAGGCGATCGTGACGTTCCACGCGCATCCGGAGCTCGGCCTGCTCGACTTCCAGGCTCGTGAGCTCGCGTTCGCGATGGGCCTCGGCGGGCACCTCAAGACAGCCGTCGCGATCGCCAAGGGGCTCGTCTCGACGATGCGCGCCTACGACGCCGACCTCGTCGAGATCAACCCGCTCGCGATCGTCCGCGAGACAGGCGCAGACGGTGCAGGGGTCGAGCGACTCGTCTGCCTCGATGCCAAGATCACGCTCGACGACTCCGCGCTCCCCCGCCACCCAGAGCTCGAGACCCTCCGGGATCCCGACGAGGAGGATCCGGCCGATCGCGAGGCCCGCGAGGCCGGTCTCACGTTCATCAAGCTCGACGGCACGATCGGCTGCATGGTCAACGGCGCCGGCCTGGCGATGACGACGATGGACCTCGTCAAGCGGGCGGGCGGCGAGCCGGCCAACTTCCTCGACATCGGCGGCGGAGCGCGGGCCGACAAGGTCGCGGCGGCGATGCGGATCATCCTCGCCGACCCGAAGGTCAACGCGATCCTCGTCAACATCTTCGGCGGGATAACCCGCGGCGACGAGGTTGCCCGCGGCCTGATCGAGGCGCGTGGGCAGCAGGAGCGGGACGTTCCGATGGTCGTCCGGATTGTCGGGACGAACGCGACGGAAGCCGCCAAGCTCCTCGCCGAAGCGAAGTTCGAGACGGCTGCCTCGCTCGACGAAGCCGCGACGAAGGCGGTCGCCGCCAGTCGCGCCGCGGGAGCGGCCGGATGAGCATCCTCATCGGTCCGGACACGCGGCTCGTGGTCCAGGGGATCACCGGCCGAGAGGGTGACTTCCACTCGCGGGCAATGGCCGAGTACGGCACCTCGATCGTCGCCGGTGTCACGCCCGGCAAGGGCGGGCAGATCGCGCTCGACGGGCGCGTGCCGGTCTTCGACACGGTCGCCGAGGCGGTCCGCGAGACCGGCGCCAATACCTCGTGCATCTTCGTGCCGGCCGTCGGAGCGCCCGATGCGGTCATGGAGGCCGCGACTGCGGGGATCGCGACGATCTTCTGCATCACCGAGGGGATCCCGGCCCTCGACATGATCCCGACGGTCGAGCTCGTCCGGTCCCTCGGCGCCCGGCTGATCGGTCCGAACTGTCCTGGCGCGACGTCACCGGGGAGTGCCAAGGTCGGGATCATCCCGGGCTCCATCCATCGGCTTGGCCGGGTCGGCGTCGTGTCGCGCTCCGGGACGCTCACGTACGAGGCTGTCCAGGCGATGAGCGATGCCGGGCTCGGCCAGTCGACGTGCGTCGGAATCGGCGGCGACCCGGTCATCGGGACGACCTTCCTCGACATCCTCCAGCTGTTCGCCGCGGACCCGGACACGGACGCGATCGTCCTGATCGGCGAGATCGGCGGCGCGGCCGAGGAGGAAGCCGCGGCCTGGGCGGGCGAACACCTCAAGGGGACACCGATGGCCGCGTTCATCGCAGGCCGGACTGCGCCGGAGGGCAAGCGGATGGGCCACGCCGGCGCGATCATCTCGGGCGGCCGCGGGACCGCCGAATCGAAGGTGTCCGCGCTCGAGGCGTCCGGGATCCGCGTCGCGGGCTCGCCGACGGAGCTCCCGGCGCTCCTTCGCGACGCGGGCTACCGCGGCTGAGCGCCGGACGATGGACCTCGCGGACATTTCATACCTGCTCGCCTACGACCGCTGGGCGACCGGAAGGATCCTTGACGCCCTCGAGCGCGACGGTGGAATCGACGAGGTGACCTGGTCGGCGACGAACGCGATCGACGAGCGGGGCCTCGGCGGAATCCTCGTCCATCACCTGGGTGCGACGCTTCGCTGGCACAACGGTCTCGCCGAGACTGGCGAGACGCCTCGTCCGGAGCGCGAGCCGTTGCCGACGGCCGCCGAACTGCGCGCGAGATGGGACCAGGAGTGGCAGGCTCTGGAGGCGTGGTTGGAGACGCTCGAGGACGGCTGGCTCGCCCGGACCGATGAGGGCGTGGCGTTCTGGCAGATGCTCGCTCACGTCGTCAACCACGGGACCCAGCATCGCGCTGAGGCGGCGGCCCTGCTGACCGCCGCTGGTCATGCGCCCGGCGACCTCGACATGATCTTCTTCGCCGAGGAACTGGCGAGAGCCGGCTGATGGGCGCCTTGATGGATCTGGTCGCCGGCGATGCGCGCGAGATCCTGCTGGTCCTGACAGTCGACGACTGGGCGGCGCTCTCGGACCGCACGCGGTTCGACGCCCATCTCTCGCTCGGCGGCGGCCTCGACCCGACGTGGCTCGATCTCTTCTCGGAAGCCGTCAGGACCGTCACGGGAGGCGACACGCCGTCGGACTTCATCGACGCACGACGAGAGCTCGATGGGCCGGGTCAGCTCACGGAACGGTCCATCGAGCGGGTCGACCCGACCTGGCTCGGCGCGATCGCCCGGCTCAGCGATCGCGATATCGACGCGGTCGCAGGGCGCTGGATCGACCTCGTTGAAGAGGACCTCGGCGAGCTGCCGCGCGAGGAGAAGCCGTGGATCCGCCAGCTCGCCGGCGAACTGGTCCGGTTCGCCCGGGCGGCCGATCGCTCG
The DNA here is from genome assembly GCA_963771795.1 of uncultured Chloroflexia bacterium. Taxonomy (GTDB): domain Bacteria; phylum Chloroflexota; class Limnocylindria; order Limnocylindrales; family CSP1-4; genus CF-46. The sequence continues at coordinate 703,773 of CAVYUR010000006.1, forward strand.
GCTGACGTCCTCTTCGCCTGGTCGCTGTAGCCCGCGACTCCGCTCCTCGCGGCTCAGTAACCCAGGGCTGACCAGGCAGGCCCGCCCGGCGCCTCGATCAGCTCGACGAGGACGCCGTGGCAGCTCCGCGGGTGGAGGAACGCGACGGGGCCCTCGGCGCCCTTCCGCGGCGCAGTGTCGATCAGCTCGATGCCGTCGATCTCGAGTCGCAGCAGCGTTTCGGCGAGGTTCGAGACCTCGAAGCACACGTGGTGGACGCCCTCGCCGCTCTTGGCGAGGAACCTCGCAACGCCGGTCGTGTCGTCGGTCGGCTCGACGAGCTCGATCTTCGACTCGCCGACCGGCAGGAACGCGATCCGGACGCGGTCCAGGGCCATATCTTCGACGACCTCGAGCTCGAGGCCGAGCGAGTCGCGCCAGAAGTGGAGCGCGGGCTCCATGTCCTTCACGATCACCGCGACGTGATGGATCCGTCCGAGCCCCCGGATCCGCTCGGGCACACGCTCTGCAGGCGACTGCTTGGGCATCCACGGAGCGTAGCGCGTCCGGGCGGCGCGGAGAACCTCAGACGGTGATCAGCTCGCGGTGCTCGCCCCACGCGGTCCGGAGGCGATCGCTGATCTCGCCGACCGTCGCGTACGCCCCGACGGCGTCGATCAGCGCGGGCATCAGGTTCTCCTCGCCGCGGGCGCACGCCTCGAGGCGCGCCAGGCTCAGTTCCCAGGCAGCAGCGTCACGCTCCTCGCGCACCCGGCGGACGCGCTCGATCTGGCGGCGCTCGCCCTCCGGATCGATCCGCTGGATCGCCGGGGCCACGCTCGTGGCCTCGTCGTCGCGGAAGCGGTTGACCCCGACGACGACCTGGTCACCCGACTCGATCGCTTGCTGGACGCGATAGGCCGACTCCTGGATCTGGCGTTGCTGGAAGCCACCTTCGATCGCCGCCAATGTCCCGCCCATCGCCTCGATCTCGTCGAGGTACTCCTGGGCGGCCACTTCGAGCTGGGTCGTCAGGCTCTCGACGAAGTACGAGCCGGCGAGCGGATCCGGCGTGTCGGTCACGCCACTCTCGTGGGCGAGGATCTGTTGGGTCCTGAGCGCCAGCCGGGCACTTTCCTCGGTCGGCAGCGCGAGCGCTTCGTCGCGCGCGTTCGTGTGGAGGCTCTGGGCTCCGCCGAGGACCGCCGAGAGCGCCTGGACGGTCGTTCGGACGACGTTGTTATCGATCGACTGGGCCGTCAGCGACGAGCCTGCGGTCTGCACGTGGAACCGGCACATCATCGACCGCTCGCTCGTGGCGCCGAACCGGTCCTTGACGATCCGCGCCCACATCCGGCGGGCGGCCCGGAACTTGGCGACCTCCTCGAACAGCTCCGACCAGGCGGCGAAGAAGAACGACAGGCGCCCGGCGAACTCGTCGATCGGCAGACCCCGGGCGATCGCGGCATCGCAATATGCGATCGCATCGGCGAGCGTGAACGCCAGCTCCTGGGCAGCGGTCGCTCCGGCCTCACGCATGTGATAGCCGGAGATCGAGATCGTGTTCCAGCGCGGCAGGTCGCGGGCGCAGAACTCGAAAATGTCGGTGACGAGTCGCATCGACGGCCGCGGCGGGTAGATCCACGTGCCGCGGGCGATGTACTCCTTGAGGATGTCGTTCTGGGTGGTACCGGAGATCCGATCGCGGGCGACGCCCCGCTTCTCGGCCGCGGCGACGTAGAGGGCGAGGAGGATCGCCGCCGTTGAGTTGATCGTCATGGACGTGCTCACCTCGTCGAGCGGCAGACCGTCGAGCAAGACCTCCATGTCGGCGAGCGAGCTGATCGGCACGCCGACCCGGCCGACCTCGCCGGCAGCCTCAGGCGAGTCCGAGTCGTAACCCATCTGGGTCGGCAGGTCGAAGGCGACCGACAGCCCGGTCTGGCCGTGCTCGAGGAGGTAGCGGAACCGCTGGTTCGTCTCCTCGGCCGTGGCGAAGCCCGCGTACTGGCGCATCGTCCAGAAGCGCGAGCGGTACATCGTCGGCTGGACGCCGCGGGTGAACGGGAACTCGCCGGGCAGGCCGAGATCCGTCGAGGGGTCGAAGCCGACGGCGTCGAGATCGGCGGCCGTGTAGAGGTCCTGGGCCTCGATATCGGATGACGTCGCGAACCGCTCGCGACGCTCGGCTGCCTGTGACAGCGCCTTGGCCCGGGTCGTGCGACGCCAGCGCTCGCGCTCCGGGTCGCGGGGCTCGGTCATGCCAGCACGACCAGGAGGTCGCCGAGATCGATCGTCTCCCCCACCCCGACGGAGACCCGCTCGACGACTCCGTCACGCGGCGCCCGGAGCTCGTTCTGCATCTTCATTGCCTCGACGACGACGAGCGTCTGGCCGGCCGTGACAGCATCGCCCGCTGAGACCGCGACTCCGGCGACTCGTCCCGGGATCATGGCACGGACCTCGAGTGGCCCGTTCCCCGACCCGTGCACGCGCGCACGAGTCGGCCCGCGCGCGAAGGGCCGCCCGAGCCGCGTCCTCGACCTCGAGCTCGAACCGCCAGCCGTCCACGACGACCTCGATCGTGCCTCGCGCGGCTCGCGGTCGCGCGGTGGTCGTCGCGCGAGGACGGCCCGGTCGGTTCCACCATCACCGATCGCTGCCGGGTCGACCTCCCGTGGCTCATCGCCGGGCAGGCGGCTGGCCGGGGCCGGGGTCACGCGGACGCAGGCCCGGGTGGCTGCGACGCTCGGAGCCGCTCATCCGGGCCACCGGTCGAGGCCGTCGTCGCGGGCCGCCCGCTGCCAGCCGTCGGTCAGGTCGGCAGGCGCGCTCCCCGCGGGACCGCTGGCGGCCGCGGAGCGGGTGACCAACGACGTTCGCGCAGCGGCCACGGCCGCGATCCCGAGCGCCTCCGCGCGGAGGCCCGCAACGGTGGCGTCCCCACTCCTCCGCCACCCAGCCGGTCGACAGCCTGCCCGCCTTGAAACCTTCGTGCGCGGCGACAAACCGGTGGAATGGCAACGTGGTCTGGATGCCGGTGATCTCGACCTCTTCGAGGGCACGGGCCAGTCGCGCGATCGCGGCGCCTCGGTCCGCGTCGACCACGAGCAGCTTCGCGACGAGGGGGTCGTAGTCCGGCGGGATACGATCACCGGCTTCGACGGCGGTATCGACCCGGACTCCCGGCCCGCTGGGCATCCGCCACCGGCCGACCCGGCCCGGCGCTGGCGCGAACTCGCGACCGGGATCCTCTGCCGAGAGGCGCACCTCGATCGCGTGGCGAGAGGGTCGCATCGCGGCAAGCGAGGCGGCCAGCAACCGCTCGGACAGCGGTCGCCCGGCCGCGACCAGAAGCTGCTCTCGGACGAGGTCGACGTCGGCGGCCAGCTCCGTCACGCCATGCTCGACCTGAAGTCGCGTGTTGACCTCCAGGAACCAGAATCGACGGTCCTCGTCGAACAGGAACTCGGCGGTCGAGGCGTTGCGAAGGCCGGCGGCTCGTCCAAGGCTGACCGCGATTGCGTGGAGATGGGTGCGTTCCTCGTCCGACAGACCCGGCGCTGGCGACTCCTCGACGAGCTTCTGGTGACGGCGCTGGATCGAGCAGTCGCGCTCGCCGACGGCGACGATCGTGCCATCGCCATCACCCATCAGCTGGACTTCGATGTGGCGCGCCGGGAGGATCTCGCGCTCGAGGTACACCGACCCATCACCGAACGCCGAGAGGGCCTCGGCGGAGCCTGCGGCCAGGGCTGCAGGCAGCTCCTGCCCTGACGCCACGCGGCGCATCCCCCGTCCGCCACCCCCGGCTGCGGCCTTGACCAGAAGCGGGAACCCGATTCCCTCCGCCTCGGCCACCAGCGCATCGATACCGTCGGCGCGATCGACCGCGGCCGGCTCGAGTGTTCCGGGGACGACGGGCACACCGGCGTCGCGGGCAAGGCGTCGCGCGGCCAGCTTGTCGCCCAGCTTCGCGATGGTGGCGGCTGCGGGACCGACGAACACGAGCCCGGCATCCTCGACTGCCGCTGCGAACGAAGCCCGCTCCGAGAGGAAGCCATAACCCGGGTGGATCGCCTGGGCGCCGGAGCGAACCGCCGCCGCGATGATCGCGTCGCCCTTCAGGTAGCTCTCGGCCGCCGGGGCCGGACCGATTCGGATTGCCTGGTCGGCGGCCCTGACGTGGCCGGCATCGACGTCGGCATCGCTGCAGACCGCGACCGCCTCCATCCCGAGCTCGTGGCAGGCGCGAATGATCCTCACGGCGATCTCGCCGCGATTGGCGACGAGCACGCGGGCAAACAGTGGCCCGTCGTCTTTGCGCAAAGACGACGTCGGGTCCGTTCGCGACGCCGAGGTCACAGCGGGATGTTGCCGTGCTTCTTGCGCGGGTTGGTCTCGCGTTTGCCGGCCAGCATCTGAAGCGCGGCGATGAGTCGCGGTCGTGTTTCAGACGGAACGATCACGTCGTCGACATAGCCGCGGGCGGCGGCGACATACGGGTTCGCGAACTGTGCCTCGTATTCCGCAACGAGTCGGGCTCGCTCCGCAGCCGGATCCTCCGCGCCAGCGATCCGGTCCTTGAAGATGATGTTGACTGCTCCCTCGACTCCCATGACGGCGATCTCCGCGGTTGGCCACGCGAAGTTCATGTCGCCGCGGATGTGCTTGCTGCTCATGACGTCGTACGCGCCGCCGTATGCCTTCCGGGTGATGACGGTCAATTTCGGGACGGTTGCTTCGCAATAGGCGAATAGAAGCTTCGCTCCATGGCGGATGATTCCGCCGTGCTCCTGGTCGACACCGGGAAGAAATCCCGGAACGTCGACGAATGTCAGTAGCGGAATGTTGAAGCAGTCGCAGGTCCGGACGAATCGGGCGGCCTTGGTAGAGGCATCGATGTCGAGCGCGCCCGCGAGCACCGCCGGCTGCTGCGCAACGATGCCGATGCTCCTCCCGCCGAGATGGGCGAACCCGACGATCATGTTCTGGGCCCAGCCGGGCTGAATCTCGAGGAAGTCGCCGTCGTCGACGATCGGCCGAATCACGTCGTGCATGTCGTACGGCTTCGATGGGTCGTCCGGCACGATCCCGTCGAGCGCGATGTCGCGCCTGTCTCCGGGATCGGTCGACGGGCGAGCCGGCGGGTCTGACAGGTTGTTCTGCGGCAGGTGGCCGAGGATCCGGCGAGTCGTTGCAAGCGCTTCCGCTTCGTCGGCGGCCGCGAGGTGCGCGACACCGCTCTTCGTCGTGTGGACCGTGGCGCCGCCGAGGTGTTCCGCGTCGACATCCTCGTGGGTCACCGCGCGGACGACGTTCGGCCCGGTCACGAACATGTAGCTCGTCTCCTCCACCATCACGATGAAGTCCGTGATGGCCGGGGAATACACCGCGCCACCGGCACATGGCCCGAGGACGACGGACAGTTGCGGGACGACGCCCGAGGCCAGCGTGTTTCGCAGGAAGATGTCGGCATAGCCGCCGAGCGAAACCACGCCCTCCTGGATTCGCGCGCCGCCCGAATCGTTGAGTCCGACGATCGGCGCGCCGACTTTCATCGCGAGGTCCATCACCTTGCAGATCTTTTCCGCATAGGCCTCGCTCAACGAGCCGCCGAAAACGGTGAAGTCCTGGCTGAAGACGAAGACCAGCCGCCCGTCGATCGTTCCGTGGCCGGTGACCACCCCGTCGCCGAGGATGATCTGCGCGTCGAGCCCGAAGTCCGATGAACGGTGGGTGACGAACGCGTCGAGCTCGACGAACGAATCGGGATCGAGCAACAGATCGAGTCGCTCGCGAGCCGTCAGCTTGCCTCGACCGTGTTGCTGGGCGATCCGATCCTCGCCGCCGCCGAGCAGCGATTCGGCACGCATCGACTGCAATCGTGCGATGCGTTCATCATTGGTCGGCAACGCTATTTTCTCCACTGGCCGTCTTTGTGTAAGGACAAGTGCCATGATAGTGGCCAGCGAAGGCGGTCCTCTCCACTCTCTGCGAATGGGCCGACTGTCCACAGAATCGGTGAACAACTCGGAAAGTGTGTGGATAACCCCGACGGTCAACCACATCCAACCTCGGGTAGCATGAGGCCAATTCCGCCACCGTCCTCACCGTCAGAGGGCACGCCAGATCATTTCGAGGTGACATCCCGGTGACGCATGTGATCGCGATTGCGAATCAGAAGGGCGGCGTCGGCAAGACCACGACCGCGATCAATCTCGCGGGGGCGCTGGAAGAAGAGGGCTACCGAATCCTCTGTGTGGACATGGATCCGCAGGCAAATCTCACCGCGGGCCTGGGCATCAACCTCAATACCGTCGAGCGCTCGATGGCCGATGTTCTCGCCGACGGTCGGGCGACGTTGCCGGAAATCATCCGGCCGACGGAGACCGCAGGGATCGACGTCGCACCGGCGAACATCGACCTGGCGAGCACTGAAGGCGAACTCTTCACGGCGCTCGGGCGGGAGCAGGTTCTGCGCGATGCCCTCGAGAACCATGTCGATTCCTACGACTACATCCTCATCGATTGCCCGCCCAACCTCGGCCTGCTGACGGTCAACGGCCTGGTCGCGGCCAACAGCGTCATCATTCCCGTCCAGACGCAGTACTACGCGATGAAGGGCTTGAACAACCTCGTCAAGGTCATCAACATGATCCGGATGAAGTTGAACCGGGACCTGCGGATACTGGGGTTGCTGCCCACCTTCTACGATGGCCGGACCAATCTCGCCCGCGACATGTTGGACGAGCTCCGCGTCGTCGGCGACCACCATGTCTTCAACAGCATCATTCGCAACACGGTGAAACTCGGTGAAGCGCCCCTCGCGGGGCGGCCCATCACCACCTACGCCGGCCAGTCCGACGCAGCGAGGAACTATCGCGATCTCGCTCGGGAGGTGATCGATCTTGGCCAGGCCTGACTTCCGCGCCGCCGCCGCGCGCCGCCTATCCGAGGACCGCGAACTCTCGCCGTCGATCATCAGCCTGCTGTCGTCCGACAACGTCGGCCGCACCGTCGGGGTTCGCGTCATCCCAGTCGACAACATCGAGTCGAACCCGAATCAGCCGCGGACGATCTTCGACGCCGAGGCTCTTCACGAGCTGGCCGCGTCGGTCCGCGAGCACGGCGTCCTCCAGCCGATCCTCGTCCGGCCGCTCGGCAGCAATCGCTACCAGCTCGTCGCCGGCGAGCGCCGCTGGCGGGCGGCGAAGGAGGCGGGTCTCGTCACGATCCCGGCCCTCGTCGAAGAGCTCGACGACGATACGGCTCTCGAGATCTCGATCATCGAGAACCTCCAGCGCGAGGACCTGTCGCCGCTCGAGGAAGCGGCCATGTACGACCGGATGGTCCGCGAGCATGGCTACAGCATTCGCAAACTGGCCGAGAAGCTCGGCAAGGACAAGGGGTACCTCGAGAACCGGCTGCGCCTAGCGGACGCGCCCGAAGAGATCCGGGAGCTCGTGTCTGTGCGCAAAGACACGCTCTCCCATGCCTACGAGTTGATGAAGGTCACCGACGAGAAGAAGCGCCGCCGCCTCGCCGCCCGGGTGGCCAGCGGCGAGCTCTCGCTCGTCAAGCTGCGCGAGAAGATCGACGGTCGCCCCTCCCGTCCGCGCCCCATCGTCGACGACTACCCAGCGGATGATGGCGAGGAGTCGATCCCGGTCGGAACCGGGACCACGCCGCGCGACGAAGCGTCGGATGGCGAGACCGCCTGGACCGGCCAGCGCCGGGAACATGCGACGGCGAGCCTCACCGACGACTCGCTCGTCCAGGCCAGGCACCAGCTCGCCGATGCCGTGGAGGAGCTCGTGGCCGTTCTCCGGGCGCCGGACGTCGTTCGGGCGATCCCGGAGGTTGACCGCGCCAACCTCGCGAAGTACCTGACGATCGCGAAGCTCAAGCTGGAGAACGCGATCGCGATGGTCCGGAGCGGCGACGCGAGCGACTGACGCGGGCGGCGCCGCGGCTTCGGTTCAGCCGAGCAGCGCCCAGATCCAGGCGACGCCGACCGCAGCAATCCCGATGGCCTCGAGCTGCCAGGCCCGCTCGCGCCGGTCGGCTCCCCCACCCCGCCCGTAGGCCGCCGCGGCGATCGGCAGGGCGCCGGCTCCGGTCACGAGGCCGACGCGGCCAGTCTCCGCCCCCAGGATCAGGGCCGACACGACCGCAACCACCGCGATCGCCGTGACGAGCCAGGCATTGACCGCCCACGCCCGCGCGGCACCCAGGGCGGTCGCAATCGAGCTGACCCCCGCGGCCCGATCGCGCTCGATGTCGGCGAGGGAGTTCGCAATCGCAAGGGCGGCCCCGGCGGCGACCGCCACCGGGACGAGCAACGCGAACACGGGCGGCAAGGTGCCCGTCGCACCGAGCCATCCGAACACCGGGAGGATCGGGATCCCGATGGCAAAGGGCAGCCAGGACCAAGGCGTTCCCTTGAGGACGAGGTCGTAGGCGAGGCCGACCCCGATGACCACGACGCTGAGCAGGACGGTCGCCGGCCCGGACGGGACTGACAGGACCAGACCCGTGGCGAAGCTCACGAGTACGATCGCGGCCGCAGTCTGGCGGCCGACAAGCCCCGCCGGGATCGGCTTGCCTGGCTTGTGCCCAGCGTCGCGCGGCGCGTCGACGAGATCGTTGGTCGCGCCGATCCCGAATTGGAGCGTGGTCATCGCGAGGCCGAGTCTCAGCGCGGTCTCGGGCGGCGCGCCCGCAAGCATCGCGACCGCGCCCGAAACGATTCCGTCGAGGATCGACGGGAAGGGATGGACGAGCCGGACGAGGCCTGCCAGCCGCGATGACATGCCCGGGCGCGCCGTCACCACCCGGTCGACCGTGTCAGACGTAGACGATCTCGTTGAAGTTCGCGACGAGATACTCGACGAGCCGGGCCCGACCGTCGGCCATCTGGGCGCGGATCCCGGGAACAAGGGCGAACAGCGTGATCGCCGGCACCATGAGCCGACCCTCGCGGTTCCGCCCGACCACCGCTGGGGGTCCGCCGCCCGAAGCGAACACGCGTTCGAATTCAGGTTCGCCGAGTCGCGCGACGCGACGGAAGTCGTCGATCACCTTCACGACCCCACGCCGGATGGCGACGTCGCGCATCAGCTCCGCGGCCCAGGCGTCAATCTGCTCGTCGCTCTGCTCGGCGAGGCGCTTGCGGTATTCCTTCGGGTCAGCCGATAGACCGGTCGTCGCCACGTCGTCTCCTGTGCATTCCGACGGCGCCGAGTATGCCAGACCCATGCCTCACTCGGCCGGGTGAACCGGCCGCTCCCCCTCCGGCCAGTCGTTGAAGATCTCCGTGAGGTAGCGCCCGACGGGTCCGGGTGGCGGGAAATCCGGACGGTCGGCGACGAGGCCGTGGAGCGCCGTCCAGCAGGCGGCCGTGAGCTCGTCCACGGCTTTCCGCGACGGCCTGCCCGTCGGGGCGAGCGGCTCGCCGACGACGATATGGATCCGCCGACCCAACCGCAGCCAGCTCGTGCCGCTGATCGCAATCGGGACCAGCGGGACCCCGGACCGGAGGGCGAAGTAGGCCGGTCCCTCCTGGAGGCGCAGGAGCTCGTGCTCGGACGCGTGGATCCGTCCTTCGCCCGCGATCGCGAGCACGCCGCCCGAGGCCAACACGGCGCTCACCCGTCGCGTCGCCTCGAGGAGGTCGTTCTTGCCGGGGCGGTACGGGACCGTCGTCCGCGTCCACGACATCAGCCTGTTCCGGCCGCCGACCGCCATGTCCTCCTCCTTGGGGCCGAAGAAATAGAGGCGCGGTCGCATCGGCAGGATCGCCATCAGGATGAATGGGTCGGACCAGTTCATGTGGTTGAAGCAGTAGATCGCGGGGCCCTTCGGAAGGCGCTCGCGGCCCTCGAGCCGCGGCCTGAGGTAGCCCCGGATGAGGACCCAGGTCACGACCCGACTTAGCCAATAGCGGATCGCCCGGCGGACCGGGTGGATCGGCGCGCCGGGCAGCCCGGCTTCGCGGCTCATCGCCGATCCCCCACCCGAGCGACTGCCGGATCAGCGAGAGGGTGCAGCGCGGCGAGGCTGGGCGGCCGTCGGTTTGGCGGGCCTCGACGACCCGCCGGCCGGGCGGGCCTTAGCGGCGGCGGGCCGTCCGGTACCGGACTTGCTCGTCGAACCGGCAGGCTTCTTGGCCGTCGATCTGCGCTTCGACGCCAGCGGCGGAGGCGGCTCGCGGCCATCGACGGCGGCCAGCAGCTCCTGGGCGAAGCGGCCGATCTGATCGGCCTTGTCGTCCGCCCCGTGAAGCACGTGCTGTTCGACCTGGAACGTCAGGAGCCGATGGTCGGCCTGTGTTTCGATCGAGAGCTCGCCCAGCTGGACACGGCTCCAGCGGATGAGCTTGGCCGTCGTTCGCGGACCCTCGCCGGAGACATTGACGCGGACGTAGCTCGCGATCAATCCGGGCGGTGTCGGGACGAAGATCGTGTAGCGGACGGCCGGGTCCTCGCCCCAGGCGACCCAGCAGTGCGGGTCCGCCTCGGCGCCGAGCGCCTGAAGGACCGGATCGACGATCGCAGCGATTTTCGCCGCGCCCGCCACTTTGCTCGGGCTCGACGCCCGCCATTCGCTGAGCCGCATCGCACCCTCCGCGTCTGGCATCGCTCGCATCGACGCCCGGCCGAGGCTAGCACAGTCGTGTACGGTTCCGAACGGAGGGCGTGTCATGCGGGTGAACCGAAGTCTCGTCGGGTGGGGCGTGTTCCTCATCGTGTTTGGCGTCGTGCTGCTCGGCGTCCGCCAGGGCTGGATTCCGACGGACGTCGCGGAGCGGGCCTGGCAGCTCTGGCCGCTGCTCCTCGTCGCGGGAGGGCTCTCCCTGATCCTCTCCCGGACGCCCGGTGCGTGGCTGGGTGGTCTCGTCACGGCCGCGTGTCTCGGGGTGATGGCCGGGGGGCTGGTCTCCACCGGGGCGGGCCTGGCTTTCATTGGCTGTGGCGGGGACGACTCCGGCACGCCGTTCGAGCGGCAATCAGGAGATTTGCCGCCGGAAGCGGCCTTGGAGATCAACTTCCGCTGCGGCGACATGTCGGTCACGACGGCCGACGGCAACGCCTGGGACGTCAGCGGCCTGTCAGCCGACGGAGACCCGCCGACGGTCGAGCAGACCTCGAGCGGCGTCCGCGTGGAGCCGGCCTCGACGAAGGGGATCTTCGCGTTCGCCGGGAAGCGCGAACATTGGGACGTCACGCTGCCGGCCGGTCCGACGATCGACCTGGACGTGACCCTCAATGCCGGTGAGGGCATCTTGACGCTCGCGCGAGCGCATCTCGACGATGTGAACATCACCGTCAATGCGGGCTCGCTCAGGCTCGACCTGCGGGATGTGGGGGCCGCCCGAACGGTCGATGGCACGGTGAACGCTGGATCTGCCGTCGTCTGGCTGCCGGACCGGCCACTCGACGGAGGCATCACGGTCAACGCCGGATCGCTGTCGCTCTGTGCGCCCGCGGATGTCGGTCTTCGATTTGTCACCGGCAGCAACCCGATCTCGTCGAACGACTTCGACGAGCAGGGCCTCGTGCGAGTCGACGACGCTTGGGAAACCCCAGGCTTCGCGACCGCCGAGATCCGGATCGCCCTCGAGGTCACCGCGAACGCCGGCAGCCTGTCGCTCAACCCTCGCCAGACCTGCTCGGGCTGAGCGGCTACTCACCGTGGACCCGCAGATGCTCGTCGTGGCCGGCGGCGGCGTGGTCGGCGGTCTCGTGCTCCTCGGTCGCGGGTTCGGAGGCTATCGCGATGCCGCCCGGATCAGCGACACGTCGCCGTCGCGCATCTCGTCGATCGCCGTCGGCGAGGTCCTGGTGAGCGGCGTCGTCGAGCCCGCCGAGTTGACGCTCGTGTCGCCACTCCAGAGCGCCACGTGCGTCTTCTACCGATCGCGGATCGAATCTGGCGGTGACGAGGGCTCGACGGAGTTTCGCGAGGAGGCCGCCGTCGGATTCCGCGTCCGGGACGACAGCGGCTTTCTCCGCGTCTTCCCGCGGGGCGCCCGGTTCGACGTGCCGCCGCGTTTCGACGAGGCGACGGGCGCACTCGGCAGCTCGCCGGCCGGCCTCCGACTCCGGAGCGGCGCGGCCTACGGGCCAGGAGAGGATCGCGAGGCCCAGATCGCCGCGCTGCTGACCGTCCGCCCCGCGGGCAGCGGGCTCCCCGGCGACGACGGCCGGCCGGGCGGCGGATTCGGGTCCGGCTCGCTGGGCCGCGGAAGCTCGTCGCGGCACTACCGGGAGGCTCGGATCGAGCCGGGTGACGTCGTCACGGTCATCGGCCGGGCGCTGCCGTTCGACCAGCTCGACGATCCGGACGCGGCCGACGTCCTGAGCGCGGGGTCGCCGTCGACCGACGACTCGGAGGTCGCTGCGGATCTCGCAGAGGCTCGGGAGGCCGGCATGCTCCTCGACCCGGAGGACGCCTGGGGCAACGCAGCGATCCCCGGCTTCGGTATCGGCCGGCCGGTGCGCGTGCCGGACCTCGACGAGGCGGCCACGGACCCGCCCCTCGCGACGGAGGACGACGCGGCGCGCTACCGCCGGACATTCGAGATCGCGCCCGACGCCCTGATCCTCGCTGCGGCGCCCGATGCACCGCTCACGATCGCGATCGGCGCGCCCTCGGTGGCCGCCGGTCGCCGCGAGCGCGAGTTCCTCGTCGGGCTGCTCGGGGCGGTCGTCGCGATCGCATCGGCCATGGCCCTCGCGGTCATGCTCAGCGGCGAGCTGTCCGCATGACGCCACCAGCCATCGCCGCCCTGTTCGCCATCGGCATTCTCGTTGTCGTCGCTGTCTTCGTCGTCCTGGCGACCTACAACGCCGTCGTTGCCCTGCGCCTTCGCGTCGACAAGGCGTGGGCGAACATCGATGTCGCCCTCAAGCAGCGATTCGACCAGCTGCCCAACCTGGTCGAGGCGGTCCGCGGCGTGATGACCTGGGAACAGCAGGTCCTGACCGATGTCGCGACCGCGCGCGCCGCCTACTCCCCCGCCGCGCCGATCCCCGAACAGGCGGCCACGTCCGACGCCACGTCCGCTGCGGTTCGTTCCCTGTTCGCGGTCGTCGAGCAGTACCCCGAAGTTCGTTCCGCCGCGAACGTCATGTCGCTCCAGGAGGAGATCGAGCGGCTCGAGGGCCTGATCGCCGATCGGCGCGAGCTCTACAACGATCAGGTCTACCGCCACAACGCGCGGATCGCCCAGGTCCCGGCGGTCCTGTTCGCCGGGTTGTTCGGCTGGGCGCCGCGGCCGTTCTTCGAGGCCTCGGAGGCAGACCGCGTAAGGCCCGAGGCATCCCTGGAGTCCGGAGCATGAGCGGCGGGACGCGACTCTTCCTCGTCCGCCACGGCGAAACGGCGTGGTCGTCGAGCGGACGACACACCGGCTGGACCGACATTCCACTCAACGAGAACGGGATCGAGCAGGCGGAGCGGCTCGGCGAGCGCCTGGACGGGTACACGTTCACGGCGGTCTTCTCGAGCCCCCTCTCGCGCGCCCTCGAGACATGCCGGATCGGCGGGCTCGGCGACGTGGCGGTCATCGACCCGGATCTGCGCGAGTGGAACTACGGCGAGTTCGAGGGTCGGACGACCGACGAGATCCGCACGGAAATCCCCGGCTGGACGATCTGGACGGCCACGGTCACGCAGGGCGAGTCCGTCGAGGATGTCGGCCGGCGAACCGACCGCGTCCTGGCGCGCGTTCTCGAGATCGACGGCGACGTCGCGATCTTCGGCCATGGCCACGCCCTCCGGATCCTTGCCGCTCGGTGGCTCGATCTCGCGCCTGCCGCGGGCGCGCTGTTCGAGCTGTCGACCGCGACGATCTCGCGGCTCGGCTGGGAGCGGGAGCGTCGCGTGATCGAGCTGTGGAACGGGGCCGCCCACCTCGGGATCGTCTGAGGGTCGAGTCGTGGAAGTGGTCCTCGCGATCGTCGTCGGGCTGATCGCGCTCTGGGCGATCCTTCTCGTGCTGTTCTGGGTGCTCCGGCCGAAGAACGTGTCTGTTCGCGAGCTGCTCGGGCTGATCCCGGACGTCCTGCGGATGCTCCGGTCGGTCATCGCGGACAGAGCAGCGCCTCCGGACGTGCGGCTCGTGCTCGTCGGGCTCCTCGCCTGGATCCTGTCGCCGATCGACCTGATCCCGGAGTTCATCCCCGTTCTCGGCCCGATCGACGACATCGTGGTGGCCGTCATCGCGTTGCGGTATGTGCGGCGGCGGATCGGGGTCGAGGACCTGCGCCGACGCTGGAACGGAACGCCGGAGGGGTTTGCACTCCTGATCCGGGTCATCGGCTCGTCCTGACCGGAACCGTGCTTGGCGTGCGGGCAGAACCGCCAATCAGCTCGGGTTGTCGCTCGGGCGGACCAGGGCAAGGCGCCGTCCGAGCACCGGAGCGCGCGGGCCAAAAGCGTGCGTAAGCGAGGAGCGCAGGCGGCAACGCCGCCTTGGGCCGACCCGAGCGACGAGCGGAGAACGCGGGTACAATGTCGCTCCGCCCGACAGACGGGCGTCCCACGCGTGGTCGATGGTTCCTCTCGAACCGGCCGTGCGACGGTCGACCAGGTTCGAGAAGAGAAACACGAGGCATCATGTCCAGCGGGACTGTCAAGAAGCTCGTCGCCGATCGCGGCTTCGGGTTCATCACTGCCGATGACGGCAAGGACTACTTCTTCCACCGCGGCGCCCTTGAGGGCGGGCTCGATTTCGATCGGCTCATCGGTGGCGAGAAGGTCGACTTCGAGGTCGAGGCGAGCCCGAAGGGGCCGCGCGCCGTGAAGGTGCGCGAGGCGTGACCGACGAGCGACCGCGTACGCAACCGGCGACGATGACCGTGCCCCCGCGGCCCGGCGTCACGCCGCGGGCGCCGGAGCCGCTCAAGCACGTCATCGCCGAGTACAAGCACCAGGCGCAGACGATCACGTGCGTCTGCGGCTGGCACGGCTCAAGTGCGTCTCCGGACGGCCGCTCCTCGGAGTGGAGCGCCCACGTGGCGGCCAACCGAACGAAGCCGCGCTGAGCGACGAGCCCAGCTCGAACAGAAGCCCGGACCCCGTTGCGGGGCCCGGGCTTCGTGATTTGGAGGGGGTCTCGCGGCCGGAGGAGACGGCCGCTCAGACCTTGGTGAGCTGGAGCTGGAACTCCATCGTCCCGTGGTCCGCGATCGTGAGGACCGCGAAGGACGTCGGGCGGCTGATCCCGTAGTCGGAGAAGAGGATGTCGATCGAGCCGGTCACGGTCACGACGTCGCCCGACAGGCGCGCCTCGACCGGGATCTCGACGCTCTTCGTCGTCCCATGGATCGTCAGGTCGCCGGCTGCGGTGGCCTGGATCACCTGGCCGTCAACTGGCGCGGCGCCGAGATCGATCGGCGAGGTCAGGCTGAACGTCGCGGTCGGAAACTGGTCGGTCTCGAGCGCCTGGCGCTTCAGTTGCCCATCGCGGCGGGACTCGTCGCTCTGAAGCGTCGTGAGATCGGCGGAAATCTCGACGGCCGTGATCGTCGATCCGTCGAGCGTCAGGCTGCCGGTCACGTCCGCCGTTCGGCCGACGGCGGTCGCGGCGCCGACGTTCGCGAGCTCCTCGTCCACGCGGTAGCCGACGAAGGAGCCGCTGAAGTCCGCGAACGAGCCGATCGACGGATCGACGTTCCAGGTCCCGTCGAGTCCCTCGCCGCTCGTGCCGGAGGGCGACGCCGGGGCAGTCGCACTCGCGCCCGGGTCAGCTGAAGCCGTCGCGTCCGAGCTCGCTGAAGGTGACGGCAAGGCGCTCTCGAGGCCGACCGCCGCCGGCGCCTCGGGCCGCAGGAAGAGGTACGAGAAGCCGTATGCGCCACCGGCGAGGAGCGCCACGACGATCGAACCGACGCCGATCAGGAGCCAGCGGTTGCGGAGCAGGGGTGGCCGCGAGGAGGTTTTGTCGGCTGACATGGGCGAGGTCACTATGTACTCCAATCGGTCTGGTTGGCTCGCGACGGTCGCGCCGCGAGGTGTCCCCATTCCAGCCGCTCAGCATGAGAGTCGTCTGAGAGACGTCTCAGGAAGGATGCGCGCCGGCTCAGCCGGGCCTGGCGTAAATTTCCTCGTACGCCCGACTGAGGATCTCGGCCGCCTCGATCATCCGCCGGTCGGTCAGCGGATTCCCCGCTCGGGACCTCCAGCGATCGATCCCTTCCAGGGCCGCTGCACGCACGTCCGGTGGTTGAGCGTCGGCCGAGAGCCCGACCTTCTCGCCCACCCCGCCGACACCACTGAGCCGGTCGAGCTCCAGGCGTTCGGAGCTCCCAAGCGTCACGAGCCCGGTCATCACGAGGTGGAGGAGTCGCAGCATGGCCAGGTCCTGCGACGAAGCCTCGAGGCGATCCACCGCGACGACCACGTCGGCCGCCTCGGCGACGCCACGGCGATCAAGCTCCCGTCCGATCGCGCGAAGCGCGGCCAGGGCTGACCGAGCCTTCAGAACCTGGGCACGCCCGCCGTAGCGCTCGGCGAGGATCCGCTGGAGCTCGCGGATCCCGGAATGCTCGAGGAGCGCGTCCGAGAGCTGGGGCGCGGTCCGGACCTCCCCCTCGACGAGCAGCCGGATCGCAAGACGGATGCCGAACAGTCCGAGCCGGCTGAGCAGCTCCTCGCGAATTTCCTCGCCGAGCGGGTTCAGATCCGCGTCGCGGAACTGGTCGACCGAGCGGAGGAGGTTCGTGCGCCGCGCCTCGTCGAGCGTCGCGACCTCGCGCAACCACCCGAACTGCTCCTGGCGCAGCGTCGCACCTGTCTCCGCAATCAGGCCGGCGATCGGCACGACGCCGGATGCGAGCGCCCTGACCTGCGGGTCGGCGCCGTAGCGAGCGGCGATCGCCCGCGCCGAGTCGAGCGCATCGACCCGAGCGGCCCCGATCTCGTCGGCACGGGATAGGACCACGACCGCGTTGACCGGAGAGGCGTGCGCAATCGATCGATCCAGGAACGCCTCGAGGAACTGGGAGTCCGAGCGGTGCAGGTGGCGCATCAGATAGAGGACCGCGTCGGCCTCGCCCGGCCCGTCGGCGTCCTCGTCGACCAACGCGTGCATGGTTCGCTCGGACGTGGCTTCGTCCGTCGAACTGAGGCCCGGCGTGTCGATCAGTGTCAGGTCGGTCAGCTTCTTCGACGGCCAGCCAACTTCGATCCGCTCGATCGAGGCCAGCGGTGTCTCACCCAGCTCGATGAGGAGCTCCCCGTCGTCGCGCCGGAACGTCAGCTCGCGGGTACCGGACGGCCTGAGATCGGCGACCACGCGATAGCCGAGCGCGTGTCGGTACCAGGTGACGATGCGCGTACACTCGCCGGCGTCGGTGGCCGCCAGGCGCTCGCCGACGAGCGCGTTCAGGAGCGTGGACTTGCCGGCCTTCACCCGCCCGGCGATGGCGACGCGCAGCGGCTCGTCGAGGCGTCGCCTCGCCTGGGCGACCACGGGCTCCAGGTCCGTTCCTCGCGCAACGCGCAGGGCCTCGTCCGCGATGCGTCGAACCTCGGTCGCTAGGTCTGTGGGGCGGTCTGGCACGTATTGACCGAAGGCTAGCCGGGCAGGTCCACGCAGTTGCCCGTTCCCTGCACGACCGAATGGTTTGAGTTGGCCACGAGGATGCACATCTGCGTCGCGCCGGCCGGCCGATCCGAGACCCGCCAGCCGGTGAACGGAACGGGGCCGGCATAGATGATCCAGGGACCGCTGCCCGGTACTCCGGCCTCCGTCGGCGGAACGGTGTCGAAGAAGAAGTGCAGGTGCCGCCCGGGCAGGACCGGGTCGTAGCCGGCGACCTCGTAGTCCACGACATAGCGGCCGTTGCTGGTCGTGATCCCGACGATCTGGGCGTGACGTGGCGGGGGCGGCGTGGGAGTTGGACTGGGGCTGGGCGACGGCGTTGGGGTCGGTGTCGGCGAGGCGGACGGGGTCGGAGAGGGCGAGGCTGATGCCGAGGGCGAGGCGCTCACGGACGCCACGGCCAATCCGGAGCCGGACGGAGCGGGCGAACTCCCCCCGGAGAGCAGCCCGGACGCGCCGACCGCCACGGCGAGGGCGAGGACAATCGCGGCTGTCACCGCGCCGCCGATGAGCATCCGCCGGCGGTCCGAGCCGCCGGAAGACGCCGCCGACGGTTGCCCCGGCGGTGGTGGCATGGTCCCGTCGACTCTCATGAGCAGGCCCGGACCGGCCGCTCCGCCGGAAGTAGCGGAGAGTGGCGCCGCCGGGGCGGCTGGCGGGACGGCCCGTCCGGTTTGCGGGACGGCCCGAGGCGGCACCGGGGCTCCCGGGATTCGGGCGGGCGGCTGCGCCGGGGGCGGCGGATCGGCGCGCACCGGAGCGCGAGGCGGCGGCTGCTCCGTGGCCTGTGGCTCCGGCGATGGCGCGGCGGCTGCGGGAAGGGGCGCGGCTGCGGGCGGCGCGGCCGCTGGGGCCGGTGCCGCGGCAGGGGGCGGTGCAGGAGCGACCGGGGGCGCGGCCGCGGGCGGCTCGGCAGCCGGGGGCTCGACAGCGGGCGGCTCGGCAGCGACAGCAGCCACGGGTGGCGCGACCGCGACCACGGGGGCCGGTGCCTCCGCGCCGGCGACCGCAGCCGCCAGCCTGGACTGCTCCGCCACGTAGGCCGCCCCGAGCGCCATGGTGTGCTTCGGGTGCGCGTCCACGGCGACCGGCCGGCCGGTCGACTCCCGCACCATCTCCGCGACGAGCGGGATCCTCGAGGTTCCGCCGACCAGCAGCACCCGATCGACGTCGTCGAAACCGAGGCCGGCGCTCCTCACGGCCCGGCCGAGGGCATCGATCGTCTCGCGAATGCGAGGTCGGATCATCTCCTCGAACTCGGCGCGCGTCAGGCGCATCTCCGTGTGCAGCCCGGGCAGCGAGATCTGGATCGTCGCGTCGGTGTCCGACGAGAGTGCCTCCTTGTCGCGGCGGCACTCCTCGCGAAGTCGGGCGATCGCAGCGAGGGTCGCCGGGTCGTTGGCGTCCAGCTCGGCGCCGGTTGCGCGGACGACGTCCATCGCACGGATGAAGAGCGCCTCGTCGAAGTCGATGCCGCCCAGGCGCTCCATGCCCTCGGGCTGGCCAAGCTGCTCGAACCCGGCCTCGGTCTTGCGCAGCACGGTCGCGTCGAACGTCCCGCCGCCGAAGTCGTAGACGGCGATGGCGGTGCCAGCCGGCACACGTTCCTGGCGCGCATAGTCGAGGGCCGCCGCTTCGGGCTCCGTCAGGAGTGAGACCGTGCCGACATCCGCCTGCCGAACCGCCTGGCGGAGGAGATCGATCTTGTATGCACCGTAGCTCGCGGGGTGGCACAGGGCGACTGCCGCCGGCGGTCCTCCAAGCTGTTCCGTGACCCGCAGGACGATGGCCCGAAGCAGATGGGCCAGCAGGGCCTCCGCGCCGTACGGCGTCCCGCCGAGGATGATCGGCGTTGGGTCGCCGAGGCGGCGCTTGAACTCGCGGCCGGTGCGCGTGGGCTCGGCGAGCGCCCGGCGCTCCGCCGCTTCGCCGGTGAGGACCTCACCGTCAGCACGCAGGAGGACGATCGAGGGGATGGTTGCGGCCCGCTCGCCCAGCTGGAAGATCTCCAGACGACCGTCCCGCGCCGTCGCGGCAGCGGAGTAGGTCGTTCCGAGGTCAATCCCGAGCGAGTACTCCATGAAGTCACCCTCTTCGATGATCGGGGCAGCGTTCGGACGGCCCCCTGACCGCCCGGCGGGCCATCAAGCTCCGAGTCTACCCTGCGGACACCCGGAGTCACGTCCCGCGCCACGCCGGCGGGTACACTCGGGCCACTGAGGGAGGAAGACACCCCGCGATGACGCGAGATCATACGACCACGCTCGACGTCGAGTCGGTCGCGGCGTCGACTCCCCTTCCGCTCAAAACGCCCGTCGACGACAAGGTCGCGTCGACCGCGGCCCTCGCCACGGACATCGCTCGTCTTGCGGCGGAGCACGATCGGGAAGACCTGGCCGACAGGCTCCAGGAGGTCGCCCAGCGCGTCGGCCGGACCGAGACCATGGTGTGCGTCGTCGGCGAGTTCAAGAAGGGCAAGAGCGCGCTCATCAACGCCCTCATCGGCAGCGCGATCTGCCCGGTGGACGACGACCTTGCGACGATGGCGGTCACGGTCGTTCGGTTCGCGGAGCAACCAACCGCGTCCGTCAGGCATCGCGAGAATGGCGAGCTCGTCGTGGAGGCCATCGCCACCGCCGACGTGCCGCGGTGGGTCTCGGAACGCGAGGCGACCGATCGCAGCAAGGTCGTCGAGCTCGTCGAGATCGGCCTGCCGAACGCCTTCCTCGAACGTGGCATCACGCTCGTCGACACGCCCGGCGTCGGCGGCCTCAACGCCGGCCATGCTGCCGCGACGCTTGCGTTTCTGCCGTCGGCCGACGCGCTCATCTTCGTCACTGACGCTTCTGCGGAACTGTCCCGCCCCGAGCTCGACTTCCTGGCAAGTGCGATGACGGCCGGACCGCCGGTCCTGGTCGCCGTAACCAAGGTCGACATGTATCCGGAGTGGCGGCGCATCGTGTCGATCGACGAGCGGCACCTCCAGGCGGCGGGCCTGGCCGAGCGGCCGTTCGGGCTGAGCTCGGTCCTCAGGATCGAGGGCCTGGAACTCGGCGATGCGGCGCTCGAGGAGGCAAGCGGCTTCCCGGTCTTCGCCGAGGCGCTCGTCGGGGACGTGATCGACCGGGCCCGGACGACGACCGCGGCGGGCATCCTTGCCCAGATCCGGCCCGCGCTCGAGCAGCTTCGTGAGCCGCCCGCGGCGGAGCTCGCCGCGCTGGAACGGCCAGAGGCAGCCGAGGAGATGGCCGCCGAGCTGCGCGACATCCGCAGCCGGCTCACAGCGCTGGCTCGGGCCGACGCCGCCTGGTCGGTCCGCCTGGAGGACGAGTTCGCCACGCTCCGGACCAAGATCGAGTTCGAGTTCCAGGGGCGGATGCGCCAGATTCTCCGGGATTCCCAGGACGAGCTCGAGCGGATCGACCCCGCACGCTCGTGGCCGGACCTGAGTCAGCGCGTGCAACAGGAGACCGCGACCGCGGTCCGCGGGGCGTTCCTCCAGTCGACCAACGGCGCCGCCGACATCCAGCGGATGATCGCCGACCTGCTGTCCGACGAGGACGTCGGCATGGACAGCGCCGGAACCCCGATCTCGTTCGACGTCGAGACGCTCTGGCAGGGCGGACCGACGTTCAAGAGCCGCACCAAGTCGAGCGTGATCGCCAGCTTCGGGCTCGTCGCGGGCGCCACGGTCGGGGTCGAGATGCTCGGGATGCTCGGGACGTTGCTTGGCGCCGCGGTGGCGGGTCCGGCGGTCCTCGGCGTCGCGCTCGTGTTCGGCGGCAAGGAGGTCTTGAGCGAGCGCCGACGGCAGCTCACAGATCGCCGCCAGCAGGCCCGCGCATTCCTCGCAGGCTTCGTGGAAGAGGTCCGGTTCGAGACGGACGGCCGCCTGGCGTCGCTGATGGGCGAGATTCAGCGCCAGATGCGGGCGCGATTCACCGATCGCATTCGCGAGCTGCATCGCACGTACGCCGAGAGCGCCGAGGCCCTCGAGCACGCCACGAAACAAGCGGAGGTCGATCGTCGCGGGCGGCTCAGCGAGCTGCGGGCGGAACTTGCCACGATCGATGACCTCATGACCCGTGCGGCAAGCCAGGGCCTCTGATCTCGGCGGGTCCGGGGCCCGCAGCCTAGGCGGAAGCGGCTTCGCTCGACGGGAGCCGGACGCGGAAGTGCGCTCCCCCGCCCTGGCGGTTCGAGACCTCGATCGAGCCCTGGTGGCGATCGACGATCCACTTGGCGATCGCGAGCCCGAGTCCCGTTCCACCCGATGGTGCGCCACTCGCGCGCCAGAACCGCTCGAAGAGATGCGGCATGTCCTCCGGGTTCACGCCGCGGCCATCGTCCTCGACGTCCAGGTACGCGCTGCCTCCCTCGCGCCGGACAGCGACACGGACGTGGCCGCCCTCGGGGCTGTGGCGGATCGCGTTGTCGACGAGGATGAACACGAGCTGTCGCAGGCGCGCTGCGTCGCCCTCGACCATCGCCGGCTCCGGATCGACCTCGACGCTGACGGCCCTGGCCCCGGCCGGCTTGACGAGCGACGACGCGGCGGCAGCGGCAACGTCACCGAGATCCAGCGGCAGGCGATCGAGCGAGATCGCCCCCGAATCGGATCGGGCAAGGAGGAGCAGGTCGTCGACGAGCGACGTGAGGTGCTCGACCTCCGCCCCGATGTCCTCGAGGGCGGTGCCGACCGAACTCACGGGCTTGTCGGGATGGCGCCGGAGGTGCTCGAGCGAGCTCTTGACGACGGTCAACGGCGTCCGCAGCTCGTGGCTCGCGTCGGCGGCGAACTCCCGCTGGCGGCGGAGAGCAAGCCGCTGAGTAGCGAGCGACTCGCGAATGGGCACGAGAGCTCGACTCGCGTAGACAGCCCCGAATCCCAGGGCGACGAGGACCACGACGGCGCCACCGACCAACAGCACGGTGAGCATCGCGTTCAGCGTGTTCACCTCCGTCGTCCGGTCGCCGATCACCTGGAGGTACACCGGGCCGATATCCGTATCGGCTCGCTCGGTGAGCACGCGGAGGGGCGTGCTCCTTACGGTGACCGCCCGGACGTCGCGAGCCGACGTTGCTGCCGCCTCGAGGCCGGAGTCGACCGGCAGGAAGTCCGGGATCACCTGGGGGCGGTGCCCGGGGCCGGTCCTGATCGGCCGGCCGGTCTCGTCGAGGATCATCGCGAAGGTTCCCGAGCCGGGTCCGCCGAAGATGAATCCGAGACCCGGGTCGTCGATATCGGGTCGGACCCCGCGAATCTCGGCAATCCGATCGTCGAGGTGCTTGGTCCCCTGCTCCTCTAGCGTCCGGGCCGCGATCAGGTACAGCGCGGCACCCAGCACCACAAGAACCGCGAGGGTACTGAGGCCGCTCCAGGCGACGAGGCGCCAGCGGACGCGCCGGATCAGGCGGCCGTCGGTCGCGAGCGCTTCGCTGTCGGCCGCGTCATGGCCCCCGGACGCCGAGGCTCCGTCAGGCATCGCTCAGCCGGTAGCCGACGCCGCGAACCGTCTCGATCCGGTGGCCAACTTCGCCGAGCTTCGTGCGGAGGTAGTGGACGTACGCGTCGACCGCGTTCGGGGTGACCGCCACGCTGAAGGGCCATGCCTGGTCGAGGAGCTGGTCGCGGGTCAGGGTCTGGCCGGGATGGCGGAGGAGGCACTCGAGCAACGAGAACTCGCGCGGGCTCAGGTCGACGTCGCGGCCGTCGGCAGTCACGCGGCGCGACGCTTCGTCGAGCTTGATCGGCCCGACCGCCAGGACGGGCGCCGGCCGCCGCGGACCTGCCGCCCGGCGGGAGAGCGCCCTGAGGCGGGCCGCGAGCTCTTCGTACGCGAAGGGCTTGACGAGATAGTCGTCGGCGCCGGCGTCGAGCCCCGTCACCCGGTCGCCGACGGTGTCGCGGGCAGTGAGCATGAGGATCGCGAGGTCCGGCTGCGTCCGGCGGACCCGGCGGGCGACGTCGAGACCGGACATGCCTGGCAGGCCGATGTCGAGGATCACGACGTCGATCCCGGCGGAATCCTCGGCGATCGCGGCGCCGGTCTCGCCGTCATGGGCGACGTCGACGACGTGGCGATCCTCTTCGAGCAGGCGCCTGAGGACGCGGGCGAGGCGCTGGTCGTCCTCGACGATGAGGAGATGCATGGCGATGGTCTTCCTACGGGACGACGGTGATGTCGGTCGCGGTCCCGGTGCTGCTCCCGGCCGACGCCGACGGCGCCGGTGAACCGTTCGGGCCGCCTTGCTGGCCGCGCCCCGCAAGGCCGGAGACTTGGACGACGACCGTGCTGCCGGTCGTGATGTCGGAGGCGTCGGCGGCCGCCTGCTGATGATATTCGGTGTCGCCGTCGATCGACAGTTCGATCGTCGTCCCATCGGCCGTCTCGATCGTGACCGAATCGGCGTCGACAGCCGTTACGGTTCCCTCGATCGACGGTCCACCCGTGAACCCGCGGACGTTGCCGCCCGGTCCGGGCCCATTTGCGGTGCCGCCGGGTAGCCCGTTGGCGAACTGCGGCCCGGTCGCCGCAGATGCGGGGGCGGTGCCGCGCCCGACCGCGAAGGCGACGCCTGCAATCGCGATCGCGACTGCCGCGCCGAGAGCGAGATTGAGAACGCGCGATGATCGTGGCCGCGGGTTCGCGGCCTCGACGGTTGGCGGCAGGGGCTCGAACGCGGGGTCGAGCGACCCATGGTCGTGGGTGGTCACGAGGTACTCCTATTCCCAGCGCAGGGCGCTGATGGGATCGAGTCGAGCCGCCTGGCGGGCGGGCCAGACGCCGAAGACGACGCCGACTGCCAGGCTGAACAGCAGCGCGACGGCGACGATGGTCGGGCTGAAGACGAAGCCCCAGCCCGCGAGTTGTCCGATGAAGGCCGAGACGGCGAGGCCGATGACGATGCCGATCAACCCGCCAAGCACCGACAGTGTCAGCGCTTCGATGAGGAACTGGGCCAGAATGTCGCGCGAGCGGGCGCCCACAGCCTTGCGAATGCCAATCTCGCGAGTGCGCTCGCGGACCGACACGAGCATGATGTTCATGATCCCGATGCCCCCGACGACGAGCGAGATCGACGCGATCCCGCCGAGCAGCAGGGCGAGTGTCCCGGCGATCGAGGTCGCCGTCTCCAGGAGCTGGGCCTGGTCGAGGATCGAGAAGTCGTCCTCGTCCGTTGCCGCCAACCCATGCGCCTGCCGCAGGAGCGTCGTGATCGCGGTCTTGGCCGCGTCCATCTCCTCGACCGAACTCACGCTGACGCCGATCGTTCGTAGCGAGTCACCACCGACGAAATACTTGGTGACGACGCCGACCGGGATCATCACCTGGTCGTCGGGGTCCTGGAACCCGGTCCCGCCCTTGGGCTGAAGGATGCCGACGACGTGGAACGGCAAGCCATCGATCATCACCTGCGTGCCGACGGCGCTCGCATCGAGGCCCAGGTCGTCGGCGACGGTCGCGCCGAGGACGACCGTGCGGAGGTTCTGGGCCACCGCGACGTCCGTGAGGAACGTCCCCTGCCAGACGTCGTAGGCGCGGACGAGCGCGTACGAGGCGTTGGTCCCGATGATCGACGTCGTCGTCGACTCATCGCCAACCGCCACCGTGCCGGAGGTCTGAAGCTCCGGGGCGACAGCGGCGACCTCCTCGACCTCGCCGATCGCCGCGACGTCGTCGAGGGAGAGCCCGGTTGAGCCGTTACCGGGATTGATCGTCAGGAGGTTCGTCCCGAGGCCGGCCAGACGGCTCGTGATGTTCGACGTCGTCCCCTGCCCCACGCCGACGAGGGCGACGACCGAGGCGACACCGATGATCACCCCGAGCATCGTCAGGGCGGCCCGGAGCCGGCTCGTGCGCAGGCGCGAGAAGGCCAACCGGATGAGCTCGAGCGGGCTCATGCGGCGATCCTCCCGTCCCGGAGGTGGATCTGGCGCGACGCCGCCGTCGCGACATCTGCATCGTGGGTGATGAGGACGATCGTGCGGCCGGCTGTATTGAGCTCGTGGAGGAGGAGGATCACCTCGCGACCGGACGCGCTGTCGAGGTTGCCGGTCGGTTCGTCGGCAAGGAGCATCGCCGGGTCGGTCACGAGGGCCCGGGCGATCGCGACCCGCTGCTGCTGGCCGCCGGACAGCTCGCTCGGCTCATGGTCGAGCCGGTCGCCGAGGCCGAGCCGCTCGAGGGCCGCGGTCGCCCGGGCGACCCGTTCGCGGCGCGACACGTTCTGGTAGAGGAGCGGCGTCGTGACGTTGTCGAGCGCGGTCGTCCGCGGGAGAAGGTTGTAGGACTGGAAGACGAAGCCGATCGTCCGGCTGCGCAGCCGCGCCAGCGCGTCGTCATCGAGCTGGGCGACCGGCGTTCCAGCGAGGAGATACCGGCCGGCCGAGGGCCGGTCGAGGCAGCCCAGGATGTTCATCATCGTGCTCTTGCCCGAGCCCGAGGGCCCGACGATCGCGACGAACTCGCCGGGATGGACGGCCAGGCTCACGTCGTTGAGCGCATGCACGGCGACGCGGCCCATCGCGTAGGTTCGGCTGATCCGCTCGAGCCGGACGATCGGTTCAGCGGAGGCGGGCACTCCGGTCATGGCCGGTTCTCTCGGGTGATGGGTCCGCCGCCGGGGACCGCGACGCCGCCCGGGCCGCCGAAGCCGCCGTTGTTGTTCGTGGTCGCCGCCCGGTCCGCGGCGGTGCCGGTGATGACGGCCTCGCCGGCGGTCAGGCCGCTCTTGATCTCCGCGAGAGAACTCGTGACCAGACCGGCGTCAACCTGCCGGACCTCCGGGACGCCGGTCGCGTTCAGGATCCGGACCGAGTAGTCGCCGTCAATTCCGAGGAGCGCCGCCGACGGAATGGTCAGGACGTTGGCGACCGAGGCCGTCGTGATCGTGATGTCGGCGGTCATGCCGGGCCGGAGCTTGGCCGGCGCGTCGGTGAGGATGATCGTGACGGCGTACGAGACGACGCCGCCGCTCTCGGCGGTACTGGCGGCCGGGGCAATCGCGGCGACCGTGCCGCTGACATCACCACCGATCGCGTCGATCGTGACCCTCGCCGGCTGACCGAGGCTGATCGAGTCGATGTCTGTCTCGACGACGTCGGCGGTCACCTGGTAGGTCGACGTGCTGATGACGATGGCGTCGCCGGACGGCGCGTCGAAGCCCTCGGTGATGTTGACCGCGGTGACGACGCCGTCGATCGGCGAGACGATCGTTGCCGCCGCGATCTGCGCGTGGAGGTCGCGCTGTGTGGCCTCGACCTGGACATATTGCGACTGGGCCTGGTAGAGCGACAGCTTCGCCTGGCGGGTCTCGTCGGTCGTGTCCGCATCGGCCAGCTGCTCCTGGGCGATCTCAAGCTGCAGGGCCGCCGAACGCCGGTTGGCGATCGCGCCGACGAGCTCTCGCTCCAGAGTCGTCGTGTCGGCGAACGCGAGCGTCTGGCCCTTCGTCACTCGATCGCCGACGGATACGGCGACGGACGTGACCGGCCACGTAACGGTGCTCGACGGTGTCGACTCCTCGTCGACGAGGTGGGCGGGTGAACCGAACGCGGCGCCGTAGCTGGCGGACGTCTGAATGGCGCCGGTGGCCGCGACGTCATCGCTGACATCGCCGACGACGGCTTGTGACGTTAGATAGGTCGTTGCGGCGGCGTTCGCCGACACGCCGCCCATCGAGATGAAGATCGCGCCAGCACCGGCGAACACCAGGACGAGGATCAGGAACAGCTTGAGTTTCATTGGACCTCCCTGCGGAATCGACGATCAGGTGCCCACCTGAGAAATCAGCCGGCCGTGCCGCGGGCGAGGGCGATCAGCTCGCTTGCCGCGGAGATCGGGATCGCGAAGCCGAGCCCTTCAGCGCTATCGGCGGTCGCGGTGCTGATCCCGACGACCGCCCCGGTCGCGTCGAGCACCGGGCCGCCGCTGTTTCCCGGGTTGATCGCGGCGTCGGTCTGGATCAAGTCGTGGAGCTGGGTCGGACGACCCGTCTCCTCGTCGATGACGGTGATGTCGCGCCCGAGCGCCGAGATGATCCCCTTCGTCACCGTCTCGGTGTAGGTCCCGAGCGGGCTCCCGATGGCGATCGCCGTCTGGCCGGGCTTGAGCGTCGTCGAGTCGCCGATCGTCGCCGCGGTCAGGCCGGTCGTGTCGATCTTGATGAGGGCGAGGTCGTTGTCGGCCAGCTGCTCGACGATCGTGGCCGGGAACTCCGTCCCGTCGTGAAGCGCGACTGCCAGCGACGAGCTGCCCTCGACGACGTGCTTGTTCGTCAGGATGTAGCCGTCGGCGGTGAGGATGACCCCTGAGCCGACGCCCCTCGACGGCACCTGAACCGGCGACATGCCGCGGACGGACAGGCCATTGGCCGTGATCGTCACCACGGATTGGCGGGCAAGCGCGACAACGTCCGCGAGATCGGCCGGATCCGTCCGAGTGCCGGTGACGACGGCGTTCGGCGTCGTCCCGGGGGACGCGGCCGGAGCGCCATCGAGCGCGACCGACAGCAACGCGGTCGTCGATGCCGATGCGAGCGTCGCCGAGAGCAGGCAGGCGGCGATGATCGTGCGGATGCCACGGCTGCCGGAGCCGCGGGGCCTGGCGGTCCCGGCCGGCAGGGGAACGGGCGCGGGGTCGTCGATCGCGTGCCACGAGGTCGGCTCCCGGCGGGCGGCTGGTGGGTCGGACGGAGTCTCGTCGAACGGGTTCATGGAGCTGCCTCCTGGGGTCAGGGATCCTCTTGCTCGAGGTGTCGGTACGTGACCTCAGGTAAGCAGCGGGGCCTGAGAGGAACGTGAGAATCGGGCCGGAATCGACGACGCGGGAGCCAACTGCTGGCACTCGCGCCGGTCGTATTGCTGCGTCGCGGGCTCCCCCGCGTCGTTCCTAGCCGGTGCTGGACGAAGACTCCGGGCTGGCCGATGGGGCCGGGACCCCGGGCTTGTCGTGATCCGCGCGCCCGCGACGGAGCTTGCCGTTGCCGGCATGAACCGCGGTCGCATCGACCGAACCGTCTGGGTTGAGCGACCCGATCGCCACGAGCCGCATGCCGACTGCGACGTCGCCGAGATCCGCACCGGTCACGCCTTCGACCTCGTAGGTCGTGGTGCCGTCGACCTGGATCGTCGCGCTGGAGCCGTCTCGTTGCTCGACGGTGATGGTGGTGGCGGTCTTGGCGGTGACCGTTCCGGCGACGCTCGGCAGTACGACATGGATCGCCGTGACGGTGAAGGTCCCATCGGCGTTGCGCGTCTGGCCGAACCTGATCTTGTCACCGACCGCGAGGTCCCCGGCCGCGATCGTCTGGCCGCCCTTCGTGATCGGGGTGGCGGACGTGATGGCGATCGTGCGGGTCCAGCCATCGTCGGTCTCGAGGCTGAGGTTCGAGCCGTTGATCGCGGTGATCGAGATCGCCCCGAAGCCGCCGATGAATCCGCGCCGTCCGAAGAAGCCGGGGCCGCCATCGCGCCACGGGCCGCCATCTGGGTTGCCTGGGTCGCCGCTCGCTGCCGGTTGGGTCGTCGCCCCGGGCGAGGCCGCCGGTGATGCGGATGGAGAGGCGCCCATCGTGACCGCCGCCCCGACGACGATCGCCAGGCAGGCCCCGACGAGGAAGGCAGCTCGCTGAAGGGTTCGTCGCGAGAGTCGTTCGTTGAAGCGGATCTCGGGTTCGGTCATGCAGGTCTCCAGTCATGGGATTCGGCAGTGGTAGACCGCACGATGGCCGCCCATTCTTCGAGAGTCATGAGAACGGGCGGCCAACTCTCAGGATTGGTCGCCGAGTGTCAGCGCGCCGCTTTCGCCGTGTGGTCGATGCGCGGTGCGGACCCGTGGATCACCTCGAAGCCCGTCGTGTTCGACAGGACGTCGACCTAGCCGTCGCTCAGCGCGAGATCCAGTGAGCCGCGGCCGGCCCGCAGGTTCCGGATCGTGAGTGTCGGCAGCCACGCCGGCAGCGCCGGGTTGACGTAGATCCGGGAGCCGATCGCGATCGGTCATCGTGTGGATCCCGGCAAGGATCGCGATGAACCTGAAGATCGACGCCCGCCGACCAGGCCTGCGGCACGTTCGCCCCGAGGTACTGGACCGGGAAGCTCGCCTCGTGCGCGCGGCAGTCCCGCGAAGAGCTCCGGCAGCCGATAGGCGACCAGCCGTTCCGCGGCATCGAACATCCCCTTCGCCACGCGGGCGGCCTCGGCGTCGAAACCGTAGCGCCGGAAGCCGCCGGCGATCATCGCGTTGTCGTGCGGCCAGACCGTCCCGGTGTGGTAGCTGAACGGGTTGTACGCGGCGTGGTCCGACGACAGCGTCCGGATCCCCCAGCCGGACCACATGTCGTCGGCGAGGAGGCGCTCGACGACGCGGCCGGCGCGCTCCCTCGGCACGATCCCCGACCCGAGCAGGTGGCCGGCGTTCGACGCAACGGACCGGATCGGCTCCTTCTTGCCGTTCAGGCCGAGGTAGTACGTCCCCTCCTCCTCCCACCAGAACTGCTCGTTGACCCGGTCGTACAGCTCGCCCGCCTGTCGCCGAAGGCGGCGCGCGTCCGCGGGCCGATCGAGGATCTCGTAGATCCCCGCCATCCGGAGCTTTGCGTCGTAGACGTAGCCCTGGAGCTCGCACGAGGGCGATCGGCAGCGATGCGAGCGTTCCGTCCTCCTCGGGGATCGCATCCCCGGCGTCCTTCCAGCCCTGGTTGTAGTAGCCGTGGGAGGATCGCGTCTTGTACTCCTGGAACCCGTCCCGGTCGCGATCCCCGTACTTGTCGACCCAGGCGAGGGCCGCCTCGGCGTTCGGCAGGAACCGCCGGAGCACCGCGTCGTCGCCGACCCACTGGTAGAGATACGAGAGCACGATGAGGTAGAGCGTCGTCGCGTCGTGGGTCCCGTAGTACGGCGTGTACGGGAGGATGCCGAGCTGGGCGAGCTCGCCGTGGCGGATCTCGTGGGGGATCTTGCCGGGCTCCATGTCGCGCTCGGGATCGTCGCCGGTGGCCTGCATCGCCCCGAGCCGGCGGAGCGCTCCGGAGGCGAACTCCGGGTAGCCGGAGATCGCCTGCATCGAGACGATCAGCGTGTCGCGCCCGAAGAGCGTCACATACCACGGCACGCCGGCCGCGGGAATGAAGACGCCGCGCTCGAACGTCGGGTCCTCGAGCCGGAGCGCCTCCATGTCCCGGACGGCCTGGTCCCACGATCTGCGGACGCTCGCGTTCGGCGTCTCGACCGTGACTTCCGGCAGCCGCGGCCCGTTGGCCGCGAGCGGCACCTCGACCATGCTGCATGGCAGGGTTGCCGGCCGCCGACGCGCGTCCGAGCTCGTGATCGGGAGCCACTTCAGGCAGGCGTGCCAGGTGGCCTTCGGGGCGATCGTGGCGACGAAAACGAGCCGGCCATTGGCGTATTGCGGCTGGGAGTCGGACCGGTCCACGGCGACGATGAGCTCACGCTGGAAGTCGCGGTTGACGTAGTGCGAGCGGAGCTCGCGCCGGGAGCGGAACCAGCGCGTATTGAGCTCGCCGCGCCGGACGAGCGCATCCCGCCGAACATCGAAGATGTCCGCGAAGTCGGACTCGATCGCAACCTCGATCGTCAGCCGAACCGGCCGGCGGGCGTAGCTGACGATGTCGATGTCCTCGTGGATCCCGCCCGACACCGTTCGATCCACCCGGATCGCGAGCGCATGGCGGTCGACCCTGCCGACGTCGTCGAGCAGCGGATCGTTGGTGAATTCGAAGCGTGCCGAGAAGAACTGGATCGGCGCGGAGTTCAGCAGGACGGGCCGCTGGCCGTTGATCCGGAGCTCGTACCCGGAGATGAACCGGGTATCGCGGGTGAAGAACCCGTCCTCCATCCCACCGATGATCCGGCCGTCCGGCTGGCAGACGAGGAAGCGATCGTCGCGATTGATGGTGATCGCGGTGGGACCGACCTGTACCGGAAACGTCACCCGCGAATGATAGGAGCAGCTTCATCCCCGCGCGTGGCCAGCCAGGTCTCCAGCCGGTCCGCGGCGGGCAGGATGTACCGCGCAGCGAATAGCCCGCTGTAGGCGACAGAGATCGTCAGAAGCGCCGCGAAGGCGATCGTGCTCACGAAGAGGATGACCGTCAGAAGGAGAGCCAGCGCTGACAGCCGACCCGGCGCAGCAACCGCGAGCATGACGGCCAGCCGCAGCCGATCGCGAACCGCGCGGTCGCTACGTTCCGGATCGACCAGTAGAACCCACAGCGGGAACCCGACGACCCACAAGGCCACCATCCCGGACACCGCGAGTGTCGCGAACAACCAGCCGATGAAGGTGCCAGCCGACGCCCCGACGACCGCGTTCGAGGCGAGCACGGCGTAGGCGATCGTCACGGCGGCGCCGATGCCAAGCGCCGGCAACCCGAACCTGCGGTAGGCCCGCCACAGGTCGGAGAGGACGACGTCGTGGCCGCGAACCGTCAACGTCGCCAGGCGGACGATGCCGACATACGGAATCGCGAGGAATGGGCAGGCGACGAGCGTCACGACGGGGCCGCCGGCCATGCCGACGATCACCACCGCAATGAGGCCGACTCCCCAGGCGATGTTCGCCGGCACGAGCCGGATCGACTGGTAGTAGAAGTCGATTGCCGCCGCTCGAACCGCGCTCCTCAGCCCACGATCCCGCGCGGCCGGGAGCGGCTCAGCCCTTGACACCGGTCGCCGCCACGCTCGCCACGAAGTAGCGCTGGAAGAAGATGTAGATCACGAGGATTGGCAGAATGGCGGCGATCGTCACCGACATCAACGCCGGCCACAGGGTCAGGAACTCCTGGGTGAACTGGAACAGGCCGAGCGGCAGCGTCCAGTGAGCCTGGTCCTGGAGGATGAGCAGCGGCCAGAAGAATCCGTTCCAGGCGCCCTGGAACGCGAGGATCGAGACCGCTGCCAGGGCGGGTCCTGCAAGCGGCAGCATGACCCGCAGGAACGTCGTGAAGAAGCCCGCCCCGTCGATCTTGGCGGCCTCCTCGAGGTCGCGTGGCATCGACAGGAAGTACTGCCGCATCAGGAAGAGCTGCTGGGCCTCGATCGCGAGCACCAGGACCACCCCGAGGTAGTTCTGCGGCTCGCGCGTGATCAGGCCCAGCTGCCGCTCGATCAGGTACACCGGCACGAATCGGAGCTGATCCGGGATCATCAACGTCCCGAGGATCGCCAGGAACAGGATCTCGCGGCCCGGGAACCGCAACCGGGCGAAGGCATAGCCGGCCATGCTTGCCAGCACCAGGTTGCTGATCGTGACGCCCGCCGCGACGATGACGCTGTTGACGAACAGCTGCGGGATCGATGGATCGAGCTTCAGGAAGCCGGTCTCCCAGCCCTGGAGCGTGACCGGATCCGGAATGATCGTCAGGCGCATCGCGTCCCGGTCCGTCTTGAACGACGTGATCACCTGCCAGGCGAACGGAACGAGCATGAGCAACGCATATCCGATGAGGAACACGTAGGCGATCGCTCGTCGGGTTGCGCGGCCGCGGTCGCCCGCAACCGTCACCTCGATCGGCGTTGTCGGGCGAAGCGGAGCGGGGGCGGCAGTCATCCGTCAGCCCTCACCAGCTCGGCGCCTGCCCGAACAGCCGCCGCTGCACAAGCGTCAGGGTGAAGATGATGACGAACAGGACGAGCCCGACGGCAGCCGCGAACCCGAACTCGTTATCGGTGATCGCCGCCCGGTAGATGAACAGCACGATCGTCGTCAGCGAGTTGTTCGGCTCGCCGCCGCGACCACCCGCGATGATCGCCTGGTCGAACAGCTTGAACCCGCCGATCAGCAACAGCGTCGCAACGAAGAAATGGGCGGGTCGCAGGAGCGGGAACGTGATCCGGCGGAACATCTGCCATGCCCCTGCCCCGTCGATTGCCGCGGCCTCGTAGACCTCCCGGCTGATCGTCTGCAGGAACGTCAGGTAGAACAGCATGACTGTGCCCGACGTCGTCCAGGCGTTGAGGATGATGATCGAGTTCATCGCGGTCCTGGAGTTGCCCAGCCAGTTGTGGTTCGGGCCGAAACCGAGGGCCTCGAAGATCGGATTCAGGCCGATCACCTCGCGGAGTCCGTTGAACAAGCCTTCCGGCTGGAGGAGGAAGAGCCAGACGACCGTGATCGCCGCGGAGCTGGCGAGTGTCGGGAAGTAGAAGGCCGCGCGGAAGAACGTCTGGCCCCGCAGCTTCTGATTGACGACGATCGCGAGGAAGAGTCCCAGCGCCATCGTGAGCGGAACCCAGACCGCGACGTAGTAGAGGGTGTTCGTCACGGCCTTCCAGAAGACCGGGTCGCCGAGGATGTCCTCGTAGTTGCCGAGCCCGAGGAAGTTGCGTGCCCCGCGCAGTCCCCAGCGCCAGAGGCTGATGTACGCGGCGTAGATCATCGCCCCGAAGAACAGCGTCGCATACAGCAACATCGGGACGGCGATCAGCGCGTAGCCCGTGAGCATCTCCGCGCGACGCTCGCCCTTGACCCCCTTGCTGGCGGTCCCAGCGGCCATGAAGGCCCTCCCTCACGACAAGGAACCGAGGCCCGGGCTGATTGCCCGGGCCTCGGCTGCGTTTAGGGTGTGAGGGCGTCGTCGATCGCCGCCTTCGTGGCGTCGATGACCGGCGTCGGATCGTCGCTCTTCGCTTCGATCTGGGCCGTCATCGCGTTGTTGAAGGCGTCGTTGATCTTGCTGAAGCCCGGGATGAAGCTCCAGGGTCGAGCAAAGTCCGCGCTCTCGACGAGGATTTCCTTGCCCGCGGCAGGCGGGACATCCTTGCGGGACGGATTGGCGACGCCGCCCTCCGTCCAGACCTTCATGCCCTCCGGACCCGTCAGGTACGTGAGCAGCACCCAGGCCGCGTCCTTGTTCGCCGAGTCGACGCCAATGGAGTAGCTGACCGTGAAGCCGAGGGTCGCCTTCTCGGTACCCTGCGGCATCTCCGCCCAGGCGTACTTTACGTCCGGATAGCTGGTCTTCATGTAGGGATCGAGCCAGCCGCCCTCGAAGATGATCGCGACCTGCTCTTCGCCCAGGGCCTTGCCGCACCAGTCATCGCCGAGATCGGCGGCGCGGGCGCCCTGCTCGTTCTTGAAGAAGCCGAGGTAGGTCGTGAGCGCATCCTTGACCTCGGGCGAATCGGTCGTGTTCTGCGTCTTGTCCTCGCTCAGGAGCGAGCCGCCCTCCTGGTAGACGAAGGCAAGCGCTCGGTCGAGGCTGTGGTTCAGGCAGAAGGCCTTTTTGCCTCCGGCCGTCAGCTTCGTGGCGGCGGCCTTCAACTCCTCCCAGTTCGTCGGCGGCTCGATGCCGGCAGCCGTCAGCATGTCGGTGTTGTAGGCCATCCCCAGCGTGTTGCCGTCCTTCGGGAAGCCGTAGGTCTTGCCATCGGGACCCTTGAAAGCGTCGAGATAGCCCTCGAAGAACTGGCTCGTGTCGAAGCCCCGCTCCGTAGCGAGCGTGTCGAGATCCTGCAGGACCCCCTGGTCGATCCAGTCCTGGGCGACGCTGGAATCGACGTAGAAGAGGTCGGGCGGCTCCTGGGCGCTGAACTTGGCGGCCATCGCGGTCGGGTAGTCCGTTGCGATCGGCTGGTAGTCCAGCGTGATGTTCGGGTACTTCGCCTTGAACGCGTCGAGGGTCTTGGTCAGGGCGGTCCCCTCCTCGCCGCTCGCCTGCCAGCCCGACAGGACGACCGTGCCCGAGATGCTGTTCGGATCGAATGCGCTTGACGGGCTCTCCGCGGGCGCGCTGGCGCTCTCGCCGGGGCTGGCCCCACCGGGGCTCGCGCTGGTGCCGGCCGACGGGCGATCCCCCGCCGCTCGAGCACGCACTGAAGATGAACATGAACGCCGCTGCAAGGGCAACGGGTCGCCAGGATCGACGCATGTGGTCTCCTCCACGTTGTCTGCGTCATCACCGGCCGGGCCGTCGCGCATGGCGACAGGGACCTGTCGGTCGGCCGACCGATGGTGGGAGTCAGTCATCGTTCGGCGGCCACTACAACGCCGAATCTGCTGCCGCCGGAAAGGGTTGCGAATCCGCGACAAATCGCTCCGGCCCGCGCGCCCGACCGCGCGAGCGGTTTTGTGCTCCTCTCGCACAAATAGATGCGATACGCTTTCAACCGGCGCGTGGTGGCGGCCGATGGCAGGAGGTACGGGCGTGGACGGGGACTTCTTCTCTGACGTTACAGGGCCGATTGGCTTCGCCGGAATCGGTTCGACTGACCCGCTGAC
Source organism: uncultured Chloroflexia bacterium (assembly GCA_963771795.1). Classification (GTDB taxonomy): domain Bacteria; phylum Chloroflexota; class Limnocylindria; order Limnocylindrales; family CSP1-4; genus CF-46. The sequence continues at coordinate 739,611 of CAVYUR010000006.1, forward strand.
CTTCAAGACGTACGAACCTGATCGGCTCGTCCTCGGCAAGCGGATGGAGGACCACCTCCGGATCGCTGTCTGCATGTGGCATTCATTCAACTGGCCGGGCTCGGACGTGTTCGGCACCGGTACGTTCGACCGGCCATGGCTCGACCCGCGTCTCGACCCCAGGATCGCCGCGAAGGCAAAGCTCGAGGCCGCGTTCGAGTTCATCGCCAAGCTCGGGGTCCCGTTCTTCTGCTTCCACGATCGCGATGTCGCCGCTGAAGGCAACACCTTCGCCGAGACGAAGGCGAACCTCGACGCGAGCCTCGACCTGATCGAGGGGCACATGGCCCGGACCGGCGCGAGGCTCCTGTGGGGAACGGCGAACCTGTTCAGCCACCCGCGCTACGCCGCCGGTGCGGCGACCAACCCTGATCCCGACGTCTTCGCCTATGCCGCCGCGCAGGTCAAGGTCATGCTGGAGGCGACGCAACGTCTCGGCGGCGAGAACTACGTGCTCTGGGGCGGCCGGGAAGGCTACGAGACCCTTCTCAATACGGATCTCGCGCGCGAGGGGGCCCAGCTCGCTCGGTTCCTCGGCCTGGTCGCTGAGCACAAGCACCGGATCGGTTTCAAGGGGACCCTGCTCATCGAGCCGAAGCCGCAGGAGCCGACCAAGCACCAGTACGACTACGACGCGGCGACCGTCCACGGCTTCCTGGTTCGCCACGGCCTCGACGCCGAATACCGCGTGAACCTCGAGGTGAACCACGGGACGCTTGCCGGGCACAGCTTCCATCACGAGGTCGCCTACGCGCTCTCCCACGGGATCTTCGGCAGCATCGACGCGAACCGCGGCGACTACCAGAACGGCTGGGACACGGACCAGTTCCCGAATTCGGTCGACGAGCTCTCGCTCGCCCTCTACGAGATCGTCCGGGCCGGCGGCTTCACGACCGGCGGCTTCAACTTCGACACGAAGCTCCGCCGGCAGAGCATGGATCGGACGGACCTGTTCCATGCCCACATCGGCGGGATCGACACCCTCGCCCGGTCGCTCCTCGTGGCGGCGGCGATGATCGAGAGTCAGGCCCTAGAGCAGCTGCGGGAGGCGCGCTACGCGGGCTGGGCGGACGAGCTCGGACGGTCGATCCTGGCGGGCGACGTCGCGCTCGACGCGCTGGCCGCTCGCGTCCTGGCCGGTGATATCGACCCGCAGCCCGTATCGGGTCGCCAGGAGCTTCTCGAGAATCTCGTGAACCGTGAGATCTGGGCCGTCGACCAGGCCGCACGCGTCGAGTCCGGCTCCCGCGGCTGACCCGGGTGGGCCACGTCCTCGGGATCGACGCGTCGACCACCGCGACCAAGGCTGTCCTCATCGACGACGCGGGGATCGTCCGCGGCGTCGGCGCGTCGGAGTACGGGTTCGACGTGCCCCGGCCCCTCTGGAGCGAGCAGGAGCCGCGGCTCTGGTGGGACGGCGCGGTGGCTGCGATCCGCTCGGTGCTCGCGTCGAGCGGCGTCGCCGGCGAGGACGTCGTGGCGGTCGGACTGACCGGGCAGATGCACGGCGCGGTGCTGCTGGATGCCGCGGGCGACGTGCTCCGCCCGGCGATTCTCTGGAACGACCAGCGGACAGGCGCCGAGTGCGACGCGATCCGCCGGGCGGTCGGGCCGGAGCGCCTCGTCGAGATCACTGGCAATGACGCGCTGACCGGCTTCACGGCCCCGAAGCTCGTCTGGGTCCGCGACCACGAGCCCCAGGTGTGGTCGCGGATCGCCCACGTGTTGCTGCCCAAGGACTACGTCCGCCTCCACCTGACCGGCGATTATGCCGCCGACAAGGCCGACGGCTCCGGCACATTGCTGTTCGACCTCGCAGCGCGGGACTGGTCCGCCGAGGTGCTCGACGCGCTGGAGGTCGATCCGTCCTGGCTGCCGCCGACGTTCGAGGGACCGGAGGCCACCGGCACGATCACGGCCGCAGCGGCGGCGGCGACCGGCCTGCGGGCGGGCACGCCGGTCGTCGCGGGCGGCGGCGACCAGGCGGCGAACGCCGTCGGCGTTGGGGCGGTCAACGAGGGCACCGTCGCACTCTCGCTCGGCACGTCCGGGGTGGTCTTCGCGACGACGAACCAGCCGCTGTTCGAGGCGGCCGGGCGCGTCCACGCGTTCTGCCATTCCGTGCCGGGCCGCTGGCACATGATGTCGGTGATGCTCTCGGCGGCGGGCAGCCTGCGCTGGTTCCGCGATGTCCTCGCGCCGGGCGTCGAGTTCTCGGACCTCGTCGCGCCAGCAGCCGACGTGCCCCCTGGGAGCGACGGGTTGTTCTTCCTCCCCTACCTCACCGGCGAGCGCAGTCCGCATCCGGACCCGCTCGCTCGCGGCGCGTTCGTCGGGCTGACTGTCAGCCATGACCGACGGCATATGACGCGGTCGGTCCTGGAAGGCGTCGCGTTCGGATTACGGGACGGGCTGGACCTGATGATCGGCGCGGGAATGCCCGCGCCGGCCCAGATCCGCGCGTCGGGCGGCGGCACGGCGAGCCCGCTCTGGCGGCAGATCCTCGCCGACGTACTGGATGCCGAGATCGCCACGGTCAACACATCGGAGGGAGCCGCGTACGGGGCGGGACTGCTGGCCGCGGTCGGCGCCGGCTGGTTCGGGTCGGTCGAGGAGGCTGCGGGGGCGTCCGTCCGCGCGACGCCGGTGGCGGCTCCGGGACCGGACGCAGCCGGCTACGCCGAGGCCCACGCGACCTACCGAAGTCTCTACCCCGCCCTGGCGCCGATGTTCCACTCGCTGTAGCGGGCCAGAAACCGGTGACTGGCTCAGCCGCGGAGCTCCAGCTCGGCCAGCTCCGTCTGGGTCACCTCGTCGGGCTTCTTGCCCAGGATGATCATGCCGAGAACGGCCTCCGGGTCCGTCTCGGCCTTGTTCACGGTGTCGACGATCCGGCCGTGGTACATGACGCTGATCCGGTCGGACAGGTCGAACACGTCGTGGATGTCGTGGCTGATGAGGAAGATGCCGATTCCGTCGTCCTTGAGCTGCCGCACGAGGTTCCGGACCTGTCCGGTCTCGGCCGGGCCGAGGGCCGCGGTGGGCTCGTCCATGATCATGATCCTTGCGTTGAAGTAGACCGCCCTGGCGATGGCGACGGCCTGGCGCTGTCCGCCGGAGAGCGACTTCACCGGCATGGCGAAGCGCGTGAAGTTGGGGTTCAGGCGCCCCATCACCTTGCGGGTTTCGGCCTCCATCGTCGAGTCGTCCAGGCTCCCGATCCGGGTCGTGATCTCGCGCCCCAGGAACAGGTTCGCGGGTGCGTCGACGTTGTCGGCGAGGGCGAGCGTCTGATAGATGGTCTCGATGTTGTAGGCCTTGGCGTCGCGCGGGTTGCCGATGTTGACCGGCTTGCCGTCGATGTTGATGACGCCCGAGTCGGCCTGGTGGGCGCCTGACAGGACGCGCATCAGCGTCGACTTGCCGGCGCCATTGCCACCAACGAGGCCGATGACCTCCCCGGCGTGCAGGTCGATCGTCACGTCGCGGACGGCGTGCACGCCGCCGAAGGCGACGTTGATGTTGCGCATCTCGACGAGCGGCGTGCGCTCTGCAACCGTCATGACCGTGCCTCCTCGCCGCTCAGGAGCCGCGCCGGCGGTTGAAGGAGTCGAAGCCGACCGCGAGGATCAGGACGATCCCGGCAACGACGTTCTGGCCGGGCGAGTTGACGCCCATGAAGCTCAGCCCGTAGGCGAGCGACTGCATCACGAACGCGCCGAGCACAGCACCCGCGATGCTGCCGATGCCGCCGGCGAACGAGGTCCCGCCGACTACCGCCGCGGCGATGACGTAGAGCTCGTAGCTCTGGCCAACGTCGAGCGTGGCGCCGTTGAGCCGTGCAGACGCGATCGCGGCGGCAAGGGCGCACAGGACCCCCATCACGACATACGTCTTGAGGATCGTTCTGCGCGTGTTGATGCCGGCCAGCTCGGCGGCGTCGGGGTTGCCGCCATACGCGTAGACATAGCGCCCGAACCTTCGGCGCGTCGCCAGCCACGTCATCACGAGGGTCACGCCGATCAACAGGACGATCGGGTACGGAATGCCGGTCGGGATGTCAAGGCCGCCGGAGATTCCCGCCGGCCACAGGTTGGCATTGGCGAATGCAGCCAGGCCGAGGACAGCGACGCAGCCGATGACCCCGAGCACGACCTCGGCCCACATGGGTCGGAGCTGGAAGCCGAAACGACGGCGCTGCCGGCGGCCGTTGAAGAGCAGCGCGACGATGGCCAGGCATCCGATGAGACCGAGGACCCACGTCAAGGTGCCACCGACCGACCCCCTCGCCCCGCCGCCGATCAACTGGAAGTTGGGGTCGAGGCCCGACACGGCCGCGCCGCTGGAGAGGTACCAGACGACGCCCCGGATCGACAGGAGGCCACCGAGGGTGACGATGAATGAAGGCACGCCGATGTAGGCGATGATGTAGCCCTGCACTGCGCCGACTCCCGCCCCCAGGAGGATGCCGAGGCCCAGGGCAATGACCCAGCGGAACGGGAAGTCGGGGCCCATCCCGAGGATGTCGGGCATCCACTCCGTCATCAAGAGCGCGTAGGTCATGGCGACGAGCCCGACGACCGAGCCGACCGACAGGTCGATGTTGCGCGACACGATGACGAGGACCATCCCGGTCGCGATGATCGCGATGCCCGAGGCCTGGACGGCCAGCGTGACCATGTTGGTCGGCTGGAAGAACTTGCCGCCGCTCAGGATGTTGAAGGTGAGCAGGATGAGGCCGAGCGCCAGGAGCATGCCGAAGAGCCGAAGATCGATCTCCGTCTGGGCGATCAAACCACGGACAGAGGAACGCGCTGGGGGCTGGATCTTCGTCTGATCTGGTAACGGTGCCGCGCCGGCCACGTTCGTCACGGCGGCCCTCCTGGCCCAAGTGATGAAGCGACCTGCGCCCCCGGTGGTACCGGGGGCGCAGGTGTGATGGCTACGTCAGCGGGCGGGGCCCGCTACTTGCAGGCCGGCGGCGCCGAGGCTGCCTCGACGCCCTTGCAGAGGTCGGCCTTCGTGATCTGGCCGGCATCGATCGCCACCTGGAGGTTCTCCGCGGTGAGCGGCGTGGGCTGGAGGATGAACGACTTCACGGTGACGCCGCCCGGGGTCTTGAAGTCCTGGGCGGTGAGCCCGGCGGTCGGGGCGACGGACGCGTCGACGAGGCCATCCGGAAGAGTCAGTGCGAGCGTCTTGGGATCAGCGCACAGCTTCAGCGCAGCGGCACCTGCGGCCTTGCCCAGCTCGTTCGCGTTCTTGAAGACGTCAACGTACTGCTTGCCGAGGGCGACGTTGTTCAGGTTGGCGGGATCGCCGTCCTGGCCGCTCAGGGGCGGGAAGCCGTAGCTCTTGGCCGTGAGGGCACCGACGACGCCGAGCGCCGTGCTGTCGTTCTCGGCCAGGATGGCATCGATCTTGTTGCCGTCGGCGACGGCCTTGTCGATGATCGCTTCCATGTTGGACTGGGCCTTCTCGGTCTTCCAGGCGTCGGTGAACGTCCCATCCGGTCCGTTGAGGATCTTGATGTCGCCGGACGCGACCTTGTCCTTGAGGCCGGCCTCGTCCCAACCCTGCGGCAGGAACGTGGACGCATTCGGGTCGCCCGGGTCGCCCTTGATCAGGACGTAGTTGCCCTTCGGCACCTTCTTGATGATCGCGTCCGCCTCGGCCTTGCCGACGAGGACGTTGTCGAAGGTGATGTAGAGGATGCTCGTGTCTTCGATGAGCCGGTCGTAGGCGATGACCGGGATGCCCGCATCGGTCGCCTTCTTGAGCCCCGGCAGAACAGCCTTGTTGTCCTGGGCGAGCAGGATGAGGACCTTGGCGCCCTTCGAGATGAGCGTGTCGATGTCCGTCAGCTGCTGCTCGTTGCTGAGGTTCGCATCGGCGTCGATGTAGGTTCCGCCAGCGTCCTCGACGGTCTTCTTGATGTTCGGCTGGTCGTGCGCCGCCCAGCGCGGCTGCTGGAAGTTGTTCCAGGACACGCCAACCGTGCAGCCTGCGCCGCTCCCGCCACTTGCGGCGGCCGAGCCGCCCGGCGTGCTCGAGCACGCGCTCAATACGAATACGAAGGTCGCGATGATCGCGGCCAATCTCCGATTCACCATGATTGACACCATCCTCCTCGTGACAAGCCATTTGATCGACTGTCGGTGGTCCCAACGCTTACGGTAGCACCCTCCTGTGCTGGTTTTCGACGGTCGTTACCTCGCCGAGCCGCCTCCTCATCAGGCACTCGCGAGTTCAGTTGAGTTGACGCGCGGGCCGAGCCAGGCCGCTGGATCCGCCAGGAGCGGCTCGAATGCCAGTTCGGCGGCGCCGAGCACCGGAGCGTCGACCCCAAGGGTCGCCGGGACGACTCGGACAAGACTCCGCGGCGCCGCAAGGGCGCGGCGGTCCAGTTCGAGCTCGATCGTCGACGCGATGTACGGGTGGATCCGACTGAACAGGCCGCCCAGCACGATCAAGCGCGGGTTGAACACGTTGACCAGGCCGGCCAGACCGATCCCTAGCCAGCGTCCGACATGGTCGAGCGCTCCAAGTGCGATTCCGGATTTCTCAGCTGCGGCGTTCATGACTGCATCCACGGCCGCGCTGCCGCCGTCGGGCGGGTACCCGGCGCGGCGGAGGAGGGCTTCTTCTCCGATCTCGGTCTCCCAGCATCCAACCGACCCGCACCGGCACGCGACACCGTCAGGATTCATCGGAAGGTGGCCCACTTCCCCGCTGTATCCGGCGACGCCCGTCAGCGCCTTGCCGTCGACGATCAGGCCGCCACCGACCCCGACTTCGCCGGCCACGAACAGGACGTCGTCCGCGCCGCGAGCCGCGCCGCGCCGCAGCTCGACGAGTGCCCCGAGATCCGCATCGTTGGCGACGAAGATTGGCAGTGCGGTCTCGAGTGCGCGCGCCAGTTCCGCGCCGAGGGGAACGTCGAACCAGCCGAGGTTCGGAGCCCGCGAGACGCAGCCGTCGCTGCGGCGTACGACGCCGACGACGGACACCCCGACGCCGATGACCGTGTTTGGGTCCCGGCCACTGGTGACATCGGATGCCAGTCCAGCGAGGTCGACCGTGATGTCCTCGACTGAAGAGTGCCCGCGCGGTCGATCGACGCGAACGAGCTGGAAGACCTCGCCTCCCAGTCCGACGAGAGCAGCGGCGAGCGAGTCGACGGCAATCTCAAGAGCGAGGACGACGGCGCCGTTTGCGTTCGGGCTGACGAGGGGAGACGGACGGCCCGGGTTGCCGAGCGAGTCGGCACGTTCCTCGGTGACCAGGTCCCCAGCAACCAGTTCGCCGATCAGGCCGCGGATGGCGCTCCGCGTGAGACCGGTCCGCGCAACGAGCTCCGAACGGGACAGCTGCCCACGTTCGTGCAGTTCGCGAACGATCGCGCTGAGGTTGGCCCGGCGGACCGTCTCGCTCCGCTGGCCGATGTCGTCTCGACCCAACGACAAGAGTTTGTGTTCCTCTCTTTCAAACGTTTGCGATACGGTCTTACACCTATGGGGTCGTGTCAAGCGGAGCTGCCGAAAACGTGAACCTTCAGTTGCTCGCGGGTCACCGCCGTCAGGTCGGCGGCAGCCATGTTGCGGGCGCGGTAGCCCCACGTTCGAGGATCGCGAACTGGTTCGCGGCGATGTTCAGCCACGGCCCCGTCTCGCGGTCTGGCCACTGCACGCGGACCTGGGCCGTGGCGGCCGTTCCGAGCCCGAAATGGATCCAGCCGAGCTGACCGCCGACGTGGCCACCACCGACGGTCACTTCTCGTCGCTGCGTTCGATCGCCGACCTTGACCTCGATCCATGAACCGATCGCGTCACGATTCGGGCCCGATTGGCCGAGCTGGATGGCGGCCCAGTTGCCCATCGGCATCGGCTGCGCGGCTGTTCCCGAGCCGACACTTCGCCACAGGCTGACGTTTTCGGTGCGGTTCACCTCGACCAGGTCGAGCATCCCATCGATGTTGAAGTCGGCTAGGGCGGCGCCCCGTGCCCTGGTGAAGCTGACGATGCCGGCGGTCTTGGCGCTCTCCTTGAACGTGCCATCGGGCTGACCAAGGAGCAGGTTGCTGGGGTCATTCGCGGCGTAGTCAGGCATCGCCTCGACGTTGCCCTTGGCGACAAACAGGTCGATGTAGGCATCGTTGTTGACATCCTGGAACTCTGCGTGCCAAGCCGTCGACGGAAGTGTCGTATCGCCGACGAACGGACGACTCGCGGTAACCCCCCGCTCCAGCGCGATGTCTCGATAGCGTGGCTGGCTCGGCCCGCCGGTCAAGGTCTGCAGCTTGTTGTCCGACTGGCTCGTCAGGAAGTACTCCGGGTAGCTGTCTCCGGTGACGTCATAGCTGGCGATACCCATGCCCCAGATGCTCAGGTTCGCCCAGCCCTCGTCAGGCGAGTAGAGACGCGGAAGCTCGCGGGCAGCCACCCGCCAGAGTTGCTCCTGGCCGTCACTGGTCTCGCCGTAGTACTGGCGGTCATTGCTGATCCGCAGATCGCTCCGGCCCGAGCGATCCCAATCGCTGAACAGCATCGACAACGCGCACCAGCCCGGAGTCAACGCGAGCGGGCCAGCGAAACCGGCGCCGACGGCGCGGGGCCGGACCAATGCGTTGTCGAGGCACCGCAGGGACGAGTCGTCCGATGACCCTTCGATGTAGTTGCCAAAAGCGAGCGTCGGCAACGCGTCCGCGCCGTCCCACTTGGCGCTGAATGCAGTGGTCCAGTCGTCGCCGCCATCGAAGCCCCAGGCCTCGTTTGCTCTATCGAACCGGCAGTCGCCGAGTCCCCGCAGGAGGACGTTCTCGCCGCGCCGCAGGACGGCCAGGTCCGTCCCACCGTCGCCGTCGATATCGAGCGGGTAAATGCCGGTGACATCAATCAGATCGGTTACAGGTTCAGGCAGCGCCATGAACCGAAGCGCGCCGCCCACTGGACTCTCGTTGCGATACAGCGCCGCCTCGCCGGAGCCTCCCGCGAAATAGAGGTCGGGCCGTCCATCGTCGTTGCAATCGAACACCGCGACACCGCCCCCGACGAAGAACTCGAAGTCGCCGGCGTAGACATGGTTGATTCCCGCCGTAGCCGCTTCGTCAACGAACAGTGGCGGTGCCATCGCCGCCGGCTTCATGCCAGCCGTGATGGTCGAGACCACGACGAGGCCGAGCCCGACCGCAAGGACCGCCCCGATCGCGCCGAGCGCTCGCGGTCGTCTCAGGCGGAGGTTCCCTGCGACTGGGACCTCATCCGGGAACGGAGGTGACACGCTGGTCGCTGTAGCCGTGCGCCGCGATCTCGCCGGCTCGGTCGCGGAAGACCTCCGCGCTCGGTGGCGTCCTGGCGCGGAACCCTTCGACCATCCGGTTGTACATCGAGAACGCCGAGGCGATCAGGACCGCGAGCTGGACGTCGGCATCGCTCGCGCCGGCGGCATGCGCCGCGCCGACATCGTCCGCGGTAAGGTCACGCGGCTCACGGCGGACCGTCCGGGCGATGTGCAGCAGCGCCTGCATCTTGTCGTCGAACCCATCCGACGAACCGAGCTTGATCACGTCGACGAGCGGAACGCGATCCGTCGCGCCGTGTCGCTCCAGAAGCGCCGTGGCAAATGCGCCGTGTGAATCCATGCAGTAGAAGCAGTCATTTGCCGCGGACGTGGCCGTTGCGAGCATCTCCCGCTCGGCACGACTGATCGTGGCGCCAGCAAAGTCGTTGACGAGGAGCTCGTCGGCGAGGCCGCGAAGGTGGATGCCGAGTTCCGGGGTCAGCCGGAGCGCTGTGAGAATGCCCGGGGCATCCGGCAGTCCTCCGACGATCGGCGCTTCCTGGGAGCGCGCGAGGCGCTCGTCGTCGCGTGGCATGTGCACCCTCTCGCGTCGTTCAAAATGGCGATCCGCGCAAGTATGCTGCACAGCCCGCCTGACCGATTCGAGGAGACCGGTGCCGACCAAGAGCCGACTCACTGAGATCCCGCTGCCTGACTTCGGCGGGCCCGAGGAGGATCGACCCGAGATCCCCACTGCCACCTACGTCGTGCGGATCGAGGCGTTGCGCGAGCGCGCGGATGCGGCCGGCTACGACCGGCTGGTCGTCTACGCCGACCGCGAGCACAGCGCCAATCTCTCGTTCCTGACCGGTTTCGATCCTCGCTTCGAGGAGGCGATCCTGGTCGTGGCGCCGACGGGTCAGCCCGCAATCCTCGTCGGCAACGAGTGCTACGGGATGGCCGGCACAGCTCCACTCGCCATGCGTCGGCACCTGCTCCAGGACCTGAGCCTGCCGAGCCAGCCGCGCGACCGTTCGCAGCCGCTGGGGGAGATTCTCGCGGGCGAGGGAGTCGGCGCGGGAGGCCGCGTCGGCGTCCTGGGCTGGAAGTCGTACGCCGACCCGGCCCGGATGGAGGTCCCGGCGTTCATCGTCGACGAGCTGCGCCGCCTGACCGGCCCGAGCGGCCTGGTCGAGAACGCCAACGACCTGCTGATCGGCGCGGCCGACGGCCTCCGCGTCATCAACGACGCGGACCAGCTGGCGACCTTCGAGCATGCAGCCAGCCGGACATCGAACGGGATTCGCCGCCTTTTCAAGCAGCTCCGACCGGGGATGCGCGAACGGGAAGCCGTCGCCCTACTCGAATGGGACGGCACTCCCCTGTCATGCCATCTCATGCTGACCGCCGGCCCGCGGGCATCGCTCGGGCTACTGAGCCCGGCGGACCGGGTAATCGAGCGCGGCGACCGGTTCACGGTCGCATTCGGGATCTGGGGCGCGCTGAACTGCCGGGCGGGCTTCGTGGTCGAAGACGCGGCCGAGCTGCCGGAGCCGATCCGCGACTACGTGGACCGACTTGTCGGGCCGTACTTCGAGGCGGTGGCCGAGTGGTATGGCGCCCTCCACATCGGGCAGACGGGCGCTACCCTCCAGGCGATCATCGACCGCCACCTGGCGGACCCGTTCTTCGGGATCTTCCTGAACCCGGGCCATCAGCTCCATCTCGACGAGTGGGTCAACTCGCCGGTCGGCCCGGGCTCGACGATCGAGCTGCGTTCGGGCATGGCGCTCCAGGTCGACATCATCCCCGCGACTGGTACCGAATACTTCACGACCAACATCGAGGATGGGATCGCCCTGGCCGACACGTCCCTCCGTGATGAGCTCGCGGCCCGCTACCCCACCGCGTGGGCGCGGATCCAGGCGCGGCGGGGCTTCATGGCGGACGCGCTCGGGATCGAACTGCACCCGGACGTGCTCCCGTTCTCGAACATCCCCGCGTACCTGCCCCCGTTCCTGCTCCGGCCGGATCGGGCTATGACGATGCGGTGATCCGGACTGGTGTCCGCGACGCGAAGCGGCCGGGCGTGGTCCCGAGGAACTGCTTGAACCGGCGGCTCAGGTGCGCCTGGTCGTAGAACCCGACATCGGCGGCAACAGCGGCCAATGGCTGGCCGCCAAGGATCCGATCTCGCGCCGCATCGAGCCGCCGGCCGAGGACGTAGGCGTGCGGCGCGATCCCGAAGACGTCGGAGAAGGTCCGCGCGAGTTGCGTCGGTCCGGCGCCGAGCTGCTCCGAGGCGGCCGCCATCGTGGGCTGTTCGTACAGATGGGCGTCGAAGAAGGCGCGGAGCTGCTCGGCCAGCTCCTGACCGCGCGCGACCGGCGTCTCGTCCGGCGGCTCCCCGAGGGACGCCCGGATCCGTTCGGCGACGAGCCCGAGCCGGGTCTCGGCTTCGAGGGTGTCGTCGAGACAGCCGAGGGCGTCGTGCAGATCCGACACCGCCCCGCGGAGTGAGGAATCGGGGATCACAGGACGGTCGACCGCAGGCCCGATCAGGTGCTCTCCAAGGACGCTCGTCTCCACGTACAGGACGCGTTTCCGGAAGCCGCGACTCGTGGCCGGCCGGCCATCGTGGACGACGTGCGGCGGCAGGACCGTGACCATCGATGGCTCGGCGGCCTGCGCGTGGCGATCGAGGTCGTAGCGGATCGCCCCCTCGTCGACGATGAACAGCGTCCACGCGTCGTGGGTGTGGGGTGGGTAGGCGTGCTCCATGAAGCACGCGTGGAGCACCTCGCGGATTCCCGCGATCGGCGGTTTCCAGGCTCGGATCGAGTCCCCGCCGCCAGATACCTCCATTGCAGGATCGTACAAGACCTGGTCGCGGTGACCGCCTAGCGTCGGACCCATGGATGACCTGATTGCGCTCGTCGGGTTCTCGTTCGTGAGCTCGGTCACGCCGGGGCCGAACAACATCCTTCTGTGGGCTTCCGGCGCGGAGTTCGGCTTGCGGCGGACGGTCCGGCACGTGGTGGGGACTGCGCTCGGGATCGGGTCGATGGCCATCGCGGTCGCCGCGGGCCTTGGCGCGCTGATCACCACCGTCCCCGAGGTCGCGCTCGCGATGAAGATCGCGGGCTCCGTCTATCTCCTGTACCTCGCCTATCAGATCGCCGGAGCCAGGGCGCTCGAGCGAACCGCCGTCGCACGGCCGCTGGGTATTCGGCAGGCGGCCGCCTTCCAGGCAATCAATCCCAAGGCCTGGATCTTCGCACTCGGGGCGATCACGACGTTCAGACCGGCCGAGCTCCCCGTCGTCGTCGGCAGCGTCGTCGTGGCCGTCACCATGATGATCGTGATCCTCCCGACGGCAGCGTTGTGGGCCGCAGGAGGCGGCGTCCTCAGTCGGTTCATCGCCGGGGAGCGGGCAAATCGAGCCGTGAGTCTCGGCCTCGCGGCGCTGCTCGCGGCTACGGTCGTGTTCGTCTGGATCTGAGCCCCGCCGAGACTAGGCGATGCTGCGAGCGTCCAGGACCCGGCCCCAATGGAACACTCGGACGGCAAACAGGACCGCAAATGCCGCCAGGACAAGGATCGCCGCGGCCGCGATCGACGCGTCGAGGTCGCCGCCCTGGAACTCGCCGTAGACGACGAGCGGCAGTGTCTGCGTTCGCCCGCTGACATTGCCCGCGAACATGATCGTCGCCCCGAACTCGCCGAGCGCGCGGGCCCAGGTCATTACCAGCCCGGCGGCCAGCGCCGCGCCGGCGAGCGGCACGGTGATCGATCGGAACACCTGCCGTTCCGACGCGCCATCGACCCGTGCCGCGTCCTCGAGGTCGGAGTCGACCGCGGCGATCCCGGTCCTCGCCGACCGGATGAAGAACGGCGCCGACACGAAGATCTGGGCCAGGACCACGGCGATCGTCGTGAACGGCACGGCAATGCCGAGGAACTCGAACGGTTCTCCGAGCATTCCCCGCCTGCCAAATACCAGAAGCAGCGCCAGCCCGGCGACGGACGGCGGCAGGACGATCGGGAGGTCGACGACGGCCTCGAGCAACCCCTTTAGCCGGAATTTGCGCCGCGCGAGGACGAAGGCGAGCGGCAGGCCGAGTGCGACCGTGACAACGAGGCTGATCGCCGTCGTCGCGAGACTCAGCGAGAGCGCGTCGAGGACCGCGGGCGACGCGACCGCAGCCGCAAGCGAACCATCGAACACCGCCCGGGCGACGAGCGTCGCGACGGGCAGGCCGAGGAACAGCGCGAAGAGCGCAGCTATGAGGGCCAGGGACCGCTCGCTCCAACCTCCGGCGCGTCGCCCGCCGGGCCTCGAACCCCCGATTCTCGATGTCCGCCCAGAGAGCCCGGCTGCCTCGTCGATCACGACGGGGGAAGGAAACCCAGTCCGCCCAAAATCGCCAGCCCGTCCGGCCCCGCAAACCAATCAAGGAAGGCCTTCGCGGCCACCGCGCTCCTGGACGCCCTGACGACAACACCGTCGTAGGTGGCCGGGACGTTTGCGGAATCCGGCACGCCGACGGTCACGACCTTCGTCGAGGCCTTGGCGTCGGTGACATAGACGATCCCGGCGTCGCCTTCGCCGAGTTCGATCTTGGCCACGACCGCCTTTACGTTGTCCTCCTTCGAGGCGATGTTGCCGGTGTAGGCGGCCCCGAAATTGGCCGGATAGCCCGCTTCCTTGGCGAGGTTCCCGATGAGCTGCGTGGCGTATCTCGTGATCGGGACCTCATCGCCGGCGGCGATCACCTTGACGCCCGACCTGGCCAGGTCCGCAGGCGACGTGATCCTCGCCGGGTTGTCCGCCGGCACGATCACGGTCAGCTTGTTGGCGGCGAAGGTGACCGGGTCGCCATCGGCCAGGCCCTTGTCGACAAGTTTCCTGGGGTTCGTCGTGTCGGCGGACAGGAAGAGGTCCGCGGGTGCGCCTTGCTCGATCTGGGTCTCGAGTGCGGACGAGGAGTCCGTCGAGAGCGTGATCGTGAGCCCGGGGTTGGCGGCCTCGTAGGCGGTCTTCGCGTTCTCGATGGCCCCTTTGAGCGAAGCCGCGGCAAAGATCGTGAGCTCCGTCTGATCGCCATCCGGGTCCGGCGGACCCACGCTCACCAGCGGCCCCCCCGGGGACGTCGAAGGACCCGCACAGGCCGCGAGAAGGAGCAACAGGGTCACGGTCATCACGGCCTGCCGACGGTTCATCCTCGCGACTCCCTGGCTGACGGAACCTCGACGATGACGTTCGTCGCCTTCACGACGCAGATCGCCTCGTCACCAACCTTGAGATCGAGCTCGACCACCGCTTCGGCGGTCATGAGGCTGACCAGTCGATGCGGCCCGGCGATGACCTCCACAACCGCCGCGACGCCGTCCCGCTCGATCCTCGTGACGACCCCCGGGAACCGGTTGCGGGCGGACTGGGCGACGATCGTCCGGTCCGTTGCAGCTCGTCGACGCTCACCGAGCAGGCGCGCCACCTCCTCGATCTCGACGAGCCGCTGCCCGCCGTCTGACCGGGTCATCCGGAGGCGCCCGTCCGTCTCCCATCGCCGCAGAGTCTCGACCGAGACGCCTAGCATTTCGGCGGCTTGGCCGACGCGAATGCGCCCGGCGGGGCGATCGTCGTTCTCACTCATACCGATGAAGTATCGACAGGATGAGCAGGAATGTCTATGTGTTTGTCAGCGAGCGGTAGGAACGATCATTCAGGCGCCTGGCGGATACTCTTCTCTGGTGAGCGACGACATCGAACCGGGCGCCGCCGACAAACCGCTGGCATGGCTGACGACGACCGGGCGCGGAAGCGGCGAGCCGCGAACGGTCGAGCTGTGGTTCGCCCTCGAGGGACGGACGGTCTACTTCCTCTCGGGCGGCGGCGAGGCGGCGCACTGGGTCCGCAACGCCCAGGTCGAACCACGGGTCAGCATCCGCCTCGGCAGGCGCGAGTACCCGGGCGGGGCCCGGCTTCCCAAGTTCGGAAACCCCGAGGACAGTCGGGCGCGGCGCTTGATCGCTGCCAAATACCAGGGCTGGCAGGAGGGGCGGCCAATGAGCGGCTGGGCGAGGGAATCCCTCTGCCTTGCGATCGATCTCGACCCGGTGACCGACGCCTAGGGCCAGACCTCGCCGGTGCCCTGGACGAGGACGGCCCCGACGGTCGCGTTGGTCGTCTCGTCGATGAGGATCGCCGAGCCGGTCGAGCGGTTCGAGCGGTATGGATCCGCGAAGATCGGCTCTGCGAGCGTCAACCGGACGCGGCCGACGTCATTTGCGACGAGCGTCGTCGCGTCGGCGTCGTGTTCCAGGGTGTTGATGTCGAGCCGCGCGACGACCTCGGTTGCCACGGCGCGGACGGTGCGAGTCGTATGAACCAGCCGGTAGCGACGGCCGGCCGAGAACGGGGTGTCGCCCAGCCAGCAGACGACGGTGTCGAGCTCGCGGATCGGCGAGGGCACATCGTCCGCGCCGACGAGGAGCCCGCCCCTGCCGAGATCGAGGTCGTCGGTCAGCCGGACGGCGACCGACAGCGGCGGGACCGCCTCGGCGAGCGGGCCGTCGTAGGTGTCGATTGACGCGATCCGGGTGGCGATCCCCGACGGCAGCGCGACGACCGCGTCGCCGGGGTGCGCCCGGCCTCCCTCGACCCGGCCCGCGTAGGCCCGGTAGTCGGGATCGTCGACACCCGCAGATCGGATGACCCACTGGATCGGCAGGCGGAACGGACCGTCCGTCTCGAGCGGGTCGTGCGGGACGGACTCGAGGTAGTCGAGGACCGGCGGGCCGTCGTACCAGGGCATGGCCGTCGACCGCTCGACGACGTTGTCGCCGCGCAGGGCCGAGACAGGGATCGCCGTTACGTCGGTCACGCCGAGCCGGCGGGCGAAGGTCTCGACCTCGTCCACGATCGAGGCGAACACCGCCTCGTCAAACCCGACGAGGTCCAACTTGTTGACGGCCAGGACGAGGTGCGGGACCCGCAGCAACGCGGCAATGACGATGTGCCGGCGGGTCTGCTCGAGCGAGCCTGACCGTGCGTCGACGAGGATGACCGCGAGGTCCGCAGTCGAGCAACCGGTGACCATGTTCCTCGTGTACTGGAGGTGACCCGGCGTGTCCGCGACGATGAACTTGCGCCGGGGCGTGGCGAAGTAGCGGTAGGCGACGTCGATCGTGATGCCCTGCTCGCGCTCGGCGCGGAGCCCGTCGGTCAAGAGCGCCAGGTCGAGGCCGTCCCCGCCCCGCCGTCGCGTGGCGTGCTCGAGGGCGAGGAGCTGGTCCTCGAAGATCCCCTTCGAGTCGTGCAGCAGCCGCCCGATCAGCGTGCTCTTGCCGTCGTCGACGGACCCGGCCGTAGAGAACCGGAGGAGGTCGGACGCCGGATACGGCAGATGGGGCGACCGCGGTGCAGCGATCGCCATCAGAAGTAGCCCTCGCGCTTGCGGTCTTCCATGGCCGCCTCGGAGAAGGCGTCGTCTGCGCGCGTTGCCCCACGCTCAGTGATCCGCGCCGCTGCGACTTCCGCGATCACCGCCTCGAGTGTCGCGGCGCGAGAGTCGACGGCGCCCGTGCAGCTCATGTCGCCGACCGTCCGGTAGCGAACCGTCCGGGTGGCGACCTCCTCGCCGTCGCGCGGATGGACGACATCCGAGACCGCCAGCATCATGCCGTCGCGGCGAACCACTGTCCGCTCGTGAGCGAAATAGATCGAGGGCACCTCCAACGGCTCCGCGGAGATGTACTGCCAGACGTCGAGTTCCGTCCAGTTGCTGATCGGGAACACGCGCATGTGCTCGCCCTTGCGCATCCAGCCGTTGTAGAGGCTCCACAGCTCGGGCCGCTGGTTGCGCGGCTCCCAGCCGCCGAGCGCGTCCCGATGGCTGAAGATCCGCTCCTTCGCCCGGGCCTTCTCCTCGTCCCGGCGGCCGCCGCCGAACAGCGCATCGAAGCCGTGGTTCTCGATCGCGTCGAGCAAGGTGATCGTCTGGAGCCGGTTGCGCGAGGGATCGTGGCCGGGCTCCTCCTCTACCCGCCCGGCATCGATCGAGTCCTGGACCGAGGCGACGATGAGCCGCTCGCCGAGCTCCGCGACCCGGCGATCCCGGAAGTCCAGCGCCTCGGGGAAGTTGTGCCCGGTGTCGATGTGGACGATCGGGAACGGAAAGCGGCCCGGACGGAAGGCCTTCTCGGCCAGGCGCAACAGCACGATGGAATCCTTGCCGCCGCTGAACAGCAGCGCCGGGCGCTCGAAGACCGCGGCCGCCTCCCGGAAGATGTGGATCGCCTCGGACTCGAGGGTTGCGAGGTGCGATGGGCCGGGATGCTCGGCACCGGCCCGCCCGCGCGCCGCGCGCGAACGAGAACGCGAAAGCGCCGGGTCGCGAATGACCGTCACGCCAGTCCCCCGGCGCCGGTGTGCGCTTCGCCGTCGAACGGTCCGGGTACTCCGCCCGCGGGCACATTGCGCACCATCCGGCCGGAACGCGGGTCGAAGTGGATCCCGCACTCGCGGTCCTCCGGCCGCTCCCACCACCAGCGCCCGGCGCGCTCGTCCTCGCCGGGCTCGATGGCCCGGGTGCACGGCGCGCAACCGATCGATGGGTAGCCCCGATCGTGGAGCGCGTTGTACGGCAGGTCATGGTCGCGGATGTACGCCCAGACCTGATCGCGGCTCCAGTCCGCGAGGGGCGCGATCTTCCAGATTCCGCCGTGCTGCTGGTCGAGCGAGATCTTCGCGGTCTCGGCCCGGGTCGAGATCTGGTCGCGGCGAAGCCCGGTGATCCAACCGTCGAGCGTCGCGAGAGCCCGCTCGAGCGGCTCGACCTTGCGGACGTGGCAGCACGAGATCCGGTTCTCGGTCGATTCGTAGAACAAGTTGACCCCCTTGGCCCGAACCATCGCCTCGACGCTCTCCGGCTTGGGGAAAAGCACTTCGACCTCGATCCCGTAGCGCCGCCGGACCTGGTCGATCAGGTCGTAGGTTTCCTGCGGGAGGCGGCCGGTGTCGAGCGTGAAGACCCGCGGTCGCGGCTCGATCGACACCAGGAGATCGATGAGGACGACGTCCTCGGCGCCGAACGAGGATGCGATCGCGAGGCGATCGCGCCCGAGCGACCGGAGCGCAGTCGCGAGCACTTCCGGCGCGTCGAGCGATTCGACCAGCCCGGGCTCGAGGGCGATCTCAGGCGGCGGCATCTACGAGGCCTCGGCGGGCCCGGATCGACCGTTCCACCGTGCTGAACACGACGACGTCAACGACGATCCCGATGGCGAGGATGACGATCATCATCGCCATGAGCCCCGGAGCGTCGGAGAACTCGCGGGAGAACTGCAGCTGGGCGCCGACCGAGGTCTGCCCCGGGATGAGCACGAGCAGCTCGCCCGCCATGAGGCTCCGCCAGGCGAACGCCCAGCCCTGCTTGAGCCCCGCAACCGAGGTCGGCAGGGCCGCCGGCAGGATTACGTGCCGGTACTTGGCCAGCCCCTGGGCGCCCATGACCCGGCCGGCCCGGAGGAGGATGGGCGGGACGTGATCCACGCCCGAGATCAGGCCGTTCGCGATCGATGGGGCCGCTCCCAGGATGACCACGAACAGGATCGCGGTCTCGCTCAGCTGGAACAGGAGGATCGCGAGCGGGAACCACGCGATCGACGGCATGGTCTGCAGGCCGGTGATCAGCGAGCCGACGGCGGCGCGCAGCGTCGGTGACCGGACGACCAGGATGCCGATGATCCCGCCGACGAGCACGGCAAGGGCATAGCCGACGGCGGCGCGTCGGAGCGTCACGGCGACGGCCGCAACGAGGTCGCCGCCGAGGAATTGCTTCCAGAGCTCGCCGAACACCGTCAGCGGCGATGGCAGCAGCCAGATCGGCTTCCACCCACTCAGCACGACGAGTTGCCAGGCGCCAAGGGCGATCGCGAGGGCGACGAGCTTCGGCCAGGCCCCGTTGACGAACCGACGAAGACGCGGCTGGCGGCGGAGACTCGGGACGTCCAGCGTGTCGAGGCCGGCCAGCTGGGCCCCGAGCCGGTCCGGGATCGAGGCGTCCGGGAGCGGCCTAACGAGTCGCATGCCGGCGCACCTGCTCGCTCAGCTGCTGGCCGATGGTGATCGCGAGGGCCGACACCTCCGGCGACTCGATCCGGCGCTCACCGGCAATCGAAACCTGGAACTCCGCGACCGCCCGGCCGGGCCGGCTCGACAGCAGCACGACCCGCTGGCCGAGGCGGACCGCCTCGCGAACGTTGTGGGTGACGAACAGGATCGTAAGCCCGGCGTCCCGCCAGAGGCGCTCGAGCTCCTCGTGGAGCAGGTCGCGGGTGATGGCGTCGAGGGCGCCGAACGGTTCGTCGAGCAGGAGGATCCGCGCATCCTGGGCAAGGGCCCGCGCCAGCGCAACCCGCTGGCGCATCCCACCCGACAGCTCGTGGGGCCGCTTCCCCGCGAAGCCGGACAGATGGACGACCTCGAGGAGCTGCGCCACGGTCTCGCGGCGCTCGCGGCGCGGGACCCCGCGGAGTCGCAACGCGAGTTCGACGTTCTCGGCGGCCGTCAGCCACGGGAACAGCGCGGCGTCCTGGAAGATGAGTGTCGGCCGGCCGCCTTCGATCTCGACGCGGCCGCGCGTCGGCGCATCGAGGCCGGCGACGATGTTTAGGAGGGTGCTCTTGCCGCAGCCCGAGGCACCGACGATGCAGACGAAGCCGCCGACGTCGACCGTCAGGTCCAGGCCGTCGAGCGCGACGACCGCCTCGGGCCCACGCCCGTAGACCTTGGTGACGGCTTCGAGGCGGATGGCCGGTGTCGTCGCCGGCGAGGGCGAGACCGCCAGGTCCGCGTCGGTGACGAGGGCCCTCATAGGCCGCTGACTGCCGGTTTGCCGGCGAGCTCGAGCAGCTCGTTGAGCACGGACAGATCATAGATGCCCGTGAGGTCGACCGGGTCGAGAAGTCCCACCTTCGTGGCGTGCTCGGCTGAACCCTGCAGCGAGGACGCGATCGGGTCGATCGTGAACGTCAGGTTCGGCCAGGCGGCGGTGATCACCTTCTCGGCGATCGTCTTGGTCGTGATCTTCTCGATGCCCTGATTGGTCAGCTGCCGGGCCTTGGCCGGGTCGCTGTTGACGAGGTCGTTGGCTTCCAGGACGCCCTCGAGCAGCGCCCGGATGACGCCCGGATTGGCCTGGAGGTAGTCCGTCCGGACGATGAGGTGGGTCGTGACGTACTCGCCTTCCGGCCAGAGCGTCCGTTCGTCGACGAGGACCTTGCCGTTGCCCTCCTGGACGAGGCGGGTTGCCCACGGCTCCGGCACCCAGGCACCGTCGACCTGGCCGCTCGCGAACGCTTCGAGCGTCTGGGAGTTCTCCTGCGGCAGGATCGACACGTCGCCACCGCCCTGCGCGTCGGCATTGAGGCCGTTGTCGAGCAGCCAGGTCCGCAGCGCGACGTCCTGGGTGTTGCCGAGCTGGGGCGTGGCGATCCTCTTGTCGCGCAGGTCGGCAGGCGACGTGATCTCCGGCTTGACGACGAGGTACGCGCCGCCCGACGTCGCCCCGGCGATGATCCGGATCGCTGCGCCCTTCGACTGGGAGAAGGCGTTGATCGCCGGGTTGGGGCCGATGAATGTCGCGTCGATCGCTCCGGCGAGGAGCGCCTCTGACGCCGCTCCGCCGGCGTTGAACGAGGCGACCTCGAAGGTCACGCCGGATCCGAGTGCCTTTGCGAAGATGCCGCTCTCGACGCCGACGAGGGCGGTGGCATGGGTGATGTTCGGGAAGTATCCGAGGCGGAGCACCCCCTGCGCCTCGCCCGGCGCTCCGGCGGTTGACCCCGCGACCGACCCGGTCGAGCCGGCGGACGGTGCGGAACAGGCGGATGCGAGCAGCGCAAGCGTCGCCAGCAGGGCGGCGAGCCGGGCGATGGTCGGTCGATTGTGAGTCGGGAGGTGGATCCTGAAGGTGGTCTGCGAGACCCTCATCAGGCGGCGGCCAGGAGCTGGGGCGTCTGGGCCGGGAACGTCACGAGCGCCCTCCATCTCCTACTGGTTTAGTAGGACTCCGGGGAGTCTACCCCGGACCGGGTCCGGCTCGCTGGGCCATTCCGCGCAGGCGAGCTCGAGATCGACGTTGAATGCGCTCAGAGCGCTCGGGCGCTGAGCTCGAGTGCTTGGCGCCTGAGGAAGGCACGGACGCGGGTGAAGGCGTCGGCGACGTCCGGCCGGTCCATCGCCTGGTCAAAACCATGCTCGCCATTGGCAATCGTGATCAACTCGTGCGGAACGCCGGCTGCCCGGAGCGCCGCCGCCATCAGGACGGACTGTTCGTAGGGGACGTCGGTGTCGCGGTTCCCATGCAGCAGGAGCATCGCCGGGAAGGTTGGCGAGACGTGCTGGACGGGGCAGTAGGGCGACAGCGCCCCGGGGTCGCGTGCGGGATCGTGGCCGGTCACGTGCCGCGGCCACAGACCGTGTTGGCGGCAGTACAGATAGAACAGGTACCGGGCGTCATTCGCGGGCCCCTCGGCGTTCGAGATTTGAGCGCCGCGCACGCTCGCCCACGCCTCTGCCTCGCCGACGAGTGGCTTCGTGAGGTAGTACGGATCGGGACGGGCGTACCACGGCCCCGCGATGTCGCCGTAGCCGTAGAAGGAGACGAGCGCCTGCAGGCGCGGCTCGATTCGGGCACCCGCAAGCAGGGTGAGGTAGCCGCCTGCGGAGTGGCCGACGACCGCGACTCGGCGCGGGTCCAGTCGAAACGCTTTGGCGCCCTCGCCTCGAACCCAGTCGACGGCATCCTCCAGGTCCGCGACGATCCCGTCGATCCTGGTCTCCGGAGCAAGTCGATAGTCGATCGAGACCACGGCGAAGCCGTCGCTCAGGTAGGCGTCCCGGTGGACCGCATCGATCCACCCCCGGCCGCCCATGATCAGGGCGCCGCCATGGATGAAGATGATGACCGGGTACGGACCCCTGCCCGGAGGCAGGAAGACATCGGCGTTGATCGCCAGGTCGCCAACCTGCTTGAAGGTGACCGTTTCGCTATCACGAGGCATGCGCGGCTGATTCTCCATCACGACGTTGGGCTGCTGTCCGGGCAACGATCATACGTATCATGGATTGACGCGCGGCTACGCGCAGTCCATGCTGATACGAATAACTCGCGAGAGGAGCGGTCGAGTTGGTGGCGATCCCGACTGACTACGAGGAACGTGTCTACGCCGGCGTCCTGGGGAAGATCATCGGCGTCTACCTTGGCCGACCGGTCGAGGGCTGGACCTATGAGCAGATCACCGACAGGCTCGGCGAGATCACCGGCTACGTCCACGAGGAGCTCGGCGTCCCGCTGATCGTCACTGATGACGACATCACCGGGACCTTCACGTTCTTCCGTGCCCTGGAGGACAGCGGCTATGACCCGGACCTCGGCTCCGAGGCGGTCGGCCGAGCCTGGCTGAACTATCTGATCGAGAACCGCACGATCCTGTGGTGGGGCGGCCTCGGTCACTCGACGGAACACACGGCCTACCTGCGTCTCAAGTCCGGCATTCCCGCTCCCCGGAGCGGATCCGCCGAGCTCAATGGCCAGGTGACGTCCGAGCAGATCGGCGCCCAGATCTTCATCGATGCCTGGGCCATGGCGTCGCCGGGCGACCCAGCGCGGGCGGCTGCCCTCGCCCGGACGGCAGCCAGGGTCAGCCACGATGGCGAGGCCGTTCACGCCGCCGCCCTGCTGGCAGCGATGGAAGCCCAGGCATTCGTCGAGGGGAACCTGGACCGCCTGCTCGATACGGGGCTGTCGTTCATCCCGCGAGATTCGGTCATCGCCCGGCTGATCGGCGATCTCCGGGAGTGGCGGGTTGGTGAACCGGACTGGCGGGTTGCACGCGAACGACTTGCCGAGAAGTACGGCTATGACCGGTATCACGGGAACGTTCACGTCGTTCCGAACCACGGCCTGATGATCCTGAGCCTCCTATGGGGCGACGACGACTTCAGTCGAACCATGTCGATCGTCAATACCGGTGGGTGGGATACGGACTGCAACTCCGGGAACATCGGCTGCCTGATGGGGATCAAGGTCGGCCTCGCCGGGCTGAGCGGAACAATCGACTGGCGCGGACCGGTCGCCGATCGCATGTATCTGCCGACCGCCGAGGGCGGCCGCGCGATCACGGACGCGGTCATCGAAGCGGGACGGATCGCGACGGCGGGTCGTCGGATGGTGGGCGATAAGCCGGACCGCCCCAAGGGCGGAGCACGGTTCCACTTCGACTTTGAAGGTGCGATCCAGGGCTTCGCGGCCGGCACCGATGCGACGGGCGAGCGGCCGGCGCTGACGAACGTCGAGGGCGGAAGCACGACAGGTCGCCGAAGCCTGCGGTGTGGCTTCGACCATACCGGCCGTGGGTCGACGCGGCTGATGACCCCGACCTTCATCCCGCCGAGCGCGATCAACATGATCGGCTACCGGCTGCTGGCTTCGCCAACGCTCCACGCCGGCCAGGACCTCCGGGCGGAAATCGAGCTGTCGGCTGGCACGACCGGCCCCGTGGAGGCTCGGTTGATCGTCGCCCATTACACGGGGGCGGACGAGCTCGCCTGGCTGGGCGGCCCGGCGGAGACATTGCAGCCCGGCGGTCGGGTCGAACTGAGCTGGCAAGTACCCGAGACCGGCGGCCAGCCGATCGCCGAGGTCGGCGTCGAAGTCTCGGGTCAGGCGAAAGGCGCGGTCCACCTCGATTGGCTGTCGTGGTCGGGGCCGCCGAACGTGCGGCTCGGTCGGCCGGTCGACGGTGGAACGATGTGGCGCCGGGCGTGGATCGAGGCGGTTGACGTCTGGGAGGCTCGGAAGCCAGAGACGTACCGGTTCTCGCAGAACCGCGGGACCGGCCTGATCAGCCAAGGGTCCCTCGATTGGACCGACTATCGCGTCGAGGCCGACGTGACGCCGTGGATGGCGGCGGCGGCCGGTGTTGCCGCGCGCGTCCAGGGCCTGCGCCGCTACTACGCCCTGTTGCTCACCAGCGATGGGCGGGCGCGCGTGGTTCGGGCCAACGATGACGTCACGGTCCTGTCGGACGTCCCCTTCGCCATCGACTACTTCCAGACGTACGAGTTGGCGCTCGAAGTCGACGGATCTCGGATCAGAGCCTGGATCGATGGCGTGCTGCTGGCCGACGTCGACGACAAATCGCTGCGTGCGCTTCGTGGCGGTGCGGTCGGACTGGTGTGCGAGGAGGGCACGATGGGGAGTTACGAGGTCCGGGTCGCTCCTGTGGCGACGTCGGTCGATCGTTTGACGCCCGAGCGAACGGAACTCGAGGAGGCGCGATCATGACGTTCACCGGCATACGTGCGGCCGCTGTCCTGATGGCCGGCGTTCTGCTCATTGCAGCGTGCGGCACGGCGACGCCGGCTTCGGTGACGCCGACGGGTTCCGCCGGCGCTTCCGCGGGCGCCAGCGCCTCCGCCCCGTCCGGCGAGAAGGTCTCGCTCGACCTGTGGGTCTTCGAGGGTGAGGACGGGATCCTGCCTGCGTTCAAGGAGGGTTTCGAGAGCTCCCACCCCAACATCACGCTCGAGGTCACATTGATCCCGGAAGACCTGTACGTAACGAAGCTGGACACGGCGTTCGCCGCCGGCTCGCCACCCGACGTCGCCCTGATGTACGAGGCGCGGTGGCTCAAGGCGGATGCCTTCGTTCCGCTCGACGATGCCTTCGCCAGCAACAGCATCGACCTCGCTCGATACGCACAGGGGCCTCTTGGCGGCTGCAAGCTCGACGACAAGCAGTACTGCCTGGGTAGCTACCTCGGGTTGGTGGTGCTGCTGTACGACAGGCAACAGTTCGACGCCGCAAATCTGCCGTATCCATCGGCAACGGTGCCGATGTCGGTTGACGAGTATGCGGAGGTCGCCGCGAAGCTCGCCAAGCCGGATCCCGACCTGGCGAAGCGGGTCTGGGGTGGCGAGGTCGCGCCGACGTTCTGGTGGATGGACACGACAAACCTGTTCAGCGAGGACGGTCGCAGCGTGACCGGTCTGGTCGACGACGAGGCGACGATCCATGCCTGGGAGGTCCTCGGCAAGATGGCCAGGGACGGTGTCGGCATCACCGGAGCCGAGCAGGAGGCGGCGGGCATCGAGTCGACGGATCTCCTTGCCACCCATCAGCTCGCGATGGCGATCGGTGACAACACCGCCGTTGGCGAACTCCAGGCGCAGGGGATCGACGTCGGCGTGGCGCCCCTGCCCGTGGAGCGTTCGGGTGACCCAGTCTGGGCTTCCACCTGGATGGACATGTGGGCCGTCCCGACCAAGGCCTCACACCCGGCGGAGGCCACGGAGCTCGTGGTCTGGATCGCGACGGAGGGCAATAGGATCCGAGCAGAGGGCGGTGCCCCGCCACTCGACCTCCAGCTTGCCAAGGACTCTGGCTGGGCAGCCGGGGCTCCGGAACGGCAAGTCATTCTCGACCTCGCCGGTCAGGCAAAGCAGCGGGCGTTCATCCCCGGCTTCTTCTCGGTCCTGGGTCCGATCCTCGAAGACGCATTCACCAGCATCCTGGAGACAGGTGACGCGGGCAGCGCACTACGAGAAGCGGCCCCGCTCTTGCAAGAGGACCTCGACCGGGAGTGGGAAACGTGGGACAAGATCCAGTAGCACGGTTCGGCGCTCCACCCCTGCCGTGCTAGGCGGACGGTCACTGGCCGGCGTCTTCCGCGAACGACGGTCCTCACGGTCGGCGGGCTTGTCCTCGGATGAGCCCGCCGCGTGGTTCTTCGTCGGTCCGTGGCTGGCTGGCCTTGGCCTATTCATCGGCCTTCCGGTCGTCGTGATGGCCGCCATCAGCCTCACCGATTGGACCCTCGCGACGACGCCGCGGTTCATCGGCCTGGACAACTACGCCTCGATGCTGTCAGACCGTCGGTTCCTCCAATCCGTCGGCGTGACGCTGCGCTACGCGGTCCTGTCCCTGCCGATCCTGTTGGTCCTGGGACTCGCGCTATCCCTGCTCCTCAATCGACCGGTGCGAGGCATCGGGCTGTTCCGGACGATCATGTTCGTACCGTCGGTCATCTCCGGCGTCGCTGTCGCGGTGCTGTGGCTCCAGATCCTCAACCCGGAGTTCGGGATCCTGAACCAGCTGCTCCGAGGCATCGGGATCGAGAATCCGCCGAGGTGGCTGACGAACCCGGACTGGGCCGTGCCCGCCGTTGTCCTGACGAGCGTCTGGACGGTCGGCGGCGCGGCGATCATCTACCTCGCCGGCCTGCAGAACATTCCTGCACAGCTCTACGAGGCGGCGGAGATCGACGGCGCCGGTCCCCGCCAGAAGTTCCGGCACATCACCCTGCCGATGCTGTCGCCAACGCTCTACTTCCTGTTCATCACGACCCTGATCGGGTCCTTCCAGGTCTTCGACGTGGCCTTCGTACTCGGCGGGAGTCGAGGCTCGAGCGGGTCACTCCTGTTCTACCTCCTAAATCTTTGGAACGAGGGCTTTCGCAGCGGGCGGATCGGCTACGCGTCCGCACTCGGCTTGATCTTCGTCCTCGTGGCCACGGTGGTGATCCTGGTCGCGATGCGAGCCTCCGAGCGGTTCGTCTACTACGAAGCCGAGACCAAGTAGGCCGTGGTAGCAGCCGTCTCGAACCGACCCCGGAAGCGCGTTCGCTGGCCCGTACTGGCACGCCGCAGCGCCACCATCGCGCTGTTGATCATCCTGTCCATCCTGGTGCTCCTACCGGTGGGCTGGATGATCACGGTCGCGCTGAAGCCGGATCGCGTACCGGTCTTCACGATTCCGGCAGAGTGGTTCCCGACGAAATACTTCGCGTTCGACAACTTCATCCGGACGATGACGCAGCCGGATCGACCGTTCGGCCTCTACATGCTGAACACGTTGACGATCTTTGTCGGAAATCTGGTCGGGACGCTGTTCTCGTGCTCAGTGGCGGGATACGCGTTTGCTCGGATGCGGTTTCGCGGTCGGGATCGCCTCTTCAGGGTCCTGATCCTGACGATGCTGATCCCGTGGCAGGCGCTGATGGTTCCGCAGTTCTTGATCTTCCACACCATCGGCTGGTACGGGAGCTACCTGCCACTGATCGTGCCGTCGTTCTTCGGCAACGCGTTCTTCGTGTTCCTGATCCGGCAGTACATGCGAACCATCCCGCGCGAGCTCGACGAGGCAGCGCGCATCGATGGCGCGGGCCACCTCGGGATCTTCTGGTGGGTCATCCTGCCGCTGATCAAGCCGGTGCTCGCCGTGTGCGCCGTCTTCGTGTTCCTTGGCAGCTGGAACGACCTCCTGGGTCCGCTGATCTACCTCGAGCGGAACAGCCAGTTCACCGTCGCCCTGGGTCTCGCCAACAGCGTGACACTGCGCGGCACGGACTGGAACCTGGTGATGGCAGCGAACCTCCTGATGATGGCCCCGCCGATCGTGATCTACTTCGTCCTCCAGCGCCGGCTGATCGGCGGGATCGCGTCGGTGGGCCTGAAGGGGTGATTGCCGAGCCCGATCCGACTGAGTTCCAGGATCGAGTCCTCGGATGTCTGGTCGGGGGCTTGGTCGGCGACGCGATGGGCACACCGACGGAGGGCATGGAACCCGAGGACATCGCCGGCGAGTTCGGTTGGGTCACGGCGGTCTCGGGTTCCGGGACCGATGACTCGGCGATGCGCTCGCTCCTCTGCGAAGCCCTGCTGGCGACCGACGGGTACGCCGGACCGGACGACTGGGCGGAACGGTGGATCGCGAACGGGGACCTGTTCACCGGGCCGCTCCGACCAAAGTTCTTCGTGTCGGTCCTTCAAACCGCCGAGAAGCTGGCGATGGGCCACGACTCGCGCAGTGTCGCGACCGGGAACATGGCGAGTTCGAGCTCGGCGATGTGCATCGCGCCGGTCGGCATCGTGAACGCGGGGAACCCTCGTGCCGCCGCGAGCCAGGCGTGGTCGCTGGGGTCGCTGATCCACCAGGGACCCGTGTCGTTCTGCGCAGACGCCGCGGCAGCCGTGGCCGCCGCGGTGGCGATCGCCGTCGTGCCGGGAGCCTCTCTCGACGAAGTCCTCGGTGCGGCCCGGGCCACCCTGCACCCGCGCTACGGCGCCGTGATGCGGGACCTGATCGGGCGGTCGCTGACGCTTGGCGCACGATCGAAGGACTACGAGGCGTTTCGGGACGCATTCCATCGAAGCTTTCGACAACCCGTCGCGTGCGACTCTCGCGAGACCGTGCCAGCCGTCTTCGGCCTCCTCGCTCTCGCCGAGGGAGATCCGGGGCGATGCGTCGAATACGCTGCCAATTTCGGGCGCGACACGGATACCATCGGGGCGATGGTCGGGTCGATCTCCGGCGCCCTCGCGGGGGCCACGTCGCTGCCGATCGCCTGGACGGCGTCGCTCGACGCGAAGCGGCTCAAGGGCGAGCAGCGCATGAGCGCGAAGCTGGCAGCCCTGGCGATCCGGAAGGCCGCCGATCAGCGCGCCGGGGCGACAGCGACCCTCGGCCGGCTCACGTCCTGACGCATGGCGACGTCGTTTTCGCCCGTGCCTGCATCCGCCATCGCGTCCGTGGAGGGTCCGGACCCGGTCCGCGACTTCGCGTTCCACCCCAGCATCGACGGTGCGGTCCAGGATCTACCCAGCGGCGATCAGGCGCTGTGGGGAATCCCGTTCGCGTTTGCGCCGGAAGCCGCGACGCCTGGACATCGCTGGCTGTCGCTGCCGACGCGGCCTCGCGCCGATATCGCGATCGAGCCGGCCCTGGCGGACTGGGTCATCTTCGCCCACTTCTCCACGGGCCCGAATGCGTCAGACGGCCAGGCTCCGGGTTCGGGGGTCATCAACCCAGGTTCGCGCGTCGCTACCTATTCGCTGGTCTATGCCGATGGAGTCGAGCGCAGCGTGCCGATCCGGCGACGGTTCGAGATCAACGACATCGTGGTCGGCTGGGGCCAGGCAGCATTCGCCAGTCTTCCCCATCGCAACGACTACGCGCGCGACTGGCGAGGTCCGCACGCCGTGGGCGAATGGGGGTTCCACCAGACCGGCGTCAAAGATGGGGGCTATGCCGGCGTGGGGCTTGGCGAGCCCGCCGATCCACCGTTCGGGACGTACTGGCTGTTCGCCCTCCGCAACCCTCGCCCGCGGGTCGCGCTCACAAATCTGCGCCTGGCGGCCGCGACCTCGAACTGGATCGCCGTCGGGGCCATCACCCTCGTCCGGTCAGCGGCCCACCCGCTCCGGCGCGCCCGCCTCCTGAGCCTTGTCGTCGAATCGGGCGCGTCTGATCCCGAGCCGGAAGTTGCGGTCGATCTGGGCGTGATCGCGCGGACGCTGGATTCCCAACCGACGGACCGAAGGGCGTGGCTGCGCGCCAGCGTCATCGGCTGGGGCGACGACGCCGACCATGGCCAACCCGCCAACCACATCGTCCAGGTCGCCGCCGCCGAGGCGGGGGCCGTCACGGTCGCGGGAGCGAGCGCCGCCGTCGCCGACCTGGCACGGCGTCGGCGAACGACGCTGTCGAACGGCATCCGGGTCGAGACCCTCCCCGAACCGATGCGCCTCGTCTCGTTCGAGGTTCGCAATTCCGAGTCCGGCGCGCTGACGCCTTCGCGAGTCCACGCACGAACCAGGCAGGGCAGGTACCTCCCTCCCATCGGTCACCGGCAGGAAGTGAACGACTTCTGGTTCGAAGACTTCGGCGCGGATCTCAAGCTTGGCCGGACGAATTACGCGTATGTGCCCGGATCGTTCGAGATCCGGCTACCAGCCGGCGATGTGTTCCTGGAGGTCGTCAAGGGCTTCGAATATGAACCGGTCCGGCTGGTGGTGAAGGCCGGGGCCATCTCCGCCGACCCGGTCGTTGTCCACCTGAAGCGAACGGGCGACGTCCGCCGCCAGGGCTGGATCGCGGCCGACACACATGTCCACTTCCTCTCGCCCGAAACAGCGTGGCTGGAAGGTCAGGCAGAGGGCCTCAGCATCGTCAACCTGCTCGCGGCCCAATGGGGCGACCTCTACACGAATGCCGGGGATGTCACCGGTGAGCTGTCGCCCGTCAGTCGAGACGACACGCTGGTCTGGGTGGGGACAGAGAACCGCCAGCACATCCTGGGGCACCTGTCGCTGCTGGGAGCCAGCGGGACCATCACGGCTCCACTCAGTTCCGCCGGCCCTGACGAGGCCTACCTGGGGGACGCGGCCTGGACGAGCATCTCGGAGTGGGCAGAAGACAGCCGGCGGCGCGGCGGGTTGGCCGTCGTCCCCCACTTCCCGAATCCGTACTGCGAGGTCGTCGCGGACGTCGCGCTCGGACGGGTTGACGCCCTCGAGGTCCGCGACTTCTGGACCGGTGTCGACACCTACGCCGTGCGCGAGTGGTACCGGCTCCTCAACAGCGGTCTGCGTGTTCCGATCGTGGGTGGCACCGACAAGATGAGTGCCAGCATGCCAATCGGGGGGCTGCGCACGTATGCGCAGGTGGGCACCGGACCGACCACATGGGAGACCTGGACCGAAGCCGTGCGATCCGGTCGAACGTCGACCTCAAGCGGCCCGTTCATCGACCTTTCTGTGGACGGCGTCGGGCTCGGTGGGGAGATCGCGATCGGCTCGGGAGCGAGACTCGACATCCGTGCGACGGCGAGCTGCGTTGCACCCCTCGATCGCCTGGAGCTCGTCTACAACGGCAGGGTCGTCGAGGCGACGACCGACCGGCGCGGCAATCGCTCCCTGGAACTCAACGCCACGCTCCGGGCCTCCCACGGCGGCTGGATCGCCGCCCGCACGTCAAGCCCGTTCATCGCCCAGCATGCGTGGCCGGTCCAGATGGCCGCGCACACGTCGCCGATCTACCTCGTCGGGGATCGTCACCTCGCGGCGCGTGACGACATCGCGTATCTGCGGACGATCGTCGCCGGCGGCTTGGCCTGGCTGGACACGCTGGCGACACCGGCAGATCGATCGACCCACCGTCGGATCAGAAGCGTATTCACGTCCGCCGACCGCGAGCTCCGCGACCTCGCCCGCCGCAATCGGTGATCGGGCGCCGGCGTGCTGGCGAGCCGGCATCCGCCTCAGGCAGACGCCCTCGGGATCAGCAAGCAGGGAAGGACCTCGATCCGTGCCGGCGCGTCGACCTCCATGCTCATCCTTGAGATCAAGAGTTCGGCCGCTCGTTGGCCGAGGGCGCGTTTGGGCTGATCGATGGTCGTCAGGCTGGGTGTCACCATCCGGGCGACCGCGATGTCGTCGAAGCCGATGAGCGCAGTGTCGCCCGGGATGTCGAACCCGGCTCCCTGGAGCGTCTGCATCGCGCCGAGCGCCATCAGGTCATTGGCCGCGAAGACAGCATCGGGCGGACGGCCGCCTCTGGAGATCAGCTCATCCATGGCGCGCTGGCCGCTCTCGAAGGTGAAGTCGCCGTATGCAATCTCTGCGGTTGCGGGTGACCGCCCTCCGTCCCGCAGGCCGTCGAGAAAGCCCCGCAGGCGATCGGCTCCATTCGTCGTATCGGGGGAGCCGGCGATGATCGCGATTCGGGCGAAGTCTCGCCCTGCGAACCGGAGCCCGACCTCTCGGGCGGCGGCCACATTGTCGATCCCGACACGGTCGACGGATCGGTCGACTCCATGGCCCCCGCCGATGTACGTCACGGGGATGCCACTCGACACGAGCCGATGGACGTCGCGAGCCGACTCGTGCAGGTCACAGATGATCGCGCCGTCGGCCCCGGCGCCGAGGATCGTCAGGCATACGCCGCTGAGCCTGCCGGGTTCGTTGTCGGTGTTGAACGTCATGACCTGGTAGTTGGCGCGGTCGGCGACTTCCTGTACGCCGCGTTGGACCTCGGGCCAGAACGGGTTCGTGATGTCCGGAACGACGAGCGCGATCGTCATCGTCTGGCGTGTCCGCAGGCTGCGAGCCGCACCGTGCGGTATGTACCCGAGCGACTCGATCGCGTTCAGGATCTTCCGCCGTGTGGCGGGCGTGACGCTCACATCGGTGCTGTTGAGGACGTACGACACGAGCGCCTGGGAGACCCCCGCGAGTCTCGCCACGTCGGCCTGGGTCGGTCGGCGCTGCCGGCGACCGACGGACGCCTCGGGCCCTGGCGCGAAACGTTCGGGACGGCTCACGACAGGGCGTCCGACATGCGCGAAGCGTAGTCGAAATCAGGGTCCATCTGAGGGACGCGGCTCGCCCGCCTGGACGTCGAGGAACCGATAGCCGTAGGGCGCGAGGATGAACGTCGGCGTGGCCGTCTCGAGCTCTGGTCCGGGCTCACCGGTGGCCAGGTCGATCGATTGCTGGGGAACGGTGATTCCCGTTCCGGCAAGGTCGAGCGTGATCGAGGCCTCGGAGTCGTCGAAGTTGTAGAGGAGCAGCGCCGACCTGCTGCCGTCGGCGCTCGAGCGCTTGATCGCGTAGGCCCGCGCACCGTCCCCGGCCGGCACCCGCTCGCGCGATGCCGATGGCGCGAGGGCCGGCGACTTCCGCAGGATCCTGAACACATCCCACACGCCTTCGAGGGCCGCCGCCGGCAGGTTCGGACCATTCGAGTTCTCGATGAGCTCCTCGAAGTCGATCGAGTACTGGGCGCCCATGCCGGCCTGGACCGCTGCGTCGAGGGCCCTGAGCCGCGGATCGAGGTCGAGGTCGTAGAGCGATATGGCGTAAACGCCGCGGCCCGCTGTGCGACGGGGATCGAAGTAGGTCGCCCATTGCTCTTCGAGTCGGTCCACCGTGCCGGTCGGCGGGACCCGCCCGGCGCGGGACGCAAACGAGTCCAGGTCGTCGTCGCCGTTGATCATGATGTGGGTGAAGCCGACCCGATCGCTGTCGGCTTCGTTCTCGTACGTCCCGATGCCCTCGGCATGCAGATAGAGCTGCATGCCCGGCCGGTGCTCGCGAGGCGCGCTGATCATGACCTCGGTCTGGCGGGCTGCGTCCGCGCCTTGCATCCCCCAGTAGGACGTCGGGATGTCGTACTCGAACCCCTGGATGCCGAGATCCATCCAGAACCGGAGCACGCGTTTCGCGTACTCGCGGGTGCTGGCGTTCGCGAAGTCAACCCCCGGAAAGCCCCAGCTGGTCGCATACCAGCGTTGCGCGATCTCGCTCCATGCCCAGCCGCCCTCGAGTGGCCGCGCGACGTCCTGCTCGCTGGGTGGCGCGCCGTTGGGCGGCGGAACGGACCCGTCCGGGACGCGCTCATCCCAGCGGAGCATCCGAGCTTCCGGCGAATCGACGCCGTCGCGCCGGTCAGCTTGAGCTTTCGCGAAGATCGGGTTCCGCGGACTGATGTAGATCAAGGCGACGTACATCGTGACGGTGATGCCCTTGCCGTTGGCCGCGGCCACCATCGACCGGAATTCCTCGATCGTCCCGTTTTCGGGACTCGTGGCGAAGTAGTCGATCGCCGGGAGGCCGCGGTATTCGCCCGTGCTCTGGTACGGGGCATAGATCATCAGGTTGGTGATGCCCCGACTCGTGTAGAAATCGCCCTTGATCCGCTCCGTGATCGTCGAGAAACGTGTTGCGCCGTACACGGGCGGCTCCGGCGTGTGGATGTAGTGGTAGATCCAGCTGCCGCCGCTCGAAAACGGCGTGCCGGGGACTCCGAGTCCCTCCGCCGGTGCCTTGTCGTCCCGCGCCACCATCGTCGCGAGTCCTCCAGCTGCCACCATCGCGACGATCGATCCGGCGACCAAACGGCGCCTTCCGGTCACCCGTTGGCGCCGAGGGAGACGCGCGGCCCTCTCATCGAAAGATTGTACGTATAAGCGAAGCCCTTGGGGGACTCGCGGTTTCAGCTCCAGGAGGGTTGCGGCGAGGCTCTCCGACTCCGATTAGCGGGTGGTGATTCGGTCGCCGTGAATCTCCCCGCGCCACGCACCGGTTTCCTTGCCGCGCGAGTCGATGAACTCCTTGAAACGTTCGAGGTCGCCCTTCACGCGACCCTCGAGGATCCCGAGATTCGCGCCGATGGTCTCGATCGGGCCGTCAGGATCCGCGTCGATCCGAAGAATGATTCGGGTCTTGTCGGGACCGAGTGGCTCGAAGAGGACGGCGCCGGCGTTCTCCTCGCCGCTCGTGCTCTTCCAGGCGATCCGCTGATCGGGCGTCTGGTCGGTGATCGTCGCCGTCCATTCCTTCTTCATGCCGACGATGCTCGCCGTCCAATCGAGGGTCCTGTCGTCTCGCTGCACGACGCGCTCGACTCCCTCCATGAACCTGGGAAAGTCCTCGAACTGGGTCCACTGGTTGTAGGCCGTTCGGATCGGCACATCGACATCGATGGAAGCTTCAAAGCGTGGCATCTCGTCCTCCCTGGGTTGGTTTGAACCCGAGGATGCCATGCCTGTCGGTGCGATCTAGCGGGTCATGCGAGCGTGGGGCTTGCAGCTCCGCGACAGCCCCGGTATCTCAGCCTTGAT
This sequence comes from uncultured Chloroflexia bacterium, assembly GCA_963771795.1. Taxonomy (GTDB): domain Bacteria; phylum Chloroflexota; class Limnocylindria; order Limnocylindrales; family CSP1-4; genus CF-46. The sequence goes on from CAVYUR010000006.1 coordinate 774,402, forward strand.
TGACGAGCTCCGTCACGTGAACGAACTCGCCGGCGAGTGCAGCCTTTTCATCGTGGGTCAGGTCCAGCGACTCCGCCGCAGCCAGAGATGCTCGAGCCAGCTCACCATCCCCTGTCCGGACGGCCAACTCCGCGCGGTACAGGTAGGCCTTTGCGCGTTCTCCTGCTTCGGCAGCCTCCCCAAATCGGGTGAGACCGCTTTCGAGCGTCTTCAGGGCCAGTGCCTCGTCGCCGTGGGCATCTCCCAAGCGCGTGGCGACGTAGACGATCTGGGCCAGTCCTTCCGCCTTCTCCGCCGAATCTTCCTCTTCGGACTCGCCAAGCTTGGAGATTCGCAGCCAGTTGCCGCCCGGGTCAACGACACTGAATCCGCGCACAGTGCCATACTTCTTCCGCGGTCGGGTGATGCGTGGGATGCCAGCGACCGGCAGCTTGCCATGCGCCTTCCGCAGTCCGGCAGCAAAGTCGCGATAGAGGCCGTCGGGGTCCGGTACGACGACGATCGCCGTGCCATACGAGTCGGCGGGATCGAAGGCTTCGATGCCGAAGAGATGGATGTGGATGTCTTCGAGGGCTACGACCGCGTACGGGTTGGGACGGACTTGTCGGTACGTCCTCTTGAACCCGATGGATTCGTAGAACGTGACCGATTCATCGATGTCTGCGCAGGGTAGGCAGGGGTACGTGCGTTCGTTCGCCAATCGAGGCTCCGGATGAACGGGAATTGGCTCCGGCGGGCGGGAGCCCGCCGTGTACTCCATGCGCGAGGAGCGGCGCCGACCGAGATCATCCTCCCCTACCCGATTCGGCCGCGCCCGAGCCTGTCCAGCACCGTCCTCGAATGCGGCCAGTGCCACGAGGTGGTTGAACGGACGTCGCCCGTTCAACGACGTTGCCCAGCGTGCCGCAGGGTGATTGAACGGGCCCGAAGTCGAGAGGCGATGCGTCGTCGCCGGGCCAGCGAATACTAGGCGAAGCGGCGCCAGTTCCAGAAATGTCGTGCGGTCGCCGATATCTCGCGCTTCTCGACGAGAGCAGTTCGCTCGGCCGTCTCGAACGCCAGCATGTCGCCAGCGAGAACGGCGAGTTCCTCGAGCGCGACTGGGGCCGCCACAAGGTAGGACCCAAACCCGGGCTCCTCGTCGAAGTCCGGCGACGGCCAGCCGACGTAGCCTTCCGCCCAGACAACGGTCGCGACCCTTCGTTCTCCATCGGCGCCATGCCACGCCCCCGCTCGTTGTGGATCCGGGGACCAGTCGAGACTCGCGGCGCTGCCGGGTTGATGGCAATCCAGCGTTCCTTGGTGGTCATGAAACGTACGCCCCCGTAGTTAAGTAGGGTCAGAGACCCGTCCGGATCGCCACGGCTCGGATAGGCGCTGAGCGAGACCATTGTTTCGGTAAAGAGGTTCTCCTGCCCGGCCGCAATGGCCCCCGCCGAGGCAGCAGGGACCAACGTCCGCCTGCGCTCTTCGGTTGGGCGTTCCCACTCCAGTCGGCGTATCACGGAGTACTCGGCAATCACGACGCCCCGCGTCGTTGTCGGAAGCGGACGCTCTTCGATGCGAAGGTCGGAAACCCAATCGTCAGGGGAGACTCGAGAGTCGCGGGGTCGAACTGGTTCCATCAACCACGGTGGCCGCTGATCAAGCGAGAACGTGTCCAGGATCGGATTCCGTCCAACGGAAGCGCTCTTCTAGAGCGCTGGCGTCATCGGCTGCGATGTAGCCGTGATCGAGGAGCTCCGCCGCGACTCGGCCCAAGGCCATGCGGACGCCGTAGGCGCGCGGGCGCACGTACGGAAGTCGAAGGCTGATGTCATCCAAGTTCGCCATGAGAGCGGACTCGTGACCTTCGTCGAGTGTTTGGCCGAAACCAATCGCACGCATTAGTTCGACAACCCGCAACGCGATCGTCGCCCGCGACAGGCCGGCCAACCGCGAGAGGATTGCTATCTCCCCCTCGAAGCCCCCGGTGATGTCGGCAGCCTCGTTGGTCGCGACGAGAGGCCGCCCATCTTCGGGCAGGAGTCGCGGGCGAATCAGCCGTCGGCTGGCTGACGGTGGGACGGCGATGCGGTAGGTGGCAGGCACCTCTGTGGCGGGCTGCGCCGGCGCAAGGTCGTTCGAGTCCGCGCCGAGCAAGCGCAACGCCCCGAGGCGGACATCGAGACTTGGTGATCGTCGCAACTCATCCAGGGTCTCGCGGAATGGAGCGATTCTCTCGGGACTGCTCTCGCGGACGATCTCCAGGACCGTGATCGCCAACGTCGTCTGGATCGGGTTGCTGATCAGCAGCTCGGACACGGTCGCGATTGCTGCGGGCGCCCCAGTTGCCACCTCTTCCGCCAAGGACTCCCGCGTGAGTTGGGCAAGAAGCGCCACTGGATGATCCAGCCATTGGCCCGCCAAATCGGCGAGCACTTGATCCGGCGTCCGGCGCGCTAGTCCCTGGAATGTGGGCTCTGGGCGTTCACGCGAGAGCTCCAGGAGGCCCTCGAGGTAGGGCCCGAGCGCTGCCCAGACCTCCCGATCTACGCTACTCGCCGTAAGGTGCGGCAGGACATCTTCAAGGCTTCGCATCAAAGCGGAGCCATCGATGGCCCCGGATCCAATGTCGAGGGCGAGCGTCTCACGAGCGAGGTCCCGAGCACGAACCTCGTCGATCTGGCGTAGAAGGTCGAGCGTCTCCAGTACTGACCCGTCATCCCAGTTGCGGTCCCACCCGTGCGGATTGCGCCGCTCCAGGGACGCCTCGGCGAGTGCGGCAGCCGCACGGTGGTGGCCGCGAGCCAAGAGAGTGTCCCCCGCAACGGTCAAGGCGACTGATGGCCCAGCCGGGAGTCGTTCTCGCAGCGAGCGCAGTTCCTCGTCGGTCGCCTCCCCCAGGAACGGCGCCATTCGGCGTCGGATCGCCCGCGAGGATGGGAAGCGCTCCGCGGCGAGGGACTCAACGAGCTCGTCGAACGTCCGAGGTTCGGCGTCTTCCGTGGGACGGGTGATGGGCGAGCCTTCGTCGACCGGCTCCGCTGGCGGGATCATCGCCTCGAGGAAGTTAACTGGGAGCATGCCATTCGGCGTCGTGCCCTCGAGGAGCTCAGCGGCCCATGCGCGCCGCGTCGCTCGGCGCCCATAGGGAATGAGCCGATCAGCCAGGAAGCTTGCGGCTTGGCTGGTGCCCGCGGCCGCTAGCCGTTGTGCCATCGTTCGCGCCAGCTCGCTGCTGGCCTCGCGCTCGAACGGGATGACCCAAGCGCTCGCGTAGCGTGCGACGCTGTCGACGGCAGCGCCAGCGTCGAGGGCGGCTGCCAAAATCGTGGCCGCGCCGCCGGCGAACGTCAGCGCGCCCCGCGCCGAGAGCCACTCGACCAGCTCCATGGCCCACGATGGCTCGGAGCGGAACGCAATTCGCACGATGTTCCTGGCCGCGAGCTCGGTGGCACGGCCCTCCGTCGTCTCGTCGAGGTCCGGCAGCGCTGCGGCAATCACAGCGATCCGGGCTGCCGCGTCATCCGGCTCGAGTCGATTGACTCGATCGAGCCAGGCCAACCACCACTCGAGCTGGTAATCCTTGCGATACCCGACGCTGAAACTCGTCCGAAGCGCCCGGTCGACAAACTCGCTGGCAACGTCGGTGTCGCCGAACACGAGGCGGGCCTGCGCCCGTTCGACCCACGTCAGGAATCGGGAGTTCGCGTCGGGCGGAGCCTCAGCCTCCTCGAGCCGCTCGAGCCAGGACCGCAACCTCGTCTGGTACGGTCCCGCTTGGACGAAGGACACGAGGATCGCCCGTCGCAGCTCCTCGGACCAGAAGAGCGTTGGTCGCCGCCACTCTTCCTCGAACACGTCGAGCAACATGTCGAGATGGGCAGTCCCGTGCCTCGCTGTCAACGTAACGAGCGCCTCATGCGCTTCGCGGCGGATGCCTGAGAGTTCGTAGCTCTCGTGAGAAGGCCGATCGGGCCTCGGCAGGAACGCTCGCAGCACTGCGAGCGCGAGCTCCTGGAACGTCCAGACGCTCAGGCTATGCGTGACCGCCGTACCTGCCACGCGCCCCAGGAGAAAGACGACCCTGCCAATCCGCTCGTCCACCCTGGCTCCCAGGAGCGGGACCACATCCTCGAGGGCAGGCGTCTCACCGACCGCAAAGCGGAGAGCGATCCACGAAATCCATGGGTAATACGGGCCAAGGCCCTCGTTGCCGAAGCGAAGCTCGACCTCGCCTGGTGGCTGGAGCCCGGACGCCACTTCGGCGGCATGAGGATTGCCAGCGGCCACAAGCTCCAACGCCAGGGCATATCCGACATCAGTCGGGACACCAGCCGGCCAGATGTCGGACATTGCCTCATCGAGAACGTCGCGTGCGGCCTGAGTATCTCCATCCAGTCGATGGTGGCGGGCTGCCTGCACGAGAACCTGCGCGCGAACTGCGCGCTCTGGATCGACGTCCGTTCTGAGTCGGCGCGTCAGTCTCAGACTTCCATGGATATCTCCACGAGCGATTAACTCGTCTGCTGCCGCCGCTGAGAATGCGGGCACGAGAGCCGCTCGATCAGGATCTCCGCGCCCAACCTCGGCGACCATTTCCTCGAGTCGCTCGATGGGCACCAAGTAGGCGGCAGTTCGGCTCCATTTTCGAAGACCAGGCGGCAGACGATGCCCGTCGGCTGGGTCGTTTCGATCCGAGGGAAAGCCCATCGAGTCGAAGATTTCCCGCGCCGCGTCGTCGTAGCCCGCACGCGCCAGAGCCAGAGCCGCCTCGCGATCAACGTCTTCCTGCGACCCGACCCTCGCGGGCTGTCGGGCGTATTCGATGACACTGGCAGCGTCGCCGAGTCGGGCGAGCACTCGCACGAGGGGCTCTCTCTCGATAATGTTACCGCGCTGCTCAAGCTCAGAGTCAACGAGCAACAGTCGGACCAGATCACCAATCCGCCGGCGACGAACGGCTACCGCCGCGAGAAGTCGGACATCGCGAACGATCGCCTCTGGAGGTCGTCGCCTTATGTACTGCTCTCGGAAGTAGTCATAGCTCGCAAGGCTCAAGGCCCCTTCCTCGTTGCCCGCCATGAGACGGTGATAGAGGAGATCGGGGGAGCCAGGTTCGCCCTCACGCCATGCCGCGAGTCGCTGGTGGCATGCCACGTCGTCTAGGTGTGTCCGATCGACAATGAACTGCCGAAAACTGTCGTGGAAGAAGGTCCAGCGGTGCGCCGTGGGGCGGCGGAAGTAGTGCCCAACGCGCTCGGCGATGCGGGTGGCCAAGCCTGGTGCGTTGAGGTGCGCGACCAGGGACGGGACATCGATTGGCCCACGGATTCGCGCGAGCAGCGCCAGGGCGTCCGCCACGTCGCGCTCTTCCGACAGCGTCGTCCAATACGCTAAGTAATGGCTGGCAAGGTCGCCTGCGTATGGGGGAAACGAGGCGAGCCTTCTGTCTCGCTCGTCGATGGTCGGCACGCCGGCGAGATATCGCAGGGCGTAGGTCAGTGAAAGGGGATGACCCCCCACGAGATCCTTGATGCGCTCCGCCTGTCGATCGGCTAGCGGCGGATCCAGGCCCCAGGCGTCGATGACCTCCTGAACCCGAGCCGCGTCCAGCTGGCCCAGTTCGATCCGTCGATCCGTCTCCGAGACCTGCTGGCGAACAGTCGCGGGCATTGCATCAAGGTCGGTCGTCTGCGACCCGAGAAGGACCAAGACGCCTCGTGGTATCTCGTGTGCTTCTGGGAGCTCAGCGAGAAGTGGGCGGTCCGGAACCGGCTGCCTCGCGGTGTGGTCGAGACCATCGATGAGGAAGATGGTTCGGCTTCCGGTTTCCTCGAAGTGCTGGCCAATCTGACGGAGTTGGTGGCGGAGCTCCTCCCGTAGCCACTGCGGATCATCCCGAGGAAGCCGACGCGAACGGAAACCGAGGCGACGAAGATCGACAACCAGGTCGTTGAGAAGCGCCACGGCTTCCCCGCGCGCGGCCCCCGCCGTGTCGCCGGGAACGAAGGCGTAGTACCTGATCACCTGCTCACGCCGAACGCGAAGCGCCTCCGTCAGGAGCGAACTCTTCCCGGTGCCCGGGGGACCGACAACGGCCGCGTAGCCATGGATTCCGCTGCCAAGCAAGGTCTCGAGACGAGAGCGTGCATCTCGTGGAGCGCGGTAGACCCGGGCGTCCACTGGGAACTCGTGTCGGTGTCGTTGGCGGTAGAGATGCGCCCAACCAAGCCGCTCGAGCAACTCGTCGCGGGACAGCTCAACGATCCGAGCGGGCGATGCCACGGTCTGCCACAAAAGCGTGGCGACGTCGGTTGCCCGATCGGGAGTCCACCGGATCCGCTTGCGAAGGGTGAGCGCTCGATCGCGAAGCCGAACTCAAGTTCGCAAGAAGCGACGAAGTCGTCGAATTCGTCGGGGTTAAGGCCAGTAGCCACGATGCAGTTGTCCCAGGCCTGACCCCAGTTGCTGGCTGCATCCGGCCGTCCATTCGCCCGAAGCGGCCATACCTCGCGTGCGAAGCGCTCGAGCGAACCCGACCCGGGATCGGCGACCGATGGATAGTCATTGGTGATCAGGTGCACCACAACTCGACGATCTGGGTTCTGAGACCGAAGCCTCTGCCAGCCATCGGCGAGCTGTGCGAGGAGACCCGGCGACTGGTCGTCCGCGTCGAGGATTCGCCCCCAAGAGGTCGAAGCTGGCGTCCTCGACCACTTGACCTGGTATCCATCGAGTCGACCCCGGGGTCAGGACCTGCAAATCGTCGACGCGCCCCGCTGTGGGATCGGCGAGGCGAATGGCCTCAAGGTCCGCGTCCAGGGCGTCGAGGATCAGGACGCCGGCGACGGTGTACTGCGCGGCATAACCCGCGACGGCACGGCGCTCGCCCTCGGCCGGTGGAGTGGGCGGGCGACGCGGCGTCGGGCGAGGCACGGGCTGGGTCATAGCTCGCAGACGACGGCGATCATCGTCGAGATCCGCCTCCAATGGGTCGCGCGCGGGCCATTGAACACGATCCTGGCGCACCTCCGTGACACCTTACCTGTCGCGGCCCTGGAGCGAGAGTGCCTTCGCCGGATGCGTCGCTGCTTGGTAGTCGGCCCAGATACACGCAGACGTGAGGGCGCATTCGCGGGCTAACCCGTCCGCGCACGCGCTCGAGCTGCTAGTCCGAGGTGACGAGTGGCACTCGCTGCCGCACATCGCCGGAGCCGAGCTTCAGCGAGCATTGGAGCTCTTGCGTGTTGCTGATGCAACCACGCGCGCTGTCGTCCGGAGGACGGTCGACGTGCTCGGCGAGCAGGGTTTTCTCCAATATCGAGAACTGTTGCCGGCCACCGACGAGTAGCGCTAATCACCCTTTGGACGGAGCCAGCCAAATAGGGTTCGCACCAGCGAGCGCTGTCCCCGGCCGGCGGAGTTTGCGTGGATCTCATCCTCGGCCCAGTTGCGAGCCCACGCGACGCGATTGGCGGACAGCTCGGGCTGTTTGCCGCGCAGTCTGCCCTTGGCTCGTGCGACCGCGGCTCGATTGCGGCTGGTGACAGCGTTCTTACCAACACCCCAGAGACGGCGGCGGCCTTCGGGAGTGAGGGGAGCGTTCGCGTGGGTAGACATAGCTGCTCGCGCTCACGTCGTGGCTGGGTGTCTACCCGCACCTCGCTCGGGTTTTGTATGCCGTGCATGCTCTCAGAGGCCACCGACACCTCGTGTCGCAGAAGGTAGTCGAGTCCCGGGGTGAGTCCGTGCGCTGGCTGCCCAGTTGACGAGCCCGCGGCAAGGTCCGCGTCATCGGAGCCCCCGTCATGGGGAAGGGATCGCAGGCTTGCAGATCGCGTTCGCGCCAACACGCGGCGAGACTCCGGAACTCAGGAGTCGCCGCTCACCGACCGATGCTGACGTGGCCGATGGGCCTGCGTTCCGAAGCGACCCACGGTCGCGACCTGATCAGTCGACGGGTTACTGGTTGAAGAACGTCTTCAGTACACGGGCCATGAGTTCGGGGGCGACGACGTGTCCCTGCCCGTCGAGCGTGTGTCGTTCGGTCTGGGGGATGGCAGCGGTTATCGCTTTCGCGGCGCGGTCGAAGAAGTCGGTCGGGAGGCCTGCCAACTGGGGCTCGGTGATCGGACCCTCGGTGGTCACCAGGACCGACTGAGTGATGCGGGCAAGTCGGTTCGTGGGGATCTTGTAGCCATTGAGGACCACGGCGTCCTTGACGAGCGTGTGGGCGAGCGCGACGGACGAGGCCCAGAGCGGGTGCTGTTTGTCAGCCGCGATGTCCGCGTCGGGTCCGCCGGTAAGCCTCATGAACAGTTCCAGGAGCTCCTCGTCCCGGCCGGCTTTGTATGCCTCGTGGGTGTCCGCGAGGTACTGGTTGAACCTCGGCCACAGGTCGTCCCCGATCACGTACGGCACATCCCACACCGCGATCTTGTCGATCGCCGAACCTGCCGCTGCTGCCTCCAGCGCGAGGGCGCCGCCAGATGAGGCGCCGTACACGTGAGCTGAGCCGCCGGCTGTCGCAATCAGCGCGTCGAGGTCTTCCACCTCCCGCGCCACGGCGTACGGCGGTGTATTGCCGCTGGCGCCCCGGCCGCGTCGTGCGTAATTGTAGACCGTGAAATGGTTGGCAAGGAGCCGGGCCAGCGGCGCGTTCTCAGCGCCGTCGTCTAGGGTGCCGCCGACGAGGATCACCGCCGGGCCAGTGCCTTTCCGGTCGTAGGCGATCCTCGTACCGTCGGCGGACGTCACACGAAGTGTCATCTCGTTCACTGCTTCTCTCCATTTCTCGATGCGTGGTCGTCACGTCGGAGCATGTCGACCAGAAGGAACTGGTTGGTCATGGCCGCGCCGACCATCACGGCGGCTAGTCTGAGCTCTTTGCTCCTGCCCCATTAGTGCTAACGTAGCACCTACTAGTGCTTACAATAGACTCTGATCGTGGAGGTGTCAATGCGCGGCGAACGCAGCTACGACGATCCGTGTGGTATCGCGCGGGCGCTCGACCTGGTGGGTGAACGATGGGCGCTGCTGTTGGTCCGAGAGCTCGTCTTCGGGCCCAAACGCTTCACCGATGTTCGCCGGGGTCTGCCCGGGGCCAGCCAGAACGTCCTCGCGCAACGGCTCCGTGAGCTACGGCGAGACGGCATCGTGGAACAGATCCGACTCGGGCCTCCCGCCGCCACCCGGGCGTACCGGCTGACCGAGCGTGGGCGCGGCCTCGAACCGATCCTGCTGGAGTTAGCCCGCTGGGGCAGTGACCTGCCGATCACATCCGGCGCGGAGTTGAGCACCGACGCATTGATGTTCGCACTCCGCGCGACCTACCGGCCACGGACTCGCTCGACTCGACGTGTCGAGTACGAACTCCAGCTCGAGCCGGACCGGTTCCAAGTTGTCCTGGACGGTCCGGAGATCCAGGTCGCCCGCGCCGCCGCGGTCTCGCCGGACGCTGTAATCACCACCAGCCCGCCCATCCTGCGCGATCTGATCTATACCGGACGCCCGCTGGACCAGGCCATCGCCGACAACCTGATCATGATCGCAGGCAACCGGAGGGCCATCGTCCGGCTGATCGGCTCCTTCCGGCAGCCCCCGCTACCCATCGATCCAGACGCCAGTACGCTCCCTCGCCCGAATGACGGCAGCTGAGCAAACCCACCGACAATCGGAACCCTGGAGTGGGAACCCGGTCCGAGAGCGCTCCGAGCTGCTCGCGCCGCCAGTGGTCCCGACCGACACCGAGCTCACCCCTGCTGCTCGGGCCTCGGCCCGTCTCGCCTCCGCTTGCCCGAGCTCCATGCGCACGAGCGGCGCTAGCTCGTCGAGGCGTGTGTCGCGCGCGTAGATCTGTCGCCGTTCCCCGGTGGCGGTGAATAGCTCAGCATCGGAGTGGCGAGGCTCGGTACGTCCCACCATCAGACCATGGACGTCTGTCGCGACAGCTAGCCTGTCACGACCGTTGAGCCACGAGCGCGAGGACTGGCCGGAACGTTCCTGGTGAACTCCGTCCTTTGAGGGGATCCCGGCGATGGCGCGCGCCTTCGACGTCGTGATCGATAACCAGCTGATCGCCCGAGCGCCTCGCCGATCGTGTCGCGTTATCCGGCTCGGAGCTCGTGCAGCCGGCGAGAGACCTCGAGTAACCGCAGGTCGGCGAGGAATTCGGAGACCGTTGCCTCCCCCAGCCAATCGACGCTAGCCACGATCGCCGCTCGGGCGGTGGGCCCAATCCCGGTGACCCGACGACCGCTCGAGTCCGCGACCGAGATCCATCGAACAGCCGACCTCTGCAGCCGCACATCGACCCCGACTCCCACACGATCGGCCACGAGCCGGAAACGAAGAACGTCGGTCGGCGAGTCAGAGTGGGTCCCATCGGAAGAGGTCATCGCGGCTGAACTTAGGGCGGTGCTGTGACAGCTTGGCTGGCACGAGGTGTCGACGACTCCAGCCTCTCGCGTTGGAACGCGTAGTCGCTGCGCATCGCGCTGGTAGAGGCAACGGCTCAGGTCGCGGTAGACTCGGGTGGCCCGATAGGGCAACAGACTCATCCGGTCTTGCGGATGGGCATCTGACTCATTTTGGGATGGGCACCTGATTCATCCCAAATACGGCGAGGCGGCAGGCCTTCCGCGAGTTCAGACGCTGGCGCGTGGCTCAACGGTAGAGCACCTGACTCTGGATCAGACGACCAGGTCGCGGACTGTTCACCCGGTGTAAGATTCCCGTGAGGTACGACGACGATCCGGAGGGATCATGTCCGGTCTGCACCTCCACCCCCACCAGACCACCAACCACCGGCGGATCATGTCGTCGGTGCCCGCGTCATGGTCGTCCTGAGGGGGCAATGGCAGTGAAAAAGATCCCGGCCGGCTCGAATGGCATCGTCTACGTGCGAGTCTCGACCGAACACCAAGCCAGCGACGAGTTGCCAATCGCCAGCCAGGTCGCTGAGCTCACGGCGGCCGTCGAGCGGGCCGGGGCAACCTGCGATGTCGTTCAGGACGCCGGCATCAGTGGGACCGACCTCGAGGGGAGGCAGGTCTCCAGTCGATCATCTCTCGTGCGCGAGATGGCGGGCCGAGCTTCTCGTGGGTGCTCGTCTGGAAGTTCAAGTCGGCTTCGCCCGGAACATGGAGGAGGGCCTGGTCTATCGCGCCCTCCTGCGCAAGCGCGGCATCGACATCCTCTCCTACAAGGAGCCGGTGCCAGAAGGCCCACTCGGGTCATTGATCACGCATATCCTCATGGCGGTCGACGAGTTCTATGCGGCCGCTGACGGCCGCCGATGTGCTCCGGTCCCAGAAGGAAGCCGGCCCGGCAGGGCTTCTCGGCGGGCGGCCGCCGCGCCCGTGAGGCTACCGGCGGGAGCCGGTCGTGATCGGCGCACGGTACGACGGGACGCCGCTGACACGCGTGCGTTGGGTGCCGGACCGGAGACGGCCCCCAAGGTGGTCCAGGCGTTCCAGATGGCGGCCGAAGGCGTGACCTACGACGAGATCGTCGCCGCAACCGGCATCTGCGAGAACAAGTCCAGCCTGGCCACCATCCTCGCCAACCCGATCTATCGCGGCGTTCGCGTCTTCAACCGTGAGGCGCGAGTCGAGGGCGAGCACGGCCGCAAGCGGCGGCGGAACCCGGCCGAGGACGTCGTGACCAGCGACGTCGAAGCCGTCGTTCCCGAGCAGCTCTGGACGAGGGTGCAGGAGATGCTGGTCCGCCGCCGGAAGGATCGGTTGGCGCCGCAGCGCTACGCGGGCGGCTACGTGCTGACGGAGCTGCTCCGGTGCGCATGCGGGTCAAGGATGGTGGGCACGAGCAATCGGTCATACCGCTACTACCGCTGCAAGGCGCGCTGCGGTCGACCAAGCGTGCGGGCGAACGACCTGGATCTCGGCGTCATGCACCTGATCCGCCGGACCCTGGTGACCCCAAAGGCTGTCCTCGGGAAGTACTTCTCCGTTTGCTCAACGAGGACATCGAGATGCGCGCCGAGCGACGTGCGCCCGATCTCGATGAGGCGAAGGCGCGAATTCGCAAACTCCAGCAGGAAGACGCCAACTCTGCGTCGTGCTCTTCGCAGCGCCGGCCCAGAGCTGCCGAGCGGATCAACGTCGAGATGGAGGCGGTTGCGGCCGAGCTTGAAGCGGCTCAGGCGCGAATTGCCGAGCTTGACCAAGCGGAGCGGCCACTCCGGATCACAACGAGGCTCGTTCGGCAGACGATCGACGACATGAACGACTATCCTTGACCGACGCGCCGTTGGCGACACGCGTGGCGTGGGTCCGAGACTTGTTCGAGCGGATCGACGTCGACAGTCCGCGACGAGAAGGCTGTCGCCGTCTGGAGGGCCGCGACCGACGAGGGTGTTAACCGGTCTAATTCCTTCGGTATACGAGTGGCTCCGGCGGTAGGACTCGAACCTACGACCAAGCGGTTAACAGCCGCCCGCTCTACCACTGAGCTACGCCGGAGCGAGGGACCGGGATTCCGGTCCGGGCGCGCGCCGTCGGCGCCTCGCCGGGCCAGAGGATAGCAGAGGGGCATGACCGCCACTCGCGCGGCGACTGGCATACTCGCGACGTGCACGAACGATCACCGCTCATCTCGCCGGTTGCCCTCGCGGCGCGCCTCGGCGATCCGGACCTTCGGATCGCGGATGTCCGCTGGTACGTCGGAGAGCCGGAGCGCGGCCGGCGGGAATATGACGATGCCCATATCCCGGGCGCGATCTTCGTCGACCTCGACAGGGACCTCGCGGCGCCCGATGGCGCCGGGCGCCATCCCCTCCCGGATCCGGCCGACTTCGCGGAGCGCCTTGGCCAGCTCGGCATCGGGTCCGGCGATCTCATCGTGGGGTACGACGACGTGATGGGGACTGTCGCAGCGCGGCTGTGGTGGATGCTCGACAACCTCGGCTACGAGCGCGTCGCCCTTCTCGACGGAGGGTTTAAGGCCTGGCGAATGGCGGGCCTGCCGCAGTCCGTCGTCGTCCCGACGCTCGAGCCGCGCGAGCTTCGACTGGGCGATCGATGGTCGAACGTTGTCGACCGCGACGAATTGATCGGCCAGCTCGACGACGTGACGCTCATCGACGCGCGGGCACCGGAGCGCTATCGCGGTGAGGTCGAGCCGGTCGATCCGCGTGCGGGCCACATTCCGTCGGCGATCAGTGGGCCGGCGAAGATGGCCCTCGGACCCGATGGCCGCTTCCTCGAGCCCCCCGCCCTCGCCGCACAGCTTCGAACGGTGGCCCCCGAGGGTCGGCCCGTCGTCGTCTCGTGCGGCAGCGGCGTGACGGCCTGTCACACAGCGCTCGCGCTCCGCGTCGCGGGGCTGCCCGACGCGATCCTCTACCCGGGCTCGTTCAGCGACTGGAGCCGAACGGAACTGCCGATCGCCGTCGGCCCGGAGCCGGGCAAGCTCACGGCAGGCTCCTGATCATCCCTCCATCGATGGGCAGGATCACGCCCGTCAGGTAGGAGGCGGCGGGCGAAAGGACGAAAGCCGCGATCCTCCCCAGCTCGTCCGGCTCGCCATACCGCCCGATCGGGATCCGGTCGATGTTCAAGCGTTGAACCTCCTCGATCGTCGACTTCGCCTGCTCGGCGCGGCCGGCGTCGAGCGTCCGGATCCGATCCGTGTCGAATCGTCCCGGAGCGACGCCGTTGATCCGGATGGGGGCGATCTCAGTGGTCAGCGTCTTGATCAGGCCGGCCAGGCCTGGCCGCAGGACGTTCGATGTGATGAGCCCGGGAATCGGCTCGCGAACCGACGACGACAGGATAACGAGGATCGAGGCGTCGCGACCCTGACGGAGATGCGGCAGGGCCTCGCGTATGAGGCGGATCGAGCTCATCAACGTCCCATCGATCGCCTTCGCCCAGGCCGTTTCGTCGACCTGGTCGAAGGTCCCAGGTGGCGGTCCGCCGCTGTTGACGACGAGGCCATCCAGCCCACCGAGCGCGTCGACCGCGGCGCGGACCGCGGAGGCCGGGCCGTCCGGCTGGGAGACGTCGGCCGCGATCGCATGGCCGCCAATTGCCTCCGCGCCGGCCGTCAGCGCGTCCGATGCGCGGGCCGCCAGTGCCACCCGCGCACCCTCCTTCGCGAGGGCGCGCCCGACGGCCGCTCCCAGTCCGCGACTCCCGCCACTGACGAGGAACCGCCGATCCTTGAGCCCGAGGTCCATGGCTGAATGCTAAGCGGTCGCGGTAAGCGGCAGCTACGAGGCCCCTGCAAAGATCGCGCCGTGACCTCCAGGGAGCGGCCCACAGATCGAGCCCGACGACGCGGCGAACGCCTGCGAGATGAACCACTTCGCGAGGCTCGCGACGGTCGCGTCGCCAAGAATCTCAGCCAACGACTGATCGGCGATGCGATCGGGCTTTCGGACTCGCAGATCAGGCTGATCGAGCGGGGCGGGCATCCAGACGTCCCGTTGGTGGTTATCGCGCAGATGCTGGGAGCAGTCGGGTTGGAGCTCTCGGCGCGCGCCTATCCGGTTGGTGGCGGGATCCATGACGCGGCACAGGTCGGCCTTCTCGAACGGCTACGCGTTCGGATATCGCCCCGTTTCAGGTGGCGGACGGAGGTCGCGATGCCGATCGAAGGCGACCTTCGGGCCTGGGATGCCGGGATCGTGGCGCCCGACCTGAAGATCGGTGTCGATGCCGAGACAAGGTTGCGAGATGTTCAGGCGGTCGATCGACGGGTCATGCTGAAGCTGCGCGACTCCGGATTCGACCGCGCGATTGTTCTAGTTTCGGCCACGCGATCCAATCGGGTGACATTGCGTGAGTTCGGCGTCAGTCTCCGGGCCAACTACCCGATCGCATCCGTCACCGCACTGCGAGCCCTCGCCGCGGGTGACGACCCGGGCGGCAACAGCGTCATCGTGCTGTAGGGATACCCGGTTTCGCGATTCCTATGACGCCGGTGTTCGGGACACCTTCGAGCCGAGGTCGACAGAGTCTTCCCGCGCCATAGGAACAATCGACCCATGCGGCAGCCGACTTGGTCAATCTTCCCCGTCCAGCAGGAATCGGTGACAGGTCTGCGCGATTCCTTGTCGCGTAGACCCGCCACACAGGAATTGGGGGGCCAGGTGGCCAGGCGGCACCGGGCGAGTGGCGTCGGACACGCCTACCGCTCCCCTACTCCAGGTAGTCCTTGAGCTTCCTCGATCGCGACGGGTGGCGCAGCTTGCGGAGCGCCTTCGCCTCGATCTGGCGGATCCGCTCGCGGGTCACGTTGAACTCCTTGCCGACCTCCTCGAGCGTCCGGGCGCGCCCGTCCTCGAGGCCGAACCGGAGCTGGAGCACGCGCCGCTCGCGGCCGGTCAGCGAGTCGAGCACCGCCTCGACCTGCTCCTTGAGCAGCTGGTGCGACGCGGCCTCGGCCGGGGCCAGGGCGCCCCGGTCCTCGATGAAGTCGCCGAGGTGGGAGTCCTCTTCCTCGCCGATCGGGGTCTCGAGCGAGACCGGCTCCTGCGAGACCTTGATGATCTCGCGGACCTTCTCGGGCGTGACCTGGACCTCCTGGCCCTTCGACATCGCCTCGGCGATCTCCTCGACCGTCGGCTCGCGGCCCAGCTCCTGGAGGAGCTGGCGCGAGACGCGGATCAGCCGGTTGATCGTCTCCACCATGTGGACCGGGATCCGGATCGTCCGGGCCTGGTCGGCGATCGCGCGGGTGATGGCCTGGCGGATCCACCACGTGGCGTACGTCGAGAACTTGAAGCCCTTCTCGTAGTCGAACTTCTCGACCGCGCGGATCAGGCCGATGTTGCCTTCCTGGATCAGGTCGAGGAACGACATCCCGCGGCCGATGTACTTCTTCGCGATCGATACGACGAGCCGCAGGTTCGCCGAGGTCAGCTGCTCGCGCGCGTCGCGCCCGATCCGCACCAGCTCGCCCTTGCGGTGCGCCAGCTTCGTGTTGAGCGGGACCTCCGGGTCGAACCCGAGCCGCTTCAGCAGCTCGGCGTCGTTGCCGGACGTGATCCAGCGCTCGAGCGCCGGGATAGGCGACCTCGTCGCGCGACCAGTCGTAGATCGCCCGGAGCCCGACGTTGTCGCGCGAGTCGAGGTCGCCGTTGTGGACGGCGAAGTACGCCCAGTCGAGGAGCGTGAGGAACGATGTCCGGGTCGAGCTTCTCGTTGTAGGTCGTGGACGAGCTTCTTGGCCTCCTTGAGCAGCGTCCTTGGTGCCGTCGGACTGGGCGTCCTTGCCGGCCTTGAACGAGGTGGAAGTCGGGCGTCGGCGACGAGCAGCTCGGCGGCGGCCTGGGTCCGCGATGGCGTCGCGGACGAGCTTGTGCGCCTCGTCGCCGAACGGCAGCCGGTGCTGCGTGCTTCGTGCGTCCGGGTCTTGCGCTCCGTGTCGTGGAGCGTCCACTCGTGGAGCGAGACGATCCCCTTCCACGGCGCCTCGACGAGCTGCTCGCCGAGCTCGATCGCCTTGGCCAGGACGACCTCTTCCTCGGCGGTCAGCAGGGCGACCTTGCCGATCTCCTTGAGGTACATCCGGACCGGGTCGTCGATCCCGATCATGTCGGCCGAGATCGCCTCGAGCTCCTCGGCGGTCGGCTCCTCGACCTCCGCCGGGTCGAGCTTGGCCGGGGCGTCGAGCGGCAGCTTGTTGTCGACCGCTTCGCCGTTCTCGCCGACGACCTCGACGCCGACGTCCGGCGCCGTCCGACGTCGTCGCTGCCGAGAGCGAGATCCTCGTCGTCGTCCTCGTCATCGTCGTCTTCGACCTTCGGCAGTACGACCTTCGCCGCCCGACAGGCCGCGAGTCGCGAGCTTGGCCTCCTCGACGTCGGCGCGGGCGCGCCGGGGACGGGTCAGGACGGCTTCGACAAGCTGCTTGTCAAGCGGATCGCGGCATGGGTGCCTCCGTGTCATGCGCGGACCAACACTGTGGCTTGCTCGATCTGCCGGTCGACGGATCGACGGGCTTCGTTGTTCTGGAGTTGGAGGTCGACGAGCTGGCCGACGGTCTCCCGATCGCCGCGCGCCTCCGCGGCGAGCAGCTCGCCGCCGACCCAATCGGCGCGCTCGTCGAGCTGTCGTCGCTCGAGCTGCGAGCAGGCACCGATCGACGGCGTACATGATTCGCTCGGACGCCACGAGCGCGAGGTCCGGTGACGGTTGCGCGAGGATCGCCTGGGCGGGTGCCCGGGTCTCGTCGTCGAGGCGCGGCCATGCAGCGCCGACATCGAGAACGGCGGTCGGACCCCGTGGTCGTCGGGCGCGCGCTGGAGGACGATCGCCCGGAACAGCTCGCGGGCCGGCGTCGATGGGCAGCTGGTCGGGGCCGAGCTCGTCGGCGACGCGAGGCTGCTGATCCGGGGCGAGCAGCAGGAGGCGGAGCAGCTCCTCCTCGACCGGCGAGATCGCGGCGAGGATCCGGTCGATCGGCAGCGCGTCGGCAGACGCGAGGACGGCGTCCGCGGTGATCCGCCCCTCGGCGGATGCGCCACCCGGCGCCGGCCGGCGGTGGAGGACCTCCAGCACGGACGCGCTCCTCGACCCCGGACACGTTGTGGATCTGCTGGAGGTAGGCGTCGCGCATCACCGGGTTCGGGATCGCCCGGAGCGTCGGTGCGATCGCGTCGACGAAGCGGGCCTTGCCGCCGGGCGTCTTGAGGTCGACCTGTCGGCGTGGAAGTCGATGAGGTAGTCGACGATCGGCTCGGCGGTCCGGACCTCCTCGCGCCAACGATCGGGCGTCTCGCGAACGACCTCGTCGGGATCCTTGCCGTCGGGCAGGCGGACGACGCGGACCTCGTCGAGCTCGACGCCGGTGTCGGCGGCCGCCAGCTGGCCGATCAGCGACTCGAGCGCCTGCGCCCCGAACGTGCCCGCCTTCTCGCCGGCCGCGTCGACGTCGTAGGCGAGCGCGATCTTCTTCGCGTAGCGGGTGAGCAGCGCCGACCTGGCCCGGGCGTCAGCGCCGTCCCGAGCGACGCGACGACGTTGTCGAAGCCGGCCTGGTGGGCCATCAGCGCGTCCGTGTAGCCCTCGACGATCACCGCCTGGCTCGACTTGCGGATCGGGCCCTTCGCCTTGTCGATGAGATAGAGCGTCCGGCTCTTGTCGAACAGCGGCGTCGCCGGAGAGTTGAGGTACTTCGGACCGTGGTCCGCCCCGTCGTCGGCCGCCGCGGCGAGGATTCGCCCGCCGAGCCCGACCGGCGAGCCCGTTCGGCGTCGCGGATCGGGAAGATGACCCGTTCGCGGAAGCGGTCGTAGACGCCGCCTCGGCTCGACTGGCGCGGCTGCGCGAGGCCGACCTCGACGAGCTCGTCCGGGCGGACGTTCCGCTTCGCGGCGAGCTGGCGGGTCAGCGTGTCCCAGCCGCCCGGCGCGTAGCCGAGCTGATGCCTGGCGATCGTCTCGTCGGTGAAGCCGCGGCCGCGGAGGTAGTCGAGAGCCGCTTCGCCGGTCTTCGAACCGGTGAGGACGGCGTGGTAGAAGGCGATCGCGCTCTCCATGACGTCGCGGAGACGCTTCTTGTGGGCGTCCTCGCGGGTCGTCCGCTCGTCCAGCTCGACGCCGGCCTTCGTGGCGAGGGCCTTGAGTGCCTCCGGGAACGTCAGCGCTGTCGCGCTTCATGACGAAGCTGAAGATGTCGCCGCCTTCGCCGCAACCGAAGCACTTCCAGGAGTCGCGCGCAGGGGTGACCGTGAACGACGGGGTCTTCTCGCCGTGGAAGGGGCAGAGACCCTTGTAGGTGGTGCCGGCCTTCTTCAGCTGGACCGACTCACCGACGACGTCGACGACGCTGAGCTTGTTCTTGACCTCGGCTGCAACGCCGACCGCCAAACCGACCTCCCGGCCCTGGCCTCCGCCAGAGCGACCTGCGCGTCCGACCTGACGCGCTGCGGGGTGCCCACTCCGCCTCGACCACCCGGACATGGATAGGGGCTTGTCAAGTCTTGACAAGCCGGATGCGCCTAGTTTAGCACCCCGGTGTCAAGACTCCCGGGGGGTATTGACAGGCCGTGGGCAGGTCAGTGAACGCCGAGCTCTTCGACCGTGTAACCGTTCGGGTATGTCGGGTGGGGCTGGCTGGTGATCAGCCGCGGTTCGCGGCGAGCAGGCAGCCTTCGCACGATCCGGCTGCGGAGCCGGACGGCGCCTTCCATCGATGCGACGAACGGCGGGATGCGGGCGCGGTAGACCCACCGCGGCGAGGAGCTGGTCGTCCATCATGCGCGTGGACGAACGGCCGGCCGAGCGGCCAGAGCGCCTTGGGCAGATACCAGCCAAGCAACAGGTCTCGCGTCGCGCGTCGCCAGAGCGCGGTTCTCCGGGGCGAACCGATAGTTCCGGCGAGCGAACTCCTCGTAGTATCGCTCGAAGGCGTCGTATTCCTCGGGGACATCCTTGATCGCCATCCGCCGCGCGATCTCGCGCCAGAAGTAGAACGACGCGAGCTTCTCCTGGCGGAGCAGGGGCCGCCAGCCGAATCGCTCGTTCCAGCGGATAGGCTCGAAGACGAACGTCGAGAGGACGTAGAGGAACTCGTCGTTCGGGATCGAGTACCGGCCGTGCATCTGGTTGATCCGCCGCAGCGCCGCCTTGCCACGCGGGCTGTCGTAGCCGTGCTCCAGGATCTCGGCCAGGATCAGGACGGTGTCGTCGTAGCGCTTCTGCGTCCGCTTCGTGAACTCGCCGGTCCCTTCCAGCAGCCCCGTTCCCTTGGCGACCGCGAAGGCGCGGAACAGGGCGAGCTCAAGGGACCTCGTCGTGTCCCAGGGGAATTCCTGCAGCGACGTCAGGAACGCGATCCGCTGGTGGTCCTTGACCGGATCGAGTCGCCGGATCTCCTGCAGGACCGCGTCGTGTGCCACACCCCACCTCCATCGGCTTCGCCAGCTTAGCGAGCCCGAACGATCGTTCGCAGGCCGGGAGCTCCCGGATGACTCTCGGCGTCAGGGCGTCACGGTGAATGGAGCAGTGGCCAGGGAGACGTAGCCGTCATCCAGCAGGTAGTTGGCGTCGTACTCGCCCGGCGGAAACGGCCAGTCACCTTCGCCGGTCTCGTCGATCACGACGGAGCCGTTGACGTCCTGGCCGGTGTAGACGAAGTAGAGGTACGAGTCGACGAGCGGATCGCCGCCGCGCGCGTAGATCCCAATCCAGTCCCAGCGCGCGCCGGGCGCGTTCCGCCACGAGGCGGTGATCGGGTCTCCGGTCCTGTACGAGGCGGCGTCGAGGCTGAGCGCCGGCTTCGTCTCCGGGGCAACGACGGAGAACGGAGCAGCAGAAACGGTCGCCCCGCCGGCTGCGAGCAGGCGCACCTCGTAGTCGCCGGGCTGGAGGCCCGCTGCGTCGATCTCCCACTCCCCGCTGGCGGTGGCGTCGCTCTCGAAGCCAGGGACTGGCGACGAGCCTGAGCCCGCGCTCGCGATGAGAATCGTCTGGCCTGCCCCTCCAGGCGAGAACCGTGCGACGCTGCGATCGCCGACGGTGACGAGCCGCTCGTCGATCGAGACGAAGGGCGCCGGGACGCCGGGCTGGACCGTGAACGATCCGACCACGCCGCGGTGATCCGTGCCCCACGGGTCCACCTCGATGTCGACCTGGGGGCCGCCCTTCTCGCCGACGATCTTGATGTCGTCGGTCGTGGACGGACCGGCGGCGTAGATGATGTCGATCCGGTCCTGCGGTTCGCTCGGGTCGGGGTATCCGTCGATGAGCGGGCGGCCGGCCCACCACGTCAGGCCCGGGTCTGCGACCGGGTCCGGATGGAGCTCGCGATATGCGTCCCGGAAGCCGGCCGCCTCGATCGCAGTGCTGACCGGCCAGGCGACCGCGTACTTGATGTGGCTACGAAGGCCCACGGCTGCCGCCGTCCAGTCGAGGTGAGACGGCGCGTTGAAGTCGCCGGTCAGAAACGTCGGGATGCCGGCTGCGATGAGCGCCGGCAGCACGTCGAGTCGCTGCTGGAGCATCGGCAGGCGGGTGTCCTGCTCGAGCTTGATGACCTCCTCGACGGTCTTTCCATCGCGAACGTCATATGGCCCATACGGATCCGACGGGAGATGGACGTTCGAGACGGCGACAACCTCGCCCGGCCGGATCTGGACGAACTCGTACATGCCGTCTGCCCCGGGCGGGTCGATGAGGGGCAGTTTCGACACGAGCTGCGATCGGGTGCTGTAGTGCGGCCAGCCGAGGGCGTCGGCGACCTTCTGGGTGCTGCCCTCGGCCTCTTCGAGCGCGACGACGTCCGGGTCGGCCTTCTGGATCGCCTCGATGACCTTGGCGAAGTCGACCTCGTCTCCCCCGTATTCGATATTGAAATCCATGACCTTGAGCTCGGCCGGGGCCGGCGTCGGGTCGGGAGTGGCGGTCGGGGCAGGGTTCGTGGCCCGGCTGGCGGAGGGTGCCTGCGCCATCGGCGATCCGCTCGACGTCGAGGTTCCGCATCCCGCGGCGACGATGGTTGCCGCAGCCAGCAGCGCAAGGAACCGGGACCGCATCGCACCCACCTCTCGCTCCGGAGGTCGGCATCGTAGGTCGCCGCGACCGCGTGCGACGGCAATGCGTCGCGTCGCGGGACGCGAGGACGCTGGACCGGCAGAGAGCGTGCTCGCCGCGCAGATGGCGGCGAGGCACGCCCATGCCGGACGGATCGGGCTTTACGGAATGATCAGGTGCACCGGGTTGCCGCGGATGGCGACCTTCCAGGTCGTGACGTCGTTGGATGTTCCGGTTCCATTCATCGTGTAGCGGATCTTCCACCAGCCATCCTGTTCGGCCGTGTAGCCGGCGCCGATCGGGATCGTGATCGTCAACCAGCAGCCGTTGAACGTGCCGGAGGTCGCGCCGACGTTCGTCTGAACTGACGGGGCGTCGTCGCCCACCTGGGAGGCGCAATTGGCAGCGGAGCTATTGGTCGTCCCCTTCGCCGCCGAATAGTCCATGAGCGCCGGCGACCAGCCGCTGCTGTTCGGGACGAGGATCTGGAGCGACGCCGACAAAGGGTTCGTGTCGCCGGGGTCCCACAGCTTGATCTCGACCATCTTGCCGGCGTGGACAGCTTCGATCTGGGCCAGATAGAACTCCGACTGAACGGTGGATCCATTGGCCGACAGCGGAGTGAACGCCTGCATTGCACCGATGCCATAGATGCGTGCGCCGGGGGTGTCGACATAGAGGGCGAAGCTGTTCTCGCCATCCGTGCCGAGCTGCGCGGACGCGTTGAGCGGATCCGTAGAGGTCGTGTGGAGGCGGTACACCTTGCCGTTTGCGCCACCGCTCAGGCCCGTTGCCAGGCGATACCACTGGTTGTGGAAGTCACGGCCGTCGCCGTAGGTCGCGTCCGTGTTGTTGCGGCACTCCGCCGGCGAGCCTCCGGTCGCTCCCCCCATCGTGGTGTCCGAGGCCTTGACATTGCGGAAGAGGCCAGCGGACGAGGCGATCGGGGCGCCGTCGTCGCCCCGGTCGTACAGCGTGCCCTGCGAGTCGTACAGCTCGAAGAACGAGCTGACCGGATCGCTGTCGCTGCTGAACCAGCGGTCACCGGTGCCCTTGTTCGCCGACGTCGCGCAGAACACTGGGTCGAAGACATAGACCGAGCCGTTGGTGGCGAGGGGCGGGATCTCGACCGCGTAGTTGTAGTAGTCGTCAGGGTTATAGGAAACGTTGGTGTCCGAGGTGTTGTTGTCGTAGTAGGGCTGGTAGGCGTCGCCGTTGACGTTCTCGGCGCCCTGGGTATTCATCGTGCCCCAGAAGCCTCGGGGGTTGAGAACTTCGCCGGCGGCCTGGTAGCAGCCCGCGACGCCGTTGGCACATGGCAGGCTTGGGCCCATGAGGTCCGCGTCGGGCAGCGTCGTCGTCGTCACCGTGGGAACGGTCCGCTCGACGTCATAGAGCGCTCGCACCCGGATCCGGTCGACCCGGATCTGCGTGGCCGCGCCGCAACTCTCGTTCGCGGTCAGCCTGAGCCGAAATCGGCTGGTGCCCAGGTCATTCCCGTCCCACGAGTGGGGCGGCGAGAACTGCCAGGCGCTGGTGCTCGACGTGAGACCGAGCGGGATGTCGGCACCTGACGTCGTGAGGTCGCCGGTCGCAGGCGCACGGTTGTTGGCGGTGTCGGTCGTCCAATGAGTCCCGCCATCGTACGAGAGGGCCACTTCGATGAAGGCGCCCGGGCACGCCGCCTGGACGTGGGCGTCGGTCAACTCGACCACGATTCCGTTTACCGCCTTGGCTTCGTCCGTCGCGAAATCCAGGCCCGCGAGCAGATCGAAGTCGCTCCACTGCTGGGTGTCGCCATTTGCGTCTGCCTGGGCGAAGGCACCGTCGTCGTCCGCGACGGCCGCGACGAGGGACCCGCTCGTGGATGTCCAGGCCGTGCCGACCACACCCAGGGTCGCGTCCGGCGAATTCAAACCGGAATCGCCATTGAGATTCGTGGTGACATCGACCGTCCCGGTCGTAGTCAGGCCGCGGACCTCGCCGAAGACGCCGTAGTAGTTCTCAGGGCTGCCCATCGGGACGGGCAGGACGAACTCAGCCTTGGCGATCTTCGTCGACATGATTTCGTGGATGCCGAGGAGCCCCATGAAGAAGGTGTTGACGGGAGCAGTGATCGTCACAGCGAGGCGCCGGCCGGTGAGGGCGGGCTCTTGCACCGGCGTGATCGTGACCGATGGATCGCTGACCGCGTAGCCGTTCTTCTCCGCCTCGGCGAAAGCAAGGACGTAGGCCCCGGACGGGTTCATCGGCAGCTGGACCGCGCCGGCCAGGGCGGCCGCGTCGGCAGCGCGCTGAATCCGGAGGGAGCTGACCCAGTACCACGAGACGTCGATCACCAGGGCGACCATGCCGGTGAAGACGAAAAGGGCCATCACAAACAGGATCAGGATCTGGCCCCGCGAACGCTCGGCCGAATGTGGCTTTGCCCTCTCCGAGCGGTCGAGCTGGTTGTTCACTGTTGCCCCCTCGTATCGACCGCTCGGGTTGTGGCCTCGCGGGATGTACGCCGTGTTTCGGTCGATGTGGAAGGGGCCGCCGAGAGTACCGGTACGCTGGCTGCTTATGGCCCCCATTAGTACTAGGACGCTAGGGTCGAGACCTTGCTTCGAACCTTGCATTGGTGCCTTCCGGCACTTCGCGGAGACGTAGCGGTGCGCAACCGCACAACCTGAGCGCGCGGGCCCAACGCCACGCACTGGCTCGTCCGCTTCGTGTCATCCTTTCGCCTGCGCCGAGCACGGCACCGACAGGAGAGCCCACCCCCCATGACCTCGACCGACGGCCTCGCGCTGGCAACTCGCGGGCTCGAGAAGCGCTACGGCAGCCAGACCGCGCTCGCGGGCCTCGACCTGTCGGTCCCATCAGGCGTCGTGTACGGGTTCCTCGGGCCGAACGGAGCCGGCAAGACGACGACGATGCGGCTCCTGACCGGCCTTATCCACGCCGACGGCGGGACGATCGAGCTACTGGGGCGGCCCTTCGGCCGTGGTGACCGGAAGCGGCTGTTCGAGGTCGGAGCGCTCATCGAATCGCCCTCGTTCTACCCGTACCTCTCCGCCCGCGAGAATCTCCGCAGCCTCGCCTCGACCGGAGCGCCCACGCCGAAGCACCGCGTGGAGGAGCTCCTCGAGTTCGTCGGGCTTCGCGACCGCGCTCGGGATCGCGTCCAGACGTACTCCCTCGGGATGAAGCAACGGCTCGGCATCGCGGCGGCCCTGCTGAGCGACCCGCGGCTTCTGCTCCTCGACGAGCCGTCGAACGGCCTCGATCCCGCCGGCATCGTCGGCATGCGCGACACGCTCAAGCAGCTGGCCGCTGCGGGCAAGACGGTCTTCGTTTCGAGCCACGTGCTGGGCGAGGTTCAGCAACTGGCCGACGTCATTGGAATCATTGCCTCCGGGAAGCTCGTCCGCGAGGGCCCGATCGAAGAGCTGCTCCAGGGCGAGGGCATCGTCCGGGTCAGGGTCGAACCCGGCCAGGTGGAGGCGGCGAGCGGAATCATCGGCGGTCTCGCTGGGGGCAATGGCGTCGCCCGGATCCCAGGCGAGGATGGCTGGCTGACGGTGCCGATCGAGCCCGACCGGGCGGCCGAGGTCAACCGGGCCCTGGCGACCGCCGGCATCTACGCGTCGGGCCTCGAGACCGGCAGCGATCTCGAGCAACTCTTCCTCGAGCTGACGCGCGACCAGCCGGCGGCAAGCAAGGAGGCCGCGGCGGTCCTCGGGGTCCCGATCGAGCCGATCCCGCCCGGCTGGGGGAGCGCCGGCAGTTCGGGGAGCTCGGGCGGCACCGCGAGCAAGGGCGGCGAGGAATGAAGCTCTTCATCGCCGGAGTCCGCAAGCTCATCCGTCGGCCGGCGACCTATGTCACGTTCGGGCTGCTCGTCGGGCTGCTCGCCCTCATCCTCCTTGCCGTCGGGGCCACAGCCGGTCAGCCGAACGCGGGCGAGGGCGCCGAGGCGGGCCGCCAGCTGGTGACGTTCCCAGGGGCGTACACGTTCGTCATCTCGTTCATCCTCGGCCTCGGCGGACTGTTCGGCGTCATCTACGGCGCCGCGGTCGCCGGCTCGGAGTGGAGCTGGGGCACGCTCAAGGCGGCAGTCGCTCGCGGCGAGAGCCGCAGCCGCTACCAATTGCTGTCGTTCGCCGCGATTGCCGCGATGGTCGGGTTCGGGCTCCTGCTCGCGTTCGCTGTCGGTGTGCTCGCCGCCGCGATCGCGGCCACGATCGCCGGCGTGTCGACGGCCGGCATCGGAGATTCGGCGGCCATCGGCAAGCTGCCGGAGCTGTTCGGACGCGGCTGGGTCGCGATGATCGAGCAGGCCGCCCTGGGATTCGCCATCGCGACGCTCGCACGTAGCCAGCTCGCGGGCATCGGCGTCGGTATCGCGGTCTACTTCGGCGAGCAGTTCGCCTCGATTTTCCTCCCCGACATCGTCAAGTACCTGCCCTTCAACGCCGCTGGCGCGGTCGTCGAGGTGAGCGGCAACGTCGGCGGAGGGGGCGGCGGTGGGGCGATCGTCGCGCCACTCGACCCGAATCTTGCGCTGCTCATCGTCGCGGGCTGGCTCATCGGGGCGCTCGTGGTCACCGCGCTGTTCACGGAGCGCGCCGAAATCTCAGGCTGACGGCTCGGCGGGTCCCTAGGGCTCGACCACAGTCGTCGTGTAGCCGACCGTGCTGTTGAGCGCCAGCGACAGGATCGTCGCCGAATGGCTGCCGTTCGGCTCAGGCTCGATCGCGAGGGCGAAGGCCGTACCGTCGGCGGCAGCCACGATGGACCAGAACGCCGCTCCCGGCCGCCGCAGGCCGACCGGCCAACCACCGCGCACCCGCCCATCTTCGTCGACCGCGACGACGCTGCCGCCCGCTGAGGACTTGGCGGCGGCGTGCACGAGGTAGAGGATGCCGAACCGGCCGATCGCCGGGGCAGCGCGGAACGAGCCGCAGCCGGTGTCGCCGGGCCCGCAGAAGCCCGTTTCCTGCAGGCCGACCTTGGATCGATACGGCCAGCCCCTCATTTCCTGCCCGGCCGAGCCCAGGCCGACGACCGTGGTGCCGTCGGAGTCGTCGATGACGAACGTCGTCCCGTCACCACTGACGAGAGGCGGCGCCGGAAAATCGCCGCCCGCGCCGTTCCAGTCGCTCGTCGCGGTGAGGTCCAACTCGCTCGAGCCCGAATTGATCGGCCGGCCATCCGTGCCGAAGACGAGGGTGCGTGCGGGAGGGACCTGAGGCGACCCGACGGTCACGTGGATCCCGCCGACGAGGTCGAACGACGGCCCGGATGCGATGCCGTCGATCGCCACCGGAAAGCCGTTCGGGACGCCGGTCGCGTGGACCGCGGTGAGCTGCGAACTCGGGGCAGCGCCGGAGAAGTCGTGGACCGTCCCGTACGCCACGCCGTCCGGCCCGACGGCCCAGGTGTCGATGCAGCAATCGAGAGCGAACGGGACCTGGGTCCCGCTGGCGACTGCTCCATCCGCCGCGACCGTGACGATCCAGCTGTTCCCCGCGGGCTGGCCCTCCTGCTCGACATCGCCGAAGTACTCCCGGACGAACATCGTCAACTGGTCGCCGACGAGCCGTCCGGTGAAGCAGCACGGAATGTCGACCGGCCAGCCAGGCAACGGGTCGCCGCCGGCATCGAAGGCGAACGCCCGGACGGGCGGAGCGACCAGCTCCGAGACGAGGTCGTCGGTGTAGCAGACGGCCCTGACCGAACCGTCCGGCGCCGTCAGGAGCAAGCTGCAGAGCGGTGCTCCGGGAAGCACGATCGGCCAGCCAGGGGCCGCTTTGCCACCAGCGTCGAGTCGCACCAGGGTGGTCCCGGTCTGCCCGGGGATCGAGACGTAGAGATCGCCGTCCGGGCCCGGCGCCATCTTGATCTCCGTCCCGAGCTGCTGCCCGGAACCACGGACCGGCAGCTCGCCGGCAGCCGGCGAGGCGGCCGGGTGCGGCGAGCCCGAGGATGGTCGGGAGGTCGGTAGCGACGGCGACCCCGGTCCGCCGGAGGGTCCGGCATCGAGGAAGCCGCTCGCCGTCGGCAACCCCGCGATGCCCGGTTGTTGCGATCGCCTGATCAACTCCCCCGCCGCCAGGAGCCCGACACCGAAGATCGCGACCAGGGCGCCGATTGCGAGCAACCGCAGCGGCGGGCCGCTCTTCGGTGGCCGCAGAGCCGCGGCAAGGATCGCTTCCGACCGCATCGGCGACAGCTGAGGTCCGGCGCTGTATGCGATCGCGTTCGCGTCATCGCGCATCGCATCGGTTGCCCGGCGGCACGCCTCGCAGCCCGCGATGTGCCGCTCGAGCTCGGCGCGCTCGGCAGGGTCGAGCTCGAAATCGATCTCCGTCGCGGCTAGCTCGAGGAACGCGTCGTGGATGCTCATCGAGCGCGCTCCGCGAACAGGTCGCGTCGAATTCGGACACGAGCCCGGGCCCGCCACAGGAGCGTCCGCGTCGCCGCCGGTGATCGGTCGATCGCGGCGCCGATCTCCTCGCCGCTGAAGCCGCTGCCCGACAGCAGGAGCGCGAGCCGGGCGTCCGCGCTCAGCCCCTCGAGGGCCCGCTCGATATCCTCGTCCTCATCCCGGCGCGGGGCTCGTGTCGTCTGCGGGCCGAAGCGGCCGAGCCAGCGGAGCGCCGTCGCCTTGCGTCGGCCGCGGCCGATGACGAGATCGGTGGCGACGCGATAGAGCCAGGCTCGAACCTCGACCGGGGCGTGTCCCTCGCGAGCCTCCTTCGTCAACCGGACGAACGTCGCATGGAGGAGGTCCTCGGCGGCGGCGCGGTCCCGGGTCGCGCGGGCCAGGAACGAGTAGACCTCTCCGTGATGGGCCTCGTACGCGGACACGACGAACCCGTGGATGCCCACGCCGGGACGCATGCGAAGGGCTGACTCGACGTCGGGGGTCGCCTGCGGCTCAGGATCCATCTCGGAAGAAACGTTCGACGGGCGCGAATGTTTCATGGCGGCCGCGATATTGTGCCCCTTCGGCGATCAGCGCCTCGGTTTCCGGCCGCGGAAGCCCAGCTGCCATCCGGCAAGTGCCGCGATGACCGCCAGGGCGGCAACCGTCACGAGGACGAAGGGCGCGACCACCGTCGAGGCCGCCGGGGCTGGATCCGGCCGCGGGCTCGGTGCCGTCCCGGGCGTCGCCCCCAGGGCCACCGCGATCGGACTTGGCGGCAGCGTGGGTGAGGACGCTGGCGCGATCGAGGGGCTCGCCGTCGCGCTCGGCGGCGGGCGTGCGGACGGCACGAGCGTGGCGGCGGCGGTGGGTGCCGCGGGTTTCGGCTTTGGCGTTGCAACCGGGGCGGCAGCCTTTGCCGCGATCGGCTGGATCGAGACATAGCGCCCGTCCCAGATCATCTTCTTCGGAGCGTAGCGCCACGGGGTGAAGAACTTCCGGAATTGGGCCGTCGTCAGTTTCGTGTTCGGTTTCATGTCGTAGCCGTTCTTGCTCTGGAGGCCGTAGAGCGGGCCGACGACGCGGACGCTCGTCACCTTGAAGGCCTTCGTCCGGGCCGGATCGGCGGTCGCGGTGAAGCCCGTCATCACCCAGCCGTGGTTGCCATGGGAGACCGTCACCGCGACCGGTAGGTTGGTCCGGCGCAGGTTCGAGGCGGCGGATCGAAGCGCGTCGTCGAATGTCTTGCTGGCGACGAGCCGATAGCGACTGTCGACGAAGTTCCTGAGGCCCGCGGTCCAGCCCTGCGGATCGACGCCGGCGGACTGCGGCAGTTCGTACTTGTTGTGTTCGCGCATCCAGTTGTAGTAGCGCCGCTGGCCGCTCGTGGTGTGGTCGTTGTCGCGTTCGACGATGTTGCGGATGATCTGGACGTCGGCCGCCGTGCACCACAGCCACGATTTCTGGGTCGTGAACGTGCCCGACCGGTAGAGATTGACGCCGCCATCCCAGGCCGGCAGCGCCGCTTCCGCGACCGCGACCCCGCCGGGCACGCCGAGCAGGCCGGTGGCCAGGCCCAGCGAGAGGACCAGGGCGACGAGCGGGCGGAAGCGCGAGATCGGGCGGGTCACGCGGGAATCCTGCCCCCATTTGCTGGATTTGGCCAGCCGCGGCCAGGTTGTGGCGTCACCGCGGCTCAACCGCGCTCCCGGCGAACCGGCAGCTTCCTGCCCCGAATCGTCGCTCCGCGGAGGGCATGCGCGACCGCCTCGGCGACCGGGGCGCGGATGTCGACGAGCGCGAAGTCGTCGGCGATCTGGATGGCGCCGACGACCGATCCAGGCACGCCGGCCTCGTTGGTGATCGCCCCGACGAGGTCGCCCGGCCGGATCCCCGCCCGACGACCACCCCCGATGAAGAGCTGGACCCAGTCCCCGCCCCCCGCCAAAGCGTCGTCCGCCCGGCCAGCGGGGCGCGATGCCCGCCCGCCCGGCCGAGGGGCCACGAATCCGCGCGGTGGTGGGCCGGCTCGCCGCGGCCCCGGAGCGCCGACCTTGCGGGGAGGAGGTCCGGTCTGCTGGAGGGTCGCCGGCGCGAGCTCGACCTCGTCCTCGTCCCTGGCGCCCGCTCCTTCGACGAGGCTGACCGCGGCGAGGGCGATGTCGACGACGTCGAACTCCTCCGACAGCGGCTCGATCACGCCGCGGAGGCGATCGTGACCGCCCGCCACGAGCGCCTCCCTGAGATTGGCGCGGAGGATCTCGACGCGGCGCTCACGCAGGTCGGCGACCGTCGGCAGGCGCGCGATCTGCAGGCGCGACCGCGTTGCCGCTTCGATGTTCCGGAGGAGCCGGTGTTCGCGCGGCTCGACGAGCGTGATCGCGACGCCCTCTCGCCCCGCCCGGCCGGTTCGCCCGATCCGATGGACGTAGGCGTCCGGGTTCGACGGGACGTCGTAATTGACGACGTGCGAGACGTGCTCGATATCGAGGCCGCGGGCGGCGACGTCGGTGGCGACGAGGACGTCGAGGCTGCCGTCGCGGAACCGGCCCATCATCCGATCGCGCTGCTCCTGGGTCAGCCCGCCGTGGAGGGCGCCGGCGTCGTGGCCGCGGTTGCTCAGCGCCTCCGCGAGGTCGTCGACCTCGCCCCGGGTGCGGGCGAAGACGAGGGTGGAAGCGGGGTCCTCGACGTCGAGAATCCGGCAGAGGGCAGCCAGCTTGTCGCTGCGCCGGACGACGTAGGCGGTCTGGCGGACCCGCGCAATGCCGTCGCCCGTGGATTTCTCGGCATGGACCGTGATACGGGCGGGATCGCGCAGGTGGCGCTTGGCGATCCGGGAGATCGTCGGCGAGATCGTCGCGGAGAAGAGCGCCGTCTGCCGCTCCGGCGGCGTCGCCGAGAGGATCGTCTCGAGATCCTCGGCAAAGCCCATGTCCAACATCTCGTCCGCCTCATCGAGGACGACCACCTGGACCTCGTCGAAACGCAGGCTGCCGCGCTTGAGGTGGTCGACGGCGCGGCCCGGCGTGGCAACGACGATGTCGACGCCGCGACGCAGGCCGCGAAGCTGCTGGCCGATCGGCTGGCCGCCGTACACCGGCAGCACTCGCGCGCCGAGCTCCCGCCCGTAGCGGTGGAGCGCCTCGGCGACCTGCATCGCGAGCTCCCGCGTCGGCACGACGACGAGCGCCGACGCGCTGCCGGGCCCGACACGGCCGATCGCGATCCGCTGCAGGGTCGGCAGCGCGAAGGCGGCCGTCTTGCCGGTCCCCGTCGGTGCCTCCGCGAGGAGGTCGCGACCCGCCAGCAGCAGCGGGATCGCCTCACGCTGGATCGGGGTCGGCTCCTCGTAGCCAAGCTCGGCCAGCGTGCCGAGCAGCCGCGGGTCGAGATCGATCGACGAGAACCCGTCGGAGCTCGAAATCGATCGCCGGCGATGGACCTTGAGCAGCGTCGGTCACGGCTTGAGTCCGACGCTCTCGAGCTCTGCCCGGGCAAGTCGTCCGTAGCGGCCCGTGGCGAAGTCCCCGATCGGGTCCGGGGTGTGCTGAAGGAGCTCGCCGTACGTCAATCGGTGGAGGGCGCGCGAGGCGAGAAGGCGCTCGACGACTGCGTCGGGGACGTCCCGCGGAGCCCTACGGATGACCCGATGTGCTGTTCGCAGCTCAAACAGGCGACGGGCTCGCCACGGAAGGTATCGGCTAAGCCACGGGATGAGCGTGACGCCGAGGACCAGGATGCCGAGCAGCGCCGCGATGATGAGCAGCAACTGCTCCAGCTGGTCGCCTACATAGAGGAACGGCTCCCCGGCCACGCCGAATGCCGACTGCGTCAGTCCCCGGACCTGCTCCCCGACGAGAGGCAGCCCGGCCAGGGCACCGCCGACCGAGTTCCCGGCAGCCTGGATGTTCGTCCCGCCCTGCCCGATCGCCTGGCCGACGACCGCGAATCCCGCGAGTGTCGTGTAGATCCGATAGGCGATGACCACCCACAGGCTGACCCAGGCCCACGTCGCGACGTCGGCTGCCAGCTCGCGGGTGCGGGCCGACGGAATCTCGCTCCAGAACTTCATCGCGAGGAGCCTCCAGCAGGTCCCGGCGTTCCGTCATCGCAGGCGGGCTGGGACTTGTGCGCCAGTGTGCGGTGGCGCTGCTGCCGGGCGCAATGAAGCCCCTCGCTATCTGGTTCGTTCCCCGGCAGCGAGGGGCTTACACACCAGGTGAGGACACCATCTCCCCGAGAGGGAAGGGGCACTGGGTCGACTCATCCGATCTGCTGTAACAGCATCGGCGGCGGAACAAGTCATCCGTGAGGATGAAATCACGCGATTGACCAAAAGGACATTACAAGTTGCTTTGGAGGCTCGACGGTGGGCTCGCGCTCAGTTCGCTCCAGGCCCGGACATGGGACGAACGACCCGGCACAGGGGCCGAGTCGTTCGTCGGCGGTCGGAGGCGGGGATCAGCCCGTCCGGCTGCGGCGGCCCCAGAAGTCGCTTCAGCCGACTGAGGGGAGGAGGAGATCCCGCACACCCCCGCTCGTCACGCGCGACGTTACGCTCGGTCGAACTCTCGCGAGAGGATGGAAACTCGCCACGGCACGCGAGATCAAAGAGGGCGTCGGAGCGGCAACTCGCCCGGCGGGCAGCCTAGAATGCCGCATCGTGGCGAAGAAAACGGCGCATGACTCCCAGCTCGTCGTGATCGGCTCGTCCGCGGGCGGCATCGAAGCTCTGTCGCGCGTCGTTGCCAGCCTCCCCGCAGACTTTCCGGCCCCGATCGTGATCGCTCAGCACCTCGATCCGCGGCGCCCCAGTCACCTCGGCGAGATCCTGTCCCGCCATGCCATCCTGCCGATCAAGGTCGTCGAGGACGCCGCGTCACTCGAGGACGGCGTGATCTTCGTCATCCCCTCGAACCGGCTCGTCGAGATTGTCGACGGCCACCTGCGCCTACGACCGGCGAAGACGGGCAGCGTGGCGCCGTCGGTCGATCTGCTCCTGGAGACGGCAGCAGAAGCGTTCGGCCCGGGCCTGACGGCCGTGATCCTGACCGGCAGCGGCACTGACGGATCGGCCGGAGCGTGGCACGTCAAGCAGGCCGGCGGGTCGGTCGTCATCGAGAACCCGGCCACCGCGATGTTCCCGTCGATGCCCCGGTCGATCTCGCCGTCGCTCATCGACGCGACCGCGGATCTGGACTCGATCGGCGACGTCTTGCGCAACCTGTTGGCTGCGGGCAGCGCGTCCCCCGAAGGTGCCGAGGGTCGTGAATTCGCGGCCTTGCTCGATCGCATTCGCGAGCGGAGCGGAATCGACTTCAGCACGTACAAGACCGCGACGATCATCCGCCGCCTGCGTGGCCGGATGGGCGCGACGGGGTACATGTCGCTCGGCGATTACGCGACGCACCTCGAGACCGACCCGGAGGAGTATGCGAGGCTCATCAGCAGCCTCCTGATCAAGGTCACGGAGTTCTTCCGCGATCCGAAGGTCTTCGATCACCTCCGCGACGAGACGCTCCCGGGCCTGCTCGACGAGGCCCGCAAGCACGGCCGGCAGCTTCGCGTCTGGTCGGCCGGTTGCTCGACCGGCGAGGAGGCGTATTCGCTCGCGATCACGCTGATGGAAGCCCTCGGCGACGAGGCGGGCGCCTTCGACGTGCGGGTGTTCGCCACCGACATCGACAGCGCCGCGATCGCCTTCGCCCGGCGCGGGCTCTACCCGCCAGCAGCCCTCCAGAACGTGTCGGATGTCCTGCGCACGCGCTACTTCATCAGGTCCGACGGCGGCTACGAGGTCGCGAAGAACATCCGGGCAATGATGATCTTCGGGGAGCACGATCTTGGAGCGCGGGCGCCGTTCCCCAGGATCGATCTCATCCTCTGCCGGAACGTCCTCATCTACTTCAACCAGCAAATGCAGCGGGCAGCGCTCGAGACGTTCGGTTTCTCGCTGCGCGATGAGGGCCGTCTCGTCCTGGGCCCATCCGAGACGGTCGCCGCGATGCCGTCGCCTTTCGCCGAAGACAACGCCAGGCTCCGCATCTATCGCCGCCTGCCCGGGCCGCCGTCGCTTCCGCTCGCGCGCGCAGCCCCGATCCGAACCCCGCGAGAATCCGACGCGCCGCTCGACACGGCGATCCGCTCGACCCGCCGCGACCTCCAGGTCGCGGCCGACTCGACGGAGGCCGCCGAGGCCATCCTGCTCGAGCTGGGAGTCGGAATCGTCGTTGTGGATGCCCGCTACTACATCACCCGTATCAACACCTCGGCCCGGCGGATGCTCGGGATCCACGGCCTCGCGTTCGACCAGGACTTCATCCACCTCGCCGAGGCGCTTCCATCGACGGCTACCCGCACGGCGATCGACGCTGCCCTCTCCGGAACGTCGACGACGACGCTGAACGAGGTCGAAATCAACCGACGTTTCGGCGGACGGCAGCCGGTTCATCGAGACCGTCGTCCGGCCACACCTCCGAACTGACGGCACGGTCGATGGCGCGATCATCGAGCTGACCGACATCACGACGGCTGAGCGCGACCGCCTGTCCGGCGAGCGCGGAGAACGGCGGATCGAACGGGCAACGGCGGCCAACAAGCGGCTGCTGCGCGCCAACGACGAATTGACGGCCCTCGTCGCCCAGCTCCGGCTGGCCAATCAGTCGATGCTCCAGTCGAGCGAAGAGGCGCAATCGGGCCGCGAAGAGGTTGAGACGCTCAACGAGGAGTTCCAGGCGACCAACGAGGAGCTCGAGACGCTCAACGAGGAACTGACCGCGAGCGTCGAGGAGCTTCGGGTCGCGAACGAGGACCTTGCCGCGCGGACCGAGGACCTGCGGCTGCAGACCATCGCGCTCGAGGAGCAGAAGCAGCACGGCGAGGAGGAGCACAACCGCCTCCAGTCGGTCCTGGCGAGCCTGGGCGACGCGGTCGTGGCGGTCGACCATGCCGGCCGGACCCTCGCGACCAACCCTGCCTACGACCGGCTCTTCGGTGGCCCGGACGCGGAAATCCGGCCCGAGGACCTGGCTGGCCTCCCGCTCCCCCGTGCGGAATGGCCACAGCAGCGAGCGGCGCGGGGCGAGGCGTTCCGGATGGAGTTCGCCGTCAGCGCGCCCGACGGCAGCCGGCGATGGTTCGAAGCCGTGACCGAGCCGTTGACGAGCCAGGACAGGACGTGGGGCGGCGTGGTGGCGGTCCGCGACGTCTCCGAACGATCGATGCGACTCAGCCTGGAGCGGCTGATGGCCGCCGCCGGACACGAGCTCAAGACGCCGACCGCCGCCCTCCACAATTACCTCCAGCTCGTCGAGCGGGACCTGAGCTCGGGCGACGTCTCCGGGGCGAGCACGTATGCGGAGCGGGCCCTCTCCCAGGTCAGGCGGCTGGCCGCGTTGATCGAGCGGCTCCTCGACGTCAGCCGAATCCAGACCGGCCAGCTGGAGCTCCTGCGGGAGACGGTCGACCTTCCGTCGGTCGTTCGTTCTGCCGTCGAGGTCGCACAGGTGTTGCCGAAGGCCCCGCCGATTCGTGTGAAAGCCAGCCGCGAGCCGGTGCGCGTCCGTGCGGATTCGGGGCGCCTGGAACAGGTCTTCCTGAACCTGTTCGCGAACGCCATGGAGCACGCGCCCACCTCCGCGACGATCGACGTGACGATCAAGATCTCGGGTGGGTTCGCCGAAGTCGCCGTCCGCGACCATGGCGAGGGGATCGACGCGAAGGACATCCGAACGATGTTCGAGGCGTATACGCGCCTTGGCCAACCGCATCGGGCGCCGGGACTCGGCCTGGGACTCTACGTTGCCCGGGAGATCGTGACGGCGCACGGCGGCGAGATCGAAGCCACGTCACGGATCGGCAAGGGCACGGTCGTCACCGTCCGGCTGCCGCTGGCCGACCGGCGGGTCCGGGCTGGGGCCGCCACCCGGTCGCGGCGCTGACGTCACTCGCGCGGTGCGGCCCTCAGTAGGCTGACCGCGGCCGATCGGGCGGTCAGGACCGGCGCAGCGCTCCGGCGGACGGCAGCGAGCGACACGGACCCGGCGGCGAGCGTCTGGAGCTCGGCCCCCAACGCCCTCGAATCCCGATAGCCGGCCTCGGCGACCACGGCCGTCAGGTAGTCCTCGATCTCCCGGAGGTAGTCGACGACAACGCTCCGTGCCGGATGGGCAGGATCCGTGATTTCGGTCGCCGTATTCAGGTACGGGCAGCCGCGGAAGCCGTCGGTCTCGAGCCATGCTGCGAGGGCCGTGAAGAACCGGGAGACGAGCTCTGGTCCGTCGCCGCCGCCGGCCTCCGCCCTGGCCCGGACGCGGTCGAACCAACGGGCGCGCGGGCCACGCAACCAGGCAACGACCAGATCATCCTTGGACGGGAAGTGGCGATAGAACGTCGCCTTGGCCACGCCTGCCGCCGCGATGATGGCGTCGACGCCTGTCGCCTGGATCCCCTTTTCGTGGAAGAGCTGCGATGCCGCCGCCAGCAGTCGATCCCGAGCCGCCGCCATGACCGGATGGCGGCTCGTCCGGAGGATCCCGCTGACCAGGGCGACCGGGTGGACATCGAGGACGCCGGCGATCGTCCGAGCGTGGTGGTGGTTGAGGTCGTAGGTGCAGACCGCGACGTCGGGCAATCCTTCGAGAAGGTCGTCCACACGGGCCTCGTACTCGAGGAGATCACGAGCCGTCTCCGGATCCCGCGCCCAATCCATGCTACCGATCAGGCGCGTCCGGGGAAATCCAAGTGCAGGGCCCTCGGCCAGACTGTCACGGACTAACGTGAGCTGGGCCACCCCATCGAACCTCCCGCCTCGAAGGTACGAGTCGGTCCAGGTCAGGATCTCGAGCCGACGCGAGGCCAGTGCTGCCGGCACGTCGATGCCAGTCGAGCTCAGCCGATCGAGATGCGCCTCGCGCAGCTGTGGATCGACGATGTGGACGGCCCGATCCTCCTGCTGGAAACCTTCAATAATGAACGGAAGGAGAAGGTCCATCGCGTCGCCCGGACTGTCTACGAGCGCGCAGACGTGGCGATGCCCGGTGAGCTCTTCGCCTGCTAGCCCAATCGGGTGCGGCAACGTGGGCATGGCGTAATTCTGGCCGTCCTTGCTTCCCGCTGCCTGCACAGAGACGCGCTGCGTCCCACAGTACCGCAGTGGCCCTGATTGTATAGACCGATCTGTCTGGATAGAGACAGATCGGTTCCATCGTCGAGTACAATCGGAGGGATCTGGGGTCACGACCCCGACCCCACGTGGCGGAGCCTCGACCTTGTCGAATGGTCCTTCCAGTTCGGCCGTTGGAATGCTCGAGGTGCTCGCTGCCGCGTTCCCGCGGAGCCGCCCGGACACTCGAGCCGCACTGGCCAGGGGTGCCGACGTTCAAGTCTTCGAGGCCGGCCAGACGATCATCCAGCAGGGAAACGAGTCGTCGATTGCCTTCATCCTCGATGGTCATGCTGCCGCCCGCCGGACGACGGTTGATGGGCGGCAACTCATCGTCGCGGTCGTCGGCCGGGGCAGGTTGGCCTCATTCCTGCCGCTTGCGGGACGACCCACGGCCGCAGACATCGTCGCGCTGACGCCGACGCCGGCTGCCTTGTGGCGGGCCGAGGAAGTTCGATCACTCGCGACGGCCGACCCCGGGCTCGCGGTCGACGCGCTGGACCACATTCTCGCGACGTTCGAGGCGGCCGTAGGGCGGCTCGACAGCCTTCTGTACCAGGACGCGCCTCGACGGGTGGCTCGCATGCTGAGCGTCTACGCCAACCTGTTCTTTGCGGAGCAGCCAGTTCTCACGCGGGCACACCTTCCGGCCCTGGTCGGTACGAGCCGGGAGATGACCGGTCGCGTGCTCCGCGTCCTCGAATCCCGCGGGCTGGTTGCCCGCGTGGGGCGAGATCGCCTCCGCCTCCTGGACCCCGCCGGCCTGGAGGCAGCCGCGGAGGCGACCGTCCATGCGCCGGGCCGGGTGCAGAAAGGACCGGAACAAGTTCCTCGTCACGAGTTGCGGGGCGGTGCGATAGTGGAACCCGAACATCGGGACTATCCACCGAGGTTTGATCGCGGGTGACCGCGACGTCGAAAACGCCCAGCCGGATGCGCCGAGCAGCCCGGTATCGACGGGTTGAACAGAGGGGGTTGAGGATGCCGAGGCTCCACCGATGAGTGGCTCGTCGGAGTCGGCGGGTCCGGATTCTGTGGCAGCGCCGGCTGCTGAACGCAGCGAGTCGACGGGCTCGAAGCGGGCGCACGCCGAAACGCGTGCAGGCCTGATTCGGGTCGCCATCGTCGAGGATCACCCCGCGATCGCCGATGGGCTCGCCGCCCTCATTCGCGGGTCGTCAGGCGTGACGGTGGTTGGCACCGCCCGCGATGTTCAGTCGGCGAACTCGCTTATCGAGCATGAATCCCCCCACGTGGTTCTCTGCGACATCCGCCTTGCCGATGCCGGCGACGGCTTCGAGCTCGTCCGGCGCCACCGAACCGGCCCGGCCTTCATCATCCTCAGCGCCTACTGGTACCCGAGCTATCACGTTCGTGCGATCGAGCTCGGCGCCAAGGGCTACCTGTCCAAGATGGCGACGGTCGATCAGATCCTCCGCGCGGTGGAGGCCGTTGCCGCGGGCGGCACGGCATTTCCCGTAGCCGCGCGCCAGGCCGCCGGCGAAGCGCTGCGCGTGCCGACTCCCCGCGAGCACGAAATCCTCGCCCTCGTCGGAGAGGGCCTCGCCAACGCCGAAATCGCAGAACGGCTGTCTCTTCGGGTCAAGACGGTCGAGAGCCAGCTCCGCCGTCTGTTCGATCGCTACGACGTCACGAGCCGGACCGCGCTCGTCCGGCTGGCGGCGCGCCAGGGTTGGATCGAAGAGGATCGCTAGGGGCGCCGGGCAGACGCCTCGTCGACGTTTAGGTCTGGCTCAGCTCGAGGACGAGGCGGAACGCGTTCGGCTCGACCCGAACCGCGCCGGCAAACGGGTGGTCGAGGGCGAAGACCAGGTACAGCGTGATGGCGATCATCGCCGCGAGCGCAACGGTCATGAACACGTGGGAGCGGTGGTTCTCGACGCCGAGGAAGAAACTGAATGCGACGGTGATCAGGCCGCCCGAGATCAGCATGATCCACATGAGCGGCGGAATCTTGCTGTCGGCACTCAGCAGTCGCAGCCGGCGGTGATCGGAGAGGTCATTCAGGCGACTCAGGATCTCGGCGTGGATATTCGCCTCGCGCTGCGTCGCCGGCTCGATGCGAGAGAACGACTCGAAGAATTCGATCGAGCGTGTCCCACACGTGCGGGCTGGAGCCGCCGGTGGACATTGCCGCCCACTCTTCGTCGATCACGGCGTTGGTGTATTCGAGGAGCACCGCCTGGAGCTCGGTTCGCTCCGGATCTGGGAAGAGCCTCGCATCGCGGATCACGTCACCGAGGACGCCCGCCTCCTGGGCGGCGCGCTCGTCGGCATCGCCGAGCGCCTCCCACGTCACGACGACGACGAACGCCAGGACCACCGCATAGATCGTTCCGACAATCGAGAACATCACGCCGCCGACGTCGTTGTGCTTCGCGAGTGCCGAATGATCGACAAGGCGCCGAACGACGAGCAGGCTGGCAACGGCCGCGGTCGGCACCGCGATGACAAAGACGAGCGCTTCGAGCCATTCCATTGGTCATGCGAGTCTAGCGACCGCGCCCAGGGCTTGGCGGTAGGCTAGCGACGTGGCAACCATTCGCTTCCCGATCCGCATCGGCGCCCGGTCGCGCTGGGTCGTGCGCCTCTGGACGGCCCGTCCGGAGACATCCTATGTCGACCTCGGCGACGGCCCGGACGCCATGCTCGAGGTCCAATTCGGCCGGTTCCGGTTCCGGACGCCGATCGAGAACATTGCCTCGTGGAGGATCGAGGGGCCGTTCCACTGGATCAAGGCGATCGGCGTGCGGCGAAGCGTCCGGCATGCTGACGTGTCGTTTGCCGGCAGCGCACATGGCGGTGTCCGGATCGACCTCAAACAGAGCGTTCGAGCGGGAATCTTCCGAGTCCCGGCCATCTACGTCGGCGTCGACGATCTCGACGGCCTGGCGGCAGAGCTGACCCGGCGCGGTATCGGCGGCACCGACGCCCGGGCACGACTCGTTCGGTAGCGACGGAAGACCGCGGGCTCGATCGGGCCGACGAACGCCGCGAGCCGTTCCCCTTCCCGCTCGATCTCGCGCCGATCCGCCCGGCTGAGCCTCACGAATGGCTCCAGGACGATCCGCGACGATGAGCCGTCGGCCTCCGCCCACCACAGGCCTGCGACGCGGCCATCGACGAGGAACGTCGGCAATGTGTCGCCGTTCCGGCCGACCACGATCCGGCGATGGGCGTCGCTGATGACCCGCGTCCGGTCCGCGTAGGCGAGCAGGAGGCTGTCCCACATCGGGAGGAAGCGGGCAGGCGCGACCGTGTCCGCGTCGGGATGCTGGGCACCCGCGAGATCGAGCAGCTCGACGCCACGCTCGTCCGAGTAGCGTTCAAGCTCGCCGACAGCATCGATGGCCGCCAGCGCAGGCCGAAGCCTGGCGACCGATAGGCCCGACCAGGCTGCGATGTCGGCGGCCGACGCCGGCCCGAACGCACCCAGATACCGCCTGGCCAGGTGCTCGAGCGCGGATGCCTCGTCGGCAAGGGCGTAGTCGTCGCCGAGCCACGTGGCGGCCGCGGTCAAGACCGGACGGCGCCCGAACGACCACGGTACGTCCGCCGGCGCGTGGATCCATTCACCGTAGCGCCGCACGAACCAGAGGGCATCGTCTGGCGGGATGTCGCCGGCGAGGGCGGCGACGTGGTCGCGGATCGCGGTGTTCGAGCGCGGCTCCGCGGCAAAGGCGAGGGCGGCTTCGCTGAGGGCCCGGACGCGTTCGGCGCCGGGGTCCAACGCAAGGCCTCGCCGGTTCAGCCCGCGCAGCATCGGCAAGGTCGCGGGCAGGAGCCGGAGGTAGTCGTACCGCGTAACGACGTGGAGCGTGGTCCGCATCAGCGTCGCCTTGAGGAGATTGCGCTCAGCGAATGCGCGGTCGACCACGCTCGCATCGAGTCCCTCGGTTCGCGACCAGAGGGCGAGGTAGGGCGAGGCCGGTTCCTGCGCCTGGACGCCACCAATTCGTTCGATGGCGGTTGTCGGCTCGATGGCCGCCCGCTGGAGCAGGAGCTGGCGGGCGAGCGTCGCCCAATTCAGTTGGTCGGCGGACAGAACCGTGTAGCGAGATCGTGGCACCCCGACATCGTCCACCATCCGGGAGGCGCAATGTCGATCGCGCGGCTCAGTTGAGCTCGGCGCCTCGCTCTCCGTAGACCGCCCGGTCGACCGTCCCGAGGAAGTGCGCGATGTCGAGGGGCTTCGTCAGGTAGGCGAAGGCGCCGAGGGCCCGGATTCGCTCGACCTGGTCGGCATTCGCGTCCGCGGAGACGACGATCACCGGAATCCGGCGCGTCGCGTCGTCGGCCTTCAGCTCGCTGAGGACATCGCCGCCTGGCATGTCGGCAAGGTGGAGGTCGAGCAGGATGAGATCCGGCGAGCTGCGCCTAGCAAGCTCGATCCCTGCCTTGCCATTTGCGGCCGTGAGAAGGTCGATATCCGGGCGTCGCTGAAGGATCCGCTCGATCAGCTTCACGTTCGATGCGTTGTCCTCGATCTGGAGGACCGTTCGCTGC
Source organism: uncultured Chloroflexia bacterium (assembly GCA_963771795.1). GTDB lineage: Bacteria > Chloroflexota > Limnocylindria > Limnocylindrales > CSP1-4 > CF-46. The sequence goes on from CAVYUR010000006.1 coordinate 815,997, forward strand.
GGTCGGTCGGCAATGAGAACCCCGCGGCCGGACGGTGCCATCCGCTCGTAGCGCTCCATCGGACCCTCGGTGGCCGTGAGCTCGATCCTGAATGATGTCCCAACATCGACCTTGCTAGTGACGTCGATCGTGCCCCCCATCGCTTCGACGAGTCCCCTCGCGAGCGCCAGGCCGATCCCCGTTCCCTCGATCGAGCCGAGTTCCGCTCCGAGTCTGTCGAACGGCTGGAACAGGCGACCGAGATGCTCGGGAGGAATCCCGTAGCCCGTGTCGGCGATCTCGATCCGCAGACGGTCGCCCGGGACGCGATCGCAGCCGATCGTCACCGTCCCGCCGTCGCGGTTGTACTTCATCGCATTCGACAGCAGGTTCAGCAGGACCTGGCGAAGGCGCTGGCGATCGGCGACCACGTGCGCCCCGGAGCCCTCGCGTCGTGCCAGCGAGATCTCCCGTGCGGCGGCGAGCGGCGCGACGACCGCCGTGGTCTCGTCGAGCAGCTCATCGACGGCGACCGGCTCTGGCGAGATCGTCAGCTGGCCCCGTTCCATCCTGCTGATGTCGAGGATCTCGTTGATGAGGTCGAGGAGATGGTGGCCGGCTTGCAGGATGTGGGTGACGCTGCTGCGGTTGTCCTCCGAGAGCTCGTCCACCTCAAGCAGTTGAGCGAAGCCGAGGATCGCGGTGAGCGGCGTGCGGAGCTCGTGGCTCATGTGGGCAACGAAGTCCGTCTTGGCCCGGTTTGCCCTATCGGCTTCGCCTCGTGCCGCACGCAGTTCGTCCTCGGCGCGTACGCGCTCCGCTCGCAGGCTGGCGGCCGCGCCCGCCAGTGGGTCACTCGGGTCGGTCGGGAACGCTTCGAGGACGTGGCGTCCACGATGGCCGTTCGCTCGGTCATCGTCGCCTCGAGGTAGCCGTTACTGACGGCGACGACCTTCAGGTCCGGATCGACGACCAGGAATCGGCCCGGGGCCGCCGCGACCAGCGCGCCGAGGTCGGGCTCAGGCCCTCCGGCACCCCCTGCGTGCCGATCTACGCTCCGCCGCTGCGTAGTCCGAGTCACGACACAGTTGACTTACGCACACCTCATTGTAATCCCCTGCATGCCAAGGGCCGTCTCGAGGAGCCGCAGAGAGCTCGCCTTCGCTACGGCGCGTTCGGCGACGGCCCGGCAACGTCGGCGGAGGCCGCCAGCTCGCCGGCCCTGAACGTCTCGATGAGCCGCGTGTAGTCGGGCAGGCCACGCTCGTAGCCGATCGCCCAGAATCCCGCGCCAGCGAGCCCTCGGTCGTCGGCGAGGATGAGTTTCGGGGTCAGGCTCGCCGGCGAATCAAAGTAGACCGCCTGCCAGCCGTCGCCATCGGGGATCGCCAGGTGCTCGACGACCTCGAGGGGGTCGTAGACCGGAACGAGCGACTTGTCGCGGAGCGTCGCGAGGTTCTCGCCCGGGATCCAGACGTCGCCCCGCCCGTCCTGGGCCGCGCCGAGCTCCGGGCTCAGGACGGGCCAGGCCATGCCGTAGAGCGGCAGGCCCAGGATCGTCCGCTCGGCTGGGACGCCGAGATCACGGTAGAGGTCGAGCGACCACGCGAGGTCCTTGTCGCTGCCGTCGCGGCGATTGAGCGGCGCCGAGGCGCCCGGCTCGGACCCGGACCAGTGGTAGTCGTAGCCCATCATGAAGATCCGATCCGCGCCGGCCTCGGTCGCCGCGACGGCCATTGCCGTCCCGCTGACGTTCGCCTGCGTCGCCACGGAGACCTGGGACGTCGGGGCAACCGTTCGCAGGGCGGACCTGAGATTGCCAACGAACTCGCCATAGGCGAAGACATGCTCCGGGGCCAGGAGCTCGATGTCGACGTCGATTCCATCGACCTCGAGCTTGCCCGCGAGCTTCACGAGCTCCGCGATCGTCCGATCCCGGACCTCGGCGGAGCTGAAGAAGAGGTCGTTCTTGGCTCGACCGAATGATGTGTAGACGAGCTCGACACGGACGTCGTCGTCGTGGGCCCGTTCGATCAGGCGCCGACCGATCGGTCCATTGATCGCCTTGTATCCCCGCTCGCCGACCGCGATGCCGCCATCCTTGCGATGGGTCACGGAAAAGAGCGCGAGAGTCGTGAGATCCGTATCGGCCACGTGATCGGCAATTCCAGCGTCCATCTCCCAGTACGGCACGTACCCGTAGACCTCGTGGCCCGGGATCGGAATCGGGATCGGCGTCCTGATGGCGCCGACCGCGGGAGACCCGCCCGTGCCGAGAACGGGCGCGCCGCTCGCGTCGATCCCGCCGGTGGCCGGACGGGAACTGGCGAAGACGAAGGCCGAGGTGACGGCGAGCGCGGCGATCACGGCCGCGATCAGGGGCCGGTGGGTCATTCGACAAGCGTGGGAGGCGGTCGCGGAACGGTCAAGTGGAGCGCGGCCCGGTCGACTTTGCGAAGAGATCGCCGATCGAGGGACTACACTGTCTCCGCCGATCGAACCGGTCGGCGTCCGACTGAAGTGAGGATCGATGGCAAAGCACTCAAAACTAGAACGCGAACGGCGCGCCAGGGAAACCGAGCGTGTCAAGGAAATCGAAGACGCGTGGATGAAGAGCCTGCCGGCGGCAACCGCCGAGGCATTCGCCCGCTCCGTCAAGGCGGCGCGAGAACGCCCGCCGCGCGAGCGACCCGCAGACATGGCCAAGGGCACCCTCCCACGGCCGCCGCGCCCGGGACACGAGCCCCGTCCTCCGAAGGACACCGGCCGGCCCGAGCGGGGTGGCAGGTAGATGCGGAAGCGGAAGGTCACCTACCCGACGCCGCGCAACCAGAAGAAGGCGCCGCCCCCGTCTGACACCCCTGAGCCCACCTACGTCCGACCAACGGTCGTCGCGATTGACATGCGAGCAGCGGCGGGCCGCGATCTCGCGATCGGCGACAAGGTTCGGATCATCGGCTCCGGCCTGTACAACGGCGAGGCCGCGGTCGTCGAGTCGCTGCCGGGAGGCGTCATCCCCTCGGCTTTGGTTCGCACCGAAGCCGGACGAACCCGGCGCGTCCGGACGATCGACCTGGAGCGGATCGCCGCGGAGGCCTGACTCCGCGGGATCAGCGGCTGAACCCGGGCCATGATCCGTCTCGCGGTCGTCGACGATCACCCGGCGATCCTGACCGCGGTGGCCGGCGCCGCCGCCTCGCGGCCAGGGATTGAGATCGTCGGTCACGCGACGGGCGTGGATGAAGCCATCGACCTGGTCGATCGGATCGCGCCGGACGTCGTCCTGTGCGACGTCTGGATCGGCGGCCAACCGGGCGGGCTCGAGCTCGTCAAGCGCTACGGTGGCGGGCGAGGTCCGCGGATGCTGATGCTGAGTGGGTTCGAGCAAACCAGCTTCCTGCGGGCGGCGTTCGATGCCGGCGCGGCCGGTTACCTGTCGAAAGCCAGCGAGATCGACGAGATCCTCGACGCCGTAGAAGCCGTTGCGGCAGGCGAGGCCAGATTCCCGCCGGTGACACTTCGCGCACTCCGGGACGCTCCGCGCCAGCCGAGCGCACGGGAGCTCGAGGCCCTCCGCCTCCTCGTCCGGGGCGCGACGAACGATGAGATCGCGGTCGGCCTCGGGATCAGCATCAAGACGGTCGAGAGCCACCTCCGGCGGCTCTTCGGGAGGTACGGCGTACTCAGCCGGACCGAGCTCGCGCTGCTCGCGGTTCGCGAGGGCTGGCTCGGGATCGATTCTCGACGGCCGAATCGGCCGGACGCCGCGCCGGGCTCCCTACCCGATTCGTCGCCGCCGCGATCGGGGCGAGCGCGGTCGTCGCCCTCGCCGCCATGCTGGCGGTCCTCGGACCGCCGTCGCGACCGGAGGACCTGCTCCCCGTGCTCGTCGCGAGCGGGGCGTTGTGCGTCGGCTTGTTGGCGCGCGATCGAGCACCGGGCCTCGCCTGGGCGTCGCTCGTCGCCGCGTCGCTCCTTGCCGCGGGGATCCCGATCTCGCTCTCGCGCGCGGCAGATCCCGAGACGATCGGACTCGACGCCTGGCTCGTCGCCGCGGGCCGGTCAACGGTCGCTGCCATCGTCACGCTCGGGATCGCGGCGCTCTACGCGACCCGCCCGGAGCGTCGTGCGGCACGACGAGTGACGACGGTCGCGATGGTGCTTGTCGCATGGCTATCGGCCGGGTGCCTGATCATCGTCGTGCTCGTGATCGCCGGGGCACGCTCCGACCCAGACCTGACCTGGGTCGACATCGCGACCAGGCCGACCGCCTTGTTCGTCGACGCCGTGCTGCTCCTCGCAGCATTCGGCGTCGCGGGCGACGTCAGAGCGGCGGCGATCCGGGCCGATGCCCGGCTGGCAGACGCAGGCGGCGGCGGCGGCCGAACCCCTTGGCCGGAGCGACTCCGGGCGACGCTCCGCGAGCTCGTTCCGGGGGAGGCCGACGCCGGTGCGGCGGCCGTCGACGCGGAGCGCGTCCGGCTCGCCGGCGACCTCCACGCGGTCGTCCTGCCGTCACTTCGCCGGGCGATCGCAGAGGTCGAGGCGGGCGGCCCGGTCGAGACCCTCGCAAAGCGGCTGAGGGCGGTCGATCTCGAGCTCGAGCGGATCATGGCGGATCGCTGGCCGGTCGTCCTCGAAGCCTTCGGGCTCGTCGAGGCCCTCGAGGATCTCGCGGAACGGATCGAGGCGGAGGCCGGCGTCCAGGTCGCGCTCGAGATCGACGGGTTGGCCGAGCGGCCGCGGCCGGAGATCGAGCGGGCCGCCTGGCGAACGGCCCAGGTCGCGCTCGACAATGCAGTGCGCCACGCCGCGGCCACGGAGATCACGATCCACCTGTCGACTTCCGCGGAACGCGTGAGGCTCGAGATCTCCGACGACGGTCGAGGCTTCGACGCGGCGACGGCCAGCGGAGCGCTCCGGTCCGGAGCCCGCGGACTCGCGGACCTGTCGCGGCGGGCGTCGGCGGTCGGCGGGTCGGTGGCGATCGAGGCCGGCACGCAGGCCGGCACCGTCGTCCGCTTCGAGTGGCCCGCCAGAGCCTGAGCCGGCGCAGCCGGGCGCCATACGGAGAGGGTACCCTGCCGCTTCGTGTCCCGGAGTCGGCGGGACACATGTCCAACGCTGCCCGGCGTTATGCGGATGGAATACAGGCAGCCACGAAGCGAAGATCGGTGCGATGGACCTTGCGTCCTAGGCTAGTCAGACTGGAGCCACTCGTGTTCGCCCGCTCACGTTTCACCGCACTCGTCCTCGCAGTCGTCCTGGTCCTCGGCCTTGCCCCGGCCATGGCCCTGGCAGGCGGCGTCGGGGCGCGCGGTCCGGCGGTTGGTGCGAGGCCCGTCACCGGTCCGTGGACCGGCACGATCAGCATCTGGCGCTCGACGGCTTTCGCGTCCCAGGCGACGACGTCCTGGTGCACGGCGGCCGCGACCCAGATGATGCTCAACCTGGTCCTCGGCCGATCGCGCCATGACGCGACCGAACAGCGGGCGATCATCAAGTTCGAGCAGGCGAACGACAGCCTCGTGGTGTCGAAGGGTTCCGACCCGCAGGGCTGGGCCGCCGCGCTCCGTCAGTTCGGGACGACGAGGACAGCCACCTACCACTGGGAGAGGTACAGCTCGTTCGCCGGCGCGATCAAGGCGGCAGCCTACGACCTCAGGATGACCGGCAAACCGGTCGGGCTGCTGGTCCAGGGCGGCAAGCATGCGAACGTGCTCGTCGGCTTCACGGCAAGCGGCGATCCTGCCTCGGATGGCTCGTTCACCGTGACGTCCGCACAGATCGCCGGACCGTGGCACCCGCGACCGGGCGTCGACCCGGCGCCGGGCACGTGGCTGTCGTCCACGACCCTGGCCGGGCGGTTCACCCGCTACGCGGAGCGCGACGGGCTGTCGGACTGGGTCGGCAACTGGGTCATCGTCACGCCGTAGCGAACGCCCGCGTGGGCGTCCGGGCGTGCGTTGGCCGCTGCGGTCCTCGATCACGCACGTTCAAGTGCCTTCGAATCGGACGAGCCCGGGAGCGCTTGGCGCAACCGAGCTCGTCGACGTGGCTGTCCCGCCCGGAGGTCCGAGCGGCGCCCGCTAGCCGTAGAAGTCAGTCACGAGGCGGACTCGTGTGCCGACCTTCCAGATGCCGATGCCGATCCACTTGTACTTCGCGTTCCTGATGTTCCGCCAGTGGCCGCCGTTCGACGACCTCTCGGCCTGGAAGTTCAGGTGCGAAGCGAGGATGGCCGGCCGCGACTTGGGATAGCCGCTGCGGCAACCGATGTTCTCGCCCCAGTTGTAGCCCTTGTAACCGGCTCGACGAAGGCGGTCACCGGGGTTCCCGCCGACGAAGTGGCTGCAGAGGTTCCTGATTGCGAGAACCTTCGCGTACGGACGCGTGACCCGGTCCGAGATCCCTGGGGAGAGCTTGAGCGGGGCGACGTAGGGACTGTAGCGCCCGCTGCCGTAGCCGCGACACGCGCCGTTGCTGAGGACCCAACCGCCGGTGCGGTTGCAGTTCACGAGGCCCAGGTACCACTTCTCGTCGGGGAGCCAGTACCGGAGGATGGCCGATGTGGTGACTGTCCTGGTTTCCGGGATCCTGACCGAGGAGCCTGACGAAGCGGCCACCGGAGTTGCGATCAGCGAGGCCAGCAGCGAGGCCGCCACGAGGGACCCCACGAGCGACCGCGATCGCGTGCTCGAAAGAAATCGATGACTAGACGCCCGCTGGGCGCCGTTGGTTGGACCGAGCAATTCTCGTGCCTCCTCACTGCCGGAACGCCGTGCGCAAGGCACGAGCGACGGTGGATGTGTCGGCCGGCAGATGCGGAAATGGGCGGGGCTTTCCACGAGCTGGGCAACTCAGGCCGGTGAGCGGCCGGAGGACGACCCTGCTGGGCGGGTCGGTTTCTGCCGGAGCGACGTCTGTGGTTTTCAGCCTTCTGGGATGGCGGAAACCCCGACTGCGGTCAGTATGCCACCGCCAGTCCAGAGCTTGCACCCCCCGGATGGACCAGACGGAGGTGGCGCGATGGGCATACCCCCGAGATGAACGATTTCCGATACCCGGCCGCAACCGGACCGGCCGTCAACCAGCCGCGAGGACGACCGCGACGATCTCTTCCCCGTAGCGTTCCAGCTTCGCCGGACCCATGCCCTTGATCCGACGGAGTGCCGCCAGCGACGTAGGCCGGGCGTCCGCGATATCTGCGAGCGTCGAATCCCAGGCCACGACGTACGCGGGGACCCCGTCGCTCCGGGCCCGGTCCGCCCGCCACACACGCAGTGCGCCGAAGAGCGGCGACTCGTCGGGCCGCGGTGCGGGCGATGCGAAGCCATCCGGGAGGTGGGTGGTACGGGGACCGAGCCGGCGCCCGTCACTGCTCGGGGACTGACCGGACGCGCCGCCGGGCTGCCGCGGCGTGAGACCGTCGAGGAAACGACTGGGCCGACGCCGCGATTCGCGACCGCGCGACTCGCGCTGCGCGGCCCACGACAGCGTGAGGTGGACGCGCGCCCGGGTGATCCCGACGTACAGCAGGCGCCGCTCCTCCTCGAGTGCGGCATCGTCGTCGAAGGCCTGGCGGATCGGGAGCGAGCCTTCCTCGAGCATGGGGAGGAAGACCGCGTCCCATTCGAGCCCCTTGGCCCGGTGGTACGTGGCCAGCTCGACGCCATCGGCCGATGTCGATTCCTCGCCGGCCGCCCGCCGACCGAGATCCGCGAGGAGCATGTCACGGTCCGTCGCCGGGTCCGCCGCGACGATGTCGGCGACGATGGCCCCCAGCGTGTCGAGGACCGCGGCTCGTTCGCGCGCCTCGCCGCCACCCGGAGTCGCCCCCTCCTCATAGCCGAGGTCCCGCGTCCAGAGCGCCCGGATCTCGCTCGCGAGCCCCTCACCGGTAGCGTCCTTCGTGCGGCGGATAAGCTCGATCGCGGCTCGGACGTCCGGCCGGCGATAGAACCCCAGCCCGCGGACGCGATAGCCGATCCCGGCCCGCGTCAACGCCCCTTCGATCGGCGCCAGCTGGGCATTTGTCCGCACGAGGATGGCGATCTCCGACGGTGTCGTGCCGGCATCGATGAGCGCCCGGATCCCGCCGGCCAGCGACGTCAGCTCGGCCTCAGCCGTGAGATAGCGGCCGATCCTCGGCCGTGGTCCCGACGGCCGGGTCGCGGCCAGTCGCTTCGACCTTCCGGTTCGTGCGATCAACCGGTTCGCCAGATCGAGGATCTCCGGGCTCGAGCGGTAGTTCTCGGTCAGCTCGATGACCTTCGAACCCTCGTGCCGTCCGGCGAAGGTCGTCAGGTAGTTTGATGACGCGCCCGTGAACGTGTAGATCGTCTGGTCCTCGTCGCCCACGACGCAGACGTCCGTCCTGCCGGCGGTCCACAGCTCGAGCAGCCGCTCCTGGAGCGGATTCGTGTCCTGGTACTCGTCGACGCTGAACCAGCGCTTGCGGCTCCGAACGATCTCCGCGGCCTCTTCGTCGCCTTCGAGAAGATCGACCGCGCCGATCAGCATGTCGTCGAAGTCCAGCCGGCCGGCGCGGGTCTTCGCCCGCTCGTAGTCGGCGAAGACTCGGACGAACAGGTCGGCAGGTAGCGGCGGCTCGCGACCCGCCGCGGCTGCGGCGGCCTCGTAGGCGCGGACCTCGACCCGCCGGCTCTTCGCCCACTCGATCTCATCGGCGAGGTCCTTGGCCGGCGTGAAGCGGTAGTGCCCGGGCAGGCCGCGGGCGAGCCGCGACAGGATCGGCATCTTGGAATCGAGGATCGCGGGCATCTGCGCCCCGTCGTGATGGAGCGGCCAGAAGTGCCGGAGCTGGCTCAGCGCGTGAGCGTGGAACGTTCGGGCGGTCACGCCCGGCAACCCGAGCGACCGGAGGCGCTCCATCATCTCGCCGGCCGCCTTGTCCGTGAACGTGACGACGAGCGCCTGGTCCGCCGGGACGGCACCCGAGGCGATCGCGAACGCCGTCCGGCGGCTGATCACCCGCGTCTTTCCCGTCCCCGCCCCGGCGATGATCGCCACGGGTCCTTCGACCGCGCGCACCGCCTCGAGCTGCGCGTCGTTCAGGTCTTCGAGGAGCCGCGCCGGCAGTGCGAGGGTGGGCACCGGCCAAGGCTAGCAGCCGGCGCTTATCCGGGACTCACTCCCCCGCCGGCTCCTCACGCGGCCTCCGCCAGACCTCCGCCGGGCCTCCATCTCCTGCACACAATCGAGCCCGACGATGGGCTCATCAGGCGATCGAGTGATCGTCATCACTGGAGAAACCGAACGACATGAACGGACGAACAATCGCCGCCATCGTGCTGACGCTGCTGCTGGTCGGCGGCGCGGCCGCCATCGGCGTCACCGCATACAACGCGGGCGTCACCCAGGGCCTCGTCGACAGCGGCCAGGTGGTCGTCGCACCCGGCTACCCGGTCGGGCCATACGTCGGCGGGTATGGCTACGGTCACGGAGGCTTCGGGTTCTTTGGCTTCCTGGGGACCCTGCTCTTCATCTTCATCATCATCGGGCTGCTCCGAGCGGTCCTCGGCGGCGGGCGTGGTCACGGCGGCTGGGGCCGATCGGGCTGGGACGGACCGGGCGGCCACGGCCACGGCCACGGCCCGTGGAATGACCGGGCCCGCGAGATCCACGACGAGCTGCACCGCACGAGTGGCCAGCCCGCCAAGGACCCGACGGACCAGGAACGGACCTGACACACCCCCGGCGCCGGCCTCCGATGGGGTCGGCGCCTCCGTCCGACCGCCTACGATTGCCACCGAATGAAGACCATCCTCATCGTCGATGACGAACCGAAGATCGCCGCCCTGGCCCGCGACTACCTGGAGCACGCGGGCTTTGCCGTCGTCACCGCGGCCGACGGCCGGGCGGCGATCGAGGCTGTCGGCCGGGCGAAGCCGGATCTCGTCGTGCTCGATCTCGGCCTGCCGATCCTCGACGGCCTCGACGTCACCCGTCAGATCCGGCGCGACTCGTCGCTCCCGATCGTGATGCTGACGGCCCGCGACGACGAGATCGACAAGCTCGTCGGACTCGAGCTCGGCGCGGACGACTACCTGACGAAGCCCTTCAGCCCGCGCGAGCTGGTCGCCAGGGTCAAGGCCGTCCTCAGGCGTGTCGACGCCGGCCGTCAGCCGGACGCCGCCAGTCGCGAGATCGTCCGGGCCGGCGACCTCACCCTGGACGTGCCGCGAATGCGAACCGACGTTGCCGGTCGACACGTCGAGCTGACCCCGACCGAGTTCCAGCTGCTTGCGACGATCGCCGCCCAGCCGGGCCGCATCTTCACTCGCTCGCAGCTCCTCGACGCCGTCCACGGCGTCGCCTTCGAATCGTACGAGCGGGCGATCGATACCCACATCAAGAACATCCGCCGGAAGCTGGAGCCCGATCCGCGCGAGCCGCGCTACGTCCTGACGGTCTACGGCGTCGGCTACCGATTCGCGGACGACCGCTCATGAGTGGGCCACACCGCCGCCGCGGACGGCCACCGTGGGCCGGCCACCGCGAGCGTCCCGGCTGGTGGCCGGTCGACGAAGAGTGGCCGCCGCGCGACGGTCGCGGTCCGTGGGGGCGGCGAGGACCCGGGTGCCGCGGATTCGGCTGCCTGTTCGGGATCGTCTTCCTGTTCGGCGTGGCCGGGCTCATCGGCTTCGTGGCGAGCGTGTTCGCGGCCGCCGGGCCGATCGGCGACGTCGCTCGACTCCTCGGACTCCTGATCGTGATCGGCGCGATCTTCACGATCGCCGGAACGGGTCGGACGTTCCGTCGCGTGGCGGTGTCGCTCGACGAACTCGTCGACGCGGCCGGGCGTGTCGAGTCCGGCGACTACACGACACGCGTTCGCGAGCCGTCGACCGGGCCGCGGCCGATGCGGGATCTCGCCCGAGGATTCAACGAGATGGTCACCCGTCTCGAGGCGGACGAGGCACAGCGCCGGACCCTCCTCGCCGACGTGAGCCACGAGCTGCGCACGCCACTCGCGGTCGTCCAGGGCAACATCGAAGCTATGCTCGACGGCGTCCACGAGGCCGACGAGGCGCACCTGAGCTCGATCCTCGAGGAGACACGAGTCCTCGGTCGGCTCGTGGACGATCTCCGGACCGTCGCCCTCTCGGAGAGCGGCAGCCTGCCGCTCCACCGGGAGCCGAGCGACCTATCGATCGTCGCGACCGATGCGGTTGCCGCTTTCCGCCCCGCGGCCGTGGCCGCAGGCGTCGAACTTGCCGTCGAGATCGGCGAGGACGTCCCGCTGCTCGACGTAGACCCCGTCCGGATCCGCGAAGTGGTCTCGAACCTTGTCGCCAACGCCCTCCGCAACACGCCCCGCGGTGGGTCGGTGGCGGTCGATGCGCGGGTGGGAGACGACCGGCGGGCGATCGTCGTCACCGTCCGGGATACGGGCTCAGGAATCGACCCGGAGCTGCTGCCGCACGTCTTCGACCGGTTCGCCAAGGGCGCTGGATCGCGCGGCTCCGGGCTGGGCCTCGCGATCGCCCGCGGCCTGGTCGAGGCCCACGGCGGCACGATCGACGTCGAGAGCGCACCCGGGCGCGGCTCGACGTTCGTGTTCCGGATCCCGATCGCCGCCGAGGGCCCCGCTTAGCCGCGCTTGGGCGTCGCGAGACCCCGATCGGCGACCGCCACCACGGATGCGAGGGCCAGTCCTGCGATCGACGCCAGGATCGTCGCCTCGAAGCCGGCCGACGCGATGATCGGCACGACCCCGATGCTGCCAAGGACGAGAGCGCCTGCCAGGGCTGCGGAGATCATCGAGAACGCGCTGCCGCGGTCGGCGTCGGTGCTTCGCCGGGAGATCTCGACGAGGAGCGGCGTCAGCACGAGCCCCGCTCCCCCGCCGGTCAGCCAGCCGGCGACGACGAGCACCGACGTGGATACCGGCAGGACGAGGAGCCCGATCGCGACAGCGGTGAGGAGCAAGCCCGCCAGGATCAACCAGCGTGGCTGGATGCGATCCGCGAGCCAGCCCGACGGGATGCGCAACGCCAGCACCGCGATCCCGTCCGCGACGAAAAACAGCCCGACGTCCGCGTCAGCGAGCTCAGCCCGCTGCGGCAGGTAGGCCGTCACGACGCCCCAGTGGGCGACGTACAGGAGCGTGATGACCAGCAGCGACGTCCACTCGCGCCGGTACGCGAAACCAAGACGCCGCGAGGCCACGGCCAGACCGGCTGCGTCGTCGGTGGTGGCGACGCGCGCGCCGGAGCCCACCGTCAACGAGCCATCAGGCGCCGGCAGCTCGTCCGGACGGGGGCGACTCGCGATCGGTCGGACGAATAACACGACCAGCCCGACGACGACGATGCCGGCGACGACGAGCGCCACCGTGTTGAGGGACGCCCCGTCGCCGAGGATGGCCAGCGACACGGGCGGCGCCACGATCAGCGTCAGGTTGTGGGCGCTGCCCATGAACGCAAGCCCGAAGCCTCGCCGGTCAGGGGGCAGCAGCCTCGGGACGAGCGACAGGGCGGCTGGCAGCGTCATCGCGATGCCGATCCCCTGGCTGATCCGGGCGACGACGAACGGCAGCCGGTCCGTCGCGAGGTCGACGCCGGGCATCACCAGGACGCCCGCTCCGACGAGATAGGCGACGGCCCCGGCCGCGAGGAGCTTCACGCCACCGAAGCGGTCGACCAGGGCGCCGCCAACGAACGCCGCTGGGACCTGGACCAGGGCGGCCAGCCCGACGATCAGCCCGATTTCCTCGTCCCGGACGCCTGCCCTGGCGAGCGCGACCGGCAATGACGCGGTGAATCCGTGGAAGCCAGCCTGCAGGGCAAAGAGGGCGATGGCGACCCGGGCAAGCATCCGCCCATCATCGCCGAGCGACGCTGGGCCTGAGAGGTTCGTACGGCATCCGGCCGCCGGGGCGGGGGTTGCGCCGCTGCGACCGAAGCCGTCACCCTAGGTCCATGGTTGGACGACACCGCCGCCCCCGACACCGTCCCGCGTCTCGAATCGTGGCGATGGCCGCCCTGCTCGCGTCGGTGATTCTCGCCTCGACCGCGGGTCCCGCCGCGGCCGGCGACTTCCCCGCGAAGGACAGCCGCTATCACAACTTCAACGAGATGGTGGCGGAGATCAACGCCGTGGCGTCCGCCAAGCCAGCGATCGTCCAGGTCTTCTCGATGGGCAAGACCTACCAGAACAAGAACATCTGGGCCGCGAAGATCAGCGACAACGTCGCCGTCGACGAGGACGAGCCGGAGATCCTGTTCGACGCCCTTCATCACGCCCGCGAGCACATGACGGTCGAGCAGGCGCTCTACACGCTCCACATGCTGGCCGACAACTACGGCTCCAACACGGCCATCACGAACCTCGTCAACGGCCGCGAGGTCTACATCGTCTTCATGCTCAACCCCGACGGCGGCGAGTTCGACCTGACCTGCGGGGGCTCACACGCGCCCTACTGCGCCTGGCGCAAGAACCGTCAGAAGAACGTCGGGAGCTACGGAACCGACCTCAACCGCAACTACGACTACCGCTGGGGCTGCTGCGGTGGGTCATCCGGCACGCCGTCGTCGATCACGTACCGCGGGCCGTCGGCGTTTTCCGCTCCCGAGACGCGGGTCCTGCGGGACTTCGTCAACAGCCGGGTGAAGAACGGAGTCCAGCAGATTCGCGCCCACGTCACCTTCCACACCAACGGCCAGCTCATCCTCTGGCCGTACGGCTACACGAAGACGGACATCCCGGCGGACATGTCGGTCGAGGATCACAGCACGTTCGTCGCGATGGGCAAGGCGATGGCGAGCCTGAACGGTTACAAGGCTGAGCAGTCGAGCGATCTCTACATCACCGACGGTGACCAGATCGACTGGATGTACGGCGTCCACCGGATCTTCTCGTTCACCTGGGAGCTCTATCCGCCCGAGACGTCGACGGTCTGGGGCGACCACTACCCGGCGGACGAGAACATCGCTCCGCAGACCGCCCGCAACCGGAGCGCCCTGCTCTACCTCATCGACATCGGCGGCTGCCCCTACCGCGCGATCTCCAGGGAGACGACCCATTGCGGCGCCTTCAACGACGACTTCGAGATCTTTCGCGGCTGGGCGGCGGACCCAAACGCGACCGACACGGCAACTCAAGGGGCCTGGGCGAGGCAGAATCCCGGCTCGACCTCCTCGCAGGGGCAGCCGATCCAGCTCGGGACGACCTCGTCAGGCGCACAGGCCCTGGTGACGGGTGGGCCGGCCGGCACGAACGCGAACCAGTTCGACCTCGATGGCGGAACAACGACCATTCGGTCGATGCCGATCAAGCTTCCGCCGGAGATCGGCTCGCTGACGTTCCGGTATTACTTCGCCCACGGGACGACCAGCTCGAGCGACGACTCGTTCAAGGTCTGGATCGAGGCCGGTGGCGTGCGAACGCTCGCCTTCCGCAAGTACGGCTCCGAGATCCTCCAGGCGGCGAAGTGGAGGAAGGCGGGCGTGCTCCTGAGCAGGTGGGCAGGGCAGACGGTCCGGATCGTCTTCACCGCGACCGACGCGGCCGGCGACAGCCTGGTGGAGGCCGGCGTCGACGACGTCAGGATTGAGTCGCCGTCGGGCTGATGGCGTCGGCGAATCCTCGGGCCAATGGCATCGCGGAGCTCTGCCTTGAACCTCGGAGGGCCGGTCGCGGAGTAGCTCCCGCAGAGGCGCAGCGGGAACCTCTTTCCGTCGGATGGCGTCAGGGCGGCAACGCGAACCCACCAGGTTCGACAGCCCAGGAGACACTCCGATGCGGCGATTCAGCATCATTCTTCCGGCAACGCTGCTGGGACTCCTCCTGACCGCTGGTCCAGCGCTCGCCTGTGGTGGGCTCATCGGACCGAACGGCGCGGTCAACCTCCTCCGGACGACGACGTTCGCCGGCTATCACGACGGAACCGAGCACTACATCACCTCGTTCGAGTTCGCCGGCGGCGGCGGGGCCTTCGGCTCGATCACGCCGCTGCCCGCTGTCCCGACGCTCGTCGAGAAGGGCGGCGACTGGACCCTCCAGCGGCTGATCCGCGAGACATCCCCGCGCGAAGGTTTCCTCGCCTTCGATGCCGCCTCGGCCGCCCCCTCGGCGTCGCGCGCCGAGGAGCTGATGAAGGTCCGGATCGACGCGCTCGACATCACGGTCCTGCGCGGCGGCGCGGCTGCCATCGGCACGTGGGCAAGCGATCATGGCTTCCGGCTCCCGCCCGATGCCCCGGAGGTCCTCGACTTCTACGCACAGCGCAGCCAGATCTTCCTCGCCGCTGCGTTCGACGCGGATGCTGCCGCCGAGCGGGGCCAGCAAGTCGGTGACGGGACCTCCGTCCACATCACGATCCCAACGGAGAACCCGTGGGTCCCGCTCCGGATCCTGGCCCTCGGCAAGACCGGCAACGAGCGGATCGATGCAGATGTCTTCCTCCTGACCGACGCGCCGCCCGTTCTGCTCCCCAAGCCGAACGGCGAGAACGGCATGCGACTCGACCACAACTCTCTGGCGACGAACAGCCTGCTCGACGACCTGCGCTCCGACCGGGGCATGGAGTGGGTGCCGAAGACGGCCTGGCTGTCCAAGGTCGTGATCGATTCCTCGGCGACGGGTCTCTCGTACGACCTCGCGATCGATGCCAGCGGCGCCGGGGCTCCGTCCCGGGTCGATGCTGGTCTCCAGATGCCCGGCGCGCCGATCAGCGTGCCCGGCCTCGACGCCGGCCGGCTCCTGCTGGCGGTCCTCTTCTCGCTCATGGGCGTCGCGGGGATCTACCTCATGACGCGCTACCGCCCGACTGACGCGCTCCGCTGAGCCGGGTCCAGCACGTGTCTCTCGATCGCGCCGTCGCAGCCCTCGGACTCGGGCTTGCGGCGGCGATCGGGGCGGCGGCCATCGCCGGAGCCGCGGGCCGGTCCGATGAGCCGACCGTCGTCGACATCAAGATCCACTACTCGCACTTCGAACCTGCCGCGATCAGCGTCCCGGCGGGCCGGCCGGTGACGTTCGTCATCCACAACGCCGATCCGATCGATCACGAGTGGATCGTCGGCGACAAGGCGCTGCACGACCGCCACCGAACCGGTACCGAGCCATCCCACGACGCCCGGCCGACGGAAGTCTCGATCGACGCACTCGGTAATCGCACGACGACCGTGACCTTCGCCCAGCCAGGCACCCTGACGTTCATCTGCCACCTGCCGGGCCACGAGGCCTACGGCATGATCGGGAAGCTCACGGTGACCGGCCGCTGATCCGGTCAGGTAGTGCGAAGGCCCCGCCGGAGGCGGGGCCTTCTTCGTGTCTGCGATGAACAGAACGGCGATCTACGGGCTCCCGAGCGGGATCTCCGTGACCAGGATGCCGTTGATGATCGGGTCGTCGCCGCGCTGTGCGACGAACGAGAGGTCGAGGACACCGTCGGCGACCTCGACGAAGACGGTTCGATCGTGCGCGGTCCACTGGCCGCCGGAGACGGCTGCCACGTCGAGCTGCCAGACCAGCGGAGAGTCCTCGAACGCGATGCTGAAGACTCGCTCGCCGGCCGCCGCGAACTCGAGGTCGGCGAAGGACAGGTCGACGCGGTACGTGCCGTTGGGAACGGCGAACCGGTAGTCGGACATGCCCGTCCGGAGATCCTGGTAGAACGCATCGCGGGTCGTCCCGTCGATGCCATGGGCGCTTGATTGGGTCGTGCCGCCGACGTACCCGAACCCGCCGGGTGCGAAGGCCTGATCGGCGGCGTAGGTGATGCCCGTGGCCGGGTCGACGTATGACCCGCCGCCGGCGTTGACGCCCCGCTGATAGGCAGGAACGAGCAACTCGACCGGCACCGACACGTTGCCGAGTTCCGGGTCGTTGGTCTGGACGACGAGGATCGCCCGATAGGCGCCGGGCTCGAGCCCGGTCGCGTCGACATGCACGTCGACCGTGACGTCCTCGCCCGGCTCAAGCAAACCCGCAACCGGGTTCACCGACAGCCACGGAGCGTCGCTGAAGAGCGGCAGACCGGACTCGATGAGGAACGCCTCGCCAGTGTTCTGGCTCACCGTCCACAGGTTGCCCGCGGCGTCGAGCTCGATGCCCGCGCCGTTGCCGCCGCCACCCGACGGATGCGCAAGCGCCAACGAGGCGTCGCACGTCTCCGGATCGATCAGGTAGATCGAATCGAATTCGCTGTTCGTGGCCATCCAGAGCATCCCGAACGAGCCGTTCCAGGCAAGCCCGGAGATGGTCGGATCGGCCGGTTGGCACTGGCTGAGCGTCTCGCCCGGGGTCGGGTGAGACAGGCCGGCGACGCGATAGACGATGCCTTCGTTCCAGCCGCCGATGTAGAACACGTCGGTGGCCGGGTCGTAGGCGAGGCCACGCTGGCTGATCGTCGCCCACGGCGACCCGGTGATCACTTCCTCGACCGAGCCGTCAGCCGGGTCGAGCCCGTAGATCCCGTTGTCGCCACCGACGTTGACCTGCCAGATGAGGCCGCGACCGGAGTCGAACGCCATGTCGCCACCGAAGACCTCGATCCAGGGTGACTCGAAGGATTCGCCGGTCGGGGTTCCACTGGTCGTGAACTCGTGCGTCGAGCAGATGCCGGCGACGCTGCAGAGGTCGCCGTTGTCGAAGGCATCGCCGACCCAGACGTTGCCCGTGTAGGCGATGCCCCACGGCAGCTCGAGGCCGACCGTCGGCCAGCTTTCGAGCACCTCGCCCGTCGCCTGGATCCCACGCGGGATCGTCACTGCCGGGCGGTTCGCGCCAGTGGTTGAGCGAGCGTTGGGGTTGGAGACCTTGGCGAGTTGGCGCTTTCCAGTTACCCCGGCCAGCGTTGCGCCGCCGAGGTTCACCTCGCCGATCTCGAAGGTGAGATCGACGTGACCGTCGTTCCCGACGCCGTCCGCGTTGGCGATGACGATCTCACCGTGAGCGTCCTGGCCCGGGGTGAGCATGAACGTCAGGGGCGGCCCTTGGACGGTCCCGTGTGGCTGCGACTTGTGGAGCAGCGCATCGGGGACTGTCGTCGTCTCGCCGGCCGCGACCGTTTCGTTCCGGGTCAGGGTGACCCAGCCTTCCTTGGTGAACTCGAGCGGCCACGTGCCGCTTGGTCCGATGAGCGTGTACTTCCCGTCGGCCGCAGTTGTTGCGCTGAGGTCGAACGGCGCGCCATTCCATTGGCTGTGGAGCGTGACCGCGACGCCCGGCACCGGGATGCCCGGTTCCTCACCGGGGAGCGGGTCGGGGCTGTGGGCGTCGACGACCCGTCCGGTGATCGCACCCCATGCGTCGGGGAGGGTGACCGTCAGGTTCACGTCGACCGTAACCTGGTGCGGCTTCGGAGCATTGGTGATGAAGACGACGGACGCGCGGTACTCGCCGGGGGCGAGGCCGGGGTCGCCGATCGTGAGCGTGACCTGCTGGCTGCCGCCGGCGGCGATGCCGCCGATCGTCGGGCTTTCGGACAGCCACGGGACGTCCGTGAAGAAGCCCGAGCTGATGCCGAATGCGAGGTTCTGCCAGAGCTCGACGCCATCGGGGACGCCATCCGAATCGAGGTCCGCGCTGTTCTGGCCGTCCAGGAAGCCCTTGAAGGCCGTTCGGTCGCCGTTGGCGATGACGAGGGCCGCCTGGCCGGCGTCCGGACCCGGCGTCGTGTAGCCGGCCATGGCTTCCGCGCCGGGGAGCGCGTCGCCCCGTTGGCCGTAGATCCCGTAGATGCCGCCGTCGAGCTCGCTGGGTTCTGGCGCGACCTCCGGGAACGTGAAGACCGGGTGCTCCGGCTGCCACCAGTGGACAGGATCGGGTGGATCCTCATCGCTCGCCGCGAAGGAGAACCCGAGTCGCTCCCAGAGCGGATGGGTCGGGTCGAATTCCACGACCCACGAGTTCAAGATGAGCCGGCCGCCGCCTTCGACATAGGCGTTGAGGCTGTCGAATAGCGCGAAGTCCGGGCCCCATTGGTCGTCGGCGAAGATCACGAGGTCCCAGCTGCCCGACTCGAGGTCGGCCTGGAAGCCTTCGAAGTCGGCGTCGTAGTGCGCTGTGTACGAGAGGCCGAGGCGCTGGAGGGCCTGGTCGACATACGTGAGCGGCGCCGGATGAATCGGGTCGTCGGCGTACACGAGGATCGACATCTCGGCAGTCGGATTGGCTGCCGTCCAGCGATAGACCTTTGGATGGGCAATCGCCGTGCCGCCACCGTTGCGCGGCATGCGAATCGCCGGTTTGACATCCTGCCGCCAGGCACCACTACCGGCGATGTCGGGGGTGATGATGGGCGGACTCGAGCCACGGCTGCGCTCCTTGGCCTCCCACGTCAGCGAGGCCATGCCGCCGTTACCCAGGGTCAGTTGCCTGGTCACCGGCGCGGCCCCGAAGTCGAGCTCGACAGCGACCTCGGCCGTGTTGACGGTCGGGATCGGAGCGTTGAGCCGAGCATTGCGGCTCAGGTTGGACCCGTTGAGGACCTTCGCCGCCGTGACCCTCGTGACGTAGTTGGTGGCGCTGAAGTTCAGCGAGTAGAGCCCGGGATAGAGCCGCATCGTGTACGTCCCGTCCTCGGCCGTCTTCGTCTGGCCGAGTCCCGGCGTGGCCCTGACGGTCGCGCCCGCGATCGGCTCGCCGTCGTTCTTGTCGGTCACCGTGCCGTGGACGACGCCAGACGGCATGGGCTCATAGCGATATGCACTCTGCGGCACGATCAGCGACTCGGAGAATGAGAACTCAAGGGCGTCGGTGCCTGTCTCATTCTCGATTCCGATTGCCGCGCCACGCCCGTCGCCAGGGTTCGCGAGGTTGCGGCCGTAGAGGATGTCGAGGGTCTCGCCTACCTCGTACAGCTTGATCTCGAAGTCGACCGTGGAGGTCGTGCCGCGGACGCCGATGTCCTCGAACTCGAGGACGAAGACGCGCTGCCCCGTCCGGCCTAACGTCGCGTAGGAAATGGCGCTCTCGTCGGCGAGGAACAGGTCACGCCAGAACGCGTAGATCGCCGCGTTCGGCGGACCCTCCGACGGCAGCCCCAGCGGGAACGAGTTGCCCACGTCGGCTCCGAGGAAGTTGATGTAGCCGTTGTCTGAGATGAAGATCTGCTGGTACTCGGTGCCGTAGAACTTGAACGGGAACGGCAGGCGGAGCCGGCCGCCGAAGTCGTTGCCGTACAGGGCCGACTGGGTCGTGGCATCGACCCAGCCCCACTGGATCGGGCGGCAGCCGTGGCCGAAGTCGTCCAGCTTCCGGCCAAGGCTGAAGTCGAGGGTGATGTTCTGGTTGACGAGCTCCACGTCGTCGACGATCGCCGCCTCCGTGCAGCCGCCCGCTGAGCCCCGGATCGTGTACGTCCCGATGGGCAGGGTCAGGCTGTAGGCGCCGCTTCGATCGGTGCGGGCGGCAGGGACCGGGGTCCCGATCGCGAGCACGTGAGCCTTGAAGAACGGCGAGCCGTCCTCGGCTGCCCGCACGTGGCCTGTGATGCGGAAGCGCGGCAAGGGCTCGAGGGCAAAGTTCCGCTGGGTCGTGGCATCCGTGAAAATCTCGACGCCGGCGGCGATGTTGAGTGCGAAGCCGAAGGCCACGGCGCTCACGTTGTACGTACCGGCCGCGAGGAACATCTCGTAGTGGCCGTTCTCGTCCGCCGTCACCGTGAAGTCACGGAACCCGCCGGCCGCGGTCACCTGGGCGCCACCGATCGGCCGCCCGTTGTTGGCGTTGGTCACCGTTCCGGCAAGGGTTCCGCCGGTCGATACGAGATCGACCGCCGCCTGGGCGTCGATGCGGCCGTCGCCGTAGACGTTGTTCGGGTCACCGCTTGGGTCGCCGCCGCAGGACGCGTCGATGCGATCGACAGCGGTCGCCCGGACGGCGTCCGTCACGGCCGTGTAGTTGTTCGGGTCGCCGATGAGCGCCGGCTTGCCGGACAGGATCAGGGCAATCGTGCCAGCGGTGTGCGGGGCAGCCATCGACGTCCCCGAGAACGCCTCGTAGCCTCCGCCCGGAATGCTCGACACGACGTCGACGCCGGGGGCGCTGATGTCCGGATTGATCTTGCCGTAGACCGACGGCCCGCGGCCTGAGAAGTCGGCGATGACGTCGTTGATGTCGGTCGCGCCAGCGCTGAAGACCTGCGGGAAGTCGCCGGGCGAGCCACCCTGGCCGCATTCGGGACCGGGGTTGCCGGACGAGAAGATCGGGATGATCCCGGCGGCCCGCCACGCCTCGACGATCGAGAGATAGAACGGATCGCCAGGGCCCGAGCCCCACGAGTTGTTGACGATGTCAGGGCGCTTCGACGGATCGGGGTTCTCGCCAGCCAGGTCCGTCGGCGCGAGGATGAACTCGCCGGAGGACAGCAGCGACTCCTCGGTGCAGCCGAAGTCCTCGCAGCCCTTGGCCGCGACCCAGCGTGCACCGGGCGCGACGCCGACGTCTGGCGTGAACGGGCCTGGCCCGTCACCGCCGACCATCGTCCCCATCGTGTGAGTCCCGTGACCGGCGTTGTCGCACGGCCCATCGCCGCAGATCCCCGTCGGGTCCCACCAGTTGTAGTTGTGGTCGAACTCGCCGCCGCCGAGGTTGCCCCGGTACTGCGTGACGAGCGCGGGGTGGGTGTAGTCGACGCCGGTGTCGACATTGCCGACGACGACGCCCTGACCGACGATCCCGTCTGCCCATGCCTCTGGAGCGCGGATCTTGTCGACGCCCCACTCCGGGTCACCGGCGACCGCCAGGATCGCGACCTTCGTCTCGACGGGCTTGACGAGCGGATAGACCTTGAGAGCTCGAACGTTCTTGACGCCGGCGAGCTTGGCGAATTCCTTCGCGAGCTTCGAGTTGCCCTTGACGACGAGGACGTTCGTCAGCCAGTAGCTCGTCGCCTTCGCCTCTGCCTTCTTGGCGAGGGCAACTGCGGCGGCCTGGGACTTCCTCGCATTGGCAGTGAGGGTCGAAAGGACGGCCTCGCCCCGCTTGGCGTGGTTCGTGATCTTGACGGCGCCCCGGAAATCCGGTTTCGCCGTGAACTCGACGACGAACCGGTCCGCGGTTCCGGCATCGAGCGCCGCCAGCAGGCCCTTGTCGACCGGAGCCGATGTGCGGGCCGATGGTTGACCGCCGTTGGCGGTCACGGCCCCAAGGGCCGACCCAGCCTGTCCGATGACAAGGCACAGCGCGGCAATCGCCGCAAGTAGACGACGAGCCATCGCCAGGACCTCCCTCAAAACCCCAACCGGCAGACCGGGCTCGAATGCTACTCCGGGGTGCGTCGATTTTCGTCTCTGTTTCGTAACGAATATGTCGGGTCGCCAAACCGGCCTCCTGACCCGGCCTCGCCTGCGCCGTTATCCTCGCCCGACGATGGCGACGATCCGGATTCACGGCGCGGTTCTCGACCGGCCAGGCGTGCCCAGCCGCATCGAGGAGCTTGACCTCGCCGATCCTCGCCACGGCGAGGTCAGTGTTCGGATGCTCGCGTCGGGCGTGTGCCACTCCGACCTCCACGTGCGAGACGGCGAATGGGATCGTCCCGGCCCGATCGTCATGGGCCACGAGGGAGCCGGGGTCATCGAGGCCGTCGGGCCCGGCGTGGATGGGGCGGCGTCGGGCCTCGAGCCCGGACGGCTGGTCGCGCTGGCGTGGACGACACCGTGCGGCCGCTGCCGGTCATGCCTCGCGGGACGAACCTGGGAGTGCCCGGACTCTCCTGCTTACACTCACCGGATGCCGGACGGCACGTCGAGGCTGACGAGACCAGGCGATGGCGCCGAGGTCCTCAGCTATTGCGCGATCGGCACGATGGCGGAGGCCCAGGTCGTCCCGGCCGTCGCCGCGATCCCGATGCCGGACGGCACGCCCGCCGCCGTGGCCGCGCTCATCGGGTGTTGCGTGGCGACCGGCGTCGGGGCGGTCACCAGGACCGTCCCGGTCGAGGCCGGGTCGAGCGTCGCGGTCATCGGGCTCGGCGGTGTCGGGCTGGCGGCCGTGATGGGTTCGGCACTGGCCGGCGCGGGCCGGATCGTCGCGGTCGACCGGGTGGCTGCGAAACTCGATCTCGCACGCGAGCTCGGGGCGACCGATGCAGTCCTGGCGGGCGACGATGCCGCAACCACGGTCGCCGGAATCCGGGACGCCACGGACGGCGGGCCCGACGTCTGCGTCGAGGCGATCGGGTTGCCGTCGACGATCGAGATCGCGATCGGTTGCCTGCCGAACGGGGGAACGGCGCTGCTCGTCGGGATGACGCCGTTCGGGACCCGGGCGTCGTTCGAGGTCTTCCCGTTCGTCGACGGCGGCCGGCGGATCGTCGGCTCCAACTACGGCTCGGCGGTGCCATCGGTCGACTTCCCGCGGTATGCCCAGCTCCATCTCGACGGTCGACTGCCGATCGACCGGCTCGTCACCGGGCGGATTGCCCTGGACGGCGTCGAGGCCGCGTTCGACCGGATGCGCCGTGGCGAAGGCGTCCGCTCCGTGATCGAGTTCTAGGGCGAGCGGCCATCGGCCGCCCTCCCAGCCGCGACTCCTCGCCCTCCCAGCCGCGTCCCTCGCCCTCCCAGCCGCGCCTCCTTGCCACTCGGTCACCGAGTGATTGCTGGACGGCACCTGACCCTGGCCGGCTGATCCAGGCCCCGCACGTGCTGACGTCGCGCACTGCCGACGTCGTTGCCAATTCGGTTGCTCTTGAGCGATTGGCAACCGCGACGGTGTCCGCAATGCACGGCACGAAAGAATGGCAAGAAGGGGTGACCGGGTAGTCGCCCCAGCGACGCTTAGCCGCCGGCCTGGCGCTCGCGGAGCGAGGTCCGTGCCTCCCAGAGCTCGGGGAAGAACACCTCGTCGACCATGTCGCGGAGGTACGTCGCCCCGGCCGTGCCCCCGGTCCCCCGCTTCGTCCCGATGACGCGCATCACGACCTTGAGATGGCGGTATCGCCAGAGCGAGTAGGTCTCGTCGACGTCGACGAGCTTCTCGGCCATCTCGTAGGCGTCCCACGACGCGTCGGGGTGCTCGTAGATGTCGACGATCACCTCGGTCACGCCCGGGTGCGAGCGGTACGGCGTCGACACGTCGCGATCGAGGACCTCGCGCGGCACCGCCTTCCCTCGCCGGGCGAGCCAGCGCAGGAACTCGTCGTAGAGGCTCGGGTTGTGGAGCGCGGCCTCCAATTCCTCGCGGATCGCAGGTACGGTCCGGAAGACGTCGATCACGCGCGCATCGCGCTTGCCGAGCGCCATTTCGATCAGCCGGTTCTGGTGCGATTGGAAGCCGCTGGCCGGGCCGAGCGCGTAGCGGAACTGGGCGTACTCGGTGGGTGTGAGGGTCTCGAGGACGCTCCACTGGCCGAGCAGCTGGGTCTGGATGTGCTTCACCCGGGCCAGGATCTTGAACGAGCTCTCGAGATCGTCGTGGCGAACGAACTCGATGGCCGCCCGCAGCTCGTGGAGCATCAGCTTGAACCACAGCTCCGTCGTCTGATGCTGGACGATGAACAGCATCTCGTCGTGGTGGGGCGGATCGCTGAGCGGCCGCTGCGTCGAGAGAAGGTCCTCGAGGCCGAGGTACGTCGCGTAATCGAGGTACTCGCGCCCGGGCTGGCGACCGTCGTCAGGCATCGCGGACGAGGATAGTCCTCAAGCCGGGGGCTCGGGATCCTCGATCGGAGGTAGCAGCGGCGTGCCCGTGATCAGGCGCGAGCCGCGGCCATGAGTCAGGAACGACCACCCCCAGCGGATGATCACGACGAACCGGTTGGCGTAGCCGATGAGATACGCGATATGGATACCCAGCCAGAGCATCCAGGCGATGAAGCCGCTCTGCCGGCCGAACGGCCCGAGCCACGGGATGTCCGTGACCCCGGCGAGTCTTCCGATGATCGCGACCTCGCCCTTGTTCGTGTACTGGAACGGTGGCGTCGCCTCACCCGCCAGCCGACGACGAATCGACTTTCCGGCATACGTGCCGCCCTGGATGCCACCCTGCGCGACGCCCGGAACGGGCCGATCCTTGCGCCAGGGCATCACGGCCGCGTCACCGACGACGAAGATCTCTGGGTGACCGGAGACGGTCAGGTCCGGACCGACCACGACCCGGCCCGCCCGGTCGGTCTCGGCGCCGGTCGCCTCCGCCAGCGTCTTGACGAAGCTCGACACCTGGACGCCGGCCGCCCATAGCACGGTCCGAGCTGGAAGGCGCTCCTCCGTTTCACCCATCGCAAGCCGGACGGACCGATCGTCGATGTCGATGACCTTCGTTCCCGTGCGAACGGTGACGCCAAGCCGTTCAAGTTGGCGTTGGGCTGACTTCGAGCGGTCCGGCGGATACGGCGGCAGAACCCGGTCGAGTGCCTCGACGAGGATGATCCGGGAGTGCGTCGGGTCGATCGCGTGGAAGTCACGTTTCAGCGTGTCCCGGGCGATCTCACCGAGGGCGCCCGCCAGTTCCGCGCCCGTCGGGCCTGCGCCGACGACGACGAACGTCATCCATTCCTCGCGCCGAACTGGGTCTGCTTCCCGCTCGGCGGCCTCGAAGGCAATGAGGATCCGCCGCCGGATCTCGGTGGCATCCTCGATCGACTTGAGGCCCGGCGCGTCCTTTGCCCACCCGTCATTGCCGAAGTACGAGAACCGCGCACCCGTCGCGACGATCAGCGTCTCGTAGGCGATCGCGCCGCCGTCGGCCAGCAGCACTTCGTGCTTCTCGGGATCGAGCCCGACGGCCTCGCCTAGCAGGACCGTCGTGTTCTTCCGCTTCCGCAGGATCGATCGGAGCGGCTGGGCGATGTCTCCCGGACTGACCGCGCCGGTCGCGACCTGGTACAGGAGTGGCTGGAACAGGTGGAAATTGCGCCGATCGACGAGCGTGACGTCGACCCGGGGTTCCTTCCCGAGCTGCCGCGCCGCGTACAAACCGCCGAAGCCGCCGCCGACGATCAGGACGCGGTGGCGACCTCCAGTTTCAGAGCCTTTCGCGACGTTCGTCGCGGCGGAACCAGCCATCCACACGAGTCTACCGGCGGGCGAGGAGCTGGTACTTCTCGACGATGCCGCCGGCCCATCCCCAATGCGATCGTTGGCCAAAGCCCATGCGCGACAAGACGGAACGCCTTCGCTCTCGATCGCTCGGCTGCGTCATCGCGACGGTCGGGTTGCTGCTGGCTGGCGCCTGCGGTCCGGCCTCGGCCCCGTCAGGCGCCGCGCCGGTGGCCGACGTCACCGACGCGAGCGACGATGTGATGGATTCGTACGAGCACGTCCTCGTCGAGACGCCTGACTACGTGGATGTCCGGCGCCTGACCGTGTCGATCGACGGTCCTCAGCTCGTATTCAGGCTCGACGTCGCGGGCGATCTGCCGAAGTTCCTTGATCCGTCGCGAAGCACGGTCGTCGTCGGCTTCATCTTCGACCTGGAAGGCGGCGATACGCTCGAACACGTCGTCAAGCTCCGCGCCCAGGATCGATGGCGACCTACGTTCTCCACGCTTGCGCCGCTTCATGTTGGCCAATTCGCGGAGTTCCCCGGGAGCGCCGAGGTGGTCAGCAGCATGGTGTCCGTCCGCCTCGACCGCGCCGCGATCGGGGACCCGGCTTCGTTTCGGCTCAGGGTCGGCGTCGCCTTCGAGGACTTCCCAGACCCGGCCAACCCCGTAATCGGTACCTCCGCATCCGACGGTGTTCCGGATCTCGACGACGAGCTGCTCGAGGTTCGCCTGAACTGAGCCAGTGCGGTTAGGGCACGATCACCGTCTGCGCGGCGAGGATGCCGTCGGCGTCGCCCAGGGCGTCGATGACGATCGAGTAGGTCAGGCCGGAGGCGACGCAGCCGATCGCGACCTCGCCCGAACCCGGCGGTCCGTCTGCCTCCAGGATGCCGGTCAGGGTCGGCGTCCCGTTCCCGAACGCCGCGTCGGTCGTCGGGAAGGCCTGGATCAGCACGCCGCTGGCGTCGATCCCCTCGAGGTCGTAGTCGACGGTCACGGTCTGGCACGTTGCCTCTGCCGCCCCGATGTCAGCCAGGCAGTACGGGTCGGCGCCACCGAAATCGATCACGCGACCGCCACACGCCGCTGGCCTCGCACCACCGACCATTTCCAGGAGCGGCGGTGCGAACGCCCCGTCCGCGAGGTGGAGGTACGGCGTCAGCCCCGGTTCGAGGTCGAGAACGGGGTTTGCCACGCTTGCGAGCGCTACCTCGAAGAGCTGGACGCCGTAGCCCGTCGTGAACGTCCCGACCGGGCTGGTCGAGGCAAAGA
This sequence comes from uncultured Chloroflexia bacterium, assembly GCA_963771795.1. Lineage (GTDB taxonomy): Bacteria > Chloroflexota > Limnocylindria > Limnocylindrales > CSP1-4 > CF-46. Next base: position 843,214 of record CAVYUR010000006.1, read on the forward strand.
GCCCGTCGCCGGCCACGATCTGGTAGCGATACATCGTCCCGGCCGCGACGTGCAGCTCCGCGACCGTCGTCGGGGCGCCGAGGATCTCCAGGCTCGCCATCGCCGTCGCCCCCTGGATAGTCGCGGGCGAGCCATCGGCCTCCCAGAAGCGCACGTCGACGGGCGCTGGTGGGTCGACGGTGAACCCGATCAGGGCGATGTTCGGTCTGTCCGAATCGACGAAGGAGACCTCGATCGTCGGCCCGATGGGCAGCGTGAAGACGGCTGGGGCCAGCTCGAAGACGCCTGGCACGCCGCTGGGGCAGCCGCCGAGCTCCGGGTTGACGATGCAGATGGTCAGGAACGGGACCAGGTCGAGCCCGCCGATCGTCCCCGGATCGACGGTGGCCGGCAGATCGGGGGCGTGCGGCGAGACCGTGCCGGGCTCCTCGCCGGCGCCATCGCTCGCGCTGGGGCCGGGCGACGCTCCCGGGCTCGGCGATGTCCCCTCGCCGGCGTCGGGCGGCAGCGGCGGGACGTCGGGCGGGACGATGAGCGGGGGTGGCGCGCCGCCCGGCGGGAAGACCCAGGCTGCGGGGATTCTTGAACCGCCGCCGAACGCCAGGCCGAAGGCGTCGACGACCGACGCGGGCCACCAACCGCCGCGGTATGAGCTACCGCGACCGATCGGATCGATGACGTAATAGGCGGCGGGAATGTCGCCGTTGCCCGGGTAGTACCCGTCGAGATAGATCGCGTGGCCGCCGGTGAAGCTCGGCTGGAGACGGAGCTGCTCGGGTATCTCGCCGTAGACGCCCTGGATGACGGCGCCATAGCCGGCGGTGAGGAGTCGTCGAAGCTGATTGGGCGTGACCGAGCCGGTGTCGAATTGCACGCCGTAGCCGTGGAAGACGGCGCGCTGCAGGTCGTGGAGGTCCGTGCCGCCGACCTGGTCGGATTGGAGGGTCCGAAGAATCGATCCGCTCGTGACGACGCCGAACCCGAGTCGCGCCAGCATCGACCCCGCCGCCAGCGTGCAGTTCGATCCCTCGAACTCGCTTCCGTCGAACTGGCTGACGGGATCGATCCTCGGATAGCCGAGCGGGGTCGTCCCGGCGGGCGGCTCGTCGTCGATGAGAGCGGCGGACGCGTCGCCGAGATCTTCGGCCGACAAGCCCGCGACGGCAGTGGCGCCGCGCTGGGCGTCGATGAGGTCGAACGCTGCGACCGTGCCCGCTGAACTGAGCGTGAAGTCGGGCGCGGCACCGGCGGATGGCGCGAGGCGCTCCCGGTTGATGGCCGCGGTCACGCCGAAGGCCACGACGGCGCCAACGAACGTCGCGACGAGGAACACGGCGAGCTTCGGGAGGATTCCGACGAGGGTCGTCATGGCGGTGGACACGCCGCCATCACAGAAAATCCCGTGACGAGTGCGGAGTCCCGTGCCAGCCCCGCGCCATTCACCGCCCTGGCGCGAATCCGATAGAAACCCTGGTTGATGTTCGGGTTGATCGCGTTGAGCGTCAGCGTGTAGGTGAGTCCGGGCCCATCGGCCATTCGGGCCTGGCCGACGAGTCCGCCGTTCGGGTCCGTCCAGTAGAGCGTGACGCGCGTGATGCCTGACTGCGGATCCTCCGCGGTCAACGTCACGACCGTATGGTTCGGGCTGCACGTGGTGCCACGGAAGAATCGCTCCGGCTCGGCGTCAGGATTTGTGATGGTCGGCCTGCTCGTGTCGACCGGGGTGGGCCTCGGCGTCGGGCGCGCGGTCGGGCGGGCCGTGGGTCGTGCGGTCGGGCGAGACGTTGGAGGTGGCGTTGGGGGCGGGGTGGGTGTCGGAGACGGCGTCGGCGACGGAGTCGGCACGAAGCTGCCGACGGCCGACAGCGTCGCACTCGGCGAAGCGGTGATCGCCTGGGCGATCTCGGGTTGGCAGTCGGCAACCGGAAGGCTGTCGAGCGGCTGGGTCAGGCGGATCGCTGCGGCGGACACCCAGGCCTCGGTCCGGCCCGGGCTCGGAAAGTGGATCCGGAGCCAGACGCCATCTGCGCTCCGCCCGGTCACCAGCATCTCCTGGCCGGCCGGGACCTGGGTGAGGGCCGGGCCGGCCTTCGGACACGGGTAGACCTGGAGTGCGCCCGAGATCGGCTCCTCCGGGCTGAATGCGCCGCCCGCGCCCGCGCCGAGCAAGGCCGCCGACGACCACGCCGGCGACGACCAGCGCCCCGGCGACCGGCGCGCCCCCGGTCGCGGCAAAGAACTTGGCGAGCCATGCGGCGATCGCGTTCACGGAGCTCCCACGGTTCCGCGGGACTCGGCCGCCCGCGCGTCAACCGGGACCATACGACCGCCTCGTCTCGATCGTGCCTTCATCCGCCACTCGATCCAAACGCCCGGATCTCCGTGATCGCGAGATCGTCGAACGGGCTGCCCGGGTACGCCGTCGCGACCGCGTCGAACGATGAAACGATCTCGACCCGGACCGTAGTCGCACCGGACGTGTCGTCGAGGTCGAGTCGCTGTGGTTGCTCGGAGTCGGCAAGGATGAAGGTGATTGGCGTGCCGCCATTGACCGAGACGAGCACATTCTCCGGTCGCAGGTTGCCGCGAAACGCGTCGTGGTTGAGCTGGTACCCGGAGTAGATCACGACATAGTCGAGCTGCGATGGCGCGAACGAGATCTCGATCCACTGACCCTTCTCGTCGGCGACGCCTTCCTGCCAGCAGGTCTCGAGATCATTGTCGATCGCCTTGTCGGCCATGAACTTCGGCCGATTCCCGACGACCGACGATGCTTTCGCCTCCATCGCAGTCAGGGGGATTGCCTCGACCGCCGGAGCGCTGGGGCTCGTCCCGGGCGACGCGGGCGCCGACGGTGGCAGTGTGGGCGTGAACGTCACGCTCGCAGCCGTCGTCGCGCCGGGGGCCACCGGCGTGGGGCGCAGGACGATTCCCGCGACGACAAACCCGATGCCTGCGACGAGGCCGACGGCCACCACGAGCGGCAGCCAGAACGGTATGCCGCCCGATTTCTCCGCCTGGCTGGCACGCGTGCCGGCCGGCGCCGCGCCCGCGGACGCGCTCGTTCGTGCCGCGCTGCGCAGGTCCGTCCCGCAGGATTGGCAGAACGTCTTCTGGGGCGCATTGAGCGTGCCGCACGATGGACAGGCGATCGAATCGGGCGATTGGTCCGGGGTCGTGGGGGGAGTCCACGAGGCAGGCGACGGCTCGACCGGCGGCGGGGGTGTAGGCGCTGGCATCGCCGGTGGGGCCGCCTCGGCTGCGTCGCCCTCCCACTCGAGAAACGCCCCGCATGAGCCGCAGAACTGGTCGCCGGCCGTGTTGACCACGCCACAACGGCGACAGATGACGGTTCCTTCAGCCATCGTCGTCGGGTCAGCGTCGCATGACGAGGGTCGGCGGCCGATCGTCGTACGGCGAGCGGACGATGAACCTGGGCGGTTGACTGCCGGCCTCGACGACGAGGAACGGCGCGGCGAACGGCGGGAAGGCGGTGCTGCCGGCAGGGCTCGCGACCAGGTCGCGGGCGCCGACGATGTCGTTGTGGAAGACGAGCACCTGGACGCGGAACGCGCCGAGGTCGTCGGTCGTGATGGTCGGGAGCTTCCCGGTCACGCCTCGACTCCACGCGAGCGACACGTCCGTATTGCCCGGGAAGCCGGAGCCGGTCGCGATGATGACGATGCCGGGCTGGCCGATCGGTGGCGACAGCTTGAGCTCCGCGCGCGAACCACCGCCGCGCAGGTTCACCGTCGCCGGCGATCCCGGTCCGTCATGGGCGACCGTCAAGACGGCGACCCGATTCCCCCGATCGGTCGGTGTGAAGACGACCGTGATCGCGCACGGCTGCATGAAGCGCAGCGTCCGCGCCTGGCAGGAGTTCAGCGCGATGTCGAAGTCTGCGGGCGCGTCGCCGGTCTTGTCGGTTGCACCGACTGTCAGCGGCCCCCAGCCGGAGTTCGTGAGGATCGCGGCGATCGGGGGACCCGGGACGCCGATCGCCCGGGACCCGAAGTCGAGCGTCGCCGGGCCCAGCGTTGCCTCGGGCGGCAGGTCCCGCAGGAGCACGTCGCGGGCCTTGTTGTCATCGCCGCCGACGAGTAGCCCCGACGTCGACTCGAAGGCGACGAACCGCCCGTTTCCCGCGATCGTCGGCCTGAGACTCTCGCTGCCGCCGGCGGCGCCCGCCGGCGTGTCCGAGATCCGGATCGTCTGGTCCGTGACGAGGTCGTGGGCGAAGACCTCGAACGTGCCGCCGCGACCCTCGGCGATCGACGCTAGGACGGCGTTGTCGCCGGAAGCGATCAGATTCGCTGCCGCCGATGCGAACGCCACGACCTGGCCGTCGTTGCTGATCGCCGCCTGACCGCTGTCGCCGGTGGCGATGCCACCGCCCGGTGCCGTCGAGGCGATCAACGTTCCACCGCCCGCGCGATCGCGGACATAGACGTTCTGGACCTTGGGGGCGAGTCCCGCGACGAGGTTCGACGCCCGCGACTCGAAGGCGATCCGGTTGCCGTCGGCGGAGATCGCCGGGGACTCGCTGGGGCCGTTGCCCTGGCCGCCGGCGCCGACGCTGACGAGCGCCGTCTGGCCGGTCGTCCGGTCGAACGCGAACACGTCGCGCTGCTTGTTCTGGTCGCCGCTGACGAGATTGCCGGCGTCGGAAGTGAACGCGACGATCCGGCCGTCACGCGAGATCGCCGGGTCGTAGCTCGTCGTCATCGGCGACCGCTCCGGGAACGCTCGATGACGCGCGAACCGTCGACGGCTCGACCGTGTCTCGAACGTAGACCTCACGGTTCGCGACCGCTGTATCGCCGCTTCCCGTCCAGGTGAAGGCAACGTATCGACCGTCGCCGGATACGGACGGCTCGGACGCAAAGCAGGCGAGCGCGCCGTTCGGGAAGAATGAGATGACCTCCGTCGTGTTCGTGGCGCGTCGCCAGAGCACGACGAGCGCGCGGCCGGAACACGGAGGCACGAACGTCCCACCGACCGCCTGCGGGGCGATGTAGGCGAAGGCGACCGCCGAACCGTCCGCTGAGATCGACGGGTGGAACGCGCGGCTGAAGGGAGGGTTCCCGCCACCCGGTACGGGCAGGCGAACCGTCGTGCCGCCGCCGCGCCGGTCGCGCACGAAGATGTCGCCCGCTCTGTTGTTATCGCCGACGACTAGATCCGAGGCATCGGAGGAAAACGCAACATAACGCCCGTTCGCCGAGATCGACGCCCCGCCCGCCAGCGTGGCGAGCGCCCCATCGGGCCGGCCGGCAGAGGGACCGTTGGCGAAGCCGCCACTCCGATCGACCGAGATGAGGCTCGTGGCGCCGGGCGGGACGGCGAGCGCCGCAGGGGCGGCCTTGACGGGTGGCCTACCGGGGATGTCCAAGCCGGGCTCGTTTGCGGGTTTCGCTCCGCTGGCCGACTGTGGCGACAGTGGCTGCGGCGGGGCGCCGGAAACCGGCATCGCCATCACGAGCACGAGGCCGAGTGCTGCCGCCAGCGAACCCGGGCGCGCCCCTCGCGCCGTGCCTATGGCCGCAGGTACCCGGAATACAGGATGGCTGGGTTGCATGGAACGCCTGCCGTAGTGCACGTGAGCGACATGCTGAGGTCGTGATCGGCCAGCACGACGATCGGCGTGACGAAGTGGTAATCGAGGTCTCGGAAGTTCTCGAGCTGGAGCTCGACCAGGGGCGTGCCGTCACGGAGAAGCACGATCGCCCCTTCGCGGCCGTTGGGGTTCGAGAAGACGAGGTCGGTGACGAACAGCGTCCCTGGCGGTCTGAACGTCGGGGCGTCCTGCACGAGCCGGCCGTCGATCGGGTTGCCGAGGCCCGGGATGAACGGACCGTCCGGCGACGGTGACGGACTTCCCGGCGGCTCCGAGGCTCCGGGGTCCGTGCTTCCGCTCGGGCTCGGCTCAGGGCTCTCCTCGCCGCCCGGCGGAGCCATCGTCGGCAGGCCGGCCTCGTCGAGGGCCGAGTTCACGTCCTCTCGGAGGTCCGCGAGCGGCGAGGCGACGGCGTCGGATGCCGCCGATTCGATTGCCGGTCTCAGCAGGCCCAGCCAGAAGACGACGAGCAGGATCAGCAAGGCGATCAGGGCCAGGACTGCGCGCATGAACCAGGGCGGCAGGATGGCTTCCTGGAGCAGCGAGCCGTCCAGGGTCACCGGCGTTCCGCCCTCGGGCGTGACAAGGAGCTGGAACGGGCGGGACTTTGGCGTGCCGCGCCAGAAGAGCTTCGTCGGCTTGACCCGGACCTTGGCGAAACCGGCCATGCCGGGCTCGACGACCATGCCGGGCGGCTTGACGTCGAAACCGAGCAGGCGGTCGGCGTCGGAGGCCTCAACCTCAGCGTTGAGCCGGATGTTGCCGCGGTTGTCCACCGCGAGGTCGTGGCTCGCGGAGCGGCTGCCGCGCGACGTTCGCGGGATCAGTTCGGCGAACGGCTCGAGGAACGGGCCGACCTCGACCACGCCTTCCTCGACGGTCGAGCCGCCGGCATCCTCCTTGGACCGGGCGTGCAGCCCGAACGGCATCGGGCCGGCCGGAACCTGCGGGCTGCGCGGTGGCCGGAAGGTGATCCGCGCGGTTTCCTCGGCGCCCGGGAAGAGCGAGATCGTCGGCGGTTCGACCGACGACCAGCCGGCGGCATCGCCGAGGACGCTCAGCGAGAACTCGTCGACAACCGAGCCGGTATTCCTGAGGCGAAGCTCCAGGGTCGCTTCGCCCCCGGGCACGACACCGATCGATGGCGCTGTAAGCGTGACGGAGGCACCCATCGGCGCGAGTGTAGCGGCCCGGTACGGGCCGCGAACGCATCTGATCGCGTCCCGTCGGGCGATCCGAAGTACCTGGTCGGGCAGCCGCGCTGCCCGGATTGTCGCCCGTTGAGCGCACGTTGAGCGGACGAAAAGGGCGAGCCGGTACGTTCCGATTCGCTGCTGGGGAGGAGCGTCACCCTACCTGCGGCCTCACGAGGAGGGGCGTCGATGGTCGCCGAAGCTATTCCGTTCAAGGAGCAGATCCCGGTCGTCGTATGCGCGGCGGATCCGCTCTCCAGAGCGGGGATCATCAGCCAGCTCAGGCGCGTCCACGGGTTCTCGATCGCATCGGTCGACGATCCGCCGCCCGACGCCATCGCACTCGTCGTCGCCGACGGGATGAACGACGACGTCGCGAGCGACCTTCGCGCCTTGCGGGGCCGCGGCATCAGCCGGGTCGTGCTGCTCGTCGCGCGGGTCGATGACCGAGACCTGCTCGCGGCCGTCGAGGCGGGCGTGTCCGGTGTCATCCGACGGAGCGAGGCGACCGCTGGCAACATGGCCGCCGCCATCCGATCGGCCGCGGCTGGCGAGGGAACGCTGTCGCCGGACTTGCTTGGCCGGCTCCTGCGCCAGGTCGGCCAGCTCCAGCGCCAGGTGCTGACGCCGCGCGGGCTGACGTTCTCGGGTCTCACGGAGCGTGAGACGTCCGTGCTGCGGCTCCTGTCCCAGGGCCACGACACGGCCGAGGTAGGGCGGCAGCTCTTCTACTCGGAACGGACCGTGAAGAACATCATCCACGACGTCACGTCACGCCTCGAGCTCCGGAACCGGGCTCATGCCGTGGCATACGCGATCCGCGAGGGGCTGATCTAGGGTTCGCGCTCGCGCCGGCGTCTTCGTCGGCGCCCCGCGGCCTCGTCGGCGCCCCGCGTCCTCGTCGGCGCCCCGCGGCCTCGTCGGCGCCTGGCGTCCTCGTCGGCGCCTGGAACGCCGGGCGTTCCTACGGGCGAACGGCGCCAGCGACTCGGGCCGATTCGGGGTCCTCGTTCGCCGCTTGGATCGCCCGACGTTCCAACTGACGAAGGAAGCGGCCCTGACCGCTCGATTCGAGGGTCTCGTTCGTTGCTTGGAACGCCCGGCGTTCCAGCCGCGGGGCCTCAGCTCTTCTCGGCGTAGTGCGAGTACGAGTCCGGGTTGTTCAGCGTGTCGCCGCCGCCGCCGGCCAGGCTGAAGATCTTGCCGATCACCGGGATCTCGTCGAGCACCGACATCGCGCCGGTCCCGTACGGCGTTAGATCTGGCCAGTCCTCCGTGTCGCAGTACGCACGATCGGTCGTGAGCAGCGCGTTATGGGTCGACTCGTGGATGATGTCGCTCCAGCGCCGGAGGTCGTTCTCCGCGAGCCAGCCGGAATTCGCGCAGACGTGGAGGTCGCCGAAGCACGTCCAGTAGAGGCGGCCGTTGCCGGCGCCATCGCCGCACCACTTGTGCCCGTCGCCGCAGATCGAGCCGCTGGACAGGTTGCAGTCGAAGTCGAGCCCCTCATTCATGTACTGGGCGATCCGCGCGAAATTGACCAGGACGAGGCGCACGAACCGATCGTCGATTTGGCCGCTGTCGCTCGGGTCGAAGTAGCGTCGGAAGTTCGACTTCGCCGAAGGATCCATGGCCGCCCAGCCGGGCTGGAGGGTTCGCATCGCACTCTGAACGTGCGTGCGAGCGATCGGAACGAGCTGGCGGATCTTCTCCCGGATCTCCGGCGTGCACTCTGAGAAGCCGGTCTTCTCGAACTCGCCGACGACGTCGATGAGGTTGATGGCGCGGCGGAGGTCCGAGCCACTCAGCTCATCGTTCAAATCGGTTTCGAGGTAGCGCCCGTAGAGCTCGAGGTACTGGCGCTTGATCTCGCCGATCTCCTCGTGGCTCCGTCCCGAAAGTGCGGCGAAGATCGAATCCTCGTCCGTCCCCCAACCCTTCATCGCGTTCCGGAGCCGCTCCGCCGTCACTCGCGCCCGATCGATCTTGATCTGCTCCGACTCGACCGCCGGCAGCGCTGACTCGTCCGCGACCGGCGGAGCCATCTGGCTGACCCGCGCCAGCTCCTCGTCATTGAGCTCGTCACGGAGCTCGGCATCGAGATCCTTGTGGAACAGGCCCTGGAACGCCGCCTTGATGTCGCGCATGTCGTTGGCACTGCGGCCGGAGAGGGCGGAGTAGATCGCGTCCTCGTCGGTGCCCCAGCCCGACATTGCATCCTCGAGCTTGTGCGCGATCGACTGGGCCTGGTCGCCCGAGAGCTCCCGCTGGATGGTGGCGGTCGCCGAACTCACTGATCGTGCCACGACCGGTTGGCTATCGGCGACGCCATCCGTCGCATGGCACGGGCACGTGGCCGGGTCCGCGTCCCCGCACCGCTGAACGGTCGCTCGCTGATGGTGCGGGGCCGCAGCCCATCGACCATCGCCGTCATCGCCCGATTGCCGGCACTGCGCTGGATCGTCGGCCCAGCGGCCATGAGCCACGCCTGGCGGGATCGCTCCGGCAGGGATGCCAGCGTCGCAGCCGGACCAGACGCCCCGAGCGACGCCGCGCGGCCGGGGGCACGCAAACGCGCCGCGAGCGGTACCGCTTCAGTCGACTGAAGTGCGAACGCGCCAGTCACGGCCTGATCTGGGGCGCGAGCTCACGCGGGGAGCTCGTCCTCCTCCTCTTCGCCCTCGAGGCCCTGGCGCTGCACGAGCATCTGGACCGATGCCTCGTCCTCCAGCTCACGCTGGGCGCTCGCATCGCTCGACGCTGCGCTCGGCGAGGCCGGCATCGACATGACCTGCGATGCGTTCTGCTCCGCGGCCCGCTCGAATCGATCGGATGGGTCACTCAGCTTGATGCCACCGGGTGCGTCGGTGCCGTCGACCGGACCGCTCCGCTGCTGGACGACATGGGTCAGCTCGTGGGCCAACGTCCGCTGGCCGGTCGTCGACGACGTGTCGAAGTGGCCGGATCGGAACACGATGTCGCTGCCGACCGTGTACGCGTTCGCCCCGACCGACTCCGCCGAATGGGAGGCCTGATTGTCGGTGTGGACGCGGACGTCGCCGAAGCTCTGGCCGAAACGATCCTCCATCGACGCCCGGGTCCCGTCATCGAGCGGAGTGCCGCCACCCTTGCCGACAACGTCGTGGACCGGCGAATTCGCGGCGGCCTCGTCGTCGGCAAGCAGCTGTACGACGCCGGCGTTGCCTGCCGTCCGCTGGAGATGCATGAGCGAAGCAGCGTCGTGGTGGGGCCCGCGGGGAGCAGGTGACCCGGGGGTGGAACCGGCTCGGTCGGCGTCGGCACGCTCCGGCACCGTGCGCACCGGGCGGTTGGCGAGTTCGAGCTCGTGGTCGTGCATCGGACGTCCTCCGTGATACTTGCACCAGCATCCGCGAGTGAGCCGTCGAGAGCAATAGTGCACCAGCCTCCGATGGCCATTTCTGCCCAATTGGGCATGCCATCCACAGCTCGTCCGACGATACGATTCGGCCATGCATGCGCAGACCGGGCGTTCGAGGCGGACCGAGCCCTCGCCGAACAGATCGCCAGACCCGGCAACCAAAGCCGCGCCGACGATCGCGTCATCGCCGGCGCCTGGCCATCGGTTCGTCTCGGAGTCGCACCTGGGGCACATCCAGGCATCGGCGGGCAATCGTGCCGCCGCGGCGTTCGTGGCACAGCGTTTGACGGTCCAGCGAGCGATCTCCATCGAGCAGGCCGACTCGATCGCCCGACAGCTCGAGGACGCGATGTCCGGCTTGGGCACGGACGAAGACGCGATCTACGGGGCGCTCTCCGGCCGGACGGGCGCTGACATCGCGGCGATCCGCGAGTCCTACCAGCGCCTCTTCAACGAGGATCTCGACGCGGAGCTGCGCGACGAGCTGAATGACTCGGAACTGGCACGGGTCACGGAGATGATGCCGACGACCGAGGACGAGTCGACGTTGTCCGAAGCCGCCCGCGTGACGGAAGCGACCAACCGGGCGAGGGTCGTCGCCGCTCAGATCCGCGACGCCGTGGCCGGGCTCGGGACCGAGGAGGCGCAGATCTACAACTCGCTGACCGGGCGAACCTCGGCGGAGCTCAACGAGATCCAGCGCCAGTACCTCGACCTGACCGGCCGCGACGTCATCCTCGACCTGCGAGGCGACATGAGCGGCGGGGAGCTGACGAAGGCACTGCACCTGTTCGAAGTCGCGGCGGCCGGCACGTTCGAGAACGAGTTCACGCAAAACATGACGGAGGGCGTGACGACCGTCGGTCAGGGCATGTACAACTACGCCCTCCATCCCGATCGGCTCGACGTCGACGTCCCGATCAAGTTCACCCCGGACGCCGGGGTCACGATCCCGTTCGCCCTCTGGAACGGGCAGATCGACTCCGTGTGGAACCAGTTCGCGCTCACCGAGCCCGGCGGCCGGAAGGTGCCAATCAACATGAAAATGCGCAACGACCCGGGCGCCGACCGGGAGGTCATCGTCCACCAGAACACGAATCCCGCCAAACCGCTGGACGACCGAGCAAATGCCGGCGAGTTCTACCTCGTGATGAAGGCCGACACGGTCCCGCACGAATTCGGCCACTTCATCGGCCTCGAAGACGAGTACCAGCGGTACCACGCGGACATCACGCGGCTCGTTGGCGCCCCTGCCGTCGGACCTGCCAACACGTCGGGCAAGACCGCGCTCGCCATTGCCACGGAGCTCCACGACGCCCTCTATCTCGATGATGCGACGGCGCGTGCCACGGCGGCGACAACGGTCCTCACCAACGTCGGCCTGATCGTCGGTGGCAGCCCGCAACAGGGTGACTTCGCCCAGTCGGTCAGAACGGCGTACGACGACGAGTACGACGGCTGGTTCTCGAAGAACCTCGTCCAGGCGATGCGGGACAAGCTGCCGAAGGGCTCGAAATGGACGATCCAGACCGTCTTCTCGTACGCGAGCCGCTCGATCATGGGCAACCCCGGCGGCCTCGGCGGCACGACGCCGCACGATCACGCCGTCGAGCCGCGCCACCTGCGGCGGTTCGCCAACATCGCCAGCGAGGCTTGGCCGGACTTCACGTGGACGACCGGGCCGCGATGAGTCGCGTCGCCTTCGCCCGCCTCTCGGATGCATCGCCCCCACTCCGCGAGATGCTCGATGTCGATGAAAACGGCTCGTGGACGGTCTGGCGATCCGTCGGCGTCGCAGTCGGCAGGTTCGCGGGCAGCGGCGAGGCAGCGTCAGGCGCCGGCAAGCGGATCATCGATCTCGCGGCAGCGGCCGAGGGCTCGCAAGAACCGTCGTCCAAGGACGTCGGAGCCGATGCGACCGTCGACAGCATCGACATCGGTGACCGCTCGGTTGCCGTCCCCTACCGCCACTCGCCCGACGGGCCGTGGGGCGCACTGTTCGCTGCCTGCCGGATCGTGCTCGACGAGGCGCTGGACCACCCGAAGGCCGCCATCGCGTTGGTCGTCGCCGCGCCGGATCGCGTCCGCCTCGAACACCGCGGCGAGGAGCCGTTGCCGATCGAGCTCGGCTCCGCCCAGGTCGAGGCGACGGTCTGGGCGGACGGGGTGTTCGTCGCCGCAGGAACGGGACGGATCGAGGCCGGACACGTTGACGCCGGTCCCGGCTGGTCGCTCGAGGTGCCGCTCGAAGGCATTGATCCCGCGGCGAAGGGCGAGGCCGTCACGTTCGTCTCGTTCGTCGCCAACGATGGCGGCGTCTACATCCCGGTCGTGCTCTCGGCGGGTCGCGCCCCCGGCTGAAGCCCCGACGCGGCGCCTGGTCGGCCGACCGGTCAGGCCCCGGCGCTCAGCTCGCGATCAGGCTGAAGTACTCGCCGAACTCCGCCTCGACAGTCAGCCGGCCGAGCTTGCGGTACTCCCTCTCCGTCGCCCGGATCAGGTCGGCCATCGATACGGTCCGGCCGTCCGCCGCAGCGAGGTAGGCGGCCGTGACACAGATGTTCCGGATATTGCCGCCGGAGACCTTGAACTTGTGGGCGAGGAACTCCAGGTCGATCCCGCTCTCGCGCGGCACGGTCGCCGGCAGGTTCCCCTCCCAGAGCCGTCGTCGGTCGTCCTCCTCCGGCATCGGGAAGTCGACGATCGCGTCGAGCCGGCGGGTGAACGCGTCGTCGACGTTCGTCCGCAGGTTGGTTGTCAGGATCGCCACGCCGTCGAAGGACTCCATCCGCTGGAGCAAATAGGCCACCTCGACGTTGGCGTACCGGTCGCGCGCGTCCTTCACCTCCGACCGCTTGCCGAAGAGGGCGTCGGCCTCGTCGAACAGGAGGACACCGTTGACCCGGTCGGCCTCGGTGAAGATCCGATCGAGGTTCTTCTCCGTTTCGCCGATGTACTTGTCGACGACCGTTGAAAGGTCGATCACATAGAGATCGAAGTCGAGATCGCGGGCGACGACTTCGGCCGACATCGTCTTGCCGGTGCCGGAGTCGCCGGCAAACAGGCCGGTGATGCCACGCGCCCTCGGGCTCCGATGGCCCATCCCCCACTCGTCGACGACCTTGTCGCGATGGCGAGCACGTGCCGTCAATTCCCTCAACTGGCCCTCGACGACGGGCGGCAGGACCAGGTCCGCCCAGCCGACGACCGGCTCGATCCGGCGGGCCAGGCGCTCGAGGCCGGCCGCGTTCTGGGCGCGCGCCCCGGCCGAGATGTCCTCGACCGTCATCTGGCGGCGGGCCGCGATCGACGCCCGATGGGCGGCCTGGGCCGCACGCTTGATCTGCTCCGGCGCCAGCCTGAACGCAACCGTGACGATCGCCGGGTCGAAGCCCACCTCCGGCCCCTCGCCGAGCGATGCGAGCCACAGCTCGTGACGCTGGCCGACGGTCGCCACCGGTGCGTCCAGGAGGAGTGGCGGCTCGAGCGACCAGCTCGGGTCCCAGGCTCGATTGCCGACGAGGACCGTGCCCGGGCGCGACTCGGCAAACGCCCGCACGGCGGCGGCCCCGCGCTCGACGAGAACCTCGATCGGGCCGACGATCACGCCGGCGCCAAGTAGCCCGGCCTCTCGCGATGTCGCCGCGGCAACCGGGCGCGGATCGTCGGAGGGGCCGAGCCGGCCGAGATCGAGCTCGACGGCGGGCCGGCCGAGGAGCGCGAGCGCGGCCCGGGCCAGCGAGTGGCCGGACGCCCCTGGACGCTCCCGGATGTACACCAGCGGCACGGCCGCGTCGATCGCGCGAGCAAGCATCTCGACGTCGCCGATCTCGGTCGCGACCGAGTCGACGACCAGCGGCTGAACGACGGCGTCGGCGGTGTCGTCGCCGAGGAGGTGGGCGGCAACCCGATCCGGCACCCGGAGCGAACGCGTCAGGAACGGCCGCTCGGCGTCCTCGACGATGAGCAGCCCGCCGGCGACGAGCGGCCCGAGCGACCCGAGTCGGACGCGGCCGCGACTCGCGCCCGGGGTGGAGCCGGTGCCGCACAGTTCGAGCGCCAGCCCGGCGCTCGCCCGGCGTCGCGAGACGTCGTCGTGGAGGTAGCCGTACAGCCGCTCGAACCGCGGATCGAGGTCCGGGGCAAGGGCGATGAGCAGGAGCTCGACGTCGTAGTCGTCGAGGCCGAACGCGCGGGTCAGCCGGCGCAGGCGGAGGTCGACGCCGGCCCGCTCGGCAGCATCCGCCTCCTTCTCGAGCTTCGCCAGCAAGGTGGACGTCTCGGCAGTCACCTGGTCCGGGACCCACGGGCCGGTCGCGCCGGCGAGGAGGCCATCGACCTGGGCGTCGGAGATGTAGAGGCCGCGATACCGATCGTTCGGGTCCGGGTCGTCCGCCCGGCGCCGGTCGACCGCGGCCCGGACGCGTGCCTCGACGATCTCGAGGCGGCCGAACAGGTGGGTAAGGGACGGGTCCGCCGGTGTTGGCTCCGTCCGCTCGGTTCCGGCCGGCGCCGTCGCGCTCATCCGGTTCGGAGGCCGCGGACTCGAAGCTTGACGCCGGGCTTGTCTTCGGCGTCGCGCGGCACAGTTTCCTCGGGCAGCGGCTCCAGCGGCGGGAGGGAACGCTTGCCGTTGCGGCGGCCCCCTTCGACGGTCTCGGCCGCGCCGTCGGTCGACGTGAGCCCGAGGGTCGGCCCGAGCAGGACCGGCGGACCGTACGGGGCGGTGCGCGAGACGACCATCGGTGCGGTCACGATGACGTCGAGTGACGGCTTGAGCTCGCCGCCGAGCGCCGACCAGACGTCGGCGAGCGAGCGATCCTGCGACGGCGGCTGCGCGACGTCGATGTAGATCGGCAGGTCCGGCTCCGCGAGCGTGCCGTCGAGATCCTCCGGCTTGACCATGGCGTTCCGGATGAAGCATGAGAGGAGCGCCGACAGGAGGCGGTGCTCGTCCTCGGGTCGCTGGGTCCAGGCCGTGACCAGGTAGGCGAGCCGGTAGCGTCGCGGCGGCAGCCGGCGGTCCTTGACCTTGCCGGCGCCGTCCTTTATGTCCTCCCAGGCGGGCACGCGCCGCTCGAGGTCTTCGCGGATGTCGTAGAGGTAGAGATCGACGGCAGGCCCGCTCCGGCGGGCAACCCAATCCTTGGTCGGCGCCTCGAAGACGAGCTCGACGGCCGAGCCATTCAACGCGTCGCGCCGAACCATCTCCTCCAGGAGCTGATCGACTTCGTGGATCATCTGACCGATCGTCGGGGCGGCGGCATCGTGCGACCAGCCGCCGCGGGGCAGCCGTCAGGGCAAGTCGGCTCGCCCTTTCGTGCAACACGGCCGCCCGAGCGGGTGTCCGGTCGGGCCTTGTGGAGCGACCGTCGCGGTGGGAGCGTCGCTGCGAACGGAAGTCTTCCGCAGTGAAGGGGCCCCGCATGCCGCAATACCTGTCCCCCGGTGTCTATGTTGAGGAGGTGGAGGCCGGTTCTCGCCCGATCGAGGGCGTAGGCACGGCCGTTGCCGCGTTCGTCGGCCTCGCAGCCCGCGGGCCGGCCAATACGCCGACCCTGGTCACGAACTGGAGCCAGTTCACCCAGACGTTCGGCGACTTCATCGAGGGCTCGTACCTCGCCCACGCCGTCTATGGCTACTTCCTCAACGGCGGCGGCGCGGCCTACGTCGTCCGGATCGGCGCCGACGGCGCGATGCCGACGGCAACCGGCCAGCTGACCAGCTCGAAGGAGAAGGACACCCCGACCTATCGCGTGTCGGCCATCGAGGCGGGCCCGGGCGGAAACGACATCTCGGTCGAGGTCGCGCCTTCGTCGGAGACGGCGGAGAACACGTTCAAGATCGTCGTCAACCAGGGCGGCCGGCCCGTCGAGACGTTCGACAACCTGACGTCGAACAAGGGCAAGAACAACGTCGTCACCCAGGTCAAGGCGCAGTCGAAGCTCATCCAGCTCGAAGAGGTCGGCAGCGCGAGCGCGGTCGACCGCGTGCCCTCGACAGGCAGCGTCGCCCTTGCGGGCGGCGGCTCGACCGTCCCGGTGCGCGTGACCCCGGACGACTACGTCGGCAACTCCGCCGATCGGACCGGCTTCGCCGGGCTCGAGGCGGTCGACGAGGTCACGATGCTCAGCGTCCCCGACCTCATGGCCGTCTACCAGCAGGGCAACATCGATCTCGAGGGCCTCCAGGCCGTCCAGCTCGCGATGATCGCCCACTGCGAGCTGATGGGCGACCGCGTCGCCATCCTCGACGCGCCTCCCGGCCTCAATGCCCAGCAGGTCAAGGAATGGCGGGTCGACAAGGCCGGCTATGACTCGAAGTACGCGACGCTCTACTGGCCGTGGGTCAAGGTCTTCGACCCGCTCGCTGGCCAGGCCGTGCACGTGCCGCCGAGCGGCCACGTCGCGGGCATCTGGGCTCGCAACGACGACACCCGAGGCGTCCACAAGGCGCCGGCCAACGAAGTGATCCGCGGCGCGATCTCGCTCGAGCTCAACCTGACGAAGAGCGAGCACGACCAGCTCAACCCGTCCGGCATCAACTGCATCCGGGCATTCCCCGGCCGCGGAATCCGGGTCTGGGGTGCGCGGACGCTGTCGAGCGACCCGGCGTGGCGCTATCTGAACGTCCGACGGCTCTTCAACTTCGTCGAGGAGTCGATCTTCGAGGGGACCCAGTGGGTCGTCTTCGAGCCGAACGACATCCGCCTGTGGGGCCGGGTCAAGCGGACGATCAACTCGTTCCTGATGCGCGTCTGGCGCGACGGGGCGCTGTTCGGAGCCACGCCCGACCAGGCGTTCTACGTCAAGTGCGACGAGGAGAACAACCCGCCCGAGACACGGGACGCGGGCCAGCTCATCGTCGACATCGGCATCGCGCCGGTCAAGCCGGCCGAGTTCGTCGTTTTCCGAATCGCCCAGTTCTCCGGCGGCGCGACCGTCGAGGAGTGACGTTGGGCCACTACTGACTGACTGACTGACCGCCTGGTCGAAGGGAGTTCCACGTGCCGACAACCGATCCCCTACTGCAAGGAAACGTACTGCTCGACATCGACGGCGTCGGCGTCGTCGCGAACTTCACGTCGGTATCCGGCGTGTCGAGCGAAGTCGAGATCGTCGACAACCCGTACGTCAATGAACAGGGCAAGATCTTCATCGCCAAGCTGCCAGGCAAGCCGAAGACGCCGACGATCACGCTCAAGCGCGGCCTCACGGGCGCAACCGAGCTGTGGGACTGGCACACCTCGATCATGCAGGGCACACCGGACCGGCGAAACGGCTCGGCAATCCTCATGAACACCGTCGGCGAAGAGGTCCTTCGCTACAACTTCACGAACGCAATGGTCTCGAAGATCAGCCTGTCGGAGGGCGGTGCCACCGCCAGCGGCGTGCAGATCGAAGAAGCCACGCTGTCGTGCGAGACGCTGATCAAGGGCTGAGCGGACGATGACACTCGCGACTCGTCCGGAGGCCTTCGAGTTCAGCAGCGCGGGGGGCGCGGAAGCGCTCCATACGGAGTACGCGTTCGTCCTCCCGCGCGGCTATGTCGACGGCACCGGGGTGGTCCACCGGGACGGGGTCATGCGGCTCGCCACGGCGCGCGACGAGATCATCCCCCAGAGGGATCCTCGCGTCCGCGAGAACGAGGCGTACCTCACGGTCCTGCTCCTCTCCCGGGTCGTCACCAAGCTCGGGTCGGTGCCGCAGGTTCATACCGGCGTCATCGAGGGCCTCTTTGCCTCGGATCTGGCCTTCCTCCAGGACCTCTACCGCCGCATCAACCAGGAGGGCCACACCCAGGCGTCCGTGACCTGCCCGGCCTGCAACCACAGGTTCACGGTCGATGTGGCGGGTGAGCAGCGCCTGGGGGAATCGTGACGTACGCGACGGACCGTCTCTTCGAGGAAGTTGCGTACGTCGCCTATCACTTCCACTGGCCGATGGACACGATCCTCGACCTCGAGCACCCGCTCCGGCTCCAGTTCATCGAAGAGATCGGCCGGATCAACAAGCGGATTTCTGAGGAGACCTGAAGGTGCGCCTGCCGTGGCCGTTCGGCCGCTCGACGGCGGCACCGGCCGAAACGACGCCCGACTCGCCGGCTCCGGTCGCTCCGGAAGCGCCCGCGCGCCCGCGTTCCACCGGCGCCTGGGCAGCCCTGCCGCCGATCCAGCGGGCGGTCGGGGCTGCCCCGCTCGTCGCATCGTCGGCGGCCTTCCTCGAGGGTGTGCCGGGCGTCCAGCCCTTGCCGCCGATCGTCGAGCCGCTCGGGCACGACGTGACCCAGGTCGCCCCGGCGGGGCTCGTCGCCGCGCCCGTTCACGCGGTTTCGTCGCTGACCTCCAGCGCCGCGCTCGTCCCACCGCGGGTCCAGCGCCGGACCGAGGCGTCCGGCCAGGGGACCGCATCCGGGCCGGCCGCCCAGGGCGCCGCCTTCGACGCCCCCAGCCCCGCCGCAGCGGACGCGCCCAGCTCTGTGTCGGCGGCCTCGGTTGGAGTCTCCGCGGAGACCGTGCCTGTCGATCCTCCTGCCCGTCAGCTAGGCGTCGTCACGCCGGCGGCGACCGTGCAGCCGCCTGATCGCCCGCTGACTCGGGCCAATCCGCCATCAGCCCCGCCAGACCGCACTGACCGACCCCTCGTCGGCCGCCGGACCCAGGTCCAAACCACCCAGGCGACCGCTCCCCTCTCCACCTCGTCCGGATCGGGTGCGTCGTCGTCACCGAGCAAGGCCCAGCCAACCCCGCCTGACTCACGGGCCGGTCAGGCTGCGACATCGACGACGGCAGGGCGCCGGAGCGGTCTTGGCGTGCCACTCCCGGAAGCTCCGGCCACCGCGGTCCCGGTAACCGGTCGCCCGCTTCCGGGGCTCGGGCTCTCACGACTCGCCGCCAACCTGCCGGCGCCCGCGGCACCCGCAGGATCCAGGACGACCGTCTCCGCCCCGCAGGCAGCCGCCCCTGTTGGAGGCGACGCCGCCAGGATCAGTCCGACCGCCGGGGCCGCCCCGCTGCGGACGACAATTCAACGCCGGACCAACGGCTCGCGATCCGCCCAGTCACGACCGGAGGCCGAGGAACCGGTCGCTTCCGAGGGCGACCCCGCGGGCCCGGCCGCGGGCCCGGCCGCGACCTCGACCCCCGATCCGGCCCCGCGCCACGCCGCATCGCTCCCCGTGCTTCGCGTCGTCGCGCAGTCCGGCGCCGCCGGGGCAACGGAAGCGGCGGTGACCGCATCAGCGCCTGGCGGTGGGGGTTCGCCCACCAGCACGGCCGGCCGGACGGGGTCAGCGGAGTCAGCCCCGCGATCGACCGTCGCTCGCTCCGTGGCAGCGGAGCCGCTCGTGCCCCCGCCCGCCGCCCGACCGCAGCGGCGGCCACTGGCCGGGAGCCAACAGATCGGGCAGGTCGGCGCCGTCCAGCGCCAGGCAACACCCGATGCCGCGCCATCGCGAGCGGGAGGCGTGTCGGCCGGCAGCGACAGTGGCTCGACGACATCGTGGCTCGCACCTGACGTTTTCGCTGGATCGGGGCTCGACGCATCGACAGGCCAGACGTGGACGCTCCCAGGCTGGGAGCCGAGCGGCCCAGCCAGCAAACACGTCCCCGGCGTTCAGCGAGCGGCTGCCTCGGACTGGCCGGCTCCAATCGGCCCCGGCGCAGATCTCCGGACGGCGCCGGCATTCTCACGCAGGCCGGACGATGCCCGAGGGCAGTCCACCACGCTGGCCCTTGCGCGACCCGCGGCGCTGCCGCCAGCTCCGCGCGCGGACACGGGCGGCGGCGCTCCGCCGACCGTTGCCCGCTCGATCGAATCGGACGCCGGCGCCCCGCAGGTCCAGACGATTACCGCGTCACCGCCTGTCCAGGGCCCTGTCTTCGGACCGACCGCGACGCCCGTGGTCCAGAGGATCGACGGCAGCCCGCCGCCTGCGCCCGAGCCAAGAGGCAGCTCCGAACACTCCGACGAAGAGCTGGACGAGCTCGCGAGGTCGCTATTCAGCCGGCTCCGGAACCGGCTCCGCAACGAGTACATCTACGAGCGCGAGGCCAAAGGCCTCACGTTCGACCAGTCCTGAGGAGACTCGATGGGCGACCCAGCGCTGAGCATCGTCTACAAGTGCACGATCGACGGCTTCATTCCGCTCGGGCTCTTCACCAAGATCGAGGGGCTCGGCTTCGAATACAAGGTGACGCCCTATCGAGAGGGCGGCGTCAATGGCTACGAGCATCAGCTCGTGGGCCCGTGCACGTACACGAAGCTGAGGCTCACGCGGCCGGTCGACTCCGACTCGAAGTGGCTCTCGATGTGGCTCCAGAGCGTGGCCATCAAGGTCATTCCGCAGACGATGGCGATCACCGCGCTCAACGCCGCCGGCGAGGACATCACGACGTGGAATCTCGCGGGTGTGATCCCCGTCAAATGGACTGGGCCAACGCTCGACCTCATGGGCAACGCGATCGCGACGGAGACCCTCGAGGTCATCTACGAGCAGATCATCGGCTTCGGCGCGCTGGGCGGAGCGATCGCCGGTGCGATCACGGTCTCCGGCTCGGTCGGGTTCTGAGGACGCGACGATGGTGATGGACGCAGTCGGCTCGGCAGCCAGCGCGATCGGCGAGGCGCTCGGGATCATCAAGCCCGACAAGGCGAAGCTCGTGATCGTCGGCTCGAACAAGCCGGACAAGGGCCCGTTCGAAATCGAGTGCATGTTCAACCCGACCGAGTACAGCCTCAGTCAGTCGGCGAGGGTGAACAACAACACGACACCCGCAACCGCGGGCGGCACCCCGCAGTACGGCGGGGCCGCCCCGATGACGCTGTCGATGAGCCTCTTCTTCGACGACTACGCCGCGGCGAAGGGCGACGTTACGCCGAAGATCACGACCCTCCTCAGCTGGACGAAGCCGACGAAGAAGTCGCGTGACGCAGGACGAGCGTGCGCCCCGCTCATCCAGTTCAAGTGGGGCGGCAACCCGCAGCTCTCGACATTCAAGGGGTTCCTGACCAAGGTCGACGTCAAATACACGGTCTTCCGCAAGGACGGGACGCCGGTCCAGGCAACGGTCGGAATTTCGATCGAGGGCCAGGAGGAGCAGGCTGCCGGCACGAACCCGACGTCCCACTCGACGAACAGTCGACGAACCCATACGACCGTCGAAGGGGACACGCTGCAATCCGTGGCCTACGGCGAGCTCGGCAAGCCCACCTATTGGCGGGCGATCGCGGAGCTGAACGGCATCGATGACCCCCTCCGCGTCGGTCCAGGCACCGTTCTCCTGATCCCCAGCGTCGCCGACGCTGCGCGCAGCTCCTGAGGTCGACCGATGCCCGTCGAAGCTCCCGCGATGCAGCGCCTGATCGAGGTCGGAGGCTCCGAGCTTCCTCCCGACATCGAGGGTCAGCTCGAGAGCGCCCTCGTCGTCGACCGCCTGACGATGCCGGACACGTTCACCCTCGTGTTCCGCGATCCGGAGCTGGACATCCTGAAGCGCGCCAAGCTCGAGATCGGGGCGAAGGTGGCGATCTCGACCGCCCTCGCCGGCGATGCGCCGGAGGAGCTCATCTCGGGCGAGGTGACCTCGATCGAGGCCGACTACGACACGCTCGGGGCGCGGGCGATCGTCCGCGGCTACGACCTGTCGCATCGGCTCAACGCGGGCCGAAAGACGGAGACATTCCAGAACGTGACGCTGTCGGACGTGGCGAAGACGGTCGCCGTCGCGGCGGGCCTGAAGGCAGAGGTCGATGACTCCGGCGCCTGCTTCGATCACATCATCCAGCCCAACTTGTCCGATCTCGACTTCCTCTACAGCCTGGCGAAGGGCATCGGCTTCGACTGCCGGGTCGAGGGGGAGACGCTCTACTTCAAGAAGCCGACGGAGTCAGAAACCGGGCCGAGCGAAGGTGACCTCGAGACGGAGGATCCAACGCAGCTCGTCTGGAGCCGCAACCTCATCGAGTTCCATGCCCGAGTTAGTGCCGTCGCCCAGGTGAGCGGGGTCAAGGTCCGCGGCTGGGACATCGCGGAGAAGAAGGCCGTCGTGGGTGAAGTCCCGGCATCCACAACCAGTGCAGCGCTGAAGCTCAAGCCTGCCGCCCTCGCCGACAAGGTCGGCGGCCAGTCCCTCGTCGTCGTCGACCAGCCGATCGGCAGCCAGAAGGAGGCCGATGCCCTCGCCGCCGCCAGGGCCGAGCAGGTTGGCAGCTCAGCCTTCGAGGCGACGGCTGTGGCACTCGGATCGCCGGCGCTGAAGGCCGGCGTCGCGGTGAGCATCAGCGGCGTCGATCCCACGCTCGCGGGGAAGTGGGTCATCAGCAGCAGCCGCCACGAGTTCGGCGCGGGTGCGTATCGCACGCACCTCGACTGCAGCGGCCGCCTCGATCGATCCCTCCACGGCGTGATCGCCAACTCCGTTCCCGGGGCGACCGGTAGCGCCAACCGGGCGCCGGGGGTGGTCATCGGGATCGTCTCGGACGTGGTGGACCCGATGAACATCGGGCGCGTCAAGGTGAAGTTTCCGTGGCTGGGAGATGAGGTCGACTCGGGCTGGGCGCGCATGGCGACACCCGGGGCGGGTCCTGACAGCGGCATGATCTGGCTACCGGAAGTGGGTGACGAAGTCCTCGTTGCCTTCGAAATGGGCGACTTCTCACACCCGATCGTGATCGGAGGCCTGTGGAACGGCAAGGACAAGCCGCTCCTGGGCGAGAAGCTGGTCGATAACGGCGCCATCACGCGGCGCGGCTTCGTGTCTCGCAAGGGCCACCAGTTCGTGTTCTTCGATGGCCCCCAGGAGTCAGGGATTGCTCTGCTGAGCCAGGACGGCAAGTTCAAGGTCTCGCTCAACGAGACGAAGGGCCAACTTCACATCAAGGCCGACGGCAAGCTCCTGATCGAGGCCCAGTCCCTCGAGATCAAGGTCGACACCGACGCCAAGGTCGAGGCGAAGGGCGTCAGCCTCGAGGCGACGGGCCAGATGAAGATCAAGGGCGCCACCGTGGCGCTGAACTGAGGCCGGACGACATGGCTCAACCACTCGTCATGGGCGACAAGATCCAGGGTCAGTGTGCGACGCACCAGATCCCGAACCCGGCGTCGGGCGCGCCGCAGCCAGGGCCGCCGATGCCGTTTTCGGCGCCGCTCCTCATGGGCCTCGAACCGACCGTCACCATCGGCGGCAAGGCCGTCGCGGTCATGGGCTCGCAAGGGATGAACACCCCACCGCACGTCGGTTTGCATCCGGCGGACCCGTGCATGGTCCCGAACATGCAGATGGGCAACGTCATGAGCGGTAGCCCGACCGTCATGGCCGGCGGCAAGCCGATTGCGACGACGAGCTCCCAGGTGACGATGTGCATGAGTGTCCCGGGCCAGCCGATCTCGACCGTCACCAACGTGACGGTGGCATGAGGAGGGGGCGATGAGCGAGGAGTTCATCGGCCGGGGCTGGGCGTTCCCGCTGCGGACCGACGCGACCGGCGGGATCGCCATGGTGTCCCGCGAGCGTGAAGTCGAGGAGGCGATCCGGCTCATCCTTGGCACGACACCGGGCGAGCGGCCGATGCGGCCCGAGTTTGGCTGCCGGATCCACGACTTCATCTTCGGCCTTGCCGACGGCACGACCGCCAACGAGATCACGGTCGAGGTGAAGCGGGCGCTGCTTCGCTGGGAGCCGCGGATCGACGTCGAGGACGTCGTGGTCAGTTTCGACGCCCTGGACCAGACCTTGCTCTATATCGATGTCCGTTACAGCCTCCGACAGACGAACGACCGTCGGAACCTCGTCTTCCCGTTCTACGTGATCCCCGGCGAGGGAGCAGCGGAATGACCCGTCACGCCGACCGTCGGCGCCACCGAAGCGGAGCGAACTGACATGACCCTCATGGTCCCCAACCTCGACGACCGACGGTTCCAGGACCTCGTCGACGACGCCAAACGGCTCGTCCAGCAGCGCTGCCCGGAATGGACGGACCACAATGTCTCCGATCCAGGCGTGACCCTGATCGAGCTGTTCGCCTGGATGACGGATCAGCTCGTGTACCGGCTGAACCGCGTTCCCGAGCGGAACTACGTGAAGTTCCTCGAGCTGATCGGCGTGAGTCTCTTCCCGCCGACGGCGGCCCGCACCCAGGTCACGCTGTGGCTCTCCTCGCCTCAGCCCGACGTCGTGCGGATCCCGGCCGGCACGCAGACGGCCACGGTGAGGACGGAGACGGACGAGGCGATCATCTTCGCCACCACGGAAGATCTGCCGATCGTCCCATCCAGCCTGGGCGAGCTGGGATCGATGGTCGACGGCAAGACCTATCGAGACCACTGGGCAGCTCTCGAGAAGGGCAACGGGCTCTACTGCTTCAAGGAAGTGCCCGCGCCCGGCGATGCGCTCTACATCGGGCTTTCCGAGGCGGTCCCCTCGAACGCCGTCCGCCTCAGGTTCAATTGCCATATCGAGGGTGTCGGCGTCGACCCGAACAACCCGCCTTTGACCTGGGAGGCGTGGAGCGGCGAGGACTGGGAGGCGTGCGAGCTCGACTCGGACACAACCGGCGGTCTGAACCGCGACGGCGATGTCGTCATCCACGTCCCGCACTCGCACTCGACGTCACTCATCGCCAAGCACCGGGCCGGTTGGCTCCGGGCCCGGGTCGTCGAACCCGTCGAGGGACAGCCGCCCTACAGCGCATCGCCGAACATCACCGGCCTTGGGGCGATCACGATCGGCGGGACCGTCGATGCGGTCAACGCGGAGCTCGTGAGCAACGAGGAAGTCGGCGTATCCGAGGGGATCTCCGGCCAGCGGTTCACTCTCAGGCGACAGCCTGTCGTCCCGTCGGACGAGCCCGGAGTCCTGGAGGTCTCGGGCAATGACGGGTGGGACGAGTGGCAGCAGGTCGCCGATTTCGCCGGCAGCGGGCCCGAGGACAAGCATTTCGTGCTCGATCTCAGTGCCGGAGAGGTCCGGCTCGGGCCGGCGATCCGACAGGAAGACGGGACGATCCGTCGCTACGGCGCCGTGCCCGACAAGAACGCAAGGTTGCGGCTGCAGTCCTATCGGACCGGCGGTGGGCGCAAGGGCAACGTCTCGGCTGGTGCCCTGACGGTCCTCAAGTCGTCCATCCCGTTCGTTGCACGCGTCGAGAATCGTCGGCAGGCCTCTGGGGGCGTGGAAGGCGAGGACATCGAGAACGCCAAGGTCCGCGGGCCGATCCGGCTCCGAACGCGCGGTCGGGCCGTGACGACCGAGGACTTCGAGCACCTGGCCCGCGAGGCTGCGCCGGAAGTCGCCCGGATCAGGGCCGTGGCAGCCGGCGATGGAGCCGACGCCGGCTCGGTGCGCGTGCTCGTCGTGCCCACCGCAGGTGCCCAGGACGGCTGGCTGCGGTTCGATCAGCTCGTGCCCAGCGACGAGACGCTCCAGAAGATCACGGATCGACTCGAGGAATCCAGGGTCATCGGGACGCGGGCGATCGTCGAACCTCCGGTCTACCGGGGCGTAACGGTCGTTGCCAAGCTGAAGGCTCGGCCTCGCCACAACCCGACCCGTCTCCAGGAGGAGGCCGTTCGAGCGCTCTACGCGTACTTCGACCCGATCACCGGCGGGCCGGATGGCACCGGCTGGCCCTTCGGGCGTCCAGTCGGCGTCGGCGAGGTCTATTCGGTGCTGCAGAGCCTGCGTGGCACCGAAGCTGGTCGAGGATGCCCGGCTGTTCGGGGCTGATCCGGTCACCGGCCAGCGCGGTCAGCAGACGACTCGCCTCGAGCTCGAGGCTCATGCGCTCGTCTTCAGCTACGAGCACCAGGTCCTGGTCGAGGGTGCCTGAGCGGTGAGAGGGACGATCGTCGGGCTGCCGAACCCCCACCCCCTGGGGCCGTCGCTCCCTGCCCTGTACCAGGAGGACGACTTCGCCCAGGCGTTCCTTGCGGCGCTCGACCAGGTACTCGCGCCGGTCATCAACACGCTCGACAACCTTGACACGTACTTCGATCCGTATCTGACGCCGGACGACTTCCTGAGCTGGCTCGGGACGTGGGTGGCGATCGCGATCGACGACGAATGGAGCGTCGAGCGCCGTCGCGAGGCGGTCGCTCGTGCCGTCGAGCTGTATCGGCTTCGAGGCACTGCGGCTGGACTGGGTCAACAGATCGAGATCTACACCGGAGGGACGGTCGAGATCGTCGAGAACGGCGGTACCGCGTGGTCGATCGACCCGGGCGGCGAGCTGCCAGGCAGCGCGAAGCCGCTCGTCGTCGTTCGCGTCCATGTCGGCGACCCGAAGTCGATTGATGCGGCCCGGGTCGATGCGCTCGTTGCTGCCGCCAAGCCGGCTCATGTCGAGCACCGCGTCGAGATCATGAAGGCGGGTGCGGCGAAGTCCGCGGCCCCTGCCACGTGACGTAGCGCGCGACCGCATACTTGACCGATCGCCGGCTCGGGCGGCGCGACCGCGAGGGGGCACGGAGACCACGACATGATCCGGTGTAAGGAGTGCGGCACCGTCAACGAGGACGGCGCGGGCTTCTGCGGCGGGTGCGGCCAGTTCCTCGAGTGGACCGGCGAGCGGATCGACGCCGACGACGCCGCCGCTTCGGGCAGTCCCTCGGCCGATGTGTCGACCTCTGCCGCGACTCCGGCGTTCGACGTGCCAGCTCCCGATCTGGCAGCTGAACAGGAGGCCCAGCGCCTGGCGGCTGAGCGAGCTGAGGCGGAGCGGCTCGAGGCGGAGCGCGTGGCCGTCGAGCGCGTCGAAGCGGAGCGCGCCGCCGAGGCTGAGCGGCTCGAGGCGGAGCGCGTTGCGGCTGAACGGGCTGAGGCGGAGCGGCTCGAGGCGGAGCGCGTGGCCGCCGAGCGGGCGGAGGCTGAGCGCGTCGAAGTCGAGCGGGCTGCGGCCGAACGCGCTGAGGCCGAACGTCTGGAGGCAGAGCGCGTTGCTGCCGAGCGAGTCGAGGCGGAACGCCTGGCTGCCGAAGTCGAGCGATTGGCCGCTGAGCGGACCGAGGCGGAGCGGCTCGAGGCGGAGCGCGTCGCGGCTGAGCGAGCTGAGGCCGAACGGATCGAAGCGGAACGGGCCGAGGCTGAACGGCTTGAAGCCGAGCGAGTCGCGGCTGAACGAGTCGACGCTGAACGGGCCGAGGCTGAACGGCTTGAAGCCGAGCGGCTCGCCGAGGAGCAAGCCGCGGCTAAACGAACCGAAGCCGAGCAGCTGGAAGCCGAGCGGTTGAATGCGGAACGGGCCGAGGCTGAACGGCTGGCGGCTGAACGAGCCGAAGCCGAACGGCTTGAATCGGAGCGTCTCGCGTCGGAGAAGGCGGCGGCTGAACGGGCCGAAGTCGAACGGATAGAAGCGGACCGTCTCGCTACGGAGCGAGCGGAAGCCGATCGTCTCGCTACGGAGCGAGCGGAGGCGGAACGGCTCGCGGCTGAACGAGCAGAGGCCGAACGGATAGAAGCGGAGCGGATAGAAGCGGAGCGACTTGCGGCCGAGCCTCCACTGCCCCCTGCTCCGCGAGCTCGTCGAGGTGGCCCATCGCGACCGTCCGTCGTCACCATCTCCGACGACGAACCCCTTGAACCCACACCAGAAGAGCCCGCCGCCGTGCAGCCCGCGGCGGTTCAGCCGGGTCCGCTATCGCCGATCACCATGCCGCCCCCGACCGCAGCGCCCGTGGTTCCACCGGCGAGCACCGTCACTCCGGGAGGCCCCGCCGCTCCGGAGGTGATCCCCGAGACGATCATCGTGCCGCCAGCCCGGGCACCGCTTGCTCCGGCCGATCAGCCCCCCGCTCAGCGCCCAGGGGCTCGCCAGCCGGCGCCACCCGTCACCCCGGCTCCTGTTGCCCAGACTCCGACGCCGGCGGCGAGCCAGCCCGCAGCACGCCAGCCAAGCATGGCCGCTGCCGTCCCCGCACGACCAGCGCCGGTCGCTCGGCCGACGGAGCGGAGAGTCGCGCAGCCGGGCGACCGCATCTGTTCGAACTGCAGCGAACCCAACGATCCCACGCGCCGATTTTGTCGCAAGTGCGGAACCAACCTCGCGACGGCGCCCGTGCAGTCGGAGAAGCGCCCGCCCTGGTGGCGACGGATTTTCCAACGCAAGCCGAAGGCCTTCGCCGCAGGCGAGCGCGCGGGATCGATGCGCCAGCCGGGCACGTCCGGCAGCAGCAAGGGCTTCAAACCAATGCCCTTCATCAAGGGAGCCCTCGCAGTCCTCGTTGCCGTCGGCGTGGTCGGGGTCGTCGCAGTGCCGTCCCTCCAGGGCTTCGTCCTGAGTCGAGGCGGCGCGGTCATCAACGAGATCCGCCGCTTCATCGCTCCCGAGCAGTACCGTGTCTACGCGAGCGCTGCGACCGCCTCAAGCGAGATCGCGGACCATCCCGGCAACCTGTTGATCGACCGCATCTCCGTCACCGACTGGCGATCGCCTGACGCAACACCCTCGATCAAGCTCGCCTTCGACGCACCCTTCGATCTTGCCGCGCTCTACGTCCACAACGGCACGGCGGAAAACTACCTCGGCTTCCGCCGACCGACGGCGCTTGCCCTCGTCTTTCCCGACGGCTCGACCACCCAGATCACGCTGATCGACGACCACAAGCCTCAGTACTTCGAGTTCAGCGCGAACGGGATCCGGGAGCTGGAAATCCGCGTCGTCGCGGCGACGGGAAGCGCCGACACACCCATTGCGCTTTCCGAAGTCGAGTTCATCGGGAAGCGCTGATCTCGGCCGCGTCCGACACACCGAGCTCGCTGAGAATCGCTTCGTATTCGAGCCGGTCCCGATTCGCCGCGCTCACGTCGCCGGCTGCCTGTCGAGCATCGATGAGCAGCCGCCAGACCGGGTCGTGATAGCGGTCGATCGCCAGCCCGGCACGGCACGCCTCGATGGCTCCGCGGCTGTCCCCAGCGCGCAGCGCGAGCTCGGCCGCCTCGCGCGCCAGCTCGACAGCCTGGGTCCGATAGTGCTCCCGCAGCTCGACGACCCACTCGGCCGGTCCCTCTTCCGGTAGCAGGTCGCCCTCGTAGGTCCCGAGCGCCGCCGCGAATGCGCTCCTCGCGGCATCGCCTCCGCCCCGCGAGGCCCGCGCCGCCGCAACAAGCCGATCGAACCGCCGGACGTCGACTGCGTCGGACAGGACGGCCAGCCGATAGGCGTCGCCCTCCCGAACGATCAACCGGGCCCCGAACGGACCAATCCGCTCGGCGAAGAGCCCCCGGATCGCCGAAATGGCGACCTGCAAGCTGCGCGCTGCGGTCTGGCCGTCGGCCTCCGGCCAGAGCGACGCACCGATCACCTCGCGATGTACGGCCGACCCAGCGTGCAATGCGAGGAGCCGAAGCAGCGACCGAGCCCTCGGCCGGATCCCGTCGAGCGGGAGTGGCTGGCCGCCGACGCTGACAACGAAGCCACCGAACGTCCGCACGCGCAGCTCGTCGGGCGGCAGGTCGTGGCCCGCGGTGGTTCCATTGGCCGACCCATTCGTCGCTCCGTTTCCCACGCCTTTGGTCGCGCCGTTCGAGTGGTGAGCGGATTCGACCGGGTGGGCCCCGTTCGTTGCGTGCCCGCCCTCGGCGGCACCGAGGGCCTCGAACGCGTCGACGGCCGGCCGGTCGGCCCGGGGCGGCTCACCGAGGCCAGTCTCCGCGTGGACGGCGTCCGCCAGCGCCTCGTAGTCCGCGCGTCGGCCGTCATCGACGAGCGCCATGGCACGGTACGTGAGCAGGCGGACGCCCGGTGCCCCGGCGGCGCGGGCCAGTCCTTCGGCGCTCGGTGGCCGCTTCCCTCGCGTCGGGCGAGCCGCCTTCGGCCAGACCGAGCGCAAGGAGCCCTCGTGCCCACGCCTCGAGAACGCCGGCGCCCAGTCGGCGGAAAATGCGTGGCTGCGCGCTCGGCGGCGGCGCGCGCGTCGCTCGGCGGCAGTCGTCGGCGGCAGGCCCCTGCGAGCCGTCGATCCCCGGTTCCCACGCCTCGATCAGCGCAATGACGGCGGCGCCCCACGGGTCCCGCTCCGCGTCGAACGCTGTCGCGACGAGCGCCGGATCCATGGGCGCCGAAGGATGGCTCCCAAGGCGGCTCGCTGCTCTTGCGAGACGGGCGAGCCACGGCGCCGCCGCCCGCTCCGCAGCTTCCTCGGCGCGCGTCGATGGCAGCGGAGCCCGCCGGATCGCCCGCCAGCAGCATCGCGACGCCGAGCGCGAGCCCGGCGAGGGCGGCATGGACCGGTTGATCGTCGAGTCCGGTACGCGCCGACGTCAGCTCGCGGCGGGCATCGGTCGATCTCGCCGGCGAGCAGGGCGAGCAGGCCCCGAACGAGCGCCGGTGGTACCGCCTCCTGGCGCGCCGAGTCGCGGGCGATGCCAAGCGGCTCCCGAACGACGCCGGATCGGATCAGGCGCGTCCAGTCGGTCGTCGGCGCCGGTGTCGACGGGCTCGAACCAGGCGCGCAGCGACAGGCGTTCTCGGTGGCACACGAGCGCGATCGCGGACGGACCGAAGCCGGCCTCCGCTCGTCCGTAGGCGTCGATGGCATCCGTCCACCGACCCTCTGCCCGGGCCCGCCTTGCCGACGCGAGCTCCAGCCAGGGCTCGTGGCGGATGATCGCGAGCGGCAGGCTCTCGAGCCATGTCGCGGCCTCGTCGGCAAGCCGCTCGCCCTGCCCGCCGAGGAGGCGGCGGACGGCGGCCCAGTCCTCCGCCCGACTGAACGCGCCGAGGGCCTCGGCGGGAGCGCCTGCCTTCTCGAGGAGCGTGGCCTGCTCGCCGGTACCGCTCCCGCGCCTTCTCCTCGCCCACCCGCTCGACGAGCATCCGGTCAAGGTGCGAGCGGAAGACCTCGTGATAGCGGTACGAGCCATCGGCCTGGTCCAGCTCGACGGTGAAGATCTGGCGACGGAACAGCTCCTCGAGCAGCGCCGTGCTGCCGTGGCGGTCGAGCAATGCGTCGCACAGCGCCCCGGTGAGCCGGCCGAGCACGCACGTGTCGACGAGGAAGTCGCGGAGCTCCTCCGGCAGGCCGGCCATCACGTTCCACGTGAGGTATTCGCGAACCAGCCGGCTGCCCGAGCCGACAGCCGACAGGATCCGCCGCCGCTCGTCGGCAGACTTGCCGCGGGTGGCCAGGTGGAAGAGCTGGAGACCCGCCGCCCAGCCCTCGGTCCGGCGGGCCAGCACGGCGAGATCGTCCGGCGGGACCGGATCGAGGTAGTGGTCGCGGAACAACCGCTCCACCTCCCAGGCGCGGAACCGGAGCTCGTCCGGGCCGATCTCCAGGAGCTCCCCGGCGACGCGGATTCGCGACACGTTGAATCCCGGTGGCAGCCTGGATCCAACGGCGATTGCGAGCCAGGTCGGGGCGTACTCGACGAACCTCCCGAGTGCATGCTCGGCAGCGGTGCCTTCGAGTCCGTGGACATCGTCGATGACGAGCAGCGCCCGGCTGGCGGGCAGCGCCTCGAGCGCGGAGGCGGCCTCCTCGACGGTTCGCCAGCCGGGCCGAAGCCCCGGCAGCGCGGAGACCAGGGCGGCCTCCAGGTGGCGCAGGATCGCCGGCTCGTCGGCATCCCAGTGTCTCCGCTCGGTACCACGCGACGGGGACGCCGGCCGACGCGGCGAAGTCGGCGAGAAGCGTCGTCTTCCCGGATCCGGCCGGCGCTACGACGACCGCGAGGCGCCGCTCCCAGATCGTGCCAAGCAGGGCCAGGAGTCGCTCACGCGGGAGCGCGGCCGCCGGCGGGACGCGGACCTTGGCCGCGACGACCGGTGAACCTGCTTCGTCGAATTGGGCGGTCGTTCCCCTCGGCCGCCTGGTGCGAATGCCGTCCGGCAATGCCCCGACTCCACCCTCTTCGGAGACCGGGCTGGCCGCCGAGACCGCCTATGGTGCCACCCCCGCGGGCGGCGAGTCCAGCCGCGCGAGCGTCGTGGCGGTTGACAAACGTCCGACACCGGCGCGAAGACAGAACCCGGGTCCGCGGGCGGCTACTTCCAGGCCGGGAAGACCGACGACCCCTCCGATTCGCCGAGCGTCCGGATCTCGGTGCCGTCCTCGGCCGACACGATCACGATCTTGCCGGGATCTCCCGCCCGGGCGAATGCGATGAAGTTGCCGTCCGGCGACCAGACCGGGTCATGTTCGACATCCGACCCAGATGTGAGGCGACGCGCCTCCGACCCGTCGGCGTTCATGACATAGATGAAGTACGTTCCCTCGCGGTCGGTGGCGAAGGCGATCTTCGAAGCGTCGGGGGACCAGGCGGGATCGTCCTCCTCGCTCGGGTCGTCGTTGATCTGGACCAGGTCCTTGCCATCGGGCTGCATCGTCCAGATGTCGGCGCTGCCGTCGCGCTCCGAGACGAATGCGATCCGGTCGTTGACCGGCGACCACGACGGGTCGTAGTCGTTGCCACGGACGTTGGTGAGCCTGATGAGATCGTCGTCGTCGACGTGGCGAAGGTAGACGTCGAAGTCCTTGTCGCGACTGCTTGCGAAGGCGATGATGTCGTCCTCCGGCGACCACTCCGGTTTGCGATCCTGGCCGGCGTGGTTCGTGAACTGGATCCCCTTCGTCCCGTCCGCGTTCGCGATCCTGATGCCGTTCTTGGCGGCGTACGCGATCCTGCTTCCGTCGCGTGACCAGGCAGGCTGCACGTCCTCGCCGGCCGCCTCGATGAGCCGCGTGATCCCGGACCCGTCCGCCTCACCGACGACGATGTCGGCGTTGCCGGTGGACCGGCTCGCAAAGGCGATCTGACCGGCCGGCTCGGGTGGTGGCGTGATCTCGGGCGACGCGGACTCTGTCGGTGGGACGGACGCTGATGCAGATGTCGAGGGAGCGACAGTCGCCGTGCTCGGCGACGGTGAGATGACCGCCACACCGGCGCCCCGGCCGATGATTCCGGCAACGAACAGGCCCACGCCGACGACGACCACGACGCCGACTACCGCCGCGATCGCGGCGATCGGGGATACCGGCAGGGCGGGCCGGCGAGGCGAGACGGTGGCAGGCCCGATCGGCTCGGTCGCGATCGGTATGAGCTCGGACGCGCATCGCCGGCAGAACACTCGATCGCGTTCGTTGGCCAGACCGCAGGACGGGCAGATGATCGCGTTCGGATCGACCGGCTCGGGAACGGCCTGGTAGGTCGTCGTAGGCGAATCGGAGGTGACTGGTGGCGTCAGGCCTGGCGGCGCAGGGGTCGGTGCCGCCGGTGCGACGGGGGCCTCGGGGGTGGTCGATTCGCCAGTCCACTCGAGAAAACCGCCACAGGAGCCACAGAACTGCGCCCCCGGCTCGTTGTCGAAGCCGCAGATCTTACAGACGATCACGCCACTCCTCCCAGCGGCTCGTCACGAGGGAAAGCCGCTGTCGCGTTGCCAGACGCAGCGAGTGTAACGGCGCGGTAGACTCGGCGCCGTGGCAACAATTGCGTCACTCGAGCCGGCCAATCTCACGGTCGACCCTGGATCGCAGGCAGCACTGACCGTCAAGGTCCGGAACAACGGGTCGATCGTCGACCGATTCGAGATCTCGGTGGTCGGGCCGCTCGCTGCGTGGGCCCACGTCGAGCCGGCGTCGTTGTCGCTCTTCCCCGGCCAGGAAGGCGAGGCGCGGATCGCATTTGCGCCCCCGCGCGAATCGATCCCGCGGACCGGGACCTACCCCTACGGCGTTCGGGTTCGCGCCGCGACCGACCCGGGCGCGGCCGTCGTCGAAGAGGGCCGCGTCACGATCGGTCCGTTCACCCAGACGACAGCCGAGATCGTGCCCCAGACGTCGAGGGGCAGCCGCGGCGGCCGCCACGAAGTGATCATCGAGAACCGTGGCAACTCGGCGCTCGACGTGATCGTCGGTGCCGCCGACCCGGATCGACTCGTCGACTTCGAGGTCCGGCCCGACCGAGTCGTGATCGGTCCTGGCGAGCGAAGCGGCGTGACGGTCCGTGCGTCGGCGCGTGACACGTTCTTCCTCGGCGCCAAGCAATCGCACCCGTTCAACGTCGAAATCCGACCCGGCAAGGATGCGCCGATCCCGCTCCGTGGGACGTTCCTGCAGGGCCCGATCCTCCCGTCGTGGCTCGTACCGGCGGGGGGGATCGCCATCGCAGCCCTGGTCGCCGTGATCTTGATCCCTCGCCTCACCGGCGCGGGCAACCCGGGCACCGGCGCTGTCGCATCCGGCGCGCCGACACCGACGCCAATCGTTTCGGCAAGCCCGAGCGACCTTCTCCCGTCGGATTCGCCCAGCCCCTCCGCCAGCGCCAGCGATGGTGGTGCCAGTGGGTCGCCGAGCCCAAGCCCCAGCCCCTCGCCGGGCCCGTTCGAGCTGGTCATCACGCCTGACAGCGTGGCGAGCGGCGGCGCCCTCAGCGCCAAGTGCCCGCCCGAACCCGCCGACTCCGACTGCCTCCGCAGGGCGCGCGACACGGTCCGAGCCCTGATCCTGAGTCTCGGTGGACCGTTCGGTGGCCGCGGGATCGTCACGCCTGAGGACGTGGCGGTCGAGAACACGTTGCCCCTGGTGATGTCACGGGATGTGCCGTTCGACTGGCTGGCCGAAAACGGCGCGCTCAAGGACTCGACCAGCAAGGTCGCGCTCGATCTCGCGCCGCTCATCGCCACGACGCCCGGATTCGCCTACGCGGTGGTGGACTCGGCATCGGGCCCGCGTCGCTTCGTCATGCCGGACGAGCTCGCGCGACAGCTGCTGGAAACCCTCTACACCCTCAATCCGCAGATGATCGACCCGGTTCCCGTCCGATCATTCCCGCCCTTCGAGACGGCATTCGACCACGGGATCCTCGACTACAACTTTCAGTTCGCCTCGCCGGCACCCTGACGCTGGCGCCGCACGCGGCGCGCGCTGGGCTTCGCTGCTGCGGAGCGAGTCGAAACCTTGACCTTGGGCTCCAGGATCACCGGCTCGATGGGAGCGGGAGAACCACGCTCAGCCTTCGCCGGCTTCGCAGGCGCAGGCGCCGGTTGGACGGACGCAGGGGCTGGCGCAGGCAAGGGGACGATTGCAGGTGGCTGTTGCTGTCGAACCTGGGTCGGGACGGCTGCGGCCGTGAACTCCCCTCCGAGCCAGCCCGGTGAGGGTTGCGGCTCACGAGGGCCAGGGCCGACCGCAACCCCGATCCGGGGGGCCGCTGGGATGCCGTGGATGACGACCGGGAGGCTCTCCGCCGAGCGCATCCGATGGCAGCGGTAGCAGTGATCGAGGCGTTCCTCGTTGATCGAGAGGCACGACCCGCAGAGCCATAGGCGGTCTTCCGGAAGCAGCTCTTCCTGCTTGGCGACATCCCTCGGGTGGACGAATTCGAGTGATCAGCCAGATCGCGGTTGGCCCACCAAGGAGCAGGGCGGCGACCAGCGCTGACGGAAGCTTCGAGAGACCGTTGGAAACCGCCTCCAGAAGTCCGTTCAGGTCAAAGGGCATCGTCACTCTCTCAACGCCCCGGTCCGTGTTGCCGGGGTCCTAGCCGCTCCGATGGTAGCAGGCAACCGTCACGGAGAGCGAAGGCATTTGGGCACCGCGCCTATCCTCCCCCACCCACCTCCAGCGGCACCTAGCCACTCGCATTCGAGGGGTCCGGATCCGTGGGCGGAACCCTCGTCATGTGGGTCGCGAGTTCCGGGAAGAGGCGCGGGCCTGCCCGCGGATCGAGCCGGCTCGGTGACTACTTGTCGCGTTCGGCCGACGCCAGGGCAGCCTGCGCCGCGGCAAGCCGGGCGACCGGGACGCGGAACGGCGAACAGGAGACGTAGTCCAGCCCGATCGCCTCGCACTTCCAGATCGACTCCGGGTCGCCACCGTGCTCGCCGCAGATCCCCAGCTCGATGTCCGGCCGCGTCGCGCGGCCCTTGTCGACGGCGGTCTTCATCAGCCCAGCCACGGCATCGTCGAGCGTCTGGAACGGGTTGACCGGCAGGATTCCGTCCTCGACGTACTTGAGGAGGAAGCCGCCCTCGGCATCGTCGCGGCTGTAGCCGAAGGTCATCTGGGTCAGGTCGTTAGTGCCAAAGCTGAAGAAGGCGGCGTGCTTGGCGATCTCGTCGGCCGTCAGGGCACCCCTCGGGACCTCGATCATCGTCCCGAAGACGTACTCGACCTCGACGCCGCCCCCCGCCGCGCCGCTGGCAAGTGAGGCGGCCGCCTCGACCGCGTGGGCTTCGGCCTCGAGCAGGTCCTTCGTCGCCTTGAGCTCGTTCACGTGGCCGACGAGCGGGATCATGATCTTCGCCTTCGGATTGCCGCCGGCCTTCTTGACGGCGATCAGGGCGTTGAGGATCGCCCGTGTCTGGACCTTTACGAAGTCCGGGATCATCAGCCCGAGGCGACAGCCGCGCAGGCCGAGCATCGGGTTCTGCTCGTGCATCGACTGGATCGTCGTCAACAGGAGGATGTCCTCCGGCGTCGCGGCGTCACCGGCCCGAGTGACCTTGACGAGCTGCTCCTCCAGGTTCGGCAGGAACTCGTGAAGCGGCGGGTCGATCAGGCGGATGACGACGGGCAGGCCATCCATGGCTTTGAAAATGCCCTCGAAGTCGCCCTGCTGGAGCACCTCAAGCTTGCCCATCGCGGCATCGAACGAGGCAATGGTCGCCTGCTCCTCGTCGGTCAGGGTCTCGCCGGCCTCGCGGCGCGCCTTGAGCCGGGTCGCCTGGTTAGCGATGAGGATCGCGCCGCGGACGATCTCGAGCCGCTCGCCCTCGCGGAACATGTGCTCGGTCCGGCACAGGCCGATCCCCTGGGCACCGTAGCTCCGGGCCTGGGCGGCCTCCTCCGGCTTGTCGGCGTTCGTCCAGACCCCCATCCGGCGGAACTCGTCGGCCCAGCCGAGGATCGTCTGGAGCTCGGGCTGATCCTCGAAGCGTGCTTCGACCGTCGGCAGCGCGCCGACGAAGATCTCGCCGGTCGAGCCATCGAGGCTGACCCAGTCGCCCTCATGGATCTCGAGGCTCGAGATCGATGAGCGGGCGTGCTTCGCCTCGGCGTCGACGTGCAGCTCCGCCGACCCAGCGACGCAGGGTTTGCCGATCTGCCGCGCAACCACGGCGGCATGGGATGTGGCACCGCCGCGCGCGGTCAGGATTCCCTGGGCAACCGCCATCCCGTGGAAGTCGTCCGGGGCCGTCTCCTCGCGGATCAGGACGACCTTCTCACCCCGACCGACCCACTCCACCGCGTCGTCGGCCGTGAAGACGGCCTTTCCGACGGCGGCGCCGGGCGATGCGTTGAGGCCCTTGGCGATCCGCGTCGCGGCCTGGCGCGCCTTCGGCTCGAACTGGGCCCGAAGCAGCTGGTCGACCTGAGCCGGCTCGATCCGCCCGACCGCCTCCTGCTTGGTGATGACCCCCTCGTTGACCATGTCGATCGCGATCTTCACGGCCGCCGCCGCGGTCCGCTTCGCGGCGCGGGTCTGGAGCATGTAGAGCTTGCCGCGCTCGATCGTGAACTCGAGGTCCTGGACGTCGCGGTAGTGGCGCTCCAGGTCCTGGCCGATCCGCTTGAACTCGGCGTAGACCTCGGGCATCTCGGTTTCCATCTGGGCGATCTTCGGAGCCGTCCGGACGCCCGCGACGACGTCCTCGCCCTGGGCGTTCGTCAGGTACTCGCCGTAGAGGACCTGCTCGCCCGTGTTCGGGTCACGGGTGAAGGCAACACCGGTGCCGGAGTCGTCGCCCATGTTGCCGAAGACCATCGTCACGACGTTGACCGCCGTCCCGAGGTCATGGGCGATCTTCTGGCTTTCGCGATAGTCGCGCGCACGCTTCCCGAACCACGAGGCGAACACAGCCTTGATCGAGAGGTCGAGCTGCTCGTTTGGATCGGTCGGGAAGTCGCGCCCCGTGTCAGCGCGGACGATCCCCTTGTATTCAGCTACGAGCTCCCGGAGATCGTCCGCGGAAAGATCCGTGTCCGCCGCCGCGCCGCGTGCCTCCTTCTTGGCATCGAGCGGCGCGTCGAAGCGCTTCGCCTCGACTCCCATGACGATCCGGCCGAACATCGCGATGAACCGCCGGTAGGCATCCCAGCCGAATTGCTCGTTGCCGGTCAGCGCGATCAGGCCGTGGAGCGTCTGCTCGTTCAACCCGAGGTTGAGGACGGTGTCCATCATCCCGGGCATCGAGAACTTGGCACCGGAACGGACGCTCACCAAGAGCGGGTTGGCCGGGTCGCCGAAGCCCTTGCCGGACCTCCGCTCCACCTCGCTCATCGCCTCGAGGACGTCCTCCCAGAGGCCGTCCGGAAGCTTCTCGCCGGCAGCGAAGTAGTCGTTGCACGCGGCCGTTGTGATCGTGAAGCCGGGCGGTGTTGGGAGGCCGGCCTTCGTCATTTCTGCAAGACCCGCGCCCTTGCCACCGAGGAGGTCCTTCATTCCGCCGTCGCCTTCGGCCGTGCCCTCGCCCCAGGCGTAGATGTAGCGCTTGGTGGCGCGGTGGGGTCGATCGGCGACGGGATTGGCGGTCGTGGCCATGGGAAGGGGCTCCTTCGCGGGCGGCGGCGCGCTCGGCGCGGCGGGGAGGTCGGTCGTTCTCGAACCCCGGGATTGTACCTGCGCCGCTCGCCGGGCTTGGGTTGCGGGACGGATTCGGCCTTGACAAGCAGGACTGAATGTGCAGAATTCGGTCGATCGACCGATATCGGTCGGCCGACCGAACGAGGAGGGAGACAAAGTGGCTTACGAGATCGAGGGCAGGCTTCTTGAGGTCTGCACCTGCAACGTCCTCTGCCCGTGTTGGGTCGGCGAGGACCCCGATGGCGGCACCTGCGAGGGCACGATGGCCTGGGCGGTCGATCGTGGCCATGTTGAGGGCATCGACGTGTCTGGGCTCGTCGTCGGGACGACCGTTCACATCCCCGGCAACGTCCTCACTCCCAAGTCCTGGACGGCCGCGTTCTTCGTGGACGAGCGGTCGTCGGCTGAACAAGAAGCCGCCTTGCTCAAGCTCTTCACCGGGCAGCTCGGGGGCGCGATCGCCGACATGGCCGGTCTGATTGGCGAGGTCGTTTCGGTCGAGCGGGTGCCGTTCACGTTTACCGTCGAGGAAGGCCGCGGCCGCTTCACGATGGGCCAGTCGGTCGAGGCGGAGCTGGCCCCGCTCTACGGCGCGACCGGCAAGGCCACGGTTCTGTCCGAGACGGCCTTCAGCACGATCCCCGGCTCCCCCGCCTACGTCGGCAAGGCGTCGACCTATCGCCGTGACGGAAAGAAGTACGGGCTGTCCGACGTCGCGCTCCGCGATCACAACGCGATCCAGGGCCACTTCCGCTTCGCGGCCTGAGATCGCGATGTCAGCGATGACGGCGCTCCACAGGGTCGGCGGGGGCGTTTCGGTCCCGCCGATCCTGCTGGGGACTGTGGGCATCCTCGTCGGGGCGGCATGGATCAGCCTGTGGAGCTGGGAGCAGTCGCCGGCGGCGCGCTACTTGCACCACGCGACGGCGGCGGGTTCGGAGCCCGTTCTCGAGACAGCCCTCTTTGTTGGCGGCTGGACCGTGATGACGGTGGCGATGATGCTGCCAACCGCGCTCCCGTTCCTCGCCGTCGTCTCGGGGCTCGTATCCCGACGACCTCGCCGACTAGTGCTCGTCGGCCTCGTCGTCGTCGGCTACGTCGTGACCTGGGTCGCGTTCGGGGCAGGTGTCTATCTCGCCGACCGCGTACTGCACCTTGGCGTCGAGGCGACGCCGTGGCTGGCTGCCAACCCGCAGCTGATCACGGCTGGTGTCCTGCTGGCGGCCGGTCTCTACCAGTTCAGCCGGCTCAAGTACCGCTGTCTCGACGAGTGCCGTTCGCCCGTGACGTTCGCGATCGCCCGGTGGCGTGGCGTCCAGCCGGCGCGCGAGGCGCTCGCCCTTGGCATCGCCCACGGCATCTTCTGCGTCGGCTGCTGCTGGTCGATCATGCTCGTCATGTTCGCGGTGGGGCTCGGAAGCCTGGCGTGGATGTTCGGCCTGGCGATCGTGATGGCGGTCGAAAAGAACGTTCGCGGAGGTCGACGGCTTGGCCGGCCCCTGGGCGCGGTTCTGATCCTGGCCGCCTTGGCTACGGTCGCCTGGTGACAGCCCGATGCGGGCCGCGACGCGCGTATCCTCCGGGCGTGGACGAGGAGACCGCGCAGCGCGACGAACCGGCGAGCGGCGACGGCGCGCGGCCAGCCGCGACTCGCGAGAGACACGACTCCGGGGAGACGCGAGCCGCGATCCTGGCCGCCGCTCGAGCCGTCCTGCTCCAGGATGGCTACGCTCGGCTGTCCACTCGCAGCGTGGCGGTGGCCGCCGGCGTGCCGCTCAGCCAGATCCACTACCACTTCGGGTCCAAACAGCAACTGATCCTTGCTGTCCTCGCCGCACAGACAGAACGCCTGCTCGAGCGGCAGGCGGCGATGTACGCGGGCCCGGAGCCGCTGTGGGTCCGCTGGCAGCGCGCCTGCGACTTCCTCGAGGCGGACATCGAGTCCGGCTACGTCCGGATCCTCTTCGAACTGATCGCAGCAGGCTGGTCGGATCCGGAGCTTGCGGCCTCGGCTCGCGAGCAGGTCGGCGGCTGGTTCGAGCTTCTGACCGCGGTCGCCCAGCGGACGTCGGACACGATCGGGGGCCTCGGACCCTTCACGCCGGCCGAGGTCGGGGCCTTGATGGGGTTGCCGTTCATCGGCGCCGAGGCGGTGATCCTGCTCGGAATGCCGGAGTCGCAGCTGCCGGCCCGTTCCGCCCTGGCAAAGCTCGGCGATGTGATCCGCGAGCTCGAAGAAAAGCAAGGCAGAGAGGCGACCGATGCTGACTGAAACACGGCAGGTATCCATCGCCGCACGGCCGTCCGCCGAGGTCGTCGCTGCGGCCGACCTGTCGCGGGCGCGTCGCCCCGACGCCACTGGCGCCGTCGAGAGCCACGGCGTCGAGATCGCCTGGGAGGCGTTCGGCGCCGGCGATCCGGCCATCGTGTTCGTCCCGACATGGACCGCCGTCCACTCTCGCATGTGGAAGATGCAGATCGCCGACTTCGCCCGGCGGAACCGGGTCATCACGTTCGACCCGCGGGGCAACGGGCGCTCGGGCCGTCCGGCAGACGCTCCATGGCTACGACGAGAGCCGCTTCGCCGACGACATCCTCGCCGTGATGGACGCGACCGGCGTCGAGCGAGCGGTGCTCGTCTGCCTCTCGATCGGTGCCCAGCGAGCCCTCCTCGTCGCGTCCGAGCACCCGGAGCGGGTCGTCGGTGCAGTCTTCATTGGGCCGGCCGTGCCGCTCGTCGCACGGCACCCAGAGCGGGCGGTCATGGCCCGGTTCGACGAGGATCTCGGCATCGACGAGGGCTGGGCGCGCTACAACGAGCACTCCTGGCGGCGCGACTACCAGGGCTTCCTCGAATTCTTCTTCGGCCAGTGCTTCTCCGAGCCACACTCGACCAAGCCGATCGAGGACTGCGTCGGCTGGGGTTTGGAGACCAGCGCGGAGGACCTGATCCGGTCTCACAACAGCGCGGGGATCGGACCCCGCGAGCGCGTCGTCGAGGTGGCCGGCAGGGTCCGATGCCCCGTCCTCGTGATCCACGGCGACGGCGATCGGATCATCCCCCACGGCGCCGGGGCGGAACTCGCCCGGCTGACCGGCGGCCGCCTCGTCACCGTCCGCGGCGGCGGTCACATCACGAACGCACGCGACCCGGTCCTCGTCAACCTCCTCCTCCGCGAGTTCGTCCGGTCGCTGCCGGGCCCTGCGGCGGAGGCAGCCGAATGACCGCCGTAACCTGGACCCGCGGCCTGTCCCGCCGCCGCCGAGCGCTCTACCTGTCGTCGCCCATCGGGCTGGGCCATGCCCAGCGAGACGTCGCGATTGCCGCCGAGCTGCGGGCGATCCATCCGGACCTCGAGATCGACTGGCTGGCACAGCACCCGGTGACCAGCGTCCTCGAGACGCGCGGCGAGCGGCTCCACCCGCTGAGCGCCGAGCTGGCCAACGAGTCGGCCCACATCGCGGCCGAGTCGGTCGAGCACGACCTCCACGCCTTCCAGGCGATTCGCCGGATGGACGAGATCCTGCTGGCGAACTTCATGGTCTTCCACGACGCCGTAGCGACCGGCGAATACGACCTCGTGATCGGGGATGAGTCGTGGGACGTCGACTACTACCTCCACGAGAACCCCGAGTTGAAGCGGACGGCCTTCGCCTGGCTGACCGATTTCGTCGGCTGGCTGCCGATGCCGGACGGCGGCGACCGGGAGGCATACCTGACAGCCGATTACAACGCCGAGATGATCGACCAGGTCGAGCGCTTTCCGCGGATCCGTGACCGGGCGATCTTCGTCGGCGACCCGGAAGACATCGTCCCCGACGACTTTGGGCCGGGCCTGCCATCGATCCGCGACTGGACCGAACGCCACTACGACTTTGCCGGTTACGTGACGGGCTTTGACCCGGAGCCGCTCGTCGCGGACCGCGAGGCGCTCCGGCGCGAACTCGGCTACCGCGAGGACGAGCGGGTCGTGATCGTGACCGTCGGCGGCTCGGGAGTTGGCGAGGCACTCCTGCGGCGCGTGATCGCCGCCTACCCGATGGCGGCCGCCCGAATCCCGGGTCTACGCATGATCGCCGTGGCGGGCCCCCGCATCGAGCCGGCCCGCCTGGGCGCGCCGGCCGGCGTCGAAGTCCGGGCCTTCGTCCCGCAGCTTTACCGCCACCTCGTCGCCTGCGATCTGGCGGTCGTCCAGGGCGGACTGACGACGACGATGGAGCTGACCGCCGCCGGACGGCCCTTCCTCTACTTCCCGCTGCGCAACCACTTCGAGCAGAACCGCCACGTCCGGCACCGTCTCGAGCGCTACGGAGCCGGTCGCTGCATGGACTTCACGACGGCCGATCCGGATGCCATTGCGGCCGCGATGGCAGAAGAGATCGACCGACCGATCGCCTACCGGCCCGTCGCGGCCGATGGGGCGCGCCGGGCTGCCGAACTGATCGCCTCCGTGCTCTGACGCGGCCGCCCCGCGCCGGGCCGCCGGCACGCGAGTGCGCGCTCGTGGACCGCGGCGGTGACCTCGGGCCGGGTAACATCGGGCGGAATGACTGACC
Organism: uncultured Chloroflexia bacterium; assembly: GCA_963771795.1. Taxonomy (GTDB): domain Bacteria; phylum Chloroflexota; class Limnocylindria; order Limnocylindrales; family CSP1-4; genus CF-46. The sequence continues at coordinate 886,503 of CAVYUR010000006.1, forward strand.
TCGCCGACGATCCGCGCGTCATCGATGCCGAAGCTCCGGTGTACAACGCCAGCCTCGTCCGCCGCGAGGACATGACAGAGTCGCTCGCCTACTTCTGGGTCCGCTTCGACGGCGAGCCGACCCCGTTCGAGCCCGGCCAGTACATGACGATCGGCGTGATGGTCGAAGGGCGGATCGTCCAGCGGCCGTATTCGGTGGCGTCGCCGCCGGTCGCCGCCGGCACCGACGGCTACGAGTTCTACGTCCGGCTCGTCCAGGGCGGGACGTTCACGCCCCTTCTGTGGCGGATGCCGCTCGGTCAGAAGATGCGGATGATCGGCCCGAAGGGAAAGTTCCTCCTCGAGCCCGGCGACGAGCGGACGCACATCTTCATCTCGTCCGGCACTGGCAACGCGCCGTTTGTCTCGATGATGCGACAGATGCTCCACGATGGCGCCCCTCGTCGGGCCGTTTTCCTCAACGGCGTCTCGTATGCGCACGAGCTCGGCTACAAGGACATCGTCGAGGGCTGGGAGCGGTCAGGCGAATACCCGGTGACGTTCATCCCGACGGTGTCGCGACCGGGCGATCCGGCGAACGCGTACTGGCCGGGTCGCACCGGGCGCGTCGAGACGATCCTGGGCCCGATCCTCGACGAGCTGAGGCTCACGCCTGCCAACTCGATTGCCTACATCTGCGGCAACCCGGACATGATCCTCTCGGCCGAGCAGACCCTCCTGGCACGTGACTTTCCGGAGGAGCAGGTCCACAAGGAGCTCTACTGGCCGAAGGGCAAGGAACCGCGTGGCGTTGCCGGCGCGGACCTGGCAGCCGCGATCGACGCCGCCGAGGCCAACGCGGACCAGTAAGCCCGTCGCCCTGCTCGCTCTGTTCTCCGCTTGCGCCGTGGCCAGAGCTGTCCAGGACCTGCCAGATAGCAACCTCCGTGGTTCGCGCCAACGTCTTTGGCCCGCAATCGATCTCCAGGCACTCGGAACCTCCGCATTTGCCATCGCCTAGCACTGCGAACGCTGGCGGGCGGACTTCAGGCGTGCGGCCTCGGCCCCGTACCACGCCGGTTGCTGATTGGCAGGAACATGGGGCCGCGGAGCGGTCCCGCCGGCCGGCGAAGCCAGCGTCGGATCTCGCGTCCGCGTACCGGGTATGCCAGGCTGAGCGTGCGGTCGTGACGGGCGACGCGGCGTCGGTTGGTTGAGGATTCGGATATGACCAGCAGCCGATCAGGTGCTGCCTCGCCGAGTGGCCAACCGAACCGCTCGGTCGCGATCCTCGCGCCAAGGCGAACCTTGACGTCGTTTCGGCGGATCGTCTCCTCGATCGACGTGAGCTCGGTCTTCACTTCGATGATCAACAACGTGCGGGTGGCTGGGTGGTAAGCGAGGATGTCGATCGACCCACGCTCTCCGTAGATCGAGAAGCTGACCTCCAATTCCACGATCCAGTCGTCGGCGCGGAGCAGCTCGGCCACGGAACCGACCAGCAGCGAGTGGCGCTCATCGATGAGCCGGTCGATCGCGCCGCCACGCCACCCGACGACAGTCTCGAAACGTGCGTCGACCACGGCGAACACCGCGCGAACCGTGGAGATCGCCAGACGATCGAAGTGGCCCCGCTCGATCAGGGAGACCGTGGACTGCCCGACCTCGGCCGCGATCGCCACATCGAGCTGACGCAGACCACGCCGCCGGCGCAGGGCTCGCAGGATCCGACCAATCCGGATGTCATCCATCGCCGCGGATCGTGGCCCGTCGCCCTCATCTGGCGCTTATTCGGCGAACCTCGCGGCACGGAAGGGGTCGATCGGCATCGCCGTCGCTCCGTTGAGTGCGAGGTCCACGAGGATCTCGCCCACCACCGGCGCGAACTTGAAGCCGTGCCCGGAGCAGGCCGACGCGAAGGCGACGCCCGGCACGTCAGGGTGCACGTCCAGCACAAAGTGATGGTCAGGCGTCGACGCGTACATGCAGACGATCGATCCCGTGACCGCGCCTACAGCACCTGGCAAGTGACGATCGATGAACCGTCTCACCCGAGCGAGGTCCGCCGGCCGGGCAACTCGATCGACGCTGTCCGGCTGGACGAGCTCACCGGAGTAGTGCCGGCCGACCTTCAGCCCGAGCTCCGGATCGTCCGGGAACCCGTAGAACGTTCCGTCGAAGTCCGTTTCGAAGAGCCACATCGGCAGTCGGCCGACGGCGCAATTCCCAGCGGGCACGACCGGCTCGAACCAGAAGACCGGCACCCGCTCCACGTCCACGGGCAGGTGCAGATCAGGCACGAAGTCGCCGGTCCAGGCGCCGGCCGCGATCACGAGAGACGCCGCTCCGAATACTTCGCCCTGGACGGTCTCGACCTCGATCGATCCGCCGTCGCCGGGCCGCCAGTCGCGCGCCGGTGATCCGAACCGCAGGTCCGCGCCGCGCCTCTCCGCCGCGGCAAGTTGCGCCTCGATCGCCTGGTCGGCCTGGAGCATGGCAGCGTCTGTGTCCAGGAGCCCGCCCGTGCCCTCGTCGGGCGCGAAGATCGGCCAGCGGCGACGGATCTCCGCCGCATCGAGGACCTCGTGCGGCAGCCGCTGGTCCTGCGCGCTCGCGACCGATCCCCGGAACAGCGCGCTCGAGGCGTCGCCGATGTACAACCCGGGGGTCGGCGTGATCAGGTTGACCCCGGCCTCCTCCTCGAGGGCGCGCCAGCCGTCCCAGGCCGCGGCGAGCATCGGCAGGTAGGCAGGATCCTCGAAGTACGCCCGTCGGATCATCCGGGACCGGCCGCCCGAGGACCCCCGGTCGGTTCCTCGCTCCCCCGCCTCGAGCCCCAGCACTCGCAACCCTCGTCGCGCCAGGGCGAGGGCCGCCCCGCTCCCGTGCGCCCCCAGCCCGATGACGATCGCGTCGAAGCGCTCCATCGGCGGCGCTCCTCGGGCTCCTCAGCCCCGCGCGGCGGCCAGCCGGTCGAGGATGAGGCGCTTGACGCCATCGAGCGGGATCCGCTCCTGGGTCATCGAGTCCCGGTCGCGGATCGTCACCGCGCCGTCCTCGAGCGACTCGACGTCGACCGTCACGCACCACGGCGTGCCGATCTCGTCCTGGCGCCGATACAGCTTGCCGATGGCGGCCGTGTCGTCGTACACGGCCATCGTGTCGAGTGCCAGATCGGCGCGCAGACGATGGCAGATCTCCACGATCTCGGGCCGCTTCTTGAGCAGCGGCAGGACGGCGACTTTGTACGGGGCGAGGTCCGGGTTCAACCCGAGGACGACGCGCTTCTCCCCGCGAACTTCCTCTTCGCGATAGGCGTCGATGAGGAACGTGAAGGCCGCCCGGTCCGGGCCGCCTGCGGTCTCGACGATGTACGGGATGAAGTGCTCCTCGGTCGCCGGATCGAAGTATTCGAGGTTTTCGTCGGACGCTTCGGCGTGGCGCGACAGGTCGAAATCGCCTCGATTGTGGATGCCCTCGAGCTCCTTCCAGCCGAATGGGAACCGGTATTCGACATCGACCGCCTTCTTGGCGTAGTGCGCGAGCTCGTCCGGCGCGTGCTCGCGGAACCGAAGGCGGGCCGGTGTCACGCCGTAGCGCACATACCAGTCCCAGCGGCGCGGCAGCCACTCCTCGAAGATCCGGGCAGCCTCGTCAGGGCGAACGAAGTACTGCATCTCCATCTGTTCGAACTCGCGCATTCGGAAGACGAAGTTTCCCGGGCTGATCTCGTTGCGAAACGACTTCCCGACCTGGGCGATCCCGAACGGGATCTTCTTCCGGGAGCTCTGCTGGACGTTCTTGAAGTTGACATACGAGCCCTGGGCTGTCTCCGGCCGGAGATACACGACCGACGACTCGTCCTGGACGGGTCCCATGTGCGTCTCGAACATGAGATTGAAGCGGCGAGGAGGCGAAAGTGGCCCACCGTCGTTCGGGCAGACGAGCTTGTAACGCTCGATGACCGTCGGGTCGGTCAGGTCCGTCGCCGTAACCGACTCCGCGCCGGGCAGCTCGTCGAGCCGGTACCGCCGATGGCACGTCGCGCACTCGACCAGCGGGTCACTGAACGAGCCGACATGCCCGGACGTCACCCAGACCTGGGGGTGCATCAGGATCCCGGCGTCGAGCCCCACGATGTCCTCGCGCTCCTGGACCATCGCCCGCCACCACGCCCGCTTGACGTTGTTCTTCAGCTCGACGCCGAGCGGTCCGTAGTCCCAGACGGCGTTGATCCCGCCGTAGATCTCGCTCGACGGAAAGACGAAGCCGCGGCGCTTGGAGAGCGAGACGATCGTCTCGAGGTTCTCGACCGCGGGCGCGACCTCATTCGGGTCGGTGACGGGCGTGTCGGTCACGAAGGGCTCCACTAGGGCGGCCGGCCGTGGCATGGACGTCCGCGATACTGATCCGGTGGCGCCGCGATGCTAGCAGACCTCAGACCGTTGCTCGGACCTCGTCGAGGAACGCAAGCGAGCGTGCCTGCCGCTCCAGCGCGTTGCTGATGAACTCGCGCATGGCGGCCTCGACCTCGCGTTCGGCCGCTTCGGACAGTCGGAGCGCCGCGATCGCCTCGATGTCGAGCCGCTGATAAGCCTTGAGCAATTTCAGCCCGTCGAGCGACAGGCCGGCTCGATCTTGGGACGGACCCGGGCAGCGCTCGCAGATCACGCCGCCGAGGTGCGCGACCCAGCGATAGCGCTCCTCCGCCTCCAGCATCCGGTCGCATTCCGCGCAGCGATCGACTTCCGGCCGGACGCCAAGCTCGTCGGCGAGATGCATCTCGTACCAGCGCGCGACCCTGCCCGGCGCCATCCCGGCATCGAGGAGGCCATAGGCGCGCTTGAGGAGCGTGTACAGCGGCTCTGCGGCGGTCCGCTCCTCGAGCGAGCGGTCGGCGAGCTCGGCCAGATACCAGGCCGTGGCTGCACTCTCGAGCGAATCCCGGAGGTTGAGCCAGGCGTGATCGACGATGACCTGGGTCACGACCTCGAATGTCCGGCCGCGAGCGAGCGCGACCTGGAGCTCGGCGAACGGCTCGAGGCTGCCTCCGATCCGCGACGTTGGCCGGCGGATGCCCTTCGCGATCACTTTGATCTTGCCCGCTCCCGGAGTGATCAGCGTCAGGATCCGGTCGGCCTCGCCAAAGTCAAATCGGGAGAGGACGATCGCCTCGGTCGTGTAGCGGCGGGGGATCGGCACAATTGCACGGTAGCACCCACGTACGAGCGCCGCGCCCAGCCAAAAAATCTCCGGCCAGCCAGTGATCCACTGGACCGATCCCGGCGAATAGTCGAATAGGCGCCGGTGCGGTTGCGTCCCCCGGACCGGCGCCGAATCACTCCTCGCTGGCCCGCCGGGCGAACAGGCTACCGGCGGCTCGCATGTTTGTCGATTTGCGGCTACACTGGCCCCACGATGGCTACCGTGTCACGCGAGTTCGACCTCGACACCCTGATCGCGGACACCGAGGCGGAGATCCTCCGCCTCGTCGGCGATCACGACGCCTCGACCGCCGGCGCCTACGAGATGATCCGCTACCACCTGGGTCTGGACCACGACGGTGCGCCGGCCGGCAAGCGGATGCGGCCGTTGCTCGGGCTCCTGGCCTACGCATCGATTGCCGGCGACCACGCCGCGGCCCTCCCTGGCGCCGCCGCCGTCGAGCTCGGCCATAACTTCAGCCTCGTCCACGACGACATCGAGGACGGCGACCGCGAGCGCCGCCATCGGCCGACGCTGTGGGCGCTCCACGGCATCCCCCAGGCGATCAATGCCGGGGACATGCTCTTCAGCCTGAGCCGGGTCGCCCTCCACCGCCTCTCCGATCTCGGGTTCAGCGACGCCAAGGTCCTCCGGCTGATGCGGCTCTACGACCAGACCTGCGTCGCGCTGTGCGAAGGCCAGTACATCGACATCGCCACGAGCGAGTCGGACGAGCTGATGTCGGTCGAGCTCTACTTCGACATGATCGGGCGCAAGACGGCGGCCCTCATTGCGGCATCGGTCGAGGCCGGTGCGCTCCTCGCGACCGACGACGACGAGGTGATCGCCCGGTACCGTGCCTTCGGCTGGGCGCTCGGGCTCGCCTTCCAGCTGAATGACGATCTCCTTGGCATCTGGGGCGCCGAGCGGGCAACGGGCAAGGAGCCGACGGATATCGTCCGCCACAAGAAGACGCTGCCGGTCATCTATGCGTTCGAGCACGCCGGGCCTGAGGACCGCGACCGACTCGCGCAGCTCTACGGCAAGGCCGAGCCGACCGGCGACGATGTCGCCGAGATCATCGCGATCCTCGAGCGCAGCGGCGCCCATGATTTCACCCGGGACGAGGCCCGCCGCCACCGCAACGAGGCCCTGGCCGAGCTCGATGCCGCCGGGGTCGTCGACGCGCGCGCGCGCCAGAAGCTCGAACAGATCATCGTCTCGGTGATCAGCGCCTAGTTCAGGGTCGCGCGGCGCCTACTCGAACAAATCCAGGAGCGCTTCGGCCTGGAAGAGGTTGATGCCGCTCGCCACGAGGTCAACGAGGCTCTGCGCCTTTCGTTCTTCCTCGATCTGCTCCTCGATGAACCACTGGAGGAACTGGAAGGCCGTGTGATCCCCTTCCTCGATCGCCGCCTTCGCGATCGCCTGGAACTGGGCGGTGACACGCACCTCGTTGTCGAGCGTGGCCTTCGCTGCGTCGGCGGCTGACTTGAAGCTCGTCTTGGAGGCGTTCAACGCGGGCAGGTCGAAATCGACGCCCTGGTCGATGAGGAAGTCGATGATCTTACGCGCGTGCGTCGCTTCCTCGATTGACTGGTCGTGGAACAACTTGCCCCAGCGGTTCAGACTCTGGCGCTGGAAGTAGATCGCGATGCCCTGGTAGTTCTGGTGCGCATTGAGCTCTGACCCGATCTGCGCGACCAGAAGCTGTTCGAGCCGCTTGGTGATCATCCAGCCTCCCACGTGTCCTATCTGTTGATCCCCGAACGATAGCCAACTCATGCGCCGCGCACCACTCGCCGGGGCGTTCCTTCGTCGGGGATCGCCGCTAACGTCCAGAAGCTGCGCGTCGGCGGGCGACCAGTGCGACGACGCCGAAGACCGACGCCGCGGCGGCGATGAGAGCCAGCGCGAACACCGCGACCGGCAATTCGTCGGCGACTCCTGGCGATTGGTCGACAGTCTCGACCGCATCCGGCGCAGGAACCCGGACCAGCTCCCCGCCCAGCGCCTTGACGAGGTCACCGAGCGTCTGGTGCGTCACATCCGGGTCCTCGACTCCGGCCGGCTGCAGGACGTCGCCCGGGCCGATCAGCCAGTAGGGATGCAGGTCCTCCGGTGGGTTGGCATCGAAGTATTGCGGTCCCGTCGCGATCAGGAGGCGCGCCCCGATTGGCTCGGTGATCCGGCCGTCGCAACCCATGAACGCAGGTGGCAGCAGGAAGATCTCCCTCACCGGTGCGCCCCGTACAACCGCCTCGACGGTGATCGCCAAGCCCTCGGGTGCCTCAGGATCCCCCTGGGTCGCCCGAATCGTTCCGACCACGATGCGCGTGGCTTCGGCTTTGACCTCGTCGAACGTGACCAGGGCTCCAGAGCACGCTGCGACCCCGGTGGGCATTGCTAGAGCGCCAATTGCTGCCCCCATGGCCGCCAGGAGAAGCAGAAGCGATCGATGCAGCCGAAGCATGATCCCGAGACCCCCGTCAGCGGTCCCCGTCCTCGTCGACGAGGATCTGGCCGTCGTCGTCGCGTTGCCTGACCACGAGGACCTTGCTCACGCGACGTCCGTCGGTCGATTCGACGGTCAGGATCAGACCGTCGACCTCGACCCGGTCGCCCGGCGAAGGCACGCCGCCGATCCGGTGATAGATGAGACCCCCGACGGTGTCGTATTCGTCCTCGTCCTCGAGGCCGAGGTTCGTGTCGAACAGCTCGGCGAGGTCGTCGACGGAAGCTCGACCGTCCACTCTCGCCTCGTCCTCCGAGAGCCGGACGACCATCGGCTCCTCCGTGTCGTATTCATCCTGGATCTCGCCGACGATTTCCTCGAGGAGATCCTCGATCGTCACGAGGCCCGCCGTCCCACCGTACTCGTCGAGCACGATCGCGATGTGGACCTTGCGCCGCTGGAATTCGTGGAGGAGATCGTCGACGGTCATGGATTCGGGGATATAGACAGGCGTCCGGAGGAGCGAGCGAAGGTCCGGGCGCGGGCCCGCCGAATCGCGGAGGATCGGGAGGAGGTCCTTGGCGTAGAGGATGCCCAGGATCTCGTCGACCGACTCCTCGTAGACCGGGATCCTGCTGTGACCGTGCTCGATGATCGTCTCGATCGCCTCGTCGAACGTTGTCGAGGCCGGGATCGCAGCAATCGCGATGCGCGGGACCATCACCTCGTGGACGCGCCGGCTGCCGAGCTCGATGACCGCGTTGATCATCTGCTCCTCTTCGGCCTCGAGGATTCCCTGCTCCCCGCCGCGTTCGACGATGAGCCGGAGCTCCTCGGCGGTGATGGATGCCTCCGACGTCACCGTCGCCCCGAATAGGCGGGTGATCGCGTTCGTTACGCCGGTCAGAAGGGCGATCACGGGCCCCAGGGCCCTCGCGAGGAAGTCGATCGGGAGCGACAGCGCGATCGCGAAGCGTTCGGGATTGGCGAGGGCAAGCGTCTTGGGGACGAGCTCTGCGAAGACGATCGTGAACAGCGCGAGGATGATCGTGACGATGACGAGCGCAACACCGTCGGCCGTTCCCCGTTCCATGCCGGCGCCGTTGAGCAGATTGCTGAGTTCGTTGGCAAGGCTCACCGCCGCGAACGCCGAGGCGAAGAACCCGATGAAGGTCAGGCCGAGCTGGGAGACCGCGAGGAACTTGCCGGGATCGTCCAATAGCCGACGAACGCGGCGGGCGCCGGGTCTGCCTTCGTCGACGAGTTGCTCGATGCGACTCCGACGGATCGAGACCAGCGCGATCTCGGCGGCAACGAAGAAGGCCTCAAGGAGCGTCAGGAGGACGATGACGAGGAGGTCGAGCATGGGGGCGGCTACCCGTCTCCGCTGGTCGACTGATCGGCATCGGCGGCCGGGCCGGCCGCGTCGTCAGGTTTCAGGCGCTGCTCGCGGATCCGTGCCGGAACCCCGACGGCGAGCTTGCCGGCGGGGACGTCCTTGGTCACGACCGCCCCGGCGCCAGTTCGGCTGTCGTCGCCGAGCGTGACCGGCGCCCGGAGCATCGTGTCGACGCCGAGGAAGACTCGCTCACCGATCGTCGTTCGGTGCTTGGCCGTTCCGTCGTAGTTCGCGGTGATCGTGCCGGCTCCGACGTTTGTCCCGGCGCCGAGCTCCGCGTCGCCCAGGTAGCTGACGTGATGCTGCTTTACGCCCCGGCCCAGCCGCGTGTTCTTCAGCTCGGCGAAGTTGCCCACCTCGGCTCCGGGGCCCACGATCGAACCCGGCCGCAGGTGGGAGAACGGCCCGACCGTCGCGCGATCCTCGATGATCGACTTCTCGACGACGCTGGCCCAGACGAGGCAGTCCTCCCCGATCGTGCCGTCGACGATCTGGCTGCCGGCGCCGATGACGCTTCCGCGCCCTACCGATGTCCGCCCCCGAAGGATGACGTTTGGCTCGAGCGTCACGTCCTCGGCCAGGTTGACGGAGGCATCTATGTAGGCGGTCGAGGGGTCGCGCATCGTGACCCCCTCGCGCATGTGCTCGGCATTGATCCGCGTCCGCAGGTCCCACTCGGCCTGGGCCAGCTCGGCCCGATCGTTGATGCCCAGCAGCCGGCCGTCGTCCTCGACGGTCATCCCGACGACGAGCCGGCCGTCCTCGCGGGCGAGTTCGACGAGCTCGGTCAGATACAGCTCGCCGGTCTTCGGCGACGGCTTCAGCGAGCCGATCCGCCCGCGCAGCCAGGCTGCGTCGAAGGCGTAGAGTCCGGAGTTGATCTCGTTGACCGCGACTTCCTCGTCGGTCGCGTCCTTGCGCTCGACGATCCGTTCGACCGTGCCGGCTTCGTCCCGGATGACCCGCCCAAGCTTGCCCGGTTCGATGGCATCGACCGCGACGAGTGCGATCGCTGCCTCGTCGAGCCGCCGTTCCTCGAGCAGCTCGGTGAGGAGGCTCGCCTCGAGGAGCGGCACGTCGCCGATGAGGACGAGGATCTCGTCGACGTCATCGAGTAGCGCCCCGATCGCCGCGCGAACCGCGTCGCCGGTGCCGCGCGGCTCCTCCTGGAGCGCGTAGTCGACGTCGCCACCGAGCGCATCCCGCACGGCTGCAGTGGCGGGCGACGTGACAACGAGCGGGCGGCCGCCGACCGCCTCGCGTGCGGCTTCGACGACATAGCCGACCATCGGCCGTCCGCAGAGTTCGTGGAGGAGCTTCGGCTTGCGCGACTTCATGCGCGTGCCGAGTCCGGCGGCCAGGACGACCGCCGCTACACCCGGGCGCGAGCCGGTACTTGGGGGTGTCACAAGGAGCGACGCCGGTGGGCGGCTGCAGCGAGCGGGCGTGTGGCCCGGGCCCATTGCGGAGCCGGCGTGTTGGGTCTTGGATTCATCTTCAGGGTTGCCGCATCGTAGGGTCGGCCTCAGGGAGTGTCAAACAAGGCGGCTGTCGTGACTCGACGCGACGAACGCAGTCACTTGGTCTCCTCTCTGGCCCGACGGATCTGCTCGGCGTGCTCGTGGCAATGCTCCGCGTAGATCTCAAGCCAGCGCTCCACTCCGTAGGGGCCGCTTTCCGAGTGGGTGCCGGTCCTCCCCCACTCCGCCTCGGTCAGGCCGGCAAGGATCTGCGCCGTCGTCGCGCGCGCGCCGGCGATGGCATCCAGCGCGGGCCCGATCGGGCGGTCGGAGTAGTGCAAGCGGCGGGCGAACTCATCGCCGTCATAGCCGACGATGAGCGGGTCGTCCTCCGCGATCAGGCGCCGGAGACGAATTCCGGACGTCATCTCGCTGTCGGCGGTGTGGTGTACGACCTCCCGCGGCGTCCAGCCGCCATCGGCCGGACGCGTGTCGAGTCCCTCCTCGGTTATCCCGTCAAGCGAGGCGCGAATGACCTCCGGGCCGGCGACGTACGTCGCGACGCGTGTGGCGCGCGCTTCCGGATCCATCAGGCGGGGCGCGAAACGGCGATCGCGTCGATCTCGACCAGGCCACCCTTCGGCAGCGCCGCGACCTGGACGGTCGACCGCGCCGGTGGCGGATCCGGCATGAACTTGTTGTAGACCGCGTTCACCGCGGCGAAGTCCCCTATGTCGGCGAGGAAGATCGTGGTCTTCACGACGTCGTCGAAGCTGAGACCGGCGGCGTCGAGGACCGACGCCAGATTCCGCAAGGAGCGCTCGGCCTGGGCCTCGACACCTTCCACGAGCTCGCCCGTCGCGGGATCGAGCCCGAGCTGGCCCGAGCAGAACAGCATGTCGCCGCTGCGGATCCCCTGGCTGTACGGACCGATCGCAGCGGGCGCGCCGCCGGTCGAGATTGCCTGACGGCTCATTCGTCCCTCCTAGTCTGGATCGTCGTAGCCGCGACGAACGGTGGATCCTCGCCCGGACTCGCGAGCGTGCCCGCGTCGAGCGCCTCTCGAACTGTCGATGCCGCCGATTCGGCCGCCTCGAGAGAAGGATAGATGGCCCACAGCGACGCGCCGGAACCGGACAGTCCAATCGGGCGGGCGAGCAGCCTCGTGAGCCCGCGGCGGAGCGGGACGAGGCCCGGAACGACCGCGGCCGCGGCGTGCAGGAGGTCGTTCGCCGAGGCGAGGACGGCGGCGCGTTCCAAGAACGCTCGGACGCTCAGTCCGGAGCCGAACTCGCTCGCGAAATGCTCCGACGTCCGGCGGGCCACGCCGGGCTCGCCCATCGCGCCACCCGCCCATGCAGCGAAGACCGCGGCCGTGTGGGCCGGAACGGCGGGCGTCACGAGCAGGACGCCTGGCGTATCCGCCGGCTCGCCCTTGCTGCCGCTGATCCCGTGGAGCGGCGTGACTCGCTCGCCTCGCCCTTCGACGAGGGCCGCGCCGTTGCCGAGGAAGAAGGGCACGTCGCTCCCGAGACGCGCCGCAAGCTCGAGCCGCTGGTCCGGGTCGACGTCGGCGCCCCACGCTTCGATGGCGCCCGAGAGCGCTGCAGCGGCGTCGCTCGAACCGCCGGCGAGGCCCGCCGCGACGGGAATCCGCTTCTCGAGGCGGATTGCGAGCGGCGGTGTCGCGACACCTGCGGCGGCGACGGCGCGACGAGCGGCCGCGACCGCCTTGAGGACGAGATTGTCGGCGGCGGGGCCCGGGTCGAAACCGGTCGAGTGGAGGCTGTCCTCGCCGTCCGTCTGGACCGCCATGCTCAGCCGATCGGCGAGCGCGAGCGGCACCATCACGGAGTGGAGCGCGTGGTAGCCGTCCGGCCGCCGGCCGACGATCGCCAGGGTCAGGTTGAGCTTCGCCGGCGCGAGCCGGACGACTGGAGCAAGCCGCTGCGTCGGATCGGTCAACGCTCGTGCCGCCCGCGCGTGTCCGGTCCGATCTCGCCGAACGCGTCGAGCAGCGCGAGCCATTCGCCGACTGCGAGGGTCTGAGGACGGCGGTCCGAGGCGATCCCGGCGGCCTGGAGCGCGGCCGCGACCCGGGCCGGCTCGACGGGAAGCTGCCGCGACAGGACGTTGTGGAGCATCTTGCGGCGCTCGCGGAAGCCAGCCTGGACGAGCCGCCAGAGCGCGTCCTCGGCGGCCGCGTCCGGCAGCCGGTCGTCGCCCGGGTACGGTTCGACGACGATCACGGCGCTCTCGACGGCCGGCTCGGGCTCGAAGGCGCCGGGCGGGACGTTGAAGGCGATCCGGACGCGAGCGTGGTACTGGACGAAGACCGACAGATAGCTCATCTGGCCCGGCGGTGCCGCGATCCGCTCGGCGACCTCGCGCTGGACCATGAGGACGAGCCGCCCCGGCCGCGGCGTCTCGCCGAGGAGCCGGTGGAGGATCGGGCTCGTGATGTGATACGGCAGGTTGGCGACGACCTCGAACGGCGGTTCGACGAGCCGATGGAGATCCTGGTCGAGCGCATCGCCCTCGATCAGCCTGAGCCGGCCATCGTCGATCTCGTCGGAAAACCTATCGCGCAGGAAGCCTGCCAGACCACGATCTAGCTCGACCGCGGTCACTACCGCGCCAGCTTCGAGCAGACCGGCGGTCAGGAGACCCAGCCCGGGCCCGATTTCCAGCACGCGATCCCCGGGTCTTGCTCCCGATTCGTCGAGGATCGCTTCGAGGACATCGACGTCGGCGAGGAAGTTCTGGGACATCGAGTGGCGCGAACGGAGGCCCGCCTCCCGCAGCGTCCGCCGTACCGCGGCCGGGTCGATCCGGGGCACGGCCGTCATGGTCGGACGGGCTCGCGGCGAGCAAGGGGCAGGGACGGCCGCGCGTCGAGATCGAGACCGGCCAGATCGCCGGCCGCGAGGCGTCGCGCCGCTGCGGCCCCGATCATCGCCCCGTTGTCCGTGCAGAGCCCGGGGCGAGGCACGTTGATCAGCAGGCCGCGTGACTCGGCCTCGCCGGTGACACGCGCGCGAAGTGCGGCGTTGGCGGCGACCCCACCGCCCAGGATGATCGTCCGGGCATCGACCTCCTCGGCCGCCCGGATCGTCTTGGTCGCGAGAACGTCAACGACCAAATCCTGGAAGCCCCAGGCGAGTTCCGCGGTCACGGCCTCGGGCAGGCGATCGGCGGGCTGGGCGACGGTTGGGCCTGCCGCGCCAGCTGGCGCCAGTCCGGCCGCCGAGCGTGCCTCGTCGACGGTCCGTCGAGCAGCGCTCTTGAGGCCGGAGAAGCTGAAGTCGTATGTCTCACCGAGCCACGCCCGCGGAAACGCGGCATCGTGCCGCGTCGCCGCCTCCGCCGCTCGCTGGATCGCCGGTCCGCCCGGGTAGGGCAGGCCGAGCAGCCGGCCGACCTTGTCGAAAGCCTCACCGGCGGCGTCGTCGACCGTCTGGCCGAGCAGCCGGTACGTGAGGTGGTCGCGCATCTCGACGAGGAACGTGTGCCCGCCGGACACGATAAGTGCCACGAGCGGGAAGACCGGCTCCTCGCGCTCGGCCTCGCCTGGGTCGAGGAGCCAGGCGGCGTAGAGGTGGCCCTCGAGGTGGTTGACCCCGATCAGCGGCTTCTCGTGGACGAACGCGAGCGTCTTCGCGAAGTTGATCCCGACGAGGAGCGATCCCGCGAGGCCGGGCCCGTACGTGACCGCGACCGCATCGACGTCGCCGACGCTTACGCCCGCGCCGGCAAGGGCTTCGTCAAGGACCGGCACGATCCAGCGGAGATGGGCTCGAGCTGCGACCTCCGGGACGATCCCGCCCGTCGCGGCATGGAGCGCGGTCTGGCTGGCCACGACATTCGAATGGATCCGCCGCCCGTCCTCGACGAGGGCAATCGAAGTTTCGTCGCACGACGATTCGACCGCCAGCACGAGCGGTCCGCTCACGGAGCTCCGTCCGTCGAAGGCAACGCGGCGGTGTCCGCAGCGGCCATCCCCGTGTCCGGCCTGACCGGGGCTGGCGACGCGTCGAGCTCGGCCCGAAGCCGCGCGAGACGCTCGCGAAAGGTCGTTTCCGACAGCGGCTCCGTGGTCATGATCAGGGCGTCCTCACCGTCGTCGCTGTAGTAGCGGGGCCGGAGCCCGACGGGCCGGAAGCCGTACTTCTCGTACAGCCGGCGGGCAGCGATGTTCGACAGGCGGACCTCCAGGGTCGCTTCCCTGGCGTGGCGATCGAGCGCGAGGTCGATGAATGCGACCAGCAGCCGCTCCCCGATCCGCTGGCGGCGCCAGGCCGGATGGACGGCGAACGTCGTGATATGCGCCTCGTCGACCATGAGCCACATGCCGCCGTACGCCACGATCTGTCCGTCGATCCGGGCGACGAGGTAGTTCGCCAGGCGGTTCGTCTCGAGCTCGCTCCGGTAGGCGTTCGGTGGCCACGGCGCGCTGAAGCTCGCGAGCTCGATTTGATGGACCGCCTCGAGGTCCTCGATCCGCATCGCCTCGATCGTCAGCTTCACCGGGGGCCGTGCGACCATGCCACCTCCCCGCTCGAAGCCTGAACGCCGCGCGGCAGCGTCACGTAATCCGGAACGAGCCGCGCGAGGTCATCGAGGTCGCCCGCAGCGAACCGGGCGGTCCCCAGCCGCATCAGTGCCCCCGCCAAGCCGTCGCGGGCCCGATCCCCGCGCGCAGAGGCGTCGGCAGGCGCCCGGCCGTCGAGATCGACCGCGACCAGCTCCTCCCCGCTGGCAAGCTCCGGATCGACGCCGCCGGGCAGGAGTGTGGGCGGATGGCCGGCGCGCACGACGATCCGATCCGAGGGTCCGGCCGGCATGAGGAGCGCCACGGATCCAGTCGAGCCCGTGTCTGCCGCTGCGGCGATGAGCGCTTCGCCGCTCGACACGCCGATGATCGGGCGCCCGAGGGAGTGCGCAAGGGCTTTCGCGGTCGCGATCCCGACGCGGAGCCCCGTGAACGCGCCCGGACCGGTCCCGACGACGATCCCCGCTATGCGCGATCGCCGGAGATTGAGCTCGCCGTGGAGCCTGCCGATCGCCGGCAGGAGCTGCTCACCATGGCGATAGCCCGCCTCCCAGCTCGTCGCCCCGAGGAACGTGCCATCCGGTTCTGCAGCCGCGACAACGACGCGGCTCGTCGCCGTGTCGATCCCGAGCAGCCAGGCCCGCCGCCCGTTGCCGGGCGCCGCGTCGCCACTCATGGCACGGCCTTGAGATAGCGGGCGAAGGATGGATCGAGGGCATGGATCGTGATCGTTCGGACGTCGTCCAGTCCGGCCTCGATCCCGACGTCGAGGCGGGCCGCCGGAAGCAGCTCCGACATCCGCTCCGGCCACTCCACGAGCGTGACGCCGCTGGCCTGGCGGTCATCCAGGAGGCCACCTGCCAGCGCATCCGATGCCCCGTCCAGCCGGTAGAGGTCGATGTGGAAGAGCGGCAGCCGCCCGGCGTACTCGGCCATGAGGATGTAGCTGGGCGAATTGATCGTGTCCGCGACCCCCAGACCAGCCCCGAACCCCTTCGCGAACTGGGTCTTGCCGGCCCCGAGCTCGCCGCGGAGGCAGATGAGATCGCCCGGCCGGGCGGCGGCAGCAAGACTCGCGGCGAGCTCGCGCGTCATCGCCGGATCCGAACTGATAAATCGCCGCTCGACGGCGGCAGGTGCGGACATCGATCCGAGGGTAGCCCAAGGGCCGTACGGCTGCCGATCAGCTCGGAGCGCGGGTTACGCCTTCGGGGTCAGCCGAAGCGCTCGAGGTCCGCCAGCGGCACGGCGACCGGCAGCCCGCCGTCGTAACGGATCCAGCCGGCCTCGAGGAACGTGCCGTCGGCGAAGCGCCGCAATCCGGCGAGACCGGCCCAGCGACCTTCCCGGCCGGCGCGCTGGCCGGCGCGCACGCGGACAAGGTCGGGCGGGGGTGGGGCGAGCTCGACGTCGCTCTGGTCGAAGATGAGTGCGGGTGGATCCATGACGATCGCGACCTCGCGGCCGGCGAGCGCCGCGAAGACCGACGCGATCGGACTCGGGATCGGGCGGCGAATCGCCCCGTCGAGGACGAGGACGGCGAACGTCGGCAACCGATGGAGCGATGCGCGCTGGCGGGCTTCCGAGGCGAGGAAGTCGCGTCGCTCCTTGCCGGCGAGCCCCGCGACGATGATCCCGCGAAGTCCCATGGCCCGCGCCCGCGTGAGCGTCTCTGCGTCGACCCGCGACCCGACGACGAGAATGGCACCCGCAAGGCCCACGTCGAGACTGCCGGCCTTGAGCCTGGTGCCGGGACCGGCACCCTCAGCCGGCTCCGGGTTGATGGCCAGGACGCCGCGCGACGGCTCGCCGAGTGCCTCGACACCGCGGATCGCCCGCCCGGCCGCCCGCACACCAATTCCAATTCCGGGCCGGACGTCGCGGACGAGCCCTCCAACCGGCGTATCGACCTGCTCCGGATGCTCACCGGCAGCCATCCGCCAGTGTCCCCCGAGCTCGAAGAGCAGCTCGCCGGTCGTTTCGCCATGGCCCCGCTGTGCGTCACCGGCGCCTTCCGGTGCGGCGAGCGTCCAACGATCGCCCGGCCGCAACTCGTTCGGGACCGGTGTCCCCTTGATCTCGATCAGGCGCGCCTCGCGCAGCCGATCGGCGATCCGCGACCCCGGCACGAGGACGTCGCCGGTGGCCACGAAGGCACGGTCGCCCGGGCGAAGCGGGAATCGGACCTCGATCGGACCGCTGACGACGGTCCGCCTGGAGACGTACTCGAGACCCTGGTCGATCATCGGTCGCGCGTGATCCAGAGCGAGTCCTGCCAGGCCTCGAGGAGCTCCCGGCGTCGCTCGGGTCGATCCGGCAGCCGCAGCGGCACGTCGCGCAGGTCGAGGAGAAGGCCGCCGAGACCGCCGGCAACGTCGACCGCGAACCGCCGGCCACGGCCGCCGAGCCTGACCGTATCTCGGAATTTGAGCTCCGCCGTAGCGCGTTCGCCGGGCGGGAGATCGATGAGTTCGAGGCCGCCGGGGATCAGTTCGAGCTCGCTCGAGCCGCCGGGCCCTCGGACGGTGACGTGGCCCGCGCTTCGACCCTGGCGGACGCCACCCGGGATCACGAGGCTCGCCAGGGGTGCGAGGAGGTCGTCGGCCATGTCGGCGATGAGCTGGCGGCGCTCCGTGCCATCCGGGATCGATCCGAGCGGCGCCAGGAGCCGGGCGTGGTCGAACGCTACGCCGACCGCCGCCGGGCGGCGCACGACGTCAGCGATCGCGAGCGCGATCGCGGGCCCTGGGGCAACCGCCCACGCCCCGCCGGCCGCAACGATGAGGTCCGGAGCCGGATCGACGGCGTGATGCGACGTCGCCTCCATCAGGACGGCGAGAGCAGCCCGAGCCGCGGCCAGGCGAAGGCGCGCGCCGTCCCCGGAAGCATCGGACCAGGGCGAGAATCGCAACTCGCGCAGGCGGTCTCGGAGGCGGTGCCGATCGATCGCCGTCGTCGACCAGGCGAGGACGCGGTCGACCGTCTCATCGTTTGGCTCGCGCGGCACGAGGCCGGCGTCGGCGATGAAGGACGCGGTGACTCGACTCCTGGCCCCCGCGACGCCCGGGACCGCCGTCGCCCGGAGGCCGCCGTCGAAACCGATGTCGACCACCTCGACCCGCCTGTCGAGAGCGTCCGCAAGGCCGGCCGCCGCCCGGGAGATCGCGCGCCGGGAGTCGTCACGCGGCGCCCGGAGGTCGTCGAGGAGCTCGCGGAGCGCGGAGCCGGGCGGATCGCCCGCGGTCGCGACCGGAACCAGCAGGACCTCGCCCTGTCGCGTTCCCCCGGAGACCTCGAAGCGGCCGAGCTCCTCGGCCATCGAGCCGGCAAGGATCACGGTCAACTCCGGACGCCGGGCGGCGATCGCGGAGACGAGGCTGGCGATGTCGTCGAGTGCCCGTCGTTCGTCCGGTCCCGGCGGCTCGCCGGCGCCGAGGAGGACGGCATCGACCGTCGGATCGAGGATCATCGAGGTCATCATCAGCGGGTCGGTCGACTGGGGCGTCGCGGAGGTCACGATCCAGCCGCTGCGGCGGGCGGCCTCGGCGAGCGGGCCGACCGCACGATCCGATGCGGCGATCGCGGCGAGGCGCTGCGGGCGGGCACTCGTCGAGACCAGGCGCGGCAGGGTCCGGAACGCGCCGGCGCGGGCGATCCCGAGCGTCCTGGCGAGCTCCGGGTCGCCGGCGGACGTCCGCTCAAGGAGCAGGCGGACGATCGCGTCCACATCGACGGCGGCGGGCATCGCCAGGGCGCCGATCAGTCGCCATCGATGCCGAAGGCGGGCTACGAGGGCGACCGACGAGGTGGCAGCGCCAAGGTCGAGCGCGAGGAAGGCTCTAGGATCGCTGCTCGTCACGCCGTCATGCTACCCCGCGCTGCCGCCAGGGCGGCCCACGCGGGCGTTGGCGCGCTGCGCCGTTCGCTTACGCACCACTGGGTGCGCGCGCTCACGTGCTCGCTCGCCGCCTTCGCCTGAACCGTCCTTGCAGCAGCTGAACTCCGTGGTGAATCCTGGCCGACGAGCCCTCAGAGTTACGCATCCCACGTGATTTCTTCGTCGAGCTCTTCGAGGCGGGCGATCAGCTGCTCGATCCCTGCATCGTCGGCGAGGATCTCAGAGGCGCCCGCGAACCCGCCGCCGAACAGGCCGCTGAGGACCGGGTCGAAGAAGAGCATCGCGTTGGCACCGAGCGGCCGGTAGGGGCGGCTGGCCTGCAGGAAGTGGACCGCCGGACCGGTCAGGCCCCGGAGCTGGATCTCGCGTGCAACCTGCTCGACGAGCTCGTCTCGCTGCTCCTCCGTCGGTTCGTACGGGAGGCTCACGCGGCCCCGCCGTCGACGACGACTCGTGGCTCGGAGCTGTCGGCCGTGGCGGCGAGTGCGGCCTCGAACGCCTGGTACGCGGCCGCTCCGCGCATCGCGAAGATCACGTGCTTGATGCCGGTCGAGCGCGGCAGCTCATCGCGGACCGCCTTGACGGTGACGAGAGCCCCATCCGCAAGGGGGAACCCGCCGACCGCGGTGCCCATCGCCGGGAATGCGACGCTCGTCGCGCCCATCTCGCGGGCCCGCGCAAGGGCGCTTCGGACGGCGGCATCGATCACGGTCGCATTCGTCCGGCGATCCTTGTCGAGCGAGACGGCGTGAATGACGGCCTTGGCGGCCAGCTTGCCCGCGGGCGTCACGATCGACTCGCCGAGCGGCACCGGCGCCTGGCGGACCGCCGCGAACTCGATGGCGTCGCCACCGATGCGCTTGATCGCGCCTCCGACTCCGGTCGACATCCACAGCGAGGCGTTCGCCGCGTTCACGATCGCGTCGACCTCGAGCTCACAGATGTCTCCGTTCCAGAGTTCGATTCGAGCCAAGGGTCCTCCACGGACACGAGCGTCCGGATACCAACGAGGCCGGCCGAGGCATGGTACACCCGAGGAATGCGCCGGGAGGTCGTGGTCACGACCTCCCACGTGTTCGTGTTGCGGGCTCGCGCCACGTCGAGCGCGGTGATCGCCTCGCTCCCCTGCTCACCGATGAGCACGAACTCGTCATCGACACTGACCGGCGCGCCCGGCACGTCGGTGACATCGAACATGATCGCGTCCATCGCCACGTTGCCGACCAGCGGGACGCGCCGACCCCGGACGAGAGCCTCCGCCAGATTCGAGAGCGAACGCGGCCAGCCGTCGCCGTAGCCGAGCGGCACGGTCGCGATCCGGCTCGGGCGCCCGGTCACGAACGTCGGGCCGTACGATACCCCGTGGCCGGCGGGCAGGTCGGTGACCCGCACCGGGCGGGCCTTGAGCGACATCAGGGGGCGCAGACGGAGCGCAGCCGGCGGCAGCGAGGCGGGATCGAGCTCGTCGGGCGCGATGCCGTAGGTCATGAGTCCCGGCCTGACCGCGTCGTAGGCCGGGAAGCCGTCAACGAGCAGCGCGGCGCTCGCCGCGACGTGGCGCCGCGGAACGGCGATCCCCGCGGCGGCCAGCGCGGCCAACGCATCCTCGAACCGTTCGATCTGGGCGGCGGTCAGCGGCGGGTCCTCGACCGCCTGGAGGTGCGTCCAGACCCCGCCAAGTCGGACACCGCGTGCCGCCTCGATCGATGCCGCCGCGCGCACCGCCGCGCTCACGGCGACGCCGCCGCGCCCGAGGCCCGTCTCGATCTCGAGCTCGAGGTCGAGATCCTGGTCGGCTCGCTCCGTCTGGGCGATGGCGGCGATGAGGGCAGCGAGCAGTGCTTCGTCGCCGGCCGCCAGGCTGATTCGGTGCTGCGCAGCGTCTCGGGCAAGGTCTGGCGGAACTGGATAGAACACCGTGATCCTGGTCTCGATGCCGGCCGATCGAAGGGCGATCGCCTCGTCGAAGGTCGCGACGCAGAGCCCGTCGGCGCCGGCCGCAGCCAGCGCCCTGGCGATCGGCACCATGCCGTGGCCGTAGGCATCGGCCTTGACGACGGGTTCGACGCGGACGCCCGTGCCCGCCAGCTCGCGCACGATCGCGAGGTTGTCGACGAGGGCGTCGAGGTCGATCTCGAGCCAGGCCGTTCGCGGCAGCGGCGCGAGCCCGGCAGCCGCGAGCCGGTCCTCGATCGGTTGCACCGCCAACGGTTCTGCCTTCAGGTCGTCGCCCCCGCCCCGGAAGCGTCGTTCGGCGTGGTTTCTGTGCTTCGCACGCCAAATCCAAGGCGAGACCCGGCCGCCCGGCGCTCCGAGACCCCAGCCAAGCGCTTCCTGGCCACCGCTATCGCGTCGGGAAGGTCCGATGCCAGCAGGCCCGCATCACCGAAGCGCTCCCTGATGGTCTCGCCGGCAAGGCCGTGGAGATAGACGCCAAGACGAGCCGCCGCGAACGGCGCCACGCCCTGGGCGAGGAGCGAACCGATCGTCCCGCTCAGGACATCGCCCGTCCCGCCACTCGCGAGGGCGGGGTTCTCGAAGGGGGCAACCGCGACGGACCCGTCAGGGTCGGCGATGACGGTCTTCGCGCCCTTCAGGACCACGACGTGACCCCAGCTCGAGGCGGCGTCGCGGGCGGCAGCCGCTCGGGCGGCGTCGTCGTCGATGAGATCGCCGTCTTCGCCCGGTGCTCGGCCGCTGCCGGCCCGGAGCCGTTCGAACTCCCCGACGTGCGGCGTCAGGACCGCCGGCCGGCGTTCGCCCTCCCACCATCGCTCCATCGTGGCGAGCGACCGCAGGGCCTCGGCGTCGAGGACGATCGGCGGTGGCGTCTCGTCGTCCGGGGCGGCGAGCAGCTTTCGAACCAGCTCGGCGGTCGTGAGGCCGGGCCGGAGGCCAGGGCCGACGACGAGCGCATCGTGATCGTGGTCGAGGATCCGGGCGAGGGCAGGGTCCGGATCGACCTCTTCGACGTCGTCCTCGGGGAGTGCCATCGTCGTGGCCTCGATCACCTTCGCCGCGAACAGCGGCTGGAGCGATTCCGGGATGGCGAGCGTCACGAGGCCGGCACCGCTCCTACCGGCAGCGCGACACACGAGGAACGCGGCACCGGCGTAGTCCAGCGAGCCCGCCACGACGAGGACCTTGCCGAAGGCGCCCTTGTGGCCGCGCTTCGGGCGTTCCGGAAGCAGGGCCGCGGCGGCCGCATCGTCAAGGGTCACCGCACCCGGGATCGGCGGCTCGATCGTCGCTCCTGCCGCACTGGCCTCGCGCCGCCCGAAGCCAACCGGCCGATCAGACATCGCCGTCGGTCTCCTCGGCCAATCGTGCCGATTCGGTGTGCAGCGCCCGCAGCCGATCCATCCGGGCGAGCAACCGCCGCTCCCGATCATCGAGGCGGTCCTCGATGTCCGGCGGGAAGACGTAGCGGCCGCCGGCAGAGCGGACACCGAATGCAATCGCCACCGCGTAGTCCGCCTCGTGCGTGATCGAGACCGCGATCCGGGTCATTCCGAGCTGCTCGGCGCGGGCGGCGGCCCGGCCATGAAGTCGAACGGCCGGCTGGCCTGTCGGCAATCGCTCGATCTCGATATCGCGCCAGCCGATCCCGCGGACGCCCAGCCCGAGGACCTTGCTGACGGCCTCCTTGGCCGCCCAGCGTCCGGCGAACGTCTCGGGCCTGTCGCGAACGTAGCGCCGCTCGTTAGGAGTCAGAACCCGGCCGGAGAAGCGGGCTCCGAATTTCTCGATCGCCGCCCGGATCCGATCGACCTTGATGATGTCGATGCCCAACTCCGTCGTGCCGGCCGGGACCTCGACTGAAGGAGCGGCCGCCGCCGATGGCTCGAGCGCCGACACAGGCCTTACTCGACCGTGACCGACTTTGCCAGGTTGCGGGGCTGGTCTACGTCCGTGCCGCGGGCGACGGCCATGTGGTACGCGAAGAGCTGGAGCGGAATCACGGCGAGGATCGGGCTCAGCGCCTCGTGGGTATCGGGGACCCAGCGAACGTCGTCGGCGAACCGCGCGATCTGCGGGTCGCCCTCGGTCGCCACGGCGATCACCTTCGCGTCCCGGGCGCGGCCTTCCATGACGTTGCTGATCAGCTTGTCGTATACGGACGAACGCGTCGCGACGGCGACGAGCGGGCACTCCGCGTCGAGGAGCGAGATCGGGCCGTGCTTGAGCTCCCCTGCCGCATAGCCCTCGGCGTGGACGTAACTGATCTCCTTGAGCTTGAGCGCGCCCTCGAGCGCGGCCGGGTACGTGTAGCCGCGGCCGACGAACATGAAGCCGCGGGAATTGACGTAGCGACGGGCGAGGGCGTCGGCGCCTTCAGTGGAGCTGTCGATCGCCCGCTGGGCCGCCGCGGGCAGGGCGTGCAGGGCGTCGACTAGCTCCTGCTCCTGTTCAGCGCCGAGGTTGCCGCGAATCTTCGCGATTGCCGCCGCCAGGATGACGAGCGTCGTGACCTGCGTGACGAAGGTCTTCGATGCCGCAACCGCGATCTCCGGTCCTGCCTGGAGGAACACGACCGCATTCGCCTCGCGGGTGATCGCGGAGCCAACCGTGTTGGTCACCGCGACGATCGAGCAGCCCTGCTCTCGGGCGTGACGGGTCGGGGCGATGGTGTCGGCAGTCTCCCCCGACTGGGTCACGGCGATGACGAGTGTCCTGTCGTTGAGCGGCGGCGGACTGTAGCGGAACTCCGAGCCGACGGTGGCCCGGGCGGGGATGCCCGTCCAGTCCTGGATCGCTGCGGCGCCGACGAGCGCAGCGTAGTACGCACTGCCGCAGGCGATCAACTCGACCCGGTCGACCGTCTTGATCGTTTCGGCGAGCGACTCGAGTTCCTCGACGTGGATCCGCCGATCGCGTGTGGCGCGGCCCGCGATCGACTGGCGAAGTGCCTCGGGCTGTTCGTGGATCTCCTTGAGCATGAAATGCTCGTAGCCGCCCTTCTCGGCGGCCTCTTGCGTCCAGGTGATGATCGTCTCGGCCCGCTCGCGTCGGACCCCGTGGACGTCCGTTACCTCGACGCCGCTCGGCAGGACATCGGCGACGTCGCCCTCCTCGAGGAACACGACGCGCTTCGTGTGGGCGAGGATCGCCGACACGTCGCTGGCGATAAAGCTCTCCTCGCCGTTGCGACCGACGATCAGCGGGACGTCCTGGCGCGCCCCGACGAGGCGGCTGATCTCGCGCTTGTGCATCACCACGATCGCGTACGCACCCTCGAGCTGGCGGAGCGCAGCTCTGACCGCGTCCGCCAGGTCGCCCTTGTAGGCCTCCTCGACCAGGTGGGCGATCGCTTCCGTGTCCGTCTCGGATGTCAGCGTGTGACCGCGCGCCTCGAGGCCGTCTCGCAGCTCCCGGAAGTTCTCGATGATCCCGTTGTGAATTACGGTGATTTCGCCGGTGCAATCCTGGTGCGGATGGGCGTTCAGATCGTTCGGCCGGCCGTGTGTCGCCCAGCGCGTGTGCGCCAGGCCGATGGCGGCGTGGGGCGTGCGGTCGGCAATCGCGGTCGTGAGATTCGAGAGCTTGCCTGCGCGCTTCTCGACGAACATGTCGCCGTCCTCATCGACGAGCGCGATCCCGGCTGAGTCGTACCCGCGGTACTCGAGCCGCCTCAGCCCCTCGATGAGAATCGGGCCGGCCTCGCGCGGTCCCGTGTAGCCGACAATCCCGCACATGTGTCCGTCAAATCTCCCTTGGGAACCGACGCGGGAGGAGCGCTTGCACCGGCATCGCGGCCCTCCGAGGTCGGAGGCGGAGCGCCGTCGACGCCATCCGCCCGAGGATTCAGTTTAGCCGCTCTTGAGCGAGAGCCGCGATTCCATCGGCCAGTTCGGCGACCAGATCCGCGTCCGCGCCCTCGATCATGACCCGCAGCGCGGGCTCCGTCCCGGACGGCCGGACGAGGACCCGGCCACCCTCGCCGAGGCGCCGCTCGGCATCCCGGATTGCTCGCTGGAGGGCTGGATCGCCCTCCCACTGGTCCTTGTGACGAGCCTTGACGGCGCGCTGTTGCTGCGGCATCAGCGGGATCCGCGCGGCGAGCTCGCCCAGCGAGGTGCCGACCCGGGTCATGACCCGGAGGACTTCCATCGCCGTCACGATGCCGTCGCCCGATGTGGTGTGCTCCAGGACGATGACGTGGCCGCTCTTCTCGCCCCCGAGACCTGCCCGGCTGACCTGCATGCCCTCGAGGATGTACTTGTCGCCGACCGGCGTCCTGATCACCTGCCCGCCCGCTGTCTCGACCGCCAACTGAAGCCCGCCGTTCGACAGGACCGACACGACCAACGCACCTTCGGCAAGGACGCCCCGCTCCAAACGATCGAGCGCAAGGATCCCGAGGACTTGGTCGCCGTCGACAACCCGGCCGCCGGAGTCCACCGCGATCAGCCGGTCGGCGTCGCCGTCGAGGGCGAACCCGACATCCGCGCCGCGAGCAGCGACTTCGGCCGCGAGCGACGCGGGCGACGTCGCGCCCGACTCGACGTTGATGTTCACGCCGTCCGGGTCGTTGTGGATCACCTCCACGGTGGCGCCGGTCGCCCGGAGGATTTCGGGCCCGACCATCCCTCCGGAACCGTTTGCGCAGTCGAGGAGCACCCGCAGCCCGCCCGCGTCGATCGACCCGGCCAGCCCGAGGCGATGGTCGCGATACCGATCGAGGAGCTGTGGCACGACGATCGATCGCCCGATCTGCGCGTTGCCGACACCGGCGAGCTCCTCAGTCCGCCAGATGAGCTGCTCGAGCCGGTCCTCGATCGAGTCGTCGAGCTTGAGCCCCGAGCGGTCGAGGACCTTCAGCCCGTTGTCCTCGGCGGGGTTGTGCGACGCCGAGACCATGATCCCGGCGGCGAACTCCCCCGTCCCCGCGAGGAATGCGAGGGCGGGCGTCGGGACGCAGCCGGCGATCTGGACGTCCACCCCGAGGCTCGTAGCTCCGGCGGTGATCGCGGCGACGAACATGTCCCCAGATCGACGCGTGTCCTGGCCGACGACGATCGACTGGCCGGGCCCTGCCAGCTCGTGCGCCGTCGCCCGGCCCAGCGCGTACGCCAGGGTCGGCTTCAGTTCGACGTTGGCGGTGCCACGGATCCCGTCCGTGCCGAAGAGTCTCGGCACGCTATGAAGGAGATGCCGAGGGGCTGGCCGACGGGCTCGGCGTGGCGAGATTCGCGATCGTCACGATCACGATCGCGGGTTCGATCCTGACCATCGACAGGCCCAGCGGCGGGTTCGCGCTGATCGTGACGTCGTGCGTCCCCGGCCCGAGTGAGCCAACCTCGGCCGTGAGCACGAACGAGGCCCCGTCGAGCCGATCGAGGTCGATGAGCGCGCCACCGATCGTCGCGAGGGCATGCGTGAAGGACAGGCGGTAGTCGAGAGCGGGATTGGCGCCGGCGAGGACGACGCCGACGTCGTACGTTCGGGTCGTGGCGATGGGCGTGATGGTCACGGTCACCTGGACGGTGATGTCGCCGCCGACCGCCTTGACGCCGTCGGGCAGGGCGAGGCCGACGTCCTGGACCACATTCCGGTTGGCGCCCGCGATGGACACGGGGACAGTCGCCGCCTGCAACAGCCCGACCAGCTGATCCGCTTCGCCTTCGACCGACACGGTCAGGGGATCGACGGAGATAGCGGTGACCTCGTAGCCGGCCGCGGGTACGCCGTCGAGGGCGGGCGCCACGGCAAGCGGACGGCTCCGCAGGACGTTGAACACCTCGATCCGGACGTGCGCGACGGCGGGCTCGACGTCGACGGGCGTCACCCGGTCGCCGAGCGCGTCGATGGGGATCAGATCGACGTCACGGTCGACGTCCAAGCCGCTCGGCTCGACGCTGACGGTCGCCCGCACTTCCGTCACGCGGTCGACGACCGACGCCGGGCCCCTGATCGACACGACCGACGGGGTCACGACGGCCGGCCTGACCGTGAGATTTTCCGGCGCCAGTCCCTGGTCGACCACGACCGGAATGCCGGTTCGTCGCTTGATCGGATCGAGGGTCACGCTGATCGTTCGCGGCTCATAGTCGACGACCGTGAAGCGAGGATCGACGGCCTGGACCCTGATCGAAACGAAGGTGGGCCCGCCGGCCGGGTCGACGTCGGCCAGGTCGACCGTTGCCTGGAAACTGTCCGCTGAGGCGCGGGCACTGGCGCTGCCGGCGGCGAAGTAGCGGATCCTCGTGACCAGCGGCAGGTTGTCGCCGAGGCTTGCGGTCGTCGGGATGTTAAGCGCCTTTATCTCCACCCCGCCCGTGTACTCCTGGTTCGACTGCGACAGGACGAACCCGGCGTACAGCATCGTCGCCAGGACGATCGCGGCCAGCTTCAGGGGCCAGTTATGGAAAAGGAGGCGTCCGACTCGCTTCACCGCTGAACCTGTACGGGCGCGGCGGGCGGACCATCGTCGTCCGACCGGATCGGCGCCGTGGGAGCCGGGCGGACTCGCCGCCGGCCACGTCCGACGAGGCGCGAGAGCTCCGCCAGACGCGGCGCCCGGCCGCCGGCGGATGGCTCGCCGCTCGTAGCCCGGCGCCCGAACGGTCCGCGGCCGTCCGTCGGAGCCAGCAGCGAGCGGATCGCCCGCGCGAGCTGCTGCTCGTTGAGGTTGCGGACGATCCGGGCTCGCTCGACGATGCTGACCTGACCGTTCTCCTCAGACACGACGATGACGACGGCGTCCGTCTGCTCGGTGATGCCGAGGGCGGCCCGATGGCGCGTTCCGAAGCGTTCAGTGTGGACGGTCATCTCCGCGAGCGGCAGGAGCGCCCCAGCGGCGAGGATCATCTCGTCGCGGATGATGACGGCGCCATCGTGCAACGGGGTTCTGGGCGCGAAGATCGTCCGCATGAGGTCGGCCGAGAGGTCGGCATGGATCATGACACCGGTCTCCGCCACCTCCTCGAGCCCGGTCTCGCGCTCGAGGACGATGAGCGCCCCGTGGCCGTCGGACGACAGCAGGGCGGCCGCGTGGGCGACTTCCTCAGCGACGTGATCGACCGCACGCTGCCCGGCGGGCGAGAACAGCCAGTTGAACGATCCGACTCGCCCGATTCGCTCGAGTGCTCGACGCAACTCCGGTTGGAAGACGACGACGAGTGCGAACAGGCCGACGACTGCTCCCGCCTGCAGGATCTGCGTGAGCAGTTCCAAGGCGAAGAATCGCGCGGCGGCGTAGACAGCGAACAGGACCGTGACGCCGATGACGAGGCTGACTGCCCGGGTGCCGCGGATGAGGCTGAACAGCCAGTAGATCAGCAGCGCGGTGATCCCGATGTCGATCAACGAGTTCAGCTTCATCTGCTCGAAGATCGTCTCGAGGAGCTGCGGCATCTTCTGCTGAGTGTAGCATCGGGGCCGTTCCAGACCCCCCGCCGGTCAGCCGCCGGAACGCTCGCCGGTGCTCGGCGTCACCGCGCCGCTCTGACCGTCGTCAGGCGCAGAGGCTCGCGAGGCGCGGCTCGTCCGGCAGGCGGTCCCGGATGACCCGGCAGACGCGCTCGGAACCGGTCGGATCGTTGTCGAGCTCTGCGAGCTGGCTGAGCAGCGCCAGCTTGTCGACCGCCATCGCCCGCCAGCCCGATTCGAGATAGAGCTCGGCAAGCATCAGATGCACATCGATGTCCGCCGGAGCTACGGCCAGCAGGAGATAGCAGGCGTCGATCGCGGCAAGGGAGCGGCCGGTCCGCTGGTAGGCGTATGCGGCCGCGAGCAGGCCGTGGCGTGCCGCGACCCGATCTCCGGCGAAGAACGCGGCCTCGCCGATGGCCCCGAGCATGATCGGGTCCTGCATCCTGTGAACTGGCACAGGTTGCCCCGGTGCGGGTGCGAGCACGGGCTCAGGGACTGATTCGGGTTCCGGCACCCGCACCGCCTCCGGGGCCTCGCTCGCCTCGACGGGCGCGTCCTCGTCGGCCGCGACGGGCGCGTGGTCATCGGGAGCCTCTTGGGCGACCGGCGGTTCGAGGAAGCGGAGCACCTGGGCGAGTGCCTGCTCGGCAGCCTCATCGCCGGTCGCGTCGCGCAGCCGGACCGCGAGCGACGTGACGTAGCGTCGCCGCTCCTTCGACTCGGCGAGCTCGAGGGCCCGGCGGGCGGCATCGCATGCATCGGGCAGGCGCCCGGCGCCGTCGAGCACCTCGGCAAGTCGGTCGAGCGTTGCAGCGGCCTCTACCGGGCGCCTCAGGCTGCGCAGCACCTCCGCCCGGCCGCGCAGGCTCGCTTCGTCCCTCGGGCCGAGCTCCAGGGCGCGATCGTACGCTGCGAGAGCCTCGGCCATCTTGCCCATCCGGACGAAGATCCCGCCGATCGCGGCGTGCGGCAGCGCTCGATCGGACGCGATCGATGCGGCCTCGACGTAGGCGTCGATGGCAGAATTCGAGCCTGCCACGGAGCGCGGCCACGTGACCGCGTCGGAGCGCGTCCTTGTAGGGCTCGTACAACGAGGTCGTCGGCGACTCGCCCTTCGCCTTGCGCTCACTCACCGAGCACCTCGACGAGCAGGGCCTTCTGGAGGTGGAGCCGATTCTCCGACTGCTCCCAGATGATGCTTCGCGGGCCGTCCATGACCTCTGACGTGATCTCCTCGCCGCGGTGAGCCGGAAGGCAGTGCATTACGACCGCGTCCGGACCGGCAGCCTCGAGCAGCGCGGCATCCACACGGTACCTCGTGAAGGCGTCGCGACGCTCTTCGGCTTCGGCCTCCTGGCCCATCGACGTCCAGGCGTCGGTGTAGACGACGGCCGCCCCACGGACCGCCTCTTCCGGGTCGTGAGTGAAGACGAGCCGGCCGCCGCCTGCGCCTGCAAGGTCTCGGGCGCCGCTCCACGATCGCCGGGTTCGGCGCGTAGCCCTGGGGATGCGCGAGGCGGACTTCCATCCCGAGTGATGCGCCGAGCAGGGCAAGCGAGTGGTAGACGTTGTTGCCGTCCCCGACGAACGTCAGCACGAGACCATCGAGCCGGCCGAAGCGCTCCTGGAGCGTGAACACGTCGGCCAGCGCCTGGCACGGATGCTCCCGAAGCGTCAGCCCGTTGATGACCGGGATCGACGCCTGGGCCGCGAGCTCGACGACGACGGCGTGCGGCCCGGTCCGTGCCACGATCGCGTCGACGAACCGCTCGAGGTTCCGGGCCACGTCGCGGGCACTCTCGCGCGCGCCCATGACGACGTCCTCGGTCAGGTAGATCGCGTGGCCGCCGAGCTGGTTCATTCCCGCTTCGAACGTGACGCGGGTCCGCAGGCTCGGGCGCTGGAAGAGCATCGCGATCGTCCGCCCGGCCAGCGGCGGCGAGGCATGCCGCCGCGAGGCGCGATACTCGGCCTTCAGCTCAGACGCCCGATCGAGGATCCGCAGAACCTCGGCCGGCGTGAAGTCCGCAACGGAGAGAAGATCGCGACCGCGTAGGGACGTCGGATCGCTGGCCACGTTCACCCGCTCACTCTAACGGCCGGAGCTCACGGGCGAGACCCGCCGTCGGTCACACCGTTCCTGCCAGAAGTCGCCCTGACGGACCCTGGGGTCCGAGCGGGCGTCGGAGGCCTGGCTTCCATGCTATTCGTTCACGTGGCGAAAGTCGGACGGTAGCCAAGACGCTGCCACCCGCGTGAACCACGCACGATCCGTGGCAGTCGGCCGGGTTCGCCCATGCCACGTCAGGTGCTGCTGACAGTCTGGCATCCGGGACCTCGTCCGCGTCTCACCTGAGGAATGAATGGCAGGGAGCCGCGAGAGCCGATGCCAGGGACGGAGGCCGCGCCGGCGAACCTTCGCGCGGACGGGACTAGCGCTTTGTGTACTGAGGAGCTTTGCGGGCCCGCTTGAGCCCCGGCTTCTTGCGCTCCTTCATCCGCGGATCGCGGGTCAGGAGGCCGGCCTGGCGCAAGGGCAGCCGGTTCGCGAGGTCGTCGACTTCGAGCAGGGCGCGAGCGATGCCGTGGCGAATGGCGCCGGCCTGGCCGTTGACGCCGCCGCCCTCGACCTTGACCATCGCGTTGAAGTGGCCCTCGGTTCCGGTGACCCGGAACGGCATCCGCACGTCGGACTCGTTGATGGCGTTGCCGAAGTGCTCTTCGAGGCTGCGACCGTTGACGACGATCTCACCTTCGCCCGGCAGGAGCCTGACGCGGGCGATCGCCGTCTTGCGGCGACCGGTCCCTGAAAAGAAAGATGGGCTGGCCATGTCTGTTGCGCTCCTCGTCAGGCGAACGGCTCAGGCCGCTGGGCCTGGTGCGGGTGGTCCGTGCCGGCATAGATCTTGAGCTTGCGGAGCTGCTGCGCACCGAGCTTGGTCCGCGGGAGCATCCCCTTGACCGCACGGCGGATGACCTCCTCGGGGCGACGTTCGAGGAGGTGACCGAGCGTCTCCTCCTTGTAGCCCTGGGGGTGACCACTGTGGCGGATGTAGAGCTTGGTCTCACGCTTGTCACGGGTCACGGCGATCCGCGCCGCGTTCAGCACGATGACGTGGTCGCCCGAGTCAAGATTCGGGGCATACGAGGGCTTGTGCTTGCCCTCGAGGACGCGCGCGATCCGCGACGCAAGGCGGCCCAGCGTCTCATCGGCGGCATCAACGACGTACCAGCGTCGCTCGATCTCGCTCTCTCGGACCACGAGGGTCTTCGCGTTCATCGTTGTTCAGTCGTCTCCATATCGCTCTCCGGGTCGCCGTCCGAGGACGACTCGCCGGAGACAGAGGCCCCTGGCCGGGGCGGATGCCCCGTCGAGTGCCGGTGTCCGGGCGGCTAACGCCTCCCGGACCGCTGTCTCATTCATTTTTCCGCGACCGACCTCCAGTAGGACGGCCACGATTCGCCTGACCATGCCCCGGAGGAAGGCATCCGCCCTGACGTCGATCGTCACGAGCGACCCTGCCTGCCTGACCCGGACCGCGTGAATGGTCCGGACCGGGTTCTGGTCCGCCGCCCCGAAAGCACTGAAGTCGTGCCGGCCAACGAGGACCGACCCGGCCCGCGCCATCGCGGCGGTGTCGAGCGGGGCCCGCACCCAGAGCGCCGTGCGCTCGTGAAGCGGACTTCGCGGCCCGTTCCAGACGGAGTAGCGGTACTCCCGGTACCGCGCCGCGTGGCGAGGGTGGAACGCCGTCGGCGCCCTCCGCAGACCGCGGATTGCGACGTCCGCCGGAAGGAGCGCATCGAGCGCTCGTCCCAGCTCCTCCGCGGAAAGCCGCCCGGTGTAGGTGAAACCGATCACCTGTCCCTGCGCGTGCACTCCCGTGTCGGTGCGTCCGGCTCCGTCGACCGCTGCTCGCTCCCCATTGCTGAGGTGGGCCAGAGCGGCCTCCAGTTCCCCTTGGACGGTCCGGACCCCAGGCTGGGCCTGGAACCCGAAGAAGTCCGTGCCGTCGTATTCGACCGTTGCGCGGTAGCGCACCGGCGGTCCCCTCTCGAGGACCTAGACGAGTTCGATCTGGACGATCGGGGCCGCGTCGCCCCGGCGCAGTCCGATCTTCACGATCCGGGTGTAGCCGGACGTCCGATCGGCGTATTTGGGGGCGATCTCGTCGAACAGCTTGTTCACGACGAGCGGCTCATTCGGAAAGGCGGCCACGACCGAGCGGCGCGCCGCCAGGTCGCCCTGCTTGGCGAGGGTGATCATTTTTTCGACGCGGCTGCGGATTTCCTTGGCCTTCGCCTCGGTCGTCTGGACGCGCTCATAGCGGAGGATCGAGACCGTCAGGTTCTTGTAGAGGGCGAGCCTGGGACCTCGCTTCCGACTGAGCTTCCGGCCGCCGATGCGATGGGCCACGTCAGGTCTCGGGCTCGTCGTCGAACGGCTCGTCCTCGAGGGCGTCGTCGAGCCCGTCGGACTCCGTCTCGGGAACGATGAAGCCGCGCATGCGGAGTCGCTCCTTCATCTCGTCGAGCGACTTCTTCCCGAAGTTGCGCATCCGCAGAAGGTCGTCGTCCTTGAGCTGGAGCAGCTGGCCGACCTTGACGATGTTGTTGCGCTTGAGCGAGTTGTAGGCCCGCATCGGCAGGTCGAGCTCCTCGATCGGCATGTCGAGCATGTTCGGAGGGAGCTGGGCGACGCCGCTGACGGCCTGGTCGCCGGGCACGACGGCCATCCCGATCGAGACGAACGGTCGGAACTGGTTGACGAGGATCTCCGCCGAGTGGCTCAGGGCCTCCTCCGGCGTGATCGTGCCGTCGGTCTCGATCTCGATCGTGAGCTTGTCGTAGTTGGTCATCTGACCGACCCGCATGCTCTCCACCCAGTAGTTGACCTTGCGGACCGGCGTGAAGATCGCATCGATCGCGATGACGCCGATCGGCAGCGCCTCCGCTCGCTCGGCGCCGAGATAGCCGACGCCGCGCTCGACGGTCAGGTCCATCTCGATCGTGACGTCGTCCGTGTCGAGCGTCATGAGGACGAGGTCCGGGTTGACGATCTCGACGTCGGCGGACTCCGCGATGTCGGCAGCGGTCACCGCGCCGGCACCGCTCTTGATCAGGCGAAGCTGGACCGGATGGGTCGCGAAGCTCTTGAGACGGAGTTTCTTGACGTTCAGGACGATCTGGGTGACGTCTTCCTTGACGCCGGGGATCGTCGAGAACTCCTGGTAGATGTCACGGATCTGGATGCTCGTGACCGCGGCGCCGTCCAGCGAGGACAGCATGACGCGGCGGAGAGCATTGCCGAGCGTGACGCCATAGCCAGCCTGGAGGGGTCCGGCTTCGTACTTGGCGTACGTCCCGGCTTCCTCGACGGGCTCGATCTGCGGGTTCTCGAGTTCGATCATGGGGCGGGCTTACCTCGAGTAGTACTCGACCACGAGCTGCTCGTTGAGATCGAGCGGCATCTGGTCGCGGCGGGGAAGGTCGCTGACCGTCCCAGCCAGGTTGGCGGGATCGATGGACAACCACTCCGGCGGCTGATGCGAACGGAGCGTCTCCTTGGCGATCTTGAACGGCTCACGACCACGATGCGACTCGCGAACCTCGACCTTGTCGCCCTGGCGGAGCTGATACGAGGCGATGTTCGAGGGTCGACCGTTGACCGCGAAGTGGCCGTGGTTGACGAGCTGGCGGGCCTGCGCACGTGACGTTGCGAAGCCCATCCGGTACACGACGTTGTCGAGCCGCAGCTCGAGGTGCCGGAGGAGGCTCTCGCCGGTCACGCCGGGGCGATTCTCGGCGTCGATGAAGTAGTTGCGGAACTGTCGCTCCAGGACGCCGTAAACGCGACGGACCTTCTGCTTCTCGCGAAGCTGCAGGCCGTACTCGCCGACCTTGCGGCGGCGGACGCCGTGCTGGCCGGGTGGCGACGGACGGCGCTCGAACGCGCACTTCTTCGTGTAGCAGCGCGTCCCCTTCAGGAAGAGCTTGGCGCCCTCCCGACGGCAGAGGCGGCAGACGGATTCGGTGTATCGGGCCATTGGTTCCTGTCCCTGCTCAGACCCGGCGCCGCTTCGGCGCGCGGCAGCCGTTGTGCGGGATCGGCGTGATGTCGGTGATCGCCGTGACCTCGAGCCCGGCGGCCTGCAGCGAGCGGATGGCCTGTTCGCGGCCGGCGCCGGGGCCCTTGACGAGGACCTCGACCTGGCGCATCCCGTGCTCCATCGCCCGCTTGGCGGCGCCCTCGGCCGAAAGCGCCGCGGCGTACGGCGTGCTCTTGCGCGAGCCCTTGAAGCCGGCAACGCCGGCCGAGCCCCAGCTGATGACCGCGCCCGTCAGGTCGGTGATCGTGATGATCGTGTTGTTGAACGTCGCCTGGATGTGGACGTGCCCCTGGGGGACGTTCTTCCGTTCGCGGCGGCGCTGCTTAACCGCCCGCTTTCGCTCGGCCATACGTGTCGGAGCCCTCGTCTACTTCTTGCGCCGCACGCCGACCGTCTTCTTCGGTCCGCGCCGCTGGCGAGCGTTGGTCTTCGTTCGCTGGCCGCGTGCCGGCAGGTTGCGCCGATGGCGCATCCCGCGGTACGAGCCGATCTCGATCAGACGCTTGATGTTGAGCGCAACCTCACGCCGGAGGTCGCCTTCGACCTTGTAGCGGCGATCGATGAGCTCACGGAGGCGGTTGACCTGCTCTTCGGTCAGGTCGCGCACCCGCGTGTCCGGGTTCACGTTGGTCTGAGCCAGGATCTTCTGAGAGGTCGGCAGGCCGATCCCGAAGATGTAGGTAAGCGAAATCTCGACCCGCTTCTCGCGGGGGATGTCGACGCCGGCGATGCGTGCCATCGGTTACCCCTGCCGCTGCTTGTGCTTCGGGTTTGGGCAAATGACCATCACGGTCCCGTGACGGCGAATGACTTTGCAGTTGTCGCAGCGCGCCTTGACGGAGGCTCTGACTTTCAACGGATCCTCGACTCGTGGGTTCGTGGCGGACGGTGTCCGGGGTCTTACTTCAGGCGATACGTGATGCGGCCGCGGGTCAGGTCGTATGGCGACAGTTCGACCCGGACGCGATCACCCGGCAGGATCCGGATGAAGTTCATCCGGAGTTTGCCGCTGATGTGAGCAAGGACCCGGTGACCATTCTCCAGTTCGACGGCGAACATTGTGTTGGGGAGTGGTTCAATGACCGTCCCTTCCACTTCGATCGCGTCCTTCTTAGCCACAGGCGCCGGTGTTCCCTTTCTCACGATGAGTGCCGGCCCGAGGGGCCGACACACGAACGCGTAGCGTATCAAAATTGAGCGAAGCGGGCAAATCCTCGGGCCAATGGCTCGCGGAGCCTCGCCTTGGACCTCGGAGGGCGGGTGTCAGCCCACCCCCGAGGTTGCCGGTTCCAGGGAGTGCCGCCGCCGACGTATCACACACTTGTCAGAATCTCCGGACCGTTGTCCGTTACGGCAATCGTGTGCTCGAAGTGGGCTGCGAGCGAGCCGTCGCTTGTCACGACCGTCCAGCCGTCCGGCTTGACCTCGACCTCGTGGCTGCCGAGCGTGAGCATCGGCTCGATCGCGAGACAGATCCCCGGGGCGAGCTTCATGCCGCGAACGCCCGTCCGGTAGTTGGGCACCTGCGGCTCCTGGTGCATCTCGGTGCCGATTCCGTGCCCGACGAACTGGCGGACGATCCCGTAGCCGTGCGGCGCGGCGACATCCTCGATCGCCGCTGAGATGTCGCCTAGGTGAGCACCGGGAACGGCGGCGGCGATCCCGGCCATCATCGCGAGGCGGGTCGTCTCCACGAGGGACTCGATGTCGCTCGCCGACTCCCCTACGACGAACGTCCTGGCGCCGTCGCCGTGCCAGCCGTCGAAGATCGCGCCCGCGTCGATCGACACGATCTGGCCTTC
This sequence comes from uncultured Chloroflexia bacterium, assembly GCA_963771795.1. Lineage (GTDB taxonomy): Bacteria > Chloroflexota > Limnocylindria > Limnocylindrales > CSP1-4 > CF-46. The sequence goes on from CAVYUR010000006.1 coordinate 922,737, forward strand.
GCGAATCACGCGATCGCTGGGGATGCCGTGGACGACCTCGTTGTCGATCGAGACGCACAGGCTGGCCGGGAACGGGTTGCTTCGATGGCCGTAGCCCTTGAACGAGGGCACCGCACCTGCCGCCCGGATGTGGCGCTCGGCGAGCCGATCGAGGTGGCCGGTCGTCACGCCGGGCTTCAGCTCGGACTCGACGAGGGCAAGGACTTCAGCCACGATCCGACCGGCGTGGCGCATCTTGTCGATCTCGCGGCGCGACTTCCGAGTGACCATCAGTCGACCCGGCCCGGCGCGGCCTGGCCGAGGGCCCGGAGCATCCGCGCGCTGACGGCCGAGATGGGCTCGCGGCCGTCGGCGGTCTGGAGGACCCCAGCGTTGTCGTAGTGATCGACGACGTCGAGGAGCGGCGGGATCTGCTCCTTCATCCGCGCGCGAACCGTCGCCTCGTTGTCATCCGGACGCTGGACGAGCTCCGAGCCGTCGAGATCGCAGATCCCGTCGACGACGGGCGGATTCGACGAGAGGTTGTAAACGTGGCCGTTGGCTGTGCAAACCCGGCGGTTCGACATGCGGCGGACGAGGTCCTCTTCCTGGACGTCGATGAAGATCGCCTTGTCGACGCGGCGGCCGGCGTCGGCGAGGGCACGATCCAGTGCCTCGGCCTGGACGCGGGTTCTCGGGAAGCCGTCGAGGATCGCTCCGCCTTTGGCGTCGGCCCGCTCGAGGCGGTCGAGGAAGACCCGGACGATCGTTTCGTCCGGAACGAGCTGGCCGCGGCTCATGTAGCGATCCGCTTCCCGGCCAAGTGGCGTGCCGGCGGCGACCGCTGCGCGGAGCAGGTCGCCCGAAGCGAGGATCGGCACCCCGAGTGATTCCGAGAGGATGGGCGCCTGCGTCCCCTTGCCGGCGCCAGGGGCTCCAAGGAGTACAACCACAGTCATGGGCCGGCGGGATCGCGCATCCGTGCGGAGGCCGTCACCGAATAAAGCCTTCGTAGTTGCGCATCAGGAGCTGCGCCTCGATCTGCTTCATCGTCTCGACGACCACGCTGACGACGATCAGCAGACCGGTTCCGCCGAGGGCGATCGACGACAGCGACGGGACCAGCAGCCCGACGACCGACGGCGCGGTCGCGATGATGCCGAGGAACAGCGCACCGGCGATGGTGATCCGGGTGACAACGCGAGCGAGGTAGTCGGCCGTCGGCCGCCCGGGTCTGATGCCCGGGATGAACCCGCCGTTCTTGCGGAGCTGTTCCGCGGTCTCGTCCGGTTTGAACGTGAACGCGGTATAGAAGTACGTGAACCCGACGGTCAGCAGGAAGTACAGCGCGACATAGATGATCGACTGGGGGTTGAAGAAGCGGACGATTCCCTGGGCGATGCTCGCCACGAAGCCGACCTCGGCGTTCTGGAAGTACGAGGCGATCTGCTGGGGGAAGAGCAGGATGCTGATCGCGAAGATGATCGGGATCACGCCGGCCTGGTTGACCCGCAGCGGCAGGAACGTCTGGCCGCCCTGATACATCCGCCGGCCACGGACGCGGCTGGCGTACTGGATGGGGATCCGCCGCTGGCCTTCCTGGATGTAGATGATCACCGCCACCGAGACGATCGCGAGGAGCGCGAAGCCGATGACGAGCGCCGGGTTCGGCGTCTGGAGGAAGCCGGCGATTGCGCCCGGCGCCTGGCTGACGATGCCGGCGAAGATGATGAAGCTGATGCCGTTGCCGATGCCGCGCTCCGTGATGAGCTCGCCGAGCCACATCAGCGCGACCGACCCCGCGGTCAGCGTCATGATCTGGGTAATCGTCGTGAAGTCACCCAGATCGAACGTCGACGACAGGATGCCCTGCGAGTTGAGCAGGGCCAGGAACCCGAATGCCTGGAGCAGCGCCATCGGCACCGCCAGGTAGCGGGTGTACTGGTTGATCTTGTTGCGTCCGTACTCGCCCTCGCGGCTCAGCGCCTGGAGCGAAGGGATGACGCCGGTCATCAGCTGCATGATGATCGAGGCGTTGATGTACGGGTTCACGCCGAGCGCGACGATCGAGAAGTTCGACAGGCCGCCGCCCGAAATCAGGTCGAGCACGCCGATGAGCGCATTGCCGGCGAAGAACGACTCGAGCTGCTCCCGATCGACGCCCGGGACCGGCACATGGGCCAGGAACCGGAAGACGACAAGGATCGCGAGGACGTAGAAGATCCGACGCCGGATATCCGGCGCCCGGAACGCGTTCAGCAGCGATTCGAACACGGGCTACGCGTTCTCGTCGTCGGTGGAGGTGGTTGTCTCGTCGGTCGTGTCGGCGTCGTCAGCCGGGTTAGCGGCGTCCGCCGCTTCGGCGTCCCGTGAATCAAGCTTCGGCGCGCGCGCCTCCGGTCGCCGCGGTCGCCTCCGTCGCGTCTGCGTCTGAGCGTCGGCGTCGTCTTCAGGCTCGAGGCTCGGCCTCGCGGCCGCTAGGTCGTCGTCGGCGGCCCCCTTGGCCTTGGGTGCCTTCGCCGCCTTCGTGGCCTTCGCGGTGCTGGCCTCGGCGGCCTCAGCGGCCCTCTCGGCTGCGACGACATCTCGAGCCACCCGCGCGTCCGCGACTCTGCCCTTGGCAGCCCGGCCCGCGGCCGTTCGCGGCTCGCGCGCCGGCTTGCCGCCTTCCTCCCCGACGCCGATCGCTGGCAGGATCTCGGTCGGGACCTCGAGCACGGAAACGGTGCCGCCCGCGGCCTCGATCTTGGCCACGGCCGACTTCGTGAATGCATCGGCAACGACGAACAGGGGCGCCGAAAGATCACCGGCGCCGAGGATCTTGAGGGGCTTCTTGATGGTCCGGACGAGGCCGACGGCCCGCAGGATCTCCTGGTTGACCGTCGGCGGGGCGGCCTTGGCCGACTTGCCCTTGGCCCCCTCAGGCTCGCCGCCCTCGAACGCGCCACGCTCGGCAAGCGCAGCGATCGCGCCGACGTTGACGACCTCGTAGTCGACCTTGAAGCGATTCTTGAACCCGCGGAGTTTCGGGATCCGCATGTGGAGGGGCGTCTGGCCGCCCTCGAACCACGGCGGGATCCCGCCACCCGCGCGAGCCTTCTGGCCCTTCGTGCCGCGGCCGGCGGTCTTGCCCTTGCCCGCCGCGATGCCGCGGCCGACGCGGGTCCGCGCGGTGTGCGACCCGGGGGCCGGGTGCAAATCGTGGAGTTTCATGCCTTCTCCTGAGCCGCAGACTCGGGAACCTCCTCGACGCTCACGAGAAACCGGACCTGGCGGACCATGCCGCGGGTCGCGGGATTGTCAGCGACTTCGACGGTATGGCCGATCCGCTTCAGGCCGAGCGCTCGGACGGTGGCCCGGTTGCGCGCGATGTGACTGATCGTGCTCTTGATCTGGGTGACGCGGAGCTTAGCGGGCATCGGCGACCTCCCCGCTCGACGACGGCTGGCCGGAGATCCGGCTGACCAGCTTGATGCCGCGGCGGCGGCCGATCTCCTCGGCGGACTGGAGGCCGCGGAGCGCTTCGATCGTGGCCCGGGTCACGTTGACCGGGTTCGTCGAGCCGTAGATCTTGGCAAGGATGTCGCGGATCCCGGCGGCCTCGACAACGGCCCGAACGGAGCCGCCGGCGATGACGCCCGTCCCCTGCGAGGCAGGCTTCAGCATGACCCGGCTGGCCGAGTACTCGACATTGACTTCGTGGGGGATCGTCGTCCCGACCATCGGGATCTTGATGAGGTTCTTCTTGGCGTCCTCGACGCCCTTGCGGATCGCCTCGGGGACCTCGCCGGCCTTGCCGAGGCCGGCACCGACGTGGCCGGCGCCATCGCCGACGACGACGATCGCGCTGAAGCTGAACCGCCGGCCGCCCTTGACGACCTTGGCGACGCGGTTGATCTGGACGACGCGCTCCTCGAGCGCGAGCTTGTTCGGGTCAATCCTGGCCACGGGTGCTCCTTCCGATCAGAACTCGAGACCGGCTTCACGGGCGGCATCGGCGAGCGACTTGATCCGCCCGTGGTACCGGAACCCGGCTCGATCGAAAACGACGCGCTCGACGCCCGCGGACTTCGCCCGTTCTGCGACGAGCTTGCCGACTGACGCTGCCTCCTCGGTCTTGGTCGGGCCCTTGGCCTTGGCCTTGCCGGAGCCGCGAAGCTCCTTGTCGACCGTCGAGGCGGTCGCCAACGTCCGCCCGGAGGCGTCGTCGATGACCTGCGCGTAGATGTGGTTGTTACTGCGGAACACCGCAAGGCGCGGCCGCGACTCGGTCCCCTCCAGGCGGAGGCGGATCCGGTCGTGGCGCTTTCGTCGTGCGGCGCCGCGGCTGGCGACCTGGGTCATCGTTCTCGTTCCTTCGTCAATGCTTCGTCAGTGGGTGGTTACTTCTTGCCGCCGATCTTGCCGGCCTTGCCGGCCTTGCGGCGGATCTGCTCGCCGGCGTAGCGAACGCCCTTGCCCTTGTACGGCTCGGGCTTGCGGGTGGAGCGGATCTTGGCGGCGATCTCGCCGACGACCTCCTTGTCGATCCCGATGACCGCGAGACGGGTCGGGCTCTCGAGCTCGAACGTGATGCCCTGGGGCGGGTCGATCTCGATCTGGTGGCTGTAGCCGAGGCTCAGCTGGAGCTTCTCGCCGACCTTGACCGCGCGATACCCGACACCGGTGATCTCGAGGCCCTTGCGGTAGCCGTCGGTCACGCCGACGACCATGTTGTTGACGAGCGTCCGGGTCAGCCCGTGAAGCTGCTTGTGGGTCTTCTGCTCCGTCGGCCGGGTGACGACGAGCTTCTCGTCCTCGCGCTTGACGGTCATGTCGGGATGAAGCTCACGGGACAGCGAGCCCTTGGGCCCTTTGACCGTGACCTTGCGTCCCTCGATCGTCACGTCGACACCCGAGGGGACGGGGATGGGGAGGCGACCGATACGTGACATGTGTTCCGCCTACCAGACGTAGGCGAGAACTTCGCCACCGAGCTCGGCCTTCTTGGCCTGCGCGCCGGTCATGATGCCCTGGCTCGTGCTGACGATGACGATGCCGAGGCCGCCGAGCACGCGCGGAATGTCGGTCTTCCGCGCGTAGACGCGGAGGCCCGGCTTGCTGATCCGCTTCAGCCCGGAGACGACCGGCACCTTGCCGTCGACATACTTGAGGGTGAGCCGCAGCATCAGCGCCGGGCCCTCCTGCTCCTCGCTCACGTCGGCGATGAAGCCTTCGTTGACGAGGATGCGGGCGATCTCCCGCTTCGTCCGCGACGCCGGCACGATCACCTCTGTGTGCCGTGCCCGCGATGCGTTCCGGACGCGCGTGAGCATGTCCGCGATCGGATCGGAGATGTTCATCGGTTCCCTACCAGCTCGACTTCGTGACGCCCGGCAGCTCGCCCACGAGCGCTCGCTCGCGGAAGCAGATGCGACAGAGCGCGAACCGTCGCATGTAGGCTCGCGGCCGGCCGCAGACGAAGCAGCGGTGGTAGCCGCGAACCTCGAACTTCGGCTTGCGTGCTGCCTTGGCGATCATCGACTTCTTTGCCATGGTTCTCCCTCCCCGCGCCTACGAGGCGAAGGGCATGCCGAGGAGCTCGAGCAGTCGCTTCGATTCCTCGTCGGTCTTCGCCGTCGTCACGATGCTGATCTCCAGCCCGCGGAGACGGTCAACCTTGTCGTATTCGATTTCCGGGAATGCGAGCTGCTCCCGCAGCCCCAGCGAGTAGTTGCCCCGGCCGTCGAACGACTTGCTGGGGATTCCCCGGAAGTCGCGGATGCGCGGCAAGGCGAGCGTGGTCAAACGGTCGAGGAAGTCCCACATCCGCTCGCCGCGGAGCGTGACCTTGGCCCCGATCGTGTTGCCGGTCCGCAGGCGGAACTGGGCAATCGAGCGCTTGGCCTTCGTCACGATCGGCTTCTGGCCGGTGATGAGGGTCAGGTCGCCGAGTGCCGCGTCGAGCGCCTTGGCGTTCGACAGCGCCTCGCCGAGACCGATGTTGATGACGATCTTGCTGAGCTTCGGCACCTGCATCGCGTTGCCGTACTCGAACTGCTTGAGGAGGGCGGGCGCGATCTCCGTCGCGTAGCGCTCCTGGAGGCGACTGGTCACGACTTCACCTCGAGCTGCTCGCCGCAATGGCGACACACCCGGACGCGCCGGCCGTTGTCGAGGACCTTGTGGGCGATCCGCGTCGGGCGGTCGCAGTGGGTGCAGACGAGCATCACCTTGCCGATCGGGAGCGGCTGGGCGAGATCGAGGATTCCGCCCTGCTGGACCTTCGGCATCCTGTCGGTCGAGCCCGCGCTCTGGCGCGGCTTGGTGTGGCGCTTGGCAACGTTGATGCCCTCGACGACGACCGACGCGGTCGAAAGCGGCGAGGTCCGCTCGAAGCCCGCGCCGTACTTCGCCTGGCTCTTCTTGAAGCCCTGCGGGATTGCGGACCACGCGCTCGACGACGCCGCGCTTGCCGGCGTCCTTGCCAACGAGCACGACAACGGTGTCGCCGGTCCTGATCTCCGGGACCTTCGTTGCGCGGACGGGCGACTTGTGAACGGTCATCACAGCACCTCCGGCGCGAGCGACACGATCTTCATGTAGTTCCGATCGCGAAGCTCGCGGGCGACGGGCCCGAAGATCCGGGTCCCGCGCGGGTTTCCCTGGTTGTTGATGAGCACGGCGGCGTTCTCGTCGAAGCGGATGTAGCTGCCGTCCGGTCGGCCGTACTCCTTGGCGGTCCGAACGATCACAGCGCGAACGACGTCGCCCTTCTTGACGGCGGCGTTCGGGATCGCCTGCTTGACGCTGGCGATGATCACGTCACCCACGCCGGCCGACGTCTTGAGCGAACGGCCCATGACGCGGATGCACTGGATCGACCTGCGCGCCGGTGTTGTCGGCGACGCGCAGCCGGGATTGCGGCTGTATCACGCAGGGCCACCTTCGTCAGGGGAGTCAGAGGAGTCGTCCGGTCCGGCGCTCGGCGGCGGTGTCGCGTCGCCGCCGGCATCGTCTGCGGCATCGGCATCGGTCCCGGCGTCGGCGTCGCGGGTTCGGCCGGGATGGGCCGCGGCGTGGATCGCCTCGGTCGTCTCGGCCTCCTCGAAGACGACGTCGCTCGAGCTGCCGTGGGAGCTGGCCCGGGCGACGACCTCGATGAGTCGCCATCGCTTCGTGGCCGAGAGCGGCCGCGACTCCTCGATGAGGACCGTGTCGCCGGTATGGGCGTCGTTCGTCTCGTCGTGCGCCTTGAATTTCGTCGTCAAGCGGATGACGCGCTTGTAGAGAGGGTGGCGCGCGAGGCGCTCGACGGACACGACGATCGTCTTGTCCATCTTGTCACTCACGACGCGGCCGACCTTCGTCTTCCGCTGCGTCTGCGTCTGCTGCACCTGGTTGTCTGCTCCTGTCATCGCGTGATCTCCGTCAGGCCGTCTGGCCGAGCTTGCGCTCGCGCTGGACGGTGAGGATCCGCGCGATTGCTCGCCGCGTCTGCGGGATCGTGCTGTAGTCCTTGAGCTGCCGGGTCGAGAGGGCGAACCGGGCCTGCCAGAGGTCCTGCTTCGCCTCCTTGAGCGCCGTTTCGAGTTCCGTATCGGAAAGCGCCCGAACCTTATCGATGTCCATCGGTCGCCTCCACGTTGTCGCGAACGACCACCCGTGTCGCCACGGGCAGCTTGTGGCTGGCGAGGCGCATCGCCTCGATCGCCGACTCGTGGTCGACGCCGGCCATCTCGAAGAGGATCCGGCCCGGCTTCACGACCGCGACCCAGTGGTCGGGGGCGCCCTTGCCGGAGCCCATCCGCGTCTCGGCCGGCTTCTTCGTGGCCGGCTTGTCCGGGAAGATGCGGATCCAGATCTTGCCGCCACGCTTGACCGAGCGGGTCATCGCCCGCCGGGCGGCCTCGATCTGGCGGCTCGTGATCCAGGCGGGCTCGAGCGTCGAGAGTCCGTACTCGCCGAAGGCGACGGTGTGGCCGCCCTTGGCAAGGCCGGACATCCGGCCGCGCATGACCTTCCGATGCTTGACGCGCTTCGGCATCAACATCGTCAGCCTCCCCCGCCGAGCGGCGGCCTGGGCCAGCTGCTGGGCCTCGTGCGGCAGCGTCCGCTCAGGGGCGATGTCGCCGCGGTAGATCCAGACCTTGACGCCGATCCGGCCGTACGTCGTGTGGGCGTGGACCTGGCCATAGCTGATGTCCGCGCGGAGAGTGCCCAGCGGGATGCGCCCCTCGCGATCCCACTCGCGGCGACCCATCTCCGAGCCGCCGAGACGGCCGGCGACGGCGATCCGGACGCCCTTCGCGCCGGCCTTCATCGAGCGCTGGATCGCCTGCTTCATCGCCTTCTTGAAGGCGATGCGCCGGGTCAGCTGCTGGGCGATGTTCATCGCGACGAGGTGGGCGTCGAGCTCCGGCTGGCGGATCTCCTTGATCTCCAGCTTGACCCGCCGCTTGGTGAGCCCGCCGATCTGCTGGCGCAGGATCTCGACGTTCGCGCCGCCCTTGCCGATGACGATCCCGGGCTTGGCCGTGTGGATCGTGACCGTCACGTGGTTGATGCCGCGCTCGATCTCGACGCCGGAGACGCTCGCGTTCGCAAGCCGTGCTCCGACGAGCTTGCGGATCGTGATGTCCTCCTTGACGAGGTCGGTGTATTCCTTATCGGCGTACCACTTCGCGGTCCAGGTGCGCGAGACACCCAGGCGGAAGCCGTACGGGTGGACCTTTCGTCCCATGTCAGGCCTCCTGATCCGCGACGACGATGGTGATGTGGGTCATGGGCTTGTGGATCGGGAACGCCCGACCCTGGGCTCGGGGACGCCAGCGCTTGATCGCCGGGCCCTCGTTGCAATGCGCTTCGAGGACGATGAGATCCTCGGCCGACAGGTTGTGGTTGTTCTCGGCGTTGGCCGTGGCGCTCCGGAGGACGCGCTCGATGTCCCGCGCGGCATGCTGGGGCATGAAGCGGAGGAGCGAGGCGGCCTCTTCCACTCGCCGGCCGCGAATGGTCGCGGCGACGAGATTGGCCTTGCGGGTCGACCCGCGGAGGTACTTGGCAGTGGCGGATACGCGCACGGGACCGCAGCTCCTACTTCAGCGCGGTCGATCGCTCGGTGTGCTTGCCGTGCCCGCGATAGGTGCGGGTGTGGGCGAACTCGCCGAGGCGGTGGCCGACCATGTTCTCGGTCACGTAGACCGGGACGTGCTTCTTGCCGTTGTACACGGCGATGGTGTGCCCGATGAACGACGGGAAGATCACCGACGCACGGGACCAGGTCTTGACGACCTTCTTCTCGTTGCGCCGATTCATTTCCTCGACCCGCCCTTGGAGGCGGATCTCGATGAACGGGCCCTTCTTGATCGAACGGGACATGCTCTCCTACCCTCCCGCTACTTGCGGTGGCGCGAGCGGACGATGAGTCGTCCGGTCGTCTTGGACCGCCGGGTGCGGTAGCCCATCGCGGGCTTGCCCCAGGGCGTCTTGGGCGGCATCCCCGTCGGGGACTTGCCCTCGCCACCACCGTGCGGATGGTCTCGTGGGTTCATGACGACGCCGCGGACTTCCGGGCGCTGGCCCAGGTGTCTGGCGCGTCCTGCTTTGCCGAGGTTCTGGTTCTCGTGGTCGAGGTTGCTGACCTGGCCGACGGTGGCCATGCACTTGATGCTGACCCGACGGACCTCGCCGGACGGCAACCGGACCTGGGCCTGGTCGCCCTCTTTCGCGAGGAGCTGTGCCGCGACTCCGGCGGACCGGACGATCTGGCCGCCCTTGCCGGGGATGAGCTCGATGTTGTGGATCGTCGTACCGAGCGGGATCTTGGCGATCGGCAGGGCGTTGCCGACCCGCGCCTCCGCGTCCGGTCCCGAGACTACGACGTCGCCGACCTTCAGGCCGTGCGGCAGGAGCATGTAGCGCTTCTCGCCGTCGCGGTAGAAGAGCAGGCCGATCCGGGCGGACCGGTTCGGGTCGTACTCGATCGTCGCGAGGCGGGCCGGGATCCCGACCTTGTCGCGCTTGAAGTCGATCCGGCGGTAGTGCTGCTTCTCGCCGCCGCCGCGATGGCGCACGGTGAGCCGGCCCTGGTTGTTCCGGCCGGAACCGCGGATCTGCGGCTCGAGCAACGGCTTGTGGGGCTGGTCGGTCGTGATCTCCTCGAAGGTCGAGCGAGTCATCTGCCGGAGACCCGGCGAGGTGGCCTTGTATGAACGCAACGGCATCGTCAGACCCCCTCGAAGAATTCAATCTTCTGGCCGGGGGCCAGGGTCACGATCGCCTTGCGCCACGGCGTGGTGAAGCCGCTGATCCGGCCACGCCGCGTGCCGCGCCGCTTCTCCTTGGCCTTCGTCGTCAGGACGTTGACGCTGACGACGGTCACCTTCTCCTTCGCGTACAGCTCCTCGATCGCCGCCTTGATCTGGATCTTGTTGGCGTCGTCGTGGACCGCGAACGTGTACTTGCCGCGACCGGATTCGTCGATCGATTTCTCGCTGACGACAGGCCGGAGGATGATCTCGGGGGCGGTCAATGCGCTCACGCGTACACCTCCTCCATGCGGGCCAGGGCGGGCTGCTCGATGAGGACGAGGTCGGCCTTGAGCAGGTCGACCACGTTGAGCGAGTCGGCCAGGATGACCTCGACCGTCGGCAGGTTGCGGGCCGACATCTCGAGCTTCTGGTCCCGACCCGGAGCGACGACGAGCACGCGGCCCCTGGCGTCGAGGGCGGCGAGGACCGTCACGAGCTCGCGGGTCTTGATCGCGTCGAGCCCGAACGCGTCGATGACCTTGATGGCCTCGTCGCCGAACTTGGCCGTGAGGGCGCCGCGCAGTGCGAGGCGCTTCATCTTGCGCGGCAGGCGCTGCTCGTACGAGCGGGGGTGCGGACCGAACACGGCGCCGCCGCCCCGATAGTGAGGCGCGCTCTTCGAGCCCTGGCGGGCGCGGCCGGTGCCCTTCTGGCGGTACGGCTTCGCGCCGCCGCCGCGGACTTCGCCGCGTGTCTTCGTGTCAGCCGTACCGGTCCGTCGGCCGGCCAGCTGAGCGGTCACGACCTGGTGGAGGACGGCGGCATTGATCGGCGCGGCGAAGAGCGCATCGGCGAGCTCCACGCTGCCGAGCGACTTGCCTTTCCGATCGTAGAGGGTGGTCTGCGGCATCGTCAGGCCTTCTTCACGAGGATGAGCGATCCACGAGGGCCCGGCAGCGATCCCTTGACGAGCAAGAGATTGCGATCGCTGTCGGCACGCACGACGCGGACCTTCTTGATGGTGGCGCGGGCGTCGCCCATGTGACCGGCCATTTTCATGCCCTTGTAGACACGGCCAGGGGTCGTGCCGGGGCCGATCGAGCCGGGCTCGCGGTGATGGTCGGAGCCGTGGGTCTTCGGGCCGCGATGGAAGTGGTGGCGCTTGATGTGACCGGCGAAGCCCTTACCCTTGGACACGCCCGTGATGTCGACGAAGTCACCGTCGGCGAACAGGTCGCCGAGCGCGATTTTCTGGCCGACCTCGTACTCGTCGACCGACTCGACCCGGAACTCGCGGATCTTGGCGACCTTCGGGAGGTCCTTGAGCTGACCGAGCTCCGGCTTGGTCAGGCGCTTCGACTCCTCGGTCCCGAGCTGGACGGCCGTGTAGCCATCGCGCTCGTCGGTCCGGAGGCGGGTCACGGTATTCGGTTCGATGGCCAGGACGCTGACGGCAATCATCGTGCCGTCGCCCTGGAACACCTGTGTGACACCGACCTTGCGGCCGATGAGTCCAATACTCATTGCTTACCTCGGGCGGATGGCGTCGACGGAGCTCCGCCTCCGACCTCCGTGCGCGGGCAACAGTTCGTCATATCGTTCAACTACATCTTGATTTCGATGTCGACGCCCGCGGCAAGCGAGAGTCGCATCAGTGCGTCGACGGTCTTCGAACTGGGATCCAGGATGTCGACGAGCCGCTTGTGCGTGCGGATCTCGAACTGCTCCCGGCTGTCCTTGTCGATGAACGGCGAGCGGATAACGGTGAACTTTTCGATGCGCGTCGGCAGCGGCACCGGACCGACGACGTCTGCGCCGGTCCGCTGAGCGGTCTCCACGATCTGGGCCGCCGACTGATCGAGCAGTCGATGGTCGTATGCCTTGAGGCGGATCCGGATTCGCTGCTTTGCCATCTCGTCTCGATCCCTACTCGACGATGCTGACGATGGCGCCGGCACCGACGGTCCGGCCACCCTCGCGGATGGCGAAGCGCTGGCCGATCTCGAGGGCGATCGGGGTGATCAGCTCGACGCTCATCTCGACGTTGTCGCCGGGCATGATCATCTCGGCGCCCTCGGGCAGGCCGATCGCCCCGGTCACGTCGGTCGTGCGCAGGTAGAACTGCGGCCGGTAGCCGTTGTAGAAGGGGGTATGGCGGCCGCCCTCCTCTTTCGTCAGGACGTAGACCTGGGCGGTGAACTTGGTGTGGGGCTTGACGCTGCCGCTCTTGGCGAGGACCTGGCCGCGCTCGATCTCCTCGCGCTCGATGCCCCGGATGAGGCAGCCGACGTTGTCGCCGGCACGGCCCTCGTCGAGCAGCTTCTTGAACATCTCGACGCCGGTCACGACGACCTTGCGGGTCGTCTTGACGCCGATCAGCTCGACCTCGTCGCCGACCTTGACGATGCCGCGCTCGATCCTCCCTGTGGCGACGGTCCCCCGGCCCTTGATCCCGAAGACGTCCTCGACCGGCATCAGGAAGGGCTTGTCGATCGCCCGCTCGGGGGTCGGGATGTAGGCGTCGACCGCGTCCATCAGCTCCTGGATCGGGGCGTAGGCGGGGTTGGACGGGTCGTCGCCCGCCTCGAGCGCCTTGAGCGCGCTGCCCCGGATGACCGGCAGGTCGTCGCCCGGGAAGGCGTACTTCGTGAGGAGCTCGCGGACCTCGAGCTCGACGAGGTCGAGCAGCTCGGGGTCGTCGACCATGTCGACCTTGTTGAGGAAGACGACGATGTAGGGGACCTCGACCTGGCGGGCCAGGAGGATGTGCTCGCGGGTCTGGGGCATCGGCCCGTCGGTCGCGGCGACGACGAGGATCGCGCCGTCCATCTGGGCGGCGCCGGTGATCATGTTCTTGATGTAGTCGGCGTGGCCCGGGCAGTCGACGTGGGCGTAATGGCGGGCCTCGGTCTCGTACTCGACGTGGGCGATCGCGATCGTGATCCCCCGCTCGCGCTCCTCGGGCGCGTTGTCGATCGACTCGAAGGCGCGGTACTCCGAGGCGCCCTTCAGGGCGAGGTACTTGGTGATCGCCGCGGTCAGGCTCGTCTTGCCGTGGTCGATGTGGCCGATCGTGCCGATGTTCACGTGCGGCTTGTTACGCTCGAACTTCTTCTTGGCCATCGTGTGGTTGCTCCTCGCTCCTAAGCCCGCGACGGGGTTCCGGTCTTAGCCTTTTGACTTCTGTACGAGTTCCGATGCCAGACTGCTCGGAACCTCGGCGTAGTGACTGAATTCCATCGACGACGTCGCTCGGCCCTGGGTCATCGACCGCAGGTCCGTTACATAGCCGAACATCTGGGCGAGCGGGACGAACGCCCGCACGACCTGGGTCGCGGATTTGCCGCTCCCGCGCGACTCCATCCCCTCGATCTGGCCGCGACGGCTGTTCAGATCGCCGATCACATCGCCCATGAACTCCTCGGGCATCGTGACCTCGTTCCGCATGATCGGCTCGAGGATCGCAGGATCCGCCTTCGAGAAGGCGTCCTTCACGGCCATCGAACCGGCGATCTTGAAGGCCATCTCCGACGAGTCGACCTCGTGGTACGACCCGTCGTGGAGCGTCACCTTGACGTCGACGACCGGGAATCCCGCGTAGATGCCCGTCTCGAGCGCCTCGCGGATGCCGGCATCGACCGACTTGATGTACTCGCGCGGGATCGTCCCGCCGACGATCTTGTCGACGAACTCATAGCCCGCCCCCTTCTCCTGGGGCTCGAGCTTGATGATCGCGTGGCCGTACTGGCCCTTGCCGCCGGTCTGGCGGACGAAGCGCCCGTTGCCCTCGGCTGCCCGACGGATGGTCTCGCGGTAGGAGACCTGCGGCTTGCCGATGTTGGCCGCGACCTTGAACTCGCGGATCATCCGGTCGACGAGGACGTCGAGATGGAGCTCGCCCATCCCGGCGATCAGCGTCTCGCCGGTCTCGGAATCGGTCTTGACCCGGAACGTCGGGTCCTCCTCGGACAGCCGCTGGAGGGCGACGCCGAGCTTGTCCTGGTCGGCCTTTGTCTTCGGCTCGATCTTGACCTCGATGACCGGCTCCGGGAACGTCATCGACTCGAGCACGACGGGGTGATCGGGATCGGTCAGCGTGTCGCCGGTGAACGTGTCCTTCAGCCCGACCGCGGCGGCGATGTCGCCGGCGTAGACCTCGTCGATCTCCTCGCGGTGGTTGGCGTGCATCTGGAGGATGCGCCCGATGCGCTCCTTCTTGCCCTTGACCGGGTTCAGGACGTAGGAGCCCGCCTTGAGCGTGCCGGAGTAGACGCGGAAGAAGGCCAGCTTGCCGACGAACGGGTCGGCGGCGATCTTGAAGGCGAGGGCGCTGAACGGCTCTGTGTCGTCCGGCGTGCGGACCACGTCCGCGCCCGTTCGCGGGTCGATGGCGATCATCGGCGGCACGTCGAGGGGCGACGGCAGGTAGTCGACGACAGCGTCCAGCATCTTCTGGACGCCCTTATTCCGAAGCGCGGAGCCGGTCAGGACGGGGATGATCCTCGTCGTCAACGTCCCGAGGCGCAGACCGCGCTTGATCTCGGCGATCGTCAGCTCTTCGCCCTCGAGGTATTTGTGGGTCAGCTCGTCGTCCATCTCGGCGACGGCCTCGATCATCGTGTGGCGATGGGTCTCGGCCTCGGCCTTGAGGTCGTCGGGGATGTCCCTGACGTCGAACGTCGTGCCCTGGTCGTCGTGGTAGTAGTACGCCTTCATCTCGACGAGATCGATGACGCCCTCGAAGGTGTCCTCGCGGCCGATCGGGATCTGGATCGGCACGGCGTTGGCGCCGAGGCGCTCCTTGATCGAGTCGACGCCGCGCCAGAAGTCGGCGCCCGTCCGGTCGAGCTTGTTGATGAAGCAGAAGCGCGGCACGCCGTATCGGTCGGCCTGCCGCCAGACCGTCTCGGACTGCGGCTCGACGCCGGCGACGCCATCGAAGACCACGACAGCGCCGTCGAGCACCCGGAGGCTCCGCTCGACCTCGACGGTGAAGTCCACGTGCCCGGGCGTATCGATGATGTTGATGCGATGGTCGCCCCAGAACGCGGTCGTTGCCGCCGCGGTGATCGTGATCCCCCGCTCCTGCTCCTGGGGCATCCAGTCCATCGTGGCCGCGCCTTCATGAACCTCACCGATCTTGTAGATCTTCTTCGTGTAGAAGAGGATCCGCTCGGTGACGGTCGTCTTGCCCGCGTCGATGTGGGCGATGATTCCGATGTTCCGCGTGCGTGCGAGCGGAACCTGACGTGCCACGGTGTTCTCTAGGCTCCTGGGTCTACCACTTGAAATGGCTGAAGGCCTTGTTGGCCTCTGCCATCTTGTGCGTGTCTTCGCGTCGCTTGACCGCCGCGCCGAGGCCGTTCATGGCATCGACGAGCTCAGCGGCGAGCTTCTCGCTCATGCTCTTGCCGTTCCGCTTGCGGGCCGCCTGGACGAGCCAGCGGACCCCGAGCGACATGCGGCGCTCGCCCCGGATCTCGACCGGGACCTGATACGTGGCGCCACCGACGCGGCGCGGCTTGACTTCGATGATCGGCGTCGCGTTACGCAGCGCAGCCTCGAGGACCTCGAGACCGGGCCGGTGCGACTGGGCCTCCGCCCTTGCGAGGGCTTCGCGGAGGATCCGATCGGACAGGTTGCGCTTCCCGTCCGACATGAGCTTCGCGGTGAACCGGGCGGTCGTCCGGTTGGCCGGGACCGTCTGGTACTTCGTCATGCGGGGGATGCTCTGGCGGCGAGGCATTACTTCCTGCCTCCGCTGGGCGACTTCGCGCCGTACTTGCTCCGACCCTGCTTGCGATCACGCACGCCGGCGGCGTCGAGGGTCCCGCGGATGATGTGGTACTTGACCGACGGGAGGTCCTTGACCCGGCCTCCTCGGACGAGCACGACCGAGTGCTCCTGGAGGTTGTGGCCGATGCCGGGGATGTAGGCCGTGACCTCCATCTGGTTGCTGAGCTTCACGCGGGCGATCTTGCGGAGCGCCGAGTTCGGCTTCTTCGGCGTCATCGTGCGCACCTGGAGACAGACGCCCCGCTTCTGCGGCGCGCCCGGAATCGCCACCTGGCGGCGATGCATTCCGTTCCAGCTCTTGCGCATGGCTGGCGCCTTGATCTTGGAGATCTTCGGCGTGCGGCCGTGGCGTACGAGCTGGCTGATCGTCGGCACGAAGACGCTGTCCTTTCCGATATCTGCTGGCACCGAGAGCCGCTTCGGTCGTCGAGCGGTCAGGCTCGTGACGGGACCCTTGGTTGGGGTGTGGTGGTGCTCGCTGGGTGTCGGCGCGCACGCCGACCGCTGCCCCTGCCGAGGCCACGAAGGCGGAGTGTATCAGCGGCCCGAAAATCGTGTCAAACCGGATTCCTCGGGCCAATGGCCTCGCGGAGGTCAGCCTTGGACCTCGGAGCGCAGGTCCAATCGGGCCTGGCTTTCTGCCGGATGTTCGTGGAGCGAACGTTAGGCAGAACAGTCCGGCTTCGACAGCGCCATCGCATACATCGTCACGCGGATAGCTGCATGTCCGACCTCATCCGATCCGAATTGGCCGCAGGAACATGCAGGTCGCGGATTCGGCAGCCGGGTCGACGCCCAACGTTCACCTGCCGCGCATTTGGCAAGGATTTCAGTTCGCCCGGGCCGGGGAAGTAGCCCTCCCCGGCCCCGCCGAGGCTATTTGGCCTCGGCGCCTTCCTCTTCGGGCTCCGGGACGAGGGCCTCGACTTCGTCGGTGCTCTCGCCGGCTTCCTCGTCAGCGAGGAACGGGTTGAACTCCGACTCGTCGGAACCGTCGCCGTCGCCACCGGCGATCGTCGCGGCCAGGGCGAGGCCGGCGGCCTCGTCGGTCGGTCGAACGCCGCCCTCCTCGAGGAAGGGGTTGTACTCGGCTCCGGTGTCCTCGATCGCCTCGCCGGCCAGGGCCTCGATGGCCGCCCGCCGCTCCCGCTCCTTGCGGGCCGCGACGTTGGCCGGCGCACCCGTCCCGGCGGGGATGAGCTTGCCGATGATGACGTTCTCCTTGAGGCCGATCAGGTGGTCCTTGGCGCCGTTGATGGCGGCCTCGGTCAGCACCCGGGTCGTCTCCTGGAAGGAGGCCGCGGCGAGGAAGGATGACGTGTTGAGCGACGCCTTCGTCACGCCGAGGAGGACCGTTTGGGCCGTCGCCGGCTCGCCGCCCTCGGACAGGACGCGATTGTTGGCCTCTTCGAAATCGAGCCGATCGATCAGCTCCGTCGGGAGCAGGTCGACGTCGCCCGGCTGGTCGATCCGGACCTTCCGGAGCATCTGGCGGACGATGATCTCGATGTGCTTGTCGTTGATCGTCACGCCCTGGCTGCGATACACCTTCTGGACTTCCTTGACGAGGTAGCGCTGGACGGCGTCCTTGCCACGCGTGTCGAGGTATTCCTGCGGGTTGATCGGGCCATCCGTGATCGCGTCACCGGCGCGAACCTCCTGGCCGTTCTCGACGAGGATCTTCGCGTTGTGGGGGATCGTGTACTCGCGCTCGACGACATCCTCGGCGCGGACGGCGAGGCCGTCGTCGCCCTTGATGAGGAAGCCGCGTACCGGCGCGAGGACGTCTCCGGTGGCGTCCTTATCCTTGCCGTCGCCCACGCGAGCGACGACCTGGTTGGCTTCCACGAGGTCACCGGCCGCCGCGAGCAGCTCGGCTCCCTTGGGAACCGCGAGCGTCGTGTCGTAGACCTCCGTGCTCGTCACCTTCACCTTCGTGCCGGTGTCGCTGCGGATGATCTCGACGATGCCGTCGATGTGGCTGATCTCGGCCTTGCCCTTGGGGACGCGGGCCTCGAACAGCTCCTCGACCCTCGGCAGGCCGGCGGTGATGTCGAGTCCGGCGACGCCGCCGGTGTGGAACGTCCGCATCGTCAGCTGGGTGCCGGGCTCGCCGATCGACTGAGCGGCGATGATCCCGACGGCCTCGCCGGCGGCCACCATCTCGCCCGTTGCGAGGTTGCGGCCGTAGCACGCCCGGCAGACGCCGTAGCGAGCTTCGCAGGCGAGCGGTGAACGGACCAGGACCTCGTCGATCTTGGCCGCGTCGATCGCGGCGGCGATGTCCTTGCTGATCTCCTCGTTGCGATCGACGAGGAGCGGCGCGGTTTCGCCCTTCTTGACCTTGACGGTCGGATCGGGCAGCGGTGCAGCCGCGAGGCGGCCGATGAGCCGGCGACGGAATTCCTTCTCGTCGCTGGAGTCCTCGCGCGTGATCCAGCTACCTTCCTCGGTGCCGCAGTCGTCGTCGCGGGTGATGACGTCCTGGGCCACGTCGACGAGACGCCTCGTGAGGTACCCCGAGTCGGCCGTCCGGAGGGCGGTGTCGGCGAGGCCCTTCCGGGCGCCGTGGGTGGAGATGAAGTACTCGAGGACCGTCATGCCCTCGCGGAAGTTGCTGCGGACCGGCACGTCGATGATCCGCCCGGACGGGTCGGCCATCAGGCCGCGCATCGCGCCGAGCTGGCCGATGTTGCCCTTGTTTCCGCGGGCACCGGAGGCGGTCATCATCGTCACGGGGCCGTCGACCTTGAGCCCCTTCATCATCTCGTCGGACATCGCGCTGGTGGTCTTCTGCCAGACGTCAACGACCTGCTCGTAGCGCTCGTCCTCCGTGATGAGGCCGCGCTGGAACTGACGATCGATCTGGGCGACATTGTCGTCCGCGCCCTTGAGGCGGGCGGCCTTGTCCTTCGGGACCTCGATGTCGAAGACACCGATGGTCATCCCGCCGCGGGTCGCGAAGTCGAAGCCGACGCTCTTGATGCCGTCGGCGAGATGAGCGGTCTCATCCGGGCCGAGCATCCGATAGCACTCGTCGATGAGCTCCTTGAGCTCTGTCCTGACCATGACCTTGTCGGAGTAGCGGAGCTGGTCCGGCAGGATCTGGTTGAAGAGGATCCGACCGACCGTCGTCCGGACGCGGGCCGTTTCGAGATGTCCCGTCGTCGGATCACCGACCCATGTCTGGACCTCGGCCTCGATCGGCTCGTGAAGGGTGAGACCGGTCTTCTCCTTGAGCTGGTAGGAGAGGATCGCCTCGTCTTCGGTCGCGAAGAGGCGGACCCGCTTCGGCTGCTTGCCGATCGGATCCATCGTCAGGTAGTAGCAACCGAGCACCATGTCCTGGGTCGGTGCGATGACCGGGCTCCCGTCGGCCGGCGACAGCAGGTTCGCCGTCGACAGCATCATCGTCCGCGCCTCTTCCTGGGCGGCCGAGCTGAGCGGCACGTGGACCGCCATCTGGTCGCCGTCGAAGTCCGCGTTGAACGCGGTGCAGACGAGCGGGTGGATCTGGATCGCCGAGCCCTCGACGAGGACCGGCATGAATGCCTGGATGCCGAGTCGGTGGAGCGTCGGGGCGCGGTTCAACAGGACCGGGTGGTCCTTGATGACCTCTTCGAGAACGTCCCAGACCTCGGGCCGGACGCGCTCGACGATGCGCTTCGCGCTCTTGA
The DNA here is from genome assembly GCA_963771795.1 of uncultured Chloroflexia bacterium. Classification (GTDB taxonomy): domain Bacteria; phylum Chloroflexota; class Limnocylindria; order Limnocylindrales; family CSP1-4; genus CF-46. The sequence goes on from CAVYUR010000006.1 coordinate 942,421, forward strand.
TGTTGTGGGCGAAGCCCTTCTCGACGAGCTGGCGCATGACGAACGGCTTGAACAGCTCGAGCGCCATCTTCTTCGGCAGGCCGCACTGGTGGAGCTTGAGCTCCGGCCCGACGACGATGACCGATCGGCCCGAGTAGTCGACCCGCTTGCCGAGGAGGTTCTGGCGGAACCGTCCCTGCTTGCCCTTGAGCATGTCGCTCAGTGACTTCAGGCGGTGGTTGCCTGTGCCCGCGATCGCCCGGCCGCGGCGGCCGTTGTCGATCAGCGCGTCGCACGCCTCCTGGAGCATCCGCTTCTCGTTGCGGATGATGATCTCCGGCGCGCCGAGCTCGAGCAGTCGCTTGAGCCGGTTGTTGCGGTTGATCACGCGGCGATAGAGGTCGTTGAGGTCCGACGTCGCGAAGCGGCCGCCGTCGAGCTGGACCATCGGCCGAAGGTCGGGCGGGATCACCGGCAGGACCGACAGGATCATCCAGTCGGGCCGCGTGCCGGAGCGACGGAACGCCTCGATGAGGCGGAGCCGCTTGATCGCCTTCTTGCGACGCTGGCCAGAGCTCGTCCGCACCTCGACATGGAGGCTCCGCGAGAGCTCCTCGAGGTCCATCCGGCTGATGATCTCGCGGACCGCCTCCGCGCCCATACCGGCGCTGAACAGCCGGCCGCCCTTGGCGCCGGAGCCGTAGCGCTCCTCGAGGCCGCGCAGCTCGGTCTCACCGAGGGTCTGCATCGGCTTGAGGCCTTCGATCTCGTCGCGCTGCTTGCGGAGGTCCTCCTTGAGGCCCTGGGCCGCGCCGGCCAGCTCCTCCTTCTTGTGGCGAAGCGTCTCGGCGATGCCGGCCTCGAGGTCGGCGACCTTCTGCTCGACCGCCCGCGCCTCGTCGCGCTCGCGCTGCTGCAGCTCGGCCGTGACCTGCTCGGTCGCGGCCGAGACGATCTTGCGAAGGGCCGCGGTCGCTTCCTTGCCACCCTTGGCGGCAGCGGCGACGACGACCTCGCCCGTCGGGGCAAAGACGATCGTGTCCTCGGCGACGCCGGTCTTGAGCTCGGTCAGCCGAGCCTCGACCTCCTGGGCGGCCGTGACGAGCTCTTCGGTCCTGACGGTCCGCTGGGCCTCGAGGTCCGCCTTCGTTGCCGCCAGCGCGGCGTTCAGCTCGTCCTTGTTCCGATTGACGTCGGCGCGGAGCTCGTCCTCGAGCTCGGACAGCTGGGTGCCGCCCTTGCCGCCGCGACCCTCGGCCTCATCCTCGAGGGCGAGCAGGGCGCGCTTGCGGGCCTCCTCGTCGACGTGGGTGACGATGTAGAGCGCGAAATAGAGGATTCGCTCGAGGTTGCGCGGGCTGATGTCGAGCAGGATGCCCAGGCGTGACGGGGTGCCCTTGAAATACCAGATGTGGCTGACCGGACTCGCCAGCTGGATGTGGCCCATCCGCTCGCGCCGGACCTTCGAGCGGGTGACCTCGACGCCGCACTTATCGCAGATGATGCCCTTGTACCGGATTCGCTTGTACTTGCCGCAGTAGCACTCCCAGTCCTTCGTGGGACCGAAGATGCGCTCGTCGAAGAGGCCGTCCTTCTCCGGCTTGAGCGTGCGGTAGTTGATCGTCTCCGGCTTCGTTACCTCGCCCTTCGACCACTCCCGGATCTGGTCCGGGCTGGCAAGCGAGATGCGGATCGCGCTGAAGTTATTGACCTCGAGCATGGTTCTCCTCCGCGCCACCGCCTGGCTCGGCGACGCGATGCGGACCGTGAGCGAGCGAAACCGGGCCGGCCGGGACCCGGGTCCGCGAGTGCGTGCGGTGCGTGTGCTTGTGCGTGTCGATCGGAATGACTAATCCTCAAACCCGGCGAGGTTGATCCCGCCGAGATCGGGGAGCATGTAGCCGGAGGCATCGTCCTCCGCCAACGGAATCTCCTCGTCGTTCTGATCGAGGATTTCCGCGTTCAGCCCGAGGCTGCGCAGCTCCTTGATGAGGACCTTGAACGATTCCGGAACGCGCGGCGGCTGGATCTCCTCCCCCTTGACGATTGCTTCGTAGGTCTGGACCCGTCCGAGGACGTCGTCGGATTTGACCGTGAGCAGCTCCTGGAGGATGTTCGCGGCCCCGTAGGCCTCGAGCGCCCAGACCTCCATCTCGCCGAACCGCTGGCCACCGAACTGGGCCTTGCCACCGAGCGGCTGCTGGGTGATCAGGCTGTACGGTCCGGTCGACCGCGCGTGGATCTTGTCCTCGACGAGGTGGTGGAGCTTGAGCATGTAGATGTAGCCGACGGTGATCGGGCGATCGAACTTCTCGCCCGTCCGTCCGTCGCGGAGCTCGATCTTGCCGTCCTCGGGCAGCGCCTTCTCGACGCCGTAGACCTTGTGACGGGCTTCGCGGAGCTCAGCCTGGATCTGCGCCTCGGTCGCCCCGTCGAAGACGGCGGTCGCGGCCTTCTGGCCCTTGGCATGGAGCGCCCAGCCGAGGTGCGTCTCGAGGATCTGGCCGATGTTCATCCGGCTCGGCACGCCGAGCGGGTTGAGGATGATATCGACCGGCGTCCCGTCCGGCAGGAACGGCATGTCCTCCGCCGGCAGGATCTTGGCGATGACGCCCTTGTTGCCGTGGCGGCCGGCCATCTTGTCGCCGACGCTGATCTTCCGCTTCTGGGCGACCGAGACCCGGACCAGGCGGTTGACGCCCGGCTGGAGATCGTCATTCAACTCGCGACGGAACTCGCGAATCTCGACGACCTTGCCGCGCTCGCCGTGAGGCAGGCGGAGCGACGAGTCCTTCACTTCGCGGGCCTTTTCGCCGAAGATCGCCCGGAGGAGGCGCTCCTCCGCGGTGAGCTCGGTCTCGCCCTTCGGCGTGATCTTGCCGACGAGGATGTCGCCGGGGCGGACCTCCGCGCCGATGTAGACGATGCCCTCCTCGTCGAGGTCCTTGAGGGACTCCTCGCCGACGTTCGGGATGTCGCGGGTGATCTCTTCGGGCCCGAGCTTCGTGTCACGCGACTCGATCTCGTGCTTCTCGATATGGATGCTCGTGAACAGGTCGTCGCGAACGAGGCGGTCGCTGATGACGATCGCGTCCTCGTAGTTGCCACCCTCCCAGCTCATGAACGCCACGAGGACGTTCCGGCCGAGGGCGAGCTCGCCCTCCTGCGTGGAGCTGGAGTCGGCGATCGGCTGGCCATCGACCACCCGGGCGCCGACGTCGACGATCGGGCGCTGGTTGATGCACGTCCCCTGGTTGCTGCGGACGAACTTGTGGAGCTTGTACTCGTCGAGCTCGCCGGCATCGGTCTCGATCCGGATCCGCTCCGCGGTCACGCTCGTCACAACCCCGGCGCGGCCGGCGACGAGCACCTGGCCGGAGTCGCGGGCTGCCCGCTCCTCCATGCCCGTCCCGACGATCGGTGATTCCGGCTCGAGGAGCGGCACGGCCTGGCGCTGCATGTTCGAGCCCATGAGGGCGCGGTTGGCGTCGTCGTGCTCGAGGAACGGGATGAGCGCCGTGGCGACGGACACGACCTGCTTCGGGGACACGTCCATGTACTCGATCTGGTTCGGTCGAGCCTCGGGAAACGTGTCGCGGTAGCGGGACGGGATGCGCTCCTCGATGAAGTGGCCCTGGTCGTCGAGCCGGGCGTTCGCCTGGGCGACGACGTGCTCCTCCTCCTCGTCCGCGGGGAGGTACTCGATCTCGGAGGTCACGATCGGACGCATCGGGAAGGCGTTGGCCTTCTGCTTCTTCAGCTCCGCGATGCCGGCCGCATTGAACGGCTGGCCGGCCTTCTGGACGACCGTTCCGGTCTTGGAGACGAGGTCGCCGCCGGTCTCGTACGTCCCGATCGCCGGGTCGTCCCAGGCAACGGTCCGCTTGACCTTGCGGTACGGCGTCTCGATGAAGCCGTAGCTGTTGATCCGGCCATAGGTCGCGAGCGACCCGATCAGGCCGATGTTCGGACCCTCTGGAGTCTCGATCGGGCAGATCCGGCCGTAGTGGCTGTGGTGGACGTCGCGGACGTCGAAGCCGGCCCGCTCGCGCGACAGGCCGCCGGGGCCCAGCGCGGACAGTCGCCGCTTCGAGGTGAGCTCGGCGAGCGGGTTCGTCTGGTCCATGAACTGGCTCAGCTGGCTGCCGCCGAAGAACTCCTTCATCGCCGCCACGACCGGGCGGATGTTGATGAGGGCGTTCGGCGTCGCCTTGTCGATCTCCTGGATCGTCATCCGCTCGCGGACGACGCGCTCCATGCGGAGGAGACCGATCCGGAAGGCGTTCTGGATCAGCTCGCCGTTGGCCCGGATGCGGCGGTTGCCAAGATGGTCGATGTCGTCCTTGAGCCCGAGGCCGCGGTTCAGCTCGACGAGTTGGCCGACGATCGCCGCGATGTCCTCGCGGGTGATGGTCCGCTGCTCGCGCGGCAGCTCGATGCCCATCCGGCCCGAGACCGGATCCAGCTTCTTGTTGAACTTGTAGCGGCCGACCCGACCGAGGTCGTAGCGGCGGAAGTTGAAGAACAGGCTCTCGACGAGCTGGCGGGCGTTGTCGCCGGTGGGCGGATCGCCCGGGCGCAGCTTCTTGTAGACCTCGATCAGCGCTTCCTGCTGGGTCCGCGTCAGGTCCTTGTCGAGGGTGTTCGCGATGAACGGATGCTCGGGGTCCGTGTCGACGCTCGAGAACAGCGCGCTGATCGCGTCGTTCTCCTCGTAGCCGACCGCGCGGAGCAGGGTCGTCGCCGCGATCTTCCGCTTGCGATCGACCTTGACCCACAGCTGGTCCTTGTTGTTCGTCTCGAACTCGAGCCAGGCGCCGCGGTTCGGAATGACCTTGGCCGAGAAGAGCATCCGCCCCGAGGCGGGATCCTCGAGCTCGCTGTAGTAGACGCCCGGTGAGCGGACGAGCTGGCTGACGACGACACGCTCCGCGCCGTTGATCACGAACGTGCCCTGGTCCGTCATCCAGGGGTAGTCGCCCATGTAGACGCGCTGGCGCTGGATCTCGCCGGTCTCCTTGATCAGGAGCTCGACCTGGACGTAGAGCGGTCGCGAGAACGTCAGGTCCTTGGTCCGGCACTCCTCCTCGGAGTACTTGGGGTCCCCGAACTCGTAGTCGAGGAACTGGAGCTCCATCACCTTGGCGGTGAAGTCCTTGATCGGGCTGATCTCGTCGAACAGCTCCCGAAGGCCCTTCTCGATGAACCACTTGAACGAGTCGAGCTGGAGCTCGATCAGGTTCGGGATCGGAAGGACTTCCGGAATCCGGGCATAGCGCGTACGCGCCGAGGCCACGGCTGTCCGGTTCGACTCAGCAGCAGACAGCATGAAAGACCGCTCCTTGACGGAGTTGGGGGAAAGAGAAAGGGGCCACGCTCACAGAAGGAGTAGGATACCGCGATTTCCGCGCATGTCAAACGGGGCGCAGCCAAAGCTATCGCCCCGTTCGAATCGGTATTCCATTCACGCCGAGGCTACGCCCCCAGCGGCAAAACCGCAATAGGAAAAATGGCCTCAAGCCGAAGGCGGCGCTCGGCGGATGCAGCCGAAGGCGCCCCCGAGCACCGGAGCGAACGGGCTCAAACGCCCGTGAGCGAGGAGCGCAGGGGCAACGCCCGGCGGCGCCGCCTAGCGTCGCCGATTACTTGATCTCTACTTTGCCGCCGACTTCTTCGATGGCGGCCTTGATCTTCTCGGCCTCGTCCTTCGTGACGCCTTCCTTGACGGCCTTCGGGGTCGCGTCGACGAGGTCCTTGGCTTCCTTGAGGCCGAGCCCGGTGAGCTCGCGGACGACCTTGATGACCGGGATCTTGTTCTGGCCGATCTCGACGATCGTGGCCGTGAACTCGGTCTGCTCCTCGGGAGCGGCGGCGGCCTCGGCGGCTCCAGCGCCACCGGCGGCCGGAGCGGCGGCTGCCGCGACAGGCGCGGCGGCGGTCACGCCGTACCGCTCCTCGAAGCGCTTGATGAACTCCGACAGCTCGAGCACGGTCATCTTGTCGATGGCTTCGAGCAGGTCGTCCTGGGTCATGACTGCCATTGGTGTTGTCTCCTTGTTCGGTCGGGGCGCCTAGGCGCCGTCGGTCTGGGCTTTCTGATCTCGGACCTGGGCGAGCGCGTAGCCCAGGTTGCGGATGTTGGCGGCGAGCAGGCCGGCCAGCGTGGCGATCGGAGCCTGCATGCCGCCGGCGAGCTTCGCGAGGAGGACCTCTCGAGGCGGCAGGCTGGCGAGGCTCCGAACATCGTCCGCGCTGATGGCTCGCTGACCGAGCACGGCACCCTTGATCGTCACGACCTTGTATGCGCGGGTCGCGTCGATGACGGCCTTGGCCGTCTGGGATTCATCGTTGCCGAATGCGATCGCCGTCGGGCCGGTCAGGAGCGGGCTGAGGGCGTCCCCGATCGAGTCCTGGGCGGCGATCCGCAGCAGGCGGTTCTTCACGATGCGGTAGGTGACGTCCTGCTTGTCCAGGGCGCGTCGGATCTCCGCGATCTCCTTCACGGTGAGGCCGCGGTACTCGGAGACGATGAGCGTCCGGCTGCCGGAGAGCGCATCTCGCAGCTTGGCGACCGTCTCGCGCTTGGCCTCTGTCGGCATCAAGCCCTCCTTGTGGCTGCACGCGGCCGGCGTGCGGCGGTGGGCCAGCGACGTCCAAGAACGTCGAAGCCCCTGCGACGGCGCCTCATCGGCTGGCCCGATCCGCAGGGGCGCTGCCCACCCGGGGAGGGTGGCCGGCACATGTCCCTGCCTCGGCGTGCTCGTCGTCGTCCCCGATCGCCGATCGCTCGGCGGTCGATCCGGTCCGGCGGATCAAGCCCCGACCGGCGCGACCCTGGGGTCGCTTCGGTCCGCGGGCGCAGGCTGTCTCTGGCTGGTTCCGTCTTCTTCAGTTGTGACGACGCGCTCGGCACCCGTTGGCGCCGCGCCGTCGCCGCGTATGGTAGGCGGCCGGAGCCGCGCTGTCTTCGGGCCCGGTCAGGCGGCCGCGGCCGCGGCGAGGACCGCCGGCAGATCGACCCGGATCCCGGGGCCCATCGTGTTGCCGATCGTCAGGCCCCGCAGGTAGTGCCCCTTGGCGCCGCTTGGCTTGGCGCGGTTGATCGCGTCCACGAGCGCTGCGAGGTTGCCGACGAGTGCGTCGGCCTCGAAGCTCGTCTTGCCGAAGGCGGTGTGGATGATCGCGCTCTTGTCGACCTTGAACTCGACCCGGCCGCCCTTGACCTCCTTGACGGCCCGCTCGAGATCGAAGGTGATCGTGCCGGCCTTCGGGTTTGGCATGAGGCCGCGCCGGCCGAGAATCTTGCCGAGCTTGCCGACCATCCCCATCGCGTCCGGTGTGGCGAGCGCGACGTCGAACTCGAGCCAGCCGGCCTCGACCTTCTTGACGAGGTCCTCACCGCCGACCTCGTCGGCGCCGGCCGCGAGTGCCTCCTGGGCCTTGCCGCCGATTGCGAAGACCGCGACTCGGACGATCTTGCCGGTGCCGTGCGGCAGGACAACTGTGCCACGGACCATCTGGTCGGCGTGTCGGGGGTCGACTCCAAGCCGCAGGTGCGCCTCGATCGTTGCGTCGAACCCGACGAACGAGGTGTCCTTCGCCAGCTGGGCCGCTTCCTCGGGGCTGTAGACCCGCTCGCGGTCGACGAGCTTCGCCGCCTCGAGGTACTTCTTGCCGTGTGCCATGTCGCTGGTCCTTTCTATCGGCCATCAATCGGCCTCCCCTCTGCGCGGGGTGTGCGTGTCTACCTCAGGCCGATGGCGTCGCGGAGCTCCGCCTCGGACTTCGGTGGACGAGCGGCAAGTCGCCGCTGAGGTTGCCTATTCGTCGGCCCTAGCCGACGACTTCGATGCCCATGCTGCGGGCGGTGCCCTCTACTTGCTTCATTGCTGCCTCGACGGTCGTCGCGTTGAGGTCGGCCATCTTGATCGCCGCGATTTCGCGGATTTGCTCACGCGAGACCCGACCGACCGACTCGCGCTTGGGCATCTGGGCGCCCTTCTCGATCCCGGCCGCCTTGCGGAGCAGGTCCGGCGCCGGCGGAGTCTTGAGGATGAACGTGAACGACCGATCCTCGAAGATCGTGATCTGGGCGGGGATGATCTGGCCGGCCTTGTCGGCCGTCCGCTCGTTGTATGCCTTCGTGAACTCGACGATGTTGATGCCATGCGGGCCGAGGGCGGTCCCGACGGGCGGGGCCGGCGTCGCCTTGCCGGCGGGCAGGTCGAGTTTCAGGACGGTGCGAATCTTCTTGGCCACGGTAGTCGTGAATCCTTTCTAGAGCTTCTCGACCTGCAGGAAGTCGAGTTCGACCGGTGTCTCGCGGCCGAAGATGCTCACGAGGACCTTGACCTTGTTGCGCTCCGGGTTGACCTCGTCGACCGTGCCGATGAACTCGGCGAACGGCCCGTCGGTGACGCGGACGCTCTGGCCCTTCGTGAACGCGACGCGGAACTTCGGCGTCTCGACGCCCATGTGCCGCAGGATCTGCTTGACCTCGTTCTCGTCGAGCGGGATGGGCTCGCTCCGGACGCCCGGGATGTTGGCGCCGCCGACGAAGCTCGTCACGCCCGGCGTGTTCCGGACGACGAACCAGCTGTCCGGGTCGAGGATCATCTCGACGAGGACGTAGCCGGGATAGACCTTCTTCTGAACGGTGTGCCGCTGGCCCTGCCGGATCTCGATCTCGTCCTCCATCGGGACGAGGACCTGGAAGATCTTGTCCTCCATGCCCATCGATTCGATGCGGTGCTCGAGGTTCGCCTTGACCTTGTTCTCGTAGCCCGAGTACGTGTGGATGACATACCAACGCTTGTCCGGCAGCCGCGTGGCCTCGGTCGTCGTCTGCTCCGTCATCATGCGGCGCTCTCGATCAGGATCCCAATGACGCGCTGGAAGACCGCGTCCAGGACGGTGATGTACATGCCGACGGCGACGCTCACGGCGAACACCAGGACCGTCAGGTTGCGGACCTGCTCACGTGTCGGCCACGAGACCTTCTTCAGTTCGGACCAGGCTTCATCAATGAAGCGGCGAATTCGACTCACGTCGGTATGTCTTCTCTCGTTCTACGACTAGTGGCAGGGGCGATAGGACTCGAACCTACAACCGCTGGTTTTGGAGACCAGTGCTCTGCCAATTGAGCTACACCCCTGCGGTCACTCCGTCACTTCGCCTCTCGGTGAAGCGTATGACGGCGCTCGCGAGGACAGTACTTCATCAGCTCGATCCTGTTCGGATCGTTCTTCTTGTTCTTGCGCGTCGTGTACGTCCGCTCCTTGCACTCGGTGCAGGCAAGCTGGATCGTGGGACGCGCTTCGACTCGTGCCATCTCGTCTCGATCCCTACTCGACGATGCTGACGATGGCGCCGGCACCGACGGTCCGGCCACCCTCGCGGATGGCGAAGCGCTGGCCGATCTCGAGGGCGATCGGGGTGATCAGCTCGACGCTCATCTCGACGTTGTCGCCGGGCATGATCATCTCGGCGCCCTCGGGCAGGCCGATCGCCCCGGTCACGTCGGTCGTGCGCAGGTAGAACTGCGGCCGGTAGCCGTTGTAGAAGGGGGTATGGCGGCCGCCCTCCTCCTTCGTCAGGACGTAGACCTGGGCGGTGAACTTGGTGTGGGGCTTGACGCTGCCGCTCTTGGCGAGGACCTGGCCGCGCTCGATCTCCTCGCGCTCGATGCCCCGGATGAGGCAGCCGACGTTGTCGCCGGCACGGCCCTCGTCGAGCAGCTTCTTGAACATCTCGACGCCGGTCACGACGACCTTGCGGGTCGTCTTGACGCCGATCAGCTCGACCTCGTCGCCGACCTTGACGATGCCGCGCTCGATCCTCCCTGTGGCGACGGTCCCCCGGCCCTTGATCCCGAAGACGTCCTCGACCGGCATCAGGAAGGGCTTGTCGATCGCCCGCTCGGGGGTCGGGATGTAGGCGTCGACCGCGTCCATCAGCTCCTGGATCGGGGCGTAGGCGGGGTTGGACGGGTCGTCGCCCGCCTCGAGCGCCTTGAGCGCGCTGCCCCGGATGACCGGCAGGTCGTCGCCCGGGAAGGCGTACTTCGTGAGGAGCTCGCGGACCTCGAGCTCGACGAGGTCGAGCAGCTCGGGGTCGTCGACCATGTCGACCTTGTTGAGGAAGACGACGATGTAGGGGACCTCGACCTGGCGGGCCAGGAGGATGTGCTCCCGGGTCTGGGGCATCGGCCCGTCGGTCGCGGCGACGACGAGGATCGCGCCGTCCATCTGGGCGGCGCCGGTGATCATGTTCTTGATGTAGTCGGCGTGGCCCGGGCAGTCGACGTGGGCGTAATGGCGGGCCTCGGTCTCGTACTCGACGTGGGCGATCGCGATCGTGATCCCCCGCTCGCGCTCCTCGGGCGCGTTGTCGATCGACTCGAAGGCGCGGTACTCCGAGGCGCCCTTCAGGGCGAGGTACTTGGTGATCGCCGCGGTCAGGCTCGTCTTGCCGTGGTCGATGTGGCCGATCGTGCCGATGTTCACGTGCGGCTTGTTACGCTCGAACTTCTTCTTGGCCACGTGACCGTTCTCACTCCATCATTCAGGCGCGGCTACGCCGCATTGACATTACCGAGGTGGGAATTGGAGCCCACAATCGGACTTGAACCGATGACCTCTTCCTTACCAAGGAAGTGCTCTGCCAGCTGAGCTATGTGGGCCCTAGTCCTGTCGCGGGTCGTGGTGGGCAGGGAGGGAATCGAACCCCCATAGCCGAAGGCGGCTGGTCTACAGCCAGCTGAGCTCACCACCTGCTCAACCTACCCACTGGGACGGCTCGGGCTGGGACTGCGGCCCTGGTGATGGACCCGACACCGTGATCTGCACTTGGAGCCGACGACGGGACTCGAACCCGGAACCTGCGGTTTACAAAACCGCTGCTCTACCAATTGAGCTACGTCGGCGCGGCGCAGGGTCATACCGCAGGTCGACCCGTTGGCGCCGGGGAATGATACGGTCGGACCGTCGGCCGGGTCAAGCGTGGTCCGGTTCGGGTTCCGGACCTTCTGGCAGCAGCGGCTCGGCGCCGTCGGACGCGGCCCCGGCGGGCGGTGCGTCCGCCCGCGCCGGCTCGTCGGGTGCTGTCTCGTCGGCGGCTGGGAGCTCCGTTTCGGTTTCGGCTGCCTCGATCGGGGCGTCGTCGCCGAGGACCGAGAGCCCCTTCGCGGGACGCGACTCCACGGCCGTCCCGTCGGGATCTCGCTGGGCGACCGCCTCGAAGAGCATGATCGAGCCCGCCACCGCGGCGTTGAGCGAGCCGATCGCGCCCCGCATCGGGATCCGGACGACGAAGTCGCAGCGCCGGCGGACGGCCGGCGACAGGCCCTGGCCCTCGCTTCCGACGACGATCGCGAGCGGCCCGCGGAGATCCGATTGGCGCGCCGTCAACGGCGCGCCGGCCTCAGCGCCGACGACACGAAGCCCGCGAACCCGGAGGTCCGAGAGCGCGCCCGGGAGGTCGTCGACCGGCGACAGCAGGAGGTGCTCGACCGCGCCAGCAGACGCCTTGACCGCCGATGGGCTGAGCGGCGCCTGCCGGTGGGTCGGGAAGATCACCCCGTGGACACCGGCCGCCTCCGCGCTACGGAGCAGCGTTCCGACGTTCTGGGGATCCTCGAGCGAGTCGAGGGCGAGGACGAACGGCGGCTCCGCCCGCTCGATGCTCCGAGCGAGGATCTCGTCGAGGGAGGCGAACCGGCGCGGACCGACGACCAGGGCGATCCCCTGGTGGCCGTCGAAGCCCGCAAGCGCGGTCAGCGTGCCGCCCTCGACCTCGATGATCGGGATCCGGAGGCTCGTGGCATGCAGGACGAGTCGTTCGAGTGCCTGCCGGCGCTGGGGCACGACGAGCAGCCGGATCGCCGGCCGGCGGGCGACGAACGCCTCTTCGACGGGGCGGCGCCCGGCCACCAATTCCTCTTCGGCATCGAGCAGCCCGTCCGGCGGGGGCGGCGGGCGGCGGTCGCGGTAAGGCGCGGCGCCCTCCTGGCGGTCCGGCGGACCGCTCCACGGCGCACGTGGCCCGGGCCCGGGGCCGCGTCGAGGGCCGCCGGCGAAGGGTGGTCGCTGACCCTGGAACGCCGGGCGCGGACCCGAGGGTCGATAGCCGCCTCCACCTTCCCGCGGCCCTGGGCGGTCGAACGGCGGTCGGTCGGACTGCTGTCGCTCGAACGGGGGCCTGCTCGGGCGGTCGCCCTGGTACGGCGGCCGACTCGGGCGATCGAACGGCGGTCGGCCCGGCCGGTCACCCTGGAATGGCGGCCGATCCCCTCGGTCGCGGTAGGGCGGTCGTCGGTCCGGACCCTGTGGCCTGGCCGAGGATCCGGGTCGATCGCGGCGCATGGGGCCACCCTGACGACGCTCATCTGGCGGCCACTGGTCGGATGCGCGGTCGCGGGCGTCGTCGCGAGGGGTGTACGGTGGCCGGTCGGCGTCGCGGCGAGGACCTCCCGGACGGAACGTGCCCGGACGCTGACCTCGTGGTCCGGACTGGCCTCCCGGTCGCCGATCGCCAGGCCCGCCCTGGCGCCATGGTGCGTCTTCGCGGCCGCGCGGGCGGCCAGGACCGCGGCTCGATTGCCCGGGCCCGCGACGAGCAGCACCCGATGGCGGTCCGGGGGGTGCGTTGTCGTCCGGCGGCGGACCCTCGGAACGAATGCCGAACCCGCGGCGTGGCGGCGGACCGGGCTCGTCGGGCGAACCCGCGGCAGCATCGGGCGCACCACCGGCCGGCGGCCCTGCAGCGCGTTTCCGCGATCCGGACTTCGACCCGGGTCCTGATCGCGAACCGGTCCCGCCCTTTGCCGATGGCTTCTTTGGCATCCGGTCGCGAGGCCTTTTCGGTACCGAGGGCTCGCCCGGACCTTCCGGCTCAGTCACGTCCGGCCTCCACGAGCCGCCGCCAGCGCTGGCCGTCACGCGTGTCCTCCACGGAGATGCCGCGTGCCGCCAGCTCGTCGCGGAGGCGGTCCGACGCCGCCCAGTCGCGAGCCGTGCGGGCGGCGACACGCTCCGCGAGCAATGACGCGAGCTCGGGTTCGAGATCGTCGGCGTCGTCCGGGAGGACGCCGAGCACCGTGTCGACGCGGCGAAGCCAGTCCGACCCGCGGGACGCATCGTTCGTCGACAGCGAGCGGGCGTCGATCCGCCGGTTCAGCTCACGGACGAGATCGAAGACCGCGGCGAGCCCGGCGGAGATGTTGAGGTCGTCGTCCAGGGCGGCATCGAACGCGGTCGTCGCAGCCTCGAGAACGCCCGCCAGCTCCGGATCGTCCGGCCCATCCTGGTCGTAGGCGGCGAGCGCCGCGACGAGCGCGTCGAGCCGGGCGACAGCGGCGGCGGCCGCTGCGAGCGAGTCCGGCGTGTAATTCAGGCCCGCCCGGTAGTGGACCGAGATGAGCGCGTAGCGGAGTGCCCGCGGGTCGATCCCCGACTCGAGCATCTCGCCGACCCGGGCGATGTTGCCGGTCGACTTCGCCATCTTCGATCCGCTCATTTGGAGATGCGCGCAGTGGAGCCAGGTTCGGACGAACGGCAGTCCGGTCGCGGCCTCGCTCTGGGCGATCTCGTCCTCGTGGTGCGGGAAGACGAGGTCGACGCCGCCCGTGTGGATATCGAACGACGGCCCGAGGTGCTTCATCGACATGGCCGAGCACTCGATGTGCCAGCCCGGCCGGCCCGGACCGACCGCCGTCTCCCATGTCGGCTCGCCCGGCTTGGGGCCCTTCCAGAGCGCGAAGTCGCGGACGTCGTCCTTGGCGTACTCGTCGGCCTCGACCCGCTCGCCGACGCGCATCTGCTCGGGATCGAGCCTTGCGAGCTTGCCGTAGGCAGGCCAGGAGGAGATGCGGAAGAAGATCGAGCCGTCGTCCGTCCGGTAGGCGTGCTCCTTCTCGAGGAGCGTTCCGATGAGCGCGGCCATGTCGTCGATGTGCTCGGTCGCCCGCGGCAGGACGTCCGGCGGCGTCATCCGCAAAGCTCGGGCGTCCTCGAGGAACCGCGCGAGCCAGCGGTTCGCGAGCTCGTCGATCCCGATCCCCGCGGCGGCGGCGCCCCGGATGATCTTGTCGTCGACGTCGGTGATGTTCATCACCCATGTGACGCGAAGGCCGCTGTAGCGGAGGTAGCGCACGAGCAGGTCGGCGAAGAGGAAGCTGCGGAAGTTGCCGATGTGGACCGGCCCGTAGACCGTCGGTCCGCAGCTGTAGATCCGGACGTGATCCGGCTCGAGCGGCTCGAGCGGTCGCGTCTCGCCGGTGAGCGTGTCGTGGAGCCGGATCGTCACCGCGATGTCGCTCCAGCGATCGCCACGGCCGCGGCCGAGATGCCCCGTCCGGCGCCCTCCATGCCGGCGAGGTTGCCGGTCGACGCCTTGACGTTGACGCGCTCCGGCGGCAGCTCGAGCAGGGCCGCGATCGCGTCGCGCATCTCGTCGAGGTGGTCCGCCAGGCGCGGCCGGGCGGCGATGATCGTCAGGTCGACCGACGAGGGCCGGCAGCCCGCCGCGTTGATCCGCCCGACGACGTCGGTGAGGAGCTCGCGGCTGGCGATCCCTCGCGGCGTCGCGGGTCCGGCCGGGAAGAGCCGGCCGAGGTCGCCGAGGCCGGCCGCTCCGAGCAGCGCATCGGCGACCGCGTGGAGGGCGACGTCGCCATCCGAGTGCCCGTGAAGCCGAAGGCGCGCCGGGGATCTCGATGCCGCCGAGGCGCGAGCGGCGTCCCCGGCCCGAACGGTGGCTGTCGAGGCCGATCCCGATTCGCGACGGCGTCCGCGGACATCGTCGATCGAGCAGCGCCGCCTCCGCCCGATCGAGATCCGCGGGCAGGGTCACCTTGAGATTGCTCTGTTCGCCGGGGAGTGCATGAACGGGGATGTTACAGGCCTCGAGCAGGGCGGCCTCATCGGTCCATGTCTCCGCGCCCGCCCGGCGGGAACGCTGCGAAAGCGTCGCGCAGAAGCTCGCCGGCGCACTCCCTGCGGCGTCTGGGCGGCAGCGAGGACGCTCCGGTCGACGGTCTCTGCGACCTGCCCGTCGGCGATCCGCTTGATCGTGTCGGTGACGGGCAGGACCGGGATCGCGGCGCCGTGCTCTGCTGCTGCCGCGAGGACGGCTCGGACGAGGTCGGCCGAGACGACGGTCGCGCGCCGTCGTGGACGAGCACGACCCGGTCGCCGCCCGCGGATCCTCGCCGTCGAGCGCCTCGAGCGCGGCGCACGCCCGCCGCGACCGACTCGTGGCGCCGCGGTCCCCGCCGGCGCACGACGACGACCACCCGATTCGGCAGCCACGGCGCATCGCGGATCTCGGCGACTCGGTCGGGCGCGCGCCACGACGACGATCCGCTCGACAGCCTCGGGACAGCGGCGAGCGCGTCGATCGACCAGGCAAGCAGCGGCCGGCCGCCGACGAGGTGAGCCAGCTTGTCGACCCCCGCCATCCGACTCGACGCGCCGGCGGCAACGACGATCGCGTCGGCCGGACGTCACGGCGCCGATCGGTCACTGGAGCGTCGCTCGTCGCCGTGCGGGACGTCAATCGAGGCGCGGCTGGGCGAAGATCATCCGGCCGGCGACGGTCTGGAGGACGCGGGTCACCGCGACGTCGAGGTCCTTGTCGATGTAGCGGGCGCCGCCCTCGACCACGATCATCGTCCCGTCGTCGAGGAAGCCGACGCCCTGGCCGGCCTCCTTGCCCTCCTGGATGACCCGGACGCGAAGCTCCTCGCCGGGCAGGACGGCCGGCTTGACGGCGTTGGCCAGCGAGTTGATGTTCATGACGCGGATGCCCTGGAGCTCGGCGACCCGGTTGAGGTTGAAGTCGTTGGTCAGGATCGCCCTGCTCCGCGCCCGCGCCAGGGCGACGAGCTTGGCGTCGACCTCGGCCATCTCGGGGACGTCGTCCTCGACGATCTCGACCGGCGTCGCCGGCTCCTTCTGCATCCGGGCGAGGATCTCGAGGCCGCGGCGGCCGCGGTTGCGACGCAGCGTGTCGGAGCTGTCGGCGATGTGCTGGAGCTCCTCGAGGACGAACTGCGGGACGACGAGCGTGCCGTAGATGAAGCCGGACTCGACGATCTCGGCGATCCGGCCGTCGATGATCGCGCTCGTGTCGACGACGATGTGCGGATCGCCGGCCGGACGGGCTCGCGCGGTCGCGTTCGCGGCGCGCGGACGAGGCCGATCGCCTCGGCGGCGAGCAGCAGGTCCTCGCGCTTGGCGACGGTCAGACCGAGCATCCCGAGGCCGAGGAACAGCGACACGCCGAGCGGCAGCCAGCGTCCCGAGCGGGCCCTCGAACGCCGACAGGGGCAACCCGAGGAGCAGGCCCATCAGCAGCCCGAGGAGCAGCCCGACGACCGCCGTCACGAACTCGGCGGTCGACAGCGCCTGGACCGCCCGGAAGAGCCACGTCGCGGGGACGACGGTCAGGTACGGCAGGATCGCGAAGCCGACCACGAGCCAGGCGACGACCCACGCGATCAGCCAGGAGCCGCCGGCGTCAGCCCGCCGGTCGCGTGAGACGAGCAGTCCCGCCGGCCGCGGCGAGCGCGAGGCCGACGACGCCACCGAGCGCGGCGCCCAGCAGGCGGATGTTGCGGATCAACGATTTCCTCGGCGCGATCGCCGGCGGTCGCCGGCGATCGACGGAGCGGCCTGCGACGCGGGCGGTCAGCCTAGCATCGCGCGGCGACGCGCTCGCCACGCGCTCGGCCGCGTCGCTCGAGGGCCGCCGCCGATCGCCTCGCGCAGCGTGCCGACCGCGACGATCTCGATGCCCGGGACGGTCGGCGGCGGCCGCGCCGCGGGCCGGCCGCGGCACGATCGCGCGATCGGAACCCGAGCCGGGCGGCCTCGCGCAGGCGCCGTTCGAGGCCGGCCACGGGCCGCAGCTCGCCGAGCAGCCCGACCTCGCCGATCGCCACCGTGCCGGTCGCGGACGGGCCGGTCGCGGAGCGACGAGGCGAGGGCGAGCGCGATCGGCAGGTCGAGTCCCGGCTCGCCGACCGACAGGCCGCCGGCGAGGTTGGCGTAGACGTCGTGGCTGGCCGAGCCCGATCCCGGCCCGCCGGCCGAGGACGGCGATGAGCAGCGCGAGCCGGTTCGGGTCGACGCCGCTCGCCGTGCGCGCCGGGCGTGCCCGTAGCCGGCCGGCGCGACGAGCGCCTGGACCTCGACGAGGATCGGCCGGCTGCCCTCGAGGGTCGGTGCGACGACGCTGCCCGGGCGCCGGTCCGTCGTGCTCGGCGAGGAACGCGCGGGCCGGGTCGGCGACCTCGCGCAGGCCGGCGCTCGCCCATCTCGAAGACGCCCGACCTCCTCGGTCGAGCCGAAGCGGTTCTTCGGCGGCCCGGACGAGCCGCAGCGCGCGCGAACCGCTCGCCCTCGAGCGTCGAGGACCGCGTCGACGAGGTGCTCGAGGGTCTTCGGGCCGGCGAGCGAGCCGTCCTTCGTCACGTGGCCGACGAGGACGACCGCGATCCCCTCGCCCTTGGCGAGCTCCATCAGCCGGAGGGCCGACTCGCGGACCTGGCCGACGCTGCCGGCCGCGCCATCGAGCTCGTCGACGGTCGCGGTCTGGATCGAGTCGACGACGACGAGCTGCCGGCCGCTCGTCGCGGGCGATCTCGACGATCCGCCCGACGTCGCGCCTCGGCGACGACGCGGATCGCCGTCCCGCGCGGCGCCGTCGAGCAGGCCGAGCCGTGCGGCGCGCAGGCGGACCTGGGCGGCCGACTCCTCGCCGGTCGCGTACAGGACGGCACGCGCCGCCGGCCGCGGCGATGCCCGGCGGCGGCCTGGAGCAGGAGCGTCGACTTGCCGATGCCCGGCTCGCCGCCGACGAGGACGAGCGAGCCCGGGACGAGCCCGCCGCCGAGGACGCGGTCCAGCTCGCCGATGCCCGATCGGGCCGGCGCGGCGACGGTCGGCTCGGCGACCGCGCCGAGGGCGGTCGGCTCGGCGGCTGCCGATCCCGGCGCCGGGCGCGCGCGGCTTGCGGACGCGCGTGGCTCGCGGACGACCGTCTCGACGAGGCTGTTCCACGCGCCGCAGGCGCGGCACTGCCCTTCCCAGCGGAGGAACGACTCGCCGCAGGACTGGCAGACGAAGCGGCTCTGGGCCGCGCCTGCGCCTGGTCACGCCAGGCTGGGCGGCGCGGATCAGCCGGCCTCGACCGGGCGTCCGGGTCTCGGCGGCGTGGATGTCGAGGCCGGCCTCCGGGTCCTTGTCGACGACGATCGTCGTGCCCGGCTCGTACTGGCCGAGCAGGAGGTGCTCGGCGAGGACGTCCTCGATCATGTTCTGGATGACGCGGCGGAGCGGCCGGGCGCCGTAGGCGACGTCGTAGCCGAGCTTGATGATGTGCTCCTTGGCCGCCTGGGTGACCTCGAGCTGCATCTGCTGGGCCCGGAGCTGGTCGCGGACCCGCTGCGAGCATCAGGTCGACGATCTGGGTGATCTCCTCGACCGTCAGCGAGCGGAAGACGACCGTCGCGTCGATCCGGTTGAGGAACTCCGGCCGGAAGTTCTGCTTCAGCTCGGCGGCGACCTTCTCCTTCATGAGCTCGTACGAGCTCTCGGCGCGGGCCGCGTCGGTCGTCGCCCATGCGCCCGGAAGCCCGAGGCTCGAGTTCGTCTGGAGCTGCTTCGCGCCGAGGTTCGAGGTCATGATGATGATCGCAGTTGCGGAAGTCGACCCGGCGGCCCTTGGCGTCCGACAGGTGCCCGTCCTCGAGGATCTGGAGGAGGATGTTGAACACCTCCGGGTGGGCCTTCTCGACCTCGTCGAGCAGGATCACGCAGTAGTTCTTGCGGCGGACGGCCTCGGTCAGCTGGCCGCCCTCGTCGAAGCCGACGTAGCCCGGGGGCGCCCCGACCAGGCGGCTGACGTTGTGGCGCTCCATGAACTCGCTCATGTCGATCTTGATGAGCGCGTCCTCGCTGCCGAACATGAACTCGGCGAGCGCCTTGGCGAGCTCGGTCTTCCCGACGCCGGTCGGGCCGAGGAAGATGAACGAGCCGATCGGCCGCTTCGGGTCCTTGAGCCCGGCACGCGCGCGGCGGACGGCCTTGGCGACGACCTCGATCGCCTCCTGCTGGCCGATGACCCGGCCGTGGAGGGCGTCCTCCATCTGGAGCAGGCGCTCGGACTCCTCCTGCGGCGATGCGGGTGACCGGGATGCCGGTCCACATCGCGACGACCTGGGCGATCTCCTCCTCGTCGACGGTCGGCTGGTCGCCGCTGACCTGGGCCTGCCACTCGCCGCGGAGCGTCTCGACGGTCTCGCGGGCGGTCGGCCTCGGCCTCGCGCAGGCGCGCGGCCTCCTCGTATTCCTGGTTGTTGATCGCCGCGTCCTTCTCCTTCGTGACCCGGTCCAGGTCCTTCTGCGCCTCGCGGAGGGCCGGCGGAGCGGAGGCGTGGCGGAGCCGGACGCGGCTGGCGGCCTCGTCGATGAGGTCGATCGCCTTGTCCGGCAGGTGGCGGTCGGTGATGTAGCGGATCGACAGGTCGGCGGCGGCCTTGACCGCCTCGTCCGTGATCGTGACCTTGTGGTGCTGCTCGTAGCGCTCGCGGATCCCCATGCAGGATGTCGATCGTCTGCTCGAGGGTCGGCTCCTCGACCATGACCGGCTGGAAGCGGCGCTCGAGGGCGGCGTCGCGCTCGATGTACTTGCGGTACTCGTCGAGGGTCGTCGCGCCGATGCACTGCAGCTCGCCGCGCGACAGCGGCGGCTTGAGGATGTTGGCGGCGTCGATCGCGCCCTCGGCCGCGCCCGCCCCGACGAGCGTGTGGAGCTCGTCGATGAAGAGGACCGCGTCGTTCGTGTTGCGGAGCTCCTCGATGATCTTCTTGAGCCGCTCCTCGAACTCGCCGCGGTACTTCGTGCCGGCGACGAGCGAGCCGATGTCGAGGGTCAGGACGCGCTTGTTGAGCAGCGTCTCCGGGCACGTCGCCGGTGACGATCCGATGGGCCAGGCCCTCGGCGATGGCCGTCTTGCCGACGCCGGGCTCGCCGATCAGGGCCGGGTTGTTCTTCGTGCGGCGCGACAGGATCTGGATGACCCGCTCGATCTCCTTCTCGCGGCCGATGACCGGGTCGAGCTTGCCGGCCCGCGCGGCCTCGGTCAGGTTGATGCCGAGCTGGTCGACCGTCGGGGTCTTGCGAGGCGCGCTTCGTCTCCTGGGCGGGGCCGGCGGACGAGCGACTGCGACAGGACGCGGATGACCTCGTGGCGGACCTTGTCGAGGTTGACGCCGAGCGACTCGAGGACGCCGGCGGCGATGCCCTCGCCCTCGCGGACGAGGCCGAGGAGCAGGTGCTCCGTGCCGATGTAGTTGTGGCCGAGGCGGCGGGCCTCGTCGATGGCGAGCTCGATGACCCGCTTCGCGCGCGGCGTCAGGCCGACCTCGCCGACGACCGGCCGGTCGCCTCGCCCGATGATGAACTCGACCGCGGTCCGGACCTTGGCCAGCTCGACGTTCATGTTCTCGAGGACGCGCGCCGCGACGCCTTCGCCCTCGCGGACCAGGCCGAGGAGCAGGTGCTCCGTGCCGATGTAGTTGTGGTTGAACCGCTGCGCTTCGTCCTGAGCCAGCGTCAGGACCTTGCGCGCGCGGTCCGTGAACTTGTCGAAGCGATCCATCGAGTCGAACGCCTGTTCCTTTGCGAGCGTCGAGACGTGACGCTGAAGCCATGCTAGCACGCCGCCCCCTCCGCAAGCCAGCCGGAAGGCCTCCCCATGGCGGACGTATTTCGGTGCTCGCTGCGGCGTGGACGTCCTCGTCCGATGATTCGCCAGGGTGCGCCGCGTCAGATTGGGCCGGATGGCTGCGATTCGGGTGAAGGAATCGAAACGACCCGCCGGATCCGGCGGGTCGTCTTGGTGGCCTCGAGGCTGGCGGGCTGGCGCGTCAGGCCGCCTTGTCGTCGGCTGGTTGCCTCGTCGCGGGCTCGTCGGCTCGGCCTCGGCCGGCGCGTTCGTCGGCCGCCTCGGCTTCGGCGGCCGGGTGCTTCGGCTCGGTCTCGGCGGCGGCCGCGCCGGTCGTCCGCTTCCGCTCGGCTCGGCGCGGCCTCCTCGGCGGCCTCCGGCCTCGGCGCTTCGGCGCTCCGTCGTCGGCGACGGCCTCGATGCTCGGCGGCTGCTTCGCTCCGCTCGGCGCGTCCGTCGCTCGGCCTCGTCTCGGCGTCGGCTTCGGCTCGGCGGCGGCTCTCGGCCTGCCGGCTCGGCGCGGCGCTCGGCGACGGCCTCGGGCCTCGGCTCGGCCGCGGCTTGCCTCGGCGCGCCTCGACGACGGCTTCGGTGACTGCCTCGGCGTCTCGGCTCGCCGCGGCCTCGTCGGCCTCGCCGTCCGGCGACTCGGCCTCGGCGGCGCCGTCTCGGCGACAGCCTCGGCGCTCGGCGGCTCGGCACGCTCGGCATCGTCTCGCGTCGGCCGGCTCGGCACGTCGTCGCCCTCGGCGGCGGCAAGCTGCTCGCGGACCTGGGCGAACGCGGACGCGAGCGTGTTGTCGATCCCGCCCTCGGGCTCCTGCACGGCGTCCGACATCGAGTAGCCGCGCTCCGGACGCGGTCGCCGCTCCGGGCGCGGACCCGCCGGCCCGGCCGGGCGCCTGACCGGCGTGCCGGGCTCTGGGGCCGGTCGAGCCGGGGCTTCCTCGGCCTGCTTCAGGCTGAGGCCCAGGCGATGGCGCTCGGAGTCGAGCGAGATGATCTTGAGCTTCAGCGCCTGGCCCTCGTGGACGACGTCGCCGGGATGGGCGACGCGCTGGTGCGAGAGCTCGCTGATGTGGATGAGGCCCTCGAGGCCGTCCCGGACGCGGACGAATGCGCCGAAGTTCACGAGCTTCGTGACCGTTCCGTCGATGACGTCGCCAACGTTGAAGTCGGCCACGGTCGAGTGCCACGGGTCCGGCTGGAGCCGGCGGATCGAGAGGCTGATCCGCCCTCGCTCGTGGTTGATGTCGATGACCTCGGCCTCGACCTCCTCGCCGACCTTGTAGCCGGATTCGGGGTTGTTGACCTTGTTCCAGGACAGCTCGCTCTTGTGGACGAGGCCGTCAATCCCGCCGAGGTCGATGAAGACGCCGAACGGGGCGATCGAGCGCACCGTGCCCGGTGACCTTCTGGCCGACCTGGAGGCTGCTGAAGAGCTCGTCGCGCTTCTCGCGGCGCTCCTCGTAGAGGGCGACCTTCTCCGACAGGATCAGGCGGTTCGCCTTGCGGTTGACCTCGAGGATCTTCAGCCGGAGCTTGCGGCCGACGAACGGCATCAGCTTCTCGGCGATCTCCTGGGCCGCGTCACGCGGCTGATCGTTCTGCGGACGGCGCGGGAAGTCGACGATCTGGCTGATCGGGACGAAGCCGCGGATGCCGCAGTCAACGATGAGGCCGCCCTTGTTGTGGTCGATGACCGGCGCCTCGATGATCACGCCCGCCTCGAACTGCTCCTGCATCGAGCGCCACTTGCGCTCGAGGCCGGCGCGGCGCAGCGAGAGGACCGCGTGGCCCTCCTGCGACTCGGGCTGTAGGACGTAGACGAGCACGATGTCGCCGATCGCCAGCTGCGGCTGGCTCTCCGCGTGTCGACCGTAGAGCTCGCGGTTGCTGACGACGCCTTCGGACTTCGCACCGATATCGACGAGGATCTCATCCTTGTCGATCCGGACGACGGCGCCTTCGACGACGTCGCCGTGCTTGAAGCTCTTGATGTCGGAGTCCTGCTCCGCGAGCAGCTCCTCCATCGTCGTCGGCTCGGGGCCGAGATCGCGGACAGGAGCGGGCTCGGGCTCCTCTTCGTCCGCCGCGGCGGCGGGCGCATCGGCCGTGTCGTCGTCGCTCAGGCTGTCAGACGTGGCCTGTGCCGTCGCGGTCGCGCTCGGCGCGTCGCCGTCGTCCGACGCCGGCTCAGTCTCCGCGGTCGCGGTCTCCGTCTCGGCGGTGGCCGGCTCCGTCTCGGCGGCTACCGCCTCGGTGGCTGCGGCGACCGGTTCGCTGTCGGCGGCAACTGCCTCCGGCTCCGTCGCGTTCTCGGCTGCCTCGGCTACGGCCTCGGATTCCGCCGCTTCGGTCGTCGTAGGCGGTGTCGCCTCGGCTACGGCCTCGGCCGCGTCCGGGCGCTCAGATGTCGCGTCGGCTGCGGGGGTCTCCTGGGTGGCTTCGGTCGACTCGGCGGTGGCGGGCTCGTCGGCGACGGCAACGGCCGTGCCAACCTGTTCGGGCGCCTGGTCGGTTTCCGGGGCGCTTGCCTCCGGCTCCGGCGCGGTCCCGCCCTGCTTCTCTTCGGTCAAAGGTTATGTCGCTCCTGTTCGGTCAAAGTCCCCGGACATGACAACGGCCTGGGCAGCGCCCAGGCCTTCCGTGACGATGAGACGATGGTCCGTGGTTGTCTGGGCCGCGGTCCTCTCCCTTCGCGAAGTTGGCGTGGACGTGTCTTCAGCTGAGCTGCCTTCCGGAGCCGGGAGAGTCTAGCACACGGTTTCTCGCGGCTACAATCGGCCGGCCGTGCCTGAATTGCCCGACCTCACGATCGTCGCCGAGGCATTTCACGCTGCGCTTGTCGGCCGCGCGGTCGTCTCCGTCGCCGCCCCTGGGCCGCTGGCGGTGCGGGGCACGCCCGCCGAGCTCGAGGCACTTGTCGGGCAGCGCGTCACCGACATCGCGCGCCGCGGGAAGTTCTTCATCCTCGACGCCGACCGCGACCGGGTTGTCGTCAATCCGATGCTCACCGGCAGGTTCCAGCTCGCCCACCCGAAGGAGAAGCTGCCGACCAAGACCGCTGTCGTCCTGTCATTCGGCCCGCGCGAGGCTGGACCGAAGCGCCCGGCGGCCTGGACCAAGCGCGCCGACTGGATGCCCGCCGACGATGCCCCTGTCGAGGTCCGATACCGCGACCCGACGCAGATGGGCAAGGTCTACCTGCTCCCGGTCGGGCTCGATCGGACGGTCCCCGGGCTGGACGACGGCGACCTCGGTCCCGACGCCGACGATCCAACGTTGACCCTGGATATCTGGCGCCAGCGGATCCGGCGACATCCGGGCGAACTGAAGAATCTGCTCAAGAACCAGGGCTTCATGGCCGGCGTCGGCAACGCCTACAGCGATGAGATCCTCCACGCGGCGCGCCTGCTGCCGTTCAGGAAGCGATCGGACCTGGCGCCGGAGGAGGTGGACGCGCTCCATGCTGCGACCCGCTCGACTCTTGTGTCGGCGATCGCCGTCCTTCGCCGGCGAGTCCCGCCGACGTTCGAGAAGCAGGTCCGCGACTTCCTCGCGGTCCACGACAAGGGCGGACAGGCCTGCCCAAGGTGCGGCACGAAGATCACGGAGGTGAAGCCAGGCGGCTTCGTGACGTCGTACTGCCGAGGCTGCCAGCGGTAACGGGAGCGCAGCTCCTCGCCATCGCTCCCAGGGTGCTAGGGGATCTTGAGCTCCTGGCCGATCCTCAGGTTGTTGCTCGTCAGCTTGTTCACACGCTTGAGCTCGGCCACGGTTGTCCCGAAGTTCGCGGCAATCGCGTAGAGCGTGTCCCCCTTCTTGACGACGTAGATCTCCATCGGCGTAGCGGTCGGTTTCGGGGTACCCGTGACGCCGCTCACGACGCCCGACGGCGACGCTGACGCACTGGGCGACGCCGCTGCAGACGGCGACGCCGTCGGAGAGGGGGTCGGTCGTCGGGTGGGTTGGGCAGTTGGCGACGCGGACGGGGATGCCGACACGGACGGTGCGACGACGGCCGCCACGTTTGGCCCGGAGAGGCGGGCGATCGCGACCGCGAAGACCGCGACGATCATCAGCCCGACCAGGGCTACCTGCGACATGGCCCGGTTGACCGGCCAGCGAGCCGTCGGGGCGGACAGTCGCGGATGCTCGAGGATCAGCGCCGAGCTGCGAGCGACCGGGCGTCGAGCGGCATCGGCGGCGGCGACCGCGGCGGGATCCACCCCCGGAGCGAGCATCGCGGCGCGACTCGCGCGTGCGGCCCTGAACGTCGCGCAGCCGGCGTGGCCGGCGGAGAGACACAGGCGTCGCTGCTTCTCGCTGCTCAGCTGCGCGGGCGGCTCCACGGCGCGACACCGATGCTCCCGATGAGGTGATGCGCTGCGCCAGGCGCCACCGGCCGCGCCGAGGTACGGGCAGACCTCGTTGACGTCCGGCGCGGCGGACTCCTGAGCCCGTCTCGGGCCCGGGGCGCGGTCGACGGACGGCTCGGGAACGACGTCCGGCGGGGCCTGGGGCGTGTCGACCACGGGGGCAGTCATGTATTAGAGGATAACGGAGGGCTCCACTGAGCGGCCGCAGGCGTCTCGCGGGAGCGAAACATCACCCCGGCCGATCCTCCCATCGAGCCAGCAGGAATCGCGCGACGAGAATTGCCACGACTATGCCGGCCCCGATGAGGGCGCCGGGCAACGAGCCGACGAAGAATCCGATGCCAGCGGCGGCGACAACGACGAGCAACACGGGCTACCTCTGAGCGAGGGGTCGCCCGGAAACGCAAAAATCCTGGCGACGACCTATTTTCCCGAAAGGCTGCCCTCTCAGTATCTTCGGCGCTGGAGAGCTTGACTTCCGTGTTCGGGATGGGAACGGGTATGGCCTCTCCGCTAGAGTCACCAGGATTCGTTGCGTCTGAATGATGTTCGGCAGCGGGGCCGCACGCACTCGATCTGTATCGAGGCGCGGGGCGCCGAGGATTGATCTTCGATCTCGTTGAAAGTCAGTCAGGAAATGATCCTGATTTCCCAGCCACTGACCCCGGGTCAGTTGCTGAAGAGGTCAAGCCCTCGACCGTTAGTACCGCTCAGCTTCATCCGTCACCGGACTTCCACATGCAGCCTATCATAACAGGTGGTCTCCCTGCGGTCTTACCCGGTTGACCCGGTGGGGAACCTCATCTCGAGGCGAGCTTCGCACTTAGATGCTTTCAGCGCTTATCCCGACCGAACATAGCTACCCAGCGGTGCCCCTGGCGGGACAACTGGCACACCAGCGGTTCGTTCACTCCGGTCCTCTCGTACTAGGAGCAACTCCTCTCAAGTTCCCTACGCCCACAGCGGATAGAGACCGAACTGTCTCACGACGTTCTGAACCCAGCTCGCGTGCCGCTTTAATTGGCGAACAGCCAAACCCTTGGGACGTACTTCCGCCCCAGGATGCGACGAGCCGACATCGAGGTGCCAAACGGTGCCGTCGATGTGAACTCTTGGGCACCATCAGCCTGTTATCCCCGGGGTAGCTTTTATCCGTTGAGTGATACCCCTTCCACTCGGAGGTACCAGATCACTAAGCCCGACTTTCGTCTCTGCTCGACTTGTGGGTCTCGCAGTCAAGCTCCCTTATGCCTTTGCACTCTACGGCTGGTTTCCATTCAGCCTGAGGGAACCTTTGGGCGCCTCCGTTACATTTTAGGAGGCGACCGCCCCAGTCAAACTGCCCGCCTGACACTGTCCTGCGCCCGGTTTCACGGGTCGCGGTTAGAACCAAAATCCAACAAGGGTGGTATTTCAACGTCGGCTCCACCGAGGCTAGCGCCCCAGCTTCTCAGCCTCCCACCTATCCTACACAAGCTAAATTCCAATCCAATATCAGGGTGCAGTAAAGCTCCACGGGGTCTTTTTGCCCTGCCGCGGGTAACCTGCATCTTCACAGGTACTTCAATTTCGCCGGATCCCTCGTTGAGACAGCGCCCAGATCGTTACGCCATTCGTGCGGGTCGGAACTTACCCGACAAGGAATTTCGCTACCTTAGGACCGTTATAGTTACGGCCGCCGTTTACCGGGGCTTCAATTCAGAGCTTGCACCCCTCCTCTTAACCTTCCGGCACTGGGCAGGCGTCAGCCCCTATACGTCAGCTTTCGCTTTCGCAGAGACCTGTGTTTTTGCTAAACAGTCGCCTGGGCCTTTTCACTGCGGCTTCGATCGACCACTGACAAGTCAGCAGCCGCGAAGCGCCCCTTCTCCCGAAGTTACGGGGCCATGTTGCCGAGTTCCTTAACGAGGGTTCTCCCGATCGCCTTGGTATTCTCTACCCGCCTACCTGTGTCGGATTGCGGTACGGACACCGTTGGTCTCGCTAGACACTTTTCTTGCCAGCGTGGCTCACTCGAATCGAGGCAGAAGCCCCTTTCATTCGCTGCTCGGGGTTGAATGAGAGGACGGATTTGCCTGTCCTCTCCCCCTACCGGCTTAGACGCGTATAGCCAAAACGCGCTCGAACTACCACACCGTGTCATGCCATTGCTCCCACCTGGGATCGGATCCGGGACTCGACTGGCTTGCGCCAGCCATCCTCCGTTCTCCTACCCCCAGGCGACACCTTGCGGTGCAAACGACCTCTGGTGGTTCCGGAATATTAACCGGATGTCCATCGCCTACGACTTTCGTCCTCGGCTTAGGCCCGACTAACCCTGAGCGGACAAGCCTTCCTCAGGAAACCTTAGACTTACGGCGTGTGAGATTCTCACTCACATTGCGCTACTCATGCCGACATTCGCACTTCCGTCCGCTCCAGCCGTCCTCACGGTTGACCTTCACTGCAGAACGGAACGCTCCCCTACCACGCGCTCGCCGGCGAACCG
>CAVYUR010000006.1:975000-1487185 GCA_963771795.1 uncultured Chloroflexia bacterium
GCCGGTGACGACGGCCTTGACCACCCCGCCGCCGGCCGAGCCGTCGACGGTCAGGGTCTCGAGCTCGCCCTGGATTCGCAGCATCTCCTGCTGCATTTGCTGGGCCATCCGCTGGAGGTTGCCCATGCCCATGTCGTTTCCTCCTCGTGTCAACCGATGCTGAGTCTGGCGGATGCGCCGGACGGGCGCACGGCCCCCCGGATCAGCTCACCTCGCCGATGTCGGCGAGGTCTTCGGCAAAAATTCGGCGAGCCTCGGAGAGGATGAGGTTGGCCTCGTCGTCGGCGGGCAGCGGAGGCACGAGGTCGAGGTTCGTCGCCACGCAGCGCACCGCAACTGTCCGGCCGAGGAAGCTGCCGACCGCAGCCTCGAGGTCCGCACGCTTCCGCTCCGCGACGTCCTTGAGGAACCCCTTTGCCTCCGGAAACCCGAGGGTCACGATGTTGCCGTCGATCGCCATCGGCCGGCACTCCGTGATGATCGCGCGCGTCGCGGGCCCGACGGAGGCGACGACGTCGGACCAGCCGGCGACGAGGCGGTCGAGTTCCGGGCCCTGGGCTGGGCTGGCCGAGGGCTGCGCGTCGCCGCCGGCGGGCGGCTGCTCGACGGGCGGCTCGGCGATCGGCTCGGCGGCTACGGGCTCGGCGACGGCCGGTTCGGCAGTGACCGGCTCGGCGACCGGGTCGACGACGGCAGCCTTCGGGATCGACACCGCGGCCTTCGGCGGTGCCTCGGCGGCTTCGGTGCGCGGCCGCTTCGGTTGGGTTTCGACTTGGGAAGCGACAGCCGCCGCGGGTTCTGGATCGGTCGCGGCCGGTTGCTTGGCCGGCGGAGTCGGGGTCGCAGGAACGGTGGCGGTCGCGGCAGCGGGGCTCGCCGTCGTCGACGTGTCGGCGGAGGTGAAGAGGGCCAGCTCGACCTGGAGGCGAAGGCCGCCGACGCCGCGACGCTCTGGGTCGATGTCGGCGAGACGTCGCGCGACGCGAGCCAGGCCGGCAACCCTTTCCCGGTCGCCCTCCGGTCCGAGAGCGCTCGACAGGTCGGATCGGATGGCCTCGATCACCTGGTCCAGGACGGTTCCGACATCGCGGCCGCGGTCCTCGAGCTCGTCGAGGACGCCGATCCCGGATACCACGTCGCCCGCAACGAGAGCCGCGACGAGTCGATCGACCGCTTCGGCTTCCGCAAGGCCAAGGAGATCGCGCACCGCGGCTTCGTCGATGTTGCCGCCAGCCGACGCGAGGAGCTGGTCGAGCATCGACTCGGCGTCGCGCATCCCGCCGGCTGCCAGCCTGGCGATGAGGCGGATGGCGCCCGCGTCGGCGGTGATCGTCTCGGCCTCGAGGATCCGGGCGAGCTTGCCCTCGATCTCCGGCACGGTCAGCCGCCGGACGTCGTAGCGCTGGAGACGCGACAGGATTGCCGGTGGGAAGCCCTGGGGGTCGGTCGAAGCGAACATGAACGCCACGAATTCGGGCGGCTCCTCGAGCGACTTGAGGAGCGCGTTCCACGCTTCCTTCGTGATCTGGTGGGCCTCGTCGAGGATGTAGACCTTCCGGCGGAGGTCGGTCGGCGCGTAGTTGATCCGCTCGCGAAGCTCCCGGATGTCGCCGATGCCGCGGTTGGACGCAGCGTCGATCTCGATCAGATCGAGCGCCCTGCCCTCGCGGATGGCAATGCACGACGGGCAGGCATCGCACGGGTCGCCGTCTCGAAGGTCGGTGCAGTTGAGGGCCTTGGCGAGGATCCGGGCGAGCGATGTCTTGCCCGTGCCGCGGGGTCCTACAAAGAGGATCGCGTGCGACACGCGATCGGCGCGAACCGCGTTTCGAAGGGTCTCGACGACCGGACCCTGGCCGACGATCTCGGAGAAGGTCTGGGCGCGCCAGCGGCGATAGAGAGCCTGGTGCGGCGCGGTGGTCCGCTGTGGCGCGGTGGTGCTCACGGCGCTCCTGTTCGATCGCGTCCTGGCGGAAGCAGATTGCCGTGCACCCACCGTCGACCTGGACCCTCCCGCGCCCACCTCGACGAGCGGCTCAGACCAGGCCGTTCCGCGGCACCCGGCGAGGTTCGCTTAGTGCTGCTTCCTTCCGGACCTGACACGGTTCGCGATTCGTCGCTGCGCGGGACCCGGTCCTCAACGTCGCTCGAAGCGGCGGCTCTCGAGAGAGGAGACCTCGGGTGGGAATTCAGCCCTGCTATAGCGGATTGCAGGTTCAGGGCACCGCTAGTTCCCCGCCTAGCACGGCGGGCGAAGTCTAGCAGGGATGCCCCAGCTGCCCGTTCGTCCGCCGCTGGTCCGGCGGGCGTCAACATGACCACGGCCGGCGGTCGTGGGCGAAGAGCGCCCTGACAGGCTCGAGCGCCCGAAGGCGATCGAGGGAGGCCTCGTACGCGGCAGGGTTGCGGGCAGTGGAGCGGCCCTCGCGGCCCGGCCTCTCGGTCCACTCATCGAGGCCGTAGACGGCCTGTCCGGTCAGGACGACCGGACCGTCCCGCTGTTCGACGACGAGGGACTGGTGGCCGGGTGAGTGGCCGGGCGTCGCGACGATGCGGATACCGGGGACGAGCTCGTGGTCGCCTTCGGCCTCGATATAGGTGACATCGGGCCCATCGATCCATTCCTCGATCGTGTACGCGCCGGCCCGAGCGATCTCGAGCTCGGCTCGCTGGACATGGATCGGGATCCTGGGGAGGGTCGAGTTCTGCCCGGCGTGATCGGCATGGAGGTGGCAGTTCGCGACGAGATCGATCTCCGGGAGCCGGATGCCGGCCTCGCTGAGGACGTTGCTCAACCGGCGCGGCACCGGGTGATAGCGAGCGTCGAGTTCCGGACTCCCGAAACCGAAGCCGGTATCGAAGAGGAGGACGCCCTCGCGCCGTCGGATCGCGTAGGCGACGACAACACCTAGCTCTCCCGGCCATGGCTCGTCGTCGGGAAACCGGAACTCACCGACGTCAAGCGGCACGATCTCGGGGAAGGCTCGAGCCATCACCCGGCCCGCCAAAGGCGCGCGTGCTCCGCGCGACCCGCAAGGGAGTTCCGTGACGACCAGTGGGTGACCCGCGAGTGACGCCAGCCGGTCGAGTGGGCGTTCAGGGAAAGGCGCCCGAGGAGGACCGAAGCGAACGGACGTAGACGTCCGTGAGCGAGGACCGGACTCGGCCATCGCACCCATGGGCGTCCACGCGGCCGGCGTGGGTGGCGGAGAGGGCGGGATTCGAACCCGCGACGGGTTGCCCCGAACCGCATTTCCAGTGCGGCGCCATAGTCCACTAGGCGACCTCTCCCACGTGAGAAGAGTAGCGGCCCGTGTTGGCTCACCGCGCCGATTGGCATCGGGCCGTCAGCGCAGCGCGCGGGCGGCGAGGCGAAGGCGGCCATCGAGGACCGCAGCGAACGCACTAGAACGTGCGTGAGCGAGGACCGGAGTTGGCCAACGCGCGCATCGGCGTTCGAGCGCTGCGCGTAATGGCGG
The DNA here is from genome assembly GCA_963771795.1 of uncultured Chloroflexia bacterium. Taxonomy (GTDB): domain Bacteria; phylum Chloroflexota; class Limnocylindria; order Limnocylindrales; family CSP1-4; genus CF-46. The sequence continues at coordinate 978,480 of CAVYUR010000006.1, forward strand.
AGAGGGCGGGATTCGAACCCGCGGTGCTTTCGCACACCGCTTTTCGAGAGCGGCACCATCAACCACTCGGACACCTCTCCGCCGGTGAGGATACCAAAGGTCGACTCGGCAACCGTCTGGCAAGGCCTGCCTGAGACCGTGGGTCAACAGGAAGCGCCTACGTGACCGCTCGGGTCCGCCTTGGCGGGTAATAGCTGCGTTACCGTGACCTTCAGTCCCGAATCAGAAGCGATCAAGATTCTGCGCGTCGGCCTGCGCAACGAAACGGCACGTTTGTTGACTCTGGGACTCGCTGAGTCCTCTAGCGCGCGGCCGCCGCGCTGGCGAAGAGCTCTTCTGCCTCGTCCCGGCGGATGCCGCTGACGATCTTCAGCCGCCGTCGCAGGTCCGGGTGCTGGGCGAGCTGGATCACGGTTCCGGCGGCGCCGTCCTCCTTGTTCGGAACGGCGAAGACCAGCGTCTCGACGTCGCTCTCGAGGAGTGCCCCGACGCACATCGCGCAGGGCTCGAGTGTCGCGAAGATCGTCGCGCTCGCGAGTCGATCCTTGCCGAGCTTCCGGGCCGCCTCGCGGAGGGCGACCACGACGGCGTGGGCTGTCGGGTCGTTCGACTCCTGGACCCGGTCGTGGGCCCGGGCGACCATTGCCTCGTCGACGACGGCGACGACGGCGATCGGGCGCTCACCCAGGGCCAGCGCATTGCGCGCCTCCGCGAGGGCTTCGCCCATGAACAGCTCGTAGTTCATGGCGGCGATGATACAGGCCGAGCATCCGCAACCGGCCGGCCACAATCGGTTCGTCCGAAACCGAACCGCAACCGACCAGGTTGCGTGGGGAGCGCTAGCATGCCCGGCGATGGCAGGTACACAACGAATCGGCATCCTCACCGGCGGTGGCGATGTCCCCGGCCTCAACGCGGTCATCAAAAGCGTCGTCTACCGGTCGACGGCGCTCGGCTACGAGGCCCTCGGGATCCGGCGTGGCTGGGAGGGCCTGACCCACCTCCATCCGGGACCCGAGCTCGACAGCGACTACGTCAGACGGCTCGATCGGGTCAACACGCGGACGATCGATCGGACCGGCGGGACGTGGCTCCACACGTCGCGGACGAACCCGCGGAAGATGCGGCGATCGGCGTTGCCGAGCTGGTTCGAACGCAAGCAGGTCGCATCGATGGCCGTCGGCGACGACCTCTACGACCTCACGCCGGTCGTCCTCGACAACATCGCCCGGCTCGGGATCGACGTCCTGGTGACGATCGGTGGCGACGACACCCTGAGCTTCTCGCAGGCCCTCGTCGAGGCCGGCATTCCGCTCGTAGCGATCCCGAAGACGATGGACAACGACGTCCAGGGCACGGAGTACTGCATCGGCTTCTCGACGGCGATCACCCGGGCCAAGGAAGCCATCAACCGGCAGCGAACGACGCTCGGCTCGCACGAGCGGATCGGGGTCTTCCGGATCTTCGGGCGGGACGCCGGGTTCTCTGCGCTCTATGCCGCCTACGTGACGTCGGCCCGCTGCGTGATCCCCGAGGCGCCGTACGACCTCGATCGTCTCGCGGCGCTCCTCGCCGAGGACCATCGCAACAACCCGAGTCGCTACGCGCTCGTCATCACCGCCGAAGGCGCGATCTGGAAGGGCGCCCAGATGCAGGACGTGGGCGACGCCGACATGTTCGGGCACCGCCACAAGGCGAACGTCGGCGAGGCGCTGGCGGCCGAGCTCAAGCAGCGGACGGGCATTGAGACAGCGGCCTCGGAGCTGACCTACGACCTCCGCAGCGGCGAGCCCGACTCGCTCGACTCGATGGTCGCGATCACGTTCGCCAATGTTGCGATGGACCTGATCCGCGACGGCATCACGGGGCGGATGGTCGCGATCCAGGACGGCAAGTACGCGCACACGCACCTGCCGGAGCCGGGCCTCGGTCCTCGCCGGGTCAACGTCGCCGAGATGTACGACATCGAGCGCTTCCGGCCCCGCTATGAGGGCAAGCTCGGCGATCCGCTGCTCCTGGTTGGTTTGCCGACTGGCGTTCCAGCCGGCTAGTCAGCCAGGCCGGCCAGTCAGCCAGGCAGGCCCGATCGAGCCCTAATCGCCCGAGCCAGCGCCGACATGTCGTCCTCGGCGTGGCCGTCGCGGATGAGGCTCGTCTCGAGGTCCGCAGCGAGGTCGGAGACCGGCAGATCGGCGCCGAGCTCGCGGGCCAGCTCGAGTGCGATCCCGAGATCCTTGCGATGGAGCTCCACCTTGAATCCGAGCGGGTAATCGTTCGCGATCATCCGGCCGCTCCGGTTGGTGAGGACCCAGCTCTGGGCCGCGCCGCCGCCCAGTGCCTCGACAACCTGGTCGACGTCGAGCCCGGACTTCATCGCGAGGACGATGCCCTCGGCGACGCCGAGATAGGTGCCGGCGAGGATCACCTGGTTCACGGCCTTGACCGCCTGGCCGGATCCGATCGGCCCGACATGGGTGATCGTCTTGCCGAGGGCGGCGAGGACCGGCCGGGCGCGTTCGACGTCGGCCGCCTCGCCGCCGACGAAGATCGTAAGCGTCGCCTTCTGGGCGCCCTCGCTGCCACCCGACACCGGCGCGTCGACCATCGCGACGCCCGCGCTCCTGCAGGCGCGAGGCGAAATCACGCGTCGCGCCGGGCGCGATCGTCGAGCAGTCGATGACGAGCGTGCCCGAGTGAGCGCCTTCGGCAAGACCGTCTGGCGCCGAACAGGACCGCCTCGACATCGGGCGTGTCCGACACGCAGATCACGACGACATCGCTTGCGGCGGCGAGCGTCGCGCGGGCGTCTCTGCGCGGCGCGACTCCCAGCGCGTCGAGCTCCGGCGCTCGGCCGGGCGTACGGTTCCAGGCCGTCACCATGAAGCCGGCCCGGGACAGGTTGGCGGCCATCGCCGCTCCCATCGTTCCCAGCCCCAGGAACCCGATCCGCTCCACGGCCACCTCGCTATCCGCCGGGCGATTGTCTGCGAGCAACGATGGTAGCCCGCTGGCGACCGAGCCTCTAGCGCAGCGCGTCGATCGAGGCGGTCGCGACGATTCCCTCGACGCTGCGTGCCAGGTCCGCGTCCAGGGTGATGAACGCGTCTGCCTGGAGTTGCGTGAGGGCGATGTACTCGGCGTCGTAGGTCGATGCCCACCCCAGGTTGTCCGCCACGTCCCATGCCCGACGTCGGAGCACGCCGTCGCCAAGGAGCCTGATCGGCATCCGCCCGATGCTGGCGAGGCGCTTGCGAGCAACGTTCGTCGGGATCTCGCCGCGCTGGACGGCTTCATGCAGAGCCGACAGCACCTGCGAACGAAGGAGCGTCGGGGCGAGGAGCGCGTGCTGTGCTGGGACCTCGATCCCCTCGCTTGCCAGGTGGAGGACGGCGCTCACGTCAACGACGAACCTGGTCATGGGGTGCCTCAAGGAGAACTGGCGCGCCCGGCGGGACTCGAACCCACGACCTTTAGGTCCGCAACCTAACGCTCTATCCACTGAGCTACGGGCGCCTGATCCGCCGCGGCGATACTGGCGGAGAGGGAGGGATTCGAACCCTCGGAGCAGGTTACCCCACTCAACGGTTTAGCAAACCGTCGCACTAGGCCTCTATGCGACCTCTCCGTCGCGCAGCGGCCGGAATCCTACCATGAGGCCCGGGGCTCCCGACCCGATTCGGCTAGGCTGGCGAGCCGTCCGCGAGAGGAGACAATCGATGCCCGAGAAGGCCACGGCCGGCGGCCGGCCACCGACCTCCGAGGATGAGATCCGAGCCTACACGGTCGGCGACATCCAGCCCCACGCGGCACCGATCAATCTCGTCGACTACGACCCGGCCTGGCCCGCCCTGTTCGAGCGAGAGGAGCAGCGGATCAGGGAGGCCCTGGGCGATCAGGTGGTGCGGTTGGAGCACACGGGCTCGACGTCAGTCCCGGGCCTCGCCGCGAAGCCGATCATCGATATGACGCTGATCGTCCCGAACTCGGCCGACGAGGACACATACGTCCCCCAGCTCGAGGCCGCCGGCTACGTCCTCCGCATCCGCGAGCCGCACTGGTTCGAGCATCGCGTCCTCAAGGGGCCGGACACGAACGTCAATCTCCACGTGTTTTCGCCGGGCAGCCCGGAGCTCGATCGGATGGTCGGCTTCCGCGACTGGCTCCGGACCCACGATGACGACCGCGAACTGTACGAGCGAACGAAGCGCGAGCTGGCGGCCAGGGAGTGGCAGTACGTCCAGCACTACGCGGACGCGAAGACCGTCGTCGTCGAGGAGATCATCGCCCGCGCCGGCCTGCCGCCCGGCACTGACTGAGTCCGGCCGGTGCGCACGCAGCGTGACTCGCGTTGACAGCTGACCCGGTGGTGGGTACCGTCCGCACACGCAGATGAATCCCTACTTCTACTTTCCCAACCCGGCATGATCGTTCTCGGTTCCTAGGACCCGAGAGCACGGGTCGTGCCGGGAGAGCAGAGGTTCGGACCTCTGCTCTTTTTGTTTGACCGAACAGGAAGGACCGCCGCCGCCGATGTTCGTCGTGATGGCCAGGACAGCCAGCGAGGCCGAGGTCCTCGGCGTGAAGAGCCAGATCCTCGCCGAGGGCATGACGCCGTTCGACCACCAGGGCGCGGATGGGGTCCTGATTGCCGTCGTCGGCGATGTCGGCCCACGCAAGGCCGAGCTCTCGGCGCGCCTCGCCGGCCTTCCCGGCGTGCAGCAGGTCACGCCGATCAATCGCCCGTTCAAGCTCACGTCGCGCGAGTTCCACCCGGAGGACACGGTGATCCGGGTGCTCGATGCGGTCATCGGCGACGGGTCGCTGACGATGATGGCAGGCCCCTGCTCGGTCGAGTCGCGCGAGCAGCTGTTCGAGACGGCCGACGCTGTATCCGCGGCCGGCGCGACGATCCTCCGCGGCGGTGCGTTCAAGCCGCGCACGAGCCCCTATTCCTTCCAGGGGCTCGGGGTCGAGGCCCTCCGCTACCTCGCCGAAGCTCGTGATCGGACCGGCCTGCCGGTGATCACCGAGGTGATGGAACCGAACCAGGTCGACATCGTGGCCGAGTACGCGGACATCCTCCAGATCGGCACCCGGAACATGCAGAACTACTCGCTGCTCACCGCGGTCGGGCGGGTCGCGCGGCCGGTGATGCTCAAGCGCGGCTACGGCGCGACGGTCGAGGAGTGGCTCATGGCGGCGGAGTACATCGTGAGCTCCGGCAATCCGAACGTCATCCTCTGCGAGCGCGGCATCCGGACGTTCGAGACGTACACGCGAAACACGATGGATCTGGCCGCGGTTCCCCTCCTCCACCACCTGACGCACCTGCCGGTGATCGTCGACCCGTCGCACGCGACGGGCAAGCGCTGGCTCGTCAAGCCGCTGGCGATCGGCGGTGTCGCCGTCGGGTCGGACGGGGTGATGGTCGAGGTTCACCCGCGGCCGGACGAAGCGCTGTCCGACGCCGAGCAGCAGCTCACCCTCGACCAGTTCCGGGACCTGATGAAGACCCTCGTACCGGTCCACCAGCACGTCCGATCGCTTCATGACGACCCGGTCCTCAGCGCCGCGGCGCTCGGCATCGGCGGGTCAGGCGGGTCGATCGGCGGTGGTGGGCTGGGGAAGCATTGACGGCCGTGTCGAGCGCCGACGTCGCCGTCATCCGCCAGGCCAGCCGGCTGCGCGGTGAGCTGAGATTGCCCGGCGACAAGTCCATCAGCCATCGGTCGCTCATGCTCGCGACGCTGGCGGCCGGCGAGAGCCGGATCGATGGCGCTGGCGACGGTGCGGATGTCCGATCGACGGCTGAGATCTGCGCCGCGCTCGGCGCGGCCGTCGAGCGGCTCGACGGCTATGGCGGCAACGTCGGATATCGGGTCGTCTCGCCAGGTGCCGACGGGTTGCGCGGGCCCGCGGCCGACCTCGACTGCGGCAACTCCGGGACGAGCCTCCGGCTGTTCGCCGGCATCCTCGCCGGAATGCCCTTCCGGAGCGTCCTCGACGGTGACAATTCATTGCGTCGGCGACCGGTCGCTCGTATCATCGAACCACTGCGCTCGATGGGCGCGGTCATCCACGCCCGATCGGACGATTCCTTCCCGCCGGTGACCGTGGTCGGTCGCACCCCGCTTCGCGCGGTGGACGTCTCGACGGCCGTGCCGAGCGCCCAGGTCAAGTCGGCGATCCTCCTCGCGGGACTCCGGGCGGAGGGTCGGACGACGGTCCGCGAAGCCGTGGCAACGCGTGACCACACGGAACGGATGTTGCGGGCGAGGGGCGTTCCCGTCATGACCGAGGATGAGGGCGGGGTCGGTGGCGCGATGGCGATCAGTCTCGAAGGAGGATCTTCCGTGAATGCGGTGAGCGAACGGGTCCCGGGCGATGTCTCGGCGGCCGCGTTCTGGCTCGTCGCCGGGGCGATCCATCCGGATGCCGAACTGACGCTTCGCGGTGTCGGGGTCAACCCGAGTCGTCGCGCGGTCATCGACATCCTCAAGGCGATGGGAGCCGATATCGAGGAGTGGCCGTCCGGAATTGACGCGCACGCCCGCGAGCAATCTGCCGCCCGCTCCGGCGTCGGCGAGCCCGTTGCGGACCTCACGATTCGCTCGAGCGAGCTGCGGTCGATCGAGCTCGGGCCGGCCGACGTCGCCGCGGCGATCGACGAGATCCCGATCCTCTGCCTTGCAGCATCTCAGGCCTCCGGGACGACGACCATCCGCGGCGCCGGCGAGCTGCGCCACAAGGAATCCGATCGAATCGCCGGCACGGTCGATGGGCTACGAGCTCTCGGCGCCCAGGTCGACGTCGCCGGCGACGACCTGGCCATCCACGGCGGGGCTCGGCTGGACGGCGCCGTCACCGACAGCCTCGATGACCATCGGCTCGCGATGACATTCGCGATCGCCGGCCTTCTCGCCGGCGGCGAGACGAGCGTCCGCCGGCCGGGCAGCGCCGCGATCTCGTATCCCGGTTTCTTCGCCGAACTCGAGAGGGTGGGAGCATGACGAAGCGGGTCGTCCTCATCGGCCATCCGGTCGCGCACTCGCTGTCGGGGGCGATGCAGCAGGCCGCGTTCGACGACCAGGGCATCGACGCGACATACGAGCTCTGGGATCGCCCACCGATCGGCCTCGTCGACGCGGTCGCGGAGCTGCGGACCGACGACTTCCTCGGCGCGAATGTCACGATCCCCCACAAGGAGCGGATGGTCCCGCTCGTCGACCGGCTCACCGAGGACGCCCACATCACGGGCGCGGTCAACACGATCACGAAAGAGGGCAAGCGGCTCATCGGCCACAACACCGACGTGCCGGGGTTCCGCGTCGCGCTCGACAAGCTCGTCGGCCGGCAGAAGATGCCGCGCCACGCGGTGGTCCTGGGAGCCGGCGGCGGCGCGCGGGCGGTGGTGCACGGTCTCATCACCGAGGGCTTCCTGCGGATCATCGTCTTCAACCGCCATCTCCACCGGGCAGAGGCTCTCGTGAAGCACTTCGGTCGGAGCGCCGCTCACATGGAGCTGCGGGCAATGCCCTGGCACGAGTCGATCATCGAGGCGGAGCTGGCCAAGACGAAGCTGCTCGTCAACGCCACGTCGATCGGGCTGACGAACGACGAGACGCCGGTGCCGGGCGAGCTCATGCCGCCGGAGCTCCTCGTCCTCGACCTCATCTACAACCGGACCCGCTTCCTTCGCGAGGCCGAGGCCGCCGGGTCGACCGTCCTCGACGGCGAGCTGATGCTGCTCCACCAGGGAGCGGCCGCGTTCACGCTCTGGACAGGCAAGCCGGCGCCGCTCGAGCTGATGCAGCAGAAGCTCCACGAGGCGCGGGCCGGCGGTCTCCGATCGGCCGAGGGCGAGCCCGCCGGCGACGACGGCACGGCCGGTCCGGCGGCGGAGGGCGAGCCGAGCGGGGCCGCCGCATCCGACTGAGCGGCTGACCGAGCTCGTGGGCCGTCTCCGATTCCTGACCGCCGGCGAGTCGCACGGACCCACCCTCGGGGTCACGCTCGAAGGCATCCCTGCCGGTCTTCCGCTGTCCGCGGACGTTCTCGCCATCGACCTTGCCCGCCGCCAGCGCGGCTATGGCCGCGGGGCACGCCAGGCGATCGAGCAGGACCGGGCTGAGATCGTCGCCGGTGTCAGGCACGGGCTGACGCTCGGCTCGCCGATCCTGCTGATGGTCGCCAATCGCGACTGGGAGAACTGGACCCGCGTCATGCAGGTCGAGGCACTCAGCGAGGACGAGGCCGCAGACCTCGCGACGGCCGCCGCCGACGGCAACAAGAAGGCAACGCCTGTGACGCGCGTCCGACCCGGCCACGCCGACCTCGCTGGGGCGCTCAAATACGGCTTTCGCGACGTCCGCAACGTGCTCGAGCGAGCGTCGGCGCGGGAGACGGCCGCACGAGTCGCCGCCGGCGGTGTCGCCCGTGCGTTCCTGCGCGAGCTCGGCGTCGAGGTCTGGTCGTTTACCGCGGAGGTGGGCGGCGTAGCGGTCGATGCCACCCGGGCCCGTCGACCGCAGGATGTCGCCGACATGTCGCCCCTTCGCTGCCCCGATCCCGAGGCGGAGGCCGCGATGATCGAGAAGATCGACGAGGCACGATCGAACGGCGACACCATCGGTGGGGTGTTCGAGGTCGTCGTCCACGGGTTGCCGATTGGCCTGGGGTCGTACGTCCAGTGGGATCGGCGCCTCGACGCGCAACTCGCGGCCGCCGTCATGAGCATCAACATCGTCAAGGGCGTCGAGTTCGGGCTTGGGTTCGAGCAGACGCGCCGCTTCGGATCTGACGTCCACGACGTCATCGAGGGGCGCGGCGACGGTGGTCGATGGATCCACCGGACGAACAACGCCGGCGGGCTGACCGGGGGCGTGACGAATGGAGAGCCGCTGGTCGTTCGCGGCGCGGTGAAGCCCATCTCAACGCTCGCCAAGCCGCTACCGTCGGCCGATCTGCTGACGGGCGAGACCGTCGACAAGGCGCACTACGAGCGCTCCGACATCAGCGTTGTGCCGGCCGCCGGCGTCGTCGGCGAGGCGATGGTGATGCTGATCCTCGCGGACTCGATGCTCGACAAGTTCGGCGGCGATTCGCTCGCCGAGACGCGCGACAACCTGGAGCGGTATCGCGACCGGATCTCCAAGCCGGTCGCCGACACCGCCGCCGCTGCCGGCGCACGAGAGGCCGACGCCGAGGCGGGCTCCGGCGGCGACGACTAGGCCAAGATGGACGTCGTGCTCGTCGGCCTCCCGGGCAGCGGCAAGAGCGCCGTCGGGCGGCGCCTCGCTCACCGCCACGGTGCGTCGTTCGTCGATCTCGATGACGCGATCGAGAAGACCGCCGGTCGGACGATCCCGGAGATCTTCGCCGCCGACGGCGAGGCCGCCTTCCGGGCGTTGGAGCGGGCTGCCGTGGCGGATGTCGGACCCGCCGATCCAGCGCCGAAGATCCGGCGGATCATCGCCACCGGTGGCGGGGCGGTCGTCGATCCGCGAAACCGCTGGGCCCTCTACCGTGGGCGGCTCCCGATCTGGCTCGACGGCCGGCCGGAAGTCCTCGCTCAACGCCTGCGGCGCAGCCCCAACATCCGTCCGCTCATCACCGGGCGCGACCCGGTCGGTGCGATTCGGTCATTGGCCAGGGATCGTGAGCGGTTCTACGCTCCCGGCCACCGGCTCAACAGCGCGTCCGAAGTCGGTGTCCTCGTCGATCGTGTCGACGAGATTGCCGCGGCCACGACGGCGGCGGACTCCGCGGCGGGGACGGTCGTCCTGCGGGCCGATACGCGAAGCGGCCGCATCGTCATCGGCGCTGGGATCGCCGCGCTCGAAGTGGAAGCCGCGCTCGGTCTCGCCGGTGGCCGACGGGCGATCCTCGTTTCGGAGCCGGGCGCATGGGCGGCCGCGGGCGAGTCGATCGCGGAACGCCTTGCGGCCGACGGCTGGTCGGTCGAGCGGGTGATGCTGCCGCAAGGCGAGGACGCGAAGCGCCTGTCGGTCATCGAGGAAGCGGGCCGCGAGCTGGCACGTCTCCGGGCGGAACGCGGCGAGCCGCTGGTCGCGATCGGCGGTGGTGCGCTCGGCGACGCGGCGGGCTTCCTCGCGGCGACCTGGCTCAGGGGTGTGCCGATCATCCACGTCCCGACGACACTCGTGGCCCAGATCGACTCGTCGCTCGGCGGCAAGACCGGCGTCGATCTCCCGGAGGGGAAGAACCTCGTCGGCGCGTTCCACCAGCCGGTGGCCGTGGTCATCGACGTCGAGATCCTGCGCACGCTGCCCGAGCGCCAGCGACGAGCGGCGCTCGGCGAGGCGGTCAAGATGGCGGCCCTCGGCGACGAGCGACTGTTCGCGCTCCTCGAGGCCGACGGCGAGGCGATCGCCCGCGGTGACGATCCTGCGTTCGACTCGGGCGTGGTGGCGGAGGTGGTCGAGCGGGCCGCATGGGCCAAGGTCGTGGTAGTGGCCGCCGACGAGCGGGAACAGGGTGCGACGTCCGGGCGGATCGCCCTCAATCTCGGCCACTCACTAGGACACGCGGTCGAGGCAGTCGGGGGCTTCGGGGAGCTGCTCCACGGCGAGGCCGTTGCCAGCGGCCTGCGGGCGGCCGCGAGGATCGGAGTCGAGCTCGACGTCACGCCGGCCGACAGGGCGAGCAGAATCGAGGCCCTCCTCACGAAGCTCGGACTGGCGACGGCGCCGCTCCCCTACCAACTCGACACGGTGCTTGAGGCGCTCATGACGGACAAGAAGCACACCGCCGGCGCGCTCCGCTGGGTTCTCCCGACGGCGGACGGCTACGAGGTTCGTTCCGACGTGCCCGCCGAGCTCGTCGAGCGGGTGGCAGCGGGATTGCTGGCACCGGTCGGCGCAGGTTCCGGAGGTCGAACATGACGCGCGTCCTCGTGCTCCAGGGGCCGAACCTCAACCTCATCGGGACGCGGGAGCCGGAGATCTACGGGCATGACTCGCTCGACGACATCCATGCGGAGATCGCGGCCCGGGCATCGGAGCTTGGCCTCGGCGTCGAGTTCTTCCAGTCGAACCACGAGGGTGCCCTCATCGACCGGCTTCACGTGCGCGACTTCGACGTCTCGATCGTCAACGCCGGCGGCCTGACCCATACCTCGGTTGCGCTCCGGGACGCACTGCTCGCGATCCAGCGGCCGTTCTGGGAGGTCCACCTGTCCGATCCGGCGACTCGCGAGGGATTCCGCCAGGTCAACTTCCTGCGCGACGTCGCGGCGGAGTCGATCGTCGGGCTCGGCAAGCGCGGCTACCTGCTCGCGCTCGAGTCGATCGCCCGGCAGTTCGCGGGGCCAGCCGGTGGCTGATCGAGCGCAGCCGGAGAGCGAGACGCCCGAGCTCCGCAGGCTGCGGAAGCGCATCGACGCGCTCGACCGGCGCATCGTGGCGCTGCTCAGCGAGCGGGCTGAGCTGGGCCGCGAGGTCGGGCGGGAGAAGACGGCCGCCGGGCGGCGAGCCATGCGCGACGCCGAGCGTGAGCGCGAGGTGCTGCTCCGCGTGACGATGGCGAACACGGGCCCGATCCCCCAGGCCGACCTCCTCGCGATCTATCGCCGGCTCATCGCCGCGACTCGAGCACTCGAGGCACGGGACCGGCCACGGAAGAAGGGCTAGCCGGGGTTGTTCTTCCGCCAGTCCCTGAACCGCAATTCGAGCTCGTAGGCATCGCGCTCGTGCGGGCTGCTCTCCATTGCCTCGATCGGCTCGCCGGCGATCGCCCGCTTGATGATCGTGGCCAGGCTCAATCCGAAGTACGACTTGACGAAGCCGCTCCGCCCGAGCTTGTGATATTGGTGGATGTGAACCAGTTCGTGGATGAACGTGTCCTCTGACGGCGGCCGCTTGTTGTAGAAGACCGAGTTGCCAAAGGTGATGGCCTGGGCGTCGCCTTGCACGCTGAGGAGCCAGCCGCCCTGGTAGTGCTTCGGGTCCTCATTGAGGGCATCGCGAATGACCGCCCCATCTTCGGGATTTGCGCCGATGAACTTGCCGGCGGTGAGGTAGTACCTGAGCGGGATCCCGATCGGGGATGCGGACGCGCGGACTGTCTGCTCGGCGAGCATCCAGGGATTGGCCTCGAGGCCGGTGACGGTCCGAATTGCCTTCTGGCCTGCCGTCAGTGGATTCATCCACTGGGCAGCGTCCCAGACGTCGTCCCACCCGATTCGCTGGACGAGGCCTTTCGCCGGCCCTGCCGCGGCAACGGCCAGCGCGGCGAGGACGGCCTGATTGCCGGCCGTCCGCTGGAGCTCAAGGATCGTGTCGCGCTCGCCGAGACCGGCGACAGCCTCAGAGTTGGCGATCCGATGGATCGTGGTGGCGGCCTTGCGCTGCCGCGGTGCATCGAGCTGGAGGCGCTCGGCGTATGTCGACACGCTCGAGACAGTAGCACCGGCACACGGCGGAGGGGGGCCCTCAGGCCGCGGGCCCCGACTTGTCCTCGATCTCCCAGGCGTGGTCCAGGGCGTGCCAGGCGATTCGGTGTGCGGCGTAGCGGGCCGTCCAGCGACGATCGGCGAGAGGCGAGCCGTCTGAGGGCTGTCGGAGGGCATCGAGCATGGCGGCCCGGACCTCCTCGATCGGCGCCTTGAGCTTGATGCCCATCTCGCGGGCGTATGCCTCGTCGGCACCCTCGACGTGCTCGACCAGTTTGGACGTATTGCGACCGCCGCCACGAGGGCCCTTGCGGAGCTCCTCCGGCGCCGCTTTGGCGGTCGCCCCGAACGTGTCCCAGGCCGCCGCGACGAGCTTGGCGAGTCGCTTGGCGGCAGCCGCTTCGACGGGACGGCGGTCCTGCTTGGTGACGTTGCTCGGCACGCCGAACTCGGTTCCGCCACCGCCGGACGATCGCTCGACGACATTGACGTCCAGGTCAGCACCCGTCGGTGACGTCTCACCGGCAAGGCGGGCCACCGCGGCATAGCGATCCGCGTAGGCGACGAGCGCCTCGATCGCGAGCTCCTCCGTCTTGCCGGATCGGCTCCAGCCGGGCCAATCGACTGCTGTCGCGAACGCCTTCTTGTCGGCCGCCTCGATGGCCACGTCCATCCGCTTCTTCCTCATCGCCCGGTGGCCGCCGCAAGGTCGGCAACGAGCTGCGCCATCCGGTCGACGTCGGTGCCGTCCTCGCCGAGCGCATCCACGAGCGCCGAGGCGACGATGACGCCGCCGGCCCCGGCTCGGGCCAGCGCGCGCACGTGGGCGGGCCGGCTCACCCCGAATCCGACAGCTACGGGGACCGGCGACGCGGCGACGACATCGCGGACGAGCCGCCCGACCGTCGACGGAAGCGACGTCCTCGCGCCGGTCACCCCGACAAGCGACACGCAGTAGAGGAATCCGCCACTCCGCTCGGCGATCTCTGCCCGCCGTGACGCGGGCGTCGTCGGCGCAACGAGGTAGACGACCGCGAGGTCGTGCTCGCGAGCCACGGCCTCGAACGGGCCGCCCTCATCGGGCGTCAGGTCCGCGACGATGACGCCGGACGCACCCGCGCTCGACAGCCTGCGGGCCGAATCGCGACCATCACCGCCGCCGATGAACTGGTTCGCGTAGCCCATCGGCGCGAGCGGGATCGCCGGTCGGGCCGCCGCGATCCGCTCGATGAGCTCGAGGCTCCCCTCGAGCGTGGCCCCGTTCGTGAGTGCGATGCCTGACGCCCGCTGGAGAGTGGCGCCGTCTGCCAGCGGGTCCGAGTATGGCAAGCCGAGCTCGAGGAGATCGGCGCCGGCGTCGATCGCGGCGAGCGCCACCCGGAAGCTCGTGTCGGGGTCCGGGTAGCCGGCGACGACATACGGGATGAGGGCGGCGCGACCGGCACCCCTGGCCGCGGCGAAGACATCCGCAATGCGGTGCGCGCCGGCAGTGTCGTTCGTCCCGATCGGCGGGGCGGCCGCAGCGACCGCGCTCACGACTCGTTGGCGTCGTGCCATCGGCCGAACGTCGCGAGGTCCTTGTCGCCGCGTCCCGACAACCCGATCAGGATGACGGCTTCGTCCGGCCAGCCGCCGCCGGCACCCTCGCTGCCCGCGAGGATCCGCGGCAGGGTCGCCAGCGCGTGGGCCGACTCGAGCGCCGGCAGGATCCCCTCGGTCCTGGCCAGCCAGCGCATCCCCTCGAACGCCTCGTCGTCGGTCGCCGCCGAGATCTCCAGCCTTCCGGCGCGCGCAAGGGCGGCGATCTGCGGCCCCACGCCCGGGTAGTCGAGCCCGGCGGACGCGGAATGCGCTTCGGTCACCTGGCCGTCCCGGTCCTGGAGCATCATCGATCGGGCCCCGTGGAGGATCCCGGGCGTCCCGCCGGCGAGCGCCGCGGCATGACGTCCCGTCGCGACGCCGTCACCGGCCGCCTCGGCGACCGCGATCCGGACCGACGGCTCGCCGATGAACCGATCGAGCAGCCCGATCGCGTTCGAACCGCCTCCGACGCAGGCGAGGGCCATGTCCGGCAGCCGTCCCTCGACCTCGACGACCTGGGCGGCGGCCTCGTCGCCGATCCGCCGCTGGAGGTCGCGGACGATCGTCGGATAGGGATGCGGCCCCATCGCCGAGCCCAGCACGTAATGGGTCGTCTCCACGTTCGTCACCCAGTCCCGCATCGCCTCGTTGATCGCGTCCTTGAGGGTCGCGCTGCCGGACGTGACCGGCCGGACCTCCGTCCCGAGAGCCCGCATCCGGAGAACGTTCGGCTGCTGCCGCTCGATGTCCTCCGCCCCCATGTAGACGACGCACGGCAGGCCGAGGAGCGCACATGCCGTCGCGGTGGCCACGCCGTGCTGACCTGCGCCGGTCTCGGCGATGACGCGCGTCTTGCCGAGGCGACGGGTGAGGAGTGCCTGCCCCAGCGCGTTGTTGATCTTGTGCGCCCCGGTATGGGCGAGATCCTCTCGCTTGAGGTGGATCCGCAGCCGGTGCGGCAGACGCGCCGGCCCTTCGAGGGCGATCGCCCGCTCGAGCGTCTCGTAGGCGAGCCGATCGGCTTGGTAGAGGGCCGTCGGCCGGCCGGCGTAGCGCTCGAGCAGCTCGCGAAGGTCGGCCCAGAAGCGCGGATCGTGGCGAAGCTTGGCGTAGGCGTCCTCGAGCTGGCGGAGCGCCGACATCAGCGTCTCCGGGACGTAGCGGCCGCCGAATTCTCGTTCCACGCCCCAGCGCCCGGTCTCGTCGGTCTCGAGGAGACCGGGATGGACCGGCGTCGGGCGGACGGCGAGGTTCGGCCTGTCGATTCGCGCGGCGCGAGCGCGTTTGACGAAGGTCGCGACCTTGAATGGGTCCTTGCGCGGACGCTCATCGGCTTCGCGCGGACGCTCGACGCCCGACGCGACGTCGACGCCGATCACCGGCGTCGCGCGGATTGCCGAGGCGACGGTCGCGGGCGTGAGGCCGCCCGCGAGGAGGACCGGGATTTCGCGGGCGACCGCCGCGGCAAGCGACGGTGCGGCACGGGTGCCGGTGCCGCCGGGATGGGGCCCGCCGGCCGTGTCGAGGAGCAGCCGAGCAGCGCCCGCCGCGAGGAACGCGCGTCCGAGCTCGACGATCGGGGCGGCCGCCGCCGCGACCTCGCCCGGTTCGATCGACGGCAGGTGGAGGACCTTCCAGGCGGGCCGACCGATCGAAGCGATCGATCCCGGCGACTCGCTGCCTGAAAGCTGCACGGCGTCCGGGTCGAGGGCGGCGACGATCTCGCCGATGGTCTCTGTGTCGAGGTCCGCCGTGATCGCGACGATCGCGGGGCTTCGAGCGCCGTCCGCCGGGCCGAGTGCCCGCGCGACCCGCCGCAGCTCGATCGCCTCGGCGAAGGAGAGCGCGCGCGGCGTCCCCGGAACGAGGTTCAGCCCGATCGCGTCGGCGCCGGCGCGGATGGCGGCGAGGATGCCGTCCGCGTCCGTGACCCCGCAGATCTTCACGAACGGCGTTGTGGCGCGGTTTGCGGGATCGGTGGGTTCGCGACTGGCGGTGACGAACGTCCGGACGGCGGCGGCCGGGTCAGCTGCGCGAACCAGCGCCTCCCCGACGAGCGCTGCATCGAACCCGACGGCCCGCCAGGCCGCGACGGTCGAGGCGTCGCGGACGCCGGACTCGCCGACGACAAGGCGATCGTCCGGCACGAGGGCGCGGAGTCGAACGGCACGTTCCGTGTCGACATCGAGCGTGCGAAGGTCACGATTGTTGAGGCCTATGATCCGCGCCCTGGTCGCGAGCGCACGCTCCAGCTCCTTCTCGTCGTGCGCTTCGACTAGCGGTTCAAGGCCGATCTCGAGGGCCCGCTCGACGAGCCCGGCGAGGCGCTTCGCGGGATGGAGCACGGCGAGGAGAAGGACGAGGTCCGCGCCGGCTGCCCGCAGGTGCGGGAGCTGGATCGGTTCGACGACGAACTCCTTGGCCAGGACGGGGATCGAGACAGCTGCCCGGACGGCCCGGAGGTCGTCGACGGACCCGCCGAACCAATGGGGCTCGCACAGCACGGAGATCGCCGCCGCGCCGCCTGCCTCATAGGCGCGGGCACGGGCGATGATGTCCTCGTCCGTGTCGGCGATCACGCCGGCCGATGGCGAGCGCCGCTTGATCTCCGCGATCACGTGAAGGCCGGGCGATGCGAGCCGGTCGAGGATCGGGCGTGGCGGCTGCGTAGCTGCGGCGATCGCGAGGTGGTCGTCGAGTGTCAGGCGGGCCATCTCGTCGCGGATGTCCGCGCGACGGCGTTCAGCGATCTCGGCGACGAGGTTGCGCTTGCGCGGGCGCTTTCGGCCGGTTGGCGCGTCGTCGTGAGGCCCAGGGCCCTGCACTCCTGGCCGCTCAGCGATCGTCATGCTGGCGCCCCTTCCGCGGCGGCCGCAGAGGCTTCGGCTACCCGCCGCTCCGCTCGCAGCCGCTCGAGCAGCTCCGACCCGAGCCCGGCGTCGATCGTCAACCCGGCCCGATCGATGCCGGCCTCCAGCGAATCGACGAGCCCGGCAACGAGCAACGCGGCGCCTGCGTTCAGCAGCACGACGTCCCGCCGCGCCCCGGGCTCGCCGCGAAGGACGGATTCGGTGATCCGGGCGTTGTCCGCGGCGGAGCCACCGGCGAGCTTCGCATTGGACGCCCGCCGCAGGCCGAGCGCCGCGGCATCGACCGCCCGCCGCTCGACGCCATCGGGCGTCACATCGAACAGGACCCCGCTGCCGTCGAGCGGCAGTTCGTCGATCCCGTCCCCGTGGATGACGAACGTCCGCTCCGTTCCGAGGAGCGCCGCGACCTCGGCAACGCGAGCCGCCGCTCCACCCTCGGCGACGCCGATCAGCTGGCGAGTCGTGCCCGCCGGGTTCGTCAGCGGACCGAGGAGGTTGAACGCGGTCCGAACGCCGATCTCCCGGCGGGTCGGCCCGGCGTGCTTCATCGCCGGATGGAACCCCGGGGCGAAGAGGAACGCGAAACCGGAATCGCGCAGAGACGCCCCGGCCGACGCGGCGTCGTGATCGATCCTCACGCCGAGCGCGTCGAGGACGTCCGCGGAGCCCGAGGCGGACGTGATCGCCCGGTTGCCGTGCTTCGCCACCGGGACGCCTGCCGCGGCCACGACCAAGGCGGACGTGGTCGAGATGTTGAACGTGCCGCTGCCGTCTCCGCCGGTGCCGACGACGTCGATCGCGCCGACGGGCGCGTCAACGCGGACGACCCGCTCGCGCATCGCCTTGGCGAAGCCGGCCAGCTCCTCGACCGCCTCGCCGCGCATCCGAAGCGCGACCAACAGGGCTGCGAGCTGTGAGGAAGTCGCCTCACCGTCCATCACGGAGCCCATCGCCGCGCGTGCCTCGTCCATCGTCAGGACGCGGCCATCGATGATGGCGGCCAGTGCGGCGCGAACCTGGTCGCTCACGGCACGAGCTCGGCGAGCCCGGCCGTCGCGAACGAACCCGATGCATCGTCGAGCCGCGACGCCTCGCCTTCACCCGCCTGGCGGAGGAAGTTCGCGAGAAGGTGCGGCCCTTCCGGTGTGAGGACGGACTCCGGGTGGAACTGCACGCCCTCGAGCGGAAGCGAAACGTGCCGGATCCCCATGACGACGCGATCCACCTCGCTCATCGCCGTGACGCGCAGCTCCGGCGGCAGCGTCGCGACGTCCACCGCGAGCGAGTGGTAGCGGGCCGCCATGAACGACGGCGGCATGCCGGCGAGGAGACCGGCGCCATCGTGGGTCACCTCGGATGCCTCGCCGTGCACGAGCGTCGGGGCGCGGACAATCGATGCGCCGAAGGCGACCGCCATGGACTGCATCCCTAGGCACACGCCGAGCAGCGGGATCTCGCGATCTCGGGCGACCTCGATCGTCGCGACCGACACCCCGGCCGACGTCGGGTCGCCAGGGCCGGGCGAGATCACGATCCCCCGCAGGTCCGCATCGACGTCGGCGGCGAGCGCCTCGACGCCTACCTTGTCGATCGCGTCGTTGCGGACGACGCGCACCTCCGCCCCGGCGGCCTGCAGCGCCTGGACGAGGTTGAACGTGAACGAATCGTAGTTGTCGACCACGAGGATCATGGTCGCGCCCCGACCTGTGGCTCCGGCGTCTCCGTCGCATTGGGCCCGGCCGCATCCGCCGACCGGGGCGTATCCGCGGCCCCGGCGGCGAGCTCGATCGCGCGACGTAGCGCAGCGGCCTTGTGCTCGGTCTCCTCGAATTCGCGCTCCGGGACGCTCCCGGCCACGATCCCAGCGCCGGTGTGGACGTGGGCCTGGCCCGCGCGCAGGACCGCGCTCCTGATCGTGATCGCGGTATCGAGGTTCCCGTCGTAGCCGAGATAGCCGACAGCGCCGCCATACAGTCCTCGCCGCTCGCCCTCGGCGGCGGCGATGAGCTGCATCGCGCGGACCTTCGGGGCACCGGACAGGGTGCCGGCGGGGAAGACCGAGCGCAGCGCATCCAGAGCATCGAGCTCAGGCTTCAAGCGACCCTCGACGTGCGAGACGAGATGCAAAACGTGGCTGTAGCGCTCGACCTCCATATACTTGCTGACGGTCACGGTACCGGCCCGCGAGACCCGCCCGAGGTCGTTCCGCCCGAGGTCAACGAGCATGATGTGCTCGGCTCGCTCCTTCGGGTCGCGCTGGAGCTGCTCGGACAGGATCCGGTCGTCCGCGTCGGTCGCCCCGCGCGGCCGTGTGCCGGCGATCGGGTGAGTCGTGAGCTTGTCGCCTTCGACCTGGAGGAGGAGCTCCGGGCTCGCACCGACGACTTCGAACGATGGCGTCCGGACGAAGAAGAGGTACGGGCTGGGATTGACGCGGCGGAGCGCGCGGTAGAGCGAGATTCCGTCGAGCACCTGGCCGGTCGCGGGATCATTCGGCAGATCGAAGGTCTGACGGCGGGCCAGGACGACCTGGATCGCCTCACCCGATGCGATCGCCTCCTTGGCGACCTCGACCGCATGGATGTAGGCGTCGCGGCCGAGACTCGTCTCGATCCTGTCGTCACGGAGCGCGGCGGCGGCCGGCTGGCGTGCTACGGCTCCGCCCATCTCCGTCGCGCTCGGCCGGGACGTCCGCTCGAGCGCCTCGAAGATCGCCTCCTCGGCGATCCGGTAGCGGCCCTCGAGGTCCGGCGACTCGGTATGAAGCGACGCGATCGCCGACAACGTGTGGGTGAGGTGGTCGAAGACAAGGACGAGATCGGTCTCGATGAACGCCGCCGTCGGCGCACCCACGGGGTCGCGCTCCGGCAACGGGACGGTGGGCTCGAAGAAGGAGACGGCATCGTACGCGAGAGCCCCGACGGCGCCGCCCGTGAAGCGTGGCATGCCTTCGGTCGGCTGGACCCGGCGGCGCGGGACGAACCCGCGAATTGCGTCGAGCGGATCCGGCGCCGGGGTCGCATCGACCGGCAGGTCAGGCGAATACTCGCTGACCGTCACGGGTCGCGTCAGGGTGCGAGCGACGCCGTCTCGGACCTCGAGGAGCCGGCGCGGCCCGACGCCAAGGAAGCTGTATCGCCCGAGTCGCTCGCCACCCTCGACGGACTCGAGCAGGTAGGCAGGCGTGGATCCGTCGTCGAGCCGGAGGAAGGCCCCGATCGGCGTCTCGAGGTCGGCGGGCCGGGTTGCGCGGAGCAGCAGCGTATCGGCGTTGGCGGAGAGACGCTTCGCCTCGGTCAGGCTGAGCGGATCGGTTGTCGTCATCTCGTGGCCTCCGCGCGGCCCGTCCGCGCCCGGGAATCAAGAACGACCAGTTCGTCCAGGGACGAAAGGTCGTGCCTTCCGCGGTGCCACCCTCATTCGGCGATGCCGCACTCGGTGACCGACGGGCGGGATCCGCCGATCGGCGCTGCCCTTTATCGCTGGCGCTCTGCGCCGGAGCCTACTGCCCGACGGTGACCCGTCGAGGTTCGGTCCGGAGGCTCCCGGGTCCATTTCCTGTCGTCGCCGCTCCGGTTTCCACCAGCCACCGGATCTCTATGCCGACGCGCGACGGGTACTCGTCCCGTTCATTGCCCGTTCTTCGCGATGTCCGCGGAGTCTAGGGTTCGCGCTCCGGGGCGTCAAGGTCGGACGCGTCGCTCGGCGCGACCGGCTCGTAGCCGGAACAGGAGATCACCGGGAGCCTCGGATAGCGCGGGAAGCGCGGATCGGTCTTCGACAGCTCGCACAGGAGGAACCGCGATCCTCGCGCCGACGTGATCACCCGCGCGTGCCGGCACGAATTGCAGAGGCCGGGCGGTGGAGGGCGCTCGAGCATCGGCCCACGGTATCGCTGGCGCGCTGGGTTCAGCGGAGTTGGCGTTCCGCCGATCGTCGCCTGCGGATCCCAAAGCCCCCGAGCCAGCGGCGGACGAACGGCAGCCAGAACAGGCCGCCGAGCGACTGGGCGATGATCGCGAGCAGCAGGAGGAGACCAGGAACGCCCAGGACCAGAGACGGTACGGCCCATTCGAGGAGACCGTCGAAGCCGACGAAGCCCGGGTCGAGCAGGCCATCGATCGGACCGAGCCCCGACGTACCCACGTTGAACCCGCCGCCACCGATCGCCGCGGTTCCCGTACCGGTTCCGGGGCTGCCGGCCGGGGCCGACGGATTGACTGGCGGCGGCGTCGCCGACGGGTCGGTCGAGGATCCCGGGATCGGGCTCGAACCTGGGGAGGTCGAGGTGGAGGGCGACGGCGAAGCGCCTTGGCTGGAGCCCGGCCCGGTCGAAGGTGTCGGCGTCGGGGTTGCGCCCGGGGGCAGGGTCGGAAGGGGCAATGTGGGCAGGGGCGGGAGCGTCGGCAGCGGCGGGAGCGTCGGCAGCGGCAGCGTGGGCAGCGGCGGGAGCGTCGGCAACGGGAACGTGGGCGTCGCGGTCGGCCTAGGGGTCGGGGTTGCAGTCGGCCTAGGGGTCGGGGTTGCAGTCGGAGTCGGCGCCGGGGTCGGAGTCGGCGCCGGGGTCGGCGTCGGGGTCGCGGCCGGCGCCCTGACGTGGATTGTCACCGTTCGCATCGGCGACGTGGCCAGCCCGTCCGAAGCGCGATAGGTGAACGTCCGATCGCCGACGAAGGATCCGCCCGACTTGAAGGTGAACGAACCGTTCGAGGAGACATCGAACGAGCCGCTGCCGCCACTGTCGTTGATGGATGTGGCGGTCAGGCTGTCGCCGTCCGCATCGTTGTCGTTGGCCAGGATACCCGGCGCGGAAATCTGAATCTCGACACCGGTCACCGCGTCGTATGAATTGTTGGCGGCAGTGGGAGCCGCGTTCGTGACCGTCATCGTGACCGTGGTCCCGAGGCCGAGAAGGCCGGTCGGGCGATACCGCCACACGTCGGTCCCGAGATACCCGGCCGTTGGCGTGTACGTGAAGCCGCCATCCGGTCTCAGCGTGACTGTCCCGTGACTCGGGTTCTGGGTCTTGACCGCCGTCGTGCTCCCAAGGAGATCAAGGTCGTTCGCGAGGACGCCCGTCGGGGGGATCGTCGTTGCCCGGCTGTGTTTCACGGTGTACCTGTCGGGGATAGCGATCGGCAGAAGCCCAGCATCAACCGGCGCGACCCACGCTGCGGGCGCCAGGGTCACGATCAGGGCGGCGGACAGGGCGAGCGCGCCAAGAGCGACCCCACTGCGACCCCGGACGGTCCGCCGGCGTTGCGTCACGCGACGCGCCTCGGCATCCAGAGTGTCGCCGCGTGAACGTCGGCCCCGGGGAGCGGCGCGTCGGCCGCCGTCTCGATCCCCTCGACGAAGAGCTTGACCAGCCGCTCGTCGAGCTGGGAGCCGGACGCGTCCTCGAGCCTCGTGAGCGCCTCGCGGAGATCGAGCGCCTTGCGGTAGGGGCGGGTGGTCGTCATCGCCGAGAAGGCATCGCCGACGGCGAGGATCCGGGCGATCAGCGGGATCTCCTCGCCGGCCAGGCGAGTCAGGTAGCCGTCGCCATCCCAGCGCTCGTGGTGATGGCGGATGCCGGCCCGGACGATCTCGATGTCCGGGACGTCCCGCACGATCATGTCGCCGAGGGCGACGTGCTGCTTGACGATCTCGTACTCGGCATCGGTCAGCTTGCCGGGCTTGCGAAGGATCGGATCCGGGATGCCGATCTTGCCGACATCGTGGAGCAGCCCGGCGAGGTGGATCGTGCTGACGAGCTCCGGGTCGAGGCCGAGGCGGCGGGCCAGGAACACGCCGTAGCGCGCGACATCTTCTGAGTGGCGCTTCGTGTACCGGTCCTTCGTGTCGACGGCCAGGATCAGGCCGTGGAGGATGTCGAAGCCGGAGGTGCTCGTGTCTTCGACCTCGCCCGTGCCGGCGACCTTCACGTTGTCGCCACCCGACGCCTTCGCCTCCTCGAGCGTCCGGGCGGCCGCCGCCAGCAGGACGGTGACCGACGATCCGTGCTCCGGGTAGGTGCAGAGGCCGGCGCTGATCGTGACTGGCAAGCGCTCCGTCGCCTCGAACTGGAGGCTCAGGTCAGCAAGTGCGGTCCGGAGTCGCTCGATCGCGGGCTCCATGTCGACGACGGCCTCCGCTGGCGCGACGAGCAGAAACTCATCGGGGCCGTAGCGGCCCATGACGATCGACTCCGGCAGGTTTCGCAGCTCACCGACGACCGCGAGGAGGGCCTGGTCGCCAGCACGGTGGCCGTGGTTGTCGTTGAGCAACCGGAAGTTGTCGATGTCGATCAGCGCGACCCCGAGCGGCGCGCCGGACGCGCGGGCTCGCTCGATCTCGAGAGCCAGGTGGGATACGAGTGCCCCGTGGTTGAGCGTGTCGGTCAGCGGATCGCGTCGGGTGGATTCGACGAGCGCCGCCGTCTGCCGGGTCAACCGCCCCTGGGCCGATCGGAAGATGAGGTAGAGGACGATCGCGGCGATGATCGCTGCGGTCAGGGTGACGGCAACGACATCCCGGCGGACGCGATCGAGCAAGCCGAGGACGGGGATTGCATCCCGCCAGATTCCGACGATGGCATGCACCTGCCCATCGGTGGTGGTGATCGGGAGGAACTCGCGAAGGATCGACGGCGACTCGAATGCTCCCGGGCCGGCGCCAGCGTCTGCGGCCGGCAGGATCACCGCGCTGGGTTGGCCGGATCCGGCATCCGCGGCGGCGGGACTCAGTTCCATCGCCGTGCCCGCGATGCCGGCCTGACTGGCCGCAACGATCGTCCCGTCCAGGCGGCGGATCTCGACGCGGAGGATCTCGGTCGGGCGGGTCAGGGCAGCGAGCTGCCGTTCGAGCTCCGTTAGCTCCGCGGCACTGGGTCCGACGGCCGGGTCGAAGAAGTGGAGCTTGACCTTGTCGTTGAGGACGGCGCGGACGGTCGCGGAATCGCTCGCGACGAGCGTGTTCAGGGTGCTAGTCGAGAAGTGGAGCGAGACCATCACCGACTGCGCCGTCGCCGTGACGCCGATGATCGCCAGGAGCGCGCCGAAGACGAGGATGAGCAGCAGCGGGCGGCGTGCCCGCGGCTGTGTGCCGAACATGCTCGAATCCACCTCGGTTTGTGCTTCCCGGCCGGGATGCGAGCGTAGGTACAGCTGGACCACATCCCAATGGGTGAAAGGTCCCAGTGGAGGGCTGCCGACTAGGTGGTGCCGGGTGTCAACCACCCGCGAGTCCCGGCAATTTCCGGCGCGCGATGGGCGAGGGCTGATACGATCCCCGCTTACGTCGGCTGATCCGTCCTGAGGAGCGCCCGTTCTCGCGGTGCCCGTGTGACACCTTCGATCCCGTCGACCGAGAACGCGAGAGGGCCACACATGGACGCGATCACAGCCGAGGGGCTGGTCAAGATCTACCGATCACGCAAGAACGAGGTGCACGCGCTCGACGGCATCGACCTCATCGTTCCGGAGGGCACCGTCCTGGGCCTCCTCGGGCCGAACGGCGCCGGCAAGACGACCGCCGTCCGGATCCTGGCGACCCTCCTCAAGCCCGATGCCGGCCGAGCAACAGTCGCCGGCTTTGACGTCGTCCGTGAGCCGGACGCGATCCGGAAAGTCATCGGCCTGTCCGGGCAGTACGCGGCCGTCGACGAGAACCTGACCGGCAGCGAGAACCTCTGGCTGTTCGGCCGGCTGTACCAGCTGTCATCGCCCGAGGCGAAGAAGCGCGCCGACGAGCTCCTCGAGCAGTTCGAGCTTGTCGATGCCCGCGACCGTGTCGTCAAGACCTACTCGGGCGGGATGCGGAGGCGGCTGGACCTCGCCAGCGCCCTCATCGGGCGGCCCCGGCTGCTCATCCTCGACGAGCCGACGACCGGTCTCGACCCGCGCAGCCGGCTTGGAATGTGGGATGTCATCAGGGGCCTCGTCCGGGAGGGCGTGACGCTCCTTCTCACGACCCAGTATCTCGAGGAGGCCGACGAGCTGGCCAATACGATCGCGGTCGTCGACCACGGCAAGATCATCGCCACGGGCACGGCCGACGAGTTGAAGTCGCAGGTCGGCGGCGAGCGGATCGAGGTCGTCGTTCGCGACCGGGATGCCATCCACAAGGCGCGCGAGCTGCTCGCCCGTGACGCCGGCGAAGAGCCGACCCTCGATGAGCACACCCGGAAAATGACCGTCCCGGCCCATGGCGGCGCCCAGACCCTCGTCCAGATCGTCCGCGACTTCGACGACGCCGGCATTCACATCGACGACATCGGCCTCCGGCGGCCGACCCTCGACGACGTCTTCCTGGCCCTCACCGGCCGTGCGACGGCCGAAGAGCTGGCCAACGAGGCAGCGCCACTCGGGAGGACCGCATGACCGCGCCGTCCAAGACCGCCCCGGTCAGCGGGGGCGGGAACGCGATCACCGACGGCCTGCTCGTCGGTTGGCGCAACCTGAAGCGCATCCCCCGCATCCCGGAGCTGGCGATCTTCGCCATCCTCCAGTCGATCATGTTCGTGCTGCTCTTCGTGTTCGTATTCGGCGGCGCCATCAATGTCCCGGGTGGCGCCGACTACACGCCGTTCCTGATGCCCGGGATCTTCGCCCAGACGATCGTCTTCGCCGCCGCGACGACGGCGATCGGGATGACCGACGACGTGAACAAGGGGATCATCGACCGGTTCCGCTCGCTGCCGATGTCACGCTCGGCGGTCCTGACGGGACGAACGTTCTCCGATGTCATCTACAACGCCGGAATCCTCGTCGTCCTGATGGCGACCGGCTTCGTCGTCGGCTGGCGGGTCGAGAGCATCACGTCCCTCGTCGCGGGCTTCCTGCTACTCCTGTTCTTCGCCTACGGCATGGCGTGGCTCGGCGTGTGGCTGGGTCTGATGGTGCCGACCGTTGAGGTCGCCCAGCAGGTGATCTTCACCGTCCTCTTCCCGATCACGTTCATCTCGAACGTGTTCGTCCCAGCGACGTCGCTACCGACGTGGCTGCAACCGGTCGCCGAGTGGAACCCAACGAGCACGCTGACCGCGGCTCTTCGCGAGCTATGGGGCAACCCGAGCGAGACCGTCTCGAACAGCCTCGCATCGACCGAACCAGCGCTCGTGACGATCATCTGGGTCGTGGTGTTCATCGTGATCTTCGCGCCGCTCGGGACCCGCCGCTACCGGTCGATGAGCCGCTGATGGACGAGGGCTCCGAGCGGGGTGCCCGCCACCGCTCGCGCCGTCCACCGGTAGCGGGCTCGCGCGCCGCAGACGCGGCCGACGCAGCGGCGGCGGCCTCGCAATCGGATGGCGCGGTGGCAACGATCAACCGAGCCGAGCCGGATGCCGCGAATGCCCGCTGGCGAGCGCTCCTCGACGAGGGCGGCACGATCCTCGCCGACGGGGCGATGGGGACGATGCTCTTCTCCGCGGGCCTCCAGTTCGGCGATCCGCCCGAGGTCTGGAACGTCAGCCAGCCCGAGGTCGTCCGCCGGATCCACCGCGGCTATCTCGAGGCCGGGTCACGGATCGTCATGACGAACACGTTCGGCGGCAATCGCCTCCGGCTCCGACTCCACGGGCTCCACGAGCGGGTGACGGACCTGAACCGGACTGCCGCGGTGCTCCTCCGGGCCGAGGTCGACGCCGCGGGCGGCCGGGCGCTCGTCGCCGGGGACATCGGGCCGACCGGCGAGATCATGGCGCCGCTGGGGACCCTGTCGGAGGAAGAGGCCGTCGAGGTCTTCGCCGAGCAGGCCGCCGCGTTCATCGCTGGCGGCGTGGACGTGATCTGGATCGAGACGATGTCGCACCTATCGGAGATCCGGGCGGCGGTCCAGGGCGTTCGCCAGGTGTCCGCCGGCATCCCGATCATCGCGACGATGACGTTCGACACCCGCGGCCACACGATGATGGGCGTCTCGCCGGAGCAGGCGGTGACCGCTCTAGCCGCCCTGGGCGTCGATGCGATCGGCGGAAACTGCGGCAATGGCCCGGACGAGCTCCTGCCGGTGATCGCGCAGATGCATGCCGCCGCCCCAGACGTCACGCTCGTCGCGAAGTCGAACGCCGGGATTCCGGAGCTCGTCGACATGCGTGCCGTCTATCGGGCCGATCCGGCGACGATGGCTGAAGCTGGGCTGGCGTTCCACGCCGCCGGCGCCCGGATCATCGGTGCCTGCTGCGGGAGCACGCCAGCTCACCTCAAGGCGATGGCCGAGGCGCTGTCCGTCGCGAGCTGAGAGTCGCGCTGGCGGAGAGGGTGGGATTCGAACCCACGGATCTTTCGATCAACGGTTTTCAAGACCGCCGCATTCGACCGCTCTGCCACCTCTCCGCGGGCGAGGATACCAGCGGGCTCCGGCTCGCTCAGGGTCGCGCGCGAGCCTCAGGGTCGCGTGCGTTCGATGACGACGGTTCCCGCGATCAGGTCGTGCCAGCCGCGGCGGCGTACGTCGATGAAGACCCAGATGAAGCCGAGATAGAGCGGGAGGGCCGCAACCCAGAGTCCGATCATGCGGAGGATCGCCTGGCCGGACGAGATCTTGCCGCCGTCGCTGTCCCGGACGACGTAGAGCCCGAACGGCCGCATGCCGGGGGTCTGCCCGCTTCGCGCCCAGAAGAACGGGAAGTACGCGAGCGCGATGAGGAAGGTGACCAGGAAGAGCAGGCCGAACAGCGCGATCGCGCCAGCTGCCCGGCCGCGCGGAATCCCATTGTTGAAATCGCCCGGACCTGACACGGCGACGAGCACGGCCGCGGCGACGAAGAAGAAGATGACGTAGGCCACGCCGACGATCAGCGTGTCGATGATGTACGCAACGAGCCGCGGGCCGTGACCGGCGAACTTGACGCCGGGCGCCGGACCCGCTTCCTCCTTCGGAGCCTCCCAGTAAACGATCGGCTGGGGCGGTGACTGGAGGGTCTCGGGCGGTGGCTGCCGTGCCTCCGGCGCCTCATCGGGCGGAGTCGTCATGCGCTGATCGTATCGCGCCCGAGGTAGGGCCGAAGCACCTCCGGGACGCGGATGCTCCCGTCGGGCTCCTGGTACGTCTCGATGATCGCGGCGACGACCCGGGCGAGGGCCAGACCGGACCCGTTGAGAGTGTGGACGAGCTCGGGCTTCGCGCCCGGCTCTGGCCGGTAGCGAATCGCCATCCGACGGGCCTGGAAGTCGCGGAAGTTGGAACAGGAGCTGACCTCGAGCCAGCGCTCGACGCCAGGTGCCCAGA
The DNA here is from genome assembly GCA_963771795.1 of uncultured Chloroflexia bacterium. Lineage (GTDB taxonomy): Bacteria > Chloroflexota > Limnocylindria > Limnocylindrales > CSP1-4 > CF-46. Next base: position 1,006,557 of record CAVYUR010000006.1, read on the forward strand.
CCTCGAGGTCGTACTTCTTCGCCTGCGTGAAGCCCATGTCTCGGGTCGCCATGAGGAGTACCCGGTACGCAAGCCCGAGTCGCTGGAGCAGGATCTCGGCGCGCTCCGTCATCCATTCGAGCGCGGCCTCCGAGTCGCCCGGCTTCTCGAAGAGGACCATCTCGACCTTGTCAAACTGGTGGACACGAAGGATCCCGCGGGTGTCCTTGCCGGCCGCGCCGGCCTCGCGGCGGAAGCACGGCGAGTAGGCGGCGTAGTGGATGGGCAGGGCGGCGGCGTCGAGGATCTCGTCTCGGTGGAGGTTCGTTACCGGGACCTCGGCGGTCGGGACCAGGTAGAGCTCGTCGCGGGTGACGACGTACATCTGGTCCTCTTTGTCCGGGATCTGACCGGTGCCAGTCGCGGACGCGGCGTTGACGACCGCCGGCGGCCAGATCTCCGTCATGCCGTTCTCGCGGGTGTGGACGTCGAGGAACCAGTTGATGAGCGCCCGCTGGAGCGCGGACCCGGCGCCCTTGTAGACGGGAAAGCCGGAGCCGGCGATCTTCGCGCCGCGCGGGTTGTCGATGATGTCGAGGGTCTCGGCGAGCTCCCAGTGGGGTTTCCGGGTCCAGGTCGCGCCGTCCTGTGGCGCATCAGCACCGACTTCGCCTTCGAGTGGTTGCGCGACGGGAAGCTGTTGGCCCCACGTCCGAACCGTGACGTTCGCCTCTTCGCCTCCGATCGGGACATCCGGGTCGGCCGGGTTCGGGATCCTGAGGAGCAGGTCGTCGACCTCCGACTCGACGGTCGCGAGCTCCGCATCGACGGCGGCGATCCGCTCCCCCGCAGCGGTCGAGGCGGCCTTGAGATCCGCCACGTCGGGACCGTTCGGCGATGCCCCGCCCTTGATCGCCTCGCCGATCTGTTTCGAGGCCGCGTTCCGCTCTGCCTTGAGCCGATCTCCATCGCCGAGGAGCGCCCGCCGGCGGGTGTCCAGTTCGAGTGCTCGGTCGACGACCGCCGGGTCTTCGCCCTTGTCGACCGCGCCCTTGCGGATCGCGTCCGCGTCCTCGCGGAGTCGCTGAAGCCCGACGCTCATGCCGCGCCCGCGTCGCTCGCGCCGCCGGCGGCGGCTTCGCGCAGCCGGGCGACCACGAAGTCGTGCTCGAGGCTGGCCAGAAGCCAGCCGGCCCGCGGACCATTGGTCCGCCCGAGGAAGGCGAGATACAGCGCCGTAAAGGCGGCCCGCGGCTCGAGAACGAGTTCCGTGGCGGTGGAGAAGATCGCGTCCTGCCAGGCGTCGCCCGCATCCGGCCGGCGGGCATCGACCGCATCGGCCAGAGCGCGGAGGTATCCGCGCTGGACACCATCCAGGGATTCGGTGGCCTCCTCAGGCACCTTGTCGCGTCGGATCGCGAGTCGGGCTCGCTCGGGGGCGTAGACCTCGAGCCAGCGCCGAGCGGACCGGATCCGATCCGCGAGAATCTGCTCCTCGCGCTCGTTCAGCGGACTCCCCTTCTCCGCCACGACCCGGGCAGCGACGTCGACGTTCGGGATCTGGACGAGGAGGGCCAGGTGGGCGAACGCCGGCCGAAACAGGGCGGCCTCCGCCGCGACATCCGCGTTCGGGTCGAGGAGCGAGTAGCGGAACGTCGCCTCGTAGCCCGGAGCGAGATCACCTTTGACGTCGCGCCCGGCCGTCGCGGCGGCAAACCGATCGAACTCGTCGAACAGCCGCGGCACCGCGTCGGTGCCGTCGGGATCGAAGTCGACAGCGGTGTTCGGCTTCGGGCGGAGGAAGAAGAAGCGGAGCTGCTCCGGGAGGATCACCTCCACGATCTCGTGGGCTGCCGCGCCCCGACCCTTGGAGGTCGACATCTTCTTGCCGCCGATGTTGATGAACTCGTACGGGACATTGAGCGGCGGCTCGCGCTCGAACACCTCGCGGGCGATCGCGTCGGAGCGGTCGCGCGACCCGCCGGCGGTCGCGAGATCCTTGCCGCATGGCTCGATCGTCACCCCGAACAACGACCACTGGGCGGCCCATTCGAGGTTCCACGGCAGCTTGCCGTTGCCCCCGAACGGCGACACCCGGCCCGAATGACCGCAGCCATGGGCCCAGTCGACGAGCCGTTCCCGGCACTCGTACGTGACCTGCTCGCCGTCCCAACCGGTGACGATCGTGGTGCCGACCTTGCCGCAGTTCTCGCAGACGACCTGGAGCGGGTGCCACGCGTCCGGGTGCTGGACGTTGGCGACTCGACGGTAGATCTCCCGAACGAGCGCCGCCCTGTCGAGTGCGGTGCGGATGTACGGGTCCATCGCTCCCGTCGGGTAGATCTCGCTCATCCAGTAGTAGCGGTCCGGGCGGATGCCGAGGCCGGCGAAGATGTCGATGAAGACCTGGGCGTGATGGCGAGCGTACGACGCGTGCCCATCGGCCTCCTGATCGGGAATGTGGGCGAGCGGCTTGCCCATTGCGTCCGCGACGGCATCGGGCGTCAGGAGGGCTTGGGCGTCCATCGGGTCCATGTCGTCGACGCCGTAGAGGTACGTGATGTCCAGGCCTCGGGCCCGCATCGCTCGAACGATGACATCAAGGATCACCGGGCCGCGGAGGCTGCCGACGTGGACGGTGCCCGACGGGGTCTTGGAGTCGTTGATGACCTGCGGCCCGCTAACGCTAGCCGCGAGCTCGTCGGCCCAATCCTGCTGGCTCACAGGGGAGGGTGCCTCCTCCCGATTACGAAATGCTGACGATCTTGTAGGTGAAGTCGCCGGCGGGGACCTTGACCAGGACCTTCTCACCCTTCTTCTTGCCGAGGAGGGCGCGCCCGACGGGGCTCTCGTTCGAGATGCGACCCTCGGTTGGCTTGGCCTCCGTGGACCCAACGATCGTGAAGGATTCCTTGCCGTCGTCGCTCTCGACCGCCACCGTCGAGCCGATCTGGACGTGGTCGGTCGAGTGGTTCTCGTCGATGATCGTCGCGTTCTTGATCAGCGCCTGGAGCGTCTGGATCCGGCCCTCGACGAACGCCTGCTCGTTCTTGGCGTCCTCGTACTCGGCGTTCTCGGACAGGTCGCCGTGCTCCTTGGCGTCGTGGATCCGCTGCGCGACTTCCGGCCGCTTCACGCTGGTCATCTCGTCGAGCTCGGCTCGGAGCTTCTCGAGGCCTTCCTTGGAGAGATACGTCGGCTTGTTGTTCACGGCTTGCGCCCCCGATGGGTTGTGGACCGGTGCTGGAACGACGGTCATTAGGGTCGGGATAAAGGAAAGAACTCCAGGCTCCGCGCGTGGTTCGCGCGCCTGAAGTTCGACCGGCCGATAGCCTACTGCGCGACGCTCAGAGTGTCAAAAACCATCGACGGGCGGGCGATTGCCGAAGGTCGGTTGCGGCCCGCTCCCGGGCGTTGCCCATCGCGCGGCGTTGGCGATCACGCGCTGGACCTCCGCCTGGTGGTAGGTCGGGTAAGTCTCGTGGCCCGGTCGGAAATAGAAGATCCGGCCCCGCCCCCGGACGAACGCCGCGCCGGAACGAAATACCTCGCCACCGGTGAACCAGCTGACGAACACCAGCGCGTCCGGCGTCGGGATGTCGAAGAACTCGCCGTACATCTCCTCGCGCTCGATCTCGAAATACTCGCCGAGCCCCTCCGCAACCGGATGGTCCGGGGCGACGACCCACAGTCGCTCGCGATCGTTCGCCTCACGCCACTTCAATGAGCAGCTGGTTCCCATGAGGCGCCTGAACGGGCGGCTGTAGTGGGCCGAATGCAGTGCGACGAAGCCCATCCCCTCGAGGACGCGGGCCTGAATGCGATCGACGTTCGCGTCGCTGACCTCGTCGTGGGCGATGTGGCCCCACCAGACGAGCACATCCGGCCAGTCGAGGTCGGCGAGGCCCTGCTCCGGCTGGTCGAGCGTCCCGGTCCGGACGTCGAGTCCCGCGTCGCGCAGCGCAGCGGCGATCGTGCCGTGGATCCCGTCCGGGTAGATCGCCGCGACCTCGGGGCTCTGAAGCTCATGGCGATACTCGTTCCAGACGAGCACCCGGACTGGATCGGTCATCGAACATCCTCCGGCAGGTCCGCGATCAGCTCCGAGATTGCCACGCGGCGACGCTCCGTCGCGGATCGGATCGCAGCGATCACCAGGGCCAGCGTCTGGAGGTTGCGACGACCGGACGTTTCCGGCTCGGAGCCGGACCGGACCGCCTCGACGAACGCGGCGAGCGTGCCAGCCCGATCGAGCGCAGCCAGCTTCGGCAGCTCGACAGGACGCGCGGCGCCGCTGACGGTTCGTAGACGGAGCGAGTCAGGCGCGCCGCGTTCCTTGCGGCTCGCCCACTCGACGGCTCCATCGGCGCCCTCCAGCCGCCACTCGCCGCCCCACGGCGTCGGGCGCCCGGCGCTGATCCAACTGCCCCGATAGCTGACCGCGACGTCACCTTCGAACAACAGCAACCCGAACGCTGCCGGCGGGTCGCGATAGTCGCTCGAGGGCGGATTCATCGGCTCCATCTCGACCCACACGGGTTCGCGTCCAAGGACGAGCCGGAGCAAATCGAACTGGTGGATGGCCATGTCTGCGAGGAGCGGATGATCCATCGTGCGGTGCCGCGTCGCCCACGGCGCTCGTGGAATTGGATGGCGCCGGAAGTCGACCTCGACGCCCGCAACGGCGCCGACCGCACCACTGGCGACGAGCTCCGTGGCCAGCCGTGGCGCGGGATGATAGCGGTAGTTCTGGCTGACCATGAGCGTGCGCTGGGCCGTCGCTGCCGCCCGAACGACCTGCACGGCATCGGCGAGGGTCGGCGCGAACGGCTTCTCGAGCAGCACGTGGAGGCCGGCGGCGAGCGCTTCGAGCGCAACCGGGACGTGCCATTCCACGGCGGTTGTCACGAGCGCCGCCTCCGCGCCCGTGGCACGGAGCGCCGAATCGAGATCGGCGAAGACCCGGGCGGGCCTGGCGCCACGCCGGACGGCCGCCGTTCGGGCATCGGCGGACGGGTCCACGTAGCCGACCGTCTCGACAGCGCGCGATGCGGCCGTGACGGCCATCCAGTCCAGGCCCCATCTGCCCATCCCGACCTGGACGAGGCGGAGCGGCCGCTGGCGGGAACTCCCAGTCACTCGGCCAGGCGGAGCAGGCGGCGCTTGATCCGCTGGAGCGAGCCGCGGTCCGGGAAGGCTACGAACAGCGTGTCGTCGCCCGCGACCGACCCGGCGACCTCCGGCCAGCGCGCTCGATCGAGGGCCGCCGCGATCGCGTGGGCGGAGCCCGGCAGTGTCCGGATGACGAGCAGCAGCCCGGCCTCGTGGAACTCGACTGGCAGATCGGCTAGCAGCTTTCGGAGCCGATCCTCGCCCGATGTCTCCGCCTCGATCAGCCGAGGTGGGAGGGCATACGCCTGGGTACCTTCGCGGCTGACCTTGATCAGCCCGAGCTCGGCAACGTCGCGGCTGATCGTCGCCTGCGTCGTCCGGAAGCCCCGCTCCCGGAGCGCCCCGGCGAGCTCCTGCTGCGTTCGAATCGGGCGCTGGTCGACGAGGTCCCGGATCGCGCGCTGGCGGAGCTGCTTCATGACTTCCATCGGGGTGGCCTCAGCCGAGCCAGACCACGAGCACGATGGCTGCCAGGATCACGCGATAGACGACGAAGATGTCGGTCGATCGGGTGCGCAGGAAGCGCAGCAGGACCGCGATCGCGAAGAGGCCCGAGACGAGCGCTGCTGCCATCCCGGCGAACAGCGGCGCGACTTCCACGACCAGGCCGGACCCGCCACCGATCACCTTGAACGTTTCGTAGGCCGCTGCGGCGGCCGTGATCGGGGTCGCCATGAGGAACGAGAAGCGAGCAGCCGACTCGCGGTCCAGCCCGGCGAACAGTCCAGCCGAGATCGAGATCCCGGAGCGGCTGATCCCTGGGACCAACGCAAGGGCCTGGGCGACACCGATGGCGAGGGCCTTCGGAAATGTCAGGTCGACCGGGAGCAGCCGGCGGGAACCCTGACGCTCGGCGAGCCAGAGGATGCCGCCGCCGACGACGAGCATCAGCGCAACGAGCCCCACCTCACGGAAGCGCTGCTCGACGAGGTCGTTGAGCAAGATGCCGACGATCAGCGCGGGAATGGTCGCGACGGCGACGAGCCAGGCCAGCCGGCGGTCAGGGTCGCCGTCGATCGACCGGTCGCGGATGGCCGCGAGCCCGGCGGGGATCAGGCGCATCCAGTCCGCCCGGAAATAGAGGAGCAACGCGACGAGCGTGCCGATGTGGAGCATCACGCTGAACGCCAGCGACGTGATGAACGGATCGGTCCAGCCCGCAAGCGCCGGGACGATGATCAGGTGCCCAGACGAGGAGACCGGCAGGAACTCCGTGAGTCCCTGGACGATCCCCATCACGATCGCCTGCGCCAAGGTATCCATCTCGGTTGCGAGGACCGACGGTGTTTGTGCCGCCGGTCCCCCGTCCCTCGACTAGCGGATGAACAGCGGAGCCAGGACCAACGTGATGGTCGCGAGCAGCTTGACGAGGACGTGGAGCGACGGGCCGGCGGTGTCCTTGAACGGATCGCCGACGGTGTCGCCGACCACTGCCGCGGCGTGGGCGTCGGAGCCCTTGCCGAGGACGTTGCCCTGGTCGTCCTTGAGGTTGCCGGACTCGATGTACTTCTTGGCGTTGTCCCACGCGCCGCCACCGTTGTTGAGCACGGTCGCGAGCATGACGCCGGCGATCGTCCCGACCATGAGCATGCCGGCGACCGCCTCGGCGCCGAGCAGCAGCCCGACGACGATCGGCGTGGCGACGGCGACGACACCGGGCGCGATCATCTCGCGGAGCGCGGCGCGCGTCGTGATGTCGACGACCCGGGCATAGTCCGGGCGCTGGGTGTAGTCCATGATCCCGGGCATCTCGCGGAACTGGCGACGAACCTCGACGATGATCGCCTGGGCCGTCGTGCCGACCGCTCGGATGGCGAGCGAGCTGAAGAAGTAGACGAGCATCGCGCCGATCAAGCCTGCGATGAAGACCTCGACCTTGGCCAGGTCGACCGAGGTGAGCAGGTCACCGCCGCGATTCGTCTGGATCAGGTTGACCTTGTCGATGTACGCGGAAAAGAGCAGGAACGCCGCCAGGGATGCCGAGGCGATCGCATAGCCCTTGGTCAGAGCCTTCGTCGTGTTGCCGACTGCATCGAGGCGATCGGTGATCTCGCGGGCACCGGCCTCGGCCCGGCTGAACTCCGCGATGCCGCCAGCGTTGTCCGTGATGGGACCGAAGGTATCCATCGCGAGGATGTAGGCGGTCGTCATGAGCATGGCCATCGTGGCCACGGCGGTCCCGAAGATCCCGCCGACGTCGCGACCGGCTTCGTTCGTGATCCCGGCCTGCGACCCGAGCCAGTGGCTGGCGAAGAGCGCGATGCCGATCGTGATCGCGGTGACGAACGTGGTCTCGAAGCCCACTGCCGTGCCGGAGATGATGTTTGTGGCAGGACCGGTCTTGGACGCCTCGGCGATCTCGCGGACGGGCCGGAATGACCCGGCCGTGTAGTACTGGGTGATGTAGACGAAGGCCACGCTGGTGGCGAGACCGACCACGCCCGCCCCGAAGAAGTAGAGCCAGACGGGCAGGCCCGATGGAGCATTGCCGTTGGTCTGGAGCATCACGTTCGTGCACAGCAGGAGCGCAGCGACCGACAGGATCGTCGTGACCCAGTAGCCGCGGTTGAGGATGTTCATCGGGTTCTCGTCTTCCCGACCGCGCACGAAGAAGATCGCGACGATGGTCGACAGGAGACCGAACGCCCGGACGACGAGTGGGAAGAAGATCCAGGCCTGGGGGTTCGGCCAGCCGGCGTTGAGGGCGATCGTGAACACCCCGACGCCGAGGATCATCGCGCCGATATTCTCGGCCGCGGTCGACTCGAACAGGTCGGCGCCACGACCGGCGCAGTCCCCGACGTTGTCGCCGACGAGGTCCGCGACGACGCCCGCATTGCGGGGGTCATCCTCGGGGATGCCCTTCTCGACCTTGCCGACGAGGTCCGAGCCCACGTCCGCCGCCTTTGTGTAGATGCCGCCGCCGAGCTGGGCGAAGAGCGCCACGAACGACGCACCGAAGCCGAAACCGACGATGAGGAACGGCGCGTCGTGCGTCGCCTGACCGCCGGACAGCCCGCCGAAGAGGGTGAAGATGCCGTACACGCCGAGCAGCGACAGGGCGACGACGAGGAAGCCGGAGACCGCCCCACCGCGCATCGCGACCTGGACCGCTTCGACGAGGCTCCGTCGAGCCGCCGCTGCGGTCCGGACGTTGGCCTTCACGCTGATGTACATGCCGATGATCCCCGACGCCATGGAACAGGCGGCGCCGACGATGAAGGCGAGACCGGTCCGCCAGCCGAGGTCGAGGCCGAAGATCTTCGTGTCGGCGACGTCCGCGCCCTCGAAGATCGTGATCACCCCGGCGATGACGAAGGCCCCGACCACCGCGAGGATGCCGATCGTCGTGTACTGACGCCGGATGAAGGCCACCGCGCCTTCGAAGATCGTGCCCGCGACGTCTTCCATCTCCTTCGTCCCGGTGTCGCGCGACAGGACGTCCCGGGCCAGGTAGATCGCGAAGAGCACGGCGATGATGCCGGCCGGCAGGATGATGAGCTGGAGCGCTTGGGCATCCATCAGGGTCTGCGGGTCCTCCACAATGTGACTTGCGCCCGAGGGACGGCCGCGCACGAGGTCCGGCGCGGTTCCGGGATCAAGAAGAACGTTGGGCAGCTGGCCTGCGAGGCACTGGGAGTTTTCAGGCCGCGGGCGAGTGTATCAAGGCGGAATCCACCGGGTCAAACACGCTCGCCGGCGCGGTTATGCACTGTCTGACGGGCTCACGGCGGTGGAGGTCCCCAGCACCTATACTGCCGGACTTGTGACCAGACGACCCGCCCTTGGGTGTCTCTTCGAGATCGTCGAGACGCTCGTCTTGACGTTGATCATCTTCTTCGTCATTCAGACCTTCGTCGCCCAGCCATACCAGATTCGCCAGCAGTCGATGGAGACGACGCTCGAGCCGGACCAGTACGTCCTCGTCGACAAGCTGACGCCTCGCTTCGACACGTACAAGCGCGGCGACATCGTGGTGTTCACGCCTCCGGAAACCTGGACGCAGGCCGACGGCACGCCCTACATCAAGCGGGTCATCGGCGTCGGCGGGGACAAAGTCGAAATCCATGACGGCAAGGCGTTCCTCAACGGCATCGAGCTCGTCGAGCCGTACGTCTTCAAGGAGGAGGACGGCCTGGCGCAGGACACCGAGGATCCGCTGCAAGTGAAGCAGTGGACCGTGGCGGAGGGGGAGCTGTTCCTCATGGGCGACCATCGCAAGAGCTCGGCCGATTCGCGCGAGTTCGGCACCGTCGAGGTCGAAAAGGTGATCGGGCGCGCCTGGCTTCGCTACTGGCCGATCGACACGCTGACGATCCTACCGACGCCGACCCATCCGGAGCTTCAATCGCCGGCGCCGTGAACCTCGCGCTCGCAGGCGTCGCCTGCGTCGTCGTGGCGGGGGCGGTTGTCGCGGTTTCGGCTCGCGAGACCCGGGCGGCCCTGCTCGGCCTGCTGGTCGCCATCCTCGCGGCGACGCTCCTCGCAGATCCGCTGCCCACTCCCCTGCCGATTGCCGCGCGACTCGCGGCAGCCTTTCTCGCCTGCCGGCTGATCGCCGTCGGCATCCGCAACCTGGACGCGCCGACGAGCGGGTCGCGCCTCGGTTGGCCGGTGGAGGCGCTCGCGGCCGCGGCTGCCGCGATCATCGGTCTCGGGACCCACGGCCTCGGGGCGCCCGCCGCCGGACCGGCAGAAGCGCAGGCGGCAGGATTCGCGCTCGGGGTCCTTGCCGCCTCGCCGATCGTGTCGAGCCGCGACGTGTTTCGGCTCGGCATCGGAGCAATCCTCCTCCTCACCGGCGGGCTGCTCGTCCGCGAAGGCATCGGTGGAACCCCGACGGAGCTGGAGCAGCTCGTGACGAGCGGCCTCCTCGTCGGCCTGGGCGGTGCGGTCGGGATCATGCTCCTTGGCGCTCGGGCCGCCGTCGGCACTCTCGCGGTGACCGATGAGCCGGCCCGTGATTCGGCGGCCAATAACAGCCGGCACATCCGTACATGACGATCCTCCCCTTCCTCGTCATCGCGTTCGGGGCCGGGGCGGCGTCGGTCCTCACCAGGGGCAGCGTGCGGCTGTCGACCGCGATCGGCATCGTGGGCCTGGCCGTTGCCGCGATCGCCGCGGCTGGCATCAAGCCTGGCGAGATCATCTCGATCGGTGGCGGCGACATCGTCGGCTCTGCCTACCTTCGGCTGTTCGTGCTCCTGGGTTCGGTCGTCTCGCTCCTCCTGGCGCTCCTCGGGCTGGTGACGACGACCCATCGCCTGGCGCCCGGCATGCTCCTCGGAGGGATCGGCGCCGCGGGGCTCGCACTCGCCTTGGCGGACGCGCGGATCGCCGTGGTCGCCGCCACCGCAGGCGGCTTGCTCGGGATCCTCGTCACGGTTGTTCCTCCGGCCACTGCGCGGGGCGTGGTCGTCGCCACGCGGGAGCTTCGGGCGTTGGCGGTGGCCGGGGTCCTGGCGATCCTCGCGGCGGCGTGGATCGGCCGGCCGCTGGAGGCGGTGGCCGCGGAGCCTGCCGTCTTCGGCCTCGCCTATCTCGGATTCGCCACGGCGGTGGCGATCCGTTTCGGGGCGATCCCGTTCCACTTCTGGGCGGCCCGGCTCGCCGACGCCGCTCCTGAGATCACGCTGCCGATGCTCATGGCCTGGGGCCCGGCAGCCTTCGCGGTCGTCGCCCTCTCATGGGCCGATCAGAACGTCGCGCCGCTGCTCCTGCCGCTGAGCCTCGAGCGGGCGCTCGTGGTTGGTGTCGGCGCCGTGAGCGTCGTCCTCGGGTCGCTTGCCGCCTGGATCCAGGACGACCTCGAGCATGTCGTCGGCTACACGATCATCTCCGACGCGGGTATCGCGATTCTCGGCCTGGCGGCCCTGGATCCGGGGGCCTGGGAGCCTGCCCGGACGTGGATCATCGTCTTCGTCATGGTGCGAAGCGCGTTCGCTGCCTGGGCGGTCGCGGTCCGCGGCGCGTTCGGGACGCGGCGGATCGACGAGCTCCGCGGCTGGGTCGCCCGGGCACCGATCCTCGCTGTCGCCCTCGGCCTCATCGCCCTTGCCGCCGTCGGCTGGCCGGGCCTCGCCGCGTGGGAGGCGCGGGCTTCGCTCGTCGACAAGACCCTCGACGGCGTGCTCGTCGCCGCCGTCATGGCCGGCGCGCTCGCCCAGATCGCGGTCTACGGCCGCCTCGCCTGGATCGGGTTCGGCCGGCCGTCAGAGGCCGTCGCTCGCGGAGTGAGCGAGCGGCCGCGCTGGCCGGTCCCGCTGCCGTCGCGGCCGATGGTCGGACAGAGCGGCATGGAGCGGGCGTTCGAGCGGACGAGTCACCTGCTGAGCGGCAGCCTCGACATCCTGTGGATCGTCCCGGCCGCAGTCCGAACGAACCGGGTCCTCATCGCGGGCGTGCTGGTGCTCGCCCTATCGGGTCTGGCGGTCGGCGCCGCCGCCGGCGGCTTCGGTGTGCCCGAGGCGGCAGCGGCGGTGCCGGGCGGTGTTTCGGGTCCGACCGGCAGCGAGCAACCGGGCGGGGAGACCGAGCCGCCGGGCAGCCCGGGCCCCACGGAGCCACCTCCAAGCGCGACCCCGACGGAGTCGCCGGAGCCGTCCGGGTCGCCGTCGAGCTCCGGGTCGCCGCCCGGCTCCGGGTCGCCGTCGGCGAGCGCTTCGGCTGAGGCGTCCGCTTCGCCCTGATCGCCACACACCAACCCGGGTGGTACGCGAAGGCGCATGGTCGCGATGTTGCGGCCATTTCGTCGAGCGGGATGCGGGCCCGTGCGGGGGTCCGCATCGGGCCGTGACGATTGGGCAGGTCTTCGTCGCCCGCTACCACGGGCGTTGCTATGTGGCAGGAACGGACCCCTACTCGTCGGGGGCGAGGGCCCAGCGGTCGATCTCCCGCTCGTACGCAATGAGCTCGCCGGGCTCGAACCAGAGCGCGAGCTCGGTTGTGGCCGTCTCGGCGCCGTCCGATGCGTGGATGAGGTTCTGCGCGGTCTCGAGCGCGAAGTCGCCACGGATCGTGCCGGGGGCCGCCTCGTGCGGGCGCGTTGCGCCGACCATCGAGCGGACGACGGCGATCGCGTTCGGGCCCTCGAATGCGGCGGCCACGAGCGGGCTCGACGTGATGAACTCGACGAGACCGGCAAAGAACGGCTTCTCTCGATGCACGGCGTAGTGGCGCTCGGCGAGGTCGCGATCGACGGCGACCAGCTTCAGGCCGACGAGCTTCAGGCCGCGCTCCTCGAACCGGCCAAGGATCCGTCCGACGAGCAGGCGCTGGACGCCGTCCGGCTTGACGAGGACGAGAGTGCGTTCGTTCACGAATCCTCCTTGGGTTGGGCAAGCTTCTTCCCGGCGCGTGACCGGCCATGAGCCTCTGGTGGCTCCGGCGCCGGCGGCTGCCCGTCCGACCTTCGCTCGAGGCCGATCGCGGCAACGGCGGCGGCATAGTCTCGCATCGCCTCCGGCCCGTGGCCGACGATGCTGTTGGCATCGCCTCGAACGAGGGCTAGGACGGGCTCCTGGCGCCCGGCAATGAGGTCGAGCACCGCGGGCGCGAGCCCGGGATCGGCGCGGAGCGCGAGGGCCATGCCGGCCGCCGCCTGGCCAGGGCGGCCGGCTTCCAGGGCCGCGCGGGCCCGGGAAAGCAGCTCGGCCGGATCGGGCAGTGCCTGGGCGATCGTGCCTTCCTGGGCTTCCCAGAGGCCCGGGCCTGCGTCGAGCGACTGGCTGATTCGCGCCTCCGCTTCGGCAGCGATCTCAGCTTCACTCTCCGACAGCCGCTCCTCGAGGCCCGTGTTCTCCGCCGGTGCCACCGCCCACGAGGCGTGCGGCGACTCGAGCTCCGAGAAGAGGGTTCCCGCCGGCTCGTCGTGCGCACCCGTGTCGACGGGCCAGATCGAGCTGCGCGGCATTCCGGCGAACAGGGCGTCGATCGGTCCCGCGCTCGCCGCTATCGCCTTGCCCGCGAGCCGCCGCGCCTCGCCCGGCCGGCCGAGGTGAGCCTGCAGCTCCGCGGCGATCATGAGGACGAGCGCGTCGTCCGGCTGATTCGCGAGATACGCTGCAGCGGCGTCGCCGGCGCCGGCCAGGTCGCCGGTCCGCCATCGAACCTCGGCGAGATCCCGGATCCCCTCGTCGTCGAGCGCGTTGCGCCCGGCCAGTGTCTCGAGCTCGACGCGGGCCAGCCCGAGAGAACCCAAGCGGAGGTGGAGGCGAGCCAGGACCAGGTCGGCCGCCCGTTCGTCCGAATCCTGGTCCACAGGCTGCTCCGCGATCGTCATGCCGGCAGGCGGAGGCGGCGCTCGAGGCCGCGCGCATACCGGGCAGGGGCGACGACGGCCAGCCTCAGCCCCTCGTCGCGGAAGAGCTCACCGGCGAGCCGGGTCAGTTCGGATGCGTCGACCGCGGCGACCGCCGCGAGTGCTTCCTCGAGCGTGAGGACGCGGTCGTGGAGGGCCTCCTGGCCGCCGATCCACGACGCGAGATGGCGCGTCTCGTCCATCCTGAGCTCTAGGCCGCCCGACAGGTACGCCTTCGCCTTCTCGAGCTCCTCGGGCGGCACGGGTTCGTCCCGAAGCCGGACCAGCTCCGCGAGGATCGCCTCGAGGGCCGCCGGCAGCCGCTGCGGATCGACGCCGGCCGAGATCTCGAACGCGCCCGCATCGGCGTAATCGACGAGACCCGACGACACGTCGTAGGCGAGGCCCAGCTCCTCGCGGACGGACAGGAAGAGCCGGCTCGACATCCCATCACCGAGGACGGCGTTCAGCACTGAGAGTGCCCAGGAATCGGGGTGATCGCGGCGGAGACCTGGCACTCCGAGCACGATCTGAGCCTGCGACGCATCCCGTCGCGCCCCGAAGAGGAATCGCCTGCCCGCCGGCAGCACCGGCGCAGCGGCATAGCCCGGGATCGCGCCGTTGCCGGTCCCGAACGCCGTGCCCGCCAGCGAGATGGCCTCGTCGTGGCCGACATCCCCCGCCAGCGCCACCACCGTGTTCGCCGGCCGATAGGTCGTTCGCCAGAAGTCGCGAATGGTCGCGGCCGGTAGGGCCCGGATGCCCTCCTCGTCGCCGCAGATCTCGCGGCCGAGCGGGCCGTCGCCGAACATCGCCTGCTGGAAGAGGATCTGGGCGTACTCGGCGGGGTCGTCGAGGTAGGAGCGGATCTCTTCCACGATGACGGCGCGCTCACCCTCGATCTCGTCGTCGGCGAGGCGCGGCCGGACGATGAGCTCGCCGAGGACGTCCATCGCCCGCGTTGCCTCACGGCGCGGGACGCGGACCCAGTAGACGGTCGATTCGCGATCGGTTGCGGCGTTGAACGAGCCCCCGACGCCCTCGATCGCCTCGGAGATCGCCCGGGTCGATGGGAATCGAGCCGTCCCTTTGAACGTGATGTGCTCCATGAAGTGCGCGACGCCGGCCTCCGCGGGGGTCTCGAGGCGCGAGCCCGCGAGGACATATGCCGCGATGGAGACCGAACGCGCGCCAGGAAGCCGGGCACTGATGACGCGCGGCCCCGAGGGCAGCGCGGTCCGTTCGAACATCGCGGCCGATGGTACAGGAAGAGGTCGGCCGCCCCTCCCGCGCCGACCTCTTCGCTGCTCGCACAACGGTCAGATGTACGAGTTGATCCAGTTCTGGAGGAAGAAGATCAAGAAGGCAATGGCCACCGCCCACAGGAGCGGGTGGATCTCGCCGATCTTGCCGCGAACGACCTTGATGACGACATGGGCGACGAACGCCGCCCCGATTCCGACCGTGATGCTGAACGTCAGGGGCATCAGGATGATCCCGAGAAGTGCCGGAAAGCCCTCCTCGATGTCGCTGAAGTCGATGTCCTTGACGAGGCTGACCATCAGGAAGCCAACGAACACGAGGACCGGTCCCGTCGCCACGTACGGAACGAGGATGGCGAGCGGGGTCAGGAGGATCGCGACGAGGAAGAGCAGGCCGGTGACGACCGATGTGAATCCGGTCCGGCCGCCTTCTGCCACGCCGGCGGCGCTCTCGATGTAGCTCGTGTTCGAGCTGATCCCGGCGGCACCGCCGGCGGCAGCAGCGATCGAGTCGACGAGGAGGATTCGACCGACGTTCTCCGGCTGGCCCTCGTCGTCAACGAGCCCGGCCTGCTCGCTGATGGCCGTCGCCGTTCCCATCGTGTCGAAGAAGTCGGTCAGCATGAAGCTGAAGATCGTCAGGATCGCCGCCAGCGCTCCCAGGACCGTGAAGACATTGGTCAGGTCGAACGCACCCAGCGTCGAGAAGTCCGGCGTCGCGGTGAATGTCGCGGGCAACTTCTGGACGCCGACGACGATCGCGAGGACCGTGATCACGAGGATGCTGATCAAGAGCGCGGCCGGGATCTTGCGGGCCCACAGGGTAACCGTGAGCACCAGGCCCAGCCAGAAGAGGAAGTGGGCCGGCTCGGTCGGGAAGACGAAGGCGACCGGGACGGGATTCTCGGCCGACGTCCCGAGCGTCTTCACGATGATCCCGCCATCGACGAAGCCGATGAACAAGATGAACAGGCCGATCCCGACGCCGATCGCGCGCTTGAGCGACAACGGGACTGCCCGCATGATCGCCTCGCGCAGGCCGACGAGAACGAGGATCGTGACGATGAGGCCTTCGAGGACGATGACGCCCATCGCCCCTGCCGGTGTGAGTCCGGAGGTGAGGACGAGTCCGAACGCCACGGCGCCGTTGATCCCGAGACCGGCGGCCAGGGCGATCGGGGCATTCGCGACGATCCCCATGGCCAGCGTCATGACGCCCGCGACGAGGGCCGTGGCGGCGGACGCTGCCGGCACGGAGATGCCGGCTGCGGCGAGGATGCTGGGGTTCACCAGCAGGATGTAGGCCATGACCATGAAGGTGGTCACGCCGGCCTTGATCTCCGTCGCGAGATTCGTCCCGCGTTCGGAGAACTTGAAGTACGAAGCGATCATTTCCACGCCGATCAGACCCTCCACTCCGGGGCGCGTCGAAGCCACACGCGGGCTCGGTCCGCGCCATGTCGCCGGGCCGTTGCCGCACGAGCGGCGGGCCTCCCTCTCCCCCCGGAACCCTGGCCGGCCACGCGCCGGCCCCGGACGCGCTACTCGGCTTCGCGGGCGTCTAGGCCGAGCAGCTCCATCTGGACGAAACCGCTGGTGTCGAATTCGAGCTGTTGCGCGGCGTGACGTGCGTCATCGTCCGCGGCCGTCATTGGGGCGTACTCGATGATGACTCGCTCGTCACCCTGGACCAGGGTGTAGACGAGAAGCTGATCGAGGCGCGTCTCGAACTCGAGGTGCTCGAAAGAGTCGATGTTGAGCGTGATCGCGATCGGCGTGAAATAGGTCGAGGTCTCGGGCTCGTCGAAGACGATTCGCTCAACCCAGCCGGTCCCGTGGGCGACGAGGTCTCGGCCGCGCAGGAACCGATACGAAACGGTCTGCTTGAGAGTCGGCCGAAGCAGATTCTGCATGTCGGCGCGGCTCGTGACGACGCCCTGGTTGACGAAGAACTTCGCGGGCGTGGCGCTCGACACGGCGGGCTCCTCGGACGGGCGACGGTCCGTCGATGGTACCCCACCGGAGGGGCGCATCGGGAGCCCGTTTGGGCTCCCGATGGACGTGTTCCCTAGTTGTCGCCGATGCGCCAGATGTGTCCGGCGGAGTGGTCGACGACATAGACGTTGCCGACCTGGTCCTCGCCGAACGAGCTGATGTTGAACGGCGTGTCGTTGAGGAGCACCGGTGCCTGCGCATTGGGACCCGCGGCGTTGAGGCCCCAGATCCGGCCGGAGCAGAAGTCGCCGAAGAGGTAGACCCCGGAGAGATCCGGGTACCGGGTTCCGCGGTAGACGTAGCCGCCGGTCACGGAGCATCCGACGCTGTGGCCGTAGACCGCGATCGGCATGGTCTTGCCGCCCGTCCTGCAGCCGGTCGACGGGTTATAGCAGCGATTGCCCTCGAGCTGGCGCCAGCCGTAGTTGGCGCCCTTGCCGGCGTTCGGAGCCTTCGAGCGGTTGATCTCCTCGTATCGAACCTGGCCCACGTCGCCGATCCAGAGGTCGCCGTTCGCGCGATCGAACGAGAAGCGCCACGGGTTGCGGACACCAATGGCCCAGACCAGGTCGTGCCCCGGCTTGCCGTAGTACGGGTTCGTCGGCGGGATGTGGTACGGCTTCGACGAGTTGCTGACGGAGATCCGGAGGATCTTGCCCAGCGGCAGGTTGCGGTTCTGCGCGCGGTTGCCCGGGTCTCCGCCGCTGCCACCATCGCCCATCCCGACATACAGGTAGCGGTCGGGGCCGAAGACCATCATGCCGCCGTTGTGGTTCGAGTAAGGCTGCGGGATCCGAAGCACGAGCTTGGCGGTCGTTCCGGCCCGACTGGCGTTGGTGGACGACCGGCGATATTCGGCGATCACGGTCGCCCCGGCCTTGTCCGTGTAGTTGACGTAGAACTTGCCGTTGGTCCCGTAGTCCGGGTGGAACGCCAGGCCGAGGAGACCCTGTTCGCTCCCCGTCGAGACCTTCGAGCGAAGGTCGAGGAACGGCGTCGTCTGCATGACGCCCTGGCGAATGACCCGGATCAGGCCGCCTTGCTGGACGACGAAGAGCCGGCCGTTGCTGTCGCCGGAGTGGGTGATGAAGACGGGCTTGGAGAGGTTCTTGGCGATCCGCGAGAACGTCAGGTGGACGTTTCCGGGAACGAACCCGGACGGTCGAACAGGCCCGATGTCCGCGGCTGCTTCGCGGGTCGACACCGACGGCGCGTCATGGTCTCCCGCGAGCACAAGCTGCCCACCCAGAACAGGCACGAGAACGACTCCGAGGAGGATGGCGCGGGCTGCGATCGACATGCGACGAACTTGCACGACTTCTCCTTTTGAGCGTGTTCCGCTCCCCGATTCCTGCCCTGGCGGTGAGCGCCGGCGAGGACCACGGTGCAGGCCCATGGTACCCTCGGGGTCGAGACACAGCCCCGCCGGCGCAGGTCCCCAGGCCCGCGACAGCCGTCTCCGGACGTCTCCCCGACGACTGCAAACCCCAGCCCGAGGAGCTTCATCATGGGCCGCTCCCGCACGAATCGCCGCCCGCTCCGGCTTCTCGCATCCGTCCTGTTTGGCGCGGTAATCGCGGTCGTCGGCCTGCCGGCCGGCAGGGATGTCGCCGCCGCCCCGGGCGATCTGATGCCGGACCTCAAGATGGCCTACCCGACGGAGCTACGGGTCGAGGTCGGCGCCAGCGGGGCTCGCCGGTTGCGGTTCACCACGATGATCACGAACGTCGGCGCCGGACCGTTCGAGACTGGTTCGTCGCGGCTACCCGGGCAGTCCGTGATGGGCGTCAACCAGCGCATCTACAACACCAACGGCGGCCTTCGGAAGGTCAATGTGGAGGCCAAGGCAAGGTACTCCGGCGACGGTCACGACCACTGGCACGTGCAAGGCATCGCCCACTACGAGCTCTATGCGATCACCCGCCCAGACGTGGTCCTGCGCGGTGACTCGAAGGTCGGCTTCTGCTTCTTCGACACCGACCCCATCCAGCTGTCGCTTCCGCGCGCGCCACGAACCCGCCAGTACTCGTCATCCGGCTGCGGAAAGCGATCGTCAGTGTTCGTCAAGAACGGGATCAGCGTCGGCTGGGGCGACAAGTACGGCTCGAAACTCGCCTTGCAATGGATCAGCATCACCGGCCTCCCAGCGGGCCAGTACTTCCTCAAGGTGACCGTGAATCCGCTCAAGCAGTTCAGGGAGTCCCGGACCGGCAACAACTGCAAGTGGCAGCGCATAAGGATCCTTCAGAGTGGCTCCTCGGTGGCAATCCTCGACCGCGGGACGAGCTGCTGGCTGCCCGGAACAACGCCGAGTCGCGACCTCTAGGCTCGCCACGGGGCCACGTCACGCCGTGGGCGGCGCGATCCTCCCGCGTATGATCCGGCCATGCTGCTCGCGATCGACATCGGCAACACGAACATCACGCTCGGGCTGTTCAGAGCGGGCGCTCTGACCGCCACGCGTCGCGCCGCGACCCACGCGCGGGCCAGCGCCGACGAGGTCGAGCTCCTCCTCGATGGCCTCCTCCGGCTCGACGATGCCTCGTTCGCCGACGTCTCGGCGATCGCCTGTGCCTCGGTCGTTCCGAACCTCACTGCCGGGATCGAGACGATCGCCGCTCGTCGCGAGCGGCTCCTCGTCGTCGCGTCGGCCGGCACGGTGCCCCTCGCGATCAGGACGGAGCGTCCGCAGGAGGTCGGCGCAGACCGCCTCGTCAACGCCCTTGCCGCCGCACGACTCCACGGGACGCCGGCCGTCGTGGTGGACTTCGGGACGGCGACGACGCTGGACTGCGTCGCGGCGGACGGGGCGTATGTCGGCGGCGCGATCGCGCCGGGCCTCGAGCTCGGCCTCGAGGCGCTCGCTGCCCGCACCGCGAAGCTGCCGAGGATCGAGCTCCGGACGCCGGACCGGGCGATCGGCCGCGACACGGTCAGCGCGATGCAGTCCGGCACGATCTTCGGCTACCAGGCACTCGCCGCCGGCCTCCTCGTCCGCGTTCGGCGCGAGCTCGCCGACGCCGCAGGCATCGAGCCGTCGGAGGTGAAGGCGATCCTGACCGGTGGCCTCTCGGCCGCGCCGTGGGCACGAAGCCTCGACGGCATCGATGCCATCGACCCGGACCTCACGCTCAAGGGCCTCGCGATTCTCCATGCCGAGGTGAGCGGCGGCGAACCGCTCAAGCTCGGTCTCCCTCGATGACCGGTCGCCTGGCCGGCCGGTTCGTGGCCCTGGGGGTGACGGGGTCGATCGCCGCCTACAAGTCGGTCGAGCTGCTCCGCCTCCTCCAGGCCGAGGGAGCCGACGTCATCGTGCTTCTGTCGCCGACGGCAACGCGTTTCGTCGCGCCGCTCACGTTCGAGGCGCTCAGCCGGCACGCGACCGAGTCCGACGTGCTCGCCCTGCTGCCGGACGGCCGGATCGGCCACATCGTCACCGCCGACGCGGCCGACGCGATCGTCGTCGCCCCGGCGACGGCCCACTGGCTCGGGTCGATGGCCCATGGCCTCGCCGGTGACTCGGTGACGGCGACGGTCCTCGCCTCCGGCGCCCCGGTGGTCGTCGCCCCGGCGATGGACGGCGAGATGTGGTCCCATCCCGCGACCCAGGAGAACGTCCGCCGGTTGCGCGATGACTTCGGCTACTCGATCGTCGAACCCGACGAGGGGCAGCTCGCGTCCGGGCAGGTCGGCGTCGGCCGGCTGGCGGAGCTGCCGCAGATCGTCGAGGCGGTCGTCGCGGCCGTCGCGGGCCGGCCGATTCGTTCCCCGGATCCCGCCAGTCGGCCACCCCCGATCGAGTCGCCGAGCGAGGCGGACCTGACCGGCCGGCATGTCCTGGTCACGGCAGGCGGCACGGCGGAGCCGATCGACCCCGTCCGCTTCATCGGCAACCGCTCGACCGGCAAGATGGGGGCCGCGATCGCGGAGGCCGCCCTGGAGCGAGGCGCGCGCGTGACGCTCGTCGTCGGCCACGTGACCGCCCCGCTGCCGAGGGGCGCGGAAATCGTTCGCGTCGAGACGACAGCGGAGATGAAGGACGCGGTCCTCGACATCCTGGACGCGTCTGACGTGCTGGTCATGGCCGCCGCCGTCGCCGACTTCCGCCCCGTCCGGGCAGCTCCAACGAAGCTCAGCCGGGAAGCGGGCCTCAAGATCGAGTTCGAGCCGACCGAGGACATCCTCGCCGGCGCGGCGGCAGCCGTCCGTGCCCCGGGGGCCCGCAGCCCGCGCCCGATCCTCGTCGGATTCGCGGCCGAGACGGGCTCCCTGGAGCGCGCCGCCGACAAGCTGCGACGGAAGGGCGTCGACCTGCTCGTCGCCAATGACGTCGCGGAGGCAGGCTCGGGCTTCGGGACGGACACGAACCGGGTGACGATCCTGTCCGCCGATGGCGGGGAGGAGGCCCTCCCGCTCCTCTCCAAGCGCGCAGTAGCCGATCTCCTTCTCGACCGCGTGGCGCGGGCGCTGGACGACGGAGACGTCGCCGCGCAGACTGAGCCAATGCGACAGGAGATCGGCCGATGAGTGCCACGTCCTCGCCAACCCCGGACGCCGTCCGTCGTCTGACGGTCAGCGACATCGGCAAGATGCACGCCGACGGCGAGCGGATCGCGATGCTGACCGCCTACGACTACCCGACGGCCAAGCTCCTCGACGAGGCCGGGATTCCGCTGCTCCTCGTCGGCGACTCGTTGGGACGGGCGATGCTCGGCTATGAGAACGAGCTCAGCGTGTCGATGGAGGACATGCTCCATCACTCCGCGGCGGTCACCCGCGGCGCCCGGCACGCCCTCGTGGTCGGCGACATGCCGTTCCTGTCCTACGCGTCGTCGGAGGATGCCCTCCGCAACGCGGGCCGATTCATCCACGATGCGCGGGTCCAGGCCGTCAAGGTCGAAGGCGGGGTGCGGAGCGCCCGGATCATCGAGACGCTCGTCAAGGCCGGCATCCCGGTCATGGGCCATATCGGCCTGACGCCCCAGTCGGCCAATGCGATCGGCAAGTTCCGCGTCCAGGGCAAGACCCGCGAGCAGGCCCGGGCACTGCTCCACGACGCCCTCGCAGTGCAGGAAGCGGGCGCGTTCTCCGTCGTCCTCGAGCTCGTTCCCGAGCAACTCGCCGCTGCGATCACGGATCGCCTTTCGATCCCGACGATCGGCATCGGGGCGGGTCCGGGCTGCAGCGGCCAGGTCCAGATCATCACCGACCTGCTCGGCCTCGAGACATGGCAACCGAAGCACGCCAAGCCCTATGTCAACCTGCGCGAGACGATCATCGGCGCCGTGACGGCGTATTCGGCGGATGTCGCGGCCGGCACGTTTCCCGGACCCGAGCAGACCGTGCGGATGGACGACGCCGTCCTCGAGGAGGTCCTCGGGCGATCGACGCTCGATGCTTCGCCTGGCGGCCACGACTCCGACATTCCCGCCGGCGGGATCCCGCTCGACCGCGACCTCTAGGGTCGTTGGAGCTTCTCCGCACCCGCGCCGAGCTTCGTACGGCGCTGGCCGCCGTCCCACGGCCGCTCGGACTTGTCCCGACCATGGGCTGGCTCCACGATGGGCACCGCTCGCTCATGCAGCGGGCGCGCGACCACAGCGCCACGACGATCGCGACGATCTTCGTCAACCCGCGTCAGTTCAACGAGGCGGCCGACTACCAGCGCTATCCGCGGAACGAAGCCCGGGACCTCGCGATCGCCGAGGAGGAGGGCATCGACCTCGTCTTCGCTCCGCCGGTCGAGGAGATCTACCTGCCCGGCTTCGACACGACCGTCTCGGTCGGCGCGGTGGCGAGTCCGCTCGAGGGAGCGGCCCGGCCCGGCCACTTCGATGGCGTCGCGACCGTGGTGGCGATCCTGTTCAACATCGTTGGCGCTGAGCGGGCCTACTTCGGCCAGAAGGACGCGCAGCAGGTGATGGTGATCCGACAGATGGCCCGCGACCTGGCGATCCCGACGGAGGTGATCGCCTGCCCCACGGTCCGCGAACCCGACGGCCTGGCCCTCTCGTCCCGGAACGTCCACCTGTCGCCTCAAGAGCGGGCCGCTGCGCCGGTCCTCCGGCACGCGCTCCTCGCCGCGCGGGGGCGCTGGGAGGGCGGCGAACAATCCGCGGACCGGCTCCGCGAGACGATGGCGGAGACCCTCGCGACCGAGTCGCTCGCGAGTCCCGACTACGTTTCGGTCGCCGACGGGACGACGCTGCTGGAGCTCGCCCGGGTCGAGGGTCCGGCGCTCCTGTCGCTGGCCGTTCGATTCGGGGCCACCCGCCTCATCGACAACGAGACGCTCGAGTAGCGCCCGACACGGCCCCTCGATCGTTCAATTCCGTACGCCGCGCACATTCACTCTCCCGCCCGACAGTCCGCCGATTTCGGACTCCGGAATTGGACGACCGATCGAAACGGGAGTGACTTCCGGCGACGTTCGGAATCGGAGCATCGCCGCGCGTTGGCTGATTCAGGGTAATCACCGCTAGCGGTCGCGAATGCCCGAGCCCTACCGTCGGGGCATGAGCGACGAACGCTTTCCGAGCTGGGGCACGATCGGCGCCGTCGGCGTGGTCGTGGTCGTCGTCCTGGTCGGCGCACTGTTTCTGACCGGCGGGCAGGTCTCGACGATCCTGTCGACTGTCGGTAGCTCGGTCACCAACGTCGGAACGGGCATCGACGGATCCGCGGGTAACGACACGACCGGCGGCTCGGATGAAGCCGCCGTCGACGAGGGCAAGAACGACATCGCCGATGCCGCCGGCTCACCGCCGGAGCTCCTGATCATCCGAACCGGCCAGGTCCAGATCGAGGTCGCCGACCTCGCCGCAGCTGTCGCTGCGGCGCGGACCCGGGTCATTGCCGTCGGGGGCTATGTCAGCGCGTCGGACGAGTCGACGTCCGGCGATGGCGCGACCGCCTCGGCCGTGTACCGCGTCCCCGCCGACCACTGGGACGAGGCGCTCGACGGAATCCGGGGCCTCGCGACGAAGGTCCAGCAACTCCAGGTCGAGACTCAGGCCGTCACGAGCCAGGTCGTCGATCTCGGCGCCCGGATCACGAATCTGCGAGCGAGTGAAGCCGCCCTCCAGAGGATCATGACCCAGGCAACGAGGATCGCCGACGTCCTCGCGGTCCAGGGCGAGCTGACGAAGGTTCGCGAAGAGATCGAGCGGCTGATCGCCGAGAAGACCGTTCTCGAGGAGCGGGCCGCGTTCGGAACGTTGACGGTGACGTACAACCTGCCTGCGACACCCGCGACCGAAGAGGTCCGCCGGGGTTGGGACCCGGCAAGCGACGCGGACCGCGCGACCGGCACGCTCATCAGCGTCGGTCAATCCGCGGCGTCGCTCGCGATCTGGCTCGGGATCGTCGGCCTGCCGCTCGCGATCCTTGCGGCCATCGTCGTCGGGCTCGCCTGGCGGGTCGGCCGGTTGGTCTCGAAGCGAGGAGCGGTCGAGCCGGGCGCCTCCTGACGCGGCTCAAACCACGATCGCGGGCTCCTGGGCGACGGCCAGGATCCGCTCGATGTCCAGGTGGTCGGCGACAAGCTTCTTGATGAGCTCGATCTTCTCCCGGTCGGCCGCGTGGGTCTTGACCAGGAGGTCGTGGACCTCGGAGGCGACGACGTACGTGTCCTCGGCAACGAGCGTCGCGAAGATGTCGGACTCGCGGATCGCATCGAGCACCGAGGCCCTGGGTCGGTAGCCGCCCGTCAGGACGAGCCCGATGGCTGCGCCCTCGTGTCCGGCGACGGAGGCGGCACGCTCGTTTGACGCCTCGGCGGCGACCGCGGCGATGCGGGCCGCTGCAGAGGCGTTCGCGGTTCGGAGCCGCTCGGCGAAGTGGGCGGTCGTCAGCGTGAGGATCACGTCCTCCCGATCGCCCGGGACGATGACGAGCGTGCCCGGCCCGACTCGCTCGAGCATGTGTCCGGCCTCCATGGCCCCGATCGCGACACCGTCGATCACGCGATCCAGGTCCGGTCCGGGATGGATGGTCTCGCCGTGGACGCCCTCGAGGATCATCGCGAGCGTCGGGTTGGAGAGGATGGGCCAAACCGGCAGCACGCCGAGCAGCGGGATTCCATGGCGGGCGAGGCCGCGCTCCAGGACTTTCGTGATGCCGGGCTGGGCCTCCATGTCGACCTTGTTGACGATGGCTCCGGCAACTTCAACGCCGTGGGCGGCGAAGAGCGACGCGTTGAGCACGATCTCGTCGATCGGCCGGCCGACGCCGCCCTCGCTGATGATCAACGCCGGGGTCCCAAGCATCGACGCGACGACGGCGTTCGACAGCCCGATGACCGCACCGACGCCGGCATGGCCGGTCCCCTCGATGAGGAGCATCTCGTGCTCGGCGAAGGTCGAATGCGCCTCCCGGATCATCGCCCCGAGATCCTCGACCACCTGCCCGGCGATGTAGGACTTCGTGAACCCGCGCGGGATGTGGACGGGGCTCATCGCCGGGTACGGCTCGGGCAGGCCGTAGACGGCCTTCATGAGGACCGCATCCTCATCGGCTGGGACCCCGTCCTCGATGACCGTCCGCTGGCCGACGGGCTTCAGGAACCCGGTGTGAAGCCCCGACCTGACGAACCCGTCAAGCAGCCCTAGGGCCGCCGTCGTCTTGCCGCGGTTCTGGCCCGTGGCCGCCAGATAGAGTTGCCTCATCGGCGCGGGCTTCTAGCCGCGCGCGGTCGTCTTGCGCTCGATCAGCGCGATCGCGTCCTTCAGGCGGCCGACAGTCTCCGCGTCGATCGCGTCCGGCTCCAGGTACGGCCCGAGGCGCTCCATGATGTCCGACACGAGCCCGAGGAAGACGCTCGCGTCGGCGACGAAGAACTGCGGCTCGTTGTTGTAGCGGACGAGCGTCAGGCGACCCTGGAGGACGCGACGCTCCTCGACGTGGGCGACCTGCGTCGCGAAGTTGTGGCCCTGGATTCCATCGGGGTTGTTCAGGAAGTTCAGGGCGTTGTCGATCGCGAGGCCGAACCTGGCCCGCCAGGCGACGAGGCGCTCGTGGACCTCGGAGGGAATCCGGACCTCGGCGACCTCGTCGAAGACCTCGGGCGCCACCGTCAGCAACCCAACGAGGGTCGTTCCCGCCCGCGGCCCGAGCATCACCTGGAGGCTCCGCTCGAGCGTGAAGACCTCGCTGTCGAAGCGCGGACTCGTGATGACGTCGGTCAGCAGGTCTTCGACGTTATCGAGGATGCCCGGCTCGGCGACGGCGTTGGCGAGGTGGAGGATCTCCTCCTTGAACAGGAACTTTTCTTCGTGGTCGAGCATGCGGCGGATGGTAGCACTCGGAATTGACCGGATCGGTCAGCGTGCGAGCCGCTGTCGTCGGAAGGGTCTAGGGGTAGAGGCCGCGCATCGACGTCGCGTCCGCGACCCGCTGGACGGCCAGCAGGTAAGCCGCGGTCCGCATGTCGATCTCGTCGCGCTTGGCGATGTCCAGCGTCTCGTGGAAGGCCTTGACCATGATCTCCTTGAGCTTGGCGTTGACGACGGCCTCGCTCCAGTGGTCACGGTTGAGGTCCTGGACCCACTCGAAATAGCTGACGGTGACGCCGCCGGCGTTGCAGAGGATGTCCGGGATCATGAAGACGCCGCGCTGGAACATCTCCTGGTCGGCCTCGGGAGTGGTCGGGCCGTTGGCGGCCTCCGCGACGAGGCGGGCCTTGATCCGGCCGACGTTGCGTGACGTGATCTGGTTCTCGAGGGCGGCCGGGATGAGGATGTCGCAATCGACCTCGAGCACCTCGGCGTTGTTGATGTCACGAGATCCCGGGAAGCCCTGGACGGTGCCGTGCTCCTTCTTCCAGGCGATCACCCGGCCGATGTCGAGGCCGTCCGCGTTGTGGATCCCGCCGGTCGAGTCCGAGACGGCGACGACGGTCGCCCCCTCGTCCGTGATCAGGCGGGCCGCGATCGATCCGGCATTGCCGAAGCCCTGGATCGCTACCCGAGCCTTCTTGACGTTGATGCCGATCTCGGGAGCCGCCTCGAGGATGCAGTAAACGGTGCCACGCGCCGTCGCCTCGTTCCGGCCCTCGGACCCGCCCAGGCTGATCGGCTTGCCGGTGACGACGCCCGGGACCGTGTACCCCACATGCATGGAGTACGTGTCCATCATCCAGGCCATGATCTGGGCGTTCGTGTTGACGTCCGGCGCCGGGATGTCCTTCTCCGGCCCGATGAGGACCTCGATCTCCGTGAAGAAGCGCCGGGTCAGCGCCTCGAGCTCCTTCTGGCTGAGCTTCTTGGGGTCGACGATCACGCCGCCCTTGCCGCCGCCATACGGGATCCCGACGACTGCGCATTTCCAGGTCATCCACATCGCCAGGGCCTTGACCTCGTCGAGGCTGACGTCCTGGTGGTAGCGGATGCCGCCCTTGGCGGGCCCGCGGCCGAGGTTGTGCTGGACGCGATAGCCCGTGTAGACCTGGACGGAGCCGTCATCCATCTTCACGGGGAAGTGGACGATCAGCTCGCGACGCGGCTCGCGCAGGACGCGCCGGAGGCCGGGGTCGAGGTTGAGCCGCTCTGCGGCCAGATCGAACTGCTGCTGGGCGACCTTCCACGGGTTGATCGACGCGGCGATCTGCTCGGTCGTCATGATTCGAGGGAACCTCCGTACGAGATCGCGGTCCGCTGAGCGAGACCGGCTCGCGTGCTGCGGGTCGTCTCCCGGACGGCCCCACGGAGCGCGAGAGACGTCGAAATGACGCGTCGCGCGGTTCGAAATTCGCGTGAAGTATAGCCGGGTTGAGGCCGGCCAGTCCTCACACGTTCACCGTATCGCAACGTCACCGCAACCGTCCCGCAACCGTTGGTCCCAGGTGTGACAGGACCGTTACGGCATGGCGACCGGGGTCGCGCGGGTCTAGCGCTTGTAGAGCACTGCCGCTCCGACGCAGCCCGGACCCAGGTGCGGCCCGACCGATGGACCGACGATCGTCACCATCACGGTCGAGGGGTCGACCCCTGACCGACTGATGACCTCGTCGCGGAACTGGTCGATATCGGGGGCCATCGTGTGGAGGATCGCGAGCCGTTCGATCGGGCGGGCGCAGATCATCTCGATGACGCGTTCCCTGGACTTCGCCCGGGTCCGCGGCTTGTCGGCCGTCTCGACGACGCCGGCTTCGACCGCGATGATCGGCTTGACCGACAGGAGCGTTCCGATCGCTGCCTGTGTGCCGCTGATGCGCCCACCCTTCTTGAGGTATTCGAGCGTCTCGAGCGAGACGTACATGCGCAGGTCGGAGGCACGGTCGCTCAGCACGCGGGCAATCTCGGCGGCCGACACCCCGAGCTTGGCCATCTCGATGCCCATGAAGGCGAGGATCCCCTCGGCCATCGACGCACCCTGCGAATCGACGATGTGGATCTCGCGATCCGGCAGAAGGCCGGCGGCGATCTCGGCGCTCTTGATCGACCCTGAGAGCTTGCCGGAGACATGGATCGAGACGATGGCGTCGGCGCCGTCCGCGAATGCCTCGTCGTAGATCGCCTTGAACTCACCGGGGCTCGATGCCGCGGTCTTGGGGAACGGCGCGTTTGGCGCGGTCATGCGCTCCCAGAAGTCGGCCGTCGACAGGTCCACGCCGGCCCGGAACGACTCCGAGCCGAACGTTACCGACAGGGGAACGATTCGAATGCCCGCGGCGTTGGCGACGTCGGGATCGAGGTCCGACGCCGAATCGGTCACGAAGGCGACGTTGGCCACTGCTTCCTCCTCCTGCCCCCCTTGTCCGATGGATCATACGGGTCGCGTCCCCCGCGGGATGGCCGCCCGGGACGTACGAAGCCGCTACGCTTTACCGGATGGACCGATCGCTGTGGGCCGTGATGGCCGGCACCTTCACGCTCCGCTTCTCGACCGGCCTCACGGGGGCGATGCTCGCTGCGTACCTTGCGAAGTTGCCGGAACACGGTGGGCCGGTGATCTCGCCGACCACGCTGGCGCTTCTCCACTCGGCGTTCTACGTCTCCGAGCTCGCGCTCTCGCCCCTGTTCGGGGTCCTGTCCGACCGGATCGGCCATCACCGGATGATGCTCGTTGGGCCCGCGTTCGGTGCTGTCGCGGTCATCCTCACGGCTCTGACCACGAATGTGCTGATCCTCGGCGGAACCCGCCTCCTCGAAGGAGCATCGACCGCCGCCAGCATTCCATCCATTCTCGGTTACATCGCGCTTGCGACGGCCTCGAGCGAGGTCCTCCGTGGTAAGGCGGCGGCGCGATTCGAGGGCGCGACACTTGCCGGATTCGGCGTCGGGTTCGCCGCCGCACCGCTCCTGTTCGCCGCCCTCGGGCCGACGGCGTTCCTGCTGAACGCCGTCATCTACGGCGTGTCGTTCCTCATCTATCGGTTCGGCGTCGAGGATCGAGATCGCGAGGAACGGGCGGCGACGGCCGCGGTGCGCGCCTCGCGGATGGACCTGAGCCGCTACGGCACGCTGCTCCGGACTTCGCATGTCTGGCTCCTCGCCCCGACCTGGATCGCGGTCAACGCTTCGATCGGGCTGTGGTTCAGCCAATCGATCTTCCAGTTCTCGCAAACGAACCCGAAGTTCCCCGACCAGTTCCTCCATCGGGGCTTCTCCGCCGTTGAGATCTCGCTCGTGGCCGTGGTCGTCGGGATCCTGTTCGGGATTGGGCTGCTCTACTGGGGCAACCGGTTCAAGAACCTGCGCCGGACGACGATCATCCTGTACGGGATCGTCGGCGGCGGGATCCTCGTCGCCGGCGGTGTCGCGATCAACCACGGAGCGGGGCTGCCGTTCGTCGTGCCCCTCGCGGGGGCACTTGGCGCCGCATTCGGGCTGTTCGTGCTGGCTGGCGCGACCCCGGCGGCGCTCGGGCTGCTGGCCGACATCTCGGAGCGCTTCCCGACCGATCGGGGGGCGATCATGGGCCTCTACAGCGTATTCCTCGCGGTCGGGCAGATCACCGGCAGCCTGATTGGCGGATTCGCCGCCGAGTGGGGCGGGATCGACGGGCTCCTGATCGGGACATTCGCTCTGCTGCTCGTAGCCCTGCTACCCCTTGCCCAGCTTCGCCGCCAGGAGCACTACGTTGGTGGGCCCGGGAGCGTTGCGTCCTTCGAGGACGGGGAGCCCAACCCATGACGCTCCTCGTGCCGGCCCGCGTCGCACGCGGAGCACACGGCGCTGTTGTTGCTCCGCACCACCTCTCGACGGAGGCGGGCCTCGGAATCCTTCGTGCCGGCGGATCCGCTGTCGACGCGGCGATCGCGGCGAACGCGGCGCTGGCGGTGGTCGGGCCGCTGTTCTGCGGGATCGGCGGCGATGCATTCTGGCTCATCTGGGACGCGGGCGAGCGCCGCCAGCATGCCCTCAACGGCTCCGGGCGCGCCGCGGCCGCCGCCGACCCGGCAGCCCTCCGAGCCGAGGGCCTCGATCGCCTGCCGCTGGTCGGGCCGCTGACGATCACCGTTCCTGGGGCGATCCGCTCATGGTCCGACGCCCACGCCCGGTTCGGCCGGCTGTCGCGGGCGGAGGTCCTCGCTCCGGCCATCGAGCTCGCGAGTCGCGGCTTCCCGGCGTGGGACGGCTTCATCCGCGGGGTGGAAGTCACGTCGACCCGGATTGAGCCCATGCTCGGGCCGGGGTCTGGGTTCGCCCGGGTCTTCCGGCCCAACGGCCGGCCATGGCGCCCAGGGGAGCTCGTTCGGCTGCCGGCCCTCGCCCGCACCCTCGAACGCCTCGCCGATGCCGGGCTCGACGACTTCTACGAGGGCGACATCGGCCAACGCCAGGCCCTCGGGCTCGCGGCGGCTGGATCGCCGATCGTCGCGGCGGACCTCGCCGCCCATGCGTCGACCTGGGGCGAGCCGATCGCGACCGACTACCGGGGCGTCCGGGTGACGACTCACCCGCCGAACTCGTCGGGACCGGTCCCGCTCGAAATCCTGAACATCCTCGAGCAATTCGAGCCACCGCCGGCCGCCTCGTTCGGCCCGACCGGAGTCGACGATCCCCGCTGGATCCATCTCGGGATCGAGGCATCGAAGCTGGCGATGGCCGACCGCGACGCCGAACTCACAGACCCAGAGTTTCGCGACATCCCGCTCGATCGACTGATCTCAAAGGACCACGCGGCGGAGCGGGCGGCCAGGATCGACCCCGCCCGGGCGTCGTCGCCGGTCGCATCGACGGCCCCGCGCGGGGGCGGCACGGCATACCTCGCCGCGGCCGACGGCGAGGGCAACGCGGTAAGCCTGATCGAGTCCAACTACATGGGCTTCGGATCCGGCGTGGTCGATCCAGAGACCGGGATCCACTACCAGAACCGGGGCTCCTATTTCAGCCTCGACCCGACCCACCCGAACGTTCTCGCGCCGCGGAAGCGGACGCTCCACACGCTGTTGCCCGGGATGCTCTTCCGTGGCGACAGCGCACCGTGGATCGTCACGGGCTCGATGGGCGGCGACGCCCAGCCGCAGATCCATGCCCAGGTCGTATCGGCGCTCGTCGACGGTGGCGTCGACGTCGCGACGGCCGTTGGCGCGCCACGCTGGTTCGTCGAACCCGACCATCACTTCGCGCCGCCGGTCGAAGTCCGGGCCGAGCCCCGATTCGCGGACGGCGTCCTTGAGGCGCTCGAGGGGATGGGCCATCCAGTTACCCGGACAGAGCCCTTCGATTCGCACCTTGGGCACGCGCACGCGATCGAGCTGGTCGACGGTGGCCCCGGCGAAGACGGGACACTAGCTGCAGCAACGGATCCCCGAAGCGCCGGCCAACCCGCCGTCTGGTAGGTGCCCCGTCTGCGATCGTCGCGCAGGGGCGGCCAGGGCAAGGCGGGCGTGAGCACCACAGCGCGCGGGCTCGAACGCCCGCAAGCGAGGAGCACAGCGCCCAACGCCGCCCTGGTCGTTCCTGCCCGACAGCTTTGGAGTTATCCTCACATCCACCGGTGGCGGGCTGCGCTCACACGACGCCGCCACCGGTCCCTTCTCTTCAGCCGCGGGAGTCGCCTCGTGACCTCGAACGTCGGCCAGAACTACCCGTACTCGAGCGAGACCGAGACCGAGCGGGCCGCAGTCATTGCGGGGCTCGTCCCAGAACGCGAGGGCCTGGCCGAGAAGCTGGCCGCGGAGACGACCCCCGTCGACGAGAACGACCGCTGGTGGGTCTGGAAGTGCCCGACGAAGGGTTGCGCGGGCCTCCTTCACGTCGCCGGCTACGCGCGCGATCTGCACGCGCTGTACGTCGTTTGCGACGGGACCTGCGGCAAGACGTTCCTCCGCTGAGCCTCTCCGCGGAGCCGTCACCCGCCGTTGACCCGCCCGTAACCGGCCCATAGGCTGTCACTGGTTACGTTGCCGTGCGCCAGAGGAGCTTGAGAGCCCGAATGATCGCTCGCCGCTGGCGTGGCGGTGTCCGCACCGCAGACTTCGACGCCTATCTCACCTACCTGCAGGAGAGCGGAGTCGCCGCGCTGACGGCGACCGCGGGCAACCTCGGCGTCGTGGTGTTCCGCCACCTCGACGAACCGGCGGGTCGCGCGGAATTCGAGGTCGTCTCGTACTGGCGTGACCTCGACGCGATCCGGGCGTTCGCTGGCGACGACATCTCGGTCGCCGGCTTCTTCCCCGATGACGACCGCTACCTCATCGATCGTGAACTGACCGTCCGCCACGACGTCGTCGACCAGTTTCCTGCCCGTGACTGACACGAGCCAGCCGGCGACCCCGGTCGAGGGCTCCGGAGCCGCACCGACCGGCGACGAGCTCCGAGCGTCGCGACGGCGGCTGATGACCGATGGTGCCGGCATCATCGTGAGCGCCGCCGGATTCGGCTTCGTCTACGGCCTGGCGGCCAACAAGGCGGGCTTCTCGCCGGTCGAGGCGTTTGCCATGAGCACCCTCGTCTTCGCCGGGGCCGCGCAATTTGCAGCCGTCGGCTACGTCGCGGGCGGACTCGCCTGGCCCGGCATCGTCCTTCTCACAGCGCTCCTCAACGCCCGCCATCTCCTCTACTCCGCCGCGCTGGCGCCATGGATCAGGGACCGATCGTTCGCCGAGCGCGCCGTGGGCGCTCACTTCCTCACGGACGAGTCGTTCGCGCTGACGATGGCCCACTTCCGGCGCCTGGGCCGCGCCGACATGTGGGGCTACTGGTTCGCTGTCATCGCCACGACGTTGATTCCGTGGAACGTGGCCACGCTGGCCGGTGTGCTCGTCGGCGGATCGATCGTGGAGCCGAAGCAATTCGGGATCGACGTGATCTTTCCTGCGGCGATGATCGGCCTGGCCGTGGGCCTGATCACCGGTCGCCGCGAAGTCGTCGCGGCCGTCAGCGGGGCCGCCGTCGGCGTCATCGTCGGGCTCG
Organism: uncultured Chloroflexia bacterium; assembly: GCA_963771795.1. Taxonomy (GTDB): domain Bacteria; phylum Chloroflexota; class Limnocylindria; order Limnocylindrales; family CSP1-4; genus CF-46. The sequence goes on from CAVYUR010000006.1 coordinate 1,039,625, forward strand.
TCATCGGCCCGGCGATCGGGATCATCGCGGGCGGGCTCATCGGGCCGGCAATCGGCCTGCTCGTTCCCCCGACGGCAGCGCCCGAGACTGCACCGCTCGGGTCCAACAAGTCAGCCGAACGATGACGACGGACCTCGTCCTTCTCGCGGCGATGATGTTCGCGGTGACGTATCCGACGCGAGCGATCGGACTGCTGGCGCCGGGGATGGATCGGCTGCCACGCCGCGTGCTGGAATACCTGCAGCTGATCGGCCCCGCGATCCTGGCCGCCCTGGCTGCAGTCGCCGTTATGGTCGTCTCGACCGACAACGGTCCGACCTTCCACATCGGCCTCGAGTGGCTGGCGGTCGGCGCCTGCCTGGCGGTCGTGGCCTGGCGCCGCAACCTGTTCCTTGGCCTCGTCACCGCGGTCGCGGTCGCGATCGCCGGCAGGGCCGCCGGCCTGGGCTGACGCCGCAGCGGCTGCCGCGCGCCCGTCACGCCCGCCGGGCGTCCGCCTCTACCTCGACGAGGAGCGTCGGTTCCATCAGGCCCGCGACCTGGACGAGGGTCGACGCCGGCCGGATGTCGCCGAACAGCTCCCCGTGGACGGCCGCGACCGCCGGCGCGTCCTCGATCGAAACGACATACATCCGCGTCCGGACGACGTCGCGGAGGGTGAAGCCGGCTTCGACCAGGGCAGACTCGACGATCGCCCACGCGGCCCTCGCCTGGGCCGCGGCATCGCCGGGATGGAGCGATCGGCCGCCGGGACCGGCATCGGTCGTGCCCGACACGAGGCACGTCTCGCCGACGACCACCGCGCGGCTGTAGCCCGCCGACGCCTCCCATGGCCCGCCAGACGAGATGCGGCGGCGCGGCTGGCTCGTGGCCGATTCGCGGCCGTCAGCCACGCCGCTCGCGAAACACGGGGTCGCGCGCTACCGCAAGGAGCAGCCCGGTGAACAACGCGGTCCGCGGCACGACCGAGCTGACGTCGAGGTATTCCGTCGGCGAGTGGTCATTGCCGCCGATCGGGCCCAGGCCGTCGAGCGTCGGCACGCCGAGCCCGGATGTCGTGTTCGCGTCGGACGCACCGCCGGTCGCCGTGTCCTTGATCTCGAACCCGAGCCGGTTCGCGATCGCGACCGCGTGGTCGACCAGCCGGCCCGATTTCTCGAGCTTCTGCATCGGCCGATGGCCGGCGCGGCGTTCGACGGTGACCGTCGTATCGGGAACCTCGGTCGCCGAGGCCAGGTCGCGGATCGCTGCTTCTGCTTCGTCCTGGCTGGCGGCGTCGGTCGCGCGGACGTCGACTTCCAGGACGCAACGCTCGGCGACGACATTCGGGCGGGTCCCGCCGGCGACGACGCCAACGTTGACGGTGACGCCCGGCCAGCGGCCGTTGAGTGCGTGGAGGTCGCGGATCAAGCGTGACGCCTCGAGGATTGCGCTCCGCCCTTTCTCGGGCTCGACACCGGCGTGGGCCGCCCGCCCGCGGATGGTCAGGACCATGTCAAGGATGCCCTTCCGGACCGAGACGATGTCGCCGTTCGCTCGAGCGCACTCGAGGACGAACGAGGCGTCGGCCGTCGCGGCGAGGTCGCGAATGTGGGGCGATGAGGACGGCGAGCCGATCTCCTCGTCCGGATTCGCGACGAAGACGATCTGCTCGAACGGCGGGCCAGCATCGCCCTGCGTCAGCTCGATGAGAACCCGCAGGCCGTAGAGGCCGGTCAGCAGGCCCGACTTCATGTCGGTGACGCCCGGTCCATAGGCCGTTCCGTCCTCGATCCGGAAGGGCCGCTCGGCGGCGGTGCCGGCGTCGAAGACGGTGTCCATGTGGCCGATCAGCAGGACCCTCGGACCCGCCCCGGCCGCCCCGCGAACGGTCCCGACGATCGTCGGCCCCAGCCGGCCGTCCGGATCCGGGTGGCGGACGACATCCGCGCCGAGGTCGGCGAGAAACCCATCAACGAAGGTCGCGACCTCCTCGACGCCCGCCCGCGTGTAACTGCCGCAGTCGATGTTGACGAGTCGCTCGAGATCGGCGAAATAGGCGGCCTCGATGTCGCCGACGCGGGCCTCGATCGCCGCCAGCTCGTCGGTCGTGACGCCGGCACCGGCCGGCGCGATCGTCTCCATCCGAGCAGTTTACGAGGCCTGCCGCTTGCTATCCTCGCCGGACCGTGCGCCAGGTTGAGATCCGACTCCTCGAGGGCCCGAATGTCTACCGGCTCGAGCCGGTGGTCAAGGTCGAGGTCGCAATCGGCAGGCGACGGACCTGGTACGGGCAGCGAGCGCCGGGTCGTCATGCGCTGGTGCGGCTCGCCGCCGAGGTCCCGCGGCGCGCCTGGGCCGGTCAGGTCGAGGCGATCGTCGACTGGACGCGGCGGCTCCGGGCAGAGCACGGCGAGGGCCGCGGCGGCGTCAGGGTCCACCGCTCGTCGGACCCGGGCCACTGGATCGTCACCTTCCCATGGACCGGCGCGGAGCGAGCCCACACGATCGCGGAGGCGGCGATTGCCCTCGCCGAGCGGGATGTGTCGCCGGTTCGCCGGGCGCGGTTGACCGGAGCCCAGGAACGACTCCTCGCTCGCTGGTCCGCCCGGATCGCAGAAGCCCGGTCCACCCCGCCGACGTGGATTCGCGACGCCGACCGGCGGATCCCCGTCGTCTCGATCACCGGGACGAACGGCAAGAGCACCGTCACCCGCCTCATCACCCACATCCTCGTCAAGGCCGGCCGGCGCGTCGGAACGACGACGTCGGACGGCGTCCTCGTCAACGAGCGACTCGTCGATCCCGGCGACTGGACCGGGCCCGGCGGGGCGCTGCAGATCCTGGACCGATCGGATCTCGATGTCGCGGTCCTCGAGACGGCGCGCGGCGGCCTCGTTCTCCGTGGCATGGGCTACGAGAGCAACGAGGTCAGCGTCGTGACGAATGTGACTTCTGACCACCTCGACCTCCAGGGAATCCACACGCTGCCGGAGCTGGCGGAGGTGAAGTCCACGGTCGCGCGGATCACGAAACCGGATGGCTGGGCGGTCCTCAATGCCGACGATGACCTCGTTGCGGCGATCGCGCGCCGGGTTCGAAGCCAGGTCGCGATGTTCTCGCTCGTGAGCGGCGGCTCGGCCGCGGTTCGACACAACGTTGCGGCGGGCGGGCGCGGCTACGTCGTCCGCGACGGCTGGGTCGTCGAGCTCGCGCCGGGTGGCGAGACGCGCATCGCGGAGCTCGCCCGGATCCCGATCACGATCGGCGGGATCGCCCGCCACAACGTCGCGAATGCGCTCGCCGCGACCGGCGCGGCGCGCGGTCTTGGGGCCACGATCGCGCAGGTCGCCGACGGCCTGATCGAGTTCCGCCCGACTGCCGACTGGTCGCCCGGCCGCCTGAACCTCTACCGGCTCGGAGCGCGGATCGTCATCGTCGACTTCGCTCACAACGAGGCCGGTGTATCGGCCGTTCTCGACGTCGCCGAGGGGATCGCGGGCGGCGCGGCTGGGCGGGCGGCGCCGATCACCGCGATCGTCGGGACGGCTGGCGACCGGCCGGACGACACCCTGCGCGGCATTGCCCGGATCGCCGCGAGTCGAGCCCACCGGGTCGCGATCAAGGAGACGCTGAAATACCTGCGCGGCCGCTCGCGCGAGTCCGTCGTCGGCGAGCTGCTCGCCGGGGTCGAGGCCGGCGGCAAGTCGCGCGCGGACGTGCCGGTCTACGAGTCAGAGACGGCGGCGCTGAAGGCGGAGCTGGCCGACTCCGAGGGCCGGCCCCGTGTCGTCGTGCTGCTGTGCCACGAAGAGCGCGAGGAAGTCTTCCGGCTGCTCGAGTCGCTCGGCGCACGCCCGATCGACATCGCAACCGAGTTGACGTCGCTATTGCCGCGGCTCCAGGAGCGACCGCGCCGCCATTGATTTCGGCGCTCCTGCGCATCATGATCGAGAGGCGAGCGCGCCGATCGGCACGCGGTGCGCGGGCCAGACCCGGCCCGGAGGGATGGAGGAACGTTCCGTGGAGACCATCGCCGGCATCGTCCTCATCGTCATCGCGGCCCTCGAGATCATCGCGATCATTCGCATCGTCAGCACGAATTCCGCGCGGCCCACCTAGCCCGCGGGGTCTGACACCAGGACGCCGTCGTCGACTGACCAGGTCAGGCGGACCGGGTCGCCGCTCAGCCACTGCCGCGCACCGCCCCCGTCGCGCTGCTCGCGAACGGCGGCGCGCTGGCCGTCGGGCATCGTGAGCTCGTACTTCCGATCCGACCCCAGGTAGAGGACGTCCGCGATCGCTGCGTCGACCGCATTCGCGCCCGATGGAACCTCGTCCGTGCCGCCAACGATCCGGATTCGCTCCGGCCGCACGACCAGCGCTGCTGCGGCGCCTGAGTCGAGGGCCGCCCGCTCGGCGGCCACCTGCCCGACGCGCCAGCGCCACGGACCGCGGGTCATCCAGCCGCCGTCGCCGTCCCGCTCGTACCGCCCTCGAAGGATGTTCGACTCGCCGATGAAGTCGGCCACGAACAGGGACGCCGGGCGATCGTAGAGGTCCTCGCCGCTCCCGAGCTGCTCGATCTGGCCATTGCTGAAGATCGCGATCCTGTCGCTCATCACGAGCGCCTCTTCCTGATCGTGGGTCACGTACAGGACCGTGGCGCCGAGCTGCCGGCTCACATGGAGGATCTCCAGCTGGAGCGCCTCGCGGAGCTTCCGATCCAGCGCGCCGAGCGGCTCGTCCATGAGCAGGAGCCGCGGTTCGAAGACGACGGCCCGGGCCAGGGCGATGCGCTGCTGCTGGCCGCCGGAGAGCTGGCGCGGGTAGCGATCGCCGAACCCGTCGAGCTTGACGAGGGCCAGGGCTTCGTCAACGCGTCGCTTGATCTCGAACCGGGGCCGCCGGCGCATCTGGAGCGGGAAGGCGATGTTCTGGGCGGCCGTCATGTGGGGGAACAGCGCGTAGTTCTGGAACACCATGCCGACATCGCGGCGGTGCGGAGGAATGCGGGTCATGTCGCTGCCGTCGATCTCGACCGAGCCACTCGTCGGCGCCATGAACCCGGCGACGATCCGGAGTGTCGTCGTCTTGCCGGACCCCGAGGGCCCAAGGAGCGTCAGGAACTCGCCGCGCCGGACCTCGAGGTCGACGCCGTCGACCGCGACCGCCGATCCGAACAGCTTCCGCAGGCCGCGCAGGACGAGCGCCGGATGATCGGTCGCCGCATCCGCTGCCGCCGTTCGGGCGGCGCGCGTCGTCATGATGACGGAGCCTGTCGTCGGACGACGAAGAGCAGCAGAAGCAGCACGGTCGTTACCAGGAGGAGCGTCGTCGAGACGGCCGCGACCGTCGGATCGACGACCTGTCGGACCTGCTCCCACATCTCGACCGGAAGCGTCCTGAACCTGGCCGAGGTCATGAAGATCGCCACCACGACCTCGTCCCACGACGTGATGAGCGCAAAGATCGCGCCGGCCAGCACGCCCGGCAGGATGATCGGCAGCGTGATCCGGATGAACGCCTGGCGCGGGTCCGCGCCGAGGTTCGCGGCCGCCAGCTCGAGGTTCCGGTCCATCGTCCGCAGGCTCGTGCCGACGTTGACGACGACGAAGGGCAACGCGAGTGCCGTGTGCGCCGCGACGAGCCCGATGAGCGAGCCGCTGATCCGCCACTGGACGAACAGCGAGAACATCCCGATCGCGATGATGATCACGGGCACGATGAGCGGCGTCAGGAGCAGCGCGTTCAATGCAGACCGACCCGGGAAACGACCGCGCGTCAGGCCGAGCGCAGCCAGCGTCCCGAGCAGGGTCGCAAAGATCGCGGTCAGGACGGCGACCTGGGCGCTGTTGACCATCCCGGACGACCACTGCCGGTCCGTGAACATCCGCTGATACCACTGCAACGAGAAGCCTTCCGGCGGGAAGCTCAGGATGCGCGCCTCGGTGAAGCTCATCGGAACGATGACGAGCGTCGGGGCAAGCAGGTAGAAGACGGTCAGCGCGCCCAGCGCGGCCATGAGGAGGCGGCGAGGCTGGCGCCAGGAATCGCTCATTTGGCTACTCCTCGACCGCGCTGCCGAACACGTCGCGAAGGCGCACGGCCCGCGACGCGATGAACAGGATCACCAGGGCGAAGACCATGAGCAGGACGCTCATCGCCGTGCCGAACCCCCAGTCGAGCCGCTGCTGGACCTGCTGCACGATGAGCTGGCTGATCATCTGGTCGCGAAGGCCGCCCAGCAGGGCCGGGGTGATGTAGAAGCCGAGGGCGAGGACGAAGACGAGGAGCGAACCCGCCACGACGCCGGGCAGGCTCAGCGGGACGAAGATGCGGAAGAACGCCAGGATCGGGGGCGCCCCAAGGTTCGCCGCTGCCCGACCGTACTCCGGGTCGATCCGGCGCATCACCGCGAAGATCGGCAGGACCATGAAGGGCAGCAGGATGTGCGACATCCCGAGGATCACGCCGCCCGTCGTGCGGATGAGGGTCAGCGGCTCCGTGATGACCCCGAGGTCGAGCAGAAACCGGTTGATGATGCCGGTGTCACGCAGGATCACCTGCCAGGCGAAGGTCCGGACGAGCAGGCTCGACCAGAACGGCAGCAGAACGGCGATCAGCAGGATGCCGGCGAGCCGGCCCGGCACGATCGTCATGAGGTACGCGAACGGGTAGCCGATCACGAGGCACGTGACCGTGGAGATCGATGGCGATCCAGAACGTGTTCGTCAGGACGCGCAGGTACGCCTCCTCGGCGAAGAAGCGCTCGTAGTTCGACAGGCCGGCGCCCACCGGGTCGGTCACGCTGCGCAGTGCCATCATCACGAGCGGCGCGAGGAAGAAGATGCCGAGAAAGATGACCGCCGGCAGGACGAGGAGCGACCAGCGGCTGACGACCAGGCCGCGCTTGCGACCCGGCCGTCCGTCCGTCTCTGCGACCGCGAGGTCCGACACCACTCGGGCGCCGGGATCGATGAGCTGCTAGCCGATTACTGGGCCTTCCAGGCCTGGTACGCCGCGTCGATCTCCGCGTAGTTGGCGATGAGGTACTCGTCGTCGAAGTAGGCGGAGTTCTCGTCGGCGTTCGAGACCGCCAGGTCCGGGACGTTGGCGGCGGCCGGCGTCGAGTTCTTGTTGATCGGTCCGTACGGGATGTACTCCGACGGCTTGGCGTTGTTCTCGGCGCAGATGGCGTACGCGATGAACCTCATCGCCGCTTCCTTGTTCGGCGTGCCCTTCGGCACCACGAAGTAGTCGGCCGTGACGATCTGCTGGTTCCACTGGATCTCGACGGGCTTCCCGTCGGTGTGCTTGGCGCTCCAGCCGCGACCGTTCCAGATGAGCGTCATCGCGACCTCGCCGGAACCGATCAGCTCCTGGGACTCCGCACCGGAACCCCAGAAGACGAAGTCATCCTTGATCGTGTCGAGCTTCTTCGTGGCGCGGGGCAGGTCGAGCGGGTACAGGTCGGCCGGCTTGACGCCGTCGGCCATCAACGCGACCTCGAAGATGCCGCCTTCCGAGTAATCCCACATGCCGCGCTTGCCCGGGAACTTCGCGGTGTCGAAGAAGTCGGCCCAGCCAGCCGGTACCTGGCCCGCGGTCTTCTCGGTGTTGTAGGCGAGCGCGACGCCGTACGTCATGTCCGCCACGCGATAGTCGCCCGCGAATCCCTCGAGAACCTCGTCCCGCGGGATCAGCGTGTAGTCGAGCGGCTCGAGGAGATCCTTGTTGGCATCGAGACCGAAGTCATTGCCGACGTCGACGACGTCCCACGTGACCTGGCCGGCCTCGACCTGGGCCTTGATCGTGGCGTTGGAGGAGTTCTCGTCCTCCGAGAATGTCACGCCGGTCAGAGCGGTATATGGCTCGAGCCATGCCTTGCGCTGTGCTTCCTGGTACGCGCCTCCAAACGACACGTACGTCAGCTGCACGCCTTCCTGGCGAGGCGGGTTGCAGGCTTCCGATGTTCCGGCGCTTGCGGAGGCGCTCGCCGGTGCGCTCCCTGACGCGGCGGCCGACGGCGACGCCGCGGTCGACGGCGATGCCGATGTGCCACCGCCGCCGGAGCAACCGGTAAGCAGGGCGATGACCACGACCAACGCGGGAAGCGCAGTCCAGCGACGCATGCTCGATCCTCCTCTCAAGCCGCGGACGCGGCCCTGTCGGTAGCTCCTCGGCATCCGACCGATGCATCGTAGACCGCCCGCGCAAGAGCGGGCCCTACCCCCGCTGGCGAAGAGCGACGAGCGAGAGCATCTCGTAGGCGAGGTTTGCCGCGAGGAACGCCGTCTGGCCGGCAGGATCGTAAGCCGGGATGACCTCGACCACGTCGAAGCCGACGAAGTCGATGCCAGTCAGGCGGCGGACGATGGCGAGCGCGTCGTGGGCCGATGGCCCGCCCGGTTCCGGCGTTCCGGTTCCCGGAGCGAAGGCCGGATCGACCACGTCGATGTCGAAGCTGATGAAGGCCGTTGCATCGCCGACGCGCTCGCGGATCCGGGCGGCGGTCTCTTCCGGCCCGAGATCGAGGACCTCCTCGGTCGTGAGGTACTCGAGACCGAGCTCGTCGCGCAAGTCGGACCAGTCGGTCGCCTCGTAGACCGACCCGCGCAGGCCGACCTCGATCGAATGGGCCACGTCGACGAGGCCCTCCTCGATCGCCCGGCGCATCCACGTGCCGTGGTTGTACTTCTCACCGAAGTAGCTGTCCCAGGCGTCCGTGTGCGAGTCGAAGTCGATGACCGCGACCGGACCTCGCGATCGAGTCGCCCTCAGGTGCGGCAGCGTGCAGGCGTGATCGCCGCCGATGAGGAGCGGCACCACGCCTGCTTCGACGATCGGGGCCACGGTCTGCTCGATCGCCTCGTAGCTTCGCTCGATGTAGCCCGGCACGATCGAGACGTCGCCGTAGTCAACGCACGACAGGATGTCGAACGGCTTCACGTCGAGATTCGCGTTGTACGGGCGGAGCATCACGCTCGCTGCCCGTACGGCGTTCGGGCCGAACCGACCGCCGGCCCGGTACGTGACGCCCGTGTCGAACGGCACGCCGACGACCGCCAGGTCGACCTCGTCCAGCGTGCGGACATGGGGCAGGCGCGCGAACGTGGACGGCCCGGTGAACCGGGGGCTCTGGAGCGAGTCCTCCGGGCCGTAGCGCGGCGGTCCGGAGCGCCGCGCGCGGGGACGCGGCGCGCTCCTCCGCCGGCTCATCCTTCCGGCGCCTCCAGCTCGCCCGGGTCGGCGAAGGCCGTTGCCCCACGCGACGAGCCGCCGGCGGCCATCGCCGCCCGATAGACGCCGATCGCGTCGTCGACGCAGCAGACGAGGAGGTCGCCCGGCGCTGCCCGGCGGAGGGCCGTCCGAACCGCGGCGGTCTCATCGAGGATCTTCTCGGCCTTGGACGCGCGGGCCGTCCCGCGGCTGCGGGCCTCGCGGATGCCCTCGATGACGTTGCTGGCAGACTCGCCAGCCGCCCGCCCACGAAGGTTCTTGTCCTCACGGACGATGAGCTCGTCGAACGCCGACGCGGCGAGTGCGCCGTACTCGCGCTGATCGTCATTCCGGCGGTCACCGGGAATCCCGATCACCCCGATCGCCCGGCCGTGGCGCGGCCCCGGCCCACCGTTGCGACCGTCCCCCGCGGGCATCGCCGCGACGCGACCGGAGCGGGAGATCGGCTCGGCCATCATCCGCTCGACGAAATCGGCCAGCTGGCGCATCCCGTCGACGTTGTGGCAGTAGTCGATGACGACGCGGATCCCGCCGACGTCGAGGAGATTGAGCCGCCCCGGCGACTGGAAGAACGACGTCGAGAACGTCCGCAGCCCCTGGCGGATGTCATGGAGGTGGGCGCCGGCCGCCCACGCCGCCGCGGCAGCCGCGAGCGCGTTGGCGATGTTCATCCGCGCCTTGCCGCCGAACGTCGCCGGAATCGAGGTGGGTGTAGAGGACCGGCATCTTCCGGGGACCGTGCTTGAGGACGATCAGCTCGCCTTCGGGGGTCCGCTCGAGGGTGAACGCCGCGTTGCCGCGTGAGGTGTGGCCGTCGACCCGGTCGAAGCCGTCCTCGCCCTTTTCAGTCGACATGCTGAACAGCACGACTCGCCCGGCGCAGTGGCGGCCCATCCGGTAGACATGGGAGTCGTCCGCGTTGAGCACGGCCGTTCCAGAGCGGGGCACGGACTCGACGACCACCGCCTTGACGTTCGCCAGTTGCCCGACCGAGTCGATCCCGCCGAGACCCAGGTGGTCGCCGGTGACGTTCGTCACGACCGCGATGTCGTTGCGATCGTAGCCGAGGCCTTCGCGGAGGATGCCGCCGCGGGCGACCTCGAACACCGCGGTGTCGACCTTCGGGTTCTGGAGGACCATCTGGGCCGACTTCGGGCCCGACATGTCGCCCTTCTTCGTGAGGCGGCCGTCGATGACGATGCCGTCGGTCGAGGTCATCCCGACCCGCCGGCCCATCAGCTTCATGATGTGGGCGATCATCCGGACCGTCGTCGTCTTGCCGTTCGTGCCGGTCACCGCGACGATCGGGATTCGCGACGGACTCCCCGGCGGGAAGAGACCGTCGATGACCGGCCGGGCGACGTACTGCGGCTCACCCTCGGTCGGATGGGTGTGCATCCGGAAGCCAGGCGCAGCGTTGACCTCGACGATCGCCCCGCCGGTCTCGCGGACCGGGGTCGCGATGTCCGGGCAGATGAAGTCGATTCCCGCCACGTCCAGCCCAACGATCTGGGCGGCGGTCTCTGCGATCTCGACGTTGTCGGGATGGGCCTCGAACGTCCGGTCGATCGACGTCCCGCCGGTCGACATATTGCCGGTCAGGGCGAGCTTGACCCGGGTATCCGGCGGCGGCCTGTCGTCAAGCCCGAAGCCCTGGGCCTTGACGAGCTCCTCTGCCGCCTCGTCGAGCTTGATCCGGGTCAGGACCTTCTCGTGGCCGATGCCGCGCCGCGGATCGCGGTTGGCGATCTCGACGAGCTCGCGGACGGTGTGCTCGCCGTCGCCAACGACGCTGGCGGGCACGCGCTCGGCGATCGCGGCGACCTTGCCGCCGATCACGAGGCAGCGGTAGTCGTTGCCCGAGACGTAGCTCTCGACGACGAGGTCACCCGAGCGGCTCTCCGAGAGCGCCCCGTGAAACGCGGATCGGACCGCGTCCTCCGACCGGAGATCGAGGTGTACGCCGCGGCCGTGATTGCCGTCGAGCGGCTTGACGACGCACGGGAAGCCGAGTCGCATGGCCGCGGCGACGGCGTCATCCTCCGTCCGGACGAGGGCGCTCCGCGGCACGGGCAGCCCGGCCGAGTCGAGCAAGCGGTTGGTCAGGCTCTTGTCCGACGCGATGTCGACAGCGATCCCGGACGTCCGCGAGGTCATCGTCGCCCGGATCCGCTGCTGGTGGACGCCCTGGCCGAGCTGGATCAGCGAGTGACGGTCGAGCCGGATATACGGGATGTCGCGGCTGGCCGCCTCGTCGAGGATTGCCTGCGTCGACGGCCCGAACGCCTGGCGCTCGGCGAGCAGGATGAGCCGCTCGAGCTCGGCCATGAAGTCGACTACGGCCGATGGATCGTTGGGGGCGACGAGGTGGTTGACGAGGGCGACGGCGATCTTGCCCGCCTCGATCCCGACGCTCTCCTCGCGGAATTCATAGATGACGTTGTAGCGGCCGTGCTCGCCTGTGCTTCTCGTCTTGCCGTGGCGAACGTCCGTCCCGGCGAGGTTCTGGAGCTCGAGCGCGATGTGCTCCGCGATGTGGCCCATCCACGTACCGTCGCGAAGCCTCGTGATGAAGCCACCTCGCCGGCCGAGGCTGCAGGCGTGGTCCTCGAGGCTCGGGAGCAGGCCGACCAGGGCATCGGTGAAGCCCGGGACCTTGTTCGACGGGAAGTCCTCGAGGATCCCGAGATCGACGACCATCCGCACGACCGGCTCGCGTGCCCAGTAGTTCGGGCCGCGCAGGATCCGTGTCTCGACGATCTTGAGGGTCGGCTCGGGTCGCCCGCTGCCGGTCCGGTCCGATGCGCGGCGCCTGAGGCGCGCGTCAGCGGAAGTCGCCTCGTCGGTGCTCGCCTTCGCCCTTCGGGCGCGGGGTTTCGGTGCCGCTTGCGCCACGGAGCCCTCCTGCTCGCCTATCGCCGCGAGTGTACCCGCCGCCCCGTTCAGCCCGCCAGAAGTCGTTGACATCCCCGGGCGATGCCGTTGGGTGCATATTCCCCGCTGAGGCCGCACCCGGCGAGACTGTGGGTCAACATCGTTCGGGTTGCTGGCCTCGGCGTGGAGGTTCGGTGGTCCTCCGTGACCCGGGGTCTCGAATGGGCACCCACGCGGCCGAATTCCTGACGCGGCACCCCGTCAATGGTGCTTCTGTTGACCGGGAGTCACGCGGCGCGCGCCTCTCCGTGTGCCGTCTACGCCAGCAAATCACCGCCGTCCCTCGGCGATCCGTTGGTTACCTCACCGCGCGGCGTTCCACGCTGGCCTCGGCTATCGGCTTCGGCGACTCCAGCTTCGCAGAGTTGACGGATGCCTTCGACCAGTCGCTTGTACTTCGGATGTCGACGGGGAGCGACGAATGCAAGACTCTCGAAATTGGAGCGAATCAGGTCCTCGAGGACGATCCCTCACCAGGTTCCGGACAAGTCCAGTCGGCGCCACTCGCCGCGCAGTGCGGCTTCCTTCAGAAGTGATGCATCCAACGACATCGCCAGGCGCGGGTATCAATGTATGGCGGCGGCGGTCAGCTACGTGGAGGCGGCCTCGCCGCCGCCATGGATCGCGTGGAGGGTCGGTGTCGCCAGCCGGTGGCGGCGACGGAGGTCGAATCGGTAGCCGCCCGGCAGCGAATGCAGCACGACGCCGCTGATCATCAGGGGCTTGTGGCCGTGGACCTCCCAGGCGTCGGTCTCCGACGCCGAGCCGTCGACGACGGTGATGCTCCCGCGGCCGATGACTTCCATGATGTGATCGGGGCCGACGACGCCGGCGGTGTCCTCGTCGACGCCGAGTCCCAGGAGCGACGGGTTCTGGGCGATGAGCGACAACAGCCGCCCAAGGCGGTTCCGCTGCTGGAAATGCTGGTCGATGATGACCCCCGGCAGCATCCCGAGACCGGCCGCGATCTGGGCCATCCGATGCTTCGGCGTGGCACCTGAGGCACCGAACGCGATCATGTGCGATGACATCGCCGATGCCCCGGCGGAGGTGCCCGCCACCACCGCGCCGTGCTGGAACCGCTCGAGAATCGCGTCGGCCAGGCGGGTCCCGCCGATCGTCGAGGACAGTCGGAGCTGGTTGCCGCCGGTCAGGAAGATCCCCGTGGCGTCGCGGACCGTCATCGCCGCCGTCTCGTCGTTGGCCTGCGGTCTAGTCACGGCGTGGAGCGGCCGGACCGCTGCGACGCCAAGCTCCGAGAAGACCTGGCTGTAGCGTTCGCCGGCCAGCGCGCCGAGGCTGCTCGCCGTCGAGATCACTGCGATGGTCGCGTCGCGGCCGCCGGCGAGCGTGACGAACCGGTTGAGGATGACCCGATCCCGGACCTTGTCCTCGGCCCCGCCGATGATGATGACCGTCCCGTCGCTCACAGCGTCGAGGATAGCCGACGGAGGCGTGGGAGAATGCCGGAGCGATGACGCGAGAGGGCGCTCCCGATCTGGGCGACGGACGAGAGCAGGTCGCCGCCGGTGGCCTCGTGGCGAGACTGCGCCGCCGATTCGACGAGCCGACCCGTCGCCGCATGGACATCCATCGCCGCGAGCTCCGCCGCGAGCTGTCGCGGCTCCGCGACCGGCGGCGGCTGGTGGCGATGGGCCTCCTGATCCTCACGTTCGGATTCCTGGCCGCGGGCATCGTCGGGCGCGGCGAGCCGGCGGGCGCCGACGCGAGGGCCTACTGGGCCGGGGTCAGGATCTGGCTGAACGGCGGCGATCCGTACCACCCGACGGGGCCGTTCCTGCCCTATGTCTATGCACCGTGGATGCTGCCGCTCTTCGCCCCGTGGGCACTGTTGCCTTGGGACGTCGCGTGGTTCGTCTGGCGCGGCGGAACGATCCTCCTGCTCCTCTGGACGATCCACTGGGCGTACCGGCAGCGGCCGCTTCAAACCGCGATCCTCGTCGCGCTGCTCGCGTTCCCGTTCGGGGCGAACCTCGACACGGGCAACATCAACCTGCTGCTGACGCTGATGTTGTGGGGTGCCCAGTTCACGGGTCCCGTTGTGGCTGGCCTCCTCTGGTCGGTGGCGACGTGGATGAAGTGGGCGCCGGTCCTGCTGCTGCCGATCCTCGCCCCCCGCGCCCGGCTCTGGGGCCTGGTCTTCCTCGCTGCATCTGGGCTGCTCAGCCTTGCGACGCTGCCGCTGACGATCCTCCAGCTCCAGGCGCTGTTCGGTTTCGGTGCGCGGCCACTGCGACTCGATTACCTCGTCTTCCTGTGGGCAGTCGTGCCGGTTCTCTGGCGACGCCCCGAACCGTTCTCGTGGCTCCGACCGTCGTCGTGGCGCCTTGCGATTGCTAGGCTGCGGCAGCGGTCGCAGAAACCCCGTATCGGCCAGCGGGTCCGCGCTTACCTCGGGTTGGGCGTCGAGAGCTAGGCGAGGCGGGCAGGCGCCGGGCTACGCCGCGGTGTCGGCAGCCGGCGCCGCCGAGAGGCTTCTTCGGTCAGGTTCGACGACCGGGCGCAGGGCAATCGCGGCCACGACGTAGTACGCGGCCCCCAGCAGGTAGGCGGCGCGCGGGCCGCTCCCGATTCCGGCCAGGTTGTTGACGAAGTCCAGGAGCAGTCCTCCGGTCGCGATCGCGAACACGGTCGACGCCGTCGTTGCGACGTTCGACAGGCCCATGTACCGCCCGGATGAGGCCCTGGGGATGATGTCGGTCATCAGCGCCCAATCCACGGCAAGGAACGTTCCGGCCGAAGCCCCGAAGAGCAGTGCGCCGACGACGGCGAGCGGCACGACGGGTGCGAGCGCAGCCAGGGTGATCCCGATGAAGCCGATGACACAGCTCGCATAGATCACGGGCTTCCGCCCGATTCGATCTGAGAGCCGCGCGCTGGGAATGATCGCAACGAGGTTGCCGGCCACGACGAGCAACAGGACGATGAGGTTGACCGAATTTGCGGCGCCCTCGTCGAGTCCGTGCGACTGCTTGAGGTACGTGAGGATCAGGTTGACGAGCATCGCGCCGGCCATGAGGAAGAAGAAGCGCGAGGTCAACAGCCAGACATAGGATCGCTCCTTGAGAATGTCCGTGCCCCATGTCTCGCCGACGATCGAACGCCAGGGTCGGCCGTTACGCGGCTTCGGTGGCAGTCCCGGGCTGACGCGCAGGACGACGGCGGCCATCGTCAGGAGCTCGACGATCGCGACGGCGGCGATGGCCAGCTCCAGGCGCCCGACCAGGACGGCGACGGTGACCGCGACGAAGCCCGTCACGTTGCCCAGGATCTGCATCAGGCCGACCATCGCGCTCGCGATCCCGACCTGCCGTGTGTGGATGAGGTCCGGGACGTAGCCCTGGAAGGGTCCACGGGCGATGTTCGTGCTGAATGAGAGGAGAGCGGCGAACACCCCGAGCATGAGAACCGAGTTCGAGGTTGCGATTCCGAACAGGAAGACGAGGTCGAGCAGCGACCCGAACACGATGTATGGCTTGCGCCGACCCCAGCGACTGATGGTGTAGTCGCTGATCGAGCCCACCGTGGGTTGAATCAGGATCGAGACGATCGCCATGGGGATGGTGATCAGGAACAGGACGCGGCCGATTTCCAGCTCCGGGACGGCCATGTCGCGGAAGTTCAGGCGATTCTGGATGAACAGGCCCACCGCGCCGTCGATGGCCGTCAGACCGAGCCAGTAGAGCGAAATGCGGATCAGGTGGCCGACCGGCAGGACCGCCGTCGGCCGTCCAGAGCCAGCGTCTGCGTGGGTAGCGTCCGTCATCGGTCATCCTCCCGATTTCGGGCATCCTACGCCGTCGCGATGGCGCCGCCTTGACGATTTAGCGCGACCGTTTCACCGACGCGGACGAGCTGCCGCTCGGTCGCACCGGGCGCGGCGAACCGGAAGATGCTCCGGTCGAGGGAGTAGATCCCGGTAGAGGCGATTCCGATCCGGCCGAGACGGAACGTGAAGACCGGATTCTCGGTGTTGCCCGCGTAGGCGCCGCACCCCTCCGTCCGCCGTCAGGAGCGACAGGTTCGCCTGCCCGCCGAACGTCTCATGGAGCGTCGCCAGGACGCCCGGCGGTCCAGCCGCCGCCCCGTCCCACGCATCCTCGAGCCAGCGAGCCCCGACCTCGGTGTCAGCGCGCCCGTGGATCCGGCCGGCGGTGCGGAACTGGACTCGCCACTCCTGGACCTTGCGGAAGTCGCCGTTGTGACTGAAGGAGAACCGACCCGCCGGGTCGTCGAATGGCTGCGTGTCGGCGATCCCGAGGGTCGACAGCTTGGAGGGCCGCCGTAGGTGGACGAGGGCAGCCGTCGTTTCAACCGCGCCCACCGCGTCGCGCGCCTGGTCGTCCTTGAACGCGCCGATGTCGCGGTGCGACTGGATCTTGCCCTCGGCCGAGATCCAGGATGCGCCCCAGCCGAAGCCTGCAATCCCGTAGCGCTCGAGCTGCTCCGTGAACTGCCAGAGCTCGTCGAGCCGGAAGGGCTCAGCGGCCCTCGCGACGTAGTGCTCACACATCGCGAGCGATCATACGCGGCGGCCGATCACCGACTCGTACTCCGGGAAGTAGCGGCCGATCACCGTCAGGTCGAAGTCGCGGAGGATCGACTCGGGCGACTCGCGCTCCAGGAGGAACCGGAACGATCGATCGACGAGGATGTGCGGGTCGCGGGCAGCGGGCTGGAGCCGGGCGAGGTCCGCGGCCGTCACGCCGACTCGGTGGGTGGAGACCAGGCGCGTGTCCTGGGAGATCGTCACCTCGCAGGTCCAGTCGCCATCTGGCGCAGCCACGCACTGGATTTCGAGCTCGGTCACGTCCCCCTCCCCTGGCAGCGCGGGCACCAGTAGGTTGTCCGCGGCAGTTCGGCCGCCAGTGCGCGGGACTGGATCAGCGTGCCGCAGCGTGGACAGGGCCGGCCGGCCCGCCGGTAGACCCTCATTGGCACCCGACCCGGTGCGAGCGAGGCGCTCTCGAAGAGCAGACGGTGGGCCGTGGTCACGAGCCGGCGAAGGCGATCGTCGTCGAGGCTCGCGACCGTTGCGAACGGGTCAGTTCGCTCGACAAAGAGCGTCTCGTTCCGCCAGATGTTGCCGATCCCCGCCAGTGCGCGCTGGTCGAGCAGAGCCTCGGAGACCGTCATCGCGGCCCGCGCCGGATCGCGCAGGCGGCCGACCGCCTCGTCGGCGGTGTCCTCATCGAAACCTGGATCGAGGAGGTCCGGTCCAAGCGACCCGAGGCCCGGGTTCAACCCTTCGGCCCGCTGCTCGAACAGTTCGACGACCGGCGCGTCGAAGCAGACCGCGACGGCTCCGGGAACTTCGATGACGAGGCGGGCGCGGGCCTCCGGACGGCGCCACCGCTCGCCCGGCCGGTAGCGGTGCCAGGAGCCGTTCATCCGGAGGTGTGTCCGCAGCTCGAGGCCGTTGCCGAACCGAATCAGGAGGTTCTTGCCTTGCGACTCGACCGCCTCGATCGTCGTCCCGACGATCCGCTCGATCTGCGGACCCGGCCGTCGGGCCCGCGCCGCCGTCACGGTGCGACCGACGAGGTGCGGCCGGAGACCCGCCGCGGTCCGGAAGAGCGTGTCGCCCTCGGGCACGGGTTCCGCCTCAGCGCGAGGCGCGCATCGTCAGCCCGCGGTAGGCGGGACTGAAGCCCGCGCCGATCAGCCGCTCGCGGAGCGGCGAGTCCCCGATGGGCAGGCCGTCGACCTTGGTGATGATCAGTTCGCGGAGCCGTCGATCCTCGAGGAGGCCGCCGAGCGCCCGAATCGCGGCCTCGGCGATCTCCGGATCGTCGGCAGCCGGGAGGGTCTGCAGCGTCCCGCCGCCGCGTTCGAGGTACAGCACGGCAACGCCGTCGACCAGGACGACATAGGCTCCGGCCGCGCGCTGGAGCGGCCGCCGATCCTCTTCGCCGCGACGCGGCCAGGGGATCGCGGCGCCATACGGATTCGCTGGGTCCGCGGCGGCGAGGAGATGGACCGTCCGCTCCGCGGCGGAACGAGCCGGCTCCCGGAGTGCCCGAAGACGCTCGAGGGCGCCGGAATGGGCGAACTGCGCAGCCCCGAGCCCGTCGACGAAGTAGCCCCGCCGGATTCGGCCGGCCTCCTCGAGGGCACGGAGGACGGCGTAGACCGCCGAAAAGCCGCCCTCGACGCCCTCGGAGACAACTGCTTCGCGGGTCACCACCCCGTGCCGATCGAGGAGCGCCAGGCTGAGGGCATGGAGTCGCTCCGTCGGCGTGGGTCGTGGCGCCAGGCGCGGCCCTTCGTTCGCCTCGTCCGTGGCGTCGTCCGGTTCCACGAACGACCAGCGGCCCGCCGCCTCAGGCGGACCGAGCGAAGTCAGTCGCCCGGGACGGCGGCGCGCATCGCGAGTCGGTCGCTTCCAGCGGAGCGCCCGGAGCGGCGCGAAGGTGTCGTTCGTGACCTCACCTGCCCATACGAGGTCCCACAGTGCGTCCAGCACGTCGCGATCCGGCCCGCCGCCCGCGGCCGCGAAGAGCTCCCGGTAGAACGAGGCGCCCCGCCGGCGCAGGTGCGCTCGAATCGCCTCGTGACGGGGACCGGCGGGCCGGTCGACTCCATCGGCGGGTCCAGACGGCCGGAGCACCTCTCGGCCCGGCCGGTACAGCGCGATCCGTCCATCGTCGCGACCCAGGCTCCCCCGACCGACCCAGGCCACCTCGCCCATGGCGCCGAGCTCGTCGAGGAGGCGGGGCTGATAGCCGGGGATCCGGGCCGGAAGGATGTCCCGCTCCAGGACTGATGCCGGGATCGCCAGGCCGGCGAGCTGGTCGACGACCTCGGCGAGCCGCTCGAGCGCCGCGACGGGTCGCAGCGCGACCTCGGGCTCTCCGGACGAAGCAACTCCGTGCCAGGCGGGCAGGAACCGACCGAGAGCGGCCGGATCGACCGGTTCGACTTCGCGGCGCAGCCGCGCAAGCGACCGGCGGCGCAGGACACGCAGGACGTCCGGATCGATCCACTCTCGCTCGGCGCCGCCGGGCCGGAATTCGCCGCGGACGATCGTCCCGGCCTCCAGGAGTCGCTCAAGCGCATCCTCGACCACGCCTACGGGCAGGCCCCAGCGCCGGGCAGGGTCGGGAGTCAGGAACGGTCCGTGCGTTCGAGCGAAGCGGGCGAGCAATCCCTCGAGAGCGGCCGTGGCCGGAACCAGGAATGCCTCGGGAACGCCCGTCGGTGGTGACACACCCACCCCGTCGCGGTACCGAGCGACATCCTCGATCGCGATCCAGCGATCATCGCCCGCGACCCGCGCCGGCACCGCCCGTCGCGACGCGACGAGCTCCGTCAGCCAGGCATCGCCGGCCGCCGCACCGCCTTCGGTTCGGGCCGCGATCTCGTCGGCCGACAGGTCGCCGAGTCGGCGGAGCAGGTCGTGCAGCTGGTCGGCCGTGGTCGCCCGGCGGTCGTCCGTCAGTGCCTGGAGGCTCAGCTCGAGGTCGGCAAGGGCCTCGGGATCGAGCAGCTCGCGCAGCTCCTCCTGGCCGAGAAGTTCGCGGAGCAGGTCTCGATCCAGGGTCAGCGCGCCCGCCCGCCGCTCGGCGAGCGGCGCGTCGCCGTCGTACATGTAGGCGGCCACGTAGTCGAACAGGAGCGAGCTCGCGAATGGGCTCGCCCGGAGCGTCTCGACGCGGTGGACGGCGATCTCGCGGCTTGCAACGCCGGCTAGCACCTCGCGGAGTGCCGGGAGGTCGAAGACATCTGACAGGACCTCGCGGTACGTCTCGACGAGGATCGGGAAGCTCCCATAGCGCGAGGCCACTGCCAGAAGGTCGGCCGCTCGCTGGCGCTGTTGCCAG
Source organism: uncultured Chloroflexia bacterium (assembly GCA_963771795.1). GTDB lineage: Bacteria > Chloroflexota > Limnocylindria > Limnocylindrales > CSP1-4 > CF-46. The sequence goes on from CAVYUR010000006.1 coordinate 1,059,625, forward strand.
AGCGGCGTCCGCGTCCCGGGCCGGCGGCGCGGCAGGAGCAGCGCACGGGCGGCGTTCTCCCGGAAGCGCGAGGCAAAGAGCGCGCCACTCGCGACCTGGCCGACGACGAGCTCCTCGAGCTCCTCAGCATCCGGGAACAGCAGCGGTTCGATGCTCTCGAACGGCATCTCGATGTCCGGCAGGCGAATCGCGATGCCGTCATCGGACCAGATCGTCTGGACCTCCGTCCCGAGCTTCTCGCCAATTCGCGACTCGAGCGCAAGCGACCACGGCGCGTGGACGCGGCCGCCGAACGGCGTCAGCAGTACGAGCCGCCAGTCGCCGAGCTCGTCCCGGAACCGCTCGACGACGATCCGCCGGTCCGTTGGCAGGGCTCCAACGACCTCACGTTCGTCCTCGAGGTAGGCGATGAGGTTCTCGGCCGCCAGCGGGTCGAGATCGTGGTCTGCCTTCAGCCGATCGAGAGCGGCCTGACGGCCTCGCGGTCCCCGTCCAAGGTCCGCCTCTGCCTCGCGAACGAACGCCCCGAGCGCCCGCCCGAGCTCGATCGGCCTGCCGAGGGCATCGCCGTGCCAGAACGGCAGCTTGCCGGGCACGCCCGGAGCCGGCGATACCGTGACCCGGTCGTGGCCAATCTCCTCGATCCGCCAGCTGCTCGCGCCGAGCGTGATCACCTCGCCGGCCCGGCTCTCGTACACCATCTCCTCGTCGAGCTCGCCGACCCGGCGGCCGGGCGTCCCGGCCTCGCCGACCATGAAGACGCCATAGAGCCCGCGGTCCGGAATCGTGCCGCCGCTCGTCACCGCGACGACGCGGGCGTCGCGGCGGCCCTCGATGACGTCCGTGACGCGGTCCCACGTGACCCGCGGCTTTAGCTCCGCGAACTCGTCCGATGGGTACGCCCCGGCGAGCATCCCGAGGACGCCCTCGAGGACCTCCCGACTGAGTGTTTCGTACGGCGTCGCGCGCGTCACGGTCGCGAGGAGCTCGTCGACCGTCCACCTGTCCATGACCGTCATCGCGACGAGCTGCTGGGCTAGGACATCGAGCGGATTGCGCGGCAGCGTCGTCGTCTCGATCGAGCCGTCGTGCATGCCCTTGGCGACGACCGCTGCCTCGAGGAGATCGCCGCGGTACTTCGGGAAGATCACGCCCTTCGACGGCGCACCGACCTGGTGGCCGGCCCGACCGACCCGCTGGAGGCCGCGCGAAACGCTCGTGGGGCTCTCGACCTGGATGACGAGATCGACCGCGCCCATGTCGATCCCGAGCTCCAGCGAGCTCGTCGCGACGATCGCCGGGACCCGGCCGGCTTTCAGCTCCTCCTCGATCGCAACCCGCTGCTCGCGGGCGATCGATCCGTGGTGGGCCCTGACGAGCTCCTCGCCGGCGAGGTCGTTCAGGCGCTGGGCGAGCCGCTCCGCAAGGCGGCGGCTGTTGGTGAAGACGATCGTGCTGCGGTGCTCGCGGATCAGCTGGAGGATCGCGGGGTGGATTGCGGGCCAGATGCTCGTCCGTGCCTCGGCGTTCGTGGCAGGACCGCCGGGCTGCTGGTCCAGCGGCAGGATCTCGCCAGGCGCGGTCATGTCCTCGATCGGCACGATGACCTGGAGCTCCAGCGGCTTGCGAGCCCCGGCGTCGACGACGGTCACCTCGCGGCCCTGCCCAACGCCGCCGAGGAACCGGGCGATCGTCTCGAGCGGCCGCTGGGTCGCCGACAGGCCGATGCGTTGCGGCGGCCGGCTCCCCTCTCGACCGGCGACGAGCCGCTCCAATCGCTCCAGGCTCAGGGCGAGGTGAGCGCCGCGCTTGGAGCCTGCGATCGCGTGGACCTCGTCGACGATCACGTGCTCGACGCCACGCAGGATGTCCCGGGCCTGGCTCGTTAGCAGCAGGTACAGCGATTCGGGGGTCGTGATGAGGATGTCCGGCGGCCGCCGGGCGAGGTTGCGCCGATCCTCCGCCGGCGTGTCGCCGGTCCGGGAGGCCACGCTGATGTCCGGCGCGGGCTCCCCCAATCGGGCGGCCGCCAGTCCGATTCCCGCCAGTGGTGCGCGCAGGTTCCGCTCGACGTCGTAGGTCAGCGCCTTAAGCGGCGAGATGTAGAGGACCCGAACGCTGCCGGGCTGCTCCCGGGTCTGTGGCGGGCGAGGCGTGGCTGCCAACCGGTCGAGGGTCCAGAGGAACGCGGCGAGGGTCTTGCCGCTGCCCGTCGGTGCGTGGATCAGCGTGTGGTGACCGGCCGAAATGGCTGCCCAACCCTCGGCCTGGGCCTGCGTCGGGGCTTCGAAGGTCGCCTCGAACCAGGCCCGTACGGCGGGGCTGAACGGGGCAAGCGGGTCGGCAGCTGGAGTAGCGATGACCACGGAACGAAAAGTATAGGCCGACAGCATCGTTTCGACCAGATGTTCGGTTAGGATCCGGCGTGACTCTGAGTCAACAGCGCCGGTCCGAAGTCACGCAAATGTGTGCCCACGGTGCCGGTTGTGACCGACAGTCACGATCGCTCAGCGAGACCGGTCAATAGCCAGCCAACCCCGGCAAAGAGCGACGGTGTTGACTGACGGTCCCGCCGCCTGTTTAGAGGGGGCCTGTGGGCGGTCGACAGACTGGGATTCTCGAGGAAGCAAAGCGGCGTCACGTCGAGCTGAGGCGTGCGATCGTGGCGGACCTACGCACGCTTCGCGAGGACAGTGGGGTCACACTCAGCGCTGTGGCCCGGGCGGCCGGAATCGATCGGGCACACCTTCACCGGATCGAGCTCGGGCAGCGAGGAGCCAGCTTGGAGGTACTCGTCGCCGTCTCGACCGCCCTGGGGCGCGCTTGAGCGTCAGGGCCTATCCAAATACAGGCCCGCGGATCCGAGACCGGCACCAGGCAGTCATCCTAGAAGCACTCCTGGCAATTCTTCATCCACGTTGGAAGCGCCTGCTCGAGGTCGCTGTTCACCGACCGGCTCGTGGCTACGTCGATGCCGCGCTCGCAGATACGACGCCCGACGTCGGACTCGTGGTCGCAACGGAGATCCAGTCCGACATGCGGCGCCTCGAACAACAGATCCGGTGGGCGGCCGACAAGGCCAATTCGCTGCCATCGGCGAATTCCTGGTCCTTCCTCGCGCCACCAGACATGCCCGACCCCGTGGTCAGTCGCCTTCTCGTCCTTCGGTCGACGGCTGCGACCTGCCGCCTCGCGGGTCAACTCCCACACCTCTTCGAGGCGGCGTACCCAAGTCGGACCGCGGATGTATATCGGGCGCTGACGACAACCGCCATCTGGCCCGGCGCATGGATTCTGTGGGCGCGCATCGAGGGCGGCCGGGCGACCATCCTTCGGACGCCGCCTCGAGGCGTCGCGGTCGGTCGCTGAGAATCCCCCCGCGTCCGCGACTGATGGTCAACAGAAGCCGCAAACGCCTCGCCGAAAGGCCCGCCCGGCCCTCTCATTGGGACCGTGGGTCACGACGAAGGTCAAAGGACCAACCGATATCGACTCAACTATCCGCACGGGCCTACCCCTGTTGACCGACGGTCACGCTGGGCCGCGCAGTGGGTGATGGTGCATCGCCCTGTGAAACGACCCTGGAACCCGACGGTAGACGGACGTGGAACACTGGTTGCAGTGACATGGCACCGTCGCCACCCCGCTCGCCGCCGGGCCGCATTCCTCGCGGTAGTTCTTCTCGGATCGATGGTTGTTGCGCCCGGTCCAGCACGCGCGGTCGACCCGACGCCAGCGCGGGCCGCGCAGCGAGAGATGTTCCGACAGCCCGACGGAGCCGGGAACGTGACCGGCCGGCCCATCCCGACGCCCGCGGTTCTGCCCGGTTTCCATGAATCCATCGTCGGGTTCGGCGGCCTGTTCCAACCGACCTCGATCAATTTCGCACCCGACGGCCGGGTCTTCATCACCGAGAAGCGGGAAATCATCGCGGTCTATGACTCAGTGTCCGACACGACGCCGACGACATATGCGGACCTCCGGACGAACGTCCACGACTTCTGGGATCGCGGGCTCCTCGGGCTGACGCTCGACCCGCATTTCGCGGCCACCGGTCGCCTCTACGTGGTCTACACGTACAACCACATCCTCGGCGACCCCGCCCCGGCGCCGAAGTGGATGGACGACGAAGGCAACGACGATTGCCCGACGCCGCCAGGCGCCACCACGGACGGTTGCCTCGTCAGCGCTCGCCTCTCGCGCCTCGAGCCCGTTGCCCCGGGCGGCCCGTGGAACGGCGTCGAGCACGTCCTCGTCGAGGACTGGTGCCAGGTCCACCCGAGCCACTCGATCGGCACCGTGGCATTCGGACCCGATGGCGCGCTCTACGCCGGCGGCGGCGATGGCGCGAGCTTCGTAAGCAACGACTACGGCCAGGACTTCAGCGCGGACCCGCTCGACGACACCACGCCGGACAACCCGTGCGGCGATCCGCCGGCGCCGGCCGGCACCGCCCTGAGCCCACCGTCGGCCGAGGGCGGCGCGCTCCGATCACAGGATCTCCGCACCCCGGGCGATCCCGTGACGCTTTCCGGGACGATCATCCGGGTCGACCCGCTGACCGGCGACGCCGTGGCGACGAACGACAATTTCGGTGATCCGGACCCCAACGCCCGGCGGATCGTCGCCTACGGCCTCAGGAATCCGTTCCGTTTCACATTCCGGCCCGGGACGGACGAGCTGTGGATCGGCGACGTTGGACATGCGACCTGGGAAGAGTTCAACCGCATCCAGGAACCGACGGACCCGGCGAGGAACTTCGGCTGGCCGTGCTACGAGGGGTCGGCCAGGAAGTCCGGCTTCGACTCCCTCGACCTGACGCTGTGCGAACAGCTCTACGACGGCGGCGCGGCGCGAGGTCCCTACTACTCGTACCACCACTCCGACCGCGTGATCGCCGGCGACCCGTGCCCCACCGGCGCATTCATCGGTGGCTCGGTGATCTCCGGGCTGGCCTTTTACCCTGCGACCGGCGGCCCGTTTCCTGCCGGCTATGACCGCGCGTTCTTCTTTGCCGACTACGCCCGGAACTGCATCTGGTCGATGCGGGCCGGAGCCAACGGCCTGCCGGACACGAGCCAGGTCGAGACGTTCGCGAACAAGTTGAGCGGCCCGGTCGACTTGGAGATCGGGCCGGATGGCGCGCTCTACTACGTCGGCTTCGACGATCACCGGGTCCATCGCATCACCGTCAGCCCGCGCGCGGTCGCGACCGCCGACCCAACGTCGAGCGACTCGCCGCCTCTCCACGTCCAGTTCGATGGCTCCGCCTCGAGCGACCCGAAGGGCGGGCCGCTCGCGTTCGCGTGGGACCTCGACGCGGACGGCGCCTTCGATGACTCGGACGAGGAGTCTCCGGCGTGGAATTACACCGAGCCCGGCGTGTTCGACGCTCGACTCAAGGTCACCGACTCGGAGGACATCTTCGATATCGCCGTGGTCACGATCAGTGTCGGCAACCACGAGCCAGTCGCGACGATCGGGACGCCGTCGTCGAGCCTGAGGTGGTCGGTCGGCGACAAGATCACGTTCGGCGGCAGTGCCAGCGATACGGAAGACGGCGCGGTGCCGCCCAGCCGGCTGACCTGGACGGTGCTCATCCGGCACTGTCCGGATGCCTGCCACTCCCACGTGCTCAAGACGAATCACGGGCCCGGTGGCTTCGTCACCGCACCAGACCACGACTTCCCGTCGAGTCTCGAGATCAGGCTCGTGGCGAGAGACAGCGACGGCGCCGATTCGCCGCCTGTGAGCGTGGTCATCCAGCCCAGGACCGTCGACCTGCCGCTGGTCTCCGACCCGCCCGGCGTCGAGCTGACCGTCGGCGACGAAACCGCGGTGGCGCCCTTCACCGCGACGGTCATCAACAAGTCGCTCGTCGAGGTCTCGGCGCCGGCCAGCGCGACAATCGAGGGGCGGCCCCACGGGTTCGCGGGCTGGTCCGACGGCAAGGCCGCCGCGCACTCGTTCACGGCAACGCGCTCGACGCCACCGCTCGTCGCGACCTACGCCCCCGGCACGACCTTTGTGCCGATCGCACCGGTCCGGGTCCTCGACACCCGGAGCGAGCCAGCGCGCCCGTTTCGTGCCGGGGTGCCGCGGACGTTCAAGGTCGCGGGGACGAACGGAATCCCCGCAAACGCCATTGCCGTGACCGGCAACGTCACGGCGATCAACCCGGCGAAGGCGGGCTGGATCGGGCTGAGCGGCAGGCCGGACGTGGCGCCGGCGACCTCGATCCTCAACCTGCCGGCCGGCGACATCCGGGCGAACGGCGTCACGGTGCTGCTGGGCAGTCTCGGGAGGCTGACGGCGACATACAACGCACCATCCGGCTCGACCCACATGACCCTCGATATCACCGGGTATTTCACGGGCGCGGACTCAGGTGCGACATTTACCGCACTAGGCCCGACCCGGGTCCTCGACTCGCGTTCGGGAATCGGCGGCCCGAACCGCCCGTTCGCCGCGGGCAGGCCCCGGTCGCTCCAACTCGCCGGGACTAACGAGATCCCGGTCGATGCCGTGGCGGTCACCGGCAACCTGACGGTCACCGGGCAGACTGCAGCGGGCTACGTGGCGATGACGAGCGGGCCGACATCGAAGCCGACGGTCTCGACGATCAACGTGCCACTGGGCGACACCCGGGCGAACGGCCTGACGATCAAGCTGAACGGGACCGGCAAGGCAAGCCTCGTGTACATCCCCGGCACGCCCGGCGTGGCGCGGGCGGACCTCACCTTCGATGTGACGGGGTTCTATCGCCCGGGCACCGCTGGCCTGCGCTTCTATCCCATCGATCCGCGGCGGATCTTCGACACGCGAGGGGGCGATTCGCCATCGCTCCGCACGGGCGTATCCCGGACGATCCATGTCGTGAGGGCCTCGACGATCCCCGGCGGCGCCGTCGCGGTCGCAACGAACGTCACGGTCGTCGGCCAGACGGCGGCGGGCTTCGTCGCGGTGACGACGCAGCCGACCGCGAGCCCGACGACCTCGACGATCAATGTCCCGCTCGGCGACATCCGGGCCAACAACTCGCTGAACGGGCTCAACGGCGCCGGGCGCCTGCGGGCGATCTGGGTTGCCGTCGCAGGCGCCAGGGCCCACCTCATCGTCGACCTGGCCGGCTACTTCCGCTGACCGTCTCCGTGCGTCAGGTCCGGACGAATCGACGGGCGCCGGGATCCGCATCCCGGAGCGGGCGATCCACGGCCTCCGAGGTGAAGCCGGCGCTCTCGTAGATCCGAGCGGCGATCGAGCCGCGGAGCGTGCGATCGAGCGGCTCGACCGGATCGCGCTCGGCGAGCGTGACCGTCGCGCTCCAGTGCGTCGCGGCCCGGCCGAACGCGTTGACATGTGCCTCGAGCAGGCGTTTCGCCAGCCCCTGCCGGCGGTAGGCGGGCGAGACGCCGATCGCCAGGACGGCGCGGGCGGAGTCAGGCTTCGACGGATCGTCGATGACGGACGCGACGAGCCCGACGGCAGTCGTCCCGTCGACCGCCATCGTCAGGTCGAGCGGGGGCGCCTCGAGAATGTCGCGCAGCAACGGCTCGCCGAGGTTCGCGACGAGGCGCGGCGCGAGGACGAGACCGTCGAGCATCGCGCGATCGACGACAGCGTGGATCTCGGCCCGGCCGGTCGCGACCCGGCCCGCTCCGGCGTTGACGTCGTCCGGGGGCAGCGGCGGCCCCAGCGGCGCGAGCAGCGCCGACCAGCCGCGATCGACCGCCGCCCGGATGAGCCGCGGGACGGCAATGGCCCGCGCCAGCGCCGCGATCGCCAGGGATCGGCTTTCCGCGTCGCGCTGGGCCGCACCGAGCGGGATGCCCGCGTTGGGTGGATCGTCGAACGCATCTGGCAGCGAGGGGTCGCCGAATCGCCGGGACTCCTCGGACCAGCGTGCCCGCCATTCCTCCGGCAGTTGATTCGGCGCGTCGCGGTGAGCACCGGCCAGCCACGTGAGTGACCACGCACGGGGCACGGCCCGGTAGACGCCGTACCCGCCGCCGCCGGTCGCAAGCCAGCGCCCACTCGCCCACCGATGCGAGATCGCGTCGACGAGCCGCGCAGCGGCGCCCATTGCCGTCGTCGTGACCTTCAGATGGGCAAGGGGATCCCAGGCGTGCGTGTCACAGCCATGCTGGCTGACGACGATGTCCGGGCCGAACGCACCCGCGAGCTCCGGCAGGAGGGTCTCGATGGCCGATAGCCAGGCGCCCTCGCCCGTTTCGGGTTCAAGGGGAACGTTGACGACGGAGCCCGCCGCAACCCCGTCGCCAACTTCCGAGACGGCGCCGGTGCCCGGGAACAGGTAGCGCCCGCTCTCGTGGATCGAGACCGTCAGCACGCCAGGATCGTCTCGATGGATCGCCTCGACACCGTCGCCATGGTGGACGTCGAGGTCGACGTACAGCACACGGAGGCCAGCCTGCCGCGCCCTGGCGATCGCGAGGGCCGGGTCGTTATAGATGCAGAACCCCGACGCCCGCGACGCCATCGCGTGATGGAGGCCGCCACCGGGGTGGAAAGCATGGGTAATGTCGCCCGCGAGGATCGCCTCGATCGCCCGGAGCGATCCGCCGGCAACCGCCGCCGCCGCGTCGTGCATGCCCGGGAACGGCGGGTTGTCGCCCGGCCCGATGCCGGCCTCGGACGAAGCCCACGGATCGTTGTCGAGCTCCGAGAGGCGCTTCACCGCCGCGACGTACTGCGGCGTGTGGCACAGGAAGAGGTCGTCGTCGGACGCGGGTTCGGGTTCCAGACCCGGTATCGCCCCAACCTCGCGCAGCAACTCGATCCCCGGCCCGAACCGGCGGGGCGTCAACGGGTGCGACGGCCCGAAATCGTACGTGAGCGAGCGTGGGCCATAGACGAGGAGCGGCGGCGTGGCCATCGCTGGACGATAGCCGGGTGGCACGATACGCGGGTGGAGAAGACGTATTCGACGCCGCTCATCGACAAGCTGGGGGTGCGTCCGGGGATGCGCGTCGCGATCGTCGGCGAGGTCGATCCGGAGGGCACCCTTCGCGAGCTCCTCGCCGAGCGAACCGACGACGTGACCGTCGGCTCACCGCTCGGCGACACCGATCTCGTGTTCCTCGCTGCGGATGGCCAGGTCGAGCTGGCCCGGCTTCCCGAGATTCGCGAGCGGATCCGCCCAAACGGGGCGATCTGGGTCATTTCGCGCAAGGGACGTGCCGCGACGATCCGCGACGTCGAGGTCATCGCGACAGCGAAGGCGACTGATCTCGTCGACAACAAGGTGGTCTCGTTCTCCGCCACTCACACCGCGCTGCGGCTCGTCATTCCGGTCGCGCTCCGGCCGCGGGGCTGAGAGCGAGTACCATCCGCGCATGGGTGACATGATGCTGGTGCTCCTCGTGATCCTTGCCGTGGTCGTGCTCTGGCGCGGGCCGAAGATGCTGCCAAGGCTGGGCCAGGCGCTGGGTCGAAGCGTCAAGGACGTCCGCAACGAGCTCCAATCGGACGATCCGGACGCGCCCGACACCCCCGTTTCACCCGAGACGCGCGACCGAACCTGAGGCCGGTCCGAGCCGACGAGGTCTGCCTCAGTCAGCCGCCGCGGTCGACGCGAGGACGCCGAGCAGGAGCGTCGATGAGGTCGCGCCGGGATCCTGGTGGCCGACGCTGCGCTCGCCGAGATACGAGGCCCGGCCCTTCGTCGCGAGCATCGGGATCGTGGCGGCTGCGCCGGCAAGGGCGGCATCTCCCGCAGCCGCGGTGACCGCGGCGAGATTCCCGCCGCCGTCGAGTGCGGCGCGCGCCGCGCGCGCCGCGGGGAACAGCGCATCGAGCATCGTCTTCTCGCCTTCAGCTGCCTTGCCCAGCGCGGCGATGCCTCCAGCCGCGGCTTCGAGTGCGGCGACGAATGCCGCCGCAGGCGAGGGATGCTCGCCCGCGAGCGCTCCCGCACCGCGCAGGAAGGCCGTGCCGTAGAGCGGGCCGGACGCCCCGCCGACGGTGCTGATCAGGGTCTTGCCGGCCTGGCGGAGCAGGTCGGCGGTGGCCGCGGCGTCCGTGGCATCGGCAGCCGGCGCCTCCCGGGCGTCGAGCATCGTAACGATGGCGGCGAACCCGCGGTCCATGTTGATGCCGTGGTCACCGTCCCCGATCGCCTGGTCCAGCTTCGTGAGGGCCGGCGCCTCCTCGTGAATCCGCGCGGCGGCGGCGCGCAACCAGGCGACGAGCCCGTCATGCATCGTGAGTCCCTCGGTCCGCTCGTGGTGGCTCGACGTGCCGGACCGGCAGGCCGCAGGCCCGGCAGTCGTCGATCGTGGATCAGACGCGCCAGCGCAGCGCCGGCGTGTAGACCGGAGCGTCCCAGAGCCGGGCGATGTCGTCGTCGAGCTTCAGGAGCGTGACCGAGAAGCCGGCCATCTCGAGGCTCGTGATGTAGTTCCCGACAAGGCTTCGGCCGATCGAGATTCCGTGGCCCTTGAGGATCTTGTTTACGCTGTTGAAGGCGCCGTACAGCTCGATGAGCGGGGTCCCGCCCATCCCGTTGACGAACGCAAGAACGGAGTCGCCCTTGCTGAGGGAGAGGTCCGACACGATTGGTGAGACGAGCCACTCCGACATGTCGTCGATCGAGGCGAGCTTCTCGCGGCGTCGACCCGGCTCACCGTGGATGCCGATGCCGACCTCGACCTCGTCGTCGCCGAGCTCGAAGGTGGGCGTGCCGGCCGCCGGCACGATGCAGCTGGTGAGGGCCAGGCCCATCGAGCGTCCCTGGGCGTTGACCTTGGTCGCGGTCGCCGCAACATCGGCCAGCGAACCGCCCTCCTCGGCGTGCGCGCCGGCGATCTTCTCGAGTAGGACGGTCACACCGACGCCGCGCCGGCCGGCGGTGTAGAGCGAGTCTTGGACAGCCACGTCGTCGTTGGTCACGACGGACGCGACCTCGATCTCGCCGGCAACAAGCTCCGCCGCCATCTCGAAGTTGAGGACGTCGCCGGTGTAGTTCTTGACGATGTGGAGGACGCCTGCGCCGCCGTCGACGGCACGGGTCGCGGCCTCCATCTGATCCGGCACCGGCGAGGTGAAGACGTTGCCGGCCGCCGCGGCGTCGAGCATCCCGAGCCCGACGAACCCGCCGTGCATCGGCTCGTGGCCCGAGCCGCCGCCGGAGATCAGGCCGACCTTGCCCTTCTTCGGGCCGCCGGCCCGCAGAACCACGTTGTTCTTGGCGTCGACCTTTACGAGGTCCGGATGCGCGGCCTCGAGACCGGCCAGGCTCTCTGGGACAAGGTCCTCCACCTTGTTGATGAGCTTCTTCATCCGAGTTGGAGCGTTCGCGGCCATGGTGACCTCCTCTCTGGTGCTGAACCTGGTCGATTGTCCTCTCAGGCGGCGGCATGGGCAAGGGCTGCGACCGTTTGACGGTTCAGCCCGGCAATCGTCAGTCCCGGGACATCTTCGACATCGTGGCGGCGCCGGCGGCCGCGTCGGCGACCTCGTCGAGCGTCGCGCCGATGCTGGCCTGGACGGCAGCGATGATCGCGCCTTCGACGAGCGGGGCATCGCTCACCCGGAGCCGCGCCCGCTCGTCGCCATCGAATTCCTCCAGGGCAAGCTCGATGCTGAGGACAGCGCTGCCCAGGTCCAGCAGGATGAGCGCTCCGTCCGCACCCGCGTCGAGGGTCGATCGGATCGCCGCCGCAATTCGGGGCGCGCTCGTCCCGAGCCGACCGTCGTCGGTCCCGCCGGCCGTTGCGATCGGAACCTCCGAGCCAGCTACCTGGGCGACCATGTCACGGAGCCCCTCGGCAATCGACGAGCTGTGGGTGACCAGAACCAGACCGACCAACCGGGCCTCCATTCGCCCTGTTTGCTTGATGTCACCGATGCCGGACGGCGACGTGTCCGGTCAGGATGCCACTTGCGCGTGACCGCCGTGCCCTACCCTGTCGGCGTGAACGGACCGCAGGGCAGTGAAATCGAGATCGAGCGGCCGGCGCCCGGTTTGCACCGGACGACGATCGAGGTCCACGGCCAGCCGGTCGAAACGCTCGCCGACCTTCCGCCGCTGCGCGACCGGCTGCTGTTCGTGGGGCTCAATCCCTCACCGGTCAGCGTCGATGCGGGCCACTATCACCAGGGCACGCTCGGCAAGACGTTCTGGCGCCGGTTGATCAAGGCCACGATCCTGCCGGCCGACACGCCGCTCGAGTCGGCGGACGACGCGCTCGTCGCGGGGGGCCACGGCATCACCGACCTCCTGAAGGTGCCGACAGCTCGCGACGACGCGACCGACGCGACGCTCACCGCCGGTGTCGGGCCGCTCTGGCAGAAGATCGCGATCTGGCGTCCCGCGGCGATCGTCTTCGTCTACAAGCGGGCAGCGGAGATCTCCGCAGGCCGACGGCTCGACGAGAAGTGGGGCCATCTGCGGGACGTCGCCCTGGCCGGCCGGCCATGCATCCTGATGCCCGGCCCGTACGCTGCCCGCTCCGAGGTTGACGAGGGAATCAACTTCCTGCGGAACCTCGCGGCATCGCTTCCCCGCTGACGCCGAGCACGTCGGGCGAGAGCGGCTCGCCGTGCCCGGGGAACAGCCGGCTCGCCCGAAGTCTCGCGAGACGGTCGATCGAGCGCCTCCAGGCAGCCTCGTCGGCCGGGCCCAGGACCGCCCGATCGGCTCGCCCTCCGATGAGGTCCCCGACCAGGAGATCATTGCCGACCGCGAAGGAAAGATGGTCGGGCCGCGGGCCGGGCGTGGCGATGACCTCGAGCTCCATGTCACCGTCGGCGAGACACGTGTCGCCGTCGACTTCGCGGACCGTGTACGAGAGGTCGTGTCCGCCGCCCGGCCCGACCAGGATCGGCAGCTCGAGGCGCAGGGCGAGGCCCTCGGCGCCGCCGGCATGGTCCGGATCGACGTGGGTCAGCCCGATCGCCACGATCTCGCCGCCTGCCGCCGCGGCGGCACCGAGGTACGCGTCGGCCGCCGCATCGGATGGATCGCCCGGATCGACGAGGACGAGCCGCCGCCGGCCGACGAGATAGGCGTTGACCGTCTGGCCGGGAACGCCTCCGGCCGTCGAGACCACGATCCGGGTGATCCCCGGCCGTTCCGCGACGATGCGCGGCGCCGCCACCGAGCCCGGGACGATTCGTTGTCGAATGTCGGCGAGCCCGGAGACGTGTTCGAGCTGCTGGAGCGTCGCGCTTGTCGGCACCCACATCCCGAGATCTCCGGCGGCCATCGCGTCGAGCCCGGCGCGCGGGGTGAGCCAGCGGTGAGCGATCACCTCGTCGACCTCGAAGCTCGGCACAGCTCCATCGGGCAGTTCGGCGGCGAAGAACCGCGTGTCGAAGCGGCGCGGCATGATCGGCGGCGTGGTCCAGTGGGCGATCGGCGCCAGCAGGTCCGTCCGCAGCCGCACGCCGAGATCCTCCGCGACGCCGCCGATCGTCATGTCGCCGCGCAGCAGCGCCCGGCGAGCTTCCTCCATGCGCGCGGTCGGCGGCGTCGGATCGGCGAGGAGGACGCCCGCTTCCTCGAACAGCTCGCGGAGGGCGGCGACGTAGCTCGCGAGCGCGGGGCCGGGCTCCACCTCGCCGCCAAGCGCCGCCGCGGCCTCGGCCGGCGCAAGGACGGACCTCGCGAACGTCCTCGGTTGAGCGTCGCCGTCGTCGACCCGGCCGCCCGGGAACACATGGAGGTCGCCGGCGAACACCATCGACGCCGGGCGGTGGGTCAGCAACAGCTCCGAACCCGCGGGTCCCGGCCGCAGGAGCACGACGGTCGAGGCCGCCCGCGGCGTCGCAGCGGCCGTCAAGCGACGCCCGTCAACCGTCACACGTTCCGGGAAGCGGCTCGACTCGATGGATGTCCCGCTCCGTCGTCGCGGATGGATCGCCAACGCCGACATCGACCGTCAGGAACGGCGTCAGCTCATAGGACGCGCGCGTCGCCAACAGGTCGATGTCGTTCATGCGGATGATGAACACCGGGCGCTCGCAGACCACGGATGCAATTCGCGCCTCCCGGGTGCCCCAGCCCTCGTAGATCATGTTGGAATCGTCGACGATCAGCACGTCTGGACGTTGGCCGCGAACGTGCTGGCCGTGCCACAGCGGCGTCGAGGCATCGAACTCGGACAGGATCACCGCGTCCTGCGGGAGCGCCGCGAAGACTTCGGAAACGAACGCCTCGCCGGAGTGGTCGGCGCTGCGATCCGCGTCGGCCCAGCCGGACCTGACAAGAAGGACCGCGCCGATGAGGGCGAGCCCACCGACGAGGACGCCGGGAACCTGGCCCGCCCGACGGTCGGATCGGCCGGCAGTGGCCAGCCCGGCGCCGAGCGCTTCGGCGGCCCGCTCGATCGAGACGGCCACGCCGAGCGCGAGCATCAGCCAGGGCACGAGCAGGTAGTGCTCGAGGCGCTGGTAGTTGGCCCACACGTAGATCCCGAACATCAGGATCGCGATCGCGGTCGCGCCAAAGGCGGTCCGCCTTCGGACGAGGATCGCGAGCCCGATCGCGCCCAGCGCCGGGAACAGGAGCGTTGCCCGGTCCGATGCAAGCTGCCACAGGATGGGCACCGAGTCGAGAAACTGGAACGGCCCGTCCGGCCTGGCGAAGTCGAACTTGCCGCCGAACTGGGAGCCACTGACAAGCCAGAAGAGACTCTCCGGCGTCGTCGGGTCGTTGTAGACCAGCGGCGGATCCGCGCTCGCGGCGAGCGGGATGTAGAGATAGACGGACAGTCCGACCAGGCCCGCACCAATGGCCGTGAGCAGGACTCTCGGTCGGGCGAGGAGCTCGCGGCGGCCGACCCAGAGCACGAACACGCCGATGAACGGCGCGACCATGACCGTCAGGAGGTGGTTCCCGGCGGCAAGCCCGATGAGGAGCCCGCCGATCGCTAGATCGGCCGGTCGCCGGCGCTCCTGCCAGACGAGGGCTCGGTGGACGATGAGCGTCATGAGGAGGAGATGCAGCGGGTTGACCTCGGCAACCGTGGCCGCGGCCCAGACGGTCTCAACGGAACCGAGCGCCAGGGCCGCCGCGACGGCGATCACCGGGCGAGCGCCCAGCCGCATGGCGATGACGGTGACGACGGCGAGGGATGCCGCAACGAGGACCGATGACAGGAGATTGGCGCGGAGGGCGACCGAGCCGATCGGGACCTGCTCCAGAAACCACGCCAGGATGACGTACGTCGGGTAGCCGGTTGGATGGGCGACACCGAGGACGTGGGGCACGGTCTGCATCTCGCCCCAGTCGGCGAACGCAATGCCCGGCATCACGGTCCGGGAATAGACGATGAACGAGATTGTCGCGACGATCAGCGGGGCGAGCCGCGCCAGCGAGAACCTAGCTGCCATGGGCGCCGGGCTCCTGGTCGAGCCGCATGACCAGCTCGTCCAGGTCGCCGCCAGCTTCCACGAACCCGCACTTGGCGAGGACCCGGCGGGACGCGATGTTGTGCCTCGCGACGTGGGCGTGGAGCGGCCGTCCCGGCACCTCCCGCACGAACGCCGCCAGAGCCCGCGTCGCGATGCCGCGGCCCCAGTACGACTTGCCGATCCAGTAGCCGATGAAGCGGTACCCGGTCTGCTCCCAGCAGACGACGTTTCCGGCCACCTTCTCGTCGGCAATGATCGTCCGGACCACGGCTGCCTGGTCGCCCAGGATCGTCGACCAGTGCGTCATGAACGTCTCGCGGTCGCGGGCCGGGAATGCGGCCATCGCCGTCGCCTCGGGATCGAGCTGCTGCTCGTAGAAGACCGGGAGGTCTGTATCGCGGACGGCGCGCAGTTCGACGCGCCCGGCGATGAGCGAGTGGCCCATCACCCCGCGCGTGCCGAAGTGGATGCGGACCCCGCGGCCGACAGCTGGTCGACAAGCGCTTCAGGCTCTGTCACCGGCACGCGGCAGGCGAAGTCTCGGCAGAGATACGCGGTCGGTCGACCGGCGATCTGGACCCGGCCCGCGAGCAGCGGGACGATCGTCGCCTCGGGGTTGCCCGCGACTGCAACGACGACATTCGGCCGGTATCCGATGGCGGCGGCAAGCGCCCTTGTCGCGGGATCCGAGGGGTCGCCGGCGATCGCCAGCTCGTCGATCCCTTCGACAGCGAGGTGGGCGGCGGACAGCCAGTTTGCAAAGCCCGTGGGATAGCGGGCGAGGAAGGACGTCACGGTCCCGATCGCCCGCTCGCCGGGCTCCAGGAAGCGCGCCTCGCCCGTGAGGGCCGCAAGCCTGAGGAGGACCGATGCGGCCATCGAGCTGCCGGACGGAACGGCGTTGTCCTGGACGTCCTTTGGTCGCGTGACGAGCGTCTCGTGGTCGTCCGCGGTGTCGATAGAACCCGCCAACGGGATCGCCGAACCGGTCCAGGATCGTGTCGGCCAGCGACCTGGCGGCCGCGAACCAGCGCTCGTCGAACGATGCCTCGTAAAGCGCGAGGAGGCCATCGGCGAGATGGGCGTAGTCCTCGAGCACGCCCTCGCCGGTCGAGCGGCCGTCCTTCCACGATCGGCCGAGCCGGCCGTCGGGGCGGAGGAGTCCGGCCAGGATCGCCTCCGCCGCCTGCGTCGCGACCGCGAGGTACGGTTCGCCCCCGGGCAGGAAGCGTGCGCCGTCCGCCAACGCACCGATCGCGAGGCCGTTCCACGCGGCCAGGGCTTTGTCGTCGCGAGTCGGCTGTGGGCGGCTGTCCCGCCGCTCGAGGAGCCGCGCCCGGGACTCGGCGAGCTCACGCTCCACCGCGGGTCCGCCGATCGGCGGCGTCACCCGCGAGAGGACGTTCGTGTGCTCCCAGTTGCCATGGCTCGTGACGCCGTAGGCCAGGAGGAAGGGATCGGCCGCCTCGCCGAGCACGTCGCGGACCTCGTCGGCGGTCCACGTGAAGGTCTTGCCCTCGACGCCCTCCGTGTCGGCATCCTGGCTGGCAGCGAACGTTCCGTCATCGCGTCGGAGCTCGCGGACCATGTAGTTGAGCGTCCCGACCGCGACGTCCTGGTAGCGGGCACTTCCCGTTAGCGCGAAGGCGTGCGTGTAGACGCGGGCGAGCTGGGCGTTGTCGTAGAGCATCTGCTCGAAGTGCGGGACGAGCCAGATCTCGTCGGTCGAGTAGCGGTGGAAGCCGCCGCCAAGCTGGTCGCGGATCCCGCCGTCGGCCATCGCATCGAGGCTTCGTCGCGCAGCGGCGAGCGGACGCGCGTCACCGGTCGCGTTCGCGCGCCGGAGGAGGTACTCGATCGTCATCGGCTGGGGGAACTTCGGGGCGCCGCCCCAGCCGCCGTTCCGCGCGTCGAAGCTGGCCTCGATCGCCGCGGTGGCCGCGTCGAGCAGCTCCCGGGTCGGCGCGGCCACATCGCCGGTCGACGGGCCGGTCTGCTGCTTCACGAGGGCATCGACCAGCCGCTGGCCGGCCGCGATGATCTCGAGGCGCTCGTCGCGCCAGGCCCGGGCAACTCCGGCGAGGAGCTGGCGGAACGCGGGCAACCCGTGCCCGGGCTGCGGAGGGAAGTACGTGCCGCCGTAGAACGGCTTGCCGTCGGGCGTCAGGAAGAGGCTCATCGGCCAGCCGCCCTGGCCGGTCATCGCCTGGACCGCCGACATGTAGACCTGATCGAGATCCGGGCGCTCCTCGCGATCGACCTTCACCGCGACAAAGTCCCGGTTCAGATCCTCGGCCGTGGCCGCGTCCTCGAAGCTCTCGCGCTCCATGACGTGGCACCAGTGGCAGGCCGCATAGCCGATCGAGAGGAAGATCGGCTTGTCCTCGCGCTTCGCTCGCTCGAGCGCCTCCGGCCCCCACGGGTACCAGTCGACCGGGTTGTGGGCGTGCTGGAGCAGGTACGGGCTGGTCTCGTTGGCCAGGCGGTTAGGCATACCAGCATGGTAGGCGGAAGGGCGCCGAGGGGCCGAACGGACCGGCGCGGTCCGCCCGGAGAGTCGACCCGCGCGGCCCGTGGGCTCGCGCGGGTCGATCGTTGGCCGGAAGGCTAGAGGCTCCCAGACCTCCTGCCCGCCTCGGGGGCGGCACCTGCCGGGCGGATGTTCTGGTTCATGCGGAACAGGTTCGACGGGTCGTAGCGGCGCTTGATGTCGGCCAGGCGCTCGTACGTCGCTGCCGGATAGGCCTCGCGAATCCGGGCCTCACCCTCGTTCGCAAGGAAGTTCGAGTAGACGCCGCGAGCCTTCGGGGCGAGGGCCTCGTAATAGCCCTGCGTCCAGGCCTCGTGGACCGGCAGCTCCGCCGGATCCTCGAAGACCGTGAGCAGCGCGATCATTACCTCGGCGTCGCGATGGGCGAAGGCCGTGGAGTGGGCCGGGACACGGCCCATCTCGCCACCAAGCACCCGGATCTGGGTCACGGCCATGGGCGAGCTCGGTGCTGACATCCGCTCGAGGATCGTGTCCACGGCTTCGTCATCCAGGGTGTCGGTGAACAGGGAGCGAACCACGCCGGGGTGCGGCTTGCCGCCCTCCGCCGTGAATTCGTAGATGCCCGGGTACGGCATCGGGAAGGCAGCCTCGGCGAGCGGCGTCGCGAGGGCACGGAACGGCTCGAGCGCCGCCTGGCCCGCCGCAATGTCGTCGCTGGCGTGAACGAACATCACCATGACCGACGGCTTGAAGTGGTGCTCCGCCGGCACGAATGGCAGGGGCGGGATGCCGCCCATCACGAACGAGATCGTGGACAGCTCCTCCGGCGCCGATGCTGCAACAGGGACGAGGCCACGGAGCACGTCCCGGGTGAGCGGGAGGAAGAGCGCGCCGCTGAGCGTCATCCCGACCGGGACGAGCTTGAACTGGAAGCGGGTCACGACGCCGAAGTTGCCGCCGCCGCCGCGGATCGCCCAGAACAGGTCGGGGTGCTTGTCCTCGCTGGCGGTCACGATTCGGCCGTCGGCCGTCACGACCTCGACGGACACGAGATTGTCGATCGTCAGGCCATGCTTGCGGACGAGCCAGCCGATCCCGCCGCCCAACGTCAGCCCGGCGATCCCCACGGAGCCCGTGTCGCCGAACGGCGTAGCGAGCCCGTGAGCCGCGGCTGCGGCCGTGTACTCGATCGCGGTCAGGCCGGGCTGCGCCCAGGCGAGACGGCGATCCGCGTCGATGTGGAGACCCTTCATCGCCGACAGGTCGAGCATGATCCCGTCGGTCGTGCTGTAGCCGGCCACGCTGTGGCCGCCGGCGCGAACGGCGAGCTCGAGGCCCGTGTCGGCGGCGAACGTGACCGTTCGGGCGACGTCGGCGGCGTCGGCGGCGCGGACGATGACCACCGGATGGCGGTCGGCGAGGGTGCTGTTGATTCGGCGAGCTTCGTCGTACTCGGCGCTGTCGGGTCGGATGAGCGTGCCGGACAAGGTCGCCGCGAACATGTCGAGGTCGATGTCCGCGGGGTCGGATTGCGGCGCGGGGAAGACGGCTGCCATTGATGCTCCTTCGAGGATCGACGGGGTGGGAAGGTCTGGTAGCCACCGTAGGCTCCGCATCGGCGCCGGGCAGGCGACAGCGGTCGCCGATCTCGACCGGTCGTTTGTCGGCGACTGACTGGACAGATGTCAGTGCTCGCGGACTGGCCTCGGAGCGGGCGCACGAAGAGCCGCTACGATCAGGGCATGCGTTATGGACTGTGCCTGCCGAACTTCACGAACCTCGCCAGCCCGGAGGCGATCGAGGCAACCGCCGAGGTCGCTGAGCGCCTCGACTGGGAGACCGTCTGGACGACGGATCACGTGCTGGTCGATCACGGCGCCCAGGGCGCCGACTACCGGAAGATCTACGAAGCGATCCTCACGCTGGCCTGGGTCACGGGGCGGCATCCCGGCCTGCGGATCGGAACGAGCGTCATCGTCGTTCCGCAGCGAAACGCTGTCCTTCTCGCCAAGGAACTCGCGACGCTCGATGCCCTCTCTGGCGGGAAGCTCATCGCCGGTGTCGGCGTCGGCTGGAACCGGAAGGAGTTCGCGAACCTCGACGCGGCCGATCGATTCGGGGTCCGGGGTGCCTACCTCAACGAAACGATCGGGCTCTGGCGCCACCTCTGGTCCGGATCAATCGAGCCGTTCATCGGGCGGTTCCACTCGATCTCCGACTTCGTGTTTGAGCCGCTGCCACCACAGGGCGCGTCGCTGCCGATCATCATCGGCGGCAAGGCCGACGCTGCGCTCGTGCGGGCGGGTCGGCTCGGTGACGGCTACCACGCATCCGCGAGCAGCCCCGATGCCTACGCGGAACGCATTCCGGTGATTCGCGCCGCTGCCGAGGCGGCCGACCGACCGATGCCGTCGCTGACGGCCCGGGTCCGCGTCGAGTTCGACAAGACCAGCGACCGCTACTACGCGATGCGTGGTACCAACGAGGAGGTCGCCGCGGAGGTCCGCAAGTGGGCCGAGATCGGCGTCGAAGAATTGGCCCTGTCGTTGGCCGAGATTCCGGGCCCGGAGATCGTCGCAAACGCGGAACGCTTCGCGGCTGAGGTCATCCCGCTGGTCTGAGAGGGACCGGCTATCGCCGGCGCGCGATCGTGAGCGGCGTCTCGCCGGAGGCGCTCGCGGCGACGCGATCCGGGACTGGACGGCTGGCGCGCTCATTGATCCGGATCCTGCGTAGCCAGCCAAGCGAGGCGAGGCCGATTGCGAGCGTCACCAGCGCGCCGACCATCAGCGCCCCGGGGACGCTCCATGCGGATGCCAGCCAGCCCATCAGCAGACCACCGGCCGGGACGGAACCGGCGAAGACCGTCGTGTAAACGCTCATCACCCGACCGCGAAGGTGATCCGGCACCGACATCTGGATCGTCGTGTTGGCAGTGACGGCCATCGCAAGGGCGCCGGCCCCGGAGATGAACATCGCGAGGAGCGAGAGGGCAAACGACGTCGACACAGCGAGAACGATCGAGCCCAGACCCAGGGCGATCGCGCCGTAGACGATCGGGCCCGGGCCGACGGTCCGCTGGAAGGCGACAGCGAGCGCCGCGATCGTCGAGCCGATGCCGGACGCCGCCATGAGGAAGCCGAAGCCGGACGGTCCGACGTTGAGGATGCTGTCGGCGAGCGGTGGGATGAGGACCTGGAAGTTCATGCCGAACGTAGCGGCGAGCCCGACGACCGCCACGGCCAGCAGCACGATCGGTGTCTGCCGAACGTAGCGGGCGCCCTCGGCTACGTTCTCCATGACGGCCCCGACCGACGTCGGACGCACGGTCACGGGGACCTCGCGCATCTCCGAGTCGCGCATCACGAGGTAGGCGGCGATCGCAGCGACGTAGCTGATGCCGTTGACGAGGAACGCGATCGAAATGTCGAATGCCCCGATGAGCACACCCGCGATGGCCGGCCCGACGATCCGCGACGCGTTGAAGACCGCGGAATTGAGCCCGACGACGTTCGTGATGTCCTCGCGCCCGACCATCTCGACCGCGAACGCCTGCCGCGTCGGCATGTCGATGGCATTCACTGCCCCGAGCAATGCCGCGAGGACCAGCACGTGCCAGACCTCGATCACACCGGTCACCGTCATGCCGAACAGGACAAGGGCGAGGACCATCGCCGCGGTCTGAGTCACGATCAGTGTCTTCCGCTTCGGCAGGTGATCGGCGATGACACCGCCGAACAGGCCCAGGACGATCACGGGTCCGAACTGGGCGACGGCGACGATCCCGAGCCACAGTGGATCGTTCGTCAGTTGGAGCACGAGCCAGGCCTGGGCGACCTGCTGCATCCACGTCCCGACGAGCGAGATGAGTTGACCGACGAAGAAGAGCCGGTAGTTGCGGTGGCGGAAGGCGCGGACGCCGTGGAACCGGATCGTCATCGGCGCGCTTCGTGTGAATGGGGCGTGGGCTCGATGCCCGCTTCGATCTCCGCGCGATGCGTCTCGAGATGGACGCGCCGACCCTCGGCTTCGCCGACCATGTCCTCGAGCCGCTCGATCTTCTGGCGGAGGGTAGCGACCTGGCGGTCGACGCGGACGAGGGCGTCGTCGATGAGCGCCTGCCGCTCGCGCGCGTCCCTTGACGAGCGGAACCGCTCGCGGATGCGAACCCGCGCAACTTCATCCTCTAGGAGCTGGCCGATCTCCGTCAGGTTGAATCCCGCGTCATCGCGGAGCCCCTTGATGAATCGGAGTCGCTCGAGGTCGTCGGCGTCATAGAGCCGGTAGGAGCCCTCCGAGCGGGCTGCCGGCTTGAGCAGCCCGAGCTCCTCGTAGTAGCGGATCGTCCGTGCGGTGAGTCCGACGTCAGCGGCGACTTCCTGGATTCGCAGCAGCGGCGCGACGGGTGCGGTCGGGACATCGAAATGGCTCACCCCCCGATGCTATCACATCCTTGCCGTTAACGTTAAGGTTAGGGTTGTTTCGAGACGCGCTGACCCGCTTGGCGCACACTCGTGACTCGGCGGGGCACCGAGGCGCCGTCGCGCATCATCCCAATCGAGGAGTCTCCGTGGCTGAACGACTCAACCTGCTCGAGACCCTGCGCTCCGGCCTCCCGAGGACGGGCGGGCAACCGAAACACACGGTCGTCGTCGGGGCGGGGATGGCCGGCCTCACGGCGGCGATGCTGCTGAAGGAGGCTGGCCACAAGGTCACGATCCTCGAGGCCCGCAACCGACTGGGCGGGCGCGTCCACACCTACCGTGGATTCGCCGACGGGATGTACGGCGAGTTCGGTGCGATGCGCTTTCCGAAGCAGCATCACCTCGGCCAGTACCTGATCAACGAGCGCTTCAAGCTGAAGACGACGCCGTTCCCGATGTTCGACGAGGACACGTTCATCTACATGAACGGGACTCGCGTCCGGCGGAGCGATTTCGTAGCGGAGAGCTTCGACTTCAACCTCGCGTCGGCCGAGCGCGGCAAACTCCCGGCCGAGATCCTCAAGGGGGCGATGCTCCCCCTCCGCGATCTCATCGCGCAGGACATGGGCTGGCAGCGAATCGTCGAGGTCTACGACGGCTACTCACTGCTCAGCTACCTGGTCGAACGCGAGGTGAGCGAGCAGGCGCTGCAATTGATGGGGCCGCTCCTCGACCTCGAGGGTCGGGCCCACTTCTCGCTGGTCGAGTGGTTCGCTCACTACCACGAGGATGTCTTCGGGGACCTCGTGTTCATCCACGACGGAGCGGACTCGCTCCCTAACGCGTTCACGCCGCTCCTCGGAAACGACGTCCGCTACGGCGCCATCGTCCATGCGATCGACCAGGGCCCTGACGACATCACGATCCGGTTCCACGACGCCGTCGGCACGCCGATGTCCGTCACCGCTGACGAGTGCATCCTGACCGTGCCGCTCGTGCTGCTACGCCACATGGAGATCGGCGGCCTCGACATCGACAAGCGGTTCACGATCCGCAACGTCTACTACGGCCGCGCCCACAAGATCTTCATGCAGTTCAGTCGGAAGTGGTGGGTCGACGACTACCACATCACCCAGGGCGTGACCGTGTCGGACCTTGCCATCCGCAACGTCGTCTACACGCCGGCCGGCCAGGTCCCGGGCGTCGACCGTGGCGTGATCATCGCGTCGTACGCCTGGGAGCAGGACAGCATCGCGTACGGCATGTTGAGCGAGGCGGATCGAATCTCCCAGGCGCTCGAGGACCTGTGCAAGATCCACCCCGAAGCGCGGTCGACGTTCGAATACGGGATCTCGTACGACTGGACGCTCGACCCCTACGCCGGAGGCATCGGGCCGCTGTTCCGGCCGCACGAGATGCGGGGTCAGTTCTACGACGACATCGTCCGTCCGGTCGATCGCCTGTGGTTCGCCAACGACGCCTGCGACCAGCGCGCGCGACGCTGGATCGAGGGGGCCATCAACGCCGCGGTCAAGAACGCCTACGCGATCAATGCCGGGATGCGCAACGAGCTTCCGATCGCTGCCGCCGAGTAGCTCGAGGCCCCCGTTCAGGTGCCTGGCCAGGCCCTCGCCCCGACACGCTGATTTGCGAATTTGAAATGTTGACCGGGGTCCCGCCGACTGCTACGTTCCGGCAACGTTTCGGCCACAGGGAGAGGCGCCGAAACCCAACGCTCGGGGACCCTTCGGTCGGTTTGTCGACCCGTCGACCTGACTGAATGCGCGTTGGCGTTTCAACGGGCTGCAGGAGGATCAGGCATCGCCTGAAAGGGAGGGTCATGAACCGACGGTTCATCGGTGCTGCGCTGGGCGCGGCAGTCATCGTGGCAGCCACCATACCGGCCGCCGCCATCGCCCGGGATCCGCAGCGTGTCGGACAGGCACAGCGCCCCGAACGCGTGCCCCACGCGCACATCGACGCGAAGCTCACGCCCGGCATCCTCGCCAACACGACCAGCAACGTGGTCCTCGAGCTTGCCGGCCGGCCCGTCGCCCTCCACCAGGCTGACGCTCTTGCCGCCGGCAAGACACTGAGCAGGGTCCAGAAGAACGCCGTTCGATCCGAGCTCAAGGCCACCCAGGACAAGCTCCTGAGGCCGATCAGCCGGGCCGGCGGTCGGGTCCTGGGCCAGTACCAGGATGCCCTCAACGGCATCAAGGTTCGGATCCCTCTCGGCAGGCTGGCCGTCCTGGCCAAGCTGCCCGGCGTCGTCGCCGTTCGCTCTGTCGGCATCCACAAGCTCGACAACGAACGCGGCGTCCAGTACATCGGCGCCCCCAAGGCCTGGAACGACTACGGCTACACGGGCCAGGGCGTGAAGATCGCGATCATCGATTCCGGCCTCGACTACTACCACGCCAACTTCGGCGGCTCGGGCGACCCGGACGACTTCGCGAACGCCGACAGCACGACGTTGGCGGACGGCGGATTCCCGACGGTCAAGGTGGCCGGCGGCTATGACTTCGTCGGCGACGACTACGACGCGTCCGGCGACGACGGATCCCCGATCCCGGAGCCGGATCCGGACCCGCTCGACTGCATCGGCACGAGCATCAACGTCGGTCATGGCTCGCACGTCGGTGGCTCGGCCGCCGGGTTCGGCGTCCTGGCCAACGGCAGCACCTATGCCGGGCCCTATGTCGGGACCACGGTGAATGCCAACAACTGGAAGATCGGCCCAGGCGTCGCGCCCAAGGCGACCCTATACGCCTACCGTGTCTTCGGCTGCGCCGGCTCGACGGATGTCGTCGTCGACGCCATCAACCGCGCCGTCCTCGACGGCGTCGACGTGATCAACATGTCGCTCGGAAGCCCGTTCGGCCGCAACGACACAGCCGACGCTATCGCGACCAACAACGCCGTTCAGTCCGGCGTCGTGGTCGTGACAAGTGCCGGCAACGAAGGCCCGAACGCCTACATCACGGGTTCACCCGGAACGTCCACCGGAGCCATCTCCACGGCCGCGCTCGATGCCGGGTACCCGACATATCCGGGCGCACGCGTCGGGCTGGCCTCGGGCAACGTCACTGCCATCAATGCCAACGCCGGGCCGCTGCCCGTCACCGGTCCTATCCGTGTCCTCTCGGACGGCGCGGGCGGGATCTCGCTCGGGTGCGACGACGCTGACTATGCGGGCGTCGTTGCCGGCGATGTCGTCGTGACGCTCCGCGGCGTCTGTGCCCGTGTCGACCGGGCCATCAAGGGCCAGGCCGCCGGCGCCGCCGCCGTCGTCATGGTCAACAACTCGTCCTCTCTGCCGCCGTTCGAAGGGGCAATAGCGGGCGTGACAATTCCGTTCATCGGGACGCCGGGCACGTCGGCGGCGGCCTTCCTCGCCGCGGACGGCGACACCGTGACGATCTCGGCCAGCGGCCGGATCGCCAACCCCGACTACAAGCACAACGCGACGTTCAGCTCCGGAGGCCCGCGCACCGGCGACAGCGTGCTCAAGCCGGACGTGACCGCCCCCGGCGTGTCGATCATCTCGACGTTCTCGGGAAGCGGCACGGAGGGTTCGACGCTGTCTGGCACCTCCATGGCCTCACCGCACACAGCCGGCGTCGCCGCGCTGGTGGTCCAGGCTCATCCGACCTGGTCACCCGTCCGGGTGAAGGCCGCGATCATGAACACGGCGAGCATAGGCACCGGGCCGGGCGGCCTGCTCGGCTACGACCCGCGAACCAACGGGGCAGGCGTCGTGAAACCGCGCCTGGCGGTCGATACCAAGGCCGTGGCGACCACGACCTGGGGGAGCGCCAGCGTGTCGTTCGGATATGACCCGAGGGTGACGAACTACTCGGAGAGCCGGACGATCTCGGTCACCAACACCAGCACCTCGACGATCAAGTACGCGATCACGAGCAGCTTCGTCGGTGACACGCACGGCGCGACGATCGCGCTATCGCCGACGTCGCTGACCGTCAACGCAAACCAGACCAAGACCGTCAAGGTCACAATCACCCTCACGACCGCGAAGATGCGCGACATGCCGAGCGTCGAGCCGCCGCCAACGGACACGACCGAGGTCAACTCCATCAGCGGCTACGTGACCCTGCAGCCCACCAACGGTGGACCTGGCAAGTACATCCTTCGCGTTCCGTTCCTGGCCGTGCCGCGGAGCCTATCCGCGGTTTCGGCGACCAGCGCAGCCAGATACAACGTGGTCGGCACGACTGCCAACCGCAACATCAGGGTGGCGAACACGGGTACCCACGACGGCAACGCCGACGTGTACCAGTGGAGCCTCAGTGACGGATTCGATGGTTTCGCCACCTCCGACATCCGGGCAGTGGGCGTCCAGTCCCTGCCAGGGGCCGTCGGCGGCCTTGAAGACTCCGACAGGCTGATCGGGTTCTCGATCAATACCTGGGGCAGCTGGTCGAACGCGTCTCAAAACGAGTTCGACGTCCTCATCAACACGGATGGGGACCCCGCCGCGGAGTTTGCCGTGATCGGCGCCGACTCCGGGGCGATCCTGGCCGGCGCCTTCAATGGGGAGATGCTGGCCTTCACGATCGACCTCGGCACCGGCGACATCATCGACCTGTGGTCGGTGGCGGCGCCTGCGAACGGCTCGTCGGTCGTCCTGTACACGGCCGCGAGCGATTTCGGTCTGACCGATGGGTCGCCCGCGATCAGGTTCACGGTCGAATCCTTCTCGCTCATCGACCTGGGTGACGACGCGGTCACCGGTACGGCGTCATTCGATCCCTTCAACCCGACGTTCTCGAACGGCGACTTCGAACAGCTGGACAAGGGCGATCAGGTGACGATCCCCGCGTCCGTCGACCTCGAAGCGTTCGAGACCAATCCGGCCCTCGGCTGGATGGTGGTCAGCCACGACGATGCCAACGGCCCCGAGCAGGCAAATCTCCTGCCCGTTGGCACGCTGCCGGCCCCGTAGGGTCAATCGAGCATCCGCACGAAGGCCCCGGCATCGCCGGGGCCTTCCGATTCCACGCGTGTCGACTGTGCGCAACACCTAGCGAAGGTGAGCCCCGCCGCGCCGTGCAGATAACGGGTGGATAACGGGCCCCGGGTATGGTCCAGTGACGCCGGCAGGAGTATGTTTCGGGGTCCAGGGGAGAAGAATCATCCTGTCCGCTAGACGCGCCTCGGTCGCCGTCCTCGTCACGCTGCTGACGATGCTGGCCGTAGGACCAGTTGGTCCGGTATCGGCGGCCGCCGTCGCGCAGGTCTCCCCCAAGGTCGCGATCGTCGTCGGCCCGGCTGGCGCGGCGACTGACTACTACCGGCGCCTCGGCAACGAGGCGGCTGCGGCCGCCCTGAAGTACACCCCGAACGTCGTCCGAATCTACTCGCCGGACGCGACCTGGCCGGCGGTCAAGAAGGCCCTCACTGGCGCCTCGATCGTCGTCTACCTCGGCCACGGCAACGGCTGGCCCAGCAAGTACCGCGACAAGCTCACGCCGGAGACCCAGAACGGCATGGGGCTCAACCCCAACGTCGGCGCGGGCGACACACATCAGTACTTCGGCGAGGCGCGGATCGCCAACGAGATCGACCTGGCTAAGAACGCTGTAGTCGTCCTGAGCCACCTCTGCTACGCCAGCGGCAACACGGAGCCCGGCCTCCCGGAGGGCACCCTGGAAATGGGCCAGCAGCGCGTCGACAACTTCGCCGCGGGCTTCATCAAGGCCGGCGCGGCGGCGGTCATCGCGGAGGGCCACATGGGTCCGGCCTATTACGTCGGCTCGATCCTCGCGGGCAAGGGCTCGATCGACCGGATCTGGCGCAACTCGCCCACCTACAACGGCAACCTGCTCCGCTTCGACAGTCTCCGCAGCCCCGGCTACACCGCCCAGATGGACCCTGACCAGCCGACATCCGGCTTCTACCGCTCGATCGTGCTGCGAGACGGCCTCGTTGCCGCCAACACGCTCGCCGGCGCCGTCCGGATGCCGGCCGGCCCGGATCTGCCGCCGCTCGAGCCGAGCCTGGCCGGACTGGGCATGGAGTTCGACGCTCCGGACCTCGCGTCGCCGCCGATCGTCGGGGCGAAGACCAACTTCACGTTCAAGGTTGCGGCGAGCGATCCATCGGCCCTTCCGAAGGGACTGATGGTCAGCGTCCGCTGGGACCCGCTTGACGGCCAGGCGACGAGCGTTCCGGCGGCGACCGCATCGCCGGGTCCCTCGACCAGCCCCGGACCCATCATCAGCCCCGCCCCCGCGGCATCGCCGGAGCCGATCGATCTCGTAACCCCGGAGGTGATCGGTGCGGTCGTCGCCCCGATCGCGGCTACGCGAACGAAGGACGGCATCTCCGTCCCCATCCGCATCCCGGCGACGGCTGGGCTCTACCGGCTCGTCGGCACGATCCACGGCAAGGACGGCGTTGCGTACGACGCTGCCACGCAGGCGTTGATGCCGGCCCTCATCGTTCGCGTAACGGGTCCCGTGTCGGCCCGCTACGACGCACCCGCGACCGCCTTCACCACGGCCGGCGGGACGTTCAAGCTCCGCGTCGGCGTGACGAACCTTGGCGCCTCAGCCTGGGGGACAGCTGCCGTCAACCATCACATCGGCGGCGCCGAGGTCGAGCCCGCCCGGCGCGCAACACTCGTCGCTCGCTGGGTCAATCTCGCCGGCCAGCTTGGTGGAGCCGCGGCGCCGGAGCGGACGTCCGTCCTGCCACCCGCCTTCGCCCCGGGCAGCTCGGTGGCGGTGAACTTCACGCTGACCGCCCCGGCCGCCCCCGGCGACTACCTGCTGCTCCTCGACGTCATCACGCCCCAGGTTGGCTCATTGGCGATCGCCGGCGCAGCCCCTGGGCTGGTGCGGATCAGGGTCAGCGGATCGGCCGGCTCGACCGCTCCGTGATCCGGGTCGACCGCGAGATCGATGTCGATCGACCCGCCGCCGAGGTCTTCGAGCGACTGACCCGGATCGAGGACCTGCCGCGCTGGCAACCGGCGATCGTGGAGGCGTCGCTCACCTCACCGGGCCCCATCGGCGCTGGCAGCAAGATCCGGGTCCTTGCCGACGCCGGGGGCCAGCGGACCGAGGCCGTCGGAACCGTGACCGAGTTCGTGCGACCGGAGGTGATCGGCCTGACCGCGACCGCTGGACCGGCGAACGTCACCGCGCGGGTCATGGTCACGCCGCTATCCGATACGTCCAGCCGGGTCGCCCTCGGGACGGAGATCAAGCTCGGCGGCATGCTCCGGTTCATCGAAGGGATCGCGCGATCCCGGATCGAGGCCGAGGCACCGGCCGCGGCGGCTGCGGTCAAGGAATGGCTCGAGTCGGACCGTCCCTGATTGCCGGCGGCGATCAGCCGTGACCTGATCCACCTCCGCCGTGACCCGAGTGGTCCTCGTCATCGTCATCGTCGCCACCGCGGCCGTGACCGCTGTGATCGTCGTCCCGGTCGTCGTCATCATCCCCGTCAGGGCGGGCCGTCGGAGCCGCGGTCGGGGCCGCAGCCGGCGAACCGGTCGCCGCGGGACCCGCCGACGTTGACCCGGTCGCGGGAGTGACCGCGGCGGAGCCGCCCGCGAGGACGACGATCGTGCCGCTCATCGATTCGTGGATCCCGCAGACGTACGCGAAGCGGCCGGCTTCGGCAAATGCCCGGCTGAACGTCCCGCCCTGTTCGAGGCGGCCGCTCTCCGCGCCGCCGATGAGCACGCTGTGGCGGTCGCCATCGGCGTTGGTCCAGGTCACGGTTCCTCCGGCCTGGATGGTTGCCGTCGACGGCCCGAAGGCAAAGTCGGCGATTTGCACCGACGCCTTCACTGGAGCCGCGGCCGGAGCGTTCGCGGCTTCGATGCTCGCCTCGGCCCGGGCGGCGATGCCGGAGGTGTCGGCGGCGACGTCAGGCGATGGAACGGGCGTGGGAGATGACGCGGAGGAGGACGGCGTCGCGGCCGGACTTTTCGCAACGACCGCGACCTCCGGCGCGAACGTCCAGGTAGGTGCGCCGGCCGCCGCGCTGCAACCTGCAGCGACGATGGCGATTGCAATGGCGGCGATGGCGGCAGTTCGCACGGGTTCGAGATCCTCCGGGGTTGGGCAACTGTGTCGGGAGGGACCCGACTATCAGCTTGAGACGCGCCCGCGCCCAAAGGTTTCAACGAATCGCGACGCGGCGCCGCGCGACGAGTCTTATCCTGTCGGCCATGAGTGAGAATGTCGTTCCGAACTTCCTTCCGAGCAAGAACGGCCTCCACTACGCGAATCGATGGCCGTCGGGCCCGACCATCAGGTTCGGCCCGATCGATCCGCGCGTTATTGGCGTCGGCGATGCGGCCAACGGGCTCTGCGGCGGCATGGTGTTCACGGTCCGCGACCTGTTCGAGGCCGGGATCGTGGTGCCGCCCGACAAGGAGCCACCTGCCAACGGATCGCCGCGCTTCAAGTCGATCGTCCGCCGCCAGGTCCAGTCGCTTGACTGGTTCCGGGTCCCGCTCCGCTTCTATCGGCGAATGGCCTTCGGGTCATCGCTGGGCGGCGGCCTCGCGAAGTCGACGTTCGAAGATGAGTGGCCAAAGATCAGGCGCGAAATCGACGAAGGCCGGCTCACGATGCTCGGGCTCATCCGGATCAGCGCCCGGAACCCGTTCAAGCTGACCAACAACCACCAGGTGGTCGCCTACGGCTACGCTGAAGACGGCCGCGGCGTGACGCTCCGGGTCTACGACCCGAACTGGCCGGACCACGACGGTGTCACGTTGACGCTCCATCTCGACCAGGCCCTCCACCCGACGGGCCTCGAACAGTCGACCGGTGAAACGCTTCTCGGCTACTTCATGGCGCCGTTCCGGTCCGGGGACACTCGCGCCTGGCGCTGAACGGGCTGGCCCGGCCGGGGATCAGAGCTTCGGCAGCTCCTGGGCGTCCGTCTGGGCGCCGCCGAAGAGGTCGCCGAGCTCCGCGACACGGTCGACCACGTTCCTGATCGTGAATGAGTTCGGCCGCAGCATCGGATCGTCGAGCTCCGCCCAGGCGATCGGTGCCGAAACCGCCGCACCCGGCACGGGCCGGACGGCGTACGGCGCGACGAGCGTCTTGATGAACGTGTTCTGGGTGTAATCGAGGCGGGCCTTCCCCTTTCGATTTGCGACGGCCCACTCCCAGGACACGAGGTCCGGCACCTGGGCGCCGACGGCCCGTGACAGCTTCTCGACCCACGCACTCGTGTCCTCGAAGCTGTACTTGTGGACGATCGGCAGCCAGGCCTGGATGCCGCGTTTGCCGGTCAGCTTCGCGTAGGCACGCAACCCGAGGTGTTCGAACGCGGCCCGATAGAGGCGGGCGATCTGGACCGTCTCCTCCCATGTGGTCTTCTCGCCGGGATCGATGTCGACGAGAGCGAATGTCGGCCTCTCCGGCGCATCGATCTGGCCGGTCCAGGCGTGGATCTCGAACGCGGCCTGGTTGCCGAGCCAGCACAGCGTCGCGACTTCGTCGGCGATCAGGTGAAGGTTCGCGTCGCGATCGGCGACACCGACCTCCTTCCAGCGGCGCAACCACGGCGGCGCCGTGGCCGGGATGTCCTTCTGCCAGAAGCTCGGGCCGCCAACGCCATTGGGGAATCGCTGGAGGTTGAGCGGCCGATCGGCGAGGTGCGGCAGCAGGGCCGGCGCGATCCGGGCGAAGTAGGCGATGAGCTCGCGCTTCGTGATCGGTTGCTCGCCGGTGCCGTCGATCGGCGGGAAGAGGACCTTGTCGAGGTTCGTCAGCTTGAGCTCGCGGCCCCCGACCGACCAGAGCCCTTCCTTCGGGATCTTGGCGAGCGCGTCGAGCTCGTCGGGTGTCGCTCCGGCGAACGTTCGATCGCTCGCGGCCGCCCGCGCGGCGGTGGAGCCCTTGGTCACGGCGGGTCCCTTGGCCGCCGACGGCTTCGCGGCGGGTTGCGGAGCGCCTTTCGAGCTCGTCTTGGCTTTCGATGATGCTTTTCGATCGGTTGCAGCCACTTCTGCCTCGGCCTTGGCGGCCAGCTCCTTCGTCGATGTGGGCCGCTCGCGGATCACGGCCTTCGGATCGTGACCCTCGTCGACGCCCTTGAACGAAGTCTGGCGCACGATCCCCTCCCTGGTCCACCCACCGAGCTCCGCGCGAATCACGAGCTCCGGCTTGACCCAGACGACGTTGCGGAGCTCGCCCTTGCGCTCCGGCGACGGATCGAACGGTGATGTCGAGGTCTCCAGTTTCTCGAGCCGGCCCCGCAGCTCCTTCCGCGTCCGGGCACTGAATCCCGAGCCGACCTTGCCAGCGAACCGGAGTCGATCGTCCTCGTAGACACCGACCGCGACGGCGCCAAGGTCCTTCGCGTTGCCTTCGCCCGGCGTGTAGCCGCCGACGACGAGCTCCTGCTCCGGGCGGATCTTGATCTTCAGCCAGGCCGGCGAGCGCCGATCTGGTTCGTACCGCGAGTGCCGGAGCTTGGCGACGATCCCCTCGAGGCCGCGCTCCTCGGCGGCCGCATGGAAGGCGAGCCCGTCTGCCTCGACGTGCGACGCGAAGCGGACGCGGCCGCTCGTTCGGAGGACCGACCGCAGCAGCCTCTTGCGGTCCTCGAGCGGGACATTGAGGAGGAGCCGGCCATCGAGGTAGAGGAGATCGAACGCCTGGTAGACGAGAGTCGCCTTCGAGCCGTCGGCCCGCGAGCCGTTCCCACCGGTCCCGTTGCCGCTGCCGTGCGCGGCCCTGTTTCCCGAGCGGAGGTGGCTGATCCCTTCCTGGAGCAGGTTGAAGTCCGGCGCACCGTTCTCGTCGAGCGCGACGACCTCGCCGTCGATGATCGCCTGGTCGGCCCCGATCCAGCTCCCCGGCGACGTCAGCAGGCCGGGGAAATACGTCGCCCCGTCGAGTCCCTTGCGGGTGTACGTCCGGACCTTGCCGCCGTCCACGATCGCCTGGAGCCGGTAGCCGTCCCACTTGATCTCGAACAGCCAGTCCGGATCGCTGAACGGCGTCGAGCCGAGCGTGGCGAGCATCGGCGGGATGAATCCGGGCATCCGTTGCTCGATCGCGCCGGCCAGGTCGATCTCGGCGGTCGCGGCCGGCATGTTGCTGACCCAGAGCGCATCGCGATTTGTCTTGACCTCGTCGTTCGTCCGGCCGGTCTTGACCGATTGCGGGTGCTCCTCCGGGTCCCAGCCATCCACGGCGAAGGCGTCGCGCTTCTTGATGAGCAGCCACTGCTCCGAGTCGTCCTCGAACGCGGTCGTCGGAGCGGACCCCGGCCGGCGGCTCGTCCGGACGAGGGTGAATCGGCCCTTCCCCTTCTGGCCGTGAAGCTCGAACTTCAGCTCGCCGTCCTCGATCGCCTGCTTCGGATCAGGCGTCTCCTCCTCCGGGACGTACGTGCCCCAGTCCCAGACGATGACGTCGCCGGCCCCGTACTCGCCCCTCGGGATGACGCCCTCGAAGTCGAAGTACTCGATCGGGTGGTCTTCGACGTGGACCGCCATCCGGCGGATCTTCGAGTCGAGAGTTGGCCCCTTCGGGACCGCCCAGCTGGCAAGGACGCCGTCGATCTCGAGGCGGAAGTCGTAGTGGAGGCGCGTCGCCCGATGGCGCTGGACTACGAAGCGGCCGCCCTTGCCGCCGACCGTCCGGGCAGGGGCCTGGGTGCCGGCGGGTTCCGGCGTCTTTGCGAAGTCGCGCTTCTTCCAGTACCGCTCGAGCGGAGCGGACCGATCGGCGGTTGTTGGACGTCCCGCGGCACCCGTCCGACGTTTCGTCGGGCTCATGTGTGAAAGGGCCGGGCCGCACGGCCGTCATGCCCGCGGTCGTCATCACATTGAACGCCGGGCGTTCCTACGAGCGAACGTGGTGCATCGACCGGGGCAATCAACCTGCCTCCGTCATCAAGTCGACCGCTGATCGTTCCGATCAGCGGCTGGGAGATGCGGATTGGAGGAATTGACGGCCCCCGATCGTCCGTGCGAACGCTGGGCGTTCGGTGTGCCGGCTAGGCGCTCTTGCGCCGACGGGTTCGCCCGGCTGACGCTGCCGCGGGCTCGTCCGCCTCGTCCGCGTCCGCCTTCGCCCGGCGGGCGGCGGGCTTCTTCTTGGCTGGGCCGTCGTCGCTCTCAGACGATCGGCGCGCGCGTTCCTTCTTGGCTTCGGCGACCGAGACCGGCGCGTCGTCGCGGGCTGCCTTCGTCGCCTTGACCGACGCCTCGAGCGCGGCCATGAGATCGATGAGGTTGCCGCTCTCCTCAACGGGCTCCTGGATGACCGGCGCGTGGCCTTCGACCTTCGCCTCGATCACCTGCATCAGCGCGTCCCGGTATTCGTCCTTGTACTTGTCCGGCTCGAACTCGCCGGTCATCGCGGAGACGAGCTGCTTGGCCATAGCCAGCTCGGCCGGTTTGAAGTCGGGCTCCTCCTCGGGCAGGTCCAGCTCCGCGGTCGATCGGATCTCGTCCGGCCAGTGGAGGGTCGTCAGCAGCATCGTGTCCCCGAACGGGTCGAGCGACGCGAGCGCCTCGCGGTCCTTGATGACGACTTTGCAGATCGCCGTCAGCTCCTCCTGGGCGAGGACGGACTTGAGGAGGTAGAACGCCTTGCGGCCGATCTTGTCCGGCTCGATGTAGTAGGCCTGCTTGACGAAGCGCGTGTTCGTGTCGTCGCGCTCAGCCTTGGTGAACTGCTCGATCTCGATCGTCCGGACCGTCTTGAGCGGGACCTTCTCGAGGTCCTCGTCGGTGATGACTACGTACTGATCGGGCGCGTATTCGTAGCCCTTGACCGTGTCCGCTCGCGAGATCACCTCGTCGTCGACGGGGCAGAAGGTCTTCATCTGGATCCGCGAGAGGTCCTTCTCGTGGAGCATGTTGAAGCGCACCTGGTAGTTCGATTCCGTCGCGAGATACAGCTTGACGGGAATCGTCACCAGCCCGAACTGGATCGCTCCCTTCCACATCGCTCGCGCCACGGTGTCTCCTCTCGTACGACCGGCCGGAGGTGACTATAGCGTGGACAGGCAATCGACTCGCATACCCGGGCCGAAATCGAACGTCAACGGAAGGTGACGAACGCGTCGACGTCGACGCGGCCGTTGCCGACAAGCCTGATCTCGAACGTGTGCGGACCGTGCGTTCCCGACCCGATCGAGTACATCACGAGCCGGCTCTGGCCCTTCGGCGCCTTGAAGCTGATCGTCGTGCGGAGTTTCCCGTCCCAGTAGATCTTCGCGGAGCCACGGGTCGGGCCCATCGGGGCAATGAAGCCGATCGCTCGGCCGGTGAACGTCAGCTTGGCGCTCGCTCCAGCGGCGACGGCGTACGTGGCGTTGCCGGCCGACGCGCCGGGATAGGTGTAGCG
Organism: uncultured Chloroflexia bacterium; assembly: GCA_963771795.1. Taxonomy (GTDB): domain Bacteria; phylum Chloroflexota; class Limnocylindria; order Limnocylindrales; family CSP1-4; genus CF-46. The sequence continues at coordinate 1,095,282 of CAVYUR010000006.1, forward strand.
GACCCATGTGCCCTTGTAGACAACGGATGCCGAGCGGTCCTGGACGAGCCCGGCCGTGTAGCTGTTGCCGACCGCCCAGGCGCTCCAGTTGCCCCCGGCGTCTCGCGCCCTGACCTGGTAGCGGTAGGCGTGACCGAAGGTCTGGGTGGCCGTGATCACCCGCGGCGCCGCGCCGAGGGCGGTCGTCGGTCCCCACGCGCCACCGTCGGCGCTCGCCTGGATCTCGTACCCGACGATCGGGCTCGCGTCGGTGGCCGCCGGCCAGACCACCCGAACCGGCACGGTCGCTGCGCCGATGATGCCGCGAGTTACGGCGTCGACCGTCGGCGGCGAGGCCTTGGGCGCATCGCCCTCGACAATCACCGTGGCCATGGCAAAGCGGACGGTGCCGTGCTCCGTGGCGACGACCCTGACCTGGTGGACGCCCTGGGCGAACCCGCGCGGGACCGTGACCGACATCGTGGCTGAGACGCCGGCGAAACCATAGAGGCTCGGGACGCTGAACGACGCTCCCAGCCCTGCCGGCACCCCGTCCGCGCTGAGGACGATGCGTTCGAAGGAAGTCGGCGATCGCGACACGGTCACCGGGAAGACGGCCGTGCCGCCGGTCTCACCCAATGTCACAGCGGGTCCCGTGGCAAGGCTGAAGTCGCCGCGTGGCCCGAGCTTCGAGATGTTGAGGAGCTTCTCGTGGGTGGGATCCGGGTCGCTCGTGACCTTCCAGTTGAGCGTCCCGAGGTACTGGAGCGCCTCCTTGACCTCGGCCGGCGTCAGCTGCGGCCGGCTGGCCTTGAGGAGAGCGGCGGCCCCTGCCACGTGCGGCGCCGCCATCGACGTCCCGGACATGTACTGGAATCCGGCCGGCACCGTCGACCAGATGCACTTGCCGGGCGCGATCAGGTCGATGTCCGAGCCGTAGTTGCTGAAGTTCGCGAACGAGTCGTCGTCGTCGTACGAGCCCCACGAGAAGCAGCGCGGTGCGCCGGCCGCCCCAGGCTTTCCGTCACTGTCGGCGAGCGCCGAGACAGTGATCACCTCGTTGTAGGCCGCGGGGACCCGGGCCGCCGCGCTGCCGCTGTCGTTAGCCGCAGCGGCGACGACCGTCACGCCGCTCGAGACGAGCCGGCAGATCGCCGCATGGAGGATGTCGGCGATCTCTGCACCGCATGCACCGTCGTCCTTGCCCCACTTGGTGACGCTCATGTTGACCGACTCGAATCGGGGCCGAGACGGGTCGGCCGGGTCTCGCTGGCTCGCGATCCAGTCGAGGCCACAGGCGTACCAGGAGAGGAGGCCGGAGCCGCCGTCGTCGAGGATCTTTACCGCCCAGACGCGGACGCCGGGTGCGACGCCGACGACGCCCGTCCCGTTGTCGATGGCGCCGACGGTCCCGGCGACGTGCGTCCCGTGGCCGTGGACGTCGCGCCAGAGCGAGCGGTCAGCCGTCGAGCAGTTGTAGCCGCCGGCGACGTTCAGGTCGGCGACCGAGGCGATCCCCGTGTCGACGATCGCCACGTCGGCGTCGACGCGCTCGTCGATCCCGTCGATCTTCGCGGCGGCGGACAGGCGGCCGTCGACCCGGTCAATGCCGGTCGGCATGAGCTGCGCGGCGAGCTCGATCTTCTCGTCGGGGACCACGGCAGCGACCGACGGGTCGTTTCGTAGCGCGGTGACCTGCTTTGGGCTGAGGCGTGCCGACAGGCCGCGGAACGCGTGGCTGAACGTGCGGTCCGCCGTGAAGCCGACGCGCTTCAACTGGCGGTCGCGCGTGGCAGCGACATTCGTTCCGTTCTTGTAGACGACGATCCAGCGGCCGCTCGGATCCGTGGCACCGACGCTCGGTTCGGGCCGGCGGCGCGCTCGTCGGGTCTGCCGTTGGATGGGCCGTGGGGTCGGCCGTTGGGTCGGCCGGCGGCGCCGCGGAGGGCGTCGGCTCGGGTGCGGGAGTCGGCTCCGGCGCAGGGGATCGCTCTGGGCCGGGCGTAGCGACCGGCGCGAGCGTCGCCTCTGGGAGCGGGTCGGCCGCCGCGGCGTGTCCGGCCATTGTGAAGAGCAGGGCGGCAGCCACGAACGTGGCGACGTGGCGACGCATTTGGACTCCGGCTCGATGGGCTTCGCGGAGGCGCGGAGGACGCGATTGTGACGGCAGCCTCCGCCCTACCCTAACGGTCGTGGCAAGTCCGGCGCCCACCTAGGACCCGGTGGTCCCGGTCCGGCATGGCTCACCAGTCCTAACCCCACCAGACCCAACCGTATTCGAACGCGCCTATCGGGCGAGCCGGATCTCCCCCTCGGCCTCGGCGATGCGGGCCAGGATCGACTCGCGGAGTCGATCGAGACACGCCTGGACGCTGGCCGTGCTCGTAGCGATCGACGTGAGGGTCGACTTGATGCCCTTGATCGCGTCGAGCTCCGCCCGAACCGCGGTCAGCGCCTCCCGGATCGCCTCGCCGTCGATCTCCGTCCGCTGTTCTCGAAGACTCGCCAGCGCGAGGAGCCGCGCAAGCCGCAGCGCGGCCTCGAGTGTCGACGGATCAGGATCCGCCGGGTCCATCACGCAGTAGACATCGCCGCCACGAACGTCGAACGGGGCGATCCCGGCCGGAGCGTGGGCAGCCGTGAAGACGACGAGCCCGATTGCTGCCGTCCGGTTGTCCTTGGCTTCTCGCAACTCGTCGCGCATCGCCTTACCCGACATCGCTCGATCCTTGGCCTCGACGACGACCCGGAGCTCCGTCCCGGCCGTCTGGGCCGGGTTCACGGTCAGGACGAAGTCACCCTTCTTCGAGCGGATGACGCCGCCGGCCTCGCTGCCCGTCCGATCGAGCAGATCGCCGGATCCGCGGGCCAGATCGCCGAGCATTGCCTCGAGAAGGTCCTCGAAGTCCGCCCCCTTTGCCGTCGACCTGGCCCGTTCGGCCCCGCGCGCGGCTGCCGCGGCTTCGATCGCCGCCAGTCGCTCGTTCAATCGTTCGAATCCCTGCGAGATCTCGACGCGGAACTGGTGCATGGGCGAGTGCTGGCGGGTGGGATCGAGCAGGACGGCGAGCTTCGAAGCGTCGCCGTCGAAATACGTTCCGAGGAGCGTCCGCATCCGCCCGATCGCGCTGTCGCGCTTCGTCTCGTCAAACAGCTCACCCACGTACGCGCGAAGGGCGCCCTTGTCGCCGAGGAACCGCTCGAGAGTCCGTGGCAGGCGCCCGTCACCGTCCGCGAAATTGGAGCGCAGTGTCTGGTCGAGGGCCTCCGCCGCGCGGACGTTGACCTGCTCCGACTTCTCGAGGAGCTTCTCGAACTCCGTCCGGATCACGTCGACATTGACGGTCACGCCGGCATCCTGGAGCGCGAGCAGGCCGATCTTCAGCGCCCGCTCGACGAAAGTCGGCCGATCTTCCTCCGGCCGCTCTGCGAGGTGCCCGGCCAGGCCCGCGTCGCGGACGACGAGGCGCTCGATCACGATCCGGTCGCCGTCGACATGGACGGCGTTTGTCGGGAGCTGGACGATTCGTGCTTCCATGCCCCGGATCGTCGGGGGTCGCCGTGTCAGCTAGCGTGTCACGGCTTGGTGGCGGCTTCGTCGCGGTGTCGATCGTCCGAAATCGAACGGCGCGGAAACAACGTTCCTTCCAACCGGTCCTCCGGAATCGGAGTCCGAAATCGGACCACCGTGGGCGACGGAAGTGACTTCGCGCGACGTGCGATTTCGGAGCGTCGCCTGGGGCCGCCTACTCCCCACGCCGAACTGTTGCCTGGATGAGGCCATGTGGCTCGGTCGTCGCGATGAAGATCTCGCGATCGTTCGGTTGGCCGAACGGCGACAGGTCGGCGAGCCAGTGGTGGAGGTTCGGCAGCGTCATCGTGACCTCAGCGACCTCCGGATGGGCCTCGATGATCGCCCGGCCGACGATCCAGATCGAGTGCTGGACGGACGCGCTCTCGTGCGCGGCAAAGACATCGAGCAGTGTTCGCCTGACGGCGGCGAAGGACGCATCGAAGTCGGTCGGGCCACCGTACCGCCACGTCGCGCTGAGCTTCGTGGCCATGATCCGATCGTCGGTGTCGGGCAGCGTCGTGTAGGCGTCGCGTGGGAACCCAGCGAAGGCAGACTTGCCGGTCTTCATCAGCGTCAATTCGGCGATCCCGGCGTCGACCGTCGGCTCGCCATCGCGGGTAGCGGCGATGACGGCCGTCCGCGTGGAGGACTTGTCCCGGGAGAACGCATCCGGCGCGTCGCCGATCGGCAGCCACGCGTGATCTTCGATCGAGACCGTCGCTCGCTCGACCTGCGGGATCGCGACGAAGTGGCGCGCAAGCACGGCCCCGAACGCCTCGACCGCTCCCGTCAGGTACTCGCGGGCGAACGCGTAGACGGTGTTCTTCATCGTGTCGGTCGCCACGACGAGGGTGTTGTCGCCGTCCACGTACGAGCTCGCAAAGTCCCCGTCGAGCGCGATCGCCACCGTCAGGTCGCGAACCGCGTGGCGCTCGGGCCCGCGGACGATCTTCACGAGCCGGATCGCGGACTTGCCGTAACGGTTGGCGGCGAGCTCCGGCTCTGACCCGGATGCGGACTCGGTCACGCGACTCCCTCCGATGTGGCGTTGGCCAGCGCGCGGTGGCGATCGCGGGCGATCGCGATGACGTCCCCGATGGCCCGCTGAATCTCAGCCGTCCGTTCTGCGGCAAGAGCCGCGTCAATCACGGGCACCATCTCGGCGCGCGAGCGCCCGGCGACGAACACGCAGAACCGAAAGCCGAACTTGGCCTCGTACTGGCGGTTCAGCCTCTTCAGCGCATCCATGGCCTCGGTCGTCTCCCGGTCGTACCCCTGCTCGCGATGCGACATCGCCGACACCGACGACGGAGGCGCCCCCAACCGCGGGTGCGCATCGATGAGCTCGATCTGCTCGCTCTCCGGCATCGACAGTGCGATCACCCGTGCCCGACGGAACATCTCCTCGGCGCTGCCGAACGGTCGGGCGGCGGCGAGTCGATCGAGGAAGTGCGGTGCACCCTCGAACAGTGGCGCAACCGCGGCGACGAACTCCGTCTTCGGGATCGAATCGAGCTCCGCGACGTCCATCAGCTGCCGCGGTACGTGGTCATCGAATACGGCGCGAGGAGCAGCGGCACGTGGTAGCTCCGTTCCGTGTCGGCGATCGACACGTCCACGGCCAGCCGCAGGAAAAATGAGTCCTCGTCGCCCTCGAAGTCGAATTCGAGGCGGTACTCGCCGGCGGTCAATGGTCGCTCGAGGAGATCCCGAACGCGCCCGTCCGAATCGGTCAGCGCCTGGGTCATCCGGATCGGCACGGTTCCGACGTCCAGGCGGTAGAGGGTCACGCGGATGCCCTCGGCCGGCATCCCGCGCTCCGTGTCGAGGACGTGAGTCGAGATCGTCGGCCGCGACGGCGGGAGCGGGATCGGCTGGGTCTGTCCGGGCGTGTCGGCCAACGCTATCCTCCGCTCATGGCTGATCTGCAGATCCGTGTCGGCGACCTCAACTTTACCGCCCAGTGGGAGCCCGCCGCCCCTCTCACGGTCGCGGCGATCCAACGCCTGCTCCCGCTCGAGGCGAAGCTGATCCACTGCCGCTGGACCGGCGAGGCGACGTGGATCCCGTTCGGCGACTTCCGGCCGGGGCTCGAGTACGAGAACCACACGTCCCACCCGGCGCCGGGGCAGCTCGCGATCTATCCGGGCGGCATCAGCGAGTGCGAGATCTTCTTTCCGTACGGCGGCTGCACGACGGCGTCAAAGGTCGGCCAGCTGGCAGCGAACCACTTCGCGACAGTCGAACCGGACCCCGGCTGGGCCGATCGCCTGCGGGAGATGGGCCGACGCTGCCTCTGGGAAGGCGCCCAGGACATCTCGATTCGGGAGGGTTGACCGTGGATCCAGGCTTCGTACTACTCCTCGTTGGCATCATCGTAATCGGGGGGATCGTGCTGTTCGTCTTGAGCAACGCCGGCCGATCGCGCGGTTCAGGATCGGACGCAACTCCCGTCGCGGGAGCGGGTGTGGTTGGAGGGTCCGATCACCATCACGGACCCGGGTCCGGCCATGACCACGGTCACGGCGGGTCCGACGGTGGCGGTCACGGGGGCCACGGCGGCGGGAGCGGGGGCAGTGGAGGTGGCGACGGGGGCGGCGGGGGCGGCGGAAGCGGCGGAAGCGGCGGAAACTAGGGTCGCCGCCGGACACGGCCCGACAAGATACTACCACGTGGTAGTATCTCCCGGTGGAACGCCAGCCCGGTTCTCGCCTCTCTCTCCTCTTCCATCTATTCGCGGCCGAGCAGCGCGTCCGAACCCTCCTCGTCAGCGCGATGGCCGATTGCGGCCTGCGGCCCGATGACTACGCGGTCTACAGCGTCCTTTTCGACGAAGGCCCGCATGCCCCAACGGACCTCGCGCGACGTGTCGGCATGCCGCCGACGACGATGTCGCACTACGTGCGAGCCATGCTCGAGCGCGGCCATGTCGAGCGCGAGACGGTGGCCTCGGATCGGCGGTCATTCAGGCTCAAGCTGACGGCGGAGGGCCTCGCGGCCCAGGGCCGTGCGAGCAGGGCATTCGAACAGGCACACAGCCGCTTCATTGCCGCCCTCGAAGTCGACGAGGCAGCCGCCGAAGCCGCCCTCGCCGCTATCGGTCGAGCAGCCGAACAGGCTGAAGCCTCGCTCCGGGCCGACAGCATCGAGGCGACGGCATGACCCGCAGCGCGCCCACCGCGGGTCTGGCGCGCGTCGGCGGACTCCTCCTGGCGGTCGTCCTCACCGCCTCGTGCGGCAGTCCGAGTGTCAGCGGCCCAGCCGCGACCGGCACGGGCGCGAGCGCGAGTGCCGCACCACCGAGCACGTCGCCGACTCCTAGCGCCTCCGCTTCCGCGAGCCCTTCTCGCGACGAGGCCTGGCAAACCGCAATCTGGACCCTGATCTCCGAACGGGAGCGGATCCACCCGAACCCGTACCACGGGATCGACAAGGCGACGTATCTGGCCGCCGCCGACGACCTGGCGGCGCAGATCCCGAGCCTGAACGACGACCAGGCACTGGCCGGAATCACCCGGTTGGCCGCCATGCCTGGCTGGAACGGCCGCGAGGGTCACTCGGGCATGTTTCCGTTCACGCCCGAGACCGGGACGCATGCGTACCCGGTCCGGTTCTGGCGCTTCAGCGACGGCCTCACGATCACGGCGGCGCGAGCCCCGTACGAGGCCCTCGTCGGGTCGCGAGTGACGGCGATCGCCGGCAAGCCGATCGACGAGGTGATGGCACTCGCCGAGCCGATGGCTCCGCGCGACAACCCGTCAAACCTGATGGCCTACGGCCCGCTGTACATGCGGCAGAGCGAGCTGTTGGCAGGTATCGGCGTCATCGAGCGTGCCGGATCGGCTGAGTTCTCGGCTGTGGACCGCGATGGAACCGCCAGCGACGTGACGATTGAGCCGATCCCGGCCGCGGACGACGTCGTCTGGACCGCGGCGCTCCCGCACATCCTGCCGCGGCGAGATGTGATGTGGCTCGGCGATCAGGCTGAGCCCATCTGGTGGCGATACCTCGACGATTCGCGGACCCTCTACCTCCAGTACAACGCGGTCGTCCGGAACCTGACCGTCGCGGACGAGATCCTCGCCCGCATGGCCCAGGGTGGCGTTGACCGCGTCATCGTCGACCTTCGCAACAACGGCGGCGGCGACAACCAGCGCTACGGCCCGCTCCTCGAGGCACTCCAGGACCCGCAGATCGATCGGCCCGGGCGTCTCTTCGTCCTCATCGGTCGCCTGACGTTCTCGGCGGCCGGCAACTTTGCGACGGAGGTCGAGGCGAAGACCGGCGCCCGGTTCGTCGGGGAGGACATGGGCAGCAGCCCCAACATGTACGGCGACGTCTCGCGGTCGCCCCTGCGGACGATCGGCCAGGACGTGTATATCGCCTCGGTCTACCACCAGAAGAGCACGCCCGATGACAGCCGGATCACGATCGAGCCCGACATCGCGGTGCCCTACTCGTCCGACGACTATTTCTCGGACCGTGACCCTGCGCTGGACGCCGCGCTGAGCGCCGACACGCCTCGCTGAGGGCCGGCGCCGGGCCCTGACGCCGTACTCTTCGGCTGTGTCCTCCATCGAGAGTCTCGGGCCCGACCTGCTGATCGTTGGCGGAACGGTTGTTACCGCGAGCGGCTCCGGGCCAGCGGATGTCGCCGTTCGCGCCGGATCCATCGCCGCGGTTGATTCTGATTTGTCGGGACTGGCGGCCGGCGCCGCCAGGGTCGTCGACGCCAGCGGGCTCCTGGTCCTGCCCGGCTGCGTCGACGTCCACACACACACCCGGGTCGCGAGCGACGACGAGCCGGATCGCTTCTACCAGGACTCCGTGGCCGCCGCCTTCGGCGGAACGACGACGTTCCTCGCTTTCAACAACCCGGGAACCGGCTCCTCAGCGGCCGCCCATCGCTCGATCCTCGCCGGCGTCGACGAGTTCCGGCGGACGACGTCGGCGGACGCGGCAGTCGACTTCGCGCTGAGCCCAGCGATCCTCGGCGGGAATGGACGACCCGGTATCCGAGCTGCCGGCGATGGTCGATGCCGGCGTGCCAACGGCCAAGGCGTTCATGGTCTTCGACTTCCGACTCGGCGACGCCGCGATCTTCGGCGCGATGCGGACGCTCGGCGAGCGCGGCGGCATGCTCGAGGTCCACTGCGAGGACCCAGTGCTCATCGATGCCGCTGTCGCCGCCGCGCTTCAGCATGGTGATGTGTCACCTCGCTACCACGCTACAACGCGATCAACGGAGGCAGAGGCCGTCGCGACTCATCGGGCGATGGAGTTTGCCCGGGCGGCCGATGCGCCCGTCCACGTCGTCCATCTGTCATGCGCCATCGCGATGCAATACGTGGCGGAGGCCAAGGCGTCGGGCGTTCGAGCCTACGCGGAGACCTGCCCCCACTACCTCACCCTGACCGACGATCGCTACAACGAACCGGACCCCCTGACCTGCGCCCGCTGCCTCATCTCGCCGCCGCTCCGGCGGCCAGCCGATCGCGATGCGCTGTGGGCCGGCCTCGCCGACGGCCGGCTCGACCTCGTCGCGACCGACCACGTCCCCGACCGCCTCGCCGTCGAGAAGGGCGATGCAGCGAAGGGCGTGGCGTTCGACCGCATCTCGAATGGCGCTCCCGGCATCGAAACGCTCCTGGCGTTGGTGTTCGACGGCGGTGTCGCACAGCACCGGCTCACGGTCGAGCGGATGGTCGACCTCCTTGCGACGACGCCCGCCAGGCTCTTCGGCTTCGCCCGGAAGGGCGCGATCGAAGCCGGGCGCGACGCCGACATCGTCCTCTTCGATCCCGCCGCGCGCCGGACGATTCGGGCAGAGGAGCTCCACCACACCAGCGACTACACGCCATACGAGGGGATGGAGGTCGCCGGCGCCGTCCGCTCGGTCTTCCTTCGGGGTCGGGCCATCGTGGACAATGGCGCCTTCGTCGGGGAGCGCGGCTTCGGGACGTTCATCGAGCGGGGCGGCGCCGGCGCTTGACCGGCGGATCACGGCAAGGGAGACGGCATGGGGTTCACGAGTTCCACCTTCAACCGCTACATGGGCAGGTGGCTCATCGGGATCGGCGTCCTCGAACTCGTCCTTGGCGCGGTCTTCGGCGTGGTCGGCGCGATGGTGCCGATCCTCGGCTTTGGCTTCTTCCTGACCGCGGCGATCCTCGGGATCACCGGGATCGGCCTGATCTGGTTCGGGTTGCGGTCGCGCCGATCGGCGGTCGATGCCGACAGGATCGCGACCCGCGGCCTGGCTGGGACCGCCACGATCACGGGCCTGACGCAGACGGGCATGTCACTCAACGACCAGCCGCAGATCGACATGGAGCTGCTCGTCTCGATCCCGGGCCGCGCCCCGTACCAGGCGCGGCGCAAGGAGTTCGTACCGCTCATCCTGCTCGGCCGGCTCAGCTCCGGCCTGCCGCTGCCGGTCAAGGTCGACCCTGCCGATCCGCAACGACTCGTGATCGATTGGAGCGGGTCGGGCTCGGTGCCCCTATCCGTGACCATCGGGCCCGGGCAGGCGCCGACCGGCCAGACCGAGACGCTCGCGCAGGTCCAGGCCGCGCTCGCCGCAAGTGGACTGCCGGCCGCCGCGCCCTACGCCTCGCCGGAGCAGGGCGGTTACTCGGTGGATCAGTTGCGGGCCGTCGTCCGGGCCACCGGCATCGACGGGACGGCCACGATCGACAAGCTCGCCGACTCCGGCGAGATCGTCGGCGACGAGCGGCTGTTCACGATGGAAGTCACGCTCCACGTCCCGGGCCGGCCGGACCAGCATCTGCCGGCGTCCGCGGCGATGGTCCCGATCGCGGCGGCCGGGAACGTCGCCATCGGGCGGACCGTGCCGGTCAAGGTCGCCCGCGATAACCCGAACCTCGTGCTGTTCGAGTGGGAGAAGCTGACGCCGGAGGGCCCGCCGACGATGATCTGAGCCGCGTGCGGCCGGCCTAAGCGAGCAGGCCGTATGCCCGCAGCGTGAGGAATTCGGCGAAGTCGTCGTCGAGAACGAGCCGATCGAGGAGGCCGGCGGCGTCGCCTAAGCGGCCCGCGGTCGGCCCCCCAAGGCGCGCAAGCTCCTCGTCCCGGATCGTGCGGTACAGGTCGCCCGATGCCTCGCGGCCGTCGTCGAGACGTGTTCCGGTCGTTCGCCATTGCCAGAGCTGCGAGCGGCAGATCTCGGCGGTCGCGGCGTCCTCCATCAGGTTGTTGATCGCCGCGGCGCCGTTGCCGTCGAGCCAGGCCGCGAGGTACTGGATGGCGACGCTGACGTTCAGCCGGTAGCCGGCCTCGGTCACGGTCCCGCCTTCGACGCGCAGGTCGCGAAGCTGCCCGGCAGTCACGGCCACCTCCTCGCGCAGGCGATGCTTCTGGTGGGGTGCGGATCCCAGGACGCCGTCGAAGATCTCTGTTGCGAGCGGCACGAGGTCGGGGTGGGCAACCCACGTCCCGTCGAACCCGTCACCCGACTCGCGCTCCTTGTCGTCGCGGACCTTCGCCATCGCGGTCGCGTTCACCTCGGCGTCGCGACGGGACGGAATGAAGGCGGCCATCCCGCCGATCGCATGGGCGCCGCGCCGGTGGCACGTCTGGACGAGCAGTTCCGTGTATGCCCGCATGAACGGCGTCGTCATCGTCAGCTGGGCGCGTTCCGGGAGGACCGGGCCGCCGCTGGTGCGAAACTTCTTGATCGCCGAAAAGAGGTAGTCCCAGCGGCCGGCATTCAGTCCGGCGGCGTGCTCGCGGAGCTCGTGGAGGATCTCGTCCATCTCGAACGCGGCGAGGATCGTCTCGATGAGGACCGTTGCCCGGATCGAGCCCCGCGGGATCCCGAGCGTCGTCTGTGCGTGGAGGAAGACCTCGTTCCACAGGCGGGCCTCGGCCCGGCCCTCGAGCTTCGGCAGGTAGAAATACGGGCCGCTCCCGCGCGCCAGCAGCTCCGCCGCGTTGTGGAAGAAGTAGAGCCCGAAGTCGAACAGCGACGCCGACACCGGCGATCCGTCGACGAGGACGTGCTGCTCGATGAGGTGCCAGCCTCGCGGCCGGACGACGAGGGTCGCCAGCTTCTCGTTGAGCCGATACGCCTTGCCCTCCGGGCTGTCGAACGTCAGCTCCCGGCGGACGGCTGCCCGCAGCGCCAGCCTGGCCATCGACGACGTTCGCCCACGTCGGCGAGAGCGAGTCCTCGAGATCGGCCATGAAGACCCTGGCGCCGGAGTTGAGCGCGTTGATCATCATCTTCGGCTCGGCCGGCCCCGTGATCTCGACGCGCCGGTCGTCGAGGTCCGCCGGCGCGGGGGCGACGGCCCAATCGTCGCCTCGGACGTTTGCCGTCCCCCTGAGGAAGCTGGGTGCGACACCGCTGTCGAGCTCCGCTTGACGCTCCTCGCGGGCCTGCAGGATCGCGATCCGCTCCCGCCCGAACCGCCGCTGCAGGTCGGCGACAAAGGCGAGGGCCTCGGGAGTGAGAATCTCGGCGGCGCCCGGGATGGTCGCGTCGGTGACCTCGATTCCCGACGGCGATGCCTCTGGTGTCACGCTCATGTCAGCCCTCGTCGTCGGTGCCGAGCCCGGCTCGCTTGATTCCGTGGATGCAGCAGGATTCGTCCTGATCGCCGGTCCCGCCACTCGCCCCTGCCGCACCGATGATGCGTCCGTCGGCATCTCGGATCAACACGGCACCGGGCTGCGGAAGAAGCTTGCCATGGGCCGTGCTGGCCAGAGCGACGAAGAAATTTGGGTTGTCCTTCGCGCGCTGGGCCAGCGCTCGGCTCGATACGCCCATCGCCGCGGCGCCCCATGCCTTGCCCTGGGCGACATCGATGCGGAACATGCTCGCGCCATCCTGCCGCTGCGCCGACACGACGTTCCCGGCAGCGTCCAGGACGATCACGCCCAGCGGCGGAATCCCATCTTCAACCGCCTTCGCGAAGGCGTGCTCGATGATCGCGTTGGCCCGGGTCAACGTCAGCATCGCTTCCAACCCTCCTCTGCACAGTCTAGGTCCGCGTTCAGTCCGGGCCGAGGTGGTAGCCGAGGCGGCGCGGGATGCGTGAGATCGCGAGAGCGATTCGGTTCGGGCGGCGGCCGGCCTCGTCCGCGAGTTCGCGCCGGAGGATCGCCTCGCGGAAGGTCCGCGCGCCGATGTACCGGAACGGTTCCGGGGGGAATGCCCGCGGCGTCGCCCCGACGATCGGGAGCGACGCTGACTCGTCGTCCTTCCGCCCCGCCGCGAGGGCCGCGAGGATGCGCCCGCCGAGGACGGCCGGCGCCACGCCGTTCCCCGAATACCCGAGTCCGAAGTGGACCCGCCCGCCCGGCAGCGTCCCGAAGTACGGTCGGTGGTCGTCGGTGATGTCGATCGGGCCGCCCCAGGCGTCTTCGATTCGGACGTCGGCGAGGCTGGGGAACCATCGTCGGAGCCCGTCGGCGGCCCGTCGCGCGGAGCCCGCGTCGTGGGTGAACACCTGACCGATCCGGCCGCCGTAGCCGGCGCGCCCACCACCGCCGCCCAGAGCGATCCGCCCGTCGGGCGTCGTCCGCGCGTAGTGGAGGGTGAATCGCGAGTCCGCGATGCCTTCGCCGCCTGTCCAGCCGATCTCCGCGAGGCGGTCCGGGATCGGTTCCGTGAGCACGATGTAACTGGACCACGTCACGAGCCGGCGACCGAACTGGGGCCAAGCGGCCGCCCAGGCGTTCAGCGCCACGACGACCTGCTCCGCGATGACCATGCCGGGTCCGCGGGTTGACGAGGTGGAGACGACGGCGGATCCACCGGCATCGCCGACGAATCGCTCGACGCGCGTGTGCTCGTGAATGACGACGCCGCGCTCGAGTGCGACGCGCCGAAGGCCGCGGGCAAGGGCGGCCGGTTGGATCGTCGCTGCACCCCGCATGAATGCCCCGCCACGGATGACCGGCGAGCGGACACGGGCCGCAACCTCGTCGGCAGAGAGCGCCTGCCACCGCTCCGCGAACCCGAGCCTCGCGCAGGCATCGGTGGCCTCGATCCAGGCATCGTCCTGAGCGGGCGCCGCGCTGACCGACAGGAATCCGGCCGGCGTGTACCAGGCGTCGATGCCGTTCGCCGCCGTCCACGTCCCGATCTGCTCGACCGCCTCGTCGAGCGCCCGGGCTGTCCGGACGGCATCAACGCCGAAGCGCGAGATCAACCCCGGCAGCTCATCCCACCAGCCGGTCACGAATCCGCCATTCCGCCCGGAGGCGCCACCGCCGCAGATGTCGCTCTCAATGACGACGATTCGCGCGCCCGGCGCCAGCTCCGTCAGCCGGAGGGCCGTCCAGAGCCCCGTGTAGCCGCCGCCGAGGATCACGATGTCGGCGCGGGTGGTGCCTGTCAACGGCGGCGCGACGGCCTCCGACGAGAGCTCGGGCGGCTCTATGGCCAGGGCCTCGCGCAGCCAGTACGACCGCCGGCCACCGGGGCGGACACCGTCGAGCGGATCCGCGGGGTCGCGGGACCTCACCAGCCGCCGGCGTCCCGCACCAGACGATGGAGGACGCGGGCCGACACGACCCGCCGGTAGTCGGCCGACGAGCGTACGTCGTCGATCGGGGTGATCTCGCCGGCGAGGGCTTCGGCAGCTGCATCGGCCGTCTCCGGGTTCGGCAAACGGCCCTCGAGCGCGGCCTCGGCCTGCGTTGCGCGGATCGGGCGATCGGCGACTGAGCCCAGCGCGACCCGGACGTCGTTCCAGGCCCGCGATCGTCCGTCGTCGCGCCAGGAGAGCGCCAGGACCACCTTGCTGATCGCCTGCGCCCGCCGTGTCCCGACCTTTCGGAAGCGCGCCTCGCGGCCGCCCGCGACCGGGATCCGGATCCGAAGGATGAGCTCGTCCGGCGCGAGCGCTGTCTTCCGGTAGGCAATCCAGAAGTCCCCCGCGCGGATCGTTCGCTCGCCGCGAGCCCCGCCGACGACAAACTCGGCGTCGAGCGCGAGCAGGACGGGGAGCGTGTCGCCGGCCGGCGATGCATTTGCGATGTTGCCGCCGAGCGTGCCGCGGTTCTGGATCTGGGCCGCGCCGATCGTCGAGGCGGCATCGACCAGCGCCGGAAGGTGCTCGCGGCACGACGCCGATCGGCGGATGTCCGTGTACGTCGTCAACGCCCCGATGCTGATCGCGCCGCCGTCGGTCGAGATCCCGCGCAGCTCGTCGAGCCGCCACAGATCGATCATCCGCGTCGGCGGTTCGCCGATCTCGCCGGTGATCCGGACCATCACGTCGGTGCCGCCGGCGATCGGGGTGATCTGCGCGTCGGCCGACGACGCAGCGAGCGTCGCGTAGGCCTCGGCGAGCGATCGGGGGGTTTCGATCGGCGGCTCGACCGGCACGCTCAGCCCTTCTTCCGGCCGCGGCGGCGGCGGGCGAGGAGAACGAGGAGCGCCGCGAGGATTGCGAATCCGCCCGCGACCTGGCGCGGGCTGAAAGCGACCCCATAGTCGGCGTCATAGTCGGCATCCGTCGGCGGCCGATCCTCCTCGGGGTTCGGTGCCTCGTCGTTGTCTCGGGCCGCTTGCGCATCGGCTTCGGCATCGGCTGCCCGTTCGGCCAGCTCCGCCGGCGTCTTTCCGTTCGTCATCGGCCGCCTCCTGCTGCGATCGCGATCGCCTCGATGATCTTCGTGTAGCCGGTGCACCGGCAGAGGTTCCCCGCGATCGCCTCGCGAATCGCGTCCTCGTCCGGACCGCCGCCGTCGTCGAGGTAGGCGCGGGCGGCCATCAACATGCCCGGTGTGCAGATGCCGCATTGAGCGCCGCCAGCTGTCAGGAAGGCCGTCTGAAGGGGGCCGAGCTCGGATGCGGACGTCTCGGACAAGAGTGCACCGCCCGCGGCCAGGCCCTCGACCGTCCGGATGTCGGCGCCGTCGACCTGGCAGACCGGCACGAGGCACGAGTCAACAGCAGCGCCATCGACCAGGACCGTGCAGGCGCCGCACTCCCCTTCTCCGCAGCCCTCCTTGGTTCCCGTCAGCCCGAGATCCTCCCGCAGGAGGTCGAGCAGCCGCCGCATGCCCGGCGCGTCGATCTCGACCGGGTCGCCGTTGACGCTGAAGCGCAAGGACGTCATCTATCGTGCCAGCCGTCATCGACGCGCTCATTGTCCGGGCCTGGGCCGCGAAGAGGGAGCGGATCCGTCTTCGCGTCCGGGTTCGGGTCCGTTCCCTCCTCGATCGGCGCCTCGACGGCGATCTCGGCAGCCTTCGCGGTCGCCGCGTCGGGCGCAATCGGAATCCCGGCCGGCGCCTCGGCCGGCGGCGTGGCACCCAGCGCTGCGAGAATCCGCTCCGGGCTCGCGGGCAGGTCGTGGATCCAGGCTCCGGTCGCGTCGTGGATCGCCGCGACGACCGCCGGCGCCCCGACGTCCATCGGCAGCTCGCCGACGCCCTTCGCCCCATGTGGCGCGCTCGCGAACGGTGCCTCGACGAGGATCGAGGTAATCCGCGGCGCATCGAGGGAGGTCGGGATGATGTAGGTCGCGAGCCGGTCGTTGAGGTAGCGGCCGTCGCGCAGCTTGATCTCCTCGATCGTCGCGTAGCCGATCGCCTGCAGCGTTCCGCCCTCGACCTGGCCCTCGGCGAGGGTCGGGTGGATGACCTTCCCGATGTCATCGGCCGCCACGACGTCCCGGACGGTGACTTCGCCGGTGTCGAGATCGACGTCGACGGACGCCACGCACGCCGCCCAGCCGAAGGCCGGGTACGCATCGCCGTGGTAGGTCGTGTCATCGAAGTGGACGTTCGGGTAGGGCTCGAACTGCTGGTCGATCCGCGTCGCGCCGTGGGTCGCGGCGTCGTCGAGGTAGACGCTCGCAAAGGGGCGACCGCCGTTGCGTTCCTCGACTTCCGCGCGGAGGCGCCGGGCCGCCTGGATCAGCAGCCCGCCGACGACCATCGCCGTCCGGCTGGCGACCGTCGGCCCGGAGTCGGGCACGATCGCGGTGTCCTGCGGCGCGATCTCGACGTCCTCGTACGGCACGTCGAGCTCCGCGGCGACGAGCTGGGGAAAGATCGTCTTGGTCCCCTGCCCCATCTCCGTCGAGCCGGTCAGGATCCGGATCCGCCCATCGGCTGCGAGCTCGATCGAGGCGACCGACGCCAGCTTCACCTCACCCGAGCCGGTGAAGCCGGCTCCGTGCCAGGCGAGCGCGATGCCAATCCCCGAGGCCGTCCGGTCGCGACCGGTACGGAGGGCCGAGTCCGGCACGATTCCGGAGCCGGCTCGGCGCGCCCGCGCCGATGTCGTCCGAGCCCGGACGCCCTCGAACTCGGCTGCCTCGGCGGCTCGCTCGAGCACCTCCGACGCCGCGACGCTGTCACGGAGGACCTGGCCGGTTGGTGTCGTGTCGCCGACCTGGTAGAGATTCTTGCGGCGGATCTCGAGCGGGCTCATCTTGAGACGCTCCGCCAGCCGCTCGATGTGGAGCTCGGCGGCGAACTCGACCTGCGGCGCGCCGAATCCGCGGAACGCGCCGTTCGGGGGCGTGTTCGTTCTCGTGGCCCGCGCCCGGATCCGGACATTCGGGCAGCGGTATGGGCCGCCGGAGTGGATCGCGCCGCGGCTCAGGACGACCGGTGTCAGCGTGCAGTAGGCGCCGCCGTCCATCACGACGTCGATGTCCTGGGCGACGAGCGTCCCGTCGAGCCTTGACGCCGGTGCGGTGCGTCACGATCGCCGGGTGGCGCTTCGTCGTCGCCGAGAGGTCCTCGTGCCGGTCGTAGATCATCCGGACCGGCTTGCCGGTCTTGCGGGCGAGGAGCGCGGCGTGGAGGGCGATGATCGAGGGATATTCCTCCTTGCCACCGAACCCGCCGCCGGTCTCGGCCTGGACGACCTGGGCCTGCGTGTCGGTGAGCTGGAGCGAGCGCTTCAGCGCCTTGTGGATGTAGTACGGGCACTGCAGCGAGCCGTGGACTGCGACCCCGCCATCCTCGCGCGGCACGGCGATCATCGCGTTGTTCTCGATGTAGAGCTGCTCCTGGTGGCCGACGCGGTACGTCCCCTCGAGGACGAGATCGGCCTGGGAGAAGCCGACGTCCAGGTCGCCGGCCGAGATCTCGTAGTGGGCGAAGACGTGCTCGCTGACGAGCGGATCGAAGACTGGCGGAAGCTCTTCCGTCCGGACGCTCACGCGGCGTCGAGCCGCCCTCAGCGTTTCCCGGTCGGCGGCCGCGAGCAGGATCAACGGCTCCGCGTGGTGCTGGATCTCGCCACCGACCGGGACGAGCACCGGTTGATCGTCGCTGATGAGGCTGACGATGTTGTCGCCCGGAATGTCGTCGGAGGTGACGACCGCGACCTTCGACCAGTCGAACGCCGGATCGAGCTCGACGGCGGTGAAGCGGGCATGGGCGACCGTCGAACGGATCGTCGCCCCGAACCAGGCGCCAGGGAAGACGAGGTCGTCGGCGTACTTCGCGGCCCCGGTCAGCTTGTCCGGGCCCTCGCGGCGGAGCGGCGCCGCGGCCCGCGCTCGGCCGAGGCCTGTCTCGCCGGGCCGAACGACAAGGGCGTCGGGGGCGCTCCGGCTCGGTGCGGCCGGGCTCGTGGTCCGGCTGGGCGCTGTCCGGATCGTCATGCGGCTCGGGTCGACCCTCCTTGGCCGTGACGATAGCACCGCGACCAGCCGTTCGGCTGTGCGTCCGGTCGCCCTGCAAGGCCTGGGTTGGCGGACAGTGCCGCAGGCCTCCGGACCTTCGGTAATGGCCCCGCAGGGACGCCCACCCCCACCATCCTCCCTGATCCCCTCCAATCCCATCCGACGCGTTGTCGCTCTGCAACGACAACTAGTCCCACGAGGCACCAGGACAATCGTCAGGCAGACGCGCACCCCGTATCGTCAGGGGATCATCAGGAACGATCGTCTCGGAGCCATCATCTTGTCCACGCAGCAAGCGGTCGTAGCCGTGCTCGCAGCGGCGATCATCGCAAATATCGTGCTGGCGATCGGGTTGATCGTCGCTCCGCGGATCCGCGCGCGGCGCAACCGATACGGCGTCAGGATGCAGCCGGGAGGCGCGCCGATGACAGGGGTCGGTCCAGGTCGGCCGGTGGCCGGCGGGGCGGGTGGGCAGTTCCCGCCGCGATTCGCTTCGGCGTCGGATCCGGCGAGGCCGGGGGCGTGGCTCGAGGCGACCGGGTCGACGATGTTCGATCGCGCCAGGCCCGCGGCGACGGACCCGGCGACAGGATTCGAACTCCCGCCGGCGTGGTCGAAGTGGCTCACCGAAGAGGCTGCGAGGATCGGCCGCTACGGCCGGCCCGCCACGATCGTGCTCGTCGAAGTTGCCGGTCTGGATCGCCTTGCGGAGAGGATCGGTCCTGATGCGGCCAACCGCTTGATCCCGCCGATCGCGACGACGATGCGTCGCCATGCGCGCGCCTCCGACAACATCGCCCGGCTCGGCCAGGCGCGATTCGGGGCGCTTCTTCCCGAGACCGACGAGATCCGGGCGATCAACTACGTGGAGCGGGCACGGACCGCCTGCGACGTCTGGTTGGAGGCTGGGGCGGTCGCGCTCCGGCTGTCGATCGGCTGGGCGGAGATCGGCGCGAACCAGCCGGTCGCGGTGGCCGTCCAGACGGCCGAGCGACGGCTCAACGAGGAGCGCCAGCGGCTTCGAGGTCGTGGGGACCTGGGTCTCCTAGACGACGAAGCGGAACCCGAGGCTGAGGACACGCAGGAGGCCGAGGTCACGTCGCGCGCCGACGACACGCCACGCGCCGATGTCCCCCGCACCAACGGGGAGTCAACCGCGGGGCCCCAGAACTAGGTCTCAATCACGGGCGCGATGGAGCGCCTTACCTGGCGTCCGTCCGGTGTGCGCGCTGCCGTCAACGACGAGCTTGCCGCTGACGATCACCGTCTCGATCCCGTCCGGGAACTGGCGCGGCTCGTCGTAGGTTGCGTTACTGCGAACGGTGGCCGGGTCGAAGACCACGAGGTCGGCGATTGCGCCGTCCCTGATCACGCCGCGCTCGCGCAGTCCGAGACGCGCCGCCGGGGCCGACGTCATGCGCCGGATCGCCTCCTCGAGGCCGAGCAGGCCTTCATCGCGGACGAACTGGCCGAGAATCCGGGGAAAGCTGCCGTAGGTCCGCGGGCTCGGCTTCGCTCCAACGAATGTTGAGTCAGTGCCGACCATCCCGATCGGGTGGCGCAGGAACCGCCGGATTCCGTCCGTGTGCGGACCTGGCGTCACCTCGTTCGGGCTGAGGTCCTCGTCGATCAGGAGGTCGCAGAGGACGTCGACGGGGTCCTTGCCGGTCGCATCGATCAGGTCGCCGAGCGTCTTGCCTTCCCACTGGAGGTTCTCAGGCCGGTGCAGGTAGCCGATGCGAACGTCGCGCAGGCCGCCCTTCCCCGCGAACATGACCCCACGCTCCCCCAGTTCGCGGCGGATCCGGTCGCGGGTGGTCTCGTCGGCGAGCCGCTCCTTGGTCCTGGCTGGACCGCCGGCCTGGACCCACGTCGGGATCAGGATGAGGAGCCTCGTGCTCGCCCACTCCGATGGGTAGGCGTCGAAGGTGACGTCCTGGCCCGTTGCCCGGGCCTCGTCGACGAGTTCCAGCATCTGGTCGGGCGTGCCTGGGAACGTCGCGCGGTGGTAGAAGTGGGTGATGTGCGAGGGCGCCTCGCCGCGCCGCCCGATCTCGATCGCCTCCCGGAACGGATCGAGGAAGCGGTCGCCGAGCGCGTAGCGAACGTGGGTGTGGTAGAAGCCGCCGTTCTGCGCGGCCTCTCGGCTGAGGTCCGCCAGCTCGTCGGTCGTGGCGTAGCTGCCGGGTGGATAGTCGAGTCCGGAGCTGACCCCGAACGCCCCTTCCGACATGCCCTCGCGGAGCATCGCCCGCATCGTGTCGGCCGTTCGTTCAGAGACCGGCTCGTCCTCCCAGCCAATCGCACCGATCCGCAGCGCCGAATTGCCGATCAGGTACGCGATGTTGACGCTGACCTTGTTGTCAAAGCGACGGAGGTAGCTCGCGACCGTGTCCCAGTCGTAGTCGATGTCCGGGTGGCCGTCCAGCCCCGCGTTCAGATGGACGAAGGCGTGCAGGTCGTCGTGCGACGCGAATGGCGCGTAGCTGTTGCCGTCGACACCGATCACCTCGGTCGTGATGCCCTGGCGGACCTTCGGATCGTGGGTTGGGTCGGCGAGGATCATCAGCCCGGAGTGGGAGTGGAGATCGATGAACCCTGGCGCCACGACCTTGCCTGTGGCGTCAATCGTGCGGGCGGCGCGGTCCGTGCCGCCATCGCCGTCCGAATCGCCCTCGCGGAGCACCCGCATCCGATCGCCCTCGACGACGACCGTGCCGGCACGCCCAGGCGCCCCGGTCCCATCAACGATCGTGCCAGCCGTGATGAGGATGTCCGCGCTCATTGGCCGCCCCGTCCCGCGGCCTGCCCCGCTTGCACGCCCAGCGTTCCCATGAGCGAACGAGGTGCCCTGTGAAGCGGCTTCAGCCCGCCCCAATCGTCGAACCGATCGCCGAGCGTTCCAACGAGGGGTTGAGGAGGGCGATTCGGCAGACCGGTGTGGTCCCGTTCGTCGATAGGAACGCCGGGCGTTCGGACTCTCCTGGTAGATCGCGAGTGAAGAGCCGTATGCCACGATCGCGCGGAGTGGCTATTCGAGAGCGGGTCGCGGATCGGGGACGAAGGCGTTGCCGTGATGCCCTGCGTCGCGTGGCAGCCGATTGCCGCCTCGCCAGGGTCGGAGCCGGTTTGAGCCAGGCGGAGGTCGGGCGCGCTGTCGGCTCGTCGCATGCACGAGTCGGGCGATTCGAGCGGGGCGAGGTCGAGAATTCGGACCTTGCGTTCGTAGCGGCCTATTGCTCCGTCGTCGGGCTCGACCTGTCGATCCGCACCTACCCGGCCGGAGATCCGATTCGGGATCGGGCGCAGCTGGCGCTTCTGGAGCGTTTCCGGGCGCGACTTCATCCGTCGCTCCGCTGGCGAACCGAGGTGGCGCTCCCGATCGACGGCGATCTGCGCGCGTGGGACGCCGAGGTCGCCGGAAGGGAGTCGGCGCCATGGCGCGCCCGGGTCGAGGCCGAGACGCGGATCGCCGACGGCCAAGCCCTCGAGCGACGCCTCGGGCACAAGTTGCGGGACGATCCCGGCGGTCACCTGATCCTCCTGGTCTCCGACACACGCGCAAATCGCCGAGCCCTGGCAACGCTCCGAAGCGGGATCGTTGACCTGTTGCCCCTCGGCACCCGCGAAGTCATGGCTGCATTGGCGGCCGGGCGGGATCCTGGTGGCAGCGGCATCGTGATCCTCTGAGCGGTCACGTGACGGCCGGTTCGAGCAGGCGGAACGTGCGGGCGTCGGCGTCAACCTCGGCGCGAACGCCCAGCGGGAGAATCCACTGCGGAGCCGTGTGGCCGAAGTCCAGATTCGTCACGATCGGGACCTCGGTGGCGCCAAATTCGCCGGCGACGACGCGCACGAGGGTCGCGTCCAGCTCGGACTTCTCGTCGTCCGTGTAGTCGACCGCCCGTCCGACCAGGATCGCGGACACGCGATCGAATACGCCCTGCACCCCGTAATTGCGCAGCCAGTAGCCAACCCAACTGGGCGTAGGCTTGTCCTCCGACGTCTCGAGGAACAGGATCCGATCCTCCCAGAACTCCGGGCTCGGCCAGAACCGTGTCCCCTTCAGCATCTCCAGGGTGTCGGCGCAGCCACCGAACAGGCGGCCCTCGACAGGGCCGCTCCCTTGCAGCCACCGCCATCCATCGTGTGGGCGGCGCTCCCCCACCGCCGAGGCGTTCGCCGGATCGCTCCAGTCGCGGTAGCGGTCGGCCCAGTCAGCGAACGGCCGGAACTCGTACGCATCGGCCGGGTCGAAGAGCATCGACCGAACGTGAGCCTCGGCCCCTTCGAACCGCTCCAGCTGCGCGAGGCCTGCCATCACGGACGGCCCGTTGAACGTGACGAGCCCAGCCTGGTTGTAGAACGTCGTCTGGGTCGTGGAGTCGGAGAACCCGAGCAGGACCTTCGGATTGACGATCGCGGCCGATGGGTCGAGGTGCTCGAGAATCCGGACGGAGTCGGCGCCGCCGATCGACATCACGATCGCCTGGATTCCCGAGTCGGCGAACGCGGCGTTGAGGTCGTCCGCACGCGCCCGGGGATTAGCAGCGAGCTCCGACGGCGCCATACGCGCGGTCGGCAACTCCAGAATCCGGAGCCCGAAGACACGCTGGAGCGTCTCGAGGCCGCGCTCGAACGTGGCGGGAAACACGCTCGGCCCGCCCCACGACGTCGACACCACCGCGACCGTGTCACCCGCCTTGAGCCGCGGCGGCCTGAGGTACTCCATGCCGGTCATTGTGGAACGGCGTCAAGGTGCTCCGCGAGGAAGGCGAGCGTCGCCTCGACGATCTCTCGCGATCGGTCGTCGTCGTCGAGCACGTCGAACGCGTGGTGGCCGGTCTCGTGGACCAGGAGCTTGATCGGCGCCCCGAGGTCCGTCGCCCGCCCGACGAACTCGTCGATGCCGTCGTTCACCGGTTCCCGATCCAGGCCGGCCTTGAGGATCAGCGTCGGCGGCACCGCCGGGGCGAGCGCGTCGAGTAGCCAGGACGGCGAGCACCGTTCCAGGTCTGCCGCCGAGACGGATGTTGCCGTGTACTCGGAATTGATCTCGAGGATCAGCGGGCCATAGCCGGCGACCGCGCACCGGATCGCGGGAAGGGCCGCGTAGGCCACGGTCAGCCCGTACGGCGCACACGCCGAAATGCCGCAGATCGCAACACGGTCGCCGTCGACGCCGAGGGCAGCCGCCCGCGAGCGTACGTCCGCCACGACCGCGCCGATCTCCGCGATCACCAGGTCCATCTGCGTCCTGGCCAGCAGCGACGAGTGATTGAACGTGACGCCGACCATCCCGCGGGCGGCGACCAGCCTGCCCCACGAGGTGTACTGACCCCAGTCCTTGGCGCCGGCCAGGATGTCCGGGTCGGCGTCGCCGTGGACGAAGACCACGATCGGCCGGGCGGGGCCCAGCGACGCGGCGCCCAGCGACGCGGGGCCCGACGACGCGGGGCTGTAGACGTCGTACAGGATCGACGTACCGTCCGGACCGGGCGCGACCTGGTCGCGCGCTACGTCGATCTCGACACCCTCGGGAACCGGCAAGACGACCTCGAGATCGGGCCGCCACCGGCGCGCCGTCACCCTTCCGGGTCCGACCAGGACTGCAGCTCGAGGTAGTTGCCCTCTGGGTCGGTGACGTACGTCCACGTGACGCGGCGCCCGTCGGCGGTCGTGACCGTGACGATCGTACCGACGGTCCCGCCGCCGGCCTCCAGGACGGCGTCGCGCGCCGCGGTCACATCGGGAACCGCGAAGGCGATGTGCTGGAAGCCCGGTCGGTTTGCGGCCGTGGCCACGCGCTCCGGACCAGACTCGTACTGGTAGATCTCGAGCGTCGGGCCCTCCGCGCCGAGTCCGGGCAGACGGAGATGGGCGCCCTTGAACGCGGCGCCCGCAACGCCCGTGCCCGCCTCCAGGTCCGGGCCGCGGTAGTCGCGGAGCGGCGGGACGATCTCCATACCGAACAGCTCGCGGTAGAAGTCCGCGAGCCGCCGCCAGTCGTGGGCGATGACGTTGACGTGGCCGAACCGCGCGTTGATCACGATGCTCCCTCCAGCAACCGGCCGCGAACCCAGGTGCCGCGGACCATGTCCGGGTGGGCTCGGAAGATGAGCCGGCTCACGAGCGCGGCCGGATCGGCCAGCAACTCCGAGTCGGCGAGCGATTCAGGGTCGCCATTCGCGGGCATGGGCGCCGTCAGCCCCGGGTCGACGACGATCACATCGGCTTCTTTCCCGATCTCGAGCGACCCGATCCGATCGTCGAGTCCGAGCGCCCGCGCCCCGTCAATCGTCCCGAGACGGAGCCAGTCGAGCGGTCCCAGCGGCGGCAGGTCGTCGCCGGCCAGCGACCGCCGCGCCATCTGTGAATACGCCCCCGCGCGCATCACCGAGAACAGCGAGGGATCCGGCCCGCCCGACACGTCCGATCCCAGGCCCACCGCGACCCCCGCCTCCAGCCATCGGGCGAGCGGCATCAGCCCTGCGCCGATGAACAGGTTCGAGGCCGGGCAGTGCGATACCCGTGTCCCGGTCTCGACGATGCGCACCAGCTCCCGATCCGACAGATGGATCGCGTGGGCCAGGACCGACCGCTCGCCCAACGCACCGGCTCGGTCGTAGACGTCGACGTAGTCGCGCGCGTCCGGGAAGAGCCGGGCGACCTCCTCGATCTCGCCCGGGTCCTCCGACACGTGGCTCTGCCACCAGGTCCCCGTCGAGCGGGCGAGCGAGGCCGAGTCTCGCAGCAGTTCGGCCGTGCAGGAAACCGCGAAGCGCGGTGTCACCGCATAACCGAGGCGGCCATCCGCTGCACCGTGCCAGCGCGAGATCAGGTCGGCGGACTCGCGGAGGCTCCGATCGAGGATGCTGCCGAGCTCGATCGTCGGGTCGTAGGTCACCCGATCCATCATCACCTTGCCCAGAATCGCCCGGATCCCATGGGCTTCCGCCGCCCGGAAGGCAGCCTCCATCGCCGCCTCGTACACGACGCCGTAAGCGAGCACGGTGGTGGTCCCGGCGGCCGCGAATGCCCGGAAGATCGCCGGGGCGAGGCTGACGGCGACCGATGGGTCCGCCCACGAGCGCTCGGTCGGGAAGGTCAGCTTGTCGAGCCAGGTCAGGAGGTCGAGCGCGAACCCCAGGCCCGCGTTCGGGAGCTGCGGCAGGTGGGCGTGCGTGTCGACGAGACCCGGCATGACCACCCAGGGCCGAACGTCGACCGCGCCCGCAAGCACGTCCGGCGGGGCGTGGGCAGCGGCAGCCACGAATGTCAGCGCTCCTGCCGCGTCAACCGCGACAACGCCGTCCGGCTCATGGAGCATCTCGCCCGTCGCCAGCGGCGACAATATCCGCGCGCGGATCGCGAACGGCGGCCGATCCGGGAGGGCAACCTCGGGCATGACCCGATGATAGGCGCGGACGAACCCTGTCAGCGCCCTCGTCTGGTGCGTCGAACCGCGAAGGCGGCAAACGCACCCGTCAGCATCAGCGAGCCCACCAGAAGGGCATCCGAGCCTGTCCCGGTCCCGGAACCCGGGCCAGCCGGTCGGTCGCGAACAACATCCGTAGGCGGGTTCGTGATCCGTGGGGTCGCGGTCGGTGCGGGCGCTGGCACCGTCGGAGTCGGTGTCGGTTCGGCCGGGATCGTGACTTCGAACCCGACCGCGTCGAGGAAGTTGCCGAAGGACTCGATACCAACGCCGGAAGAGACCGCTCGGAAGGCGAACCTCGTGCACGTCTGGCCAGCCGGGACAACGTAGGTGTCGGTCGCTTCGCCCCATGCCGTCTCTGGGTCCGAGATATCCCCTGAGATGGCGTTCCAGCCCACGTCGCTGAAAACATCGGCCGTGAGCGAGTCGCCGATCAGCACCCTCATGACGTCCGTGCCCTCACGACCCCGATGCTGAAGCGTCCAGGTCATGGTCGCTCCCGGTGTGGTGACGACATCCTGGTAGAGGGTCCCGGCGCTGTTCGCGTTCAATTCTGCGAAATTGGTGCCCTCGAACGCCGGGGTGCCGTTGAAACCGTCACCCCAGATCTCGATCTGGTTCGCGACGTCGGTCGTGCTCCACGGCGGGACCAGGGCGGCATCAAACAGGACAAAGGTCCCAGGCGCGACGCCCGGCGATTCGAAGCCGCCGTTGCCGAGGAGCTCGTCACCGCTGCCGCATCCGCCGGCGACGACGCCGGTCGGCGCACCGGCAGCCATGGCGAAGAGGATGGGCAGAGCGATGAGGGCGGCGGAAATTCGGCGAAGGGCGGGCACGGGACCTCGATAGTTCGCCGACAAGGTACACCCCGCTCGCAGCACCATGCGCGCTGCCGAAGCCGGGCGTCACGGAGTCTTGACGAAGTCCTCGACCACGAGGGTGTCGACGGTGACCGGATTCGGGACGAGGCCGAGCTTCGACATGAACTCCACCGAGGCCTCCCAGCCCGCCCGGTCGATCGCGCCGAGGCCCTCGGCTCCAGCCGAGCCCGAGCGTTGCCAGACCTCGATCGTTGCGGCGAGGATCGCCGCCTGCGTGTCGCGCTGCTGGCCGAGCTCCGGCACGGCCTTGATCGATGCCTCGAGTCCCTTGGCCGGGTCGGCGATGATCTCGTTCATCGCCCGCAGCGTCGCCCGGACGAAGCGAGCAACCGCGTCCTTCTTCGCGGTGATCGTCGTCGTCGAAGCGATCAGCCCCGGACCTGGCAGCGGCGTGATCTCGTCGACGTGGAGGACGAATGCCTCCGTTCCGGTGAGCTCGAGCTGGACGGGCTCGTTGTTCGCGAACCCGGTCGCAGCGTGGACAGCGCCCTGGGTCACGGCCACGCCCTGGCCGAAATCCGGGTACTCGACGATCTCGACATCGTCCGGCGTGAGGTTGGCGGACCCGAGCAGGGCCTGGAGCATGATCCACGACGAGCCATAGCGGCCCGGGATGCCGATCTTCTTGCCCTCGAGGTCGGCGGCGGTCTCGATATCGGACGATGCCTTGCCGAAGACGATCGAGGGGAACTGGCCATACACCGTCGCCAGGTAGCGGATGGGGATTCCCTGGCTCACCGCCGGGATGACACTCGTCCCGTCGGACATGCCGAGGTCGATGCTGCCCTGGCCGACGAGCGCAACGAGGTCCGGATCGATCTTGTTCTGGAACGTGACGGTGAGCCCCTCCTCCGTGTAGTAGCCGGCGTCCTGGGCGAGGTAGAACTGGGCGAACTGGACGCTCGGGATGTAGCCGAGCCCGACGGTCAGCGGCGGAACGGACGATTGCGCGCCAAGGCCGCAACCGGCGACCGCGAGCGATGCGACAAGACCGATGACGAGACCGATGACGAGACCGAACCGACGCGGGTGCATGTGACCTCCAGGACGGGCTAGCGAACGCCGACCAGGCGGCGTTCGAGGACGACGACGACGAGATACAGGGCAATTCCGAGCAGCGCGATCGTGACGAGCGTCGCGAACATCAGGGGGATGTCGAACAGGCTGCCGCGAGCGAGGTTGACGAGGACGCCGAGTCCGCGTTCCGCCCCGGCCCACTCGCCGACGATCGCCCCGACGACCGCGAGCGTCACGCCGACCCGCATCCCGCCGAGGATCGACGGCAGCGCCGCCGGGACCTCGAGCGTCGTCAGGACCTGGCGACGGGTGGCGCGGAACGAGCGAGCCATCTCGAGCAGCCCGGCATCGACGGATCTGATCCCGACCATCGTCGAGACCGCGATCGGGAAGAAGACGATCAGGCCGCAGATGACGACCTTGCTGGTGAGCCCCGGGCCGAACCACAGGGCAAGAAGTGGGGCGAGGGCGAGGATCGGCGTCGCCTGGGCGGCGACGATGTATGGCGAGATGAGACGTTCGACGAGGGCCGACCGGGCGAGCCCGTAGCCGACGGCGAGGCCCGTGCCGGCCCCGACGGCAAAGCCGAGCGCGACCTCCGTGAGGGTCGTCAGGGCGTGCGGCGTCATGATGCCGTCGCTCCACGCCCGAACGAGCCGATCCCAGACCGCCTCAGGCGGCGGCAGGATGAACGGCGGGTAGTCACCGATGACGACGACCGCCTTCCAGGCGAGGACGAAGATCGCAAACGAGATCGCGACCGACGCGACGGCGTTTCGCCTCATGCCACCTCCCCGGCCGGCTCGAGGTGGGCGCGGATCTCGGCGGCTGCTCGCGACACGATCGCCCCGTCGAGGAGCTCGAGCGAGCGCGGCCGTGGGGCAAGGATCGGGACGATTGCAGCGACCCGACCCGGACGCGGGGTCATGACGACCACGCGGTCGGCGAGCAGGATCGCCTCGGGGATGCTGTGGGTGACGATGACGATCGTCGTCGCGGTCCGCTCCCACAGCTTCAGCAGCTCGAGGTTGAACCGCTCGCGCGTCAGCGCATCCAGCGCGCTGAAGGGCTCGTCGAGAAGCAGCACCTCCGGCTCCAGGGCGAGGGCTCGGGCGATCGCCGCCCGCTGGCGCATCCCGCCCGACAGCTGGCTCGGCCGGGCGAGCGCCGACCCGCTCAGGCCGACGAGATCCAGCAGCTTCGCGAGCCGCTCCGCCTGCCGGTCGCGCGGCCAGCCCGCCAGCTCCAGCGGGTAGGTCACGTTGCCAGCCACCGAGCGCCATGGCAGCAGCCGGGGCTCCTGGAACACGAGCCCGACGCGCGGATCGGGCCCATCGATGGGCATGTCGCCCAGGCGGACGCTGCCTTGATCAGGGCGAAGGAGGCCGGCGGCGACACGCAGGAACGTGCTCTTGCCGCAGCCGTTCGGGCCGATGATCGCGACGACCTCGCCGCGCTCCACCGTGAGGCTGAAGCCATCGAGCGCTTCGACCGGGGTCCCGCGCGGGACCGGGAATCGGACGATGACATCGGCCGCGACGAGCCGGCCCGCGGGCGTCATCGCGCCGCTACCGCACTGAGATCGGCGACGATCGGTGCGATGGCCGGGTGGAGTCGGACGTAGGCATCGAACGAGGTGTCGTAGAGCGCGCGGTTGGCTGGATTGGGCTCGAGCCGTCGGGCCACCCGGGTCATGCCGCGAATCGCGGCGGCCACATCCGGATACCCCCCGATCCCCGCCGCGCCGAGGACGGCCGCTCCGACGACGGCGGTCTCGAGGACCTCCGGCACCAGGACCGTGAAGCCCGTGACGTCGGCCTTGATCTGGTTCCAGGACTCGCTCCGGGCCGGACCGCCGCATACGCGCATCTCGCCGACCCGCACGCCCGCCTCGAGGATCGGTTCGGCGACGTGGCGGATCGCAAGCGCGGACGCCTCCAGGATCGCCCGCGTCAGGTGGGCCCGCCGATGGTCGAGGGTCAGGCCGACAAAGGCGCCGCGTGCGGTCGGGTCCCAGATCGGCGAACGCTCGCCGGCGAGGTACGGCAGGAACAGCGCCCCGCCGGCGCCCGGCTCCGTTGACGCAGCCTCTTCGAGCAGCGCCTCCGTGGAGTCGACACCGCCGACGATCTCCGTCCGGAACCAGTCGATCGCGCGGCCCGTGGCCGCCATCGCGCCGCCGACGCTGAACAGGCCGGGCAGCGGCGCGATCGTGACAAAGGATCCGGGCACCCGGACCGGCTCGTCCCAGTAGACGCCGAAACCGCCCGCAGCCCCGCCGACATCGATCGCGTCGCCCTTCGCCGTCATCCCGGCGCCATGGAAGCTCGCCCAGGCATCGACGATTCCGGCAACGACCGGGATCGCCGGGCCGATCCCGAGCAGGGTCGCGGCATCCGTCGTCAGCTCCCCGACGACGTCGCCGGCGATGACTGGCTCCGGGATGCGATCGCCCGGAATCCCGGCCGCGTCAAGCACGTCGCCGGTCGGGAAGGGCTGGCCGGGGAGCAGGCTGGTCGCCGCTCGGCCGGTCAGGCGGAACGCGAGGAAGTCCCATGTCGCGAGGTACCAGCGCGTTGCCGTGGCCACCCGTGGTTCGTGGCGTTCCACCCAGAGGGCCGCGGGCAGGCCGGCGAGCGACCAGCCCTCGAGTCCGGTCGCCCGCGACAGCTCCGCCGCCTCGGCCGTCGCCCGTGAGTCCTGCCAGATGATGGCGGGGCGCGTCGGGCGGCCGCCCTCGTCGACGGCGACGAGTGTCGGCCCGTGGCCATCGATCGCGATCGCGAGAATGTCGGCCCGCCCGGACGCCGCGAGGTATCGGACGGCCGTCGCCAGCGCGCCCCACCACGCCTCGGGGTCCTGCTCGGCTCGACCGGTGGCCGCGTCGGTTTCGGTCCGGTAGCCGGCCCGGGCAAGGCCGAGCAGCCGCCCGTCGAGCGTGACCAGGCCAACTTTCACCTCGGTCGTCCCGAGATCGATCCCGAGGATCGCAGCCTCGCGCCCGGTGTCCGTCACGCGGCCGCCCCCGCTCGATCCAGCTCGAGAACTGCCTCGGCCGTGCGCACGTCGGAGACCAGCGCGGTCAGCGACCCGGAGCGGAGTGCGCCGACGATCGGCCGAACCTTGGCCAGCCCCCCAGCGACACCGATCCGCACCGGCAACCGATCGAGCCGGCGGGCGTCGAACGCGATTGTTCGCTTGCGCAAGTCGCTGCTCACGAACCGCCCGTCGATGTCGAACGGCGCGATGAGGAGCTCGCCGACCGCGTCCGCATGCTCGAGCTCGCGGCAGGCCGCTTTGCCGAACGCGGCCTCGCTCCAGGCGGGGCCGCCGATCCCGAAGGCCGCGACGTCGAGCCGCTCCCAGAGATCGAGGATCCGCCGGACGCCCGCGTGGGCGTAGAGCGACTGCTTCGTTGCCGGATCGTCGACGAGCCCAGGGGCGAGGAGGCCCTGGGCCGTCCCGCCGATCCCGTCCGCTACCCGGCGGAACGGCTCGCGGGCAGGTCCGGTGAACCAATACCCACCGCAGAGCGGGACGACCGTCGCTCCTGTCTCCACCAGCGGCTCATCGAGCGCATCGGCGACGGCGGAGATCGACGAGCCGTCGCCGATCCCAGCGACGGCGCCCTCACGGATCGCCGCCCTGAGGACCTCCGCCCCGAGCCGCCCGATCATCCGGCGCCCGACGTCCTCGGGGCCGCGGAGGCTCGGAGCGAGATGCACAGCCTGAAGGCCGAAGCGGCGGCGAAGCGCCTCCGCCGAAGGGGACTCCTCGGACGCGCGGTCGACGATCCGGATCTCGACGATTCCCTCGGCACGGGCACGCTTCAGGATCCGCGATACCTGGGGCCGCGTCACGCCCAGAAGTTCCGCGACGCGCGACTGCGTCTCGCCAAGCTCGTAGTAAAGGCGGCTCGCTTCGATGAGTTGCTGGACGTCGCCATCACGCACATTTGCACGATACAGATGTGCATGGGTGGGTGCAACCACGAATGGGAACGGCCCGGGCGTTGCCCGGGCCGTTCGTGTCTGCGACTCGTCGAGGGTCAGCTTGGTGTTGGCCCTGGGCGGTGGTGGCTGTGCGTGTACGCATTGCGCGCGGTTCCGACGTACGGGAACGAACTCAGGAACGAGACGTCGTTCTGGTCGACTCCGTCGCCGATCAGGTTGTTCGGCGTGCGGTTCGGAACGCCAAGGACGGCGTTGAGCGTCGGCCCGTAGCCCTCGATGAGGGCCCGGAGCTCGATGTCGACGACGTCGTCGAGGAGGCGGCGCCCGTTCGGGAAGCCGCACAGGTCACCGGCGATGGCGCCGAGCCGGCTCGGTCCATCAGTCGGTGCGCCGAACACACAGGCACCCATGGCATTCGGCTTGATCCCCGTGTTCACACGGAGCATGTCCGCTTCGGTCGTGCCCGTGCTGGTGAACTGGAGGCCACCCGGCACGGTCGCCGAGTCCGGAATGTTGATGCCTGTAAGGAGGATGGCCGCGATGTCGTCGCGGTTTGTTGTCGCCGGGTTGTCGAGCGCGGCATACAGCGCGTTGGCGACCGCGGTGAGCTCCGGCGCCCTGTAGTACTTGAGGAACTGGTGGTCCGCGGACGGCTTCTTGCTGTTCCAGTAGTCCTTCTTCTCGCGCGGGATGATCACCTCGTTGATGAGGGGATTCCCGAGTCGGGAGACCTGGACCCACGGACCGCTGAAGGTCATCGTTCCGTTGGAGTTCAGCTTCCGGTTCTGCTGCCTGCTGGCAGAGGCCCAGACGCCGAGAACCGCGTCCGGGTCATTCGGCCCGGTCGGGAGCGCATGGTCCTTGGTCAGCTTGTCGATCGGCACCTGGATGGCGATCGTGTTCGTGTTGAACCCGCCGACCCCGTCGATGCCGTTCGTCTTCGTCCTAGGAAGCGCGTGGAGCGCGTTGAACGGGCGAAGGCCCGCGAGATCGAAGATCGAGCCGAGGTCGACGAAGAACGGATCGTCGCGCTGCCCGGCGAAGAGCTTGGTCCCGTCGCCGAGGGTCTTGACTGCCTGGTTGGTCAGCGCGTTGTAATTCGGCATCGAGCGCACGCCGACGTTGGCGGGCGTCGTGCTGACGTTCGACCGCGATCGCCGCGCCGTTGAGTCGCGCCGTGTAGGTCTGCGGTGCGAGCCAGTTGGCGTCGGTAAGGCTGGTGACGGGCCCGTCGTTGTACAGGAACGTCGGAATGCCGGCGAAGTTCTTCGACTTGGCGTTGGTGTGGAACCGGAATGAATAGATGCTTTCCGGCTTGCCGTCGCCGTTGTTGTCGATGTTGATCTCGTATCGCACGGCTGGATCGAACGGAAAGAAGTTCGGGCCGCCGGCCGGCTCCTGGAGCGGAATGTAGTTGGCGATGATCGTCAACGTGTCCGGCTTGTCGGGGCTCACGAACGCGTAGAGATCCGTGTTGTCCGCGGCCGGATCGCCGCTGATCAGGGGCGCCTCCCGGTGACTGGAGGCGAGGACGCCGCCGACGGAGGTCGCTGCGATGAGCAGCGCTCCGGTAAGGGCGGCAGCCCTTGAACGGGTAGACACAATCACTCTCCCGGTGGTTGGGACTGGGGTGCAGGCTCTGGGCGCCTGCTCTGTCGGTCCTCTCGGCGTGTCGCGACCAACACCAAGCGGCTGACGATGGTTCGCGCCACTGGCGCGGTTGGATCAACCGAGCGTGAGCGGTGCCTCGCCCAGCTCGGCGAGGGCCGCCCGCGCCGCGGCCGCGCCGGTCGGTGAGAAGCCCGGATCGAGCGATAGCGCGTCCGTGAGGTGTCGCCGGGCGGTCGTCTCGTCTCCGGTTGCCTTGGCAATCATCCCGGCGTGATAGAGCAGGAGCGGTTCCCGACTCTTGAGCCGAAGTGCCTCTGCCGAGAGCCGGGTGGCCTCGTCGTTGCGGCCGGCCCGGTGGTTGGCCCAGGCAAGCGCGTCGGCCGTTCGGACGGTGTTGCGTGTCGCGTAGGACTGCTCGGCAAGCTTCAGCGCCACCGACGGGTCGCCGTGGTCCGCCTCGAACAGCGCGAGCTCGAGGTCGACATCGACTCCGGCAGCTTGGAACAGAGCGGTCTCCGCCCGCGCAAGGTCGTAGCTTCGAGCTGCAGCGTCCTTGTCGCCCCCCGCCTCGCGCGTCTCGCCGAGGGCGATGACGTATTCCGGCAAGGGCAGGATCGCGGCCGCCTGCTCGAACCGCCGCGTGGCGTCGACGAGGTCGCCGCGTCCGACCGCGAGTCGCCCGAGGCCGGCCAGCGCGGCCGCGTGCTCGGGGACGAGCTCCAGGGCGACGTTGTAGGCCTCCGCGGCGTCGTCGGGCATGCCCGCATAGACGAGCAGGTTGCCGAGCAGCGTCGTGACGTAGGCCGTGTTCTCCGGGGCGAGGGCTGGCGACTCACTGGCCTGTCGCATCGCGGCGATCGCGCCATCGAGATTGCCGTGGAGCTCGCGTAGGTACGAGACACGCGCCAGGGACGCGATATCAACCCGAATCGCGAGGAGGACCTTGGTGGCGGCCACGGCTTCGTCATATCGGCCGAGCTCGACGAGGGCGTCGACCTCGACGGCCAGCGCCGGTTCGAGCGTCGGCGCGAGCTCGAGGGCCTGATGCGCCGTATCGAGGGCGTCCGCGAACTCGTGTCGACCCAGCTGGAGGCCGCCGATTCCGACGAGGATCAGCGGGTCGTCCGGGGCGAGCTTCCGGGCCCGGGTCAACGCCTCATCGGCCTGGTCGTAGAGCGACGGGTCGGCCGTCTCTCGGACCCGCTGGAGGAGGGCGAGACCGAGCGCGCGGAGGGTGTCGGGATCGTCGGGGTTCGCGGCCAGGCGATCGCGCAGCGCCGCGATCTCGGCAAGGGTTTCGGCGGCAGCCGAAGGTCCTGCCGACGCGGACGGCGCTGGTGGGCTCGTCGCCGCAGGCGGGGACGCCGCCATCGGCGACGGTTGGGCCGCTGAAGGCGCGGCAGGGCCGCCGCACGCGGCGACCAACAGGCAGACAAGGACGGCGCCGATCGCGCCCCGTGATCGGTTCATCGCCGGTTGGTTCGATTGCCGGCGGCCCGCGGATGAATCCGGCGAGGCCGCCCCGGTCAGATCACGCGGCCAGGGTTCATGATTCCGAGCGGATCGAGGGCCTCCTTGATCGACCGCATGACGTCGATGACGTCCGCGCCGACCTGCTCGACGAGAACGTCCCGCCGCGCCAGCCCGATCCCGTGTTCGGCGGTGACCGTCCCGCCCAGTGCGATCGCCGCCCGGTAGAGATCCGCCCGGGCGAGATCTGTCAGTTCCTCGGCTCGTGGATCGCCGTGGTCGAAGATGAAATTCGGGTGGAGGTTGCCATCGCCGGCGTGGCCGAATGTCGCGACCTTGATGCCGTAGCGCTTCCCGATCGCGTCGATCGCCCGGAGCAGGTCCGGCACGCGACTTCGTGGGACGCCGACATCCTCCATGCGGACGATCCCCTGCCGTTCCAGGGCCCGAAGCGCCAAGCGGCGAGCCTGCCGAAGCCAGTCGGCCTCGGTCGCATCGGCGGCACGCATCGTCGTCGTCGATCCGGCGGCCTCACAGGCGTTGACCGCGGCATCGAGCTCGGCGATCGCGGACGCCTCGGGTCGGTCCGACTCGACAAGGAGCATCGCCTCCGCATCACGATCCAGACCCAGGTTGAACGCGTCGTCGACGGCGGCAATCGATGCCTTGTCGAGCAGCTCCAGCGTCACCATGTCGATGCCCGCGGCGACGATGCGAGCAACGGCATCGCCGGCGCCGTCGAGGGTAGGAAAGAACGCAAGCATCGTGGTCCGCGGCGGAGGCGCGACCCGGAGTCGAAGGGTGGCCTCCGTGATGATCCCGAGCGTCCCTTGCGATCCAACGAACAGGTGGGTGAGGGCGTAGCCCGCGACGTTCTTGATGTACCGACCGCCCGTCCGGATCACCCGTCCATCGGCTAGGACGACTTCCAACCCGAGCACGGAATCGCGGGTCTGGCCGTACTTCACGCAGCACAGCCCGCCGGCGTTCGTCCCGAGGTTCCCGCCGATCGAGCAGATTTCGTAGCTCGCCGGATCCGGAGCGTAGAACAGGCCCTCCGCGGCGACGAGCTTCTTGAGGTCCGCGTTGAGGATCCCGGGTTGGGTCACGACGACGAGGTTCTCGCGGTCGATCTCGAGGACCTTGTCCATCTTCGTCAGCGCGATCGTCAGGCCGCCGTCGATTCCGGCGGCGCCTCCACTCAGGCCGCTTCCAGCGCCACGTGGGACGATCGGGATCCGATGCTCCACTGCGAGCTTGACGAGCGTGACGACCTCGGCGGTCGCGGTCGGCAGCGCGACCGCAAGCGGCAGACCGGCCTTGAGATAGGCCGTCTCGTCGTTCCGGTAGCTCTCGCGATCCGTCTCATTCTCGAGCAGCCGCATCTCCGGCAGCGCGGATCGAACCGCGTCGAGGAACCGGCCTCGGGCCGCTTCGGAGGCGGCCGCCTGGAGCGAGGGAGCGGTCATGAGATAAGTCTACGCATCGGTTCAGCGCATCGTCCTCCCGATCGACGACCATCGGGCGGTCGACGGTTCGGGCTGGCCGCCGTAGGATCGACCGATGCTCCGGCATCGCCGTTTCGCCGACACCCTCAGCGCCGCGGCGCTGATCGCCCTGGTCGTCGTGCCGGTCCTGGCGACGACCGGTCCCGAAGCGGCAGCGCCGGCGCGCGGATCCCTCGAGGTCGCGGCGGCGCCGACAGCCAGCGCGGCGGCACCCAGCCGCGGGCCGAGCGCGACGCCAAGCGCGACGCCGGCTTCCTCGCAGCCGGCCGTGGCGACGGCTCCGTCCCCCGCAGGTGGAGCGGACCGCACCCCGATCGTCCAGGGGATCACCGCCATCTCCCCCGGGGCCGTCAATCGAACCAGCCTTGCCCTGACCGCTGAGTACGACGTGAAGCTGTCCCTCAACTTCGGCAATCGGGCGTTCAGGGTCGACTCGACGATGACCGTTCGGAATGACTCGGGCGGACCGATCGACCGCCTCGAGCTGAACACGATCGCCACCCGGCTGGGCGCGATGAAGCTCGGAGCCGTGGCTGTCGCCGGCAAGACAGTCGCCGCCAAGGTCGACGACCAGACGATCGTCGTGCCGCTTGGCGGAGTCCTCGGGGCCGGCCAGTCCGTCCAAGTTCGCGTCCGCTACACGGCGACGCTTCGAAGCACGACCAGCGGCTCGAATTGGCTGTTCACGCGGGCGAACGGGATCGTCGACGCGCATCGCTGGATCCCGTGGGTGAGCAAGCGGGTCGCGTTCAACCGACCGAACCACGGTGACCCGTTCGTGACGCCGGTGACCCCGCGCGTCCGGGTCGCGATCACCAGCGACCGCGCCCTGGTGTTCGCGACGACCGGTGAGCGCATCCTGGTTAGCGGCCTGCGACAGACGTTCGAGGCCAACAATGTTCGCGATTTCGCCTTCACGGCCGCGCCAGACTACAAGACGATCTCGACCACGGTCGGCGACAACGTCATCCGCGTCTACTACCGGCCCGGCGGACCCGCATCCGCCATCCTGGCGGCCGCCAAGCGCGCGTTCTCCAGGATGGAGCCGCTCGTCGGGCAGTATCCGTACCGGACGTACGACCTCGCCCAGACCGCCGGCGGTTACGGGATGGAGTCGCCCGGCCTGACCTGGATCCCGACCGGCGTGGCCAGCGCGAACTTGTCGTATCTCGTCCACCACGAGACCGGCCACCAGTGGTTCTACGGAATCGTCGGGAACGACCAGGCGGCGGAGCCCTTCACGGACGAGGCGCTCACCGACTTCCTCGCGCGGAACGTCCTCGGCCAGCGACGCGCGTCGCGCTGCTCAACGGCCCGGCTCGACATGTCGATCTACAAGTATTCGTCGGCCTGCTACTACGAGGTCATCTACATCCAGGGCGGCAACTTCCTCGACGACATCCGAAAGCGGATGGGCAACACCGCGTTCTGGTCGGGCGTGCGCGCCTACGCCGCCGCGAACCGCTTCAAGCTGGCGTCGACAAAGACGCTTCTCGACACGCTCGACGACCACACGTCGCTCAACCTCGTGCCGCGGTTCGCACCTCGTTTTCCGCGGCTCTACTAACGGCGCGGCGACGCTCGAGTCGTCCGATATCGCAAGGCGCTGGAAATCACTCCCGTCCGATCCCCTCGTCCGATTCCGGACTCCGAATTCGGACTATCGGGTGGGAGGCAGGTGGCTTCGCGCGTCGTTCGAAATCGGACGACCTCTGGATGGGCGGCGTTTGCGAGGCGATCAGCCTCGCAGCCTGCGATCGGCCGCCAGGGCACGCGGCATCTGGCGGAACGACTCGGGTAGGAGCGGCCGCCACGCGCGCCAGGCCGTGAGGAGCCAGCCCGAGACGGCTCGCTCCAGCGGCCCCCAGCGGAGGCCGTAATCCGTGCGCACTGACTGGGGCAGCAGCCCGATCGCCGGCCACAGCGTCCAGGCGTAGGCCCGCGGCGGCACCCAGCCGGCCGCCGACAGGACCGGGCCGAGCGGCGGATGCAGCACCGCGTCGGCCAGGTCGCGGGCGACGGCCGAGACGCGGATCGGTCCGGTCGGCGCCAGCATCGCGGCGACGTAGGCATCGAACGCATCGACGTCGGCCGGCAATCGGTCGCCGGGGACGCCGAACGCGCGTCCGATCGGCAGCGTCTCCGCGTAGTACCGCGCGCGCTGGTCGCCTGACAACGGGGCGATCCACGCGTCGTAGGCAGCCATGGTCGTGTCGACGAGCGTTGCGTGGACCCAGAGCGAGAGGTCCGGATCGCGGGCGGTGTAGCCGGTGCCGGCGATCGATCGGTGGAGATTGTTCAGGCGCCGGATCTCCGCCCGTGCCGACGTCGTCGTCCCGTAGACGATCGTCAGGTAGCTCCGAAGCGTCCCCTGGAGTCGACGCCACGGATCGCTCCTGAAGTCGCTGTGCTCCTCGACACCTGCCGCGACGAGGGGGTGGGCGAGTTGCAGGAGCAGCGCCCGCGGCCCCGCCCCGAGCAGGAGCATCGCCTCGCGATTCAGTCGCCACGCCTCGCTTTCGGGGCCGTAGAGTCCGACGATGTCGGGTGGTGTCATCCGATCGGCCAGGATCTGCGAAGGGACGGTCATGGGACGCTGGGGCTCCGATTTCGACCCCGATCGCCTCGCGGCGCTCGAGACGGGGATGTGGAAGGCGTACTACCGACGCCAGCCGGCACGCCTGTTCGGGCTCCTCGTGAAAGGGCTGCACGAGCAGGCCCACGCGTCGTGGCCGCGAGCGCTCGCGTCCAGCCTCCTCTTGACGAAGGCAGCTGTCGGGTTTGCGCGCTCATCGGGCGACTATGAACGATTCGGACCGACGATCGCCCGAGGCTATCAACTTCTCGGCCTGCCCGACGACGTCGACCTCGACGCCGTTGCGACGAACGAGCTGCGTTGGTGGGTCGTCCGGCGGGAGATCGGCCTCGCGGCCGGCGCTGCCGCGGGCGACGCCATCACCGCGACGTACGCCGCGTTGTACGCGATCCCTGCGGATCGCGTCGCGGAGGCCGGCCGCCTGCGCGGGATCGCCGCGGAGGTCAGGGATCGAGGCGCCGCCGACGATCCGGATGGCCCGAAGGGTCGCGGAGCGGCCTACTGGCCCGAAGTCGCCCGCCTCTTGCGTGAGTCTTACCGGAGCCTGCACGCCGCCCTGGCCGACGCGGCCTAGCGACCGGGAGAATCGCCTCAGCGTTCGCCGGGCCGTCGCCCGACGATCCACCACGCGACGGGGAACGCCCCGGCGGCAAGCGCGAGCTTGATCGCATCGCCGATGAGGAACGGGGTAAGGCCCTGGGCGATCGCGGTCGGCAGGTCCGTTTGCAGCACGACCATGAGCCACGGCACGCCGACGAGGTAGATCACCACGTTGCCGATCAGCATCGCGACGACCGCTCCGAGGATGCGGCGGTCCCAGCCGAGCTCCGCGAGCCGCCCAACGAGCGCACCGGCAATGACGAAGCCGATGAGATAGCCGCCTCTGGCGCCGAGGATGACGCCGAGGCCGCCCTTGCCCTCGGCGAACCACGGCAACCCGATGAGCCCGATCGCGACGTAGAGCGCGACGCTTGAGAGTCCGCGCCGGAAGCCGAGTGCTCCACCGGCGAGGAGGACGCCGAAGGTCTGCCCGGTGACGGGGATGGGCGACCCGGGAACGGGAAAGACGATGCGCGAGGTGAGGTAGATGAGGAGCGCGCCCGCGACGATCAGGGCGATGTTCCGGACCCGGACCCCGAGCCGCTCACCCACCCGGATCGGGACGAGGAAGTCCGCCAGGGTGATCCCGCGCTGGTCGATCGGCAGGCGGGTCATCCGCGGCATCACGAGCGTCATGCGATTTGCGGATCCCTCCTGCGCCGAAGGTCGTTCCGAACCCTCGTGACGGCGCGAGTCTACCACCCGCCCTTACTCGTGCTGGACGGCCCGGACGATGACAAGCCGACTGGCGAGCCGAGCTGGATACCAGGCCGCAATCATCGAGAGGCCGATCCCGAGGCCGGCCGCGAGGGTGATCGAGCCCCACGGCAATCCGAAGCCGAGGGCCGCGTCGCCGCCGGCGATCGCCACCATCACAGCGCCTGCCACGATCCCGGTCAGGATGCCGAGGATCGACCCTGCGACCCCGAGAATGCCGGCCTCGATGACGACCGTCCGCCGCACCTGGCGGGTCGTCATCCCGGCAGCCCGGAGCACCCCGATCTCGCGGACGCGCTCGAGGACATTCATCGTGAGCGTGTTGACGATGCCGAGCGCCGCGACGATGACGGCGACGATCGCCAGGGCGTCGAACAGGCCGAACACGCGGCCGAGCGCGGCGTCGACCGCGCCGGCGACCTGTTCGAGCGGGTTAGGCTCGAGAGCGAGGCTCCGCGCTGTCTGGTCCAGCACCGGGCGTGCGTCGGCCTCGCGACCGGCGACGTAGCGGATCGCAAACGCGTCGGCGCCGGCCACGCCGAGCGTCTCGGTCGCGTCCTTCCATCCGACGAGGGCGGCCTCCCCTGCCCGCCCGGGCAGGGTCCGCTCCGCGATTCCGGCGACCCGCAGGTCCAGCACCCGGCCCTCCCCCAGCGTGATCGAGAACGTGCTCCCCACGCCGAGCCGCAGGCGTTCGGCGAGGGCTCGCGGCAGGACGGTCGTGCCGCCGGCGTCGAGCCCGGCCAGGGCGACCTCGCGGTCGCCGAAAGCCATCCGCAGCCGCCCGTCGTCGAGCAGGTTCTTGCCGACGACGGCCGCGGCGTCCGTCCGGACGCCCTCGTTGGCGACCTCGAACGTGGCGATCGGACTGACGAGTGCGACGCCGTCGACCGCCGCGAGCTGTGCGACCGTGTCGGACTCCTCGGTGAGGTCGATCGGGCGGATCGACGTGACGAGCTCATCGCCCGGGATCACCTCCGCGAGCCAGGCACTCGCCGCGGACCGCGACTGGACCGCCACCCCGCCGATCGCCACGATCATCGCGAGACCGGCGGTCAGGGCCCCGACCGTGAGCGCGGTTCGGCTCCGGTCACGGGCGAGAGCGGCCCTGGCGAGTCGCTCCTCGAGCCGGAACAGGCCGGCGAACGGCAGGCCGGCGAGCCGCGCCAGCGCCCCGAGGAGGTACGGCGAGGCAAGGACGACCGCCAGCAGCAGTGCGTACACCACCGTGGCGCGCAGGAGCCCGCCGACGCCGGCATCTCGCGGCCAGACGAGAAGCCCCGCGGCGAATACCGCGGCGAACACGCCGACGAGCCAGCGGAGCCTTGCCCGCTGGGCGGCAGTCGGATCGAGCCTGGCCTTGAGCGCCTCAACGGGCGAGATCGAGCCGGCGCGTCGCGCGGGTTCGAGCGAGGCGGCCAGCGTGATGAAGAGCCCGATCACGATCGCGACGAGGGCGGATGCGAGCGGGATCGCGGCCCGCTCGAACGGGATGGAGCCGATCGCCCGGAGGTAGAGGCCCATCAACTCGGCGAGGGCGATGCCCGCGACCAGGCCGAGGATCGACCCGCCGATCCCGAGGAGCATCGCCTGGACCATGACGAACCGGCCGACCTGGAGCCGGGTCGCGCCCGCCGCCCGCAGCAGGCCGAGCTCGCGGACCCGCTCGGTGACGGTCATCGACAGCGTGTTGAAGATGAGGAACGCGCCGACGAACAGTGCGACCGCGGCGATGAGCGCGGTGGTCGCGCGGAAGTCGGCGGTCGAGGCTCGAAGCGATGCAGCCAGCTCGTCCGGCGAGGAGAGGACGTACGGCTCGGACGTCAGTGCGACCTCGAGCGCCTGCGTCACTTCGAGTGGCGTCGCGCCCTCGCCGACGACGATGTCGACCCGGCTGACGCCGTCAGCGCCGAGCAGCCGCTGCGCCGTCCGAAGCGGGACGATGACCGTCCGGCCGTTCGACCCGACGGATGGCCCGTCGCCGGCCACGATCCCCACTACCTCGAGCGAAACTGGGCCCTCTGCCCCGGCCTGGAACGTCACGTCGGAGCCGACCGCGAGCGCGTCCTCCGCCGCGAGTCGCTCCGTTATCAGGACCTCGAACGCCTCCGGTCCCTGGAGGGCGGCCCCGGCGGCAAGCGGCAGCTCGCGGACCCTGGCCTCGAGCGGGGGGTCGACCCCGAGGATCGTCACCGGGTTCGGCAGCACGTTCGGGTCGTCGATGTCGGCGGCGAGGTAGGTCCGCCGCTCGAGGACAGGGGCTGCGACAACGACGCCCGGAGCCGCGCCGATCGCCTCGACGCTCTCCTTGGACAGACCCTGATCGCCGAACGCGACGACCCGCAGGTCCGCCCGGCCAACGAGGTCGCGGACCGTGCG
The DNA here is from genome assembly GCA_963771795.1 of uncultured Chloroflexia bacterium. Lineage (GTDB taxonomy): Bacteria > Chloroflexota > Limnocylindria > Limnocylindrales > CSP1-4 > CF-46. The sequence goes on from CAVYUR010000006.1 coordinate 1,137,629, forward strand.
TTCAATTGATGCGTCGATCCCCGCGTCGGTCGCGAGCGAGGCAAACAGCACCCCGACACCGAGGGCGATCCCGATGATCGACAGCGCCGTCCGGCCGCGCCGGGCCTTGAGGCCCCGCCAGGCGAGCGACGTCAGGCCGCCCACCGGCTAGAGACCCAGCTCGGCGAGGCGGGTGATGAGCGGCGTCGCGTCGTGGACGTCGCGCCGCCCGAGATCGATCTCATCGCGGATCTTCCCGTCGGAGATGACCAGCACGCGATCGGCGTAGGCAGCGGCCTTCGAGTCGTGCGTGACGAGCACGACCGTCTGGTGCCGCTCGACGCAGGACCGCCAGAGCGCGTGGAGGATCTCCGTGCCGGTCGTGTAGTCGAGATTGCCTGTCGGCTCGTCGGCGAAGAGGAGGGCCGGCCGGGTGACGAGGGCGCGGGCGACGGCCACGCGTTGCTGCTCACCGGCCGACAACTCGTCGGGCTTGTGGTGCTCCTTGCCGGCCAGGTCGACGAGGGCGATGACGTCGCGGATCCGCTCGACGAGCTCGCCGTTGCTCGTGTCCTGCCCCGCGATCGTGAACGGCAGGGCGACGTTCTCGGTGACGTCGAGGAGCGGGATGAGGTTGAACGATTGGAAGACGAAGCCGGTCCGATCGCGACGCAGGCGGGTCGCGTCGTCGTCCGACAGCTGGCTGATCACCTTGCCCTCGAGCGTCACCTCGCCCGCGGTCGGCCGGTCGAGGCCACCGAGCAGCTGGAGGAGGGTGCTCTTACCGGAGCCGGACGGGCCCATGAGGGCGACGAACTCGCCCTCGGCCACCGCCAGTGACACGCCGCGAAGCGCGTCGACGGTCATCGCACCTAGCCGGTATCGCTTGGTGAGGTTTCGCGCCTCGAGGATCGCGGCCATCCCCGGCAGTGTAGCCGCGCCGGAAGGCGCCGAGATCAAGCCTGCGATCAGCCGCTGAGATCAGCTGCCGAGATCAGCCGCCGAGGAAGAACCCCGCGACGCTGCCGACGATCGACTCGACGAGGCCCGGCGGGGTCGACTTGTCTACGACCCTGAGGCTGCCGACGGTGTCCTTCGTGGCGGCCACGGTCGTCGCTCCATCGGCGGCAACACCATTGCCCTCGCCGTTGGTCCGATCGCCGGGCCCCATGCCAAGGCCGATCGGATCGGTCGGCTCCGGTGGCATCGTCTTGACCGGCGTCGGAACGGGTGTCGGCTTCGGGGTGGGCCTTGGCGTCGCCTTCGGCTTCGGCGCCGGCTTGGCGGTCGCGTTCCCTGCCGGCTTCGGCTTCGGCTTCGGCGTCGTGCCGCCGGACGACCCGCACTTGTCGGCGAACAGGACCGTCCACATCTTCTTGCCCGTCGGGCCCTTGTAGGCGCCGATGCCGATGACGTCCCAGCGCTTGCCGAGGATGTTCGACCGGTGGCCGGCGGACTTCATGAACATCTGGTGGATCGTCTTCGTGGCGGAGCCATCGGGGTAGTCGTTCCAGCCGATGTTCTCGCCGGCGACCGCGTAGCAGTAGTTCTTCGAGTCGAGGATCGAGAAGACGGTCTTGCCGCTCGGCGGGATGTTATGGCTGAAGTAGCCGCGGACGATCATGTCCTTGCTCCGCGAGCGGGCGATCGACGTGAGCGTCGAGTCGACCTTCAGCGCCTTGAGCCCGGACGCGGCACGTGACTGGTTGGTCATCGCGACGAGTGACTTCTCGGACGACGAGCTGTACTCGCCGGAACTCCAGGCGTTCGTCGGGCCTGGCGCCGCGAACAGGCCGATCGTGGTGATCGCGAACGCCAGCGCCAGCATTGCCGCGAATCGACGGACGCCGGCGGCCGGGCGCCGGTGGCTGAGCGTCGTGGTGATCGGGAGGTGGGCTGGAGCGACAATCATGCGATGGACGATCTCGTTGGCGACGGGGATTCCAGTGCTTACCTGACCGTAGGTGGTGGGTCGCCGAGGGTCCGCGACGCGATGGTCCCGGCGCCGCGGTCCGGGGGTACCAGCATCTCCACACCAATCCACCGCACCTGACCCGACCCGTCCTCTCGGGCCCAGCCGCCTTTGCCCAGGTGGACTGTTGGGCGCCGTTACCGGTACAAATCGCCGATCCCGGACAGAGCCGCGCGGGGCTATCGTCGAACACCTGACCGCCACGAGGTCCCATGGCACCGCTGACCCTGACATTCACCGGCCGCGCATCGAAGCGCGGCCTCATTCCCCGGCAGCCGCCTGCCGATCGCCTGATCGCCGGGGTCGAGGCCTGGCTTCGCCTCGAATACTCCGACCTCGTCCGCTCGACCCGGACCCGAACGTCGGCGTCCGGTGATCGGGAGTTGCTCGTGGGACTTCATCCGGCCGCCGAAGAGCTCTCGTTCGAGGCATCGGACGCCGGCGACGTCGCGATCTCGGCCAGGCTCGACCCCGTCGGTCCCGGCTACCAGACGTTCGTCGGCCGCCTGGTTCAGCGGCTGGGGCTTGAGCACGAGATCACGTGGGGCGCCAACGGCGACGACGGGCAGGGCGGCTCCGACGTTGCCGCGGCCGGTGACCGGACGCGCGCGGAGCAGTCCTACCTCACCTGGCTGGGCGCCGCACTGATCGGGACTCGCGATGCACGGCGCCGCGGTATCGGCGGGATTCATCTCGGCACGCCGCCCGACACCTGCTTCACGTTCGACGGAGCGATCGCGACGAATCTCGGGCCACGCGACGACGCCTGGCTTGACCGGGCCCTCGTCGACTCGCGGCTGGCGTTCCGGATCACCCCCTGGTGGGCCGATGCGACGGACGGCCAGTCCTTCCTCAACCGAGCCCTCTGCCTGATGTGGACCGAGATCCGTTGGCGCCCGCCGATCGACGACCGCGAGCGGCTCGTCCAGGAGGAAGTCATCCGACTCCTGTCGCGGGCGTTCCCGCTCGATCCATCCCTCGAGTACCCGTGGCGAGAGTGGAAGGAGCTCACTGGCTATCGCGGCATCGTCGACGCGATGACCCGCCAGGTCGAGACCCACGCCGCGAAGGTGCCGGACGGGCCGCTCATCGGCTATCGGCGCGAGCCGATCCGCGTGACCCACGAAGGCTGGGAGCTCGACATCCCGGGTTCCTTCGCCGAGCGGCGGACGGAGGACGAGTGGTGGGGCGGCGATGCCGGCCGATCGATCACGCTCGCCGCCACCGAGACCGGCTCCGCCGCGGGGCCGATGAGGGCCGACGAGTTCCTCCAGCAGGTCGCCCCGGATCTGGGCCGCGACGCGCTGGCCCATCAAGCGGGCGAGGTCGTCGGGCGGGCGCGGCTCACGTCCGAGGCAACCTCCGGGGTAGAAGTCGGCGTGCTCGAGGGCTTCTCAGCCGTGCGCGGCCGCGGCGCGGTCATCCGCATCACGTTCGACGACTCGGCGGACTGGCAGTGGGCCGTCGAGATGTGGCGGGCGCTCACGCCCGCCGGGCGCGGGGCCTTCGTCGCCGCCTGAAGCTCGTCAGGCGCCGGGCGGCGGACCGGCCGTCAGCCGCTCAGCCGCTTAGCCGCGATCAGGTCCCGTATCGGGCCGAGAAGGCGTCGTACGTTGCGGCGATCGGGGCCGGGACCGGGACGTCGTCCTCGCCGAAGCGGCGCGCATCGGGCGTCTTCACGCCGTTGCCGGTCAGGAGCGCGACGACCTCGTCGTCATCCCGGATGACGCCGCGCCGCCGGGCCGCCTCGACCGCGGCGACCGTCACGCCGCCGGCCGTCTCGACGAAGATCCCCTCCGTCGCCGCGAGCCGCCGGATGGCCGCCGCCGTGTCGGAATCCGGGATCGCCTCGATCGAGCCACCCGTGCCGCGCGCGAGATCGAGGGCATAGGGGCCGTCCGCTGGGCTGCCAATCGCGAGTGACCGGACGATCGTGTCGGGCTGGCGGACGGGGTCGATCCGATCGGTCCCGGCGGCGAATGCGGTCGCGACCGGCGAGCAACCCGCGGGCTGGCCGCCGACGAACCGGACCTCTTTCGGCTCGACCAGGCCGACGGCGATGAGCTCGCTGAAGCCCTTGGCCACCTTCGTGTACAGCGAGCCCGACGCAATCGGCGCGACGAGGACGTCCGGCAGGCGCCAGCCGAGCTGCTCGGCGATCTCGAACGCGAGCGTCTTGCTCCCCTCGGAGTAGAACGGGCGGAGGTTCACGTTGACGAAGGCCCAGCCCTCTTCGTCGGCGATCTCGAGGCTGAGGCGGTTGATGTCGTCGTACGTGCCATCGACGCGGACGACCGTCGCGCCGTAGCCCTGGGCGTGGTCGACCTTCGCCGGCTCAAGGTCCGACGGGACGAAGACGAAGGCTCGCAGCCCGAGGGCGGCCGCGGCGGCCGCGGTTGCGCCGGCCAGGTTGCCGGTCGAGGCGCAGGCGAGCGTGTCGAACCCGAATTCCACGGCGCGTGCAGCCGCGACGGCGACGACCCGGTCCTTGAAGCTGAGGGTCGGGTTGCGGGTGTCGTCCTTCAGCCAGAGCCGATCTACGCCGATCTCTGCGCCGAGCCGGCTGGCCTGAACGAGCGCCGTCGAACCGACTGCGAGGCCGCGCGTCGGGGCGGTCGAGACGGGCAGCAGCTCGAGGTAACGCCAGATTCCGGGTGCCCGTGCGGCGATCGCCTCGCGCGTCAGCGTGCGACGGGCGACCTCGGGGTCGTAGATGACCTCGAGCGGCCCGAAACAACCGGCGCAGACGTAATTCGGCCCGATTTCCTCCGGCCGGCCGCAGGCGCGGCAGCGCATGCCGAGGACGTGTGAGGGCGCGGTGCGGGCGTCGGCCGACGCGGGCTGCGTCGTCGTCGGGCCAATCGGCGTCTCGATCGTCATCGGGCTTCTCCGTCCGGGGCGCCTCACGGGACGCCTGCCGGGAATGGATGCGAGTGACGCCGAAACCAAGAGACCCTTCCTGAGAGGAAGGGTCTTCAATCCCTTATCTCGCAGGAGGACCTGCCCGGATTTGGCACCTTGCCGGCGTTGCCGCCGGTAGGTTGTCGGGCTTCACAGGGCCGGTCCCTCCGCCACTCTTGATAAGAGCTATTCAGTTGCCGATTACGGTAGCGGCGATGGCCGTGCCGGTCAACCCCGGCTAGGAGCGCGGCGCGGTCGTCACGCGCCGGCGGCGCGATCGTGGAGCCGGGACGTGCTCCGCCGGCGGGGCCGCGGCCGCCTGGACCTGCGGCGCCTTCGCGACCATGCTGCTGAAGAGCCCGGTCGGCATGAGCGAGTTGATATCGAGCTTCTCGACGTGGCGCTCCGGCTTCGGGCGGCCGAGCAGATAACCCTGGCCGGCGGCGAAGCCTAGACCGCGGATCGCCGCGAGCTGCTCCGGCGTCTCCACGCCTTCGGCCACTAGCGTCGCCTTCCAGTGCGTCCCCAGCTCCTGCAGGGCACGAAGGACGGCGTGAGATGGATCGTGCTGCAGGCCGCCCTGGACCAGCGACAGGTCGACCTTGATGATGTCGAACTGGATCTCGCTCAGGAGTCGGAGCCCGGCATTGCCGGAGCCGACGTCGTCGGCCGCGAGGCGCATCCCGGCTCGGCGGCAGGCCGCCGCATTCCGACGGAGCTGCTCGAGATCCTGGACCGCCTCGCGCTCCGTGAGCTCCACGACGATCTGGTGGGGCATGATGCCGCGTCGCTGGAAGATCGCCGTCAGCTCGACGGGGTGGAACTGGTCGGACTCGAGGGTCCGGGGCGACAGGTTGATGCTGAGGTAGGTATTCGGCTCGAGCTGGCCAGTGCCGTCGGCGATGATCTGGAGGCAGGCCATGTCGAGCTCGACGATCCGATCCGCCTTCTCGGCCGCCGCGAACAGGCTGCCGGCGTTGTCGATCGGGGCACCATCGGTAGGCCGGACGAGGCCTTCGTAGCCGATCGGGTCGCCAGTCGCGAGCGAGAAGATCGGCTGATAGACCGGTCGGAGCGACCGCTCGGCGAGGATCGACTCCAGCGCCAGCGAGAGGTCTGCGGTCGATGCCTCGCCGGTCTCGGCCGATCCGTGCCGGCCCGGCTCGTACGCGATGGCGTTGGTTCGGCCGTGCCGCTTGCACCAGTTGAGCGCCGCGTCGGCGTGGCGATAGAGCAGTCGCCCGTCGGAACTGGGGGCAGGGAATGCCGAGATCCCGATCGACAGCGAGAAGGCCTCCCTCGGTCGGGTCGGGTCGCCGCCGTTCAGGGCGCTCGCGAGGATGTGGCGGGCGGTCGCCAGCCCGCGTTCGATGTCGGTGCCCGGCAGGAGGATGGCGAACTCGTCGCCGCCGATGCGGAACGCGCGGTCATAGCGGCGCAGGGAGGTCGCGGCGATCCTCCCGAGGGCGCTCAGGAGCTCATCGCCGGCGGCATGGCCGCGGGCATCGTTGATCTTCTTGAGATCGTCGACGTCGACAAGGAGGAGGGCGAGTGGCGTGTTCTGGCGGGCCGCCTGGCTGATCTGGCGGGCCAGCTCGTCCTGGAATGCGCGGTGGTTGCCAAGACCGGTCAGGCCATCGATCAGCGCGTCGAGGCGGACTCGATCGTAGAGCTCGAGCAGCCGGCTGCGCTCCTCCTCGAGGCGGTCGATGTCGCGCAGGATCGGTCGTGACATGCCTGCCATCGCGAGCGGGATGACGATCGAGCAGACGACGAGGAACCCGATCGCGGAGTCGGCGCCGGGACCACGGCCGGGCCAGAAGCCTTCGACCGCGGCGACCGCCATGAGCACGGCGAATTCGACGACGAGGACGCGGATCATCCGCTCGCGAATGGCCGCGGAGCGCGGGTCTCGATAGTGGGGGCGCGGTTCGGGTGTGTGGTCGGGCATGGTCTCGGACGGTAGGCTGGATTGATGAGAGGTTTACGGCATCTGGTCCGCCCTGTGCCCGTGACCAAAGTACCGGCCGCGAACAACGTTGGGCCCAATGACGGCGGCATCCCTCATGCCTACGTTCCGTGTATCGCCGCAGGCTCAAGAGGGGATGAAAGTAGGCAGACGCGGACAGCCACGGATCATGCTCGCGGGCGCACTCGCGCTCTCGGGTTGGCTGGTCGCGTCCGTCGTCGGATTCTCCGTCGCGCCGGCGCTCGCGCGGGACTGCGGCTCGGTCACGATCGACCGCGGAACCGTCACCCCGGCGTCGGGCACCACGGCGACGTTGTTCCGCTTCTCAGTCCGCTTCCGCAACAGGTCGGGCGATGCTCCCCAGTCGATCCAGCTGTGGGTCGATGGCCGCTGGAAGACGCTCCACTCGCCAGGTTCGAGCTTCGGCTCCGGCGTGACCTACACGGGCGCACGACGGCTGACGGTCGGCACGCACCCGTACCGCTTCCTCGCGACGTACAGCGGCGGCAGGACCTGCGAGCACAGCCGCGTTTCGCCTGAGACGGTCCGGGTCACCGCCGCGCCACCGACGCCGGCACCCACGCCGAAGCCCACCCCCAAACCCACTCCGAAGCCAACCCCGAAGCCAACACCTGCCCCGACGCCGCGGGCCACCCCGCGGCCGACCCCGAGGGCCACGCCAAAGCCAACTCCGCGACCGACGGCCCGCCCGACCGCCAAGGCCACCCAGGCACCGGCGGCCATCACACCGGTCCCGGTCGTTCCACCGACGACGGTACCGACCGTGGTCGCGACCCAGCCGAACGCCGATCCGACGGCCACCGCGACGATCACGACGGCCGTGGGCGGCGGCCCGGGGTCGCAGCCGGGCGCCGGAGGTGGAGGGACGACGGCCGGCCGACCGGGCAGCGGAGGGAACGGAAGAAACGGCGGCGGCTTCGATGGGCCGGCGTTCCCGTTCGCGTCGCTGTCGCTGTCGGGCCCGGTGTTCACATGGCTGGGAACGACCGCCGGCGGCATCTTCCTGTTCCTTCTCCTCGTCCGACGCCGGCCGCGCGAGAACTCCCCGTCGCTTGCCACGTTCGTCCTCGACACGCCCATGCCGGTCGCTCCGCGAGCGGTCGCACCTCCGCCACCGGCGATCGCGGCCGCACCAATCGCCGCTGCAGGCTCGAAGAAGGACGCCAAGGCGCCGAAGAAGGCGCGTGATCGCAAGACGGCGGGCCTGCCCGGGGCCCAGACCGACGCTGCCGCCACGACCGGAGCGGCGGCGGCGGCCGCGACGACGGCGGCGGCGAGCAGCCCGCCCGCGCCGAGTGCCTTTGCCAAACCGGCGGCTAAGGGCGTCGAACGAGTGTTCGTCTCGTACCAGGGCGTTCGAATGGCTGCGCTGCCCGATGAGTTCCAACCCATGCTGGCTCGCCTCGAGCGCGGCGACGAAGTCGAGATCATCGGCTCGCACGAGGGCTACCTGAACGTCCGGACGCCGATCGGGCTCACCGGCTGGATCCCGCGCGTCACGGTCACGAGCGTCCGACCGGGCCCCAGAGGCGGGTCAAGCCCAGGAATGAACTAGGGCCCGTCCGCCTGTCCGCCGGCGACATCGCGGCGCCTGCACCCGAGGCGGTTGCGGTAGACTTCGGCCCGCTCGAGGCTGCGGCCGTCGACGCGCCCCGGCGGTGGCCTTAGCTCAATAGGCAGAGCATCGGAATGTGGATCCGAAGGTTATGGGTTCGAGACCCATAGGCCACCCCACCGCCCCTCCATTTACGGAACGGCAACGCCCCATCTAGGAGACGACGTGTTCACGGATCTGTTTCCGATCGTCGCGACACGCGATGTCGGATCAGCGTTGGGCTTCTACAGGGACCTGCTCGGAGGCTCGGTCACCTATGAGTTCCCTGGGCCGGATGGAACACCGGCGTACGTGGCTCTCGACATCGGGGGGTCGCATCTCGGGATCGGCCTGACTCCGGACCTCGTGGCAGGTACGTCGCCCCGGCCGATGAGCCTCTGGGTCTACACCGATGATTGCGATGGCGCGGTCGATCGACTCCGTGCGGCCGGCGTGACCGTCACTGAGGAGCCGACTGACCAGCCGTGGGGCGAACGTGTTGCCCGCGTTCTCGATCCAGACGGGAACGAGGTCATCATCGGGCAGCGCGGGTCCGCGGGCTGATGGCCGGCGGAATCGACAGCCTGCCGACACCGGAGGCTGTCCTGTTCGACCTCGACGGAACGCTGGTCGACACGGTCGCAACGCGGATCGCGGCCTGGGAGGAGGCGCTCGCGGAGGCCGACCTGCCGACGAGCCGCGACCAGCTCGCGCCGCTCATTGGGGTCGATGGGAAGCGCCTCGCCCGTGAGATCGCGGCACTCGCCGGCAAGCCGATCGACGAGCCGCGTGCGGAGCAGATCGACAAGCGATCGGGCGAGATCTACGAGCGGTTGAACGCAGCGCCGCGGCCCCTCCCGGGCGTCAAGCGAGTCGTCGAAGCGATCGAGCGGCGTGGCATCAAGTGGGCGATCGCAACCTCGAGCCGCAAGGAGCAGGTCAAGTCATCCGTCGCCTCGCTCGGCCTCGCGGAAGAGCCGACGATCGTCGACGCCAGCCACGTCAAGAACGCCAAGCCCGAACCGGATCTCCTCCTTCTCGCGGCCAAGGAGGTCGGAGTCGAACCGGCTCGCTGCTGGTACATCGGTGACTCGACGTGGGACATGGTCTCGGCCGTCGCGGCGGGGATGATCGCGATCGGGGTGGTCGCGGGTTCCGCGGTCGACCCGGGCGTCCTCGAAGGTGCCGGCGCAGCCGCCGTCGTGCCGACGCTCAACGAGATCGCAGACGCGCTCAGCCGCGCATGAGCTGCCCGGCGACGGCCGCCAGGATGACGACGACGATCGGCGGCACCCGGCCGACAACGAGGAGCGCCAGTGCCGCGACCGCGACAGCAACGTCGGCGCCCGATTCGATCGCGCCCGTCCAGATCGGCCGGTAGAGGGCGGCGGCCAGCAGCCCGACGACAGCGGCGTTCGCCCCGACGAGCGCGCGCCGGAACGCACCGGACTCCCTAAGTCGGTCCCAGAACGGCAGCACGCCGAACATCAGCAGGAACGACGGCAGGTAGATCGCGACCAGGGCGACCGCCGCGCCGGTCCAGCCGCCGAGCGGTGACACGGACACCGCCCCGAGGTATGCGGCGAACGAGAAGAGCGGTCCCGGCACGGCCTGCGCCGCGCCGTAGCCCGCGAGGAAGCGGTCCTCGCTCACCCAGCCTGGTTCCACGACACCCGCGTGGAGCAGCGGCAGAACCACGTGGCCGCCGCCGAACACGAGCGAGCCCGTCCGGTAGAACGTCTCGACCATCGCGACGCCCTCCTGTCCGGTCGCGGCCCGGACGAGCGGCAGGCCGACGAGCAGGCCGAAGAACAATCCCAGCGCCACCAGGCCGACGCGCCGCCCGATCGGGCTGGGCAGCGGCCCCGTCCCGGCCTCCGCCTCTGCGCCCGCGAGTCCCGGCGTCCTGAGCACCAACCAGCCGACGAGCGCCCCGCCGACGATGATCGCAAGCTGCGAGAACGGTGTCGCCCAGAGCAACGCGACCGCCATGCCGGCCACGGCGAGTGTACGTCTCGGCCAATCGGGTGCCAGCGAGCGAGCCAACAGGTACACGGCCTGGGCGACGACCGCGACCGCCGCGAGCTTCAGGCCGTGCAACCATCCGGCCGTCGAGAGATCGGCCGACCCGCTGGCCAGCCCGAAGACCACGAGCACGATCGCCGAGGGCAGCGTGAACCCGACCCACGAGACGATGCCGCCGAGGATCCCCGCCTGGCGCGCCCCGATCGCGATCCCCAGCTGACTGCTGGCCGGCCCGGGCAGTGACTGGCACAGGGCGACGAGGTCGGCGAATGCCCGGTCGTCGAACCAGCGCCGACGGTCCACGTACTCGCGGCGGAAATAGCCGATGTGGGCGATCGGCCCACCGAAGGAGGTCAATCCCAGCCCGAGCGCGGCGCGGAACACCTCGGCGAGACTCGCCGGCGTCGATCGGGGGCCGCTCACCTTGCGACCCTACACCGCGGGGTCCGTCGTCGGCGCATCACTACTCCGATTCCGAACGCCACGGGAATTCACTTCCGTTCCGGTCGATCGTCCGGTTTCGGAGTCCGCTTTCGGAAGGGCGGTCGCGACGGGGGTGGTTTTGAGCGACGTGCGGAATCGGACGAGTTGGCCATCCCCGGGACGGGTGGGCCGAGAGAGCATCCCCGTCATCGGCCGGTCATCGAAATCGTCGACCGTGGGGCTTCGCGCAACCGACGTTCGAGGCGCCTAGGATGCAGACGATGAGCCAGCCGACAAGCCAGGCGACCGGCCGACCGATCCTCGTCGTCGATGACGACGTCAAGATCGTGCGCCTCGTCCGGATGTACCTCGAGCGAGCTGGGCATCGGGTGATCGAAGCGACCGACGGGCGGCGCGCGCTCGCCGCGATCGCCGATGAGGCGCCGGCCCTCGTCATCCTCGACATCATGCTGCCCGAGATCGACGGGCTCGCCGTCCTGAAGGCTGTGCGCCGGACCGACCAGACGCCGGTGATCATCCTCTCGGCGCGAGGCCTGACGGACGACCGGATCACGGGGCTCGGTGCCGGCGCCGACGACTACCTCCCAAAGCCGTTCTCACCGGCAGAACTCGTCCTGCGCGTCCAGCGCGTCCTGGAGCGCACCGGCGGTGCGGGCGGAGCGAGCGGCGATCGCTCTCGCGAGCCGATCCGGCATGCCGACCTCGTTGTCGATCGCGACCGCCACGAGGTCCGGATCGCCGACCGGCTCGTGCCGCTCACCGCCGTCGAGTTCCGACTCCTCGTCACGCTCCTCGAGGCGGACGGGCGAGTGCTGACCCGCGACCAGCTGCTCGACGCGGTCTACGGCCAGGACGAGGCGGAGGTCCTGGATCGCACGGTCGATGTCCACATCGGCCGCCTCCGGGACAAGCTCGGCGACAACGCGGAACGACCGCGGTATGTCGCAACGGTCCGCGGGGTCGGCTATCGCGCGGCGCCGACCATCGAGGGCGAGCCCGCGTGACGCCGCGACCCGGCGGGATTGCCGCCCGGATCGCCCTGGCGGCCCTGGTCGTCGCCGGCCTCGCGATCGCGATTCTCGCCGCCGGCGTCATGGTCGTCGGCGGCCAGAGCTTCGCGGACCTCATGACCGACCACGGCGAGAGCGCCGAGTCGAGCCGGGCGATGTTCCAGGACAGCGTCGGCTGGGTGATCGTCGCAACGTCCGTCGTCGCGGTGGTCGTCGCCGTCGCGGTCGCCGGGGTGCTTGGCGCTCGCCTCGCCAGGCCGCTCCGCGAGATCGGCGGAGCCGCGCGCCGAATCGCTGAGGGCGACTATGAAGCCCGGATCCCGCGCCAGGGCCCGGAGGAGATCGTCAGCCTCTCGGATTCGTTCAACCAGATGGCGGCCGCACTCGAGGAGCAGGAGCGAATGCGGCGCGAGTTCATCGCGAACGCCGCCCATGAGCTGCGGACGCCGCTGACGAACCTGCAGGGCTACCTCGAGGCGCTGCGGGATGGCGTCATCGAACCGGAACGAGCCACGTTCGAGTCGCTCCTCGACGAGGCGGATCGGCTCGTCAGGCTATCGCGCTCTCTCGATACGCTCTCGGCGGGCGATGCCGGCGTCCCGACGGTGGTCGTCGACCTCGACCTGGCCGCAGCGATCCGGGCCGCGGTCGATCTCGTCCGGCCTGCGGCTCGGTCGGCCGGCCTCGAGCTCGACGTGGACCTGCCTGCGTCACTCCCCGCCCGCGGCGATATGGACCAGCTCGCCCAGGTCGTCGGGAACCTGCTCCAGAACGCCGTCCGGTACACGCCCTCCGGCGGTCGCATCGCGATCCGGGCGGAGCGGCGGCCGGCGGACGTCCTAGTCTCGGTCGCGAACTCCGGAGACGGCATCCCGGCTACCGATCTGCCGCACGTCTTCGAGCGCTTCTACCGGGTCGACAAGTCCCGCGACCGGGCCCGCGGGGGCGCCGGTATCGGGCTGGCGATCGTGCGCCAGATCGTGGAGGCCGCCGGCGGCGCCGTCGGAGCGGAATCGCGCGACGGGATGACCCGCTTCTGGTTCAGCCTTCCGGGCTGAGGGCGGCGGCCTCGACGAGGCGCCAGGCGCGGTGCACCTCGGCAACGCCCCAGGCCTGGGCGATGCAGCCGCGGGGTGCGTGGGGAGGGTCGCCTTCGAGGATTTCGGAGATCGAGCCCAGCCCGGCGTCCCGCAGGTGATCCTCGAACGGTGCCAGCAACGAGCGGGCAGCCGCCGCGTCGCCGTGGACCCGCAGGTGCGCCTCGACATACGCCCCGGCGAGCCAGGTCCAGACGGGTCCCTGGTGGTAGCCCGAATCTCGCTGGCGCTGATCGCCGCCGTAGTCGCCCCGATAGTCAGGATCGGTGGGCGACAACGTCCTGAGCCCGTAGCTCGTCGCCAGCCACCGACCGATCGAGCCGAGGACACGTGCCGCCGCATCACCTTCGAGCAGCGGATGCGCTAGCGAGATCGCGAAGACCTGGTTGGGGCGGAGGCGGCGATCGTCGCCATCGGGCCCGTCCACGATATCGGCTAGATGGTCCTCGCCGGCCGAAACGAACCGGGCCGCGAACGAGCTCCGGACGCGGCCGGCCAGGTCGCCGTACGTCGTCGCGGCCGGGTCGCCGAGTTCTCGCAGCCATGTCGACAGGTACCGCAGCGCGTTGTACCAGAGGGCGTTGATCTCGACCGGCTTGCCAATCCGGGGTGTGACCACCCAGTCGCCGATCTTGGCGTCCATCCACGTGAGCTGGAGGCCGGGCTCGCCGGCCCGCAGCAGCCCGTCCGTCGCATCCATCCCGATCCCGAATCGAGTCCCCGCGATGTGGCGATCGACGATCTCCCGGGCCACCGGAAGGAGGTCGCGGAGGAGGCGCGTGTCGGCCTCGTGCTCCAGATGGCGCCCGATGGCGATCACGTACCAGAGGGAGGCATCCACGGTGTTGTAGGCGGGGTCGGCATCGCTCCTGTCCGGGAAGTTGTTCGGCAATAGCCCGTCGCGGACGTGCGGCGCGAACGAACGGAGGATCGCCGCCGACTCGTCGGTGCGGCCGGTCGAAAGCGCGAGACCGGGCAGCGCGATCATCGTGTCGCGGCCCCAGTCGTTGAACCAGTGATAGCCGGCGATGATCGTGCGGGCCGCAGGCCGGCGCTCGACAAGGAACTGGTCCGCGGCGAGGACGAGCTGCTGGATCGCCGGCTCGGCGGCGGCGGCGTCCGCCCGCTCCAGGAGCTCGACCTGCCGGGCGCGAGCGCGGGCAAGCGACGCGTCGGGCGCCTCGGCGAGGTCGCGCTCCGGATCCGGGTCGACGGAAAGCAGAACGCCGACGACCTCGCCCGGCCGGAGGGACAGGCGGATGAGACCGACCCCAAACGCGTCCGAGCGATCATCGAGACCGCGGGCCGTCTCCTCGCGATGGAGGAAATCCCGATATCGATCGGCAAAGGCGGTTGCCACGCCACCGGTCGAACTCACCGTCAGCGTCGCGGCCGCGCCCTCGAAGCGGACCGCCAGCCCACCCGCCTCGACCTCGACGCGGGGCGGCGTTGCCGGCGGCGCGAGCGTGTGGAAGTCGCGCCACGTCGCGAGCGGCACAATCTCGAGCTCGAGGGGGCGTTCCCCGCGCGCGAGCCGATACGAGATCCACGTCGCGTTGCGACCGTATGGCATCCACACGCGCCGCTCCACGATCTGATCCGCGATTGCAAATCGCCACACCGGCACCGCGCCATCGAGCTCGAATGACTCGACGTTGACGTAGCCCGACGGATGGATCGTGCCGTCGCCGTATTCGTGGGTGCTCAGCGGTATGCGCGCGCGTCGCTTCACGTCGACGACCCATTCGAGCGATCCCTGGACGGCGACGACACGTTCGACCGGCGGCGCGAGGGCCGGCACGAGCAATCCGTGATAGCGACGCGTGGCCGGACCCATCAACGAGCCCGACGCGTATCCCCCGAGGCCATTCGTGACAAGCCACTCGCGTCGGAACGCGGCCACTGGGTCGCCCGTCACCTCGCGCCCGAACCGCACGAGCGCTCGTTCGAAGATCGGGGGCCGCGTCACGCTCAAGCGCGGCCGAGCTGGTCGATCAGTTTCGCGACCAATGCAGTCCAGCCGGTCTGGTGGCTGGCGCCAAGTCCTGCCCCCGTGTCGCCGTTGAAGTACTCGTAGAAGAGGATGTTGTCCCGCCAGTTCGGATCGGTCTGGGCGCGATCGTCGTGCCCGAAGACCGCCCGCCGGCCGGCCTCGTCTCGCACGAAGAGGCTCGTCATCCGCCGAGCCAGGTCGTCGCCGACATCACGGAGCGTCTGGTGCTCGCCCGATCCCGTCGGCGACTCGACGGTGAAGTCGTCGCCGTAGAAGTGGTGGAACTTCTGGAGCGCCTCGATCAGGAGGTAGTTGATCGGGAACCAGACCGGGCCCCGCCAGTTCGAGTTGCCACCGAAGATCCCGGTCCGGGACTCTGCCGGCTCGTAGCGGACCTCGTGGTGGCCCTCGAAGTCGAGCGCATAGGGATGGTCGAGGTGGTAGCGGCTGAGCGCGCGAATGCCGTGGGGCGAGAGGAACTCCGTCTCGTCGAGCATCCGCTTCAGGAGGAGCTTCATCCGGTGGCCGTGGACGATGGCGAGCAGGCGGCGCTGGCCAACGCCCGGTTCCTCCCAGCTCGCGCAGAGCTCGGCCAGGTCCGGCCTGTTGTGGAGGAACCAGCGCATGCGTCGAGCGAATGCTGGCATTCGCTCGAGGAGCGCCGGCTCGAGCGTTTCCACCGCGAGTAGAGGGATGAGCCCGACGAGCGAGCGGACCTTCAGCTGGATCTTCGACTCATCCGGAAGATGGAGGACGTCGTAGTAGAACGAGTCTTCTTCGTCCCAGAGCGAGATCCCGGAATCGCCGATGTTGTTCAACGCTCCGGCGATGTAGAGGAAGTGCTCGAAGAACTTCGTGGCGACGTCCTCGTAGACGTCGTTCTCGACGGCCAGCTCGAGAGCGATCTGCATCATCTGGAGGCTGTAGAACCCCATCCAGGCGGTCCCGTCCGCCTGGGCGAGATGCCCGCCGCCGGGCAACTCCGCGCTCCGGTCGAAGACGCCGATGTTGTCGAGCCCAAGGAACCCGCCCTGGAAGACGTTGCGCCCTTCGCGGTCCTTCCTGTTCACCCACCAGGTGAAGTTGAGCAGCAATTTGTGGAAGACGCGCTCGAGGAAGGCGCGGTCGGTGCGACCGGTGACCCGCTTCTCGATCTTGTAGACGCGCCACGTCGCCCAGGCGTGGACCGGCGGGTTGACGTCCGAGAACGCCCACTCGTAGGCCGGCAGCTGGCCGTTCGGGTGCATATACCACTCGCGGGTCAGGAGGAGGAGCTGGGCCTTCGCGAACTCGGGGTCGATGAGCGCGAACGGAACCGTGTGGAACGCGAGGTCCCACGCGGCGAACCACGGGTACTCCCACGGATCGGGCATCGAGATGATGTCGCTCGTGTTCAGCTCTCGCCAGCCCGAGTTCCGGCCGTGCTTGCGGGCGTCCGGCGGTGCCGGGCCCGTCGGGTCGCCGTCGAGCCAGCGTCCGACGTCGTAGCCGTAGAACTGCTTGCCCCAGACAAGGCCGGCGAACGCCTGGCGCTGGATGAGTCGCTGGTCGTCCGTCAAACCCGAGGGCGTGACAGACGCGTAGAACGTGTCCGCCTCCGCTCTTCGGGCAGCCGCGACGGCATCGACGTCGGCGGGCGGAGCGGGCGACTCGCCTTTCGTGAGCCGGAGACGTGCAACGCGCGTCTCGCCCGGAGCGAGCGTCCACTCGTACCGCACGGCCGATTTCGTCCCGCCATCCGACGGCGCGGCGAGACGGCCCGGATCGCCGCCGACGATGGCTTCGTGGAACGAATCCTTCACGGCCGCGGTCCGCGACGTCTGGCCCCACAGCCGCTCGGCGTTTGTTTCGTTCTCGGTGAAGAGCAGCTCCGGATCGTCCGCCGCCGTCAGCCAGACCGCACCGAGCGAGTGGTGATCGGCCCGCACGATGGCGGCCGTCCCCGTCACGTCCCGGAGCGGCTCGTCCGTACAGGGCCGGATCGTCGGCTGGCGGTGATCCAGTCCCCATGCCCAGGTGTTGCGGAACCAGAGAGTCGGCAGCAGGTGGATCGGGGCTGCCTCCGGGCCACGGTTCGACACGGAGATGCGGATCCCGATGTCGTCGGGGCCGGCCTTCGCGTACTCCACCTCGACGTCGAAGTAGCGGTCGCCGTCGAACGCCCCCGTGTCGGCCAGTTCGTACTCCGGATCCGCCTTGCCCCGCCGAGCGCTCTCCTCGACCAGCTCCGCGTACGGAAACGCCCGCTGCGGGTACTTGTAGAGCCCGCGGAGGTAGCTCGCCGTCGGCGTCGCGTCGAGGTAGAAGTAGGCCTCCTTGACGTCCTCGCCGTGGTTGCCCTGCGGCCCGGTGAGCCCGAACAACCGCTCCTTGAGGATCGGGTCCTGTCCATTCCAGAGCGCAATTGAAAAGCAGAGGCGCGCGCCCTGGTCGCTGATCCCGAGCAGCCCATCCTCGCCCCAGCGGTAGGCGCGCGATCGAGCGTGGTCGTGTGGAAAGGAGACCCACGCCTCGCCACCGGCCGAGTAGTCCTCGCGGACGGTCCCCCATTGGCGGTCCGACAGGTACGGACCCCAGCGGTACCACGCCGCCGTGCCATCGCGGGCTTCCCCCAGGCGAGCTTGCTCCGCGTCGACGGTCACTCCCCGGCGACCTCGAGCACGACCTTGATGGCGTCTTTGTCGTCACGCAGGTGCCGCAGCATCTCGTCGTGGTTCTCCAGGCCCTGCACCCGGGTCGTGATCAGCTGGCCGAGCCAGCCCGGATAGAAGGCCTCGGATCGGAGCAGGTCCTCGACGCCTGCGACGAAGTCGTCGCGATGGGCGTTCACGGTCCCGACCATCACCTTGTTGCCGAGAACGAAGCCCTGGTTGATGTGGTCGGTCGGCAGCTCCGCCGTCTGGTCGCCGCCGGTCACGCTGGCAAGGACGAGGACGCCGTTCGTGCCGAGAATCTCGGCGGCTCCGAGGGCGAGCGGGCTGTGTCCGCTGGCGTCGAGGATGAAGTCGAACGGCCCCGCGGCCTCGTTGAGCAGCTGGAGCGACGTGTCGGATGAGCTCATGTAGCGTGCCCCGATTGCGTCGAGGAGCTCGCTGTTGAGATACGGAGCCTTGCGCCGCGAGTAGACCGCCACCTCGATCCCGCGCAATCGAAGGGCGAGGGCCGTCAGCAGCCCGATCGTCCCCGCGCCGAGGACGGCCGCTCGCTCCGGGCGCCAGACCTTCATGCGGCGCTGGATCTCGAACGCCTGGCGGATCCCCTTCTCCGCGACGGTGAGCGGTTCCAGGAGAACGCCGACGGCCTCGAGCGAGTCGGGCAGCGGGACGAGGAATGCGGCGTCGTCGACGTACGCCTCGGCGAGGTACCCGTGGAGCCGGTTGATGCCCCGCTCCATCGGCTCGTCGGTGGTCATGTCCTGCATCCCGATCAGGTCGAAGATCGAGTGGCCGGGCCGCCGCACCGTCGCCACGACGAGTGCACCCGGCCGCAACCAGCCCGGGACGTTCGGGCCGACCTCGACGACCCGTCCGAGGTTCTCGTGGCCGATGACCAGGAAGTCGTCGCCCTCCGGGCGCCGTGCCGAAGAGCGCCTCGACGATCTCCCTGTCGGTTCCGTCGACGCCGACGCGGAGGACTTCGACGAGCGCGCCCCGGCCGCCCGGGACATCGTCGATGCGCGGCCGTCGAACCTCGCGGAGGTGGAGCGAATCCGGATTGCCGGGGATCACCGCGATGGCGCGCATCGTGTCAGTCATCGGTCGAGATCATCACACGGCTTGCATTACGCCCTGATGTCCGCGTCGCGGGCGGACGAGGGCGCGAGCCGGGACGCCGTCGCTGCCCTTGAGGCGGATCGGCAGGCACAGGAGATCGACGGGCCCGGGCTCAACGTCGCGCAGGTCCGTGCCCTCGAGGATGACGACGCCCGCGCCGAGCAGCGTCCGGTGGGTCGCCACCGGGTCGCCGAACGGCGCGATCGAGAGGTAGTCGTTGGCGACGAGCCGTACGCCGCGCTCGACCAGGAGGGCGGCGGCGCCGCCGTCGAGCGCGATGAAGCCGGTCTGGAAGCCGGGCTTGCCCCAGAGCTCGGAGTTCGGCGTCTTGAAGAGGAGGCGCGTCTCGCCCGCGGGGATGTCGAGGCCCGCGACGTCCTCGGCGGTGATGTTCGCCCGCAGTTGGGTCGCGTCGACGATCCAGGCCGGCCCGATGCAGGCCTCGAGCGGGATCGACTCGCTCGCAGGAGCGCCATCGATGAAGTGGAGCGGGGCGTCGAGGTGCGTTCCGGTGTGGGCGCCGAGCTCGAGACGGCTGACGTTGCAGGTGGCGCCCGCGGCCATCGAGGCAGCCAGCTCGATCCTGAAGGGCGGGTCGCCTTCGAAGATGGGTGTCTCGGACTGGATCGGAACCGTGATGTCGATCCATGGAGGCGGATCGGAGTGGTCGTTCATTCGACGTTCACCTCTTCAGGCCGTTGACGTTCTGCATACGATGCAATCGATTGCAACCTTTCGGTTGGATCATGAGAGGGAGGTTGGCATGGCGTCATCCCCGCAGGGCCTCGAACGTAACGCGATCGGGCTCACCGAGGTCCTCTTCCAGTCGATCACCCACATGGCGCCGGCGGTCGCCGTCGCGCTCTCGATTGGCTTCGCCACGGCAGCCGCCGGAGGCACCACCCCGTTGGCCGTGCTCCTGGCCCTCGTGGCATGCCTCTTCACCGCCTATTCGATCGGTGAGCTCGCCAGGCACCTGCCCTCGGCCGGCGGCATGTACACGTATGTCAGCAACGGTCTCGGCTCGTTCGCCGGCTGGCTGATGGCCTGGGCGTTCATCCTGGCCGAGCCCCTCGTTGCACCGATTCTCTTCGCCGCGTTCGGCTTCTACGGCGCGTCGCTGCTGGACCAGTTGTTCGGCATCCAGAACGACCTGCTCTGGCTGCCGCTCGCGGTCCTCTGCGCGGCAATCGTCTGGTTCCTGACCTACCGAGGAATCTCGATCTCTACCCGGACCGGGGTGATTCTCGGCCTGATCGAGATCACCATCTTCGTAGCCGTATCGGCCTTGCTCATCATCAACGCCGGTTCCGGGAACACGCTGTCGGTCTTCGTTCCCGGCGAAGAGGGCCTGAGGCCGGCGCTGCAGGGCATGGTCTTCTGCCTCCTTGCGTTCGTCGGCTTCGAAGCCGCTGCGCCGCTCGGCGAGGAGGCCAGGAACCCGAAACGAACGATCAGGCAGGCGGTGATCTACTCCTGCGATCGGGATCGGGCTCTTCTATACGTTCTGCTACTACGCGGCGACCGTGTTCTTCGGCCCCGCGAACATGACCGGCTTCATCTCGGCCAACGACGGCAATCCCTGGGGCGGCATGGCCGACCAGGTCCTGCCCGGGATCGGCAGCCTGCTCGTCACGTTCGCGATCCTCAACAGCTGCCTCGCCAATGCGAGCTCCGGAGCCACCGCAGCGACCCGCGCGATCTTCTCGCTGGGTCGAGGCGGGCTGATCCCGCGATTGTTCGCGGCAATCCACCCGACGTACCGGACGCCGACGAACGCCGTTCACGCCCAGGCGCTCGCGGGAATCGTCCTCGCCGTTGCGCTCAGCCTGTGGCTTGGCTCGGCCTACCCGGGCACGCCCGGCCCGCTGAACACGTACTTCTTCCTGGGTTATGTGCTCGGGTTGCTGTTCGCCGGGATGTACATGGCGGTCAACGCGGCTTCGTTCGGGTACTACTGGCGCATGCGGCGCGAGGAGTTCAGCTGGCTCAAGCATGCCGTCGTGCCGTTCATCGGCTTCGTGATGATGATCCCGGCGTTCATCGGGACGCTTGGCGGGATCTACATCCCGATCGCCGACATGACACCGGCGCAGCTGGCCGAGCCGTACAGCTTCGTGCCGCCGCTCGTGGCGATCTGGATCGTCGTCGGGATCATCATCGGGCTCGCGCTCCGGACCCGCCAATCAGAACGGCTGGAGCGCATGGGCGAGGCCGTCTCCGAGACCTGATCCCCGGCGCGGAGGTGAGGCGACGACGCGAGCGGCGCGGCACCTCAGCTTCTACTCGAAGATCGCCAGCGGGCAATAGGCCGTGACGACGTAGTTCGGCATGTCCACGATCTCGCTGATCCGCAGATCGACACCGACGCTGCACAGCATGTAGGCGTCGATCGGGGCGATTCCGTGTTCTCGCCCGAGCCAGTCGATCATCCGCCGAACGGCGTCGCGTGCCGCGGTCAGGAGGTCCGGCCCGATGCCATCGGTTGCATAGCGGCGCCCGACAGGCATCTCCGCCGCCGCGCCACCGGCCGTCAGGAACTCCGGCGCCCGGATCGCCAGGTCCTTGCGAACGGTCAACCGAACCAGTGCCCGCATCGGCGTCTCGATCGCGGTCCCGCAGACCTCGCCGTCGCCTTGGGCGGCGTGCCCGTCGCCGATGCTGAACCGGGCGCCCTCGTTGAAGATCGGCAGGAAGAGCGTCGCGCCGGCCGTCAGGTGGCGGGTGTCCATGTTCCCGCCGTGGATGTCCGGTGGGATCGTCGACAGCGGGCCCGAGGCGGGCGCGACGCCGAGCTCGCCGCAGAACGGGATGACCGGGAGGCGGACCCCCGGCAGGAACTCGGCTCGCTTGCCGGCGCCTGGAATGCTCGTGACGCGATAGGCGGGGTCCGGAAAGTCATCGGCGAGGAGCCCGAAGCCGGGGATGCACGCCGTCCAGCCCCAGTCCGCGGGCTCGAAGGACAGCAGGTCGACCTGGAGGACATCGCCGGCCTCCGCGCCTTCGACGGCGATCGGCCCGTTGACCTGGTCGACCCGGCTGAAGTCGAGCGTCGCGATATCGGCGACCGTCGAGCTCGACGTCAGCTGTCCGCCGCTCGCATCGAGGAGGTCGAATTCGACCTCGCTGCCGCTCGCGACCGTCTCGATCGGCGGAATCGCCGGGTCCCATGCGAGATGGAACCGATCGCGGGTGATGTGGATCGCAGGACTGGCCGTCGTGCCCTCCTCTCAGCAAGTGCATTGTATGAGTTGCCGCTCGGAATCAATCGAGGAGCCACTTCCAGCCGCGACAGGCGACACCTTGTCGTTGAGCGGCTGCGGGGCCTAAGATGCCAGCAACCCGAACTGGCGGCTCGTACGGGGTCCGTCCTAGTCCGCTACACATGGCGGCAGGATGCAAGGACCCGCGATGCTCCGGTGGGTGGAGGTACGCTCATGGCGACCGTAACGTTCGACCATGTCACCAAGAAATATGGTGACGTCCTCGCGGTCGACGACCTCAACCTCGAGATTGCGGATGGCGAGTTCATGGTGCTCGTCGGCCCCTCGGGTTGCGGCAAGACGACCAGCCTCCGGATGATCGCCGGTCTCGAGGAGATCAGCGACGGCACACTCCGGATCGGCGATCGCGTCGTGAACGACGTCCCACCGAAGGACCGCGACATCGCGATGGTGTTCCAGAGCTACGCGCTCTATCCGCACATGTCGGTCCGCGACAACATGGCGTTCGGGCTGAAGCTGCGGAAGGTCCCCAAGGCCGACATCGAGAAGCGGGTCGCCGACGCGGCCGGCATCCTCAGCCTCGACAAGTACCTCGATCGCAAGCCGAAGGAGCTGTCCGGCGGCCAGCGCCAGCGCGTCGCGCTCGGGCGGGCGATCGTCCGTGAGCCAGCCGTGTTCCTCATGGACGAGCCGCTCTCGAACCTCGACGCCAAGCTGCGCGTCCAGACCCGCGCCGAGATCGCCCGGATCCACCAGCGCCTCGGAACGACGATGGTCTACGTCACCCACGACCAGATCGAAGCGATGACGATGGGCACGCGGATCGCCGTCATGAGCGACGGCCTGCTCCAGCAGGTCGGCACGCCGCAGACGCTCTACGACCAGCCGTCCAACCGGTTCGTCGCGGGCTTCATCGGCAGCCCGTCGATGAACTTCGTCGACGTGACGCTCGAGGGCAGTGGCGCCGAGGCCAAGCTCGTCGGCGCGGGCGGCTTCTCGATCCCGCTGCCGCCGCGACTGAGTCAATCGGTCACCGCCGCAGGTGCCCACAAGATCATCGCCGGCTTCCGGCCGGAGCACCTCGAGCTCAACGAGGCCGGTTCCGATGCGGCGAAGTTCCCGGGTCGGGCGGACGTCGTCGAGTATCTCGGCAACGAGGAGCTGATCCACGTCACAGCTGCCAACCAGGACATCGTGGCGATCGTCGATTCGTCGCATCGTGTCAAGCCGGGCGACGAGCTGACGCTCGCGCTGCCACTCTCGAAGCTCCACATGTTCGACGCGGAGACCGGCCTCTCGCTGGCCTCCGAGCGGGCTGCCGCCACATCGGCCGCCTGACAGCGCTCCCAGCGCATCGATGACCGACGGCACCGGGCCCGCAACCACGGGCCCGGTGGACGCCGGTGCCGACGATCTCATCGAGCGGGTCGTCGACTCGAAGACCATGTATCGCGGCAACTACCTGACGTTCCGGATCGACACCGTCGAGCGGACCGATGGCAGCCGTGCCCAGCGCGAAGTCGTCGGTCATCCCGGCGCGGTCGCGATCCTCGCCCTCGACGAGCAGGACCGCGTGCTCATGGTCCGCCAGTACCGCGCGCCGGCCGGCCGAACGTTGCTCGAGATCCCGGCCGGCACCCTCGACATCGACGCGGGTAGCGGCGCCATCGAGGACCCGGACCTGGCCGCGCCGCGGGAGCTCGAGGAAGAGACCGGCTACAGGACCGGGTCGCTCCGTCGCCTGACGAGTTTCTGGACGGCGCCCGGATTCGCCACTGAGCTCATGTACCTCTACCTCGCGACGGACCTCGGGCCGGCCGACGAGGGCCGCCTGGGACCGGACGAGGACGAGCGTCTCGAGCTCGAGCACGTTCCGCTGGACGAGGCACTCGGCGCTGTCGTTCGCGGTGAGATCGCCGACGCGAAGTCGATCCTCGCGCTGCTCTGGCTCGACCGGCTCCGCCGCGAGGGCGACGCCGACCGCGGGGCGTGATCCGCGCATTCCGGCCCGGCGATGAGCCGGCGATCCTCGCCGTGATCGATGCATCGCTCCCGGTCGACCGGTTGCCGGGGATCACGCGCCAGGATCTCGCTCATGGGGTGGACCGGCTCGCCGGCGACCCGGACGGCACGCTCGTCGCCGTCGACGAGGACACGATCGTCGGCTACTGCACGCCGCGCCATGACGACCTGACCGTCCACCCTGGGCATCGGCGCCGCGGTCACGGACGGCGTCTCGTCGCGGCGGCGCTCGAGCTCGCCCGATCCCGCCGACTGCAGCAGCTGGTCCTGTACGGCCCGTCCGATCGGGAGCCCGCAGCCGGGTTCATCGAGGCGCTCGGCTTCGCCTACGTCTCCAGCCTCTGGCTGTTCGAGCTCGCGCCCGCGGTCGACGTGCCGGCACCTGCCTTCCCGGACGATGTCGTCGTCAGGTCGTTCCGGCCGGAGTCGGACCTGTCGGCGTTCGTCGAGCTCGCCACTGCGTCGTTCCGAGACCACCCCACGCCGATGACGTTCTCGGAGACCGGCGTGGCCCACACCCACTCGCTGCCGGATTTCGATCCGGACGGGATCCTCCTCGTCACCGCGCGCGATGCGCCGGACCGGCCGATCGCCTGGGCGAAGGTCGAGCACGAGGTGACCGAGGCCGGTGACAGGCGCGGCTTCGTCTCGTTCGTCGGGGTGCTCCCCGAATGGCGCGGCCGGGGTATTGGGCGCGAACTGCTCCGCTGGGGCATCGCCTACGTCCGGGTCGCCGGCGCGGGAACGATCGAGCTGAACGTCGAGGCCACGAACGAGAAGGCGCTCGGGCTGTACAAGCGAACCGGCTTCACGCCGGAAGTGGAGTGGCCCCACTACGCCCTGCCGACGGGCGTCTAGGCGGAGTTCTCAGCCGTATCCGGTGGCGGGCCGAGCCTCGCCAGCGCGCCGCTGTACAGCTTCGAGGACGGGCTCAACGCGACGGCCAGGCGGAGATGCGTCCGGGCCTCCTTCACCCTGCCGAGCTGCTTGAGGCTCTGGCCGAGTGCGTAGTGGGCGTAGTGCGCGATCGGGTCCACCTCGAGCAGCTCGGCGAACGTCTCCCGCGACCGCTCGTGCTGTCCGGAGTTATAGAAGGCTCGCCCCAGCGCCTCGAGGATGGACGCCTTTCGGGGCTCGATGCGCGACGCTCGCTCGAGGACGATGGCCGCGGCCGCGTAGTGCCGCTTCTTGAGCAGGTCGTGCCCGCGCTGGAGCAACTCGTAGGCCGACTCGCGGTCGTCGTCGGGCTCGTTCATGCCCCAAATGGTGGCATGGATTGCCAGACCGCTTAGCCGGAGCCGTCCCGCCAGGACGACAGGTCGACGGGACGCAGGCGCGGCGACGGCGTGAGACCCGGGATCCGGCCGCGCTTCGCGATCGGCTTGCCGTCGATCTCCTTGATGTCGCAGGTGAAGTCGATCGGCGTGGCGCCGCTGATGTACGACCCAACCGCGTAGGAGTCGACCGGTGCACCGGCATCCTTGAAGTAGCGAATCCGATCGGGATTGAGCCCGCCCGACACGACGATCTTGACGTGCCCGAAGCCCTCCATGTCGAGCCGTGCCCGCACCTCATGGACGAGATCCGCGGTCACGCGACCGCGCTCGGCGGGCGTGTCAAGACGGATCCCGTACAGCCGATCGCCGAGGGCGTGGGCGACCCGGAGCGATTCCTCGGCCTCGTCGCGGAAGGTGTCGACGAGCACGATCCGCGGCACCTCCGGCCCGATGTAGCGATCGAACGCGAGGGCCGCCTCCACCGTATCGCCGAAGATCAGCACGAGCGAGTGGGGCATCGTCCCGGTCGGCGACAGGCCGGCGAGTCGCGCCCCCGCCGGCGTCGACGCACCGACGCAACCGCCGATGATCGCCGCATAGTCGAGGACGTCGGTGATGTCCGGGTGGACATGGCGGGCGCCGAACGAGATTACCGGCATCGGGGCCGCCACTTCGACGCACTCGCGCGCCGCGGTTGCCCAGCCGGTCGATTGGGCGAGCATCCCCAGGATCGCGGTCTCGTACAGCCCGACCTGGCGGTACCGAGCACGGATCCGGAGGACGACCTCCTTGGGGCCGATGGTGTCGCCATCGTCGAGACCGTCGATCTTCGTCTCGGCAAGGTCGGCGGCAGCGAGCGCGTGGCCGAGGAGGTTCTTGGCCTCGTCGATCCCGCAGAGCAGTGCGTCCTGGCGAGCGAACAGCTCCATCGTGACGAGAGGATCGAGGCCCTCCCGTTCGAGGACCGTCGCCGCGCGAGCAAAGTAGACATCGGCCGAGTCGCCGGACAGGATCTCCCGGGACGGGCGGGTTCGAACGAGACCCATCAGCCGGCCAGCCTCACCTATCGACTCCTTCATCGCGTCCCGGCTCGGCCGGTGCGTCCTCGGCGGCCTCGGCCGACCGTGGGTCGCCGAGTGTAGCGTACGGCTCGGCGCCGGCCGGGGGCGGCGGCGGGGCGACGACGGCCGGCGGGGCGTCCTCAACGAACATCCAGGCGGGTCGCTGGCGACGACGTCGCAGGACCATCGCCCCGCCGACGCCGACGGCGACCAGCCCGGCTCCGGCCACCCCGACCGAGAGGGTCCGCGTCCTGCCGGCATCGGCTGCCCCGGCCATGAGCGTATCCACCGACCCCGCTCCGGCATCGGCAGTCGCCGTATCGCCTGCCGAGAAGGCGGCCGATGCCGCCGCGAGCGAGGCAACCGGGTCCTCGCCGATCAGCCCGATCAACGTGAAGATGTCCCGCTCGGCCGCGACCCGATCGGACGCGGCGTCGAGCGAGGTGGCCGTCGTGAGCTGCGCGGACGCGAGCTCGCGAACCGCGTCGAGGTTCTCGCTGGCGCCCTCGTAGGCCTCCTCCAGCGAGCCTGGTGGCGCGACGCCGACGTCCGCGGCTCGCGCGGCGATCTGGTCACGCGTGGCGAGGATGTCGGTCGCCTCGGCGATCGTGGTCGTGGCCCGGCCGAACTCCCAGCGACCCATCGGGTCCCGAATGACGTAGCCGGGCGCCCAGCCCTTCCCCGCCTCGAGCAGCGACGCGTACGCGGCCCTGGCGTCGGCGCGGGCGTCGAGCAGCGGCTCCTGCTCCGGCGTGACGACCCAGCGCCGGAACAGGTCGTCAGCAGTCCTCGCGCCGCCGATCTCCTCGAGCAGGTCGAGGAACCGCCGCCAGTCGTTCGGAAGCGTCACCTTCTCCGGATCCGACGCCCCGACATAGGCGGTCTCGCGGGCGTTCGCCGCGGCCAGCACCTTCCGCATCGACTCCTCGCCGGTCTCGGTGACCAGGGACCGCATCACCGTCCACGAGGCCTCATAGCCGAAGTGCTCGCGCTCGCTCGTCGTCTCGTCGGCGATCCGGCCGGGATGCTCCCACGCGTTGAGGTCGACCGCACCGTCCGATGTCGGCGACAACGCGTCCGGCCGGAGTCCGCCGACCGACACCTCGTCGAGGACGCGGGACGCGTACTCGTCGGCAAATCCCTCGTCGATCCAGCGGCCGACGA
Source organism: uncultured Chloroflexia bacterium (assembly GCA_963771795.1). Lineage (GTDB taxonomy): Bacteria > Chloroflexota > Limnocylindria > Limnocylindrales > CSP1-4 > CF-46. The sequence continues at coordinate 1,165,155 of CAVYUR010000006.1, forward strand.
AGAGGGCCGAGTTGAACCACGCGTGCGACGCCTCGTGGATGATCGTCAGCTCGTCGAGATCCTCGCTGATCTCGATCCGGTCCTCTCTCGTGTAGAAGACGCCGGCGTAGCCCTCGAGCAGCGGGGTATGGACCTCGGCAACCTCGATGTCGCCCTCGAGCGGCCAGTCGAGCCCGATCTTCTCGACGAGGACCGGGAGGCCCCGCTTGAGCAGATCGCCGACCCTGGTCCGCCACTCCGAGTCCTCGGGCCAGGCGCGGATCACGAGGTGCTCACCGCCGGCGAGGTCGAGCCGATCCTGGGTGAGCGCGTCGTGACGGTCGGCGACGACGACGGCGTACCACCGGGTCGGGTCGCTGATCGCGGTCGCCGCAAGCGTCGTGACGCCGTCCTTGACGGACTTGTCGATCGTCGAGCCGGTCGTCTCCACCTCGAAGCCGGCGGGAATCACGATCCGGACGTCGCCGCGGTCCCCGAACGTCCAGGCGTAGAACGTCGCGAACGCCGACCCGACGCGGATGTCGCTGTCGGAGCGGGGCGCCCCGCCGGGAAGGTCGTAGTCGACGCGGAACTTCGTCGACTGCTTGTACTGGAGATCCCGCACGAAGCTGACGTCGAGGATCGTGAAGCCTTCGTCGGGGCTCGCCTTCGCGGCGAGCCTGGCCTTGCCCGCCGACGCCCGAATCGCGGCGGCCTCGGCATGGATCGCGATCCGGGCGGAGTCATAGAAGTAGCGGGTGGTGATCGTCCCGTTCGGGGTCACCTGCACCGTGTTTGGCTTGTTGGCAGTCGCGGTGATGTCGACCGTGACGTGAACGAGCCCCTTGTCCGGGACGAGCGAATACGTCGACGTCGACACGAGCGACAGCTCATCGTCGGCGGCCAGTACCGGCGCCGCGCCGGCCGGCCCGAGGATCGCCGCCAGGACGAGAGCCACGATGGCGACGCCGTGGAGCCGTCCCCGACGAGACCGTTGGGCCGACGTCACGTCTTCCCGCGGGCGATCGGTCGCGCCATGGCCCGGCGCCGGCGCATCAGTCGCCGCGATCGCAGGCCGCGGATCCAGCTGACGAAGAGGCCGACCATCACCACCGCGACCAGGACCGCTGCGAGACTCGTCATGAGCCGGCTTCGGCCAACGTCCGATGCCACTTCCCAGGCCAGTCGGGCGGCCGTGCTGGCCGCGACCGACTTGCGTAGGTCACCGATCTCGAACGCGGCCGCGGCGCTGGCAAGGTCGACGTCCGGCGTCGCCCACCAGAGGCCGACCTGTTCGACGACCCCGGGGTCGGCCGGTCGGGCATCCCTGGCCCGCGTGTAGGCGTTGATCGTCGCGAGTTCTGCGTCGGCCTCGTTGGCCGCGGCGGCGAACCCTGCGTTGCTCTCGAACGCGGCCTGGAAGGCCCGCGGCATCTCAAGCTCCGCGGCGGCCGCCGCGGCCATGACAGCTTCGCGGTCGTCGAGCGCGAGGTTCGCTGCGTCGAGAAGGTCCGTCGCTGCCTCGAATTGCCACGCGCGCATCGCCTGGCGGATGACCGGCGGCAGCTGCCACTCCCCTGCCCTCGAGACGACGTCGTCGTACTGACGCCGGGCCGCTCCCCGCACGTCGAGCAGCGTCGCCTCCTCGTGACGCACGACCCAGACGCGCCACAGGTCGTCGTACTTCTTGCCGGTCCGGTCCTCCAGCAGGTCGAGCAGGCCCCGCCAGTCAGGCGGGCCGGAACCGGCCTCCTTGGGCCGCGCATCGCCGCCCATCGCGCCTGGTGCCGCCAACCCGGCCGGCTGGTATGCCCCGATGCCGCGGCGCGCCGCGTCCCAGACGCTCGCCAACGCGCTCGGCCCGGCACGCGTGGCGATCAGCCGGGCCAGCTCCGCCGATGCCGCGTAGCCGTAGTCCTCTGACTCGGCCGTGTTCGATCCGACCGGTCCCCACGCGTTGAGCGGGATCTTCCGCTGCGCCAGCTCCGGGGTCAGCGGCGTCACGGTGACCTTCTCGCCGATGGCGGTCGCGCCGTCGAGCGCATACCACGACGCGAAGCCCTCGTTCGCCCAGCGCTCGGCCAGGAGGCTGCCGTTGAACCAGGCGTGCGCCGCCTCGTGGAGCACGACGAACGAGTCCGCGTAGTAGGCGATCTCGATCCGGCCGGTCGCGGGGTCGTAGCGGCCGGAGTAGCCCGCGGTCGATCGGTTGATCGCCTCGGCCACGACGAGCGGGCGCTCACCCACCCACGGCAGGCCGATCCGCTCGGACAGGGCGGGCACGGCGCGCTCGAGCAGGGCACCCACGCGCACGCCCCACGCCGGATCGTCGGGCCAGGCACGGACGGCAATGTCGAGTGCGCGCCCGTCGACCTCGACGGGGCGGACGGTCTCCGTGTAGGCGTTCGGGCGGTCGGCGACGAAGTAGGCGAAGTACTTGAGCGGCTCCGCGAGGCGGCCGCTCGAGAAGATCGTCCGCCCGGTTCCGTCGGTCTTCGATTCGCCGGGATCGCCGGTCTGGACATCGACGCTGTAGCCGGACGGGAACACGACCGTCACGCTCCCGCCGGGCGTGGAATTGCTCGCGAACGACCACGCCCCGAACGTCACGAGGCTCGTGCCGATCCTGATGTCGCGCGTCGGAGCGCCGCCCGGATCCGGGATGTCGAACGTGAGCGTGAACTTTCGCGTGGCGCCCGCGAGCAGCCGCTTGTTGAAGTTGATCCGGACGAGGTTTCGCTCCGCGCTCTTCGCGGTCACAGTCACGGTCGGCCCGCCGGTGTCAGAGGTGATCTTGAACCCGGTCGTGCCGGGCTGGACGGCCAGGGAGGCGCTGTCGAAGTAGTAGAGGCGGGTCTTCGTGTCCTTGAGATTGTTCGTGGCCGAGAGCGCCACGGTCACGTGGATCCGCCCGTGCTCGGGATCGACGTCGTAGCGCGTGTCCGAGACCAGTGTCAAATCTGGAGTCGCGGCCAGGACGCTTGGCGCAGCCGCGGGTGCGATCGCGGCAGACAGCGCCAGGAGAACGGCGGCGAGCCCCAGCACGCCGCGGCGGGTCGAGGTCTGGAGGCGGCTCATCGCTTCTTCGCCGGCTGCGTGACCGGCTCCGGCTCCGGGAGCGACTCCTCCAACAGTTCCGGCATCCGGTCCGCGTAGCGGGCGATGAGTGCCTCGCCGCGACTGCGGCGACCCGACGTTGCGGGAATCGCGCCGCCAATCCAGATCCAACCCGCCGACTCCTCGAGCAGCCGGTCGCTGATCGCCAGCGAGCGGGCGAGCGCCAGGCCGAGCTCGTCCCGATCGAGGCTCCGGATCGGCAGCTCCGACGCCAGGACCGGGCGCTCGTCCTCGGCCAGGGAGAACTTCGCGAACGGAAACTCGTCGTTCCAGCGGAGCAGCCGCCGATACGACTTGCGGAACGCGTCGCCGATCGGTGGGGCGTAGTGGACCCAGCAGATGAGTGCCAGCTCCGGGTCGAGGATCAGGGTGACGGGCAGATCGAACCGGCGCCGTCCGTCGAGGCGGAGATCCCACGACGTGACGCCTTCGCGATCCGATCGCGCCTCCGGGCTGAGTCCCAGCTCCCCGAGCCAGCGCTCGACGTCCGCCGGGCGCACCGTGGCTCCCTCATCGGCTGATGGCATGCCGGGGAGTCTAGCCGGGACCGCCAAACGGAGGGCCGATCACCCCTATCCCAATTTGCTCCGATTTCGCACGCCGCGCCAAATCACCTGCCTCGCGGCCCGTCCTCCGATTTCGGACTCCGGAATTGGAGGAGCGCTACCCTGCGTTGCGGCGCTGCGCCTGACCCGTGGCGGTCGCGCTGGCGCCGACAGCGACATCCGCTCCGGTGCCGTTGGACGACGCCTTCAGGCGCTTGCTTCCGGCGTCCGCCGTCGTGGTCGCCGCCCGAGCGGCCTTCTTCAGTCGCGAGGCGCCGGCGTCCACGGATGCGCCATTCTTGATGACCTTCGTCTGGAAGTCCGTCGTCCGGACATCACTGGCGACCTTCACGTTCCGACCGATTCGCGCGCCGCGAGGGATGATCGCCCGCTTCCCGACGACGGTGATCCCGGTGTTCAGACGGCCCGGCTCCTGCCGGTTCGGCGTGTCGAAGTCGGGGCCGTCGCCGACGATCGCGCCCTGGCCGACGACGACCTCCTTGTCGAGGATCGAGCGATCGACGACCGCCCCCGATCGGATGACGCAGTCGAACATCACGATCGAATCGCGGACGACCGCGCCGACGCCGACGCGAACGCCGGGCGACAGCACGGAATTGACGACGGTGCCATCGATCATGCAGCCGTGCGAGATCAGGCTGCGATGGACCTGGGCGGTCGGGCCGACCTTCGCCGGCGCCCGCTCCTCGGATCGGGTGTGGATGACCCAGTCCTTGTCGTACAGATCGAGCTCGGCGTTGTCCTGCAGGAGCGCGAGGTTCGCCTCCCAGTACGACTGGATCGTCCCGACGTCCTGCCAGTAGCCCTCGTATCGATAGCCGAAGACCCGCGCATCGGCGTCGAGCATGGCCGGGATGACGTGCCGGCCGAAATCGATCCGCTCGTCGCCAAGCCAGCGCTTGAGCGCCTTCTTGGAGAAGACGTACACGCCCATCGAGGCGAGATCGCTTTTCGGCTGCTTGGGCTTCTCCTGCCACTCGATGACCCGGTCGTTCTCGTCGAGGGCGAGGACGCCCATCCGGCTCGCGTCTGACAGGGGTACGTGGCGGACCGCGATCGTGACGTCGGCACGCTTCCGGCGATGGGCCGCGAGGAACGGCTGGTAGTCCATCTTGTAGATGTGGTCGCCGGCAAGGACCAGGATCGTGTCGGACGAATCGTGCTCGATGACGTTGAAGTTCTGGAGGACGGCATCCGCCGTGCCGCGGTACCACTCCGCCACTCGCCCGCGGGCGATGTACGGCTGGAGCATCTTCACGCCACCGTTGTTCCGGTCAAGGTCCCACGGCCTGCCAAGCCCGATGTGATCGTTCAGCGACCGCGGGTTGTACTGCGTCAGGACGACGACGTTGGTGATGTCCGAGTTGACGCAATTCGACAGCGTGAAGTCGATGATCCGGTACTTGCCACCGAATGGAACGGCAGGCTTGGCGCGGACCCCCGAGAGGATCGACAGGCGTTCTCCCTCACCCCCGGCGAGGATCACCGCCATCGTCCGTTTCATGTTCGGATGCTAGCACGACCCCCTGCAGCCAAACGTCGCGAACTTCTATAACTTTCGGTTGTCGGAGGGCACGTTCCGAGCCGTGCGCCGCAGGTCTAGACGAACAGCCGCGGGTTCTTGAACGAGCCGTTGTACTCGACCATCCAGTGGAGGTGGCAGCCCGTCGAGCGGCCCGTGTTGCCCTCGTAGCCGATGACCTGGCCGGTCACCACGGCCGAGCCCGCCCGAATCCCCTTCGGATAGGTGTTCGCCTTCATGTGGGCATACCACGTCTGCAGGTTCTGGGAGTGGACGACGACCACGATCCATGCCGGGTCGCCGCCGTCGGCGTAGTTCCAGCCGATGTACCCGACCCGCCCTTCACCGGCCGCCTTGATCGGGGCGCCGCAGCCGCTGCCCGCGACGATGTCGATGCCGTTGTGGAAGTGGGCACAACCGTTGCCCGGTCCGTAGCCGGGGTAGGAGCTGCAGCCGAACTCGGTCGAGACGCTGCCGCCCATCGGCCACTTCAGGGTCCCGTTGTACTGCGATGGGATGTTGCCGAGCGAGTACTGCTTCTTGACGAGGTTCGCGATCTGCGCCGCAAGCTGCTTCTGCGCCTTGGCGGTCGTGGCGATGGCCTTGGCGAGATTGCTCTTGTTCTTGATCAGGGTCGCGTATGCAGACTTCTGGATCGAGAGGGCCCGGGCGGTTTCGCGCTCGAGCTTCTTGAGATAGGCCTGGGCTTCCTTGAGCGTGACGAGCTGCTTGTCGAGCTCTGCCTTCTGCTTCTGCGTCTCGATCCTCAGCCCCTCGGTCTCGCCTCGTGTCGTCTCGACGGACTCATGGAGGGTGGCGAGCGCCTTCTGGTCGCGAACGATCTGCTCGGCGAGCAGCTTGTCCTGCTCGGCGAAGTCGTTGATGTAACCGACCTCGCTGATCACGTCGGTGAAGGACCCGCCCGAGAGGAACGTTTCAAGGATCGTCGTCCGGTCCGTGTCGTAGGCCGTCCGGATTCGCTCGGCAAGGAGCGCCTTGCGCTGGCCGAGCTCCGATCGCTTGTGGTCCTCCTCTTTCCCGAGGTTGGCGAGCTGGTTGTCGAGCAGCTGGAGCCTGGCCACGAACGCGAAGTACTGCTTCTTGACGGCTGCGACCTGGACGACGAGCTTGGCGATCGACTTGCGCACCGACGCGAGGTCGGCATTGATGTTCGAGAGCTCGCGTTTCGTCGAGGCGATCTGCTTGTTGAGATCCACCTGCATCGCGCTGATCTGGGCGACCGCCGCCTTCTGATCCGCGATCTGCTTCAACAGGGCCGCCTGCTTCGCCTTCGCGTCGGCTAGCTCGTCCGCGTGAGCGGGCGTAACGGGCGCGACGGGCGAGCCCATGCCGCCGAACAGCAATGGAACCAGGAGAATGAACGAGAAGCGGCGGAATCGCCGACGGCTCGGACGGGTCCTTGACCAGGACCATCCTTCCGAAGGCGTGGTGCGGCGCATCAAAGGGGCGTCGTCATCGTGCGAGCTGAACTCCGTTGTCGCGCTGTTCGCGGGGGGCGCGGCTGGCGTTTAGGCCCGCCGGTGAGCTCGCCGCCCCGAAATGGGCACCCTCTCAGGACGACGCCCGGCTTAGCAGGATCATACCCCGAGATGTCCACCCTACGGCCGGCACCCCTGCACGGGGACCCGTACGATGGGCGCTCGGATGGTCCCAGAGTCCCCACCGGACGGCACAAAACCGCCCCGAATCGACCTCAGCGGCCGACCACGATCCCCCAGATCGCCCCGAAGATCAGGAACGGGCCGTACGGAACGTAGGACTTCATCGTCACCCGTTTCAGCACGAGCAGCACCGCGAGCACCGCTCCCGCCGCTACGAGCCCCGAGACAAGCCCCGTGAACGCCCGGATCCCACCGGTCATCAGCCCGACGCCGACGAGCAGCTTGGCGTCGCCCAGCCCGAACGCGCCCGCCCCGAACGGAATCGAGAGCAAATACAGGACGACCGGCACCGCCGTCGCGACGATCAGCGCGGGCACGAGATCCGCCCCGACGAGCGGATTGCGGCCGCTGACGGCGTAGATCAAGGCGATGGGGATCACCGGGAGGGTCAGCTCGTTCGGCAGGAGCCGCTGATCGAGATCCGTCGCCATTCCCAGGATCAGCGTCACGAACCACGCGCCGAACAGCGCGAAGGCGAGTTGATCGCCCGCGAACCGCATCCCCAGGACGGCGAATGCGAATGCCCCGAATGCCGCGCAGACCGCCGTTCGCCAGCCGATCGGCCGGCCGGCCGGGCTCTCCTCGTCGTGCTCTGGCCAGCGCGTCGCGATCCGGTCCGCGACGAGACCCAGGACGAGCCCGATCGCGCCGCAGGCGAGCGCGAACAGCGTCATCGGCGGGTTACGACTCGATCGCCCCGGCGAGCGCGAGCTCGACGAGCGTCGCGTGGGTCACGCCGGTCGCGCCGCGGGCGGCGTAGGGCAGGGCCTTGCGGAAGTAGCCCGTGCCGCCGACGTCGAGGTGGGCCCAGGGCACCGTCCGGAACTCGCGAAGGAAGAGGCCGCTCTTCACGAGCGAGCCCTCGGCCGAGCCGGAGTTCTGGAGATCGCCATACCAGCTCTCCATGTCCGGGACGTAGTCGTCGACGAGCGGGATCTGCCAGTAGCGCTCCGCCGCCCGCTCGGCCGCCGCGGTGACCTGGTCGTACCAGCTCTGGGGCGTGCCGAACGCCCCCGTGATCAGGTGGCCGAACGCCCGCGACACGGCCCCGGTCAGCGTGGCGACGTCGACGATGTGGGTCGCGCCAAGCTGCTCCGCGTACGTCATTGCGTCGCCGAGGATGAGGCGGCCCTCGGCGTCCGTGTTCGTGATGTCGACCCATTTGCCGTTCAGGGCGCGGACCACATCGCCTGGGCGCGTCGCGTGGCCGCCGGGCATGTTCTCGACGGCCGGTGCGACGGCGAGGAGCGGCGTGCCGGGCGCCAGCCGGGCGACCGTGCCGATGGCCGCGATGACGGTGCACGCACCGATCTTGTCCATCTTCATCTCTTCCATCCGATCGGATGGCTTGATGCTGATGCCGCCCGAGTCGAAGCAGACGCCCTTGCCGACGATCGCGAGGTGCCGGTCCAGCGAATCGCGCTGACCCTTGTCGCCGGAGCGCATGACGATCATCCGCGGCGGGTTGTCGCTGCCCTGCCCGACCGCGAGGAACATCCCCATGCCGTATTCCCGCGCCCGATCCGGCTCGATCACGTCGATCCACAGGCCGTGCTTGTCGGCGACGGCCCGGGCCTCCTCGGCGAGGACCTCCGGGCTGATGTCGTTGGCGGATCGGTTCGACAGCGACCGGGCGTGGTTCGCGCCCTCGCCGATGATGATTCCGCGCTCCGCAGCCTTCTTCGCCGACGCCGCGTCGGCGCCCGGCGCGATGAGGATCAGTTCGTCGAGCTCCGGCGGCGCCGACTTGAGGTCCTTGAGATAGAGCGATTTCGGGTCGAAGCCACCCTCGACCACGCCACGGGCGACGAGCTCCGCGACCGCGTCGACACCGCCCTCGAGGACGTCGGACAGCGGGCTCAGCCAGATCGCCAGGCTGCTCGCATGCCGGCCACCAAGCCGATGCTGGATCGACCCACCGACGTGCAGGACGGTCTCGCGATCGAGCGGCGCGTCGTCACCGGTGCTGAGCGTCAGGACGTGGCTGGCGGCCAGCTCGCCGGAGGCAGCGATTGACGACGTGAAGCGCTTGGCGCGCAGCTCACCGAACTCGGCGAGAGCGCTCAGCTCCCCGCCCGTCCGCTTGTTGAGCTCACCGAGCGGACCCTCGAAGGTGGGTTCGCCGACGACCGGGACGGCAAGGACATCGGCCTTGACATCCCATGGCTGATCGGTCACGACACGCAGCTGCACGGGCGACTACCTCTCGCGGGACGGGGGCGCCGCGTGGGCGCCGATGGATCGTTGACGGGCAGTGTACGTCGCGAGCACGTCGGCGCGAGCGCCCGGAGCTGGCCCGCCGGTCAGGCTATGAGCCGAGCAGCCCGACGGCCGCATCGAGCTTGCCGCGTGCTTCTTCAATGCCGATCACGGCCTGGTTGAGGCCGCCTCGCCCGATCTCCGAGAGGATCACGACGAGGCCCCGCGTGTCGGCCGGCAGCCGAGCGCGCGCAGCCGCCTCGGCGTCGAATGCCTGCCGGACCTCCGGCGTGACGGTCCCGTTCGATGCGATGACCGCGACATAGAGGCGCCGCAGCGCCGCGTCGTATTCGGCGTTGAGATCGAGCCATTGATTGAGCGTCGAGACGTCGACGTCGCTGCTCGCAAGCTGGTCGCCGAGACTCCGGGCGTCGTCGATGATCGCGTCGGACTCCGTCAACTTGGCGAGGGCTTCCTCGTACTTGCCCGTCTGCCCGAGTGCGGCCGCGGCGGCCGTCGTCTCGTCGTGGTCCGTCAGCAGGACCGTCATCCGTGTTGCCGCCACCGATCCGACGGCGAGGCTCGACCAGGCGGCGGCAAGCCCCTCGGTCGCCTGCACGGCCTGCAGCACGCGCTCCTGCCGCTCGCGTGATTGCGGCGAGAGCACGAGCTTGTTCTCCGCGGCGACGCCGGGCAGGCCCTCGAGCTGCGTTCGGAGCTCCGCGGCGTGGGATTCGATCGTCACCGTGAGGACCTCGCCCTCGGAGACGGACGTTGCGAGCGTCTCGACGTCGCGCGACACGAGCGAGGTGAGCGCGCGGCGGCCCAGCTCGCTCAGCTGGCGAACCTCGCCGGCGAGGTCGACGAGGCTCGTCTCGGCGGTAGCGAGGCCGCTCTCGATCGCCTTGTCGCCCGCGTAGGTGAGTTCGGCGCGGGCAGGCGTCCCGGGCAGGTGCGCCATCGCGCCGATGATGCCGGCGGCACCCAGGGACACGAGCGCGGCGATCGCGAGCCAGGCGACGGCGAGCGCGACACGGCGGCGCTGCGGTTTCATGGCCCGGCATCGTAGCATCGGCTCATGGCCCCAGCCCTGTCGGCCACCGATCGGCACCTCATCGAGACGATGCCGAAGTCGGAGCTCCACCTCCATCTCGACGGGTCGCTTCGCGTGGAAACGGCGATCGAGCTGGCGCGGACACGGGGCGTCGAGGCGCCGCTCACCGATGAGGGGATGCGGGCCGTGCTCGTGGCGCCGGAGCACCTCAGCGACCAGGCGGAGCTCCTCCGCGCGTTCGACCTGCCGATCGCGCTCATGCAGGACGCCGAAGCGCTCGAACAGATCGCCTCGGAGCTCGTGGAGTCGAAGGCGGCCGAGAACGTCCGCTACGTCGAGATCCGGTGGGGGCCGCTGCTCCACGTCGCGCGCGGACTATCACTCGCCGACGGGATCGCGGCCGTCTGTCGCGGGGCACGCCGCGCCGCCGACGCGACCGGCACGGAGGTCCGGCTGATCGCGACCGCGCTTCGCTCGCACGAGCCGGCTTCGAATGTCGTCCTCGCCGAGACCGCCGCGCAGTTTCGCGACCAGGGGCTGACCGGCTGGGATCTCGCCGGGCCGGAGGAGGCGTTTCCGGATCCGCTCGTCCACGCGGAGGCGTTCGCGGCCGCCCAGGCCGGCGGGTTGCGGATCACGCTCCATGCCGGCGAATGGGGCGGTGCCGCCCAGGTCCGCCGCGCCCTCGAGCTGGACCCGGAGCGGATCGCCCACGGACCCGGCGCGATCGACGACCCGGATCTGTGTCGCGAGCTGATCGCGCGGGGTATCGCGCTCGACCTCTGCCCGACGTCCAACGTCCAGGCCGGCATCGTCGCATCGCTCGAGGAGCATCCGCTCGCCCGGCTCCATCGGGCCGGCGTTCCGGTCACCTTGTCGACAGACGACACGACCGTGTCCGACATCACGCTGACCCAGGAATACATCCGGGCGGTGGAACGGATAGGGCTCACACTGCCGGAGCTGTGGGCGATCGACCGGCGAGGACTCGACGTCGCGTTCGCCGACGAGTCGGCGCTCGCGCCGCTCCGAGACGAGTTCGATGCGTGGGCGGCGGGCCAGCTTCGAGCCTGACGCCGAACGTCCGATATCGCACGCCGCCGGAAGTCACTCCCGCTCCACGCCACGCTCCGAATCCGGACTCCGAATTCGGAGCGATCGGTGGGACAGGGTTGATTTCGCCGGGCGTTCGGAATCGGACGGCTTGAGGCAGACTCCGCTGATGCATCCGACCGACGACGATCCCGAGCTCGTCCGACCGGCGACCGACGCCGAGCGTGCCGACGTCGCCGCGATGCACGCGTCGAACCGGGCGGCCTGGGATGAGGCCGCGGAACGCTACGAGCGGTGGCTGCCGGAGGCGATCGAGCTGATCCGTGGCGGCGGCACGAATCTCCTGCCGCCAGAGCTCGAGGAGATTGGCGACCTGCACGGGCGATGCCGCCGGGCGATCCATCTGCAGTGCGCCGGCGGGCGGGACACGCTGTCGCTCTGGAATCTCGGCGCGGAGGAGGTCGTCGGGGTCGATTTCAGCCCGCGGATGCTCGAGCTCGCCGAGCGTCTTTCAGAGGCAGTCGGCGCACCGGCTCGCTGGATCCAAGCCGACGTCCTCGACACTCCGTCGGAGCTCGACGGCACCGCCGACCTCCTCTACACGGGCCGCGGATCGCTCGTCTGGCTCCAGGACCTCGATGCCTGGGCCGCCGTGCTCCACCGGCTGCTCGCGCCGGCGGGCCGGCTCGTCCTGTACGAGGGCCACCCGATCGAGTGGCTGTTCGACGCCGACGAGGATGGCAACTGGATCGCGACCGATTACGACTACTTCGCCGGGCCGGAGGCATCGAAGGGCTGGGCGCCGCAGTACATCGATCGGCTGTCGATCCCCGAACCGGAGCAGGCATGGAAGTACGCCCGATCCTGGACGCTCGGCGAGGTGCTGACCGCGCTGGCGGGCGCCGGCCTCCGAATCGAGCGGGTCGCCGAACACCCGACCGACTGGTGGGGCGGCCACGCCGACGTCAAGCCGGAGGAGCGCGGCCGGATCCCGCTGTCGTACTCGGTCGTGGCCCGGCGCGGCTAGGCGGTCACGTCGAGAGGCGCTGCAGCGCCGCGGCAAGTTCGTCTGCGTTCGTGGCGACCTCGGTCGGTCGCTGGTCGGGGGACAGGGCGTCGAGCTCCGCGGCCGTCGAGACGCCGGTCATCATCAGGACGCTGCGCGCGCCCACCGCCCGCGCGGCCGCGATGTCCGTGCCGAGCCCATCGCCGATCATCACGGCTTCGCGCGCATCGCGCCCGACGGCCCGCGCCGCCTCCTCGAGGAGATACGGCTCGGGCTTGCCGATCGTGATCGGCGTCACGCCCGTGGTCGCCTCAACGGCGGCGACGATGCTGCCGGCCCCGGGCCTGAGGCCGCGCTCGGTCGGGTAGACGGGGTCGCGGTTGGTCGCGATGAAGCGAGCGCCGGCGCGGATGCAGTCGGCAGCGACTGCGATACGCATGTAGGTGAGCTGCGGGTCGAGCCCGACGACGACCGCGTCGGGCGCGCCGGCTGCCGTCCACGAATCGACGCCGTCGCGGCTCACGAGCGTCGCCGCGTGGGCGGCCGTCGTCACCTCGAAGCCGGCATCGCGCAGCTCGCGTTCGAGCCCGCCCGCACCGACCGCCAGGACGCGGTGGACATCCGGTTCGTGGTCCTGGAGATAGAGCGCGGTCGCGCGCGGCGACGACACGACCCGGTCGGCGTCGACCGGCGCGCCCATCGCGGCGAGGCGCGTCACGTACTCGGCGCGGTACCACATCGAGTTGTTCGTCACGTAGACGACGTCGTCGCCGAGCGCCGCCCGCGCCGCGAGCACCGCCGCAACCCCAGGCACAGGATCCGCGCCGCGGTAAACGACGCCGTCGAGATCGACGAGCAGGAGGAGGCCGGTCGCTTTGGTTGTCATCGGTAGCGCATCGTAGCCGGGCCGCGGGGCCGAGCGCCCGGCCGGTCCCGTCCCGCCCCGATCCTTCGCCCGGCACCTCGCCCGAGCCGGGCCAAATCGTCGGGTCCTCGGGCGATGCGATTGGATGCATCAACCGGTGAGAAGCGACGACTCCGACCCCGCGAATATGCATCCAACGGCATCGCGAACGTGGGCGAGTATCTGGCCAGCGTGCACCAGGCCCGGGCTTGCAGGCCTTCGGCCACGAGCCGGTACGATCCCCTCGTGACCCGACCCGTTTCTCGGCGCGACCCTCTCATCGGCGTGACCCAGCTCCTCGTCGACGGCACGAATCTGCTCCACGCGATGTCGCGCGGGCCCGAACGACAGCCCCCGGCCGCGCTCATCGGCCGGCTGCGCGGCGCGATCCCGCCGACGGCGACGATCACGATCGTGTTCGACGGGCCGCCGGAACGGGGAATCCGCGGCGAGCGGATCGCCGGTGGCCTGACCGTCCAATACGGCGGCCGCTACAGCGCGGATACGATCCTCGTGACGCTCGTCGAGGACGCCGCGATGATTTCGGAATCGAAGACCGCGACCGACTCGATCCTGGTCGTCACCGACGACCGCGACCTCAAGTTCGCCCTCCGCAAGCGCGGCGCGCGGACGGCCGGCTCGGCCTGGCTGATCGGCAGGCTCGACCGGCCCAGGCTTTCGAGTCCCAGCGTCGGCAACCGGCGCCCACCGGCCCCGCCGCGGGTCCCCCAACAGCAACCCGGAGAGGAGAACGACGAGGACCGGGAAGTTCGCTGGAGCCCCGGCCGCGGCGCCACGACGAAGCGCGGCAACCCGAAGCGCCGGCCGCGCGGCGCCACCCCCGGAAGCTAGCCGAGGCTAGAATGCTGCCGTGACGATCATCCAGCAGATCGAGAAGTTCTGGACCGACCTCCTCGGCTTCATGTCGACGATCATCATTCCGGACTGGACCGGCATCATCGCGCTGCTGCCGCTGTTCCTCCTGATCGGCGTATTGGGGCCGATCCTCTCGATCATCCTCCTCGGCTGGCTCGGTTACAGCATCACGAAGCCGCGAACGAAGGTCACCTACGAGGAGGGTGTCCGGACCGCGCCGCTGAACCACCTCGGCGAGCCGATCTTCCCGGCCGGCGAGCCCTATTGCCCGAATGACGGCCTCATCTATGCCTTCGGCACGACTCGCTGCGACCGCGACAAGACGCCCCTTTCGCTGCGCTGCCCGAAGTGCGAGCTCGTCCGCGGGGCGAGCATCGCGGCGTGCGGCAACTGCGGCCTCATCCTGAGCATGGAACCGCGCGCCCTCATCATCGCGTCTGACGGGCCGCCGCCCGGTGGCGCGGCCGTCGCCTGACGCGAGGAACTGATGGCACAGATCTCGCAGCTCCTCTTCCCGATCGGTTCGATCCTGATCGCCCTCGGGTTCGCCGCCCATATCGGCCACGCGGTCATGCTGGCGAACGGCCGTCGATCGTTCCCGGCCCTCGTCCAGAACCGCCAGCCCGCCTGGGCCGGCGTCGTGACGGGTGCCTTCGCGGACAGCCGTTCGTCGGCCGCCGTCGCGGGACCCGACCTCGCCGGCTCCCCCACCCCGCTCGGTCGCGCCGCAGTCCTCCTGACCGGCCTCGGCTTCGCTCTCCTCGTCGTGTCGCTGACCCTCCGCGGCATCGTCGTCGGGCGCGGGCCGTGGGGCAACATGTTCGAGTTCACGGTGGCGTTCGGGACGTCGATCGTCGGCGGCTACCTCGTCCTCCAGCGCCGCTACCCGATCCGCTCGATCGGCTTCATCCCCGTCGGCATCGCGCTCGCGATGCTGCTCTACGCGGCGAGCCTCGGTTCCGGGATCAAGGATCTCGTGCCGGCGCTCCAGAACGCGCCGCTGCTGACGATCCACGTCGGGATGGCGGTGATCTCGTACGGGACGTTCGCGACGAGCTTCGCGGCCGGGGTGGCGTACCTGGTCCAGGGCCGCGAGGATCGCTTCCGCTGGCTCCCGTCGCACAAGGTCCTCGACGAGGTCGCCTACCGATCGGTCATCTTCGGCTTCCCGATCTTCGCGACGATGATCATCCTCGGCTCGTGGTGGGCCTCGATCGCCTGGTCGCGCTACTGGGGCTGGGACCCGAAGGAGACGGCGGCGCTCGTGACGTGGCTCATCTACGCGGTATACCTCCACGCGCGCAATCAGCGGTCGTGGTCCGGCCGGCCGGCGGCGCTGCTCCTGGTCGTCGCCTTCGGGATGGTGATCGTCACGTACTCGGGATCGCTCTGGTTCAGCGGCCTGCACTCGTACAGCGGCCTCTGAGCAAGAACGCCGGCGCGGCCCGAAGGCAGCGCCGGCGTTGATGCGTCGCGGGTCAGCGGTTGTGGCGAACCCGGGGCGATGCCGAGAGGACGAGCACGAGGCCGATGACCCCGGCGATCGCGGCGAGCGTGAGACGCCAGCCGCCGTCCGTCGTGGTGGCCGCCTTTGAGGCGATATCGGTGGCCGGGGGTGTCGGCGCCGGCGGGCCGCCGATCGCGTCGAGCTCCTCGCCTGTCGGGCTGGGTGGCGGGGTCCCTTCCTCGCCTTGCTCCTCACCGCCCTGCGTGGCAGTCGGCGTCGGGGTTGGTGTGGGGGTCGGCGTGGGTGTGGGGGTCGGGGTCGGGGTCGGGGTCGGGGTGACGCACTCCTGTCCGCCCTCGGAGCCCGCGATCTTGCCGTACGGCGTCGGCGAGTCCGGGTAGTGCGGCAGCGGGCCCTCGATGCCGTCGTAGCGCGTCGAGCCCGGCCAGTAGACGCCGTTCACGACCGCAGACGTGTAGAAGTCGGTCTGACCGAAGCACTCGGGCCCGGTGACCGTCAGCGTCGCGCTCGGATTCTGGGCATTGAGGGTGGCTGTGTCGTGATCGAGGAACACTTGCGTGCCGCTCGTCGGCCAGCTCGGGCCGTCGGTCTCGTAGGCGGCTAGTGAGAAGGCACGCGAGCAGCCGTCCGGCAGGTCGCCCTTCGCCCTGACTGTGACGCTGGCCATCGGATAGGGGCTTGGTGAATCGTTCACGACGACGGTGCGCCAGGCGCCGCCGTTCGCGCTGTATTCGAAGAGGTTAGCGGCGCACTCGTTGGCGGGTGCCTCGGCTGCCGACGCGGTCGGGGCGAAGACCGAGACTGCGAGGAGTGCGGTTGCGGCCAGCCATCCGGCTCCCCGCACGATCCGTCTGCGACGTTGTCGAGCACTGGCTGAGGAATGAGCATCCATCGGTCCATCTCCAAACATCGAATCCGTCTGTCGGAGGACCAGTGCCACCCTCTCCAGCGTGGACCTCTGATTGTTGGACCGGAATCTCTGCCTCGATGGGCTACATCGGTCGGTATGGCCGCGTGGAAGCCGCTGACGAATTCATTGCAGATCTGGGCGCCTGACGGCGGGCGAGCGTGCTTGCGCGAGCGTGGCTCAGCGCGCGGGAACGGCGACCTTCGACCCCCGGAATGTGCCGCTCACCGATCGGTTGCCGTCGGCATCCCGGAAGTACTCCAGGTCGGTCCCGCCGGGCGCCGTGACGTCGAGCGAGAACGTGCCTTCCGTGTCGTTGATCACGCCGCGGCCGGTCAGCGGGAGGCCCGAGCTGAACGCACATTTCGTGAGCCGGACGCGAGACCCGTCGTCGGTCGGGATCCAGCGGATCCAGCCACCCTGAAGGCAGCCGATCTGGAGCGGCTCGGCGCCGTCCCAGTTCCAGTAGTCGGGCGAGTTGTTGATCTCGTCGTCGGTCGCCTTCATCGCCGCGAGGCCGGTCTTGTAGCCATCGATCGTCCTGGCCGGGATCGGAACGTACGGGTCGGTGCCCATGAAGTCGCAGTCGGTCCGCCGATGCCTCGGCCGCTCGCCGTCGACGAGCCACGCCGTGAGGATCGCGTCCGGGCATTCATTCCCTCGGCCGAAGATCACGTGGGGCCCGCCCGGGGTCACGATGAGGTACGCGTCGTCTGCCTCGCGGAAGATCCGGAGCGCACCCGCGTACGGCGTGACCGGATCCCAGGTCGTCGCGAGGACGAAGATCGGGTACGGCGTGTCCGTCAGGTAATCCGGTCGGTCGTTGTTCGGCGGGTGGGCGGGCCAGTAGGCGCACGGCAAATCGCCGTAGAAGACGCTGCCGCCTCGGAAGTCGGCGACATCGTTCGCCTCGCCGGCCGCCAGGAACTGGGCGGCGCGGTTGGCCGCCGAGCCGCTCCCGTACGCATAGTCCATGCAGTCGACGGCGTAGTACATCGCGTCCGACCACGTCGGGTCGAAGATCGCCTCGAGCGTGTTCGGGTCCTGGCCCAGGGAGAAGTAGGTCAGTCGCGCGAGTGGCAGGAACTCGCCGCGCGAGGCCTGGACGATCGCCCGCTGGAACAGCATCCGATCGTACGTTTCGTAGGCATAGCCTGAAGCGGCGACCTCGAGGTCGTCGAGAGAGAAGGTCCGCGTCTCCGACTTGCCGTTGGGCTTGATGTACGAGTAGGTCTTCGGGCCGTTCTTGAGGGTCGCGACGAGGTTGTCGAAGGTCCGGAGGGCGTTGCCACCGACGATGTCCGACCGGCAGATCTTCTTCGCCGTGCACCGATCGAGCGTGTGCGAAATGTTGAAGTCGATCGATCGGGCGGTCTCAGCCCAGTAGTCGAAGCCGTCGAGCGTCAGGTCGACGGGCCCGTCGACGTAGAGCGCGCGGACCCGGTTCGGGTGGGCGGCGGCGTAGGCCTGGACGTACTGGGTGCCGTAGCTCTCGCCGTAGAGATCGAGCTTGTCGGCCTTCAGGTAGATGCGGAACGCCTCGAGGTCCTCGATGGCCTGCTTCGTCGCGAAGAACTTGAACTGGCTCGGGTTGACCCCGGTCTCATCGATGCAGTCGCGCGCGAACGTCTTGGCCGCCGCCGCGTAGGCGAGGGCCTGGGAATGCGAGAGCGTCGGCACGGCGTCGGTCGTGTAGAACTCGAGCGCCGCCTCGGGGCACTGGAGCACCTCCGATACGCCGACGCCACGCTGGTCGAAGAAGACGATGTCGTAGCTCTCTGTGATGCCCTCATCGAACGCGTCCGTGTAGCTGTCTGCCACCGCGAGTCCGCTCGTTCCGGGGCCGCCGGTCGCGGTGACGAAGACGCCTTTCCGCTGGCCGGTTGCCTTGAGCAGGCCGAACGTGACGTCGAAGGTCGCGCCGCTCGCCGAGCTGAAGTGGTCGCGCGGGACGCGGAGCGTGATGCATGTGAAGCGGCTCTCGTCCGGGCACGGCTCCGTGCGGACGACCTTTGGACCCGGCCTGTTCGGGCCGACCTCGGGGTTGGCCGCCGGGTTGGCGGTCGTGGGATCGGCGGCCGCGGCGAAGGGCAGCGTGCTCGATAGCACGAACAGCAGACCAAGGGCCACCGCAGCCCGGCGAACGAACCGGCGCATCGGCCGGATGCTATCAGCGAAGGACCGGTTCGCAACGGTCTGGTGCGGTCTGCGCGCCTCGTTTCGGTGCCCGGCCGCACCGGGCGGTGATGGCTGCCGTAAGGCTCCCGGGTTCGCGGCGCGCTGCGATTAGGGGCGGCTCCTCAGATCCGAATTGGGGGTTCGCCCGATGCCGCGGGACTCCTTCGATCCGATCCTCCTGAGCATGATCCGCGAGTTCGACGCCTACTGGAACAGCGACCGAGCCTCGTACGAAGACGAGCTCACCGCCTGGCGCGACCGCACGGCTGCCGCCCCGCCGGCCCGCCACTTGGCCAAAGTTGCACGGGTGGAACACAAGCGGCGATTCAGCGGCGTTCGAGGCCGCACTCCGGGCCCACACGGCTCGATCCACGCTCAAGCAGCCCGGCGAGACCGAGTCGAAACGCGTCGAATCGGGGTCGGACCGCCGCTAGCGTTCTGACCGCGCACGTTTGGCCAGAAAGACAGCGCCCGGATCGGCTTGGCAGGGTTTTGGAGCCAGCCGGCCATCGAGCGACCGTCCGACGGGAATGCGGCCCTCAGCATCGATCCATGGGCCTGCACCCGACGGCGGTTCGTGTGACCGTCGGCGACGATCAGCCAGATCGAGACGCTGGCTCCCTTCACATCCCACCCTCGAGCGGCGGCGATCTGGGCCGCCAGTCGGCCCTTCTTGTCGATCGTCCCGACGAGCTCATTGACGTCGGCGATGTCTGTCTTCAGCTCAATCACGAGCAACATCCGACGGCCCGCATGCCACGCCAGGATGTCGATGACTCCGCGCTCCGTGTAGATGGCAAACGACACTTCGGGCTCCGCGATCCACTCCGGGAGCTCGCGGAAGGTTCTCGCAACCAACTCGTGGAGCCGGGAGTGGCGCGCGTTCAGCAGGCGATCGAGGTCGCCGGCACGCCACCGTGGCGCGAGGTCCATCCGAATATCGAGTGCCTTCGCGACTGCCCGGATCGTCTCGACCTTGAACGATTCGAGATGGCCACGCTCGAGCCTGGAGATCGTCGGGGCCGACACGCCGGCGGCTCGAGCGAGATCGGCTTGCCGAAGCCCGCGCCGGAGCCGGACCTCACGAAGGGCACTGCCGACCCGCTGATCGTCCACTGGCCGAGTCTGGCGATCCCCGATTACCTGCCGCTCATCAGGTCTGGACATTTAGATCAGACGTTCTACACTGGCCGTTGTCCACAACCCGTCCACACCTGCCCTCTACATCTCCACATCGCGACCAGGCGCTGTCCACACGATGCGTCGATTCGTCCACGAAGCGACGCCACTCCTCCACACGCCCATGAACACCGAAACCGCAACATCTTGCGGTCGGCCGACTCGACCAACCACTACATCTTGTGTTTTGGCCTTGACTCTCGGCGCCCGACCGCGTATCGTTTACGGGTCGCTCCGAGCGATCTGAGTCGCCCCACCCGGGATGCCCACCGGCCCAATACCTCCGGTTCGCCAACCTCGGGACACGCCAGAATCGCTCGGGTCTCGTTCGGACGTCGCAGACGACCGCGGCGGGCGTGCACTGGCCCCCGCGGAATCGGTGGAGGATAGAGAGACACGATGGCCCGACAGAGCAATGAGGCGGTCCCCGTGATGGAACGCACAGAGTCGAAGACCGGCAAGAAGAGCGCCGCAGGGACGAGAACTCGCACCCTCGCCGGCCCGTACGAGGCCAGCTTCGACGGCACGGATGGCCACGGCCACCCCGCCACCGGCCTCTCGTTCGAGCGCCGCTGGACCCGCCCGGGCGTCCATCCCTATGACGAGATCACCTGGGAGACGCGGACCGCGGCGATCGGTAACGAGTCGGGCAAGCTCGTCTTCGAGCAGAAGGACGTCGAGGTTCCGGAGTTCTGGAGCCAGCTCGCGACGAACGTCGTCGTCAGCAAGTACTTCCGCGGCCACGTCGGGACGCCGGAGCGGGAGACCAGCGTCCGGCAGCTGATCGACCGGGTCGTCAACAGCATCACGGCCTGGGCGGAGACCCAGCGCTACTTCGCGACTGACGAAGACCTCAAGACCTTCAACGCGGAGCTGACCCACCTCCTGGTCCACCAGAAGATGGCCTTCAACTCGCCCGTCTGGTTCAACGTCGGGATCGAGAAGAAGCCGCAGTGCAGTGCCTGCTTCATCAACTCCGTGCAGGACACGATGAGCAGCATCATGGACCTCGCCAAGACAGAGGCGATGCTGTTCAAGTTCGGATCGGGCGCGGGCTCGAACCTCTCCACCATCCGGTCTTCCAAAGAGAAGATGACCGGAGGCGGCACCGCCTCCGGCCCCGTCTCGTTCATGAAGGGCTACGACGCCTTCGCCGGCGTCGTCAAGTCGGGCGGCAAGACCCGTCGCGCGGCGAAGATGGTCATCCTCAACGCCGGCCACCCGGACGTCATCGAGTTCATCGATTCGAAGCTGAACGAAGAGAAGAAGGCCTGGGCCCTGATCGAGGCCGGCTACGACCCCAGCTTCACCGGCGAGGCCTACGGAAGCGTCTACTTCCAGAACGCCAACCACAGCGTCCGCGTGACGGACGAGTTCATGCAGGCCGTCATCGACGACGGCGAGTGGCAGACCCACAACGTCACTGACGGAAGCCCGGCCGATACGTACAAGGCCAAGGACATCTTCCGCAAGATGGCGGAGGCCGCCCACGTCTGCGGCGACCCGGGCATCCAGTACGACACGACGATCAACGACTGGCACACGTCGGCGAACACGGATCGGATCCACGCGAGCAACCCGTGCTCGGAGTACATGTTCCTCAACGACACCGCCTGCAACCTGGCGAGCCTCAACCTCATGAAGTTCGTCGGGGCGGACGGTGAGTTCGACGTCGAGAGCTATCGCTACGCGGCGAAGCTGACGATCACCGCCCAGGAGATCCTCGTCGACAACGCGTCGTACCCCACGCCGCAGATCGAGGAGAACAGCCACAAGTTCCGCCCGCTCGGGCTCGGCTACGCGAACCTCGGCGCGCTGCTCATGTCACGCGGCCTCGCGTACGACAGCGACGAGGGCCGGAACTACGCGGCCGCGCTGACCGCGATCATGCACGGCGAGGCGTACAAGCAGTCGAGCATCGTCGCCCGCGACCACGGCGGTCCGTTCTGGGCCTACGACGAGAACCGCGAGCCGTTCCTGCGGGTCATCAACAAGCACCGCGACGCGGCCTACAAGATCCCGTCGGATCAGGCCGTGCCTGCGGACATGATCAAGGCCGCCCGCGAGGTCTACGACCAGGCGCTGGAGCTCGGCGAGCAGTCACGGCTATCGGAACGCCCAGGTCACCGTCCTCGCCCCGACCGGAACCATCGCCTTCATGATGGATTGCGATACGACCGGCGTTGAGCCGGACATCGCGCTCATCAAGTACAAGAAGCTCGTCGGCGAGGGCTTCCTCAAGATCGTCAACCAGACGGTCCCGTCGGCCCTCCGAAAGCTCGGCTACGGCGCGGAGCAGGTGTCGGAGATCCTCGACTTCATCAACGAGCACGACACGATCGAGGGTGCGCCGCACCTCAAGCCACAGCACCTGACGGTCTTCGACTGCGCGTTCAAGCCGGCGAACGGCGAGCGGTCGATCCACTACATGGGCCACGTCCGGATGATGGGTGCGATCCAGCCGTTCATCAGCGGCGCGATCAGCAAGACCGTCAACATGCCGGAAGCCGCCACGACCGACGAGATCGAGAAGGTCTACCTCGAGGGCTGGAAGCTCGGCCTGAAGGCGATCGCCGTCTACCGCGACAACAGCAAGCGCTCGCAGCCGCTGTCGCACCGGCAAGAAGAAGGACGGCGACACGGCCGATGCTTCTGTTGACTCGGAGGAGCTCGCCAAGCTCCGCAAGGAACTTGCGAAGGCCCAGGCCGAGGCCGGCAAGCCGCATCGCCGTCGCCTCCCGTCGGAGCGCGACGCGGTCACCCACAAGTTCGATATCGCCGGGCACGAGGGCTACATCACGGTCGGCCTCTATCCCGATGGCCAGCCGGGCGAGATCTTCCTGAAGATGGCGAAGGAGGGGTCCACGGTCTCGGGGTTGATGGACACCTTCGCCACGACTGTTTCCGTTGCGCTCCAGTACGGCGTGCCGCTGCGCGATCTCGTCAACAAGTTCGCCCACGTCCGATTCGAGCCGTCGGGCTTCACGGGCAACCAGGAGATCCCGATCGCGAAGTCGATCATCGACTACATCTTCCGCTGGCTCGGTTCGAGGTTCCTCGGGCCGGACGACAAAGCGGCGCTTGGACTTATCGATCGGTCGGCGATGGTGGCGGAGGTCCCTCTCTCCAATCCCACGCCGGCCGCATCGATCCCAGTCGCCGATGACCCCGCGCCCACAGCCGCCGTGCTTGACTCGCCGGGGGGGACGAGCAAGCCTGCGGCGGGCGGGGGCCCAGATGCAGCCCCGGCACCTGAGGCCAAGCCAAAGGCCGACGAGCCGCGGGCGTCGCTAGCGGTCGAGGCGCCCGCGAAGGCGGAGCCGATGACCGAGGCGCCGGCGAAGGCCGGCGACGAGTTGGCCGTCGTGGCCACGAACGGTCACGCGAAGGCCGGCAACGGCAAGACCAACGGCTCGACGATCACCCTGTCGCTGGGCACGACGAACGTGGCCTTCAAGATCCAGGAAGACGCCCCCAGCTGCGCCGAATGCGGCTCGATCATGGTCCGCAACGGCAGCTGCTACAAGTGCCTGAACTGCGGCTCAACGAGCGGCTGCTCGATAGACCGCCTGAACGCCTGGTGCAATGACTCGAAGCCGGATCAGGTTTGGTCCGGCTTCGCTGATTCCGGCGCCGGATGGGTGCGCTTGACATCGAACCGACGTTCTATATCCTTCAAATCCTGATGTCTGTCCGGGACCAGACACTCTCACGTATGTGAGCTCGAGGTACGTCAATGCTCTCGGACGAAGTTGCGTTTGCTCTGGCGCCGTTTTTTGATCAAATCGGTCCCTCCCACGACGAAATCGGGACCCTGGTGCGTCGCACTGGTCTGCAGGATCTAGATCCCAATGCCACCGTCCCTGGGGCGCTCGGCAAGATGAAACGAGTACGCACGCTCCTCACGTCTGTGCCTCCTGCCAGACGCGACAGGGGCGCCAATTGACTGGGGCATTCGTAGACGCTCTGCGAAGCCATGGAGCGTTCGTTCCGGATCCTCGAACTATCCGGGTGAAGCTGCGGTTCTTTCGTTACGAGCCGCGCTACGGCGCGAGGGTTTCGTACTCGATGACGATGGGCGCATCTACCCGATGAACGTCGAAGCCCTCGACGGTCTCGAACTGAAGGCTGCGCTGGACTCCTACGTCCGTCGGTCATTGACAACGGGTGACGACGCCTTGCTCGTCGGGAATTCGAAGGACTTGCTGGAGGCCGTCGCCAAGTACGTTCTAGATGTCGCGACGGGCTCGTATCCGCAGAGCACAAATTTCGACGCAACGCTTTTCCAAGCATTTGACCGACTTGGCATGGCAACGCCGTCGGTCGAGATATTGAGATCGCTCGATCGCGATCCCGAGAAGGCGTTTGAACAGGTTCTCTGGTTGCTCGGTGTGGTAGGCAAGCGCCTCAGAAACGAGGTGGGGACGGGTCATGGTAGACCTATCATGCCCACTTCCCTTCCGCGGGTTGGTCGGAACTCATCCCAAGCGGCGGCACTTGTCGCTCGAGTTCTGCTCGACCGAGTCTCAGGTCGAAACATCGCTTAGATCAGCAGTCACAAATTGGCAGTTCAGACCTCAGGTAAGTCCGGCGGGACTCGGTCATCCTCGATTGCAGCCAACCGAACGGCAATCGTCGCAATGGCGCCGTCGCGATGTAATTCTCCGGACAGGGGGAGTCGCGTGGAAATGAGCGTAGTGATGTCGGCGTGGTATTCGACGGGGACGGTTCCAATGAGCTGATCTGACCAGACTCCTACTGTGGGTGGTGGCCCAGCGTCCTCAACGAAGCGCGTGATTGTCGTCCCGTGCGCAACGCTTGGATCGGCCGCGATTGGGATTGAGAATGCCTCTCCCTCCAAGAGATCTGCGAGTAGGCGCACCCCGGGTCGCCGAGCGTATTCGAGGAGGTCCCGGAGGTCTGCTGGCGACGCGGAGAATTCGGTCAACCAATCACTCACCTCAAGAGAGGCGAGCCACTCGCGGAGGGAACTCTCGACGTGAGCGGCGCGATACGAGGTCGATACGTCAACGGCGAGCGATCGACTTCCGACGCCCTGTCGTAGCATCGCGGCAGCCTCCGACGAGTTGACTCCGTATCGGATCGCGGCCGGAAGGTATTGAAGGACCTCCGAGACCGCCCGAGGTTCGATCTCGCCCGCCCATTGCACGACTATCCCAACGGCCCAAGGCAGATAGTTCTCAAAGGCCGCAGGCTGAAAAGTCTGCAGCCTGTTCTAGGCGGAACTGTCGATTTGTAACTCCGGGCCAATGGCGATCAGCAAGTGTCCCGGCGTCGATTCCGGCAATCCAATCGCGGGCTAAAGCAGCGAGGTCGACTTCGATTTCCCTTGGGGCGGTTCGATGTCTCCTAAACGTGGCGACCGGAGCTTCAAACGTGCCCATTAGCGCGGCGAGGCTCGCTCGAGAGAGGACTAGGTCAGAAGCCTCATCCAGGGTGGTTGGATGCCCGCTCTCCGCGATGGTTCGGGCAATCTCGACGGCAATGCCTTCCAACGCTCGCGAAGAACGCAAGCTAAATCCCGACCGTGCCCACCGTTCGCGCTGCTCGACCGGTGTGTCGTCGAATCGAGAGCGAGCTCGAGTAGCGACTGCGAGCCATCGTCGCCTTTGGTTCGCATTCATTTGCGCCAACCCAGGGTCGATTCAAGAAATGTCTCAACGTCGGCTGGGTTCTCGCGACACAAGTGCCATACGACAGAAACGAATGCGTCGACGGTCAACCCGAAGTTCTCGAAGGACACGTCAATCTCGGCACGCGCGCCTTCTTCGAGCCTGGCCAATTCGTCGAGTACTTCAGCCGCCGCGAGGTTCGACAGAGCCGCAAGCTCTCGATCCGCGGGCTCAAGGCGATCGAAGTCTTCGACCACATAGTCCGCGTTCCGCGCAAGAACCACCCAGCCCTCCGTCTCGCGCGCTGCACGACCAGCCCGGCCAATCGCGTTCAGCAATGTGGGACCGGTAATAAATTCAGTGTAGCCACCGGGACCGAACGTCCCCTGCGCGGTTATCAGTACCGAACGAACGGGAAGGTTGACGCCCTCCGTCAGCGTGGTCGTTGCGCAGACGACCCTCAGCGTCCCATCTGCAAGGGCTTCCTCGATAGCAGCTTGAACGTCTCGTGGCAGGGAGCCGTGGTGGTATGCGACTCGGACTCTCGCCATCGTAGTCAGGGGGTGGTCTCCTCCGAGCCGGCGCTCGAGTTGGCTGGCTAGCTCCGTCACCGTTGCCGCGACCGACAGGGAAGTCGAGATCGCCTTCGCCGTGTCCATCGCCTCGCGTCTGCTTGGGCAAACGACCAAGACTGGACCCGCCGATGCCAAAACTTCCACAACTGGTACGAGGGTCTTGTAGAAAGCGGTGCTTGAGTCGTCCTTGACCCATGAACCGTTTCGTAGACGAGTAACGAGATCGCCAACGGGCTCGCTGAATTGAAGCGGGGTCACCCGACCATCTGGCGTCCTGACGCGAAGGACCCCTCGGAATGGTCGAGTGCGCCTATCGGGCGAGTTGGCCCGCAACCTTGGACGATGCCAGTGGGCAAACGGCGCGGCCTCAGCAGTGAAAATGGCCGTGAGGCGCCTAGGCCCCCTCCAATCAAAGTGAAACGAGAGGCCGGCTCCAGCGGGATCAACCCAATCTACGAAATGGACACGATTTCCCAAGGCCGCGGACATGAGAACGATCCGATGAGTTGTGTCGGCGGTGGCCGTGTGGACTTCAGTAATGACGGTCTCGAGCGTCCATCCGCGAGTTGGATCGCCTACGTTATGAACCTCGTCAAATACGAATAGTCCGAAACGCGCAAGGACGGCCTCACGATCCTGCCGTAAGAGGTATGCGAGGCGCTCGGGCGTCATGACAGCAACATCTGCGACATCCGTGTTGAGATCGACAAAGAGCTCGTCTGACGAGTCGAATACTGAGTCCCGCCGCATGAAGCGCAGCCGACTTCGCAGGCTTCGATCGATCTCCCGGCACAATGCCCTCGTGGGGGCCACGAAGCACACACCTGTATTCGCCTCAGACAGATGGGCGGTCGCGAGGATCTGAGCGAGTAGGGTTTTGCCTGCACTTGTTGGCATCGAAAGTACGACCCGTCGAACCTCGCCGCTTACGGGCGTGCGCCCATGGACCTCTCGCATTGCATCTAGCTGTGGTGGCCAGAGCTGAAGAACGGGCGGAGCCGCGAGAGCGAATGCCCTTCGAACACTTGGCGCGACGCTTGGGGGAATGGCGGTCCACACAGAGGCGCCTTGAAGCTGCGGCAAGACATCTATGAGGTGGGCTGCAACCCAGCGAGAGTCGACATCGCCTTCACCTGTCTCGCTATCGATGGCGTCGTGCAGCAGCCCGCTTGCAACTTCCAGTCGATTGACCTCGCCTCGCGTGACGAAGAGGAGGATTTGCCAGATCGCGTCAAGAGTCAGGGCACTGCTCGCAAATGGCGTTCCGCGGACGCCGACACGCCAGTCGGCTTCGTGGTTAGCGATCTCGGACCGGTACGTCCGGAGTCGGTCGTACAACCAGGACACATCGAAGGCCAGAAGGGCGCCGCCAGCATCGACTGCAGGGGCGGGGTGCTCCAAAAAGTGCGCGTAGAATGGCGACTCACTGCGTCGTCGAATTGCGATGGCATTCGGTTCAAGGGACGAACGGGCAAATCCGATTTGTGCGGCAAACGCGAGTCGCAATCGATCCGCACCGGCAATCTGCATGGCTCCCAATGCCAAGTCGAACACATGCGCGGATAGCTGAAATGCCTGACGACGTCGCGCGACGGGGTATAGGTCGGGGGCGCCCCACGCGGACACGACCCCATGGAGATACCAAGCGGCATCGAGTAGGCGCGGAGAAATCCGGGATGAGCTGACAAGAAGTGCAAGCTCAGCCTCGGTAATCAGCGACGCGAATTCATCCGGGCTTGGCAGCCGAGTCCTGCCGCCGAGCGCTTCGCCTACGGCGGCGAGATCTAGAGTCCAATCCACAGCGTTGTCCGTACCGCACTGCAAAAGCCGGCATAGTCCTCAATCGAAAAGAACAGGCCTCGGTGCGCAACCGCGCCCGTCAATTCCGGAATGCGAGTTCGCATCGTGGTGAAGGAATTGGTCGGATGCACAGGACTGGCGATCGCCACTCCGGCATTCGCCTGCTCCGCTCCATCGATCCACCAGTCCAGCAGTTGGGCGAAGACGGACGCTAGTCGCCCTCCATCGAATTCCTGACCGATTTCGGTCAATTGCGCGAGATAGACATCACCACTCTCCGCAAGCTGACCGTAGGCTTTGGACAAAGCTTGGCTGAACTGTGCGCCAGACTTCTTTATCTCCCACAGCCGAAATCTTGGTGACTGGTCATCGAAGATCACGAGCCCGTCAGCCCCAGGCCCCGTTGGATCGAACTTCGGCGTTGAGAGGTAGAGCACTGGTTCGTCGCTTGGTGCTTCGGAGTGCGACATGTGCCACAGGTGCTCCGCGACCAATCCCTGAAGGTGGTCGGCGTTGCCGGGCTCGTCCGGCGTCCCCAGCCCACGGGATAGGAAGGCGCGGATCGCCCTCGCCTCGGAAGCCGCGTAGGGATTCCCGCGTTCGAGCAGCGGTCCACGCTGCGAAGTGCGCTGGCGCTCCCGACATTCGATGAAGCGCGATGTGCTGTGCGACGGCTCCCACGAGACTGTCGCGACTGCCAGTAACGACTTCAATGAGGTCCCAAGGAACGCCGCCGGATTGACGTGGCGTTCGCCTTGTTGTAGCGGGCGGGTCGATCAACGACGCCTCCGACAACGGATTTGCGCTCGTCCCCAGTTGACCACATCGTTGTCTCGTCCATGTCGCGTGTCACTAGTGCAAGATCATCGCCGCGTCGACGCCCCGGTCCGCCGCGTCGCGCGGGGCCCTCGCAGGTGGTCGACGCGATCGCGTGACGTGGGCGTCTCTGCGACGCGCCGATGTGAGCACATGGCCGCCGTTCCGTACTCGGGCGACTAGCGCGAACCGAACTCTTTCGGGCTCGCCGGCGGTCGCCGTAGCGTCTCGTCGCCGCTCGCACGCAGCCCGCCGAGGATCAGCGCGAGGTAGTGTCGACGGAGCTCGTGGGTCCGTGCCGCATCCCCAACCGGATCGAGGACACCAATTTGACGATCAGCGACAGTCGTTGACGACCGTGTCGGGGCCGGAGACCACTCGCAGCCTTCGTTCTGTCGACCGTCCGGGCGCTTAGGTCCGCGGCAATAGCGGACATCGCATATCAGCTCATCGGTCGCTGCGAATGTCCCGGCCAGATCGGCCATGGCGGCGAGAACGAAGCCGGTTTGTCAGGCCCCGCCCTCGGCGGAGAGGTCCTTGTCCTCCATC
Source organism: uncultured Chloroflexia bacterium (assembly GCA_963771795.1). Classification (GTDB taxonomy): domain Bacteria; phylum Chloroflexota; class Limnocylindria; order Limnocylindrales; family CSP1-4; genus CF-46. The sequence goes on from CAVYUR010000006.1 coordinate 1,194,218, forward strand.
TCCCACGCATGGTCGAGCGTGTGGAAGGCCGAGTGGCGGATGAGGAACGGGAGCGACCACGACCGCATCGCTTCTCGATCTCGCCGGCGTTGTAGGCGCGCATCGCCGCGACGTAGGTCTCCCGATGCTGCCGCAGTCCATCCGGGGTCAGCGCCGCTTCCTCCGGGATCTTCAACCCGACCTGCTTCGCGAAGTCCTCGCTCTCGGTGCGGATGGTGTGGCGGATGATCCGGGTGCGGTCGCGTCCTCCGCCGCGCGGGCCCTTGCGCATCTCTTCCGAGACCCGCGCCGCGACGCCGTCGAAGTACGCCCAGGCTGCCTTCAGGAGCGTGATCTTGCGCTCGATCTCCGCCTCGCCCATCGGCCCGTGCTCGGTCGACGAGGGCGAGAAAGAGATGCCCCAGAAGTCGACCGACCCGGTTCCGACCATGTCCTCCACGACCTCCAGCGGCCCGGCGGCGTCGAACTCGCGTGCCAGTCCGGCGAGGTCCGCGATCGGCCGATAGCGCTCCCGATAGGACTCGAGCGTCTCCAGGGCGAGCTCGGCGGTCTTGGCGCCCCGATTCCACCCTGGCCAGTCGAGGCGAACGCCACGGACCTCTTGTCCTTGGGCCCGCGTTGGATAACGGTGCGAACAGGCATGGCTCAGTATCCCATCGACCACGCCCCGGCGCGCCGCAGTCCCCTACTTGGGCGACCAGCGCTCGCCCAGCTCCTCCGGCGTCGGCGGCGGACCCGGTAGCGGCTCCTCCCCGCCGCCGGAGGCCCTCGAGGAACAGCGCCAGGTAGCGGCGGCGGAGCTCGTGGGTCCGCCGCGCGTCGCCCAGGCGGATCGATGACACCTGCTCGAGGATCAGCGACAGGTCGTCGACGACGATGTCCGGCCGAAGACCACCCGCGGCCTTCGTCCGGTCGACGATCAGGTTCGTTCAGCTCGGCGGCCCGCTCGGCCATCGCATACAGCTCTTCGGTCGGAGCGAACGTCCCGGCCAGGTTCATCGTGATCGCCACGGTCTGCGCCTCGAGGAGCCGCTCCATGAACGCCACGAAGGCGTCCCAAGGGTCGCGGTCGTCGGCGGCGGCCGTCTCGGCCTCCTCGAGGTAGCGCGCCAGCCCGTCCCGCGCGACCTGCCGCAGCAGGTCCTCCTTGCTCGCGTAGCGCCGGTACAGCGCGCTGATCCCCACCCCGGCTCGGGCCGCGACCGCCGACATCGGCGCGTCCGGGTCGGCCGTGAAGACCTCCCGGGCCGCCTCGCGGATCCGCGCGTCGTTGCGCCGCGCCTGGGCACGCCGGCCGCTCAGCGGCTCGTGCAGATTCCATCTGGACAAGCATAGCCCACAATCCGCCATAATGGAACGGAACACTTCATTCCGTTCCGATCACGATGAGGACAGGAGAAGGGACCGACCGATGAACGACTCCGCCGACACGGCGATCCGACCGTTCACGCTCGACATCCCGCAGGCCGACCTCGACGACCTGCGCGCTCGCCTCGACCGCGCCCGCTGGCCCGACGAGCTCCCCGGCGACGTCGACGACGGCATCAAGCAGTCGTACGTCCGATCGCTCTACGACTACTGGCGGAGCGAGCTACGACTGGCGGGCGACCGAGGCCCGGATCAACGCCTATCCCGCAGTTCACGACCGAGATCGACGGCCAGAACGTCCACTTCCTCCACGTCCGCTCCCCCGAGCCGAACGCCCTGCCGCTGATCGTGACCCACGGCTGGCCCGGCTCGATCCTCGAGTTCTTCGACATCGTCGGACCGCTCGACCGACCCCGGGCGCACGGCGGCGACCCGGCCGACGCGTTCGACCTGGTCATCCCGTCGATGCCCGGCTACGGCCTCTCGGGCCCGACGCGCGAGCGCGGCTGGACCAACTACCGGATCGCCGCGGCGTGGGTCGAGCTGATGCGTCGCCTCGGCTACGAGCGCTACGGCGCCGCGGGCAACGACGCCGGCTCGATGATCTCGCCCGAGGTCGGCCGGCTCGACCCCGACCACGTCGTCGGCGTCCACGTCACCCAGATCTTCTCGTTCCCGTCGGGCGACCCTCCGAGTTCGCCGGCATGACCGCCGAGGAAATGACCGAGCTGGGGACGCTCCAGTGGTTCTTCGAGAACAAGATGTCGTTCAACAAGGCTTCATGGCGGAGCAGCCGCAGACGCTGGCCTACGCGATCAACGACTCGCCGCTCGGCCTGCTCGCCTGGAATGCCCAGCTGCTCGGCGAGGACCTCGATCCGGACTTCCAGCTGTCGAACGTGATGCTCTACTGGCTGACCGGGACGGCGGCATCGGCGGCGCGGCTCTACTACGAGAACGCCCACGCGACCGATCGGCCGACCGAGCCGACGACGGTCCCGCTCGGCCTCGCCGGCCTTCGGCGGCGACTTCAGCGGCATCCGGCGCTTCGCCGAGCGCGACCACAGCAACATCGTCAGCTGGAACGATGTATCCGAGCGCGGCGGCCACTTCGCGGCCCACAAGGCGCCGAACGAGCTGGTCGGCGACATGCGCGCGTTCTACCGTCGGTTCCGCTGAGGTCCGGGCGGGAGCGCTAGCGAGGCGTCCGGCGGTCAGCGCCGCCAGGGCCGCGGATCGTCGCGGAGCAGGGAGTAGATCAGCACGTCCTGGCTGCGCCCGCCGTTGAAAAACGCGCCGCGCGCCGTGCCCTCGAGCTGGAAGCCGCACTTCTCGGCAATTCGCCGCGAAGCCGCGTTCTCTGGGACGATGACGAGCTGGATCCGGTTCTGCTTCTTCGATCCGAAGAGGTAGTCGGTCATCAGCTGGACGGCCTCCGTGATCCAGCCGCGGCCGGCGAATTGTTGGTCGTAGAGCTGGTATGAGAGCTCGAACGCGTCCCAATAGTTGACGGGCTTGAAAAACTCGATGTGGCCCGCCAATGGCGCGTCGGCGGCCGTGATGAGGAGCGTCCCCTCCTCCTTCTCCCAGAACCCCGTCTCGGCGAACCGATGCTTGAAGACGGATTCGGACATGATGCCGAGCGGAAAGAACGCACCGCGGTTGCCGATGTCGAAGTGCGCGGCATACATCGCGTCGATGTCCGCCTCGCGGACCGGTCGCAAGCGTGATGTCCCTTCCGCGGAGCACGGGTCTGCCTCCTGCTGTCGTCGTGGGCGGCCTGATCCGCCATTCCCACACTCTACGCGAGCGACCCATCGATCAACGCGCGGCCGCATCCCTTTCACATCCCGGGCCTCCATCTCGTCTTGGGTGCAGAGACGAGAAAGGAGGCCCAACCATGCGGGTCTTTGTTGCAGGCGCGAACGGCGCCGTTGGTAGGCGGCTCGTGCCGATGCTGGTGGCTCGTGGCCACCAGGTCACCGGGACGACAACGAGCGAGAAGTCGGCCGACGCCATCCGGGCGATGGGCGCGGAAGCGGTCGTCGTCGACGGGCTCGATGCCGTCGGGATCGGCGAGGCGGTGGCCAGGGCGGAGCCGGATGCGATCATCCACGAGATGACGGCCCTCTCCGGCACGCCCGACTTCCGGCACTTCGATCGCTGGTTCGCCCTGACGAACCGGCTCCGGACGGAGGGCACCGAGCATCTCCTCGCCGCGGCCCAGGCGAGCGGCGTCAAGCGGTTCGTCGCCCAGAGCTTCACCGGCTGGAGCAACAGCCGCGGACGGGCGTCCTGGATCAAGACGGAGGACGATCCGCTCGATCCGAACCCGGTGAAGGAGCAGACCGAGACGCTCGCCGCGATCAAGTTCCTGGAGCGCGCCGTCCTCGACGCGCCGCTCGAGGGGATCGTCGTCCGCTACGGCGGCCTCTACGGGCCCGGCTCGTCGGAGACGCTCGGCGCGATCCTCCGCAAGCGGATGTTCCCGGTCATCGGCAACGGCGCGGGCATCGTGTCGTCGACCCACGTCGATGACGCGGCCGGCGGAACGGTCGCCGCCCTCGAGCGCGGCCAGCGCAGGCATCTACAACATCGTCGACGACGACCCGGCGCCGTCGCGCGAGTTCATCCCGGCGATCGCCGAGGCGCTCGGCGCGCCGAAGCCGCTGCGGATCCCCGCCTGGCTCGGCCGCCTGCTCGCCGGCGACGTCGCGGTCACGATGATGACCGAAGGCCGCGGCTCGTCGAACGCGAAGGCGAAGCGCGAGCTCGGCTGGCAGCCGATCTGGCCGAGCTGGCGCGATGGCTTCCGCCACGGCCTCGACTCGCCGGTGCCGCTGCCGCCGGCGCGGCCGACCACCGACCGGGAGACGTCCGCCGCGTGACGCCAGCCAAGGCCAGGGACGACGTCGCCGACGCCTATGTCGACCTCCGACCGCTGCTCTTCTCGATCGCGTATCGGATGCTGTCGAGCGTCAGCGAGGCCGAGGACGTCGTCCAGGAGGCGTTCGTCCGCTACCAGCGGGCGCTCGCCGATGGCACCGCGGTCGAGTCGCCGAAGGCGTACCTGTCGGCCGTCGTCACCCGCCTCGCGATCGACCACCTCAAGTCGGCCCGCGTCCGGCGCGAGACGTACGTCGGCGAATGGCTGCCGGAGCCGCTCGTGACCGACGACGGGCGCCGGCGACCCGGCCGGGCACGCCGAGCAGGCCGACTCGCTGTCGATGTCGTTCCTCCTCCTGCTCGAGCGGCTGACTCCGGTCGAGCGGGCGGTCTTCCTCCTCCACGACGTGTTCGACTACGACTTCGAGGAGGTCGGCCGGATCGTCGGGAGGACGGCGGCGACCTGCCGCCAGCACGCGGTCCGGGCGCGCAAGTTCATCGCCGCCAACCGGCCGCGGTTCGACGCCTCGGAAGCCGAGCGCGACGAGCTCCTCGGCCGCTTCTTCGCGGCGGCGGAAGGCGGCGACGTCGACGGCCTGATCGCGTTCCTCGCCGAGGACGTGGTCGTCCACGGTGACGGCGGCGGCAAGGTTCCCCAGTGGTTCGAGCCGATCGTCGGCGCCGACAAGGTCGCCCGGATGTTCGCCCGCTTGGGCAGCCAGATGCCGGCGATGGGCGCGACGCTCGAGCGCCACGAGGTCAACGGCCAGCCGGGCGTCATCTTCCGGGGCCCGAACGGCGGCGTCTTCTCGGTGATGTCGTTCGAGGTCGTCGACGGCCGCGTCGCGACGATCCGATCGGTCGTGAACCCGGACAAGCTCGGCCACTTCGGTCCCGTCGAGAGCCTCCGCGACGTGCTGGACGCGATGCGCGACGAGTCGCCGAGGTAAGCGGCCGCTGCCAGCAGACGATATGGATGCGGGCGCGGTTAAGGGAGCGGCGCGAACGCTAGGCGGTGACCTCGAGCCCGTATCGCGCGACCAGATCCTCGACCCACTCCATAGATACGGTTGTTCCGTACTGCTCGGCCATCGATCCCATCACTTCATCGGTGAGTTCGCCAGTCGCGGCCAGCCTGCCGATGTCCTCGAAGAACGTTTCGAACCCGGCTGGCGTGATCAACTCGATCAGCCTCGCCGGATCGGGCCCGGCATTCCAGAACGTGTGCATCAGGCCGCGCGGTTTGAGGATGTACTCCCCGACCCCGGCCGAGAACTCGTCGTCGCCGACACGCGCACCAATTCGGCCCTCGAGTACGTAACTCCACTCGTCGAAGTCGCGATGGGTGTGAGGCGGAACCATGAAGCCCGCGGCCACCGGCATCTCGCAGATCGAAAGGACGCCATTCGTGGCGTCGCCGCGCACCTTCACGGTGGTGCCGATCGGGCCGTCGAAGACGACCGCGCCGGCATCGGCGTTGACAAGGAACCTGGATCGAGTGATGACGGGCATCCGGCGGCACCTCGAGGAATATTGAGTGCACATCAGTGTGCATTGATTGGTGGAGGGTAGCGCCGCGCCGCGCGATCGTCAATACTTTCGATGCACATGAGCGAGCAGCGAAAGTCCAACACCCGGCGGCCATACACGCTTCGCCGGCGACTTGCACGGCAGACCGAGACGCGGGAGCGGATTACGGCGGCTGCGTTCGAATTGCATGCGACGGTCGGGCCATCGAAAACGACGGTCAGCGCGATCGCCCAACGGGCCGGCGTCCAGCGGCACACGGTCTATCACCACTTCCCGGACCTCGACACGCTATACGAGGCCTGCACGGCTCATGGCCTTCGGGTCACAGGCGTCCCAGAACCGGTCGGCTGGGGCTCCATTGCGGACCCGACGGCGCGACTCGCACACGGATTGGCGGAACTCTTCGCCTGGTACCGGGCGAACGAGCGAATGCTATCGACGATCCTCGGCGATGCCGCGACCGGCGAGCAACCAGCCCAGCCGGACGAGTTCGACCGGCACATGGGCGCGGTCTTCGCGGCCCTGGCCGATGCTTGGCCGTGTCCGGAGGCTCGTTGGCCGTTCCTGTCGGCGACCATCGGCCATGCGATGGCGTTCGAAACCTGGCGGTCGCTGACGAGGTTCGGGCTCGGCGACGATCAGGTTCTGAACCTGCTCGTCAGCCTCGTCGTTCGCGTGGCGGATGGCACGATCACCGGCGAGGCGCCACTCCCTTAGCGCGTCCGATATCCAACGTGCACGACACCGTTGGCGAACCGGTGTTCGTCGATCAACTCGAGCGGCACGCGGACGTCCTCTGGGAGCAATGCGTTGCCACCGCCCACGACGATCGGGTTCACGAAGAGGTGGATCTCGTCCACGAGGCCAGCCCGCAACGCCTGCCCGGCTAGCTCCGGGCCGCCGATCGTGATGTCGCCCTTGGCCGTGGCCTTCAGCCGGCGGATCTCATCGGGGTCGAATTCGCGCTCGATCCTCGTGCGGGCGCTGGAGACCGCTTCGAGGGTTCGCGAGTACACGATCTTGTCGGCCGCCCGCCAGATCGTCGCGAAGTCGGCGATGGACGGTGGCTGGCCCACCAGCATGTCGTCCAATTCCCACGCCACGAGCACGTCGTACATCCGCCGACCGTAGAGGTGAGTGCCGGCGGGCCGCATCAGATCATTGACGAATTGGTGGACCTCCTCGTCGGGCGCGGCCCAGTCGAAGTTGCCATCTTCGTCGGCGACGTAGCCGTCAAGCGAGGTAAGGGCCGAGTAGATCAGCTTTGCAGTCATCGTCGTAGGGTAGGCGTGTTCCCCGGCGATCGCCGCGACCGATGAGTTCCGAGGGTCCGCGCGGTCCAATCAGCAACGACACACCGCAACCGACGAGAGGAGCGCCACCGTGACGACCGAGTCGACCACCGAGGCCAAGGCCACCGGGCAATACGCCGACGTCAACGGAATCAATCTCTATTACGAGACGTACGGGAGCGGACGACCGCTGATCCTGCTCCACGGCGGGCTCATGTCGAGCGAAACGCTCGGGCCGATCATCCCCGCACTCGCGGCGAACCATCAGGTGATCGCCGTCGACCTCCAGGGTCACGGCCGCACCGCTGACATCGATCGGCCCATCGACATCAGGCTCATGGCGGACGACATCGCGGCGCTGATCGACCACCTCGGGCTCGACAAGCCGGACATCGTCGGCTACTCCCTCGGCGGCGGCGTCGCGTTCTTCACCGCCGTCAAGTATCCGGACAAGATCGGCAAGCTCGTCATGGCCTCGGCTCACTATCGTCGTGACGCGATCCCGGCCGAGATGCTGGCCCAGCAGGCCCAGGTGAGTGCGGCGGCCGCCGAGTTCATGAAGGAAACACCCATGTGGGAGCTCTACGCGAGGGTCGCCCCGCGTCCGGAGGACTTCCCGCGGCTGCTCGACAAGATCGGCGAGTCCATGGCGAAGGACTTCGACTTCGCCGAGGAGGTTCGCGGCCTCCAGGTGCCCACGCTCATCGTCGCCGCCGATGCCGACATGGCGCCGCCGAGTCACTACGTCGAGATGTTCAAGCTGCTCGACGGTGGCCTGCGCGACGGCGGCTGGATGGGCGAGGGCCGGCCGAAGGGCGGCCACGCGCTGGCGATCCTGCCCGGCCTGACCCACTACAACCTGGGCGCCTCGCCACAGTTCGCCAATGCGGCTCTCGCGTTCCTCGACGCGCCGGACGCGTAGGCTAAGCGGCGACAACCAGAAGGAGAGAGCGTGAACTTCAACAGCATCCTGATCGGGTCCGCCGATCCCCAGCAACTCGTCGATTACTACTCGAAGGTGCTGGGCGCGCCGACGTTCTCAGAAGGCGGCTATACGGGCTGGCAGGTCGGGTCGGGCTTCGTCACCGTCGGACCACACAGCGAGGTCACAGGCAAGAACGTCCATCCGGGCCGGATCATCTGGAACATCGAGACGCCGGACGTCAAGGGCGAATTCGAGCGATTCAAGGCCGCTGGCGCGATCGTCGTCGCCGAGCCGTACGGCTTCGAGGAGGGCGAGATCGATGCCGCGATCGCCACGTTCGCCGACCCGGACAACAACTACTTCCAGCTGATGAGCCCGATGCCCGAGATCCCCGTGACGCCGGGCCCCGGAGATACGACCTAGTTCACTTGAGGGTCAGACGGCGGCGAGCGCCTCGATTTCCACGCGGAGTGCGGGATCGACCAGCCCCGAGACGAAGACGAGCGTGCTCGTCGGCGCGGTCGAGGGGTCGATGACCTCGTTGCGCACGCGACGCAACGCGTCGAGGTCCGCCCGATCGGTCAGGTAGAACGTGAACTTGACGACGTGCTCTAGATCCGTGCCTGCAGCGGCCAGGGCGATGCGGAGGTTCGCGAATACCTGGCGGGTCTGGACCTCCGCATCGCCGGCTCCGACGACCCGCCCGTCCGCGTCGTAAGCGACCTGGCCGGCAATGGAGACGAGTTTCCCGTCGAATTCGACGGCCTGGCTGTAGCCGTTCGGGGCCGGCAGGCCATCCGGCCGTGCGTGATAGCGCCGCATAATTCGACCTCCCTAGATTCGCTGGCCGCTGTGGATTGCCGGAATCCTACGGACTCATCCTCACCAGCCGTCGAAGCCCGAGGGCGCCCGTCACCGCGGTCAGCACGATCGTGATTGCGATCGAGACGCGGATGAAGCCGTTGATCACCTCGACGAGCCTCGCCATCTCGGCCGTCGCAGCGGCGGGATCGGCAAGCAGGACCCAGTTCCCGATGGCGAGCGACACGGCAGCGACCACGATCGTCGCGGCGTTGACGAGCACATGGGCGATGACGCGAGCACGCGTTCCCTGCGGCCGGAACAGGTTGATCAGCGGCCCCACGAACGAGAGCGCGATCAGCACGATGATCGGAACGTAGACGTCTGCCCAGCCGGGTCCGGGCTTCACGAAGCCGACCTGCCCCGGCAGTCCGATGGCAAGCGCGACCGATAGCGTCAGGGCCGCCAGGCCGATCTCCAGGATCGACGACGTCACCGGGACGACCCGCGGGTGGGCCTTGCCGATGAGCTGTTCCGCGATCCCGTCGATCGTCGAGATGTCGACGTCCGGGCCCATCGAACTGACGGTCCGCGGATCCCAGCCGTCGGGATTGGTGACGAACCTTCGGTCGATGACGACGAAGATTGACGTCACGATCGAGAACTGGATCGCGAGCGGGATGAGGATCCCGACGACGCCGGGCCAGATCGAAACGGACGCGACCGCGGCGATTGCGGCAATCAGGAGCGTGATCGTCACATTGACCGCCAGGACCTGCATGTAGGTCGGAAACAGCTCGGGACCGATGAGCCGCCGTCCGAATGTCACCGATCGCTCGTCAGCGCGGTAGCGGGCGGCAACCGTCATCGGGTGCCCGAACTCCTTGAGGATCGCCGACTCCTCGGCCTCGAGCAGGGGCCGGCCGCGGGTGGCCACTTCGTCCTCGAGCCTGGAGTGCAGGCTGTCCGAGAGCTCATTGATGATGTCGTCCTGCTGCCCGCGCGGGAGGTGGTCCCTGACCGCGCGAAGGTATCGATCGACCAGGGTCATGGCTGGACCTCCGAGATGATTCGGCGGAGTGCGGCGTCCAGCTCTGTCCACTGTTCGAGCAGCCGAGCCAGGACCGCGTGACCTTCCGCTGAGAGCCGATAGAAGCGCTTCGGTCGTTTGTCCTCTTCGCGCCACTCGCTGTCCAGGAGCCCTTGCGTCTCCAGACGGCGAAGCAGCGGATAGAGCGTGTTCTCGTCGATATCCATTCCCTGCTCCAGGAGCGCTTTGCGGAGCGCGTAGCCGTAGTGCTCGGTCTGCAGCCGAGCTAGCACGGCCAGTACGAGGGCCCCGCGTCGCAGCTCGAGACGAAGGTTCTCGAAGGGGGCGTCCGCAGGGGCGAGAGGCGGGATCGATGGCTGTCATGTGCCGCACAGTGTGCGACACACAGTGTGTGACGTCAAGTGCCTAGTTTTCGGCTCTTCGTTTTCTGGCCGCGCAGGCGCCGGGGTATCCTCCAAGCCGATGACGGATTCGTTCCTCGCCGAGACCACCGCGCTCCTCGATCGGACGCCGCGGGTCGTGCGTGCTCTGCTCGACGGGCTGCCCGAACCCTGGCTGGGCACACCAGACACCGCCGACGGGTGGACGCCGCGCGACGTCGTCGGCCACCTCATCTCGGCCGAGCTCGACGACTGGATTCCGCGCGCCGAGATGATCCTGCGCGATGGGGCTAACCGCCCGTTCGAGCCATTCGACCGGTTCGCCCACGTCGAGCGCGACCAGGACGTGCCGCTCGACGCGCTGATCGATCGGTTCGAGCAGCTCCGGGGCGAGCAGCTCACCCGCCTGCGCGAGCTCGTCGGCGACGACGACCTCGAGAGGGTCGGCCGCCATTCCGAGCTGGGCGAGGTGACGATGCGCGAGTTACTAGCGACATGGGCAGTCCACGACCTCGACCACGTCGCACAGATCTACGCAGCGCTGGCCGGCAGCTACGACGCCGCCGTCGGACCATGGAAGGCCTACCTCGGGATCCTGCGTCGCCGCGATGCGACGGATCCGTAGCAGCGCGGTGCGCCCTGTCACCCGTGTCGGCAAGCCGACGCTGGCGTTGGAACTTAGGTTGCTGTAGCTCTCGGCCCGCGGCCTTGATGCTCCGAGCGTGACCTATCTGGCCGATCACGCCTTGCCGACCGCCGCGGCTTTCCAGGCCGTAGCGGCTCTCGCCGATCCCGACTGGGACGTCGACGCGGTCGAGGGCCTGCGCTCGCGCGAGTACGCCAGACTCGATGCGCAGGACCAGGTCTACCTCGACTACACGGGCGGCGGCCTCTACGCCGAGTCTCAGCTCCGCGAGCATCACGAGTTGCTTCGCACCGGGGTATTCGGCAACCCGCACTCGAACAACCCCACGTCCCGCGCAGCGACGGAGCTTGCCGACAACGCGCGCCGCGCCATCCTGGACTTCTTCAACGCCTCGCCGGACGAGTACACGGTCGTCTTCACGGGCAACGCCAGCGGTGCGCTCAAGCTCGTCGGCGAGGCGTACCCGTTCGCGCAGGGGCAGCGCCTTCCTCCTCACCGCCGACAACCACAACTCCGTCACGGGCATCCGCGAGTTCGCCCGTGCGCGGGGCGCTGACGTCAGATACCTGCCTCTGCAGACCCCGAGCCTGCGCGTGGACACCGCCGATGTTCTCGCCGCGCTCGATCGCCGGCCCGACGACACGAACCACCTGTTCGCATTCCCGGCCCAGTCCAATTACTCCGGGGTCCGGCATCCGCTCGATTGGGTGACCCAGGCGCACGACCGAGGCTGGGACGTGCTGCTCGACGCGTCCGCCTTCGTGCCAACAACTCAGCTCGACCTGTCCCGCTGGCACCCCGACTTCGTCGCGGTCTCCTGGTACAAGGTCTTCGGCTACCCGACCGGGATCGGCTCACTGATCGTGCGCCGCGAGGCGCTGGCCCGACTGCAACGGCCCTGGTTCGCCGGCGGAACGATCAGCCTCGCCTCGGTGGCTGTGCAACGCCACGCCCTGATGGACGGCGAGAGCGGATTCGAGGACGGAACGGTCAACTATCTCGGGCTGCCGGCGATCGAGATCGGGCTGCGACATGTAGCGGCGGTCGGCATGCCGACGATCCAGCGGCGCGTCGGATACCTCACGCGGCGGTTGCTGGAGCGGCTGCCAGCGATGCGCCATGCGAACGGCGCACCGCTTGTTCGCCTGTATGGACCGGCCGACAACCAGGACCGCGGCGGGACCATCGCCTTCAATGTCCTCGACGCAGCCGGCGACGTCGTCGACTACCGAGAGGTCGACGCGCTGGCGGCCGACCGGCGCATCTCGATCCGGACCGGTTGCTTCTGCAATCCCGGCGCCAGCGAGGCCGCTCGAGGCATCACCGCGCCAGAGATGGAGCGCCTGTTCGCGCTCGGCACGCCACCCACCGCCGACGACTACCGACGGCTCCTGCCCGGACGGGCGGCAGGAGCAGTGCGCGTGTCCGTCGGAATTGCCACCGTGGAGCGCGACGTAACGCGGTTCCTCGACTTCATCGACGGCCTCGCGACGTAGTCAGCGCGATCGCCGGTCGCCAAGCCTTGGCAGCAGCACCAGCGTGTACGCGTAGTAGAGGAATACCGCGCCGGCAAGGGCGAACACGAAGCGCTCCCAGCCGTAGACCCCGAGAAACACGCCGAGCGTCTGGGCGATGAAGATCGGCGCACCGAGAATCAGCTCGAGCTCCTCCCGCGTTGGGTCGTCTTCGGCCATTGGTCCGACGACACCTGGCCCAGGATCGAAGCCGCAATGAGCGACACCGTCGCGGCAATCGCAAGCCCCGCCACGATGTCTCTCAGGCCGACCGTGTCCCGGTAGCGCGACAGGGCGATGATCACCGCGCCGGCGGTCAGTGACAACGGCGCCGTCGAGATGATGCTTCCGACCAGCCCGATGGCGTCGTCAAGGCCGAGGAGCCTCAGCAAGACGCCTGGGCCGGCTCCTCCGATGAACAGCGCGATCACCGTGAGTACGCCCGCGACCTTGGACAACGTCCGAATGTCGCCGGCGAACGACCGCCTCGGTGCGGGTGCGGGTGCCGGTGCCGCGGTGCCGTGCGTCTCCCCCACCTCAGAGTCCCGCGAACCTCTCTGTCGCGCTCACCCTCCCGGCCACCATCGCCCGCGGCCGGGCGTAGGTTCGCAGCAACGCCTCGAGATCCGTGACGGCCGCAGCTATGTCGCTGGCGGCCCCATCGTGGTGGCCTTCGACGGTCACGAGGATCTCGGTCGTCGTCGGCCCGGAAGCGCTTTCGGCCGATTGGCGCCAGCACCAACGCCGGGCGCTCACCAGGCCGGCCTCGTCGACGAAGATCACTTCGCCTGGTTCGGGTGACTCCCGCACACCGGAGCCAAGATCGGTGAAGCTCTCTTCGCCGGTCGCGAACCGGACCGTCGTGCCGCCGGTCATCGCCTGCTGGTCGAAGACCGCGACCGGCAGGGCGTAGCGGATGCTGACGAGGTTGCCGATGTCGACGAGCGTGTTGATCGAGGGGATCGAGCCCTGCTTGGTCAGCCGCCGAAGGAGCGCCTCCGCCGCCGAGCGATAGCCGGTCGGGTCGACGCCGAACGCGCGAAATGCGCGCCGCCACGCAGCGATGCTCGGCAGCTCCGACAGGGCCGTCGCGCCGATGCGGGCGACGACCGAAGCCTGCTCCGCGCGATATGCCTCGACGAGCTCGTCGGGCGACGGGCCGTTCGCGACGCCGACGGAGTGAATTACTCCACCGACGATCGCTGGAAAGCGCTCGATGATCGCGGGGTCGTAGGTGAAACTAGCCATGCCTTCGCCCGATCACCGCCGTTGGTACTCGTGAGCCTCGGAGCCACCTTGGTGACGCCTCGCACCTGTGATTCCGGACATCTGGTAGAAAGGCCTTTCGCGCCAAGTACACTCGGTTGGCTGGTCTGATCGGTCACGGTCGCCTGCGGCCGAGGAGACCGGAGCATGTATCACCGTCGCCATCATGGGCTCGCACTGGTGTGCGCCATTTCGTTGACGGCAGCCTTGTTCGTGGTCGCAACTCCCAGCATGGTGCTCGGCGTCCGAGCCAATTCCTTCACCTTCGCGGACATCATCGTGGACACCCCGTGGGAATTCACGGCACATGGTTCGAACGACGTCCTCGAGCCGACGTTCTCGTATCCAGATCCGGATCACGGATCGATCCAAATAGACGGTCCGCTGGTTTGCGTGTTCATTCCTATCGGCGCCTTGTATGGATGCGACCAGCCAATCACCTACCTACCCGATCCTGGTTTCGTGGGAACTGACGTCTGGCAGTACACCGTTCACGATCCCTTGAACGGGGTTGATGCATTCGGCGTGGTGTCGCTGTCGTATGTCGACGACGTGACCGCACCCGTCGGAGCGCTGGATCCACACTCGGCCGACCCCAATTCAGCCAGCGGCTGGACGAATGGCTCGGCCTTGAGCGTTGGAGTAACGGCAACCGATGACATTTCCGGAGTGGCGAATGTTCGCTTGTCCAACCACGTGGCAGGCGGAACGCTCGTTCGCTCCGAGCTGTTTGCTTATCCGGTCGACACGCCTTCCGAAAGACTGGCGTGGTCGCTACAACGGGGCCGCGTAGTCGTGGGCACAAGGGGGTCACCTTCGAGACTACGTCCGGGCACGTACGTCATGTACGCCCAATGGGGTGATGCGGTCGGAAACTGGTCCGACGTGACGTCGGCATCCATCAAGCTCGATCCATTTCCGCCCACCCTGGCGGGGATTGGGCTGGGAGCGGGATGGAATCGGTTCGCCCCAGGGATCCCGCTCCACGTTGAATTTCCGGCCGCGGACACGGGTGGCAGCGGCGTCGAACTGTACGAGCTCCAGAAGAGCGTCAACGGCGGCGCATTCGTCGATGCCGCGTCCGACGCAAGTGGCGGATTCGTCGATCTCATGGTCTCGCCGACCAATACATACCGCTTTCGAGCGCGCGCCCGTGATCTGGCCGGTAGCTGGACCAATTGGGTATCCACGGCCGCATTCAAGGCGGTTGAGGTCGATGAGGGCAGCGCCTCGATCGTCTATGCCGGTAGATGGCGCGACGTCGGCAGCAGCAAGATGACAACCGCGGCTGGCGCCACCGCGAAGCTCACCTTCACCGGCACGACGGTCGCGTGGTCGGCCGTCCGCGGACCGTCGAAGGGGCGGGCGAGCGTCTACATCGATGGGGTCTTCGTGAAGACGATCGATCTCCACAAGTCGACCGTCGAGAACTCGTATGAGGCCTATCGACGAACGTGGGCAACAGCGGGCAAGCACACGATCCTCGTCAAGGCGCTCGGAACGAGCGGTCGCCCAGAAGTCCACATCGACTGGTTCCTCGTCGTCAAGTAGCACGGGATCTCGAGCCCGGCAAGCAGTCGTCAGGCTCCGAACCGGTCTCGGTAGTCCTCGGGAATCAGCGGCTTCTCGCCGCGGACCTTGAGCTGCTGGACTGCCCAGGTGTTGCCATCCGGGTCGCTGAAGCCGAAGAACGTGCCACCGTCACGCTCGTCGAAGACCGTGATCTCGCTGCACTCCACGCCGCGACCGACGAGCTCGTTGCGAGCCGCCTCGGCGTCCGCGACGACGAGCTGCAGGCCACGCATCGAGCCCGGCGTCATCTCTCGCTGCGCCGGCAGATCGCCCAACACGATCGAACAGCCGGAGCCGCGCGGCGTCAGCTGCACCACGTGCATCTGCTCGGTCCTCGTGTCGTGGTCCAGATCGAACCCGACCTTGTCTCGATAGAACACGACGGACGCGTCGATATCGCTTACCGGAAGAAGCACGACCTCCAGCGTCCAGTCCACGGGCGTCAGCCGGCGGCGAGCGACAGGGCGATGCTCCGGACGATGTCCGGGAATCCCGTGTCGGTCGTCGGGGCAGTCCCAACGAGGGAGATCGCCTGGCCGCCTGGCTCGATCGCGATGTACTCGATGGCCTGGCTCGGCGTGCCCACGTCGGTGTCGTTCTCGAGACCGGCGCAATAGGCGGGACCGATCGGAAGTTCCGTCTCGCCGAGGTCGATCACGTTGAACGGAACGCTGTTCATGGCCTCGTCGTTGAGCCGAAAGTCGACCGTCGTCTTCAGGTCGACCGTGACCGGCAGGACGCTCACGACGAGATTGGCGCGGAACCCGGACGGCTCCGACGTCCCGGACGCGGCGGCACGCATCACGCCGCTGGCGATGAGGCCCGCCTGCCACTCGGCCGCTTTCGTGACGTCCGGATGGTTCACGGCCGCGGCCGCCTGGGCGAGGAGCTGTCCGTACTCCTCGATGGGCATCGACTCCCAGCCGTCCGGCAGGTTCATGACCACGTCCGGGCCTGTGATCGCCAGTTCCGGGCCCGTCGCAGCCGAGCCACCGGTCGTGCAGTGGGTTCCCGCGGCGGAATTCGGCCCCGCGGACGGCGACGTCTCAGTCGACGCTGTCGCGGTCTCGCTGGCGGATTCATCGGGCGACGCGGACTCGGATGGGGGCGCGCTCGTCGGGTCTGCGCTTATCGATTGACTTGGCGACCCCGACGCGGCTGAACCCCCACAACTCGCGATCGCAAGCACGAGAATTGCCAGCAATACAATTCGCATCGGCCGGACCCCTCTACAACGCCGATCTGCGAGGCAGCTTAGCGGGGACTGCCCGGTAGCACCAGCCTCAGGACGATCTCGCCGTCCTCGAGGTTGCCCGTCGGCTCGAAGCCGAAGCGCTCGTAGAACGGCCACGGCTCGCCGTCGCCGGGTTGGTAGCTGGTCAGGAGCTCAGTGGCGCCCGCCGCGCGGATGAGCTCAACGATATGCGTCAGAGCCTCCCGCCCAAAACCGCGCCGTTGGTGGCGCTCGTCGATGAGCAGCCGCCACAGAAACCATGGACCGATGATCCCCGGCGCCGGCGTGACGTTCCAGCTGAGCATGACGAAGCCCACCGGCTCGTCCCCGGCATAGATCGCGCGGTACCACGGCGCGCCCTCGGGCGTGGCTGCGGCCTCCTCGATCGACTCCGTCACGCCACCGACGAACTGCTCCTGGGCCGGCGCAACGTGCAGCGCCTTGACGGCTTCGCGGTTCGCGTCCGTGATCTCACGGAGACTGACGAGCGGCATGGCCGTGGTCAGTCCTTCGGCTTCGACGTCCAGGTGGGATCGGGCCCGGCCAGCCACTCCGTGTTGAATCGCTCCGCGCCGTGGATCGCGGTCAGGCGCAGCTCGCCGGAGCCCGTGTTCGTGAATCCATGCGCTTCGCCCGGCGGGCTGACGACAACGTGGCCTCCGTCGACGACGACCGTCTCGTCGCCGATCTGGAAGGTCGCCTGCCCGGACTCGACGATGAAGACCTCGGTGTACGGGTGCCGATGGAGCTTGGGCCCAACGCCTGGCTGGGAGTGGACGAGGATGAACGAGAACGGGACGTCGCCGTGCTCCTCGCCGACGAACTCGTGGGCGTGTTTGCTGTGCTCCAAGTCATCGAGCTCGACGATCGACCCGGTCTTGTGGTCCTTGCGCGCGGTGTCCGTCACCGATCCATTATGCGATCCCGGCCCTACCGAACGCGCGTGAAGTCCATCTCCCAGTTCGTCTCCCAGGTCTCGCCGCCATCAGGCGAGAAGGCCTGCTCCCAGCGGCAGGACTCGGGCGTGATGCGGGACCAGATGAATCGCACGCGGATCGGGCGTCCGTTGAAGGACTCGTCGGCGAGGAAGGTGCCGATACCGCCCGAGAATCCGCCCACGACGGGCGGATCGAGCGGTCCGGCCGGGTAGCGCCCGTCGAGCCACCAGATCGACCACGTCCCCTTCTCCGGATCGAACGACCGCAGGGAAGCCGCCCGGTAAGGGTTGCCGGGCAACTCGAGCAGGTTGTCGTCGAGGTTGCCGGCCCCGTCGAGGATCTTCCAGACCTGGCTGCTGCCGCCGAATTCCTGCCACTCCGTGCTTCCCGCGAGCCGTTCCTTCAGCCGGCGGTGGTGAACGGTCCACTTGCCGATCAGGAAGTCGAAGTCGTCGATGCCGGATCCGGTTTCGACCGTGGTCGCCGCAGGTGATGCCATCTCGCGAACCCTCCTGGTGTCGTTGGCGGTTGGTTCGTACCCGTTGTACCGCCCGCACCTGCCAGCGACTGTCAGGAATTGCGAGGCTGAACCCACGTGTCGTCGACGAGCTTGAACCAGTAGTGCGGCGGGTCCTGCTTGGTGCCGGCAACGGCGAACCTATCCGGTCGCATCGCGACGACGCGCTCCGCAAGCGTCCGTGGTCCGGAGTGCCAGCGCCCCCCGACTGGATGGAGTTCCTCGTAGACGCTTGGCGGAACCCTCATCAGGACCCGGCCATCCACCGATAGCAGATCGAGCGTTGGTGACACCTCGACGACCTTCGCCTCGAGCCAGGCGTGTGTCGGCTCCAGGCTGGCGATCTCGTTCCAGTTGAAGCGACTGCAGCCATCCTGGGGCGTGCACAACTCGATGCCGCCCGAATCGAGGCGGGCACCGGGTTGTGGCGAGGCGAGCAGCCATCGAAACGGCAGACGATGGGCTGCCCGCCGCGACACGTAAGCCATCAGCAGCGGACCGAAACTCACCGCGAGATACACGGCGAAAACCGCGACAAGAAGGAGCGGTGACGCGTCTTCGCCCGGAATGCCCAGTGACCGGAGCGTCGCAACGATGACGAGCTGCCCGGCGATGGCCCAGACGAACGCGAGCAGGATGAAGAGATTGCCGGCTCGGCTCAGCGCCGGCGCTCCCTCCAGCTCGATCGGTTCAGTCGTTGGTTCCTGCACTCACTCGCCCTGGCGTCGTGCTCCGCCACCCCGAGTATGCCGGAGGCGCTTGGCCCAGAGAATTCGAAAAACCGCCCGCTTGAAAAGCGGGCGGTCTGTCCGGTGCCTACGTCAGGCGGTCTGGACGTTCTTGGCGCGAGCGCCCTTCGGTCCCTCTTCGACGTCGAACTCGACCTTCTCGCCGCCGTTGAGGCGGTCGAAGTCAAGCGACGCGGTGAGGCCGTCGCGATGGAAGAAGTAATCCTTCCCATCCTCGGCGGTGATGAAGCCGAAGCCGCGGTCGGCGACGATCTTCTTGATGGTTCCGGTGGTCATAAGTGACCTCCAAAGTCTTCTCGAACGAGTTGCGTCGGTCGCACGGTCAGTTCGAGAAGGGGTCGACCACACGGGCGCATCGCCACACTGGCGAAGCACGGATGATAGCACATCTGTTCGACCAAATCGACCCGAGGCGTCAGAATCGCGGTTGGGCGCGGCCTACTGCACCGCGCACACCTGCCGTCCGATAGCCTTCAGCGATGCTCCGCCTCGGCTTGAACCTGCCGCACTCCGACGGCCAGCTGGCGGGTCGCACACCACGCTGGACCGACATCCTGGCGATGGCCCGGGCCGCGGAGGAAATGGGCTTCGACTCCGTTTGGGTCTCCGATCATTTTGGATTCGGCGATCCGGAGGGCGACTGGCGGGGCTCCTGGGAGTCGTGGACGCTGCTGACCGCGATTGCAGCGTCCACGCAGCGGGTCACGCTCGGGACCTACGTGACGTGCGTGCCGTGGCGGAACCCGGCGCTCCTCGCGAAGATGGCCGAGACGCTCGACGAGATCAGCGGCGGCCGGCTGATCCTCGGGCTCGGAGCCGGCTGGTACGAGCCCGAATTCCGGGCGTTCGGCTTCCCGTTCGAGGACCGCTTCGATCGATTCGAAGACTCGCTGCGGATCATCTGCTCGATGCTGCGGACGGGAACGGCGCATCACGACGGCCGGGTCGTCCAAGCGCGGGGTGCCCGGCTGGAGCCGCGCGGCCCGCGACCGGCCGGGTTGCCGGTCATGGTGGGCGCCGGAGGCCCGCGGATGCTTCGCCTCACCGCGGAACTCGCCGACCAGTGGAACGGCGGCCTGCGCGCGCCGGGCGAACCCGAGGCGCAACTGCATGCCGTCGACGAGGCGTGTCGAGCCGAGGGTCGAGACCCGGCGACGCTGACCCGCTCGGTCGAGGTCCTCGTTCGGACCCTGCCGGCCGGCGACGACGAGCCGCTTCAGGAGCGCGAGCTGCGCGGCTCGCCCGCTGAGCTCGCGGCGACCCTGCTTGCGTACGCCGAGCTCGGCATCGACGAGCTCCAGGTCCAGCTCCGTCCGAACACCCTCGCAGCGGTCGAGGCGTTCACGCCCGTGCTCGAGGCGATCAGAGGAGCAGGAACACCCCGAGCGCGATGAGCCAGAGGGACCAGGCGATATACGCGATCGGCACGATCGTGCCGGCCAGCGGCCAACCTTCCCGCTCGTTCGGACCCACGAATTCGAGCGTGCCGATGAGCAGGGCGACGCCGATCGGCAGTCCGATGATGCCGAGCCAACCCGGCAGGACCGCTGTCGACAGGATCGATGCGGCCACAAGCAGGGTCCACAGGCCGGTGAGCATGTAGCCGAGGTGCTCGCCGATGCCGACGCCGAGCAGGCGGTGGAGCGTCGCGAAGACCACCTCGACGGTACGGCGCGTCGCGTCGCCCTCGGGTCCGTCAGGCGCAGCGACGTAGCGACGCGCCAGTTCCGGAACGGCGAATGGCCAGCGGACGAGGCCGAGAGCCTGAACGAGCGCCGCCGCCGCGCCGAGAACCACTGATAGCACGCTCAACGCCGGCGGCGCGGCAAGAACGACGCCCAGCAAGGCGGCCAGCGGCAGCATCGCGAGGGCACTCACCAGCAGCGCCTGCCAACGCAAGAGCAGGCCCGACCCGCCGGCGTCGAAGCGCCGCAGGATCTCGTCCGGTTCCTTGCGAAGGATGTCCGGATAGTCGAATGCCCGGCTGAGCTCGAAGAAGGCTAGGTTGAACGCGATCGGCACGGCGATCAGCAGGGCGGCGGTGACGGCCTCAACGCTCATGTCATTGGCTCCTGGCGTCCGGCTGGGCGTGGGCAGTGTGCCAGCGCAGGGTCCAGCGTAGAATACTACCTGGGAGTATTGACAGAGGGGTTGTCAAGAGGAGCCAAATCGGCTAGAATATGGACCTGGCTGGCGTGTCAAGACTTGACACGCCACATCGTATGTCCGGCACCTGGCGGACCAGGCATGCGGACCGAACCACCTCGGGCGGAGGGGCGGATCGGCTGCACATTTGTTCAGCAGTGCGTCGTCGCGGGTCGCCATGCCGCGGTCGACGCAAGCGCGGAGAGACCTTGATCCAGTTCAGCGAAAACCCCGAAACCACAGAAATCCTTCCCACAACGCCCGTGATCGCGGCCGACGAGCTCGAGCAGATCGAGCTCGAGACGGCAGCCGAAGACCTGCCGGACGTGCGCGCGGCCAAGGTCGACTCGGACGCCGAGGACGCAGCCCTCGACATCGAGGATTCGACCCGGCTCTACCTGCGCGAGATCGCTCGCGTGCCGCTCCTGACGGCTGAGGAAGAGGTCGTCCTCGCCAAGGGCATCGAGCTGGGCCTCCGGATCCAGTCGGAGCCGTGGACAGCGATCCTCGATCTACACGAGTGGACGCTCCACGAGACGGAGGCGACGGCGCGCGCCAAGAATCCGCTGCACGCCCTGCCATTTGGCGCAGAGGCTCATCGGATCGTGCGCAGTGCCATCGCCGACGACTCGGCGGGCGATCTGCTCGTCACCGCGCCGCGCTTCGGGTTCACGGTGGCAGCCGTGGAGGCCCAGGGTGGCCCCGCGGCTGAGCTCATCGAGCGAGCCCGGAACCTGCGGGCGGTCTACAACGAGCGACTCGATGCCGACGGGTTCCTGTCGCTCCTCGACTGGGCCCACGAAGTCGGCAGCCGGGTTGCGTTCCGCGATGAGAAGTCCCTCGTCGCGATGATCACCTGGGTTCGCGACGAGGTCGCGATCCCGGCTCTTCGTCGATGGATCGAGGCCGGCCATGAGGCCGATCTCCTCGCAGAGCTCGGCTACCACCCGACGGACGACGGCGAGCCTTCGGGTGTGCTCGTCGAGACCGGCAAGGCTGCACGGGATCACCTGACCTCGGCCAACCTCCGGCTGGTCGTCGCCAACGCGAAGAAGTACATGAACCGCGGGCTCGGCTTCCTGGACCTCATCCAGGAAGGCAACGCCGGGCTCCTGCGTGCCGTCGACAAGTTCGAGTGGCAGCGCGGCTTCAAGTTCTCGACCTATGCGACCTGGTGGATTCGCCAGGCGATCCAGCGCGGGCTCGCGGACCAGTCCCGGACGATCCGCATCCCCGTCCACATGGTCGAGACGATGCAGCGCGTCACCCGGGCAACCCGTGAACTCACGGTCCAGCTCGGGCGGGAGCCGACGCCGGAAGAGATCGCGGCGACGCTCTCGGAGGATCCGCGCTGGGTGATCACGCCGGAGCGGGTCGAGGAAGTCCGTCGCTACGGCCGCCTGCCGATCTCGCTGGAGACGCCGATCGGCGACGAAGGCGACACGGAGCTTGGCACCCTGATCGAGGACCCTGACGCCATCTCGCCGCTCGATGCGGTCGCGGACCAGATGCTCAAGGAGCAGCTGGCTCGCGTCCTCGACAGCCTCGAAGGCCGCGAGGAGCGGGTGATCCGGCTCCGGTTCGGCCTCGACGACGGTCGACCGCGAACACTCGAGGAAGTCGGACACGAGTTCGGCCTCACCCGCGAGCGGATCCGCCAGATCGAGTCGCACGCTCTTCGCAAGCTCCGACACCCGTCGCGCAGCCGCAAGCTGCGGGAATACGTCTCGGAGTAACGCTCCGTCATCACGCGAACAGAAGCCCGACGATCAACGGTCGTCGGGCTTTCGTTTGTCCGTCACACGACTGACGCACAACCTCGCGATCCTCACGGCATGGAATGGATCGGCGACCTCGAGCGGGCGTTTGCGGCCCTCATCTATCCGAATCGGGTCGTCGTCGCGATCGCCCTGGTCGGAGCGGTTCTCGCGCTGGTCCTGATTGCAAGGCGTCGCGGCTGGGGACAGGCCGCTCGCCGGCACCCGGGTCGGACGGCGGCAATCCTCATCCCAACTCTGGCGCTCGCGCTGCCGCTCGGCTGGTATCTCGCCTCCCCGCTCGTCCTCTCGAAGACGATCGACGAGCCCGCGCCGATCGTTGTCGCCGCGAGCGCGACGCCGATCGTGAGCCCATCTCCCAGCGCAATCCAGGCGGCGACGCCGAGCGTGACCGCATCGCCGTCCCCGACGCCCACGCCGCTCGCTCGGTCGGGCTCGTTCAGCGGCGCCGACGACTTTCACTTCGGGCGCGGTACCGCCCACCTGATCGAGACTGCCCCGGGCGTCTTCGTCGTTCGCCTGGCCGACTTCGAGGTGCGCAACGGGCCCGATCTCTTCGTCTACCTCTCGCCATCGGCCGATGGCTACGTCGACGGGGCGATCGAGCTGGGCGCGTTGAAGGCGGACAAGGGCAACCAGAACTACGAGGTGCCAGCGGGCGTCGATCCGACGACCGCCGGAAGCATCGTGATCTGGTGCAAGCAGTTCTCCGTGCTCTTTGCGACGGCGCCGCTCGAGTCCTGACCGCGCGGACTTCGCTATCGTGGTGGGGTGATCGTCGGCGCCGAGACGTCAGGAGGATCTGCCCCATGAAGGTCGGGGTCATCGTCCCGCAGGGCTGGACGGGCGAGTACGACGGCTGGGAGCCAGTCGATGCGTGGCGCAGGTCGACCGAAATCGCGCGAGAGGCAGACCAGCTCGGCTTCGATTCGATCTGGCTGTTCGATCACTTCCACACTGTCCCTAGCCCGACCGACGAGATCACGTTCGAGTCGTTCACTTCCCTGGCGGCCCTCGCCGCGATCACGACGCGGGTGCGGCTCGGCCACATCGTCATCTGCACGGCGTTCCGGAACCCTGCCCTCACGGCGAAAATGATCTCGACGATGGATTCGATCAGTGCCGGGCGGATGGAGCTCGGGATCGGGGCGGGCTGGAAGAAGGACGAGTGGCTCGCCTACGGCTACGGATTCCCGGAGACGAAAGCGCGACTCGCCGCCCTCGCCGACCACCTCGAGGTCATCACCCGGATGCTCGCCGGCGATAAGCACCAGCACGCGACGTACGAGGGACGGTACGCGAGCGTCCGCGACGCGATCAACGTCCCGAAGCCCGTCCAGAAGCCCCGCGTCCCGATCATGGTCGGCGGCAACGGCCCGAACGTCACGTGGCGCCTCGCCGCCCGCCACGCGGATGAGCTGAACGTCGATGGGAAGTCGCCGGCGGAGGTTGCCGAGGCCCTGCCCGTGATCCGGAGCCGCTGCGAGGAGATCGGGCGCGATCCGGCGTCGCTTCGCCTGTCGGTTCACATCTGGCAGGGAAAAGTCGCCCCGCCCGGTCAGGCGCGGATCGACCAGCTTGGTGGGTATCGAGAGGTTGGGGTCGACCGGGTCATGGCAATGATCCGGACATCGACGACGTCGGACGAGGCGCTGGAGTCTTTCGCGGCCGATGCGCGAGCGGCAGGAGCCGAGCTTGCCGAGGAGGCCGGCGTGGCCGGCCGGGCCTAGACGGGGGCCAGACGGCCGAGGGCTAGGATTCGGTCGGTCGACCAACCAGCGGGCGATTCCGGCGCAGCGCCGCTAGCCGATGGGAGCGTGTGATGGCAACGATGGACCCACCGACGAGGTCGCATGCGGCAACGACCGATCTCAAGGACGCCGATGCAGCCGGCCTGCTCGACATCATGACCCGCCGCCGAGCGCGTCGGTTTGCACTCGGCAACCACCTCCAAGGCGGCGACTTCTCCTACAAGAGCACTGAAGCGCCCGCGCCGCTGAGCCTCGACGAGCAGGCGATCCTCGTCTGGGCCGGAGCCGGCGTCACCGGACGCGTGTTCGGTGAGCTGCCGTACCAGCCTGCCGCGGGGCCCGAGACGGGCGGCGGCCAGATCATGATGGGGATGGTCGGTCGGACTCATTCGAGCGCCGACGCGGTCGCCACCGCGACCCTGGCCGTCACGAGCGAGGACGGCACGTACCTGCTGCCGCGCCCGAACGACCTGTCACCCGACGAGTTCGACCGGCTGGCCGCCATGGGTAGGGAGCGCCGCTACACCGAGATCTACGAGCAGAGCCGGATCAAGATCGCCGACGGCCGGACCGAGATCCCGCGCGTCCTGCCGTTCACGCCGCCGTTCAACAAGTGGTCGTCGAACGTACCTGGAACGACCCACTTCGTGCCGGTCACCGACGTCACCGGACTCTACATGACGATTCTCTTCGCGGCCGTCGGCGAGGACTTCGCGTTCTTCTTGCACGACGACAAGGACCGGTTCCTCCGGGCGGCGGGCATCTCGCGATTCGGCAAGTCCAAGGGCGGCCATCTCCACGACGACGTGAAGGACGGTCGGGTCGGCACGATCGATGAGATCGAGACGTACGCGCTCGAGATCTGCGGCTTCGAGCAGGGCCTGATGATCCAGAACATCGCCCTCGCAACCGAGGCGCTCGGCCTGGGCGGGTTCCCGCACTACGGGGCGCACCGCTTCGGCTGGCTCAAGGCGCTCGGGTTCGATATGCGAGAGCGCAGGTTCTCTCAGATCACGCACCAGGGCATCCTCGGCACGCTTTTGATGCGACTTCTAGGCAAGGACATCGCGATTCCACAGGCCGTCAGTCTCGAGCGCGATGGAAAGCCCCTCTTCAAGCCATACACGGTTCCGTTCTATCCGACGATCGAAGACGCGGTCCACGCGTTCGTCGACGACAAGTTCGCCGCGGGGCGGGGCTTCTTCCGTGATGCCGCCCACACGATGTGGCGCGATCCGGCGAAGATCCAGGCTGGCATCCCGCGGTATTCGGACGCGAACATCCAGGCGGTCATCGGCTATTGCAAGTGGGTCATGGACCACTACGGCCAGTTCCCGGCCAACTACGGGCCGTTCCGGACGCTGATGGCGTTCCAGGCCCATCACATCGACACGGCGTTCTACGACAAGTTCTACGTCGAGGGGGCGTACAGCGAGTCGCACCGGAACCACTTCGCGACGTGGCATCCCGAGCAGGCGCGACCCTGAGCCGGACGACGTGACTGGCATGACCGACGCGCGCCCGGCCTGGGTGCCGAACGATCTCTACCCGTTCGCCGACCGCTGGGCCGACGTCGACGGCCACCGTGTCCACTATCTCGACGAGGGCTCGGGGCCGCCGATCCTGCTGCTCAACGGCAACCCGAGCTGGTCGTTCGGCTGGCGCGACGTCATCGTCGCGCTGCGGGGCCAGTTCCGCTGCATCGCGCCCGACTACCCCGGCTTCGGCATGTCGGTCGAGGCCCCCGGTTTCGACTTCCGGCCGAGCTCGCAATCGCGGGTCATCGAGGTGCTGGTCGACCAGCTGGGACTCGAGGGGCTGATCGTCGTCGGCTACGCCTGGGGCGGCCCCATCGGGCTGGGCTTCGCCGGCCGCCGGCCGGAGCTCGTCCGGGCGCTGGTCGTCGGCAACACCTGGGCCTGGCCGAACGACCGGCTCCAGGTCCGGCTCTTCTCCGCCCTCATGGGCGGGCCGCTCAGCCCGCTCCTCGTCGATCGACTGAACGTGATGCTGCGGCTCTACCTGCCGTTCAATCTCAAGCGCGGCAAGCTGACCGACGTCGAGCGGGCCGCCTACGAAGGCCCGTTTCCGCGGGACCGACGCCACATCATGCGGGTATTCCCGCGGGAGATCGTGGCCGGCAAGGCGTACATCCGCGAGGTCGAGGCGAACATGGCGAAGCTGGCCGACAAGCCGGCGCTCATCCTGTGGCCCGACTCTGATCCCGGGTTCAACGACGCCGATCTCGCCCGCTGGCAGGCGCTCCTGCCGGGCGCCCAGACCGTCCACCTCGAGCGGACCGGGCAGTTCATCGACGAGGACGCGCCCGACGACGTCGCCTCATCGATCGAGGCGTGGTGGGCCATGGTGGCGGCCGGGAACCCTGCGGCGGCCCGCAGGGCCGCGCCCGGCAAGGCGACGACTGGCACAGCGAAGAGCAGCCGCCGGGTCAGCGCCGAGAAGGCCGGCGACGGTCCTGGAGCACGTAGAAGACGATCATCAGAACCGTCATGAACCCGAGCGCGGCGGCGTAGCCGAGCGGCGTTCCGCGATCGTTCAGGAATTCATCCCGGAAGATCGGGATCGTCGCGAGCAGGGCGATCCCGTTGAGGATGAAAAGCGCTGCCGCAGCCCGGATCTCGTCCCAGTCGCTGGCGAACGCCATCGTCCCGCACCAGAAGGACCAGCCGAGGAACCACGCCGCAACCATGCGCGCGTCGAGCGGGTTCAACTCCCAGGCCCAGCGCGTCGCCGCGAATTCCGGGTTGATGACGAGCAGCAGGCCGTTCATCAGCAGCGCCCCGGTGACGAGGATCAGGAATGTCTTGAAGGGTCGAAGGAGGGGTCCGCCGGTTGCCGGCGCCTCCGCCCGCAGGATGCCCCGCGGCAGGAGATAAAGCATCGTGACCGGCTCGAAGATGTAGAGCACGATCCAGATGTGGGCGAAGGGCGTCTGGAACGGGTTCCAGTTGAACTCCTCGACATGCCAGTACGTCGCGAGGAGCAGCGTCCCGGTGAACGCCAGGTTGCCCCAGACGATCCAGCGCAGGCGGATCCAGTCCGGCTCGCGCATTGCGTACAGGAAGAACACCGTCCGGAAGAGGTAGCCGGCACCGATGAATGCCTGGGCGTAGCGGGGCTGGACGTCCCAGGCGAAGTAGTCCGGGACGAGTTGGGGAAAGAAGAACATCCAGATCGAGAAGGCGCCCGCGGCGAGGGCGCCAAGGAACCCCCATCCGATCCGTTCGCGCGGCGGCCAGGCCATCGCACCCTCCCTCATTCGCCGGTCACCCTCGACCGGCGGTACAACAGTATCAACCGCTCATTGCCGGCTCGTCTCGGTTCCTCGGGAACTGTCTCGCCGCGCGCCCGACGGGCGGCAAGGAACTGACGGGTCGAGCGTCGCGCGGGTAGGCTGAACCGGACCAGGGGAGGCCCACGACGCCCAAGCCCGTTTCGATCCTGAACTGCGCCAACTGCGGAACGAAGAACAGCATCACCCCGAGCGAGCGCGGTGCGCCCCATTGCGGCAAGTGCGGGAAGCCGCTGCCGTGGCTGGTCGACGCCGATTCGTCGACGTTCGACGTCGAGACCCGCGCCTCACCAACTGTCGTCGTCGACCTCTGGGCACCCTGGTGCGGGCCGTGCCGGATCGTGAGCCCGATCCTCGAGCAGCTCGCCCGCGACTACGCCGGCCGGCTCAAGGTCGTCAAGGTCAATGTCGACGAGAACCAGGGCCTGGCCGTGAAGTACGACGCTATGAGCATCCCGACGATGGTCGTCATGAAGGACGGCGACGTCGTTGACCGGATCGTCGGGGCGATGCCCCGGCCGGCGCTCGAGGCCAGGATCACGCCGCACCTGAAGCCGCCGAAGGGCGCGACTCCGGGCTAGCCGCTGGCGCCGGGGGCGCCCTCCGGCCCTCGCGTCTCGCGTACTCTCGGACGATGTCGTCCGCCGATCCCGACGCGCCCGCCGCGGTGCGACCTGCCGCCGTGGTCTTCGATCTCGGCGGCGTTCTCATCGACTGGAACCCGCGGTACCTCTACCGCAAGCTGTTCGACGACGAGGCCGCGATGGAGACGTTCCTCGCCGAGGTCGTCACGCCGGAATGGAACGGTCAGCAGGATTCCGGACGAACCTGGGCGGAGGCAGTGGAGACGCTGTCGCGCCAGCATCCCGAGCAGCGCGAGCTGATAGCCGCCTACTGGCACCGCTGGCTGGAGATGCTCGCTGACCCCATTGCCGAGACGGTCGAGATCCTCGAGGAGCTTCGTGGGACCGGCGTTCGCCTGCTCGCGCTGACCAACTGGTCGGCCGAGACGTTTCCGCTGGCCCGGCCGCGCTACCCGTTCCTCGAGTGGTTCGACCGAATCATCGTGTCGGGCGAGATGAAGATCGTAAAGCCGGATCTCCGGATCTTCCGCCACCTGCTCGAGGACAACGGCTTGGACCCGGCCACCACGGTCTTCATCGATGACTCGGAAGCGAACGTCCAGGCCGCGGCCGGGCTGGGCATGACCGCGATCCGGTTCGTCGGCGCGGAGCCCCTGCGACGGGACCTGGAGAAGCTTGGGGTGCTCTAGAACCCCCCGAAGTCTCCGCCGCCGAAATCTCCTCCGCCGCCGAAGTCACCGCCCCCGAAATCGCCGCCGCTGTCGAAGTCGCCGCCGGTGTCGGCTGCAGCTTGGTCACCGCCGGCATCGGCGGTCTCGCCCGCGTCCGCTTCGCCGGACTGCCCCGGGTCGTTGTCGAAGAACGATTGCGCGATCGCGGTGCCGATGAAGCTCGCCGCGAGGGTCGTCAGGAACCAGCTCCCCAGGCCGAAGCCCGCGTTACCACCCCATGCCCGCTCGATCGTTCCCGGCTGGCGGACCTCCGCCCGGGTCGCGGCGCGAGCCAGCGAGGCCGGGTCGTCGCCCCGGAGCTCACCCGGCGGAACATGCTCGGCGAGCGCCTTGAGCGCCTGCTGGCGCTGTTCCGGTGTGAGCCGAGCGAATGCCTCCTCGTGGGCGCGCTCGACCTCCTCGGGCGGTGCCGTCGCAAGCATGTAGCGGTAGCGGGCAAGGGCCTGCTCGTCAGAGTCCTGTGACATTCGTCGTTCCTCTCTGTGCCGCGCGGTAGTGGCCTGGGACGAGTGTGACGCGACCCGCCGAATCCGTCAGCGGGCGCGGCCGTCGAAGCGCGATGCCATCCCGGGGTCAGCCGCCCGTGACGACGACGAGCTTGTCGGTCCCGGACTCGGCGCCCCAGACTTCGCCGAGG
The DNA here is from genome assembly GCA_963771795.1 of uncultured Chloroflexia bacterium. GTDB lineage: Bacteria > Chloroflexota > Limnocylindria > Limnocylindrales > CSP1-4 > CF-46. Next base: position 1,223,825 of record CAVYUR010000006.1, read on the forward strand.
CGGCCGTGGAGCTGGCGGACGGATGCGTCCGGGCTGGGCAGGACGGCCGGTGAGAAGGTCTCGGTGGCCGGATCGAACCGGACGATGGCATTCCCTCCGAAGTCGGTGAGCCAGACGATGTCCCGATCGTCGACGAAGACCGCGTACGCCATCGGGGCGTCGCCGGGTAGCGGCCACTCCTTCCAGCTGCCGTTCGCCGGGTCGTGGACCGCGACATTCCCCGCATTCCACTCGCTGACCCACAGCCGGCCCTGGGAATCCGACCAGACCCGGCGTGCTCCCTGGTCTGCGGTCGGCGGCTCGACCATCGTCGCCTTACCCGTCGAGCGCTCGACGCGGGCGATGTGGCTGCCGGCAAGCGATGCGTACCAGACATCGCCGCTCGGGGTCGCGGTGATGCCGTACGGACCGCGTCCATCTGGAGCGTTGAAAACCTCCATTTCCCCTGTTGTCGGGTCCAGCCGTCCGTAGACGCCCGACTGGCCGGTGAACCAGAGCGTGCCCGCCGAATCGAAGACCGCCGTGTTCAGGTTTGCATTCGCCCGATCCGATGGGAGCGGAAACGGCTTGACTTCCTCGGTCGCCGGATCGACGCGAACGATCGCGTTGAGGCCTCCGTCCGTGAGCCACGCCGCGCCATCGGGCCCGGTGATGACGCCGTGCGGGGCGGACCCGGATCCCAGCGGGATCTCGCGAATCGCGCCTGTCGCGGGATCGAGGTGGCCGAGCACCCCGGAGTGCTGCCCGCTGTACCAGACGCCGCCGTCGGCCGCGGGCGCGACATCGTGGGGGTGGGATCCGGCCGGGACGTCGAACTCCCGTATGACGAGCGCGACGGCGGCGGGCGACGTGCTCGGCGCGCCTTCGGAAGCGACGTCCGTCGGCGCGGCAGGAGATCCGGTCGGAGCCGGTGCCGTCGCTGGCGCCTGACTCGAGCCGCCCGATGGGGTTGAAGCTGCCGGGCCGCATGCGGCGACGGCGACGAGGAGCGCGACACCGAGGATCGCCGATCCCCCACGTGGCTGATGCCTCATCTCCGGCAGTCTGCCACGACGCCGCAGATTCGACCGGCGGCGGCGCTGGTCACCTCCACAGGCGGGGAGGATCGGCTAGGCTGCGGCACCATGTCGTCGACTCCCCCATCCCCCGCGTCAGAACGCCGGATCCGGCTCGCGGGCACGCGCAACCTGCGCGACGTCGGTGGCTATCCGGCGGGCGACGGCCGGCAGACGCGATGGCGAACGCTGCTCCGGGCGGACGCCCTCGACCAGCTTCCCATCGAGTCCCAGCAAACCCTCCTCGCCCTCGGACTCAGGCAGGCGATCGACCTGCGCTGGCCGACCGAGGTGGAGACATCGCCGAGCGTCTTTGGCGAGTCACAGCAGGTCCGGTATCGCAACCTGCCGCTGCGGGACGTGAGCCCGTCGCCGATCGGCGGGATCCCTGGCTCATATCGCCGGATCGTCGAGAACCGTGGCGAGCAGCTCGCGGGTGTCGCACGGGCGCTCCTGGAGCCCGACGGCCTGGCGGCCATCGTCGCCTGTGCCGCGGGGGTCGACCGGACGGGCCTTGCCATCGCGATCGTCCTCTCGACGGTCGGCGTCCCGGACGACGTGGTCGCCGCCGACTACGCGCTGTCGGTCGAGTCGTACACGGGCGACGGAAGCGAGGCCGGCCTCGTCGACTGGCGGAGCGGACCTATCACGCTCGACTGCCGCCCCGATTATCTCCTCGCGACGCTCGACCATCTCAAGCAGCGTCACGGTGGCGCGGCCGGGTTCCTCGCGGCGCACGGCCTGACAGGCGCTGACCTGGACCGGTTGACGGATCTCCTGACGGAGTCGATCGCCAGCCCGGACGGCTAGTCGATCAACCTGCTTCTGGCATCCAACGGACCACCCAGGCCCGCGACACATGGCCAACCGGCCCGCCTCGTCCCTCGATCACGTTGACCGCCGCTCGAGGGCTGCCATCGGCGAACTTGAAGATGGCGCTGCCTAGCGGCGCCGCTCCCTCGAGGTAGCTCGGCGGGCAGTCGAAGGTGTCATTGCAGAGCAGGGACCGCCAGACGATCGCGTCGATCGCGTCCGGTGCGTCGTCGGGTAGCGCGAGGAGTGCCGCCTTCACGATCTTCAGACACGTGGCCCGGCCGACGTCGCGACAGCGGACGTCGTCCGGCACGACGCGAGGCAGGATCGGCTGGACAACGTGGGGACTCGCGACGCTCGGGCTTGGAGACGCCGCGGCGACGCTCCGGTCGACCGACGAAACCCCACCGGTGGCGACCGCCAAAGCCACGATCGAGGCAAGGGCGACCAGCCCGACCGCGACCGCCCGTCCACCGCGCCCGGGCGTGCGATCGACACCGGATAGCGGGACCTCGAAGCCCACCTACGGGCGGGGCGGCAAGTTGACGATGCCGGCGGTGGCGCTCGCGATCCGGTCCCACTCCTGGCGTCGACCGTCGAGGGTCGCTGCGGCGAGCGCGGCGGCATCGGTCGTGGCCGTCGGGCCCGTCGTCGGGGCAGCCGGTTGTTCGACCCGGATGTCGGCCGAGAGGCCCGCGGTCGCGACGGGGATGTACCGCCCTGCGAACGCGCCGTTCGTGACCTGCAGGAACGTGCGGGTTGGATCCTCGAGAGTCGCGGCGGGATCGAATGCCACGATCGCGTCGAACTTCGCGCCGCTGGCATGGGGAAACAGCAACCGCCGAACGGGGGTCGGGGGGACGCCCGGCGCGAAGGCAGTCACCTTCGTGTTGGCCGCGACCCGGAAATTGCGAGCCGGATCGAACCGGCGAAGAATCCGGGCGGTCACGGCAACGGCGGGCTTCGCGCTGCGACTGGACGTTGTGCCCGCTGCGCCGGCTTTCTCGGCGGCGCTCAGGAACTGGCCCTCCTGGAACCAGAGCTGCTCCGCGGACCACCACGCCTTCGCGAAGTCTGACCAGGTGATCCACTCGCCGGCGTAGTTGGGCCCTTCGGCGGCCAGCGGGTCGAGAATTCGGGTCCGACCGGCCGACCAGCCGATCACCGTCACCCGATGCCCGAGCTTGAACTTGGGGCTCCAACGCCGGTAGCGTGTGGGCAGCTCCCCGAACGTGACGCCGGCGACGAGCGCATAGCCGTTCGCCAGTCGACGCTGAGCCTCGGCCTGGCTGCAACGTTCCAACGAGACGTTGATCTTGTAGCGCGTCTCGAGCGCGCGGACCATGTGGCTCGATCGGCTGCCGCCACGGGTGTCGGAATCACCGGACGCTCCGGCGAGGGCAGCCACTTCTGCATGCGTGGCCGGCTTCTGACCGAGCCAGCCGACGTTCGCGCCGTTCAGCAACGCCGTGTACGTGCAGGCCCAGAACGGCGGGCCGTCGAAGCGTTCGTTGACGAATGGCGGCACGAACGTCAGACGGCTGCCGATCTGCTCAAAATGCCCAGCCCCAGCCATGTCTTCGCCTCCACAACTTGAAAGTTGGTCTCGACCAGCGCTCGCGCCGATCCTGAGCGTACGGCGTCTGCGCCGCGTCTGGAACGCCGCTGCGCGATCGAGATGCGGGCGCGATGCGAACAGTGCATTCTCTGGCCACCGCCGTCCTGGGGCGGTTGCGGGAGGGCTTGACTGTGACCAAGACGACGAAGACGACCTCCAAGTCGACCGACCGGATCACCGCGATGATCCTGATAGCGGTGATCATCCTCGGGGCGGCCCTGGTCGCCGCCCTGATCCTCGGCAACCTGCCCACCTGGCTTCAGTCCGGTACATCGACGATCGTCATCCTGCTGGTGGCCGGCCTGGTGGCGGTCATGCTCCTTCTGTACCTCGGGACGATGATCCTGCGAACCGCCGGTCTGGCGTCGCGGAAGGAAGCCCTTGGGATGCCCGCCGGGTCGATCCGGGCCCTGATCGCATTGAGCCTCATCCTGATGTTCGCCATCATCGGCGTGACCGTTCTCTACTCCGGGATGGGCGGCGATCCGATCGAGTCCAGGGGGCTCACGCAAGCGCAGGTCGATCAACTCGAGAACGTCCAGATCATCTCGATGAACGTCGTCGATCCGGCCGCCAGCCCGGGGACGGAGCAATTCAACGTCACGGCCCGCCCCGAACTGAGCCCGGTCGGCCACGACTTCGGGCTGCAGCTGCTCACGACCGTCAGCACCCTCGTCGTCGCTGTCGCCGGCTTCTACTTCGGTACCAGCGCGGTCTCGCAAGGGGCGAAGACGGCGGCCGCAGCTCAGGCGGCGGCGACCCTCGCCGCGACGACCACGAGCACCTCCGCGACGGACGGAAGCGCCACGCTCGTGGCGGGCGATGCCATCGATATCGCGCCAATCGAGGAGGACGACCTCGTCGGGGCGGTCGAGGACGTCAGCGACGACATCGGGGACGAAGAGTTCGAGGTGGCTGACGAGGGCGACGAAGCCCCGCCGCCGAGGCCCTGACCAAGCCTGTCGATTCCGGGTTCGACCGTTCGTCGTTCCATCGAGGGCGACCTGAACGATGAGCGATGACGGAGCCCGAGACGAAGGAGTTCGACGATGGGCGAGCAGCGCGTCATCCATTTCGAGATCGTGGGCCGCGACGGAGCGGCGCTCCAGAGCTTCTATTCCAACCTCTTCGGCTGGAAGCTCAACACCGACAATCCCGGCGGCTACGGGATGTCGTCGGACGACCAGACCGGCGTCATCGTCGGGATCGGGTCGACACCGGACGGCAGCGCGGGGCACGTCACCGGCTATGTGACGGTCGCGGACATCAACGCGGCCCAGGCGCGGGCGACCGAGCTCGGTGGCAAGGTCATCATGCCGAAGTTCAGTCCGGACGGCGTGGCCCAGCTCGGTCTCGTCGCGGATCCCGAAGGACACGTCATCGGCCTCACCGAGGCCTGATCGAGGCCTGACCGTTCGAGTGGGCCCTGGAGCTGGTCGGCGTCGACTGGCTCCGGGGCCTGCGCCTATTCTTCGAGGGTGACGCTCTACCGGCTTGAGCCACCCGAAGACCTCGTGGCGCCGACCCTCGTCGCCGCCTTCGACAGCTGGATCGATGCGGGCGGCGCCTCGTCCATCGCGGCCGACAAGCTGGCCGACGGCGGCGACGTCATCGCCGAGTTCGACGGCGATCTCCTGTTCGACTATCGATCACGCCGTCCGACGCTCGAGATCGTCGACGGGCGCCTCGCCGAGCTGACCTGGCCGAGCCTTGCGGTTCGGCGGCGCCGGATCGACGGTCGGGACCTCCTCGTTCTCGCTGGCGCCGAGCCCGACTTCCGATGGAAGGAGTTCGCGGGTGCGGTGGTCGAGGTCGCGAGCAAGCTCGGCGTCGGGCTGTGGATCAGCCTCGGGGCGATCCCGGCGGCCGTGCCCCACACCCGCTCCACCCACGTCCTGGGTTCGGCGTCCCAGCCCGGGCTCCTCCTCGGCGATGTCCAGCCCGGCCCGGCCGGCGTGCTGCGGGTCCCGTCGGCGGCGATCTCCGTGCTGGAGCACGCGATCGGGCAGGCCGGCATCCCGGCGGTCGGCTACTACGCGCAGGTGCCGCACTATATCTCGGGACCCTACCCGGCAGCGGCGGTCGAGCTGCTCCGCGCCGTGGGACGCCATCTCGGCACCGAGATCCCGATGACCTCGCTGAACGACGACGCGAAGGAACTTCGCACCCGTCTCGACGCTGCCGCCGCACTCGAGGAGACGACCCGGACATACGTCGAGCGGCTCGAGGCGATGGTCGACGAGGAGCGCCTGCCCTCGGGCGAGGACCTCATCTCGGAGATCGAGCGGTTCCTTCGCGATCGCGGCGGCGAGAGCCAGGAGCGCAGCTAGGCCTCTGCCGGCGTCTAGCATCCGTGGGTGGGCAACACGGACACGATCGGCGCGATTGACCTGTTCGTCGGCCTCGTCACGGCGGCCGCGCTCGTCGGGCTCGTCGTCCGCCGGGTCGCAATCCCGTACACCGTCGCGCTCGTCGTCCTGGACCCATCGAGTGGGTGATCGACCGGGTCGGCGCCGGGCGCGAAACCAGGTGACCCGCCGGGCGAGGCCTAGCCCGCGAGGCTCATCAGCGCCTGCCGGCTCCCGCATCCAGCTCGTCTGCCAGCAGGTCCGCGATCTCCCTGGCGTTCGTCGTGCCGTAGTTCGCGTAGCAGTTGTTGAACATCAGGTGGACTTCCTTCGCCTCCTGCGCCGCCTCGCGGATGCGCGGGACCCATTCGGAGAGTTCGTCGCGCGAGTAGAGGTAGCGGAACCGCTCGGCCGGCGTGATGCCCTTCATCTCCCACGTATCGGCGTTGCGGCCGTGGAACCTGACGAGGGCGAGATCCGACGAGGTCACGAGCAGCTCCGGCGGCACCGAGCTCTTGAAGCCCTGGGGCTCATCGACCATGACGAACGGGATATTCCGCTCCGCCAGGAAGCGAGTCGTCCGCTCCGCGTTCTTCTCGTTGAGCCACGAGGCGTTGCGGAACTCGACCGCGCACGTCCAGCCTTCCAGTCGCTTGACCGCATCGTCGATCAGTGCCCGGTTCTCCGAGGAAGGGAACACCCACTTCGGGTACTGCAGGAGGATCGACCCGAGCTGGCCGCGGTCCGCCAATGGGGCCAGCCCGTCGCGGAACATCGACCAGACCTGGTCGTGCAGCGCCTCGGGCAGGTCCTTGGCGTAGATCCGCGTCTTCGCCTTCATCTCGTCCGGCAGCTCGTCGCGGATCGCCTTCGGCAGCCGCTTCGTCTCCGTTCCCTGTCCGGTCATGAGGGCGTGGGCCTTGATGTCAAACGTGAAGTCGGGCGGCGTCCTATCCACCCACAGCTGCGAGGTTCGCTCGGCCGGCAGGGCGTAATAAGTTGCGTCGACCTCGACGACCGGGAAGGTCGCGGCGTAGTACTGGAGGCGCTCCTCTGCGCTGTCCGCGCCGACCGGGTAGAAGACGCCCGACGCGGTCATCGTCGGGTCTGTCCAGGAGGCGGTCCCGACGAGAACGCGGCCGCCGCTGAGTTCGAGGGGCTCCGCCGCGACCGTCTCGATGTCGCCGATCCGGGCGGCAGCGCCGTCAGGACCCGGATCGTGATCAATCGCCATGGTCATCACAGCAGCCTACCGCCCTGCGCTCGCGGACGCCGGGGTCGAACCCAGCCGCGACGTCCTGAAGCACACCTGCGACCTTGTCCGGCGCGGTGAGCATCGGCCAGTGGCCGGTATCGAGTTCGAGGAACCGCCAGTCGTCGCCGGTCATCGCCGCGAACGGGCCCTCGCCGCTCGCGATCATCGGCTTGAGCTGCGCCGCAGGCATCCCGAACCCGCCGGCCAGGATCACGACCCGCTCGTACTCGTTCGCGAATTCCCGCGTGAGGCGGATCGGCTGTCGGTACGTCCCGAAAGGCTGTCCGACCGCCTTCTTCGTCAGGATCTCGCGCGTCGCCACGTCGAAGTCCGCAACCGCGGACGGCGCGCCGAGATGATCGACGCCGGGGAACGGATAGAGCCAGCCCTCACCGGACTCCTTGACCGCTTGCTCGATCTCGGCTCGCTGGTCCGGCGGCGAGAAGTCGAGCGTGGACCAGCCGTCCGGCAGCGGCCCCGTGTCGAGGTAGACGAGCGTCGCGATCCGATCCGGGATGCGATCGGCCACACCCTGGATGACGATTCCGGCGTAGCTGTGCCCGACGAGGACGACGTGGGCCAGGTCCTCGTTGGCGATCAGATTCACGACGTCCGTGATGTGCGTATCAAGATCGACCTCCGGACGCGCGAGGTGGGCTCGATCGCCGACTCCGGTCAGCGTCACCGGGTACGCCTCGTGGCCGGCTTCGCGCAACCGCGCCGCGACGGCCCGCCACGCCCAGCCACCGATCCAGGCCCCAGGGACCAGCACGAACTGCGTCATGGTCGTCCTCCTTGCGAGCCGTAAGTCTCCCACCTATACCTGACACTTCCTGTCATGAACTGGCGTATCGTTGATCGGTGCGCGCCAGCCGATTGGTCAACGTCCTGCTCCTGCTCCAGACCCGCAGCCGGATGACGGCGGCCGAACTCGCCGAGGAGCTCGAGGTCTCGGTCCGGACGATCTACCGTGACGTCGAAGCCCTGGCTGAGGCGGGCGTGCCGATCTATGCGGAACGGGGGCCGCACGGCGGCGTGCGCCTCGTCGACGGCTATCGGACGCGGCTGACGGGGTTGACCGCGGAAGAGGCGGAGGCGGTCTTCCTGTCGGGTGTGCCGGGGCCGGCGGCGGAGCTCGGTCTGGGCACAGTGGTCGCGGCCGCCCGGCTCAAGGTGATGGCGGCGATGCCGCCGGAGCTTCGGGTCCGGGCCGGGCGGATTGCCGAGCGCTTCTACCTCGACGCTCCCGGCTGGTTCCAGGCGTCCGAGGAGCTGCCGCATCTCGAGACCCTCGCCGGAGCCGTCTGGCAGAGCCATCAGGTCAAGATCCTCTACCGGCGAGGCGAGCGGGGCGGGATCGTCGACCGTCAGGTCGATCCTCTTGGTCTGGTGCTGAAGGGGGGCCGCTGGTACCTCGTCGCCCAGGCGGAGACGAGCGTCCGGACCTACCGCGTCTCGCGAATTCTCGAGGTGACGGTCCTTTCGGAGCGTTTCGAGCGACCCGCGGATTTCGACCTCGCGGATCATTGGGATCGCTCGACGACCGCGTACGAGCAGCAGGCCGATCACATCGAGCTCACGGTGAGGATGGCGCCGGAGTGGATCGACGACTTCGTCAGCCATGCCGGCCATCGGCTGGTTGGCGAGGCGATTCGCGTCCCGGATCCGGACCTGCCCGGCCAGGTCCGGCTGACCGTCACGTTCGACTGGATTGACGAAGCGGTGGCTGTCGCGCTCCGCCTCGGGGCCCATATCGAAGTCCTGGAGCCGGCCTGGCTTCGCCGAGCGATCTTCGAGTCGGCGACGGCCATCGTGGCTCGTTACGCCGAGGGATCCGTCGCCGCTCTTCCCGTCTGAGGGCCTACCGGCGCGGGTGCCGGCTGCTCTGCGAGTCGACTCTCGACCCACTTCCGCAGCCCACTCCTGGGCGATGTCGCGGTCTGCGCGTCGTGGATGCGCTGGGCCGCTTCGATCTCCCGCTCCCGGTCTTCCAGGATCATCCGGAGCCATTCTTCGCTGAGCATCTTCTGCCCCTTTCCCCGTTCGCGACCCGCCTTCTATCGATGTCCTCAAGCTACATTTCATACCTGCCAGAACGTGTCATGAACGCGGGTTTTCGCGGTCACCCGCAATGGATTTGGCACGTACCGTGGGCAGCCGAACGTGCTTCCCGGCACGATCAAGACGCCACGATCCCGACGCGCGTCGTATGCGAGGAAGAAGGCCGATATGACATTCAAACCCGGGGCCCAGCTGGACCCCGATCAGGTCACCGATATCCGGGGACGGTCTCGTGGCGGGCGCGGCCTGGCCGTCGGTGGCGGCGGGCTGGGAATCATCGTCGTCATCGCCTACCTGTTGCTTGGCGGTGACCCGTCGGCGCTCTTGAGCCAGGCACCGGCCGGGTCCGTCGAGCCCAACGCTTCCGCCCTCGCGGAATGCAAGACCGGGGCCGACGCGAACGCCCGGGCCGACTGTCGGATCGTCGGCTTCGTCAACAGCATCCAGAGCTACTGGTCCGGCGCGTACAAGACCGCGGGTGGCGCTTATCGCCCAGCTCAGACGGTCCTCTACACCGACGCCGTCAGCACCGGCTGCGGCAACGCCACGTCTGCCGTCGGGCCGTTCTACTGCCCGCCCGATGAGGCGATCTACATCGACCTCGGCTTCTACGAAGATCTTCAGAGTCGGTTCGGGGCTGAGGGCGGGCCGCTGGCCGAGGCGTATGTCGTCGCCCACGAATACGGCCATCACATCCAGAACCTCGAGGGGATCCTCAAGCCGGGCGACGGTGGTACCGGGGCCGACAGCCATGCGGTGCGCACGGAGCTCCAGGCCGATTGCTACGCCGGCATCTGGGTCAACCAGGCCGCGGCGACCGACTATCTCCAGCCACCAACCGACGACCAGATCGGTCAGGCGCTGAGCGCCGCGGCGGCCGTCGGCGACGATCGGATCCAGGAGACGACCACGGGCCAGGTAAACCCCGAGACGTGGACGCATGGGTCCGCGGAGATGCGGCAGAAGTGGTTCACGATCGGCTTCAAGTCGGGTAATCCTGATGACTGCGACACGTTCAGCGGCGACCTCTAGGTCCGGAGAGGTCGTCGGACAGAGCCGCACGGAACGGTTCCGCTCCTTCGAGCGCCGCTACGCGGGGGTCAGCCGCGTGCTCGACGACCTCGTCCCGATTCCGGGCACGACGCACCGGATCGGCCTGGACCCGGTGATCGGCCTCGTGCCGTGGATCGGCGATCTCTTGTCGGCGGTGGTCGGGTTCTGGCTCATCGCGGAAGCAGCCCGCTTCCGGATCCCGCCGGTGGTCCTCGCCAGGATGGTCCTGAACACGTCCGTGGACCTCGTCGCTGGCGCGATCCCGTTCATCGGCGACCTGTTCGACGTCGTGTCCCGATCGAACCGGCGAAACCTCGAGCTATTCCGGCGCCATGCCATCGACACCAACGCCTCGACCGCTGAGCATCGCGCCTTCCTTGCCGGGCTGGCACTCGTGGTCATCGGGTTGCTGTGGCTCGCGGTCACGCTGATCGGCTGGCTGCTCTCGATCGAGATCCCCCTTCCGTCGGGTTGACGAACCCTTCGAGACGCGCAGGATGGGTCGATGCGAAGACCTAGCCTCGCCGCCCTATCCATCGCCTCGCTGACGTTCCTCGCGGCGGGGGCGGCTCCTGCCATGGCCGCCGATCCGCAGTTCCCGCCTGGCAACTCCGGGTTCCACACGTACCTCGAGATGGCTGCCGAGGTCAAGAACACGGCGGATGCGCACCCGACGATCGTCAAGCGGTTCTCTATCGGCAAGTCGCACGGCGGCCGGGACATCTGGGCGGTCAAGGTCTCCGACAACGTCACGGTTGATGAGGGCGAGCCGGAGGTCCTCTTCGATGGGCTCCATCACGCCGACGAGCACATGAGCCAGGAGATGACGCTCACCATCCTCAAGTGGCTGACGACCGGCTACGGCTCGGACACGACGATCACGGACCTCGTCAACCGCCGCGAGATCTGGATCGTGTTCGGCTTGAACCCCGACGGCGCGACCTACGACATCGCCGGACGTGTCTACCACAACTGGCGCAAGAACCGCCAGCCGACGCCGGGATCGTCGGCGATCGGGACGGACCTCAATCGCAATTACGACTACCGCTGGGGCTGCTGCGGCGGGTCCAGCAGCAACCCGACGAGCTCGCGCTTCCGCGGCCCGTCGCGCTTCTCGGCGCCGGAGACCCGGGCGTTCCGCGACTTCGTCATCAGCCGGGTCGTCGACGGGCGGCAGCAGATCCGGACCGCGATCAGCTTCCATACGAGCGGCCGGCTCGTTCTCTTTCCGTACGGCTACACGTACGTCGACCTCCCCGCCGATATGAGCCAACGCGACCACAAGACGTTCGTCGCAATGGCCAAGGTGATGGCCGCCTCGAACGGCTACAAGCCCGAACAGGCGAGCGATCTGTACATCTCGTCGGGGACCTCCCGGGACTGGCTCTACGGTCGCTACCGGATCTTCTCGTTCACCTTCGAGATGTCGCCGGCAGGCCCGCCCTATGCGCCCGACGAGGCAATCGCCGGCGAGACCAGCCGGAATCGCGAGGCAATCCTGTACGCGATCGATCTCGCCAACTGCCCGTACCGCGCGATCGGGCTGTCCGGTCGCCAGTGCGCTGTCGTCGCCCGCTCACACTGAAGCCCTGGTTCCGGGCGCCTCGTCCGCCGCCCGCCGTCGCGGGCGTCGCGGCCTCGCCGCACGCTTCGGGGGCAGTCTCGGTCGTATCAGTTCACCTGGGACTCTTATCAACGTCGGCCTCGACCTGACGTTCGTTTCAGTCCCGTCGCGACTACAACGAACGACCCTCATGCACGGTTAGACCTACAGGCACGGCCCCGTCGCTGCGGGAGGCTACGTAACAGTCGCTGGAGAATTGCTAGCGACGAACCGAGGCGATGCTTCGACCTCACCGGCGGCGAGGTGGCGCGGCGGACCGGCGGCGCGGCGACAGGGCCGCTTGGTCAGGCCGCGGCGTCCTGGATCGTCACCTCGATGAGGGGGCTGTAGGCGATCATCGTGTCCACGTCCTGGCGCCGCCAGACTGCGGCGATCCTGGGCATGATCGTCGCCCGCTCAGCGGGATCGCTGATCACCCGTGCCGTCGCAGCCAGGTCTGCGTGAACCCGGGATCCCTTCAGGTGGAACGTGAGCCGCGGCTCAGCCTTGAGGTTCGCGATCCAGGAACGCGTCCGGCGCGATGGCAGCCCGCTGATGAAGATCCGCCCGTCGAGGCTGTGGAAGACGATCTCGATCCGCCTCGGCAGGCCGCTCCGCCGCCCGGTCGTCGTGATGTCGATCGTCTGTCCGTGACGGAGGGCGCGCTGGATGTCGTCGTCCATCAGACTCGCTTGCCGAGCGCCCTCTGCTCCGCCTTGAAGGCACGCTTCCCGCTCTGGTAGGTCGCGAGCGCCTCGAGCGAGTCGACATCGCCGAGCGTCATGTGCTTCGGCGCGAAATCCTCCCAGCCGGCGGGTGCCAGGCCGAGCTGCTTGCCAAGGATCGCAACGAGCGTGCCCGCCTTCATCGGCCCGATCCCCGGCAGCTCCAGGAGCCGGTCGTAGAGATCCTTGCCGTCGCGGGCCTCCGTCCAGACGCGGCTGGCGTCGCCCCCGTATCGCTCGACGATGAACGCGGCGAGCTCCTGGGTCCGCTTTGCCATGTTGCCGGGGAACCGATGGATCGCCGGCCGCTCGCGAAAGATCTCGTCGAGCCGTTCCGGCTCCATCGTGGCGATGGTCGCCGCGTCCAGCTTGCCGATCCGGCGCCGAAGTTCGAGCGGGCCGGAGAACGCCTTCTGGAGCGGGACCTGCTGATCGAGCTCGAAGCCGACAAGCAAGGCGAAGGGCTCGCTGACGAGGAGGCGGTCCGCCTCGGGATCGCCGGTGAAGGGAAGAGAGTCGATGGCCATGCCGTCGATGATAGTCGCTCGTGGGCGACCCGCCGATGGCCAGCCGGCCCGGGCGGGTCCGGCCGGGCGGTCAATCGGTCATGGCCCGGCCACGGTTTCCCGCGGAACGGGTCGCCGCGGCGGCCGCATCTGCGGTCCCGACGAGCGAGGTCCCAAGCGAGATGAGCCCGCGACCGAGTCGAGCGCGAGTACGTGTGGGCAGGCCCGGTGTCGTTGGGGAAGCGGCGTTGATCAGCCGCTCTGTCCGGATGCTCTCGATCTCCCGATCGAGCTCTTCGCGATGCAGTCGTGCGGCATCGAACTGGTCGTTCATGGTGATACCTCCTTTGTTCATTCGAGGACGATTCGCACGCCGCTGCCGTCGCCACCCTCGTCGACGACGAGGATCGGGCCGGTCATGCCCTGGTTGAGGGCTTCGCGGATGCGCGCGATGTTGTCGTTGGAAAGTCCCGGCACGTGGTCGATGGCCATCCGGCCGAGAGACAGCGGAACGCGGAGGTTGACCACCTTCCGGCCGCCTTCGGAGACTTCGATCCGCAGCGCCCGGGGCGTCGCTCCGGATGTCCGCTCCGTGGCTCCGTCGCTTGTTGCGCCGTCGCCCGTTGAGCCTTCGCCGGCCAGGCCGTCCGCGTACTGCAGTGCCTCGATGACCGGGGCGGCCTCCTCGGCGGTGAGCCAGCCCTCCGCCACGAGCCGCAGCACCTCGTCTAGCGGATCAGACATCGGTGGTGCCTTCGAGCGCTGCCAGCCTGGCGGTCGCCTCGGCGACATCGATTTCGCCGCTCTCGAGAGCTCGAAGGATCTCGAGCCGCGCGGCCTCGTTCGCGTCCGGTTGGTCCGTCTCAGCGGGTCCCGATGCTTCGAATGCGGGTGGAAGCGGTGGGATCGGTGGGATCGGGGCGTCCGGCGGCACGGGGACGTCCGGCACCGCTGGCGGCATGCGCGACGTCGGGCTGTCCTCGTCACCGGCAGAACCCGGATCCAGGACCCGCAGGTCGCCCGAGACCGAGCGGAACTGGAGCTCCGTCGCGCCGTCGCCCACGACGAGCGAGCGGCGGCCCGGCCCGCCCTGCGACGTATGGGGCAGAGCGCTCCGGAGGTCGCCGGCAACCGTGACCGCCGTGATCCGCAGGCCGCCGTTCGAGCGCAGCCACACGTCGCCGCTGACCGACGCGATGGAGTGCGGGCCGGATCCGAGGTCGCTCATGAGGCGAACGTCGCCGCTCGTCGTGGTGAGCCGGAGGTGCTCGATCGCTCCGCCTTCGACGCGGACGTCGCCCGAGACGGTCTTGATAGCAAGGCCGATGGAGCCGTCGACCTGGATGCCCAGGTCGCCCGACACTGTCTCGGTCGTCAAGTCGCCGGAGGCCTGGTCGAGACGCAGATCGCCCGAGGCCGTGCGGAACTGCTGCATACCGTGGAGCCCGCTCGCCGCGATCTTGCCGCTCGCCGACTGGACAGTGACGGCCGCCTTCGCCGGGACCTCGATCGCGAGGCGACGCTCGCCGTCGCGTGACCCGAGGAAGCGGCTGGGCTGGCTGATCGACAGGCCGTCGGTGCCACGTGCGATCTCTAGATCCGGCGGCAGGCCCGCGCCGTCTGCGTCACGGACGCGGACGACATCGTCGGTGCCCCCGACGAGGCTGACGTCCCAGTTCGCGACCTTGACGTTGAGCCGGCCGTTTGCGCCGATCTGGTGTTCGATCATGGCGGGCCTGGTGGTATCGCGCGTCATCGGGTCCTCCCAAGTGCGCGGATGGCCGCGGCGGCCTCCTCTGCGCCGATTTCGTGTCGAGCGAGACGCTCCAGGATCTCCTGGCGCGAAGCGCCCGACGGAGGGGGCGCCGCGGCCGTCATGTCGTCCACTTCGTCGTCCTCGTCGCCGCGCGCTCCGAAGCCGAGCGTGCGAACGAGGGCTTCGACGCGGGAGCGGACGGTCGGATACGAGATGCCGAGCTCTCGCTCCATGTCCCGCAGGTTGCCGCGGGACCGGAGGAAGCTCTCGAGGAGCGTCATCTGGTCGCGCGACAGGCGCCCGAACCGGCCGACGCTGAAGTCGCCCTCCAGCGTCGTCCCGCAGCTCCGGCAATGGAGGCGGGTCACCGCCAACTCGCTCGAGCAGACGGGACAGGTCGAGATCACATCGTGTGGCATCGGTTCCTCTGTGGTGCGGGCATGGTCACAATATGAAGTCTGTTTTTCTATTTGTCAAGGTGACCATTCACTTTGTGTCTGCACCACACGAATTGAATTGGATGTCGCCGTCGAAGTCGAACGAGCACGGTCGCCACAGCCCGAGGGCGCGCAGGTTCGGGGGACCGTCATCCGTCCATCCGCGGCTCGGCCGAACGTGGCGGCGCGATCTGGACTGCTGCCCGCTGGTCGCCCGGGCCGCGAGGTCCAGCATGTCGGTCAGCGGTAACGATGCCGCGAAGGGAGTGCAGGACCGAAAGGAGGCACCAAGTGTCCGCGCAGACGCAGTTTCTCGATGGCGATGTGTTCGACGCGGTGCCGACGATCGCGCTGTTCCTCGCCCTCGTCCTGACCGCGCTCGGAGTGATCGCCCACGCGGCGTTCGCCTGAATCGGCGGTTCGTCTTCGGCCCCGGCGCCAGCCCACGATGGAGTGGATTGGAGCCGGGGCCTCCGCATGTCCGGGCCTGGCCGGGCGGCGCCCTACGTCAGATGTCGGAGCCGGGAGTACCTCGAACGTCGCGGCCGAATCACCATCTCGGTGGATGTGGCGGTCGGCTCCGGAGGCAGATCATGCGGGGCATGGACGACTTGAAGCTCCAGCACCACGAACCGGCCATCCGATCGTTCCGGATCTGCCTGGACCACCCGCAGCGACCGGCGACGATCCTCGGGATCGTCCGACGGGCTGCCGCCGAGCAGGCGAAAGCCGGCCCGTCGAGCAGGCCGGCTCCGCTTCCGCGCCGAGCGGGCGCGTTCTCCTGACTGGTTCGCCGGCCCTGGCCGGCCGACCCTAGCTGGCGGCGGCGCTCTCGCGTGACGTTGTGACCATTCCGGTCACCACACCCGTGCGCCAGGTCGAAGCCCTCATGGCGAGGTCCCCGATCACCGATCGGTAGTAACGGTTGGCGCCGAGCGGGTCCATGATGACCCACTTGCCCGGGGTTCGGGACGACTTGAACGTGAAGTCGTACCGGGCATCAGCGGCCGGATCGCTCCAGAAGATCTGGCGCATCGATCGGTTCGTCTTGAACAGGCCGTACAGGATGAACGACGCGCTATTAATGCCCTCAGCGAAGACCGCGCGGGCGTTCGCCCGGAGGAACCCGGCGCCGTAGTTGTCGACCCGCTGCATCGCGACCGATTTCGTCGGATTTGGCCGGCCGCCCTCGGAGTTGCCCGAGGCGTAGCAGAGCCGATTGAGGATGACGACGGCATTCTTGGCGAGACTGAGCTCGCGGTCGATGTAGTACTCGCCGTAATACTTGTGCGACGTATTACCGACGGACGGGTTCAGGCCCATCCCGTCCCTGGTCTTGTTGTTGAACGCGCCGTACGGGCTGGGATGGCCGTTCCCGTGACCCAGGTAGATCAGGACATTCGCGCCCTTGGCCGCGGTCTTGACCCGCGACCACGTGGCACCCGGGCTGTAGAGCTCGATGACGTTGGCGCCGTAGGAGCGGGCCTGTGCGGCGAGCAACTTCGCGCTGGCGATGTACTTGGCGGTGCTCGAGCCGACGGGGCCGACGACGATGACGACTTTCTTTCCCGCAGCGTCAGCGGGTGTCGGATTGGCGGCTAGCCCGACGCCGGCGAAGGTGACGGCGATGGCGAGGGTCATGGTCAGCCGCAGGAACCGGTGGCGAGACGCCCTCTGGGCGCCCTCTGTGGAAACTGGCAACGCTCTTGCCTCCTCTCTCCCAGAACACCGTGCAGGGGCACGGTGACGGTGATGGGCCGCCGGCGGCAGGGGGCGCGCGAGAACGCAAAGGGCTGCGGGAGCGCGAGGTTGGGCGGATCCGACCGACCGGGAGCGCGGCTCCAGTAGGCGGGCGGATGGATCGGGTGAGCCGATCGGGCGTCTGGGGGGACACCTGACAAGACGACAGGGTCTGCCGTGGGGGCGGCGATCTTCTGTTTTCAGCCTGTCTGTCGGTTGTTGCCTGGAAGGCTTGCAGGAGTATGCCAGTCCCAGGGCCCGCTTGTCTCGTTTCGAACCTAAGGTCCCATCCGATCGTCCCGTCCCGTGGACGGATGTCGGTGTCGGGCGAGGACGCCCGGCCATGGCAGCGGGCATCCCAGCGGTTGACTCTGCTCATGACGCCGGCACCCAGCCGGCGTCACAGAATCTGGAGCCCTAGCGATGAACTCGACCCTCAACAACACCAAGGCCACCGTCACGATCCCCACGAAGCTCAGCCTGCTCGATATCGTCATCGCCCGCCACGCGCGGAAGCACGGAAACCACGTGTCGGCGCTCGTCGGCTGCTACCTGTGCCTCATCGGCTTTCCGAACGAGGTTCGCGAGCTTCGCTTGGCTGCCTGAGCGGGCCTCGCTCGATCGATCGCGGCATCGCGGCCGAGGTGGGTCGGCTCCTGCACCCTGGGCGCGCGCGTGGGGTAATTGCGGGCGCGAGCGGCCAAATCGGCTATGCTCGCGACGTAATACGCTGAAACGGCGCGCTGACGGCGCGTCACCGGCCCACATCGTCCGGCCCCGCGCAGGAAATCCGCGGGCGGACACGCAGGAGAACGCTTGACCTTCGAATCGCTCGGCCTATCGGCCGATCTCCTCCAGACAGTCCTGGAGGAAGGCTACACGGAGCCGACGCCCGTCCAGGCCAAGGCCATCCCCCTGGTCCTCGCCGGCCGCGACGTGCTCGCGGCGGCCCAGACCGGTACCGGCAAGACGGCGGCTTTCACGCTGCCGATCCTCGACCGCCTCCGGCCCCACGCGAACACCTCATTCTCACCGGCACGACATCCGGTCCGTTCCCTCATCCTCGTCCCGACCCGCGAGCTCGCGATGCAGGTCGACGAGAGCGTCACGGACCTACGGCCGGACCGTGCCGCTCCGCTCGACCGTCGTTTACGGCGGGATCCCGATGGATCCGCAGATCAAGGCGCTCCGTGGCGGCATCGAGATCCTCGTCGCGACGCCCGGCCGCCTGCTTGACCTCGTTGGCCAGCGTGTCGCAAACCTCGGCCAGGTCGAGATCCTCGTCCTCGACGAGGCCGACCGGATGCTCGACATGGGCTTCCTGCCCGACATCCAGAAGATCATCGCGCTGCTCCCGCCGCGCCGCCAGAACCTGATGTTCTCGGCCACGTTCTCGGACGACATCC
The DNA here is from genome assembly GCA_963771795.1 of uncultured Chloroflexia bacterium. GTDB lineage: Bacteria > Chloroflexota > Limnocylindria > Limnocylindrales > CSP1-4 > CF-46. The sequence goes on from CAVYUR010000006.1 coordinate 1,242,201, forward strand.
GGCGCCTGTCGGGGACGATCCTGCGCAACCCGGAGACCGTCGAGGTCGCCCCCCGCAATACGACCGTCGAGGGGATCCGCCAGCTCGTCTACCCGGTCGATCGGGATCGCAAAGAGGCGCTCCTCGCCCACATCATCAAGAAGGAGGACCTCCGCCAGGTCCTCGTCTTCACCCGGACGAAGCTCGCGGCCTCGCGTCTCGCGACATGGCTCGATCGGGCCGGGATCGATGCTGTGGCGATCCACAGCGACCGGTCGCAGCCGGAGCGGACACGAGCGCTCGAGGGTTTCAAGTCCGGCGAGATTCGCGTCCTGGTCGCCACCGATGTCGCGGCCCGCGGTCTCGACATCGAGGACCTCCCGCACGTCGTCAACTTCGAGCTGCCGTGGAACCCGCAGGACTACATCCATCGGATCGGGCGTACCGGTCGCGCAGGCGCGACGGGCGATGCGATCAGCCTCGTCTGCATCGACGAGACCGACTTGTTGCGCGGCGTCCAGCGACTCCTGAAGCTGGCGATCCCATGGACCGTCGAGGAAGGTTTCGTCCCGGATCGCAACTCCGAGCCGCGGCCGCTGCGCGGCGGCGGCGATGCTGCGGGTGGCCCGAGCAGCGGGCGATCCCGGGATCACCACACCCACCGCAAGCCGCTGCGGCGCTCGGCAGGAGCCATCCGCTAGGGGTGGCTCGAAGCGATGCGCCAGGCGCATCGCTCGCGGTCGGCTAGACGACCGGCTCGGCCGCGACCTCGGGCTCGTCTGGGGCTTCGGCGGACGCGCCGGTCACGGACGCAACCGCGGCTAGCGCGGCGGCCGCTCCGGCCTCGTGAACTCCGGCGGATGACTGGGTAATCGTCATCGTTGCGCCCGGGAAGAAGAACCCGAGCATGAGGTCGGCGGCAATCCGATCGACCGTATAGCGATTCACCAGGACCTGCGAGGAGCTGGCCTCGCCGGCACCCTCGCGGTCGTTTAGCTCGATCTTCGCATCCCGCAGGAGGACGAATTCGCCCGTCGGTCGGGTCAGCGCGCGGCCCGGATCGAACCCGGGCATCGTCGGCATCTCGCCGTGGACTCGGTAGGGACCTGCATCCAGCTCGATCGAATGCCACTGAGCGTGGACCGGCGTCCCGTCAGGCTCGTCGGCGACGACAAGCAGAAGGTCGTCGACCTGGAGGCTGAGCCGATCGGCTACTTGCTCGCCCGACCCGTCGAGCGGCAGCCAGCTCGACGACTCGATCACGATCTCATCCGCCGCGTCCAGGACCTCGCGGAGGTGTCCCGGAAACGCGACGACGCCCGTCGCAATCCCCTCGGTCGTATAGGCCTCGACCCGTATCGGCATTCATGGTGACCCCAGCGTCCGGCGAGTCTGCGCCACACTGCGCGGAACGCAATTGCCCGTCCGTACCACGGGGCCATGGCCCGATCGTTGCTGCGTCAGCTGGGCTGCTGGCACCGGAAGCAGGCCGGTTCGGGGGCGAAGACGATCGCCAGGAGGTCGTTGACGATGATCCCGGGGTCGGTTCGGCTCTGATTCGTCAGCACCGCGATCGTCAGCGCCTCGCTCGGCAGGTGGCGGACGGCGGAGCGGAACCCGAGGAGTCGGCCGCTGTGGCCGAGGGCCATCCGGCCGGTGATCGGGAACGCCTGCACCCCGAGCCCGTACGGGACGCGGGGGCGGTAGAGCGCCGTGTCGGCCACGCCGTCGAGCATCTCGGCCGTCATCTCCGGCCCGAGGATGTCGCCGCTGTAGAGAAGCCTCGCCCAGCGCGCGACGTCGGACGACGTCGCGGCGATCGAACCCGCGCCGCCAGCGGCGGTGACGACAGACATGAATGGGGCGACAGCGATCCTCGCGGAGAGATCGATCGGTGGATTAGCGGGCTGCGGTCCCGAGAAACGGTAGCCGTGGGCCAGCGGCCCGCTCGGCTTCTCGACTGCCTGATACCAGGTCCCGGCCAGCCCGAATGGCTCGAAGAACCGCTTCCGTAGCTCGGATGCGACCGACGCGCCTGCGACACGGTCCGCGATCAGGCCGAGGTAGAGGTAGTTCGTGTTCGAGTAGTGCCACCCGCGGCCGGGCGGGAAATAGGGCTTGCCGACGTATTTCAGCGTCCGCTTGATGGACCAGGACGCGTCGCGGTCGGCGAGCAGCGCCTTGTCGATCGGCGGGTGGAGGAAATAGTCGTCGAGCCCGCTCGTGTGCTCGAGGAGCTGACGGATCGTGATCCGCTTGTCGAGCGCCGACTCCGGAAGGTAGGTTCGGGCCGACGTGTCGAGGCCGATCTTGCCGTCCCGGACGAGATCGAGGATCAGCGCCGCCGTGTAGGTCTTGCTGACGCTGGCGATCGCGAACGCCGTGTCCGGCGTGACGTCGATCCGGGCGGCGACGTCGGCGAAGCCGCTCGTCCCGGTCCATGACGAGCCGTCACGGAAGAGGATCGTGACCGACACGCCGGGGATGCCCAGGCGGGTCCGCACGACGTCGAGCCTGGCATCGAGCTGTTCCCGAACGGCGGCCGTCCGGATCTCCGAGCGCGACGGGCCTACGACCGGCGGTGGGGTTGGGTCTGGGGTCGGGGCAGCGACGATCGACGCCGAGGGAGCCGGCGAGCCGGAGGGCGACGCCTCGCCCGGCGACGCGAGTGATGACGAGACGAGTGATGGCGAGACGATCGCGGCCGCGTCGGGGCCGGCCGCCGGTTGACGAAGACCGGAGAGCGCCACCGTCGACAACCCGAGCCCCACCACGAGGAACCCCACGGCGGCGACACTCGCGGCCAGGACCCGCCGCACGGAACGGCGGAAGCGGCGGCTGCTGGTGCGCGGATCGTCGAGACGGGCCATGATGGGGGGACGATACCGCGGGAACCTCACCCGCACGCCGGCAATCGCAGCGAGGTATGGATGGTCCAGTCGCTCGGGTTCCTCGGGGTCCGGACGGACGCGTTCGACGAAACGGTCGCCCTTTACCGCGATGTGCTCCAGCTGACGCCGGTCCTCGTCGAGCACGATGCGGCCTGGTTCCGAGCCGATGACGGGAGCCAGGTTCACGTGTACGGCCCGACGAACACCGACCACGACTTCTTCGGAACTGCGCCGGTCGTCGGACTCGTGGTCGACGACTTCGAGGCGACCCGCCAGGCGATGGTCGAAGCGGGAATCGCATTCCTTGGCGAGCCGCAGCGCGACGGTGGCTCCGCGTGGAACCACTATCGAGGTCCGGACGGCAACGTCTACGAGATCATGGGCCGCAATCGGGAGGCGCAGTGAGCGCCGCGAAGAAGAAGACCAGCGGCACGCCGGACGCGCCGGGCGAGGGCGCCGGCGCTGTCAAGGCAACCGTTCCCCTCGACGCCGCGACCCTCCTGCGGTCCGTTGGCCTGCTGGCGGATGGGCCTGCGGTCTGGGGCCGCCCGATGCGCGCGTCCGGCGCGGGCATCTTCATCGTCGAGCTTCCGTCTCCGCCGGCCACTGCACCGATCGAGGTGACCCGGATCGGCAAGTGGATCGAGCACGTCCCGACGATGCGGATCGACGGCGAGGAGGCGACGTCGAAGGCGGTGGCGGCCCGGTTGGCCGCGTTCTGGATCCCCTCGACGAGCGTTCTCTACATCGGGACGAGCCAGCAGTCGATGGCCGCCCGGGTCGGCGCGATCGAGCGGACCGCGCTCGGCGATCGGCGACCATATGCGGGCGGCAACTGGCTCAAGACGCTCGTAGGCCTCGAGCGGGCTCGGGTCTGGTGGGCCGGGACCGACGCGACCGAGGAATACGAGGACGCGCTGTTCAGCGCCTTTGCGGCAGCGGTCCCCGAGGCCGATCGAGCGCGGCTGCACGACCCCAGCGTCGTCCTGCCCTTCGCAAACCTCCGCTCGACCGGCGGCGAGCGCAAGCCCCACGGCTTGACCGGGTATCTCGTGCCGGAGGAGGTCGTCGCGCCCAGCCCGACCGGCCGGCGCGTTGACCTGCCGCCGGGCGATGCCGAGGGCGCCGGTGGCCTGCCCGCGTCTCGCGCCGCCGGCGGAACGACCCGACGAACCGGCCGCCCGCCGGCACCGCGGGCACCTCGCGCGGCGCGGGCTCCCGCCGCCTCTCCTCGCCGCCGCGGCGACGCTCCGGGCGGGCCCCGTCGCGGTGAGCCCACCTACCTCTCGGCAGAGGGCATCGAGCGGCTCCGCGTCGAGCACACCGAGCTGACCGGAACAAAGCGACCGGAGGTCATCGCCCGCATCAAATCGGCCAAGGAGCTCGGCGACCTCAAGGAGAACGCCGACTACACGTCGGCCCGCGAGGAGCAGTCATTCCTGGAGGGCAGGATCGCGGCGATCGAGGCGCTCCTCCGTGACGCGACCGTGATCGAGGCGCCGGGGGCCAACGGGAGAGTCGATCTCGGCTCGAAGGTCTCGATCGAGGAGGCCGGCTCGCCCGGCGAGTTCACGGTCTACGAGCTCGTCGGCACCGCGGAGGCGGACCCGGCGGCAGGCCGCATCTCGAACGCATCACCGGTCGGGCGAGCACTCATCGGCCGGCGGGTCGGCGACACCGTCGCCGTCCGGACGCCACGCGGCGACGTCGAGTACCGGATCGTCGAGGTCCGCTGAGTCTTCGCGTAGTCGCCGCGCGGCGGCCGGTCGGCGGTCGGGCGGCGGCGCGGCGGCCGGTCGGCGGTCGGCGGTCGGGGCTCGCGCTCGCCTGGCCAGGCGGCCAGCCCAGTGGCCCTCGTTCTCATCAGTCCTCAGGCGACTCTTAAGTCCTTCGACGAGGGCGTTGCCGAGGTCGCCGTGCACGACGTTCGTGCGTAGTAGTTCCCAAGGGACTGGAGAAGACGATTGCCGCCCACGCGACCTCGATACCAGTCGTCACCGGACTATTTCCGACGACGCGGGGCCGGCGGGCGGGCGCGGGCGGCCACATGGCCGCCGAGGCAGGCGCTGGCGACGCGGGGCCGGCGTGCGGGCACCGCGTAGGGGCGGGCCGGCGACGCGGGCCGACGACCGGGGCCGGCGGGCGGGCGACGCCGGCCGACGACGCGGGGCCGGCGGGCGGGCGACGCGTACGGCCGTGGCGTGCGGGCGCCGCGGAGCGCGCGCGGGCCGGGCGACGTCCGCTCAGGCCCGCCGGCGCGACCCGAGGAAGCTCCACCCGACAAGGATGACGCCGAGGCCGATGAGGCCGATCGGGAGGACGTCGGAGCCGACGAGAAACGGTTCGCCCGATAACCCGATGACGCCCTCGAAGAAGATCCCGAACGCAGCGAACAGGGCCAGGCCGGTGCCAAGCGACCGGATTCCGGTCGAAACGAGGTCGCGCTGGCCCTTCAGCAGGCCGTAGAACAGCAGCCCGACGCCTGTCGCGCCCGGGCCGACGAGCGCCCAGGCGTAGGCCCAGGTCGCCCAGAGCCCGGTCGCGTTCTGAATGGCGAGGACGACCCCCACCGTCGTCGTGATCGCCCCGGCGACCGCCAATCCGGAACCCTCGCGTCCGCCGACCGCCAGGCTGGCAGCCATCAACAGGACCCCGGGCACGATGACGAACAGCGGCCAGCCGAAGCGGCCGAGGTCGATCCCGAACGCGCGCTCGGCAAGGAAGATCGCGCCAATGACGATGAGGGCGCCGCCGACGATGACGCCGCTGCGGTCCGGCGAGAACGACGGCCTCGCCGGCGAGGCCGGCTGGGGCGCCGGCGGGGCCGGCTGGGGCGGCGGCGAGCCCGAGACGACGTTCGGCTCGGGCTCGTCGGCCATGGTCAGCGGGCCGGTTCTGCCAGTTTGTGCTCGACCGCCCAGAGGGCGGCCTGGGTCCGCGACGCGAGCCCGAGCTTGCCGAGGATGTTCGAGACGTAGGTCCTCGCCGTTCGCTCCGTGATGAACAGCGAGGAGCCGATCTCCTTGTTGCTCATCCCCTGGCCTAGCAGCCGGAGGACGTCCTTCTCGCGATCCGTGAGAGGCTCGACGGGCTCGTCCTCGCCGGTCTTCTTCGCCCGCATTCGCTGGGCGAGCAGCCGGGCGACGGCCGGATCGAGGTGAACCTCACCGGCGAAAGCTGCGCGAACGGCCGCGGCGACCTCTTCCGCTTCGGCGTCCTTGAGGACGTAGCCGGATGCACCCGCCTCCAGGGCGGCCGTGACCTTTTCCTCCTCGATGAAGCTCGTCATCGTGACGATCTCCGTCTCGGGGCGATCGGCCTTGATCCGTCCGATGGCGGTCACGCCATCCATGTTCGGCATGAGCAGGTCCATCAGCACGACATCGGGCTCGAGGCGACGGGCCATGGCCACGCCCTCGCTGCCGTCGGCCGCTTCGCCGACGACCTCGATGTCGTCCTGCAGATCGAAGAAAACCCGAAGTCCCATCCGGACCACGGAGTGGTCATCGACGATCAGGACCCTGATGCGGGCGCTGTCGTCCACCTTGCCTCCTGGGGAAAATGCCGGTCTGGCCGGCAGGGGGTGCGTTCGAGGAACTGCGTTCGAGTCTAGCAAGGAAGTGAACCTCCAGTGCGTTCAGGCGACGGTCCTGCGGGCAGCATTGACGACCGCATCGATGAGTTCCTGCGGTCGGAAGGTCTTGCGGATGTAGACGTCGGCCCCGGGCAGGGCCGTCTGGGTTCCATCGGTATCGGACCAGTTGAGGACCACGATCCGGACGTGGGGCGCGGCGCCCCGGAGGCAGTCGACGAAGGTCCTGTCACTGGCGATGCCGGGCGTGCGGGAGTCGACGACGGCGACATCGGGCGACATCGACGCGGCCAGCTCGAGCGCGCGGTCAGGTTGGCCAGCGCTGCCGACGACAAGGCAGCGACCACCGATCGGCAGCAGCCGGGCGAGGCTCTCTCGGATTCGGTCGTCGGCATCGACGACCAGGACCCTCAGAGGGGCCGGCGCTGCGTTGGTGGGTTCCGTCATACCCGGAGTGTCGGGTCGCCGACACCCCGGCCGACACCGACTGGAGGCCGCAGTCTCCTACGCCGAAGCGCAAACCCCCGCGTACGTCATTCGGCCGATGACACCGGCCCCGCGGTCGGCATCGACCGGGCCTCCTCGATCGCGGCCTCGGGCACCGTCACCTCGATCGTCGTCCCGACGCCAGCTCTCGACGTCACCGCAAACGACGCGCCAAGCTTCGCGGCGCGGGCGCGCATCCCCGCCAGACCGAGATGGCCATCCGGGACGCTGCCGGTCTCGAAGCCCTTGCCGTCATCGACGATCCTGAGGCGCACACCGCTCGACGGCCGGTCAATCGAGACCGTGACCTGGTGGGCGGCGGCGTGCTTGACGACGTTGTGCAGGGCCTCCTGGGCGATTCGGTAGAGAACCTCCTCGACGGCGAGCGGCAAGCGATCGGCGAGATCGCTCGTGACGACGATCGGCAGGCCGATCCGGCCCTGGAGGCCCGCGGAGTGCGTCTTGAGCGCGGCCAGCAGGCCGTCCTGCTCGATGTTTCCGGGCCGCAGCTCGAAGATCAGCGCGCGCATCTCGGCGAGCGCCTCGCGCTGGAGGTCACGGAGCGAGCCGAGCTTCTCCTTGGCCTGGGCCGGGTCCCGATCGACGAGCAGTTCCGTCGTCCGGGTCACGAGCGTCATGCTGAACAGCGCCTGGGTGACCGAGTCGTGGAGCTCGCGGGCGAGGTGGGCGCGCTCCTGGCTCGACGCGAGCTCGCCGGCCTGGCGGCGCAGGTCGTGCTCAAGGCGCTCTCGCTCCCTGATGTCGCGCGTCGACCCGTGAATTCCGGCGAATTTGCCGTCGGACGTCGTTCCGAGGGAGCTGACCTCGACGGGAATCCGGCGGCCGTCGCGGTGGATCAGGTCGATGCGGGCGACCTGCTCGCGCTCCGGTTCCGCGACGAGCGCCTCCCAGCGCTCGCTGGCGATCGGCATGGAGGCATCGTCGACGATCCGCGAGAAGTGGCCGCCGATGAGCTCGTCCGGCGTGCGGCCGGTCATCCGCTCGATCGTCTCCGACAGGTAGGTGAACTTGCCCTCGGCGTCGATCGAGAAGACCACGTCCGGGGAGTTCTCGACGAGGAACCGGTAGCGCTCCTCCGATTGCCGCAGCTCGCTCTCGAGACGCTCGCGCTCTCGCATGTCGCGCGCGGAGCCGTGGATCCCGTCGAAGGCGCCGTCTCGGGTGAGGCCGCGCGAGCTCGCCTCGAACGGAATGTGGCTGCCGTCCTTGTGGATGAGGACGAGGCGATTCGTGATTTCGAGGTCCGGGTCGTCGCGCATCGCCGCGAACTGCAGCCCGGCCTGGCTCGGGTCGTCGTAGTGGATGATGTCGCGGAACGACTTACCGACGATCTCATCCGGGCGATAGCCAAGCGCTCGATCGACGGTCTCCGACACGTACGTCAGCCGGCCGGCCGGATCGACCGCGAAGATGATGTCCGGGGCATTCTCGACGAGGAACCGGTAGCGCTCCTCGGAAGCGCGCAGCTCCCGCTCGAGTCGGTCGCGGTCGCTCATGTCGCGAACGGATCCGTTGGCCCCGGCGAACTGGCCGTCGGGATCGAGATTGCCGTACGCACTGAATTCGGCCGGGATGGCGTGGCCGTCGCGGTGGAGGAGATTCACCCGGCCGCGGAGCTCCTGGAATTCCACGGTGAGGTCGGCGGTCCAGTCGAGCTCGGCGACCGCCCGCGATGTTTCGTGGACGAGCGCGCCGAAGTGCTTGCCGAGCAGGTCCTCCGGCCGCCAGCCGGTGAGCCGCTCACAGGTGTCCGACACGAACGTGAAGCGCGCATCCTGGTCGATCGACCAGATGAGGTCCGGCGAGTTCTGGACGAGGTGGCGGTAGCGCGCCTCGGACTCGCCTAGGAGCTCGTAGAGGTTCGAGTTGGTGAGGGCGATCGCGGCCTGGTCGGCCAGGCCCTGGAGGAGGTCGATCTCGTCGGGCACGATGTCGCGCGGCGTCCGGTACGAGATCGCCAGCGTACCGATGACCTCGCCGGCCGGCGCCCGCAGCGGCGCGGCGGCCATGGCGTTCAGACCGAGGCGCTCGGCGACCTCCACGTCATCGGCCTCGTGTGGAATCCGCGCGTCGTCCGCGTAGTCGCTCGTCCAGATCGGCTGGACCTCCTCCGCGGCAAGCCCGTTGATCCCGGCGCCGAGCGGGAACTGCATCTGCTTGAGCCACTCCTCGGTCCCCTCGTCCAGCCCGCCGGCGACGAAGACGGGAACCAGGTAGGTCCCGTCTTCCGACATCCGGGTGAGGTGCGCGCCGTCCGAGCGAAGCAGACGCCGCGCCTCCTCGACGACGCGGGCGAGGATCTCGTCGGGATCGCGGAGCGAGGTGATCCGGGCCGTGATGTCCCGGAGCGAGCGTTCGCGCTCGGCTCGTGCCTCGATCGCGGTCTGGGAGCGCTCGAGCTCCTGGATGAGGCGGGCGTTCGTGATCGCGATGGCGGCCTGGTACGCGAGCGAGCGAATAACGGCGACGTCCTCGTCGTCGAAGGCGTTCGGCTGCTTCGAGTACACCTCGAGAGCGCCAAGCGGACCCGACTCGCCGGTGATGGGGGCGACGATCATCGATTGGTAGTTCGTCGCGCCGAAGAACCGTTCATTGACCTCGGACGGGGGGAAATGAACGCGGAGGTCGCCCGTCTCGGCGATGACGCGGTCCTCGGCGACCGCGATTCCCGTCGCCCCGACGCCGACCGGGAGCGTGAGCTTCGAGATCTCCTCGTCGGTGAAGCCGGCACGGATGCCCGAATCGTAGGTCCAGCGGAGCAGGCCCTTGTCGCGCTCGTCGACCAGGTCGAGGATCGAACCGTCGCCGCCGACGAGCCGTTTCGCCGCATCGACGACCTGCTGGAGCAGTGGCCCCGGCTCGCGGATCGCGGTGATCCTGGCGGCGATCTCGCGCAGCGACTGCTGAGCGTCCGCCCGCCTCGCCAGCTCGCCGCGCGAACGATTCAGTTCCGCAATCAGGCGGGCGTTCTGGATCGCGATCGCCGCCTGGTCGGCGAGGGCCTGGAGGAGCCCCGCCATGGCGTCGTCGTAGGCCTGTGTCCGACGGCTGCTGACTGTCAGGGCACCGAGCGGTCCCGTTTCGCCCCGCAGCGGCGCCGATACGACGGAATTGAAGCCGGTGAGCTTGACGAGCTTGTCAGACAGCTCGTTGTGCTGGAATCGCTCGTCGGCCAGGTAGTCGCCGGTCCGGAACGCTTCGCCGTCCGCCACGACGCGGCCGGCGATCCCCTCCCCGACCTTGAATGAGCGGTCCAGGCCGGTCGAGTGAGGGCTGACCGCATCTTCGCCGGCGGCGTATGCCCAGCTCAGGGTGTCGCCATTGAGCATGTCGATCCGGGCGGAGTCCGAATCGAGCAGGTGGAGTGCCTCGTTGACGGTCTTCTGCAGGATCGCGTCGGAGTCGCGAAGCGCGGAGATGTCGGCGGCGATCTCGCGGACCGCCCGCTCGGCGTCGGCGCGGCGGCCGATCTCCTCCCGCGAACGCCCGAGCTCCTCGATCAATCCGGCGTTCTGGATCGCAACCACCGCCTGGTCGGCGAACGCCTCCGTGAGCGCGGCGTCCTCGTCGTCGTAGGCGTCGCGCCGGGTCGTGGTGACCTTGATCACGCCGAGCAGGCCGTCGTCGGTGAAGAGCGGCGCTGCGACCACGGAGCGGAGTCCGAACCGCTCGGCGAAGGCATCGGAGTCCGCGACGTGGGTGAACCGATCGTCTGTGATGTAGTTGCCCGTCACGATCGCCTTCCGCCCGGCGATCGCCGCTCCGTTGATCCCGCGATCGATCGGCAGGCCCTGGTGCGCCCCAGGTCCGGGTGTGCCGAGCTCGCCGTCGCCGGAGACGCGGGCGGAGCGGATCAGGCCCGTCTGCGGGTCGACGAGGTCGAGCTGCGCCCGATCCCCGTCGAGCAGGCGCCGGCTGGCCTCGACGACCTGGTCCAGGAGATCCTCGGGATCCCGGATCGCGGTGATCCTGGCCGCAATCTCGCGGAGCGCCTGCTCGGCGCGGGCCCTTCGGCGGACCTCCTCGCGCGACTTGGCGATCGCCTCGATCAGGCGTGCGTTCTGGATCGCGATTGCCGCCTGGTGGGCAAGCGCCTCGACGAGGGCGACCTCCTCCGGCTCAAACGCGCCGGGCTCTGGCCAGGCCACCTGGAGCACGCCGAGGAGACCCTCTTCGCCCGTGAGCGGCGTGACGATGAGGGATCGGATGCTGTCGAGTCGAGCGCCCTCGTCGAGTTGAGGGTCGTGGTCGAAGCTCGCGTCCTCGAAATAGTCCGTGCTGACGACTGTCTGGCCCGTCGCGATCGCCTTGCCCGAGGCGCCGCGGCGGTACGGCCGCCCCTCCTCGTCGACGGGGGCGCCACCGAGGACATCGCCCGCCCCGGGGTGGTGGGTAAACCCGACCCGCCCGCCGGCCGGCATGACCAGGTCGATCCGGGCGCGTTCCGCGCCGAGGAGTCGGGCGGCCTCGTCGACGACGTGCTGGAGAAGCTCGGCCGGGTCGCGGATCGCGGTGATTCGGGCGGCGATCTCGCGGAGCGCCCGCTCCGCGTCGGCCCGGCGGCTGAACTCGGCCCGCGAGCGGTCCAGCTCCTCGATGAGCTTCGCGTTCGTCATCGCGATCGCCGCCTGTCCGGCCAGCGCCTCGATCAGCCGTGCGTCGTCAGGGGTGAACGCGTTTGGCTCGCCGGTGTAGACCGTGAGCGTCCCCAGCGGGCCCTGGCCGCCGATCAGCGGCACCGCGACGACGGATCGGATGGCGTACTTGCGGACGTGCTCGTCCGGCGCGCTCGCGTGCTCGAAGCGGTCGTCGTTCAGGTAATCGCCGGTGAAGACCGCCCTTAGCTCGCGTACGGCGCGACCTGAGATGCCCTCGCCGGCCTTCGCCTCGCCACTCCCACCGATCGGCCCCAGGCCCGGCCGCCGGCCTGTCGTCGCGTCGTACGCCCAGTAGAGAGCGCCGCTCGGCTCGTCGAGGATGTCGATCCGGGCGCCGTCGGCGCCGAGCAGCCGCGCGGCCTCGTCGACGGAGCGCTGGAGGACCTCTTCGGGATGGCGCAACGCGATGATCTGGCCGCCGATCTCCCGGAGGGCGTGCTCCGTCTCGGCCCGCCGCTCCACCTCCTGGCGCGACCGTCCTAGCTGCTCGATCAGGTCCGCGTTCGCCATCGCCGCGGCGGCGTGATCGGCCAGGGCTCGGACGAGGGCCACCTCCGCGTCGTCAAACGCATCGATCCGCCCGGCGAACGTGCCAAGCGCGCCATACGTGCGCTCGCCGCTGACCAGCGGCGCGACGACGAACGAATGGATGTCGATGTCGCGCACGAGGCGATCCGCGTCGGGGTTGTGGACGAAGGACTGATCGTTCATATAGTCGCCGGTGACGACGACCTGCCCTGCGGCGACGGCCTGCCCGAACATCCCTGTCCCGATCTGGAGCTTGATCGAGCGGACCCACTCTCGCCGCCGGTCGTCGGTGATGCCCGCGTCGTGGGCGAACCGGAGGATCCCGGTGTCCTCGTCGACGAGGTACGCCATCGCGCCGTCCGTTCGCAGGAGGCGCGCGGCCTCCTCGACGGCGCGGCGCAGGATCGCGTCGACGACGGCAGGAAGCTTCGCGCCGGCACTCACGGGCGCGGCGTCATGGGACGGTCCTGACGCGCCATCCGGCTCGGGCGCGGGCGCTGCCGGACGTCGCGGACGGGTGGTGGCCACGGGCGGAGGATACGCCGGACCCCGAACGGACGGCACCGACTCACGTCCGTCGCGGCTACGTCATCTGTCGCGCCGGGCCACCGACTGATGCTCGCCCCGGGGTCCCGGCCTTCGACCACGCGCGGTGTCGATCCTCGCCGACGGTCGCGGCCGGGGGCTCCGGGCGAGGATGCCTCCAGACGCCGACCGGATGGCCCGGCGGCCCAGATAGCCCGCATCAGTGAGGTCTCGCCGAAATGACCGCTCGAAGCGCCGATCGTCCGCTCGGACTGACCGACATCGTCCTCCGCGTCGCGATCGTCGGCCTGACGCTCGCCACCGCCTACATCCACGCGACCCTCGGTGGCCTGCTGTTCACGCTCAACGCAACCGGCTACGTCGTGGCCGCCGTCGCGATCGTCCTCCCGCTGGCCCTCGCGGTCCGCTTCCGCTGGGTCGTTCGTCTCGGCCTCATCGGCTACGCCGCGGCGACGATCGTCGGCTGGGCGATCCAGGGCCCGTACTTCACGACCGCCTACATCGCCAAGGCCATCGAGGTCTCGCTGATCGTCCTGCTCGCGATCGACTTCGCCCGCATGGACGGCAACCCGATCAACGTCATCAGGAGCGAGTTCGCGCAGCTCAGCGCCCGTCTCGGCCGCCGCTCGGCGACCGGCTCGGCCAGCGCCTGACCACTGACCATCACATCCGTTCGCACGTCGGACCAACGGAGATACATCTAATGAAGCGCATCGCTCTCACGCTCGGACTCCTCGTCCTGGCTGTCGTCTCGATCGCCTGTTCGCCCGCGTCCGGCGCCAACCCGCCGGCGACGAACGGACCGCTCGACCCGAACGCTCCCGTCGTCGTCGCCCAGAACAACGTGTTCGCTCCGGCGACCGTCAACGTCGAGTCCGGCAAGGCCTTCAGCCTGACGCTCGACAACAAGGACGCCGCGCCGCACAACGTCGCGATCTTCAAGGATGCGAGCGCGGCGGAGAAGATCTCGATCGGCGAGATCGTCAGCTCGTCGATCGGCGACCCAGCAGGTCCCGGCGCTCGAGAAGGGCCAGTACTTCTTCCGGTGCGACGTGCACAAGGAGATGACCGGCACGATCGTCGCGGAGTAGTCGCGGCCCCTTCGCCAATCCGCACGACGACCCCGCGCAGCAATGCTCGGGGTCGTTTCGATTCCCGGGCGCCCCGGACGCCTCGCGCCCGAGCCGGCCGCCTCCCGCGCGACGTCCCGCTCCCCGCCCGCCGCTCCCAGTTCCCAGTTCCCAGTTCCCAGTTCCCAGTTCCGCCGAAATGTCCACGGTGTGAGCACGAGGCGGAAGCGGCGGGCTGTCGCGGTGGTACCCGGCAGTGCTCCCCGCACGAGACCCGGCGTCAGGCGATCATTGATTCCCCGGAATGCTCGCCCGATGAGCATCTCGGCATTCCAGGCGGCGTCGCGTCCCCCTGATGGGCATTTCGGGGTTGGTGATGCGCAGGCCGCGGTGACCGTGCAGATGAATCCGGACCTTCCGGTCGACGCGGTCCCTTTCGCTCGAGGCGTTCGGCCCGCTCGGCGCCGATGCTCTTGCGGCTCGTCCTGCGGTCGACGCGGATCGCCGCTAAATTCGCGCCAGACGCTGAGAGAGGGCCCTGGATACTCATGCTCATAGTCGACGACCTCGCCAAGCGATACGGGAACGTCGTGGCGCTCGATGGTGCAGCCTTCGAGGCGCGGCCGGGGCGGCTCGTCGGGTTTCTCGGGCCGAACGGCTCGGGCAAGACGACAACGATGCGCTGCATTTTCGGGCTCGTTCGGCCGGATCGCGGGCGGACGCTCTGGCAGGACGCGCCGATCGATCGCCTGACCCGGCTCCGGTTCGGCTACATGCCCGAGCAGCGCGGCCTCTATCCGCGGATGCGGGTCGCGGAACAGTTGAGCTACTTCGCCCAGCATCACGGGATGTCCGGTCGTGACGCCGACGCGGCCGCCATGCGCTGGCTCGAGCGGCTCGGGCTCGCGGACCGGGCCAAGGCCAAGCTCGAAGAGCTGTCCCACGGCAACCAGCAGCGGGTCCAGCTCGGGGCAGCTCTTGTCCACGATCCAGAGCTGCTCGTCCTCGACGAGCCATTCTCGGGCCTCGACCCGATCGGGATCGCGACGATGTCCGAGATCCTTCGCGAGCGCGCCGCTGCCGGGGTCGGCGTGCTGTTCTCGAGCCACCAGCTCGATCTCGTCGAGGACATCTGCGAGGACGTCGTGATCATCGCTCGCGGCAAGATCGTCGCCCAAGGCTCGATCGATCGGCTTCGCGCCTCTTCGGATCGCCGTCATCTCGATGTCGAGGTCGAGGGCGCCGGCAGCCGCTGGCTGGATGGCCGGGCCGACGTCAAGCTCCTCGAGGTCAAGGAGGACCTCGTCAGGCTCCTCGTCGGCCCTGATGCGAACCTGGAGGAGCTGCTCGCCGCGGCGAAGGCAGCCGGTCCGGTACGCCGCTTCTCGTACCAGCCGCCTGCCCTTTCGGAGCTGTTCATGGAGGTCGTCCAGTCATGAGCCGAACGCGCGCCGTCTGGCTCGTCGCCCGGCGCGAGATCCTCGAACGCGGTCGAAGTCGGGCCTTCATCGTCTCCCTCGTATTGACGGTGGCGATCATCCTGGCGGGCATCTTCCTGCCGGCCATCCTCGCGGGACCGGGTTCCGGCGCAGAGAAGCTCGGGGTCGTCGGCGCGCCGCCGGCGGGCTTCCAGGCGCGGCTCGCGCTCATCGCCGATCAGGCGGGAACCGAGATTCAGACCGAAACGATCGCCGATCAGGAGGCCGGCGAGGCGCGCGTTCGGGATGAATCGCTGGACGGCCTCCTCGTCGTGCCCGGCGACGGCAGCACGCCCGTGTTTGTCGTGAAGGAAGGCGGGGACTCGCTGGGCCAGATCGTCGGCGCAGCCCTGTCGAGTGGGCCGGCGCTGACGTTCCGCGAGCTCGAACCGCCCGACTCGAACCGCGACGCGGCGTTCATCTTCGCCAACGTCGGGGTCATTCTGCTGTTCATCTCGATCTTCACGTTCGGGACATGGGTCCTGACCGGCGTCGTCGAGGAAAAGCAGAGCCGCGTGGTCGAGGTCGTCCTTGCGACGGTCCAGCCGCGTGACCTGCTCGTCGGCAAGGTTCTCGGCATCGGCCTCCTCGGTCTCGCCCAGTTGGTGATCATGGTGGGCGTCGGGCTCGGTGCGGGGACGGCCGCGGGCCGGTTCACTCTGCCCACGACGACGGCCCCGACCGTCCTGATGCTGCTGCTCTGGTTCATCCTCGGCTATGCGCTGTACTCGACCGCACTCGGGGTGCTGGGTGCGCTCGCCTCACGAATGGAGGAGGCCTCGAACGCCTCGAGCCCGGTCAGCATCGTCGCATCGGGCGCCTACGTATTCGCGCTCCTCGTCGCCCTCGACGACCCGAGCGGCACGGCGGCACGGATCGCCACACTGATCCCGCCGGTCGCTCCGATGGTCGTGCCCCTGCGGGCGGCGCTCGGTGCAATCGAACCGTGGGAGATCGTGGTCTCCGCCGGCCTGACCACGTTGACGATCTGGGCGCTCCTCGTGTTCGGCGGCCGCGTCTACTCGGGTGCGGTCCTCCAGACCGCCGGCAGGATCAAGCTGCGCGACGCGTGGCGGGCGGCCCGCCACTAGCCCCCCGGCAGCGTCTCGAACAGCCCGGGTGTCCCGCCGGCGTGCCAGAAGACGACGGTTCCGCTGAGGCGCCCGTCGCGGACGCGGGCGACCAGCTCGGCCAACGCCTTCGCCGTGTAGATCGGGTCGACCAGGATGCCCTCTGTGCGGGCCAGTAGCTCCGTCGCTTCACGCGCAGCGGCGGTCGCCACGCCGTAGGCCGGACCGCGTTGGGCGTCGGTCAGCTCGATCCCGTCCGGGTCGACTTCGACGCCGGTCAGCGGGACGAGGCCCCGGAGCATGGACGCGATGGTCGGACGCAGCTCCTCGGCCGGCGTGGCTACGGCGACACCGACGACGGCAGCGTTCGAGCCCGCGGTCCGAAGCCCGACGAGGAGGCCGGCCTGGGTCCCGCCGGTCGCAGACGGGATGACGACGGTCGACGGTTGGATCCTTGCCGCCCGCGCCTGTTCGACGATCTCGATCCCGGCCAGCACCTGCCCTGCCGCGCCGATCGGCCCGCTGCCTCCGACAGGCACGACGAATGGCTTCCTCCCGGCTCCTCGCAAGGCCGCCACGACCTGCGCAGCGAGGGCCTCGCGGTCGGCCCGCGCCTCCGTCGCAGCGACGTGGATCTCCGCCCCGAGCAGCGCATCGAGTCGCTCGTTCGGTCCGGGCGGATCGCTCGGCGGGCCGGTCAGCACGAGATGGACGCCGAGTCCGGCCTTCGCGCCGGCCGCTGCGGTCAGGCGGCAGTGGTTCGACCAGCGCCGCCCGGATGTCACGAGCGTATCGGCGCCATCTGCCAGGGCAGCTCCGACGAGGAACTCGAGGTTTCGCAGCTTGTTGCCACCGAACGCCAGCGGCAGCAAATCCTCGCGCTTGATCCAGATGTCGGCGCCGCCCACGGCAGCCGAGAACCGGGCGAGCGGCATCAGCGGCGACGGGCCATCCACCAGCGGGAACCGCGACAGGCTGTCGATCTCCGCGGGAACCACGAGGCGAGTCACGCCGGCATCGTATGGCACCGCCTAGAATGCCGGCGTGGTGATGAGGAGGGCGATGCGTCTGGTCGCGATCGCGACGGCCTTCCTGTCGGTGTTGGGCTGCGCTTCGTCCTCGGCTAGTCCCTCCTCCTCGGACCCGTCCGCCCCCGCTCAGACCGGTGCGCTGATGCCTGTCGCGTCCCCAAGTTCGACGACCGATGCGACCGCGAGCGCGACGGCGGCCCCGACAGCGACGTCGGATGGGGGCCCGCCGATCGGCGCACTTTCGGCGGGAAGCTACAGCGCGCACTTCGAGCCGTCCTTCACCTTCAAGATCGGCGACGGCTGGCAGCGCAATGTTCCCGACGAACAGCTCAGCGACACCTACCTTCAGCTCCTCTATGCAGCCGGCGATGGCGGCGAGTTGCTCTTCATCGAGGCAACTGACCTCGGTGTCGAGGCCAGCCTCGAGCGCTTTGACCAATTCCGGCTGAAGGACGTCGTCCCTGCGGCGCCGGCAACCGTCGGCGGTGTGACAGGACTCGGGATATCCGCTGGCCATCCGCCGGCTGTCGCGGTCGTGCGCGGCATCCCGCCAGGGAGTGACTACGTGCTCTCGCCCAACGATCGGATCCGCGTCGTGGCAGTGGAGGTCGACACGGTGACCGTGACGTTCATCGTCGAGGCGAGCGATGACGACTTTGACGCCTTCCTGATCCTCGCCGACGAAGTCCTGCAGTCGGTCGCGTTCCCGTGATCGGCCTGGCCGGCTGAGCCGTGGCCCAACGCATCACGGCGGCCGAGCGTGCCACGTCGACCGGCCAGAACAACGACATGGAGCGGTCGATCGCCGTGTCAGCCGAGACGGTCGGTTCGATCGGGCTGTACTCGTCCGTCGTGACCACGGCGCCCGGCGGCAAGACGCGGATCCACCACCACGGCGAGTGCGAGACCAGCATCTATATCGTCTCTGGCCAGGCGCGCTACACCTGGGGACCGACGGGCCTCGAACACTCGATGGAGGCCGGCGCCGGCGACTTCATCTACATCCCGGCCGGCGAGGTCCACGTCGAGGAGAACGCGTCGCGGGACGAGCCGCTCGTCGTCGTGCTCACTCGCAACTGCCCGGGATCGGTCGTCCACTACCTCGACGAAGCGTGAGCCCGGAGTTCGCGCCGCTCGAAGGCCTGCTGGCAAGGAACGGCCTCGCCGGAGTCCGAGAGGAACCGTTTCCAAACGACGGCTGGTCCGGCGCGTCCCTGTCATTGCTGCGACGGGATGACGGTGAACGGTTCGTGCTCAAGCGCGATGCGACCGCCCGAGACTGGATCGCCCGAGCGACGCTCGACGGTCCGATGCTGCGCGAGGCGTGGTTCGCGGCGCATGGCCCCACGCTCCCCTCCCCGGTTCGTGCCCCGTACCTCGGGGCCGGTGTCGATGGTGACGAGATCGGGGTCCTCATGCCCGACCTCACCGGCGTCCTGTTCGATTGGGAGGCACCGATCTCGGCGGCGGACCTGGATCGTGTGCTGGCCGGCCTGGCGGTCCTCCACGCCTACACGTGGGATTCCGACGCGATCGATGGCGGCCCGTGGTGTCCGATCCGCGAACGGATCACGCTCATCTGCCGGGCATCGCTGGAGCGCCCTGGCGCTGCTCGCGATGCGGTCGCCGACCGGCTCCTCCCCGGCTGGGATGCATTCGACCGACGAGCACCTGCCGCGGCACGCGAGCTGATCGCGTCACTCGGCGACGATCCGCAGCCGCTCGTCGATGCACTTGCAAAGCTGCCGTCCACCCTGATCCACGGTGACCTCAAACTCGCCAACGTCGGCATCGCCGCAGACGGCTCGATCCAGATGGTCGACTGGCAAATGGTCAGCGTCGCGCCGGTCGCGATCGAGCTCGGCTGGTTCCTCGTTTCGAACGTCGCATCGCTTCCGCTTCAGCCTGATGACGTGCTAGCGCGCTACCAAGCTGCCGTGACGCGAGAGGCACCGCGCGGAGCCGACATTGTGGGGACCTGGTCGGGCCAGGTCGACGCCGCAGTGCTTGCCGGGCTGCTCCTCCGGGGCTGGCGCAAGGGCGCGGACGCCGAGTCAGGCGTCACGCTGGCTTCAGGTGTGAGCGCCGCCGACGATCTCGTATGGTGGTGCGATCGCGCCCTCGCAGCGGCGGAGCGCCTGCTCTGACCCGGGTGGACCATACTGTTCTGGCGGCCGATCCATTGGGCGGCAAGGGTTGGAGGCATCCCAGATGCAGGTCTCGTCGAGGTTGCGAGCGGCTATCGAGGCCGCCCCGATCGCCCACGTGGTGACGCTCGGCAGGGACGGGGCGGCCCAGGCGACGCTCGCGTGGATCGGACTCGAGAACGACGAGATCGTGATCGGGACGATGTTCGACCAGCCGAAACTCCGAAACCTGCGCAGCGATCCACAAATCCTGATCTCCTTCGTGACCGGCGACCGCAGCGCGATAGGGCTCGATGCCTACTTCGTGGTTCACGGCAGCGCCCGCGTCACCGAGGGCGGCGCCCCGCAGCTGCTGCAACGGCTCGCCTACAGGTACATCGGACCGGGGACCGTCTATCCGCCGATTCCCAACCCGCCGAGCGGCTGGGTGATTCGGACGACGATCGAACGCGTCACCGACCACGGCCCGCCGCAGGCAGACGCCTGACGACGGTCAGCTCGGGGCCGCGAGATCCCGTCTTGGGAATTCGATGATCGCCCAGCCGATCGCGATCGCGGCGACGATGGCGAGCACGCCGAAGTCGCCCGCCCGGGCAGTGCCCTCGAGGATGTCCTTCGGGTCGTAGTAGTGGAACAGCGAGTACGGCTGGAGGAATTGGGCGTCGGGCCAGAACGTCCCGAGAACTTCAAGGAAGTACATCACCACGACAAGCGCCGCCGTCACGCCGAGCGCCGGAGACATTCGATCGAACGAGACCGAGGCGGCCAGCCCGATCGCGGTGATCGCCCCGAACAACAGGACGCCGTTGAGCCAGAGGAGCGGCAGCCGGGCCGTCGCGAGCTGGTCCGCCACGCCACTGAGCGTCGACCCGGCGACGACGCCGAGGATCGTCGCCGTAACGGCCAGCGCGACGAACAGCAGGCCGGCGGCGAGGAGCGTCCAGTAGACGGTTCGCCGTGACAGCGGCCGCGCCAGGAGAACCTCGAGCGTGCCTCGCTGGCGCTCACCCGCGACGGCCGCGACCGAGAAACCGACGGCGAAGACCGAATTCAGCACGAGCGCGATCGGATGGATGGCCCCGATCGCGATCGAGCCCGACAGGCTGAACACGTCGCCCCCGCCGAAATTCATCATCTCCTCCGGAATCAGGCCGGAGTCCAGGAGCTCGCGCATCATCTCGCCGAAGCTGACGTAGATGATCGGAAACAGGGCTCCCCAAACAGCCAGCCCGAGGCAGACGATCACGAGCTTGATCCGCTGCGACCCCACGGTATGTGCCAACAGCGATCGGTTCATGCCGGCTCCTCTTCGACGTCCTGGTAGAGCTCCAGGAACGCCTCCTCGAGGTGGGCCGGCTCGATCGTCAGGTCGACGACCGAGACGTCGCGAATCGCAGCGAGGAACGGCCCGACATCGCCCTCCAGCTGGCAGGTGATCCGGCCGTCAGCCGAGACGACGAGGGCCGACACGCCGGGCACGTCATCGAGGTTCGGCGGCGACCCGGCGACCCGCATCTCGACGTTCCGCTTGCGATGGGCGAGCAACGCATCCACGTTCTGAAGAGCGACGAGGCGGCCGCGGCGGACGATCGCCACGCGGTCGCAGACGCGCTCGACCTCGGACAGGACGTGCGACGAGAAGAAGATCGTCCGACCCGCGGCCTTCAGGTCGTCGAGGATCGAGTAGAACGCCCGCTGCATCAGCGGATCGAGGCCCTCGGTCGGCTCGTCGAGGATCGCGAGCTCCGGATCGTGCTGGAGCGCCTGGATGATCCCGATCTTCTGGCGCATGCCCCGCGAGTAGTCGCGAACGAGGCGGCGGAGGGTCGTCGCCGAGAGCTCGAGCCGCTCGCACAGCTCCGAGCGCCGGACGGAGGGCTTGCCGGTGAGCGAGCCGAGATAGTCGAGGAGGGCCTCGCCGGTCATCGTGTCGTAGAGCGCGATTCCGCCGGGCAGGTAGCCGATCCGCCGTCTGATCTCGACGCTGTCACGAACGATGTCGAGGCCGAGCACGGCAGCCGACCCGGCGGTCGGATGGAGGAATCCGAGGAGCAGCCGGATCAGCGTCGACTTGCCTGCCCCGTTTGGACCGAGGAAGCCGAAGATCTCGCCTTCCTGGACGGAGATCGCGACGTGGTCGAGCGCGAGCACGCGGGCGGTCGACCGCGAACCGGGGCGAGCGAGCCGATGCCCGGCGCCGTAGCGCTTCGTCAGATCGAGCGTTTCGATCGCGGTCACATCGTCAGCGTACCGCGGGCCGCGGCCTCGATGCAGGTGTTGCGGAGCGAAGCGCGGGAGCGGCTGCGGGTTGGGGCTCCCGCAGCCGTCCGCGCAGATGTCAGCGGGTGATGACGAACTGATCGATCGCGACCGGACGGCCGCTGCCGATCACCGTGATACGGATGACGTGGTTGCGGACCTTCCCCCACGACTTGCTGAACAGGACGGCCTGCGCCTTGAACGACGAGCGACGCAGGTCGACGATCCCGAGCGAGACGCCGTCAACGGTCACCCGTGCCTTGCCGCGGGTCGGCCCGATCGGCCCGATCCATTTCACGCTCTTGGCGTAGAACTTGTAGGTGGCCGTCGCCCCGTTCCGCTCGGAGTAGGCGACACGGCCGTCCGTGTAGCCGCCGAAGCGAGCGGAGGCCCAGCGTCCGGCGTAGGCGATGCCGGCGTTGGTTTCCTGGATCCGGCGAGTCGTCACGCCGGGCCCGGGCGGTGGCGGCTTCGGAAGCGCTGCTTCCTTGTCCGAGGTCGCGTGGTAGAGCTTCATGATCTTCGCGACGTAGTGGGTCGAGGAGCTCGACCACTTTGCGCGGTTCCGCTCACCGGAGCCGGTCAGCCACCAGTGGGCGACGTTCGGCCACGTGTCCAGCCAATGGTGGAGATCGATCACCTTGCCGCGGGCGACCCGCTCCTGGTTCGCGGGCGACTGGGGAGCCTTCGAGTTGCCAAGGTACTTCTGCGCCCAGCCGGGCCAGTTCGCGGGCATGATCTGGTACTTGCCGTAGGCGCCGCTGTATGCGTTGCGGGCGTCATATCTGCCGCCCGACTCGACCTGGCCGAGGGCATAGAGGAAGCGGCTGGTCCCGCGTGGCGCAGCGGCCGAGGTCGCCGCGGCCGGGATGACCGACGCAATGATTGCCGCCACGAAGGTGGCGACGAGGACCGCTCGACGGCGGCCGACAATTTCGAGCAATGGTGCTCCTTCCTACCGGGACGGCACGGTGAGCGTGCCGAGCGATGGAGAACGCAAATCGGAGAGCGATCAGGCGGCACCGAACACGGTGAGCGCATTCGCCGGCTGGGGCTCTCCGGCTGCGGACGTCTTCGGTTTTGCCGCACGTTTCCTGTCCACGGCGGCGCCTGAGGTAACGCCTACCATACGTCGCCTGTCTAGCCCCGCGGCAATTCCGTGCTCAGGCGTGCAGGGCCTCGAGGAACCTCGCGGTCCGATCCAGTGCATCCTCGAGGACCGGTTTGAGCGTGTGGCCAAGCCGCGGATACGTGACGAGCTCGGCCTCTCGCAGCAGTGGGACGGCGGCGCGCAGGAGTTCGATGCGGGCAAACGGGTCCGCCTCGCCCTGGAGGATCAGCACTGGGCAGCGGATGGCCGGCCAATGACTCGTGCGCTCCTCGGCCTTCTCCGGCGAACCTGGTGCGTGGAGCGGATAGCTGAAGAAGACGAGGCCGGCGTAGTCCGTATCTGGCTCGGCGGCAGCCAGGCTGGCGACCCGTCCACCGTACGACTGGCCACCGACCGCGATCGGTGCGCCGTCGGGGCCGGGTCGGTCCGGGACGATCGCCCGCAAGGCTCCAACGGCTGCCTCGGCCTTCTTGATCGGCAGGTCGATTGCTTCCGCGTCTATCCCCCGCCGCCGAAGGCCCTCGACATGAGCGCGCATACTCGCAGCGGAGCCGCTCGCGCCGTGGCCGACGAAGAACCGGATCGCCATGGGCACAGGGTACCGGGTTAGAACGTCCGCACGAGGATCCGCCGCTGCCTTCTCACCGACTCCGCAGTTCCGTCGCACTCGTCATGGCGCTGACCGGCGTCGCGTCGCTGCTGTTGCTGCCGGCCGGGGCCGCGGCGGGCGATCGGACGGTGATCGTGGTTGGCACCCCACCCGAGACGACGTTCTTCGGGCGCGGCTGGGGGCACGGCGTCGGGATGTCGCAGTACGGGGCGCGCGGGCGAGCCCTCGCCGGACAGACCCACGCGGACATCCTCGCCCACTACTACATCGGAACGACGTTCGGCGCCATCGATCCGGGGGCGGCGATCCGGGTCCTCATCCTGACCGACTTCACCGCCACGGCTGCGAAGCCGGCGATCATCCATGGTCGTGCCGGCTCTTGGAAGATCGACGGGATCGCCGGGACGTTTCCGAAGGACGCGAAGCTGACGCTGGCCCCGACCGCCCCTGGCGCGACGACCTGGGCGCTCCGCGTCGTGTCCCCGGCCGGCAAGCTGCTCAAGTCCTCGAACGTCAGCGGCACGCTCGCGATCCGGCAGGCCCAGCCTGTGTCGCTCCTCCAGCTCGACTCCAAGCCGTCCTCGTTCGATACCTACAGAGGCGTGCTCAGGGTTTACCTCACGACAACGATCAGGGTCGTCAACGAGCTCGGCCTTGATATGTACCTCCGTGGCGTCGTACCGGCCGAGATGCCCGCCAGCTGGCCGAGCGAAGCGCTCAGGGCCCAGTCGATCGCCGCCCGTTCCTATGCCGCGAGAAGGCTCCGGCCGGGCGAGGCGACCTACGACGTCTTCGACGACACGCGTTCGCAGGTCTATCGCGGCTTCGAGGGCGAGGCGGCTGCGACGAACGCCGCGATCACGGCGACGGCCGGCAAGACGCTCAAGAGCGGGTCGTCGACCGCCAACGCGCTCTTCCACTCGGCCGGCGGCGGCGCGACCGAGCACAACGAGAACGTCTTCGTGTCGGCAACCGGGAAGATCGTCGCGGGGCCGGTCAGCTATCTGCGTGGATCCCCGGATCGCCTGCCGAACGGGACGTCCTACGATTCGAGCTCGCCGCTCGCCACCTGGAAGACGGTTCCCTACACCAGGGCGGAGCTGGCGGCGATCTTCGCGGGGGACTCGCGGACGAACGTCGGGACGAACATCCGGCTGGACCTCTCGAGACGGGGCGTGTCGGGCCGGCTGATCAGCGTCACGTTGTCCGGGTCCGCCGGCACCAAGACCGTCTCGGGCGACGTCTTCCGCACCGTGTTCAACGCCAACAACCCGGCCGCCGACCCGGACATCCGCAGCACGCTGGTCGCGACCAAGCCAATTCCCTAGGTCACGCGACCGCCGATTCCCGTATCGTCGGGCGATGACACTGCCGCCACGACCTCGATGCTTCTGGGCCGGCGCGGATGGACCGCGGCCGGATCCGCTCATGACGGCGTACCACGACGAGGAGTGGGGCGTCCCGGTCCACGACGATATCGAGCTGTTCGAGCGATTCGTCCTCGAGTCGTTCCAGGCCGGTCTCTCGTGGTCGACGATCCTCCGCAAGCGCGACGCTTTCAGGGCGGCGTTCGACGGGTTCGATCCGACGGTGGTCGCGGGCTATGACGATGCCGACCGGGCGAGGCTGATGGCCGATGCCGGGATCGTTCGCAATGGATCCAAGATCGACGCCACGATCGGCAACGCCGCGGCGTTCCTTGCGACGGCGGCGGAGTTCGGATCGTTCGGTGCGTATCTCGCGACGATGGTTCCGCCGCCGGTCCTGCGCCTGCCCGCCACGGCGGTGGCAGGCAGCATCCCTGTCACGACGCCCGCGTCCGACGCGCTGTCGGTGGACCTGCGCCGGCGGGGCTTCCGGTTCGTCGGATCGACGAGTGTCTACGCGTTCATGCAGAGCGTCGGGCTCGTGGACGACCACCTGCCAGGCTGTTTCCGTTACCAGGGCTGAGGGGTTCGCGGGTCGTCACGAGGTCGTGACACGCTAGCTGTCACGGACGGGGCGCAGGCTCCGGCCATGATCTTCATCGAATGCGCCTGGTGCGAGACGGAAGTGGCCATGGACGGCCTCGACGCGACGAGCGTCGAGTGCCCGGACTGCAACGTCACCGTCGAGATCGCAAAGGACGCTCCGCTCACCATCTCGATCGCCGCCTGACATTCGCTCGAGGCGGCGCACGAGCAATAGCACGCAACAGCACGGCCGATCCGCGGCCCACCCTCCGGGACGGGTTGCGCCGTGGCCGGCGCAGGCGGCGAAGCTGACACGATGAGCGACCAGCCGATCCGGAGCCCCATTCACGCAGCCCAGGAACGGATCGGCGGGACGTTCGACGACTGGGACGGCTGGCTCTGGACCACCGGATTCGGCGATCGGGACGGCGAGTATCGCGCCGTTCGCGAGGGCGTCGGCGCGTGGGACGTCTCGGCGCTCATCAAGTGGGACTTCCGCGGCCGGGACGCACTCGTGGCGGCGGATCGGCTGCTGACGAACGACGTCCTTGGGCTCGCCGATGGGCAGGTCCGCTACGGGGCGATGGTCGATGCGGACGGGCTGTTCGTCGACGACGGGACCGTCTATCGGTTTGCCGCGGACCACGCCTGGGTCATGACGAACCTCCTTGGGATGGAGGAACACTTCGCGCTCGTCACGGACGGCCTCGACGTCGCGATCGAGTGCATCGTCCATGACCTGCCCCTCGTCTCGATCCAGGGGCCGCGATCGCGAGAGCTGCTGGTGGAACTGGCACCCGATGCCGGGATCGAGCGCCTCGGCTACTTCCGATTCACGACCGAGCCGATCGACGTCGGCGGGATTCCGGCATGGGTCAGCCGGACGGGCGTGACCGGCGAGCTCGGCTATGAGTTGTTCTGCCGGCCGGACGTCGCGGAGGCGCTGTGGGATGCGCTGACGGCGCCGCTTCGGGCGAGGCCGGTCGGCTTCGACGCGATCGACGTGCTACGGATCGAGGCAGGCATCATCCTGCCCGGCTACGACTACACGCCCGGCGAGAGCACGCCGTATGACGTCTCGTTCGATCGGCTCGTCAAGCTCGACGGCCCGGACTTCCTCGGCCACGACGCGCTGGCCCGGATCGCAGCGAACCCGCCACGACGGCTCGTCGGATTGCGGATCGAGGGCGATCAGCTGCCGGAGGCCGGAGCCGAGATCAGCCGCGACGGCCGCCCGATCGGCTCGGTCACCTCGCCGACGAATTCACCGGCATTCGGCTCGATCGCGCTCGGCGTGGTTTCGACGGCCGAAGCCGATGCGGGACCAGTCGAGGTCGCCGTCGGCGATGGCCGCGTGCAGGCATTCCAGGATCGGCCGGCCGTCTACGACCCGGAGAAACGGCGGCCACGCGGGAAGATCGAGCGGCGCGAGCGACGAGAGCGGCGGGCGGGCTGACGGCGCGCCCTTGACGGCGCGCCATTGTTCGTACCAGTCCTCAGCAGCGTGGTAAGTGGTCGGATTCGGCCCGTTCCGCGGAGAAGCCCCGAGCTCGTGCGTGGGCGCCGTCCCTTGCAGTCGTCAGGGGAATGGAATAGAGGTCAGGCGGCCGCGGACGCGGTTACCAGTCCACAGGGGACTGGTAGGCAACTTCGTGGCCGCCGTGGGCGGGACGGGGCGGCGGCGCGAGCTTAGGCGCCGCCGCGGGCGGGGCGCGAGCTGGGGCGGTGCCAGAGGCCGGGCCTGACCGACCCCGACTCAGCTCGTCGGCGCGCTGAACTGCCGGGCGTTGCCCATCTGCGGCCATACCCGGGCCTGGGTGTTCGCCAGCATCTGGCGAACGTGGTTCCGATCGTGATGGACCCACTCGCCGGCAACGTCGGCGATCGTCAACCGACCGACGACGCCATGGGTTCCCGACCGATCGAGATCCGCCGGTGCAAGGGAGCGAACCAGCTCGACGCTGTCGGCCCGCAAGGCCAGAAACTCATCGAGGAGCGCCTCGGAGTCTGCGTCACAATCATGGCGGGCGGCGGCGACGGCTTGCTGGTCCCAGCCCGTCAGGTTTGGTTCTGGCTCGGCGAGGAGCGTCCGGATCCGGCCGTTGAAGCCGCGGCGCTCCGCCTCGAGGATGTGCCCGAGGACCTCGTTGGCGCACCACTCGCCCGGCGCCGGATGCCAGCTCGCCTCGCGCCCCAGGGCTCGCATCTCCGCGGCGATCGTCGCGGCCGACGCCGCGAGCAACCCGGCGAGGGCAGCCGGGGACAGGGCGACGTCGGGCGCGGCCTGCTCGGTCATCCCGCGGCCGGCTCCTGCTGCGCGGCCCCTTCGACGCGCGCTGCCGCGACCGGCGGCAGAACCGGAAGCGACCGGCCGCCCTCCGCGAGCCAGCAGGCCGCCGATTGGCCGCCGCCCACGTCGAACAGCGGCGGCTCCTCGACCCGGCAACGATCGAACACGTACGGACACCGCGGATTGAAGCGGCAGCCAGCCGGGATGTGCGCGGCGTCCGGCGTCTCGCCGACGAGGATCGTCCGCTTCGCGCGGGTGCCGGGTGTCGGTGGCTCCGGGGTCGGCGAAACGGAGACGAGGGCCTGCGTGTACGGATTGTGTGGCGAGCGGATGACCTGCTCGGCCGGTCCGATCTCCATGATCTTGCCGAGGTACATGACGGCGATGCGATCGGCGATGACCCAGGCAAGCGACAGGTCGTGGGTGATGAACAGGTATGTCAGTCCCCGCTCCGCTCGCAGGTCGAGCATCAGCCGGAGCAGCTCGGTCCGGATCGACACGTCGAGCATCGAGACCGGCTCGTCGGCGACGATCACCTCGGGGTCGAGGACGAGTGCCCCGGCGATGACGACTCGCTGGCGCTGCCCACCCGACAGCTCGTGGGGATAGCGGCCGGCGAAATCCGCGCCGGGCCGGAGGCCGGCAGCCTCGAGCGCGGCCACGACGCGCGTCGCCCGCTCGGCGGCCGTGCCGATCTTGTTGACGACAAGAGGCTCAGCGACGAATTCCCGGATCGTCTGCTTCGGGTTCAGCGTCTCGTACGGATCCTGGAAGATCAGCTGGACCCGCCGCCGGTAGTCGCGCAGCGCTCGCGTTCCCCACGAACGCGAGACGTCGTCGCCGTCGAGCATGACCTTGCCGGCGGTCTGCCGGGTCAGCTTGACGACGACCCGGCCGGTGGTCGTCTTGCCGCTGCCGGACTCGCCGACCAGCCCGAGGACCTCGCCCCGGTAGAGGCTGAGATCGATCCCATCGACCGCGCGGACCACGCCGTGCTGGCGTCGCAGCAGCGTATCGAGGAGGCCCGACCGGATCGGGAAGTGGACCTCGACCCCCTCGAGGCTGACGATCGCTTCACGGCCGGGATCGGCCGAGCCCGCTCGACCGCTCATGCGTCGCCGACCTCGATCGGCGGCTCAACTGGCACTGGCTCCACGAGCGCTGCGGTCGCCCCGATCGCGTCCGCCGTCGGGATCGTCACCTGGACTCCATCACTTCCCTCTGGGTAGAGGTGGCACGCCACCCGAACGTCCCCGAAGGTGACCTCCGGCGGGACGACCTCAGTGCAGACGGCCATCGCGAAGTCGCAGCGGGGGGCGAAGCGGCAGCCGGGCGGCGGGTGGCGCAGGTCGGGTGGCGCGCCGGGGATGACCGCGAGCGTCCGCTGGTCTGCGTGGATGTTCGGGAACGCAGCGAGGAGCTTCTGGGTATACGGGTGGCGCGGGCGCCGGAAGATTTCCTCGACAGTCCCCTCCTCCGCGACTCGACCGGCGTACATGATCAGCACCCGGTCGCACGTCTCGGCGATGACCGAGAGGTCGTGGGTGATGAGGATCAGCGAGAGGCCCAGCTTGTGGCGCAGGTCCTCCAGGAGCTGCAGGATCTGGGCCTGCACCATGACGTCGAGGGCGGTCGTCGGTTCATCCCCGATGACCACCGCCGGATCGCAGGCCAGGGCCATGGCGATCATCGCCCGCTGTCGCATCCCACCCGACAGTTCATGCGGATACGCGCCACCGCGCTTCTTCGGGATGCCGACGAGCTCGAGCAGCTCCCCTGCCCGGCGGCGCGCCTCCCGCTCGGAGACCCCGAGGCGCTGGGTCAATGGTTCGGCGATCTGATCGCGCAGCCGATGCACCGGGTTGAGCGCGTTCATCGCGCCCTGGAAGACGATCGACACTTCGCGCCAGCGGTACCGACGGAGCGCGTTGTCCGACTTCGTGACGAGATCGATGCCGTACAGCCGGACGCTGCCATCCACGATCGTGGCGTTCGCGGGCAGCAGGCGGACAAGGGACAGCGCGGTCGTGGTCTTGCCGCAGCCGGACTCACCGGCGATGCCGAGCGCTTCGCCGTGGTCCAGCCTGAAACTGACGCCATCGACCGCGTGGACCGTCTCGTTTCCGAGCGAGAAGTGCGTCTTGAGGTTCTCGACGACGAGCAGCGGGGCGGCTGGGTCAGCCTGCTTGGGGAGCTGGCGGGTCTTGCGCGCCGAGTCGGGGGCGGCCGATGTGTCGGCCGACGTGCCGGCTGCAGTTGTCATCGGCGTTGCCGGCGCTTCGGGTTGAGGAGATCGTCGAGGGCCCCGCCGACCAGGGTGAAGGCGAGGACGACGAGGATGATGCAAACGCCCGGCGGACCGATGTACCACCACGCGCCGAGGCCCGGCGCTCCTACCGCGCGAGCGGCCTCGAGAATCTGTCCCCACGACGGCTGGAACGGATCGCCCAGCCCGATGAACGACAGCGTCGTCTCCGTGAGCACGGCGCCGGCGAACGTCAGGACGGCGTTCGCGACGATGAGGTTGATGACGTTCGGCAGGATGTGGCGGCGCATGATGTGGCCGCTGCCCGCCCCGACGACGCGGGCGCGGTCGACGAACGCCCGCTCCCGCAGGGACAGCGTCTGCGACCTGATGATGCGGGCGGTCGACGACCAGCTCGTGATCCCGATGACGATGACGATGACGATGAGCGTCATGCGGATGCCGGCCACCTCCGTCGCGGCCGAGCCGACGAGATCCCGGATGATCGGCGTGAGGATCAGGGCGAGAACGAAGGTCGGAATCACCAGGAAGAAATCCGTCACCCGCATCAGGAGCGAATCGACCCAGCCGCCGACAAAGCCCGCGACGATCCCAACGACGACGCCGATCGCGACCGTGACGAAGGTCGCGAGCAGCCCGATTGCGAGCGATATCCGCGCACCGTGGACAGTCAGGTTGAGCATGTCCCGGCCGAGCTCGTCCGTCCCGAACAGGAACTCGATGGACGGCGACGTTAGTCGTCCACCGGTCGCGGTCACCGCCGTCTGGACCGGGCCGACGATGAGGTCCGGGATGACCGCGAGGACGCTGAAGACGGCAAGGATCGCGAGTCCGATGAACCCATCCGGGCGTCGGAGGAGACGACGGAGCAAGGTCCCCCGCCCGATGAGACGGGTCCCCAGCGGGGCCTCGGCCTGGAGCGAGACAGCGGTCACGTTCGGACCCTCGGGTCGAGGGCGCCGTAGACGAGGTCAGCGGCCAGGTTGGCAAGCACGACGGACACGCCGAGCAGCAGGAACACGCCCTGGAGGACCGGGTAATCGCGTGCGGTCAGCGCCTCGACGACGAGAGTTCCGAGCCCCGGCCAGTTGAAGACCACCTCGACGGTGATCGCCCCGGCCACGACATAGCCCAGGTTGATCGCGATGAGCGAGACCGTAGGGAGGAGGGCGTTCGGAAGTGCATGGTGCCGCAGGATCCGCCCGTCACTCAGGCCCATGCCGCGCGCCGTCGTCACGTAGTCCTCGGAGAGCGTCTCGATGATCGACGACCGCATGACTATCGCGTACTGGCCGATGAGGCCGAGCGAAACCGTTGCCAGCGGCAGCGTGATGTGTGCCGCGAAGTCGAGGAACCGTTCCCAGAGGCCCGGATACTGGGCGCCCGCCTGGAGCATGCCGAACGTCGGGAACCAGTGGAGCGTCGTCGCGAAGATCAGGAGTAACGCCATCCCGAGCAGGAAATAGGGCGTCGAGTAGAGGATCAGCGAGACGCCGTTGCCCAGGTAGTCGATCGGGCCGCCGCGTTTCCAGCCCGAGTACGCGCCAAGCGCGAGCCCGACAATGATCGCCACGATCTCGCCGAGTCCGAAGAGGATGACCGTCGGCCAAATTCGCTGGGCGAGGACCTCGCCGACGGTCTGGCCACGGGCCACGAAGGAGAAGCCGAGGTCGCCACGGATCGTCGACTCGACGTAGGCAACGAACTGATCGGGGAAGATCGGCTTGTCCAGACCCCACCGTTCGCGAGCCGCCTGAAGGATCTCCGGCGTGACATTTGGCGTGCCGCGCAGGATCACCCGTTCCGGCGAGCCGGGCATCGCCCGGAAGAGGAGGAAGTTGACGAGGGCGATCAGGACGATCGTGAAGACCGCCGACGAGAGGCGGCGGGCAAGATAGCCGCCCTTCACGTCCGAATGCCAGCATCAACGGCACGGCCGGCTGCGGGCGAACGCCGTGCGGCGCTCCCCTCCCGGATTGTCGGTTGCTCAACGGGCGGCACGCCGCCCGCCGGGGTCATTCCTCCTCGACCGACCGACGGCGGCCACGCATCACGACGAGGCCGACGGCAATGATGACGACGAGTGCCGCAACGCCGAGGATCAACGGCAGGGTCGACGACGACCCGGCCGGATCGCCGGCTACGGGGGCCGGAGTCGCGGGCGCCCCCGAGCTGCCTGCCGACGGCGCGGCGGCCGACGGTTCGGCCGATGGCGTCGCAGGCTGCATCCGTCAGCAGGTTGTAGCCGCCGGAGCCGTAGCCGAAGAGCGGCGTGCCGCCCTCCGCGGGCTGGTTTACCCACCCGGAGAACTTGTCGGTTCGGTAGGCGTGCAGCTCGGCGTCGTAGTACAGGATGTGATAGGGCGCCTCGTCGTAGACGAGCTGCTGCATCTCGGCGAGGAGCGCCTTTCGCTTGTCGGGGTCGGCCTCGGCGCGCTGCTCGAGGTAGAGCGCGTCATACGTCGGGTTCGAGTAGTAGCTGTCACTCGAGGTCCCGATCTCGTCGGTCGTGAAGAACGTCAGCAGGGAGTTCGGGTCAGGGTCACCGACCCAGCCCCAGATGTAGAGGTCGTAGTCGGCCGGGCCGTCCGGCGGGCCCGTGACATCGTCGATCAGCTTGCCTTCCTCGGTGACGGCGGGCGTGACCGTGATCCCGAGCTGGCCGAACCACTCCGCGATGAACTGTGCGTCGGTCGCGTGCTCAGCCTCCGAATCCGGCCATGTGATCCGCAGGCTGATGACCTTGCCGTCCTTGTCGAGGCGCTTGCCCGACGCATCGAGCGCGTAGCCGGCGGCGTCGAGCCGTCGCTTTGCCTCCTCGATGTCGAACCTCCGTGGCCTGTCGGGTTCGACGTGCCACTTGGTGTGGAACGGCGGAATGATCGTTGTCCCCGGCGTGCCGTAGCCACCGAGCGTCGAGTCGACGAGCTTCTGCTGATCGATCGCGTAGCCGAGGGCATCGCGGAACGCGACATCCGATAGGGCGGACGTCGAGCCGCCGTAGCCTTCCTTGTTGCCGCCGGTGTTGAACG
Source organism: uncultured Chloroflexia bacterium (assembly GCA_963771795.1). Classification (GTDB taxonomy): domain Bacteria; phylum Chloroflexota; class Limnocylindria; order Limnocylindrales; family CSP1-4; genus CF-46. The sequence continues at coordinate 1,275,218 of CAVYUR010000006.1, forward strand.
ACAGCTCGGAATAGCCGTTGGCGATGCCGCCAACCGCGACCACGTTCGGTTCGGTCTTGAGGGCGTTGAACTGGTCGGGCAGGACGCCGCGGACGTAGTCGAGCTCGCCCGTCTTGAGGGCCTGGACCATCGTGTCGGCGCTCGAGAAGTGCTGGAGGATCACCTCATCGGCAGCACCCTGCTGACCCCAGTAATTGGGGTTGCGGCCGAACCGGATGAACTCGCCGGGCGTCCACTCGATGGCCTGGTAGGGGCCGGTCCCGACCACCGCCGGCTCGTTCTTGAAATACCCCTCGGCCTCCGGGTCGCCGATCTGAGCGAGCGTGTAGGTCTCCCAGACATGCTTGGGCAGGATGGGGACGTAGGCCTGGAGGAGGAGCACATTCGGAAATTCGGTCTCGACAACGAGGGTCAGGGGATCCGGCGCGGTGACGGTCGTCACGCCGGCGTTCGTCAGGTAGCCCTCGAGATAGCCCTCACCCAGGTAGCCGCGCTCGGATGCGACCCCATCGAGAACCGTCTGATAGGTCCATCGCGCGTCTTCGGATGTCGCCGGCTCGCCGTCCGACCATTTCATGTCCGGTCGGATCTTGAAGGTCCAGGTGTTGCCGTCCGCCGACGTCGTCCACGACTCGGCGAACCCGGGGCGTGGTTCGATTTCCGGCCCGAAGTCCACGAGCATGTCGTAGTTGAGGGTGAAGACCTCGAAGTCCGCGACGACGACCGAGCTGAACGGGTTCAGCACCTGGAGATCCTGGTCGGTCCCTGCGCGCAGGACGAGGTCGCCCGTTGCTGCACCCGTCACGCCCGCCCCCGGCAGGAGCGTCGAGAGTGCGAGGCCGAGTCCGAGGAGCGCTCGCATCGCCCGGGTGCGCACGGGTGGTCGCATTCGTCCAGTCCTCCTCGTCGTCCGCCGATCGCCGCGCCGGCCGGACCCCGGTCTCTTCCCCCGTCCCCTCGAACTGGCGCGGAGCTTCCCACAGCCGAGCGGAGCCGCGCAACTCCGGTCCGCACCGTGCGTCAGTCGGCGGTCACGACCTCGTCGACGACGAGCGTGCCCGCGTCCGCGTCGAGCGTCGCCAGGGCCCCGAACGGCACTGTCGCATGGTGCTTGCCGTGGCCGATCGGCAACCCGAAGACGAGTGGCACGCCGATCGGACGGAGCACCTCCTCGACGATGTCCTCCGTCGAAAGCTCGGCGATCGCGCCGGACCACTTCGTCTTGAGATCGCCGACGACGAGCCCAGCGATCCCGTCGAGCAGGCCGGCGTTCCGGAGCTGCGTCAGGATCCCGTCGAGGGCGTAGCCCTCCATCTCGATCTCCTCGAGGCACACGATCCGGCCGCGGAAGTCCGGCTGAAGGCGCGTCCCGATCGCGGAGGTGAGCAGCCCGGCGCAACCGCCGGCGAGCCGGGCGGTCACGCGGCCGCCGACGATCGTGCGGACGTACGGGTCATCCGGGCTCGGCCCGATCTGGCCGTACGGCTCGGCACTGAACAATGCCCGGTGGAGGCCCTTCTTCGAGAACTCGGACACCTCCGGCGATCCGACCCCGGACGCGCCGTTCGAATAGAAGGAGATGACGTTGCTCCAGCGGGATGCCGCGAGGTGGAGCGTCGTGATGTCGCTGTAGCCGCAGATCGCCTTCGGGTTCGCGACGAACAGCGGCTCGTCGAGGAGCGGGATGAGGCGCGGCAGCCCGTAACCGCCCTGGAGCGGGATGATGGCCTTGATCGCCGGATCGGCGAGCATCGCGTGAAGGTCTGCCGCGCGATCCTCGTCGCGGCCGGCCATGTAGCCATGCCGGTCGTTGACGTGGTCGCCAAGCCGAACATTGAGGCCCCAGCCCTCCAGCCCCGCGACGGCGCGAAGGAGCTCGCTGCGGTTATCCCAGGGGCTCGACGGGACGATGACCCCAACGGTGTCACCCGGGCGGAGGCGCGGAGGCTTGAGTGGGGCACCGGATGGGTCGGTCATGTGCCCGTCATACCATGAAGCTCGTCGCCGGGTTCGCCTCGAGCAGGATGGGCCGATCGATGCGGAACCGCTCGATCTCCGCGGCGGATGGCGTCCGGCCATCGGCGACGAGCTCCGCGAGGATCCGCCCGAAGAGCGACGCGAACTTGAAGGCGTGCGCGGCGCCGAGTGCGGCCAGGATGTTGGGGTGGTCCGGCACTCGATCGAGGACGAAGTCTCGGTCCGGCGTCAGTGTGTAGAGGCAGGTCTTCGTGTAGATCGGCGGCCCGACGTGGCCGGGCAAGTGTCGCGCAAGGAACTCCTCGAGGCGACCGAACGCAACTTCGTCGCGGTCGAACGTCCGCGTCTCGGGCGTCGTCTCCTCCCCGCCGACGTCCTGGGCCGCTTTGGGGCCGGGCTCGCCGTATGTCGGAAAGCCGTAGAAGCAGGGCTCGTCCATCCAGATCCAGATCGGAAAACGGTCCGGTGCGAAGGCGGCAGGATCCGGGCAGGCGTAGTAGGTGACCTGCTCCTTCGTGATCGTCAGCGGCAGCCGCCGGTCGAGGTGACGCAGCAGCTCGTTCGTCCACGCGTCGGCGGCCAGGACGACGTGGCCCGCGCGATGGACGGTGCCGTCCGCGGTCTCGACCTCGACTTCGCCGCCGGCATCGCGAAGGCCGATGACCGGTGCCCGGTCCTGGAGCGTCGCGCCGTGCTCGCGGGCCAGCCGCTGGTGGGCCTCGTTGGCCCGGTTCGGGTCCGCGAGGCCCGAAGCCGCCTGGTAGAGCCCGTGATGCTCGTCGCCGAGTCGCCACTGGGGCCAGCGCCGCATGATCTCGGCCGCATCGAGATGTTCGAACGGGACGCCCTCGGCGGTCATGGACGCCGTGTAGTCGGAGAGCGGAATCGAGGCGTCTCTCGGAGCAACGTCGAGACCGCCCGTCTTCGTCACGATCGTCGAGCCGGAGGCAGCCTCGACCTCGGACCAGGTCTCGTAGGCGCGTCGGGCCAGCCGGACGTAGTCGGGGCGGTGGTAGGAGAGGCGGATGATCCGGCTGTGGTCCTGGCTCGCTCCGTTCGCGTGACCGAGCGCGAACTGCTCAAGCCCGAGGACGCGGTCACCGAACCGGCGGCTCAACCAGTAGGCCGCCCCGGACCCGATCGCCCCGAGCCCGACCACGATCGCGTCCCAGTCGTTCCGCATCGGCCGATCGTAGCGGCCGGGAGGCCTATTGACCGTGCGCCCTGGTGTGTGCAAACGTGTGCGCATGAATGTGCGCACAAACTTGTCGTTGCCGAGAGAGCTCGTCCTGGAGGTCGATCGCTTCGCGGGACCGCGGGGAAGGAGTCGCTATGTCGCCGAGGCGCTTGAGGCGCGACTCCGGCGCGACCGACTTCGTGATGCGATCGACAGGACGGCCGGCGCTTGGTCGGTCAAGGACTACCCCGAATTTGCAACCTCCGAGTTGGTAGTGGATTGGGTACGGGCCCGGCGCACTGAGGTGACGGACTCAGGAATCGGTCAGTAGGCGTGCGCTACATTCTCGACACGTCGTTCGTGATCGACCACCTCCGCGGAGACGCCATCGCCGTCGCCCGGTTCGCCGCATTGGTCGAAAGCGGCGACGAGCCATTCATCTGTGACGTGGTCGCGTGCGAGGCGTGGTCCGGTGCCCATGAGGACGACGATCGGGACCTTGTCGCCTTGTTACGTTTCGTCGAGTTCGTTCAGGCCGGACCGGACCAGGCACGCCGGGCCGGCCGATGGCGAGCGGATGCTCTGAGAAAGGGCTGGACGTTGAGCGCGCCGGACGCGTTGATCGCAGCATCGGCAGAGGCAGTGGATGCCGCCATCCTGACGAGGAATGTCCGAGACTTTGCGTTGACCCAAGCCCGCGTCGAGACCTACTAGACGCCCGACGCCACGCCTGCGGCTCGAGCCAGCGCGACCCGCTGGAGGCCGATGATCGTCATCGCGTCGGTGATCCGCCCGTCGAACGTCATCGCCAGCGCCTCGTCGAACGGCAGCCAGCGGCTCTCGATCTCTTCGGTGGGCTCCGGGGCGGCCGTCCCGTGGGTGACGATCGTTGCGAGGTAGAGGATCCCGGCCTCGTCGCTGACGGAGTTCGACAGGTGGAACCGAGCGAGCTCGATCCATTCGGCCGCCTCGACGCCCGTCTCCTCGCGGAGCTCTCGCCGGATGCCATCGAGCGGCGCCTCGGCTCCCGTCACGCCACCCTCCGGGATCTCCCACGACCACGCGTCGAGCGTGTAACGGTGCTGGCCGACGAGGAGCACCCGGTCGAGCTCGTCCAGGACGACGACGCCGGCCGCGAGGTTCTCGAAATGGACGACCCCGTAGATCCCCGGCCCGCCGTCCGGACGCGTCACCTCGTCGTGCCAGATCGTGACCCAGGCGTTGTCGTATGCGGTACGGCGGGACCGACGGACCCACGGCCCGACCGCAACGGGTTCGGGCTCAGACTCGGAGGTGCTCACGGCGCGCATCGTCGCACGGCGCGGGCGGCGCCGCCGGTCACGGCCCACCGCTCCTATCCTTGTTGCGATGTCCTCAGCACCGCTGGATCCCGAGCTCGCCCGGCCCGCAAGTCAGCCGGAGCACGCCGTCAATGCCCTGTTTGACGTCCGGATTCCGGCTGGCGACGGGCTGGAGCTGTCGGCGAACCTGTGGCTGCCCCAGCCTCGGCCCGACGCACCGGACGAGCGGTTCCCGGCGATCCTCGAGATGATCCCCTACCGCAAGGACGACTGGCGACTGGCGGGCGACATGGCCCGCGGCGACTGGCTGGCCGCCCGGGGCTTCGCGTTCTGCCGGCTCGATGTTCGAGGGACTGGATCGTCGCCCGGAATCGCGCTCGACGAGTACACGGAGCGCGAGACGCAGGACGGCTACGATGCGGTCGAGTGGCTTGCGGTCCAGCCGTGGTGCAACGGCAACGTCGGGATGTGGGGCATCTCGTACGGCGGGTTCACGTCGATCCAGGTCGCCATGCTGCGGCCGCCGCACCTCAAGGCGATCGTCCCCGTCATGGCGACGGACGACCGCTACACGGACGACGTCCACTACATCGGCGGCTGCGTGACCGTGTCGGAGCTGAGCCAGTACGCCGTCAGCATGGTCGGCATGAACGCGATGCCACCGAAGGCCGAGTATCGCGGCGCCGCCTGGGCGGATGAGTGGCATGAGCGACTCGAGAAGACGCCGATCTGGCTGTTCGAGTGGCTGGGACAGCAGCACGACGGGCCCTACTGGCGGCAGGGCTCGCTCGCCCCGAATTACGACGCGATCGAGGCCGCGATCTTCTCGATGGGTGGCTGGATGGACTCGTACGTCGACCCGGTCCTGCGGATGCAGGAACGCTGCACGGCGCCGCGCCGGTCGCTCATCGGGAACTGGGTCCACGACCTGCCGGACGACGCCTACCCGGGCCCGAACCTCGACTGGCAGCATGAGATGGTCCGATTCTTCGACCACTGGCTGAAGGAAATCGACAACGGGGTGATGGAGGAGCCCGGCCTCATCTTCTTCGAGCGCGACTTCGCCGATCCGGAGCCATTCCCGGCGCAATGGCCGGGCCGCTGGCGGGCCGAGGAGTCGTTCCCGGCGGCCGGTGCCGGCGAGCGGGTCTTCGCACTGGCGCCCGGAGCGCTGCCGCTCGTCGGGCGGCTGATCGCGGCGGGCGCCGGGGACGCGGCCGATGCACCGGCACCTCCCGCGGTCGAGCGCTTCCGCCACCGAGCGACGTCCGGCACCCGCGGGTCGCTGTCGTGGGGCGCCGGCGGTGCCCCGAACGGTCTCGCCCGCGACCTCCGCCCGGAGGAATCGCTCGTCCCGACGTTCACGAGCGATCCGCTGGACGAGCCACTCGACATCCTCGGCTTTCCGGTCGCGGTCCTTGCCTGGGAGTCGAGCGCTCAAATCGCGACCGCGGTCGTCCGGCTGGCGGACGTGGCCCCAGATGGGACCTCCGCGCAGGTCACGGCAGGGATCCTCAACCTTACGCACCGGGAATCCCATGCGGCCCCGTCGCCGCTGGAGCCGGGCGTGGTGACGGAAGTTCGCGTCCCGATGCGCTCCGCGGGCTACCGCTTCCTGCCGGGGCATCGCGTGCGCCTCTCGATCGCGTCTGCCTACTGGCCGGTTGTCTGGCCATCCCCGTTCCCGGCGGACTACGGCCTCCATCTCGGCGGCGAGGCAGCGGCGCGGCTCATCCTCCCGACGATCCCGACTGGCGATGGACCGCTTGCGGTGCCGCCGTTCAAGACGACACCGGCAGGCGTACAGGAGCTCGGATCGTCGAGCGACGAGCCGCCGACCTGGCGCATCACCGACGACGTGATCAACGGGACCGTGACCGTGAGCTCTAGCGAGTTCGGGGAGTTGGTGACGCCGGACGGTACGACGAGCCTGTACACGGGCGAGCGGCTGGAGATGACCGCCAGCGACGGAGATCCCGCCCACGCCCGGATGCACAACGAGGTCGTCTACAAGTTGCGGGACCACGGCTCCGAGATCCTCATCGAAGCATCCGGCACGACCCGCAGCACCGAGACGGACTTCCACATGAACGTCGGCCTCAAGGTCACGCTCGACGGCGCCCCCTTCTTCGAGCGCGGCTGGCTCGAGACGATCCCGCGCCGTCTCGTGTGAGCGACCGATCGACGTGAGTGGTCCCCGCCCAGCCGCATCTCCACCGGGCACCCGGCTTCGTCCGGCGCGGGCCTGGCGGCGGCCGCCTTGTCGATTGGCGGGTGGCTACTGCTGATGATCTCCGTCCCGATCGCGATCTTCCTGACCTGGTGGGGCGACTGCGTCCAGGAGACCTGCCCTGCAGCTTCCGCCTTCGATCGCGCCGCCTACGTCTTCGACTTTGCCGCCTGGCTCGCCCTTCCGGCGCTCGCGTTCGGCGCGTACCGCGGTTGGCGGCCGGCGGCGATCGGTCTGCTCGCGGTCGGTCTCGTGATCGCCGCCCAGGTCGTGGCCGGGATCGTCGGTGCCCGCGGCTTCCAGGCATTCGCGATCGTCCTTCCTGCCGCGGCCCTCATTGCGGCCGCCGGCGTCGTCGGCCTTCGGCCGGAACTCGGATCGGGCCACGATCGGTCGACGGCCCAAACCGGCCTCATCGGTCTCGTCGTGGTCTCCCTCGTCGTCGTCGCCGTCGCGTTCCAGGGTGTCCTCGTCGGCGGCATCGGTGTCGGCCAGGGGCTGCTCGTCCTGATCGCAACGAGCCTCGCGGTCATCACGGTCCTGGCCTTCCTCAACCGCGACCGCCGGCCGCCACCGCCTGGACCGCGGCAGCGAAGCTGAGTTGGCCGCGACTACACTCTCGGCCATGCGTCGCATCAGCCGGAAGGCGGACTCGTTCACGGAGTCGGTCATCCGCGAGATGAACCGACTGGCGGTCGAGGCCGGTGCGGTCAGCCTCGCCCAGGGCTTTCCGGACTTCCCGGCCCCGGCCGAGCTCAAGGACGCGGCCGCGGCCGCTCTCCACGCCGACGTCAACCAGTACGCGATCACCTGGGGCGCACGTCCGTTTCGCGAGGCGATCGCGGCCAAGACTGCCCGGTTCCACCCGGGCTGGGACCTCGATCCCGAGACGCAGATCACCGTCACCTGCGGCGCGACCGAGGGGATGATGGCGGCGATGCTCGGGCTCCTCGATCCGGGCGACGAGGTGATCGTCTTCGAGCCGTTCTACGAGAATTACGGGCCGGACGCGATCCTGTCGGGCGCGATCCCGCGCTACGTGACGCTCCACGAGCCGGACTGGTCGATCGACCCGGACGAGCTCCGGGCCGCCGTGACGCCGATGACGCGGGCGATCGTCGTCAATTCGCCGCACAACCCGACCGGTAAGGTCTTCCGCCGGGACGAGCTCGAGCTGATCGCCGACCTCTGCATCGAGCACGACCTGCTCGCGTTCACCGACGACATCTACGAGCACATCGTCTACGAGGGCGAGCACATCCCGCTCGCGATCCTGCCCGGGATGGCCGATCGGACGGTGTCCATCGACTCGATGTCGAAGACGTACTCGGTGACCGGCTGGCGGGTCGGCTGGGTGATCGCCTCGCCGCTGCTGAGCGTCGGCATCCGGCGAGCCCACGACTTCCTGACCGTTGGTGCCGCGGCACCGCTGCAGCAGGCGGGCATCACCGCCCTCGGCTTCCCCGATGCCTACTACGCGCGGCTGGCAGCTGATTACCGCGAGCGCCGCGACACGCTGCTCCCCGCGCTTGCCGAGGCAGGCTTCCGGATCCACCCGCCGGCCGGCGCCTACTACGTGATGACGGACATCCGGGATCTGACCGATGAAGACGATGTCACGTTCGCCCGGCGGCTGATCCTCGATCCGGGCGTAGCCGGGGTTCCGGGCTCGTCGTTCTTCTCCCGACCGGAGCTCGGGCGCACGAAGGTCCGGTTCGCCTTCCCGAAGCGCCTAGAGACCCTTCGCGCGGCAACGGACCGACTCGCCCGGCTCGCGACGCCAGCCTGACGGGCGGCGCTACGAGCCTCAGCCCGACTGGCCGACGACGATGGCGAGCGCGATTGTGAGGCCGTAGCCGGCAAGGTTGAGCGCGAGCTGCAAGCGCCGGCCGAGGCGCCGCCGTGCGAGGCCGAAGGAAAGCAGCACCAGCTGCCACGCTGCCTGGGTCACGATGAGCCCGATCGCCGCGACCGGCCGGTCGGCGACGGGGACATCGAGGCCGGTCAGAGCGAGGCCGATGCCGGCCATCGCGACGATCTCCGCCGGCCGCAGGATGGCGATCGCCGCGATCCGGAAGAACGTGTCGGCGGGCCGCTTCGGCAGGATCGCCGACGAGGGAATCCCGCGGGGTCCGGTGATCATCCGGACGAGTCCACGAACGGCAAAGGCAACGAGCATCCCGGCGGCCACGACATCGATCAGAAGGCCATCCGGACCGGCGATCGACGCGGCGAGGAGGGCAAACCATGCGAGGAGGGCCCCGGCGAGGGTTACGGCGGCACCGGCGGCGACCCCGACAACAACCCCTCGGCGAAGGGCGAGATCGACGAGGAGGACGGTGAGCATCGTTACCGGCAGGGACACCGCCAAGCCGGCCCACGCCCCGAGCGCAAGCGTCGTCAAGCGGCGAGAGCTGCCCGGGCTGCGAGGGCTGTGACGATCGCCACCGAGACGCTGGCGAGTGTGCCCAGCAGGTAGTACTCGGCAAAGTCGCGGTCATCGAGGAGGCGGAACCGGGCAATCGTCTTCGCAGCCACCACCAGGCCGATCGCCACCTCAGCGCCGACGAGCAGCAGGGTGACGATCAGCAGCCGTTCGAGAACACCGATCGTCGCGCCGACCTGCGAGGGTGGAGGCGCTGTCACGCGCTGACCTGCAGGTGCGGCGTCGACGCTCGCCGGAGGGTCGGCGACGACGCGGCCCGCGAGCGGCCCGATGCGGAACGACCAGCCATGCAGTCGCTCGACCTTGGAATCCGCCACGGCGACGTCGGCCGGACCGCTGCCACCCGCCACACGGGCGCTGGAGGTGTCGTCGGCGCCGGTGGCCGCCTCGATCGGCCGGACCAGCGTCGCGACGAGGAGCGCACCGCCTCGAACGTTCGCGATCAGGAGGGAGAGAACGACGACGGCGCCGAGGACCACGCGGTGGAGCCCCTCGGCGTCGCGACCGGCGACGAGCCGATCGATGGCCGACGTCCACTCGACCGTCGGTAGCTGGCCAGCGAGAAAGACCGCCCAGACGCCGCCGATGACGGCGAGGTGTGTGATCTGGTCGATCGCGAAGTACGCCGCCGGCAACGGGGTCCACGCCCGACCTAGGCCCTGGGCCGGCGCAAGGCCCTCGTGCCGACGGGCGGCGTCGGCCAGGGCTCCCGCCTCCGCGCGACGGGTCGCGACGACCTTCGCCCGATCGATCAGGACGTGCGAGACGACGATGACGACGAGTGACCAGACCCCGGGCCCGCCGAACGCAACAACAACCGGGATGAGGGTCACCGCGACGCCTGCCCCATGGGCGAGGACGCCCCACCAGGCCCGTGCGCCCGTCGATGTCTTGGCCGCGACCATCCCGTTCGTCTGGAGGACGAAGTCCGCCACGAGATGCGCAAGGACCAGCCAGCCGAGGACGAGGATCGGGTCCGCGCTCATCCGACGGCCTCCGGGATCGCGGCCGCGGCGGCGTCGCCGACCTGTGCCGTGGCTGCGCCCTGGCCGCTCGCGAAGAGGGTGGAAGTGGCGTGGGCCAGTCGCCCGATCGAGCGGAGGTGGGCTCGGTCCGCAGCGACGGAGATCGTTGCCCGGCTCACGTTGAGGCGGGCCGCGGCCTCGGAGCGGCGGAGCCCTTCGACGAGGAGCAGCCGCCCGATGACGCGCTGGCGTTTGGTCAGGTCCGCGAGGAGCTCGGCGAGCAGCGGGGCGAGGTCGTCGAGCAGCCGATCGGTCGTCGGGTCGCCGGACGAGATCAGGAGCCCGTCGCGGCGCGATGCAGCCTCTGCGAGCCGATCGCGAGCCCGGAGGAACGCGGCACCCGTGCGCTGCGTTGCAGGACCGCGGCCCGGGTCGACCTCACCTGCCGCGACCACCCAGCGCATCGGTCGCCGATCCGGGTGAAGAGCAGCGCGAATGACCGCGACGACCGGATCGGCGGAGGTCGCGAGCAGCCCCTGGATCTCATCGCCCTGGGTGAATTCGAAGTCTGCGTGCCGTTGCGGCGGCGGATACGCGGTCTCGAGCTCTGCGACGAGTGTCCGGAGCCACGCGGTCGACCCGCTCGAGTCGCGGCGGGATCGAACCACGTCTCCGAAGAGAACGATAGCGTTCATCGTGGCAGACTAACTCCGGCTCGATTAGTCGTCAACGGCTAATTGTGGTCCGCTTAGCCGCCGAGGGCTGACGCCGAATCACCGCGGAGTCACCCGTCACCGACGTCGACCCCAAATGTCGCCACGATCGCGGCGAGCTGCGCCCGGACGGCGGGCGTGTCGTATCGGAGGAGGAGATCGGGCGCGATCGCGTGCTCCTGGAGCGCGACTCCGCGTCGGGCGTAGACGACCGGGTAGATCGCGCCCGTGCCGTCCGATTCGAGGGTCAGCGCGACCGCGTCTCGCGACCCATCGTCGCCAGCCACGTCGATGAACGCCGCCAGCGGCACCAGCCCCTCATCGCGCGGTCCATCCGCGGGATCGAGCGACACGACGCGGGCCAGGTACGCCCGCTGGTGCCACAGCGCCGGCGAGGATGCAAGGTAGCCGACGAGGGTGTCGATCAGCCGCCCGAGCTCGATCGCCGGCCGCTCAGTTGCCGCCGGCGCCTGGAAGCGCGTCGCCGCGAGGTGCCTCGCAAGGAGGCGCGCGTTGTAGCGCGCCCCGTGGACCGCCCCGGAGTTCGCCGGCAGGCCGTGCTTCCTCAGCCCCGCCGAACCCTGCGAGATCGTCCCGGCGAAGAAGATGCCGGGCACCGAGCCACTCTCCCAGTACGGGGTCTGGGCCGGCAACCGGTTCTGGCCGAACGTCGCGACGCCAAGCTCCGATAGGTCAACGAGCGGCGTGATGAAGCCCGTTGCGGCGATCACCTCGTCGACCTCGAAGGCGACTTCGTCGCCGCCGGCGCTCGGGCGGGCGCGGACCTCGAGGGCTCCATCCGGGAGCCTGGCGATTCCCTGGATCGCCGCGTCGAGGACCGCGACGCCGCCGCCAAGGACGTAATCCTCGATTGGCTGCACGTATCGCGCGCGGATCCCGACGAGCGATCGGGTGTTGACCGACAGCTTCGCTGACGACGGCGAGGCGACGACGATCCGCCGGGCCCAGGGCAGGAGGCCCGAGGCCAGCTCGAAGCCGGAGTTCTGCTTGCCGATGATGAAGACGCGCTTGTCGGCGTACGACTCCGCGGGCCTCGTGTCGGCGTAGTGGGCGGCGTGCTCGATCCCTGGCGTCGCCGGCAGATGCGGCTCGGCGACGCCGACAGCGATGACGAGGACACCGGTTCGGTACTCGCCGTCGGATGTCTCGACGACGAAGGCGTCGCCGGCCGCTGTTTCCTCCCGCCTCGTCCCCGTCCAGCGGCAGCCATATCGGACGCTCAGGCCAGTGCGCGTCGCAAAGGTCGAGAGGTTTTCCTCCATCGCCGGCCGCGACGGGAAGTAGGACGTGGAGTCCATGAGCGTCGGCATGATCGCCCGGTGTTCAGGCTCGTCGCCGAGGAGGCTGTTCCAGTCGTAACGCTCGTAGGCCGGGTCGGACCGTTCGACCGGCGCAAAGGGCTTCGTCCACGACAACAGGCGCTGGAAGAACGGCCAGCGACGGAACATTCCGCCGGGTGCCTCGTCCGCCGACAGCACGGCGTGCTCGACCCCGAGCCGCCCTAGGCTGTATGAGACCTGCAGCCCGCCCGGCCCACTCCCGATGACGATGACCGGGTAGGAGCCCGGCGGGAACGGGCTGTCAGTCAGCTCCGCCACCGGTTGGCGTTCCGCAGTCGGCGCGCCTGCGCCTGGAGCATCCGGTACATGACGGACGGGTTGTCGAGCAGGAAGGATCGGACCTGGGGCCCGGCGAGCACCAGGCAGCGGAGCTCGTGGACGGCGACAATGTCGGCGACGGGAGGCTCACCCAAGAGGATCGACACCTCGCCGAAGAAGTCACCCCGCGAGAGCTTGGCCCGCTCGTCGCCGTCGATCACGACGGCCGCATCGCCCTCTAGGATGATATGGAAGGCCGAGCCGGAGAGCCCTTGGCGCAGCACCCGCTCGCCCTCTGCGTACCATTGCTCCTCGAACGTGTGCGCGACGCGCTCGAGCTGTGGAGTCTCCAGGTCGGCGAACAGCGCGAAACCAGCGATCTGGTCGACGATCTCGTCGCGGCTGGCCATCGGAATTCGGCTCCTCTCGGGACGGGCAGCGGGCCCTCGCGCATTCTGCCATCCGGCGGACTGCGCAGGTTGACGCGGGCACCGGCGAGCGGCAGCATCACGACATCGTTCAGGAGGATCGGTTGGCGCTCACCCAGGACCGGCGCAGCGAGCTGCTCGGCGCGTGCCGGCTCTTTTCAGGCGTCCAGGCGGAGGACCTCGCCGCTGTCGCGGGGCGGGCGATCGAGGTCGAGTTCCCGGCCGACCGGGTGATCGCCCGGCAGGGGGAGATCGGGACCGGGTTCTTCCTCGTCGTCGAGGGCTCGGTTCGGGTCGTCCGCGACGGCGAGGAGGTGGCGATCCTCGGCCCGGGTGAGTTCTTCGGCGAGCTGTCGGTCCTCGACGGCCTGCCGCGTGTCGCCCAGGTGGTCGCGATCGAGCCGACGCGCTGCGTCGCTCTCGCCTCGTGGGACTTCGAGCAGGCCGTCCTCGACAGCCCGAAGCTCGCGCTCGCCATCCTCCGCGGGCTCGCCGCCAGGATGCGCTCCGTGACGGAGCAGCAGCATCACTGACGAGGCGCCTGCCACGCTCTCCCGGCCGAAACCGATCGGGACCGTGACGTTTCTGTTCACGGACATCGAGGGCTCGACGAAGCTCGCCCAGGACCTTCGCGGCGACCGCTGGTCGGCGCTCCTCGCTCGCCACCGCGAGCTGATCCGATCGGCGATCGCGTCCGTCGACGGCCACGAGGAGAAGACCGAAGGCGATGGCTTCGTCGCGGTCTTCGAGCGAGCCTCCGACGGGGTCAGGGCCGCGGTCGATGCCCAGCGGCGGCTCGCCGCCGAGGCCTGGCCGGACGGCATCGCGCTACGCGTCCGGATGGGGCTCCACAGCGGCGACGGCCTCCTCGACGCCGACGACGAGTACGTCGGGGCCGACGTTCATCGCGCTGCGCGGGTCGCCGCGGCGGGCCACGGCGGTCAGGTCCTGCTGTCCGAGACGACCTCGGCCCTCGTGACCGACGAGCTGCCGGACGGCGTCGAGATCCGCGGGCTTGGCCAGCATCGGCTCAAGGATCTCCGGCCGGAGCGGATCTGCCAGCTGGTGATCGGCGGCCTTCAGGCCGACTTTCCGCCGATCCGCTCGCTCGACCGCCAGCCGAACAACCTCCCGACCCAGCTAACGAGCTTCATCGGCCGCGAAGCGGAGTTGGCCGAGGCCGCCCGGCTGCTCTCGACGACCCGGCTGCTGACGCTGACCGGGCCCGGCGGCACGGGCAAGACGCGTCTTTCTCTGCAGCTCGCCGCGGACGTCGCTCACGAGTTCATCGACGGTGTCTGGTTCGTCCCGCTCGAGCCGGTCCACGATCCGGGCCTCGTGGCATCGCGGATCGCGAGCGCGATCGGCCTCGTCGAGTCGGCGGGGCGAACGGCCCAGGAGCTCCTCGCGCAGTGGCTCGCGTCCCGGCACGCCCTGCTCGTGCTCGACAACTTCGAGCAGGTGATCGAGGCCGCCCCGATCGTCGCGGACCTCCTGCGAGCGAGTGAGCGATTGTCAGTCATCGTCACGAGCCGGGCCGCGTTGCGGGTCTCCGGCGAGCAGGAGTACCCGGTCCCGGGCCTCCCGGTCCCGCGGGACATCCTCGCCCTATCGGATCTCGAGAAGCTCAACCTTCCGAGCGGTGAGCGGGACCTGGCGCCCGAAGGCATCTCCCAGTACGAGGCGGTTCGGCTGTTCATCGCCCGTGCCGTGGCCGTCCGGCCGGACTTCGAGGTAACGAACGAGAACGCGCCTGCGGTCGCCGGGATCTGCGCGAGGCTTCACGGGATGCCGCTCGCGATCGAGCTTGCCGCCGCCAGGATCAAGCTCCTCGGCCCGGATGCGATTCTCGCCCGGCTCGAGCATCAGCTTGGCGTCCTCGCCGCCGGTTCGCGCGACCTGCCTGCGCGTCAGCAGACGCTCCGCGGTGCGATCACCTGGAGCTACGACCTCCTCGACGACGGTGAGAGGCGACTCCTTTGGCGGCTGGCCGTCTTCGTCGGCGGTTCCAGTCTCGAGGCCGCCGAATCGGTCTGCGGCCCGGCCGCGGATGTCGGCGCCGAGGTCCTCGACGGGCTGATGTCGCTGGCCGACCAGAGCCTCGTCAGGAGCGAGGACATCGAGGGCGAGATCCGCTTCCGGCTTCTCGACACGATCCACGAATTCGCGGCCGAACAGCTCGCCGCCAGTGGCGAGCAGGAGGCCATCGAGGCGCGCCACACGGCCGCGTTCCTCGAGCTGGCGGAACGCGCTGTGCCGAATCTCCACGGGCACGATCAGCGCCGCTGGCTCGGTCAACTCGAGCGAGACCACGACAACATCCGGGAGGTGCTGGATCGGGCAACCTCGATCCCCTTGCCCGGTGTCGCCACGCGGGTCGGGTTCGCGATGTGGCGCTACTGGCAGAAGCGAGGCCACCTCACCGAGGCGCGGCGACGGCTGGAGGCGATTGCGAGTCAATCGTGGTCGCGCGACGATCCCGTCCAGCGGGCGAAGCTGATGGAGGCGCTCGGCGGCGTCGGCTGGTGGACCGGCGACCTGGTGCTGATGGAGCCGGCCTACACGGAGGCGCTCGAGCTCTGGCAGTCGATCGGCGACGAGCGAGAGATCGCCAATGCCCTGTACAACCACTCGTTCATCTACGCCGTCTCGAGTAACCCTGCCGAAGCGGATCCTGACCGCGTCGGGTTTGGCGACATGACGGCGGCGCTCACGCGGTTCGAGGCGCTCGGGGACGACCAGGGCGTCGCCAACGCAACGTGGGGCATCGGCAACTACGAGTACTTCCACAACCAGAACGACCACGGCGTCCCGCGGTTCCAGCGCTCGCTGGAGATCTTTCGGCGGGTGGGCGACGTGACGATGGAGGCCTGGTCCCTCCATATGCTCGGCAGCGGCCTGATCCGGCTGGGCAAGGTCGACGAAGGCAAGGCCGTGCTCCGCGAAGGGCTCACGAAGTTCCACGGGTCCGGCGACGTCGCAGGTATCACACTGGCGCTCGACGACCTCGCCTCGGTTGCCGTCGCGGAGGGCGACCTGCCCCGCTCGGCCCGCCTCTGGGGTGCGGCGCGCGCCCTGTCGTCGGCCGGTGGCGTCCTGCTGGCCGACTTCGTCGACTCGCAGTTCGAGTTCTATTCGCGCCCGAACGCACGGTTCGTGATGGAACCGGACCAGCTCGAGCGATACGCGCGCGAGGGCCGTGCCCTGAGCCTCGACGAGACGGTCGCCTATGCGCTCGAGATCCGGCTCGACGAGCTCGCAGGGCCGCATGCGCACATTGGCGGGGCGAGATGACGGTGGAGCGTGAGGCGGTTTCTCAACCCCTCGTCATAGCGGCGGAACTCCCCGACCCCGCACCGGTCGAGGTCGATCCCGGCGTCGTCGTCCTGACATGCGCCAATTGCGGGGCCCGGATGGACGAGCGGAAGTGCAAGCTCATCTGCGAGTGCGGCTACTTCCTCTCGTGCTCCGACTACTACTGAGTTCGTAGCGGCGCGTGCCGGGCCGCGTGCGCGGCCCGGCCGCCGGGCCCGCGCATGCCCGGCCGCCGGCCGGGGCCACGCCGCCCCACCCTGGCGCCGCCCCGCCCCGGCGCCCGCCTGCGCCACACCCCGGCGCCACGCCCGCGGCACGCCGCCCCGCCCCGGCCGCCCGCCCGCGCCACCAACTTGCCTACCAGTCCTGGGCGGAGTGGTAATCGGGTCCCCGGCCGCGTGACATCCGTTCTATTCCCCGGGCGACTCCAACGAACGACGCCCACGCACGAGTCCCCGGCTGAGCGGCGGCGAGAGCCAAATCCGGTGACGTACCAGTCTCCGGGGAACTGGTCAGAACGACGCGACAGGTTGCGAGGCTCGCAGTTCGCCCGCGGCCCGCGGCCGGCCGGCCCGCCGCCGTCGCCCCGCCCCCGCTGGGCGCTGTTCGTCGCTCGCCGACGCCCCACCATCGAACGACTAGACTTGCCACCATGACCGCCGAGCCGACGACTTCCCCCGGCGAGGCGACTCCCGTCCGTGAGAAGTCGGCCATCCCGAAGAACCCCGGGCGGCGCGAGCTCGGGATGAAGGCGACGCTCCTCTTCCCCGATCGCGAGATCGTCGAGAAGTTCTACGTCCCGCTCATCTACACGGCCTGCCGGACGTGCTACTCGGAACTGGATCCGCAGGAGATCTTCCGGCGCGCAGTCGCGGGCGAGGTCGACCCGGCGAAGCAGCAGAAGCTCATCCAGGGCGTCATCGAGTCGGGCCATGGCTCGACGATCGAGCACATCGTCTTCACGTTCGGCATCAGCGGCGTCTCGCGGACGCTCTCGCACCAGCTGGTCCGCCACAGGGCGGGCGTCGCATTCGACCAGCAGAGTCAGCGCTACGTGACGTTCAAGGGCGCGTCGACGATGCTGCCAGCCTCGATCGAGGACGCGGATCCGGATGTCCGCTCCAGCTACGAAGAGGCGATCGGCGGGTCGATGAGCCTCTATGGTGACCTCGTGAACGCCGGCATCCCCGCCGAGGACGCGCGCTTCGTCTTCCCGAACGCGACGCGGACGAACCTCGTGATGACGACGAACCTGCGGGCACTTATCCACATGTCGGGTCTGCGGTTATGCACAATGGCCCAGTGGGAGATCCGCCGGCTCTTCCAGCTCATCCGCCACGAGATCTTCCAGGTCTCGCCCTTCCTCGGTTCGTTCCTCGCCCCGAAGTGCGTCGCGCTCGGCTACTGCGACGAGATGGGCAACCGAGACGAGCATTGCCCCATCCGACCGCACAAGGACAATGTCCTCGGGGCGTGGGCTGAGAAGTCGAAGGCGGCCAAGGCGGCGGGTCGAGAGCTCAAGGTCCGCTGACCGCCCAACGCCGGTTCGCGGGAGGGAGAACGCGATGGGCAAAGAGTTCATCTCGCGGAAGGGCCACCGCTACGACGGCGCGCCGTTCCCCCATGACGGTCGGACCCACGACGTCTACCAGCGCGGAACCGGGCCCGCCGTCATCCTCATCCACGAGGCAGGCGGGCTGAATCAGACGACGTTCGACATCGGCGACCGCCTCGTCGACGAGGGTTTCCGCGTCCTGCTCCCGCTCATCACCGGCCAGCCGCGCCGTGACGAGGGGACGGGGTTGTCGGCCGGCCTCAATCTCGCATGGCTCTGCATCTGGCGGGAAGTCCACGTGCTTCTGACCGGCCGGACGAGCCCGATCGTTCGCTGGCTCCGCGGCCTGGCCGACGCCGAGAAGGGCGACCACCCGGGTGTCGGCGTCATCGGGATGTGCTTCTCGGGCGGGTTCGCGATCGCGACGGCCACGACCGAATCCGTCGTCGCTGCGATCGCGAGTCAGCCGGCCCTGCCCTGGCCAGTCCTGCGGGGCGCGGGCAAGGATCTCGGGCTCGCGCCGGACGACATGAGCTGTGTGCGACAGCGCTACCGCGACGGTGCGTTCGGGGTCTTCGCGACGCGCTATAGCGACGACAAGAAGTCGTCAAAGGATCGGATCGAGCGCTACAAGCGCGAGTTCGGTGACGAGGTCGTCTACGAGCCGATCGGCACCGCCCACTCCGTCCTCGCCCGAGCGGCGAATCCAACCTGCACGGACGAGGCCGCCGTTCCAGCCCTCACGAAGACAATCGAGCTCCTCAAGCGGCGGTTGCAACCCACGACAGCCTGACGATGGCGGCGCCTCAGCCGAGATCGGCCACGAACCGCCGGATCACCTTCGCCAGCCGCGGACCCGCCTCGGCGCCGGAGGCCAGCACCTCCTCGTGGGTGAGCGGCTCGCCGCTGTAGCCCGCGCCGGCGTTGGTGACTAGCGAGACGCCACACACGTCGAGTCCGCACCAGCGCGCGGCGATGCATTCGAGGACCGTGGACATCCCGACGGCGTCGGCACCGAGGGTCCGCAGCATCCGGACCTCCGACGGGGTCTCGTACTGCGGCCCGAGCAGCCCCGCGTACACGCCCTCCGCCAGGTCGACGCCCTCCGCCTTGCCGGCCGCGCGAAGGCCCTCCCGGAGCTGGGGGTTCCAGGCGTCGGTCAGGTCCTGGAACCGGGGGCCGACCTCGTCGGCGTTCGGGCCCAGCAGCGGCGTGCGGCCCGTCAGGTTGAGGTGGTCGCGGATCACCATGAGCGTCCCCGGCCCGAACGCCGGATCGACCCCGCCCGCCGCGTTCGTCAGGACGACGATGCGAGCACCGAGCCTGTGGAAAAGCAGCACGGGCTGGACGACGAGGCCGGGATCGTTGCCCTCGTAGACATGGAATCGGCCCTGGAGCATGACAACCGGCCTGCCGGCGAGACGTCCGAGCAGCAGCCGCCCGACGTGCCCCGGCGCCGTCGCCGCGGGCCAGCCTGGCAGCTCCGCGAACGGGATGGCGACCGCGTCCTCCACGTCGTCGGCGAGTCCGCCGAGTCCTGATCCGAGGACGATCCCCACCTCGGGGACGATGTCGGTGCGCGCGCGGACAGCGGCCTCGAGGGAAGCGAGGCGAGCCGGCTGCTCGGCGGGTGGGATCGGGCGGGACGGATCGATCGGGTCGCTCACGGGCGTGCGGGCCTCCAGAAGCGCGTCCAGGGGGAAGACGGTCGAGGCCCGCGGCCTTGTCCACCCGACGGATGTACCGACACCGGGATGCCGGTCGCAATCCGCCGGGCGTTTGCCTGCGAGTCGACCGGAGCCAACAATCGCGGGCAACAAAGCGCCCGAAGCGACCGGTCCAGATCGGAGGCCCTTGATGTGATCTCGGTTTCTCCGGTCTCTGACGGCCCCTTCGGGCAAGGACTACGGTACGGCCCGGAAGTTGGACGGGTCAACGCGCTTATCCACCAACTTGGTCTGACCAGGCATCAGAGTATCCACCAGTTATCGACGCGTGTGGACGCAACGTGGATAAGTTGGTGCGGGGCCCTCAGCCGCCCATCGCGAACATCTCGACCCGGGGCAGGTCGGCGGTCGCGGCGGTGCGGAGGTCGGAGTAGCGATCGTCGCGGACGCGCCAGACGCGGGCGATCGCCTCGCGTAACTCGTCATCGGTTGCGGGACCGCGGACGACAGCCCGGAGGTCGTGGCCGTCGGCGGAGAAGAGACAGGTGTAGAGCTTGCCCTCGGCCGAGATCCGCGCCCGGGTACAGTCGCCGCAGAACGGCTGGCTGACCGACGCGATGACACCGACCTCGCCTGATCCGTCCCGGTAGCGCCAGCGCGTCGCGACCTCGCCGCGGTACTGCGCCGGCAGCGCCTCCAACGGCAACTCTGCATCGATCGCCGCGACGACCTCGCTCGCGGGAACGACGTCATCCATGCGCCAGCCGTTCGTGTGGCCGACATCCATGTACTCGATGAACCGCAGGATGACTCCGGTATCGCGGGCCCAGCGCGCCATCGGCACGATGCTCGTCTCGTTCATGCCGCGCCGGACGACCATGTTGATCTTGATCGGCCCGAGCCCGGCTTCCTGCGCCGCGGCGATCCCGTCGAGGACCTTGTCGACCGGGAAGTCGACGCCGTTCATCGCCGCGAAGGTCGCGTCGTCGAGGGAATCGAGACTCACCGTGACTCGCTGCAGGCCGGCGTCCCGGAGCGGCACGGCAAGCCGCCGCAGGGCCGACCCGTTCGTCGTCAGGGTCAGGTCGAGGGGCTCACCATCGCGTCGGCGGATCGCCGCCAGCATCCCGATCAGGACCGGCAGGTCACGCCGGACGAGGGGCTCGCCGCCGGTGATCCGGAGCTTCTCCGCGCCGAGAGCGACGAACGCGCGCGCGAGCCGCTCGATCTCCTCGAAGCTCAGGACCTGGTCGCGGGGCAGGAACGCGAAGTCCGGCCCGAAGATCTCTTTCGGCATGCAGTAGGTGCAGCGGAAGTTGCAGCGATCCGTGACCGAGATCCGGAGGTCGTGGAGCGGCCGGCCGAGCAGGTCGGTGACGGCGTGGGGGGCAGCGTCCGAGGCGGCCGAACCGGGAGCGTCGACGGGAGACACGTGGCTATCGTACCCGCGCGGCCGACGATGGCACGAAACAGGCGGCGCCCACGCGACTCGTTCCGGTGCGCTCTCGCCACAGATCCGTCTTGTTCTCTAGCAGCGCCCAGGCGACTACTACATTGGTCGGGAGCGCCCGTCGTGGACTTGGCGAGCCGAGCCGTGCACGAGCTTCGTTCGTCGCAGTCCGCCAGGGCATGGACCGAACGTCGTCGTCGCCTGGATGTGCATACCACTCTGGGCAGGACTGGAAGGTACGACGCGGAGCCCCGGAGCCAGCGGCGCCACACACCCACGCCCCAGAACGAACGCCCGGTGCGCGCACGCAGAGGCTCCCTCACGCGGCTGTGTCGTCCGGAGATGTCTGGTGCGACGCCGGTACCACTGGAACGCGCTGGTGGTACCTCTAGCGGACTCCACCGCACCCACCCTAGCAACCAGAATGCGAACACGCCCCGGGAATCCCCCAGCCGTCAGTGGAGAGGCAACGCACCCATGGCCCAGACCGACGCCCGCGCCGGATTCCGGCTCCCCTGGAATTCGGAGCGGTCGAACAGCGAACAGACCGAAACCGACGTCGAGCAGGCTGAGGCCCACCAGGCCGAGACCGAGCAGGCCGATGCCCCAGAAGCTGATGCGCAATGGGGGACGGCCGAGCACGGTGCGTCGACCGAACCGGAGGCCCCGACCGGCGAAACTGAATACGAGGCACCAACCGCCGTGATCGACGAGGCAACAGAGAGCGCGACCTCAGAAGTCGCTGCTTCCGCTCCGCGCAAGCCGCAGAGCAAATTCATGACCGACCTGACGAAGGCAATGCAGGTCGCCGCCGAGGACGCCCGCGCCCGGACGCTGACGCAGTTCCAGGGCGAGGCGAAGGCGCACGTCGAGCAGATCCATGCCCGGTCCGCGACCGAAGCCGCCGACCTCCGCCGTAACGCCGACGACGATGTCGCCGCCGTCCGCGAGTGGTCGAAGGCCGAGATCGCCCGTGTCCGCGAAGAGACCGAGACGCGGATCACCGCGCGCAAGGGCCGCCTGGAAACCGAGATCGAAGGCCACGCCGCGATGATCGAGCGCGAGATCGAGCTCGTCCAGCGTCGTGTCGGCAGCTTCGAAGAGGAGATGGCCGCGTTCTTCACCAAGCTGCTCCTCGAGGAAGACCCGACCCACTTCGCGACGATGGCCGAGCGCCTGCCCGAGCCCCCGCCGTTCGATGACACGACCGACGCCTCATATGAATTCGTCGCATCGGCCGCCGTCGAGACTGAGGCCCCCGAGGCCGAAGCCGCCGACGTGGTCGGCGAGGTCGAGAGCGAGGCTGTCGAGGCCGAGGCCGAGGCCGTCGTCGGTGACGTGGAGGCCGAAGAGGCAACCGCCGACACGGACAACAACGTTGAAGGCACCCTCGAGACCGTCGAGGACGTCGCGTCGGTCGAAGCCGCCGAGTCGGCCGAGGCCGTCGAAGGCGTGACAGAGACTGAGCCCGTGACGGAAGCCGGCAGCGACGACGCAGCCGGCCAGGCCGAAGGCGGCGAGAACGGCGAGGGCTTCGAGATGGACCGCGAGTCCGCCTTCGCAGCCATCCAGGCAGCAGCTGAGGCGGCCGCCAGTGCCGAGGTCGCGACCGACGCGGCCGAGCGCGCGGAAGCCGTCGCCGATATCGCCATCGGTGTCGTTACGCATCACGACGAGGATGCGAGCGACCCTCACGACCTCCGCATCGCGGCCATGGGCCCGACCACGGACATGGACGCCGACCAGGCCGAGGCCGCCGAGGCTGAAGCCGCCCAGGCAGCCGACTCCGGCAGCGCCGACACCGAGGAGATCCCGGAGATCGGCGACGACGCGCTCGCCGCCCGACTCGCCGGTCTCGTCCCCGGCAAAGGTGCCGACAAGGGCCGATCGAACGAGTCGAAGTCGACCCAGGTGATCGTCGTTGGGCTCGTGAGCGTCGCGAGCATCGCCAGCTTCAAGCGTCATCTCGGACGGCTCCCCGGCGTTCAGTCGGTCGGTGTCTCGTCCGGTCCGGACGGCGAGTTCCTCTTCGCAGTCAATCACTCATCCGACGTCGTGCTGCGGGACGCGATCCCGAGCATGCCGAGCTTCCAGGCCCGGGTCACCGGATCCGGCGACGGCCACCTGAACGTCAGCGCACACGACCCCGAGTCCGACAACTAGTCAACGCGTCGGCTTTGCCCGGCACATAGTCAGGAGCAATCTGTGGCCCGTCCGGCCATCGTAATCGCCCTTCCTTCCGAGGAGCAGGTCCCCGTCGTGGCGGAGCTCCGCGAGGCCGGATTTGACGCAATCCCGATCTCTGGACCAGACCAGCTCGAGGCTGTGCTTGCCAGCCGTAGGGATGTCGCGGTCGCCATCCTCGACGGCGAGAGCGATTTCGATACATCCCTCGAGTACTACGCGCTGCTTCGCGACGGCGGTCGCCAGATCCCGGCCCTCATGGTCCTCTCGCCCCGGTCGCTCGACCGACTGTCGGTGGGCCCGTCCCGGGCGATGGTCGAGGACGAGTTCTTCACCCGGCCGTATTCCGCGGAATCGCTCCGCTGGCGGGTCGAGGCGATGTGCATTCGCTCGATCACGATCGACGACGGCTCAGGGCCGATCATCCAGTCGGCCACCGAGATGGGCGACTGGCAGAAGCGGGCGACCGTCGTCGCGATCTTCAACCCGAAGGGCGGCGTCGGGAAGACGACCGTCGCGACGAGCCTGGCCTCCGCCCTCCAGATCAACCACCGCCAGCGAGTCCTGCTCGTCGACGCCGACACCGTGACCGGCCACGTGGCCACGTCGCTCGGGCTGGAGCAGTTCCGAACGGTCGCCGACAGCTGGCGTGACCATAACGACGACAGCCCGCTCGAGAGCCTGACCGAGATCGCCTCCACGCACCCCTCAGGGATGTCCGTCGTCGCCCTCACCAGCTCGCCGATGAACACCGAGATCCTCGATGCCGACAAGATCGGCGATGCGATCAACGCCGCCCGCCGCGGCTACGACTTCGTGATCGTGGACCTTCACCCCTCGTACAGCCAGTTGAACCTCGCGGTCTTCGAGCGGGCCGATCGGATCCTCGTGCCGGTCACGCCGGACGTCCCCGCCCTGCGGGCCGCCGTCCAGCTGCGCGACGTCGGGACCGAGCTCGGCTTCGCCGAGAAGCTGGCGCTGGTCGTCAACCGGGCCAACAGCGGCGTCTCGGTGGCCGACATGGAGAAGACCGTGGGGATGCCGGCGCTTGCCCTCATCCGATCCGGCGGCCTGCTCTTCGTCCGAGCCGCCAATGAGGGCCGCACGGTCATCGAGATGTACCCGCGGGAACGGATCAGCGAGGACTTCAACGCCCTCGCCGAGCTGCTCGTCGGGACGCCGGCGATCGCAGCCGCGGTGCCCGCACTGAAGGCCGGCTTCCGCTTGTTCAGCCGCGCGAAGGATCCGGCGCGGGTCTAGACAGAGCGCGGACCCTGGGGCGCCCCTAGCGCTCCGGCCAGCCGGCCACGTCGTCGGCGGCCTTCGTCGCGCCGGTGTCCGCGGGCTCTTCCGCGGGCTCTTCCGCGGGCGACGCCTCATCGGCCGGCCGCTCATCTGGCTCACCCGGATCGTCGGGATGCTGGTCCGCGGCCCTGAAGCGGGCTCGCTTGTCGACCTGCTCCACGCCCCGCAGATAGAGGCGATTGACGAGGATCGTGTCGATGTTGGGGTCGCTGACCCGCTCGTCGCCGAGCATCGCCACGGCGTTCACGACGGCCATGAACATCTCCGTCGCCCGATCGAGGAGCCGGTCAGGGTCCGAACCCGCGTGCATGAAGACGGTGCCCATCACCCGGAAGGGCGGCGCTTCAAGGGCGACTTCGTACGCCTGCTTATGAACGCGGTGGGCGACGCGCTCCTCGTCGGTCAGGTCCGGCAGCGATCCCTCGCCCGCGAGGACGAGGATGAGGTCGTACGGGTCGACGCTGCGGAGGCCGGGCGCGTCGGACAGTTCTTCGGTGCCATCGATCGGCGCCCACTGGACTTCGGCGATCTCGATCGCCTCTCGCCGGTTCAGCGCGTCGAGCAGCCGCCCCTCGATCTGCATCGTCCCGCGGAGCCGCCACTCCTCCGTCCAGCCATAGAACGCCATCCCGGATCGCGCCGTGCGAGTCGGCGCCGCGGGCGCCGCCGCGGCCGGGGCCGCGTTGGGTGGTTCGGGCTTGTTCCGGCGCAGGAAGTTCAGGGGCACGCGGGGTCAGTCCTCGGCTTTTCCGGAGTGCTCGCGGATCGTCTCCACGACGCTGGCATCGGCAAGCGTAGTCGTGTCGCCGAGGGCCCGGCCCTGGGCGATGTCCTTGAGCAGCCGTCGCATGATCTTGCCCGATCGCGTCTTCGGCAGATCCGGCGTGAACATCAGCCGCGCGGGCTTGGCGATCGGGCTGATCTTGGTCGCCACGTGGCGCCGAAGCTCTTCGCCCAGCTCCGGCGTTGGCTCGTTGCCGACGCGAAGGATGACGAACGCGTTGATCGCCTCGCCCGTGATCGGGTCCGGGCCGCCGACGACCGCCGCTTCGGCGACGGCGGGGTGCGAGACGAGGGCACTCTCGATCTCCGTCGTCGACAGCCGGTGGCCCGAGACGTTCATCACGTCGTCGACGCGGCCGAGCAGCCACAGGTAGCCTTCCGAGTCGCGCTTGGCGCCGTCGCCCGCGAAGTACATCCCTGGGAACCTGCTCCAGTACGTCTGCTTGTAGCGCTCCGGGTCACCGTAGATGCCGCGGAGCATCGACGGCCAGGGCCGCTTGAGGACGAGGTAACCGCCGCCGCCGGGCGGCACGCTGTTGCCGCTGCCGTCGACGACGTCTGCCTCGACGCCAGGGAACGGGAACGTCGCAGAGCCCGGCTTGGTCGTCGTGACGCCGGGCAGCGGCGTGATCATGATCATCCCGGTCTCGGTCTGCCACCACGTGTCGACGATCGGCGCCTTGCCGCCGCCGATGTTGTCGTGGTACCAGAGCCAGGCCTCCGGGTTGATGGGCTCGCCGACGGAGCCGAGGACGCGCAGCGACGACAGGTCGTGCTTCGCGGGGAACGACTCCCCCTGTTTCATGAACGCCCGGATCGCGGTCGGGGCGCAGTAGAGGATCGTGACCTTGTAGTCCTCGACGATCTGCCACCAGCGATCCCAGGCCGGGGTGTCCGGCGTCCCCTCATACATGATCCCGGTCGTCGCATTGGCGAGCGGCCCGTAGACGATGTAGCTGTGCCCGGTCACCCAGCCGATATCGGCCGCGCACCAGTACACGTCGTCCGGCTTCACGTCGAAGATCATCTCGTGGGTGTACGAGGTGCCGACGAGGTAGCCGGCGCTCGTATGGAGGATGCCCTTCGGCTTGGCTGTCGTGCCCGACGTGTAGAGCAGGTAGAGCATGTGCTCCGACTCGACCGGGACCGGCGGGCAATCGGCCGGCTGGCGCTCGACGATCTCGTCCCACCAGACGTCGCGGCCGTCCGTCATCGCGGTTTCCGCGTTGTCGCCGAGCCGGCGCGCAACGAGGACGTGCTCGACGCTGGGTGTCTCCTTGAGCGCGTCGTCGACCGCCGGCTTGAGCTCGGCCGGCTTGCCGCGACGCCAGCCACCGTCGGCCGTGATGACGAGCTTCGCCTGCGAATCGTTGATCCGGCCGGAGAGGGCCTCGGCCGAGAAGCCGCCGAACACGACCGTGTGCGGGGCACCCAGCCGGGCGCAGGCGAGCATCGCGATCGGGAGCTCCGGGATCATGGGCATGTAGATCGCGACGCGATCGCCCTTCTCGATGCCGAGCTCCTTGAGGGCGTTCGCGGTCTTCTGGACCTCGCGGTGGAGGTCGGCGTAAGTGATCGTCCGCGTGTCGCCGGGCTCGCCGATCCAGTGGTAGGCGACCTTGGCGCCGAGCCCGTTCTCAACGTGCCGATCGACGCAGTTGTAGCTGACATTCAGCTCACCGCCACCGAACCACTTGGCGAACGGCAGGTCCCACTCGAGGGTCGTGTCGAATGGTTTCGACCAGCTGACCTTCTCGCGGGCGACCTTGGCCCAGAAGCCTTCCGGGTCGCGCTCTGCGTCTGCGTAGAGATCTGACGTGGCGTTGGCCTGGGCGGCGAACTTCGGATCCGGCGGAAACGCTTGGCCTTCGCCGTACAGGGCTTCGATCTCGGGTCGCTGCTCGACGCTCACGATGGGCTCACTCCTCGTCGTGCCTGGCCCGGCCATTCTACGCGGAGCGCGGCACGGCGCTCCGGCTGGAAATCGACAATGGAGCGCAGCCGCACCGGACGTTCGACCGCGACGCCACTACTCCTGACTGGTCAGGTCGTCCTCGCTGGGGCCTTCTGGCGGGATTGCTCCGGTCCCTTCGTCCGCTAACACGACTCGATGTGGCCGCGGGATCTCGATGCCGTTCTGGGCGAAGGTCGCGAGCAGGCGTTTCCGGAACTCGCCGCCGGCTGCCCATTGCTCCGACGCGCGGACCGTCCCGAGGATCTTGAGCGTGATCCCCGCTTCGTCGATCGACTCGACTCGCTCGACCCGCGGCGGTTCGAGGAGGCGCCGCTTCCAGACGGGATCAGAAGCCATCTCGCGGCCGACGTTGTCGACGACCTCGATCGCCTTGTCGATGTCGGTCCCGAACGCGACCATGATGTTCTGGTTGATTCGGGCCCAGGTCCTGGTCCGGTTGCTGGCAACCTTGATCTCGCCATTCGGGACGATGTGGACGACCCCGTCGAGGTCCCGGAGCGTCGTCCGCCGAAGGCTGAAGTCCTCGACCGTGCCGCTCACCCCGGCGATCTCGACGACGTCGCCCTTGCTGAAGTGGTTCTCGACGAGGATCAGCGAGCCCGTGAGGTAGTCCTTCACGAGGCTCTGAGCCCCAAAGCCGACGGCAATGCCGACGACGCCAAGCCCGGCGACGGCCGGCCCGATGTCCAAGCCGAACTCGCGCAGGATCATCAGGCCCGCGACGACGACGATGAAGAGCCGGATCACGTTGCGGCCGAGTTGATCGAGGGTGTCCATCCGCTTGCGGACCTCGATCGCCGACAGCTCCTGCGCGGTTCCCACAGTCGCTTCCCGGTCGAGCAGCGCCTTGATGATCCCGTGGATGGCGAGCCTGGCGAGTCGAAGCGCCAGCACGGCGAAGACGACGATCAGCAGGATGTGGAAGCCGACGGTCCTCAGCCACGTGCCGAGCTCGTTCCAGGGCGGCGTCGAGAAGTCCGGCATCGAGTCCTAGCCTAACGGGCCGGTTGCCGCCCGTTTGACCGTCACGGCGTCTCGTGAGGGTCGACTGACCTCAGGAGGCGGCGGCGACTCCGGCCGGCAGGCCGCTTACCGATGGGCCGACGGTCGAGCCGTTGGTCGGGCCCGGGCCGCCGAGCCGGATCGAGATCGCGGCAGCGGCCTCGCGAGCCTGGACAGCCAGCTCCGGAATTCGGCGCGGCGTGAGCCGGAAGGCCGGGCCCCAGATGTCGACGGCCGCGACGACGTTGCCGCGGGCGTCGTGGACGGGGGCAGAGACGGCGTTGAGCCCCATCTCGTACTCACCGAGGGCGGTCGCGTAACCACGCCGACGGATTCGTGCCAGCTCCTCGAGGAGCGGCTCGAGCTCCGTGATGGTTCGCTCCGTGTAGCTGACAAGCCCGCGCCGGACGATCCGCAGCACCTCGCGCTCCGCCAGAGCCGCGAGGAGGACCTTCCCGGAGGCGACGCAGTGGAGCGGCGTGGAACGGCCGGTCCAATCACCGACGGCGATGAGGTTCGGGCCGTCCGCCTGGGCGACCGTCATGAGCGCATCCGCGTCGAGTGTCCCGAGCCCGGTCGTCTCGTGGGTCAGACGCGCGAGCCGCTCGAGCTCGGGCATCGAGATGCCGCGCAGGTCGAGCGTCCGCTCCGCTCGCTCCGCGAGCCTGATGACGACCAGCCCGAGGCGGTACTTGCCGGTCTCCTCGTCCTGCTCGACGAGGCCGCGCTTCTGGAGCGTCGCCAGGAGCCGGGAAGCGGTCGACTTGTGGAGACCGAGGCGGCGGGCGAGCTCCGTCACGCCGGCCTCGCCCTGGCACTCGCCGAGGGCGAGCAGTAGCGCGGCCGCCCGATCGACAGACCGGACCGCGTTGCCGTCAAGAACCATCGACGTGCCCCTTCTCCACTGCGTCCTAGCCCGCGGACGGGTGGGCCTGAGCGCCCTTGCCGTCGCCGGAAGCGGTCTTCCCTCGGGCGCGATCCTCGAGCGCGGCGTCAAGCGCGTCGCTGAAAATCGAGATGATCCGGTCGTCGTAGTTGCCCACCGTGTGGGCCTCGCACAGGAACCACGGCTCTCGCGAGTCCGGCTCCGGCATCGCACCGCGGACGAGCATGCCCATGGCGATCGCGTCGTACAGGTCGTGATCCGACGTGGCCCAGTCGCGATATTCGGTCGGCGCCTTCTCGGCGAAGTAGATTCCGAACATCGACGGGTGGCCGGTGAACGTGTGCGCGAGGCTCTTCTCGTTGAGGACCTCGGCCAGGCCGCCCTGGATGCGCCGGCCAAGCGCGTGGATCTTCTCCAGCGCGTCCGTGTCCCTCAGGATGCTCAGCGTCTTGACGGCCGCCGCGGCGGCGACCCGATTTCCCGCGTACGTGCCGCCATGGCTGACGTGATCGGGAAGGACGCTCATGACCTCTGCGGTGCCACCGAAGGCCGCCGCCGGATAGCCATTGCCCATCGCTTTGGCGTAGGTCGCGAGATCTGGCGTGATGCCGAAATGCTCCGCCGCGCCCCCGCGGGCGAAACGGAACCCCGTCTTGACCTCGTCGAAGATCAGGACGGACCCGAACTCCTTCGTCAGGGCACGGATCGCCTCGTGGAAGCCCGGCTGCGGCATGATCGCCTGGGCATTGCCGAGGACCGGCTCGATGATGACGCCGGCGATGTCGTCGCCGTCGCGCTCGAAGATCCGGCGGAGGACGTCCATCGCGTTGTAGCGGGCCGGGATGATCGTGCGGCCGACGGCTTCGGGGATCCCGCGACCCCAGGCCAGCCCGACCGGGTTCTCCTGGTCGCCGAGCTCCGACATGTCGTTCGGCGTGACGCTGATCAGGGCGTAGTCGTGGACCCCGTGGTACTGGCCCTCGAACTTCACGATCTTCGTCCGGCCGGTGTACGCCCGGGCGACGCGCATCGCATGCATCGTCGCCTCGGTCCCGGACACGGTCATCCGGGCCATCTCGACCCAGCCAGTCAACTCCTTGACGAGCTCGACGGCCTGGACCTCGTCCTCGCTCGTGATCGAGAAGCTGACGCCCTTCCGCATCCGCTCGTTGACGTAGTCGTCGACGCGATCGTCGCCGTGGCCGAGGATGACCGGCCCGTAGCCCATCCGCAGGTCGATGTATTCGTTCTGGTCGATGTCCCAGATCGTCCCGCCCTTGCCCCGATCGATGTAGACCGTGTCCTCGCCCCACGCGCGGAAGTTGGAGTTCGTGCCGCCGGGCAGGCTCTCCAGCGCTCGCTTGTAGATGGCCGCCTGTCGCGCGCGGCGAAGGGCCTGCGGCGTCGCGGGGGTGGCCGGCGCGCCAGGCGCGGCCACGGGTTCGGTGGTCATGGTTACTCCGTTGCTACGGATCGTCGATGCGGTAGGCGGGACAGCCGTTGCGGGGTGCGGAACGCTGGGTTGTCATATTGGCATATGTCGCTTCGCAACGTCAACGCGGATATCGTCGTCAGCGCTGGCATTCGGTGCGAATTTCGTACGCTTCCGCGCAACAATCCTGCGCAAAGCGTGGACAGAATGCACCAGCTGCCACGTCGTTTGAGAGGCGTCCGAGCAGCCGCCGACGGGCGGTAGCATGGCCCCGATGACAGCGTCCCCGTCCGGCGCGGCCGATGCGATCAGCTACTGGCTCGCCGCCAGCGAGGCTGGTCCTGCCCATCCGCCCCTCGGCGCGGACCGCGAGGCTGACGTCGTCATCGTCGGCGCCGGGTTCACCGGGCTCTGGAGCGCGATCGCCCTGACGGACACGAACCCGGGGCTTGCCGTCGTCGTCCTCGAGGCGGAGAGCGTCGGCTTCGGGGCGACGGGTCGAAACGGCGGGTTCTGCTCGGCGAGCCTCACGCATGGGCTGGCAAACGGCATCCGCCACTTCCCCGACGAGCTCGCCACCCTCGAACAGGAAGGCATCGCGAACCTGCGAGGGCTTATCGCGTTCACCCGCAACAGCGGGATCGACTGCGACCTCGAGCAGACCGGGATCCTTGACGTCGCCGATCAGCCGCACCAGGTCGAGGAGTTCCGGGCCTGGGTCGACGAAGCCGCCGAGTGGGGCGAAGAGCTCGAGTTCATGGACCGCGAGCAGGTCCAGGCGGAGGTTCATTCGCCGCTCTGGCACGCCGGCCTCTACCGGAAACCCGGGCGCGACGTGATCCTCGACCCGGCCAAGCTCGTCAGGGGCCTCGCCCGAGTCTGTGAGGCGCGCGGCGTGACGATCCACGAGTCGAGCCGGGTCACGGGCGTCGAGCGGCGTGCGGGCGGCGTCCGGGTCCGAATCGCGAGCGGCGCTGTCGTGACCGCCGACCATGTCGTCGTCGCAACGTCGGCCTACTCCGGCTGGTTGCCGCGCCTGACGAACCATTTCGTGCCCGTCTACGACTACGTCCTCGTGTCGGACCCGCTGACGCCGGAGCAACGCGCGTCAATCGGCTGGGAGCGGCGGCAGGGAATGTCCGACTCCAACAACCAGTTCCACTACTTCCGGCTGACCGCGGACGACAGGATCCTGTGGGGCGGCTACGACGCGATCTACCACTTCGGCAACGGTGTCGGGCAGCGGTACGACCGGCGACCCGCGACGTTCGCGATGCTCGAGACGCAATTCCGAGCGGCGTTCCCGCAGCTCGCGGACCTGCGGTTCCCCTACCGCTGGGGCGGCGCGATCGATACGACGTCGCGCTTCACCGTGACGTTCGGCCAGGGGCTGGGCGGGCGGCTGACGTATGCGCTTGGCTACACGGGGCTCGGCGTCGGGGCGAGCCGCTGGGCCGGCGGGATCATCCGCGACTTCATCCTCCGGCCGGACTCCGACCTGCTCCGGCTTCGCTTCGTCCAGAGCCTGCCGATCCCCTTCCCGCCGGAGCCGTTGCGATTTGCCGCCGTCGAGGCGGTTCGGCACGAGCTGGCGCGGGCCGACCGGAACGAAGGCCGGCGAGGGTTGTTGTTACAGACGCTGGACGCGTTGGGGATCGGCTTCGACAGCTAGCCGCGACGGGTTACGCCGGCGTCGCGACCCAGTTCGGCAGCTCGCGCGACAACGTGGCAAGCGGCAGCGAGCCGTGGCCGAGGATCGCGTCGTGGAACCCCTTCAGGTCGAACCCCGAGCCGTCACGCGCGGCGATCTCGCTCCGCAGCTTGACGATCTCGCGGCAGCCGATCATGTACGTCAGTGCCTGGCCCGGCCAGGCAATGTAGCGATCGGTCTCGATGACCGCGTCGGTCTCGGACAGCCCGGCCTCGAGCAGGAAGTCGATCGACTGCTGGCGACTCCAGCGAAGCGCGTGCAGCCCGGTGTCGACGACGAGCCTGGCGGCCCGCCACGCGACGGCATCGAACATGCCGAACCGCTCGGCGTCGTTGCGGTACAGGCCCATCTCGTCGGCGAGCTTCTCGCTGTAGAGGCCCCAGCCCTCGACGTAGGCGCTGCCGACCATCCGTGAGCCGAGGCGGCGGAACGTGTTGAGGTTCGGGTTCTCCATTTCGAGGGCGATCTGGAAGTGATGGCCGGGGACCGCCTCGTGATACGTCGTCGAGGCCAGCTTCGAGTACTTGCGGCTCGGCAGGTCGTAGCCGTTGGCGTAGTAGATGCCGGCTCGCGAGCCGTCCTTGGACGGCGGGAAGTAGTAGGCGAACGGTGAGTCCTTCTCCTTGAACTCCTCGACCGGCCGAACTTCGAGGCCCGCTTTCGGCAGAGTCCCGAAGAACCGCGGCGCGATCGCCATCGCCCTGTCGATGTCCTCGCGGGCGCGGGCCGTCAGCTCGTCCTTCGACTGCGGGGTGTTGTCGTCATCGGCGTAGAGCGATGCTCGGTAGGCCTTCGCATCGCCGCCGAAGCCGGCCTTGGTGGCGATCTCTCGGCGGCCGGCGTTCGTCGCTTCGAGTTCTTCCATCCCGATCTCGTGGACGTCGCGGGGATCGAGATCGAGCGTCGTCCACGCCCGGATCTGCGTCCGGTAGAGCGAGTCGCCGCTCGGGGCCGACCACAGGCCGGGCTCGACCCTGGTCGCCTGCAGGTAGTCGCCCTGGAGGGCCTCGAGGAACGCGGCGTCGGCCGGATAGACCACGTCGCGGACGACCTCCCGGACGCGCTCGCGGTCGGCCTCCGAGGCGACCTGGGCCATCGACGGGACGATCGCTTCCTCGATCGGGATCGCGAGCAGACGCTCCAGCTGCTGGACGGTCCGCTCGGCGACGATCCGCGGGGCCGTCAGCCCCGACTCGATCCCCTCGTGCAGGATGCCGATGTTGGCGTCCATGTAGCCGCGGTAGGCGCCCAGGCGAGCGAGGAACTTCTCGAGGCGTTCCGGCGTGTCGGCGCGCTGGAACTGGCACAGCTGCGGAAGCAGCGTCTGGGGGCCGCCGATCTGGTCGACGACCCGCAAGCGGTGGGTCCCCTGCTCGTCCTCCTCGATTCCGAGCTCCCCGATGACGACGAGCATGTCGCGGGTGATCCGATCCTCGATCGACAGCCCGTCGGTCGGGATCGCCTCGGCCTCCACCTTCGTCCGCTCCATCAGGCTCCGGACCTTGGCTCGACCGGCCGGGCTCGGGTCCTCGAGCCGCTCGTCGTAGCGGTCGTCGCCGTAGACGGTCGCTGTCGTGGGATTGAGCTCGAGGATGCCCTCCCAGAAGCGGTCGGACAGCTCGTCTATTGGCGAAATCGGAACGTGGGACTCGGTCACGTGGTCCTCCCCGGTCGAACATCGGACGTCGGAAAAGGTGTTGGCCGACAGCGTACCGTGCGGCGGCCCGAGGCGGCGCCTCGGCTCATCGGCAGCGGGCCGAGGCGGCGTCTCGGCTCATCCGCATCGGCGGCCCGAAACGGCGGCTCGGCTCATCGGCGGCGGCGGCCCGAAATGTCCATGGTGTGGACGCGCCGCAGGGGCCTGTGACTAGGCCCACGCACGCAGCCGCGTCATCAAGACGCGTGAGTGTCCGAGATGCTCACGCCACGAGCGGTTCGGGACCGCGCACGCGGGCGCGTCCACCGGGCGGGCAATCCGGAACCTGGGGCAATGTGCGGCGGCGTCAGCCCTCGAAGAGGGGCATCTGCTCGCCGGAGCGCTCGACGACCGGATCGAGGCCGAGATACGGCTCGAGGTCCCCGAGCTCCAGCGGGTCCCGGCCCAGGAACGCGTGGAGGTGATTCCACTTGAGGAAGTGCCAATTGTCGCGCTCCACCGCCTCGCGCAGGAGCGGCGATCGCTCTAGCTTGTGACGGATGAGCTCTGTTCGCTCCGGGGCGACGACCAGGAAGCGGACGAGCGAATCGTCGGCCGGAATCCGGGCATGGCGGCGGAGCATCGGCTCGCCGAGCATCGCGGTCCACTCCACCTCGAAGAGGAACGCGGCGCGGCCGCGGACGTACCAGATGCAATCGACCTCGGAGACATCGTCGACGGCCCGGCTGATCTGTACGAGATAGGCCCGATGCTCGCGCTCGTCGAGCCAGTCCCCGAGCCGGCGCGACCCGAGCTTGCGGGCCTGCTCGCGGCGCCCGATCCAGACGTTCATCCCGAGCCGGTGGCCGCCGTCGGCGAGGAGCGCAATCATCTCGGCGTGCTGCTGCGTCCGGCGAAGGAGATCGTCGCCCGTGAGCAAGCGATCCGCGGTGCTGGCCATGCTCCGGTAGCTCTGGAGGCAGGCCCGGACGAGGACTTCGTCGGGCAGGTCGTGCCCGGAGAACAGCGCGGCGATCCGCTCGAAGAACGAGGACTCCGACAATTGGCCGGCCGTCGACAGGAGGCTGTAGACAGACCACTCGACTCGATCGGCTAGGGGCGCGGCAGCCGCGGCGCGATCGGCTGGATCGGCCAGCCACCAGCGACCGGGCTCGATCTCGGCCAGGCGCCGATTGCCCTCCCGGGCCAACTCGTCGCGGATGAGCGACAGGAGTCCTTCGACCTGGTCGGTCGAGACGTCCGCGGGCCGCGCCGCCCGGCGGGTTCGCGCCGGCGTCGGTGGGCCGGCGTTCCGGAGCGTCGACCCCTCGGGCTCGTCGTCGCCGTTGCGCTGGCCGTTGTCGGAGCCGTTCGTTTCGGACGGCTCATGCGGCAGCGGTGAACTCCGGGCGGTGGCGCCGCCGGTCGATCGCCGCGTCGCGTCGCCCGGCGCGTCGCTGTCCGCTGCGGCGTCCTCCTCGCCTGCGGCCATGAGCCGGCGAAGCTGACCCGCGCGATCAAGCCCGACGAGAATCTCCCCGAGCAGCCGCTCGTGGCGAGCCGGCTCACCACGCGCCTTGATGGTCTCGACGGCGACATCTGTCACGGTCCGGGCCACCTCGGCCGCGGAGAACGGCCGCCGATCGAAACGCTCCGGGCCGACAAACAGCCCCGGGCCTGGGACAACCTCCGTGTCCCCCGCCCCACCGGGCAGGACATCGAGCGAGACGTTGGCCCGAGTCCGCGCGCCGGGCGGCATCGTGGCACCCGGCGGGACCAGCTCGATCAGTCCCGCCAGCTCGTCCTCGCCATCCTCGAGCCGGGCCCGGACGAGCCGGTAACCAGCCCCGACCCCGCCCAGCGCCGCCGCCACGAGCGCCTCCGGCCCGCCGCCGTCGACAAGGAAGACGACTCGCCCGTCGCGGGCCAGCGACGGCTCAACCGCCGCGAGCGACCGGCCGAGGGCGGCTGCCTGCCAGCCCCACGGCGCGCGGATCGCGCCACCGGACAGGGCCTCGAGCGGGAGCACCGATGCCGCCTCGCGACCCAGCACCCAGGCCGTTCCCCAGTAGGCCATCGACAGTCGCTCCTGGTTGGGCCGGACCGGCGGCTGGCCGAGGACGAGCCGGATTCGGCGCCTTCCTGCGCCCGATGCGGCGCCCTCGCCGGCCTCCCACCCGAGCGATCGAGACGCCGACGGCCCGGCCACCCCAAGCACCGCGGTCGCTGTCCCGTCGACGAGGCTGCGCAGATCCGAGCCGATGCGCGCCTGGACAGACCCGAGCGAGCCGCCCTCGAGGCGCTGGATGAAGCCTCGGACCAGCCGGATGCCGTCCTCGAAGGCGAGCCATGGGTTGCGCTCGCGCCACTGGCCGCTGCCCGGCGGGCGGACTCTCCCGCCCTGGATCCGGAGTGACCCGACGCGCCCGGGGTAGCCATTGAGCCGGCTGGCCGGCAGCAGCGCGTGAAGAAACGCAAGCCGAAGGGCGGCCTCGACGGGCGCCGCACGGAGATCGCCTTCGACCCGTTCCAGGATCGCCTCGAGCCCGACGAGTTGTCGCGGCGTGTGGAGATCGAGCAGGCCTTCGACGAGCGCATCGCCGCCCTCGACGACCGGGAATCGGTCGCGAAGGCGTGCTCGCGCGGTGTCGGCGTCCTCCGGGACGGCCCGGGCCCGGACAGCGTCGTCCTCGTCGAGCGGAGCCGTGCGCTGATCGGCGCCACCTCGCTGACCGCGGCAGACGGGGCAGCGGTAGTGCTTCCGGGCCGGCGCCGTGTCGGCGTTTTCGACGTCCGTCGTGCCCGTCCCACCCCAGATGAACTCGTCGGCGGTCAGCATCCGCTCGCAGGTGGCGCAGCGGGTTGCGAACAGGTCGCCGACCGCGACCTTGAGACTCGATTGACGTCGCGGCGATGCGGACATCGCCTGGAACGCGGCGTCGAGGTGGCGAAGGTCGGGCGGCCGAAGGACAAGCTCGGCGAGAAGCCGCGTCAGCGGGCTCGAATTCGAGGCTGATCGTCGGCCGCTGGCGGGCGATCGCGGCGTGCGCCACCCAGCCGCCCCGACCGTGAAGGTCGAGGACGACGTCACCCGGCGACGAGTGGGCTTCGATCCGTGCGATCACGAGCGCCGGCGGCGGCGCCGGTGCGAGGCGATCGAAGAACGGAAGCGAGAAGCCGGGTTCGGCTCGAACGAGAGACGCGCGACCCGCCATCCGGAAAGCGTACCCTGCAGCGATGAATGTTGGCGCTCCGGTCGATCCCCAGACCGTGGAATGGACACCGGGACCGGGCATCGAGCTGGCGCCCGAGGTGCTCGCCCTCCGAGCCGTCGTCGAGTCGGCCGGGCGGCAGCTCCTGGCCGTGCCGGACGATCGCCTTGAGGCGGTCTGGCCGTGGTCCTGGGGCGACTCGGATGCCGACGTCGATGTCCGATATGGCTTCTACCGGATCTGCGAGCAGCTCGAACTCGATCGGGGAAAGGCACTCGAGGCGCTCATCGCCTCGCGAAGCAGTCCGCACCCGGGCGCGCTCCGAGGAGCGGCCTCGACGGCCGCACGCTGGTCCCTCCACGGCCTCCTGCTGCCGCTCGACGATGCAGACCTCGACAGGGATCCCGGCGGTGGCGAGTGGACCATTCGCGAGACGATGGGCCACATCATCCAGTCGCAGCGCTTCTACGCCCGGTACACGGCCTGGTGGCTCTCCCAGGCACCGTCGCCCGACGCGGTACCGCCTGACTCCGTCGGGGCCGGCATCCCGGAGCCCGAGGAGGAGGCCGCAGGGACGGTGGCCGACATCCGGGCTCGCCTCGACGCGCTCCTCGATCTGTCGATGGCCAGGTTCGCCGGGCTCGATCGCGAGTCCCTGGCGAGGCCGGCCCGGTGGTCAGGTGCGCAGGTCCCGGTCGGCTTCCGGGTCGGTCGGTGGGGATCGCACCTTCGCGAGCACACGATCCAGGTCGAGAAGACACTCGTCATGCTCGGCCGCCAATCGACGGAGGTCGAGCGGCTCGTCCGGATGATCTATGTCGTGTACGGCCGGCTAGAAGAGGTCGTGTTCGGCGTCGACAACGAGCAGTTCAATGCACGGAGTGGCGGCGTGTCGACCGCGGCCGAGGTATTCAGCAACGCCGCGATCGACCTTGCCGAGCAACCGGCGGACATCCTCGCCGCCGCCGGGGCAGAGCCTACGGCCTAGGCCTCGTCGAGCTCGTCGGCCTCTTCTTCGAACGCCTCGTCCGTCGTGGACTCCGGCGGCAGGACGCGATCGAGGTCCTCGATCTCCTCGTCCTCCTCGTCGTCCTCGAGATCCTCCTCGAGCTCCATCTCCTCGCGAACGAGCGTTCCCTTGGTGTACGGCCGAAGGTCCGTCGACTTGGCCGCCGTGGGGAACGAGACCTTGCCGTAGTTACGGGGGTCCTGGTAGATCTCGCGGATGATGATCCGGACGTCCTTGTCGCCGAGCGACGTCACGCCCGCGGCGTACTTGTTGCCGTCGGCGATGAGCTTGAGGAGCCGAGCGGCGACGCGCGGCTCGACAACGCCGATCCGCATCCCGTTACTCGTGGCGATGAGCCGGTTGCCCTCCGGCGCCAGCTCGACCGCGTCGCCCGGGTTGACCTGGGCGAGCTTGCGGGGGTTCGGCAGATCCGTCAGGAAGGCGAAGCCGGTCTTGCCGGTCTCCTCGACGAAGATCGAGACGGGCGCCTTGCTGCCTACCTGCGCCGGCACCGTGTTGTCGCCGGCATCGACGAGCAGCACGCGGAGGCGGTCGATGTTCCGCTCGGCGATGCGGTTCGTGGGGTCGAGGGCCAGCGCCGTCTGGTAGTGCTCCCGGGCCGCGCCGAGCTCGCCGAGCTCCCAGAGCGACTTCGCGAGGCGGTTCTCAGCCTCGGCGTCGGGCCCGAGCTCGAGCAGCCGTCGGTTCGTCTCCGCTGCCTCGGTCCACTGGGCCGCGGTCGCCTGGGCGATCGCCTGGTCGGCCAGCTGGCGCTTGAGGCGCGTCTGGTTGACGGCACTCGATGGCTGGGAATCGACTTCGGGGAAGGTCACGTGGGGGTCGTCCTTTCGGGCAGGAGGGAGCACAGCTTTCTAGCATCGCAGCGACGGTTCGTCAAACGGAGCGGCACCGCCCGAGGCGCGCTCAGGCGCGGATCAGGATGTTCCAGCCGGCCACGATGACCCCGACCAGCACGAGCAGGAGCGTCTGCCAGATCCAGCGGGGATCGCGCCGGCGCGACGGCGACGCACCGTGGAACGTGTCCCAGAGGTAGAAGCCGAGGGTCAGCAGCGCCGGGCCGATGAGCCGCGGGATCGCCATCGCCCGCAGCGCCGCCGCCCCGATCGCGATCGCGATCGCATACGTGGCCGCCGACCACAGGACGTCCCGCACCATCGTCATCCGCAGGGCGGCAGCCCGGTAGCCCAGCAGCCCGGCGACGGCCGCGTCGGCGCCGGCGAGGAGGATGAGGTCCCTGCCCGCCAGCGGCGGAACGGTCTCGCCCATTCCACCGGCCAGCCCGCCCGGCACGAGCGTACCGACGCCAACGAACGCGACGAATCCCACCAGCAGCGTCGCGACCAGCACGGACGAACGATCCTCGACCGTGAGCGCCTGATCGGATCGGAGGATCCGCTCCTCGAGGACGAGCGTTCGGTCGACGAGGAAGGCGGTCGCCGCGAGCGCCGGCACCATCAGCGCGCCGACCGGGACGAGCCCGATCGCGCCCAGGCATCCTATCGCTGCGATCCCGGGCAGGATCAGCGACTCAATCGGGACCCCATGCTCCGTCTCCGGCGTGTCGAGCTGGCCGAGTACCTGGAGCGAGCCGACGAGGGTGGCCGCCAGGAGCAGGATCGCGACCAGCCAGTTGAGTGGCCCGTCGAGCAGCCTGGCCATGCCGACGATGACGACGACGATGAGCGCGAGGTCGCGCCGGGCGGCCGGGACCTCGAGCGAGGATGAGCGCTGCACGTTGGTCAGGCCCCCAACCGAGCTGGCTTTCCCGCGACCCAGGCGAGCAGGTCCGCCCGCGAGCGGGTGTTGAGCACCGATTCGGGCTCGACCCATGCCCGGCGCGCCTGCGAGACGCCCCACCGAACGTAGTCGAGCTCGCTCGTGCTGTGGGCATCGGAATCGATCGTCAGCATGCAGCCCGCCTCGACCGCCCGCCGGGCCCGCTCTGCCGCCAGGTCGAGGCGATGCGGTGAGCCGTTGATCTCGAGTGCGGTTCCGGTCGCGGCCGCGGCCTCGTAGACCGCGTCCCAGTCCAGGTCGAGGTCGTCGCGGCTCTGGATCATCCGGCCGGACGGGTGGGCGATGATATCGACGTGCGGGCTGTTGATCGCGTTCAGCGTCCGCCTGGTCAGCTCGGTCCGCGACTGGCGGCGAGAGACGTGGACCGACGCCACGACGACGTCGAACCTCGAGAGCAGCTCGTCGTCGTAGTCGAGCGTCGCGTCGGCGCGGACCTCGAGCTCGCAGCCATGGAGCAGCCGGAAGCCCTCGGCCGGTGTTTCCGGCGGAGCGATCCCGTCGCGCTCCTCGCGCTTGAACCGGGCGTTCAGCTCGGCGATGATCGCCCGCTGCTGCTCGACCCGGTCCGGGGCCAGGCCGCGGGCGATCGCGAGCGAGAAGGAGTGATCGGTCAGGACCTCGTAGGCATAGCCTCGACGGCGGCACGCCTCGGCCATGGTCTCGATTGGGTGGGCGCCATCACTCCACTCCGAATGGGTATGGCAGTCGCCGCGCAGATCGGCCTGGGTGATGAGCCGCGGAAGCTTGCCGGCCCGGGCGGCCTCGATCTCGCCGTGATCCTCGCGGATCTCGGGCTCGATGAACGGCAAGTCCAG
Organism: uncultured Chloroflexia bacterium; assembly: GCA_963771795.1. Lineage (GTDB taxonomy): Bacteria > Chloroflexota > Limnocylindria > Limnocylindrales > CSP1-4 > CF-46. The sequence continues at coordinate 1,315,829 of CAVYUR010000006.1, forward strand.
GAAGGCATAGGCCTCTTCCTCGGTCGGGAATGTCCGGAGCTCAGCCGCGTCGCCGGTGAGCGGTTCGCCGGTCTCGTCGATCCGCAGGAAGCCCTTCTCTGACAGAGACCAACCACGGTCCCGGGCGATCGCCCGGAGCTTGACGTTGTGCTCCTTCGAGCCGGTGAAGTGGATGAGGTACGTCCCGGCCTCGCCCGGCGGCATCACCATCAGGTCGACTTGCGGGCCGCGAAGGAGCCGGACGGCCGCCTTGTGGCCGCCGCGATTGACGACCGATTCGACCGCGCCAAGCCCCGTGAACAGCTCCATCAGGGCGCCCGGGTCGTCGGTCTCGGCGAGCAGATCGAGATCGCCGATCGTCTCGCGACGGCGCCGGAACGAGCCGGCCGGGCTGATCCCGCGCACCCCGGGGGCGCTCTCGAGCGCGGCGGAAATGGTCTTGATCGCCTCCTCCGCCCGCGGGAGCAGCAGCCGTCGCGGTCGGGCTTCGAGGGCGGCAATGCCGGCGAGGATCAGGCTCTCGGTCTTGGCGGACAGCCCTTTGAGCGTCTGGAGCGTGCCCGCCTCCGCGCCTTGGCGGAGATCCTCAAGCGTCTCGATGCCGAGCTCCTCGTAGATCATCTTCACGGTCTTTGGCCCGAGACCGGGGATCCGGAGCATGCCAACGAGACTCGGCGGGATCTCCTCGCGGAGCTTGTCGTAGAACCGCATGTGGCCGGTCGTGACGAGCTCGGCGATCTTGTCGCTGATCGCCTGACCGACGCCGGCGACCTTCGGCGGATTGCCGGACCGGTACGCCGCGACGAGGTCGACGGGGCTGTGCCCGATCGCATCGGCGGCGCGGTGGTAGGCGACGGTCTTGAAGACGAGCTCGCCCTTGACCTCGAGCATGTCGCCGATCTCGTGGAAGATCCGGGCGAGGACGCCGTTGGTCAGCTCGCCCTCGAGGGGATCGTCGGTGTCGCCGTCGCCTGCATCGTCGGTGTCGCGATCGGCGGGGTCAGGCGGGATGGCCTCGTCGGTCTCGTCAGGCATCCCTGCGATGGTACCGGGCGTGGACGACCTAGGCGGCGACGACCCGGTCCCGACCGCGGCGCTTGGCGAGGTAGAGCGCCCGGTCCGCCTCTTCGATGATCTCGGCGATCGGCTGGTCCGGGGCGCTGGCGACCGCCACCCCGACCGAAACGCTCGTGGACACGTCGCCGAACCGCGACAGGTCGAGCGACGCGACGGCGTCACGGATTCGCTCGCCCACCTCGACCGCTTCGTCGAGATGCGGATTGCGCAGCAGCACCGCGAACTCCTCGCCGCCGAAGCGCGCCGGGACATCGTCCTCGCGGACCGCGCCGGCGATCGCGCCCGCGACCGCGCGAAGCACCTGGTCCCCAACGGCGTGCCCGTGGGCGTCATTCAGGCGCTTGAATCGGTCGATGTCGACCATGAGGATGCCGATCGCGTCCTCCGACCGGCGGCGGCGGGCAAGCAGCGCACAGAACTCATCGAAGTAGCGGCGGTTCGGGAGTCCCGTCAGCGCGTCGGTCGAGGCGCGCGCTTCGGCCTGGCGATGGGAATAGGCCCGCGACAGGGCGGCCGATGCCTCGACGGCAGCACCGTTGAGGATCCGCTGCGCCGATGCCGGCCACGACTCCGCCTGTCCGCCGGGACACCACGATCGCGCCGATGACCCCAGAATCGGTCATCAACGGAGCGCTCAGCGTGTGCTTCAGGCCATAGACCTCGCGCGCTCGTCCGGCGATCCGCTCAGCGACGAGGACCGCCGGGCTGAGGGGCCGTGCCCGCGCGAGCAACGGGTCGCTGCGCCACGTCGACGATGCCAGTTCCGCGACACCCGCCATCACTGGGACGGGATGCCGGGCGATCGGGATGCCGACCAGCCGGCCGGCCCGCGGGTCGTCGTCGATTTCGGGCGGGTTCTCAAGGTCGGCGATCGGGAAGAGCGTTGACGAGCGCGGGACCGCCGGTCCGCGTGTTGACGAGCGTGGCCTCGAGGACCCTCGTGTCGGGGCGGCGGCGAGCGACGACGATATGGTCCGCGCCGGTCCCCGACCCGATCTCCTCGACGATGGCATCGACGATCGCGTCCGGCGAGATCGAGCGAGACAGGCCCTGGAGGATCCGCGCGAAGCTCTCGGCCTCGGCCCGGCGGCTCACCTCGAGGGCGACGACGGCGAGTCGGTGGCGGACCGCGACGAGGCCCACGACCACGGTGACACCGATCAGGAGCCAGTCGATCGGCCGGCTCCCTCGGCGACGACGCGGAGGAGGACGAGGAGGGCGAGGACGAACAGCGTCCCGGAGAAGACGATCCATGAGCGGCGGATCCTGCGATCCTCCGCGTCCCCGGCCGGTGCTCTCGAGACGGGTCCAATCACGGCAGTATGAGCATGACGGTCCGGAGCGCCTTCCCGTCCAGTGCCGTGCGCTGGTACTCGCGTCCCGCCGGACTAGTACTTCCGTACTATGCGGGGCGCCTCGGCGCGATCGCTTCGGGCGGCGGTTTCCCGTCCGCGAGCGTGCCCGCGGCGGCGCCGTGTCTTCCTCGCGTCGCTTCTCCTCGTAGAGGCGAGCGTCAGCGGCCGCGATGAGCTCCGTACCGCTCCGGCCGTCTGCCGGGAACGTTGCCGCTCCAACGGCGAGTGACACCGCGACCTGGCGGTGTGACCCGCCGTCGAACGTGGCGCTCGCGAACGCGGCGCGGATCCGGTCCGCGGCATGGGCCGCGGAAGCGGCGTCGGTGTCGGGCAGCAGGATGGCGAACTCGTCCCCACCGTAGCGGGCCGGGATGTCGGAGCCCCGAAGCGTCGAACGGATCACGTCCGCGATCCATGCGAGGACCTGGTCGCCGAAAAGGTGGCCGAACGTGTCGTTGACCAGCTTGAAATCGTCCAGGTCCAGCATCAGGACGCTGAGCGGCTGACGCGAACGCTGGGTCCGGATGACCTCTTCGCCGAACCGCTCGTGGAGATAGCGGTGGTTGTAGAAGCCGGTCAGCTGATCGCGGTCGGCGAGCGCCCGCGCTTCCTCGTAGAGCCTTGCGTTCTCGAGGGCCATCGCGGCCTCGTTCGCCATGGTCCGGGCAAGCTCGAGGCGCTCCGTGTCGAGGCTGATCTGCGTCGTAGGAAATCAGCTCGACCAGGCCGATCGACTGGCCCTTGGCAACGAGCGGCAGCATCACGAGTGAGCGATAGCCCTCCCGCAGGAGGAGCTCCGTCTCGGCCGGATCGGCATTCGGGTCGTCGACGTCGACCATCACGGTGGTTTGATCCACGAGCACCTGGAGCGACAGGGGATAGTCGCTCACCTCGAAGTAGGGGGTCAGCGGGTGGGCCGGAGACGCCGGGAAGTAGCCGAGCGTTGCGAGCCGGCCATTGGGCCGGTCCCAGTACGAGATCGCGCACTCGTCGACGCCGAGCGCACTGGAGAGGTGCCGGGCGAGGATGTTCGCGACCTGGCGGGAGTCGAGGCTCGCCGACAGCTGGCCGCTCATGTCGAGCAGGCGCCGCAGCTCCGCGGCGAGGCCCTGGCTGCGGGCAAGCAGGCGAGCGGATTCAAGCGCAGTGGCCGCCTGGTCGGCGAGGATCAGGAGCAGCCGCTCGTCCTCCTCGTCGAACTGGTCCAAGCCGAGCTTCGAGAGCGTGATCACCCCGACGACCTTGGCGTCGTAGCGCATCGGGACGACGAGCATCGACTCGTCGACATCCACGGTCCCGGGGAAGTTCGCGCCGCGAGGGTCGAGGTTCGCGTCGTTGATCAGCAGGGGCACGCCGTGCTGGGCGACCCAGCCGGTGAAACCCACCGCCCAGGCTCGTGCGGAGCAGGGCGAAGTCGACCTTCTCGTAGGCGCCGACCGTGCCCTCGAAGGCGATCGGGACCACGTCACCACTCGGCTCGAGCTGGTAGACCCGGGCGTTGTGGTAGTCGATGATCTTGCGGGTCTCCTCGACGATCGCCCGACCGACTGCCTCGACGTCACTCGCGCGGCTGAGCCTGGCCGAGGCCGCCTGGAGCACGCTCAGTTGTGCAGCTCGCTGCTCCGTCTGGGCGATGAGGTCGGAGTTCTCGAGGGCGATCGCGGCATGCGTGCCGAGGGCGGCAACGAACGCGACATCGCTCTGCTTCCAGTCGCGGGGCTCGACGGTCACGCCGGACAATGAGCCGACGACCGTCCCCTCGTGGGTGAGCGGCACGATGATGTCGCCACGGAACTCGAAAACACCCCGGTAGCGGTCGTAGCCTGTCGCCGACCGTGGCCTTCCTGATGTCGTCGACGACCCACGGTGTTCCTGTCTTCGCGATCTCGCCGAACCACGCTTCGCCCTTGCTGAAGACTGGCAGGCGGGCAGCGGTCGCGTCATCGAGGCCCGCCCAGGCGACCACCTCGAGACGATCGTCCTTGACGAGCCGCAGGACCGTCGCGTCGGCATCGAGTCCGCGCAGCGTCTCGTCGACGATGGCCCGCAGCAGTGTCGCGCGATCGTGGGTATTCGCCAGGCGCTCGGTGATCTCGAGGACGCTGTCGAGACGCCTGGCCAGCATCGCCTCACGGTGGAGATGGTCGGTCCGGCTCGACACGGCGGTGACGACGATCGCCCGCAGGATCGTTGCGGAAATGAGCACGAACGGCGCGTCGAATCCGTTCCCGACCCGTGACAGCTCGGCGACCGGCACGATCGTGATCGTCACGACGAGACACGCCAGCCAGGCGACTGCGACAAGCGGCCCGGTCAGGATGACCGCGGCGATGAACACGGGCGCTGCAAGGACGGCGGATGCGACGGGACCGAACACGAGGAGCGCGCCGGCATAGGCGCCGATGCACGCCGCGACGACCGTCCAGGCCGGCGGGCCGCCGTGCAGCGGAATCGGCGGTTCGCCGATCAGGCCGCGCAGGAGCTTGCGGAACACGACCGGGATGCCGCGCGCCCGCACGCCCGCCTCGACGGGCGAGGCGGTCGACGGGGTTCGGACATACGCGCTCACGGTGAGCCGATCATCCCAGCCCGGAGCGGCTGCGGCCTTCGGCCCGATGTACCGGTTGAACCGTCGAATGTACCGGCCCGGTCACCCGCCGGTGGCGGGCAACCGAGCCGTGTGGGTCAGCGGAAGTAGCCGGTGATGTCGAGGATCAGGTGCGTCGTGCCGGTCGTGGTCTTGAAGACCAGGCCGACACTTCCGGCGCCACTGAGTGGCCCGACGACGCCGTTCGCCCGGATGTCGTTGAGTGGGAAGTTCAAGGTCGAGATGTCGGGGTTGTTATCCGCGGTCGGCGTCATCGCGACGAACCCGGCATGGTTCTGGCCCACGACGGTCAGGTTCCCGGCAATTGCGGTGGCGTTGCCGGGCACGCCCTGGTACGGCTCGATCACGAGCGTCCTCGCGACATTTGCGCTGAAGGCGCCGGTCAGCCCTTCTCGCGGAGCCGGCGACCTTGTATCCATGCGACGGCCAGGCGTGAGCGGCACGAACCGCGCGCCGGTCGTGTCGTTCCTGTAGTAGCCGGTAACGTCGAAGATCAGGTGGGCGCTGGCCGCGGAAGTCGTGCCGCGGAAGACGGCCTCCAGCCGGCCGGTTGCCGACAGCCCGACCGTGATCCCGTTGGCGCGCGTGTCGCCGAGCGGGATGTTGAGCGTGGATGTAGCCGGATTGGAGAGGACCGATGGGCCGATCGCGGCGAAGCCGCGGGTCGACTGGCCGGTAACCGTCAGATTTCCGGTCACGGCCGTGACGCCCGCGACATCGGGGATGTTGTTGGAGCCACGGACCTTCCAGCCCCTGACAACACCGTGGACGAACTTGCCCGTCAGTCCGCCGGTGCCGTCGCGGCTGTCGAGGCTGCGTCCCGGAACCGCAAGGGCGTTGTACGTCGAATCCGCGGGGTCATCGGAGAAGTAGCCGGTGACGTCGAGGATGACGTGGGTCGACCTGCCGGCGATCGCCTTGTACACGATGCTGACCGATCCGGTCGTCGACAGCGGCGAGATGATGTTGTTGGCGCGGTTGTCACCGAGCGGGAAATTCATCGACGACGTCGACGGCGTGTTGTTCGGAGTCGGCGTCACGGCCAGGAAGCCCGCGGCGTTCTGTTCGGTCACGGTCAGGTTGCCGGTAATTGCGACGGCATCGGCCGGGACGCCGTTGCCGATCGTGATCGTCCGGGCGACATTCGCATTGAATTTGCCGGAGAGACCGACTCCGTCGCGGCTGCTGAGGACGCGGACCGGCGCGATCGGATGGAACGTCGAGCCGGCGGTCTGGAGCTGGCTGACCCGCGTTCCCCACGTGCCGCCTGCCGTTGCCGCCTTCGTGTACTGATTGGCCTGCCACACGGCATTGGTGTCGCGCGGATCCTGCGCAACGCCGACGTACTCACCCCAGCGATCGCCGCCATAGGCGAGGACGCCGCCAGTCGCGATGAGCCGCGCGGCACTCAGGGAGTTGACCGGGTCCGCGGGGAGCTGATAGCGGTCGTACGACGACATCCCTTCGGTCGCGTTCGACTGGCTATACACGACGTGGAGAATTCCGCTCTGCGAGATCCCGACACCCGGATACCACGTGCCCGCGCCGGCTACCTGGATCACGAAGTCCTGCACGAGCGTCGGAGTTGCCGGCGAGGTGTTGAGCTGGGTGACGCGGGCGCATGGGCGGGTCTGCCCGGGACAGTCCGTCGTCGATGGGAAGGTCAGGACGTTGTCCTGCCAGATCGCGTCCGTCGGTTGTCGGCCCACGATGCCGTCGGCAAGTCCTCCTCCGGGGTCGCTCGGGTCCGGGGCGTCAAGGAACGGATCGAGCCCGATCGTGGTCGTCAGATCGATCGGTGGAGAGAGTACGGCGCCTGCGGGACTTGCGTTGAGGCCCGTGAGCTTCATGTAGGTGACGTTCGATGTGGTGAGGCCGGGGAGGTGCTCCCCGACGATGAAGATCGTGTTCGAAGCTCCAATCGGCGACACAGCCGGGCGCAGGTTGCGGTAGCCGTCAGAGGCGATGAAGAAGTCGTAGCCGAAGATCGGGTCGGACGGGGACGTCAGCATGTCGGCCCAGTCGAACGACGTCAGTGACGCAGCATCGAACGTCCCCGCGCCCCCGCCGGAGGTGCAGCTGGCCGTGGAGTTCAGCGTTACCTCGTTCGCGGCGATCGTGAACTTGTCGCCTGACGTCCCGAGCGCGGTCGAGACCGGCATGATCCCGCTGATGTACTGGACGAAGAAGTGGTAGTAGTCGCCGGTCGGGTCGCCGGTCAGGCTGATGGCCCCGAAGACGTAGCCGACGGAATTGTTGCCACCAGTCGACCCATTGGTATCGCAGTGCCAGCCCATCGTCTGGCCGAGCCAGCGATTGTGCTTGGCGTCGTAGAGCCACCTCGGTTCGTCGATCCCGTCGATGGAGATCGCAACCTCGTCGACCTCGAAGTTGGCCAGGTCGAAGAACTCGAACATGTCGATGGTTCCGGCGGTGGAGGTCCCCTCGCGATTGGTGAAACGGAGGGACTTGTTGACCGTCTGGACCACGTCGTCCGGCCCGACCGCAACCCACGGGTTGGCCGGCTCGGAGCCGTCGGTGTTCTGATCGAGGCCTTCTACGGCCGCGAACGAGGTCGCCGCGGGCGCGCCGGAGTTCGTCGCGACAACGAGCGAGCTTCCCCCCGTGACGTCCGAAGGCGTGCCGGCGTTCGGGCTGGTTCCACCGAACGAACGGTCGATGGTGAGGGTCTGGAGGGGCTTCGATGGGCCCTGGCCGCGCCCGGCGTCAACTGACTTGACGCCAAGGCTCCTGACCGTGGGCGCACGATCCGGGCGCGCCGCGGCGGCTGTCGACGCCGGACCGGGGCCGCTCGAGCCGCTGCCGGCGGCAATGCCAGCGGGCCACATCAGCCCGATCGATACGAGGACGGCGACGATGCCGATGAGCGAGCGGGCGTGGCGACGTGGCGGTCGAAGCACTGCTTCCTCCATCGATTGGCGTTCACCACGATTGCCGGAGCGAACCCCTGGGGATGCTGGCGAGAGCCGCCGAGGAAACTGACTCCGCGCGATCCAAGGGTACACGAGGCTTCCAGCCCCTCGCCGCGATTCCTGAGGGCTACTCCGCCAGGTGGCGATGGCCGGCGGCGGCCGGATGAGCCTCGGGGTCGGCGGGCGCGACGGACTCCGCGATCGGGTCACCGCCCGTGCCTCGTTCGATCGGATGACCGCGCTTCTGCCAGGCCGGGAGGCCATCGGCGACCCAGCTGACGTCGTGAAAGCCGGCGGCCCGCAGCAGGGATGCAGCGATGCTCGACCGATAGCCCGAGGCGCAGATCGTCGCGATTGGACGGTCGCGCGGCAGGTCGGCGAGCCGGTCCTGCAGCGTGCCCGCTCCGATATGGACAGATCCCGGCACATGGCCGGACGCGAACTCGGTCGCCTGCCTGACGTCGATCACGAACGGCGCCTCGGCGCCTGCCGCGTCAAGCCTCGATGCGAGCTGGTCCACGGTCAGACGGCCGCCGGTCTCGATCGGGCCGCCCGACGCAGTCCAGGCATCGAATCCACCTCGCAGGTGTCCAAGGACGTTCTCGTAGCCAATCCTCATCGCCTGCCGCACGGCATCGTCCCAGTGGGCCGGGGAGTCGAGGAGGAGGAGGAGCGGCCGGTTCGGGTCCACGACCCACCCGAGCCAGGTCCCGAACGATGTGCCGGTTGGGATCGACACGGAACCCGGGATGTGAGCCAGCGAATGGGCCGCCGGCCAGCGCAGGTCAACGAGGACTGCGTCCGCGGTGAGGGCAGCCTGGAAGCTTTCGACCGACATCGCGTTGGGCTCCGGTGGCCTGCCACCCAGCAGCTTGGGGCCGGCCTTGTTCGTCGGGCGCATCCGGGCGAAGTAATCCGGAAACGATGGCTGATCGCGGAGGAGAAGCTCGGCAAACGAGTCAACGTCCGCCGGCTGGACCATCCGGTTGTGGCGCCGCTCGAACCCGATCGTAGACCACGGTGTCGAGCCAATCCCCGTCGAGCAGAGTGAGCCCTTGCCGTGGGTCGGGTAGACCCCGACGAAGTCCTCGTGCGGCAGGATCACCCCGCGGATCGAGCGGAACATCGCCCGGGCATACGGCATCGCGTTCCCCTCGCCGAGGAGGTCCGTCCGGCCGACGGCGCCGACGAGGAGCGACCCGCCGGTGAACAGGAGGAGCGGCTCGTCGGCGCGCGACGTGTCGGCGACGGCGTAGGCGACGTGCTCGGGCGTATGGCCCGGCGTTTCGAGCGCTGTGAATCGGAGCGCTCCGACATCGAACGTGTCGCCATGGCGGACCGGCTGGTGCTCGTACGCGAGCTCCGCCCCAGCCCCGATGACGTGGGTTGCGCCGGTCATCGATGCCAGTTCGCGGCCGCCGGAGACGTAATCGTTGTGGAGATGCGTCTCGACCACGTGGGTGATTCGCAGGTCCGCGGACCGTGCGACATCGAGGTAGATGTCGACGTCCCGGCGCGGGTCGACGACCGCAGCAAGACCCGCCGCCTCGTCGGCAATGAGGGTCGAGAGATGGCCGAGACCGTCGATCACGAACTGCCGGAGAAGCATCCGGCCGAGGGTACCACCGGCCGGCCGGCGGGGGTCGGGGCGGCGTCCAGACTGCGGTCCGATGGTAGACTCCGGCCGACCCCACGAGCCGGGAACGAGGGGCCGAAAATGAGGCGGATCTCTCTGGAGGTGGACCGATCGTGGCTCAGCGAATCCTCGTGCTCGGCGGCGACGGCTATCTCGGCTGGCCGACCGCCATGGCATTCTCGAGATCCGGCCACCGGGTCGCCGTCGTCGACAACTTCGCCAAGCGCAACTGGGAGCTGGAGCTCGGCGTACGGCCCCTCTTCCACGTGCCGACCCTCCACGAGCGGGTGCGGGCCTGGCGGGAGGTCACCGAGAACGAGATCGAGCTCCACGTCGGCGACCTCGTCGACTACGCGTTCGTCGAGTCGGTGATCGACGGGTTCCGCCCGGACACGATCGTCCACTATGGCGAGCAGCCCTCGGCGCCGTACTCGATGATCGACGCCCGCCACGCGACGTACACCCAGTCGAACAACGTCGTCGGCAACCTCAACGTCCTGTTCGCGATCCGCGACCGCTCCCCGGAGACCCACCTCGTGAAGCTCGGGACGATGGGCGAGTACGGGACACCGGACATCGACATCGAGGAGGGCTACCTGACCGTCGACCACAAGGGCCGGTCACACACGTTCCTCTACCCGAAGACGCCGGGTTCGATGTACCACCTCTCCAAGGTTCACGACTCGCACAACATCCACTTCGCGACGCGGATCTGGGGCCTCCGGGCGACAGACCTCAACCAGGGCGTCGTCTACGGCCTCGAGACGGACGAATCGGCCCTCGACGCGCGGCTCGCCACGAGCTTCCACTACGACGAGGTCTTCGGCACGGCCCTCAATCGGTTCTGCGTCCAGGCCGTCGTCGGCTCCCCGCTCAGCGTCTATGGCAAGGGCGGCCAGACCCGCGGTTACCTCAACATCCGCGACACGATCCAGTGCGTCGCGCTCGCCGCCGCCAATCCGGCCGATTCCGGCGAGCTGCGCGTCTACAACCAGTTCACGGAGCAGTTCAGCGTGCTCGAGCTGGCCGAGCGGGTGAAGAAGGCCGGGGAGCACCTGGGCTGGGACGTCGCGATCGAGCACCAGGCGAATCCCCGCAAGGAGATGGAGGAGCACTACTACAACGCCCAGCACTCGAAGCTCCTCGACCTCGGGCTCCAGCCGCGGCTGCTGAACGAGGAGCTGATCGACACGATGCTCGTGAAGATCGCCGAGCAGCGCGACCGGATCGACCCGACCACGTTCGTCCAGAACGTCCGCTGGGTCCCGAACGCCCTTGCAGCCGTGCCCGCGGGCGGGGCGCAGCGGCGCTGAACCGGACGGTCCTCATCACCGGTGGGGCCGGGTTCATCGGTTCGTCCCTCGTCCGGCTCCTCGTCGAGCGAGGGGACCGGGTTCGCGTCATCGACAACCTCTCGATCGGCAGCCGGGCCTACCTGGCGGGCGTCCCGCACGACCTGATCCAGGCCTCGCTCGCGGATCGAGGCGCGCTCGCCGCCGCTGTTGCCGGTGCCGACGTCGTCGTCCATCTCGCGGCCCGGGCGGGGATCCCGGACTCCGTCGCGGACCCGCTCGGGACGTTCGAGGAGAACGTCTCGCAGACCGTGGGACTCCTCGATGCGGCGCGGTTGGGCGGCACCGAGCGCTTCGTGTTCGCCTCGTCGAACGCGGCGGCCGGGGACCATCGGTCGCCCGCGGCCGAGACGGACCTCCCCCACCCCGTGTCGCCGTACGGCGCGTCGAAGCTCGCCGGCGAGGCGTACTGCCAGGCGTACGCGGCCACGTACGGGCTGGCCGCATGCGCCCTGCGATTCTCCAACGCTTACGGGCCGTACTCGCTCCACAAGACGAGCGTCGTCGCGACATGGCTCCGCGCGGCGCTCGCCGGGGAACCGATCACGATCCACGGCGACGGCGAGCAAACGCGGGACTTCGTCTACGTCAGCGACCTCGCGGCCGCGGTCGTGGCGGTGCTCGACGCGCCCGTCGAGGCCGTCTCGGGCGAGATCTTCCAGGCCGGGACGGGGCAGGAGACGACGGTCAACGGGCTCGCCGATGAGATCGGGCGCGCCACCGGCCGGCCGCTGGACGTCCGCCACGGGCCCGATCGGGCGGGCGATATCCGGCGGAACGTGAGCAGCGTCGACAAGGCGGCAGCGCAGCTCGGCTACCGGCCGAGCGTCGGCCTGGAGGAGGGCCTGGCCCGGACGGCGCGCTGGTACGAGGCGGCGCTCGCCGATCGAGAGCTCGCCAGCATCCTGGCCCACGCGGCGTCGGGTTCGGACTAGGCCAGCTCGCGATGAACTTCGTCTCGCTGACCTATCTGGCGTTCCTGATCGTTGTCGTCGCCGGTTACTGGCTCATGCCTCGCGCGGCCGGCCGATACTGGCTCCTTGCCGCGAGCCTCGTGTTCTACGGCTCGTGGAACGCCTGGTACGTCCCCGGGTTCATCGTGCTTCTCGTCCTCAACTGGGCGTATGGCAGGCTCGCCGCCGGGCCCCATCGACGCCTGGCCGTTGGGCTCGCCGTGGTCACGGACCTGGGGCTGCTCGCCATCTTCAAATACCTCGACTGGGCGGTTGCGTCGGGATCCTCCCTGCTGGAACGCCTGACCGGCGTTGAGCTGGGTCCGACCGCGCTCGGACTGATCCTGCCGCTGGCAATCAGCTTCGTGACGTTCACGATGCTGGCCTATGTGATCGACATCGCGCGTGGCGCGAAGCCGGAGCGCCAGCTCATCAATTTCGCTCTGTTCGTCACGTTCTTCCCCCACCTCATCTCCGGCCCGATCATGCGGGGGCGAGAGTTCCTGCCCCAGGTCCGCCATCCTCGCCCCTTCGCGACAAGCCACTTCCGGCTTGCCCTGCCGTTCCTCGTCGGCGGACTCCTGAAGAAGGTCATCGCCGACAGCCTCGCCCCCCTCGTCGTGGCGACGTTCGCCGACCCGGCCGCGAGCTCGACCGCGGGGCTGTGGTTGGGGGCGCTGGCCTTCGCCTTTCAGATCCTGTTCGACTTCTCGGGCTACACCGACCTTGCCCTGGGATCGGCATACCTGTTGGGCTTCAAGCTGCCGCGCAACTTCAACTGGCCGTACCGGGCCACCAGCGCTCAGGACTTCTGGCGCCGGTGGCACATGACGTTGAGTCGCTGGCTGCGCGATTACGTCTATATCCCGCTCGGCGGATCGCGCCGCGGCATGGCCAGGATGTACGCGGCGCTGCTCCTCACGATGGTGATTGGCGGGCTGTGGCATGGAGCAGGCTGGACCTTCATCATCTGGGGCCTGTGGCACGGTGTCGGCCTCGTGGTCCACCGCTGGTTCCGCGAGGGTCCGTACAGGTGGTTCCGCGTCCCGGTCATCGCCGCCTGGGCCATGACATTCACCTTCGTGCTCGTCGGCTGGGTCTTCTTCCGCGCCGAATCCCTCGAATCGGCGGTTGCATACCTCGGCGGCATGTTCCAGCTCCGCGACGGCGTGTCGGCAGTGCCACTTCGCATCGCCGCCGTTCTCGCGATTGGCGTCCTGTTCCAGTGGAGCGTGTTCCCTGCCTTGGCCCAACGGCTCGCTCCGTATGGATCGCGCCGGCAATACGCGGGATTCGGTCTCGCCCTACTGGCCGCCGTACTCCTGATCCCTGTCGTTATCCCTGATTTCATCTACTTCCAGTTCTGAAGGAGGACGAAGGCGCAGGTGGAACGGGCGAGCGCAGCTGGTAACCGGCGACGCGATCGACCGCTAGCCACGCCCATCCGTCGCCTCGGCTCGCGCGTCCTCGTACGCCGCCTCCTCGTGCTCGCGCTCCTGCTCACGCCCCTCATTGCTGGAGAGGTCGCCGTCCGTGCCTTGATCGCCATGCACCGCCTCCCAGTCGCGGCTGCTGAAGCGGCGGCGCTCGAGGTGGCGTGGACGAATTACGAGCGAACTGGCCCAACGGACATTCTCATCCTGGGCGATTCGCTTGCCCGGATGGGTATCCACCCTGACACCCTCGCAACGCATGTCAGTGACGCCGTTGGAGGGCAGGTGACCGCCTACAACCTCTCGACGCCCGGGGCAGGATTTCCCGTGTACCTCGCATTTGTCGAAGAGCTCGGGGACCAAGGTCGACTGCCGAAGGTGGCAGTGATCGGCATTTCGACGGTGACCCTGCAACGCCCGAAGGATCGAGGGACCCGGGCGCTTCGGTCGCCGCTCGGTCGCCTCATATCCGACTGCGGCGACGTTCGAGGACTGGAGGAAACGTTGTCCTGTCGACTCGAGTCCGTGTCGGCACTCTGGCGGTGGCGGGGTCAATCCGCTCGCGTCGCCGGAGCCTTCGTTGCGACGGTCCCGACAACCCGCTTCGAGGACGGGATAGGCCTGCAGCCGAGCGGCTACGGGAGCGGCGATCCGATGGAACCGGCGATGCTCGACCACGCACTTGCCGTTGCGCTCGAAAACACCGCTCCCATGGCTAGGGCAGAACCGGACATCCGGCCGTATGTCGACCTCATCACGGCACTGCGCGCTCGCGGGGTCGGCGTCGTCGCCGTGCTCATGCCCTACGCGCCACCATTCGAGCAGGCGCTCGAGGCGCGCGAGCCAGCCTGGCGGGCGATGCGATCGATGCTGCTTACACGCCTGGGCGAGAGAGCCGAACAGCCGATCCTCGATGCCGGACCGATCGAGGCTTGGTGGACCATTCGCGACTCGCACGACATGAGGCACTTCAGCCCGCGCGGCGCAAGGCGGTTCACGACCCAGCTCTGGGAAGACCCCGCGATCAGAGCGGCCATCCTCGAGGGGCTGGTCCCCGCTTCGTCCGCGGGCGTCTCGCCCGCGGCACCGGGCTCGGATTAGCCGGCCGCGACGGTGAGTGGCGGCGAGATCCTGTCAGAAGCGGCCCCCAGCCGGCGACGCGGGCTCGTTCACGACGCAGCCATCACGATCGCGACGCGGTTCGGGCTCGCGATCCTCATCTTCGCGACGGACGTCATCCTCGCCAATGCGCTCGGTCCTGCGGCGAAGGGCCGCTTCGCGCTCGTCCTGCTCTACTCGCAGCTCGCGGCGACGGTCATCGGCTTCGGGATGGACCAGGCGATCGCCGTCGTCACCGGGCGGAGCGAGGACGAGGGACGTCGGGCGTTCGCCAACGCGCTCCTGTGGTCCGCGGTCGTCGGTGGCGGAACGGTCCTCGCATCGCTCTGGCTGTACGGGATCCCTGCCGCCGGTGCTCCATCGGGACCGCTGGTCGCGCTGTTCCCGAACCTGTCGGCAGCGCAGTTCACATTCGCCGCGCTGGCAATCCCCGGTGAGCTCTTCTTCAACCTGGGGCTGTTTGCGCTGCTCGGTCGGCAACTTGTCGCGGCGTACAGCTGGATCCGGCTCCTGCGCCGGCTGACACTCCTGGCACTGCTGCTCGGCACTGTGCTGGTTGCCAATCTCGAGCTGTCGACGGCAATCGCCCTGAACCTCGTTTCGCTGGGCCTCACGGTGGTCGCGATCGTTTGGGCGGCGCGCCGCGCCCGGCTCTTCGGCGTCACTCCGTCACTGGACCTGCTCGACGAGGAGCTGCAGTACGGCGCCAAGTCGGTCGTCGGCACGCTCGCCGAACGCCTCCAGTTCCGTGCTGACTCGTTCATCGTCAATGCGATTGCTGGCGTCCGCGCGACCGGCGTCTACTCCGTGACCAGCGGCCTCGCCGAGACGCTCTGGTATGTCCCGAACGCCCTCGGGATCGTCATGTTCAGCCGGGCCGTGGACCCCCAGTCGGATGCCGCCCGGACCGCGGCGACCCTGACGCGAACGACGCTCGCATTGACCATCGTCCTAGCGATCCCCGCCGCGATCCTGGGCCCGCGGCTCGTCCGGTTCTTCTACGGATCCGCATTCGCCGACGCGGGCGTCGCCCTCCGGCTGATCATCCCGGGTGTCGTCGCCTACAGCGTGGTCGCCGTCCTGTCGCGCTACTTAAGCGGACGCGGGCGGCCGGGGACCGGCACGTTGATCCTCCTGCTCGGCCTCGCGGCCAACATCCTCGCGAACCTGGTGCTCGTGCCCAGATTCGGGATCCTCGGCGCGGCGCTGGCATCGTCGATCTCGTACGGGTTGACGGCCGTCGTCATGCTCGCGGTTTTCATCCGCCTGTCCGGGCGCGGGGTGGCCGAGACCCTCATCGTCCGCCGGTCCGACGTGGCGGCCGCGTTCGAGGTCGTCCGGGCCCTGTACCGGCGGATGTCCGGGCGTCGCCGGTCGGCGGCGGAGGACGACGTGAGCGTCGCCGAACCGGCGGCGGACATCATCATCGGGGAGCATCCACCCGGGGAGGAGCCGTGACCGGCGTCCGCCTCCTGGTCGTCGACGACAATCCCCACGTCACCTGGGACGGCCGGACCTACCCGATCAATTCGACGTTCCATCGGTTCCTCGCCGCCGTGCTCGACGTGCCGGACAGCCCGATCCGCGAGATCGTCCATGCTGTCCCGATCCGCCCGGCGCTCGGACCGCCCCACGAACCGCCCGTCGACGCCCGGATCCGGACCGTCGCCACCGCCCCGTTCGACGGGATCGCCGGGTTCCTTCGCCACGTGCGCTCCGTCACGCGAGCGAATCGGGCGATCCTTCGGCCGGAGATCGGGGCCGCCGACCTGGTCTGGCTCAAGGTGCCGGCATCGAACGCGACGCTCGTCGGCCGGCTCCTGTCCCGCGCCGGCACGCCGCGATTCGGCTGGGTCGCCGGCAGCGCCCGGCGAGTGGCCGCGGCCCAGCCGCGCAACCCTGTCTCGCGGCTGGCGGCGGTCGCGGTAGGTGCCACCTACGACGTCACCGGACGTCTCGCGGCAGGCGACCGCCGGATCGTGGTCGGGCGCGACATCGTCAATGGCGATGGCGTCGTGACGAGCCTCGTCGAGGCAGCGGAGGTGCGGGATCCGAGCGGCCAGGCATGGGCGGTCCACGAGCCGATCGGGCTCGCCTGGGCGGGCCGGGTCGCGGAAGGGAAGGGGCTCGAATCGCTCCTCGAGCTGCTCGCGGCCATGCCCGGCGCGGAACTGGTGATGCTCGGCGATGGGCCGGCCCGGCGGCGGCTCGAGACGCGCGCCAGGCGGATGGGCGTCGATGGGCGGATCGACTGGCGCGGGTTCATCGGGGATCGCGATGCGTACCTCGAGGGAATCGCGGCGGCGGACATCTTCGTCCACCCATCACCCGCCGAGGGATTCCCGAAGGTGGTCCTCGACGCGATGGCTGTCGGCACGCCGGTTGCCGCCGTCCCGGCAGGCGGCCTCGCGGAACTCGCCCGCGGACGGCTGATCGCTCCGATCCGGAGCACGAAGGCCCAACCGGCGGCGGCGGCCGTCATGTCGCTGCTCCGCGATCCGGCGGCCACCCAGGCGATGCGCGAGCGGGCGGCGGCGTTCGCGGCGACGCATACCGGCCCGGCCGAGGCCCGGCGACTCGTCGCTCGATTGGAGGTCTGGTTCCCGGCGCTTCCCTGGCGCTGATGCGCGCCCGCCGCCTGGCGGGGCGGGCGCGTTACCCTTTGCAGGTGCTGGTTGACCTCTACCGGGGCGCCGTCGGGCTCGTAGACCACCGATGACCTGGGCGCTGGTCCTCTTCTGGGTCCCGCTCGCCCTGCTCGCCTGGGTGTACCTCGGCTATCCCCTCGTCGCGGCGCTCGCCGCGAGGGTTCGGCCGTTCCAGCTCGAGCCGTCCGTCGACGGGCCCCAGCTCGTCACCGTCGGCATTGCTGCGCACAACGAGGCTCATGTGCTCGAAGCGCGGCTCCTCAACGTCCTCGAGCAGGCAGTGCCATTCGAGATCGAGGTCTTCGTCGCCTCCGACGGCTCGACCGACGAGACGGCCGCCGTGATCCGGCGGATGGCGGAGACCGATCCGCGCATTCACCTGGTCGACCTGCCGCGGGTCGGCCAGTCCGAGGCGCAGAACGGCATCTTCGAGCAGTCGACCGGCGACATCGTCGTGCTGTCCGACGCCGACACCCGGTTCGACCAGGGATGCCTCGCGGCGCTCGTCGCCCCGTTCTCCGACCCCAAGGTGGGCGCTACGACCGGCCGGTTGTCCTGGTTCGCCGCCGGGGACTCGGCGACGGCTCGCGATGAGGGTGCCTACTGGCGATACGAACAGCTCATCCGGCGCTGGGAGAGCCGCGCGGGATGGCTGACGGCCGTCACCGGCGCCGTCCTTGCCGTGCGGCGGTCGAGCTACCGGCCGATTCCCAGCCACGCGTCGATGGACCAGCTGCTGCCGCTCGAGGCCGCGGCCCGGGGCCTCGTCGTCCTCGAGGTCGCCGGGGCGACCGCCACCGAGCGGCCCGTCGCGAACTTTCACGCCCAGTTCCGGAATCGGACGCGGACGGCCACGCAGGGCATCCGGGCCAACCTCTCGATGGCCCGTCACCTGGCGCCGTGGCGCCGGCCCGCGGCGTTCCTGGCGATCTGGTCGCACAAGCTCCTCCGCTGGGGAACGCCGATTCTGCTGTTCCTGTCGGCCGTCGGCGCACTCGTCCTGACCGTCACCGGAAGCCCGTGGTTTTTCCTCCCGATCGCCGCCGGGCTCCTCCTCGTCGGGCTCGCCGGTCTCGGGTGGATCCTTACACCCAGGCGCGATATGCCGCGCTGGGCCAGCTTCCCGTTCAGCGTCGTCGTCGTGAACCTCGCCTTCCTGAGCGCGTGGCTCAACGTCGTCCGGGGGCGGCGGATCGAGGCGTGGCACCGGACGTCGTGGGACGTTCGATCCGGCGCCGTCGAGGCACCAGCGGCTCCCCTCACGGCTCCTGTCACGACTCCCGCCGCCGATGTCGCCGGCCGCGACCGATCGGGCCTTCGATCCGACCACACCACGGACCCGCGTTGACCGAGGGTCCTCGGGACGAGCGTCCGTGAACCCCTTTCTGGGAATCGTCGTCGCGGCGCTCGTCACGGCCGGTGCCGCACTCGCCTGGTGGGCCGGCGGTCCAGCCGGCCACCGATGGGTCGTCTGGACGCCCGTCCGAGTCCTCGTCATCGGGTATCTCGTCCTCGACGGCATCGGCGCGATCGCGCTGGCCGCTGCGGGCGAGGCGACCGGTGGTCCCCTGCTGATCGGGGGCGGATTCATCGCGATCGGTGCCGGTGCGGCGCTCGTGCGCGCCGTCGCGGGGCCCGCGGCGATCCCGACGGGCATCGTGACCGGCGCGATCCGGCTACCGATCGTGCTCGTGCTCGTCGGCGTCGGCCTGGCGATGTACGTCTGGCTCGCCCTTGACTACGGCGTCCCGCTCCTGGGTAGCGATGCCCAGGCGGCACGCCTCGGCTGGGGCGGCGCACGGCTGGATCTCTTTCGCTGGCTCGTCCCTCCGGCCGCCCTCCTGTTCGTCGGGTATGCCCCCGCGACCCATCGTCGCGACTTGACGTTCGTGGCGGGAGGCGCCATCGCGGCCGTCGCGGCGCTCGAGGTCGCGGCTGCGTCGCGCGCGCTTCCGCTCGAGCTTGGACTTGCCGCATTGCTGGTCGCCGCGTGGGCCGGCCGGCGGGTGAGTCGCCGCGGCTGGCTCCTCGTCGGAGGTGCCGCCGGCCTCGTGTTCTTCGGGGTGCTGTTCGCGAGAGTGGCGCCGGAGGGGAGCTTCCGCGATCCGCTCGATGCTTCCGCATTTGCGATGAACCGGGCGATCGAACGCGTCGTCCTGATCCAGCCGCGGACCGTCGAGGTGGTCGTCGGCGTGTATCCGGCCGAAGCGCCGTATCTCGGGGGCGGCACGTATCTCCGCTGGCTCGACTCGGTTCGCGGCATTCAGCCGGCTCCGGCGCTTGGCACGGAGCTCTTCCGGCGACTCTTCCCCACCGAGCCGCCGGGCGGGTTCGTGGCGCCCGGTCTCCTCGCCGAGGCCTACGCCAACTTCGGCCCGCCCTGGGCGCTCCTCGTGATGGTCGGGCTGGGCGTCGCTGCGGCACTGGTCGGCCTTTGGCTGCCGCGCCTGCAACCGGATGCGGCGACACTGACCTTCGTCGCCCTGCTTGTCGTCGCCCTGCTGCGGACATACGCGACGAGCCTGAACGGCTTCCTTCTAACGGCGGCGGCGGCCGTCGCGTGGTGGCTCCTCGTCGAACCGGGCGTGGCGGGGCGGCTGCTCGCCACGGTGCGAGCCCGCTCTCAGCCGCCGAGCGGCGGCCGGTAGTCGATCCGAATGCGCTCGAGCCGAGATCCGACCGCCAGGAACTCGACGCGGACCTGCAGGCCGTCGGCCTCCGTTTGCATGCCGGCAGCCGGATCCTCCCACGGTCCGGGCGTCCCGTCCGTGGCAACGGACCGGATCGAAACGCGGGAGCCACGCACTCGCCCGGCCGCCGAGACGTTGTCCAGGCGGCTGCCGACCGGGATCGAGATGATCGGCGAGATGTAGGTGGCTCCCCTGACCGACGCAACGATCGCTCGGCCCCTAACGGTTGAACCTTCGAGGGTGCCGTCCGCCAATGCCTGGGTTCGCGGCAGGAGCACCGTCCGTGGCAGGCCCGCTATCCCGGTTCCGGCCGCGACGAGAGCGAGGACCAGGAGGCCAACGGCGGCCGTACGCCCGACTGATCGAATCGCGAACCACGCCGTGGCGAGGAGACCCACGCCGAGCAGCAGCAGCGGAACGGGCCCGGACGACGAGAACGTTGCCCCGATCGCATCATTCGCCGACCACGCGATCGCCTCGACGACAGACGGTTCGACGGATACATCGATGGTGACCGGGGAAGTCGCCACACCGGGTGCGGCGGGCGCCGGCACGATCTCGAGCTCGCGGGAGTCGATCGATGCCAGCGTGGCCAACGTCGTCTCGGGAGGCGCAAGCTCCAGGTCGAACCAGACCGCGTTGAGGCCCGTCGTCGTTGGCTCGCCGACCAGGTCGACGGCAAACCAGACCGATGTCGTGCCGTCCGCGGGCTCGAACTGCCCTGTTAGATGCTGCTGGCGAACCACCGGCAGTGGCGCGAAGGTCGTCAATGACTCGAAGGTCGAGCCATCGCCGGAGCCTGCGAGCGCGACCATTGCGGGCGTCCCACGCTCCAGCGCGGAGACCATGACGCTCGCCGTCGCCGCGTGGATCGGCCACGGGGCATCGATTCGGAACTCGAGACCAGCGCCGGACGGCGATGCCTTGATCACTGAATCCGTCCACGTTCCGGGGAACGTGCTCGGCCCCGGGAAGGACCAACCCGTCTGCCGCGAGGCGTAGCGGAGCATCACATCCGGCCCCCACGGCCCGACGCGCATTCGCGCCCAACCGTCGGCGCGCACATCGATAGACGCCTGGGAGGGGAGGCTCACCACCGTGCCGTCGAAGAGCGGCTGTCCCGCGATCCGCACCTCCGGGGCGATCGGCGTGGCGATTCCCTCCGGCGTCAATGAAACCTCGCCCGTCGCCGTTACACCGAGCCTCGGCGCCGCCGCCGACCCCGACGGCCGGATGCGGATGTCCACGGCGGGCGAGGCGACCGATGCGGGGCCGGCGAGCGCCAGCGGCGTAGCTACCCTGACGCTGGGCGTCGTGAGGGCTCCCGGCGGCACATCGACCAGCAGTGCAGCGGCCTCGTCGCCGGCACGCCGGAGTTCGATCACGAGGCCAGCTGCCTGACCAAGCGGCTCGATGTCGAAGCGCAGGCCCGTGAGCGCCGACCACCCGTTGGGCGGTTGAATCCGCGCGGACAGGCCATCGGCCGTCACCGTGGCGAATCCGGCGGGCGCGGAGGCCGCTTGCAGGTCCGGGACGCCGGGCTCGACGAACGGCGGGCTGACGACCTCGTTGCCGGACTGGCTCGAGCCGAGGGATATGCGCTCGACCTTGCCATCGGCGGGTCGACCGACGCCGGCCGTCCACCTCGAGATTGCGCTGTCTGCGGGCTCGGCGAGTCGGGGCCGTACCAGCGCGGGCGCCACCGCGCCGAGTACGACGACGAACGCCACGACCCAGGCGGCCCGACCGGCCCACACGCCCGCGTTCACTCGCCACGATCCGGTTCTCCGGCCGGGTGGCGGCGCCGTCGCCTCGTCGTTCGGCAAGCTGGGAGCTGCCGAGGCGAGCGCCCAACCCACACCAACGCGGGCGAACGCAGCCCAGGCGGCGCCGAGGATGACGAGGATGATGAGGCCAAGCGCGAGCTCTCCGAGGTCCCCGCGATCCCCCAGCCCCGCGGCCAGCCGCCCGCCGATGAACGCCACCCCGGGCTCCGGCTCCCCGGCAGACCCGCCCACCCAGAGGCGTCGCAGCGATGGGAGATTGCCAAGCACCTGCCCCATCCGTGCGATCGGATTGCGCTCGGCGGCGCCCGGCACGAGTTCAGCGGCGATGTACTGGATGGCGCCCCAGGAGGCCGTTGATGCGAGGACGCTCCACGCGACGATGGTCGCCACGCGTGGACGATGCCGGGCGACGGCGTGGACGCCGGCACGGATCAGCTGCACCAGCCCCGCGGCCCCGAGGACATACACGGGCGTGGCCTCGACAAGGTGGCGGGACGCATATGTGGGACCGCCGAACCGTTCCGGATACCCCAGCATCGAGACGACGGCCCAGATCGCCGCCACCCAGATGAGCCCTGCGATCGTGATGAGCCGGTCGCGACGCCAGTACCAGGCGAGCCCGGCGATCGCGAGGGCGACGAGCGGGACCCAGAACAGAGTGCCCTGCGACGGATCGAACATGAGTGATGCGAGGCCAGCAAGTGGGCCGCCACCGTCGAAGCCACCGAGGAATCCCGATTCCGAGTAGTACTCGGACCCCGCGAGGCTGACGTCGCCGGTCAAGGCGACCTGGGGCAGTCGCCCAACCAGCCCGCCGGCCAGGAACAGCACGCCGGCCGGCACCGTCTGTCGCAGGCCGGCCGCCACGACCGGCAGGAGGCCGCGTCCTCGTGCGCCGTTCCGGAGCGCGTCGACGAGAGGCACAGCGGCAAGCCACGCGAGCCAGAGCAACGGAACGATCGCGTACATGCCCGTGATCGGGCGGACCGTCACGGCGAGCCCCCAGATCGCGCCCATCGCCAACCACGATGCCCGGTCGCGCGGGTCGCGGGCCCTGGCCAGGAACAGCACGACGAAGAGCGCCTCGAGAAGGACCGCCGGCGCGTGGGCATGCCCGGGGCGGAACACGCTCCAGTGGAAGAGCGACGAGCCGACCCAGATCGCCGCCGCTCCGCCGGCCGCGGCCGCCAGCCCGACGTAGCGTCGCGCGTAGGCGACCAGCAGGGCCAGTGCGAACGCCACCATCGCGTTCGTCCCGAACCCGATCGCGAGGACGTACGGGAGGTCGTAGCCGTCCATCGAGGCTGGCCCACCGGTTGCGGCGATCAGCTCGGCGAACACGTGGCCGACCAGGATGAACGGCGCGAAGAGGACGATGATCCCCTCGTTGGCCGTGTGGAGGAACCGGCCGTCGAGGTCGCGCGGCAGGAATTCCCGGCGGCCCTCGCTTGCGCCGGGAATTTGGATCGCCGGGTCGAAGCGGTATTCGTCGGCGAGGTCGAGGTCGCCATCGAGGACCGCCGACCGCGTTTCCGCGAGGTAGAGCAGGCCGTCGGTCGTGATCCGCGGTGCGACCACGCCGATCCCCAGCAGGAGATACAGGCCGAAAAGGATGCCGATCGGCCCGATCGCCGATGCGGCAAGCCGCCGCCAGGGCCGGGCCGGTTGGTCGCTCACGGATCGACTTGGTATACGGCGATCGCTCCGAACCTGGCGACCTCCGTCAGTCCCTCGCGGGCACCCGGGTCGACCGCGAAGCAGGGCAGCAGGCGATCCAGCTCCGCATTCGGGTCGCAGAACGGCTGGGGGTTCGCGAGGCCGAACTTGGCGGGCGAGACGACGACGTAGTCGATGCCCCGGTCGCGAAGCGCCTGGACGTCGCTCTCGCCGGCGTAGAAGCTCCGACCGAACTTCAGCTGGTCGACCGAGGCGAGGAGGAAATCGAACTCCTTGTTGTAGGGCGCGCGCCCGTCGAGGTAGCCGACCCGGCGGGCGAGCGTCCCGATCGCGCCTTCCGTGTACGAGTTTGCGAGGATCAGTGCGTCAGGAGGCGTGTTGTCGCGGATCCACGTCAGGGTGGCGAGCCCGTCGCCGGAGATGCCGTCGCCCTCGTGCGGGTAGATCCCGCCGACCGTGCTGCGGCCGGCGACGACGAGCGCAGCGGCGAGGACGACCGCCCAGGCGATCGTGGGGAGCCTCGCGAGATGCTTCGGACCGATCGCCTGCGGCGGGATCACGCCGCGCTGGGTCAGGTAACCCACGACGGTCGCCGTCAGCGGGCCTGCGGCGCGTGCGGCGGCAGTCCACCCGACCGTCACGAGGAGCGCAGCCCCGACGATCGAGAAGGGCGCCAGCCGACCGAAGCCGACGCGCTGTGGCACGTATGTCTCGTAGAGGACGAGGAAGGCCACGACGACCGCGGCCAGCCCGGCGAGGAAGATCCAGCCTCCGACGTAGAGAGCCCGCGATCGGCGTGGGAGCCAGCGCCACAGAACGATCGGCAGCAGGGCGCTCGCGATGAGCGGCCAGCGAAGCACCCCGGTGAGGACCGTCCACGGTTCGAGGATCCTGTCGCTCCACAGGGCCTCGGCTTCGTTCGGGTTCCCCGTGATCAGCCGGCCCGCCCCAAGGGCCCACTGGAGGAACTGCCACGTCAGGTCGCTGATCCCGGCGCCCTGGATTCGAACGGGATCGAGCGCATTGGCGACGAGCAGGACCTTGCCCTGGGCGACAAAGTCAGCCAGCGTCGAGGCGAGGATCCCGACGATCCCGACCGCGGCATACGCGGCCAGCTCCCGCCAGGTAGGGCGGTTGCCGACCAGCCAGTACCCGACCACGACGCTGCCGGCGAGGATCCCGGCGATCACGAGCACCACCCCGTGTCCGATCCAGAGGGCGACGATCGTCACGACCACGGGGACCGCTCGGCGAACAGTCATGTGCTCCCGGAACCGGTCGGCGCCCCAGAGCGCGACGAACATCAGGGCGTAGTTGAAGGCTTCGGGCCGGAAATTCGCGTACTTCGACGCGATGAAGACGGATCCCAGCAACATCAGGACGCCGACGATCGCTCCCCAGCGGGGCAGGAACCGGCGGAACGCCGCGAGGCCAGCGAGGACCGCCCAGACGAGCCCGAACAGCCTGAGGAGTTCCATCAGCGCGAAGTCCGAGGCGCGCCCGGCGAGGATCGGCAGCGTCGCCGTGTAAGCGGAGAAGAGGACGTAGTCGCCCTGGTACGGGTAGACATCGCCCCACTCGGCCGAGAACGCAGGGATCGACGCCGTGTCGACGATCGAGGTCGTGAGACCCCAGTAATACCAGGTGATCGAACCCAGCGGGTACCCGCGCGGAACGATCTCCAGGATCTGCGGCAGGACGAGCGCAAAGGCCGGAAGGCCGACGGCGACGACCGCGAAGATGGCCGTGTCCAGCGACACGCGGCGCAGGTGTATCGATTCGCCCCGACGACGCGCGATCATCGCCGAAGCGACCGCACCGCCGATCGTCACGAGTAGCAGGGCGAGGACGAGCGGCTCGAGGCGGAGGGCTCCGAGCCGAGCGAGGGCGATCGCCACGCTCCCGACGATCAGATACGAGAGGCCGACGACCCAGGCCCATCGCTCCGTTCGGCCGATGTCCGCGCCGAGCGGCCAGAACACGGTCACCCATGCGAGACCCGGGAGCACCGTGATCGCGGCGAGCGCCATCCCGATCCGGACCAACTCCGCGGCGCCCAGTGCACCGTCCTGCATCAGCCGACGACTCGAGGCAGCGTGACGATTGCCGCGACGAGCCAGATCGCCGCCAGGACGGCAAGGCCCGCGGTCGCGAGACGTGGGAGACGGCGGCGCCAGGCGAACGCGGCGGCGATTGCCAGGACGATCGCGATCGCCGCCCCGCCGATCGTTCCGGGCCGCTGGAGTGCCGCTTCACTCGCCATGCCCCAAGCCCGCATCACCTGGTTGACACTGCCAGCCGAGCCCACGACCCCGACCCGCATGGGAGCGAACCCTCGAGTCCCCGCCGTCCTCCCGATCACCGAGACGTCGATGCTATCGACGGTGCCGAGGGCGTTTGCTCGTGGTGCGAGCTCGAGGTCGAACCACAGCCCGTTTAGCCCGATCGAGCCGATCGCCCCGGTGAGGCCGATGCGGACCAGGACGCGAGACGTGGCCGCCGGCGGGTCAATCCGGCCGGCCACGGAGGCTTGGCGGAATGGAATTGCGGGGGCAGTCTCGGCGAGCGGCTCCCAGGTCAGGCCGTCGAGGGACGTCTCGATCGAGATGCTGCCGCCGGGATCCGCTGGCTTGGCGTACCGGGTCACGATCGCATGGGCAGTGAGGGACGTGATCGGAAAGGGCGCATCGATTGCGATCACCAGCGGCTCCCCGCGCCCGGGCGCGGTCGAGTCACCCCACGTGCCGGGCAGGGTCGTCGGGCCAGGAAGGAGCCAGCCTGGATGATCCGACCACCTCAGAATCTGCTCCGGACCCCACGGTCCAATCCGCATCTTCGCACCAGCCTCGTCGATGACCAGCGACGTGCTCTCCGGAAGCGAATAGAGCGGATCGATATCAGGCAGAACCGGGCTGTCCTCGACGGCAAGCAGCGGGAGCGCCGTCGTCCGCAGGCCACGGAGCTGCCACGCAAGCGTTCCATCGCCACGGACCGAAACATCCGGAACCGGCGCCCCACCAACCGGCCTGACGGTCAATCGCAGCGGCCCCTCCGCCGTTCCGTGAATCACCTGGGGAAACCTCAGCGGCACAGGGCCGAGCGCGAGGTCCGTTGCCGTGAGCGTCTCCGTCATCGTCGGCGTCAGGCTGTCCTCGGGCCCGATCGTGACCTCCGCGGCCGCGGCCGGATCGAAGTTCGGGCCGAACCAGACGATCACGTCGGTGATCACGTCCCAGTCGACGGGCGGCTCCAGGATTGCCTCGCGACCCTCACCGACGGGCGCGAATGTGCCGCGCGTTGCAGAGAACGGGTCGCTCAAGCTGTTCGCGCGGATCGACCGAGGGGGAAGGACGACGGCGTTTCCCGTCGGGCTCGCGCCGTACTCGATCGAGGTCACCGTCCCGGAAGCCCGTCGGGCAGCCAGGCCATCCCAGGTCCGGAGGGTCAGTCGCCTGCCGTCACGCCCGACGCTCGGCTCGGCGAACGCGGGCGCGGCGAGGCCCAGGACCAGGAGAGCAGCTAGTCCGATCGGTACCACCGCGGTCGCCAAGCGGACGAGCTCTCGCTCATTCGGGAGTCGCCAGGGGACAGTCCGTGCCCGGCCCGCCCGGATATCCGCGGCTGGGTCCGCCCGGCGGAGCCGCTGCGCGATGAGCGCCATGGGCGCGGTCGCCCCGAGCCCGATGAGGGCAGCCCAGCCGAGCTCGACACCTGCTGCCGATATCTCCGCGGGATCGATGTTCAGAACCCCGGCCGCCAGATGGCCGCCGATCTCCACCTTGCCGACTGCCGCGGACCGCGTCAGCGGGGAATACCAGAGCCGGCCGATCACCTGTGGCCGCTCGAGGACGGTCACGACCCGCTGGGCGGGCGTCTGGCCCTCGACGTTGGTGAGCGAGTCCGCGAGTTGGGTCAGCACGCCCCAGCCGACGGCGGCCGCGACGGCAAGCGCCATCGCTGCCGGCCCGATGCGCAGCAGAACGCGACGCGGCTCTTGCGGGCGTGGCCGGCGAGCGAGGTCCCGGATCGCCACGAGCAGTCCAGCGAGGCCGATGACGTACACCGGCGTCGCCTCGACGAGGTGCCGCGAGGGCAAGCCGAAGCCACCGAAGCGCTCCGGAGCCTCCAGGAGCGCGGCGAATCCCCAGATGCACCCCGCCCACGCGGCCCCGGCCACTGCGGTCAATCGGTCGCGTCGCCAGACAAAGACCAGACCGATGAGGCTCAGCGGGACGATCGGGACCCACCAGACGACTCCCTGCATCTGGTCGAACAACAAGGAGGCGAGTCCGCCGAACGGGTCGCTGCCGACAGCGCCACGGAGGTAGCTCGTGTCCGTGTAGTAGCCGGAACCCAGGATGCTTATGTCCCCGGCAAAGACGAACTGGGGGAGGCGCCCGAGGAGCGACCCGGCGAGGAAGATTGCACCAGCGACGACCGGCGGAGAGAGGATCCGGAGGGCCGCGCGCGCTCGCGCCTCGTCACTGCCTGGGCCGTGCGTCCATGCCCGCCAGCCACGCCAGCTCTCGAGGAGGAGGTAGCCCGCTGGCACGGCGGCATAAAGCCCGGCGATCGGGCGGACGCTGATCATCAGACCCCACAGCGCACCCATCGCCATCCAGGCGAGCCAGTGGCGAGTCGATCGACCGCGAGCGAGAAAGAGGACGACGAACAGGCACTCGACCGCGACGAGCGGGGCATGCGCATGGGCCGGCCGCTGGGTGCTCCAGAAGAAGAGCGAGCTGCCGAGCCAGATCGCCGCGGCGGCCGCGATCGCTACGCCCCGCCCGACGAGCGGCGCGAGATACGCCGCGAGCAGTCCCAGCCCGGCGGCGACGAGCGCGTTCGTCCCGAAGGCGACGGCCAGGACGTAGATCTTCGAGAAGCCGTCCGCGGCAAACGGCGCGGTACCGCCGAGAACGGACGAGAGGGCACCGAGGACCGCGGCGATCGCATGAGCCGCGAGGAAGAACGGACCGAACAGGACGACGATCCCGAGGTTGACGTTGTGGTCGAACGAGCCGTCGAGGTCACGCGGAACGAGCGCCCGGGGCCCTGCGTCGCCCATCGGTGAGTAGCTCTCGATCGGGACCGCGAACTCGTTCGCGAGATCAAGGTCGCCATCGAACACGAGCGACCGCGTTTCCGCGTAGTAGGCGACGCCGTCGGCAGTGATTCGCGGAATGACGACGAAGATCCCGAGGAGGAGATAGAGGGAGAAGAGGGCGGCGAACGGACCGATCTGGACCTGTCGGAAGCGACGGCCCCTTATCGCCACCACGCCCGCACGATCGCCCGCAGGAAACCCCATCCATAGCGGAACGCGCGCGGCTTCTTCGACACCCCGGAGAAGCGACGGGAGATCGTGATCGGGACCTCCTCGATCCGGAGCCCGGCCTTGACCGCGACGAGAATGGTCTCGCTCGTGTGGAACTGGTTTTCCGCGAGGTGCAGGCGAACGAGATCGCTCGCCCGGATCGCCCGGTAGCCGCTGGAGCAGTCGGTGATCTTGCGCCGGGCCAGGACCGAGATCATCCCGTTGAAGACGTAGATGCCGACGTGGCGGATGAGGCTCGCCCGCTCGTGGTCGCCCTTGATCCGCGAACCGACCACGAAGTCGGCGCGGTCCTCGATGATCGGCGCGACGAGCCGCTCCATCTGGTCTGGGTCGTGCTGGCCGTCGGCGTCCATCGTCACGATGATCGTCGCCCCGAGGTCGATCGCGACCTCGTAGCCGAGCCGCAGCGCGGCCCCGCCGCCCTGGTTGACCGGATGCGAGATGAGGACCGCCCGGTCGCGTTGGGCGATCGTCGGTGTCGGGTCGGTCGATCCGTCGTCGACGACGATCGCTACGACATCGAGACCCGAGATCTGGCTCGGGATCCGGTTCAGGAGGACGTCGAGATTCTCCGCCTCGTTGAGCGCGGGGAGGACGACGGCGATCCCCGGTCGCGGGGTGCCCTCCGGGACGGCAAGGGACTTGCGAGCGAGGCCGTCAACGAGCCGGTCGAACTTGCGACGCGTGTCGTCGATCCGCGCTGACGCGCCGAGCAGGAGCAGGAAGAGGATCCCGACCGCGAACACCAGCGTGACGACGAGTCCGGACAGCGGGGCGCCGGCGATGCCGAGCATGTCGCGGATGCCGAAGATGATCCTGGGCTCGAGCGCGACCGATGTGAGCGCCACTCCAGCGAGGATCGCGAACGCGAGCGTCGTCTTGCCGGCCCGACCCTGCCGGAATCTGACGACCCCGTAAAGCACGATGAGGGCTGCGAGTACCGCCCCACCGATCCGGAGCTCGGTCAACATCGAACCCGATTGTACGCGACGGTCAGGTGGGGGATGGCCGAGGGGCAGCGCCCGCACGCGCCCGGTCATACTGCCGGCGATGCGTCGGTGGTATGTCTGGGTCACGGTCTCCGTCGTCCTGTTCGGGCTGCTCGTCTGGCGGACGAGGCCATGGGAGGCGCTCTCGACGGGCGCGGACTGGCGACCGCTGCTGGCGGTCGTGGCCTTGAACATCGCCGTCATCGCCGCGTGGGCGGTGCGCTCGAACCGGCTCATGGCAGCCGTGGGCCATCCGCTGTCGGTGCTCGCCGTCGTCCCGATCGTCTCGTTCGCGAACACGATCAACAACCTGACTCCGGCCAGCTCCGGCGAAGCGCTCCGCGCGGTGATCCTGCGGCGACGATACGGCGTCCCGTACGGCCGATCGACCGCGGTCATCCTCGTCGAGCGGTTGTGGGCGATCTGGATCATGGCGATGAGCGCCGGAGCGGCCGCCCTCGGCACGGTCGTGCCCGCCTCGCCGGCCGTTGTCGCCGCCGGCTGGGTCGTTGCCCTTCTCGCGATCTTCGCTCCGGCCGGTGCCTACTGTCTTGGCCTGCGGCCGGCGTCGTTCGCGGCGGGTCTCATTGCCCCGGGCAGGAGCGAGACGCCCGGCACGGGCGGGACCGAGGCGGCCGATCCGCCCGGCCGGCGAATTCGTCTGGCAACGATGCTGCGCGACGTCGATGCCAACCTCGCCGGGATCCTCGCCGCCCCGGCCGTCGCGATCTCCTTCGTCGCCTCGACGGCGCTCATCTTCGTCGTCTTCGCACTCCAGCTCTGGCTGATCCTCCTCGCCCTCGGCCAGGACATCTCGCCGGTCGCCGCATGGGCCGCCCTGGGGCTCGCGACGATCGCCGGCGTCCTGAGCGCACTGCCGTTCGGACTCGGTGCTACGGACGTCGTGATGACCGCGCTGCTCGCCGTACTCGGCGTTCCGGTAGCGACCGCGGGGGCCGCCGCGCTGCTCCTGCGGGCGACCGTCACCCTGCCGCTCGGGCTGGCCGGGACCGCCTCGTGGATCGCGCTCAACCGCGGATCTGAGCCGAACCACGCAGGGACGGCGGCCGTGCATCGCCCAATGGACGACGGCTGATCCCCCATCCGCGCTATAGCCCGCGCTTGACCAACCCGGCGATCATGGTCCTGATGTCTCCCTTGTCGCCGTCTGCCTTCCATCGGCCGCGCCGGGCCACGGTCGTCGCTCTCCTCGCGCTGCTGGCCGCCCTCGTCGCCGCACCGCTTTCGGTCGCGGCGTCGCCTGGCATCCAGCCACGGAGCGGAACCGGCTTTGCCTCGTGGGAGGTCCAGCTCGCCGATATCGCCACGCAGGGCTCGCCTCGACCGGCGCTCCTCGTCAAGGCGTTCAGCCCGTCGATGCTCATCGTCAAGTACCTCGACGAGGCCAAGAAGTACAACCAGAAGGTCCTCGTCTACTTCGTCGATTCGGTCAACTACGCGGCCGGGACGATCGACCGGAGCGTCATCCCGGGCTGGGTCGCCAAGGTCAAGAACCACCCCGCGCTGTACGGCTACCTGTCGGTCAAGGAGCCATCCTGGAATCGCATCTCCCTGACCGAGATGCGCCAGCTCTACACGGCGTACAAGGCCGCCGATCCGAACCACCCGGTCGTCGCCCTGCTCGGCGACACGCCGCACTTCGGTCAGAGCGTCAACCCGTGGAGCACGGGCGTGGCCAACGTCCTGTGGGTCGACTGGTATCCCGCCACGATCCGGCGCGGCTACCTCAATCATGCCGTGACCAACTTCCCGAAGGTCAAGGCGTACGTCGCCCAGCACACGCCCGGTGTGAAGATCTGGCTCATGGTCCAGGGCCACGCCTACAAGGCCGGTGACCTCCGCAGTCCCACGGCAGCCGAGCTCCGGCGCCAGGTCAGCGACGGCTATCGCTACCTGGGGGCGGCCGGCATTGCGTTCTATACGTGGCAGAACCCGCTCTACGAGAGCGACTTCAAGCGCAACAAGCCCCTCTGGGCCGTCGCCAAGTCGCTGATGACGACCAACGTCGGTAAGGTCGAAGTCGACCGGCCCTGATCAGACAGGCGTGGCCCCACCATGAGGCGGTGCCACAGGCGGTTTCGTTGAAGGCGCTGGGGCGAGCGGTGCCATGAACTCCCTCGTCCAGCCGCGGACGACGTTGAGCTTGAGGCTGAACGAGGAGCCGGAGCCGCCCGTCGCCCACTTCGTCGGGCCGAAGACGATCCTCGTCGCGTCGCCGATCTTGGCTTTGGCAATGATGTCGAAGAGCTGCGGGGCTGACTTGAGCGGCAGGTCTGTCTTCACGAAGCGCGCTGCGATCGCAATGAGCCTCGGCAGGTTCTTGAGACCACGCTCCCGAACCGCGTCCACCGCACCACCGACGAGGAGCTGCTGGCGTCGGGCGCGCTCGAAGTCGTTGTCGCCCTTCCTCGTCCGCGCGAAGATCAGCGCTCGGTCGCCGTTGAGGTGATTCCGACCCTTGGCGAAGAAGACGCCGCGATTCCTCGGCGTGACCCAGTAATACGGGTCGCTGACGGCCCTCGGGAGGACGACGTCGACACCGCCGACCGCGTTGATGAGTTGGCGAACGCCCTCGAAGCCCACGACCGCGTAGGAGTCGATCTCGACCCCGATCCCGCTGCCGATGATCCGCTTCATCTCCCGAGCGGCCTTCGCTTGCCCCAGGCGCGAGATCAGCGACTGGTAGAGCCCGTTGATCTTCGCCCCGTACCGCCGGCTCGCCGAGGTCGGGAAGCCGGTCGTATCCCTCGGGATGCTCGCGGCTGAGACGGCGCCGCTCGTCGGATCGATCGACACGATCATGATCGTGTCGGTCCTGTTGCCGGCGCTGCTGGGGCGGTAGTCGGAGCCGAGGAGCAGGACGGTCAGGCGGCCGTCGTTGCCAAGGAGTGCATTCGAATCGGCCGGTGACGAGCCCGGCGACGGGCTCGGGGCCAAGCTTTGGGCGGGAAGCGGTTGCGGCGTCCATCTCGGCGTCCGCGTCGGCTTGGGCGTCGGTGTGGGCGAGGCCGTTGGGGACGCGACGGCGACGATCGGAGGTTGCTGTCGACCCAGGTACACGGCGGCCGCAAGGGCAGCACTACCCATGACGGTGACAAGGGCAACCGCTGCGATCAGACGGCGAGACGGACGGCGCGGCGCGGGGACGGTCTGATCCACCGGCGGACCCTACCACCCCTTACTGCACAAGACCTCCCTTACGAAGGTCCCACCTCGACCTGGAGCTGCGCCCCGACGGCGGCGACGATCTCCTCGATGGTCGCCTCGAGCGGGGTCTCGGGCACAAAGCCCGTGAGCTCCCTGAGCAGCCCGACGTCGGGAACCCGCCGGTGCATGTCCTCGAACCCCGGCTCGTAGGCAACGCCGTAGGGCACATGCTCGATCGGTGAGCTGCTGCCGGTGATGCGCCGGATCCGTTCGGCAAGCTCCTGGATCGAGATCTCGTCGGGCTGACCGACGTTCACCACTCGAGCGATCGCGGCCGGTGTGTTCGAGAGTCGGACCAGCGCCTCGACGACGTCGTGGACATTGGTAAAGCAGCGGGTTTGCCGCCCGTCCCCATACACGGTCAGCGGCAACCCGGCGAGCGCCTGCTGGATCAAGCGGGGGACGACCATTCCATAGGCGCCGGTCTGACGCGGACCGGTCGTGTTGAACAGCCGGACGATCGTGACGGGAAAGCCATACTCCCGATGAGTCGCGAGGGCGAGGAACTCGTCGGTCGCCTTTGACACCGCGTAGAGCCAGCGACTCGCGGTCGTCGGCCCGTAAATCGAATCGTCGGTCTCCTTCAAGGGTGCCTTGCCGTTCTTCCCGTAGACCTCGCTCGTGGACGTAAAGATGGTCCGGATGCCCTCGCGCGTCGCGCGCTCAAAGACGGCTTCCGTTGCATCGAGGTTCGTCCGCAGGCACTCGAGGGGGCGGCGGAGGATCTCGAATACGCCGACGGCCGCGGCGAGGTGGTAGACGAGGTCGACCCCCACGAACGCCTCATCCAGGACCGCGCGATCCTCGGCTTTTCCCGCGACAACCGTCAGGCTCGACGTGCGGTGATGGGCGAGGTTGTCACGCGAGCCGGTCGAGAAGTCGTCGACGACGACCACCTCGTCACCGTTGCCGAGATAGCGGTCCACCAGGTGGGAGCCGATGAACCCGGCACCGCCCGTGATCAGGACCCGCACTACGGGCCTCGCCTGCCGATGCCCGTCGCGCTTGGAACCGCGATGGCATCCGGTTCCGACGGCCGCGCCGCCGGCTTCTGAGTCGTTCCGTCACGTTTGTGGCCGTATGGCAGACGCCAGGCCACGACCGCCTCGAAGCTGGCGACGAGGATCGCGAGGACGATGGCGGACACGGCAACGAGGCGGAAGTCGCCGGCCGATGCGGCCAGCCAGACGGCCACGGCGCCGACGGCGGCTCCGAACGCGCTGAGAGCCACCAGCACGCCAACGGGTCCGAGCCCCGCCGAGATGAGTCGGTGCGACGTGTGGTCCACGCCGCCTCGGAACGGCGATGTCCGGCGCCGAAGCCGGGTGATGAACACCATCCCCAGGTCGCCGAACTGGACCGCCCAGGCAAGCGGAACGGCCATCGCGGCGGCGGCGTGGGACGTCCCGGGCAGGAAGAGCGCGTCTCGGACGATGAGGACAGAACAGCCGGCCAGGCCGAAGCCGATCATGAGACTTCCGGAGTCACCCATGAAGACGCGCGCCGGTGGTCGGTTGTGGACGAGGAACCCGAGGCACGCCGCGCCGATGATGAGAGCCATCGACCCGGCTTCGCTGGGAATGCCGACGGTTGCGACGATCGCCGCAAGCGTTGCGGCGGTGACGATGGAGAGGAGGGATGCGAGCCCGTCCGCGTTGTCGACCAGGTTCACGGCATTGATCGCGACCGGTACGCAGACGGCCGCGACCGCGATCGCGGCAATCCTGATCGGGGGCTCGAAGCCGGTCGTGACGATCCAGGTGAAGGCCGCCGCTGTCGCAGCCTCGACGAGCAACCGACGCGTCGGACTGACCGACACGAGGTCGTCGGCCAGGCCGACGATCAGCAGGATCGCCATTCCGCCGATCAGCGCGACCGAGTCCAAGGTGTCGGCACCGAGTGCGAGACAACCGGCGAGGATCCCGCCGGCGATCGCCAGCCCGCCCAGGATGGGCACCGCTCGCTCGTTCCAGCGATCCGACCGCGGCGTGGCCACCGCGCCCTGCCGCCGCGCGTACGTTGAGACCACCGGGACGAGCAGGACAGCGACGACGAACGCCGCAGCGTAGGCGACGAGGTGAGGAATCACCGTCGCCGGCTCTGCGCCGCGAGGCGTTCGCGGTAGAGGTCGTCGAGATCGGAGACGAGTCGCTCAGCGGCGTACCTGGTGGCCTGTTTGGGTGCCTCGAGGCCCATCGCGTTGCGGAGGCCAGGATTGTCGGCGAGTTGCAGCAGGCGGTCGGCGAATTCGCGCGTGCTGGTTGGCGGAACGACAAATCCTGTCGACCCGTCGACGACGACGTCGGCCACTCCGCCGACGCCAGTGGCGACGACCGGCCGGCCCGCCGCAGCAGCTTCGATCAGGGCGAGCGGCGTTCCTTCGCGTTCCGACGTAAGGGCAACCACGTCCGCCGCAGCATACCAATCCGGCGTCTCTGAGGACCAACCGACGAACGTCACGCGGTCCACGACGCCGGTGGAGCCGGCCCGCGCCCGAAGATCCTCGCGCTCGGAGCCGTCGCCGATGAGATAGAGGCGGGCCTGCGGCAGTTGGCCGGCGACAACTGCGAACGCATCGATGAGCCGGTCGAGCCGCTTGATCGGCACGAGTCGGCCGATCGCGACGATCGCAACCGTGTCGGCGGGGATTCCGAGGGACTGGCGCGCGGCCGTCCGTGCCGTCTCCTCCCTCGCCGGAGCAAAGCGTGCCAGGTCCAGGCCGAGCGGCACCACCCGGATGGCATCGGCTGGTGCAATCCGGTTCTCGAGAAGCTCGTCGCGCTGCCGATCGCTCAACGCCACGATCGCGTCCGAGCGGTGCCCGAGGAAGCGCTCCGCGCGGACGATCGCGCCGCTCGCGCTGGCCCCGAAGTAGCCGCCGAACAGTGTCCCGTGGAACGTGTGGATTCGGACTGCCCGGGACGTGGCAATGGCGACGGCGCGGCCGAGGAGGCCGGCCTTGGAAAGATGCGAGTGGATGACGTCGGGCCGGTATCCCCGGATGACCCGCGCGATCGCGACCGCAGCTCGCAGGTCGGCGATGGGACGAATCGGTCTTGCAAGCGTCGGAAGGCGCTTCATTGGAATCCCCGTCGACCGCAGGTCGACCTCTGCCTCGTCAGGCTCCACGGTGCCGAAGAGCAGGTGCGTCTCCCAGCCTCGGGCGGCAAGGCCGGTGTCAGCGACGACCACGTGCGTTGCGGGTCCTCCGACGTTCATTCTCGTGATGATCCGGAGGACGCGCGGCTTCCTCACCTGCGAATGCCCTTGGCTGCAGCGAGCTCTTCGTAGAGCGCTGCAGTCTCCGCGACGAAACGCTCGACGCCGAAAGCCGATTCGACGTACGTCCGCGCATCCTGGCCGAGGCGAAGCCGCATCTCGGGATCCGCTGCGAGCCGAACGATCGCCGCGGCCATGGCTGCCTCGTCATCGATCGGGACAAGCATGCCGGTGCGACCCCCATCGAGGACCTCCGCCGTGCCGCCAGCATCCGTCGCCACGATCGGCAATCCCGCCGCTGCCGCCTCGAGGACTGCGTTTGGCAGGCCCTCTGACGCGGAGGCTTGGACCGCGATGTCGAACGCGCCCAGGATTCGTCGAGCATCCGGCTCGGCGCCATGGAGCCGGACGACCCTGGCCAGGCCAAGGTCGCGGATCATGTCCTCGAGGATCGCACGGCGGGGGCCCTCCCCGACGAGGATCAAGCGGAGGGCAGAATTCATGGTCAAGGCACGGGCGAACGCTCGGATGAGCTCGCCGTGGCCCTTGAGCCCTCTGTAGTTGGCCACATACCCGACGAGAAGTTCCTCTGGTCCGACACCCCACTCCGAGCGCAGTGCGGTCCGGGTGGTCGGATCCATTGGCTCCGGCACGTCGACGCCGTTATGGATGACGCGAATCCTGGTCGCATCGAGGTGCTCGAACGCGGCGACTTCCTCGCGAACCGCGGCTGAGTTCGCCACGATCGTGTCCACCTTGTGGCGAGCGATTCGGTCCATGGTCCGCTCGACCAGTCCGAACGCGCGCTTCGGGTCGCTCAGACCGCGACGGCCTGCGATCAACACGGGAACTCGGCAAAGCGGGCGGGCCAACGCGACGATGGCATATGCGTGGAACAGCCAGGCGTCGACGATGTCGTAGTGTCCCCGTCGAATCATGCGGACGAGGCGCCAGAAATCCGGCTGGCCCCGAATTGGCGAATGGCCGCGACGCCAACCAAGAACTCGGACTCGGGCACCAGCTCGTTCGGCGCGATCGGCGAGCGAACCGCGCCGCGACAGCAGGATGAAATCAATGGCGAAGCGGTCGCGTGGGAGCAACTCCGCGAGCCTCACCATCTGATGCTCGCTCCCGCCGGTGTCGAGCGAGGCCACAACGAACGCCACCCGCAGGCGACGCCCTTCAGGCACGGTGCGTGACTCGCGTCCACAGGGCGGTCACCACGAGCATGGGCTCGGTTACACCGAATCGGCGTGCCAGTACGGGGTAGACGGCCGCCATCGATAGGGCACACAGCGCGAGGATCGGCGCGAGGCCGAAGCCGAGTCCGGGCGGGGTCCATACGACGATCGCGAGAGTCGGCGTGGCCGCGATACCCGCGGCCAGAAGCGCTCGCAGGGCGTTGTTGGCGATGGCTCGGAGGTCAAAGCCGGGCTCCGAGATCCGCGTCGCAAGGAAGGTGAGCATGATGAAAACCGTGAGACTGGTGGACAGCGCGATCCCACCTACACCGAGGACCAGCCCGAAAGCGACGTTCAGGACGAGATTGAGGCCTGCGTTGCCAAATGCCACAGCTCCGAGGAGGGCGGCGCGCCTGCGGGCATTGTGAGCGCCCGTCAGGACGGGTTGGATCACGCCGAGCGCGATCATCGGTGCGAAGGAGGATACGACGGAGGTGGTGATCGCGACATCCCCTGAATCAAATGCCCCGCGTCGATAGACGAACTCCACGACGAGCGGAGACGCCACGGCCATCCACACGGCGGCGGGGGTCGCCAGGGCGATAGCCGCGCGCAACGCCCGCTGCAGCGACGCTCCCAGATCATCTGCACTACCCAGAGCACGCCTGACGATCGCCGGATACATGACGACCGACCAAGCCACCGTCAACGCTCCCAGCGGCTGGATCACCAGCTGCTGGCCATAGCGCAGGGCACTGACGGATCCGGAGCCGATCAACGAAGCAACCGCCCTGTCGGAAAGGAGATTCATCTGAAGAATCGCGGAGCCGACCGCGAGGGGTCCGGCGTGACGAAGGAATCCGCCGACGTCGCCGCTCGCGAACTTCAGACGCGGTCGCGGCAACATGCCAGCCCTGGCGGCAACCCCAAGAAGCGCGAGCGCAGCACAAGACTCGCCGGCGAGTAGGGCCACCGGCAATGAGCCAAGTTCAAGCGATGACCAGAGCAGGATTGTTGCGCCGAGGGACACGAGCGGGCCGAGCAGCGACGAGACCGCGATCGGCATGAAGCGGTTGTGGATCTGGCAAACGCCGGAAAGTACGTGGATAACGGTGATCACCAGGAGCAACGGCGCCGCGATGCGCGCGTAGTTCGTCGCCTCCGCTCGGGAGACGGGGTCGAGCCCGGGTCCGGCGATCGTTACCGCGCCAGCGGAAAGAAGCATCAGGACCAAGGACGCAACGATCCCCACGAGCACGACCCAGGTGAGCAGCGCGCCGAGGAAGTTGCGGGCTGCGGGCGTGCCAAGCCGCGTCTCGGTCTCGACATAGGCGGGGACGAGCGCGGCTCGAACACCCGAGCTGAGGATTCCGGCCACGACGATCGGCGGCGCAATGGCGACGAGCACCGCATCCAGTCCAAGGGATGCGCCCACCTGATCGGCGACAAAGAGTTCGCGAACGACGGTGATCAACTGGCCGGCAACGCCGGCAATGGCCAGGAGGCCAGCGGCTCGGCCGATGCGGCGTAGCGAGAACTCGGCCCCGGCCGAAGGGACTGGCGCCCCGCCAGTCGCCTCAGTCACACGGCCTCGGTGTGCGTCGCGGTCTCGTGCGGCCGCTGGCCACGAACGGCGACCGGAGCTCCCAGGACCTCGATTGACTCGAATCCGAGTTCGCGAAACCAGCCGACCACCTCGGCCTCGGTGTGTTTCCACTGATATCGCGGCGCGTACCAGTCGAAGGTGTCCAGGACACGCCACTCAGGGTCGGCCTGGCCCGAAATCGGCAGCAGGAACCTGAGCGGTCGGCCGACCACGGGGAGCCGATGCAGGGGATAGAGCTTCGCCAGGAACTGACAGAGCCGGTAGAGCGACGGGTCGCTCATCCGGGTCGTGAGATGCCGATAGAGGTCGGACATGCGGCGTCCGCGGGCTCGCTGATACACCCAGATCGCCAACGTGCCGCCGGGCTTTACGAGCTTGGCCACTGCCCGAACCGCGGCCCTTGTGTTTGGCGTGTGGTGCAGCACCCCGATCGAATAGACGACGTCGAACGTCCCTTCGGGGAAGGGAGTGCGAAAGAGGTCCGCCTGTGCGATCAGGACTCGATCGCCCAGATTGTCCGCTGCGGCATCGACGGCGCGGCTGAGGTCAATCCCCGTCACGCGGGCGCCATGATCGGAAGCGATTTCCGCAAATCGGCCGGACCCAACGCCGACGTCCAGCACGAGCCGACTCTCGAGCTCCGCCGGGCCGAGGCCGGTCTTCTGAGCGAACGTGTCGGACGAGGCCGTCCGGCCGCTCTTCGAATTCGAGCTGGGTCTGCCGGTGGCGGGTCCACTCGTAGCCGAACGACTCGGCGTATGACTCCGCCGCAACGAATTGTGGAATCCCGCCGATGATCGGATAGCCATGGCCCCGGGAGCACTCGAATCGATCGGGCCCATGCGCTTGCAACGGCGCCTGGCATTCCGGACACCGGAGGGGAATGTCACCCCAGCGCAATGCCGGAATCCGCTGCACCGGCCACGTCATCCGTATCCGGCGCCTGGTTCGCGACGTACCAGGCCACCGTTCGACGGATGCCATCGCGAAAGTCGACCGCGACCTCGTATCCAAGTCGGTCGCGCGTCAGCGAAATGTCGGCCTGGGAGTGCGCGACATCGCCAGACCGTGTCGGCGCGAACACAGGGCTCACGGGCCGACCAACCTCTGTTGCGATCGCCGAAAGCAACTCGAGGAGATCGAAACGGCCCCCGCAGCCGACGTTGCAGGTGAGACCCGATATGCCATCGCGACCTGCCGCGAGCAGGTTTGCGGCGACGACGTTGTCGATGAAGGTGAAATCGCGCGACTGGTGGCCGTCGCCATACACGGTTGGAGCCTCATCTCGTAGCGCCGCCGTGACGAATTGCGGGACGACGGCGGCGTAGGTGGACTGCGGGTCCTGGCCCGGACCGAAAATGTTGAAGTATCGGAGGACCACGGTCTCGATTCCGTGCAGTTCGCCGAGCGCATGAACGTAGTGTTCTGCGGCCAGCTTGCTGGCAGCGTACGGTGAACGCGGATCTGGCCGCTGCGTCTCCCGCCGAGGCAATTCCGGAGAACTGCCATATACGGACGAGGAGCCGGCGAACACCACCCGTTTCACGTTCGCTCGGGCCGCGGCGAGCATCAGCTCAATCGTTCCGTTCACGTTGACGTTGTTGGTTCGTCTCGGATCGGCAATGGAACGCGCGACCGACGGGATCGCAGCCTCATGGAGTACCAGGTCGCATCCGGCCACGGCACGATCAAGCGCGGACGAGTCGCAGATATCGCCTTCTACGACATCGATCCTGTCGGCGATCGCCGCCAGTCGTGCTGCGCTCCCAGTCGAGAAATCGTCGATGACGGAGACCTGCCAGCCGGCATCGAGCAATCCGCGGACGAGATGGTGTCCAATGAATCCCGCGCCACCTGTGACGAGCGCTTTCACGCCGCGAGCACCGCTTGCCGCCCCCACGCCCTCCCCCAGAGCTCGAGGGCGAGCAGCTGCCATAGGCGGCTTCCATGGTCTCGGCGACCTCGCGTGTGCACGTGCAAGAGTCTCGCTGCGACGGTCTGGTCGAGCACGTCGCGGACAAATGCATCTGGCGCGAGGACGAGCTCCACGAACCGATCGCCAAGCGGCCCCAGGAACCACTCGCGGACGGGGACCGCGAATCCCATCTTGGGACGCTCGACCAGGTGTGCGGGCAGCAGAGTCCGCGCCACCTCTCGGAGGATGATCTTCGAACGACCATGGTGAAGCTTCCGCTCGCTCGGGAGCCGCCCCGCAAATGCCACGACCTCCTGATCAAGCAACGGCGATCTTGCCTCGAGCGAGACGGCCATCGTCGCCCGGTCCATCTTCACCAACAGGTCTTCGGGCAGGTAGTTCAGCGTGTCGATGCGGAGAAGGCGGTCCAAGCCGTCGGTCGAGGTTTCCTCTCCCATCGACCCACTCAGATGCCCGAACGAAGGTTCCCCACGGCCATTCAGAAGCGCGTTTTCCAATTCTGGGGACATCCTCCGCATCTGCCGGTCGTACCGTTCATCGGACGTCAGGCGCGCCATCTCTCCGAGCGATCGAACGCGACGGTGAAGCGATGACCGCGGCGCGATCACCCCGAGCAGCGCGGCCGCCGTTCCGGATCCGGCTCGTGAGATCGCCTGAGGCACGAGCGCTAGCCGCGCCAGGCGTTCATTGACGACGTAGCGGTGATATCCGCCGAATGTCTCGTCTCCCCCATCACCGGTGAGGACCACCTTGACATCTCGCGCCGCGAGCTGGGCAACCCTGATCGTCGGGAGGGCCGACGAGTCCCCGAAGGGCTCATCGTAGGCCCGGGCGAAGTCTGGGAGGAGCGCGAGTGCGTCGAGCGTGACGACCTCGGATGTGTGGCGCGTCGAGAAGTGATCAGCGACGGCTTGGGAATAGCGCGTCTCATCGACCCGCGGAATGTCGAAACCGATGGAAAACGTACGGACGGGCTCCACGGAGGCCTCGGCCATCAGGCCGGTGATGACACTCGAGTCCATCCCGCCGCTGAGGAAGCAACCTACCGGAACGTCGCTTCGAAGGCGGATGCGAACCGCATCTCTCAGGACCTCCAGACACGCGTCCCGATCCTCCTCGAGCGATCGATTGGTCTTTGGCTCGTAGCGTGGCGTCCAGTACCGCTCGATCCGCGGCTCACCGCCATCCCACACGAGACAGCTCGCGGGCGGCAGCTTGTGGATGCCCGCCAGGATCGAAAGCGGCGCGGGAACGTACTGGTACCCAAGATAGAGTGCGAGGGCACCTCGATCGACGGTTGGCTCGACGGATGGGTCGGCCAAGAGCGCCTTGAGTTCCGATCCGTAGCTCAGGCGCCCGCCGGCGAGGCGCCAATACAGGGGCTTCTTGCCGAGCCGGTCGCGGGCGAGGATCAACTGGCGACGCGGCACGTCCCACAGCGCAATTGCGAACATCCCCCGGAGATGATCGACGAACCGTTCGCCGTAGTCCTCGTAGAGGTGAACGATCGTCTCCGTATCACTGTCTGTTCGCAGGGAGTGGCCGCGCGCCAGAAGCTGGTCTCGCAGCTCTACGTAGTTGTAGATCTCGCCGTTCTGGGATCCGATGACCGAGTCATCCTCGTTGCCGAGCGGCTGCTTTCCGCCTTCGAGGTCGATGATCGACAACCGGCGCGTACCGAGGACCGCGCCAGGCTCGACACGAACGACGTGGTCATCGGGACCGCGATGGGCAAGCGTCCGGAGCATGGCGTCGGCCAGACGGGCGTCTCCCGGTCGCAGACCGCGTGGATCCGCGATGCCCGCAATACCACACATGACTTAGACGCCGATGTGGACCCAGCACCGAGCCGGCTGCGGGATGGGCCGACTCGATAGCGGCCGACAGGGTGCGTGTCTCATCATGTGCGTTGCAACACTAACCCATCGTCGGGGCACCAATGCGTCGTGGATTCCGGCGACGCCCAGGGTGCGATCTGGTCAATCGGCCCCTGCTCCGACCTCGCGGCGTCGAGCCTGCGCCACCTGGCTCGAATCCGTTGCTCTTGCGCGGCTAGCTTGAGCAACGCCGGCCGCCATCAGGAAGAACGCCGGGGCGATGGTCTGGGCACTCCCGAGGGTGTCAGCGGTGAACGAGAACGCGGCGAACGCGCCGACGACCGCCAGGGATGCGATCCATGGTCCCGGGCCGGCGCGCCACATCGGCACGACGATCGAGACGAGCAACGCGCCGAGCAAGCCAAGTCCGATCAGACCCTGCTCAGCCGCAATCTTGAGATAGAGGTCGTGGGCCGACGTCAAGACCGATTGGCCGGAGTACGTTGGGCTGATCTCTCTGAAGGTGGCGAAGCCGTGCCCAGCGAGCGGCGCGTCGAGGAACGCCACGACGGCCGCTTCTGCCATCAGAGAACGGAGACGATCGCTCTCGGCCAATGCGGCCTGACCGTCCGGCGACGCCTGACCAAACGTCTGGCCAAGCCGAATGTCGACGAAGAGCGGGTAGACCAAGACCGCCGCGAGAACCGCCGCGACCGCCAAGAGCCCCGCAGCCCGAACTGAGAGTCGGGCGAGTGCGGCGATCGCGCCGACGCCTACGGCGATGATCGCCGCTCGCGAGAACGTGAGGACCAGGGCGAGGCCTGCCGCGGGAATGATCGGGACGAGCGAGATTGCCCGATCGACCCGCCGGTGGGCCACCTGCCAGATTGCGTTGCCCATGATCCATGCCAAGCCGCAGGCCAGTGCGAGACCCAGAGAATTGGGGT
The DNA here is from genome assembly GCA_963771795.1 of uncultured Chloroflexia bacterium. Classification (GTDB taxonomy): domain Bacteria; phylum Chloroflexota; class Limnocylindria; order Limnocylindrales; family CSP1-4; genus CF-46. Next base: position 1,359,358 of record CAVYUR010000006.1, read on the forward strand.
TGGCGATGACGCCTGACGCGCGATTCTCGAATGCATTCGGCGGAACCATCCAAGCGAGCGCGAACACGTTCAGCGCGCGCGGTTCGATGAAATGGAGGATGGCAACCACGGTGACGATGACGAATGAGACGAGGAATGCAAGGTGATAGGGAACCAGGGACCTGCCTGGCAACACGACGAGCCCAACGGAAAAGACGGACAGGATGATGAAAATCTGGTCGAATTGGCTCAGCGCGCGAAACGGAAGCCTTCCGCCGAACTCGGGAACTCCCAGGAACAGCTGGAATGTCGTCAGAGCAAGGAAGGCCAGCGCGCACCACAGGGCGGGCCGCACGGATCTGGGGAGGCGGATCCTGCCAAGCGAGCTCCAGGCGAGAACCGATCCAAGGGCCACCCCGCCCAGAATGAACATGGGTCCATGTGGCGGGAAGGCCTCCGGGTGATTGAACGGGAGCATCGGTAGCAGCGCAAGGTAGCCGAGCCGGGGCCGGACCACGAGCATCACGAGGACCATGAAGTACGCCGCCGTTGCCAGGCTCGGCGTACCGCTGACGCCGGCGACAAGCCAGGCAAGAAAAGGTACGAAGGCCACCCCAGATTCCGCCGAGAGGCGCGCATCGATGTCGAGCGCATCCGTGCTGAGACGCTCGCGACTTGCCGCCATGTCGGCTGCCGCCGACCGCGGCGTCATCTCGAGCCGCATTCTCTCGCCAGCCACATGGCGATCGGGCATGTCTCCTTAGGCAGATGCGTCCGACGGAGTGTAGGTCAAGCCGTGACCCGTCGCCGTGATCTCACACTCGCGCAGTGGACAGCCAATCAGAGTTGCGGAACCGGGTCTGTCCGGGGCCGGGCCTCGATCACCATGAACCCGAGCCGCCTGAAGGTGGGCTCGGCAAGTGGGCGTAGGTGCCTTGCGACTCCTGCAAACCGGGACCGCCCGCGACCGCGGAGGCGGAAGGCAATGTAGTCGCCCTCGACATGCTCAAACTCGAACTGCTCGCCGAAGAGCTGATGGATTTCCCCTTGAGGCCGGTATACGGTGTAGGTGGCTAGCCATTGACGAAACTCGATCGCCCATTGCCACCGCGTCTTGCCGGCGTGGTGGTACCCGAGCCCGAGCGAGCGCATTGCGAACACATACAGGTCGCCGATTCGCGACTTGGGGGCGAAGCGATGGGCGAACGGAACGCCGCAATGGCCCTCGCGCCAGACCTCGCGGGACGGAAACATTGAGACGAGCGTGCCACCGGGTCGGAGCACTCGTCGGAGCTCCTCCAGCACGGCACGGAGGTCGGCTACGTGCTCCAGGACCTGGTTGTTAACGATGACGTCGAACGTCGTGTCGTCAAATGGGAGGCGGCCCGACGGCTCGATCTCGCGGATCCGCGATCCGAGAAGTCCTTTTGCCGCCACGGTCTCGCGCCTGCCGTGGGCGCCGCCGTAGAACATCTCAGCGCCCCAGAAATCGAGTCCTTTGGTCAGGCCCGCCTCGACAACGGAGCCGTCGCCGCAACCGTAGTCGAGGATACGTCCCGTCGGGGCCAGCGCGGCCGCGGCGGCGAGCATGTATTCATGGTTGACGTGCACCGTGCCGCGAGTCTAGTCCGCGTCCGAGGCGTATGTCCGGGACGTTATGTCGTCGGCGTCGAGGAGGAGGGCTCGATCGTGTCGGGCCTCAGTGGCCTCTCGATCCCATAGGCAACCACCAGCCAAAACGGGCAGGTGACGGCAAGAAAGATCGACTGGAGGTTGAACGAGGTCGCGACAAGGAACAGCGCGACCGCACCAATCGCCGCAATCGCCCAAGCCTCCGTCCTGCGTTTGAGGGCGCAAGCGACAATCGCCGCAGCTGTGGCGACATAGGCCGCGAGTGCCAGGACGCCGCTTTCGGCCCAGAAGCCGATGAACTCGTTGTGCGCGGTGAGCAAGCCGTCCGTCGCGCCGAAGCTCTCGCCGAGCTCTCGGAATGCGCTGAACCCGTGGCCGAAGATAGGCTCGGCCTGGATCATTCGAATGCCGGCGAACCAGGCGTCGAACCGCCCCAGGTCATTGGTCAACAAGATTTCGAGCGATCCACCGGAGCCGGACAGGCGCGCCCCGACATAGAGCGGAACGGCGATCACCGCCAGAAGCGCGACAACCACGAGGTAGCCAACGGCTGCGCGACGTGACCGAATCGCCAGAATTACCCCGCCCGCCACAACAAGTCCGAGCAATGCGCCTCGACTGAAACTGACGAGCAGAGCCACCAGGGACACCACGGCGAAACCTGCCCATAGCCAGCGCCACCGGTCTGCCAGCAGCGCCTGGCACGCCCCGACAATCACCATGATGCCGGCGACACTTCCGAGACGATTCGGGCTGATGAAGGGTCCGGTCGCACGGTTCGAGTCCGCGGGGACGAGCCATCGCATGCCGATCGACCTTAAGAATCCAGGCGCCGCGGCATCGATGAGCGCCACGGTCAAGCCGGCAGAAATGCCGATCAGCCCAAGGAGGAGCGGGCGCTTCGAGCCCATCGAGAAGGCCCGGAGCAGAAGCACGAAGAAGGCGAGGCCGGCCCCGAATTCGATCCACCTGCGCGATGCCTCGACGGCGATCTCGGGGTCGAGCCGGAACTGCGAGCGCTGAAGCGCCACGAACGTCGTGGCAGCCAGCGTGATGACGCCCACGACGACGACCTGCAGCCGCGGCCGCATCGCTCCATCCGGATAGCCGCGCAGCACGAGATCGAGCGCGAACCCGATCGAGCTGGCGGCGATCAATGCAACGCTCGGGGCAAAACCGATTGCAGTCGGCTGCGGGAAGACGGCCAGGGCGGCGGCAAGGCCCAGCCCGGATCCCGGCCAGCGTATTGCCAGGATCAGAAGCGCGATCACCCATGCCCCGATGAGCGTGTTGTCCCCGATCGTTCGAACGATTGGCAACGCAACCAACCCCGAAATATCGAGCAGGATTGGCGCATCTATCCGGGTTGAGCCAACGACCGATGACGCTTGGCCGGAGGCACGTTCCCGGACTTGGCCCATCGTCACTGGCCGGGATTCGGGGCGGGCTCACGATCCGCGGCGTCCCGCGCCCGCATGGGCCGGGCAATTCCGTAGGCGACAACCAGCCACAGAGGCCCTGTGACACCGAGGTAGTTCAACGTATCGACGAACAAGCCGGCGACAACGAAGAGCGTCAGTGCGCCCAGCACCGCGATCGCCCATGGATCCGTCCTGCGCGCCACGACACAGCCGACAACGCCCGCAAGGATGGCCAGATAGGCGGCGATCGCCGCGATTCCGTTCTCTGCCCACAGCCCGATGAACTCGTTGTGGGCCGTCAACAACCCATCCGTGGCGCCGTAGTCTTCGCCAATTGCCCGGAACGAGTGGAACCCGTGGCCGAAGATCGGCTCGGCCAGGATCATCCGTATCCCCGCTAACCAGGCGTCCAACCGGCCCGCGTCGTTGGATAGCTGCTCCTCGATCGTGCCACCCCCGAGGCGCGCCGCAATCAGCACCGGCAGAGCGAGAACCCCGAGGATCACAGCCCCAACGAGAAGGACCGCGGCCGCGCGGCGCGAGCGGGTTGCAACCATCGCCGCAACGGCCACGAAGAGGCCGAGGAGCGGTCCCCGACTGAAGGTGGCGACGAGCGCGATGCCCGACAGCACCGTGAGGCCACCCCACAGCCAGCGCCACCTCTCCGCCATCAGCGCCTGGTACGTCGCGATGATCACCATGATCCCGGCCACGGCCCCCAGCCGATTCGGGGTGATGAATGGGCCGGCCGCCCGAGTCGACTCCGGGCCAGTTGAAAGCCAGGCCCCCCCGAGCGACGGCAGGAACGTCGGGAACAGCCACTCGACGAGGCTCAGGGCGATCGCGACGGAGATCCCGATCAGGCCAAGTACGAGCGGCCGTATCGAGCCCTTCGAGAACACCCACAGCAAAAGCACGAGGAGGAGGAAGCCGACGCCGAACTCGAGCCACCGGCGTGCGGCGATCTCGGAGGCCTCCGGGCCGAACCGCCGGATCGTACGGAAGAGCGCGACCATCGTGGCTGCGCCAAGGGCGATGACGCCGGCGACGACGACCGCTAGCCATCGCCGCATCGGTCCTTCGGACTCGCCCTGAAGGACGAGGTTCACCGTGTAACCGATCGAGGCGGCGGCGATCACGCCCACGCTTGGGGGGACGCCGATTTCGCCCGACTGCGGGAAGACCATGATCGCGGCCGCGAGGCCGAGCCCGGACCCCGGCCATCTGATCGCCAGGACAAAGACGGCCACGGCCCACGCAGCGATGAGCGTGGTGTCGCCGATCGTTCGCACGATCGGGAACGCCACCAGCGCTGCGGCATCGAGCAGGATCGGCGCGTCCAGGCGGGTCGTCTCCGACGTCCACCTGGCCTGCGCCGTGACCCAAGCTCCCTGGGACGTCACTCGTGTCGGCCCGTGGAGCGCCGGCTCATGGCGTCGCGGTCGCCGCGTAGCGGCTGTCGGCCCCGAACAGCTCGATCGACAGATTCGCCATGCGATCCATGTCGATGACCAGCTGGTAGCCGCCGGGGGTACCCGCCGGTGGGTTCTTGGCATAGGGCGGACCAAGCACGATCCGCTTGATGGCTTCGTCGTCGTCGACCGACTGGGAGATCGTCAGCATCTCGTTGAGCCGCTCCTGCGGAAAGTTCGTCCGGATCGTCCGCGAGACGGCGTCGATGATCGAGGGCAACTTCGGCAGCAGGGTCGCGTCGGTCAGGCGGTCACGCAGGGCGACGAGGAGCTGCTGCTGGCGCCGGGCCCGGGTGAAGTCGCTGTCTCCGGCACCAAGCCGCGATCGTGCGTACGCGAGGGCCGTCGCGCCGTTGAGCTTGTGCTTGCCGGCCGAGAGGTAGAACCCGATCCGGCCGTCGGTCCAGCCGCCGTACGACGGGTCGTTGATGGCCCTGGGGTTGTCGACGGTCACCCCGCCAACGGCATCGATCAGCCTGGCGAACCCCTCGAGGTCGACCGATGCGTAGTACTGGATCGGCACGCCGAGCAGGAACCCGAGCTCGCGGGTCAGGGTGGGCATACCGCCATCCGGATACTTCACCGGATCCTTGTCGGCCTCGACCATGAGCGAGTTGATCTTGGCGGTGAAGACCTTCCCGTTCGACATCTTGAACCGCGAGATGTCGCGCGGAAAGCTGACCATGGCCACCTTGCCCGTGTCCGGATCGACGCTGACGACGATGAGGGTGTCCGTGAGGGAGTGGTGGCGGATCGAGGACGAGTCGATGCCGGTCACGAGGATGCTGATCCGCCGGCTGACCCTGGTCGGCGACGGTGACGCTTGCGGCGGAGCGAACGAGGTGCCCGGTGTCGGGGCACCGGTGGCGATCGGCAGCACGATCGGGCCCGCGACCGGCGGGGCGAACACCCGGCCGGATGCCTCGAACAGCGACCATGCGACGGTCGCGGCCCACAGGTGGCTGATCACGATGAGCACCGTGAGAAGGGCGACCGTGCCACCCACGGGCGGCTCGCGGAACACCGGTCGGCCGCCGGTCAGCCACGCGGCGTGGACGAGCGCGGCGATCCGCCAGGCACCCTCGGCGAGGACGATCAGGATGAAACCGATGGCGACCACCGGGACGAGGAGGTTGAAGACGGCGCGCTCGACGCCGCCAGCCAGCCAGACGAGGAGCAGCAGGACCACGGCCACGATCGGCCCCGCGAACAGGGCGGCCTCGCGCGGGCGGCCGGCGTACCACTGGCCGAGGCCGGGCCACAGGAACGATAGGAACGCGGCGGTCGCCGGCGAACGCGGGGCTGGCGTCCAGCCCGGCTGCGTTCTCCTGAATCGTGCGCTTATCACATCGGCCGGAGTCTAGTCGAACGGAGCCGGTGGCTCGCCGCCCGGGTTCCGGTTGGTCCCTCGTGACCGTGCGTCAACAAGAACGCGGCTGCCGGCGCACCCAGGCGCTCCCCCGCCACATTCGCGAGCCGTTCGTGACTCTGAGTCTCGCAGCCGCACCAAGCGGGCGTCGCGGTCGGTCGTGACCGCCGTGACGTGACGCTTGTTGACTCTGAGTCACGACGCCGTCTCCGGTGGGTCCAGCTCGCCCGTCGCGCAACAGCGAGCGTTACATCATCACCAGGCCGCCGTCGACGGCCAGCACCTGTCCCGTGATGAAGGCGGCTTCGTCGCTGGCAAGGAAGGCGACGGCGTTCGCGATCTCGTCGGTCGTGCCGAACCGCCCGAGCGGGGTGCGGGAGGTGATCTCCGTCTGGAGCGCCTCGGGGAGATCCTGCGTGAGCTCGGTCAGCACGAACCCCGGCGCGACGGCGTTGCAGGTGATGCCGCGCGATGCGAGCTCGCGGGCCGTTGCCTTGGTCAAGCCGATCAGTCCGGCCTTCGCCGCCGAGTAGTTCGCCTGGCCCATCTGCCCTGCCTGCCCGGACACCGAGGTGATGTTGATGATCCGGCCGCCCTTCGCCTTGAGCATCGGCCGGGTGACCGCCTTCGTCGCGTAGAACGCCCCGAAGAGGTTCGTCTCGAGGACCTCGCGGAACGCCTCGACGCTCATCCGCATGATCAGGTCGTCGCGGGTGATCCCGGCGTTGTTGACGAGGATGTCGACCTTGCCGAAGGCCTCGAGTCGCGGCCTTGACGAGCGCCTCAGCCGACTCCGGCTCCGTGACGTCGGCCTGGACCGGGAGCGCTTTGCGGCCGAGGGCCTCGATCGCGCCGGCCGTCTCCTTCGCCGCCGCCTCATTCCCGCGGTAGCTGAACGCGACGTCGGCACCCTGCGCCCCGAGCCGCAGCGCGATCGCCCGCCCGATCCCCCGCGAACCGCCGGTCACGACGGCACTCTTGCCCAAAAGATCGATCATCCGATGGCCCTCCTGGAGGCCGCGGACCGGCCGCGCTTCAGCCGACAGGTTGGCGGGCGTGCTCCGGTTCGCCGGGCACCACGTCGTCCGGCACCTCGACCCCGCCGGGCCGGTTCATGAGCTCGGCCAGCGCCTCGGGGATTGGGTCGACCGAGTCCCAGTCGACCGGCAGCCGGACCGAGACGTCCTCCGGCCGAACAGCAGCGTCGCCGGCGATGCCCCGGGCCGGATCGGCGGTCCAGTTGATCGTCACCGCGCCGCTCGTGAATCCGGCGCCGAAGGCGACGATCACGACGTTGTCGCCGACCTTGACGTGGCCCTCATTCACCGCCTCGGCAAGCGCGATCGGGACCGATGCGGCGGACGTGTTCCCGTACTTGTCCAGGTTGACGAACATCTTGTCCATCGGCAGGTCGAGGCCCTTGGCGACCGCCTCGATGATCCGGATGTTCGCCTGGTGCGGGATGAACAGGTCGATGTCGGACGGCTGGAGGTCGGACTTGGCGATCGACTCGAGCGCCGTCGAGGCCAGTGTCTTCGTCGCGAAGCGGTACGTCTCCTTGCCCTCCATCCGGACGTAATGCTCGCCGCGGGCGACCGTCCCCGCGGATGGCGGGGCCTTCGCGCCACCGGCCGGAAGCCAGATCATGTACGCGCCGCGCGGCTCGGTCGTCATCTCGACGCCGAGCGCACCCCGGGCTCTTCGCTCGCGGAGAGCAGGACCACGGCACCAGCCCCGTCGCCGAACAGGATGCAGGTGCTGCGATCGGTGTAGTCGAGGAACCGTGTGAGCAGCTCCGCGCCGATGACGAGGACATGCTTGGCCTGGCCGCTGGCGATATAGGCCTGGGCGGTGGCGAAGGCGTAGACGAAGCCCGAGCAGGCGGCCATGACGTCGAACGCGGCGGCCTTCGTGTTCCCGATCGCCTCCTTTACGAGGGCGGCGGTCGACGGCATCCAGTAGTCGGGCGTGAGGGTCCCGAGCAGGATGAGGTCGATGTCCTCGGGCTCGATCCCGGCCGTCCGGATCGCCCGCAGGCCGGCGACGGCGGCCATCGAGGCGGTCGTCTCGTGGGCGGCCGCGACGCGCCGCTCGCGGATACCGGTGCGACTCACGATCCATTCGTCGGACGTGTCGACTATCCGTTCGAGGTCGGCGTTCGTGAGGACCTGGGCCGGCGCATACCGACCCCAGCCAGTGACATGGGCATTGCGAACGGGCTGATTCACAGCGGGTCCACCTCGATCAGCGGCTGCTTTGCCTTCACGAGCGCGCCGCTCTCCGGCACGACCCGGACGACGCGACCGGCGAGCTCCGACTTGATCTCGTTGAAGAGCTTCATCGCCTCGATCAGGCCGACGACCTGGCCGACCGCAACCTCGCGGCCGACTTCGACGAAGGGCGCGCTGCCCGGAGCCGGCGAGCCGTACCAGATTCCGGTGAGCGGGGCCTTGATGCTCGGACGTGATGGAGCGGCGGCCTGCTCCCCGACCGGCGTGGCCGACGCCTGGCCCGGCGCCGCGGGCGCGGCCACGGCTACGCCTGCCGCGACTGCAACCGGCTGAGCGACGGGTGCGGCCTTGCGGAGGATGACCGCCGTGCCACCGACCTCGACTTCTACCTCGGTCAGGTCGCTGCGCTCGAGCATCGCCCCGAGCCTGTCGATCAGCGCGAGGAGTGATGCGTCGCCGGTGCTCACAGGGGCGGGCGGCGTATCGGCGTTCACGTCGGCGGTGACATCGGTGGCCGTCCCGTCGCCCGGTTCGGTCGCGGACACATCGGCGTCGGCGTCAGCGTCAGCGTCAACGTCGGCCTCGACCGAGCGCTCCAGCTCCTCGTTCATTCCTCCCACCGTCGCAGGATGAGCGCCGTGTTCTGCCCGCCGAACCCGAAAGAGTTCGACATCGCGTTGCGGATGTCGTGGGCCTGGGCGACGTTCGGCGTGAGGTTCAGTCCCTCGCCCTCATCGTCCGGATCCTCGAGATTGATCGTCGGCGGCACGCAGGATTCGCGGATTGACTGGATCGTCACGATCGCCTCGATCGCCCCGGCGGCCCCGAGCGTGTGACCGATCATCGACTTGTTCGAGGTGATCGGGATCTCCGGGGCGCGATCGCCGAAGATCGTCTTGATCGACTGGAGCTCGGCCTTGTCGCCTTCCGGTGTCGACGTGGCATGCGCGTTCACGTGATCGATCTCGTCCGCGGACATGCCGGCCTTCTCGAGGGCCCGCTGGGCCGCCCGGACCGCCCCGAGGCCACCGGGCGCCGGCAGCGTGATGTGCGACGCGTCCGCGGTCGCTCCGTAGCTGATGAGCTCGGCGAGTATCGTGGCCCCGCGGCCCCGAGCGTGCTCCAGCTCCTCGAGGACGAGCGCGCCGGCTCCTTCGCCGGGGACGAAGCCGTCCCGCCCCTTGTCGAACGGTCGCGAGGCGCGCTCGGGCTCGTCGTTCCGCGTCGACAGTGCCCGCATCGCCGCAAACCCTCCGACGAGCGGCTCGAAGATGCCGGCCTCGGTGCCGCCGGCGATCATCACGTCGGCGTCGCCGCGGCGGATGGTCTCCGATGCCTCGCCGATTGCGTGGCCGCCGGTGGCGCAGGCCGACACGGTCGTGAAGTTCGGCCCGGTCATCCCGAAGCTGATCGCGACCTGTCCCGCGCCCACGTTGGGGATGCCCATCGGGATGAAGAACGGGCTGATTCGGTCGGGCCCGCGCAGCGCGTTGATCGAGATGCCGTCGACGAGGGTCCCCACCCCGCCGAGGCCGGTACCGATAATCACGCCTGTTCGCTCGGCCTCCTCGCCCTCGAGGCGTGCCGGCAGGCCGGCCTGGTCCATCGCCTCGCGCGACGCGACGAGCCCGAACTGGATGTAGCGATCCGTTCGCCGGACTTCCTTCTTGTCGAGGATGTGGCTCGCGTCGAAGTCCTTGACCTCGCCGGCGATCTGGACCGTCAGCCGCGAAGGGTCGAAGGCGGCGATTCTCGCGACGGCGGATCGCCCGGCGGCGAGGCCCGCCCATGTCGTGGCGACATCGTTTCCGAGCGCGGTAACCGCCCCCATCCCGGTGACGACCACACGCCGAGGCTCCGACGGCCAGGTTCCGCGCGTCATCGGACGAGCTTTCCGGTGCGAACAGTGGCCGCGCGGTACACGTCGCCCGGCAAACCGCGCGCGGAGATCGCGTTCGAGACGGTCAACGCGTCGAATTCCGTCCGCTTGATCTCGGCGACCACGTCGTCGCCGTCGACCGAGACGAGCGCCCATGACGCCGTCGGGTCGCCGTCGAACACGTAGCCGGCGGAGCCGTCGTTGACGATCAGCTTCCAGCCGAGGTCGCGAACCTCCGGCAAGTGGGTGTGGCCGCAGCAGATCACCCGGGCGTCCGTTCGCGAGACGCGCTCGAGGATGACCGACGGGTCGAGCGCCTGGTCGAAGCCCTGGGTCTGGCTGCCCGGCGACGCGTGGCACACGAGGAACATCGTGTCCTCGAGCCGGAGCCGCCGCTCCGATGGAAGCCGGCGCAGCCAAGAGAGCCGGTCGTCGCCGAGCTCGTCGTGGGCCCATTCAGCCGCCGCCCGGTACGTATCGGGGACGCCGTCGGTCAGCCACGGATAGGCCGCCGAGTAGTCGAAATCCGCGACCGCCACATCGGTGTTGCCCTGGACGACGATCGCGCCTTCGGCCTCCAGCTCTCGGATACCGTCGACCGCGGCCGCGGGTTCCGGCCCGTTCATGACGAGGTCGCCGGCGATCATCACCGCGTCCGGCTTCTCCTTGCGAATCGCCTTCCTGACCTCGTCGAGGGCCTTGGCGTTGCCGTGGACGTCCGACAGGATCGCGACACGCGCCGTCATCGCAGGACGCCTTCGTTCGGGATGACGAAGCTGAGTGTCGCCTCGCAGGAGACCTCGCCGTCGACGCTGGCCACGCCGCGGCCCCTTCCGAATCGGCTGCCAAGCTTTTCCATCGTGATCTCGAGCCGGAGGACGTCACCCGGCACGACGACCCGTTTGAAGCGGCATTCGTCGATGCCCGCGAACAGCCCGATCCGATCCCCGAAGCCCGGCTGCTTCGCGACGTAGACCGCCATCGTCTGGGCGAGCGCCTCGACCTGGATGACGCCTGGGACGACCGGCAGGCCCGGAAAGTGGCCCTGGAAGAACCATTCGGTCGCCGCGACGCCCTTGATGCCGACGATTCGCTTCGCGTCGGGGTCGTACTCGACGATGCGGTCGACGAGGAGGATCGGCCAGCGATGGGGGATCAGCTGCTCGATCTCGCGGGTGGAGTGGATCGTTTCGAGCCGTGGCGCGGCGGGTGGCGCGGTCGTTTCGGTCGCGGCGTCGGTCACGGACAGCTCCTGACGGGGATCTCAGTGTGCCGCGCAGCGCGAGGGCCACGCGGAGGGGTGGTTGCAGGTACGCACATGCGAAGCTCGAGACCATCTTGTATCGGCTGGCGTGACAACGGGCGAACGGCAAGCGACGCGAACGCCATCCGGGGGCGCTCAGCCGCTCGTTGTCTCCGCCGGCGTGACAAGCGACCGACGAGGCCGGGGGTCGCGGCCGCTACGGGGTTCTCAACCGCTCCTTGTACCGGCTGGCGTGACGGGGACCGGACGGCTGGTGCCGCGGCCACTGAACCGGACGTCACGCTCGCGCCGCCGCGGCAAGGAACGCCGCGCCCCCGACGCGATCGAGCAGGTTGGTTGTCATCTTGCCTTCGAGGAACGCGTCGGAAGCGAGCAGCGCCTTGTGGATCGCGATGTTCGTGACGATCCCCTCGATGAGCAGCTCGTCGAGCGCGGCGACGGACCGGGCGATCGCGGCCTCGCGTGTGTTGCCCCAGACGATCAGCTTGCCGAGGAGCGAGTCGTAGAACGGCGGCACTTCGTAGCCCGAGTAGAGGTGCGAGTCCATCCGGACCCCTGGGCCGCCGGGCGGCAAATACCGTTCGACGACGCCGGCGCTCGGCTGGAAGTCACGCTCCGGGTCCTCGGCGTTGATCCGGAACTCGATCGCGTGGCCGCGGAACGCGATGTCAGCCTGGCTGAAGCCGATCGGCTCGCCGGCGGCGACGCGGATCTGGGTCGCGACGAGGTCAATGCCCGTCAGGACCTCCGTCACCGGGTGCTCGACCTGGATGCGGCAGTTGATCTCGATGAAGTAGTAGTTCCCGGCGTTGTCGACGAGGAATTCGAGCGTCCCGACGTTCTCGTAGCCGGCCGCTACCACCGCCCGGACCGCCCGGGCGCAGAGATCGGCGCGAGCCGCCTCGGAGAGTGCAGGCGTCGGCGCCTCCTCGAGGATCTTCTGATGCCGCCGCTGGACCGAGCAGTCGCGCTCGCCCAGGTGGACCCCGTGGCCGTACCGATCGACGACGACCTGGACCTCGACATGGCGGTTCTCATCGAGCCAGCGCTCGAGGTAGAGCGAGTCGTCGCCGAACGCAGCCCGCGCCTCTGAGCGGCAGACGTTGAGCGAGGCTTCGAGCTCGCGCGGCGTCCGGACCATTCGCATGCCCTTGCCACCGCCGCCCGCCGCGGGCTTGATCAGCAGCGGGTAGCCGATCCGCTCGCCCTCCGCGAGCGCGTGGGCATCATCGCGCAGGATCCCGTTCGAGCCCGGGATCGTGGGCAGCCCGTGCGAGGCGAGCAGCCGCCGGCTTGCCTCCTTCGAGGCGAACCGCTCGAGAACCGCCGACGGCGGCCCGATGAACACGAGATCGTGGGCGCGGACAACCTCGGCGAAGCCCTCGTCCTCGGACAGGAAACCGTAGCCCGGGTGGATCGCGTCGCAGCCGGTGACGATCGCCGCGCTGATCATCGCCGGCGCCGATAGGTACGACCGCTTGGCGTCCGCGGGGCCGATACAGATCGCCTCGTCGGCGAGCTGGACCGGGAGCGAATCGCGGTCGGCCTCGCTGTAGGCGACCACGGCCTCGACCCCGAGCGTCCGGCACGCGCGCAGGATCCGGAGGGCGATCTCCCCGCGGTTGGCAATCAGGATCTTTCGGAACATTCCGTCAGTCCTCCCCGGGGAGCTCGATCAGGACGAGCTCCTGGCCGTATTCGACGGCCTGGCCGGGCTCGACGAGGCTGGCCCCGACCAGGCCGTCGGCCGGGGCGATGACCTCCTGGGCGATCCCGAGCATGTCGACGGCCCCGAGCGGATCGCCCGAACGGACGCGCGTGCCGGGTCGAGCCTCGGGTCTCGGCTGGTAGACACCGACGGCCGGCGACGTGGCGACGGCGCGACCCGGATGCGATGAGGCGCGCGGCGCGGGATCGGGCGCGGGGTCACGATCCGGGCCGACCGGGACGAGGTTCGGCGGGTTGGATCCGTTCGTCGAGTGGGCAACGGCACCCCGTCCCTCGCGCGCGGACCGATGGCCCTCGAACCCAGCAGGTGGGTGGCCATGGCCAGCATGGCCCGGCTGCGCCCGCGACGGTCGGTCGGCTCGCTTGATCGCGGCCGTGCCCTCACCGGCGGGTCGGCGAACCCGGACTTTCCAGGCACCCTCGCGGACCTCGATCTCGCCCAGGCCGGTCGCCGAAAGCTTCGCGGCGAGCGCGGGCAGCAGCTCGTCGGCAAGGTGGTCGATCGCGGCGTGGTCGGCGGCTCGGTCCTCCTCGGTCCGATCGTCCGCTGGCCGTCCGCGCGACGGATCGTCGGACATCGTCAGACCTCGTCGCGGGCGGGCGGTTCATCGCGGCCCGCGCCGCCCTGCGGCCAGCGGCCGGGATCGAAGAGGTTTCGCAGCCGGTCGGTCAGGCCGAGGCGCTCGACCGGAGGTGCTGGAACCTCGGCGACCTCCGTGTATGGGCCGAATGCCCGGAACCGGCGGTAGCGTGCCTCGACGAGGTCGTCGAGGGGAATCCGCGAGAGCGCATCGAGCTGGGCGACGATCACCGCCTTGAGGCGGCGTGCCGTCTCCGCGTGATCCGTGTGGGCACCCTCGCCGGGCTCCGTCACGACGATGTCGACGACGCCGAGGGCCTGCTGCTCGGCTGCCGTCATCCGCATCGCGACGGCTGCGGTCGCCGCCTCGTCGGATGTCCGCCACAGGATCGAGGCGCAACCCTCGGGGCTGATAACGGAATAGACAGCGTTCTCGAGGGCGACGACCACGTCGGCGACGGCAATCGCGAGCGCCCCGCCGGAGCCGCCCTCGCCGGTGATCACGGTGACGATCGGCGTCCGGAGGCGGCTCATCAGGCCGATCGAGCGGGCAATCGCCTCGGCGATCCCACGCTCTTCCGACTCCGCCCCGGGGTGGGCGCCCGGCACGTCGACGAGCGTGACAACCGGCAGGCCGAAGCGCTCCGCGAGCTCCATCGCCCGCATCGCCTTGCGGTAGCCCTCCGGGTGGGGCATGCCGAAGTTTCGGCGGATGTTCTCGTCCGTGTCCGCGCCCTTCTGCTGGCCGATAACGACGATCCGCCGGCCGTCGATCGTGGCGAAGCCGGTCACGACCGCGGCGTCGTCGCCGAAGAGCCGGTCGCCGTGGATCTCGACGAAGCCGTCCGCCATCGCGCCGACGAGCTCGAGCGTCCGTGGGCGGCGCAGATTGCGCGCCTGCTGGACCCGCGACCAGACGGCGACCCTGGGATCGTCCGCGACCGCGACTGCGGCAGGTGCGTCGGCCACCGGCTCGCGGCCGCGCCCGAGAAGCCGGTCAACCATCGCGGCGCTCCTCGTTGCGAGCGTCGGTGGGCGTCGCGATCGGCTCGGCCGGTGGCTGCATCACTGGGACGGGCTCCTGATCGATCGGGTCGGTGGGCGGGGGAACCGCCGGGGCCGCCTGGAGTGGGGCCCTCGCACTGCCGGACGCGACGTCGAGGTGGGCGACGCCATTCGTCGGCTCCGGATCGCTCGGCATCACCCGCTCGGCGAGATTCGACAGGAACGACAGCGGCCGGAATGCCGGCAGCGAGAGCTGCTCGGGCTCCTCGTACACGCCTGCGCGCTCGGCTGGCCGCAGGTACGACAGCAGGACCGAAATCTCGGGCCGGAGCTCGGAACGGTGCACGACACGGTCGAGGAAACCGTGCTGGAAGAGAAACTCGGAGCGCTGGAACCCGACCGGCAGCTCCTGGGAGATCGTGCCGGCGGAGACGCGTGCGCCCGCAAACCCGATCAGGGCGTTCGGCTCGGCGAGGTTGATGTCGCCGAGCACCGCGAACGAGGCGAAGACGCCGCCCGTCGTCGGGTCCGACAGCACGCTGATGAACGGCACGCCTGCCTCGCGGAGCCGCTCCAGCGCCGCGACGCTCTTCGCGAGCTGCATGAGGGCAAGCGTGCCTTCCTGCATCCGGGCCCCGCCCGACGCAGAGACGATGATCAGCGGCAGACGCTGGGCGAGTGCGTGCTCCGAGGCTCGGGTCACCTTCTCGCCGACGACGGCACCCATCGAGCCGCCCATGAAACCGAAGTCCATGACGCAGATCGCGACCGGCCGCCCGTCGATCGTGCCCGTGCCCCAGATCGCGGCGTCCCGCATCCCCGTCGCCAGCTGGGCGGCGGCGACCCGGTCCGGATACGCCTTCTGGTCGACAAATCCGAGCGGGTCGACGGACTGGAGGCCGCCGTCGCGCTCGACGAAGCTGCCGTGGTCGAGGAGCAGTGCCAGGCGGGCATCGGCCGACAGCCGGAAGTGGTGGCCGCAGTTGGGACAGACCCGCTGGACCTTGTCGAGCTGCTTGTTGAACAGCATCTCCTCGCACGAGGGGCACTTCGTCCAAAGGTCGGGCGGGTAGGCGTCGCGCCGTGGCCGGAAGGAGGGAAGCTTGATCGGCATTTAGTCGAATCCTCGGGCCGACGGCGTCGCGGAGCTCCGCCTCGGACTTCGGAGGGCTGCGGCGTGGGCGGTCATCAGTCGAATCGTCCGATCGACGCTAGGCGGGACGCGCGCGCGGCACGGGCGGCTCGCGCGGCGCGGACCATCGGGCTCCCGGCGCGGCTGGGATGGGCCAGCCGCCAGGCGACGATGGCCGCACCGGCCAGTGAGATCGCGGCGGATGTCAGCGCGCCGCCGATCAGGAGTGGTCGCGGCAGCTCGCGTCGCTCGTCGGACGGGTCGTCGAAGGCGAGCGGGTCGAAGTCGTCGCCGACGCCGGTGGTCGGGCCACGGAACGGGATCGGGG
This sequence comes from uncultured Chloroflexia bacterium, assembly GCA_963771795.1. Classification (GTDB taxonomy): domain Bacteria; phylum Chloroflexota; class Limnocylindria; order Limnocylindrales; family CSP1-4; genus CF-46. Next base: position 1,375,378 of record CAVYUR010000006.1, read on the forward strand.
CTCCCTCCGCGCCGACCGCGGCGCCCATCCGGAGCGCGGCCGCTGCCTCGGCGAGACGGATCGCGAGTCGCTCCTCGAAACGGAACGATGGGTGGACGCGGACCAGATCGCGCCGCAGCCGGTCGGATATGAGGCGGAGCTCGGGATCGAGGTCGGAATCGGCCGGGCCGAGGTCGGTCCCCGCGCGGGCCAGGACGCTCTCGAGATAGCGGTCGGTCAGGAGCGCCTCGACCTCGATGGCCTCTCGCTCGAACGCCGTCATCGAGGGGTGCCGCGGCGGCCGAGATCGCGCGCGACGGTCCGGAGCGCCCGATGGATCAGGACTCGAACCGCGCCTTCCGAGCGGCCGAGGACGCCGGCGATCTCGGCCGTCGACATCTCGTCGACGAAGCGCAGGACGATCGCGCGGCGACGATCCGCCGGCAGCCGCCCGACCGCGCGCCACGCCGCCGCGGCCTCGTCGTGCGTTGTCGCGGCGTGCTCGATGTCGAGGGGATCGGCAACGAGCGCCGCGGCCTCGATCGGAGCCTGTGGGTGACGGCGGCGGCCGCGCCGCTGGTTGGCGACGACGTTTCGGGCGATCCGGAAGAGCCAGACGCGGAACGTGGACGCACCCTCGCCGTCCGCCGGGCGGGCGCGTTCCTCGAACCGGTCGAGGTTCGTCAGCGCAGCGAGGAAGGTTCGTTCCGTGGCGTCCTCGGCTTCGTGGTGATCGCCGAGCTCATAGAACGCGTAGCTGTACACCTGGGCCAGGTACCTGCGATAGAGGGCATCGAATTGGGCGGGGTCCCCGCGCGCATCCTCGACCAGTGAGCGGTCGCGGTCCAGGTGCGTAATGCGGGGCGAGCCGGTCTCTCCGGCCGGTCTCGTTCTTCCAAACACCGATCGAGCCATCGTGTTACACGCTGCCGTCGATACGAAGGTGCTGGATCTCGCCGCTGACGACGGCCCGCCGCTCGCCCTTGCCAGGCTCCTCGACGTTCAATGCGCCACTCGCCGGGTCAACGCCGAGGGCCCGAACGACCTCCTCGCGGCCGTCATGGGCGATCAAGCGGACCAGGCGCCCGTTCGTGAGTTGCCGCTGGGTCCAGCCGGCCTCGTCGAATGCGCCGCGCCGGAGTCGCTCGACCCGCGGCTCGAGGGCGCGCGTGAACGCGTCGAGCAGGTCGGCGTTGTCGATGTCGCGCCGGCCGCCCGCAGCCGCCCGCAAGGACGTCATCCCGTCGGCGAGCTCGCTCGGAAACACGCTCGCGGGCCAGTCCGTGTTGATCCCGATCCCGACGACAGCCCGCGGATCGTCCGTCCCGAGCCCGTCGGTCTCGCCGAGGACCCCGGCCAATTTGCGGACGGTGCCGTCCTTCTCTGTGACCAGGTCGTTCGGCCACTTGAGCCGGATCGTTCCGCGCGAGAGCCCGGAGACGTCCTCCGCGGCTTCAGCCATCGCGAGGCTTGTTACCGCAGCGAGTCGCCAGACGCGATCGGGCGCCAGCCACGTCGGCCGGAAGCCGAGGGACAGGAGCAACGCCCGACCCGGAAACGCCGTCCAGGTCCGCCCCTCGCGCCCTCGGCCGGCCGTCTGCTCGTCGGCGATCGCGATGCAGACCTCCGGTGTGCCGTCTGCCAGCCAGCCGCCGACGACGTCGTTCGTTGACCCGACGACATCGAAGAGCTCGAGACGGGCGATGAAGGGCGTTCGGATCATCAGCCGGCAGCGGCGGCTTCGATCGCCTCTGGCCGCTCCAGCTCGAACGCGTCGTGAAGCGCGCGAACGGCCGTCTCCAGCGCGTCCTCCGCGATGATCGTCGTGATCCTGATCTCGGACGTCGAGATCATCTCGATGTTGACGCCCGCCGCAGCCAGCGCCCCGAACATCCGCGCGGCATAGCCCGGCGCGTTCTGGATCCCGGCGCCGACGATCGAGATCTTGGCGACCGACGAGTCCGTCGTCATCTCGCGGAAGCCGAGCTCCCGAGCAACCGGATCGAGAATCCGCTTCGTCTTCGCCAGCTCGACCTGGGGAATCGTGAAGCTCAGGTCGGTCGCCCCGCCGTGGCCGATGTTCTGGACGATCATGTCCACATTGATGCCGGCGTCGGCGAGCGGCTGGAAGACGCTGGCCGCGACGCCCGGCTTGTCGGGGACCTCGACGAGCGTGATCTTGGCGACGTTGCGGTCGTGGGCCAGGCCGCGAACCTTGTTCCGCTGCTCCACGAACGGATCCTCCTTGATGAGCGTGCCGGGGGCGTCCTCGAACGAGCTGAGGACCTCGATGACGACGCCGTTGACCCAGCCGAGCTCGACGGCCCGCGTCTGCATGACCTGGGCGCCCTGATGGGCGAGCTCGAGCATCTCCTCGTAGCCCACGACGTCGAGCTGCCTTGCGGTGGGGACGAGCCGCGGGTCGGCAGTGTAGATGCCGCGGACGTCGGTGAAGACCTGGCAGCGGTCCGCGGCGAGTCGCGCGGCCAGGGCGATCGCTGTTGTGTCCGAACCGCCCCGGCCCAGCGTCGTGATGTCGGCCGAGTGAGCGTCCGACGGGTCACCTGTCTCCGAGATCGACGTCCGACCCTGGAACCCGGCCACGATCACGACCTTGCCGGCCTCGATCTCGCGCCTGATCCTGGCCGGCTCGATGCTCGAGATCCGGGCCTTGCCGTGGCGGCTGTCGGTGGTGATGCCGGCCTGCGGCCCGCTCAGGCTGATCGCAGGCACGCCCTGGGCATGGAGGGCCATCGAAACGAGCGTCGCGCTCTGGTGTTCGCCGGTCGCCAGGAGCATGTCCAGCTCGCGCTCGTCGGGCGTTTCCGTGATCGCCGCGGCCAGGCTGAGCAGCTCGTCGGTCGTGTCGCCCATCGCCGAAACGACGACGACGAGATCGGCGCCGGCCGCACGCTCGCGCGCGATCCGGCGCGCCACACGCCGGATTCGATCCGCGTCGGCGAGGCTGGAACCACCGAATTTCTGAACGACGAGGGGGCGGGCAGACATCTGGCGCATTCTACCCCGCACGTTCAGCCACTCCGGGAAGGGCGCGGCCGCGTCAACGCTGCGTGGCGGGTTGCGTTTGGGTGCCGGGTAGGCACCTACGCCCCCAATGTGCCCCTATCGACCGCGCCTGTCCCCAAATTCCCGCAGCACGGGTAGTAAGCCAAGCGGACGGCCGTACGGCCCACGGTGCGGGTAGTACTGCGCAAGTCGATACCCGGCTAGCCTCCGCCCGTGCGCGACCTAGCGACGCGGATGCGCTTTCGCGCGACGGCTCGTTTCGTATTACCCGCAGGACGGGAATCTGGGAGGAAAATCAGGCCGCTCACGGGCCGCAGGGTTGGGTTGCGGATCCAGTCGAGGCTCTCGCGACCCGCAAGCGGGAAGGCGGACCTGAACAGCCGCCCGTGTTCTGCGACCCGGCGTCGAGATGTCGAGGTATCTCGGATGACGAGGAACCGCGCCACCCCTCGGCAGGTCCAGCCACGGTCCCGAGCGATCTGTGGCGCTAGACGCGACTTTCGGTCAACGCCGATCACGGTTCCGCCCGCCTCCGGTACAGATGCCTTCACCTCGTTCACCGCCACGACCTTGATGACCGGGTGCCAGGCGAAGACATCAATTGACCCGCGCTCCCCGAAGATCGAGAAGACACCTCGACCGCCACCTCCCAGCGAGCCACGTGGTACAGCTCGACGAGCTGGTCGACGACTGTGGCGTGCTCCTCGTCGATGAGCCGCGCAAGACCCTCGCCGCGCCAGCGAAAATCAAGAGACAACTGTCCGTCCACCGCCGACGCCGCGGCCGCCAGATCGTCGTACGCGACACGGCCGATTTGCCCCAGTTCGATCCGACCGACAACGCTGCGAGCGAGGCCGCTCCGAGCCGCGAGATCGACCTGGCGCCATCCGCGACGGTGGCGGAGTCCGCGGATGGCACGGCCGAATCCGAATCGATCCACCGCCTCATCTTGGCTTTCCGCGATCACCTGGACGTTACCCGACGATATCCCTCGGCGAGCGGCGGCGGAAGGCGCCCCAGGCGAGGAACGTCAGGCCCGCCAGCATCGCAATCAGCGTGGCCACGAGCTGGTTGCCGGGATTGGCGTCCGTGAACGGCAGGTCGTCGTCCGGCCCGCTGAGGACCATGACGCTCGCGGTGGCCGTCGAGAGCACTCCGCCCTCGTTGGGATCGAACTGATCACCACCGAGGAGCTGAGCGACATTCACTAGCGATCCGAGGACGTTGACCCTGACGGTGAGGAGGAGAGTCGCCGTCTCGCCGTTGAGGATCGAGGGGATCGTCCAGGTTCCGGTGTTCGGATCGAACGCCGCACCGTTGGCGCTGACGAACGTCATCCCCACCGGGAGTGGATCGACCACGACCACGTTCGTCGCCGTGTCAGGGCCCGTGTTGTGGACGGCGATCGTGAAGGTGACCTGCCCGCCGCGAGCCAGCTGCGCCACGGAAGCGACCTTGGTCACTGTCAGCGCCGCTGCGCCGGGAACCTGGAGCGGCGCGGCCGCCTGGTCGTCCTCTACGGCCGCGTTGTTTGCCGGGGTCGAGTCGGGGTCCCACTCGAATGCCGTCATGAGCTCGGCATCGCCGGTCATGCTGCCGGTCGCCATGACCGTCGCCGTGACATGGAAGGTCACCGTGGTGCCGGCCGGAAGCGCCCCGATCGACCAGATGTGGCTGATCGGATCGTAGGAGCCGCCGGCGTCATCCGACACGTACTGGAGGCTGGCCGGCAGGAGGAACCTGGTGGTGACGCCGGTAGCGTCATCAGGCCCGTCGTTGGTGGTCGTGATAGTGAACTGGACAGTGCCGCCGAGGTTGACGTTGCCGACAAGGGGCGCCGCGGGGACGCCGGTCAGGACGGCGACCGTGGTCGTGACCGAGATGTCGGACGCGGCCTGGCCGTTGACGGTGGCCGTCGCCTGGTCGTCCTCGATTGGATCGTCGTTGTCGGGCGTCGAGTCCGGGTCGAAGCTGTCGGACGACATGACCTCGCCCGTGTTGACGATCGATCCGGTCGTGTTGACCGCGGCCGTGATGTGGATCGTGGCGTCAGCACCGTTGGCGATCGTCCCGACGGCCCAGGCACCGGTGGCGGAGTCGTAGTCGCCGCCGGCGTCGTCGCCGACATAGGTGAGCCCGGCGGGCAGCAGGTCCCCGACGACGACTCCGGTTGCGGCGTTCGGACCGTCGTTGTGCAGCGTGATCGTGTAGGTGATGTTCGTGCCGTTGAAGGGGATCGGCTCGTCGGCCGTCTTGGTCAGCGACAGGTCGGACGTCGGGTGGACCTGGACAGGCCACGTGTCGGCATTGTTGGTCAGATCGGCCTCGTAGGTCGTGGTCGTCGCCGAGGCGTCGTCTGACGAGGAGCCGACGGTCGCCGCAGTGGCCGTGAAGGTCAGGGTCATCGACGCACTCGACGCGATCGAGCCGATCGTCCAGATCCCCGTGCCGTGATCGTATGCACCGCTGCCGTCGTCGCTGACGTAGGCCAGGTTGGTCGGGAAGACGTTCGCCAGGATGACGTTCGCCGCCGCGTCCGGGCCGTGGTTGGTGACGGTCACCGAAACGGTCATCGCCTCGCCGACGTTCGGATCGGCATTCGAGCCCGTAACCGCGACTTCGATGTCAACGGCATCATCGACCGTCACGATCGCCTGGGAGCTGTCGTTGGCGCTGTTCGGGTCGATCTGATCGATCGACCCGATCGACGTGTCGTTGGCGGTCGTGCCGGTGGCCGTGACGCGGGCCGTGATGTTGATCGTCGCGGCGTCGCCGTCAGCGAGCGCCCCGATCGTCCACACACCGGTGGGGCCGTCGTAGTCGCCGCCCGAATCGTCGCTGATGTAGGCGAGGCCCGCCGGCAGCAGATCATCGACCGTGACGCCTGACGCGTCGGAGGGACCGCCGTTGGCGACGACGATCGTGAAGACGACCGTGTCGAGATAGTTCGGGGTGGCCAGGTCGACGGTCTTGACGATCGACAGGTCTGCGGTCTGGACCGTGAGCGACGCGGAATTGACGTTGTTGGCAGGAACCGGGTCGTAGAGCGAGCCCGACACGATCGCCGTCGTGGTCAGCGTGCCGTTGGCGACGACACGGGCCTGGACGACGAGCGTGACCGTGTCGCCCTCGGCGAGCGGGCCGATGGTCCAGACGCCCGTGGTCGGGTCGTAGTCACCCGCGGCGTCGTCGGCGACGTACGTGAAGCCCGCAGGCAACGGGAAGTCGACGGCGACGGTCGCCCCGGTGTCCGGGCCGTTGTTGCCAACGACCAGGGTGTAGGTGACCACGTCGTTGAGCGACGGCGTCGGGTCGCTGACGGCGTTCGTCACGGTGAGGTCGGCGGCCAAGGCCGCTTCCGGTGTGGTCGTCGCGACGTTGTTGTCCGGATCCTGATCGTAGGTCGTGGCGCTCACCGTGGCGGTGTTCACGTGTTCGCCGGACTCAGTGACCGTCGCGCTCATGTGGATGACGATGTCGGCGCCCACGGCGAGCCAACCGATCGTCCAGGTGCCGGTCAGCGGGTCGTAGGCGCCCGCGCCGTCGTCGCTGAGGTACGCGAGACCGACCGGCAGGACGTCCGCTACCGACACGCCGTTGGAGGGGTCCGGGCCGGCGTTGTGCACCGTGACCGTGAACGTGACGACGTCACCGACATTCGGCGTCAGGTTGTCGACTGTCTTGGTGATCGACAGGTCGCCAGCGGGTTCGACGGAGACGGTCGCGCTGTCGGTGTTGTTGCCGGGCGTCGGGTCGTAGGTGGCCGCGGCGACGGTCGCCGTGTTCACCAGCGAGCCGGTCGCGTCCGCGCGAACCGTGATCTGGAGCGTGACGGTGTCGCCGTTCGCGATGGTGCCGATGCTCCAGTCGCCGGACGCCTGGTCGTATGAGCCGCCGGAGTCATCGCTGACGTAGGTGAGGCCGGCCGGGAGGGCGTCGTTGAGGACCACGCTGACGGCCGCGGCCGGCCCATCGTTGCGAACCGTGACCGTGAAGATCGTGGTGCCGAGGTAGTCCGGTGTCGCATCGCTGACCGTCTTGCCAACCACGAGATCCGCGAGCGGACGACGACCGTCACGGTGTCGGCGTTGTTGGCCAGGTTCGCGTCGAATTCACCGAGGACGCGTTGACCATGAGGTCGATGAGCCCGGCGTTCGGCTTCGCGTTGATCACGACAACGACGACACGCCGGCGGCGAGGTTCCGATCGTGAGCGTGCCGGTCAGCGGGTCGTAAACGCCGGCTGCGTCGTCGCTGATGTAATCGAGGGTGCCCGGCAGGACGATGGTCGCGCTGACCCTGTTCGCGTCGTCGGGACCGGCGTTGTGGATCGTGACGGTGTAGGCGATCGACTCGCCGACATCCGGCGTGGCGTCCGACACGATGATCTGGGCGGCGATGTCGGCGGCCAGAGCGACATCGACCGACGCGGTGTCATTGTTGTTGGGTGGATCCGGTCGAACGTACGGCGTTGACGGTCGCCGTGTTCAAGGTCGTTGTTCCTGCTGGTCGGGGTCATCTACGAGCGGACCCATGACCGGACGATCGCCAAGATGTCCGGGCTCGCGGCGCGGACGCCCGTGTGGGCTGCGGTCTTCGGCTTCTTCGTCTTCGCCTCGGGCGGGCTGCCCGGGTTGTCCGGCTTCGTGGGCGAGTTCCTGACCCTGGTCGGGACGTTCGCGGTCAGCCCGGCAGCCGCGGCGGTGGCCACGCTCGTCATGATCCTCATTGCAGCGGGGTACCTCCTGTACATGTACGGCCGGATCGTGTTCGGCGAGGTATTCGGACTTCGTGTCCGGGCTGGGCAGCCACCTGACTGACATGACCCCGATCGAGATCCTGACCCTGGCCCCCCTCGGGGCGCTCATCGTCGTGTTCGGGATCCAACCCGGTCTCGTGCTCGATTGGTGAGCGGCAGCGTCGCGGCTACGCTCGAGTCGGCGTCGGCCGGGGCGCCGATCGCGGTCGCCGCGAACCTCACGCCGATCCTCGTCGGCCTGGTCGTGCTGGCGGTCGTAGCCCGGACGGGCTGGGCGATCGTCAACCGCCGGTCGACCGGGACCGATGTCGTGGCCGTCGATGCCGGAGCGGCACATTGAGCTTCCAGGACTTCGCCACGATCGCGCCGCTGGTCGCGGCGATCCTGACCGCCTCGGCGGTGCTCGTCGTGGACCTGATCCGCCCGAATTCGAAGCCAGCCCGCCATCGCGACGGCGCTGATCGGCCTGGGCATCACGGCGCTCGTGACGCTGCAGGTCGGCGGGACCCCGGCAACGGCGTTCGGCGGCAGCTATTCGGTCGATGCGCTGACCACGTTCCTGGACATCCTGTTCATCGCGGTCGTGGCGCTGACCATCCTGTTCGCCCCGGACTACCTGCTCCCGCGCAGCCTGCCGGTGGCCGAGTTCGCGGTCGTGCTCATCTTCGCGATGACGGGGGCCATGCTCCTGGCCGCCGGCACGGACCTGTTGCTGCTGTTCCTCGGCCTCGAGTTGATGGTGCTGCCCGGCTACCTGCTCGCCGGCTACCACAAGACCGACAACTTCTCGACCGAGGGGGCGATCAAGTACTTCCTCCTCGGGTCGTTCAGCTCGGCGATCTTCCTGTTCGGGCTGGCCTTCGTCTGGGGCCTGACCGGGACCACGCTCATCACGGGTGAGGGCGGGATCGCGGCCCAGCTGGCGGCGATCGTCGCGGGCGAAGCGCCGCTGTCGGCCGGGCTGGCGATGGGCCTCGCGTTCCTGACGACCGGGCGTCGCGTTCAAGATCGCGGCGGTGCCGTTCCACTACTGGACACCGGACGCCTACCAGGGCTCGCCGACGCCGATCACCGGCTACCTGTCGGTCGGGCCCAAGGTCGGCGCGTTCGCGCTGATCCTGCGCCTGTTCGTCGAGGCGCTCGGGCCGCTGGCCGAGTGGTGGCTGCCGGTGATGATCGTCCTCGCGGCGCTGACGATGACCCTGGGCAACCTCGTCGCGCTGACCCAGGACAACGTCAAGCGGATGCTCGCGCTACAGCTCCATCGCGCACACCGGGTACATGCTCGTCGGCCTGGCCGCGTACGCCGCGGGCGAGCTCGCAGGGCCTGACCAGGGTCTGCTGTTCTACCTGGCCGCCTACGCGTTCATGAACCTGGGCGCCTTCGCGGTCGTCGCCGCGCTCCAGAAGCGGGCGGGGGTGACGTCCCAGCTCGAGACGTTCGCCGGGCTCGGCCGGCGCGAGCCGTGCTGGGCGTCCTGATGACGCTGTTCCTGCTGTCGCTGACCGGCATCCCACCGACGGCCGGGTTCTTCGCCAAGGCGTACATCATCCTCGCGGCGGTCCAGGCCGGGGGGCCCTGACGGTCCTGGCGGTCATCGCCGTGCTCAATGCCGCGGCGGCCGCCTTCTACTACCTGCGCGTCGTCGTCTACATGTTCATGCGCGAGCCGATCGAGCGACGCCCCGGCGATGCGCCACGGCGGCGCTGCTGTGGGGCGGGCTGGCGGCGGCGACCGCGCTGACGATCCTGTTCGGGCTGCTTCCCGACGTCCCTGCTCGACATCGTCGGGCAGGCGGCCCAGGCGTTGGTCGATGGCGGAGCGCTGGCCGGGAACTGACCCGGCGCGGGCTGTCGTTGGGCGCGGCCCAGCTCAGAGGCGCGCGGCGAGATCCAGCAGCAAACGGCCGACCGCGCGGGGGAGGCAGACACAGGTCCGACACCGTTAGCAGCTCGTCGGGCGCGGCCCTGGCCGCACCGTGGACCGCCACCGTCACCCCGATGCGGGCCGCTGAGCCGCCACGGGCCGCGACGACCGCCTCGAACGCGTCGACATCGCTGAGCTCGTCGCCCAGGACCACGATCGCGCCGGGGTCGAGCCGGGCGATGAGGAATCCACGGCCTCGCGCTTGCCGCCGGCGGCGGCCGGTCGCAGATCCACGACGGAGCGGCCGCGGTAGTGGGCCAGCCCGTGGTCCGTCAGCCCCTCGCGCGCCTCGACCGCGGCGATCGCGTCACGACGGCCGCGCGGGCCGCTGCCACGTCGTCCGCCTGGCGGACGTGGAACGCGACCGATGGACCCTTGCGCTCCACGAACAACCACGGCGGCGATCCGAGTTCCGCGGCAACCCCGCGGGCCAGGATCTCGGCCGGTCCCCGGTGCGGCTCGAACGCCGGGTCCGTGACCACGACGAGCCGCTCGGCGGGCGCGCCTCGAGGCAGCACGCCCCGTTCCAGCCCGTGATCGCCGAGGTACTCGACCCCGCCGACCCTGACACGTGCCGCAACGTCGGCGACGATCCGCCCGGTCAGGACCACGACGTGGACCCGGCCGGGTCGCTCGCCCGCGATGCGCGCCAGGAGGCGGAGTCCACGCTGGGCGATCGGCTCGATCCGGGCGACCGCCGGATCGCGGGCACCCATGGCTAGCGTCCCGTCGAAGTCGGCCACGACGAGCAGGGGCGCACGGGCCTCCGCCAGCGCGTCGAGGGCGGCCGCGACCCCAGCCGGTGGCGTGACCCGGGGCGACCCCGCGGCCGCCGTCACCGTCACGTCGTGATGTCGACGCCCGGCAGGATGGCCCGGAGGCCGCGCGCCATGATGTCCGGGCCGATGCCACCCAGCGCACCGTCGCGGACGATGCCGTCCTTGTCGATCCAGAAGTGGACCGGCAGGGCGAGAGCGTCCCAGCGGTCGGCGATGGACCCGTCGCTGTCGAGGCCGAGGGGGAATGTGGCGGACAGGCGCTCGGCGAACGCGGCGACCACGCCCTCCTCCTCCTTGACGTCGATCGCGAGGATGACCAGCCCGTCGTCCGCGTAGCGGGCCGCGAAGCCGTTCATGAGCGGGAACTCGTCGAGACAGGGTGGGCAGTACGTGCCCATGAAGTTGACCCAGACGGCCGAGCCGCGCAGGTTCGCGAGGTCGATGGTCCCGCCGCCGACCTGCGGCACCACGAGCGCGGGCGCGGGCTCGCCGATATGGAACAGCCCGCTCGAGGCACCGGCCGACGGTGAGGCAGCGTCCGAACCCGACGGGGATGCGCTCGCGCCGGACGGACTCGCCGTCGGGGCGTCCGAAGGGCTCGGGGCGGCGGCGATGGAGCCCGACGGCTCGGGGGCGGCCGTGGGCAAGGCCCCGGGCTCAGGGGCGAAAGCCAGGATCCCCCCGAGCACGAGGGCCGCGACGGCGATACCGGCGAAGAGGCCGGCGACGATCGACAGACGAGGCCACATGTGGCCGCGAGGGTACCAGTACGGACGGTCGGGGGCGCATCCGCCGGGTCCACGCTAGGATTTCGCTCCCATGACCGACCCTGCGGAACGGCTCCGTTCCCGCCTGTTCCCCGCGCTGCTGACCGCCCTCGGCGTGACCCTGCTCGCCGGTGGCCTGCTGACGTACGGCGTCCCGGTCCTCGCCGAGCCGGCCGTGAGCGCCTCGCCCAGCCCCACGAGCGCCGCCCTGGCCACGCCCTCGCCGCTGATCACGCTGCCGCCGCTGACGACGGCCGGCCCGACCGCCAGTGCCACGCCGGTGCCCTCGGCATCGGCCGACCCGGATCGCGTCGCCACCCGGGTCCGGATCGTGGCGCTCGGCATCGACATGCCCGTGGTGCGGCCGCCGGACGATCCGAACGCGTACCCGTGGTGCGACGTCGCGATGTTCTTCACCGCCCTCGGCCAGCCGGGCCAGGGCCGGGCCACCTACCTGTACGGCCATGCCCGGCCGGGCATGTTCCTGCCGCTGCTCAAGACCAAGGCGCCGCAGCAGCGCGGCTCCCGGGTCGAGGTCTGGACGAGCGACGACCGCAAGTTCGTGTACGAGATCTTCGAGGTCCGGCGCAACCAGTTCGACCTCGACGACGCTTTTGCCGCCACGGTCGACGAACTGTGGCTGCAGACCTCGGAGGGCCCGAACGCGTCCTTCGGCAAGACCCAGGTCGTCGCCAAGTTCCTCGCTGAGGAAGCGGCGGATCCGGCAGAGGCCCATCCCGAGGCCCATCCGGTCGACTGCTAGGGAAGCCTCAGACCCAGCCGATCCGGCGGAGCACGAGGACCGCCGCGCCGGCCGCGGCCACGGCGACCGCGCTGACCACCCAGAACCCGTACTCCTCCGCCCCCTGGAACGCCGGGCCGGCCTCGCTCATGCCGAAGATGCCCGCGACCGCCCCGACCCCGGCCAGGATGACCGTGACCCCGGTCAGCCGTTTCATGATCACCGACAGGTTGTTGTTGACCTGGGTCAGGTAGACGTCGAGGGTCGCCGCGGCCAGCTCGCGGTAGTTGTCGAGCTCGTCGGTCAGGCGGATGACGTGGTCGTACACGTCGCGGAAATAGAGGATCTCCTCGGCATCGATGAGCTCCGACTCGCGGTTGGTGAGCTGGTTGAAGACCTCGCGCACCGGCCCGATCGATCGGCGGATCTCGATGAGCTTGCGCTTGAGGTGGAAGAGCCGTTCGAGCGCGCGCGGGATCGGCCTTGCGGACGACCTCGTCCTGGACCTCGTCGATCGCGTCGCCGATGTGGTCGGCGAATGGGAAGTAGCGGTCGACGATGTCGTCGCAGATCGCCCACAGCAGGTGGTCCGGGCCCTTGGCCAGGATCGGCGCCACGCCGCCGCGCAGGTGATGCGAGGCCAGCGCGATCCCAGGCCTGGTCGTGGGTCGTGAGCAGGAACCCGCGGCCGAGCACCATGTCGATCTCGGTCGAGACGACCTCGTTGTCGGCGAACTCGATCGCGAACATCACGATGTGGACGACGCCGTCCGTCGTCTCGATCTTCGACCGCTGGTTGCCCTCCAGGATGTCCTCGACGATGAGCGGATGCAGCGACAGGGCCGCACCGACTTGCTCGACCTGGTCGTCGGACGGGTCGATCAGGTCGATCCAGACGTCGGCATCGGGCTGACGCAGCAGCGCCGGCAGCTGGGTCAGGGCCGTGGCGCCGTCCAACTCGCGCGCCGTGCCGTCGACGACCGTGGCCACGCGGATGGTCCCCGCGCCGCTGTGGGGCGCCGCCCGCCGACGACGTCCGGCCACGGGCTCGCCGGCACGACCGGTCGTTCGCTCAGAGGATGAGGCCGGGGTCGGGGCTGCCATCGTCGGCCAGCATACGCGGGTCGGTCCGCGGCGCCTTCGCGTCGGCCGCGGCCGCCCGGCGGCCGGGTCCACCGCCGAGCGCGAGGGCCGGCGGGGCGGCAACGAGCGTCACGACCGCCGCGACGAGGAACAGCCCGACCATGATCGACGCTGCCTCCCGCGACGCCCACGTCTCGAGGGCCTCGACGACCAGTGGGTCGCGCAACGGGCGATCCTGGAGCTCCTCGGGGATGAAGGCGAGATAGGCATCGGGCGTCGCGTAGACCTCGGCGGACAGCCGGTCGATGGTCGTGGAGCCGTAGGCCGTCAGCACAGCGAGGCCGATGGCCATCCCGACCATCCGCGCCACGGTCACGACCGATGAGGCCGTTCCGAAGGCCGTGCGACCGGCCGCCTCGACCGCGGCCGCTGAGCGTGGCGTGACCGACAGGCCGAAGCCCAGGCCGAAGGCCGCCAGCGCCAGCGCGACATCGCGGATGCCGGTCGCCGTGGTCCAGCCGGCCATCGCGGCCAGGCCGCCGATGCTCAGCGCCAGCCCGACCAGTGTCACGATCCGGAAGCTGGCCACCCGCACCACGAACCCCGAGAGCAGCGCCCCGACGGCCGTCGCGCCGGCCAGCGCGCCCAGGGCCAGACGCTGATCGTCCGGGCCGCCGTAGAGCACGCGGTCCACGAATACCGCCCCACCGATGATCGCCGTCGCGAAGGCGTAGCCGGTCAGCAGCGAGACGAGCGCCGCGGCGCTGAACGCGCCGCTCCGGAACAGCCGGACGTCGAGGAAGGGGTCGTGGACGCGCAGCGCCCGGACGATCGCGATCAGCGTGGCGACGACGGCCAGCCCACCCAGGGCCGCGGACACGATGGCCGGGTCGAGGTCCGTGCCGGCAACTTCGCGGGCTCCGAGCAGCGTGAGCCCCAGCAGACCGGCGGTCAGCGCGATCCCGAACAGCGCGGCACCCGCGATGTCCACCCGGCCCGCGTGCCGAGGCGTATCCAGCCCGGTGGAGGCGGCCCAGGCGATGGCCAGCGCGCACAGGGCGATGGGCACGTTCACGTAGAAGATCCAGCGCCAGGCCGGGCTGGCGATCTCGGCCAGCGGCGTCCCGGCCAGTCCGACGGTGACGATGGCGCCCTCCGGGTGCACGGCCGACAGGATGGCCGCTCCCAGCAGCGGTCCGGCGGCCATGCCCAGGAACGTGAGCGCACCGATGACCCCGAGGGCTCGCGGGCGCCCGGCTCCCTCGAACAGGTGGGCCGCACCGGCCGTGCCGACCGGGACGAGGACGCCGCCGCCGACCGCCTGGAGGAGGCGCGCGGCGATGAGCTGATCGAGATCCTGGGCCATCCCCGCGAGGGCGCTGCCGGCCGCGAACAGCACGAGCGCCCCGAGCAGCAGGCGGCGGGCGCCCAGGAGGTCGGTCAGGCGGCCCGCGAGCGGCATCGCGAGGATGTACACGAGCAGGTAGCCGTTGATGATCCAGCTGGCCTTGCGCAGCTCGATCCAGGCGGACGTGCCGTTGGCGTCGACCAGGTCGGCCAGGATCGACGGGAGGGCGACCGCCGTGATCATCAGCTCGAGCCCGGCGAGGAACACCCCGACGCCGAGCACCACGAGCAGCACGAGCGCCGGGCGGCGATCCATGCGCGGAGTGTATCGGCCGCTTCCGTTGACCACGCGAGCCAGACCGTCACTCCCGGTATCGCTGCCAGCGATGCTACGTGCATCCGAAGGCGGATCCCGACCCATGGGCAACTGAATCGCGTTGGATCTGGGTCCATGGATCGCCCTCGGCGATACCCGGGCCACTACGGGTCCATTTCGGCCCGGACTCTCGATCCGCAGCGCGTACCATCGCCCTCGGCGATCTCCGGTGCTCTTCATACTCGGTCGGCAGCGCGAGCGAGGCGGGGTCGGCGAATCGAGGGCACACGCGGGTCGCTTGACACCGGCCCGGGCCGGCCGTAGCATCAACGCCCGTTGATATCAACCGTCGTTGATGCGACGCGTGCGGCGACCCGCCGCGAACCCCCGGAGCTCCGCCCCCACCGTGCCGACCCCCGCCCGCTTCCGCTCCACCATCGCCTCGATCGTCCTCCAGCCCGAGGACCTGCGCGAGCTGCGCACGTTCCACAAGGCCCTCGCCGACGTGAACCGGCTGCGCATCGTGCGCCGCCTCGCGGATGGCGAGGCGAGTGTCGCCGAGCTGATCGCCCACGTCGGCCTCAGCCAGCCGCTGGTCAGCCACCATCTCAAGCGCCTCCGGGTCGCCGGTCTGGTCGCGACCCGGCGGGTCGGCCGGGAGACGATCTGCACCCTCCGTCCCGAGGCCTTCGGCGAGGTCGCGGCCCGCGAGCGGGCCATCCTCGGCTTCGCGAGCTGAGCGTCGAGCGGATGACCCTCTCCAACGATTCCCGTGACCGCGTGAAGGGCGCCTTCGAGCCCGTGGCCCTGGCCATGGGCCGGGCCGGCCTGACGCCGGATGCGCTGACGCTGATCGGCTTTGCGATCACGGTCGTCGGCGCCGTTCTCCTCAGTCAGCAGCTGTGGCTCGTCGGTGGGCTGGTCGTGTTCCTCGGCGGCGTGTTCGACATGTTCGATGGCACGTTGGCCCGCGCGACCGGCCAGGTCAGCAAGCTCGGCGCGTTCATGGACAGCGTCTTCGATCGCTGGGGCGAGTCGATCGTCTACGTCGGGATCGTCATCGGCGGCCTTGGGATCTGGGGCCAGCCACAGTCCGAAGTCGGCTTTGTGCTCGCTCCCGCGCTCGCCGCCCTCGCGATGGGCAGCGCGTTCATGGTCAGCTACGTTCGAGCCAAGGCGGAAGGCCTGGGCTTCGCGACCGGGTCCGGGATGGCCGCTGTCGGCGTGATGCCTCGTGAAGTCCGCCTCGTCATCCTGTGCCTGGGTCTGATCGTCGGCGGCCTGATCGCGGCGAGTCGCCGACCTTTCCGGACCTCAACATCGTCCAGATCGGCAACCTGCCACTGAACCTCGACGCAGGTCATGGCGTCATCGCCCTCGCCCTGGCCATCATCGCCATCGGCGCCACCATCACGACCATCCAGCGGATCCTCCACGTCCGCAGCCAAGCCCTTCGACAGTCCACCACCCATCAGGCCGGCGTACCGGCACACAACGGAGAGACCGACACGTGAGCAAGAACGGAAGCAACGGCAGCAGCAAGAACGGGACGACGCCGTCCAACACCTGGGCGGGCGCCGGCCGTCGCGGCGACGGCAAGATCCGGGTCGCCATCGTCGGCGTCGGCAACTGCGCGAGCAGCCTCGTGCAGGGTCGCTACTACTACGAGAACGCCAACGCGGACGACTTCATCCCGGGCCTGATGCACGTCGATCTCGGCGGCTACCACGTCCGCGACATCGACTTCGTCGCCGCCTTCGACATCGACAAGAACAAGGTGGGCAAGGACCTGGCCGACGCCATCTACACCAAGCCGAACAACACGTACAAGTTCCACCAGGTGCAGCCGACCGGCGTGACCGTCGAGCGCGGCATGACCCACGACGGCCTCGGCAAGTATCTGAGCCAGATCATCGAGAAGGCCCCGGGCTCCACGTCCGACATCGTCGGCATCCTCAAGGAACGCGAAGTCGACGTGATGGTCTCGTACCTCCCGGTCGGCAGCGAGCTGGCCACCAAGTGGTACGCCGAGCAGGCCCTGGCCGCCGGTGTCGGGTTCGTCAACGCGATCCCGGTGTTCATCGGCCGCGAGCCGTACTGGCAGCGCCGCTTCGCCGACGCCGGTCTCCCGGTCATCGGTGACGACATCAAGAGCCAGGTCGGCGCGACGATCAGCCATCGCGTTCTGACCCGCCTGTTCATGGACCGCGGCGTCCGCCTGGACCGCACGTACCAGCTGAACTTCGGCGGCAACACCGACTTCCTCAACATGCTCGAGCGCGAACGCCTCGAGTCCAAGAAGATCTCGAAGACGAACGCGGTCACCTCCATGCTCGATTACGAGATGGAGCCGGACAACGTCCACGTCGGCCCCTCCGACCACGTGCCGTGGCTCGAGGACCGCAAGTGGTGCTACATCCGGATGGAGGGCACGACCTTCGGGGACGTGCCGCTCAACGCGGAGCTCAAGCTCGAGGTCTGGGACTCGCCCAACTCGGCGGGCGTCATCACCGACGCGATCCGCTGCCTGAAGCTCGGCCTGGACCGTGGCCTCAAGGGGACGCTCGTGGCGCCCTCGGCCTACTTCATGAAGAGCCCACCGCACCAGATCCACGACGACATCGCGTTCAACCGGGTGGAGGCCTTCATCCGGGGCGACGACGACGAGACCCTGCTCGGCACCGAGCAGCCCGAGAAGCGCAAGCTGCGCAAGGTCGCCGGCGCTCCGGCCAAGGTCGAGACCGCCTCCGTTTCGTGACCGGCGGCGGCGCACCACGGACCGTCTCGAAGGCCGGCGAGCGCCGGCTCGAGGCACCCCATCGACGCGGGGGCACCAGCCCTCGCGTCGTCGAGCGTCTGGCCGTGACGGCGTACCGGGCGATGTCGTGGGTGCTGGCGGTCCTGCCGCCGGGTCCGGCCGCCTGGATCGTCGGGCGGGCGTCGCAGTTCTCGTATCTGGCCTGGCCCACGAAGCGCCGCTGGTCCAATCGCAACTTCGGCAATGTCCTGGGGCTGCCGCCGGATCATCCGCGGGTCCGGGCCATGGCCCTGCGGGCCTACTTCGGCTATGGCCGCTATCTCGTGGAGCTGTTGCGCCTGCCGTCACGGCCGCCCGAGGAGATCGCTGGCCTTGTCGCCGACCTTGATGCGCCCGAGATCCGACGGATCTGGCAAGAGGCTCCGGGCGGCGGCGGGCTCATCTTCGTGGTCGGCCACGTGGGCAACAACGACGCGGTGGCCGCGGCCATCGCCGGCCACGAGCTGCCGATGAGCGTGCTCGCGGACGATTCGTCCTTCCCGGAGATCTTCGAGATCCTGCGTCGGCAGCGCGAGTCCTGGGGCGTGCGGGTCATCGCGTGGCGCAACCTGCGCGAGATCTTCGGCGTGCTCCGGCGCAAGGAGATGCTCGCCTTGCTCGTCGACTGGGGCTACCGCTCCGACGGCATCCCGGTGAAGCTCTTCGGACACTGGACGGCGCTGCCCGCCGGCCCCGCGACGCTGGCCGCGAAGACCGGCTCGCGGATCCTGCCCATCACCATCCGACGCCGGCCAGACGACACCTTCCTCGTGACCTGGCCCAGCCCGATCGATGTCGCCTCGTCCGATCCGGCGGAGCTCCAGCGCACGACCCAGGCGATGGCCGATGCCCTCGCGTCGACCGTCGCAGCGGCCCCCGAGCAGTGGTACAGCTTCAAGCCGATCTGGCCGTCGACCCCGGAGGAGTCGGCCGACCTCCAGCGACGGGCGACGCTGATGCAGGCCGGTGTGGCCGACCCGGGGCCGGCTCCGGAGTTCGCCTGACCGTGGCCAGCGTCGTCGGCTGGCTCCGCTTCCGGCTCCTCGTGGCCGCCTCGTGGCTGGCCTGCCGGCTGCCCGAGCGGGCGCTGGTGCGGCTGGCGGAGCTCGCCGGCGGCCTCTGGTACCGCGCGACCCCGGAACGGGCCGCCCAGGCGCGGCGGAACCTCGGCCGCGTGGCGGCCGGCCTCGCCGCCGACGGCCGTGGCTCGCCGGCGGTCCGCTCGGCCGCGACCGACCCGCGAGCCCTGGAGGACCTCGTCCGACAGGCGTACCGGCACGCCGCCCGCTACTACCTCGAGGTGGCTCGGGCCCCGGGGATCCGCCCGGCCGATGTCGAGGAGCGCATCACGGTCGACGACGCGGACGTGGCCGACGCCGCCTTCGGGTCCGAGCAGGCGGCCATCTACGTGGGCCTGCACTTCGGTGGCATCGAGCTGCCCGGGCTGCTGCTCGCGACCCGGGCCGGGGCCGCCGTCGCCCCGATGGAGACGCTCGCCGATCCGCGGCTGCAGGACTGGTTCGTGCGGACCCGGGCCGCGTCCGGCCTGCGCATCGTCGGGCCTGCGCGAGGCCCGGCGTGAGCTGCAGACGGCCCTCCGGGACGGCACGAGCGTCGGACTCGTCGGCGATCGCGACCTGACCGGCGGCGGCATGCCGACGGAGCTCTTCGGGGCCCCGGCGCAGCTCCCGCTGGGGCCGGCGATGCTCGCCGTCGAGAGCGGGGCACCGGTGTATGTCGTCGGTGCGCGGCGGAGCGGGGTGGGCCGCTACCGCGGTCGCATGGTGCC
The DNA here is from genome assembly GCA_963771795.1 of uncultured Chloroflexia bacterium. Taxonomy (GTDB): domain Bacteria; phylum Chloroflexota; class Limnocylindria; order Limnocylindrales; family CSP1-4; genus CF-46. The sequence continues at coordinate 1,394,689 of CAVYUR010000006.1, forward strand.
CGTCGCCGTGCCCGCGGACGGCAACCGCCGCGAGCGCGTGACCGCGACGATGGCCGCGATCGCCGAGGCCTTCGAGCGCATCATCGAGGACGCCCCCGAGCAGTGGTGGGCGGTGTTCTTCCCGATCTGGCCGGACCTCGAGCGGAGCGCGGCGCCCAGCCCGGCCCCCGACGCCACCGCCGGGAGCGCATCGGCATGACGGCGGAAACGGCCACGGGCCGGGCCGACCTGCACATCCACTCCGTCGCGTCCGACGGGACCGCGGATGTCAGCACGATCCTCGATCACGTCGCGGCGCGCGGCGAGCTCGACGTCATCGCCATCACGGACCACGAGCGCATCGATGCGGCCCTCGCCGCGCCGGGCGATGGCCCAGGACCGCGGGCTCGCGCTCGAGGTCATCGTCGGCGAGGAGGTCACGACCCTCGGCGGGCACCTGCTCGCGCTTGTTCATCGACCGGCCGATCCGGCCGTACCGCACCCTGCGCACGACCATCGCCGACGTCCATGCCGCCGGAGGCATCGCCGATCCCGGCCCACCCGCTCGTGCCGTACCCGCTGTGCGCCCAGGCCTGGGTCCTGCGCCGCCTCCTCGACGACCCCGACGAGAGCGTGCACCCGGACGCGATCGAGACCTTCAACCCCACGGCCCTCGGCCGGCCGTGGCACGATCGTGTCGTGCGCTTCGCCGATGCCCATCGCCTCGCTCATGTCGGCAACAGCGACGCCCATGCCCTCGACGCCATCGGCACCGGCTGGACGACGTTCCCGGGCCGGACCGCGGACGACCTCCGCCGAGCCATCGCCGCGGGCCAGACCGAGCACGGCGGCGCCTTCCACGGGGTCGGCGGCCAGTTCGGCGTGTTCGGGCAGCAGCTCGCCAAGCGGGCCCGGGACGCCCGGGACGAGGTCGGCCGGCCGCGTCCGTCGAGACGGCACGGGTCGCGACCATGGCTACCCCGGTGGCGCGCTCGCGGCCGCCGCGCTACGACCCGGAGGCCGGAGCGGACGATGAAGATCGGCCTCGTCTGCCCGTACATCTACCCCGACAACGGCGGCGTCGCCCAGCACGTCCGGTTCCTGTACGAGAACCTGCGGCTGCGCGGCCACGACGTCCGGATCCTGACCGCCAGCCACGGCCCCCAGCGCGCGTCGGAGGGCGACATCATCCGCCTCGGCGTGGGCTTCTCGCGTGCCGATCAACGGCGTCGGTCGGCACGCTCACGTTCTCGCCGCGCTACCTCAGCCAGATCGGGACGATGCTGGAACGCGAGCAGTTCGACCTGCTCCACTTCCACGAGCCGTTCGTGCCGTTCCTGTCGCTGTTCCTCCTGCGCGAATCGACCAGCGTCAACATCGCCACCTTCCACGCCTACGCCGGCTTCTCGCCGTCGTACGAGTTCGGCAGCCGGGTGCTGGGCGGCCACGCGACGCGGCTCCACGGCCGGATCGCGGTCAGCGCCGCGGCCCGCCACTTCATCGACCGCTTCTTCCCGGGCGACTACAAGGTCATCCCCAACGGCGTCGACGTCGCCGCGCTACGCGAACGCCGTGCCCCTGGCGCGCTGGCAGGACGGCACGCCGAACGTGCTGTTCGTCGGCCGCCACGAGCCACGCAAGGGCCTGCTCGACCTGCTCAAGGCGCACCGGATCCTGCGCAAGACCGGGTCGGCGACGCGGCTCCTGGTGGTCGGCTCCGGGCCGCAGGAACGCGAGGCGCGCCGCTACGTCGCGACCCGGGCCCTGCAGGGCGTCGAGTTCCTGGGCCGGGTCTCGGACGCCGAGAAGGCCCAGCTCTTCCGGACCGCCGACGTCTACGCCTCGCCGGCGACCGGCGGCGAGTCGTTCGGCATCGTGCTGCTCGAGGCGATGGCGGCCGGCGCGCCGATCGTCGTGCTCGCGACATCCACGGCTACAAGGGCGTCGTCCGGCGCGGCCGCGAAGGGCCTGCTCGTCCCGCCGCGCGGACCCGAAGCGAACTGGCCGCGGCCATCGACCGGCTGCTCGCGACCCCGGGCTGCGCGACGCAGATGGGCGCCGCCGGCCGGGCCCGCGCCGAGGAGTTCAGCTGGCCGCGGGTGACCGCCAAGGTCGATGACTACTACGGCTTCGTGATCCGCCGGCTGGCCGCGCAGGGTGCGCTGCCCGCGGGCTTCCGGCGCCGAGATCCCTCAGGCGCCGCCGCCGGTCCGAGCCAGGGTGTCCGCCCCATCGCCCGACGAGGCGCCACCGCCCGAGCCGGCCTCCGCGGCCCGCGATTCGGCGAGCGCGAGCCGCCAGACCCACGCCGAGTAGGCGACCACCAGGCAGGTCACCCGAGCGCCAGCGGCAGGATCGCCAGGGTCGGGCTAGGAACGGCGTCGGGAACGTCGCGCTCCGCCGTGCTGACCGGGAACTGGAAGGCGTAGAGGTAGGTCGGCAGCAGGCCCTGGTAGGCGTTGACCACGTGCGACGGGAGCGGCAGCGCCGCGATGTTCGGGTAGAGCCACGACCAGCCAGCCGACGGCGGCCACGACGATCCCGACGACGAACCGACGGGCGTCGCGAGCAGCGAAGACCTGCCCGGCCAGGTACACCAGCGGCAGGCCCACGATCAGGGCGATCGGCTCGACCGGGATGCCGTGGAGCGTAAGGATCGGGGTCTCGTCGCAGGACCGCCACGACCGCGAAGCCCAGGGCGACGCCGACGACGCCGATCGATGACCGGCCGGAGCGAGACGTCACCGGTCTCCGCGGCGCCCTCCCGGTCGCGGGTCGAGGGCCGCGAGGAGCGCGCGACGAGCACGTAGGCACCGACCGCGACGACGGCGAGCAGCCGGCCGCCCTGAGCGTGAGGACGAAGTCCGGGATGACCGCGGGACAGGCCTGCGAGCCCGGGTTGACGTCCTGGACGCCGACGAAGGCGCACAGCGGCCGTGAGAGCAGCCAGAGCGCCGCCGGGGCGAGGACCGCGGCAGCGCCGCGCGAGGCGGACGGCCAGCCAGGTCCGTCGCGACGCGCCGTGCCACAGCTCGGCGACGAAGTAGGCGAGGGCCAGGACCACGAACGGCAGCGCCGTGTAGTAGTGGTACTGGAAGGCGGCCCGGTCGATGCGCGCCCACGGAGACCCACTGCGCGGCGAAGCCGATGGCGATGAGCGCGAGGCCGAGGCTGCGCCGGCGGAACGCCATGATCGCGACGAAGACCAGGGCCGGGACGCCGAGCCACCAGATCACGAGGTTGCCCGCGTCGTAGAGCGCGGCCGACGTCCCGCCGGCCAAGCTGTCCTGGTAGAACCACACGGGCTTGAGGTCGAACGGCCAGGCCCACCACGGCGAGGACGCGGCGTGGGCCGACGACAGGCTGTTGTGGTAGCCGTACATCTGGCCGGTCAGGTCGAGCAGCGTCTGGCCCGTGTGGCCGGCCGGCCAGCCGTCGACAGCTGGTGGTTCTCGATCGAGCGCCCACGGGATGTAGCGTCACGACGTAGACGCCGAGCGGGACGGCGACGAGGCAGACCGCGGCCCACACCAGCGGCAGGCCGAGCGACCGGCCCAGGCCGCAGCCAGCCGTCGGGCGGCGGGCCGGCGGCTCGAGCAGGCGGATCGGGTCGTCCGGGCGCCGGCGACCGCCAGCGGCCCGAACCCGAGCGCCCGCGCGAGCCGGAACGAGGCCGGAGACGACGAGCGAGCCCGAGCGCCGAGCGCGATGGCCGACCAGCAGCGGCGTGACGCGCACCGGTCCGAGCGCGAGCGTCGCGTCGAGCCGGCCGAGCGCCAGGGCGCCGAAGAAGACGAGGGCCCCGAGGCCGCGCCGGGCGCGATGACCGCGAACCGCATCTCCTCGTCGGTCCAGGCGATCGGGTGGAGGACGGCCGCCACGACGGCGACGCAGGGTCAGCGCGATCATGACGAACAGGAACGGTGAGGTTGCCCAGGCCGCCGCGCCCGCGGGGACGGCTGATCGCCATGTAGCCGAGCACGCTGGTGATGCCGATCAGCCCGAGGATCGGCGAGCACCCGCCCGAGCGCGCTGCGGACCAGGATGAGCAGCACCAGCGCGCCGATGGCGTAGGCCGCGACCCACTTGCTGGCGAGGGCCAGCCCGAGCAGCACGCCGATGACCGGCATCGCGACCCAGAAGGCGCCACGGCCGCGCCACCAGCCCGTCCAGAGCGCGGCGAAGAGCGTGTAGGCGGCGACGATGAACAGCCCGACGTAGACGTCGTTCATGCCGATCCGCGACTGGACGAAGAGCATCCCGTCGACCAGGACGAAGACCGCCACGAGGACCGGCCACGAGCCGGCGCCGGAACAGGATCCGGGCCAGCAGGTACAGGCAGGCCGCCATCAGCGCGCCGGCGATGACCCCCGGCAGGCGCCAGGCGAAGGCGTGCGACCCGACGTCGATCGACGGCGATCGCGCCGTCGCCGTCGAAGACGAGGAGCTGCTGTCGGTCGTCGCGGGATAGTCCGGCTCGACGTCCATCGCCCAGGCGACCGGCTCCGTGCCGGCCGGGAGCGCGGCGTCGGCGTAGACGGCGCCGATCGGCGTCGGCGTAGACCGCGTTCGCATGCGGCTCGATGACGTAGACCGTCCACGGCCCGCCGTCGGCCGACTCGGCCGCGGGCGCGAGGCCAAGGATGTGGACCATGCTGGCTCGCGGCGTCGTAGGCGACTCGACGTGCCCGGCCCGGGCAGGGGATGGCGGCCGACGCTGTCCGGCCCGTCCGCGGCCGGATCGCCACCGACGACCACGACCTCGTAGCGCGGCGTCGGCCGCGCTCCCGGTGGTGACGTACAGCTTCGGGTCGTCGATGCCGGTGATGAGGGCCAGCCCGTGGGCGCCGCCGTCGATCTCGAGGGCGCTGGAGACCGTGACCGTGGCCGGATCGATGAAGGTCAGGCCGTCGGCCGTGGCGACGCCGATCCGCGGCAGATTCGACGATCTCGACACCGGGCAGCCGACCGTCGGCGATCGCCGCGTCGACCTCGGTCCGATTCTCGGTCGTTCCCGGGTGGTCCGAGGAGGACCGTCGCGTCCGGTCCGGATGCCTCGGCGAGGCGGGCTTCGTAATCGGCCGCGTCGCCGCCGAGGAGCTCGACCAGCGTCGATGCGAGCGGCCGCCGGCTCCGTCCACGTTCGCCGACGTGGCCGCGAGCGCACGACCCGTTCCCGGCCGAGGGCCAGGTCGGCGATGCCCGGCAGCTCGAGCGTGCCGCGGACCTCGGCCGGTCGTCCGCAGTCGAGCCGCCGTGACGCGATCGGCCGAGGCGGCCAGCGATCGTCGTGCCTCCTCGGACACGAGCAGGTGGTCGACCGGGTGGTCGACGGTCCCAGGCGGATCGGCTCCAGCGCCCTCGACGCGTCGATCGAGCGTCGTAGGTCGAGCGTCGCGATGCGCGCCGTCGTCGAAGCCGACGACGAGCTGGTTGCCGGCGACGTCGACGACGAGCGCGCCGGCAGCCGGGCGCCGGACGACGCCGACGAGCTGGCGCGTGCGCGAGGTCGTACGGTCCGGATCTCGGTGCCGGTCGCGATGTGGACGCGCTCGCCGGCCCGGTCACCGGTCGGCTGTCCTCGCGGCGCGGCTCGATGGCCGCGGCCCGGACCGGGGCGCCCAGGTCGCTCGTGGCGCTCACCTCGTCCCGTCCCCAGAGCACGATGCCCGCCGCCATCGCGTACTTGGCCAGGTGCGGATGGGTCCACTCGTAGATGTCGTGCGACACGCCGTAGCGCCAGGCCTGCAGGAACTCCGTCGCCGTCCGTGCGTGGTAGACCTCGTCGAAGTGCATCTGGTACGGCTCCGCGAGCCGGAACGTGCGCAGGCCGAGGCTCGCCACGACGAGGACGACGAGGATCCACAGCGTCGAGCCGGCCGAGCCGTCCGCCGCCCTCGCCGATCAGGGCACGACTCCGGTCGGCGCGGACCGGCGACTCGCTGGAGTCGCGATCGCGGATCCAGCCGGTCAGCCCGACCTCGGCGAACGGGCGGCGCTCGGTCCAGGTCGGCGGCCGTGACCGGTACGCGGGTCGGCCAGGGCCGCCGCGCGTGGACGTCGGGCCGGGTCGTGGCGTCCAGCGTCGGCGGGCTCGGCGCCGACGGCGGACGGGCCTGTCGGTCGACCGGCGCGGTATCGGGCGGTCCGCACGTCGGTCCGCGGAGTCGGCGGCCGGGCCGGTTCGACGGCCGGATCGAGCCGTGCCGTCGGCCACCTCCTCCTCGAGCCGCTCGTCGGGCACCCGAGCGCAGCTGGACGAAGGCCCACACGAAGGCCGCCGAGTGCAGGATCGCGACCACCGTCACCCCGAGCTGGGACCGGATCAGCTCGGCCGATCCCGAGCCAGTCGCGGACCGATCGATGCCGGGTTGTCGGTGGATAGAGCGTCGTCAGGACCGCGTACATGTTGGCGAAGGTGGCGAGCGACGAGGACGACGTACGCGACCCGCCAGCGTGGCGAGACGGCCGGCGAGGATGGCCGCCGAGCGCGAAGAACGGGAAGATGTAGCGCTCGTGGACGCGGGTCGGGACGACGAAGAACGCGATGGCCAGGACGGCCAGCGCGACGAGCATCGTCAGGCGGTCCGGCCGGCGGGCGGCGACCCACAACGACGGCGACGAGCGTGGCGAGGAGCAGGACGCCGCCGACGAGGACCGCCGGGATCGGACCGAACTGGGCGACCCCGGAGCCGCACGTTGTCGATGGGCACCGCGGCGGCGTCGCAGACCCACAGGCCGGTCGTTGGCGAGGCTCGAGCCCAGATCGCCGGGCACGAGCGCCCAGGGTTGTAGGCGTTGACGGTCAGGTACGGATAGCCGCCGCCGGCGAGCACGACCTGGTCGATCAGGCCGGACGTGAAGAACGGGAGCCGCGCGGTCAGCTCGAGACGCGACATCCCGAACGGCAGCACAGCACGACGACGGCCGTCAGGAACCCGGCGAGGCCGGTCGTGAGGATGCGACGGGATTGGCCGTCGTCCAGGCACGCAGCCGGTCACGCATCGGCATCGTCGTCGAGGCGTCCACCGGGGCCGCGCGTCGTGCACGGGCCAGAGCGCCCGCCGGATCGTCACCACCGCGACGATCGGCACGAGGATCCCGAGCTGCGGCTTGATGATCGCGGCGACGACCGTGAAGACCGCCGCCCGCTCCGGGCTGGTCGCGCCAGAGCTCGCGCAGGCCGAGCAGCAGGAAGACGACACCGACCGAGTCGACCTGGCCCCAGACCACGCTGTCGAACCAGGTGATCGGGTTGACGACGACGACGGCCGCCGCGAGGAGCGCCAGGCGGTCGCCGGCCGCCGAGCTCGCGGACCATCGACCAGACGAGCCAGCCGATCGCGAGGTCGGCCAGGATCGGCGGACACCTTGATCGAGGTCGGCCGATCGCCGCCGAGCGCCGTTCCCGATCGATCCCGACCAGCCACAGGACGTACAGGTAGCCGGGCGTGTAGTCGTGGAAGAAGTCGCGCTCGTAGAAGCCGTAGAGGCCCTCCGTGGCGAGGTTCGCGCGCCCAGAAGCGGAACGCGTCGAGGTCGGCCTCGAACCCGGACGCCGGGCAGCAGGTATGCGATGATGAGGCGGAGGGCGAGCCCGAGCGCGAGGACGACGAGGATCGCGCCGACGGCTCCCTGCGTCCCGGTCGCCCGCAGTCGGCGCTCCTGTGCCTCGCTCGGGCCCACCGGAAGCGGGGCCAGTCACCGGGAAACGGCTCCTGCACGAGCGTGGAAGGTGGATCGGAGCGTAGCACAGGGCCGCCGGCGGCACCCCCGGTGCCGCCGTGGCACGGACCGGCGGGATGGCGGCGCGCGACGACTGGCGGTCGTCGCGGCGCGGCTGCTGGCGCTCGCCGCGCTTCGCGGTCTACATCGCGACCCAGACGTCGACCGCTACTACGACCACTTCGTGTGGCAGGCGGCCGCGTTCCTCGAGGGCCAGGCCGCGATCCGCTACCCGGTCGCGACGTCCGACGGCGGGCTCGGGCAACGCGTACTTCCAGGACGTGCTGCCGATCGCGACGAGCGACGGCGTCCCCCGCGGCCTCCTGCCGTTCCCGCCGCTGCCGGCGCTCGTCCTCGCTGCCGTTCGTCGCGCTCTGGGGGCTCGTCGCCGACGACCAGGCGATCTTCACGATCCTCGCCGCCGTCGACGTCGCGATCTGCTGGTGGATGCTCGGCCGGCTGCGCGGTCGCGGCCTGGTCCGCGTCGGCGACGACGGTCTTCTTCGCCTTCGGGACGGTCTTCTGGTACACGGCCCAGGTCGGCGACGACCTGGTACCAGGCCCACATCGTGGCCGTCGGGCTGACGCTGCTGGCGATCGGGCTCGCCGTCGGCGCCGACCCGGCCGCGCACGGACGACGAGCCGGACGCGTCGAGGGCGCCGGCCGCGGCCGTCGACGCGTCGCCGCCGTCGGCCTGGCGCGGCCGCCTCGCGGTCGACCCCCGCCAGTTCGTGGCCGGCCTCCTGTTCGGGCTGGCCTGCACCGCCCGCCTCACGGTCGTCTTCGGCGCTCCGTTCTTCTGCTCGTCGGCGGCCGGCGGGTCACTGGTGGCGGCGGAGCTGGTCGGCGGCACTCGGGGCGGTCGATCCCGGTCGCGGTCCTGCTCGCCTACAACATCGTCACGACCGGCCACGTCGTTCCACCCGGCCTACGACTACCTCTACCAGCTCGAGGCGCGCGGCTACCCGACCCTCGGCTACAACCCGGCGTGGTCGGTCGAGGATCCGCGCTACATCCCGCAGAACCTCGGGATCATGCTCCTGTCGACGCCCGACCTCCTGCCCGACCGCGCTGCCGACACCCTCGGCCGATCGACCGAGCCGGTCTGCACGAGCCGGCGGCGCCCAGCGCGGGCTGTTCGACGTGGACTGCCCGCTGGCCGTGCCGCGCGACATCGGGATGAGCGTGCTGCTCACGAGCCCGGCCTTCTGCTGGCGATCCCCGCCTTCCGGCGCTTCGGCCGCAGCCGGCTGGTCACCGGCGCGTCCTCGCGGTCGCTCGCTCATCGTCGCTCGTCAACCTGATGCACTTCAGCCAGGGCTGGGTCCAGTTCGGCTACCGGTTCAGCAACGACGTCGGCGCCGTTCGCGCTGCTCCTCGTGGCGCTCGGGTTCGAGCGCCTCGCGGCCGGTCGACCACGCCGGGCATGGGCGATGCCGCTCGGTGCCACGCTCGTCGTGCTGTCGATCGCGATCAACCGTGGGGCGTGGTCTGGGGGCGGCTGCTCGGGATGGTGAGCCGCCCGAGCGGTCTCGCGCGCTGGGCTGCCGGCGGTCGCTCGTTGGCGTCGCCGCGTTCGTGGCCGCTCGCTGGGCGATGCTGCCCGGGCTCGGCTTCTGGGACACCGCCGAGCTCCAGACCGTGGCGCCGATGCTGGGGACGGCCCACCCGACCGGCTTCCCGACCTACGTGCTCCTCGGCTGGCTGGCTCAATCGTCCTGCAGCCGTTCGGCGAGCCCGCGTTCCGGATGAACCTGTTCTCGGCCCTGAGCCTGGCCGTCGCGGCGGCCGTCACGGTCGATCTGGTCCGCGCGCTGACCCGCTCGATCGCCCTGGGCGTGCGGCCGGGCTCGGCCTGGCCTTGACGGCGGTCGTGTGGTCCATCGGGACGCATGCCGAGGCCCACGCGCTCCACCTCGCGCTGGTGGCGATCCTGCTCCGCCTGCTCGTGGCCTGGGAACAACGCGTGCGCGACGAGGCCGCCGCGGACCGGGGTGATCGGGGCGACCGCTATCTCGTTGCGGCCGCAGCGACCTTCGGCCTGGCGGTGGGCAATCACTCGCTGACGCTGCTGCTGGCCCCGGCCGTCGCCCTGTACGTCCTCGCCGTCGACCCGTGGATCTTCCGGCGGCCCCGCCTCGTTGCGACCTGCGTCGCATGCCTGGCGGCGGTGGTCGTGCTGGTCTTCCTCGAGCTGCCGCTACGGGCCGGACCGTTCCGCGCCCCGCTCGTGTACGGCCGCCCGGAGACGTGGGACGGCTTCTGGTACATCGTGCTGGCGGAACAGTTCCGGGGCAGCCTCTACCAGCCGTTCAGCGACCTGCCGGGCAAGGCGCTGGACCTGGTCGCCCGGACGGTCGACGCGTACGGGCCGCTCGCCGTCCTGGTCCCGATCGGGTTCCTGGCGCACCGCGATCGGCCGGCCCCGCTACGCGCTGCTGTCCGGTTCGGCCGCCGCGATCACGTGCTTCTTCGCCGCGTCCTATGTCAACGCCCAGATCGAGCGCTACTACCTCGTACCGGCGCTCATCGCCTGGACCTGGATCGCGATCCTGGCCGGGATGGTCGTCTCGACGCTCAGCGCCACGATCGATCCCGGTGGCGAGGAGGAGACGACGGTCGACGAGCCGCGTGCCGCGGATGGTGGTCGGCGGCGCGACCGGCGGCCCGACCCGGTCCTGGCCATCGGCTGGCGGTGACCCTCCTCGTGCCCACGGCGCTCGCCGTCCCGGATCGACTGCGAGCCGTGGACCGGAGTGATGACCTGGCCGCCCGGCGGTGGGTGGACCGAGCGCTCGAGCTCATGGAGCCGGACGCGGTCATCGTGAGCTGGTGGAGCTTCTCGACGCCGCTATGGTACGCACAGCACGTGGAGGGCCGACGGCCGGACCTCGTGATCGTCGACGACCGAACCCGCCTCGACCAGGAGCTTGGAGACATCAACGACGTGATCGATGCGAACCTGGCCAGCCGGCCTGTCTACGTGATCCGGATCGATCGATCCGAGGTGGCTGGGCTGGCCGAGCGGTATGACCTGGAGCACCTCGATGGGGCCGACGCCGCGACCCTGACTCGGGTCATCGGCCGGCGCGGCGTCGGGTCCGGGTCATGACCGCGACCCTCGCCGAGCCGGCCGGGTCGCCGGCCCCCACGGGCGCCAGGGTTGCCCGCCTGTCGTACTTCTTCCCGGCCCACAACGAGGAGGCCAACCTGGCCGGCCTCGTCGAGGAGGCACTCGCGGTCCTGCCGTCGATCGCCGAGACGTTCGAGATCATCGCCGTCAATGACGGCTCACGCGACCGGACGCGCGAGATCGCCGACGAGCTCGCGGCCCGCCACCCGGACGTCGTACGGGCGGTGCATCACCCCGTGAACCTCGGCTACGGGGCGGCCCTCCGGTCCGGGTTCGGGGCGGCGCGCTACGACCTCGTGGCCTTCACCGACGGCGACCGCCAGTTCGAGGTGGCGGACCTGGCGCGCCTGACCGCCCGGCTCGTCGCGCCGGACGCACCTGACGTCGTGGTCGGTTTCCGGATCAGGCGCGCCGACCCGCTCATCCGGACCCTCTACGCGCGGGCCTACCGACTGGCCAACCGGATCTTCTTCGGCCTCCGCGTCACCGACGTGGACTGCGCGTGCAAGCTCTTCCGCCGGCAGGCGCTCGAGGGACTGCGCGTCGAGTCTGAAGGCGCGTTCTTCTCCGCCGAATCGCTCATCAAGCTGCGCGCCGCGGGCCGCTCCGTGGTCGAAGTCGGCGTCCCGCACTACCCCCGCACGGCCGGCTCCGCGACTGGCGCCAAGCCACAGGTCATCCTGCGCGCCGTCCGCGACTTCTGGCGGCTCCGCCTGCACATGTGGGTGAACCGCGACCGCGCCCTGCGCCGCGGCGGCGCCCTCTTGGGCGACCCACGGCCCTAGCGGGCCAGTCCGGGCCGCGAGCCTGCCCGTTCCGACGCCGCGCCCACGGCGGCCAGAACGCACGCGCCGAGCCCGACGCGTGTGACCGATGGCCGACAACGACTCGATCCTTGGCATCCACGCACCCGGTGATCACTACGCAACCCGACCGACCGATCCGCCCCCGAATCTTCGGCCAACCCCTCACCCCGTGACTCCAAGCCGGGGATTCCTGCCGAATCGCCCAGATCCCGGCCGATCGCGGCGATTACCACTCACCCCAGTACTGGATGCAGATCGTCCCGACGCCGAGGGCGGCGCCGAGCTCGGTCTCGCGAAGGAGGGCGGTACCGGCGAGACGCCGGCCGCCCGATCTAGCGAAGCGGGCCGCAGGGGCGGTGCCGGCGAAGGCGCCGGCGAGCACCGGAGCGAGCGCACTCGCAGTGCGTGAGCGAGGAGCGCAGCCGGCAACGCACGCCCGCACCGTCGATGCGGCCCGCCGACGTCACCGCCACTAACTGTTGCGGTTTTCGTTCTCCTGGTCGGCTTCCAGTGAATTGACGAACTCGCGGAACACGTCCAGCCGCGGATCCACGAGGTTCTCCCCGGTCGTCTCCAGCAGCGACCCGCCCTCCTCGTCCTCGCCCAGCGCCCCATCCGCCCCGAGCGCTGCCTGGTCCAATACCGACGGCGCGGCGAAGATCGGGGCACCGACCCGGACGGCCAGGGCCAGCGCGTCGGACGGTCGGGCGTCGACCTCCCCGACGTGGCCCTCGCGCTCCAGGAACAGCCGGGCATGGAAGGTCTCGTCAGCGAGATCGGCGATGACCACGCGCGTGACGCGGCAATCGAGCGCCTCCAGCGCGCTCGCGAACAGGTCGTGGGTCAGCGGTCGGTCCGGCGTCAGGCCCTGCAGCCGCATCGCGATCGCGCTGGCCTCCCACGGGCCGATCCAGATCGGCAGGTAACGCTCCCGGTCGGTCTCCTTGAGGATCACGACGTGGCGGCTGGAGAGCATGTGGACGCGAACGCTCTCGACGACCATCTCGATCAGCTCGTCGTCCATGCCGGGATTATCCCACGGGCGATGCGGGCAGCGGTCCGCCGGGCCGGGCTCGACCAGCTCCCGACGCTCTCGACCGGGCCGCGACGAGGACCGCGACGACCACCCCGAACACGAACCCGCCGATGTGGGCGAAGAACGCCACGCCCCCGGTCGCCTCGGTGACACCGAGCGATGCGATCCCGTCGACCAGCTGCAGCGCGAACCAGAACACGAGCACGACGACCGCGGGCACGTTGATGAGCTGATAGAAGAAGCCGAGGAACACGAGCGACGTGATCCGCGCCCGCGGGAACAGCACCAGGTACGCCCCGAGCGTCGCGGCGATGGCCCCCGACGCGCCGATCGTCGGGATGTCCGAGTCCGGCGCGATGGCGATCTGGGCAAGACCGGCGGCCACCCCGCCGGCGAGATAGAACAGCAGGAACCGGATCCGTCCGAAGCGGTCCTCGATGTTGTTGCCGAAGATCCACAGGAACAGCATGTTGCCCAGCAGGTGCAGCCAGCCGCCGTGCAGGAACTGGCTGCTGATGAGGGTCAGGGACTCGACCGACAGGAAGTCGCCGGCCTGCCAGGCGGCGACCAGCTCGGCCGGCACGACCCCCCATTCGGTGACGAACGCATCCAGGCCATCCAGGCCGCCATCGGCCAGGCGGCCCAGCTCGTAGGCGAACGCGACGAAGCAGGCGCCGATGAGCGCGAGCGTCAGGAGCGGCGTGCGACGCGTCGGGTTCGCGTCACGCAGCGGGATCACAGTCGGGGCCCCGGGTTAGGGGCTGGTCGTCGGTTCGGCCGAGGCGGAGCCGGATGGGACCGCGGAGGCTGATGGCTCGGGTGACCCCGCGGCCCCGTCCGGCACAGCCACGAGGATCGCCTGGTGGACCGCCGTCTTGGACATCCACACGACGGTCGGAGGAACTTCCTCGGCGCCCGGCAGCAGGTACAGGTCGCGCATCTCGTTCCCAGCCCGTCTCGTCACCGGCCAACCGGTACTGGCCGACGTACTCCCCGCTCGCCTTGTCGTACGCCACGAGGCGCGCGTTCGGCTGGTCGTAGGCAAAGACCGTGCCCTCGCGTCGGCCGCCGAAGCCCGATGCCAGGTCGACCGTCGGTGGTTCGCGCAGGAGGCCGTCGCCCGGCTGGTCCGGCTCCCAGCCATCGCTCTTGCCCGACGCGAACCGCTCCAGGACGCCGCCCTCGGTCACGAAGATGTCACCGTCGATGTACAGCGAGGTCATCTTCTCCACGGCACGGGCGGTCGCCAGCCAGCCCGCTCGAGCGGGCCGGGAACCCGCTCCCGTCGCCGGACGGGGAATAGGCCCGGATCTGCTCCTCGGACGGGTCGACGACGTACAGGTTGTACAGCCCGCGATCGGGATCCTTGAGATAGGTGCCGATGGCGGCCACGTCGTCACCCCATTGGGTCGCCCCGTTGACGATGACCTTGCTCGTCGTGCCCTTGCCCTCGTCGTTGGACGGCCGCCACCGCCACAGGACGTTGTTCGCGTCGAGGATCAACAGGTCGCGACCGCCGGCGGCCAGGAACCGCGGCGCGCCCATCGTGGTGCTGCCGACCTCCTTGCCGGTGCGCGCGATGGCGTTGGCGTGCTTGCGCTTGAGGTCGACGCGGTACACGGTCTCGTTCGTGGCATCGATGACATACGGGGCGCCGTCGGGGCCCATGACCATCGCCGTGAGGTCGAAGGCCGGCTTGCCCTCGGCCGGGCGGAAGTTGAAGAGCGGGGTGGAAGCCACCTCCACGACGCCATAGAGGCGGTCCAGACCCGCCACGACCTGGCTGCGGACCGGGTCGATGACCCGCGCGCTGACCCGGGCATCCTCGGCCTTCTCGAGGTCGGCGTACGCGGCCGACAGCAGTTCCAGTGCCTTGTCCCGGTCGTCCTCGATGAGGTCGATCCCCGGGCCGATGACCTGGGCCAGGTTGGCCGAGGCGCGGGTCATCGCGTCCTGCCCGGCATTGAGCGAGCTGATCGCCTCCTGTGGTCGCTGCCCGCCGAAGGCCCAGACGGACATGACCAGACCGCCCACGACCACGAGCAGGGCGATGAAGGCGACCGCGGCCCGACGCTGGGTCTCGCGCCGCGAAGCCAGCGGCGTGACCCGCCGGTAGGCCGGCTTGCGCCGGGGCATCACGTCCTGGACCCGGCGCAGGATCCCCTCGAACGCGCCGCCCGCCGCGACCCGGGCCGTGCCCGCGGCGGCCGACACGGCCGCGCCGGCGGCCTGGACGTTGTCGGCGAGCGGGATCGGGGAGCGGTCGGGTGCCCCGGCCAGCGGCTCGGCCGGTCGGACCGGGACGAGGGTGCGGGAGCGCGAGGTCTGGGCGACCTCGGTCGCCTCGAAGGCGATCGCGCCGTCGGAACCGGCCCCGTCGGCGGCCCGGAACCGAGCGTGCAGGTGCTCCATCGCCGACTGCGGGTGGAGCGTCAGCATCGCGTCCTTGAGTTCGTCGGCGCCCAGCCGGGCGACCATGTTCGGGGAGATGAGCACGAGCGAGTCGCCGACCGTGACCTCGCCGCGCCAGACGTCGGGCTCCAGCCCGCTCGAGGGCAGGCCACGCTCACGATGCGGGTCGGGCAGCGTCGAGAGACGGGCCTGGCGGATGAGATAGGCCTCGGCCGGTCCCACCGTCGCGACGTACATCTCGTTGCCGCGCACCACGGCGACCCCGACGCCGATCGGCCCGTTGCCGTCGGGCGAGCGGAGGCCCAGCCGGTCGGCCTGGTGGATGAGCCGCTTGTTGGCCGTGGCGATCGCCTTCTGGAGGCAGACCCGGATCCCGGCCGACTCGTCGTAGTAATACTCGTTACGGATGGTCTCGGCCGCCAGGCGGGTCGCCTCGAGCGCGTGGCGCGAGCTCGTCCGCGAGGTCACCAGGAGGTACAGGTGGCCCTTCGAGCGCGCGACCGAACCCACGCTCGGCTCGACGACGACGAGCGTGTCGGGCGAGTCATCGAGTCGATCGTGCTCGGCGACGAGGCCAAGCTTCAGTTGCAGTCGGGCGGCCATGCAGTCTCGTGATCCGTGTTCAGGCGACGGGACGATCCGGAGCGGACCGGCTGACATTCGCCCCGAGATGGCTGGCAGGTCCGGGGATTATACGCGGGGACCTTCACGGCGGACGTGCACGCGCAACTCGCGGATCCCGACGCCACCGGGCGCCGTCCGGAACGCGTCGAGGAGCTCGGATCCGCGCAGGCGCAGCTCCTGGGCGACGATCGGAGCGTCGGCCTCGACGTCGATGGCGAATCCGGCCAGGCTCACGACGCGGCAGGCGCCCGCTGCGGCCGGCACGCGCTCGGCGACGATCGACTCGAACGTGGCGATCGCCCGGGCCAGGCGCAGCTCGTCCTCGAGGCCGAGCGCCCGCGCCGCGTCGGGGATCAGCTCCCCGATCCGGCGCATCGGCCGCTTCCGTGGCGTGGTCATGCCACGGATCCGATCCCGCCCCGGACGAGCCGGGCGCCGTTCGGTTCGGCGCGGACCTCCCAGGCCTGGGCGACGGCGCGCAAGGCGGGGTCCAGGTCGTCGAGGGTCGTGGTCGTCACGAAGGCCTGCGGCAACTCGGCGATCCGTCGGACGAGGTGCGATCGGCGTTCCGGGTCGAGTTCGCTGAACACGTCGTCGAGCAGCAGCAGTGGGGGGCGACCGTCGAGCTCCGTCAGGAGGTCCAGCTCGGCCAGCTTGAAAGCCAGGATGGCGGTGCGTTGCTGGCCGCGAGACGCGAACCCGGCCAGATCCCGGCCGGCGAGGTCGAACGCGAGGTCGTCGCGGTGCGGCCCGATGACCGTGGAGCCGTTCCAGACCTCCTTCTCGGCCGTCTCGACGAGGCGTCGAGCGAGCGCGTCCCGGGGCGTCTCGTCGGCGAACGCCGGGGCATTGGTGACGTAGCGCAGCGTCAACCCTCCGGCCGCGGCCTCGTCCGGCGCGATCTCGCGGTGGGCGGCCGCCAACGGGTCGGCCAGGGTCTCCAGCAGCCGCAGCCGCGCCTCCACGACCCGGCCCCCGGTGTCCAGGAAGGTCGTGTCCCAGAAGCGCAGCTCATCCCGACTGGCCTGCTCCTCGCGGATGGCCCGGAGCAGGCTGTTGCGCTGCTGGAGGGTCCGGCCGTAGGTCCCGAGATCGTCCGCGTACGCCGGGAAGCGCGCCGCGGCCAGGGCGTCGATGGCGGCCCGTCGCAGCGACGGCGAGCCACTGACCAGCAGCATCTCCTCCGGGGCGAACAGCACGACCCGCAGGTGGCGCCCGAGGATCGACGCCCGACGGCCGACGCCGTTGACGCGGACCCGCTTTCGCCCACCGGTGCCGTCGGCGCCCGATCGGGTGATGGCGACCTCCAGGGTGTCGCCGCCGATTCGCCCTTCGACCCGGGCGACCTCCCGACCCCAGCGGATCAGCTCGCCATCGGAGCTGGTGCGGTGCGAGCGACCCCACCCGAGGAGCACGATCCCCTCGAGCAGGCTGGTCTTGCCCGCCGCGTTCGGACCGTGGACGAGGTGGGCGCCGGGACCGAACGCGACCTCGAGCGCCGCATACCCCCGCAGATCGAGCGCCGTTATCGAGTCAAGCACGGTGTACTGGCACCCTCAACAGAGAGCAGCCACTCGCGCTCCGAGGCCCGAGGGGGAGCTCCGCGACCCCATCGGCCCGAGGATGCTCCGCGACCCCATCGGCCCGAGGATGCTACGACGTGGTCCGGACCGGCATGACCACGTGCACGTACTGGTCGTCGCCGATCGGCTTGAACACGCCGGGCGACAGCGGGCCGTTGAGTTCGAGCGCGAACTGGTCCGCGGCCACGTTCGTCAGCACGTCCGCCAGGTAGCGCGCGTTGAACGCGATCGTCGTGCTGTCGCCCTCGACCGCGGCCTCGACCTGGCCGACGTGGTCGCCGACCTCGGCGTTGGCGCTGACCGTGATGCCCGCCTCGCCGTCGCCCCCGATCTGGAGCTTGACGATGTTCGCCGACTCGTGGGCGATCAGCGCGGCCGGTCGCACGGCCCGGAGCAGCTCCTCGCGATCGAGCACCGCCCGCGTCGCGTGGGTCTGCGGCATGACCTGCTGGTAGTTGGGGAACTGCCCGTCGATCAGCCGGCTCACAAGGTCGATCCCCTCGAGGTGGAACAGGACCTGGTTGCGACCCGAGGCGAGCACGACCTCGACCGGGTCATCGACGTCGGCCAGCACCCGGGCGAGCTCATTGAGGGCCCGGGCCGGGATGACCACGCTCGTCTCCGGGACGGCGTCGAGGATGGGCACGGTCTTGACCGCGATCCGGTAATTGTCCGCCGCGGCCAGGGTGAGCTGGTCGCCCTCGAACCGGGCCAGGACGCCGGTCAGGATCGGGCGGGCCTCGTCACTCGCGGCCGCGAACGCGGTCTCGGCCAGGGCCCGACGCAGGACGTTCTGGGCGATGCGCGTCGTGGGTCGGTCGCCGGCGGTCTGGATGGCCGGGAATTCCTCCGCATCGATGCCCTTGATGTGGGTCTGGAATCGCCCGGCTTTCACGTGCAGCGTGTCGCCCGCCCCGACCTCGAGCTCGACCTTGTCGCCCGCCGGCAGGGAGTTGATGAGGTCGGTCAACAGCTTGGCCGGGACGGTCGTGGCGCCGTCCTCGTCGATCTTGCCCGGAACCCAGTACGTGATCCCGATCTCGAGATTCGTGGCGGTGAGCTTGAGGCCGGCATCCTCGGTCTTGAGCAGGACGTTGGCCAGGACCGGCAGCGTGCTCCGGCTCGAGACGGCGCGACTGACGACGGACAGGCCGCGCGCCAGGTTCTCCTGCATGACCGAGAGTCTCACGTCGGATGGTCTCCACTTCGATGATCGTCGTACCGCAGCGGGATGCGGCTGGGTCCGGGTCGGGCGCCGGCGGATCGACCGGCCGGTTCCCCACGGGCTTGCCCGGTAGGTCGTGGGTATCTTCCCTCTATCTTCTCACTCCGTCATCACCGTAGTAATGGTGTGGACGGTGGGGACGGCCGCGCTCATCCGTGCCCACCGAGAGCGTGGACGACGGGGACCCGGCCGTGGACAAGACCGGGCCGTCCGGGGGTGTGACCGTCGACGGGCGGTGGACGAGATGCCCAGCGCGGCGTCCGGGACTGCCGGGCTGGCCCGCTTTCCCACGGCCGGTGGGGCGATGCCCACTGCTCCACGAGTCGTTGTCCACGGACGGATGATCGATGAAGGCCGGGTTCGAGCGGGGCGGGACGTCGAACGGAACGGGGCGCGGCCGCGGATCGCGGGCGGCGACCTCAGTCGGCGTAGATCAGCTCGCGGACCGCGGCGATCTCCCGGCGCAGCTCGTCGTTGACGGCCACCTCGCGGGTGATCTTGTCGCAGGCGTGCAGGACCGTGGAGTGGTCCCGGCCACCGAGCTCCGCGCCGATCCGCAGCAGCGACACGTCGGTCTCCTCGCGCATGAGGAACATCGCGATCTGGCGGGGCACGACGATGGCCTTGTCGCGCTTCTGGCCCTGGAGGGCGTCCATCGGCACGCTGTAGTAGTCGGATACCACGCGGGCGATGCGCTCCGGGGTGACCTGGCGCTTCTTGGGGTTGTACAGGACGTTCGAGAGGACGGCCTGGGCGAGCTCGATGCTGATCGAGGTCGCGCCCATGCTCGAGAACGCCACGATGCGGTTGAGCGCCCCCTCGAGCTCGCGGATGTTGCTCACGACCTTGCGCGCGATGAACTCGATCACGTCCGAGGTGATCGGGACCGCGCCCTCCTCGGCCTTGGCCCGCAGGATCGCGATGCGCGTCTCCAGGTCCGGTGCGGTCAGGTCCGCGATGAGGCCCCATTCGAACCGACTGCGCAGCCGTTCCTCGAGGGTCAGGATGGCCTTGGGCGGCCGATCCGAGCTCAGGACGATCTGCTTGCCGTCCTCGTGGATGGCGTTGAACGTATGGAAGAACTCTTCCTGTGTCCGTTCCTTGTCCGCGATGAACTGGATGTCATCGATGAGCAGCAGGTCGATCCGTCGGTAGCGCGCGCGGAACTCGTCGATCTTGCCCTGCTGGATGCTCGTGATGAACTCGTTCGTGAACTTCTCCGACGTCGCGTAGACCACCCGCTTGCGGGGGAACCGGGCAATGACCTGGTTGCCGATGGCATGCATCAGGTGGGTCTTGCCGAGACCCACGCCGCCGTACAGGAACAACGGGTTGTAGGCGTGCCCGGGGCGCTCCGCGACCGACAGGCTGGCCGCATGGGCCAGTCGGTTGGCCGAGCCCACGATGAAATTGGCGAAGGTGTAGCGCGGGTTGAGGTTCGTGACCCCGCCCTCGCCACCGACCCTGGTCGGCTCGACCCGGATGTGCTGGCTTGCTGACGCCGGCGCGGCGGCCGGGGCGCCCATCGTGACGACGCCTTCCTCCGCGGTCGCGGCCGCCCCGACGGCGATCGGGGCCGCGCCGATGATGAATTCGACCTGGACGCTGTAACCCACGATGCGGGCCAGCGTCTGGCTGATCAGGGAGCGGTAGCGGGTCTCGAGCCAGTCCTTGGCGAAGCCGTTGGGGACGGCGATCCGGAACCGCTGCTCGTCGACGTCCACGAGCTGCGTGTCGCGCAACCACGTCTCGTAGTTGGCGGGTGACAGGGCTACCTGGAGCTCGCCCAAAGCGGCTCGCCAGACTTGCTTCGCGTCCATTCGTTCGATAGGACCTGCGTTCAGGGGTTGGGGGTATGGCTCGGCCGCGGCCGAGATCGGGATCCGGGGTCGCGAAGCGTCGTCCGACGTCCCTCCGGCGGGCCGGATGACTCGCTCCCCGCGGCCACGAACCGAGGCTGCAGAAGTCTCCCGCGAACGTCTCCGGCGCCGAGGGCTCGGAGAGGATAGCACCGGCGCGGAACGGGTCGCAAGGCGATTCCCGCATACTCCCTGGGGGTATCCGTGCGGGATGCCGCTCGAGCCCTCCCTGGCCGCCGTCGGGCATGGTACCGTCAACGCAGCTTCGCGCTGGACGACCGTCGGTCGGGCCCTCGCCCGCGGGTGAGCGGCTGCCGTTTGACACCCCTTCGACGCAGGCCATATCATCCGCCGGACGACGACGCGCCATGCGCCCCGTGGGGTGCCGGCGCGTTTGCGTGCCTTTAGGGGAAGTCGGAGTGACCGTCCCCGAGGCCGGATGGAGAGGATCCCGGACAGGCCCGAATGACGAAGCAGACCTACCAGCCCAAGAAGCGCCATCGCGCCAAGGAACACGGCTTCCGCGCCCGCATGAAGACGACAGCGGGTCGCCGTATCCTCGCCGCTCGGCGGGCTCGCGGTCGGAAGCGGCTGACAGCCTGACCATCGGGCGCGGCACGACCACGCCGCGACTCGTGATGCTCTCCCGCCCGCAGGACTTCGCGGCGATCCAGGGTGCCGGGACGACCAAGTCCCATCCCTTGTTCTCTGCCCGGTTCGTGCGGACCGATCTCGAGACGACCCGCTTCGGGCTGTCGACCGGGCGCCGTCTCGGTGGAGCGGTCGTTCGGAACCGGGTCCGCCGGCGGCTCCGCGAGGCACTCAGGGCGATGGCGCCATCGTTCCAGCCCGGCTGGGACGTACTCATCATCGTCCGACCAGCGATCGTCGAGGCCGACCATGACACGCTGGTCGGGGCGTTGCACCGGATACTCGTCCGGGGCGGCGTGCTCGGAGGAACCGCGCGATGAAGCGACTCGGGATCGGGGTCGATCAAGCTCTACCGGATCGTGTTCGCGTGGCTACCGCCGTCGTGTCGGTTCGAGCCGACCTGTTCGCACTATGCGGAGCAGGCGATCGCGAAGTACGGCCTGTTGAAGGGGAGCTGGATGGGCGCCAAGCGCATCGCGCGATGTCACCCCTGGAACCCGGGTGGGTATGACCCAGTCCGGTAGCTTCGACCGCGCGCGCATGAGCCTGTCGTCGACCGTGCGGCGGTACCTGCCGCTCCTCGTCCCGCTGGCCATCGCACTGCTCGTGGTGGCCTGCGCCCCGAGCTCGGCGCCCGGCGCCTCCGGCGCCCCCACCCCCACGCCCACGCCGCCGGCCCCGCTGACCCCGGCCCCGATCGGGGCCGATCCGGTGAGCCTCCTCGCCTGGCTGTTCACGCCGATCTTCCAGTCGATGCTGATCATCCTGATCGCCGTCTACCAGTTCCTCGAGAACCTCGCGGTCCCCGGCGCGATCGCCTGGGCGATCGTCGTGCTGACCCTCATCGTCCGCGCGATCCTGATCCCGCTGTATCGCAAGCAGCTCGTCTCGCAGCGCCGGATGCAGCTCCTGCAGCCCGAGATCAAGGCGATCCAGAAGCGCTTCAAGGGCGACGCCATGAAGGCCCGGCTCGCCCAGCAGGAGCTCTTCAAGGAGCGCGGCATCAACCCGCTGGCCGGCTGCCTGCCGCTGATCCTCCAGCTGCCCCTGCTGTTCATCATGTATTCGGTCATCCAGAACGGCCTGACCAACCAGGACCCGTCCGCGATGCTCAACGTCTTCGGCTTCCAGGTCGTCGATGTCGTGTGCCAGAACGTGAACGCCGCCGGGGTCGTCGACGCGACCAGGCCGTGCATCGACGCCAACGTGCCGCTGCTGGGCAATATCGCCCAGCCGCTGTCGTTCCTGTGGTTGTCCGGGTTCGGCATCACGTTCGGCCTGAGTGCCCTGGCCATCATCTCGGCCCTGCTCCAGCTGCTCCAGTCGCGGATGCTGCTGCCGGCCGCCGACCCGGACAACGACGACCCGAATATCCGGATCCAGCGCCAGACCATGCTGTTCCTGCCGCTGATCTCGATCGTCTACGGCGGCTTCCTGCCGGCCGGCCTGTTCATCTACTGGATCGTGGCGACGATCTTCTCGATCGTGCAGCAGTACCTCATCGTGGGCTGGGGCTCGATGTTCCCGTTCTTCGGGTGGACACCGGCCTTCGCCCACGACCACACCCCCCGCTACCCGGTGAGCATCCCGCCACCACCCGAAGCGAGCAAGCGTGCGGCCATCCTGACCGACACGGACAAGAAGACGACGGCTGACAAGACGATCCGCCACCGCGAGCGTGGCCGTCAGGGCCGACGAGGGAGACGACGCTAGACATGAGTGCCTACAAGGAATTCACCGGCAAGACCGTCGAGGAAGCGCTGCGCGCGGCGCGCGATGAGTTCGGCGCGGAGCTCAACGACCTCGACTTCGAGATCCTCACGCCCGGCAGCCGCGGCGTGCTGGGGATGGGCGCCGAGCCTGCCCGCATCGTGGCCGCCCCGCGCCAGGCCCTGGGCGGCTCGGCCCCCAAGCGCGAGGCCGCCGCGGCCGTCCCGCTGCCCGCGCCGCCGGCCCGCGACTTCGACCGTGACCGCGGCCCGCGCCGTGAAGGCGGCGATCGCGACCGTGGCCCGCGCCGTGACTTCGGCGACCGCCCGCCGCGACGTGACGATCGCGGCCCGCGTCCCGATGACCGTGCCCGCGTCCCGATGACCGGCTCCGCGCGATGACCGGCCGCGCGAAGACCGTGGCCCCCGCCCCGACGATCGCGGCGACCGTCCGCCGCGCCGCGAAGACCGTGGCCCTCGCCGCGAAGACCGTGGCCCGCGACCGGATCGCGCGCCGCGCGAAGACCGCGGCCCGCGTGACGACGCCGCCCCGCGCCGGGGCAGTGGCGCCGACCTGACCGCGTCGGAGGCCGCCGAGGTCGCCGCCGCCCGTGGCTCGCTCGCCGCGGAGCGTGCCGAGCTCGAGGCCGCCGAGGCCTCCCCCGAGGCCCTCGCCGCCGGCCAGCGCATCCTCGAGACCCTGATGGGTCACCTCGGCTTCGACGCTCGCGTCGAGGTCGCGGCCGGCGAGACGAGCCGCCTCAACGTCGTCGCCCAGGGCGACGACCGGGACGCGCTCGGCGCCCTCATCGGGCGCAAGGGGAGCGACTGTCCGCCCTCCAGCACCTCGTGAACCTGATGCTGTCCAAGGAGATGGGCGGCTGGACGCGTGTCCTGGTCGACGTCGAGGACTACCGCGGTCGGCGCGAGCGCCAGTTGCGCGAGCTCGCCGAGCGGGCCGCCGCACGGGTCGTCGAGACCGGCAAGATGCTCCAGCTGGAGCCGATGCCCGCGCTCGAACGACGCTGGATCCACCTCACGCTGCGCGATCACGCGGGCGTCGCCACCCAGTCCATCGGCGAGGAGCCGAACCGCCGCGTGGTCCTCGTTCCGCGCGCCGGCTGACCGCATACACGCCGCGCCGCTCCCGGGGGAACGTCACAATGCCGCCGTTCGGACGTCCTCTGAGGGCCTTTCGGGTGCTGGACCCCGTTTACACGGCTGCTAGGATGTCGCTCCCATGACGACCACGACCCCCGATACCGTCGGGATCACGACCGCCGATCCGCCCAGGCACTCCGTGCGTCTGCGGTTCTTCGTCGCGTTCCTCGTCGGCCTGCTGCTGGCCATGGCCGGCGGCGTCGGGGCGCTGTACGCCTACGACCAGCAGTACATCGGCCGCGTGCTGCCGGGTGTCCGCGTCGGCGACGTGGACCTGTCCGGGCTCGA
Source organism: uncultured Chloroflexia bacterium (assembly GCA_963771795.1). GTDB lineage: Bacteria > Chloroflexota > Limnocylindria > Limnocylindrales > CSP1-4 > CF-46. The sequence goes on from CAVYUR010000006.1 coordinate 1,418,881, forward strand.
TGCCGCCGCCGCGCGCCGAGCAGTTGCGAATCGCCTACCAGTCATGGGGCGAGGGCGAGCTCGTCCTGACCGGCCCGGAGGGCGATCGTTCCATCTCGTACGCGGACATCGGCCGCGGGCCGGACGTCGAGGCGATGGTCGCCGAGGCCATGGCCGTGGGCCGCGACGGCAACGCCGTCGATCGGGTGATCGCCGACGCGCGCACCGCGATCCGCGGCGTCACGCTCGATCCGCGTCTCACCTACGACCCGGATGCCCTCGCCGAGGCCATCGTGGCCTTCGCGGACTCCCTCGCGCTCGAGCCGAAGGACGCCTCGGTCGCGATCGTCGACAAGACCAAGTTCGAGGTCGTGCCCGGCGCGGATGGCCGGCTCGCGGACGCGGCGGTGCCGGCGGAGGCCGCCCTGGCCGACCTGGCCGAGCTGGACGCCCCGGCCAACCTGACCTACGAGGTGCCGGTCCGGGCCGTCCCGGCGGACATCACGACGGTCGAGGCGATCAATGCCAAGAAGGATGCGGAGCGCATCGCGGCCCGCATCACGATCGCCGTCGACGACGCCACGCAGGCCATCACGACCACCCGCATCCGGTCGTGGCTGACCTTCGGCCCGACACCGGATGGCGGCTACGGCGTGGCCATCGACACCAGCGAAGTCCCCGCGATCCTCAAGAAGCTGGCCAAGAAGATCGACCAGGCGCCCATCAACGCCTCGTTCAAGACGTCGGGCGGCAAGATCACCGGAGTGACCGCCAGCCAGACCGGCTACAAGATGGACATCGCCGCGACCGGCCAAGCAGGTCGAGGCCCTGATCGCCGCCCGCGTCGACGGCGCCGCGACCGCCAAGCTCGAGCCGACCGTCTCGGTCACGCAGCCCGCCCTGACCACCGCCGAGGCCAAGGCCGCCCGGCCCGAAGATGCGCAAGCTGTCGCAGTGGACGACGCTACGTTCCCGATCGGCGAGAAGAACGGCTTCGGCGCGAACATCTGGATCCCGGCCCGGCTCATCGACGGCTACGTCGTGGCCCCGCGCGGGACCTTCGACTTCTGGGACGCGGTCGGACCGGTCACCCGGGCCAAGGGCTACAAGTCACGGCGGCGCGATCATCAACGGCCGGACCGAGCCACAGGGCGCGCTCGCCGGCGGGATCTGCTCGTGCTCGACCACCCTGTTCAACGCCGCGCTGCGGGCCGGTTACGAGATGGGCGCCCGGCGCAACCACTACTACTACATCGACCGCTACCCGCTCGGTCTCGACGCGACCGTGTTCATCAGCGCCTCGGGCTCCAAGCAGACGATGTCGTTCACGAACGACACCGACTATCCCGTGCTCATCCGCGGCTACGGCTACCGCAGCGGCGGCACCGGGTACGTCCGTTCGAGCTGTACAGCGTGCCGACGGGCCGGACCGTGAGCATCGCGACGCCGGCGCCAGAACCTGCGGCTACGCGACGGACACCGTCCAGTACACGTCGAGCCTCTCGGCCCGGCGTGCGCAAGCGCATCGAGTATCCGGTGGACGGCATTCAAGGTCTCGGCGACCCGGACCGTGCGCGACCGGAACGGCAAGGTCATCCATCGCGACACGTACTTCTCGAACTACGCGACGATCACGGGGATCACGCTCGTCGGTCGCTGACGCGACCGGACGGCCGGCTCAGGCCGGCTCGAGTCGCCTCGCCAGGCCGGCTCCGGCGGCACCCGGCTCCGGCCCGAAGGCGCCCTCTGCGCGCAGCCGCGCGATGGCCGCGTCGTCGTAGCCGATCTCGCCGAGGATCGCGTCGCCGTCCGCACCCAGCGCCGGCCCGGCCGCATACGACGGCGCGAACTCGCTCATCGTCACCGGCAGCCCGACCGACCGGACCGTGCCGAACGACGGATGCTCGTACTCGGCCAGCATCGACGCGGTCGCGCAGCTCATCGACGTCCAGGGCCTCTTCCAGCGAGCGCACCGGGGCGATCGGCACTCGGCCGCGGAGGCGCTCGAGCCAGTCGGCCGTCGTCCGCTCGGCGAACCGGGCCTCGAGGACGTCGAGCAGCTCGGCCCGGTGCCGGCCGCGCGCCTCGAAGTCGACGAACCGCGGATCCGCGACGAGCTCAGCGAGGTCCATCGCCTCGGCCAGCGTCCGGAAGAACTTCTCCTTGGGACTGGCCACGGCGACGTGGCCGTCGGAGGTCGCGAAGAACTGGAACGGCACGACGCTCGGGTGCGCGGACATCTCGTGGCGCCGCGTGACGAATCCGCTCGAGAGGAACCAGGTCGCGGGATAGCTCAGCATCGCGAGCGCCGAGTCGTACAGGTTGGTGTCCACGTCGCGCCCGCCGGCCGGTCTGCCGGGCATCGAGGAGGGCGACGACGAGCCCCAGCGCCGCGGTCAGCCCCGCGATGTAGTCGGCCAATGACAGGCCGCTCTTGGTCGGGGGGCCGTCCGGCGCGCCGGTCAGCGACGCCCAGCCGGTCTCCGCCTGGATCAGGGCGTCATAGCCCGGCAGCCGCGCGCCGCTCCCCTCGCGCCCGTAGCCGGTCAGGGCCACGCACACGATGGCCGGGTTGATCGGGCCGAGCGTGTCGTAGGTCAGCCCGAGCCGCGCCGCCTGGTCGCCCCGGAGGTTGCTGAACACGGCGTCGGCGGAGGCGACGAGGCGCTCGAAGACGGCCCGTCCGCCGGGTGTCTTGAGATCCAGGGCCAGGCTGCGCTTGCCCCGGTTGAACGCCTCGAAGAACAGGCTGTCGGTGCCGACCCGTCCCGGCGGGATGTACCGGCTGACGTCGCCGCCCACCCCGGGTCCTCGATCTTGATGACGTCCGCGCCGAGGTCGGCCAGGTACAGCGTCCCGAACGGCCCGGCGCCGTACTGCTCGACCGCGACGATCCGGACGCCGGCCAGGGGCGCGGGCCGGTGGCCGTCGGCGGCGGGGTCAGCGTGGTCGGCGGGATCCGGGATCGGCGGGCATGGCCTCAGGATGACGCACCGCCGCGGACCGCGATCCGGTTACGAGCGGTACCGTTTCCAGTTACGATTGCGACCCATGGTGGCAGGACCGTCTGCCGCTCGTCAAACCGAGGTCCTGAGGTCGCCGATGGCGCTGAAGATCGAATCGATCGAGACGATCCCGGTCCGCGTCCCGCTGCCGTTCACGTACCAGGGCAGCTACTACCGGATGCGCAACCGGTGCACGATCATCACCCGGGTCCGGACATCGGAGGGGATCGTCGGCGAGGCGTACAACGCCGACGAGGACGAGCCGCTCCAGGCCGAGATCCTGTCGATCCTGCACGAGGAGCTCGTCCCCCGGGTCATCGGCCTGGACGCGTTCGGCACGGAGCGCGTCTGGGAGGCGATGCTGCCGGCGACGTTCGACCAGCTCCGGCCGCGCTGGTACGCGATGCAGGCGATGGCGTGCATCGATACCGCGGTCTGGGACGCGGTCGGCAAGGCGCTCGGGCAGCCGCTGTGGCGGCTGTGGGGTGGCTATCGCGACCGCATCCCGATGATCGGCATCGGCGGCTACTACATCCCCGAGGACGGCGCGGCCAAGGGCCAGGAGATCGAGCGCGAGATCGACTTCTTCCAGGGCGAGCACGGCATGGTCGGCATGAAGTTCAAGGTCGGGGCCCAGAGCCCGGCCGAGGACGCGGCGCGGCTGCGTCGGGCGCGTGACCACGCCGGCGACGACTTCCTGTTCGTCGTCGACGCCAACCAGGGCTACACCGTGCCCGAGGCGCTCGACTTCCTGGCGGCGGTCCGGGCCGAGGGCATCGAGCTGCGCTGGTTCGAGGAGCCGACCCGCTGGCACGCCGACTTCCGCGGCCTGCGCGACGTCCGCTACCGAGGCAACGTGGCCGTGGCCGCCGGCCAGAGCGAGATCAGCCGGGTCGGGATGCGCGAGATGATGGTCGCGGGCGCGATCGACGTCTGCAACTACGACGCGTCATGGGGCGGCGGCCCCAGCGGAGTGGCGCCGGATCGCGGCCCTGGCGGCGGCCTACGACGTCCAGCTCGGCCATCACGAGGAGGCCCAGGTGGCGGCCCACCTGCTCGCGTCGCAACCGCACGGCACCTACGTCGAGGCCTTCTCCCCGACCCGCGATCCGATCTTCTGGCAGATGCTCGAGAACCGGCCCGCGCTCGTCGACGGGCAGTTCCCGCTGCCCGACCGGCCCGGGTCTGGGCTGGGTGCTGGACGAGGCCTTCATCGAGCGGTACCGCGTCGATCGTTGACGGCTTCGGAGGCCGGCGACGGCGGGCACAATCCTTTCTGGAAACGTTGACAACGCGGAGCCGCCTCGGGACAATGGGGCGGCCTTGGGCCCGGGCGCAGGATGCGGCGGGTGTGGCAGAGGAGGAACAGCGGATGCGGATCGCACATCGGCGCCTGCTCGTCCTGATGACCGGAGCCAGCATCCTGGCGGCGGCATGCAGCGGCGGCGGCGCAGCCACGACGGCTCCCTCGGCAAGCAGCGGCCCGGCCACCCAGGCACCGGCCTCGGTTCGCGCCGCCCAGCGCGAGCGCCGCGGCTGAGGGCCTGCCCTTCACCGGGACGCTCAAGGACGGGAGCACCTTCACCCTGGCGCCGCGGATCGCGGACAAGCTGGCCAACGGGGAGAAGATCAACTACGTCTTCTCCTACCAGTCGGCGAGCATCCCGCTGTTCTCCGCGCAATACAAGGCGGGCTACGACAAGACCATCGCCGAGGCGCAGGCCACCCTGCCGATGAACGGCCAGGCGATCGCGCCCGGTCCGGAGTCGGGCATCGACGTCCCGGCCCAGATCGCCCAGATCGAGGCGCTGCTCGACACCGGCCAGATCGACTGCCTGTCCATCGAGCCGCCCGGACTCGAACGCCTTCACCGCCGATCACCAACCGACTGCTGGCCAAGGGCATCCCGGTGTTCACGGTCGGCGTGCACCTCCAACGGCAACGAGTTCACGAACTTCACCCAGATCCCGCGAGAAGGAAGGCAAGCCAGGCCGCCGAGATCGTCCTCAAGTGGATGGCCGACAACGGCAAGGACCTCAAGGTCTTCGCCGTCTCCGGCGGCGACCCGACCGCCGTTCTGGGCGCAGGGCCGCATGAAGGGCTTCGAGGAGACGATCAAGGCGGCCATCCCGGACGCCACGTTCGTCACCGACGAGGCCAACGGCCTGGCGACGACCTTCGATGCCGGCCAGACCTACGACGCGTACAGGGCGTTCCTCGCCGGCAACCCGACCGTCCAGTTCATCGAGAACGTCGACATCGGCGCCGAGCACGCCGACCGGGCGATCGAGGAAGCCGGCAAGGAAGGCCAAGGTCTACACGATCGGCTGGAACGTGAGCCTCGGCCAGCTCGATGCGCATCGACGAAGGGCATCCAGGTCGCGGCACTCGACCAGCAGTGGTCCGAGCAGGCCGGCTTCGGGGCCCTCGCCTGCGCCGAGCTTCCTGAAGAACGGCGACATCCTGCCGAACACCCAGGAGCTGCTGCCGGTCACCAAGGAGGACGCCGCCCAGGCCCGCGAGGACCTGCAACGCGATCCTCGACGCCTCGTAGGCGCCCGACGCGACGCACACGGAAGGGCCGGGCGACCGGCCCTTCCGGCTTCCCTCCACGCATGGAGCGTGGCACGATGCGACCCGCAAGTCCCCAGGTGACGACGGAGCGATGAGCGACAGCACCACCCTCGAGCCGGCGACCGGACCAGCGCTCCAGGATCGACTCCGCCTGGCCGGCACCAGCCTGCGCCCGGATCGGCGGCCTGCTGCTCGCCGTGCTCCTCATCGGCGGCATCTTCGCCATCATGTCGGGCGGGCTCTATCGTCGACGTTCGCCAACCTCCTTCGGCCTGCTCCGCGCGCATGAGCACGGTCGCCATCATGGCGCATGGGCCTGACGCTGGTCATCGTCGTCGGCGAGATCGACCTCTCGTTCGGCGCGCTGTACGGCCTGTGCGCCACGTCGCTGGCGGTCAGCTGGATCGTGACCGGGCTGCCGGTGTATGCCGCCATCGCGCTGGCGTTCGGCGTGGCCATCGCTGGTCGGGCTGTTCAACGGCGTTCTTCACGACCGTGGTCAAGATCCCGTCGTTCATCGTCACGCTGGGCAGCCAGCAACCTGATCTTCGGCTTCACGCTGTTCCTCGGCCGAACACGCAGACCTTCAACCCCGCCTACCCGCCGACCGGGCACGAGACCTGCGACCCGAGCGAGCTCGCCTTCTTCACCGGCCTGCCAACCAGGACCTGCCGTTCGGCGTCCCGATGCAGGGGCTCTGGATGCTCGGATCGGCGCTCGTCTTCGGCTTCCTGCTGCACCGCTCGCTGTTCGGCTTCCGGCTCAAGGCGATCGGCGGCAATCCGGAGGCCGCGCGGCTCGCCCGCCTGCCGGTGCGCCGCTACAAGTTCCTGGCCTTCATCCTGTGCGGCGCTGATGGCCTGCCTGGCCGGCGATGCTCGACTTCTCCTTCATCGGCTCGGCCAGCCCGAGCGGCGGCCTGTCGCTGCTGTTCCCGGTGTTCGCGGCGGTGATCATCGGCGGCGCCAGCCTGTCCGGCGGCAGGGGCACGATCATCGGCACGCTTCGCGGGCGCGCTGCTGCTGGCCGATCCTGACCAACGGCCTGGCGCTGTCGCTCGGGCCGGCACGTTCGCCCAGCAGATCCTGCTGGGCGCGGTCACCATCGGCGCGGTGGTGCTCGACCAGGCTACGCGCCGCTTCGCACGATGACCGTGGCGGCGGCGCCGACGCGCCGATCCGGCGACTCGAGCCGCCGGTCCTGGCCGACGACCGGGCTTGCCGGGATCGGCGTGCATCCGCGGCCTGCGCAAGCGCTACGGCGACACCATCGCGCTGGCCGGCCTCGACCTCGATGCCGCGCCCGGCGAGATCCTGGGCATCGCCGGCCCGAACGGCGCCGGCAAGAGCACGTGGTCAGGATCCTCGCCGGCGAGACCGCCGCGGATGAGGGCGAGATCGCCGTCGACGGCGCGCCGTGGTCGTCGAGCATCGGCTGGCAGCGCGTCGCGGTCGTCCACCAGGAGCCGCAGCTCTTCCCGAACCTGACCGTCGCCGAGAACATCGTGGTCGGCCGCGAGGGCACGCCGCTGGCTGCGCCGCGGGTCAGCTCGTCGAGCAGGAGCGGCTGCTGGGCGACCTGGGCATCGATGCGTTCGCGGACCGCCCGCTCGAGGCCGTGCCGCTGGCCATCCAGCAGCGCACCGAGATCGCCCGGGCCCTGGCCCAGCGAGGCCCGCGTCTTCCTGTTCGACGAGCCCAACTCGGCCCTGACCGACGAGGAATCGGACGACCTGTTCCGGCGGATGCACGCCCTCGCCGGCGCCGGCCGGGTGGTCATCCTGGTGTCGCCACCGCCTGGCTGAGCTGGTGACCCACTGCGACCGGGTGGCGATCGTCCTCGATGGCGAGGTCGACCCGTGTGCTGGAGGGCGAGGCGCTGACCCAGGAGGCGATCGCCCGCGAGCTCGTGGTCGGTCAGTCCGCCGCGCGAGGCGGCGATCGGACGCCCGAGCGGACGCCCGGCGCGAGCCGCTGCTCCAGCTCGCAGGGCTGGCAGCACGGTGGCGGCGAGTTCGCCGACGTCGACCTGCGACCTGCTGGCGAGCACGATCGTGGCCATCGTGGGCGTCGAGGGGTCCGGCGCCCGCGAGCTGGTCCGGTCCATCGCCGGGTTCGAGGCCGTGACCGGCCGGACCGACCTCGGGACGACCGGCAGCCAGCTGCAGCGACGCCACGGCCTACGTGCCGGCCGACCGGCAGGCCAGCCTGTTCACCAACCTGACCGTCGGCGACAACCTCGTCGCCCGGCTCGGCGCGATCGATCGCGGGTCGGCTCGGGGAACTGCGTCGGGGCCGGATGTCGTCGATCGCGCGCGACGCCGTGAAGCGGTTCCGGGTGAAGACGGACTCGATCGCCCGCCCGATCCGGGCCCTGAGCGGCGGCAATCAGCAGAAGGTCGCGATCGCGGCGGCGATCATCCTGCGGCCCGCGCATCCTGGTGCTCGAGGAGCCGACCCGGGGCGTCGACATCGGCAGCAAGGCGTGAGATCTACCGGCTCCTGCGCGAGTACGCCAGCGAAGGGCAACGCCATCGTCATCTACTGCACCGAGGTGCCCGAGGTGTTCGAGGCGGCCGACATCGTCCACGTCGTCGCGGACGGCCACTTGAGCGGACCCATCACGGTCGCACGCTACGACGACGTCGAATCGCTGGCCGACGAGATCACTCGTCTCGAGCGGCACTCGGGGACGCCGATCGAGCCGGCGGCCGCCGCGAGCTAGGCCGGGTCGATCCGCGCGAAGGCGTACGGCGCGAGATCGAGGACCAGCCGCCCGTCGGAGACGACCGCATCGGTGCCGGCGGTTCGGAAGGCCGCGGGGTCGGTCGCGGCGGCCTCGGCCGAGGCCGCATCTAGGTCGCGGCGATGGACTGGTCCGTCGGGCAGGCCCTCGAGGATGACCCGGATCGGCGATGGCGAGACGTTCGCGGCGAGGACGTGTCGGGCGCCGTCCCGCGTCTCGACCGCCAGCGCGACGGCTTCCAACGGCTGGCTGCTCGTGGTGGCCACGATCCGGCCGTCCCGCCACTCGGCCAGATCGGCGAGGACGTGGAAGATCGGGAAGGCATCACCCGGGGCCGACGGGAAGCGCTCGGGCATCGGGTTGCCGGCCTCGCTCCCGACGATCCCGCGCCAACCGGTCGGCTCGAAGAGCGTCACGCTGGCCGCCCCGGCCTCGGCCAGGTGCTTGAGCTCCCCGACGGTCCAGGCCGCGCCAAGGAGCGAGGCCTGCCGGACGTCGACCGACGGCGGCGGGTCGCCCGGGGCCGCCGGGCCGTCCGGGTACGGTCCGAAGCGCGTTGCGATCGTCACGGGACTCACGCAGATGGCCCGGTCACCGGAGAACGAGCGGGCCATACGGACCACCTCCGCGGCGCCGGCCTGGTTCTCGATGATGGACGCATCGTCCGCGGCATGGACGGTCGGACTGATCGAGAAGCACACGCCGGTCAGCACCGGATCGGTCGGTCGGTCGCGGTTGATGTCGCTGAAGTTCTGGTTCGTGCCACCGGCGAAGACGACCGTTCCGGTGACCGGTTCGAGATGCTCGCGGACGAGCCGGACCAGGGACGCCGGGGTGAGCGAGAGCATCGCGCTGAAGCCGTCGCTGGCCGGGTAGATCAGCACGCGGGCCACCGCACAACCCTCGCCCAGGTCCTTGGCCAGGGCGGCCAGCGCCTCGCCGTGCGTCTCGTTCACCGAGAGGGCCAGCTCCAACCCGGTATCCAGGGCGGCGGCGTCGGCCTTCGCGCGCTGGAGGACCGCTCGCCATCCGTCGTCGCCGAGCGCCAGGTCCACCCGGAGGTGGGCGGATCGAACCTGCCGAAGGAGTCCCACCTCGCGCTCGGCCAAGGGCGCCTCGCCGGTCGACGAGCCCAGACCCAGGGCCGGCAGTGGTCCGTCCGCCGTCGTCGCAAGGCGGATCACCGGATCGGCCGGCGGCGCCGCAAGCGGGATCTCGCCACGGCCCGAGATGGTCAGCACCTGGCGGATGCGCTGGCCGTCGGTCGAGTCGAAGGGAAAGCCGAGGGCCAGCGGCGTGCCGTACGACTTGAAGTTCGCATCGGTCCAGTTGCGGTGGTCCTGGAGCTCGAGCAGGTCGCCGTCGAGCGACACGACGGCCTCGAGCCCATCCGCGACCTCGATGGCGATCTCGGAGTACGGCGCGAACATCCCGGACAGCGTCCCGTCGACGATCCGCTGCGGCGCGATGGCGTCGGGGAGGATGCCGGTCAGCTGGCCCATCCGCGGTGGTGGCCAGGTACGGCCGGCCGACCGAGCCCTCCAGCCCGTGGTGGACATTGAAGCCGATCTTCGAGTAGGCGAAGACGCCGTGACAGACGCCATCCATCGTGTAGCGGATGACGCCGTCGGGCCGCCCTCGATCGACCCGTCCCAGTCGAAGGCGATCCCCTCGTAGCGGTGGCTGGCGCGGAACGTGATCCGGAACCGGTCCGGCCCGATGTCTCGCTGCCAGTCACTGAAACTCGCCGGGATGGTGTTCCAGGGCGCGTCACGGACCGCGACGTAGACCCGCTGGACGAGCTCCACGCCGCCCGCCCGCACGTGCCGGAGGTCCGGGCCGTCGAGCAGGGCCGTCAGCGGTCCGGCCCGCAACTCGAGCGGCGCCGGATGGGCCTGTTCGCGGCCGGTCAGGCGGCGCTGGGCGGCGACGTCGCTCATCCCGCGACTCACCACATCACCAGGCCGCCGGTGTAGTTGATGGCCTGACCGGTCATGTAACCGGCCTCGTCGGACAGCAGGAACCAGATCGCCCCGGCGCATTCATCGGCGGACGACGAGCGCCCCAGCGGCACGGTCTTGTTGCGCGCGGTCGAGAGCTCTTCGACGGTCATCCCGCGCTTGGTCGCGACCTCGGCGAGGACCTTCTCCTGCATCGGCGTGTCGACGATGCCCGGGCAGATGGCGTTGACCCGCACGTTGCTCGCGGCGAAGGCGTAGGCGAACGAGCGGGTGATCGACAGGACCGCGGTCTTGCTCGACGCGTACACCGCGGCCTCCGTCGTCGACGCGAGCTTGGCCGACGACGACGAGAGGTTCACGATCGAGCCGCCCGAGGGCATGGTCCGCCCGATCCGCGACACCAGGTCCCACGTCGCATCGACGTTGACCGCGTAGATCTCGCGGATGTCGGCAACGGTGAACTCCAGGATGGGCTTGAGGCGGATGATGCCGGCGGCGTTGACGAGGTAGTCGACGCCCGATCCGAGCTCGACGAGACGGTCCCGGTCGGCGTCGCGCGACAGGTCGGCGACGAACGACGTCGCCCCGGCCTCGACGACGGGGGCCAGGCCAGCCTCGTTGATGTCGACCGCGATGACCGTCGCGCCTTCGCGGAGCAGCCGCCGAGCGACGGCCTGCCCGATGCCGCTGGCCGCCCCGGTCACCACGGCCCGCTTGCCGGTCGCGTTCATCGCTCCTCCTGCGTCGTGGGCCCGTCTTCCCCGGGAGGCCACGGGCCGGTATCCTCACCGGAAACGGTTGCAATCATACCGAAGCGGCAACCCGGCGACAGCCCCGGAGGCGGCGGATGAGCGGACAATTCGACGGCCAGGTCATCGTCGTGACTGGCGGCGCGAGGGGCATCGGCGAGGCGATCGTCCGTCGCGCGGTCGCCGAGGGGGCGCGCGCGGTCGTCGCGGACCTGGGCGAACCGGAGGCTCCGGTCGAGCGGACCCGCTACGTCCGCTGCGATGTCTCCGACCGGGCGGCGGTCGAGTCGCTGTTCGCGTCCATCGAGACCGAGGAGGGCGGCGTCGACATCCTGGTCAACAACGCCGGCATCCAGCGCGTCGGTCTGACCGAGACGTTCGATCCGGCGGTCTGGGAGAGCGTGATCCAGACGCACCTGATGGGCACGTACCACTGCAGCGCGATGGCCATCCGGTCGATGCGCGGGCGGGGCGGCGGGTCGATCGTCCAGATCGCCTCGGTGGCCGGACTCATCGCGCTCCCCGGTCGGGGACCATATTCCGCGGCGAAGGCCGCTTTGATGAGCCTTTCCCGGGTGATGGCGGTGGAGGTCGCGTCGCTCGGGATCCGGGTCAACGCCGTCGCGCCCGGCTCGACCCGCACGGCATTGGTCGACCAGGGGCTACGCGATGGCTCGATCAAGCTGGAGGCCATCCTCTCCGAGATCCCGATGGGCCGGATGGCGACCCCGGACGAGATCGCCGGAACGGTCCTGTTCCTCGCCTCGGACGACGCGAGCTACATCACCGGGCAGACCGTTGTCGTCGATGGAGGCTGGTCGATCCTGGGCCTCCACGACCGGCCGGACTGGCTGTCGTCCACCCCGGGTGGGCCTGGACTCGGCGGCTGACGGCCGCTAGGACCGCGGCGTGATGGCGCCGCGGAACAGCGGCCGCCCTTCGACCCCGACGTCGACCCGCCACAGCCGGCCGACCATCGGCGCATCGGCCGTCACCTCGGTGATGTCGCCGAAGTCGGTGATGCACGAGCGCACCGTCCATGGAAGACGCAGTTGAGCGGCACGCCACCCGTCTCGAGGAAGTCCTTGTGGCGTCCCGTCCGGGGCCAGGATGTCGACGCCGCCGGCCATGAAGGCGGTCACCCACAGGTCGCCGTTGGCGGCGATCTTGAGGCCGTCCGGGATGTGGCCGTCGGGCGAGCTGGGCGATCTGCTCGGACGGCCTCGCCGGGTCGCTTGCGGTAGACGCCGCGCTCGTACGACTCGACCCACACGATCGACCCGTCGGGCTCGGCGACGATGCCGTTCGGGTACGCGGCCGGCAGCTCCTCCAGCAGCTCGCCCGTGCCGTCCGGCTCGAGGACGAACACGCGCGCCGGGCTTGCGGTCGTCGGGCAGGTAGTCGGCGGGATCGGTGAAGTACAGCCGCCCGTCGGGCCCGAACGTCAGGTCGTTGGGCGCCTGGAGCGCGACGCCGTCGACCTCGCGCGGCGACCTCCTCGACCCGGCCGTCGGGCCACGCCTTCTGGATCGACGGCCGGCCCATGACCTCGGCCCGCCACGCGCCGACCGTGCCGCCGTTCTGGGTGATGTAGACCGCGCCGTCGCTGCCGAGCATGCAGGCGTTGGGGCCGCCGCCGCAGTCAGCGCGTAGTCGTGGATCCCGCGCTCCGCGGACCAGGCGACGATCTTGCTGGTGTAGGTCTCGACCATGACGATCCGGCCGTCGGGCAGGATGTCCGGGCCCTCCGGGTGACCGAGGCCGCTCGGCCAGCGTGTCGATCGGTCTGCGCATCGCGTGTCCTCCTCGCTGTCTGGCCGGCGAGCGCGCGGCGGCGGTCAGGCGCCGGGGCGCTTCTGGAACAGCTCGACGGCGTAGCCGTCGGGATCGGCCATGTAGCAGCTCGCGGGCGCCCTGGTTCGGGCCGGCCGTGATCTCGACGACACTCTCCGACCGGGCCGCGAAGCCCGAGCCGACGAGCCGGGCGTGCATCGCCTCGACATCGTCGACGTACAGGCACAGGTGGCCGGCCCCGTAGTCGCACGGCCGCGAGGCGGCCGGGCAGTCGCTCGATGCCGACGTACTCGAGCAGCTCGACGAAGCCCCCGCCGGGGATGTCGCAGGTAGACCGCCCGGATGTGGTCGAACTCGAGGCCCAGGACCGTCCTGAGATACGGCGCGTCGAGGATCCGGTCGAACGCCTGCTCGAGGCCGAGCCCGTCGCGGTAGAACGGCGAGCGAGCGGTCCATGTCGCTGACGGTGATCCCGCCGTGGAAGAAGCCGGTGACGGCGGCCATGCTCAGCTCAGCCGAGCGACCGACGGTCGGTCGTGCGCCGGTCCGACCGTGTGCCGCTCGACGTAGTCGGCAGTCGAGCTCGATCCCGAAGCCCGGGCGCTCGGGCAGCGTGTACCGGCCGCCGGCGATCCGCGTCGACATGTCGGACAGGCGCCAGAAGAACGGGTCGCGCTCCTCGTCGAAGCACTCGACGAAGGTGTGGTCGGGCACGCTCGCCAGCAGGTGCGCGGCGACCTGCGGCTCCTCGTGGTGGCCGAGCTGGACCCCGAACGCGGCGGCCAGGCCGGCGGCCTTGCGCCAGATCGTCGGACCGCCGGCCCACGAGGCGTCGAAGTTGGAGACGTCGATCGCGCCGTCCGACGATCAGGTCGCGGATCCCGCGCAGGGTCGTCTCGCTCTGGCCGGCGCAGACCGGGATGCCGGTCTGGTAGCGGACGTCGCGCATCCAGCGCGCGGTCGTTCGTCCAGCGGCACGGCTCCTCGAACCAGCGGATGTCGAGGTCGGCGACGAGCCGGCCGAATTCGACCGCCTGGCGCGCGGTCGTAGCCCTGGTTGGCGTCGACCATGATGCGCGAAGGCCGGGCCGGCGGCCTCGCGGGCAGCCCGGACGCGGGCCGCGTCCTCGGCCGGGCGTCTTGCCGCCGACCTTGAACTTGATGCCCGGCGAAGCCCTGCGTCGACGTACCGCTGCGATGACGTCGCGCGACCTCGTCGAGCGACAGGTGGTAGTAGCCGCCGATGATGCTGATCGGGACGCGCGTCGGCCGACGCTGCCCCAGACGCGGTGGAGCGGCAGGCCGAGGGCCCGCCCGAACACGTCCCAGATCGCCGCGTCGAGGCAGGCGATGGCCTGGAGGGCGAGGCCGCGGTCGCGCAGGATGTCGTTCGTCGATGGCTCCATCGCCAGCCAGGCGCCCTCGGGATCGGTCGCCGCTGCGACCGATGATCCGCGGCGCCAGCTCGTCGTGGATGATCCCGACGATGAGGTCCTGCTCGGCGTCCGTGTCGCCGGTGTAGACCTCGGACGTCACGCCGTCCGCGGTCGTGCAGGCGGGTGATGATCGTGCAGCGGTTGTCCATGCTGTAGGCGCTGCCGGCGAACCGGCGGCCGAGCGGCGCGCGGAGGGCGATGCGTCTCGATGCGCTCGATGATCAGCGCGTCGCGTCCGATCGTCCGGCGGATGGCCGGGCTGTCGGGCCGGCCGGCGCGGTCATCGGCCGACGCTCGCCCGGGCGGCCGCCGCGATGCCGTCCGCCGACGGCAGGACCTCGTCCTCGAGCGGCGGGCGTGTACGGGATCGGCAGGTCGTCGGGCAGGCTGACCCGGCGCGGCGTGCTCGCCCAGCGGATGCCGCCGATCGTCAGCTCGCTGACGATCGTGGCGCCCCAGCCGGCCGCGTGGACCTGCTCCTCGGCGACGACCAGCCGGCCGGTCTTCTCGACCGAGGCGCGGACCGTCGGCAGGTCGAGCGGACGGAGCCAGCGCAGGTCGATGACCTCGGCCTCGATGCCGTCGGCGGCCAGCTGCTCGGCCGCCGCCAGGGCGCGCTCGACCATCAGCAGCGTCGCGACGATCGTCACGTCGCTGCCGGCGCGCAGCACGGCCGCCTTGCCGATCTCGGCGACCTCGCCGCGGGTCGACCGGGCCCTTGCGGCCGTACAGGCCCTTGTGCTCGTAGAAGAGCGATCGGGTTCGAGTCGTCGATGGCGGCGCGCAGCAGGCTGTAGGCCGAGCCCGGCGACGAGGCCGTGACCACGCGCAGCCCGGGCAGGTGCATGAACCAGCTCTCGCCGGTGGCGCTGTGCTGCGTGCCGAAGCGGCCCGTCGCCGCCGCAGATCGACCGGACCGTCACCGGCACCGACGGTCTGGCCGCCGGACATGTAGCGGTACTTGGGCAGCTGGTTGACGATCGCGTCGCCGGCCGTCGGCAGGAAGTCGGCGAACATGATCTCGACGACCGGCCGCAGCCCGACGAGGCTCATGCCCGAGCGCGACGCCGATGAAGCCGTTCTCGCAGATCGGCGTGTTGCGGACGCGCTCGGGGCCGTAGCTTGCTCGAGCAGCCCGGCGTTCGTCTTGAACACGCCGCCGTCGGCGCTCACGTCCTCGCCCATGAGCAGGACCGCCGTCGTCCGCGGCCATCGCGTCGTCGAGGGCCGCGTTGATCGCGTCGCGGTAGGTCAGCTCGGTGGTCGCCGCGGCCGGCGCCGGCGCGACTCAGTCTGCGTAGACATACGGGCGCGTCTCCTCGAGGGTCGGGAACGGGGCCGCCGCGGCGCGCTCGGCGGCGGCGTCGATGTCGGCCTGGATCTCGGCGCGGATCTCGCCGGCGTCGTTCGGGCCGATCGAGCCCGTCGGCGACGAGCCTTGGCGCCGAGGAGCTCGATCGGGTCGCGCGCCTTCCAGGCGTCCAGCTCGCCGTCCGGCCGGTACTTGGCCGGGTCGCTCCGGCAGTGGCCGCGATAGCGGTAGGTCTTCATCTCGAGCAGGCTCGGGCCGCCGCCGCCGCCGGGCGCGCTCGACGGCCTCGGCGGTGGCGGCGTGGACGGCGTCGATGTCCTGGCCGTCGACGACGATGCCCGGGCATCCCGTACGGATCGGCCCGGCGGGCAAGGTCGTCGAGCGGGCGTCGTGGCTGCGCAGCGGGCTGTACTCGCCGTACAGGTTGTTGGTGATGATGAACACGACCGGCGCCTTCCAGACGGCGGCCATGTTCAGCGCCTCGTGGAACGTGCCGATGTTGGTGGCCCCGTCCCCGAAGAACGACAGCGCCACGTTGGGCTTGCGCCTGCATCTGGAAGGCGACCGCGGCGCCGACCGCGATCGGCATGCCCGCGCCCGACGATCGCGTTCGCCCCGATGTTGCCCTTGCGAGAAGTCGATCAGGTGCATCGAGCCGCCGACGCCCGCCGGAGCCGCCGGTCGAGCGGCCCATCAGCTCGGCGAACGCGGTCTCGGGCTCCATGCCCAGGGCGAGCGCCTCGCCGTGGCCGCGGTAGGTGTTGGTCTGGACGTCGCCCGGGCGCATGGCCGCGATGGCGCCGACCGAGACCGCTTCCTGGCCCTGGCACAGGTGGGTCGTGCCCTGGATCTGGCCGGCCATGAACAGCTCCTGGACCTTCTCCTCGAAGAGCCGGATGCGGACCATCGTCCGGTACCAGTCGAGGTGGCGGTCGGTCGCCGTCGCGGGGTCGGTCATGCGCGTGCTCCTCCGTGGGCGCCACGGCTGCCGCGGACGGGCGGTACCGTTTCCAGTTTCGATTGCGTATCGTGGCACCGGAGGTTGTGAGCGTCAACCCGTACGATACCGGCGGGCGCCTGTGGTACGGTCCGGCTGCAACCGTTACTGGAACGCACGACGCGCGGGCCCGGCGCGGCGATCGCGGGTCCCGATCGGGCCGGCCGCGGAGGACGGCGTGAACGACTCCCAGCTGGTCGGACGCGCGGCGCCGGCGCGCAAGCATGCGCGAGGTGGCCGAACTCGGCGGACGTCGCGATCTCGTCGGTCTCGAGGGTCCTGTCGGGGCATCCCGACGTCAGCGCGCGACATGCGCGAGCGCGTGCTGGAGGCGGTCCGGCAGCTCGAGTACGAGCCGGACTTCCTGGCCCAGAGCCTGCGCCGCGGCGCGACGCTGTCGGTCGGCTGGGTCATCGGCGACATCTCGAACCCGCTCATGGCGGCCATCACGCTCCGGCGCCGAGTCCGTCCTGCGCGCCGCGGGCTACTCGATGCTCCTCATGAACTCGGAGAACGACCCGCGATCTCGACGCCGCCCACATCCGGTTCTTCCAGACCCGGCGCGTCGACGGCATGATCCTGTCGCTGGCGAGCGAGCGCGAGCAGTCGACCCTCGACGTGCTTGCCCAGGTCGACGTGCCGATCGTCGTCGTCGATCGCGAGGTGCCGGCCGACATCGCGGCGCCAGCGTCGTGCGCAACGACCACCGGCCGGGCATCCGGGCCGCGGTCGAGCATCTCGTCGACCTCGGTCACCGCCGGATCGCCCTCATCACCGGCGCGCTCGACCTGTGGCCCGTCCGCGAGCGGATCGCCGGCATGCAGGATGCGGTCGCCGGCCGCGGGATCCCGGACGAGACCATCACGTCCTGACCGGGTCGCTGTCGGCCGAGCACGGCGAGGCCGCCACGGAGGAGTTGCTGCGGATGTCGCCGCGGCCCACCGCGATCATCGCCGGCGGCAACCAGGTCCTCGCTGGCTGCGTGCGGGCGCTGGCCCGGCACGGCGTCGGCATCCCCGAAGACATGTCGTTCGTCACGTGCGACGAGGTCGCCCTGTCCGAGCTCCACTCGCCACCGATCGCCTCGGTCGGGCGGGACACCGTCGCCCTGGGCCGGATCGCCGCCGAGCTGCTCCTCAAGCGGATCACGGGCTCGTCGCGAGCCCGAGACCGTCGTGCTGCCGACGACCTTCACGCCGCGCGCGTCGTGCGCGCCGCCGCCCGCCGAACTAGCTGACGGCTCGCCGCCTGACGCGCGGGCCGCTTACAGCCCTTGACCCGCTCGGCCGCCCCGCTGGCCGCGCTCCGATAGGCCGCCTCGAGGATCTCGACGGTCCGCGCGCCGAGCTCGGCGGGCGAGTTGTTGGCGAACGGGCGACCGGCGCCCGGCCGCGACCAGCGCATCGATCGGGCCGATGCAGTCGTACAGGCCGGCGTCGGCCTCGAGCGGGCACGCGCACGTCGTCATCGGGCGAGCGATAGCGCCACAGCGATGTTCTCGCGCAGGTCGAGGTGGAACATGCCCTTCGAGCCGACGACCCGGACCTCGACCGCGTGCCGGTTGTTCGCGCCACCGAGGTGGCTCGACGCGCCGGACATCGTGCCGATGGCCCCGTTCGTGTAGCGGATCGCGACCGCGTCATGGAGCTCCACCTTGGCGTCGAGCGGCGCCGACATGAACGCGAACACGTCCTGGCCGCGCAGGTCGGTCAGCCACAGCGACACGCCGAGCAGGTGGGTCAGCTGGGCCTGGCCGTAGCCGCCGCCCGGACGTCTCGGGCCGCGACCACGTGTCGGGCTGGGGGATGTACTCGGGCGCCGCGTCGGGGTAGGCGCCGGTCTCGGAGAGCAGCTCGCGGGTGACCGAGTCCATGTGCAGCGCGACGTGCTCGATCTCGCCGACGCCACCGTCCTCGTGCATCATCCGGTGCGCCTGGATGACCATCGGCCGGTAGTTCCAGCCGTACGACAGGATGAGCGACTTGCCGGTCCGCGCGAGCCGTCTCGTCGAGGTCCCAGGCGTGCGGCCGGGTCGATGGTGAACGGCTTCTCGCACATCACGTGCGCGCCCGCTTCGAGCGCCGCCTTGCTCTGCTCCCAGTGGTAGCCGGGCGGGCTGCCGACCACGACGATGTCCGGCTTCTCCGCGATGACGTCGTGCCAGTCGGTCGGTCGACTTCTCGAACCCGAAGTCGTCCTTGATCTTCTCGAGCAGGTCCGGGTTGCGGCGGTTGACGATCGCGAACTCGATCTCGTCGCGATGCTTGACGAGGTTCGGCAGGTGCGAGCTGACCGTCCACGAGCCGGCCCCGATGACGCCGAGGCGGAGCTTCGCCATGGGTACGCGACTCCTTTCGCAGGGCCGCTGGAGGGCCCGATCCGGTTGACGACGCGGAACGGCGACGACTACGATGGCCGCCGGGTGGAAACGAGTCTGGAAATGATATCACCCGCTCATCGCCACCGACCCGCAACCCGTCACCGAGGGTCGCCGCGACCCGTGCCGACGGCGCCGATCGACGCCCGACGACCCCGCATCCGTGAAGGGAGCCAGCCCACGGTGAGCAAGGTCCAGACCGTCGAGGCGATCCCGGTCAGCTATCCGGAGCCGAACGACTTCAACGCGCTCCGGCACCTGTGCCTGGTCAAGATCACGACCGACGACGGGGTCGGTCGGCTGGGGCGAGTCGATCACCCAGTTCCCCGAGGCGAACTTCGCCGTCAAGGCGATCATCGAGGGCATGGCCGAGCGCGTCGTCGGCAAGGACCCGCTCGACAACGTCGCGATCTGGCACTCGCTGCGCGACCAGATGTGGTGGTACGGCTACAACGGCGGCATCGCCACCTACGCCATCGCGGCGATCGACATCGCGCTGTGGGACATCAAGGGCAAGCTGCTGGACGTGCCCGTCGTCCAGCTCCTGGGCGGCGCCGTCCACGAGAAGCTGCCGGCGGTCGCCTCGTGCCACGCCCACTACGAGGACATCGGGCCGGATGGTCGAGGAGGCCCAGGAGTGGGTCGCGCCCGGCCTGCACGGCCTCAAGGTCGGCTTCGGCAAGCGCGGCAACGCCCGCCTCGGCTACGAGCACGACCGCGACGTCGAGTACATCCGCCGGATGCGCGAGGGCCTGGGCCCGACAAGATGATCATGATCGACTGCGGCTGGAACGTGAAATGGGACGTCACGACCGCCGTCCGCCGCGTCCAGGCGTTCGAGGAGTACGACCTCGCCTGGATCGAGGAGCCGCTCGGGCGCCTGGGACCCGGAGGGCTACGCCAACCTGCGCTCCAAGACCACGACGCTCATCGCCTACGGCGAGAAGGAGTGGAACCTCGAGGGGTTCGAGCGGGTGCTCGCGACCGGCACGGTCGATGTCGTCGGGCATCGACCCCGGCCGCGCCGAGGGCATCACCGGCTTCAAGCGCGCGGTCGAGCGGATCGAGTTCTACCGCCGCCAGGCCAACGCCCATGCTGGTCGTCGGCCATCGTCACGGCCGCCAGCCTGGCCATGAGCTTCAGCTCGCCGGCCTTCAAGCTCTTCGAGTTCAAGCCGCTGCGCAACCCGATGCAGCACGAGCTCGTCCCGGAGCCCTTCGAGCACATGGACGGCTGGTTCTACCCGCCGACGGAGCCGGGCCTCGGCATCGAGGTCCATCGAGGAGGTCGTCGACCGCTACCGCAGCGAGAAGGTCCTGGCGGGCGGGTGACGGTCGCGTTCGGCGAATCGGGACACGGACGAGGAGGCACGCGATGACGTGGAGCGTGGGCGCCGGGCTCGAGGGCACGCGGCGTCATCCTGACCGGGGCGACCGGCGGCATCGGCGCGGCCGTCGCGCAGGCGTTCGCGGCGGCCGGGGCGCAGGGTCATGGCGGTGGATCTCGACCAGGCCAGGCTCGACGAGGTCGTCGGCGGCGCTCGAGGGCGACGGGCCATGTCGGCGTCGTCGCCGACCTGCGCGACCTGTCGGCGCACGCGGCGCTCGTCGCGCGGGCCGCGCGAGGAGCTGGGCGGCCTGTACGTGCTGGCCAACCTCGCCGGCGGTGCTCCGTCGACGCGGCTCGCTCGACGAGGTGACCGAGGAGGACTGGGACTCTCCAGCACGACGTCAACCTGAAGGCCGCGTTCTTCCTGTCCCGCGCGGCCGGCAACGCGATGATCGAGCGCGGGCCAGGGCGGTCGGATCATCCTGTTCAGCTCGCAGGGCTGGTGGACCGGCGGCTTCGGCGGCTCGGTGGCGTACGCCGCGTCCAAGGGCGGCGTCACGACGCATGTGCCGCGGCCTGGCCCGCACGTTCGGGCCGCATCAGATCACGGTCAACTGCGTGTCGCCGGGCCAGGTCCACACGCCGATGCTCATGACCGGGCTGGCCCCCGAGGTCTACGAGGCGATGAAGAAGCAGACGCCCCTGGGCTACGTCGCCGAGCCCGAGGAGCTCGCCGGACCGGTCGTGTTCCTCGCCTCGGACCACGCGCAAGTACATCACCGGCGCGACGCTCAACGTCTCCGGTGGCTTCCTGATGTATTGAGCGGCCGGTGACCGCCGGGACGATGCGGGTCGTCGGAGCTGCCGGCGGTCGGCGCGCCGCTCCGCCTGGCCGAACGACCCATCCCGGAGCCGCGGCCCGGACGAGGTCCGCGTCCGGATCGAGGCCTGCGGCGTGTGCGGCTCGGACGTGTTCCTGCAGAAGGGCGGCTTCGGCGACGCGGTCACGCCTGCCGGTCGTTCCCGGACACGAGGCGGCCGGCGTCGTCGACGCGCTCGGGCGACGGCGTGACCGAGGTCGCCGTCGGCGACCAGGTCGCCCTGTACTACATCACGACGCCCGACGGACGACCCGTGGGCGGCACGCGGCCGCCCGAACATCAGCCCGCACGTCCGGCGGATGGGCGTCGACGTCGACGGGGCGTTCGCCGAGTACGTGCTGCGTCCGCCGGCCGCCCTGGTCCGGCCGCCGGCGCCGGTCCCCGCCGCCGGTCCTCGCCGTCCTGACCGATGCGGTGGCCACGCCGCTCCACGGCCTCAAGCGCGTCGCGCGGCTGCAGGCCGGGCGAGACGCTCGTCGTGCTCGGCGTCGGTGGGCTCGGCTCCAACGCCGTCCAGCTCGGCAAGGCGTTCGGGGCGCGGGTCATCGCGGTCACCCGCTCCGCGGCGAAGCTGCGGCTGGCCCGGGACGCTGGGTGCCGACGAGACGGTCGCCGGCCGACGAGGGCGACCCGGTCGCGGCGGTCAAGGCGCTGACCGGCGGGCACGGCCCCGACGTCGTGATCCAGTGCGTCGGATCGGCCGCGGTCGACGAGCAGGCGATCGCGATGGGCGGACCCGGGCGGTCGGGTCGTGCTGATCGGATCGAGCCTCGACGCCTTCCGGGCGCGGGCCGTGGACATCTTCTGGCGCGAGCTGTCGGTGCTCGGCTCGCGCGGCTTCGTGCCGGACGACATCCGCGACGCGATCGACCTGTACCTCGACGGCACGCTCGACGTGGATCATCTCGTCGAGGTCGGTGCGGCCCGCTCGAGGAGGCGAACGAGGCGCTCGAGGACCTCAAGGCGGGCCGCGTGTTCCGGTCGGTGCTGGCCCCGGCCTGATCAGGTCGACGGCGGCGCTGCCGTGGAGCGGCGGACCACGAGCAGCGGCGGCGTCGAGGTGACGACGTGGCCCATCGGTCGGCCCTCGACGATATCGATCAGCATCCGCACGCCGAGCGCGCCCATCTCGGTCATCGGCAGCTGGACGGCGGTGAGCGGCGGATCCGTGTGCTCGAGGAACGGATGGTCGTCCATCGTCACCAGGGAGAGGTCCTCGGGGATCCGCCGGCCGGCCTCGCGGACCGCGGCTCGGAAGCCCAGGGCGGACGGCAGGTTGACCGTGAACAGGGCCGAGGGACGCCGCTCCGCCGGACCGGCCAGCATCGCCCGGCCGACGTCGCGGGCCGTCCGTTCCGTGTAGTCGCCGGGCAAGGTCCAGCTCGGTTCGATGGTCAGGCCGTGATCGGCCATCGCGGCCCGGAAGCCGGCCTCGCGGCGCCGGCCAACGTCCGTGTCGGCGCGACCGGCCAGGAACCCGATCCGCCGGTGGCCAAGAGCGACGAGGTGATCGACCGCGAGACGGCTGCCGACCGCGTCATCCATCGTGACCGAGGCATCCACGTTGGCCGACCGGCTGTTGATCGGGATGAGCGGCAGGCCGCGCCCCACGATCTGGGCGACGAGCTCGTCCTCGATGGTGGCGAAGGCGACGAGCAGTCCATCCATCCGGCCTTCGAGGACGAAGCGCGAGAGCTGTTGCGCGTCGAGCGTCGGGCCGTGCGCGTCGGCGACGACCACCACGTAGTCGCGCTCGCGCGGCGGCCCGCTCGACCCCCCGCAGGGTGTCGCTCCAGGCCACGTTCTGGGGGTCGGGCAGGACGATCGCGATCGTGCCGGTCCGCCGCGTGCGCAAGCCGCAGGCCAGACGGTTCGGGCCGGTAGCCGAGATCGCGGGCCGCGGCGAGGACTCGCTCGCGGGTGGCCGGTCGCACGCTCAGGGTGGGATCGGCGCGCAGGACGCGGGCCGCCGTCGCCAGGCTCACCTCGGCACGTGCCGCGACGGCCTTGAGCGTGCGTCACCGGGTCGTTCTCATCCCGTACCCTCTTGACACCGGAAACGTTTCGGGTATCGTTCTGTGCCCGGCCGCCAGTGTAACGATGTACCTGTCGCAGGGGAAGCCAGACGAACCGCGTGAGGCCCGCATCGCTCGCGAGCCGAGGAGACACGTGACCGCCGGAACGTCCGCGACCGACCCGCTGCCCGTCGGTGAGACGCCGCGCGCCGCGGCGCACGCGCCGGATGCGCCGCCTCCCGGACGAGACCGGCGTCCTGGTCGCGCTGATCGCGCTCGTCGTGGTCGTCGGCGTGCTGCGCCCGAACTTCTTCCTGCCGGCGACCCTGTTCCAGCAACTGTCGGGCGCGGCCTTCATCGGCATGCTCGCCCTGGCCATGGTGTTCGTGGTCGCCATCCGCGACATCGACCTGTCGGTCGGCTGGATGTTCAACTTCTCGGCGGTCATCGCGGCCAAGGCGATGGTCGCCGGCGTCGACCCGTGGCTCGCGGCCGGGATGGGCATCGCCTTCGGCGGGTTGCTCGGCCTGGTCAACGGCCTGCTCGCGGTCTGGCTGCGCATCCCGGTGATCATCATCACGCTCGGGCACGCTGTCGGCGTTCCGCGGCCTGAGCCTCGTCGTCAACGAGTCCCGGGCGGTCGTGCCGCCGGACAAGACGAGCTCGTTCTTCGCCCTGTTCGACATCAAGGTCTTCGACCTGATCCCGATCGTCGCCGTCCTGTTCCTCGTCGCTGGCCGTGCTGCTCCACCTGCTGCTCCACCGCACCCGGTTCGGCTACCGGGTCCAGGCCATGGGCAGCAACCCCGACGCGGCCCGGCTGGCGGGCATCCCGGTCGACCGCACGCGGATCCTGGTGCTCGTGCTGATGGGCGCGCGTCGCGGGCTTGACCGGCGCCATGTTCCTGGGCTTCCGCGAGGCCATCGACCCGGTGACCGGCGGCGACTACCTGCTGCCCGGTCGTGGCCGCGGTCATCATCGGCGGCACGCCGCTGTCCGGCGGCCGGGGCACGATCATCGGCGCCGTGGTCGGCGCCCTGATCATCCAGGTCATCACCACCGGGATCCTGTTCCTCGGTGTCGATGTCAAGTGGAGCACCTTCGTCACCGGCGCCGTGATCATCGTCGCGGTCGCCGTGGACCAGCTCGTCCGGCGCCAACGCGAGCGCCGGACCCGCGACGCGGTGGACCTCGGATGAGGCCGCGTCGGTTCGTGAGAGGAGGCCATCGAATCCAGGCGATCCATCGTGCGCATCCATCGCAGCAGCAGCGGCCGACGAGCGGCCACATGAGGAGGAGTAACGGATGACGACGAAACCGACGCTGGCTCGCATTGCCGGCGACCTTGGCGATCCTGATCGCGGCGTGCAGCGGCGGGGGCGCCGTCGCCCAGCGCCGCGCCCTCGAGCGCGGCCCCGGCCACCGTGGCCCCGGCCAGCGAGGCGCCCGCCTCGTCCGCGCCGGCGGAGAGCGCCGGACCCGAGTCCATCAAGATCGGGTTCGTGACCCACGTCCTGGGCAACCCGTTCATCCAGCAGATCATCGACGGCGCCGAGGCCGCGGCCGCGGACCTCGACGTCGAGCTCCAGGTCGCCGGACCCGAGGGCGGCGACGCCGAGACCCAGCTCGGGCTCGTCGAGACGCTCGTCGCGTCGCGGCGTCGAGGGCATCGCCACGTCGGTCCCCGGCGAGTCGATGGCCAGCGGGCTCAACGAGATCGTCGCGTCCGGCATGCCCGTCGTGCAGTTCAACCTGCTCGTGACCTCGGTCAACGCCCCGTACGTCGGCGAGCGCTCGGTCGAGAGCGGCCGCATCCTGGGTCCAAGGTGCTCGAGCAGCTCGGCGGCGCCGAGCGCGACCGGCAAGGTCATCGTCGGCAACTGCTTCCCGGGCT
This sequence comes from uncultured Chloroflexia bacterium, assembly GCA_963771795.1. Lineage (GTDB taxonomy): Bacteria > Chloroflexota > Limnocylindria > Limnocylindrales > CSP1-4 > CF-46. The sequence goes on from CAVYUR010000006.1 coordinate 1,443,931, forward strand.
TCCCGGTCCTCGAGAACCGGGCCAAGGGCGTCCAGGAGTCGCTCGCCGCGGCCGCCGGCATCGAGGTCCTCGGCCCGTTCGACGTCAAGGTCGCAGCCACCGAGAACTACGCCGCCTGGGAGGCTCTCCTGGCCGCCAACCCCGACGCCAAGGCCCTCGTCGGCCTGTGCGCGCCGGACATCGCCAGCCTGGGCAAGCTGCAGGCGGCCAACGCCGCGACGCCGTTCGTGTCCGGCGGCTACGACCTGACCGACCGAGAACCTGGCCGAGATCAAGGCCGGCAACGCCTACGTCAGCCTCGGCCAGACGCCGTTCATGCAGGGCTACCTGCCGGTGAAGATGCTGGCCGACACGATCCGCGGCACCACCACGGTCGACCTGTCGGCCGGTGGCTTCCTCGATGCCGGCACCGAGATCGTGACCGCCGACAGCGTGCAGGAGCCGTTCGACCTGCCGCCGCTCACCTTCGACGAGCTGGAGGCGCTCGCCGCCTCGCCGGAGGCCGCCCGCGAGTACTACCAGCCCCTGGTCGACGGCCCGATCGCCGACTGGGCCGACGAACATCGAGCCCATCGCGAACGAGTCGCAGTAGGTCGGACGGGACGTCCGGTCATGACCCAGCGGATCGGCCACCGGCGTCGCCGCCGGCGATCGCCGTCGCCGGTCTGCGCAAGGCGTACGGCGGGATCCTGGCCCTCGCGGGCATGGATCTCGCCGTCGAGGCCGGCACCGTCCACGCCGTCGTCGGCGAGAACGGTGCCGGCAAGTCCACGCTGATGAAGATCCTGGCCGGCGCCGTCGCACCCGGACGGCGGCGAGGTCACGCGTCGACGGCGACCGCCGTCCAGCTGGCCTCGCCGGCCGACGCCCGCGCGCCTCGGCATCGGCATCGTCTACCAGGAGCTGAGCCTGTTCCCGGAGCGGCTCGGTCCTGGCCAACCTGTTCCCCGACCGACCAGCCGACCCGGTTCGGCCTGGTGGATCGCGCCGAGATGCGCCGCCGGGCGGTGCCGGTCCTCCGGCGCATCGGCCTGACCGCCGACCCGGACGCCATCGTCGGCGGCCTCGGCATCGGCGAGCGCCAGCTGGTCGAGCTGAGCCGGGTGCTCATCGAGCGGCCGCGGGTGCTGATCCTCGACGAGCCCAACTCGGCGCTCAACGAGCGCGAGACGCGGCGGCTGTTCGCGATCCTGCGCGAGCTGTCCGCCGACGGCATCACCATCCTCTACGTCTCGCACCGCCTCGAGGAGGTGTTCGAGATCGCCGACCGGATCACCGTCATGCGCAACGGCGGCGTGGTGCTGACCGTCGAGCGCGCGGCGGCCACCATGTCCCGAGGTCGTCGAGGCGATGGTCGGGACGTCGCCGGCCGAGCTGTTCCCGCCGCGCACCGGCCGCGGTCCGCGATCGGACCGGCGATGCTCACGGCGCCCAGCATCGTCGTCCAGGGCCTGACGGTCGACGAGCGAGCTGCGCGACGTGTCGTTCGAGGCGCGTCCGGGCGAGATCGTCGGGCTGGCCGGGCTCGAGGGCTCCGGCGTGGCGACCCTGCTCGGCGTCCTGTTCGGGACGCGGCGCGCGACGTCGGCGGTGCGATCGCGCTTCGCCGACGGCCGCGGGGCGCCGGCGTCCCCGACCGCCGCGGCCCGCCGGGGCATCAGCCTCGTGCCGGCCGACCGGCGCCACCAGGGCCTGATGCTCGAGTCGAGCATCGAGACCAACATCGCCCAGGTCGCGGTCGGCACGCTGCCGTGCCCGAAGGCCGTGGCTGGATCGCCGGGCGATGCGCGCCGCGGCGCGTCGCCAGATCGACGGCCTGCGCATCCGGCGCCGACGGCCCGCGCACGACCGTCGGGCAGCTGTCGGGCGGCAACCAGCAGAAGGTCGTCATCGGCAAGTGGCTGGAGGTCTCGCCGACGGTCTTCCTGCTCGACGACCCGACCCGCGGCGTCGACGTCGGCGCCAAGCGCGAGATCTACCGCCTGATCCGCGCAGCTGGCCGACAGCGGCCGGATCGTGCTCTTCCGCTCGACCGAGCTGCCCGAGCTCGTCGGCCTGGCCGACCGCATCCTCGTCTTCTACCGCGGCCGGCTGGCCGTCGAGGCCAGGGGCGGCGAGATCGACGATCACGGCCTGCTGCACGCCATCAACACCGGCCGCCCACCCGGGTCCGAGCCGGCCGTCCCGACCACCAGCCAGGAGGTCAGCCCATGATCCGCCGCGCCTTCACGATGCGCCTCAAGCCGGGCGGTCTGGCCGAGTACAAGCGCCACCACGACGACATCTGGCAGGAGCTGGTCGACGAGATCGAGCGCCAGGGCATCGCCCAGATCACGATCTTCGAGGCCGACCCGGTCCTCTTCCTGTACTCCGAGATCCGCGACGAGGAGGCCTGGGACCGCCTGTGGCACACCGAGATCCACGACAAGTGGGGCGAGATCATGAACCCGCTGATGGAGTTCAACGACGAGGGCATCGTCGACTCGAGCGAGCTGCGCGAGGTGTTCGACCTGCGGACGGGCGCCAGCTGACGGACGGGCGGGAGGTCGACATGGACGACGCAGGCGCGCGACCGCGTCGCGGTCGTGACCGGAGCCGGCCGGGGGCTGGGTCGCGGCGTCGCGGTGGCCCTCGCGGCGCGCGGCCATCCCGTGGTCGGCGTCGCGCGCAACGCCGCCGCAGCTGGCCGAGACCGCGGACATCATCCGGGCCGAGGGCGGCCGGATGGTCAGCCGCCCGACCGACGTGGCCGACCCGGACGCGGTCGAGGCCCTGGCCGTCTTCGTCGACGAGCAGTTCGGCCCGCCGTCGATCCTGGTGAACGCGGCCGGGATGTTCGGGCCGATCGCGATGATCCGCGACACCGACCCGCGGGCCTGGGTCCAGACCGTGATGGTCGACGGCGATCGCGCCGTACCTGACCAGCCGCGCGTTCGTCGGCGGGATGATCGATGCCGGCTGGGGGCGCATCGTCAACATCACCTCGGCGGCGTCGCTGCATCCGCCCGGGGCCGCTCAACAGCGCCTACGGCACGGCCAAGGTGGCGCTCAACCAGTTCACGCGGCACCTCGCGCCGGAGATCGAGGGCACGGGCGTGACCGCCAACGTCATCCATCCGGGCGACGTCAAGACCGACATGTGGCGGACATCCGCGACCGGGTCGCGGTGATGGGCCCCGAGGCCGAGCCGTACCGGCAATGGGCGGCCTGGGTCGAGGAGACCGGCGGCGACCCGCCGCAGAAGGCGGTCGACCTGGTGCTGCGACTGACCTCGACGCCGGCGGCCGACCGCAACGGCGAGTTCTGCTGGGTCGACGACCCGCTCCAGGCACCGATCCACAGCTGGGACAAGGCCGACCGACGAACGACCCTGGATCAGCGAGAGAGTGACCGCGCGAGCGAGCGCCTCGATGGCCAGGTCGCCCTCGTCACGGGCGGCACGCGCGGACTCGGCCTGGCGATCGCCGAGCGACTGGCCGCCGAAGGTGCAGCCGTCGCCGTCCTGGGCCGCGATGCGCCGCGAGCGGGTGCGGTCGCGGCCGAGCTGGTCGAGGCCGGCGGCCGGGCCATGGCCGTCGCCGCGGATGTCGGCTCGTGGCCGGCCGCGACCAGAGGCGATCGCCGACGTCGAGCGGGAGCTGGGTCCCATCGACATCGTCGTCACGGGTGCGGGCATCGGCGCCATCGGCACGCGTCGTCGAGGCCGACCCGGCCGACTGGCGCCGCATGATCGATGCCAACTACCTGGGCACGGCGCACATCGTCAAGGCCGCCGCTGCCGGGCATGCTCCAACGCGGCCACGGCGACATCGTGGCCATCGCCTCCGCGGGCGGGACCAAGGGCTACCCGGAGTGGTCGGGCTACTGCGCGTCCAAGTGGGCGGTCATCGGGTTCATGGAGTGCCTGGCCCAGGAGGTCACGAGCCAGGGCATCCGGGTGTGCACGCTCTGTCCGGGCGGCGTCGACACGCCGTTCTGGGACGACCTGAACAAGGACGTCCATCGCGCCGGGACGACGACCCGAGCGGGCCTCATGCGCCCCGAGGACGTGGCCGAGACCGTGATGCTCCAGCTGCGGTTGCCCCGGAGCGTGCTCGATCAAGCGGACGGTGTTCTTCCCCACCAGCGAATGGCACTGAGCGAGGGCCGCGGCAGCATGGATCCGACAAGCACGCGACGCTGGGGTCGACGGACGTGAGGTCACCGAGCTCGGCTTCGGGGGCGCGTCGATCGGGGAGCTGTTCGTGCGCGTCAGCGAGGCCGACGCGGCGCGACCCTGGCCGCCGCCTGGGACGCCGGCGATCCGCTACTTCGACACCGCGCCCTGGTACGGCCGCGGCCTGTCCGAGCTGCGGACCGGCGCGGCGCTGCGCGACCACCCGCGCGGCGAGTTCGGCCTGTCGACGAAGGTCGGTCGATGTCTCAAGCCCGCCGACGCGCGAGGGCTTCGACGGCGCGCCGTGGCTGGGTGGCTCGCCCAACGAGGTCGTCTTCGACTACACGTACGACGGGATCATGCGGTCGGTCGAGGGCAGCCGGCTGCGCCTGGGCATCACCCGGTTCGACGTCGCGTTCATCCACGACCTCGACCATCTGTACTTCGACCCGCCGACCGATCGACGCCCACTTCCGCGACCTCGCCGGCTCCGGCTGGCGAGCGCTCGAGGAGCTCCGGTCCAGCGGCCAGATCGGGGCCATCGGGGCCGGGATCAACGACCTCGGGCCTGATGCCGCGCTTCCTGGACATCGGCGACATCGACGCGTTCCTCGTCGCGATGCCGTACACCCTGCTCGACCAGGACGTGCTCGACGCCGAGTTCCCGGCCTGCGTGGAGCGCGGCGTGGGGTTCGTGATCGGCGCGGTGTTCGCGTCCGGGATCCTGGCCAAGGGGCCGGTGCCCGGGCGCGAGGTACGCCTACGCGGACGCCTCGCCGGCGGTCATGGACAAGACACGGCGGATCGCCGCGGTCTGCGAGCGCCACGGCGTCCCGCTGGCGGCGGCGGCGCTCCAGTTCCCGCTCGGGCATCCGGCGGTCGCGTCGGTGATCCCCGGCGCGTCCAGTCCGGCCCAGCAGGCACGGAACGTCGAGGCGTTCCGGACCGCCATCCCCGGCGGAGCTGTGGGCCGAGCTCAAGCACGAGGGCCTGCTGCGCCAGGACGCGCCCGTTCCCGGTGCGACCACCGGGCCGGCCGTACCGGCTCCGACCGCGTGACCACACCCGACCATCCGCTCGTCGGGTCCTGGCGGCTGCGCCGCTGGGTCGCCATCGCGGACGACGGTTCCGAGGCCGCGCCGATGGGCGAGGCGCCGAGCGGTCTGCTCGTCTACGCCGCCGACGGCACGATGGTCGACGGTCATCGGCTCGGGGCGACCGGCCGCGGTTCGCCTCGGACGACGTGACCGGCGGCACGGACGAGGAGCGGGCCCGGGCGTGCTCGACGTTCGTCGCCTACGGCGGCCGGTACGAGGTCGACGGCGACGTGGTCGCAGCACCATGTCGAGACGAGCCTCTTTCCCAACTGGGTCGGGACGGCCCAGCGGCGCCGCTGGGAGCTGGACGAAGCGGCCGGCGGCTCACCCTGACCTCGCCGCCGGTCACGCTGGGTGGGGCGACCCGGATCCAGCGACTGGCCTGGGAGCGGGCTCGGGACTGAGGAGGACCCGCGTCCCGGGCACTCGTCCGGCGACGACGGGCGCGTGGACGAGATGGATCGGGCGCCAGGCCCGCGACACGAAGCCGACCATGCGCCGTCGTCGGCGCTTCGGCCGCCAGCCGCAGGTCGGGGAACGCCCGCCACAGCCCGAGGATCGCCTCGGTCGCCTCCATCCGCGCGAGGTGCGCCCCGACGCAATGCCGCGGCCCGACGTTGAACGCGAGATGGCCGAACAGCCGCGGCCGCCCCGGATCGAAGACATCCGGGCGTTCCCAGCGCGCGGGGTCGCGGTTGGCGGCCGCATTGATCGGCGATGACCCGCTCGCCGGCCCGGATGGTGACCCCGCCCAGCTCCACGTCCGCGGCGCCCGGCGGGCGCGCAGGTGGACGACGGTCGTGTGCCGCAGGACCTCCTCGAGGAACCGGCCGAAGCGCATCCGGGTCGGCCAGCGTCGACGGTCGCGTTCGGCCTCCGGCAGGTCGAACAGCCGATGGACCGCGTTGCAGACGAGGAACGCGGTCGTCTCCGACCCGCCCTCGAACAGGAACTTGGCGTTGTCGAGCACGTCCTGCTCGCCCCAGTCGTCGGCGACCTCGCGGCCCTGCGTCCAGAGGAAGCTGATCGCGTCGTCGCGCGGGTGGTCGCGCCGCTCGCGGACGGTTTCGATGAGGGCCGGCTCCAGCAGCCGCGTCGCCTCGACGGCGGCGGCGAGCGTCTCCGGATCCTCGCCGTACGAATGCCGCCAGGCGAGGACCGCCTCCATCCAGCCCTTCGCCCGATCCAGGGTGTCGACGTCGGCATCGGGCAGGCCGAGGACCCGGGCGATGACCGCGATCGGCAGCAGCCGGGCGAAGTCCGCGAACAGCTCGAAGCCGCCGTCGCGGGGCGAGCCCGGCGATCCGGTCGGCGACGAGCGGCCGGACCGCGGCCACGGCCATCGGGGCGATCGGATCCGGCCGCCAGGCGTGCGACAGCGACCGATGGAGCGACCTCGTGCTGCGTCCCCGACGAGCGAGCGGAAGTCGCGCCGACCGACGATCTCGGCGGCGCCCGGGCAGCGTGCCCGGTCGGTTCCTCGAACAGGTCCTCGCGGCGCTCGACGAACGTGCAGCCGTCGTGCGACAGCACGAGCCACGCACCCATCCCGGCGTCCCACACCACCGTCCCGACCGCACGCATCGCCTCGTAGGCCGGGTACGGATCGACGTCCCGGAGCTCGCGCAGCGAGATCGGCGCGACTCGGGCCGCGCCGCGAGCGTCGTCACACGACCACCGCGTCGATGCCCAGGTGGCCGGCGACCGCCACGACATCGGCCGCGCAGGTCGCCGGGCGTCGCGGAGCTGTGGTGGTTGACGCCGGCGCTCGCCCAGCGCGCCCACGCCGCCTCGACCGGGCCGTCCGGCGAACCGGAATGCGCCGTTGACCGTGCCGGTCTCGGGGAACCGCCGCGCGGTCAGCTCGCCGCGCGCCACGACGTAGCGGAAGCCGCCGCGCGAGCGTGGGATGCGGCGTGAACCCGACCAGCGTGGCCGGCCCGGCCGCGGGCTCGAACGCGGCGCACACCCCGCAGTGCGGATCCTTGCCGCAGAACCAGCCGTTGCGCTGCAGCCTCGGCCGCTCGCCGTGGGCCAGCCACGCCAGGTCGTGCTCGCCGGAGTTCGCGATGACGACCTCGCCGCGTCGCGTAGTCGATCGCCTCGATCTCGTGGTACACGGCCGCCCCGCCGAGCCGCTTGGTCGTCAGCATCGCCACGGCCGTGACGATGTCGCCGGTGCACGTGAACGGCCGGCCGCCCGAGGTCAGCCGGCCGAGTGCCCAGCACGGCGCGATCCCGATCGGCTCGCCGAACCGGAACTGGGGCACGTGGCAGTTGAACGCCCCGCCGTCGAGGCCGTGCGCATCGACGACGGCCTCGAGCGCGAGCGCCGCGCGGAGGGAGCGCTCGAGCGACTCGCCCTCGACCACGTCGTCCGCGACCGTCCAGTCGCGCCGGACGTCGGCCTCGAGAGCGTCCACGTCGGCGGTCGGCGACGGCTCGATAGGCCTCGACGACCTCGTCCGGATCGACCGCCACGAGGGTCGATCCCGGTCGCCGTCCCGGAGTGCCGCGTCGTCCACGTCGACATGGGCGTAGCCATCGAGCGGCCGGCCGATGCGTCCGAGCCGGCTGCGCGCGATCCCGCGGGCGACACCGGCGAGACGCAGCGCCTCGCGCACCCGACGAAGACCGTCCGGGTCCGACCGCCGGCCCAGCACCAGCTCGAACGGCCGATCCGCGCGCGACAGCAGGTTGGAGAGCATCGGCGCCCCGACGGTCGCGCCCTGCGTCGTGATGGAGCCGTGGTCGAAGCCGCCCTCGACGAGACCGGTCTCGTGCAGCGCCCAGACGACGACCGGGACGCCCGGCAAGCGCATCGATGGCGGCCATCGTCCAGGCCGCCGGGACGGCCATCGTCTGCAGCACGAGGACGACGTCGACGTCGAGGTCCGCGAACCGCCGGCCGACGGCCAGCGCCATCGTCGCCCGAGGCGATCTCGACGACGGCGACCGGGTCGATCGTCTCGGCCAGGTCGGCCGCGACCGACGCCGCGAGGGCCATCCGGTCGGCCCGGAACGTCGGGCCGGCCGTGTGCTCCCAGAGCGTCCAGTACGGGTGGACGACCCCGACCCGCGGTCGTCGGATCGGCGCGGGCGGTCGGGCATGTCAGTCCTGGTGGTAGATCTCGTCCGCGGTCAGCAGGTTGCCGTCGGCGTCGGTGATCGTCGTGATGATCCCCTCGAAGGCGGTGCCCCACCGGGCGTTGACCTCGTGCTCGGCCATGCGCGCGAAGACCGTCTTCATGTCCGGGTAGAACTCGCCGTAGTAGACGACGTGGGCGCCCCGCCGGAAGCCCTGGTACTTGCGGAAGCCGGACGCCTCGATGGCCTCCATGAGGTCGGGCCACGGGTTCGCGTGGAGCGCTTCGTAGTCGTCGGCACGCTCGGGATCGATGACCAGGCCGAACAGGCCTCGCTCGTACGGCCCATCCAGCGTCGCACCGTCCGACTCGAAGACCTTGTCGTACCAGAGCAGGTTGCCGCTGTCGTCGGTGATCTGGGCGATGACGTCGCGGAAGTAGTGGTTCCAGCGCTGATTGGCCGGCTTGGGTCCGTGCACCGCGAAGGCGTCGGCGACATCGCCCTCGGCCTCGGTGTAGTACCAGACGTCGGTCCCGCGCCGGAAGCCGGAGAAGTTGCGCAGGCCGGACTCGCGGATCTCGTCGACGAGCTCCGGCCAGATCTCGGCGTGCCGCCGGTCGTACTCGGCCTCGGTCCCGGGGAAGATGCGGAGGTAGAAGAGGGCGCGATCCATGTGCGGCATCCTCCTGGGCGGGCGGACCGGGTCGATGGGCGAGCCGATGCATCGTAGCAGCGCGGCTGCAATCGGTACCAGCCCTACGCGAGCAGGATCAGCACGACACCGGCGAGGACGATCAGGGCCGCGCCGACCGCCCGGATCGGCGGGGCGGCGCGTCGCCGCACCGACTCCACGGCGAGCACGAACAGCGGGGTCGTGGCCACCAGGGTCTGGACGACGACCGGGCTGCCCGACTGCGCGCCGAGGATCACGAAGACGAAGTACGTCGTCACGACGACCGACCGGCCGAGCAGCCGCGGGACGTCGCTGCGGGCCACGTCCCGCGGCGGGAACAGCGCGATGCACGCGACGGCCGCCAGCGCGGTCCGCACGACATAGGTCTCGACCACGCCCGACGTCCAGGTCGCCGAGCAGCCGGGTCACGACCGTCAGGAAGCCCGTGCCGATGGCGGCCCCCGCGATCGCGCCAGGCGCTCCCCCATCGACCCAGGCCACCGAAGGCATCCGCGAGGGCGAAGAGCACGCCCGCGACGACGACGGCCGCCGCGACGACATGGAGCGGCTCGATCACGTCGGGCAGCACGAGCGCCGCCGCGAGCGCGGCCGGGATGGGGCTCATCGCGGTGGCCGTGGTCATCGCCGACGCGGTGCCGTGGTCCAGCAGATCCCACACGCAGATCGCGGTCGCGACCATGAGCGCCACCGAGACCAGGTGCAGTCCGACGATCTGCGCCGACCACGTCCAGGCCACGAACGGGACGAACGGCAGCAGCACGAGGGCGTTGCCGGCGTACAGCACGCCGATGAGCTGGCGCGCGGGGGCACGGGCGGTCAGCTCCTTGCTGATCAGCGCCTGGCCGGCGTTCGCCAGCGCCGCGAGGAACCCGAACAGCGATGGCCGGCAACGGACCTCCGCGGTGGCCGCGATGGATGCGGCATGGTATCGTTGTCGATGCCGGGCTGCAAACGGTACCGGTATCGTCCCCCATCGTAGACGAGCGCGGGAGAGCGACGAGTGACCGAGACGACGATCGCCTTCACGGAACTGCTCGGTCGGCGCGTGCGCATGGGGCCGTGGGAGGACCAGAAGGTCTCCACCTACCGCAAGATCCTCGAGGCGCTCGACGGCGCCCGCTGGGACGACGCGGCCACGCTCGGGAGCTACTTCGTCGACGAGGCGAACGTCTGCTTCACGCTCTACCGCCAGTGGATCGGCGACCTCAACGGCTTCCTCCGCGAGAAGGGCGTCGACGAGGACGACCGTCAAGGCGCGCAACGATCAGGCCGATCGCCGTCGCGACCCTGCCGGACGGCATCGCCGTGGCAGCCCGCGCAAGCACTGGGACCGCTTCCTCGCCGAGGTCCAGGACTTCACGGCCGCGACCTACCGCGAGCAGCCCGACGAGGCGCGAACGACCGGCTCGACGGTCATGAAGGAGACGTGGCGCCAGTGCCACGACCGCGACGTCGACCACACCTACGCGCCTGATGTCGCTGATCAAGGAGCAGCTCGGCGAGCCCGCCATCCGGCGACATGTACGACCGCGTGCTGCTGCCGCTGTTCGTCTGGCGCTACGAGAAGTTCGACATCGACAAGCACCCCTGGGACGAGGCGCTCGAGACGCTGATGCTCGTCGCCTGCGAGGCGATGCGCGGCCACCTCGTCGGGCCCGGAGCGCACCGGCGACATGGAGCTGATCGAGCTCGAGGACCGCTTCGTGCTGCGCTTCGACCCGTGCGGCTCGGGCGGGCGGACGGTCCGCGGCGACTGCGATCGAGGGCACGCCGCCGCGGATGGAGCCGCCGTACGACTGGAAGGTCACCGAGGAGAAGCACTCCTGGAACCACTACACGCCGGGCGTCTGCCTCTACTGCGCCCACTGCATCATCCTCATGGAGGAGATGCCGATGGACCGCTTCGGCTACCCCGTGCGGGTCATCGACCCGCCGGTCTACGACGCCGACACGCGACGGCCGTCGGCGAGCGCCGCCAGAAGTGCCAGTGGCAGATGTTCAAGGACCCGACCCAGGTGCCCGGAGGAGTACTACGAGCGCGTCGGCCGGACCAAGCCCACCGTCGTTCGGCTCGAAGGCGCACGGCGCCCGCGAGCTGCCCGATGATCACCGCCGGGTTGCCCGGGGCCGGCTAGCTCCCAGCCGCCCCGACCACCTACGGGCCGCCGCCGAGCTCCTCCCGGCGGCGGCCCTTCCCCCTTCGCGAGGAAGTCCGACCCATCGGTCAGTGCAGGGCGAGACCGCCGGTGATGTCGAACTCGGCGCCCGTGGCTACGTGTTCTGCTCGCTGATGAGCCAGACGACGACACGTCCGACCTCGGCGGGCTCGGCCAGGCGATGGAGCGGGATGATCTCGCGTTCCGCTTTGGCCACCAGCTCCGCGGATGTCTCGTTCAGCAGCATCCCCGTGCGCATCCCGCCCGGGCAGACCGTGTTCACGAGGACTCCCTGGTCGGCACCGTGCCGGGCCAGCATCTTGGTCAGCACAGCAACGGCGCCCTTGGAGGCCTCGTACAGGGCGGATGTCATGGTAAATCCGCCCTCGTAGACCCCGGTCGAGGTCACGTTGACGACGTCCCAGCGGCGTTGGGCCATGTCCGGCATCGCGGCGCGGGCCAGGTGGCGTTGCCAGGGTATTGACGTGGAACACCGCGTCGAAGTCATCAGGCGTGACGGTCGTCGAACTCGCGCCGATGCAGGATCGCCGCAGCGTTCACCAGCGCGTCGACGCGGTCCAAATCGCTCGATCGTCCTGGGCACGACCCCCTCGGCGTCGGCGGGAACCCCGAGGTCCACGGTCAGCGCCTCGGCGTGTCCGCCCAGAGCCCGCACCTCGGCCGCGACGTCCTGACCGCCTCGGTCCGGTTGTCCACCAGACTGAGCCGGTACTCGCCGGTCTCCGCGAGCAGTCGGGCGACGGCGCCGCCGAGCCCGCCAGCCGGCGCCCGTGACGATGGCGACCCGCTCCGGCACCGCCGTGTCACGCTCCGAATGGCCAGACATCCGCGCCTCCTTCTATTCGATGGTGGGCCGGTAGACCGGCCGGCGATGCCCGACGCCGGGAGCGCTCAACCGGCGAGCGAGCCGCCGTCGATGTTGATCGACTCGCCGGTGATCCAGCCGGAGCTCTCCGAGATCAGGAACATGATCGGCGTCGACGACATCGCTGACCGTGCCGACGCGCCGGAGCGGGAAACGACGCGGCTCCGCGCTCGAGGACGTCGTCGGTCGACGTCGCCGTAGCCGAGCTCGATCTTCTGCTCGATGACCGACCGCGCCCATCCCGGTCTCGGCGATCGTGCCCGGGCAGACGGCATTGACCCGGACCCGGTCGGGCGCGACCTCGGCCGCGATCGCCTGGGTCAAACCGACGACCCCGAACTTCGAGGCGCAGTACGCGCCCAGGAGCGCGAAGCCGGTCTTGCCCGCGTCCGAGGCGATGTTGACGACCCGCCCGCGAACCGAGGCCTTCAGGTGCGGCATCGCCTCGCGCATCGACGAGGAACATGCCACGTAGGTTGACGTCGAGGATGCGGTCCCACTCGTCGGTCGAGATCCCCTCGAGCGCCCGAAACTGGAAGACCCCGGCGGAATTGACCAGCGTGTCGAGGCACCCGAGCGCGCTGCCGCGGCCGGCGACGCCGGCGACGACCGAGGCGTCGTCGGTGACGTCCATCGGCGATCGTGCGCGAAACGCCTGCGCATCGGCGGTCGCACCGAGCCGATCCAGCGCGCCGGCAAGTCGGCTGATCGCGACCGGTCGCGCCGAGCTCGAGCAGGCGCCGGGCGCCGCGCCAGGCCAAGGCCGCTCGCCCCGCCGGTGACGAGGGCACAGCCGGCCTCGGCGAGAAGGGAAACAGCTCAGTCATGCTCCGAGCCTCCTGGCGCTAGACGTTCACGCCCGGCGACCGTCGCCGCGGCGGTGCCCGTCCGGCGGCGATCGCAAGACGCGCGCGGCATGAACCGCGTCGGCGGATCTCGACCCGCGCCGGCCCGTCGTCGCGGGTGCCGCCATGCGCCGAGGCGCCTGAGCGCCAGCGTCGCCGCGGCCACGCCGAGCCCGCGCGGATCGCGGTCGACGACCGCGATCGGCGGGTGCGACAGTTCGGGCCAGCGGCCCATCGTCCCAACCGACGAGCGGCGATATCGCGGCCGATCGCGAGGCCGCGCCGGTCGATCGCCCGCAGGGTCCCGACGAGGAGCGGCATGACCGCCGGCGAGCAGGGCCGTCGGCGGTGCCGGCCCGTCGAGGATACCGATGCATCTCGTGCCTCGGCGATCGTCGGCGTCGTGCTCGGTGGCGATCGGCAACGCGCGGTCCTCGAGCCCGTGAGACGCGCAAGCGCGTCCAGCAGGCCGGCGAGCCGCTCCCGACCGGACCGGCGGGCGACCGGGCCGGTGAGCGCCGCAATTCGCCGATGCCCGAGATCCGAGCAGATGGCTCGACGGCCGCGCGCATGCCGCTCCGATGATCGGCACACGACCGCGTCGACCGGCAGGTGCCCGCGGAGTTCGCTTTCGAGCACGACGATCGGTCCGTCGAACTCGGCAAGGGCCGGCGAGCAGGCCGCGATCGTCCTCGCGGGACGGCGAGACCAGGATCGAGTCGACCCGACGGCTGTTGCAGGTAGCGAACATTCGCGGCATCGATGGTCGGGATCGTGGTTGGAACTCATGACGAGCAAGGCATAGCCGGCCGGCCGAAGCACGAACTCGGCGCCGGCAACGATCTCGGCCGAGAAGGGATCGGAGAGGTCCGAGGCGACGAAGCCGATGAGGTCGGTCGCGCCGCGCCGGAGGCTCTGGGCGACGTAGTTCGGCTGGTAGCCGAGCTCGGCCGCCGCCGCGAGAACGCGGACCCGGAGCGCTGGCATCACCTCGCCCTCGGCCCGAAAAGCACCTTCGAGACGGTCGAGATCGCCACGCCGGCGCGCTGCGCGACGTCGCGGATGCCGATCCGCCGGGGCGGTGGGTCCGCTGAGTGATTCGCCGCGCACGATACATGCCTCTCGGTCCGCGCATTGACGCCTGACGGACGCCGGTTGACACCGCCGAATCCCAGCCATAGCATGCGCGAAACGTTTCGCGAAACGTTTTTTTGGACGGTCAGCTGCTGGAAGCGCTTGACGCGAGGCTCGGCGAGGGAGGATCCCGGCATGGATGCGCACAGGACGATCAGGACCGCAGGCGGCTCGACGCCTCGTCGTGCTGGCCGCATGGCTGGCCGCCGCGGTGTGCGGCGCGCCGGCCCCTCGACGGCAGCGGAAGGGTCGCGCGGGCCGCTGCCTTCTCGCCGAGACCCCAAGGCGGCATCAAGGGCGCCCTGCTGCCCGACGGAGCGGCAGTCTTGTGGACCTATGACGCGGCGACCGGCGAAATACGTCGAGGCTGAGGGTAACGCCTCGGCCGCCTACATCCCGAATCTGCAGGAAGCCCGAGCGAAGCCGCTCACCTTCGCGTTCGCCGAGGGCTGGGCGGCGATCCCGTTCTCGGTCGCGATCAACAAGGGCATCTACAAGATCGCGGCCGAGCTCGGCATCGAGATCATCTACTGCGACCTGGAGTTCGACCCCGAGAAGGCGGTCACCTGCGCTGAGCAGATCGTCCCAGCAGAACCCCGACTTCGCCATCGACTCCAACTGGCAGTCGGGCGCCGCCGAGGCGATCATGAAGATCTACGACGAGCGCCAAGGTCCCGGTCGTCAACATCGACGTGTGGCATCCCCAACGGGATCTTCTTCGGCGCCGACAACTATGTCTCCGGGCAGATCGGCGGCAAGGCCGCCGGCGAGTACGCCAAGGCGCTCGGCAAGTGCGGCGAGGTGACGCATGCTTCTGCGGCACAATCCCGGCGAGGGCGACGCCGCCAACGAGCGGCTGGCCGGATTCACCGACGGCGTCCAGGAGGTCTGCGGCGCGATCCCGCCGAGCGCATCAAGACGAGAGATCTTCGACGCCGGCACCACCGAGCAGGCGCTGACCAAGACGACCGACTGGCTGACCGCGCAACCCGAGCGCCGACGTTCGTCCTCGGCACCTCGATCGACGACGCCCGCTCGGCCGGCATCTCCAAGGCGCTCGCCCAGAACACCCGCGACGGCGATGCCGTCGGCCTCGGCTGCGACGACATCGGCATCGCCGCCACCAAGGAAGGCGACCCGGCGACGACGAAATTCCTGGGCTGCGTCGCCTACTTCCCGGAGAAGTACCCGGACTACGTGATGTCCATCGGCCTGGACGTGCTCGCCGGCAAGCCGGTGCCCCAACGAGGTCCACATCGAGCACATGTTCCTCGACAAGACCATCGATCGGGTCGGTCTATCCCTGAGCCGGCGCGACCGACGCCGCCGATGCCCGATCCGCTGCTCGAGCTCGACGGGCGTCTCCAAGTCGTTCGGTCCGGTCATCGCCCTCGACCGCGTCGATCTGACGATCGGCGCGGCCGAGGCGGTCGGGCTCATCGGCGACAACGGCGCCGGCAAGTCGACGCTGGTCAAGATCCTGTCGGGCGTCTACCCGCCGTCGGCCGGCACGATCCGCTTCGACGGCGCGCAGGTCGACATTCGGGAGTCCGCTCGACGCCCGCGCCGCCGGGCATCGAGATGATCTACCAGGACCTGGCGCTCTGCGACGACCTCGACGTCGCCGCCAACATCTTCCTCGGCCGCGAGCTGCGGCGGCGCGTCGGCCCGCTCCGCCTCCTCGACCGCGCGGCGATGACGCGAGGCGGCCGCCGGACGTGATGCGCGAGCTCGGGCACCGACGCTCGCGCCGGACCGCATCGTCGGTGCGCTGTCCGGCGGCGAGCGCCAGCTCGTCGCGGTCGCCCGCGCCCTCCAGTTCCAGCCACGGCTGCTGCTCCTGGACGAGCCGACCGCGGCGCTCTCCGCGCGAGAAGATCCGCGTGCTGCTGGGCGCTCATCGAGCAGCTCAAGCGCGGGGCGTCTCGATCCTGCTGATCAGCCATCGGTTCACGGACATCCTGCACGTCTGCGACCGCATCGTGGTCGTCCGCCAGGGGCCGATCGCCGGCGAGCTCGCGCCGCACGGGCAGGCGCCGGAGCACGCATGGCCGCATGCACGAGCTGATGACCGGCGACCGCCTCGGGGCGGTCGGCGTGACGCGCCGTGCTCGCCGGACGACCGCGTCGCTCCTGCGAGTGCGCCGGCTCCGATGACTGGCGGCACTCAGCGCGGCGGCGAGCCTCGATCGGCCTCCTGGCTCATGCTCGTCCTGCTGTTCATCGTGCTGTCGGTCGTGTCGCCGTATTTCCTGACCACCACCAACCTGCTGAACATCGGCAAGGCATCGCCATCGTCGGCATCGTCGCCGTCGGCGAGACCATCGTCATCATCTCCGGCGGCTTCGACCTGTCGATCGGCTCGATCATGGCCGCCGCCGGGCATGGCCGCCGCCTACCTCGTGGCCGCCGGCGTGCCGCTCCCGGTGGCGTTCGCGGTTGCGCATCCTGCATCGGGCTGGCGGTCGGCCTCATCGAACGGCACGATCATCAGCTACGCACGCATCAACCCGCTGATCACGACCCTGGCCACGCTGGCCATCGTTCGCGGCCTGAGCTACGTGATCTCCGGCGGTCGCGAGCTGGTCATCTCCGACCCGGCATTCCTGGCCTTCGGCATCGGGACGCGTCCTGGGCATCCCGTACATCGTGATCATCCTGGTGCGCGACTTTCGCGCGTCTTCGCCTGGTCATGCCTCGGACCCTGTTCGGCCGATATGCCTACGCCATCGGCTCCAGTGCGCGGCGCCGCGCAGCGCGCCGGCGTGCCGGTCGACGCGCTGGCGGATCGCGTATCTACGTCACCTGCGGGCGTGCCTTGCCGCGCTGGCCGGCCTGGTCTTCGTGGCACGCACCGGCAATGCCCAGCCGAGCGCCGCGCTGGGCATCGAGCTCGACGTCATCACCGCCGTCATCCTCGGCGGCACGAGCCTCACCGGCGGGCGCGGGCGGCTCTGCGGGCACGTTCATCGGCCTGCTGCTCCTGGGCGTGGTCAACAACGGGCTGATCCTCGTCGGCGTGCCGGCGTTCTGGCAGCAGGTCGTCAAGGGCGCGATCCTGCTGGTCGCCGTCCTCTACGACGAGCTGCGGCGGCAATCGGGCGGAGGAGGCATGAGCGCGCAGGATCGGGGTCATCGGCTGCGGCTGGTGGGCGACCCGTGCCCACCTGCCGGCGCTCGCTCGCGAACCCGGATGCCGTCGATCGCCGGCGATCGCCGACCCGGACCCGGCGAACCGCGCGCGCGCCGCCGAGCGTTCGAGATCCCGGCGGAGCGGGTCTTTGCCGACGCCGCCGAGATGCTCGAGACGCGCCGAACTCGATGCGGCCATCGTCGCCGTGCCGCATGCCTCGCATGCCGCCGCTCGCCCGCGCTGTCCTCGACCGCGGCCTCCATCTGCTGCTCGAGAAGCCGATGACGATCGAGCCGCCCGACGCGCGCGCCCTGGCGGCGCTTGCCGAGGCGCGCGGCGTGGAGCTGATCATCGGCTATCCGTGGCACTACAACCGGCAGGTCCTGGCGGTCCGCGACGCGATCGCCGAGGGCCGGATCGGGACGATCGAATACGTCTCGTGCCAGTTCGCCTCGATCGTGCGCGAGCTCTACCGCGGCAACCCGGAGCCGTATCGCGACATCCTGGGCTACTCGGTCAACCCGCCGGGCGCTCGGACCTATGCCGATCCGGAGATCGCCGGCGGCGGCCAGGGCCAGACCCAGGTGACCCACAGCGCGGCGCTGCTCTTCCTGCTCACCGGGCTGCGACCGGTGAGCGTCGCGGCGATGACCGAGCCGTTCGAGCTCGCGGTCGATCTCGCCGATGCCGTCGTCGTGCGGTTCGCCAACGGCGCGATCGGCTCGCTGGGCTCGACCGGCTCGGTGCTGCCCGGCCAGGACGAGATCCTCGAGTACCGGATCTTCGGCGACGCGGCCATATCGTCTTCGACGTCAACGAGGGCATCGCGGTGATCCACGGCCGCGACGGCGAGGTCCACCGCCTGCCCGGCGCTGCCGGTCGAGGAGCGCTATCCGGACTGGGCGCCGGCCGACAATCTGGTCGACATCGTCGCTGGGCCGCGGCGCCAACGGCTCGCCGGCCTCGCTCGGGCGTGCTCACGGTCGAGTTCGTCGATGCGATGTACCGGGCCGCCGCGAAGGGCGGACCATGCCGGTTGGAGCGGAGGAGATGGTACGATGAGCGAGCGAGAAGATCGCGCAGGGTCGAGGCGTTCCCGCTCCGCTACGCGGAGCCCAACAACAACGGCAAGACCCGCTACGTCGACCTGGTCCGGATCGAGACGGCGGGGGGCGCGGTCGGCTGGGGCGAGGCGCATCACCGGCACGCGAGGACGCCTCGCTCGCCATGAAGGTGATCATCGACCGCGGCTTCGCAGCCCGGCTGATCGGGCGCGATCCGCGCGACGTCGAGGCGATCTGGGCCGAGTTCCGCGAGATCGACGTACTGGACGGGCAATGGCGGCATCGTCACCTTCGCGCATCAGCGCCATCGACATGGCGCTGTGGGACCTCGCCGGGCGCCTGGCCGGGCTGCCGGTCTATCGGCTGCTCGGCGGCAAGCGGCGCGACCGCGGTCCGCGCCGCCTCGTCGATCATCTTCGACACCGCCAATCTCGACGGGCTCGGCCGGCAGTTCGCCGACCTCCGCGCGCGCGGCTACGGCGTGCTGAAGGGCGGCTGGGGCCACGACCTGTCGATCGCCTTCGGGCGGGACCCGCGGCGCGACGTGGCGATCGTGCGGACGGTGCGCGAAGCCGTGGGCGACGACGCCGAGATCATCGTCGATGTCGCCGCCGGCTCGGGCTGGACGCGCGAGCCACGCCATCACCATGGCGCGGGCCTTCGAGCCGTATCGGCTCTACTGGCTCGAGGACGCGCTGGCCGAGGGCGACCTCGACGGCTGGAAGCGGCTCGCGCCGGCGACGGCGACGCCGCTGTGCACCGGCGAGAAGGGCTGGACGGTGCCGCACTTCCGCCGGCTCATCGACAGCGGGCGCGCTCGACGTCATCATGATCGATCCCGGGCGGGCCGAAGGCGTCACCGGCACGAAGAAGGTCATCGACCTGGCCGCCGACGCCGGCATGTCGTGGAACGCGCATTCCTGGTCGAGCGCGCTCAACACCGCCGCCTCGCTCCATCTGGCGGCCGCCTCGCCCAACGTGCTGGTCCTCGAGCTCAAGCCCGAGCCGTCGCCGATGCAGCACGACATCGTCACCGACCCGATCGAGATGCACGACGGCTGGATCGACGTCCGCGACGCGCCCGGCCTGGGCGTCACCGTCGACGAGGCGGCGGTCCGGCGGTACGTCTTCGACTGAGGCGCACCTCAGCTGGCAGCCGGCGAGCCGCCGGCGCCGGAAGGTGCTCGCGGAGCCAGGCGATGCTGCGTTCGATCATCGCGAGCTCGTCCACGTCGTCCGGGCCCAGCGACGCGAGCTCGACGCAGACCGGGCCGTCGAACCCGGCCTCGGCGAGGATCGCGATGAGCCCGTCCAGGTCGGCGCACGCCCTCGCCCAGGGCCGTGCACACCGGACCGCCCCAGACCGTCGGGTCGCCGGCCACGTGATCCTTGAGCTGGACCAGCAGCGTGTACGGGCGCCAGCGCCCGGGTCCCGTCGGCCATGTCGTCGCCGACCCGGATGAGGTTGACGTTGTCCAGGCACACGCCGAGGTCCGGGCCGGTCGACGGCGCGTCGAACAGGTCGAGGATGTCGGCGACCCGCAGGTCGCCGTGGTTCTCGAGGGCGAGGCGGATCCCGCGGTCGGCGGCATGCTCGGCGGCCCGGCGCATCGGCCCGACCAGGCGCTCGACGAGCACCTCGGCGGGTTCGTCGCCCCGGGATGCGGGGCTGCCGGCGGTGATGCGCAGCACGTCGTGGCCCATGCGGGCGGCGGCGTCGATCCAGCGGCCCAGCTCCTGCTCGGCGCCGAAGGACCGGCCGCCATCGAGCCCGTGGAACCGGCCCGCCGGCCAGGGATGGCCCCACGAGAAGCCGACCGGCGACCGGTCCGGCCTCGGCCGCGCAGCTCGTCCCGATCGATGGCCTCGGGTTCGGGCAGGTAGCAGGTCTCGAGGAACACGACATCCGCGCCGCTGAGCCTGGGCGTGGCGCAGGACCGGGCTCCGGCTCCAGCGGCCACGGGGCGTCCGCGGACGGCGCCTCCCCGGCCCGCTGCTCGCCGTATCGCCGGTGGTACGAGTAGCTGTCGATCCCGACGCGCATCCGCGCCTCTCGCGCGGTCCGTGATGGCCTATGCTAGCGGCGCACTGGAAACGTCACCAGCTGTCCGCGCACGGGGCGGCCCAGAACGAGGAGGCCGCGGATGATCCAGGTCGAGGGGCTGACCGGACCGCGTCGCGGTCGTGACGGGCGCCGGGCGAGGCATCGGCCAGGCGATCGCCGAGGTGCTCGCCGGCAACGGCGCGAAGGTGGCCGCCCTCGACCTGGTGGCGCCGGGCCACGACGGGCATCCTGGGCATCGCCTGCGACGTGAGCGACGAGGCGGCGGTCGAGGCGGCGTTCGCCCAGGTCGAGTCGGAGCTGGGCACGTGAGCGTGCTGGTCCTCAACGCGGGCATCTTCCCCATCGTCCCGTTCGAGGAGACGACCCGCGAGCTGTGGGACCGGACGATGGCCATCAACCTGACCGGCGCGTTCCTGTGCGCCCGGCGCGCGCTGCCGGCGATGCGCGAGGCGGGCTACGGGCGGATCGTGGGGATCGGCTCGAGTGCCGGCAAGGCCGGCGGCGCTCGATCCGTCGCGGCGTACGCCGCGAGCAAGGCCGGGGTCATGACGCTGATGAAGTCGATCGCCAACGAATACGCCAAGCACGGCATCACGGCCAACGCGCTGGCGCCCGCGCTCATCGACACGCCGATGATCGACGAACACGCGCGATCTCGTGAGCCGCATCCCGGTCGGGCGGTTCGGGACGGTCGACGAGGTCGCCTCGCTCGTCGCGTTCCTCGCTCGCGAGCACGCCGGCTACATCACGGGCGAGGTCACCGACATCAACGGCGGCTTCCTCATCGACTGAGGCGCGGGCGAGGCGAGGAGTCCGGGATGCCGCCCGAGGTCCGGCTGGAGCGCCTGCGCCCCGCCGAGGTGGAGGCCGCGCTCGCGCGGGCGAGGTCGCCTGGATCCCGCTCGGGGCCCTCGAGTTCCACGCGCCGCACCTGCCGATCGGCACGGACGGCTTCACGGCGCACGGCCTGCTGACCCGGGCGGCGCGAGCGCGCCGGCGGCGTCGTGCTGCCCTGGCGCTACCTGACGATGGGCACGCTCCGCTTTCCGTGGTCGTTGCGGTTCGAGCGCGGCGCTCGTCGCGCGCGGGATCCGCGACACGCTGCTGCCAGCTCGCCGACGACGGCGTCCGCGTCGCTGGTCGTCCACACCGGGTCACGCGCCGCTCGACCTGATCCACCTCGTGAAGCGCGTCGCCGCCGAGGTGGAGGCGGAGCGGGCCGGGCTCCGCGTCTACGGCCTGTGCTACCTGGAGCTCAACGCCGCGCTCGGCGTCGGCCTCGGGACGGACTGGCCGGTCGCGGTCGATCATGCGTCCACGCTGGAGACGTCCTGGATGCTCGCGCTGGAGCCGTCGCTGGTCGCGGTCGACACGCCTGCCCGACGACCGCGGGGCGGCCATCGAGGCGGTGTACGGACCGAACCCGCGGTTCACGGCCGATGCGACACGTGGTCGCGACCAGGTCGAGGCGGCCGCCGCGCTCCTGGCCGACCGCGTTCTCGCGCTCCTGGCCGGTGCGCCGTTCGATCCGCTGGCCGACCTGCGCGCCTTCGTGGCCGAGTACTGGCCGGAACCGCTGGTGCTCGAGGCGGCCGCCGACGGTCTTCGCCTGCGGAACCCGGGCGCGGTCTCGCGCTACTTGAGCTCCCTGGACCTGGCGATCGACGGGCGCCCGGTCGACCCTGCCTCGGTCAGCCTCGTCAACGACAGTCCGGGCGAGGTGGGCGAACCGATCCGCGCGGCCGACCTCGGGCCGGAGTCCGGGATGTACATCCGCCGCGGCCAGACAGCCCGGCTGGAGATCGATGGACGATGGCCCAGCGGTGTCCGCTCGGTCTCGCTCACGGTCGGACTCGGTGGCGTGACCCACGACTACGCTCGGATGGGAGGCGACATGACCACGGACCTGCTCATCCGCGGCGGACGGGTCATCGATCCCGCGAACGGGCTCGACGGCATCGCGGACGTCGCCATCACCGATGGACGGATCGCGGCGGTCGGGCCGGACCTCCCGGGCTGGCGACGCCACGGACACCATCGACGCGACCGGCCGGTACGTGGTCCCCGGGCTGGTCGACCTTCACGTCCACGTCTACTGGGGCGTCGCCGACCTGTCCATCGCGCCCGGGTCCGCAACGACCTGGCCCGCGGCGCCACGACCATCGTCGATGCCGGATCGGCCGGTGCGAACACCTTCCCGGGCTTCCGTCGCTACGTCATCGAACCCTTCGAGGGTCGCATCCTCGCGTTCCTCAACATCAGCGCGATGGGCCAGATCGACCCATTCCTCGGCGAGCTCCACGACCTGCGCTACGCGGTCGTCGAGAAGGCGGTGGAGGCGGGCCGGGCGCATCCCGACCTCATCGTCGGGCTGAAGATCCGGACCAGCGAGATGCTGGCCGGGTCGAACGGGCTGGCCGGCCTCGACCGGGCGCTCGAGGCGGGCCGCGGAGCTCGGCCTGCCGACGATGGTCCACATCGGCGGCTCGACCGCCCCGATCGAGGAGATCCTGGGTCGGCTCGGTGCCGGCGACATCGTCACCCACGCGCTTGACCGGCTGGGAGCCGGGCATCGTCACCTCCACAGGGAAGATCGTGCCGGCGGCCCGCGAGGCCCGGGCCCGGGGCGTGCTGTTCGACGTCGGGCACGGCGCCGGGAGCTTCCGCTGGGCGACGGCCGAGCGGCCCTTGCCGACGGATTCCGGCCGGACACCATCAGCTCCGACCTCCACCGATTCAACGTCGACGGGCCGGTGTTCGACCTGGTGACCACGCTCTCGAAGTTCCTGCTCCTGGGGCTGTCCGTCCCGGAGGTCATCGCCATGGCGACGACCGAGCCCGCCGCCGCCATGGGCCGGACCGGGGTCGTCGGGACGCTCACGCTCGGGGCCGAGGCGGACGTCGCGGTCCTGCGCTACGACGAGACGCCGGTCGAGCTGATCGACAGCGCCGAGGTCACGCCGGACGGCTCCGGGCCGGCTCGTGGCGGAGACGACGATCCGGGCCGGCCGTCGGGTGACCGGCGCCTGACGACTCAGGCGCCGAGCGAGCGGTCCACGGCCTCCAGCCGACCGGAGGCCGCGCTCCGGTAGCTCGCGTCGAGCACCTCGACCACTCGCGCGCCCAGCTCACCCGGCGAGCGGTTCTCGTCGGTCTGGCCCGCGGCAAGGTCGACGAAGCGATCGATGACCCGATCGAACGACCAGCGCGACGTCGTCGGGGGTCAGCTCGACGCGCGTGTCGTCGGCGTCCCCGCGCGAGCGACGCACGGTCTCGGCGCCGAGGTCCAGGGCGACGACGCCCCGGCTGCCCGTGATCCGGAGCGTCAGCTGGTGCACGTTGCCGAACGTTCCCGGCGGCGTCGACGCGCCCCCGATCGTGCCGATCGCCCCGTTGGCGAAGCGGATCGCGATCGCGTCGTGCAGCTCGACGGGTGCGTCGCCCGGGGCAGCCGTGAAGGCGGCCACGTCGGCGGCGCGCAACCCGGGCACGGCCCGGAAGAGCAGCCCGATGCCGTGGGTGAGCTGGCCCTGGCCGTAGCCGCCGCCCGAGACGGCCGGATCGGCCCAGGTCTCCATGCGTGGCGGGGAGTAGTCGTCGCTGGCCGAGATAGGTGGCGCCCTGGCCCAGCAGCTCCCGGACGACCGTGGCCATCTCGAGGGCGACATGCTCGACCTCGCCGACGCCCCCGTCATCCTCGACCAGCCGCCGTACCGCCTCCACGATGCCCATCTCGTTCCAGGCGTAGCAGAGCATGAGGTGCCGCCCTCGCTCGCGGGCCAGGGCGGTCAGCTCCCAGGCGTCGGCGGGCGAGATCGTGAACGGCTTCTCGCACAGGACGTGGGCGCCCGCCTCGAGGGCGGCCCGGACCTGCTCGGCGCGGAGGGCGACCGGCCCGGTGACCACGACGAGGTCGGGCCGAGCCTCGATGACGTCGCGCCAGTCCGTGGACGCGCGGGCGAAGCCGAACTGCGCGCGGACCTGCTCGAGCAACGCCGGGTCGCGCCGATTGACGATCACCGGCTCCACGTCCTCGCGACGGGTCAGGGCCGGCAGGTGCGCGGCGATGGCCCAGGCGCCGGCGCCGATGACGCCGAGTCGCAGCCGGTCGGTCGGGCTCACCCTCAGATCCGGTAGAGGCGTTCGGCGTTGCGGTAGAGCATCGCCTCCTGGTCTTCGCGGCTGAAGCCGGCCTCCGCGATGATCCGGCGATACGCGTCGGTCTGCTCGAGGTACGTGGCGTACAGGATGTCGACCGGCCAGTTCGTCCCGAACATGATCCGCTCGGGACCGAACGCCTCGATGCAGTGCAGGACCCATGGCCGGATGGACTCGATCGTCCAGCGGTTGTCGGCCATGCCGAAGCCGGACACCTTGCACGACACGTGCTCGACCTCGCCGAGCGCCGACATCTCCGACTTCCACTGTGCGAAGTAGTCGTCGTCGCGCTGCACGGGAAAGCCGGCGTGGCCGAGGATCACCTGGACGTCCGGATTGGCCGCCGCGACATCGCGACCCGACAAGATCTTGCCCGGCGAGGCGTTGAGCTCATACGACAGCCCGCGCTTGGCGAGGGCGGCATAGCCGGTCCGGAACGCGGCGGTATCGGGATCGTCGGGGTGGGCCCGGATGCGCACGCCGCGGACCCGCGTCGGACGCCGCGAGATGCTGGTCGAGCTTGGCCTCGGCGCCATCGGCCTCGATGTCGCAGAACACGACCATGGCGTTCGGCATGCCGAATTCCTTGGCCACGGCCTCGACCCAGACCGTCTCCTCGAGGGCGTCCGGACCCGCGTAGGCGGCTTCGATGTGGACGCTCTTGATGACGTTCGCGCCGTAGAACTCCTTGAAGAACCGCCACGGGTTGCCGATCGTGGAGCGGATCATCTTGTAGTCGCCGAGCAGCGCGTTGTGGCCTTCCCAGCCCGGGTCGGTCAGCCAGTCGTAGTGGAACCGATCCAGCTCCCACAGGTGGTGGTGAGCCTCGATGAACGGGATGCTGCGATCGACGTCGGTCATGGCCCTCTCCTCCTGCTCTCGGGTCGTGTCATCGCGCGGCGCTGCCGGGTGTCCGTGCGATCCGAGCCGGACCGGGCGGCCGCTGTGGGGGGCGGCGGCCGGTCATCGGCCCGGCCCCGGCTGGATCACGGGAAGTGCCGGCTTCGTACGCCCGATGCGCTCGTACTCCCGCTCCGGGATGGCCTCGAGCGTCTTCCACACCGTCCAGGTGCACTGCTTTCGGGTCAGCGGGTCGTCCTCGCCTCGCCACAGGGGCGGATCCACGGTCCGGACCGGGTGGCCCCATCGCTCCGCCGGCAGCGTGGACAGGGCCAGGTTGCAGTGGGCGCAGTAGTAGCAGACGCCCTTCTCGTTCCAGGCCCACGGGTGCTCCTCCTGGGTCACCCCGAACTCGTAGGGCGCCAGGACCCGCGAGCCCGTGCCCTCGATCGGGTCGCCGCGGAGGATCCGACCACCCGACCCGCATGGGTCGAAGCGCAGCTCCCAGCGATCGTCGAATTCCTCCAGGTCCGTGTCACCACGGCGCTCGGGACCGACCAGGTGGGTGCGCATCGCCTCGAGCGAGATGTACAGGTTGCGGACCAGGGTGTCGGCGTATGGCCGGACCCGGATGTCGAACACCATGTAGCGCTCCTGGATGTACGGCTCCAGGACGGATCGGTAGCACGGTTCCAGGGCCGCTTCGCCGAACCGCTTCGCGACGTAGGCGAGGACCCCGGCCATGAGGTCGGCGTAGCGGTCGTGGAGGCCGCGCCAATCGACCAGGAGCGCCTCGACCGCCGCCTCGCCCTCGGCGACCGACAGCTCGTAGCTCCGGATGCCGTTACCCAGCGCGCCCGCATCCCGGCCGAGCGCCGCCCAGCTGGCCTTCGTGTCGAGCGGGCTGCCGTCGGGCCAGGCCAGGAGGGTGTGCAGCCGGTCCATCTCCGCGGCGATCTCCGCCTCGGTGACGCCCTGGCCCCGGAGCCAGTCCAGGAAGCCGG
This sequence comes from uncultured Chloroflexia bacterium, assembly GCA_963771795.1. GTDB lineage: Bacteria > Chloroflexota > Limnocylindria > Limnocylindrales > CSP1-4 > CF-46. The sequence continues at coordinate 1,470,250 of CAVYUR010000006.1, forward strand.
CCAGCCAGGTCTCGTAGACGACCCACAGGACCTTGGCCTCCTCCATGAAGTAGTCCACGAGCTGGGCCGCGGTCTCGCGCTGACCGACGTTGACCCCGAGCGTGTCCCCGCTGCCTCGCAGGGCCTCTTCGATCTTCGTGACCGTGGACACGGCCTGGTCGGTCCAGTCGCCCGTGCGCACGCGCTTGCCGATCGCGTCGGACCAGGTCAGGTGCGTCGCTGGAGTGGTCACGCGGCGCCTCCGTCGAGCGGTCGAGCGGGCTGCGCTGGCTAGACGTCGGCGCGGGTGAGGCGGACGCGGACGCGGTCGACCGTGACGGCGCCGAGCAACAGGAGGCCGTTCGCGACCTCGATCCAGAACGACGGCACGTTCATCTGGATCAGGCCGTTGGCCAGCACGCCGACGATGAGCACCGCGAGGACCGTCCCGCCGATGCCACCCCGGCCGCCGGACAGGCTCGCGCCACCGAGGACGACGGCCGTGATCACGGACAGCTCGATACCGAGGCCCGAGTTGACCGACGCCACCGCGACCTGCGACAGCCGGATGAGGCCGGCCAGGGCCACGCACAGGGCCGACAGCAGGAAGGCGATGAAGATGACCCGATTGGTCCGGATGCCGGCGAGCCGGGCGGCCACGGGGCTCGCCCCGATCGCGTACAGCGAACGGCCGTAGACGGTGTAGCGAAGGATGGCCCAGGACACGATCACGACCCCGGCGAAGATGTACACCGGCAGGGGGATCCCGACGCCGATGACCGGGAGGCCGGCCTCGGGGAAGCGCAGCACGCCGATCGCCCCGAAGTTCTCGATGCGGATGGTCTGGCCGTCGCCGAGGACCTTCGTCAGGCCCCGGAAGATGGCCAGCGTGCCGAGGGTCGTGATCAGCGCGTTGATCCCGATGACGGTCACGCAGAAGGCGTTGATGAACCCGACCAGCAGGGTGGCCAGGATCGCCACGACCAGCGCCGACGTGATCTGCAGGTTCAGCGCGAGCGGCAGGTCGACGCCGCCCGTTCCCGGCGCGAGCGCGGTCACCGCCATCACCATCCCGGCGAACCCGACTCCCGAGCCGACGGACAGGTCGAACTGGCCGGAGATCAGGAGCAAGGTCGCCGGGCACGCGACGATCCCGACGACGGCCACCGTTCTGGAGGATGTTGATGAGGTTGTCGCTGACCGGAAGAAGTTGGGAGCGGCGATCGAGAAGAACACGAACAGGGCGACCAGGACGAGCAGCAGTGCTCCGGTCTCCGGTACGGACAGGCCGCGACCGCGACCGACCGGCGACGCATCCGGGGCACCCGGGGCGGTCTCGCCCGTCCCCGCGGTCGCAGCGGCGGGCACGGGTACCGAGCTCGGGTCCTGCGACGTCACCTGGTCATCCTCCTGATGCGGCGAGCAGCCGCGTGGTCGTGACCGCGTCGCCCGTCAGGTCGCTCGACGACGGCCCCCTTGGCCATGACGTAGACCCGGTCGGCGACCTGGACCGCCTCTTCGTAATCCGAGGTGACGATGAGGACCGCGATGCCCTCCGCCGAAAGGTCCCGCAACGCACGGTAGATGTCCAGCCGGGCGCCGACATCGACCCCGCGGGTCGGCTCGATGAGGACGAGCACGCGGCTGCTGCGCTCGAGCCAGCGGGCGAGCAGCACCTTCTGTTGGTTGCCACCGGACAGCGTGCCCATCGCCTGGCGCGGGTCGTTCCGCGAGCGGATCGACAGCTTGTCGTGCCAGCGCCGATAGGCCCGGCCTTCCGACCGCGCGCGAGATGAACTGACCGAGCGCCGCGAGGCGGCCCCACGAGGCCACCGCCACGTTCTCCATGACCGGGCGGACCATGAAGCGCGCCGCCGGCCTTCCGGTCGGCCGGCAGGAACCCGACCCCGGCCTGCGACCCCGGCCGACGGGCCGCTGATCGACGGCCGCCTTGCCGTCGATCTCGAGCGTCCCGGCCGTGATCGGGCGCAGTCCGTACGCCGTCTCGCCGACCTCGGCGGCCCCGGACCCGAGCTTGCCGTAGATGGCCACGATCTCGCCGCGGCGGACCTCGACCGACACGTCATGGAACTCGTCGTCGGAGGCCGCATCGGTCCAGCGGATGATCGGCTGCCCGGCGTCGATGGTCGTGGACGTGGGCGGCCGGGCGATCTCGGAGATGTGCCGACCGATCATCGCCTCGATCATGGACGCGCGGTCGGTCTCCGCGACCTTGGCCAGCAGGGCGACGTGCCCATCGCGCAGGACCTGCACGCGATCGGCGATCGCCGTGACCTCGTCGAGCCGATGGGTGATGTAGATGATCGCCACGCCCTGGTCGCGCAGGCGGCGGACGAACTTGAACAGCGTCTCCGCCTCGTGATGCGACAGGGCGGCCGTGGGTTCGTCGAGGATCAGCAGGCGGGCCTTGCGCGACAGGGCCCGGGCGATCTCGATGATCTGGCGCTCGCCGACCCGCAGCGTGGAGACCCGTCGGCTCGGATCGATGTCGACGTCGAGCTCCTTGAGGATCTTCTTCGCCGCGCCTGTCGCACCTCGCGGCCAGTCGACGAGACCGAACCGGTTGGGCAGGCGGCCGAGCGAGATGTTCTCGGCGACGGTCAGCGTCGGAGCGTCCTGGAACTCCTGGAAGATGATCGCGACGCCGAGGTCGCGAGCCGTGATCGGGGTGAGCGACGGGTACGAGACGTCGTCGATGACGATCTCGCCGCCATCCGCCGTGTAGTCACCGGCGATGATCTTGACGAGCGTGGACTTGCCGGCACCGTTCTCGCCCAGGAGGGCCAGCACGGAGCCGCCGATGGCCTCGAGGTCCACCCCGTGGAGGACCTCGACGCCACCGAACGACTTGCGGATGTCCTTCGCCTGGAGGGCGAAGGTCATGCGCCGGACTCGCTTCCGGTCTGCTTCGTCAGCAGGCCGGCGTCTCGGGATACACCTCGCGGATGTTGTCGCGGTTGATGACCTGGTGCTCGGTGAAGATCTCCTCGGGGATGGTCTCGCCCTGGAGCGGCTTCACCATGTTCGGGATGAGCAGCGTGCCGTAGCGCTCCGGGAAGTAGGCCACGGTCGCGATGTAGTTCGGGTTGCAGGCGATCTCCTTCCAGGCGGAAGGATCGGCGCCCTGGCCGGCGTAGTACAGGTCGCCGGAACGGCCGAGCGTATTGGCCGCGCCGATGCGCTCCGAGGATGCCGTCCTCGTTGATGGCCACGACGATGATCCGGTCGCCCGGCAGCGCGCCGAGCAGGTTGGTCACCTGCTCGAGACGCCGGGTCGGTCCGGTCGGCACCGTCGAGGATGCGTTCCTTGTCGGCCGGGATCGGGCAGGACTCCTTGAAGCCGTCACGCATGCCGCCCATGCGGTCGGTGTTCGCGGCCCCGGCGGCGACCGACTCGAGCGACACGTAGGCGGTGAAGTCGCAGTCCCATTCGTCCTTGGCGAACTTGCCGATCTCGGCGCCCGCGCAGTCGTCCGGCCTCGTGGTTGTTGGCGCCCATGAAGGCGATCTGGCACGGCGGCTGGATGATGTCGATCGCGATCGTCGGGACGTCGCCGTAGGCGGCGCAGATCTCGGGCGAGCGGCCTGGAAGACCTGGAAGTTGATGACGCCCTGGGCGCCCTGGACCTTGAGGGTCTGCGCGCACGCCAGCGCCTTGGCCGCGTCGACCTGCGAGTCGCAGAAGCAGCAGCTCCTGGCCGGCCGCTGCGGCCTCGTCCCGGATGCCGTCCGAGACGAGCTTGACGAACGGGACCGAGTCACCGAGTGAGATGTAGCCGATCTTGAAGGCCTCGGCAGCAGCCGAGGGCGCGACCGAGGCGGGGGCCTCGCTGCCCGGCGCCTCTGACGCGGGCGGCGCCGCTGAGGCGCTTGGCGCCGAGCTGACCGCCGGGTTGGTACACGCGGCCGCGACGAGCGCGAACAGCGCGAAGAGCGGTGGACCAACGAGCGAGCGACGGCGCGCGTCCGATCCGCGAACGGGTCTCCTGCACGTTTCCTCCTCCGAGATCCGTGGGGCATGCCCGCGTCCGACGAGCCGAGAATTGTTACTGGAAACGTCGTCAGGGGCCGGGTCAGCGGAGAGTAGGCCTGCGCCTCCGACCGTGTCAAGTCGAGGACGATGCGGTCACGGCCGGGTGTCGGTCACGCGCCGGACCCGGACCCGAGTCGCTAGAGTTGCGGGCCATGACCGCCCCCAACACCCGAGCCTGCTGCAGCGCCGCCGGATCGCCGTCATCGCCGGGGATGGCATCGGTCGCGAGGTCGTCCCGATCGCCCTCGACATCGTGCGCGTGGCAGCCCGTCGACGAGGTCACGCTCGAGACCGTCGAGCTGCCGTGGAGCTGCGACTTCTACCTCGAGACGGGCGCGATGATGCCGGCCGACGGTCTCGAGACCTTGCGCGGCGTTCGACGCCATCTTCCTGGGCGCGGTCGGCGATCCGGCACGCGTCCCGGACACCGTGTCGCTGTGGGGCCTGCTGCTGCGCGATCCGCAAGGGCTTCGGTCTTGCGGTCAACGTCCGCCCGGCCCGGTTCCTGGCCGGGATGCCGACGCCGCTGCGGGATCCGGGCGCGTTCGACGTCGTGGTGGTCCGCGAGAACACCGAGGGCGAGTACTCGGACGTCGGGAGGCCGGGTCCACGAGGGCGACCGGGAGATGGCCATCCAGGTCAACGTCTTCACGAGGATCGGCACGGAGCGGGTCGTCCGCTACGCGATGGAGCTCGCGCGGACGCGGGAGCGGCGAGTGACCAGTGCGACGAAGTCGAACGGCATCGTCCACGCGATGCCGTTCTGGGACGAGGTCGTTCGCGACGTCGCTGCGGACTTCCCGGACGTGACCGTCGAATCGATGCATCTCGACGCGCTGCTGGCCCGGCTCGTCCGCGAGCCCGCCCGGTTCGACGTCATCGTCGGCAGCAACCTGTTCGGCGACCTGCTGACCGACCTGTCGGCGCGCGTTGATGGGCAGCATCGGCATCGGGCCGTCCGCGAACATCGACCCGACCGGCACGAACCCGGGCCTCTTCGAGCCGGTCCACGGATCCGCCCCGGACATCGCCGGCCAGGGCATCGCCAACCCGATCGGCCAGGCCTGGACCGGCGCGCTCATGCTCCGCCACCTCGGGTTCGCCCGCGGCGGCCGGCCGCATCGAGACGGCGATCGGCGAGCGTCGATCGAAGCGGGCGAGCTGACGCCCGACATGGGCGGATCGCTGACCACGACCCAGGTCGGCGAGCGGCTCCTCGGGCGACTCGCCTAGGCCGACATGATGTAGCCGCCATCGACATAGATGGTCTGGCCGGTGATGTAGGCCGACGCGTCGGAGAGCAGCCACACCACGACCCCGGCCATCTCCTCGGGCGGCGCCGACCGGCCGAGCGGCACGAGCTTGACCCGGCTGCTGCTCAGCTCCTCGTACGACAGCCCGCGCAGCTCGGACACCTTGCGCAGGACCCGCTCCTGCATCGGCGTGTCGGTGATGCCCGGCGAGATCGCGTTGACCCGGATCCCGCGCGGCGAGAGGGCGACGGCGAAGCTGCGCGTCACGCCCTGGACCGCGGTCTTGGTCGCGCCGTAGACAGCGGTCTCGAGGGTGTACGCCCAGCGGGCCGACGGCGACGAGAAGTTCACGATGGCGCCGCCCTCGACCATCGCGCCCCCGATGTCGCGGCACAGGAACCAGGGCGCCTCGACGTTCACGGTGAAGTGCCGCCGGAAGATCGCCTCGTCGACGTCCGCTAGGGCGATGACATCCAGGATGGCGGCCGCGTTCACGAGGTAGTGCACCGGCTCCTGGCGGGCCGAGGCGACGACCGAGGCCCGCTGCTCGATGTCGGCAAGGTCGACGACCATGGCCTCACCGCCAGCGTCGCGGACCGGGTCGAGGCCGCGGTCGTTGATGTCCACGCCGGTGACCCGGGCTCCCTCGCGGATGAGCTGCAGGGCCACGGCCTGCCCGATGCCGCTGCCGGCGCCCGTGACGATCGCGCGACGCCCGTCGAAGCCCATGGTCACTTGCCGCCGGGTCGTTCGGGGTCGTTCGGGTGAGCGGCCAGGGGGATGACCTCGACCTCGAGATACGGGAAGAACGGCAGCGAGCCGATGGCCGCATGGAGGGCTGTCGCGTCCTCGGCCTCCCAGATGCCCCAGTTCGCACGCCGGCCCGGCACGCGCCACATCCGCCGGATGATCCCGGCCTCACCCAGCTCCTGGCCACGTACGCGCTCGGCGGCGACGAGCCGGGCAAGCTCGTCGGGGTCGCCGTCGGCCGGCCAGCCGATCTCGATGTTGACCAGGAACTCCACCTCGACCTCCATCGTCGCTGCTGTCCAGCCGCCCGGCGAGGACGTCTCGCCGCGTCGCTATGATACGGGCTGGAAACGCTTGCACCGACCGGCGCCTGGGCCCGGTACGCAACGTCGGCAGTATCCGGAGGCTTGGATGGCGCGCATCGCGATCGAGATGCCGAAGCTCGGTTACGACATGGAGACCGGCAAGGTCGGCGGCTGGGTCAAGAAGGTCGGCGACGAGATCGCCCGCGGCGACGTGATCGCCGAGATCGAGACCGACAAGAGCACCGTGGAGATGGAGGCGACCGCCTCGGGCAGGCTCGCGGAGATCGTCCACGACGCCGGCGACGAGGTGCCGGTCGGCGAGACCATCGCCTGGCTCGAGGACGGCGCGTAGGTGGCGGATCCGCAGGACGGCTCGGCTGAGGGACGGCATCGCGTCAGCCAGGGCCCGATGCGCCGGGCCATCGCGCGGCGGATGACCGAGAGCAAGCAGCAGGTCCCGCATTTCTATCTCTCGACCGAGATCGAGATGGACGCGCTGCTGGCTGCGGCGGACCGGGCCAACGAGGGCCGCGCACGCGAGGACCGGGTCACGGTCACGGCATACCTGCTGCGGGCCGTCGCCCTGACTCTCGTCGAGCACCCGGCGTTCAACGCGGTCTGGAACGGCGACGCCATCGAGCGGGTCGACGCCGTCAACATCGGGGTCGCCATCGCGCTCGACGACGGGCTGATCGCCCCGGCGCTGCTGGACTGCGCCGACCGGGATGTGCCCGACCTGGCTGCGGGCCTGGCCGACCTCGTCGCCCGGACCCGGGCCGGCAAGCTGCGTGCGGCCGAGATCGGCGAGGGCACATTCACCTTGTCCAACCTCGGGATGTTCGAGGTCACCGCCTTCACCGCGATCATCACCCCGCCCCAGGTCGCCATCCTCGCCACGGCACGGACCGTGGAGCGGCCGGTCGTCCGCGACGGCGAGATCGTCGTCCGACGGGTCATGACGGCCACCCTGTCGTCCGACCATCGCGTCGTCGACGGGGTCGGGGCGGCGGGCTTCCTCGGCACGCTGAAGGGCCTGATCGAGGCGCCCGGCGACTGGGCCGCGCAACGCATCGTGACCCTGGAGGCCGGCGCGGCAGCGGTCGAGATCACCCCGCCGTTCCCGGTGGACCTGCTGGGCTACGTCCGGCGTTCGACCGCGGCCGCACGACGGCCTACGGCCCGCTGATGGCGACGGCCGTCGTCCTGCGTGACGAGGGCACGACCGTCGTGGTCATCGGCGGCCGATGTCGTCGGGCTCGACGACCGACGATGGCGGACCGCATCCGGGCGCGGGTCGGGGAGCGTCGTGGGCTGCGATCCGGCGGCCGTGCTCCTGAACTCGAGCCACACGCACGCCGCGCCGTGGCCCGGCGCCACGATCAAGCTCGGTGGCGAGTTCGACGGCTGGACGGATCAGGAGCTGCGCTACTGGGCGGCGATCCCGGACCTGTACGCCGACGCGGCGCGGCTGGCCGCCGACGGCTGCGTGCCCGCGCGGGTCAGCGGCGGGGTCGGCCGGGTCGCGGGGCTGGCCGTGAACCGCCGGGAACGGACCGCCGACGGCCGGACGATCCTGGGCTGGAACCGCGACGGCGTCCGCGATGACTCGGTCGTGGCCATCCGGGTGGACGGGCTGGAGGGTGCGCCACTCGATCCCCGGGCGATCGCGACGCTGGTGTCGTTCGCCTGCCACCCGGTCGTCGATCGGGCCGGACATCGCTGGCGCAGGCCCGGACTTCGTGGGTCCGCTCCGAGACGCACGTGGACCGGCTGCGTCGCGGTGGCGTGACCGTCTTCCTGCAGGGAGCGGCCGGCGATGCGCTGCCGCTGGAGGCGTTCCGGGGCGACGACGCTGCGCTCGGGGCGGCCGACGCGTTCGGACGGCGCATCGCCCTGGAGGCCGCACCACGCCGTCGCGGACGCCGACCCGTGGGACGACCGAGATCGACCGCTCCGACTGGGGTTCCGTGACGCCGATCTCCCTGTACCGGCGCCGGCTCGCCGACGAGCAGCCGCCGCAGCCGCTGCGGACCGTCCGGCGCATCGTGTCGCTGCCCCTGCTAGGCGCTGCCGACCGTCGAAGAGCTCGAACGGGAGCTCGCGGAGCGCCGAGCCGACCTCGCGGCACGCCGGGCCGTGGCGAGACGCGGGTGACCACGAACCCGATCCGCTACCACATCGCCTGGCTCGAGCTGATGCTCGCCCAGGAGCGCGCCGGCGGGCGAGCCACCGCCATCGACGGCGAGATCTGGGCGGCGCGCATCGGGGACTGCGCCATCGTCGCGGCACCCGGCGAGATCTTCGGGGCGATCGGCACGGCCGTCCGGCACGGCGTCTCCGGCGCCGGCGACGATCTTCGCCGGCTACAGCCAGGGCTCGCTCGGCTACGTCGCGACCCCCGACGAGTACCCGTTCGGCGGCTACGAGCCGGCCGTGTCGCACCGGGGCTACGGCCAGCCGGCGCCCTTCTCGCCCGGACGTCGCGGGGATCATCGAGCGGACGGCGCTTGGAACTGCTCGAGCGAGCTGTTCGCATGACGAGCGAAGGTCGGCGGCCGCTCTCCGATCTGGCCGCCGCGATCGCCGACGGCGACGCCGCGCGTCTGCGTGCGTCCGCGCCACGCTCGCCGGCCGGCGCACCGAGCTGCCGCTGCGCTACTGGCGCCAGCAGGCGCACCTCACGACGCCGGCCGCCGATGCGGCCATGGCCCGCAAGGCCGTCGAGGGCGGCACGGCGCCGGTCGGCCGGATGCTGGAGCGCCTCGGGTCTGACGCGGTGCGGACCTCGCGGACCGGCTGGAGCTGCCGCGCGACCTCGTGGAGGCCCGGTTGCGGCCAGCCGGCGCGGGCCCCGCTCGTCATGCTCGACGGCGAGGACGCGATCGCGCCCGGCGACGACGCCGCGGCGCCGCGGCGCTGGCCGTCGCGGCCGAACGTTCTGCCGACGCGGACTGGGTGACGGCGGGGCCGCGAGCCTGCGCTTCTACCGGCCGCCCGGGTTCAACCTCGAGACGACGGTCCGCGACCTGTACACGCTGCTGTGGCGGCTGCGCGAGCGCGTCGCCGAGCCCGAGCGCGTTCCCGCTCGACGGGATCGTGTTCCCGAAGGTCGAGCACCCCGAGGAGGTCGACCTGGTCAACGACCTGCTCGACCGCGCCGAGGCCGCCCTGGGGCTGCCGGACGGGCGGCATCCGGGTCGCCTATCTCATCGAGTCCGGCTGGGCTGCCGCGCAGCTGCCGGAGATCGCCCGGCGGGCGGCGCCGCGACTGGCGCGCCTCATCTTCGGCCTCGCCGACTTCAGCGCCGACCTCGGGCTGCCCGGCGATCGGCAACGACCACCTCCTCGCCGACTGGGCGCGGGCCGAGATCGTCGCCGTGGCCGGCGCGGTCGGGGTGCCGGCCATCGACGGCATGACCCTCGACTACCCCGTCGCCGACCCGGCCCTCGACGCCGCCGCCAACCGGACGCGCTGGCTGGACCGGATGCGCCTCGTGTACGACGATGCGGTCCGGGCGCGCGACCTCGGCATGCTCGGCAAGTGGGTCGGTCACCCGGCCCAGCTGTTCGCCGTGCTGCTGGCCTACGAGGCCGGCATCACCGATGACGCGCTGGAGCACGAGGCGGCCAAGCTCGAGGCGTACGACGCGGCCGTGGCCGCCGACCAGGGCGCGACGATGATCGCGGGCGTGATGAGCGACCGGGCCACCGACCGCCACGCCCGGGTCGTGCTCCGCCAGGCCACGGCGCTCGGCCGGTTCGAACCGGCGCGAGCGCTCGCGCTGGGGGTCATCGATGCCGACGAGCTGGCCGAGGCGGAGCGGGCACACGGCCGCGCGACCGAGGGCGTCGGACGCGATGAGCGAGCCCGATCGTCGGCTGGGAGGGCCGGTTCCTCGAGGACTTCACGGTCGGCGACGTGTACCGCCACGCCCACGGGCGGACGATCAGCGAGACCGACAACACGTGGTTCACGCTGCTCACCAACAACCCCCACGACATCCACTCCAACGCGGACTACGCGTCGCGGACGGAGTTCGGCCGGCCGCTCGTCGTGTCGACCCTGACCCTGGCCATCGTGACCGGCCTGTCCGTGCCGGACGTCAGCCAGAACGCGGTCGCGAACCTCGGCTGGGACGACGTGCAAGCTCACGGCCCCGGTCTTCGCGGGCGACACGCTCTACGCCGAATCGGAGGTGCTCGAGGTGCGGCCGTCGCGGTCGCGTCCCGGCCAGGGCCTCGTCCGCGTCCGGACCCGCGGCTTCAACCAGCGCGACGAGACGGTCATCACGTACGAGCGGACGGTGCTGGTGTACACGCGAGCGGCGCGGCCGAACGCCTAGCCGTCTCCGCCGATCCCCAGACGAGTCGCGATACCCGGCGAGCCAGGCCCGGATCCCACCGTCCTGCCGCGCCGCTGTCGCCGCGACGACCGAGTGGCCGCGCAGGCCCTGGGCGATCGCTTCGGCTTCCGTCGCGCTGACCCCGAAGCGGCGCAGCGAATAGCGAGCCATCTGGACCGCGAGCTCGCGTTCGCCGTGGATCGCCTGGATCCTGGTGCTCAGGGCCCGCAGGCGCGCGGCTTCGTGGTCGTTGTGGGTGCGCACGACGAAGTCGATGCCCGGATGGAGGTCGAGCGCCCGCTCCACGATGAGCCGGGTCTCGTTGGGGTCGGGCGTGGCCACCACGACGAGCCGCGCCGTCGCGATGTTGGCCATCTGCGAGACGACGGGATTGGAGGCGTCCCCGAAGATCGCCGGCACGCCCCGGTGCGCGAAGCCGGTCGATCTCCGCGCGCTGCTGGCTGATGACCACGTAGCGGAAGCCGCGGCGCTCCAGGGCGGGGCCGATAGCTGGCCGACCCGGCCGTAGCCGCAGATGACGGCGTGCCGCTCCAGGCTCTCGGCGACCGCTTCGTCCAGCCGGGCGAGATCCCCGGCATTGCGCTCCATCAACGCGAGCAGCAGGGGTGCTCGCGGAGCCGCGCGTCCAGCGGGGCGATGGCTCGGAACAGGAACGGGTTCACGAGGATCGACAGCAGGGACCCGGCGACGATGAGCTGGAACCCATCCTCGGGCAGCAGCCCCAGGGTCAAGCCGACGGTCCCGATGATGAATGAGAACTCGCCGATCTGGGCGAGCCCGGCGCCGACGGTGAGGGCGATCCGCGGCGGGTAACCGGCCACGGCGACGATCACGAACTTCGTCGGCGGCCTTGGCGCCGACGACGAGCGCGAGCACGGCCAGCACCGGCGCCGGGTTCGCGATGACATACGCCGGGTCGAGCAGCATGCCGACCGACACGAAGAACAGCACGGCGAAGGCGTCACGCAACGGCAGGGCGTCGGCGGCGGCCTGGTGGCTCATGTCGGATTCGCTCACGACCATGCCGGCCAGGAACGCGCCGAGCGCGAACGAGACGCCGAACACGCTCGAGGCGACGAAGGCGATCCCCAGCGCGATGGCGAGGACTGCCAGCGTGAACAGCTCGCGTGGAGCCCTCGCGCGCGACGACCAGGCATCAGCCAGGGCACCACGCGGGCGCCGACGACGACCATGACCACGGCGAAGAGCGCAGCCTTGCCGAGCGCGATCGCGATGCTCGACGAGCGGGCCCGGCCCGGCAGCGGCCGCGTCGGCGCCCGTGCCCGTCGCGCCGAGGAGCGGGGCGATGGTCGGCAGCAGCACGAGGACCAGCACAGTGAGCAGGTCCTCGACGATGAGCCACCCGACGGCGATGCGGCCCTGCGGCGTGTCCAGCTCGTCCGGTCGCTCAGGGCCCGAAGCAGGACGACGGTGCTGGCGACGGACAGGGCCAGACCAAGGACGAGGCCGCCGCCGAGGCCCCAGCCGAGGACCGAGCCGAGCCCGATGCCCAGCGCGTCGCGACGACGTCTGGCCGATGGCGCCCGGGATGGCGATGCCCGGACGGCCAGCAGATCGCGGAGCGAGAAGTGGATGCCGACGCCGAACATCAGCAGGATCACGCCGAGCTCGGCGAGCTCCAGGGCGATCTCCGTGTCGGCGACGAGGCCCGGCGTGAACGGTCCGATCGCGACCCCGGCCGCGATGTAGCCGACGATCTCGGGCAGGCGCAAGCGGCGCGCGATCAGGCCGCCGATGAACGCGGCAGTCAGTCCGATCGCGATGGTGGAGATGAGTACGGGCTCGTGGTCCATGGCAGTTCCCGGTGACGGGGGGTGCGCAGGACTGGCGCGGGTCCGTGCCAGAACGACGGCGGAGTGGGCCCCTAGAAGATACCCGACCCCCGGCTCGAGCCGTTCCGACGATGAATCCTGCTACTGCCGGGTATCATGTAAGCCACCGTATCCAGGTGGCGCATAGCGGGGTGGCGATGCGGATCGCAGTCGCGGGGTTCGGCATCGGTGGTTCCACGCTGGCGGTCGCCCTCGCACGCGACGGCCACGACGTCACGGTCTTCGAACGTGGCACGAAGCCCGGCCCGGTCGGTGCCGGGTTCCTGCTCCAACCGTCCGGCCAGGCGGTCCTGGCCGAGCTCGGACTGCTCGACGCCGTCGCGGCCGAGGGCTGGCCGATCCGGGCCTTCCATGCCGAATCGGCGCCCGGACGCACGCTGAGCCTCTTGCGCTACGACCGGCGAGACGCCGCGGTCTGCGCGCTCGGCGTGGCACGCCGGCGGCTCGTCGCCACGCTGTCGACGGCGGCGACCGTGGCCGGCGTCCGCATCGTGCCCGGCGTCCGCGTGACGGATGCACGCGAGACCCGCGCCGAGGTCGTTCCGATCGACGACGCCGGTCGGGAGCTCGGCACCTTCGATGTGCTCGTCGGCGCGGACGGGATGCGATCCGCGCTCCGCAGCCGAGTCGACCCGGGTTCCAGGCTTTTCCTCTCGCCGTTTGCGGCGCTGTGGGGACTCGGTCGGACTGGCGATGCCTGCCCCGATCGGCTTCGCCAGCAGGCCCGCGGGATCGGAACGCTGACCGGGCTGCTGCCCGTCGGGAGCGCGAGATGGCCGTCTTCTGGGGCCTCAAGGCGCGTGATCTGGACGCGCTCCGGGCCGAGGGGTTCGCGGCGCTCGTCGAACGGGCCGCGGCCGCCTTCCCGGCCACGCGCGAGGTCCTCGAGGACATCGGAAGCTTCGATCGACTGGCACTGGCGCGATACGGCTACGCGACCGTCGCCCGGCGCCACACCGGCAGGATCGTGCTCATCGGCGACGCCGCCCATCCGTCACCGCCGCACCTCGGCCAGGGCGCGAACCTGGCCATGCTCGATGCGGCGGCGCTCGCGGCGGCCTTCCGACGCCACCGCGAGCCCGCCAGGGCGTTCCGGCACTGGGAGCTGCGCCGTCGCTGGCAGAACGGCCGCTACACCCTGTTGGCTCGGGCCCTGAGCCCGTTCTTCCAGTCGAGCCACGGCTGGCTTGGGCCCGACCCGCGACCTCGCGCTGCCGATGATGGGCGCCACGCCACCGCTGCGCGCCGTCATGGAGCGCGTGCTCGCCGGTCGCGGCTGACGCTGTTCCGGGCGGTCGCCCGCTAGGACGCGAGCAGGTCCTCGAACTCGTCCCAGCCCGTCGTCTGCGCGAAGTCGAGTGTGTGGTAGTACGTCCAGTCGGCGTTCTTCTCGACCGGACGGCTGATTCCGGTGATCGTGATCCCGCGGACCATGTTGTATTTGCTGCCGATGAACCGACGGTGGAGGACGACCGCATCGACGGCGTTCATCACGGCGGTGCCTTTGGCCTTCACGTTCGCGTCGGTGACCTGCGCGTTGACCTTCTTGGCGAGGTCGTACAGGTCCTTGTCGGTCGGTGCCTGCCAGAAACTCTTCGCGTTCTGGAACCCACGCGCGATGGCCTGCTTCTGACCCGGGAGGGCATTCTTGAGGGCGATCGACCAGTCGTCCACGGCATTGCGGAGCGCGTTGTATCGACTGTCGACGGCCATCGCGGACCAGGTCACCTCGTAGATCGTGCTCGCGCTCGTCGCCACGGCGACTTGGTCGGCCGTCATGTTCGGGTTGGCGTTGAGCTGTGAGAGGAGGACGTCGTACTCGATGCCGTCCATGTTCACGAACTCCTGGGAGCCCGTGAGGGCCGTGGCCTTGCCGGCCCACAGCGCCATGATCTCGATCTGGGCCATGTTGCAGGCGTCGTAGCCGACGACGTCGATGAACCCGAGCTGGGGCAGGACCGACTTGACCTCGTCGGGGTTCAGGCCATCGCCCGCGCCCGATGAGCTGTCCTCCATCGTCCAGTCGGGGTGCCAGCCCCAGCCGTGGCCCCAGAAGTAGAGGGCGTAGCGATCGGCCGGGTAGTTCGCCTTGGACCAGGTGACGAAGTCCTTGAGCGTCTGGGCGCTGCCCATGTTCCGCTCGCCCCAGTCGGCGACCTGGTGCGCGGCGTCGGCGAGCATCCCCTGGGTCGGGTGGAAGAGCTTGGTCGTCTGCCAGTCGCCGCGGCTCTTGTCGTAGCCCGGGCCGCGGTCGGCCAGGGCCGTGACCTGGACGTTCGGCGTCGAGCCGAGCGCGGCGAGCTCGAGCTCGAGGTCCTTGACGATGTAGTCCTCGAGGTTGTTGTCGCCGGACATGTAGACCATCACGGTCCACTTGGCCTGGGGTGCGGCGGCACTCGCGGTGGCGACGGGTCCGGCGACCAACGCCAGGATCGAGATCGCCAGGGCAAGGCTCGTGACGCGAGTACGACCGGGCATGTGGTCCTCCTCGGTTGCACGCAGTGCGTGATGCGAGGCTAGCAGGACAGGAGACGCGCGGAGCGGCCATGGACCGCTGGCCGCAACGTGATGGCCGAGGCCGAGGGACGGGCCGAAGGGCGAGGGCCCCCGCACCCGCGCTCAGGGCACCTCGACTTCGAGCGTCCACGGGCCGCGCAGCCGTTGGGACTGGTCCATGAACTCGCCGTTCTCGTTCGGTGTCGCCTGCGGGGCCTCCGGATCGGGGGGACCGACCAGCTCGCCGATCGTGACGACCCAGGTCCCACTCGGATCGTCGACCCCGGCCGTACGCGGAGTTGGCGACCATCCCGTTGGCCAGCTCCTGCTGCCCCCCGAACTGCAATGTGGTGGCGCCACGCCGCAGGGTCACGTCGACGGCCGTCCACCCGCAGACCGTCGGCCGCCTCGACCCCCAGTTCGAGGCGGCCCCGGGTCGGGGATAGCAGCATCGATCCCGACCGTGACCGTGACGTCATGGGGCCCGGTCGCGGGCTCGTTGACGTCGACAACGACGCCTCCGGCGACGACAAGGTCGAATTCGATGACCCATGGTCCAGGGATCGACTCGAACGGGTCGGGGACCTCGATCAGTCCATCCGGCCCTGGTTCGAGGGTCTCGCCCGGGACGAAGTCGCCGCGCTTCTCGATCTCGTCCAGGGTCAGCGTGAAGTGCCGGGGGCCCGGTGCCAGGGGGAAGGCCGGCGGGTCGTAGTACCAGAGCTCTGCCGCTTCGTGCGGGTCGACCGTCCCGCCGCCACCGCCCATGCCCACGTAGACGGCCCCCGTGTCGTCGACGAGGGTGCCGCTGAACCCACTGAGCTGGGTCGTGTCCGGGCGGCGTTCGATATCCTCGATCGCGACCGCCAGCATCACCTGGCCCGCGTCGGCGTACGCCCGTTCGAGGGTGACCTCGTAGCCATCGACGACGTCGGTCAGGCCGAGGACGGCGCCCCGCTCCCAGGCGACATCGAAATCGGGGCCCGACCAGCCCTCGAACCGCTGGAGCGCGATCGCCCCCGCCCCGCCGATGACGATGATCGTCGCCGCCGCGGCGAGGACCCAGGCCGTCCGGCGCAACGGCCGGCGGCCGACACGCGACGGCCCGAGGTCGAGGGCATGCTCCAGCCGGGCGTCCATCCGCGCGATCTGCTCGGGGCCGGGCTCCGCGGCGAAGGCCGCCGACACCAGCGCGTCGAACGGATCGAAGGCGGCGGTCGCCGCGCCGCCTTTATCGATCGGTCGCACGGTAGCCTCCTTGAGCGCGGCGAGCGCTCGGGTGATCAGCTTCTGGGTCGCCGCCTCGGACCGGCCGAGGGTGAGGGCGATCTCGCGGGTGGGGAGGCCGCCGGCGTAGCGCAGCAGGATGGCGTCGCGCTGCGTGTCCGGCAGTCGATCGACGAGTGCCCGGAGCTGGGCCATCGTTTCGGTCCTGAGCACGTCGCCTTCCGGTCCGGCCTCGGTCGCATCGATCGTTCGGAGGGACGGAGCGTGGCGGGCCGCGGTCTGACGGCGCCGGCTGGCGTCGACGACTTCGTTGCGGCGATCCGGAACAGCCACGCTCGGAACCCGCCACCGACCGGTCGATAGCGGGCGATCGACGCCAGGGCCCGCTCGAAGGTCGTCGACACGATGTCGGCGGCCGCGTCATCGTCACCGGACCTCGCCCGCGCGTAGCGGTACAATCGCGTCGATGGCGCAGGTACAGCGTCTCGAACGCCTGGCGGTCCGTGGCGGCGACCGCGGCGAGCGCCTCGTCGGACTCGACGTCGGCGGGGAGCTCGGCGGTGGCGCTCAGGGCCGTGGATGGCTGCACGGATCATCCTTCGAACGGCCGCGCATCTGCGGGGCTACTCGGATAACGCAGACGACGCCCGAATTG
>CAVYUR010000007.1:0-164528 GCA_963771795.1 uncultured Chloroflexia bacterium
ACGGTCTTCAACTACGACGAGTACGGCAACCTGACCTCCAACGCCGAGTCAGTGAGCTCGGTCAAGGCGATGACGTACGACAAAGCCGACAAGCTGACCTCGATCAACGCCGGCGGGACACCGAACGACGCGACCTTCACGTTCGATGCCCTCGGACGGTTTAGGACCCGCGCCCTAGCCGGAGGCACGACCACCGACACCTACAGCTACGCCGGCACGAGCGAGACGGTCCTACGGATTACCAACAGCTCGGGACCGACCGTCACCGACAGCATCATCTCGCCCGCCGGCGACCGGCTCGGGATCAAACAGGGCACCACCGTCAACTGGCTTCTGCCCGATCTCCACGGCAACGTCGGCGCCAGCCTCGACTCGAGCGAGGCTACCGTCGTCAACGCCACACGCTACGACGCTTACGGCCAAACCCTGAGTACCGGCACGGCCGGTGGGACCGCGGTCGGCCAGGCCAACTGGAAGTTCCAGGGCAGGCTCGATGTCAGCCCGGTCGGGCTCGCCAGCCCGCTGTACGACATGAGCGCCCGTTTTTACTCGCCCGGCCTCGGCACCTTTACCCAGCTCGACGCGGTCACGGGTGGCGCGCAAAACCCGCTCAGCATGAACCGCTTTCTGTACGCACTCGGCAACCCCGCCACCCTGATCGATCCGACTGGCCACCTCGCCTGCAGCGCCTACAACGAGGACTGCCTCTACCAGCAGGCGGGGCTCCAGAAGGTCGCCGCTGTCAGCCACAAGAAGTGGCTAGCAGCCAAGGCCACAAAGGGCCGGACCTCGGAGCGCGACGTCGAGAACCGCTCGAACCGCCACCGAGGCCAGACGAATCGGCAGGTGGCAGCGGCCAAGCAGTTCCGGATCGAGCAAGTCGCCGCAGCAAAAGGCTTCCGATCCAAGGACTGGCACAACCAGGAGATCCGGCAAATCACTGAGGACTACACCGCGGCGCAAGAAGCCGCCTCAGGCTCGGCCTGTCAACTGTTCTGTGACATTGATGTGGGGCAAGTGATAGGCGTGACCGCTCTGGTGGTCGGGGGTGCACTAGTTTGTTTGGCAGCGTGCCCGGCCCTGGCTGCTGGTGCTGTTGCCCTCGCGTCCGTCGGGTCCGTCGGAGTCACGGCGGCTGCAACATCGGCCTGCATCCAAGCCTGTGGTGCCCTCATCGTCGTTGGAACCTTCGGAGTAGAGGCTAGCTGTAGTTGCGACGCGAGCAGTGCGAATCCACCGTCGTTTTCCCGGCCCTCCGGGTACCGAGCCGGTGTTCGCGACTCGGTGTGGAAAGCGGCAATCGAATCGTCAACGGGCCGCGTGCGCGATCCATTGACGGGCAAGTTCATTGGAGCTGGTCAATCGTGGGATATGGGTCACAAGCCCGGATTCGAATTCCGATCACATCAGCGTAGTGCCGCGTCCCGAGGCGTATCGCGGCCGCAGTTCTTGGATGAACACAACAACCCGTCTCACTATCGGCCTGAATTGCCGGCTTCAAACCAGGGACACAGCCTCGAGGAAACCACCGGTGAATGGCGGGGTGCGGGCGATTGATGCGTGCGCGATCGCGATTGATAGGTGCGGCAAACCGTCGGGTATATTGTCACCTTGGATAGCGCTCAGTCATGAAGACCCCAATTCCGGCAACCGGTCGCGCCGCCGCCAGCGCAGCAATCGAGGCGTTCGGCGGAGATCTGCACGGTGGCAAACCGGTGATCAGACGCCATCCGGCGTCCGATGGCCGCGGCAACATCGATGTCCTGACATGTCTTGAGCGGCCGGTGCCCGGACAGGCCTGCTACTCGACGTTGGGCTTGTTATGGGTTCCTAACTTCCTCGATGACCAGGACGTCCGCGTCGAGCTGGGGGGCGTCGCGTCCATTGCCGACCAGCCGGAGATTGGGTTTGCGTATCTGCTCGCGGACGCCGCGTTCCAGGTTCTCAACGACGGATGGCTCGCTGCTCCGGGCGTGATCTTTCCGGATCTTGTGCGGAATAGGCAGCTGTCGCGAACGATGGAGCACGTCATCTGGGCACCGCCATTCCCATGGCCCCAACTCGGCAGTGTGGCGGTGGGCGACGGGCTGGACGTGCACTGGCTCATGGCTGTGCCAATCTCGGAGTCGGAGCGCCAATTCGTTCTGAAGCATGGCTTCGACGAGTTCGAGAGCTTGATGGCCAAGCACGACGTCGAGTATTGGAACCTCGGTCGTCTCGCAGCAGCGTGAGTCGAGGGTGTCCCGAAATTGTTCGCAAGCCCACCTAGGCGCAGTTCCGACCGGGGCTTGGGGGTCCGCACCTGAGGCAAAGATCTGTGGGTCTCGGAATTCAAGAGTTGCTAGCCCGTGACCTTAGAAACGCCGTACCCGCTGGAGCGCGGTCGCTGCTGGACCCAGGCGAACAGGTCGTCGTCTATGTGCCCGGTATGGGCGGCGGCATCATCGCCACCGAAGCACGGGTCCTTGTGGTTCGCCCTTTCAATCCGGCCACAGTGTTCGAGTATCGCGACTTGACGGGAGTGGACGCACACTTGGGCATCTTCTCGAAGCGATATGTGGCATTGCGAGGCCCGGGACTCACAACGGAGTTCCGTTTCGGCATGAATGGTCGTGCTACGAATGCCACATCGGTTCACGTGTGGAATCTCCGAAAAGCGCGAACGGCTGCGGAGGAGCTCGAGACCGTTGTTTCGAGCCTGAACCGTTCCGCTTGACGCGGGGTTCTCGCCGTTCTCGATCGCTAGGCAGAGGTCTTGTGATCGTGCATTGGCGTCGCTTCGCCGATTGCCAGGCTCAGGCGGTTGCAACTCGACGCAACTCGTTGCCTAACGATCGGCTCAATGAGTGGGTCTATTCGAAGGGCTGCTCCGGATCGCATCGGGCATCTGACTGCGTGGCCAACTCACAACTTCTCACCGATTGTTCCCGCAGCAATCTGACCGGACACAATTGGGGACCGGAGGATTTGGCCACGGGCGGCACACCTCCGGGCTATGCGTTCACCGTATGTTGAGGCGATGCTCACTTCGTGCCGACCCTCAAGTGGCCCCGCGCCGCCAATTTGCTGTCAAGGGCTAGCCTGCCCATCGGTCTCGTCCTGCTTGTCGCATCGTTCGCATCCGTAGGGTGGGCCATCACGACGGGATATTTCGATCGCTACCCTGCCGGTCTGATCCCGACAGGGCTCGTACTCGTCGCGGCAACTGCCTCGACTTGGAACGGATGGCGCTGCCGCCGCGATGAGGCTGCTCCGCTGAGTTAGCCCGAATGCCACCGACCGTGACGATGCGCTCATGGTGTGGGGCGCTACGCGTCATCAGCGTTAGGCCCCATGGTGATCAGTTCGCGACACGAACGGCTCAGGAGTCCCGGGGCCGAGGCGGGCGGATCGAATTGAGCCCCGAGGCTACGAAAATGAGGCCTGCGACAACGACGCCGATGTTCAGCGCCCCCAACAGGATCGGGTCTGCCCGCCAATCACCGGTGGGATAGCTGCCGGGGTCGAGATTGAGCTGCCGAAAGACGCCGATACCGACGAACGCCAGGCCGATGACTAGTCGCGCGACCCCTCGCCACTGCGGAACAGACACCCGCCACCTCGTAGCAACTGGCGACACTACCGCGCGGCGGCAGGTCCACGGCTCGCGATTAGGATGCCGGTAGCCCACGACAGATAGGTCGCGACGTAGTCCGGCCTCGTATCGATCGCTGCCAGCAACGCGTCGACCTTCAATTGGTGCCCGTCTGGCCAGTTCGGCTGTGGCAGGAGGTCGTCGACGACGTAGGCGCCGCCAGCGCCGACAAGATCGAGGGTGGAGCCCAAGTCGGTGAACTTGCCCGGCCACGTGTCAGCGAAGATCAGGTCGAACAGGGAGCCATGTAGTCCGGCGAGGTACTCGGCCCCATCCTGGACACGGAGGTCGAGGCGAGGATCGCTGCCCAGGTGCTGTCTGGCGACTGCCACGACCGCTGGATCGTTGTCGACGCTGTCGAGGTGGCTGTCAGCATCCATCCCGTCGAGGAGCCACGAGGTTCCAAGCCCGGTCCCGGTACCGAGTTCCAGGAGTCGTCCGCCAGGTTTGAGCGCGGCGAGCGTCCGCAGGAGGCTCCCCGTCTGTCGGTCCGAGCCCATTGGAAAGCCAACCGCCAAGGTGCTGGCTTCAATGGCCTCAAGGGCGGTCGGTAGGCGACGAGGTCGGGGATCGGCCAAGGACTGCCACCTGAACAAGCGACGCGAGGAAGTCTCGCGATGTCATGGAATCCTACGTCCCGACGGGCGGTACCACGGACCATTTAGGCGCTGCCGGTCGACGGCCTCCACGATTGACTCATAGTGTCGGCGCGACCGGGGCACGTGGCCCGCCAGACTGGCCTACTGGAACATCGGCACGATAACGGCCGCGAACTCCTTGGCCTTCTCGAAGCGGAGGTTGTCCTCGCCGATCTTGCCGACCCCGATCGCGACCACCCAGTCGCCCTCAAGGATCAGGAGGTTGCGCACCCGGGGAATCCAGATCGCCTCGTCGCCGATGCCGCTGACGGACACCGCGTCCGCGCGGGCCTTCTCGATCTCATAGCCCTTGAGGCCGTCGGCGTTCGTCCGGAACCTCATCCCGAGCACGAGGCCGCCTGTCTCCGTGTACTGGCAACCCGGGTAGTCGCTCAGGAAAGGTAGGACCGCGATGAGCGAGTGGCCGCTGATCCGCTCGACCTCTTCGGGCGAGATCAGGATGCAGCCGTCGGGCATCACCGCGGAGTCGCCGTAGGCGAGCTGCGATACGAGGTCGGCCTGGGCGCCGCCGGACGGCGGTGAGCAGGCGGCAGCCAGGAGCATGAGGATCGTGCCGACCACGAGGGCGTGGAGCGTCCGCGCCAGCACCGATTGCGGGCGGCGATCAAGCATCTTCGCCGCCTTCATTGGTGGGCCTTCAGAACGCTCGCCGTGGCCACCCGCGCCCATCGGCGCGTGGCGCCGGGGACAGGCAAGGTCACGGGCACGTCATCGAGCCGACCACGCGTGTGGTCGGTCCGCCGGCGGCTCCGAACTCGAGGTCGAACGTCGCCCCGCTGGCATCCGGCGCGAGGGTTGCATGTCCAGTATCGCGTCCCTCCCGCCAATCGTGGATGGCTACCGTCATGTCGCCGAACGTGGCGCGGACGGTCGCTGGTCCGTCCGGGCCATCCGTGTCCTCCAGCGCGAACACGAAGACTGAGGGATTCCCGTTCCTGGAGAGTGTGAAGAGAGCCGTGAACGCCAGCCCGAGCCCGCCCTCGCCGGCTCGATTCGAGTAGGCGCGCATCACCTCCGTGACGTGGCCGACATCTGCCCCGGAAATGGTGATGTCGATGTCGCACGGCCGCTCTGGTGCGCGCGTGGGCCTCACCGGAGCGCAATCGAAGCCGGCCCTTTTCAGCGCAACACTGTCGGTCGGAAGGGGCCCCGGGTTGATGCGCATGTCCCCGCCGTGGTCGATGGCCATGACAAAGGTGCCCCACGCAGGATGCTCCACCGTGCCGAGTACTTCGCAGGACGTGCGATCGAGTAGCTGGATCGCGCCGGCAGCCATGTCGCCGGTCCAGCCGCCCCACTCGAGAACCCCGGACCCTCCCGGAGGGATGTCGATCAGGTATCCGACCCGGCCACCCGAGGTGCCGGTCGTGGCGAGGTAGTAGGACTCCGAAGACTCGTTGACGACCGAGAGCCTCCAGCCGTCCTGGGGGCCGACGCAGATGTTCGGCGCCAAGATCGCATGCGGTCCGAGGGACTGGTACTCGTCACTCGTTATTCGGCGCGTCGAGGCGTTGCCGGCTGGCGGGACCACCATAAGCGGGTCCAAGAGCTCGTCGAAGGTGAGACGGACGGTTTCGACGCTGGTGCAGGATTTCAGCATCGAGGATCTCGAACGTTGCGCCTTCCTGAAAGGCCGTTCGTGGGAGGCTCGTTAGGAACCGCGCCTCGCGGACCCCGATCTCCCACTTCGATTTGTCATGCCGGACGACGATCGCCCGCCCCGACTCGTTGCGAACCGTCACGGTCGGTCCGATCAAACGCTCGGGTCCGCACGCGGCGACGGTGCCGAGCATGAGGCTGGCGCCAAGAAGCGCGGTTGCCCATCGGCTCAGCTGGGGTCTTCGAACGACCGCGAGACCCTGCTTCACACCAAGCTCGTTGCGACAAGTCTGCCTCGAGCCCTGAGCCTCCGCGCAAGTACACGATGCGGCCTACCAGTGGTCATCGGATGACGGTGGCATCAGATAAAAGTCCACGGAACCACCCGTAAGTCATCGCGGCGCGAGCGCCGCACGATCAACTCTAGTGTGAGCCTCTGCCTTCCTCGCCAGGATGACAACCGCGGGGAGCGAGATCACCGCGAGCAGGAGGGCCAGCCGGGTGGGGCCAAAGCGCCCAGCCGCGAGGCGGGCGGGGATCGACGCCTTCGCGACATGCGCAGATCCGATCGATCGTCGAGCGCCGACTGGGGATCTCGTCATCCTGTCGTCACTCACTTCAGGATGCGACAGCGGACTTGGGGGATAGTGCTCGGGCTGGCGCGAGGAGCCAACGGCTCGCACTCGGTCAGGCTGCTGCACGGACGTGGGTTGACTGTTCCGGGCCGATCGATGAGGCGGAGGCTGTAGACGGTCGTGTGCTCCGGTCCGATCTTGAACCGGCTGCGAATGGCAACCGGGTCGAAGACGCTGATTCGCACCGACAGCTCGCGGTGCCAGGAACAGGCCATCGTCTCCGAGCTCGTCGGGCCGAAGGGACCACCGTCCACATACCCCCGGGCCGTCAATTCGCCGACATAGAAGGCGAGGATCTCCTCTGGCAACGCGGTCGTCCCGAGGATCTGCCAGCGCGCTGCTGTCGCCTCCTTCGTGGTCTTGTTGCCACCGGCGTACAGCGGCACGGCGCCCGGATAGGTGAGCTGGGCTTCGGGATGTGCGGCGAGGCGGTCGACATCGGACAAGAGGACGGCTGGCAGCCGCTGGACGACCACGATGCCGAGGCCGGCGATAGCCAAGGCTCCGGCTACCAGCAAGAAGCGTGTCGGCATGCGACCCCTGGACATGCCGCGGGCGCGAACTCCATCGGTCATCAGATGATGACGGTGGCATCAGAGCGGACCCCGCGGAACCACCCTTAAGTCATCCGAGCCGCCTCGGTCCACGATCCGCTCATAGTGTCGGTGCGCGACGCGTCTTCAGCCCCTGGCGCCATTGATCAGTTCGTGACACGAACGGGTTAAGGCTCTGGGGACCGCGGCGGGCGGATCGAAATGAAGCCCGAGGCCATCAAAGTGAGGCCTACGATCACGATGCCGATGTTCAGCGCTCCCAACAGAATTGGGTCAGCCCGCCAGTCGCCAGTCGGATAGCTGCCGGGGTTGAGCTGCCGAACGGCGCCGATGCCGACGAATACCAAGCCGATCACTAGTCGGGCGACCCCACGCCATTGCGGAACAGACACACCGTGACCTCGTAGCAACCGGCGGCACTACCGCGGGGCGGCAGGTCGACGGCTCGCGATTTGGATACCGGTAGCGCACGAGGGACTCGCATCGATCGCGGCCACCAATGCGTCGACCTTCATCTGATGTCCCTCGGGCAAGTTCGGCTGTGGAAGCAGGTCGTCGACGACGTACGCGCCGAATCCGCGACACCAACGCGCTCGCGAAGCCCGGTCGTGTACGTCACGCCCCTTGCGCTGCTAGTGCTGCCCACTGCCTGTTCATCTGCTCGGCTGAGGCATGCTGGCGAGCGGTCGCTTCCGACGACCGGTCGCCCCTGGCGAGCGTCAATGAGTCGGTCATCGCGTCAACGAGGGAGTCGCGAGCTTCGCGGATTGATGGATTGAAGAACTGAACGTCACGCAGCGACGAGGCGACGCGCTCCGCTTCCTCATCCCAGCCGCCGAGCGCGACCAGCGGTCGTCCCGCCGGCAAATGCAGCGAAGCAGCGGCCGAAAATTCCTCGGCGTAGCAGCGAAGCGCGACTCCTTCGTCCCACGCCGACGGGTGATGGCGCCGGCCGATCAGGCCGTGGTTCAAGCCAGCTCGCCAGAAGGATCGAGCCGCGCGCTCGTATGCCTTCGCAGGAACGAACGGCGCGACGTTTGGGTCGGCGCTGCGAAGGAGACTTCGGCGAAAGAGCGCGGCGGCAACCAGCCAATCATTGCGGCTCGAAGGGAATTCGCCGGGCGCGAGGCGCGCAGCGAACGAGGTCGCTGTCTCGGGATCACCGCCGCCTGCTCGAAGCCACCTCGAGATCCTACGGAAGAGACGATCCGCGGCGGCTTCAGAGCCCCCAACGCTGAGCAGGCCAAGGCGCTCCGGCCACAGGACCCCGGCCAGGAATCCGAGGACGAGCAACGCTCGCACCGCTCGCTCCATTGTCGGCGGGAGGAGGCCGCCGGCGCCATACCAGATCGCGGTCCAAGCGACGAGCGCCACAATGACGCGAGGGTTGTCGAACCCTCGAAGCCAGAGCGCGATCAGCCAGATAACTACCGGGCTGAGGGCGAGGGTCACACTTGGGAGGTCGGTGGCGTTCACCGCTCGACGCTACGACGGAATTGCCGTCGGCGCCACCCCCTGAAGGACTGCGGCTGGCGTGGTGCCGAAGTCCGGCATTCGCGCACGGCTGACTAGCGCCCGGTCAGCGTCTTGCTGCACTTTCGCTGCACCCTTCTCCCACCCCAACCCCGGCGACTCTCGGTTCGAGTCGCCCGCCGCGTCCCGCGAGGAGCTGACCCGTGGACGTGACGAACAAGCCCACTCGACCGCCGACCCGCCCGCTCACCATGGCCAGCACGGCGGCGCCTTCTGGGGAACCGGCTTGATCAATGGACCCAAGCGACCGCCCAAACACCGCCGGCCGCGGCTGTAGCATCAACTGATGCGAGCCAGGGCGATCATCCTCACCATCGCTGGTGCAGCATTCCTGATCTTCGGCCTTGCGATGGTCGCGAGCGCCGCACTTGATTTCGCCGATAACTTCACGATCAACCACTCTGGCTCGTTCCTGTTCATTGGCGTCCCGATTGCCATCATCGGTGGGTTCCTGATCTACGTGGGTCCACGTTTGACAGCGCGGCCCGACGATCCTGATTGACCCCTGTCACCGGTCGAACAGAGGGAAACGGTGGGCAATGGCGGGTCGAACCGCCAGGCCGAGGAGGTCACGATCCCACCAGCCAGGCCGCGGACGAACGCGGACAGAAGAGTCTCTGTCCCGCTGCAGGCAATCTAGGTAGGCGAGTGGCCACCATCTCGTCATAGTGAGATAGCGAGGGCAGGCCATTCCGGCGCACGTTAGCGGAGCATTGCCTGACTGCTGTCACGACTCAAGCTCCCAAAGGGAGCGGTAGTAGGCGATGCGATCTTCGTCCGGAAGGATGCCGTAGGCGTCAAAGAACTCCGGCTGGTGCCCTTCGCCGAAGTTCCAGTCCAGGCTGAGGGAGGCGATCGCGAGATCGGCCCAGCGATCACCGACGGCTAGATCGCCGAAGTCCACATTGCCGGTCCAGGCGCCCTCCGCGGAGATGAGCGTGTTCGGGGCGCAAGCGTCGCCATGAACGAGTACCGGCACCCCGGTAGGCGGCCGCGGGCCAAGCGAGGCTGGCTGTCGACCAACCCACACTTGCGTTGTCCACGCGTCCGGAAAGTCATCGATTGAAATCGCGTGGATGGCCAGGAGGCCGGTCGCGATCGCGCAAATGGCTTCTGGGCGTCGAGCTCGCCACTCGTCGCCGACCGCGGAGTCGCCCGGGAGGGCCTCAGTAAGGAGCCATTGTGCGTCGCCATCGATCCCATGGTCGAGGACACGCGGTGCCGGATGCCGTGTCGAGATCCAGTCCAGTCGCATTCGCTCGCGCTCAAGGTCGACGCCAGTCGTTGGCGGGTTCCACTTGAGGAACCGGTCACCGATCCGGAACGTGAGGCCGTCGAGATCGTTGCGCCAAATCAGCTTGGGGTCAGCACCGTTGGCGAGCATCCTCGCAATTGGCGGAACCTCCAGCCCATTGAGGGTGTGCTGAAGCGATAGATCGGCGAACCTTGGGTCGCTCATAGGGCCCATCCTGCCACGCGTGCATCGATCCCGATTGGACCACAACGCTGCCATCTACGATGGCGTCATAGTGTGGCTCCACGTCGGGCGGTCACTCCTTCGGGACACAGACAAGCGAGCCAGAGGCGGGCTGGCTGAACAGCCCAAGCTCGTACACGGTCGCATAGCCAGCATTGCCGGGATAGACCTTGCGGTACTCGTCGATGTCCCTGAACCCGAGGCGCAGCGTCGTTTCATTCGTGTGCCAGCCGCAAGCCTTGGTTTCCCGGGGCCTGTCGATCGCCATGACGCCACCGCCGCCAAGTTCCCATCCGCGTTCCATCAGGGCGTCGCGATAGAAGGTGAGGACTTCATCTGCGGATGCGGTCGTGCCGGGCATCCGCCACGTGTGCGCCGTCGGGTTCATGAACCCCGTTCCGGAGCCTCCCTGCTCGACAACAACGGAACCCGGGAAGAACAGTGAGAACTCCGGTTGGGCCTGGAGGCGTTCGTAGTCGCTCGGTCGGTTCACCGCGACAATGGCGTTCACGACGAAGTACACGGCCGCGACGAATAGGACGGCCAGGATCGCCGCGACGTAGTACCCCCGACCAAATACGACGGAGCCTGTCGCGATGACCTCATTACGTCGCGAGCGTTCTCATCGCGATCGGCTCGAAGGAGATCATGAGGACTACGGTACGAGGATGTTGATCAGCTGCCCATCCCTCGTTTGGCTTGGGGAGCGAGGGTCGGGCCTCCGGTTGCGCGGCAGGATCTGGTTGCTCGGGCGCGGACTCTCGACGAGCCTATCAACGGGGCAACTTGAGGCGAACCGTCGAGCTGGCCCGGCCGGCGCGTATGCTGCTGTCGTGGCGACACTGAAACGTCCTACGACCCTGTCCGCCTTGATCTTCCTCGTCGCAACGTTTCTGACTCCCGCGATTGTCTCCACCGCCAACTGGTCCCTTGCACAACGTGGCCTCTGGCTCCTGATTCTCCTTGGCCTGTCGCTCGGGCTCGGCTACATCGCTACTAGGCTGTTCGCGGCGATCCTGGCGCGCCGTTCAAACTGAGACATCGCCCAGAAACGCGCATAACGGACAGCGGAACTGCCAAGCCGTCGCTCAAGGATCGCCACCGCCCGCGCGTTCTCACCGAGCTTGTCGAACGCAGAGATCCGGGCGTCGTCGGTGAGCTTGCGGACACGCTCGCGGACCCGCTCGTCGTAGAGCTGGCCGCCGTCCTTGGTCAGCCGGCGTTGCTCGGCCGGTGTGATCGGAACGATGTCCTCGGCCAACGACCACATCCGGTCGACCATCTCGCCGAATTCGCCCCAGGCGGCCTCGGCATCGGCGAGGAGCGACGACTGCCCAGCCAGGTAGCGCGCTTCCAGCTGCTCCCGGGCGTCCTCCTCGATCGTCAGCGTCGCCAGGAGGCCGGCCACGACGGCGCGCCACGACCGCCAGCCGTCTGCAAGCTCCTTGGTGTGCTCGGTCCACTCCTCGGGCTCGAGGTCGTTCTCCCGCGGACCGCCGAGCAGGCAACCCATCAAGTAGAACGTCGCCGTGGCCCGCAGCCCCTCCAGCCGGGCGATGTCCATCGCGGCACCGTTGAGCCCGATGACCAGGCAGAAGAGGAAGACGCCGTCGCCGACGGCTCGGCGGACGGCCGCCTCGACCTCGTCGCGCGGCTTCCCCTTCATCGCCGCCCGGACCGACGCCTCGGCACCGGCGCCGATCCGGCTCAGCGGCGCTGCCTCGACCGGCTGGTCGACGATCGAGCGGGCGTAGTCCTCGAGGCTGGCGAAGGAGCGGGCCTCAGCCAGGATGTGGAGGACGAGCTCGGTCGGTCCGAGCGAGGCTTCGACCGCTGCCACCCGGCGAGCGACGGTCACGGGCCGCCCAGCAGGCCGCCGCTGCCGGCGCCGGATCGGGTCGCGACTTGGCCGCCTCGAGCAGCTCGATCCGGGTCTGGAGGTCGCCGACCTCGAGGAGCTTCATCGCCGCCAGGCCGGCGCTGATGAGGACCCTCGCCCGGGCGATCGTGTTCTCCATGGACAGGGCGTCGGTGGTCGCGATCTCGAGGATGCGCTGGATCGCCTCGACCGAGCCGAGACCGGCGAACTCGTATGCCGCAGCGACCGTCCGTTCGCGCTTCCGGCGGAGCCCGCCAAGGCGCTGGGCGTCAGTCAGGTCGTCGGCGCGGTCCGGGTCATGGAACCAGCAGAGCGTCGAGCCGCGCAAGGGCGGGGCGCCGCAGCCCAGGCCGCCCGGCATCTCGAAGGCGCAGCGCCGCTTTACCACGGCCCTACCAGAGGTAACGCCCCGGGCCGTTGGTAGCGGCCCACGATCCCGCGATAGTGTGCGTTTCGGGCGGCCGCCCAGCCCGACCGCAAAGCGTCGTGTGAGCGGGGGTTAAGGCGGGCCGACACTTGCGCCGCTGGGCTAAAGCACGCCGTCCCGGACCACGAGGGCTGTCGACCGCCTGTCGTCATCGTACAGGTGCGGTTCCGCCCCTCAGCCATCGACCCGCTCCGCCTGGGCGCCGCTGAATGCCTCCCAGCGGGCGAGGATCACGTCGCAGTAGCGGGGATCGAGCTCGAGCCCGTAGCAGGCCCGGCCGGTCCGCTCGGCGGCGATCAGGGTGCTGCCCGAGCCGAGGAACGGGTCGAGGACGAGCGCCTCCTCGCGGCTGCTGTTGCGGATCGCCCGCTCCATCAGCCCGAGTGGCTTCATGACCGGGTGGAGCGGTGCCTCGGCCGGCCGGGCGATCGACCAGACGTCGGATTGGTCGCGGTCGCCGCACCAGTGGTGATCGCTGCCCTCCCGCCAGCCGAACCAGATCGGCTCGTAGCCGCGCTGGTAGTCGGCCCGCCCCAGGACGAAGCGGTCCTTGGCCCAGATGATCGTGTCGCTCCAGTGGCCGCCGGCCTCGGCCATGAGCCGGCTGACGAGCGGCCACTCCTTGGTGCTCATGCAGGCGTAGATGGCGCCGTCGACCGACTCGACGAGGAGCCGGCTCCAGGCCCGGACGAACGCCTCCCAGCTCTCTGGGTCGAGGGCGTCGTTGGCGATCCGCCGCTTCCGGGCGTCACGGCCCTGGCCGCCGTGGTCGCCGAGCGAGACGTTGTAGGGCGGGTCGGTGAAGGCCATGTCGGCCCGCCGGCCGCCGAGCAGCCGGGCGACGTCGTCGGCGCTCGTCGCGTCGCCGCACAGGACCCGGTGGTCGCCGAGGCGCCACAGCTCGCCCGGCCTTCGTCCGCGGCTCGCGCCGGGCCGCCTCGAGCGCCGCGTCGAGGTCGAAGCTCTCGGGACGCTCCCGCTTCTCCCGGGCGTCGAGGCGCTTGACGAGCGTCGTCACCTCGTCCTCGTCGAAGCCCGACAGGCGTCAGGTCGAGGCCGTCGCTCTGCTCGAGGTCGGCGAGGAGCCGGGCGAGGAGTTGCTCATCCCAGGTGCCCGAGATCTTGTTGAGCGCAAGCCCGAGGAGCCGGGCCTGTTCCCCCGACACGTCGAGCCAGACAACGGGCACCGTGGCGAGGCCGAGTCGCCGGGCCGCGACCAGGCGCTGGTGGCCGCCGACGACGACGCCGTCCTCACGCCGGGCGAGGACCGGCTGGACGAAGCCGAACTGGCGAAGGCTCTTGGTCAGGGCATCGAGCTCGTCGTCGCTGATCCGGCGCGGGTTCGCCGGGTCGGGCTGGAGCCGGTCGATGGGGACGTCCTCGACGACGAGGGACGGGGCAGCGATCGTCACCGTCGACCGGACTTGCATGTCGACGCAAACAGAGTGATGGATGTCCTGCGCGACGCCAGATGGGCGTCGGCAATCGAAGGAGATCCGCCATGGCAGACGAGACGACCCTCCGCCGCTGCATCGGCTCTGCCCGCTTCGGGATCGAGGCCCACGAGGCACCCGTGACCGAGTTCCCGGCCCAGCCGAGCCAGAAGGACGGCTTGGGCAGAATGTGTAAGACCCACTGGAACCAGTACACCGCTGGCCTGGCCCGCGAGGCCAAGGCCCGCAACGAGGCCGAGGCCGGCGACGCCACCGCGAGCGACTCGCCAGTCGCGGCGGCCGAGCCCGAGGTGGCGGTCGACGATGCGCCGAAGCCGAAGGGACGACGGAAGGGTCCGGCGGTTGAGGGTGCCGAGGCCGCTTCCGGCTAGGCCACCTCCCGGTCGCATCGAGGGTCCCGGGCGCAGGTCCGGGGCCCTTTCACGTTGCGGCGGAAGCGTGGCGCCATGACCCGACTCCGGCGGGATCGCGCCACGTGGGGCCCGTGTCGGCCTCGTGGGCGAACGTCGGGGCGTGTCGCGGGAGGGAGGCGGCCTCACGCGCGCTCCGCCGCCGCGGCCTCGGCCGCTGCAACCCACTCATCTCGACCCTCAATCGGGATGCGGTAGGTGGTTATCGACCGTCCAACACCTGTCGGGCGCGCCAGTCAACGCCACATCTAGCGGCCGACCGCACCAAGTTGGCGAAGAGTCAGGCAGCCGCCAGCTAGGCCGACGTCGCGCGATGGCCGGAGACGTCATACGGGACGTTCTCGGGGCCTTCGCGACCCGGGTTCGGGCGCCAGCCGCCGGACAAGGTCTTGCCGCTCCAGCGGCCCCGGAACGTCGCGCCGAGTTCCTCCGTCGTGATCGTCACGTCGTCGCCGTCAATCTCCCACCGGTAGGCCAAGGGCGTCGCGGCCATGTTCGCGTAGACCGTCGAGGGGAACGTGTCGGACTTGGGGTCATAGCCGATGATCTCGAGACTCTCGATCGGCATTCCATTGAAGTCGGCCTTGAATCGCTGAGCGACGAAGAACCCTCCCGGCAGGTACTCGAACGTCGCCTGGGCGGTGACGTTGTCGACATCGGACTCGAGCGTCCGGCCCTTCATGTCCCAGGTGCCGATGAACTGCTCGAACTCGCGAAGGCGCGGGTCAGGCTTGGGGAGCGCAGGCGTGCGCGTGGCGGTATCGACCATGTCGATGTCCTCCTTGAGCTCGCGGTCCGCCTCGCGGCGGGCCACGTCATGTCCATCGTTCGCCGAATGGCACTGCCGGGGCAAGGACTAGATCGCCGACCCCGTTACAGGCGCCTCTCGATCCGCCGCTGGAGGCTCGCCGCTGACGTCCGGCTCTGGGGCGTTGGGCGAAATCCAGCAGTTTTGGAGAAGCGGCCGCGGGGTTCCCTTCCTAGCATGGGGCTCGACCCATCAGCTTCACGAGAGGAGAACCACATGAACTCGCACGTCAGCGCGATCCTGCTTGGCGTCAACGACATGGAGCGATCCAAGAGCTTCTACGTGGACGGGCTGGGCTGGAAGGTGCAGAACGACTGGAACATCTCGGTGTTCTTCGTGCCCCACGGCGGCTCGCTCGTCGGCTTCTACGGCCGCCAGGGCCTGGCGGACATGGTTGGGGCGAGCCACGAGGGCAGCGGTTTCAGTGGCGTCGTCTTGAACTACGTCGTGCGCAGCGAGGCGCGTGTCGACGCGGTGATGGAGGAGGCCGAGAAGGCCGGCGCCCAGATCCTCAAGCCCGCGGCAACGCTGCAGTGGGGTGGCTACGGCGGAACGTTCGCGGACCCGGACGGCTACGTCTGGAGCATCGGCTACAGCGAGCAGGGGAGCGATCAGCCCTACGCCGAGTAGCGGGCGACCGTCGCGTCCCGCTGGACGGCGCGCGTCACGGCCCGTACGGCGAGAAGTCGGTGAGGCGGGCCTGACGCCGCTCATCACCATGGCCTTCGTGAAAGGCCTGGCCAATCCTGACTTCCTCGTCGAGATGGACGCGATCGCGGTGGTCCCGGAACAAGCGACAGGGTAGGCGCCGAGCGCGCGCATGAGCGGACCGATGAGTCCGCGGAGCTCCGGCAGTCTTGATATTCGGCGATCCTGAACGGACTGCACTGCTTGGGTTCAAGCACTGAGAGGAGCACGGAGCATGGGTCAGGGAACGAGCGAGTACGTGGTACCGGCGCGGGCTACCCGTCGCGAATGGGTCGGTCTGGCCGTGCTGACGCTGGCCGCGCTCGTCTACGCGATGGACCTGACGGTGCTCAACCTCGCAATCCCGCGGATCAGTGCGGAGCTGAAACCGACCAGCGCCCAGCTGCTCTGGATCATCGACATCTACGGTTTCCTGGTCGCCGGTCTGCTGATCACGATGGGGACGCTCGGTGATCGCATTGGCCGGCGCAAGCTCCTTCTCGGCGGCGCCGCAGGCTTCGCGCTGGCCTCGTTGCTCGCGGCGTTCTCGCAGAGCGCGGAGATGCTCATCGCGAGCCGGGCCATCATGGGCATTGCCGGAGCGACGGTGGCCCCCTCGACGCTTTCGCTGATCTTCACGATGTTCCTGGACCCCAAGCAGCGCACCACCGCGATTGGGTTCTGGATCGCCGCGTATTCCGCTGGCGGCGCCATCGGACCGGTCCTTGGCGGCGTCCTCCTTGAATTCTTCTGGTGGGGCTCGGTGTTCCTCATCGGCGTCCCGGTGATGGGATTGCTGTTGCTCATCGGGCCGCGCACCCTGCCCGAATACCGGGACCCTGAAGCTCGCCGCCTGGACCTGGGCAGCGCCGCAATGTCGTTGTTCGCCATCCTGGCCGTGGTCTACGGGCTGAAGGAGATCGCGCAGGACGGGATCGCGACCGTTCCGGTCCTCTCGATCCTTGCCGGGATCCTCGTCGGGATCGTGTTCGTCCGCCGCCAGCTGCACCTCGAGTCGCCGATCATCGATGTGCGTCTCTTCCGAATCCGCGCGTTCACCGCTTCGCTTGGCACGTACCTGTTCGGCATCTTCGTCGTCGTCGGCTACTTCCTCTTCATCGCGCAGTACCTGCAGCTCGTCCTGGGGTTGTCCCCGATCGAGGCGGCAGTGTGGTCGCTGCCGTCGGCGATCGGCTTCATTGTCGGTTCGGTTGCCGCGCCGAAGATCATCCATCGCTTCCGCCCGTCGGTGATCATGGGCGTTGGCATGGCCATTGCCGCGATCGGAACGGCGACGCTGGTTG
This sequence comes from uncultured Chloroflexia bacterium, assembly GCA_963771795.1. GTDB lineage: Bacteria > Chloroflexota > Limnocylindria > Limnocylindrales > CSP1-4 > CF-46. The sequence continues at coordinate 17,061 of CAVYUR010000007.1, forward strand.
GCCTCGGGCTCGATTCAGGCACGGGCATTCTCCTCATCATCGTGGCCTCGATCGTCATCTCGATCGGGCTCGCACCGGTCATCACGCTCGCGACCGAGCTCATCGTCGGCAGCGCACCGCCGGAACAGGCCGGTGCTGCGACTGGCATGTCCGAAACCAGCGGCGAACTCGGCGGGGCGCTGGGGATCGCCATCCTCGGCAGCCTGGGTACAGCCGTGTACCGGACCGAGGTCGGGGACACGCTCCCATCCGGGCTACCCCCCGAGGTCGCCGACGCGGCACGGGACACGCTCGGCGGCGCGCTCGCGATCGCCCAGACGCTCCCTGAATCACTCGGGGCACCGCTCGTCGCGGCAGCACAAGTCGCCTTCATCGACGCGATCCACTTCGTGGCCGCCATTGCTGCCGTCCTCGCCGTCATCACTGCGATCGGCGCGGCGGTCGCTCTCCGCGGCGTGCCTGCTCGAAAGGATCCGGCGGACGATACGGAGACCGCACCAACCGGCGCACCGGACTGAGTTCGGTTCTCGGCTAGCCGAGCGCGAGGATCCTCGTTCGAAGTAGCGCGACGAGGGCGATACAGGGAGCGACAGTCAGGACGATCGTGGCGGCGAATACGTTGAAGAGCGGTGAGGCGTTCTCGCCGAGGTAGCGCGGCAGGGTCTGCGTCTCGCGTCCACCGATCACCGCCGAGAACACGAAGTCGTTCCAGATCCCGATGAACACGATCGCTGTCGCCGCGGCGATGACGGGTGCGGCGGCCGGCAGAATGACCCGGAAGATCGCGCCGAGCCGGGAGCTCCCGTCGATTCGGGCCGCCCGCTCCAGCTCCACGGGTACGCCCATGAGAGCGCCGCGCACGAGCCAGATGAGGATCGGTGACCAGAACGCGGCGTTGACGAGAACGAGGCCGATGACGGTGCCGCGGAGTCCGATGTCGATGACGAGGTAGAGCACCGGGATCGCAAGCGCGATCGGCGGGATGAGCATCGTCGCGAGCAGCACCCGGAGGAGCAAGTTGCCGCGGGGCATGCGGAAGCGCGCCAGTGGATACGCGGCCAGGACGGCCACGACCAGGGCAATCAGGGTACCCAGGACCGCGATCGTGATGCTCATCACGGCGGCGCCCTGCCACGCACGGTCGCCGATCAGGCGGCTATAGCCGGCCAGGTCGAGGTCCATCGTGAGCTGCGGGGGCATCTGCGCGACCGCTGACGGAGGCTGCGTGCTTGCGACCCCGATCCACACGATCGGTCCGGCCAGCCACAGGACGAGGAGGAGTGCCATTCCAGCGGCCAGGAGAGCCCAGATGAAGCGCTGGATTGGAGCCAGGCGTGTCCGCGCCTGGAGGATCAGGAAGCGACGCTGAGCAATGTCAGGCGGCACGGGCGGCAGGATCTCGGACACGGGCTGCCGGCTCAGACGAACGCGGGACCGTGCGATGAACCCCGCTCGAACCGGCCCGTCATCAACCGGATGGCCTGGGTCGGCCGGAGCAAGACGCGTCGTCCGTGACCGCCCAACGACGAGATAGAGGCCGCCCAGGCACAGGGCACTGAACAGGCCGAGCACCATCGTCATCGCCGACCCATACCCGAGGCTGATCTCTCCGATCACCGTGTTGAAGATGGCGCTCCCGGCCAGTATCGACCCTTTCGGCGGTGCTCCGGCCGAGAGCGCGTACTGGACCTCGAACGTCTGCAGCGCGAGGAGGAACTGAATGAGGCAGGCGGCGATGACGACCGGCGCGATCGCCGGCAGGGTGATGAAGCGGAACGCTTGGAACCTCGAAGCCCCGTCAAGCCTCGCTGCGCGACGAATGTCGGGAGGAACCTGTCGCAGGGCGCCCAGGAACAGGACAGCAAGGAGCGGGATCGCCCGCCACGTCACAGCCACGAGCATCGCAATGAGGGCCCCGGGCGCGTCCCTGATCACCACCGGCGGAAGGCCGAGTTCGGTCAGCAGGTAGGTGGCCGCACCCGTTCGCGGCTCGAACATGAGCCGCCAGAGGATCCCGTCCGCGATCGGCGCGACCGCCCACGGGAGGAGGAGGACGAGCCCCAACAGGCCGGCGAACCTGGCTCGGCCATGGATCAGGACGGCCGTCGCAAGTGCGAGCGGGACCGCGATCGCCGAGGTCAGGACCGCGAAGCCGAGTGAGCGCGGCAGCGTCGCGAGGAACTCTGAGTCCGCCGCGAGCCGGACCGCGTAGTTGCGAAAGCCGATGAATGGGTTGAAGTCGTCGCGCAGGAGCTCGATCCGGAAGAAGCTCATGCCGATCGCCGCAAGGATGGGAGGGACGACGAACACACCGACGAGAAGGAGACCCGGGAGTCGCGACGACGAGGGCGAACCTGCGCTCGGGCAGCCGATCGAGCCATCGGGTCGGAGAGATCCCGGGCCCCGCCGCGCAGGTGGTGCCAGCGGGGCCTCGGTGCTGGTCACCTGGCGAGCATACCGGAGCCGGCGCCGCCATCATCTGTGGGTGCGCGGCCTGGTTCGTCCGTCGTGGCGGCGGATTCTCATCGGTGCAATCCTGGCGGTCCTCGCGGTGGGGCTCGTTGGTGCCTGGAACTATTCGCGCCAGTTGCCAGACGGCGATGGGTGGCAGCTCCTCGCTCGGCAGCGCGGCGTTGGAGACCGCAACGAGCCCCGCCTGATCACTGACCAGGCAGGTCTCGACGCTGCCTGGAATGCGCTGCTCATCCATTCGGATCCACCAACGGTGGACTTCGACCGATCGGTCGTGGCGTGGCTCACGCCGCTCGGCACCGTCGCCTGCCCGAGCCGCCTGGACGAGATCCGCTTCGACGCGGCCCAGCGCGTGGTGGACGGATCGTTCTCGCTGGGGCTCACGATGAACTGTCGCAGCCCATCGGTCGGTGACTCGTTCCTCGTGGCGATCGACCGCAACCGACTGCCGCCGACGCCGTACCAGGTTCGGATCCTCGGCCCGGATCCCCCGGGCGTCCCGAACGGCCAACTCGACGTCCCGCTTCAACCGTCTGCGAGCAGTGCCCTGCAAGCCCCCTAGGAGAGTTGCCGATGCGCGTGACCGTCACTCCGGAGCAGATCCAGTCCGCGTTCGAGGGCGTGAAGGACGATCCGTCGTTCGATGAGAGCCGCGGCCTCTGGGAGCGCGGGCGCCCGCCAGTCGAGATGATCCAGGCCATGTGCCTGCGTCCCGAGATCCTGCAAGCGTTTGCGGGTTTCGGGAATTGCGTCTATCCGGGCGGGCTGCTCGAGCGGCGCGTCAAGGAACTGGTCATCATCACGGCATCGCAGACCAACGCCTGCCAGTTCTGCACGAACTCGCACTGCGATCTCGTCGACATCGCGGACATCGTCAAGGATCCACGCGCCGCGATCGAGCATCCGGATTCGCTGGTCTCGCGCGAGCGCATCGCGATCGAGTACACGCGCGCCGCGATGGCGGCGTCGAATGCGATTCCTCCGCCACTGGCGCGGCAGTTGCACGAGTTGTTCAGCGACCCGGAGCTCGTCGAGCTCACGTTCCTCATCGGCTACATCAACATGCTGAACCTGTTCAACAACTGCCTGCAGGTTCGCTACAACGGCGAGTACAGCATCCTCAAGCCAGTCGCCAGCTGACGCCGACGGCCTGCGCCCGAGCCGAGTCCCTCGGCGCAATGAAGACGCAACGGATGGGCGGCCAGCGGAACTGCTCTGTGTGGGGCGCCCGACCGATCCTTCAGCCAGCCTGAGGCTGCAACCCGGCAGTCCCAATCCGCGCCTGGAGGATCCACGTGCTGCGAGGAATCGTCGTCTTCATCATCGTGCTGCTGCTCGGCGGCGGCGTCTGGGCCGCTCTCGTCGCCGGCTGCGTGGCGTCCTAGGGCGTCTACTTCCGCGGAGGGTGATCGTCCTCGTTGTGATGCTTCACGACGGTCGCCGCCGCGATGGCTTTGGCCGTCTTCTTTGAGCGGCCCTGCTTCAACTCGCTCTCCTTGATGTGCTCGTACATCCGCTGCTCTTTGGCGCTGACGCTTGGCAGGTGTTCTTTCTGGGGCATCGTCGCCACCTCCTAGCTCGATCGTAGGCGTGCGCGTCGATGAGCCCATCCTCTCGGGCCTGAGGCGCGATACGAATTCGTTGCGGCGGCTCCGCTACGCGAAGAACGCGATGATCGCCGCCGTGTCGTCGGAGAACGCCCAGCGCTCCGTGACCTTGCCGTCGCGCACGTGCATGATCTCGGCGGTTCGGTAGGAGAGGGTCTTCCCGTCACGAGTGGCAGTCGCTTCGACCAGGGCGATGACATGCTCGTCGTTGGCCAGCACGTCGTGCACCTTCACCTTGATATCGGGGGGTGGGGCGCCGCCCGGGGTCGCCAGCTCGGCCTTGCCGCGGCGGGGCTCGGCGCGACCGATCTCGTGCCAAACGACGTCGTCGGCGAGGGCTGCCGACATGGCCTCCCAATCGCCGTTGTTCATGCTCTCGATCGCGCGACGTGCCATGGCCGCGTTGGGGTGGTCTGCCATGTGGCTCTCCCTACTGTCTGGGGCGAGCCGGGTCCGCCCGATCTCCTGCCCTTGCGAGTATGCGCCCGGCGCCGGGGGCGAAGTGTCTCCCGGTTCGATACAACCCTCACGCGTTCGCGGCACCCAAGGCTTGCAAAGACTTGCGCAAACTGGCGTAAGATTGCGGCATGGCACGCAGGCTGGCCGAGGTCGCGCGCAAGGTCGGCGTCAGCGAGGCGACCGTGAGTCGCGTCCTGAACGGCAAGCCTGGCGTCGCCGAGGCCACCCGCCAGGCTGTCCTGACCGCCCTTGACGTCCTAGGCTACGAACGACCGACGAAGCTCCGCGGCGAACGCGCCCGCCTGGTCGGTCTCGTGCTGCCCGAGCTCCAGAACCCGATCTTTCCAGCGTTCGCCGAAGTCGTCGGCGGTGCCCTTGCCCAGCAGGGCTTCACGCCGGTTCTGTGCACCCAGACCGCTGGCGGGATCACGGAGGCGGACTACGTCGATCTGCTCCTCCAGCAACAGGTCTCAGGCGTTGTCTTCGCCGGCGGCCTCTACGCTCAGAAGGCCGCCCGGCATGATCACTACGCGCGGCTGGCGGCTCGCAAGCTTCCGACGGTCCTGGTAAACGCGTCGATCGAGGGCCTCGGCTTCCCCCGGGTTTCATGTGACGACGCGGCGGCCGTCGAACAGGCGATGGGCCACCTGGTCTCGCTCGGCCACACCCGAATCGGCCTGCTCCTCGGCCCACCGGACCACGTGCCGTCGATCCGGAAGCTCGCCGCGGCCCGAGCCATCACCGCCCGCGCGGGACTGCCGCTGCGACCCGACCAGATCGCTCACTCGTACTACTCGCTCGAGGCCGCCCAGACCGCAGCGACCGGACTCTTCAAGTCGAAGGTCACAGGGATCATCTGTGCAAGCGATCCCATGGCGCTCGGCGCGATCCGCGCGGCTCGCCGAGGGGGCATGACGGTACCCGGGGATGTCTCGATCATTGGGTTCGACGATTCCGCTCTGATGAACTGCACGGATCCGCCGCTCACGACGGTCCGCCAGCCGATCGAGTCGATGGGCCGGCTCGTCATCGAACTGCTCGTTGGACAGATTGCGGGACGCGCGGTCCCGCTCGATGAGCTGTTCTTCGAGCCCGAGCTCGTCGTCCGCGGCTCAACCGGTCCTGCCGCAGCCTAGGCGGCCTGCGACTCTCTCAGGTCGGCGCCACTGCCTCCCTGTCGCTGCCGTCGCCAATCGTTGTCAAGTTCTTGCAATGATCCGTTCACTATGTTACGTTGCCCGCCGAACTCGACAACGTGCCGCTGCGTCCCGCGAATCCCATCCACCGTCCTGGAAGGAAACGTGCGTTGACCGAACAGGCCCTGGCTCGACCCGCGACGACCGCTTCCCGCGAACCGCTCGCGGACGCCGAGCGACCGAGCGGCACGGACACCTGGTGGCGCGACGCCGTCATCTACCAGGTCTACGTGCGGAGCTTCGCCGACGCCAACGGCGATGGAACCGGCGACCTCGCGGGCGTGCGCGCCAAGCTCCAGTATCTGCGAGAGCTCGGCATCGACGCGATGTGGTTCACGCCCTGGTACGCGTCGCCGATGGCTGATGGCGGATACGACGTCGCGGACTATCGGGCAATCGATCCGGCGTTCGGCACCCTTGACGAAGCCGAGGCCCTGATCGGCGAGGCGCTCGAGTTCGGGATCCGCACGATCATCGACGTCGTCCCGAACCACGTCTCGGAGCAGCACCAGTGGTTCCGCGCCGCGCTGGCGTCCGGGCCGGGCTCGCCGGAGCGGGCTCGGTTCTGGTTCCATCCGGGACGCGGTCCGGGCGGCGACGCGATGCCGACGAACTGGGCGTCGAACTTCTCCGGTCCCACGTGGACGCGAACGACGAACCCCGATGGCAGCCCCGGCGAGTGGTACCTCCACCTGTTCTCGTCGCATCAGCCGGATCTCAACTGGAGTCACCCCGACGTACGCCGCGAACACGAGGAGATCCTCCGCTTCTGGTTCGACCGCGGCGTGGCCGGAGTCCGGATCGACTCGGCTGCCCTCCTGGTCAAGGACCCGGCGTTGCCGGAGGTGCCCGACATCGCGCGGCCGGGCGAGCACCCGACGGAGGACCGCGACGAGCTTCACGACATCTATCGGAGCTGGCGAGCCGTCGCCGACTCCTACCCCGGCAGCCGCATTCTCGTCGGCGAGATCTGGCTGCCGGACATGGACCGCTTCGCGCGATATCTGCGACCGGACGAGCTCCATACCGCGTTCAACTTCGACTTCCTCGGCCGTCCCTGGAACGCCGCCAGCCTGCGCGCCTCGATCGACACCACGATCGCCGCACATGCCCCTGTCGGGGCCGCGTCGACCTGGGTCCTCTCGAATCACGACGTCACCCGGCCCGTCACCCGTCTGGGTCGGGAGGATTCGTCCTTCGCCTTCGCGACGAAGCGGCACGGCACGCCGACCAATCTCGAGCTGGGCTTGCGCCGGGCCAGGGCCGCTGCTCTCCTGTCGGCTGCCTTGCCCGGGTCGCTCTACATCTACCAGGGCGACGAGCTGGGCCTCGATGAAGTCGACGACCTGCCGGTCGACCGCCTCCAGGACCCGATGTACTTCCGGTCGGGCGGGGTCGATCCCGGGCGGGATGGCTGCCGGGTCCCGTTGCCGTGGTCCGGCAGCGAACCACCCTTCGGGTTCAGCCCCGAAGGCACTCGTGCCGAACCATGGCTGCCGCAACCTGCGAGCTGGGCGAACCTCACGGTCGAAGCCCAGGATCGCGACGACGGCTCGATGCTCAACCTGTATCGCCTGGCACTCGGGATCCGCCGCTCGGAGCCGGGCCTCGGCGACGGGTCGATGACATGGCTGCCCTCCGACGCCGACGTCCTGGCATTCAGCCGCGATGACCGCTTCGTCTGCGTGACGAATACGTCGGGTGACGCCATCGCGCTCCCGCCGCACTCCGAGATTCTCCTGGCCAGCGCCGACATCGTCGGTGGCCGCTTGCCCTCGGATGCCACCGCCTGGCTCCGGCCACTGCCGGCTGCACCCACCGCCGATGGAGGGGGATAGGGATGCAGTGACCACGCCGAACGCAGCCTGTGACGAATCGACATCACGTGCCAGGCGGGGAGCATCTTCCGCGGCACACCAGCATGGAGGAGAGAAGGGAATGATTCGGACGAAGCGCCGTTCATTCGTGCGTCTGGCGGCGGTCGGACTGACGGTCGCCGGCCTGCTCGGGGCCTGCGGCACGGCCGCCTCACCCAGTCCAAGCGCGCCGGCGGGCAGCCAGGTCGTCCCTAGCGCCAGCGCCGCGCCAAGCGCGGCCGAGAACAAGCCCGTCAGCATCACGGTCGGCGTGCTGCGCCCCGGTGCCACCCAGGAAGCCGCGGATGCGCTGAACCTCCAGATCAGTCAGTTCCAGGCCAAGTACCCCTGGATCACGGTCAGCCCGGAGGAATACAACTGGACCGCGCCGACCTTCACGGCAGCCCTCGCAGCAGGCACCCTGCCGGACGTCTTCACGATCCCGTTCACCGACGGCAAGGGCCTGATCGCCCAACACCAGATCGTCAACCTCGACTCACGTCTGCGGGCTCTTCCGTACGTGGACAAGTTCAACCCGAACGTGCTCGTGAACGGCCAGGACGCCGACGGCCAGATCTGGGCCGTGCCGACGCAGGCCTACGGCATGTCGCTCACCTACAACCGCACGCTCTTCGCCGAAGCGGGACTCGATCCCGACAAGCCGCCGACCACGTGGGAGGAGGTCCGGGCAGCCGCGAAGGCCATCGCCGAGAAGACCGGTAAGGCCGGCTTCGCCGAGATGGCAACCGAGAACACCGGCGGCTGGCAGCTCACCACGGCGACGTATGCCCGCGGCGGCCGCGTCCAGACCGTCGCCGAGGACGGCAAGGTCACCTCGACCGTCAACAACCCTGCCACCAAGAGCGCCCTGCAGTACCTCAAGGATCTCCGCTGGGCCGACAACTCCATGGGCGCGACGTTCGACTACGCCTGGGGCTCGATCAACCAGGCCTTCGCTGCCGGCCAGATCGGTATGTTCACCGGTGGCTCCGATCTGTACACCGCGATGGTCCAGAACAACGGCCTGAAGGCCGACGATTACGGGGTCACAACGATCCCGCTCGCCTCTGACCCGAATGCGGGCGTCCTGGGCGGCGGGACCCTAGCCGCGGTCAACGTCAACACGACCGAAGAAGAGCGCGACGCAGCCGTCAACTTCATCGACTTCTACTACATGAACAAGCTCCTCACGCAGGAGGGCGCCGTGGCCGATGCCGAGGCGCTCAAGGCCAACAACCAGCCGGTTGGTGTCCCCGCGCTGCCGATCTTCGACAAGGCCACCTACGACGAATCGCAGATCTGGATCAAGGACTACATCAACGTCCCGACGGCGCAGATGACGGCCTTCACGTCCAAGATCTTCGATCAGCAGATCGTCACCGAGCCGACCGCCAAGACGCAGGAGCTCTACGCCGCGCTCGACCCCGTCGTGCAGGCGGTCCTGACCGACCAGAACGCGAACATCGACGCCTTGCTCGATGCCGCCGACACCCAGATCCAGGCCATCCTCGACCAGCCCTGACATTCACATTCGAAGGGGCCCGGCTCCCCAACCGGGCCCCTTTCGAACACGGCACCCAGACAGGCGACGGCATGAGCTCCTACGCTGACCGTGACGTGATACGCGAGGCCACGAGCCGCCGCTGGCCACGAGTCCGCGCCCGTTTCGGGCGTGATGGGCTCGGCACGTTGGCCTTCCTCCTGCCGCTGCTCGTGATCTTCGGTGCCTTCTCGTGGTTCCCGATCATCCGAGCCCTCGTGATGAGCCTCCAGGAGACGAACCTCGTCTCTGAACCGACGTTCGTCGGCCTCGAGAACTTTTCGCGGGTGGTGGCGGATCCCCTCTTCGGCATCGCCGTTCGCAACACGGCCTACTTCACGCTGCTCGCCCTGATCTTCGGTTTCCCGATTCCGATCGTCCTCGCGGTGATCATGAGCGAGGTCCGTCGCGGCAAGGGTCTCTACAGCGGGCTGGCCTATCTGCCCGTGGTCGTCCCGCCGGTGGTGTCGGTGCTGTTGTGGCGGTTCTTCTTCGAGGCCAGCCCGAACGGCGTTTTCAACACGATCATCGGCTGGGTGGGATTGGGGCCGCTGCCGTGGCTCCAGAACGCGGCGACCGCCATGCCATCCATCGTCATCGAGGCGACGTGGGCGGGAGCCGGCGCGACGGTCATCATCTACCTGGCCGCCCTGCTCAGCGTTCCGCCCGAGCTGTACGACGCAGCCGAGGTCGACGGCGCCTCGATCCGCCAGAAGATCTGGCACGTGACGCTGCCCCAGCTGCGCGGCGTCCTGTTCGTGACGCTGATCCTTCAGCTGATCGCCACGGCCCAGCTCTTCACCGAGCCGTTCCTGTTCACCGGCGGCGGGCCGGCCAACTCGACGATGAGCGTCCTGCTGCTGATCTATCGCTACGCATTCCAGAACAGCCTCGGTGGGGAATACGGGATGGCCGCGGCGTTGAGCATCATGCTCGCGGCCTTTCTCGGTGTGTTCACCGCGGGCTACTTCTGGCTGACGCGGTCATGGAGCACCTCGTCATGAGGTTGCGTCCGCGCGGTCGAGGGTCGCGGGCCTCAACGCAGACCGACCGTGGGATCGTGTCCGCGGCCGATTGGCGTCGCCCGGGGATCCGCTGGGCGATGCGGATCATCCAGGTCGCGACGCTGGTCTTCCTGCTGATCGTCGGGCTTGGACCGCTGCTGTGGATGGTCAAGTCATCGATCACGCCGACCCAGGACACCCTGCGGGCGCCGATGGCCCTCTGGCCGAACGGCTTCGACCTGGGCCAGTTCGCGACGGCCTGGTCGCGAACGCACATCGATCGGTACCTCCTCAACACCGTCTGGATCGCGGTTGGATCCTGGATCGTCCAGATCGTGGTCGCGACGACCGCCGGCTACGCCCTGTCGGTCCTGAAGCCGCGATTCCATCGAGTTCTGTCGGCGCTCGTCCTGGCGACGTTGTTCGTGCCGGCGATCGTCCTCCTGGTGCCCTTGTACCTGACCGTGGTCGACGTGCCGCTGGTGCACTTCCGGATGATCGACACGTTCTGGGCGGTCTGGCTGCCGGCCGGCGCAAGCGCGTTCAACGTCGTGGTGATCAAGCGGTTCTTCGACAACCTGCCGCGCGAGATCTTCGACGCCGCCCGGGTCGACGGGGCCGGTCCCTTCCAGCTGTTCTGGCGGATCGTGCTGCCGATGTCCCGCCCGATCATCGGGGTCGTGTCGGTCTTCGCCGTCATCGCGACCTGGAAGGACTACCTGTGGCCGCTGCTCGTGCTTCGCAACCCGAATCTGCAGCCGCTTTCCGTCAGGCTCCCGACGCTCCAGCCGACCACCGATCTCGGGACGTTCATCGCCGCGCTGACGATCTCGAGCCTGATCCCGATCGTGCTGTTCCTGCTCTTCCAGCGCATGTTCCTTCGAGGCCAGGGCCTCAGCGGAGCGCTGAAGGGCTAGCGCCGGTCGCGGCTCATTTCCTCGCGGATCTTGCGCTCTTCCCAGCCCGGGCCGAAGAAGCGGTCGGAACCCATGACGTAGGCGCCGTGGGCAATCAGGCCGATGCCCCAGCCAGCCACCGTCAGCACGAACCAGAGGCGGTCCGGCGTGGTTGCGACGTTGTACGCGGCGAGGCCGAGGTTCACGATGACGAACACGAAGGCGTGGCCATAGAAGCCGCGGACCAAATCGACCCGTTGCTTCGCCCGCGCGTATCGGTCCTGGTCGGTTGCGTTCCTGTCGATCATGTCGCTTCTCCTGCTGAGCGCTAACCTGATGTCAACGCCGTTCACATCGGCATGATGACGGCTGAAGTGAACACTGTCAACATCGCGGCGTATACTGCGTCGCATGGCCCGCTTGACGTACCACCACGGGGACCTCCGACGCTCAGTTCTGGCCGAAGCGCGTGAGCTCGCCCGCTCCGGCGGACCCGCCGCCGTCACGCTCCGCGAGGTCGCCCGTCGCCTCGGGGTCTCGCCGGCGGCGATCTACCGCCACTTCCCGGATCGCGAGGCCCTGCTCGGCGAGGTCGCGGTGATGGCTCGCCTGGCCCTGGCCCGGCGGATGCTCGACGAGGTCGAGCGAGTCGACGAGGAGGATCCACGGCGGCGCTCGATCGGTCGCTTCGGGGCGGTCGGACGCGGCTACATCCAATTCGCCCAGGAGGAGCCCAACCTGCTCGCTGCGGCCTTCCTGCCGATCCAGCCACCCAGCCCGGCCCGCGAGGATCCAAACCCGTGGCACGTGCTGGCTGGGGCGCTCGACGACCTCGTTGCGACCGGCGCCATGCCCGTCGAGCGGCGGGCCGGAGCCGAGACCATCGCCTGGTCCGCGGTCCACGGATTCGCGGTCCTCCGAGCCAGCCGGGCATTCGACGTCTCCATCGGCCCCGAGCCCGACCCTGAGGCCATCCTCGACGCAATCGGACGATCGTTCGACCTGCGGAGATCCTGAGGACAAGACGCCGCACTCTCGACCGATGAGTTTTTCAGGCGGGCCCGGTCTAACAGACGAAACCCACATCGCCAGCCTGGAGCCCTGCAATGACCACCACCCAAACACCCCGAGCCGGCCGACGCGAATGGATCGGCCTCGCCGTCCTCGCGCTCGCTTGCCTGCTCTACGTGATGGACCTGACCGTGCTGCACCTTGCCGTGCCGTCCATCAGCGAGGACCTGAAGCCGAGCAGCGCCCAGCTCCTCTGGATCATCGATATCTATGGCTTCATGGTCGCCGGCTTCCTCGTCACGATGGGCACGCTCGGGGACCGGATCGGCCGGCGGAAGCTCCTCCTGATCGGGGCGGCCGCGTTTGGTGCGGTGTCCCTCCTGGCCGCCTTCTCGACGAGCCCGGAGATGCTGATCATCAGCCGGGCACTCCTCGGGATCGCCGGAGCGACGCTCGCGCCGTCGACGCTGTCACTGATCTTCAGCATGTTCCAGGACCCCCGCCAGCGGGCGGTCGCCATCGGCGTGTGGATCTCTGCCTTCTCGGCCGGCAGCGCGATCGGACCCGTGCTGGGTGGGATCCTCCTGGAGAACTTCTGGTGGGGCTCGGTCTTCCTGCTCGCCCTGCCGGTGATGGCCCTGCTGCTCGTACTCGGCCCGGTCGTGCTTCCCGAGTACCGCGATCCTGACGCGGGCCGTCTGGACCTGCCAAGCGCAGCGATGTCGCTCGTCGCGGTCCTGGGCGTGATCTTCGGCCTGAAGCAGATCGCACAGGATGGCGCCGGCGTGCTGCCCATCGCCTCGATCGTCGTCGGACTGGTCGTGGGCGGCCTGTTCATTCGCCGCCAGCTCGCCCTGGCGGACCCGATGATCGACCTGCGCCTGTTCCGGATCCCGGCATTCAGCGCGTCGTTGGCGATCAACTTCCTCAGCATCTTCGTTGCGGTCGGCTACTTCCTGTTCGTCGCCCAGTACCTCCAGCTCGTCGTTGGGCTGTCGCCACTGGAAGCGGGCATGTGGTCGCTGCCGTCGGCGGTGGCCTTCATCGTCGCGTCGAACGCGGCGCCGCGGATCGTGCGACACGTCCGCGCGGCCTACGTCATGGGCGGCGGCCTGGCCCTGTCGGCAATCGGGCTCGTCGTGCTCGCCTCGGTCGGCAACGCGAACGGTCTCACCGCGGTCGTGGTCGGCTCGATCATCATCTCGCTGGGTCTGGCGCCGGTCTTCTCACTGACGACGGACCTCATCGTCGGCTCCGCCCCGCCCGAGCGGGCAGGTGCGGCATCCGGCATCTCGGAGACGGCGTCGGAGCTCGGCGGCGCGCTCGGCATCTCGGTCCTCGGCAGCATCGGCGTGGCGTTCTACCGCGGTCATGTCAGCGACGCCCTTCCGGCCGGTGTCCCGGTCGACGCTGGGATCGCCGCGCGCGACACGCTCGGCGGCGCCGTCGCCGTGGCCCAGCAGCTGCCCGGCCAGCTTGGGGCCGCGGTGCTGGACGTGGCGCGCGACGCGTTCGTCCAGGGCATGCAGGTGGCCACAACGATCAGCGCGGTCCTCGCTATCGGGGTCGCGATTCTCGCAGTGGTCATGCTCCGTAGCGTCGGGTCGGGCGCCGAGCGAGAGGCGGCGGCCGACGCTGGGATCGAGGCCGAACCGGCCCGTGACGTCGAGCGTCAGCACCCGGACATTCGACCAACCCGCGCCCCCGTGCCGGAGGCGTGAGCATTCGTTCCAGCGAGCGAGAGGAGTTCAGCAGTATGTCGTCCACGCACGCAACGACCACATCCCTGGAACCGCTCCGCGACGCAATCCGCGGCCGCGTGATCGGGCCCGACGATCCGGGCTACGACCAGGCCCGGACGGTCTTCCTCGGCGGCGTCGACCGCCACCCGGCCGCCATCGTCCGCGTGGCCGATTCGTCGGACGTCGCGGCCGCCATTTCGTTCGCCCGCGAGTCGGGCATGGAGCTCGCCGTGCGCAGCGGCGGACACAGCAGCGCCGCCCATTGCGTTTCGGAAGGCGGCATCGTCATCGATCTGGCGGACATGAAGCGACTCGACATCGACGCGGAGGCACACACGGCCTGGGCCGAGACCGGGCTGACCGCGGCCGAGTACTCGACCGCCGTCGGCAAGCGTGGCCTGGCCACGGGCTTCGGCGACACGGGCAGTGTCGGGCTCGGCGGGATCACGCTCGGTGGTGGGGTCGGCTTTCTCGTGCGGAAGTACGGGCTCACGATCGACGATCTCCTGGCCGCCGATCTCGTGACCGCAGACGGCAAATCGATCCGCGTCGACGCGGAGAGCCACCCCGACCTCTTCTGGGCGATCCGCGGCGGGGGCGGCAACTTCGGCGTTGCGACGAGGTTCCAGTATCGGCTCCACGATGTCCCGCAGATCGTCGGCGGCATGCTGATGCAGCTGGCCACGCCAGAGCTGATCGAGGGCTTCATCGCTGCCGCGGAGGCCGCGCCCGACGAGCTGACGACGATCGCCAACGTCATGCCATGCCCGCCGATGCCCTTCGTCCCCGAGGAGCATCACGGCAAGTTGAGCGTGATGTCGCTCATCGCCTTTGCCGGCGACACGGCGACCGGCGAGCGCGTCCTTGCACCGTTCCGAGCCCTTGGCGAGCCCATCGTCGACATGCTCAAGCCGATGCCCTACGCCGAGATCTACGGGCCCGAGGCTGAAGGCGAGGACTACCACCCGCTCGCCATCTCGAGGACGATGTTCATCGACAAGGTCGACCGGCAACTTGCCGAGGCGATCGTCAACCACCTCGAGGCATCCGATGCGCCGATGAAGGTCGCCCAGCTGCGGGTGCTCGGTGGCGCGATGGCCCGCGTTCCCGCCGACGCCACCGCCTTCGCCCACCGCAAGTCGCGGATCATGGTCAACGTCGCGTCGTTCTACGAAGGTCCCGACGACTACGATCGTCGCGCAGCCTGGGTCGCCGATTTCGTGTCGCTGCTCCAGCAGGGTGACGGTGGCGCTTACGTCAACTTCCTCGCGGACGAGGGCGAGGAGCGGATCCACGCCGCCTACCCCGGGGCGACGTACGACCGGCTCGCCGCGGTCAAGGCTCGCTACGACCCGACGAACCTCTTCCGCCTCAACCAGAACATCCCGCCGGCTTGACCAACGGCACCGGGCCGCTCCTCGTGGGACAATCGTCGCCGACGCGGAGATCGAGAGGAGCGACCCCCGAATGACTGATGTCGCAGCCGTCGACCCTGCCCGGGGCACGGTCGCTCGCGGCGCCGAGGCCCTCGCCGCCCAGCTGGAGGAGCACCGGGTCGAGTTGACGGCGTACTGCTACCGAATGCTCGGCTCGGCGTTCGAGGCCGAGGACGCGGTCCAGGACACGCTCGTCCGGGCGTGGCGCGGCATCGACCAATTCGAGGGCCGCGCCGCGCTGCGATCGTGGCTCTATCGAATCGCGACGAACGTGTGCTTCGACATGTTGAGCGGGCGCCAGCGCCGGGCGCGGCCGATGGATCTCGGCCCGGCCCTGAGCGCCGATACGCCCCTTGGCGCGGCGCTTCCGGAGGTCACCTGGATCCAGCCGATCCCCGACAGCCGAGTCGTGCCGGTGGGTGGCGATCCGGCCGCCTTGAGCGAGCTTCGCGAGTCGATCCGCCTGGCGTTCATAGCCGCGTTGCAGCACCTCCCACCCAAACAGCGAGCCGTGCTGATCCTGCGAGAGGTCCTTCAGTGGCAGGCGACCGAAGTCGCCGAACTCCTCGAGACGAGCACCGCGTCGGTCAACAGCGCACTCCAGCGCGCCAGGGCGACGCTCGCCGCCAAGGAAGTGGCGAGCGACCCGCCGGAGCCGCTCGACGATGAGCAGCGGGCGCTCCTTGCCCGCTACGTCGACGCATTCGAGCGCTACGACATGGACTCGCTGACCTCGCTCCTCCACGAGGACGCGACGTGGTCGATGCCGCCGTTCGAGCTGTGGCTCCAGACCCACCCCGACATCGTCAAGTGGTGCCTCGGGCCGGGGATCGCCTGTCGCGGGTCGCGCTTGATCCCGACAGTGGCAAATGGTTCGCCGGCATTCGGCCAGTACAAGCCGAGCGGCCCCGACGGAGCGTTCGAGCCCTGGTCGCTCCAGGTCCTCGAACTGTCAAATGGCCGGATCAGCGGCATCAGCTTCTTCCTCGACACCCCCACGCTGTTCCCGCTCTTCGGACTGCCCCTGGTTCCGCCGGCTTCCTGACCCGGGCTCGAGCGGCATGCTCTCGCTCAGCCCGACGAACCAGACCAGGTCGAGCAGCTCGTGAGAGGCGTTGCGAAGGCACATCTTGCGTCCGAGCCGCCGCGCCGTGAGCTGGAGCCTCGCCAATGCCTCGACCAGGATCGCGTCCGGCTCGAGAATCGAGCCCACATCGCAGATGATGATTTCGGCGTCGTCGGCAGCCATGCGCTCGCGCGCGGAGGCACAGAGACCGGGGATGTCGGCACGGTCGATCGAATCTCCGAAGGTGATCTCGATCGGGCCACCCGCCGGCGGCAAGTTCACGGTCGGGGAGGTCGGCGGCGACTCGTCGGGCAAATCCAAACGGTCAGCTCCATTTCTGCCCCGAGGAAGAGGGGCGGAGGCGCCGGCAAGTGACTTAGCCGGCGCCAACTACTTAGACCGCGGCGGCTCCGTAAACTCATCGGTCAGCGCGGGCGCCGCGCGAAGCGCAGGAGGAGATGGTGGCAACCAGCAACGCGACAAGCCCGGAGGAGATGATCGCCGCGGCGCCACCTGGCCGGCGCGAAGCGCTCGAGGCGGTGGTCGAGGTGATTCGGGCAAATCTGCCGGCCGGCTACAAAGAGGGCATCCAGTACGGGATGATCGGCTGGTACGTGCCGCTTGAACAATTCGGGGACACGTACAACAAGCAGCCGCTCGCGTTGGCGGGCATTGCCAACCAGAAGAACTACATGTCGCTCTATCTGAACTCCGTCTACGGCAACCAGGAGACCGAGCGCTGGTTTCGCGAGAGGTTCGCGGCATCCGGCAAGAAGCTCAACATGGGCAAGTCCTGCGTCCGGTTCCGGAAGCTCGAAGACCTGCCGCTCGACGTCATCGGCGAAACGATCGCTCGGATCCCGGTCGACAAGTACATCGAGTATTACGAGGAAGCTCGCGGGTCGTCGCGCAAGACTCGATACGCCGCAACCTGATGACGTCAGTGGGCGTTCCGCTCACGACGCCTCAGCTCCACTACGAACAACCCGACGACGCCCGCGACGATCGCGGCGACAACGGCGGCAAGCCATAGGACGCCGCCAGGATCGATCGGGTCCGTGTCGTCGCCGGGGGCCGGGATTGCCCCAGGGGCCACGAGGGCGAGTGCTTGTTCGGTTGCTTTCGCGTCCAGGATGCGCCGGTCGTTCGTGAACCAGACCCGGTCGAAGCCCTGGCCGTGAAGCACGAGAAGGTCCAATTCCTCGCCGTGCCGCCGCCAGACGGCCGTGTTCCACGTGCTCGGGCCATCGCCCGCTTCGAGGAACGCGGTGCTCATCAGGATCTCGTCTCCTTGGTGGAACCCAAGAAGGCCGAATCCGTCGCACAGGTTCGAGGTCAGGTCGATCGGGTGACCCCCGGCCAGCCGCGCGCTGTCACGGTTGGCGTACACGTGTGACACGGCCATGGCGATGTGGGTGAGACCCGAGCTGGTGAGGTCAGCGCGGATAGCGACTACCTGCGCGTCGAACGTGTATCCCGTCGCATCGCTGGCATGTTCGGGCATGACCGGCCGGCAGAACTCCGCCTTCGCGGGCCCCGCCGTGGCAGACATGACCCCGACAACCACCAGGGTGCCGGTCACGAGAGCCAGAACTCTTGGCGCCATGACAGGCAGACGGCCGGGACGGCGGAACGGTGACTCCGAGGATTCCTAGCCGGGCGGCGACGACGCCGACCACGACGAGTAGCGTGGCGGCCATTCGTCGGGCCCGTCCCGAACGCCCAGCAGCGCCGACTCGACCGAGAACTCGAACAGCGCGTACGTCCCGTCCACCTCGAATGACCACTCGCTCGCGGCAGCGGAGCGCGCCGCCTCCGATTCGATGAGCGTCGCTCGCCCCCGGACGGCGAACTCGCTAGGAGCTGCCGGATCCGGCAGCGTGTGAAGCGCGAATCGGCCGTCCTGCTCCAGGTCGAGCCGCTTGGCCGATCGGAGGATGAACGCGTAAAGCCGCTCGCCGACGATCCCGACGGAGATCGGGTGGATCCGGGGCAGATCATCGCGTCGGACCGTCGCGAGCAGCGCCTGGCCGTCTCCGTCGCGGTAGAGGAGCCGCCGGCCCTCGGCCGCGAGCTCAGGTGCCGCGACGGCGAATTCTGTCCAGGACGTCATGCGGACAGCGCCTCCCGTCGGTGGTCAGTCGAGTTCGTAATCGAGTTCGTACGTCGCCTTCGGGCCGCCCGGCGCCTCAAACGATCCCTTGCCGATGACCTTCGCCAGGTCGCCCGATCCTGAGCCAGAGATGACCGTCCACGTCCCGCGAGATGCCGCGCCGTCGAAGTCACCGGTCGCCTCGATGATGAACGAACCACTTTTGCCACCGATCTTGCCCTTGATTCGCTGGATCCCGACGAAGTATGCCGTCTTGTCCGGCCCGTACGACATCAACCAGTGGACCGCACCGTCGCCTTCGATGTCGCCGCTGAAGGTCTGGTCTCCCCAGGCGTGGGTCAGCTTCGCGCCAGCCTCACGCTCCTCGTAGGCGTCCTCGTTGAACGACTTGATCTCGAACGATCCTTTGGCCGTTGCCATCGTGGAACCTCCAGTCGGAGCGCGCATGACCTCAGATGGTCCCAGCGGCGGCGGCCCGCGGTCAGACGGCGGTCCGCGGGGCGCGTTTCAGACCCGCGACAGCAGGACGGCGATGAGCGCCAGTGACGCCGGCAATGCCTGGACGAAGAGGATGCCACGCTGGACGGTTGCGGCCCCGTATACGCCGGCCACGATCACGCAGACGAGGAAGAATACGCGGACCTGGAAGCCGATCGGGTCCGGCGCGATCAGGCCCCAGACGAGACCGGCGGCAAGAAAGCCGTTGTAGAGGCCCTGGTTGGCGGCGAGGGTCGCCGTGATCTTCGCGGTCTCGGGTGAAAGTCGGAACGTCCTCAGTCCGCGCGGTTTCTGCCACAGGAACGTCTCGAGGATCAGGAACCAGACGTGGAGCAGCGCAACGATGACGATCAGTACCGCGGCAACGATTGGCATCGGTCCTCCGGGTGGCGTATCGAACGCACGATACCCGCGCGCCCGCTCATGCGACGGGCAACTGGACCTCGGTGACGAGGTCCGCGTCGTGCTCGACGACGTAGCCGCGGGGCAGCCGGAGCTCCGGCTCGGCGCCGAACTGGAGGTAGATGATCCGGAGGGCTCCGATCGGCTGCAGGCCGGCGGCCGCCACCCAGCGCTCGATGGCGCCGCGCGCGTCGCGAACGAGCCCGTATGGACCGCGAACGATGACCGTCGCGGCCCGAAACGCGGGCAGGCGCCTGAACCCGACACCGTCGATCGGGCCGATCGACCCGGTGACGGGAACGAAGATCTCGACCGCACCGTCGCCATCCACGATGGCGCCAGGCGGACGGTGGGCGCGCCGGCCCAGGTCACGGATCCGCGCCTCGAGCTCGTAGAACGCGGCCCCGACGTCGCCGTCTGCCCGATCCGCCATCGAGAGGGTCGCCACTGAATCGGCCGCGATCGGCCGGACCACGATGTCCGGCTGCTCAGAGCCCGCGGCGCTCATCTCGACCCTGATGTCGAGCGTCGCCAGCCGGCGGTCGATCTCACGACGCTCACGCTCGAGCTCGCCCCGCCGGCGGTCGAGGGCGGTCCGGAGATCCGCTCCTCCGGAGACCAGCTGGCCGATCTCGGCGAGGCCGATGCCCATGTCTCGGAGCGCGATGATCCGGCGAAGCTCCGGCAGCTGGGCCGGCGAGTAGTAGCGGTACTCCGTGGCCGGATCGACCCACACGGGGCGGAACAGGCCGAGGCCGTCGTACGCGCGCAGGACCTTCGCCGAGACGCCGGCCAGGCGAGCGAACGGACCGATCGTGAACACCCCATCAGATTACCCCTTGACCTTCCCCCTTGGTCAAGGTTGAAGATGCGTTTCCAACCAAGCCCGGAGGAACGATGCGCCCCATCCGAATCGCCGCCCAGCTCCACCCGCAGCAGGGCGAGTACCGCGGCTTGCGCAACGCCGCGCGTCGAGCCGAGGACCTCGGCTTCGACGTTGCTTACAACTGGGATCACTTCTACCCGCTGTACGGCGACCGCGACGGGCCGCACCTCGAGTGCTGGTCGGTGCTTGCGGCCTGGGCAGAGGCGACGGAGCGGATCGAGATCGGGCCACTGGTCAGTTGCACCTCGTACCGCAACCCGAACCTCATCGCCGACATGGCGCGAACGATCGACCTGATCAGCGACGGCCGGTTCGTTCTCGGCCTCGGCGCCGGCTGGTTCCGGCGGGACTACGACGAATACGGCTACGAGTTCGGGACCGCGGGGAGCCGGATCAAGCTGCTGGCAGGGGCGGTGGCGACGATCCAGGATCGGTTCGGGCGCCTCAACCCGCCGCCGGTCCGCCGCCCGCCGCTGCTGATCGCCGGTCAGGGCGAGCGTCGAACGCTGCGGATCGTCGCCGAGCACGCCGACGGCTGGCATGCCGGCTTCCCGGACCGCCCGAGCGAGCTCGAGCCGAAGGTCGCCGCTCTTCGCCGCTGGTGCGACGAGCTTGGGCGCGACCCGGCCGACATCGAGTGGGGTGTCGGCGTCGAGCCGGAGGATCTCGAACGCTTCCTCGCGGAGGATGGCCCGACCTACCAAGAGATGGGGTTCACCCAGTTCACGCTCGGCTTCAACGGACCGGACTGGAACGTCGACGTCGGCCGGCCGTGGCTGGCCTGGCGCGACGAGGTGAATCGCGCCGCGCCAACCAGTGGCCTGGTCAGCGCCGGGAGCCGGTGACGCGCAGCCCTTCGATGATCGAATCGGTCGCGAAACGGTAAGCCTCGTCGACGTCACCCCCGAGCCGGAACGCTCCTGCGAGCTCCATGCTGACGAAGCCGTGGGCGAAGGCCGTCACGAGGCGCGCCGCCTCCAGCGCCCGCTCCCGCCCAACGAGCCGTTCCATCACCGTGAGGATCCCGACCGAGGCCGCAGCGTTCGCCTCCGCCGACGGATTGGCCTCCGGCAGCAAATTCGTGAAGAGGAGCTGGTACGCACCCGGCGACCGCCGGGCGAACGCGCGGTAGCGGTCGGCGACGAGGCGGACCGCCTCGGCGGGGTCATCGACGGCCAGCGCCGGCGCGACCACGGCATCGAGCTCCGAGGCGACGTCCTGCGCGATCGCCCGGATCAGGGCCGGGCGGCCGGCGAACCGCTTGTAGAGGGAGGGAGCGCGGACCCCGACTGCATCCGCCACCGCCTGCATCGTGACGGCGTCGAGCCCTCCTGTTTCGAGGAGGGCTCGTCCGGCGCCGACGATCGCGTCGGCCGATGTTCGGGCTCTGGCGGGGCTCACCCGGCCACTATGGGGCTGGCGACGTCCGGCCGCCGGTCCATGGCTGGGGCGCCGGCGCGAGCCGACTTCCCAATCCGTCCGAGGTGCGTCTCGCCGAACCCCGAGACGAACTTCAGCCCGTAGCCCGCGGCCCGGTCCATGCCCGTGTGGGCGACGAGAACCGTTCCGGCAAGCGCCAGCGGCGCGATACCGAGGGCCAGGCCAGCTCCGGCGACGGTAAGCCCGAAGGCCCAGTTGTGGACCAGGTTGTAGACGAACGCGCCGGCTCGCGGACCGGCGAGATAGCCGGCGATGGCCAGGTCCGGGATCAGGAGGGCGGGCACGAGCCATAGGAACTCACCGCCGAGGCGACCGAAGGCGAGCGCGCCTGCGACGAAGACAGCGAGACCCTCGAGTCGCAGCCAGCTGCGGGCCTGGGAATCGATGGTCGGGTTGAAGTGGACGTGGGCGGTCATCTCGGGCTCCTTCGGCGGCGGCTCGTCCCTTGGTGGAACCTCCGGATCGGCTGTCATGGCTACTATACATAGCCTTCATGGCTATTGTCAATAGCCTGATTCGAGCGCGGAGCTACTAAACGCGGACTAAACGTCGTGAACCCGTTGACACCGAAACACGACCGTCGCATGCTCTGCCACCTCGGAGATGTGAACCGGTTTAGGTCCGCCGGCGCAACCGTCGAGCGACCAAACAGCCACCCCGCCGCCGCGAATCCGTTGCGCCCGTTCCGGTCGAGGGAATCGGTCGTAGCGCAACCGCCCCTGGAGGATCGGTCGATGCGCGCTTCGTCCAACCAGGCCGCCGCTCGCGGCATTCGTGCCCGCCTTCGGGTCGTCGCCGGATCCGTCCTGTTGCTCGCTGCGCTCTTCCCCGCGGCGGCCCCGCTGCCCGCCCTCGCGAGCCACACGCCAGCGCCCGCGACGGTGACGATCGCGGGCAGCCTCCAGCAGGAGCTCGGCTGCAGCGGCGACTGGCTGGCCGACTGTGCGGCGACGCACCTGGCCTTCGATGGGGACGACGCCGTCTGGCAGGGGACGTTCACCGTGCCGGCCGGGGAGTGGGAGTACAAGGCGCCACTCAACGACGCGTGGGACGAGAACTATGGCCTTCACGCAGCCCTCGGCGGCGCGAACATCCCGCTGGCGCTCGGCACGGAACGCGCGGTTAAGTTCTACTACGATCACGAATCGCACTGGGTCACGGACAACGTCGGGTCGGTGATCGCGGTCGCGCCCGGCAGCTTCCAGAGCGAGCTCGGCTGCGCCGCCGACTGGGATCCAAGCTGCCTGCGCTCGTGGCTCCAGGACGTCGACGGCGACGGCACGTACGTCCTCGAGACGATCGCCCTGCCGGCCGGCAGCTACGAGACGAAGGTCGCGATCAACGAGGCGTGGGACGAGAACTACGGCCAGGGCGGCGTGCCCGGCGGCGCCAACATCGCGTTCACCGTCCCGGCGAACAGCGCCAAGGTCACGTTCACGTATGTCGCGTCGACCCATGTCCTCACGGTCGCTGCCGGCCACGGCCACGACAACAACGTCGAGTGGGGCGGCCTGCGCCACGATTCGCGCTCGGACGTCTACCGGACGCCGGGCGGTGCGGTCCCCGCGGGAACGCCGGTCACCCTCCGCCTTCGGACATTCCACGGCGATGCCACGGGCGTCAAGGCCCGCCTCTACAGCCTGCGTCTCGGCGGGCAGCAGGTCGTCTCGATGTCGATCGCGGCGGCCGGCGTGCCCTGCTACCAGGATGGCCTCGAGAGCGAGACCTGCGACTTCTGGTCGCTCACGCTCCCTGCCGCGCTCGCGAACCAGCCCGACAACCTCTGGTACCGGTTCATCGTCAGCGACGGCACTGACACCGACTTCTACGGCGACGACACGCCCGCGCTCGATGGCGGCCTCGGCGCGACGACGGACGACGCAGTCGACCAGAGCTGGGCCCTCATGCAGTACGTGCCGGGCTTCAAGGCTCCGTCGTGGGCGAGGGATGCCGTCATCTACCAGATCTTCCCCGACCGCTTCCGGAACGGCGACCGGCGAACAACGACCCGAGGACCGGCGACGTGCGCTACGACGACCCGGTCCTGAAGCTGCAACTGGGGCGTGAAGCCCGAAGGCTTCTGCCGCAATTACGAGGATGGCGCGACGAATTGCCCGTGGCGCTTCGACTCGACGCCGCCGCCCGACAGCCCGACGAGGGAGAACCCGCGCGGCCGCGACTACTACGGCGGCGACCTCGAGGGCGTCGACGAGCAGCTGGGCTACCTGGCCAAGCTCGGCGTGACGGCGATCTACTTCAACCCGATCTTCGACGCGGGCTCGAACCATTCGCTACGACACGCAGGACTACAAGAAGGTCGACCCGTACTTCGGCACCCAGAAGGACTTCGACGAACCTGGTCAAGCACGCCAGGGCCCGCGGGCATCCGGATCATCCTCGACGGCGTCTTCAACCACATGTCGTCGGACAGCCCGCTGTTCGACCGATACCACCACTACTCGACGGTCGGCGCGTGCGAGTCGACGACGTCCGCGTATCGTTCGTGGTTCGTCTTCACCGATGTCGCGGCCGGAACAGGCACCTGTGCCGGTGCCGACGGGCCCCAACTCCGCGACGTACGAGGGCTGGTTCGGCTTCGACTCGATCCCGGTCCTGCGCAAGTCGCAGGCCGAGGTCCAGAGCTACTTCCTGACCGCGCCAAACAGCATCGCCAAGCGCTGGCTCCAGGCCGGCGCCTCCGGCTGGCGGCTCGACGTGTCCGGCGACCCGTCGTTCCCGGACGGCTACTGGGAGTCGTTCCGGTCCGTCGTCAAGACGGCCAATCCACAGGCACTGACGATCTCGCGAAACGTGGCAGAAGGACTCGACGCTGCTGCGGATGATCCGCGGCGACCGGCTCGACACGACGATGAACTACCGGCTCCGGGATGCAGTCCTCGCCCTGCTGGCACCGCAGAACTTCGATTCGAAGGGCTTCGCCGACAGCGGCCACCAGATCAGCATGTCGGACTTCGCGGACCGGCTCGCGTCCCAGCGCGAGGACTACCCGGACGCCGCCTACTACTCGCTGATGAACCTGCTCGACAGCCACGACACGGAGCGGCTGCTCTGGACGCTGACCCCCGGGCCCGAGACGACACGCGGACGCGGAGGGCACACCGGCGAACGTGGCCGCGGGCAAGCTCCGAGTGCGCCTTGCGTCACTGATCCAGTTCACCGTGCCCGGCGCGCCGACGGTCTACTACGGCGACGAGGTCGGGATGACCGGTGACGACGATCCGGACGATCGGCGGACGTATCCGTGGGCCGACCTGGGCGGCTCGCCGGACACGGCGCTGCTGACCCACTACTCCGCCCTGGCCGACATCAGGGACAAGTACTCAGCCCTCACCGACGGCGACTTCCGGGTCTTGCTCGCGAACGACGCCGACGAGACCGTCGCGTACGGAAGGGCGACCGATGCGGCCGCTGCCGTCGTCGCACTCAACCGCGTCCGGGAGCACTCGGACGCTGTCGATCCCGGTCGATGGCTACCTGCCCGACGGCACGTCCCTCGGCGCGACGCTTCGGCGTCGGGGTCGGGGTGCCAGCGGTCGGTCGCTGTCGTCGACGGCGCGATCTCGCTGTACCCTTCCGCCGATGTCCGGCCTCGTGCTGGCCACGAACGCTGTCGATCTCGACCGCACCGGCAGCCCCTACCGGGCTCCGGGTCACGGGGGAGGCCGCCAACCAGCTCGCGGTCGCGTGGAACCGCGTCAGCCGGGCGCCGCCGGCTACGACGTGTGGGTCAGCCCGCTGTCGGGCGGCGGCTACGTCAAGGCGAACGTCGCCCCGGTCATGGGCACCTCCTTCGCGATCGATGGGCTTGAGAACGCCCGCCGCTACTACATCATCGTTCGAGCGCTCGACTCGGCCGGCAACGCGAGCGGCCCGTCGAACGAGGTCGTCGGCCTGCCGCACCTCATGGTCGGCTGGGCGAACCTCCAATGGCCGCCGACCATTACCCACACCGTGTCGCGCGGTCGATCGGACGGACGACGCCTACGGGCAGGTCTGGATCGACGGCGTCACGAGCCAGCCGGGTGCCACGCCAGGCTTGATCGCACAGCTCGGGCTTCGGTCCTGACGGCTCCAACCCCGCCACCAACACCGTCGTGGTCCTGGGTCGAGGCTGCCTTCAACACCGATGCCGGCAACAACGACGAGTTCGTCGCATCGCTCCTGCCCGAAGCGCCCGGCGACCTACGACTACGCCTATCGCTACACGCGTGACCGACGGTCGCGACTGGATCTATGCCGATCTCGACGGGATCGGCAACGGGTACACGCCCGACCAGGCGGGCGCCCTGACCGTTCTCGCGAGCGCCGACACGACGGCCCCCGCCACGCCGAAGGGTCTTCGCGTCGTCTCGGCGTCACCGGCCGGGATCGAGCTGGCCTGGGATGCGGTCCTCGGCGATCCGGGCCTGTTCGGCTACGAGGTGCTGCGCGCTGACAACGAGCGGCGGCCCGTACGCCACGGTCGCTGCGACGTCGAGCACCACGTTCACCGACACCAGCGTCGCCGAGGGCGACACGTTCTTCTACGTCGTGCGATCGGTCGATACGTCGTTCAACCGGTCCGGAGCCATCAGGCGAGGTCCAGCTACGGCCGAGCTGCGGACGGTCACCTTGACGTTCAACGTCACCGTCCCGGCGACCATCGACGCGACTGGCCGCTCGGTCTACATCGCCGGCTTCCTCGACCGGCTCGACGGCGGCCTGCCGCAGTGGAACCCGGGCGGCGTCTCGCTCAACAGGGTCGACCCGACCCACTGGTCGATCACCTTCACCGGCAAGGAGTCCGTTCAGCTCGAGTACAAGTACACGCTGGGTGATTGGGAGCACGTCGAGAAGGACGGCGCCTGCGGCGAGATCGGGAACCGGCAGCTCACGCTGAGCTACGGCACGACTGGCGTCCAGGTCGTCGACGACGTGATCCCGAACTTCCGGAACGTGGCGCCCTGCGGCAACTGAGTAGCGGCGTCAGGCGACTCTGACGCCAGCCTTCCAGACGCCTTCGATGCGATCGGGCAGCGTCTTGACGTCGTAAGGGTCGCCGGTCAAGACGACGAGGTCGGCCAGCTTGCCCTCCTCGATCGTGCCGAGGTCCTTGTCGACGCCGAGCAGCTGGGCGGCGCTCCGCGTCGTCGCCTCGAGCGCCGCCGCCGGCGTCATGCCTCCGTCGACCATGAGCCCCAGCTCGCGGAGGTTGCGGCCGTGCGGCGTGACCCCGGAGTCGGTGCCCATCGCGATCCGGACACCAGCTTCCACAGCGTGCCTGAAGGCCGCTCGGTGGATCTCGATGACCGCGCGCGCCTTGTCGACGACGAATGGTGGCAGCGGAACGCCGGCATCGGCCGCGTCGATCACGCCCTGCGGCGCCACGAGCGTCGGTACGAACCACGTCCCGTTCCTCTTCATCAGCTCGATCGCCTCGTCGTCGAGGAAGATGCCGTGGTCGATGGATCGGATGCCGGCCCGGACGGCGTTCTTGATGCCGTCGGCGCCCTGGGCGTGGGCCATGACGAAGATCCCGGCGGCGGATGCCTCCTCGACGATCGTCTCGAGCTCGATCGGCCGGAAATGGGCATGGCGCGGGTCGTCGCTGGGTGAGAGGACGCCGCCGCTCGTCGCGACCTTGATGACGTCCGCGCCCATCCGGATGACCTCGCGGACCTTCCGCCGGACCTCGTCCGGGCCGTCGACCAGGCCCGACGGCCGGCCCGGGTGCTCGATCATGAACGGCACGAGGGCGCCGCCCGCGTACCAGTCGTCCCCGTGCCCGCCGGTCTGGGTCAGCATGATCAGCGAGATCTGCATCCGCGGGCCGGCGATCAGCCCCTCTTCGACCGCCTCCTTGATCCCGAGGTCGGCGCCGCCGGCATCGCGAATGCTCGTGATCCCGGTCCGTAGCGTTGCCAGGAGGTTCCGGCCCGCCTCGTAGAACTGCCGCGAGAACGGGCGCTGCACCTCCCGCCAGAGGTCGACGTCGCCGATCGTGACGTGGACGTGGCAGTCGAAGAAGCCCGGGAGGATCGTTCGGCCGGCGACGTCGACTTCCTCGTCGCCGTCCAGGCCGGAGCCGAGCCCGACGATCCGCCCGTTCTCGACTGCAACGTCGGCGCCGGCCGGGTCGGCTCCCGTGCCATCGAAGACCCGCGCGCCCCTGAACACCGTCCGCGTCATCTATCTCCTCCGCGCTCGAGTGTCGCCCGGAACATGTCCGGGCCCTGGGCCCCCGCGATCCGGTACGACCACGCTCCGTCGTCGTTCCGCCAGGCCGCGTCCTCGAGGATGGCGCCGGGATCTCCCGCGGCCGCGTACTCCAGGCGGTAGCGCCGCGGCACTGCAGCGATGTCCACCCGGTCGCCGCCGGTGGCGGCGAGGACCGCCTCCTCGAGCCAGTCGAGGTAGACGGCGTTGTTGACGTGGTCCATCGGGTCGAGCTCGTGCGGCCGAACCGAGAACTGTCGCGCCGGGGTCCCCGCCGGCGTCGGGGGCAGGGCCACCCGCCCGATCTGATCGGTCGACTCGGGGATGCGGAACTCCTCGGCGAAGATCTTGGGGATTCGCGTGAGCCCGCCGCGGCCATCGATCATGACCCAGTCCGTGTGGACCCACCCGGCGAGCGTGCCGTCCGGCAGGATGAACTCGCCGCGGCGGCGGGCCCAGACGCGTCGCTGGCCGACGACCGCGGTTCGCGACAGCAGCGTGGTGCCCAGCGGGACGGGAGCGAGGACTTCCAGCTCGGCGCAGCGAACGAGCCACGTGAGCTCGCGCTGGCTGTACCAGTCGCGATCGAACCCACGTGCGGTCGAGTGGAGCCAGGCGACGTCCTGGGCATAGCGCAGGAGGCCGGATGTGCGGAGCAGGCCGTCGGGACCTGCCTCGTCGAAGCGGACGCGATAGGTCGCCTCGTGGAGCAGGACCGCATCCGGCGTGATCACAGCCGCGGACTTTGCCGTCATGACGCGGCAGCCGCCAGCGTGTCGAGCGTCTCGAGGCCGACGATCTCGGTCCCGGTATGGGGCGCGGTGATGCGCTCGAGACGGACGGCACAGGATCGCAGTGAGTCGAAGATGACGAGGACGGCACGCAGCCGTTCGTCGTCGTCGGCGGCGTGCGTTCGCGCATCGTCGAGCTGGTGGAGGACATCGGCCGAGATGCCGCGGGCACCCCACTTGCAGTCCACGGCGGACGTCGCGCCGTCGATCTCGACCGTCACGTCGTAAGGGTGAATCTCTGCCCGCACGCCGTCGAACAGGATCCGCCGCTCGCGCCTGACGGCCGTCGGCGGGGCCGTTGCGTGGCGCCGGCGGAGGAGGGTTTCGGTCAGCGACTCGACGATCGCGCCGCGGAACTGGCTACGGACCTGCTCGCCGCGACCTGCGACGGCCAGTGCGGCGGTGAGAATGGATTCCGCTCGTTCGGCGGGGCTGCCGCTGGCGAACAGGGACGGAAACATCGCCCGCCACGAGTCGGCATCGGTCGTCTCGCCGTTCATCACGGCCCGTGCGAGGAGTCGTTCCTCGTAGGACGCGTCGGCGAGCAGGGCGGCCGCGCGAGCGACGAGGGGATCGGCCTGGATGCCGGCATACACGATCGCGCGCGCATCGGGCGATGCGTCCTGAAATCTCATGGCCGCTCACCGAGGGCAGCCAGGACGACCTGCGGGAACGTCGAGAGCCAGTCGATCGCCCGGTGTGGATCCTGGATCAGCGCGGCCTCGTCGCAGGCTCGGACGACGGCGGCACCGCGCTCCGGGGCGAGCGCTTCGGCGCCTCGCCCGGACGCGACCTCGTCGAGCCGCGTTCGCCACGCTTCGGCCAGGTCCTGGATGTACTGCCACTCGTCCTCGACGTCCTCGCCGAGGGCGGCAAGCGACTCGAGGCACTCGAGCGCGCGCTCGACCGCGGCATCGACGGTGTCCGGGATGGCGGGACTCGACTCGACGGGCGGCACGCCCGAAGACTAGCGCGCGGCTACGGATCTCCGCCGGAGGGTCCATCCGCGGGCGGGCCGGTCGTGGCCGGCGATCATGCGATCGGCCCGGCCGATCAGCCCGAGGAGGCGGCCTCGCCCGGTCTCGTTCCAGGCCTCGGAGTACGCCTGCGTCGCGGCCATGCGAATGCGACCGGCGTTGGCGCGCTCGCCGATCTGCTCGAGCGCGGCGACGCGGTCGAGGATGTCGCGGTAGAGGCCGGGCAGGTCGTCGGCGGGGGTCGAGGCGGCCTCGACAGTCGCCGCCGGCTGGTCTGGGGAAGGCCGAGGTTCCGTCACACATTGACGATGCGACGAGAACCTTGCGTGTGGAATAGCCGACTCGTTCAGGGTCGATTGTCCGAAGGTCCCGGGCCAATCGTGGCGGTGGTGCGCCGCCGCGCCAGGGCTCAGTCGCCTGCGTGCCCGGCAGCCCGGACGGCGAATCCGTCGAACCTGCCCGTCCCCGGCATCCGCACGAGGGAGACACCGTCGATGAGCGACCCGGGCGGCCCGGTCCGGAGCACCTCCTCCATCCGATCGAGGGCGTCCGATGGCCCTTCCGCAACCGTGCGTACGGAGCCGTCGTGCTCGTTCGCGACCCAACCGGCGAGGCCGAGCCGCCGTGCCTCGCGAACGACGTGGTACCGGAACCCGACGCCCTGAACCCGGCCCCGAACGACCGCCTCGAGCCGAACGAGATCGTCCACTCAGGCGGCCCGTTCCCGCCGTGGCCAGGCGATGAGCAGCACGTCGAGCGCGAGCTCCGGGCTGACGTTCGCCTCGATCAGCTCAGCCGTGCTGTCGAGGCGGGCGAGGAAGGCTCCGAGCTCGTCCGCATGCACGCCAGACGCCGCCCGCAGGTCGTCCAGCATCTCGGGATCGCGCAGGCGGCGCTCCTCCCCGAGGCCGACCAGGACAAGGTCGCGGGTCAGGTCGCGCCAGATCTCGACGAGGGCGGCGGCGGACCGCCGGCGTTCCGTGGCCGGGACCCGGACTCCCCGCTCGGCGGGGGCGTCTTCGTCGATCTCGTCACCACCATCGGTCGGCGGGGGCACCTCGGCGATCGCGCTTGCGGCCTTGCGACCCCGCTTGGGGGCCGCGGCCTCCACGGTCGGCTGGGTCGCACGATCCAGTGCCCGAACGAGCTCGCCCGCACGACCCAGCAGCTCGCGCCCGACAGACAGCCGGCGCGCGGCACCTTCGCCGGCCAGGTCGAGCAGCGACCGGGCAATCTCACCCCTCGCCGTCACGGCGTCCGGCGCCATGGCCCAGATACGTGCGACGCCCGGTCGCCCGCCGGAGAGGCGCGCGAGGCGGGCGGCGGTCGGTGCGTCAGCGACGCCTGTGTCGGCGAGGATCCCCTCGATCTCGCGTGTCGCTACGGGGCCCAGCCGCAGCCGGACGCAGCGAGACAGGATCGTCGGCAGCAACTGATCCTCGCGCTCCGTGCAGAGGACGATCGTCACGCCGCGGGGCGGCTCCTCGAGCGTCTTGAGCAGTGCCGACTGGGCGTCCTCGTTTAGCCGCTCGGCGCGGTCGACGAGCACGACCCGGGCACCTCCCTCGACGGGCAGCAGGGCGAGCTCGGGAATCAGACGACGCACGGTACCGGGCTCCGGGCTGTCACGGTCGCCGATCCGGATCTGGTTTCCGGGCCCGAACGGGAAGAGCCGGTGAATGTCCGCGTGATTACCGGTCTCGACGAGGCGGCAGCCGCGGCATTCGCGGCACGGCCGGTCGACTGGCTCCGGCGCATCGCACAGCAGTCCCGCCGCCAGGTCGAGCGCGAGCGTCGCCTTGCCGACGCCCGGTGGCCCGCTGATGACGATCGCGTGCGGCGGCGTCCCGGCGATCATTGCCTGGATCGCGGCGGCCGCCGCCTGGTGGCCGCGCGTCAACAGCCGCGACATCGGTCAGGAGCCGCGCTATTCGCCGGTCAGGCGGGCTCAGCCTTCTTGCGCGTGGTCCGCCGCTTCGGGGCGGCCGCCTCCGACGCGGAATCGCCTCCGGCGGCGTCGCTCGAGGCGCTCGTCGTGGTGCCGGACTTCGCACGGGTCGTGCGCCGCTTCGGCGCCGCGGTGGCGCTCGCACCGGCCGACGTCGCCGACTCGTCGCCTCCGGAGCCCGCTGCATCGGCCTTGCGTCGCGGCGCCCGGCGCTTTGGCGCGTCGGCCGTGGCGCCCGCCGTCACGTCTGGCGGGCCGCCCGCTTCCGCTGAGGCGGTCGCCGATGCCGTTTCGGCCTTGGTCCGCGTCGTCCGACGCCTGGTCGGCGGCGCTGCGTCGGTCTCGCTTCGCGATGCGGCCTCCGCCGATTCGCTGGGCGCCGCATCTCGACGGGCCTGGGGTGGCGCGGCCTTCGGAGATTGGGCCAGCTGCGCTCGCAGCATCGCCTCGAGCTCCTCCGGGACCTCGCTCCAGGGCTCGCTCGAACGCGGGCCGGCCGGCCGATCCACGCGAACCGGACCCCGGTCCTGGCGTTGCGGACGATCCTGGCGCCCGGAGCCCTGGTCGGGCCGGCCGCCGCGTCCTCCGGCAGGCACCCGGCCGCTGACATCCGGATAGCGGTTGATTCCGCCGCCGCCGCCTCGGCCGTAGCGCTCGCGGTCGACCGCGGCGTTGTAGCCCGCTCGGCCGCCGCGCGGACCTCCGCGGGACCCCTGGCCGCCGCCGTATTGCCCGCCGCGATTCCCCTGGCCACGGCGCTGCTCGGCGATCAGGTACTCCGGGATCTCCGGCTCGTCGAGGTCCTCGTCGTCATCGGATGGCCGGACCGTAGTGGGCTTCGAGCTCGGCACGCCAAGCTGCGAGTCCCAGACGGAACCGAACGGCGTCGGTCGCGGGCCGCGCGGCGCGGCGGCAGCGATCTCGATCTCTTCCTCATCTTCCTCATCCACGTCGGCCATCACGGCGTCCGTCGGACCGGCGACCGGCTCGCCACCGGGCTCCAGCTCGCGACCCCGACCCCGGCCCCGACCCCGGCCACCACGGCGACGGCGTCGGCGATGGCCTTCGGCATCGAGGCCCTGATCGTCGCCGCCGTCGAGCGGCACAGCTGCGCCGTCATCGTCGATCGGTGCGGGAGCTGGCCCGTTCGCGGGAGCGACCTTCGACAGCTTTTCGCCCGGCAGCGCGGTCAGGCCGACGCCACCCGCGACGGCTGCGACCTCGCGGGGGGCCACATCGCGGGCACCATCACGGCTCCCGTTCGTTGCGGCACGTCCACGAGCGGCGACCGGCTCGACCTCGCCCGGCCGGCCACGTCCGCGCCCTCGTCCACGGCCGCGACCCGCGCCTGTCCCTTCGGTCTGCTTGTCCGGGACCTCGGTCATCGAGAGGTCCTCGTCGTCGCCGGCGACTCGCCGGCCGGAACGGGAGGAGCCCTTCTCGACCCTGGCGAGCTGGGTGATGTCAGTGAAGATGTCGGCGACCTCGATCAGGTCGGACGACGTGTTCCCGCGGAAGCTGATGACTTCGACCCGAACGCCCATCTCCTGGACGGCCCGGATCGCCGGCGCGAAGTCGCCGTCGCCCGACACGACGATCGCGACGTCGAGGTTGCGGGCGGTCTTCATCAGGTCGACGACCAGCTCGATATCAAGGTTCGCCTTGACCTTGCCGTCGCCGTACTTGCGAATGTCCTTGCTCACGACCTTGTACTGGTTCCGGGCAAGGAACGAATGAAAATTGCGCTGGTTCTCGTTATCCGGGTCGAGACCCGTATAGGCATAGGCACGGACGAAATCCCGGCCGGCCGTGGCCGACTTCAGCAACGTGACGTAATCGATATCCACGCCGGCCGCCTTGGCCGCATAGAAGATGTTCGCCACGTCCACGAAGACGGCGACGTTCTTTCCCACAATGACTCCTTGTTAGTCGTTCCCCGCGGCGCCGGCGCGGCTACGCAGCTCGGCGCGCGAGATCATCTGGCCCGGCGTGCAGCGGCCCCGACCGCGGCCACCTGCCGTTCCGTTCGCGGACCACTTTCAATGAAACCGTGACGTGCCCAGCGGGTCCGCTCCGCCGGGTCCTCGGACAGCGCCGCTTCAACGACGCTGCAGCCCTTGTTCTGTGCCGAACGGATGACTTCCTCGATGAGGGCGTCAGTTACCCGATCGGCATCGTGGTCGGGATCCACCACGAGCAGGTCCACCGTCCCCACGAAGCCACCGGCTCGGACGGACGGTCGGAGGGCCAGAACGGCCCCACCGACGACATCGCGCCGAATCTCGGCGACGAAGATGCTGGCCTGCGGAAGGTACACGAGCTGTCGGAGCAAATCCGCCGAATCGAGCGCACCAACGATGCCGGACGATCGGATGACCCCGCCGCTCAGGGCGACGAGCCGATCGATGTCGGTGATGCGTGCGGTTCGAACCAGATATTCCACGCGGTCTGGTGCCACCTCGTAGGGCCGGCGGTCGCGACAGTTACGTCGATTCCGATCGGGTCCGCACCGGTTCCAGCGGGGCCTCGCGGGGTGGCGAGCTGTAGGCTCGACAGCCACGCCCGGGTCGCACTGGGCGGTGTTGCAATCGGTCCGCCGATGCATATGATACGGCATCGCTTCGGCGGCATCCTGCGCGCCGCCCGAGCCGGGATCCTGCGCCGTCGTTCGTCACGCACCGCCGCTCGTTCCAGGGCTCTGTCAATTCACCTCAACCCGAGGTGAGTGACCCCTCGAACATGAGCATCGGGCAACGGATGGCTGGGGCAGGACCGAGGCACGGGCCGGGGCGGGAGAATGCACCGACCGAGATCGACCGGGAAACGCCGGCCGATCCTTGTTGAGGAGGAGTTTGGATGAAGTTTCGGAAGCTGACCGCGCTCGCGGGCGCGTCGATGCTGGTATTTGCCGCGTGCAGCAGCACGCCGCCGGCTGCCACGACTGGAGCGAGCGGCAGCGCCGCACCCAGCGTGGACACGTCAAAGGGCACCGTCAAGTTCGCCATCGAGCTGCCGCAGCAGGGCAGTGAGAAGGCGGCTTCGGACCCGATCATCAACGGCATCAAGCTTGCCGTGAAGCAGGCCGGCGGCGGCGCCGGCGGCTACAAGATCGACATCCCGCAAGGGTCGATCTTCGACGATGCACTGAACGGCGCTCACGATCCGCAGACCGGCGCCAACAACATGAGCCAGATCGTCGCCGACCCGGACACGATCGCCGTGATCGGCCCGCTCAACTCGAGCGTCGCCGTGGCGCAGATCCCGATCTCGAACGAGGGCGGCCTGTTCCACTGCTCGCCGGCCAACACGAACCCGGACCTGACTAAGGGCGCTCCTGCGGCGCAGCTCCGGACCAAGCCGAACAACTACATCCGCGTCGTCACAACAGACGACGTCCAGGGTCCGGCCGCGGCGCAGTACATCATCGATGTGCTCAAGAAGACCAACGTCTACGTCATCGACGACACCGAGACGTTCGGCAAGGGCGTGGCGGACGCGTTCGCCGCGGAGTTCACCAAGCGTGGTGGCAAGGTCGTCAAGCACGACGCGGCGCCGAAGACCACGCAGGACTACGTCTCGATCATGACGGCCGCCAAGGCCCTCAACCCGGACTCGATCTACTTCGGTGGCGTGACGGCGACGGGCGGAGCCCGCATCCTTCTTGCCGCCCAGCAGGCCGGCCTGGCTGACGTCCCGTACGTCGGGCCTGACGGCATCAACGACGGCTCCGGCGAGACGAAGGACTCGTTCCTCAACCTCGGCGCGGCCGCTGCCAAGAACTCCTACAGCACGCTCGCCGGCATCGGCGAGTTCCCGGGCAAGGCTCAGTTCGACGCGGACTACAAGGCCGAGTACGGGATCGACGCAACAGGCTACGCGGGCATGGGCTTCGCCTGCGCCCAGATCACCATCGACGCCCTCGCTCGCGCCGGGGCGACCAGCCCGGCCGACATGACCGCTCTTCGCGAGGCCGTGCGCGTTGCCGGTACCGCGACCGACGTCACGTACAAGACGGTCCTCGGCGATCTCACGTTCAACGCGGACGGGGACACAAGCCAGCGAATCGTCTCGATCTACTCCGTCGACACTGCCGCCGCCGGTGGCAAGGGCGACTGGAAGTTCGAGACCCAGGTCGAATACAAGTAGTCACGGCTTACAAGGAGCCGGGGATCGCCGCGATCCCCGGCTCCTGAGCATCCGGCCCGGATCGGGCACTGGCCACCGCTTTCGAGGGCTCTCAGCGTGACCTCGCTCGCAAGCCCGGCGTCACCTTCGCGACCGATCAGTCGCGGGCTCCGGTTCGTCGGCATCGCAGTCGTCGTGATCGTCGCGTACACGATCGTGCTGTGGCAGGCCCTCCAGCCCGTCAGTGGGCTGACGTCGACGCAGGCCATGTCCGTCGCCATTCAGCAGACGTTCAACGCCCTGTCCATCGGTGCGATCTACGCGCTCATTGCGCTCGGGTACACGATGGTCTACGGGATCATCGAGCTGATCAACTTCGCCCATGGCGACATCTTCATGGTCGGAGCGTTCACCTCGGTCATCTTCATCGGCGGGATCATGGGTCAGAGTGGGGCGATCGACAACATCCCCTTCCTGATCTTCCTGCTCCTCGGCGCACTCATCTTCACGATGCCGCTGATCGGCCTCCTGAACGTCGGGATCGAGCGGCTCTTCTACCGGCCACTCCGGAACGCACCACGGCTGGCGCCGCTGATCACGGCGATCGGCGTGTCGTTCATCCTCCAGAACGCGGCGCTCGTCATCGCCGGATCCGGCGACCGCTCGGCCCCCCAGGTCTTTCCTCTCTTCTGGCAGGTCCAGTTCGGGGGCGCCTCGATCGCCCTCCTCTCGATCTTCATTTTCGGCCTGTCCCTCGGTCTGATGATCGCGTTGCAGGCGTTCATCACGACGACGCGGCTAGGCCGAGCGATGCGTGCGACGGCCCAGGACAAGGAAGCTGCCTCGCTGATGGGCGTCGATCTGAACCAGACGATTGCCCTGACCTTCCTCCTTGGCGGGATGCTCGCGGGGGCGGCCGGCGTGGTCTGGGGCCTGAATTTCGGGTACGTCCGGCAGGACCTCGGGTTCAACGCAGGTCTTAAGGCGTTCACCTCTGCGGTCCTGGGCGGGATCGGCAACATCAGCGGCGCGGCGATCGGCGGCTTCATCATCGGGTTCATCGAGAACTTCGCTTCGGCGATGGGCTACTCGCGCTGGTCCCAGTTCCTCGTGTTCATGGTCCTGACGTTCGTCCTGATCTTCAAACCGTCTGGCCTCTTCGGCCAGAGAACCCCGGACCGGGCATGACGACGACGGCCAGAAGCGGCGGCCCTATCCCTCCCACGGGATTCCGCATGCGGATGAGCGAGATGCGGAATTTCACCGACGCGCATCGGTCGATCACGATCGTCATCGCGATGGCCCTGACGACGGTCCTCATGTATTTCCTGCCGCTGATCCCGCCGCTGAACGTCGTTCAGCCGCCCGGCCCGTGGTACGACTCGTTCGCCAATGCCGGCGTGTTCGTCCTGCTGGCGATGGGCCTCAACGTCGTGATCGGGATGGCCGGCCTCCTCGACCTGGGGTATGCCGCGTTCTTCGCGATCGGCGCGTACACGTACGCCTACAGCAACTCACCGTTCGCGGGTACGGACTTCCCGTTCTTCCCGATGTTGTTCGTTGGCGCAGCCGTCGCGGCGATCTTCGGAATCCTGCTCGGCGCACCAACCCTCCGCCTCCGCGGCGACTACCTCGCGATCATGACGCTCGGGTTCGGCGAGATCGTACCCATCGTGTTCCTGAACCTGGACAGGTTCACTCGGGGCACGAACGGGATCGGCGGCATCTTCCGCCCGGAGCCGCTGCCGTTCTTCGGCCCGTTCAGCGCCATCTCGCCGTTCAACTACTTCATCGTCATGGCGGGCATCGTGACGATCACGATGATCCTGATGTACCGGTTGGCGGATTCGCGGATCGGTCGCGCCTGGAACGCGATTCGGGAAGACGAGCTGGCGGCCTCGGCCAACGGCATCAACACCGTCACGACCAAGCTCCTTGCCTTCTCTCTCGGCGCGACGACCTCCGGCCTGGCCGGCGTCTTCAATGCCTCGAAGCTCACGATCGTCTCTCCGGACCAGTTCCTGTTCACCGTCTCGTTTACGGTTCTGGCCATGGTCATCCTCGGCGGGATGGGCAACATCTGGGGCGTCGCCGTGGGAGCCTTCATCGTCTACAACATCCAGGCCGTCGTCCTGAAACGGATCAACGGCGTCCTCGAGACGGTCGGCGTCCCGGCATTCGACCTCGGGCCGATCCATGTCAACCTTGCGGAGGTGCCGTTCGTCGAGTACCAGTTCCTCCTCTACGGCGTCGCGCTCGTGTTGATGATGTTGTTGAGACCCGAGGGCCTCTTCCCGAATCAGCGTCGCCGCCTGGAGCTCCACATCGAGGATGACCTCGACGGCGACGACGGCGAGGAAGCTGGCTCGCTCGGGCCGACGCCCGGAGCTGACGAAGAGCTCGGAGTCAAGGCGTGACTGAGATCCTGGGCGCCAGCGGCATCACCAAGCGCTTCGGTGGCCTCGTCGCGGTCAACAACATCGAGTTCTCGATTCCGGAGAAGGCCATCGTCAGCCTGATCGGGCCGAACGGCGCCGGCAAGACGACGTTCTTCAATATCATCGCCGGCATCTACGACCCGACTGCCGGCGAGATCGAGTTCCACGGCCGGAAGGTCATCGCCCGGTCGAGGCGAGCCTGGTTCGAGCCGGTGCTCTGGGTCCTGCCCGCGGCGATCGTCGCCCTGATCACCCTGGTCCTGGGCTCCGAGACGAGAAGCGAGCTGTCGATCATCATCGGGCTGCTACTCACGATCCTGGCGCTGATGGTGGCGATGCTCATCGGCGTCGCGCGGCCGCCGATCTACCAGCGATTCCTCGTCAGGCTGGGCGTGTTCAAGAGTGCACGGCCCAACGACATGGTCGTCGAGGGGCTGGGCCGGACCTTCCAGAACATCCGCCTGTTCCAGAACATGAGCGCGATGGAGAACGTGCTCGTGGGCATGCACACGAAGCTGAAGGCGACCTGGATCGACGCGCTCCTGTCGACCCCCAGGGATCGCAAGGAGGAGGAGGCGGCCCGTGTCCGGGCGCGCGAGCTGCTCGCACTCGTCGGCCTCAAGGGACGGGACGAACAGCTTGCCAAGA
The DNA here is from genome assembly GCA_963771795.1 of uncultured Chloroflexia bacterium. Classification (GTDB taxonomy): domain Bacteria; phylum Chloroflexota; class Limnocylindria; order Limnocylindrales; family CSP1-4; genus CF-46. The sequence continues at coordinate 55,828 of CAVYUR010000007.1, forward strand.
ACCTCCCCTACGGCGACCAGCGCCGCCTCGAGATCGCGCGTGCCCTGGGCTCCGACCCCAGGTTGCTGTTGCTCGACGAACCGACTGCTGGGATGAACCCGCGTGAGACGCTTCAGCTGACGGGCCTGATCAGCCGCCTCCGCTCCGACCTGGGCCTGACGATCCTCCTCATCGAGCACGACATGCGGGTCGTCATGGAGATCAGCGACCGGGTGACCGTCCTCGATCACGGCGAGCGGATCGCCGAGGGCACGCCGGACGAGGTCCGTCGCAACCCGAAGGTCATCGAGGCTTACCTGGGAACGCCGCCCGCTGAAGCCGCTCCGACACCGGTCGCTCCCCCATCCGCGTCGCCTTCCGCCACCCCAGAGGCGACCGAATCATGAGCGCCGTCGAGATCGGCGCGCCGATGCTGACGCTCGAGAACGTCAACACTTACTACGGCCACATCCATGCTCTCAGGGGGATCTCCCTGAGTGTCAATCGCGGCGAGATCGTGACGTTGATCGGTGCCAACGGGGCGGGCAAGACGACGACTCTCAAGACGATCAGCGGGCTCCTGCACCCCCGCCAGGGGACGGTCAATTTCGAGGGCAGGGACATCTCGCGGACAGCCTCCCATCTGCTGGTCCGAGCGGGGATCGGACAGTCGCCCGAAGGCCGCCGCATCTTCTCCCGGCTGACCGTCCTGGAAAATCTCCAGATGGGTGCCTTCACCCGAAATCTGAACGAGATCGGTCCTGACGTCGAGCGCGTGTTCGAACTGTTTCCGCGCCTCCGCGAGCGGACGAATCAGCTCGGCGGAACGTTGTCCGGGGGCGAGCAGCAGATGCTCGCCATCGGCCGGGCGCTGATGTCGGTGCCGCGGGTTCTGCTCCTCGATGAACCGTCGCTCGGCCTCGCACCGATCCTCGTCCAGCAGGTCTTCGAGAAGATCCGCGAGATCAATGCGCAGGGCACGACGATCCTGCTCGTCGAGCAGAACGCCCTCCAGGCGCTCTCCATCGCTCACCGGGGCTACGTTCTCCAGACCGGCGAGGTGGTGCTCACCGGCCCGGCGAGCGACCTCATCCAGAACGAGATGGTCCGCAAGGCATACCTGGGCGAGCACTAAGAACCCAGCCCGGGCAGCCCCGGAAGGACCCGCGATGCCGCACGACGTCGAACCATCGAGGACCGACCAGGTCCAGCGGTACGAAGCGCGCTTCGCGCCGGTTGATCGGTCGCCGCTGGTGGCGACCGCGCTGATGACGACCCTCATCGGTCTCGCAATCCTGAAGCCGTGGGCCGCCGCCGACATGCCATCGACCGGGTCGCAAGGGGCCGATCGTGGCCTCGCCGCCGCCACGGACGCGGCATCCGCGACCGGCCGCCTGAGTCCAACCCCGGCGCCGACGTCGACGGGTGAAGCCGTCATCGAGCAGTGCCATGACCCGGGATCGTGGCGAACGGCCACGATCGAGACGTGGCGCGACATCACCGTCCACGTCTGGCGGGCGATCGACCCACGTGACGCCAGCGGCCCGCTCGACCCGACGATCCCGGTCGTGCCCGCCGTCGGTAACGCGATTCCCGCGATCGGGTACTGCGCGCCGACGAGCGGTCCGCAGCAGCCGTTCGGGCAGGCCAGCATTCGAGCGTGGCGGCTGGATCGTGGCGTCGCGCACCCCATCGACCTTCGTCAGGTCGCGCCGATCAGGGTCACATCGCCATACGGGGCACTCTTCGGGCCACCGGCGAGTCTCGGGTCGACCGGCTGGCCGAGTGGGATCGTCGCGTTCCGATACGACGAGCTCGCAGCCGCTACTGAGCGGTGGTTCGCGATCGAGGTCAGCGTGACGGGCGACGATGTGCCCGCGTCGACGCAGGGTGCCTCTCGCACGCCGCCGGCGCCCTGACCGCGCCGTTCGCGTTTGCGGACGAAGCCGAGCCTCCCCGAGACTGTCCGTGTGGTCCCCTCACGAACGGCACGGCGTCGGGCGCTCGCCGTCGCTCTTGCCGCCGCAATGCTCAGCACGGGTTGCGTGCCCGTCACGCGCGTGCCGACACCGGCACGCTCGAGCCCTGCGCCGACGAGAGCCGCGAGCCCGGAGGCGGCCGGGACACCGGCCATCCCGGGCCTCAGCTGGGTCACCGCGTCGGCGGTGGCACGGCCCGAGGCAGCGTTCGCTGGTGCCTCCGCACTCCCGACCGTCCCGACCGGGCCGGGCACAGCCGGACACCCTGGCCACTTCCCGGGGCAGGCGGTCGTCGATGACGTCGCGCAGGCCCGTGGCGGCCCGGTGGCGGTCGGCTACGTCGGCATCAACGGCGCGTGGACGGCGATTGCCTGGATGTCGGTGGACGGGGATCGATGGTCCATCCGGTCGGTCGACGAGACGCCGGGCTCATTCGCGGTGAGCCTGGCGGTCGACCCACGCGCCGGCGGCCGGATCGTCGCAGGGGGACGGTCCGGAAGGGAGCCCGTCACCTGGGATTCGGCCGACGGTCGAACATGGAACCGTCGGACGGTCCCGACCCTCAGTGCCGGCGCAGCGTGGGAGCGCATCGTCACCGTCGTGGCGCTCGGCGGCGGATTCATCGCCGGCGGCTCGGCCGGTCCTGAGCTTGGCGACCGTCATGCCCGGTTCTGGCGGTCGACGGATGGGCTGGCCTGGGAATCCATCCCCGACGACCCGTCCTTCGCCGGGGCAGAGGTCGTGTCGATCGCTGCAACGACCGATGGCTTCGTCGCCGTCGGTCGTCTCGGGACGGGTCAGCGCGGATCCGGGTCGATCGCGTGGGTGTCGCACGATGGCCGGGCGTGGCGGCGGGTCGACAGTCCCGACCTGGCCGCCGGGCTCGTGGCGGCCGTCGCTGTCGGACCCGACGGCTCGATCACCGCCGTCGGATCGGATCTCGACGAACGTGCCGCACTCGTCTGGCGTTCCACGAATGGCACGTCCTGGGCCCTCGCGCCAGGCGAGGACTCGAGGCTCTACAACGGGGCCAAGATCCGGATGACCGACGCAACGGCACTCCCCGGTGGCGGTTTCCTCGCAGTTGGCAACTACGTCGGCGTCCAGTACGGGACCGCCGCGAGCTGGACGTCGAGCGACGGGCTGACCTGGCAACGGGCGCCACGCTACCCGGCGCTCGAGCAGGGCGAGATGCTGGCGGTGGCAGTGGGCAAGTCGGAGTTGCTGGCGGTCGGCAGCTTCGGCGCCCCGGACAACTACATCCCGACGGTCTGGCGGAGCCCCCTCCCGAACGGGAGCTGAGGGGGACCCGCCAGCAGCAAGGTCGCCGCAGGGTGGTTCAGGCGCCCGCCTGGGCGCCATTCGGCGACCGCCTATCGCCGCGCAGGATCCCTTGCTATGTCGTACGCGGCTCGGCCCAGGAGGACCAGGCCGAGCGCTGCGAGCCACAGCCCGGGGGCGCGCTGCGGGAAGATCGCGTCGGGATTGACCATCGCGAGTTGGACCGCCCGGATGATCAGGCCGATCCAGCCGACCGCCGCGAGCGCCACGTAGCTGAGGGCACCGTCCATGGCGACCGGGCGCTCTGTCGCGTACGGCAGCGTGAACAGCGCGATCGTAGCGAGGGCCGTGAAGAAGACGAGGATCCCGCTCCCAACGAATCCGTTCTCCGACGTGACCGGCAGCCCATCGCCACCGCCGACCTGCCACCACGGCAGCAGGCAGCCGACGACGATGATCAGCGCGGCAAGCGCGGCCAGCCAGCGGCCACGACCGAGGGGGCGTCGATGCATGTGGTCAGTCGCCGCCCGTGTAGACCTCGGGGCGGAGCACGCCCACGAAGCGCAGGTTGCGGTAGAACTCGCCGTAATCGAGTCCGTAGCCGACGACGAACTGGTCCGGGATCGTGAACCCGATGTAGTCGACCTGGATGTCCACGAGCCGGCGGGCCGGCTTGTCGAGCAGCGTGCAGATCCGGAGCGAGCGGGGGTTCTTGCCGCGGAGGTAGCGGAGCAGGTAGTTGAGCGTGAGGCCCGTGTCGATGATGTCCTCGACGATGAGCACGTCCTCGCCCTCGATGCTCGCCGACAGGTCCTTGAGGATCCGGACCAGGCCGGACGACTCGGTGCCGGTGCCGCCGTATGACGAGACCTCCATCAGGTCGATCCGAACCGGGATCGGGATCGCCCGCATGAGATCCGCCATGAACGGCAGCGAGCCCTTGAGGACCGACACGAGCGTCAGCGGCCGGCCCGCGTAGTCAGCGCCGATCCGGCTGCCGAGCTCACCGATCTTCGCCTGGATCGCCTCCTCGGTCACGAGCACGTCGCCAACGTCGTTGACCAGGTCGATCGGCCTCGTCACGAACCGAGATCCTCGGGCTCGTCGATCGACGAGGCGGCCGCGACCGGGACGACCTGGCCCGATGTCCCCGACAGCTCGTTGATGAGCGCGAGCTTGCCGAACTTCAGCATGAGCGCCCGGAAGTCACGCGCGTAGAACAGTTTCACTCGGAGGTCCGGGTAGAGCTCGAGGACGCGGCGGAGCTTGCGGTTCTTCTTGCGGACGAGCTTCTGGCGCAGGGTCGTCATCTCGAGGTAGAGATCGAGGTCCGGCAGCCAGAAGTCCGGCGAGAAGCTCTCGACGACCGTGCCATCGAGGTTCCAGAGGATCGGGAACGTGTGCGGCTCGTACTCCCAGCGGACCTGGTAGAAGTCGAGGATCCGGGCCATTTCCGCTTCACTCGCATGAGCGAACGTGGGGGCGGGACCGGACGTGGCCACGTCGGGCAGAGAGCCCGCACCGGCCGGCGCCGCGACGGCGACCGCGATTGCTCCAGGCTCAAGCAGCTCGATCTGCGGCACCGGGCGCGCCGGAGCCGTGGGTCGGCGTGCCCTGCGCCCCGCGCCGGACCCCGCCGCCGAGGTGGCCGTCACGCGGGCGACCCGCCGCCCCGTGCGTCCCGCGATCGGCCGACGAACGCGTCAAGGTCGCCGCGGGCCAGGAGCTCGCGGACAGTGCGAACGTCGTCCGGGCCGATCGGCAGCGCCTCGCGGAAGCGGGCGTCGTCGGCCGGCAGGAATTCGCCGTATGTCGTTCCCGATGCCGGCCCGCCGCTCGACTTGACGATGATCCCCAGCGACTCACTCCGGCAGCCCGGGCAATCGAGCTCGACGAACGTCAGATCGTCCCGGCTGGCGAGGACGCGGATCCGCTCGAGCGGGACGAGCCCGCCGCACGCGCCGCAATCGACGCCATTCGCGAACGGAGGGAGGCCATCGCGCGGGTCCATCGGCGGTCAGTCTACTGCCTCGTGCAGAGGAGCGCCTTGCTCGAGCGGATTGTCGGTCGATACCCCCAGGGGGTATCATGAGGTGACCGACACGAACCACAGGGAGGCCGCACGTGCCACAGCCCACCGGCCGCACGACGGCCGAACCCGCAACCGATCACTTCCGCCACTCGTACTCGAAGGACAAGGCCGGTCTCGTCCGACGCCTGTCGAGGATGGAGGGCCAGGTTCGTGGCATCGCCCGGATGATCGAGCGCGAGGAATACTGCGTCGACATTCTCCAGCAGACCGCCGCCCTGCGGGCGGCCGTCGACGCCGTTTCGGTCCTGGTACTCGAGGACCACGTCCAGGGCTGCGTTCGGACCGCCGCCGAGCGCGGCGAGGCGGACAAGTACGTCGATGAGGTGATCGACGTCGTGCGGCGGACACTCGGGCGGCCCGTTCGCGGGAGTGGCCGTTCCGGCTGACCGGTACTTCCGGACAGTTACGGCAACCGGACGGGGGATTTCCCGTACGCACCATGGCCCTGACGATTGGCGCGACCGATCACTCGTAACACCTCCGAACCCCAACGGAGCGTCACCAGGGGCCAGATGCTCGATCCGCGCCAGCAGCGGCTGCCAGCCCAACCTCCGACCGTGAACGCGCCCCCGCCGCTCAGTGAGCGGAGGGCGTCCTTCCGACGCGCCGAGGACCGCCAGGCACACCAGGAACGGACGCTCCTCGCGCGCGCGCTCGACGTGCTCGCTGCGAACACGAGCGCGGAGGCTCGCCTCGCCGGTCTGCTTCGGCTCCTCGCCCGGACAGCGGGCGCTCATCGTGCGGCCGTGCTCGCCGACGGGATCGAGCGACGCTGTGCCGTCTCGGTCGTGCCTGGCGAGGATCCCGCTGCAGCCGAGGCCCTCGCGACGTGGCTCGATGCACGCTCTGCACGCTCACGAGCGGACCGCGCTGCGTCCGGCCTCGCCCCGATCTCGCTCATCGTGGGCGGCGACGCGGACGATCCGCCGTACGACCAACCCGACACGCCGAACGTGATGCGAGAGCTGGCACCCGAGGACCGGCGGGTCCTCCTGCCCGGGCGCCGTGGTGGTGACGAAGCGGGCGACCAGCGCGAATTGGACGTCGGCACGGGCGGGGGCGTCGACGCCGCAACGGGCGACGGACCGTGGTATGCGCTCCTGCCGATCCCGGCGGCCGGACATGTCGTCCTCGGGTTCGAGTTCACCCGGGCCGGAGCGGCCGACAAGCTTGCCGAACGACTGCCGCCGCAACTGGCACGGCACGCCGCGGTCGCGCTGTCGCTGGTGACCGAACAGCTGGCGACGGACCGCGAGCTCGCTTCCCTGAGAGCTGCAGAGGCCGAGCGAACGCGCTTCGTCTCCACGGTCGCCCACGAGCTGCGAACGCCGCTGACCGGCCTCCGCGGCTATCTGGAGCTGATCCATGGCGACAAGGTCGACGATCCGGCAGTCGAGCGCGACTTCCTCGAGCGAAGCCTCGGCATCGTGGGCTCGATGGCCGACCTCGTGGGGGACCTCCTGGAGCTCTCGCGGCTGGAGTCCGGGACCCTCGAGCTCGAGGAAGAGCCGTTCTCCGTCGCCGAGTCCGTTGCCCACGTCGCCGCCGGGCTCATGCCGATCGCCCTTGAGTGCGACATTCGGCTGCGAACCTCGCTCCCGCCTCGTTTGCGGTCGGCGACCGGCGACCGGCGCCGCGTCGAGCAGATCCTCACGAACCTCGTCGCGAATGCGCTGAAGTTCACGGCGCCCGGCGGCCGGGTCGACATCAACGCCCGCTTCGATGGCCCCGTCGCAGTCCTCACGGTCGTCGACGACGGGACGGGCATCGCCGGCGACGACCGTCCGCGGATCTTCGAGCGGTTCCACCGGCTGCCGGGCCACGAGCGGATCACGGGGACGGGACTTGGTCTGCCGATCGCGCGCGACCTCGCGAGGCGGATGGGCGGCGATCTCGAAGTCGCGTCGGTGCCCGGATCGGGTTCGGCTTTCGTTCTTGCCCTGCCCGGGCCGGCCGCCGTCGACACATCGGTCGTCACGGCCACCCTTGCCCGGGCCCTCGCGGCCGAGGAGATCGGCCTGGAGGAACGGGCCGTGCTCCGGGCGATGGCAATCGCCGGGCGTGGGGCGCCGGCCGCGACGGGTGAGGTTCCCTCGCTCGACGCCAGGCGCCGCTCGATCCGACTCGGAGGCGTCGACCGACCGCCCCCGAAGCCGCCGCGCATCCGACCCGCGTAGCCCTTGCCGGGTCGCCGTCGCCGGCCGTTATCCACAACCTCACGGCACTCCGGGGGTTTCGTGGATAACCCCGTTGACTGGCCGCTTTTGGGCCGGTACTGTCCGGCGACCGCACTGAGGTCGTTCGGGTAACGAGACCTGCGAGGGGCTAGGGGAAACCCAGCCGCGAACCGGACACGTCACGGAAGACCGTCACTCGACCTGCGGTGCGACGAACGAGCACGCCGGGAGCGGAGCCCGGACGGCCCGCACAGGCACGACCGACAGGAGGAGTGCCTGGACCGTCCCCGCCAACCGCTCCCGACGCGCGTCGCGGACCTTCCACCGCTCCCCGCCGCGTTCGGGGATGCGCTCGACGTGGGACTCCTCGAGCTGGACCTGCGGCTTACGCGTGCCGCCCGGGCGGTCATCGAAGACCACGCTCGGCTGCTCATGGCGTGGAACAGCTCGATCAACCTGACGTCGATCCGCGATCCGGCGGAGATCGCGACGCGCCACGTCATCGATAGTCTGGCCGCGATCCGCGTCCTCCAGGCCCGGCGGGTCGGCCGGGTCCGCGTCGACAGTTTTCTCGACCTCGGCAGCGGCGGTGGCTACCCGGGGATCCCGCTCGCCGCAGTCCTGCCGGTCGACCGGGCGGTCCTCGTCGATTCGGTCGGCAAGAAGGCCGCGTTCCTGGCCGCGGCGGTGGCGGCGACGGGTCTCGACTCGCGCGTCTCGGTGGCAGCCGAACGGGCCGAGAGCCTCGCCCGAGATCCACGCCACCGGGAACGCTGGGCGGCGGTCACGGCGCGAGCGGTCGGTGCGCTCGACGACCTGGTCGAGCTGTCGTTCCCGCTGCTGGTGCCGGGCGGCATGCTCGTCGTCTGGAAGCGCGGCGACATCGAGGAGGAGGTCCTCGCCGCACGCCGGGCTCTGGCGGGACTGGGCGGCGGCCGGATCGAGTCGATTCCCGTCGCGGCTACGGGTCTCGACCGGCACCGACTCGTCGTCGTAACGAAGCGCGGCCGGAGCGCGGAGGAGTTTCCGCGCGATCCCGCCGCCCGACGTCGAAAGCCGTGGTGAGCGTCGTCACCCGGCCGAGCCTCCCCTGCTAGGCTGCGCCTCGTGCGCGTCGCCGTCCTCTCGGACATCCATGCGAACCTGGCGGCCCTCGACTCGGTCATCGCCTCATTCGGATCGGTCGATGCCGTCTGGCACCTCGGCGACGTCGTCGGCTACGGGCCCGAACCGGACGGCGTCGTGGAGCGCCTCGCGGAGATCGGCGCGGTCGGGGTCCGCGGCAATCACGATGCGGCGGCGATCGGCGGCAAGGAAATCGAGTGGTTCAATCCTGACGCGCGAGCCGCCATGGAGTGGACCCGCGACCGGATCGGCGACAGGACTCGGGACTGGCTGGCCGCGCTACCCGAGCGCCACACTGACAGCCAGTTCGGGCTCGTTCATGGAAGCCCGCGCGAGCCGCTCTGGGAGTACATCGTGTCCGTGCCGATCGCCCGGGCGAACCTCGCCGCCCTGACGACGCCATTCGGGTTGTACGGCCACACCCACCTGCCGATGGTCTTCGCCGAGGTGGACGGCAGCGTCGAGCAGATCGAGCCGGCGCAGGGATCGAGCTTCACGTTCTCGGATCGCCGGGCGCTCATCAATCCTGGCAGCGTCGGCCAGCCACGGGACGGGATCGTCACGTCGAGCTTCATGGTCATCGACACGGATGCCGGCCGGTGTACCTGGTACCGGGTGCCGTACGACATCGAAGCGGTCCAGGCGGCGATGACCGAGGTCCGCCTGCCGCGGCGGCTCGTCGACCGGCTGTCGTACGGCCTGTGAGCGCAGACCGATGATCGGCGGACGCCGACCGCTCCAGGGCAGGAAGCTCGCGGATCGCCGCGTTCGCGTCGAGCGGCCGCACTCGCCGTACTTCCGGTACACGGGCCCGGGCCAGCTGGTCGCGAAACCGGCCGCAAGCCGGCCGAAGACCCCCATGGGTCTGTTCCTCGCAGTCCGTCAAGTCCTTCGCCCTCGGCCGGCCCCTCGCGTCAGAGGAGGAGATCGGCGAACGCCTGTCGAAGAAGCAGGCGCTGGCGATCTTCAGCTCGGATGCGATCAGCTCGTCGGCCTACGCGACCGAGGAGATCATCCGGGCGTTCCTGCTTGTCGGCCTCGGAACGGCCGCCCTCACGTTCTCGATCCCGATCGCCATCGCCATCGCCGGGCTCCTCGCGGTCGTCGCCTTCAGCTACCGCCAGATCTGCATCGCCTACCCGACCGGCGGCGGCTCGTACTCCGTATCGAAGGCGAACTTCGGCAAGATCGCGTCGCTGCTCGCGGCGTCCGCCCTGATGATCGACTACTGCCTGACGGTCGCGGTGTCGACCTCGTCGGCCGTGGAGCAGATCTCCTCCGCGGTGCCGGCGGTCGGGCCGATCTCTGTCCAGGTGGGGATCGTGGCGATCTTCCTGATCATGGTCGGCAACCTCCGTGGGCTCCGCGAGTCGGGCAACATCTTCGCGATCCCGACGTACCTGTTCCTCGGCAGTGCCCTGTTGATGATCGTGATCGGCACGTTCAAGATCATCGTTCTCGGCGAAGGAGCGGCGCCCACGCCGGCGGAGGTCGAGGCGGTCAGCAATACGACGCAGGCCGTCGGGGTCCTGATCCTGTTGCGAGCGTTCGCCTCGGGCGCGGTCGCGCTGACAGGGACCGAGGCCATCGCGACCGGCGTTCCCGCGTTCAAGCCGCCGGAGCCGAAGAACGCGGCCGCGACGCTCATGGCGATGGCGGGAATCCTCGCGGTCCTGTTCATCGGGATCACCTATCTCGCGACGAGCTTCGCGATCTTCCCGGTCGACGAGCCGGTGAAGAAGACCGTCGTCGCCCAGGTCGCCGGCGTCGTCTACGGCGGCGACTCGATCGGGTTCTACCTGTTCCAGGCGTTCACGGCGCTGTTGCTCTTCCTGGCGGCGAACACGAGCTTCGCGGCGTTCCCCCGGCTGGCCGCGGTCCTAGCCATCGACGGGTTCATGCCCCGCCAGTTCTCGTACCGCGGCGACCGCCTTGCGTTCTCGGCCGGGATCATCATCCTCGCCCTGATCGCGATGAGCCTGATCGTGATCTTCGGCGGCCACACCCATGCGCTGATCCCGCTCTATGCGGTCGGGGTGTTCATCGACTTCACGATCAGCCAGTCCGGGATGGTCCGCCACTGGCTCCGCCACCGCGTCCGCGGCTGGCGCTACCGGATCGCGATCAACGCGGTCGGCGCGGTCCTGACCGGGATCGTCGCGATCGTCGTCACATCGGTGAAGTTCGTCGATGGCGCGTACCTGGTCATCATCCTCATCCCGATCCTCGTCGCGATGATGCTGTTCATCAATGCCCAGTACACGGCTTCGCGGCGCGAGCTGCGGGTCCGCGATGACATCGTCTTCCAGTCGCCCCACCGCGAAGAACGCGTGGTCGTCCCGATCCCGGGCCTCAATCGCGCGGTCGTCCAGGCCGTCAACGTGGCTCGATCCATCGCCGACGATGTCCGGGCCGTCTTCATCACCGACGATGCAGCAGACGCCGAGGAACTCCGCCGGCAGTGGGAGCGACAGATGCCAGGGGTCGCGCTCGTCGTCGTCGAATCGCCGTACCGCGCCCTCGTCGGACCTCTCGAGGCGTACCTCAACGTCCTCGACGCGGCCTGGCCGCCGGACAAGGAGGCACCGGTCACTTTCGTTGTCCTCCCGGAATACGTCGCCCGGCGCTGGTGGGAGCGGATCCTCTACAACCAGTCGGTGAAGCGGCTCCGGAGCTCGCTCCTCGGCAGGCCGCACACCGTTGTCGTCAACGTGCCGTATCGTCGCGAGGACGAGAGCACGCTGGAGCGACGGGCGGTGGAAGAGGCGGCCGCAGCGGAGCACGCTGCGTCGGAGAGGCGGCTCCCTCGGCCCTGAGCCTCGCGGTGGTATCGTTCCGGCCGTGCCCGAGGCCCACACTCCCCCATTCACCCGAGCGGTGATCGCTTTGAACGGCGGCTCGAGCGACGCCCGCATCGTCCGCCTTGTCACGGCCCTCGCCAAGGGCGGCGACGTCGAGTTGATCGCCGTCCACGTCGTCGAGATCGACTGGACCCTGCCACTCGACGCCGACGTCGCAGGTCAGTCGGAGGAGGCCCAGCGCGTCCTCGACATGGCCGAGTCGGTCGCCGAGTCGGCCAAGGCCCGCCTCGAGCCGGTCCTGCTCCAGGCCCGGGATGTCGGTGCCGCACTGGTCGACGAAGCCGTCGAGCGCGGGGCGGACCTCCTCGTCACCGGGCTGCCATATCGCAAGCGGTTCGGCGGCGACTTCGCGATCGGAAAGACGATCCCATACGTGTTGAAGAACGCCCCGTGCGCAGTCTGGGTCGTGCGCGAGCCGATCCCCGAGGAGATGACGTGAAGACAGTGATCGTCGGTTGCGGCCGCGTTGGCGCCGCGCTCGCCGACTCGTTCGACCAGTCGGGGCACGAGGTGATCGTCGTCGATTTGCTGACCCGCTCCTTCGATCGCCTTCCGTCCTCGTTCGGCGGCAACGCGCTTCGCGGTGACGGGACCGATGAGGACACGCTGCGCCGTGCGGGCGCCGAGGACGCCGACATCTTCATCGCGTTGACCGAAGGCGACAACCGGAACGTCATGGCCGCCCAGCTCGCCCATGAGGCGCTCGGTGCGAAGCGGGTCATCGCAAAGATCAACGATCCGGTCCGGGCCGAGGCGTACGCGGACCTTGGCATCGCCACGATCTGCCGGACGAATCTCATGGCCGACGCGATCAACTCGTTCCTGGGGTTCCCGCTCAGCGGCCGCGCAGGAATCCTCGCCCCGACGGGCAGTCATCCGGGCGGCGAGGAACACGACACACCGGGACCCGACGAGGTCACGGCCGCCGAGGCGCCGGTCAGCGCCCGCCAGGAGGCCTGAGGGATGTTCGTCCTCGTCGTCGGCGGCGGGAAGGTCGGCTACTACCTAACGAAGGAGCTCATCGAGTCCGGCCACGAGGTCGTGCTCATGGAGCGGGATCGAGCGCGCGCCGACCAGATCGCCGACGAGATAGGATCGGTCGTCATCCCGCACGACGGGTGTGAGGGCAAGTACCTGGGCGAAGCCGGCTGCAATCGGGCGGACATCGTGGCGGCTGTCACCGGCGATGACGAAGACAACCTCGTGATCTGCCAGATGGCGAAGCATCACTTCGACGTCCCGCGGACGATCGCCCGGGTCAACAACCCCAAGAACGAGTCGTTGTTCAAGCACCTCGGCGTGGACGAGCTCATCAGCCCCACCCGGATGATCCTCGGCTCCATCGAGCAGGACATCCCGGTCCACGAGCTCCTGCACCTGGCGGCGCTCGGCGAGGGCGAGCTCGAGTTGATCGAGGCGCATCTCCAGAGCGGCTCGCCGGCGATCGGGAAATCCACCCAGGAACTCCAGATCCCCGACGGCTGCTCGCTGTTCGCGGTCATCCGAAACGGGGTGGCCACGCCACTCCGGGCGGACACCCTGCTCCAGGAGGGCGACAAGGTCATCGCGATCGGGCGCGCCGACTGCGAGGCCGTCCTCCACGAACAGCTCATTGGCGATGTCGAGGAGGCATCCGCGGGCTGAGCCGACGGCCCTCGTGAGGCCGCCAAGCGCCCAGCGCAGAGTTCAGGACAACTGAACGCATAAAAACCTTGACAACGTCATTGTCAGGGTTCTATGATTCCCAGCGTGAATTGCAACAACCCATCGGATCGCGATCCCCGGCGCCCGGTCTACGTCATCAGCGTTGCGGCCGGAATTGTCTCGGTGCATCCGCGGACGCTGCGGATCTACGAGGATGAGGGTTTGCTCTGTCCGGCACGGACGCCAACCAACATCCGCCTGTACAGCGACGAGGACATCCGCCGGATCGAATGGATTCGACATCTGACGCGGGATCGCGGCGTCAATCTCGCCGGGATCAAGATCCTGTTCGAGCTCGAAGAGCGGCTGGGCAAGCGAATTCTCGAGGCCCTCTACGACGAAGGAATGCGGAACCGCCGGGCCGCCGACGCGTCCGCCGCTGAACGCGACACCGGAACCGCCTAGCAATCTTCAGGGAATCCACCCTTTCACCAACATCATTCGCCAGCAATCATTCACAGTCACCGCGACAGGAGAAACCTGATGCCGAAGCGTCCGCCCACCTCGGACGAGCCAACCAAGAGCACCGGCCCGAAGACATCCGGCGCCAAGGCGGCCTCGAAGGCTGCCGGGCCGAAGACGATCGAGCTGCCGCTCGTCGCCCTTCGCGAAACCGTGATCTTCCCGGAGATGATCGTGCCCCTCCAGGTGGGCCGCGAGAAGAGCGTCAACGCGCTCAATGCCGCGGTCGCCGATGGCGGCCCGATCGCGCTTGTCACCCAGCGACACGCCGAGCAGGAGGACATCAACGAGGCCTCCGAGCTCTATGAGATCGGCACGCTCGCCAAGATCGCCCAGGTCGTTCAGCTCCAGGACGGCACCGTCCGGGCGATCGTCCAGGGCCAGTCACGGCTCCGGCTCCACCGGTTCTCGTCGACTGAGCCGTACCTGCGCGGCGTCGTGGAAGAGGTCGCCGACGAGACGCCGGCCGGCCTCGAGGTCCAGGCGCTCATGCGCACGGTCCAGGCCCAGATCGAGCAATACGTCGCCAACGGTGCGCCGGTCCCGCCGGAGGCCGCCGTCGCCGCCCGCAACATCACGGAGCCCGGCCTCCTGGCCGATATGGTCGCCTACAGCCCTGACATGACGACCGAGCAGCGCCAGGAGATGCTCGAGACGATCGACGTCATCGAGCGCCTCAAGCTGGTCTCGAACTTCCTCGCCCGTCAGATCGAGATTCTCGAGCTGAAGGGCCGGATCCAGTCCGAAGTCAAGTCGGAGATGGACAAGACACAGCGCGAATACATCCTCCGCGAGCAGCTCAAGGCGATCCAGCGGGAGCTGGGCGAGGACGACCCGCAGCAGGCGGAGATCAACGAGCTGCGCGAGAAGGTCGAAGCAGCCGGCATGCCCGACGAGATCAAGGCGCGAGCGATCAAGGAAGTCGACCGCATGGCGCGGATCCCTTCGGCCTCACCCGAGGTCGGGGTCATCCGGACCTACGTCGACTGGCTGATCAGCCTACCGTGGAACGTCGCGACTGACGACCTGCTCGACATCAAGGAAGCGGCCAAGATCCTCGACGAGGATCACTACGGCCTCGAGAAGATCAAGGAGCGGATCCTCGAATACCTCGCCGTGCGAACCCTCGCCGACGAGATCCGCAGCCCGATCCTCGCGTTCGTCGGCCCGCCCGGCGTGGGCAAGACGTCACTCGGCAAGAGCATTGCCCGGGCGATGGGCCGCAAGTTCGTCCGCATGAGCCTCGGCGGCATCCACGACGAGGCCGAGATCCGCGGTCACCGCCGGACCTACATCGGCGCGCTGCCCGGCCGGATCATCCAGAGCATCAAGACGGCCGGCTCGAACAATCCGGTCTTCATGCTCGACGAGGTCGACAAGATCGGGATGGACTTCCGCGGCGACCCGTCGTCCGCGCTCCTCGAGGTCCTCGATCCCGAGCAGAACAACTCGTTCCAGGACAACTATCTGGAGGTGCCGTTCGACCTGAGCAAGGTGCTCTTCGTCGCCACCGCGAACCTGCTCGACCCGATCCCGGCCGCCCTGCGCGACCGGATGGAGATCATCTATCTGCCCGGCTACACCGAGCAGGAGAAGATCGAAATCGGCAAGCGCTTCCTCATCCCCAAGCAGATGAAGAACCACGGCCTCAACGAGAAGCGAATCGAGATCACGCCCGATGCGATGACCGAGCTCGTCCGCTCCTTCACGAAGGAAGCCGGCGTCCGGAACCTCGAGCGCGAGATCGCGAACGTCATGCGCAAGGTTGCCCGCTCGGTCGCCGAGGGGCGCAAGCGCAAGACCGTCGTCGACGTCAAGCGGCTGGTCGAGTTCCTCGGCCCGCAGCGATACGAGTACGGCGAGCTCGAGTCCGAGGACCAGACGGGCTCGGCAACGGGTCTCGTCGTGACCGAGGTCGGCGGCGACGTCGTCGCGATCGAGGTGACCAAGATGGAGGGCAAGGAGGACTTCATCCTCACCGGCCAGCTCGGCGAGGTGATGCGGGAGTCGGCGCGTGCCGGCCTCTCGTGGACGAGGGCCCATGCCAGTGAGCTCGGGATCTCGCGTGAGATCTTCGAGAAGAACACGCTCCACATCCACGTTCCGGCCGGCGGCATCCCGAAGGACGGGCCGTCCGCCGGGATCACGATGGCAACCGCAATCGTCAGCGCCCTGGCCGGCATCCCCGTCCGGAAGGACGTGGCGATGACCGGCGAGATCACCCTCCGTGGTCGGGTCCTCCCGATCGGCGGGCTGAAGAGCAAGATCCTCGCCGCGCACCTGGCCGGCGCGAAGATCGTGATCCTGCCGCGCAAGAACGAGAAGGACCTGCGCGACCTTCCGGACGAGATCCGAAAGCAGATCAAGCTCATCCTCGTCGACACGATGGACCAGGTCCTGGAGGCGGCCCTTCGGCGCAAGCCGAAGGCGCTCGTCGCCGAACCGGCCAAGGTCATTACCGGCGACAAGCCGATCGATCCCGAGCCGGAGGACCGCGTCCGCCGGACGACATTCCCACCGGCGGAGCAGCCGCCGGTGGTGGTACAGGGCTGAGAGTTGCGGGAGGGACGATGAACCGCAACCACGCCCACCGTAGTCCAAGCGCGAGCCCCGCGAGCGCATCGGCCTGAGGTTCGGCCACTGATGGACTACCAGGACTACTACCAGACTCTCGGCCTGAAGCGCGACGCGTCTCAGGCCGAGATCAAGAAGGCCTTCCGCAAGCTCGCTCGCGAGCACCATCCGGACACCAAGCCGGGTGATTCCGCGGCCGAGCGCCGCTTCAAGCAGGTCAACGAAGCCAACGCCGTCCTGTCCGACCCGGAGAAGCGGCGCAAGTACGACCTCCTGGGCGCCAACTGGGAGGCCTACAGCCACGCCGGAGCCGGTGCCGGCGGACCGTCCGCGGGTGGCAACCCGTTCGCCGGATTCGGACGGGGAGGCGCCGGTCAATCCGGCAACATCCGCTACGAGTTCAGGACGAGCGGCGCCGGCGGCGACGAGTTCTCCGACTTCTTCCGGACGTTCTTCGCGGCCGACGACCTCTCCGGCGCACGCGGATCGACCCGGACCCGGTCCCGCACCGCGGGGCCGACATTCGAGGAGATCCTCGGCCAGATGAACCTGAACGATGCCGGCGCCCGGACGTCATCGCGACCGGCCGCACGTCTCGCTACCGCGGAGGCGGTCGCGGAGATTGGCCTCGAGGAGGCGTTCCACGGAACGAAGGTCCTCGTCGAGGTCGAAGGCAAGCGCTTAGAGGTGACGATCCCGCGTGGCGCGGACACAGGAACCCGGGTCAAGGTCACCGGCCAGGGCCCGGGCGGTGGCGATCTCGTCGTCGTCGTGAAGGTCCGCCCGCACCCGGTGTTCACCCGCCGCGGGGCAAACCTGGAGCGCGAGCTGCCGGTCACCCTCAAGGAGGCCCTGCTCGGTGGTGAAGTGCCGGTGACGACACTCAAGGGCAAGGTCCTGCTGCGGATCCCTTCCGGCACCCAGAACGGCCGGACGTTCCGCCTGACCGGCCAGGGCATGCCGCACCTCCGCGGCGAGGGCCTGGGCGACCTGCTCGCCAAGGTCCGCGTCGTTCTCCCCGGCCTCGATCCTGACCAGCTCGACGCCGCGCGCGAGTTCCTCGACCGCGTGAACCAGCCAGACCCTCGCTGAACCTGAACCAGACCTGGAGCATCCGATGCAACTAGACCGATATACCGAAAAGGCCCAGGAGACCATCGTCGCCGCGCAGCGCGTGGCTGCCGAGCTATCCAGCCCGGTCCTCGATGCGGAGCACATCCTCCACGCGCTCGTTGAGCCGGATGACGGCGTGCCGTCGGAGACCCTCCGGCGAATTGGCGTCGATCTCACTGCCTTCCGCGGCGAGCTTGCCGCCATCCTGAGCCGCCGCGCGAAGATCCAGGGGGGCTCGCTGTCACTCGATGCCCGCGCCAAGCGGGCGCTGGAGCTCGCGGAGCAGGAGGCACGGCGGCTCGGCGACGAATTCGTGTCGACGGAGCATCTCCTCCTGGCCGTGGTCGAAGTCGGCGGCGAAGCCCGCCAGCTCCTCGAGAAGCATGGCGCGACCCGCGAGGCGATCCTGACGGCGCTCCAGAGCGTTCGGGGCGGCCAGCGGGTGACCTCGCCGAATCCCGAGGGGACGTATGCCGCCCTGGAGAAGTACGGACGCGACCTCACGAACGAGGCCCGGGCGGGCAAGCTCGACCCGGTGATCGGCCGGGACGACGAGATCCGTCGGGTCATCCAGGTCCTGAGCCGCCGGACGAAGAACAATCCGGTCCTCATCGGCGAGCCGGGCGTCGGCAAGACCGCCATCGCCGAGGGCCTCGCCCAGCGGATCATTCGCGGCGACGTGCCCGAGACGCTCAAGGACAAGCGGGTGGTATCGCTCGATCTCGGCGCGCTGATTGCCGGGGCGAAGTTCCGTGGCGAGTTCGAGGAGCGCCTCAAGGCGGTCCTCAAGGAGATCAAGGACGCCGACGGCCAGGTCATCCTGTTCATCGACGAGCTTCACACGGTCGTCGGGGCCGGCGCGGCCGAGGGCGCGATGGACGCGTCCAACCTCCTCAAGCCGATGCTCTCGCGCGGCGAGCTCCACACGATCGGGGCGACCACGCTCGACGAATACCGCAAGCACATCGAGAAGGACGCGGCCCTCGAGCGGCGCTTCCAGCCGGTCATGGTCGACGAGCCGGGCGTCGAGGACACGATCTCGATCCTGCGCGGCCTCCGCGAGCGCTACGAGGTCCACCACGGCGTCCGGATCACCAATTCCGCCCTCGTCGCTGCGGCGACCCTCAGCCATCGCTACATCACGGACCGTTTCCTGCCGGACAAGGCGATCGATCTCGTCGACGAAGCCGCCTCGCGGCTCAGGATGGAGATCGACTCGATGCCCGTCGAGCTCGATGAGGCGGAGCGCCGCCGCATGCAGCTCGAGATCGAGCGTGAGGCTCTGCGCAAGGAAAAGGACGACGCGTCGAAGGCGCGCCTCGCGGCGCTCGAGAAGGAGCTCGCAGATCTCGAGGAGCAGACCGGCGCCCTCAGGCAGCGCTGGGAGGCCGAGAAGTCCGCGATCGCGGCGATGCGCCAGACGAAGACAGAGCTCGAGCAGCTCCAGGTCCGGATCGAACAGGCCCAGCGCGAGACGGACTACGAGACCGCCGCGAAGCTCCAGTACGCGACACTGCCAGAGCTGCAGGCCCAGCTGAAGGAGCACGAGGAGGCGCTGGCCAAGCTCCAGGGCCCGGGCTCACTGCTGCGCGAGGAGGTCACGGCCGACAACATCGCTGAGATCGTCGCGGCCTGGACCGGCATCCCCGTGACGAAGCTCATGGAGGGCGAGGTCGAGAAGCTCGTCAAGATGGAGGAGCGACTCCACCAGCGCGTAGTCGGCCAGGACGAGGCGATCGAGGCCGTGTCGGACGCGGTTCGGCGGGCAAGGGCAGGCCTTGGCGACCCCCAGCGGCCGCTCGGCTCGTTCCTCTTCCTTGGCCCGACCGGCGTCGGCAAGACGGAGCTGGCTCGAGCGCTGGCGGTGTTCCTCTTCGACGACGAGCACTCGATGACCCGGATCGACATGACCGAATACATGGAGAAGTTCTCGGTTTCGCGCCTCATCGGGGCGCCACCCGGTTACGTCGGCTACGAGGAGGGCGGTCAGCTGACGGAGGCAGTCCGCCGGCGCCCGTACCAGGTCATCCTCCTCGACGAGATCGAGAAGGCCCACCCGGACGTGTTCAACATCCTCCTCCAGGTCCTCGATGACGGCCGCTTGACGGACGGCCAGGGTCGGACCGTCGACTTCAAGAACACCGTCGTGATCATGACCAGCAACGTCGGCAGCCACCTCATCACGGCCGTCTCCGGCGGTCGCGAGGACAAGGTCGCCTACGAGGCGATGAAGCTGTCCGTGATGGAGGCACTGCGCGGCCAGTTCCGGCCCGAGTTCCTCAACCGGATCGACGAGATCATCGTCTTCCACACGCTGACCGACGAGCACCTGACGCGGATCGTCGACCTTCTCCTCGAGCGCGTCCAGAAGCGGCTCGACGAGCAGGAGCTCGTGCTCGAGCTCACCCCGGCAGCGAAGACGGTGATCGTGCGCGAGGGCACCGATCCCGCCTACGGGGCGCGGCCGCTCAAGCGGACCATCCAGCGGCTCGTCGAGAATCCGCTCGCCCGGGGTCTGCTCCGCGGCGAGTTCCAGCCCGGCGATCACATCGTCGCGGACGCCGACCCGGTCAGTGGCACGCTCGTGTTCTCGACGGAGCACTCGACGGTCGTCACGGAGGCCGGCCGGCGACGCGACGCGCGATCGTCGAGCGACGGCGAGGGGAAGAAGCCCAAAACCGTCCTTGATCTGCCGGACGTCGACGAGTCGAAGCGGACCACGGGCGAGCTCGTCAACTAACGGGATGCGATTCGAGGAGGCGGCCGATCGGCTGACGTCCTGGCCGGGCCGCCTTCCTGAAGCGCCGTCCTCGCTCATGCCGGTGTTCACTGATGACCGGCTTCGACCGCGATTCGAACCCAGCCCGACCGCTCGGCCCGCGGCGGTGCTCGCTCTCCTCTTTCCCGACGAGGACGGCCTGACCCGGATCGTCCTGACGGAGCGACTGAGCTACGACGGGTACCACAGCGGTGAGGTCAGCCTGCCTGGCGGGAAGGCCGAGCCGGGCGATGCCGGCCCGCAGGGGACGGCCCTTCGCGAGGCCGCGGAGGAAGTTGCGCTCGACGCGACCGCGGCCGACGTCACGGTCGTCGGCCTCCTCGACGAGGTGTTCATCCCGGTCAGCGACTTTCGGATCACCCCGGTCGTCGCGTATGCCGCCCGGCAGCCGATCCTGACCCCGAACCCGGCCGAGGTCGCCCGCATCCTCGTGCCACCTGTGACGGCGTTCCTCCCCGACGCCCCGGTCGAGATCGTGGAGCGCGTCATCCGCGACTGGCCGCTGCGGTACGGCGGCTACCGGATCGACGGGCTCCACGTCTGGGGCGCCACCGCCCGCATCCTCGGCCAGCTCGGCGCCGTCCTGGGTCGCGTGTAGGAATCTTCACGTAACCGGGGGACCCGGATTGACGTCTCCGCGGCGGCCCGACGACGCACTCGTGGCGTCGCTCCGGGACCTGCGGGACCGTCGGTTTCGCCTTGTGTCCGGGAGTCGGGCTCACCCTTGGCTCCCTCAAGGAGGTTGCGCCATGCGCAAGCCACTCCTGTCCCTCGGTCTGGTCGCCCTGCTCGCGGGCGCCTGCGCCTCGAGCTCTGCGTCGCCGAGCGGCGCCCGTTACGTCGCTCCACCCCCGGAGCACCACCAACCCACGCCGCCGGCGGCCGAGCAACCTCAGGCGACGCCATACGACCGCGTGACCTACGAGGATCCGGGCGTCAACCCGTTCGTCGATCCGAACGAGGACAACCAGTCGACGTTCGGGCTCGATGTGGACACCGCCTCCTACACCGTCGCCCGCCGCTACATCAGCGACGGCAACCTCCCCGACCCGACGAGTGTCCGGATCGAGGAATTCGTCAACTACTTCGACCAGGGCTACGTCGCGCCGGAGGATGGCACCTTCGCGATCCACGTCGACGGCGGTCCAAGCCCGTTCCTCGCCGAGGACGAGGTCCTGCTCCGCATCGGGCTCAGGGCCCGGGATGTGTCCGACCGGTCGCGGCCCGACGCATCGCTCACGTTCGTGATCGACGTCTCGGGCTCGATGGCTCGCGAGGACCGACTGGAACTCGTCAAGAAGTCGCTCGCGCTGCTCGTGGAGGGCCTGCGCCGCGACGACACCGTGGCGATCGTCGTCTACGGATCGGAGGCGCGGGTCGTGCTTCCGGCGACATCCGCCCGCGACGCCGGCAGGATCCTCGATGCGATCGAATCGCTCCAGCCGGAGGGGTCCACGAACGCCGAGGCGGGCCTCCGGCTCGGCTACGAGCTCGCCCGTGAGCAGCTCCGCGAGGAGGGGATCAACCGCGTGGTGCTCGCTTCGGATGGTGTGGCCAACGTCGGCAACACCGACGCGGAGACGATCCTGCGCGAGATCCGGCACGACGCAGAGGCGGGCATCCAGCTCGTGTCAGTCGGGTTCGGGATGGGCAACTTCAACGACGCGCTGCTCGAGCAGCTCGCGGACGACGGCGACGGCTTCTACGCCTACGTCGACGATCTCGATGAGGCGCGGCGGATCTTCGTGGACGACCTGACCGGGACGCTCCAATCGGTCGCACTAGACGCCCGCGTCCAGGTCGAATTCAACGCCAATTCGGTCGAGGCGTACCGGCTCGTCGGGTTCGAGAACCGGGACATCGACGACAGGGACTTCGACAACGACGAGGTCGACGCGGGTGCGATCGGCGCCGGCCATTCCGTCACTGCCCTCTATGCCCTGCGCCTGTCCGGCGAAGCCGGAAGCCAGGGTCGAATCGGGACGATCAGCCTGCGCTGGACGGATCCCACCACCAGCCGGCCGGACGAGCTCGCACGCGACCTTCGCCTGTCCGACCTGTCCGGGTCCTTCCGGGCGACGGGTTCCACGTTCAAGCTCGATGCGATCGTCGCCGCAACCGCCGAGCGCTTCCGCGGGAGCAGGTGGGGCGAGACGTACCGCCTCGCAGACGTTGCAGAGGCAGCCGAACAACTCTCCGAGGAACTGCCGCCGACCCAGGAGGTCCACGACTTCCTCGAACTCTTGCGGAGGGCGGCCGAACTCGAGCGCTGACTTTCCCGATCGCCGGCCGATCGCCGTGGAGGAGCGGCGCCGGCCGGCGGCTCTTTCCGCCTTGCCGACCTAGACCGGCTCGCCTTCCGAGCGATCGTGCGGCAGCGGCCGTTCCTGCGGGACGAGATGTCCCTCGCCCGGCGAGACGGGGATGGTCCCAGCCGGCAGTTCGAGGGCGGCTCCTTCGAGGATGTCGAGCACCGCGGCGTCGTCCTCCCCGGCGAACTCGACGACGAGCGCGCGCATGTGCGAGTAGTCGGTCCACGCTCCGTGGAGGACGTTCGCGGGCCAGACGATCGCCTCCCCCGCCGCAACCCGGATTCGCTCGTCGCCGACGAGCGTCCAGCCGCCGCCCTCGATGACGATGAAGTAGGTCGTGTTCGGGTTCGAGTGCGGCTCGATCCGGCCGCCCAGGCTGAAGGCAAGCTCGGCGACGCTGCCGCGGCCGTCAGAGTGGATGACCTGGCCCGTCAGCCCTTCGCTGCCGGGCGGGCCGTCGGGCCGCCGATGACCAACCCCGAACCGGCGGACCTCGATCGGCATCGCGGGATCAGCGACGCCGGCGTGACCGGCGGGTGGGCTTCGCCTTGGCGCGGATCGTCGCCTCGGCGCGGTCGAACTTCGTCTTCGAGTAGTAGCGCTGCTTGGCCAGCTTCTGCTCGTATGCATCGAGAATCGGCGGGAATCGGATGAAGCGGACCCAGACGAGCGTCGCGAGTCCGGTCACGGCGATCACGAGCAGGACGATCAGATCGAACGAGAAGACTGCCGCGGTCAGGATCAGCCCGAACACGCAGATCCCCGTCCACAGCAGCCACTCGTAGAGATCGAGGTAGGGCGCGTGGCGGTGGAGGCGGCGCGTCCGCGCGTTGTAGAGGACGACGAGCCCGACGAGCAGGACCAGGGAGGCCACCCAGGTCGGCGTGAACAGGTCGGGGAAGGTGTGCGGATTGAACGGCGTGAACACGTAATCCCATGGCGGGAGTAGCACGTTCGACCTCTCTGCAGGATCGCCCGGTCGCGGGTCAGATGACGGGCTCCGATCCGGTCGGAGTATGCCACGCCTCGGGTTATACTCGGCCGCAAACGTCGAACGCTGGCTGCGTGCGGATGGAGGACGCCCCGGGTGCGAGCCCTTCTGTCGGTCGCCAACCGCGACGGGATCTCGGGGCTCGCCCGCGATCTCCTCGCGCTCGGCGTGGAGATCTATGCGACCGACGGCACCCGCGAGCATCTCGCCGGGGACGGCGTCGAGGTCAAGTCCGTTTCTGACCTGACGAGCGTCGCGCCGCTCGTCGGCGGCCAGGTCAAGACGTTTCATCCCGCGATCTACGCAGGGATTCTTGCTCGCCGCGACATCCCGGACCAGCTCCTGGAGCTCGAGACCAACGGCATCGGGCTGATCGACATCGTCGTCGTGAACGTCACGCCGTTCGCGCCGGCGGTCGGCGCGCGACTCGTCGGCATCGACGAGGCGATCGAGATGATCGACGTGGGCGGCGCGGCCCTGCTCGGGGCGGCCGCCCGCAACGCGGCCGGCGTCGCGGCGGTGGCAAGCCCGGACCACTATCCGCGCCTCATCGCCGAGCTTCGCGAGCTCAATCTCGTCTCGCCGGAGCTTCGCGCGTTCCTCGCGGCCGAGGCGTTCGGCACGGTCGCCGCCTACTACGCGGAGATCGCGGCCTACCTCAACCAGATCTCCGGCAACATGTTCCCGGCCCGCCTGGCGCTGGTGCTCGAGAAGGTCGTCGATCTCCGTTACGGCGAGAACCCGCACCAGCACGCAGCGTTCTATCGCGAGACCACCCACCGCAGCGGAACGCTCGCCGACGCCACCCAGCTGCGAGGGGAGCGGCCGTCGTTCAACAACCTGCTTGACCTCGACGCCGCCTACCGGATCGCGTGCGACTACACGGCGCCGACGGTCGCGATCGTCAAGCACACGGACCCGGTCGGGCTGGCCTCGGCGGACGAGCTCGTCGAGGCATACCGCCGCGCCCTCGAGACCGACGCCGTCGCGTCGTTCGGCGGGATCGTCGGCGGTCAACCGCGAGCTCGACGGCGCCACCGCCCGGGAGATCGCGGCCAACTCGTACGAGGCCGTGGTGGCTCCGGGCTACAGCCAGGCCGCGATCGGCATCCTCAAGGCGAAGGCGGGGCTCGAGATTCTCGCCGTCCCGCCCGATCCGACCGAAGGCATGCGCGACTACGGCATCGCCAACCTCGACTTCAAGCGGGTCGCCGGCGGCCTCCTCGTCGAGAGCCTCGACGAGCTCGGGCTGGACCGCGGCCGGCTGCAGGTCGTGACGAAGCGGCGGCCGACGCTGGACGAGCTCAACGACCTGCTGTTCGCCTGGCGGGCCGTCCGCCACGTCCGATCCAATGCGATCGTCCTCGCCAGGAACGGCGCCACGGTCGGGATCGGTGCCGCCCAGGCCAGCCGCCAGGTCGCCGTCGAGATCGCGCTCCGCCGAGCCGGGGACCGGGCGAAGACCGCGGTCATGGCGAGCGACGCCTATTTCCCGTTCCCGGACGGGATCCAGATGGCGGCCGGGGCCGGCGTGACCGCGATCGTCCAGCCGGGCGGGTCGATCCGCGATGAGATGGCGATCGAGCTGGCGGACCGCCACCACATGGCAATGGTGTTCACGGGGAAGCGCCACTTCCGTCACTAGGGCGTCGTCGCGTCCGGGCGCGAACAAGGGAGGGATATGGAACAGCTCTTGGCTCTTGAGATGGTTCGCGTTACCGAGGCGGCCGCGATTGCGTCTGCTCGCTTCATGGGCCGCGGCCAGAAGGACGAGGCGGACCGCGCCGCGGTCGAGGCGATGCGGCGAACGATGGACGAGATCGAGTTCGCCGGGCGGATCGTGATCGGCGAGGGCGAGCGCGACGAGGCGCCGATGCTCTACATCGGCGAGGAGGTCGGCCGGCGCGACGAGAATGACCGCGGAAACGCTCCGGAAGTGGACATTGCCGTCGACCCCCTCGAGGGGACGAACCTCGTTGCCCACGGTCAGGACGGGGCGATCACGGTCCTCGCAGCCTCGGAGAAGGGCGGCCTCGTCAACGCTCCGGACACGTATCTCGAGAAGCTCTGCGTGGGGCCCGTGGTGGCGGGCAAGGTGGACATCCGTGACGCGCCGACCGACAACCTGCGAAAGATCGCGGAGGCCCTCGGCCGGCGGGTCAACGACATCACGGTCGTCATTCTCGAGCGACCGCGCCATGAGGCCCTGATCGCGGAGGTCCGCGAGGCCGGCGCCCGGATCAAGCTCATCACCGACGGCGACCTCTCCGGCGCGCATCAGCTGCGCGGTGTCCGGCACCGGCGTCCACGCGGTGATGGGGATCGGCGGCGCGCCCGAGGGCGTGCTGACCGCAGCCGCCCTGCGCTGCCTCGGCGGGGAGATCCAGGCGCGATTCCGCTACCGGAGCGACGACGAGCGAGCTCGCGGCGCGGCGATGGGCCACGGCGACGAGGAACGCGTCTACATGACCGAGGAGCTCGCCTCGGGCGAGAACATCGTCTTCGCCGCGACGGGCGTGACGGCGGGGGACCTCCTCCAGGGCGTCCGCTTCTTCGGCGGCGGAGCGCGCACCCATTCGCTCTCGATGGCCTACCGCTCAAAGCAGGTCCGCTTCATCGACACGGTCCACATGTTCGACCGGGACAGCCCGCCGCGGGTCCGGCTCTAGCCGGTGGACCGCCCGCGGCGGATCGTCGCGATGGGCGGTGGCGGGTTCTCGATGGAGCCCGAGAATCCCCTGCTCGACGACTTCGTCCTGGGCCTCACTGGTGCGACGCGGCCGCGAGTCTGCTTCCTGGCGACGGCGAGCGGGGACGCGGAGGGCTACATCGCCGACTTCCAGGCGGCGTTCGCGACGCGGGCCCATGCGAGCCACCTCGCGCTCTTCGACCGCACCGTCGACGACATCGAGGGCCTTCTGCTCGGCCAGGACGTCATCTACGTCGGCGGTGGCAACACCGCCAACATGCTCGCGGTCTGGCGGGTCCATGGCGTCGATCGCGTCCTTCGGGCCGCGTGGGAGGCCGGTGTCGTGCTCGCCGGGCTGTCGGCCGGGTCGATCTGCTGGTTCGAGTCGGGTACGACCGATTCCTTCGGGCCGGGGCTCGATGTCCTGACCGGCGGGCTCGGGTTGCTGCCCGGCAGTCACTGCCCGCACTACGACGGTGAACCCTTGCGCCGGCCGACCTACCAGCGACACGTCGCCGAGGGGCTGCTACCGGCCGGCTACGCGGCCGACGACGGCGCCGCGCTCGTATTCGACGGAGCGTCGCTGCTCGAAGTCGTCAGCTCCCGGCCCGACGCCGCCGCCTACCGCGTCGAGCTCCTCGATGGGTCCGCCCGCGAGACGCGACTGGCGACGCGTTACCTCGGCGCCTGACCGCCGACCTTCAGCGGCTCCCAGGCTTCGCGGGCCCAGCGGGCGACGGGGCGAACCGCATCGGGACCCTCGGCGGCCTCGCGCCGGCGCCGTGCGGAATCCACGGTCTCGTGCCAGCCGGGCGGGACGAGCCGCGAGGCCAGATCTGCCATCGGTGCCAGCACGAAGAGACGCTCCCCGGCGAGCCGATGCGGAACGACGAGGTCTGTCGGCTTCGACGGATCGCTCGACCTCGCCTCGGGCGGCCGCTCAACGTCGATCAGGTGGCGGCCGAAGACGAGGAGGTCGAGGTCGAGCTCGCGGGGGCCCCACCGCTCGCGGTCGCGCCGCCCGAACGCGGCCTCGAGCCTCTTGAGCGCGACGAGCAGTGCCAGCGCGCCGGTGGCTGGATCGGGCCCGAGCGGGACGTCGATCGAGACCGCGGCATTGCGGAACTCTGGCTGGTCCACGACGCCGACGGGTTTCGTCGCGTAGAGCCGGGATACGTCCCGCAGCCGCGCGCCCGGCAGGGCCGCAAGCGCGTGGATGCCCGCGGCAATCGTCGAGGCGGGATCGCCGAGGTTGGCCCCGAGCCCGATGTACGCCCGAACCCGCCTGGTCAGCGCCCGCCTCCCGCTCGGTAGACTCCATCGATGGCCGGCGTCGTCGTCCTCATCTTTCATCGCGAGGCTCGATCCGGTGACGGGCCGCTCGAGCGCTGGGTGGCCGCTGCCCGACTCGGGATCGCCGAGGATCGTCGCCTTGCGTTCGCCGCCGCCGGCGCCACCGATGTCCGGCTGATCGCCGGCCCGCCCGACGATACACCGTTCGGAGCGCGGCTCCGGGCGTTCGTCGAAACAGAGCGACCGGACGGCATCGTGGTGCTGGGGTCCGGGTCGATTCCCCTCGCGCGAGCGGCTGATCTGCGGGCGTTCGTGGCCGTGGCGGGTGCGGCCACACCCGGCGCCCTGACCAACAACCGGTTCTCCTCCGACGTGGTGGCGATCTCCCGGGCGGAGGCGCTCCGCGACGTGCCGGACCTGCCGTCCGACAACGCGCTGCCGCGGTGGCTGGAGGAGGCGCGTGGCTATCCGATCGCGGAGCGGCGGGGTTGGTGGCTCGGCGTCGACGTCGACGGGCCATTGGACCTCGTGCTGCTGGGCGGTGCGTCGATCGAACCGCCGCCAGGGGTCGACCTTTCGGCCGTCCGCCGGGCGATCGAGCGAGTCGCCGCAGTCGCCTCGGACCGTCGGTCTGAGCTCGTCGTGGCGGGCCGGACCTCGGCCGCGACACTCGCCTGGCTCGAGACGGGCCGGCCGGCGAGGGTCCGCGCGCTCATCGAGGAACGCGGCCTGCGAGCGGCGTCGCTGGCGGCAATCCAGGATCCCGCCGGGTCGCAATCCCTCCTGCGGCCACCGGCCTCGGTCCTCGGGGCGCTGCTCGAGCGGGACGGAGCAGCGTCACTCGGCGAGCACATCGCGCGCCTCGGCGACGGCGCGGTCATCGACAGCCGTGTGCTGCTCGCACATCGCCTCGGCGCGGACGAGCGGGCATGGCCGCGGGCGGAGGATCGGTTCGCATCCGACGTGCTGCTCCCCGACGCCATCGGTGACCCATGGCTGCGGGAGTTGACCCGATCCGCGGCAACCGCGCCCGTGCCGATCGTTCTCGGCGGCCACACGCTCGTCGGCCCCGGACTGCGGCTAGCGCTCGGGCAGCGGCGCTAGGACGAGGGATGGACGTCGGCCCGCAACTGCGACGGATCCCTGCCGTGGACCTCGACGCGATCGACAGCGAGCCCGCGCTGGTCGAGCGGATCCGCGGCGAAATCGAACGCACGGGCCCGATGACCTTCGC
Organism: uncultured Chloroflexia bacterium; assembly: GCA_963771795.1. Lineage (GTDB taxonomy): Bacteria > Chloroflexota > Limnocylindria > Limnocylindrales > CSP1-4 > CF-46. The sequence continues at coordinate 84,473 of CAVYUR010000007.1, forward strand.
CCGGTTCATGGAGCTTGCCCTCTACGACCCCGACGGCGGCTACTACCGCGCAACGTCTGCCCGGCCAGGGCGAACGGGCGACTTCCTCACCGCGCCGGAGGCTCACTCGATGTTCGGCCGGACGATCGCCCGCCACGTCGACGACGTCTGGGTCGCTCTTGGCTGGCCGGTGCCATTCACGATCCGGGAGTATGGGGCGGGGGGTGGGGCGCTCGCCGAGGGAATCCTTGCCGGTCTCGCCGCCGAGGGGTCCGCCCTTGCAGCCGCCGTCCGATATCGACCCGTCGAGGTCGAGCCTCGTCGCCTCGATGAGCTCCGTGCTCGGCTGGCTGCGGCCGGCCTCGACGACCATTTCGAGCCGGACGACGGAGCCGAGATCGTCGGGGTGGTCGTCGCCAACGAGGTCCTGGACGCCCTGCCAACTCATCGGGTCGTCTGGCGCGGCGGCGAACTGCGGGAGATCTTCGTCGGGATCGACGGAGCGGAGTTCGCGGATGTCGAGAGTGCGCCATCCACGCCGGCCCTCGCCGATCGCCTCTCGACGGAAGGGATCGAGCTTGTCGAGGGCCAGGCAGCTGAGATCTGCCTCGCCGTCGACGGATGGGTCGCGGCCGCGGCCGCGGGACTCGCGCGCGGGGTCATGTTGCTCATCGATTACGGCTACCCGGCGATCCAGCTCTACGACCCTGGCCGCCGCTCGTCGGGGACGGTCGTCGCCTATCTCGGGCAGCGCGCGCACGGCGACCTCTACCACGCGATCGGGCGCCAGGACCTGACGGCCCACGTGGACGTCACCTCCGTGGAACGCGCGGCTGCCGCTGCGGGCCTCCGTCATCTGGCCACGACGACGCAGGGGCGATTCCTCGCGGCGCTCGGGGCCGGGGACCTCCTCGTCGAGCTCCAATCAGGCCCGGCGGCCGGACTCCAGGCGTATCTCGAGGCGCGAGCCGCCCTCGTTCGGATGATCGATCCGGCGGCGATGGGGGGATTCCAGGTCATGGCGTTCGGGCGCGGGATGCCCGACGACCACGGCCTCCCCGGGCTCGGCTGAGGCGCGCCGCGGACGTCACTGGACCGCACCGGAGCGCACCGGACCCCAGTAGGTGGAGTGCCCTATCGACAGCGTCCGTGGGCCGGATCCATGCTCCGGGGGCTGGCAATCGGTCCTGGTCCGATGCCGCTGCACCGCCGGGGGGCGGACCGCGAACTGGCACGCGCGCTCGGCGCGATCCGCTCCCCGATCCTCCTTGCTCCGACGGAGCATCAGGCGACCGCGTCGGACACCCGCGCAAGCGCTGCCCGGACCCCCTCCCCTGCTAGAATGATCGTGCGTGGCGACCGTGTGTCCGCCCGTGCTCCGGCCCCAGGAAAATCCTTCCAACGGCGCAGGGCGCACGACAACGGTTCTGACCGCGACTGCTCGGAGTGAACGTCGCTTGACCGGGATCTGGTACATCGTGGGGTTCGCCGTTGCGGGCGTGTCGTTCGTCTTCCTGACGTTCGGCGCCGCATGGCTGCTGACGCACCGCAACCGCGGCGACGTCCACAAGGGCCTGCCATACGAGAGCGGCATCGATACGTACGGCGACACCCATGGGCGGTTCGGCCTGTCGTTCTACATCTACGCGCTGCTGTTCGTCGCCTTCGACATCGAGGTGGTCTTCATCTACCTCTGGGCGATCGTCTTTCGTGGCCTCGGGATCGCCGGCTTCGTGACGATGCTCGTCTTCGTCGGCGTGCTCCTTCTCGGGCTCGCGTATGCCTGGCGCAAGGGCGTCCTGAGCTGGAAATGAGCAGGAAGACCCGCGGCCCGGATGACGTAGCCGGCCTGGCTGCCGACCACACGGGCAATGCCCCAGCCGCCCTCGCCCTCCGCCCGGAGTCGGCGCTCGTCGAGCCGATCGTCGTCCCGAATACGCTCTGGCAATCGGCCGACCCGACCGCATACGGCGGCGGCCTCGAGTCCGACATCACCCACCTGGCCGCCCACGAGTTCGATCCGGCCTTCCGTCGCGACGATGCGCGGTGGAGCGGTCCGCTCGAGGTCATCCCGACCAAGGCGGACTACGTCCTCGACCTGATCCGGGCGAACAGCCTCTGGCCGCTTCTGTCGGGCCTCGCCTGCTGCGCGATCGAGATGATGTCCGCCGCGACGTCGCGCAACGACATGGATCGCTGGGGGATGTTCCCGTTCCGGGCGAGCCCGCGTCAGGCGGACGTGCTGATCGTCGCCGGGACGCTCACGACGAAGATGGCTGGACCGCTCGTCCGCCTCTGGGAGCAGATGCCTGAGCCGAAGTGGTGCGTGGCGATGGGCGACTGCACCTGCTCCGGCGGCCGCTACAAGCGGAGCTACTCCACGGTGGAAGGGATCGACCGCGTCATGCCGGTCGATGTCTACGTCCCCGGCTGCCCGCCACGTCCCGAGGGCCTCATCTACGGGATGATGAAGCTCCAGCAACTCATCAAGGATCGCCGCGGGCACTGGCCCGAGCGAGCCATCGGCCCGACGGTCCCAGACGGCGTCTGATCGTGGACCCGGTCTTCCGGCGGCGCCTGGAGGCACGTTTCGGTGAGCGCCTGACTGGCCCCGTCCGTCAGCGACACGACGAGACGGAGATCCGCATCACCGCGGGCGACGTCGTCGACACCCTGCGGGCGCTCCACGACGAGCCGGAGTTCGGGTTCGAGCTCCTGGCGGACCTCGCCGGTGTCGACACCGGCACGGAGATGCAGATCGTCTACCACCTCTGGAGCAGCACGACCCCGGACTGGCTGCGAGTCATCGCCGGTGGGCTGTCCCGGGAGGACCCGCGCGTCCCGTCGGTCACGTTCCTCTGGAAAGGCGCCGAGTGGATGGAGCGCGAGGCGTACGACATGTTCGGCATTACGTTCGAGGGCAACCGCGACCTTCGCCGGATCTACATGCCGCCCGACTACCAGGCCTTCCCGCTTCGCAAGGACTTCTACCTCGCCGACGATGCGGCCCGCTCGCCGGGCGGTGGCGTCCGCCACATGGAACAGACCCACTCGCCGCGCAACGCGAAGCCCGCGGCCACGATCCGAAGGGCGTCCTCGTGACGACCAGAACGCCGCGCCACGCCTCGGCAGACGACCCGCGGGTCATGCTCGACGAGCAGGCCGGGGTCTTCGAGCCGATCCCGCCATACCCGCCGCGAACGGAGCGCGAGGCGGAGTTCTACACGCTCCGCGACGGCGAGATGTTCATCAACATGGGACCGCAGCATCCGTCGACGCACGGCGTCCTGCGGGTCGTCCTCAAGCTCGATGGCGAGAAGGTCGTTGACCTCGACCCGGTCCTCGGCTATCTCCATCGCGGCGTCGAGAAGCTCTGCGAGAACGCCGACTACCACCAGGTCATCAGCCAGGTCGATCCGCTCGAGTACGTCTCGTCGCTGTTCTGCGAGTGGCCGCCGGTCATGGCCTTCGAGAAGCTTCTCGACGTCGAGGTCCCGCGCCGCGCGGAGTACATCCGGGTCCTCTCGTCGGAGCTGAACAGGATCGCGAGCCACGCCCTCTTCATGGGCTGGATGGCCCTCGATCTGGGCGGCCTGACGCCGATCCTCTGGAGCTTCATCGAGCGCGACGAGATCGTCGAGATGCTGGCGAGCCTCACCGGCCAGCGGATGCTGTTCAACTACTTCCGGATCGGCGGGGTGAACGGCGACCTCAACCACGAGTTCATGAGCCGCCTCGGCGACTGGATGAGCCGGGCGACGAGCCAGATCGAAGCGAATCTCGGCCTGCTCAACGAGAACGAGATCTTCGTTCGCCGGATGCGCGGCCTCGGAACGATCGACACCGCGACCGCCCTGCGGATGTGCATGACCGGGCCGAACCTCCGCGCGACGGGCGTCCCGTTCGACGTCCGGCGGGCGCATCCGTACTCCGTCTTCCCAGAGCTCGACTTCGACATCCCGACCCGCGATGAGGGCGACTGCCTCGCCCGCTACCTCATCCGCATCGACGAGATCCGCCAGAGCATCCGGATCATCGACCAGTGCCTCCACCAGATGCCGGACGGCCCGGTCATGGCGAAGCTGCCGCGGCTGCTGCGCCCGAGGCCCGGCCGGGCCTATGCGGGCATCGAGGGGCCGCGCGGCCAGTACGCCGCCTACGTGATCAGCGACGGCACGGACCAGCCGTTCCGGATGCGGATCCACGACCCGTCGTTCATCCACCTCCAATCGGTGGGCTTGCTGACGCCCGGCAACCTGATCGCCGACACGATGGCCGTCATGGCCTCGCTGGATCCGATCATGGGCGGAGTAGATAAGTGACGGCCGCCGCACGAACCTGGGGCCGGCTGACCCTCGCTGGAAAGCTGATCTTCACGATCGTCCCGATCCTGCTGCTGCTTGGCATCGGGCTGATCCTGGTCGTCGCGCTGTTCGGCGCCACGATCGTCGACTTCCTGGCCACGAACATCTGGCTCGTCCGGTTCGTGGTAGCGGCGACGGCCGTCCTGCTCATGAGCATCCCGACGGCCTTCCTGATCATCTACATGGAGATGAAGATCATCGCGCTGATGAATCTCCGGATCGGGCCGGATCGGGTGGGGCCGTTCGGCTCGCTCCTGTCGGTCGTCCACGGGCTCAAGGTGCTCGCGAAGGAGGACTTCAGCCCGACGGGCGCCGATCGCCTCGTCTTCACGCTCGCCCCGGTCGTCGTCTTCATGGCGACGATCATGGGGCTCATCGTCATCCCGTTCTCGAACGGCCTGTTCGCCCAGGACATGAACATCGGCCTGCTCTACTTCTTCGCAGTCGGGGGGATGACGGTCGTCGGTTTGATGATGGCCGGCTGGTCGAGCTTCAACAAATACTCGCTGCTCGGCGGGTTGCGCTCGGCGGCTCAGATCATCAGCTACGAGATCCCGCTGACGCTGTCGGTGGTCGGGCTCCTGATGCTCGCCGGCACGATGAGCCTCAACCAGCTCGCCGAGAACCAGGCTGGCTGGTTCACGAGCTGGTACGTGTTCCAGCAGCCGCTCGGCGCGTTGATCTTCTTCATCGCCGCGACCGCGGAGGCAAACCGGACGCCGTTCGACCTGACCGAGGCGGATTCGGAGATCGTCGCCGGCTTCGCGACGGAGTATTCCGGGATGCGATTCGGCTTCTTCTTCTTCGCCGAGTACGTGAACGTGTTTGTCGTATCGGCGCTGATCGTGACGCTCTTCTTCGGCGGCTGGAACGCCCCGTTCCCGTGGCCCTGGCCGATCACGGTCGGCTTCGATCCGGGGTCCCTCGGTATCGCGCTATTGATTCTCATCGCCGTCGTCCCGGTCCTCGGGACCCTCATTCTTGCGGCGCCGTTCTTCCTCGCCAGGAGCTCGATGCCGGCCTGGCAGGCGCTGGTCATCGGGTTCGTACTGTTCAACCTCGTTGCGATCACGGCGGTCGCCGGCGTCGCCTATGTCGGGCTCGACTGGGTCGCCGGGCTGCTCTGGTTCATGGGCAAGACATATGTCTTCGTGTTCACCTTCGTCTGGATGCGCGGAACGCTGCCCCGCGTCCGGATCGATCAGCTCATGGGCTTTGCCTGGAAGTGGCTTCTTCCTGCATCGCTCCTCAATCTCTTCGTCACGGCTGCCGCGATCCTCGTCGTGACCCGGCCATGAGCGTCGCGTCGTGATCCCGCTGCCCGGCCTCGGCATCGTCAAGGGGATGGGCCTGACGCTGCGCCGGTTCTTCGAGCCGAAGGCCACGATCCGTTACCCCGAGGTCAAGGCCGACGTTCCCCACAAGTTCCGTGGCCGGCTCCAGCTCCTCTACGACGAGTGGGGCACGATCAAGTGCGAGACGTGCTTCCAGTGCGCCCAGGCCTGCCCGATCGAGTGCATCGATATGGGCGGCATCGACACGAAGGGCCGCTACCACGTCCACTGGGGACCGCCCGAGACGTACGGCGAGCGCCGCGACGAATCGGCGCTCCGGCGATCCGGCCGGACCGTCCCGGATGCGGCGTACGAGCATTTCGAGGGCATCGACCCGACCGCCGTCAACGAGATCCTCGAGGACTTCGACTACGACCCCAAGGACATGCTGCGGATCCTCGAGGCCACCCAGGCGGCGTACGGCCACCTCCCGGTCGCGGCGCTCAAGCTGATCAGCCAGAAGACCGGCGCCTGGTACGCGATGATCTACGGCACGGCCTCGTTCTACCGCCACCTGCGATTCGAGCCGCCCGGCGACGGCGGCCAGGCATCCGAGGTCACATCTCGCCGGCCGTCCGAGGTGTCGTACCTCGCCGGACTGGACGCGGCGCTGGCCGGCAGCGGCAAGGCCGCCAGGGCTCCTCGTGCTCCTGACGCCCCTCGCCCGCCGACTGCGGGCGGACGGCGGACGCAGGCCTGAGCCGATGACGACGATCTACGAGACACCCAAGGACTGGCCGTCGATCCTGCTCGCCCCGGCCCAGCCGGTCCGGAAGGCCCGCCGCGGCGCGGCTCCCGCCGGCCCGTCGACGATCACCGCGGATCCTGCGGCGGCGCTCGACGCGGCGATGGCGGGCGGAGCGTTCGAGGGCCTCCGGCGGGCCGTTCACGATCTGGGGCCGACCGGGACGATCGCGGCCATCGCCGCCTCGGGTCTGCGCGGCAGGGGTGGCGCCGGCTTCCCGACAGGCGAGAAGTGGCGGGTATGCGCGGAGACGGACGCCGCACGGCGCTACGTCGTTGCCAACGGCTACGGCGCGGACCCGTCGGCGCAGACGGATCGCACGCTGATCGAGGCGGATCCGTTCCGGGTCATCGAGGGCGTCGCGATCGCCGCGTTCGCCGTCGGGGCGGACGACGCGTTCATCGCGGTCCGGTCCGAGGCGACCGAATCGATCCGCCGGCTCGAGGCGGCAATCGGCGCGGCGGAGGACGCCGGCCTGATCGGGCCGGAGATGCTCGGATCCGGTATCGGGCCGACGATCCAGGTCCGGCCGGTCCAGGGCGCCTACATGCTCGGCGAGGAGACCGTGCTGCTCAAAGCCCTCGAGGGCAAGCGCGGACAGCCCGAGCAGCGGCCGCCCCACCCCGCGGAGCGCGGGCTGTTCGGGATGCCGACCGTCGTCCAGAACGTCCAGACCCTCGCGGCGGTGCCCTGGATCCTTTCGAACGGCCCGGATGCCTTCGCGGCGATCGGCTCGAAGACCAGCCCGGGAACGATCCTCGTCGGTGTCCGCGGCCCGAGCGGCGGCGGCGTTGCCGAAGTCCCGATCGGGACAACGCTCCGCGAGATCGTCGGTCTTGCCGGTGTCACGAAAGGCCTCAAGGCAATCCTCGTCGGCGGCCCATCAGGCGGCCTCCTGCCGCCGGACCTGCTCGATACGCCTTATGAATTCGACGCGCTGCGAGCGGTCGGGGCGCACATCGGCTCCGGCTCGGTCGTCATCGCCGACAAGCGCGCCTGCGTCGTCGACCTGGCCAGGCTCCTGACCCGGTTCTGCGCCGATGAGGCGTGCGGCAAGACGATCCCGTGCCGGATCGGGACGCGACGGATCAGCGAGATCGGCGACCGGGTCGCGATCGGGACGCCGCGGCCGACGGACCTCCAGCTGCTGGCAGACTTGTCCGCAGACGTCGTCGCCTCCGCTTTATGCGACCACGAGCGACTGGCGACGTTTCCGTACGCGAGCGGAATGCGATACTTCCGATCCGAGCTCGACGATCACATCCTCCGCAGCTTCTGCCCGGCCGGCGTCTGCCGTCCGATTGCGGTGGCGGCGGGCGCAGCCCACTAATAGAGAGATGGCTGACCTGATCACCCGCCCCGAACGAGCCGACCTCGAGCCGATCGTCGACACCGTCGCCGAGCGCCTGCTGACGACCCAGTCGCCACAGCGCCCGCAGTCGACGCCGCGGATCCGCATCGAGGTCGACGGACGCGTCGTCGAGGGCTTCGAGGGTCAGACGATCCTCGAGGTTTGCCGCGACAACGGGATCGAGGTCCCGACGCTCTGCTACGAGCCGAAGCTGCCCGGTTTCGGCGCCTGCCGGATGTGCGTCGTCGACGTCGAGGGGTCCGAGTTCCCGCCGATCAGCTGCTCCCAGCGCGCGGAGCCGGAGATGGTCGTCAAGACCCAGACCGAGGAGGTTCGCCGGTTGCGGGCGACGAACCTCGAACTGATCTTCTCCGACCACAACGCCTACTGCCTGCCGCCGTGCCAGAACAAGTGCCCGAGCCACATCGACATCCCGGGCTTCCTGAAGGCGAACGCCGAGGCGAACTGGCGGGAGTCGACCAGGATCTTCAAGCGGACGATTCCGTTCCCGTCGGTGCTGGGCCGGGTCTGCCCGGCACCGTGCGAGGAGCACTGCCGCCGGGACGAGGTGGATGAGGCGATCGCGATCCGCGACAGCCACCGCTATGCCGGCGACCAGGTCATCAAGTCCATGCTGGACGAGGGCGTTGAGCCGCCGGTGCCGTTCGAGCTCCAGCCGAAGACCGGCCGCCGGGCCGCGATCGTCGGATCCGGTCCGGCCGGGATGGCGGCCGCGTATTACCTGCTGATCGCCGGCCACGACGTGACCGTGTTCGAGCGCGACGCGGCGCCTGGCGGGATGCTCCGCTATGGGATCCCGCAGTACCGCCTCCCAAAGATCGAGGTCCTCGAGGCGGAGTACGAATCGGTCACCCGGCTCGGCGGGCGCATCGTCTGCGACCAGGGGCTGGGCCGCGACTTCACGCTCGACGATCTCCAGAACCAGGGCTACGACGCGGTCGTGGTGGCGATCGGCTGCTACGACACCAACGAGCTCGGCGTGCCCGGCGAGGACGCGGCCGAAGTCCTCGATGGCCTCGAGTACCTCCGGACCGCAACGCTTGGCCTGCCGTACCCCGGCCACGCCGGCAAGCGCGTCGTCGTCATCGGTGGCGGGTTCACGTCGATGGACTGCAGCCGAACCTCGATCCGGCAGGGCGCCGCCGAGGTGACGCTCGTCTACCGCCGCGACATGAAGGACATGCCGGCCTCGAACGAGGTCCACGAGGCGATCGAAGAAGGCGTCATCGCGATCTTCCAGGCGGGGCCGACACGGGTGATCACCGACAAGGCCGGCAGGGTCACCGGCGTCGAGTTCATCAGGATGCGTCCAGGCGCGCCGGACGACTCCGGCCGGCGCCGCCCGGAACCCGCCCCGGGGACCGAGTTCACGATCCCCTGCGACCGCGTGTTGCTGGCCATCGGGCAGGGCCCGGAGCTCGACTGGATCGGGCCCGGCTCGACCGGCGTCGAGGCAACCAAGAACCGCCGCCTCAAAGCGGACGCCGTGACGTTCGCGACGACCCGGCCCGGCGTGTTCGGCACCGGCGACGTCCGGATCGGCGCCGCGACAGTCGTCGAGGCCATCGCCGAGGGTCGGCGCGCTGCCTACGCGGTCGACGCCTTCCTCCAGGGCCTCGACCTCGAGGCGATCCGGACCCGCCAGCAGCTCGCCGAGCCGAAGCCGGAGTTCCTCTCGATCGTCCCCTTCACGAGCGAGGCCAAGGAGCCCCGCTACCGCCTCAAGGCGATGGACCCGGAGATCCGGAACAAGAGCTACATCGAGTACGAGCTCCCGTACACCCGCGAGGAGGCCGTCGCGGAGTCAACCCGCTGCCTCCAGTGCACCTGCGAAGCGATCGGGTTCTGCGATCTGCGCCGCCTCGGAATCGAATACGGGACGACGCTCCCGACGCTCGAGCCCCAGCACCACCAGGGTGCCGGCTACCGGAGCGTGACCGAGAACCGCTTCACCGGCGTGAACCACGACTACATCCGCGACGACTCGCACGCGTTCATCCTGCGCGAGCCCTCGCGCTGCATCGACTGCGGCCGCTGCGCACAGGTCTGTGCTGAGGTCGTCGGAGCCGCTTGCTACGACTTCATGCGGATCGGGTTCGACACGCTCGTGACGACGCCACTCGACATGAGCCTCAACGACACGCCGTGCGTCTCGTGCGGCCGCTGCGCGGAGACGTGCCCCACCGGCGCGCTCATGCCGAAGCCACGCGTCCTCGAGAAGTACGAGGTCGACGAGAGCCGCTGCATCCTCTGCGGGATCTGCGTGGATGCCTGTCCGTACGACGCGCTCCGCGATGGCGCCGATTTCGAGCTATCGCACACCTCGCGGCAGGAACCGATGATCGACCTGCTTGCGATCGCGTCGGTTGATCGGGAGACCGAGGTCACCTACATCCGCAAGGAGCGCGACTGGGCGGCCCGGGCTGCGGCCGAGGGCCGCATCATCGAGCCGGGCAGGCTGCTGCCGATGCTTCCGCCGTCGATCACGCCTCGCGGCTCGAACGGCCATGGTGCTCACGACCACGGCAACGGCCACGACCACGGCAACGGCCACCACGAGGTCGGGGCCGGCGGACAGGCCGGGCACGGCTGAGCGACGCGCGTGGCGATCGGCGACACCATCCCCTTCACCGCGATCCCCTGGGGCGACGCCCTGTTCGTCATCTTCGCCGGCACGATGCTCTTCGCCGGCCTCCTGGTCGTCACGATGCGCGACATCATCCGCTGCGGCCTCGCGATGATCGTCTGCTTCATCGCCCTGGCGGGGATCTACGTCATCGTGGGAGCGCCGCTCGTCGCCGCTGCCCAGGTCCTCGTCTATGTCGGCGCGATCAGCGTCCTGATCCTGTTCGCGATCATGCTGACGGAGACGAAGTCCGCCCCGTCGCGACTCGTCTTCCAGACCCAGGCCGTGCCGGCCGCGATTGCGGCCGTCCTCCTCGCGGCTGTCACGATCCTCTCGATCGTCGCCACGGACTGGGGTGAGGTCGCCGACCGGATCCACACCTCCACGACTCGACTCGCCCAGATCCTCTTCCAGGATTGGGTCCTCCAATTCGAGATCGTCGGCGTCCTCCTGCTCGCCGCGGTGATCGGCGGCGTCTTCCTCGCGAAGCGCGAGCGGACCGGCGAGGAGCGGCGATGATCCGGGTCTTCGCCGGCACGTTCCTTGCGTCGGTCTTCGTGATCGGCCTGGGGCTCATCGGCCTCGCTGCCGGCGGCAGCGATTCGCTCGACGCCTACCTGGTCCTCGCGTCCGTGCTGTTCGCCATCGGGATGTTCGGCTTCCTCGCCCGCCGCAATGCGATCAGCATGCTGATGTCGATCGAGCTGATGCTCAACGCGGTCAACTTGACAATCGTGGCGTTCGGCGCCTTCGTGCCGGGCCTCGGCATCTCCGGTTCCGTCATCGCACTCATGGTCATGGCCGTCGCCGCCGCCGAGGCGACCGTTGGCCTCGCCATCATCATCGCGATCTACAGGAACAAGAAGACGCCACTCGTCGACGAATACGACGCGATGAGCCGGTGATCCGTCGGCGATGATCGACTTGTTCCTCCCGCTCATCGCGATCCTGCCGCTGGCCGGATTCGCGATCACCGCCGTCATCGGCCGGCGGCTCGGCAAGCGGGCCCACCTGATCCCGGTCGGCGTGATCGTCGTCGCCTGGGCGATGAGCATGGTGGTCGCGTTCCTTGCGCTGACCCACGGTGCCCCGTTCGACAGCGAAGAGGCGGGCTTCGGCCACGCCGTGCACCTCTATACGTGGATCCCGGCCGGGGACTTCGTCGTCGAGGCCGCGTTCTACGTCGACGCGCTGACCGCCTGCCTGCTCATCGTCGTCACGACGATCGGCTTGCTCGTCCACATCTACTCCATCGGCTACATGGCCCACGACGGCGGCTACTGGCGGTTCTTCGCCTACCTGAACCTCTTCATGTTCTCGATGCTGCTCCTGGTCCTCGCCGACAACTTCCTCGTCGTCTTCGTCGCCTGGGAGCTGGTCGGGCTCTCGAGCTACCTGCTGATCGGCTTCTGGAAGGAGAAGCGTTCAGCCGCGCTGGCGGCGAAGAAGGCGTTCATCGTCAACCGTGTCGGCGATGTCGGCTTCGCTCTGGGAATCATGCTGATCTTCATGAGCCTGGGGACGCTCAACATTCGCGAGGTCATCGAGCGGATCGGCGAGCTCGACCATGGCCTGATCCTCGCGATCTCGCTGCTGATCTTCGCCGGGGCGATGGGCAAGAGCGCCCAGTTCCCGCTCCACGTCTGGCTGCCCGACGCGATGGAGGGCCCGACGCCAGTGTCGGCGCTTATCCACGCGGCGACGATGGTCAACGCCGGCGTCTATCTCGTCGCCCGGACGAGCCCGATCTTCGCCCACGCCCAGGAGGCGCTCGTCATCGTCGCGGGGATCGGCATCTTCACGGCGATTTTCGCGGCGTCCATCGCGATGACCCAGACGGACATCAAGCGGGTGCTGGCCTACTCGACGCTCAGCCAGCTCGGCTACATGTTTGCCGCGCTCGGGGTTGGCGCGTTCACCGCCGCGATCTTCCACCTGATGACGCATGGCTTCTTCAAGGGCCTGCTCTTCCTCGGTTCCGGTTCCGTCATCCATTCCGTCCACGAGGAGCAGGACATGCGGCGGATGGGCGGTCTGTCGAGGAAGATCCCCATCACCTACGCGACGATGCTCGTCGGCTCGCTGGCGATCTCCGGAATACCGCCGCTGGCCGGCTTCTTCTCGAAGGACGAGATCCTCGGCGAGGCGTTCAAGCTGGGCTTCCCGTGGGTCTGGGCGATCGGGATCATCGTCGCCACGATGACCGCGTTCTACATGTTCCGGCTCATGGGCCTGACGTTCTGGGGCGACTTCCGCGGTCCGCGCGACGTCTGGGACAGGATCCACGAATCGCCAAGCGTGATGACGACGCCGCTCATCCTGCTGGCGATCCCCTCGGCGCTGCTTGGTCTGATCCTCGGGCTGCCGTTCGGGGCGAGCGTGATCCATGGCTGGCTGGAGCCGACCTTCCACGAAGCCACGGAGCTCCTCCACCACGCCGAGGCGCCATATCAGCTGCTCGGGATCGACGGCGCGCTCATCGGTGCCAGCGTGGCGGTGGCCGCGCTCGGGATCGCGGTCGCGTGGCGCCTGTTCGGCGCCGAGCTCGGCGGCCTCAGGCTGCCGCCGCGGCCGCAGACCGTCCAGGCGATCAGCGCGCGGATGCCGTTCCTCTATCGCGCGTCCCTCAACAAGTGGTGGTTCGACGAGCTGTACCACCTGCTCTTCATCGTGATCGGCGGCCGAATCGCGAGCTTCCTGTGGTGGTTCGATCGGAACGTCGTCGACGGCTCGGTCAATGACCTGGCGCGAACCACGATCGGCGCAGGGCGGGGTCTCCAGCGCGTCCAGACGGGGCGCGTCCAGAACTACGCACTCGGGATCGCCCTCGGCCTGATCGTGATGGCCGGTTCGTTCCTCGTTCTGGCCGGGCGCTGACGATGGGTCCGATCCCGATCCTGACGCTGGTCGTGTTCCTGCCCCTCGCCGGTGCGTTCGCGGTCGCCGCCGCCCCCGCCCGCTACGCCCGGCCGCTCGCCCTCGCCGCGGCTCTCGCGACGTGGGTTGTCTCGCTCTTCCTCCTCGTCGGCTTCGATGCGCCGGAAGGCCAGCGGGACGTTCCAGAACGTGGTCGAGGCTGATTGGATCCCCCTCTTCGGCATCCAGTTCAAGCTCGGCGTCGACGGCCTGGCGGTCGTCCTCGTCGTGTTGACGACGACGCTGTCGTGGATCTCGATCCTCGCCTCGTTCAATCCGATCAAGACGCGGATCAAGGAATACATGGTCTCGTTCCTCGTTCTCGAGGTCGGGATGATCGGCGTCTTCGTCGCGCTCGACCTCTTCCTCTTCTACATCTTCTGGGAGGTCGTCCTGGTCCCGATGTACCTGATCATCGGGATCTGGGGCGGCTCGAACCGGATCTACGCGACGATCAAGTTCGTCCTCTACACGCTCGTCGGGTCGCTGCTGATGCTCGTTGCGATCCTGGCCACGGCGTTCGCCTACCAGGCCGCGGCCGGGACGTGGGAGAACGCCTTCGACTTCGACACGCTGCGGGGCTTCGCCTCGAGCACCGGCTTCGCGCCGGGTCTCCAGCTCGCGGCATTCCTCGCGTTCTTCCTGGCGTTCGCGATCAAGGTCCCGATGTTCCCGTTCCACACGTGGCTGCCGGACGCGCACGTCGAGGCGCCGACGGCGGGCTCCGTGATCCTCGCCGCGATCATGCTCAAGCTCGGCGCATACGGCTTCATCCGGTTCGCCCTGCCGCTGTTCCCGGACGCCGCCCACACGTTCGCGCCGGCGATCATCGTGCTGAGCCTCATCGCGATCATCTACGGTGCGATCGTCGCCCTCGTCCAACCGGACCTGAAAAAGCTCGTGGCCTACAGCTCCGTCAGCCACATGGGCTTCGTCACGCTCGGAATCTTCGTCTTCAACCAGCAGGGCATGCAGGGCGCGATCCTCCAGATGGTCAACCACGGCCTCATCACCGGCGCCCTCTTCCTGCTCGTCGGCGTGATCTACGAGCGGACACACGATCGGACGATCGCGAAGATGGGCGGACTTGCCGGGTCGATGCCCGTCTATGCCGTCGCGTTCGGGTTCTTCGCGTTCGCCTCGGCCGGCCTGCCCGGCCTGTCCGGGTTCGTCGGTGAGTTCCTGTCGCTCGTCGGCGCCTTCCTGTTCAACCCAGGGGTCGCGGCCGTCGCCACCGTCTGCATGATCCTCGCGGCGGCATACCTGCTGTGGATGTATCAGCGGCTGTTCTTCGGTGAACTATCCGACTTCCTCAAGGGCATCGGCCACCACCTCACCGACATGACGCCGATCGAGATCCTTACGCTCGCCCCGCTCGGCGCGCTCGTGGTGGTCTTCGGCGTCGCCCCCGGGCTGCTCCTCGCGCTCATCGAGGGCTCCGTCGCCAACGTCCTGGCCGACGTCGGCCAGGGCAGCCCGATCCAGATCGCCCCGGAGGCCGGCGTCATCGCAATCGCGATCCCGATCGCCTACGTCGTCATCCGGATCATCTACCTCGGCTATGCCGACACGCGGGAGCCGCTCGAAGCCGGCGGGGCCGCCCGATGACCGAGCCAGGATCTCCCGCTCATCGCCCCGCTCGTCGTCGCGATCGCGGTTGCCATCGCAGTCCTCATCGTCGACCTGATTCGTCCCGGCCGGGACGCCGTCGCGATCGGCGTCGCCCTCGGCGGGCTCGCGATCGTGGCCGTTGCCACGCTCATCGCCAACGGCAGTCCGGGCGATGCGTTCGATGGCGCCTACCGGGTCGACCCGCTCACGACGTTCCTCGATCTGCTGTTCATCTCGATCGTCGGGCTGACGATCGTCTTCGCACCCGACTACCTGGAGCCACGCGGCCTGCCCGTCGCGGAGTTCGCCGTCGTCCTCATCTTCGCGATGACCGGGGCGATGCTGCTCGCCGCGTCGACCGACCTGCTGCTGCTCTTCCTCGGCCTGGAGCTCATGGTGCTGCCGGGCTACATGCTCGCGGGCTATCACAAGACGGACGGCTACTCGACCGAGGGTGCGATCAAGTACTTCCTGCTCGGTTCGTTCAGCTCGGCGATCTTCCTGTTCGGGCTGTCGTTCGTCTGGGGCCTGACCGGGACGACCCGGGTCGACGGCGTCGCGGAGGCCCTGCTCGGCATCGCAACCGGCGAGATGGCGTTCTCGCCAGGGCTCGCGATGGGCTTCGCGTTCATGACGACCGGCGTCGCGTTCAAGATCGCGGCCGTGCCGTTCCACTACTGGACGCCAGACGCGTACCAGGGCTCGCCGACGCCGGTCACGGGCTATCTGTCGGTCGGCCCGAAGATCGGCGCCTTCGCATTGATCATCCGGCTGTTCGTCGAGGCCCTCGGCCCGCTCAAGGCCGACTGGCTGCCGGTCGTGGTCATCCTCGCCGCGCTGACGATGACGCTCGGCAATCTCGTCGCGCTGACCCAGGACAACGTCAAGCGGATGCTCGCGTACAGCTCGATCGCCCACACCGGGTACATGCTCGTCGGGCTCGCGGCGTACGCCGGCGGGCAGCAGCTCGGGCTCGAGGGGCTGCTCTTCTACGGCGCCGCGTATTCGTTCATGAATCTCGGTGCATTCGCGGTCATCGCCGCCCTGCAGAAGCGAGCCGGCGTGACGTCCAGCCTGGACACGTTCGCCGGGCTGGGGCGGCGCGAGCCGCTGTTGGGCATCCTCATGGTGCTCTTCCTGCTGTCGCTGACCGGCATCCCGCCGACGGCCGGCTTCTTCGCGAAGGCCGTCGTGATCCTGGCGGCGGTCCAGGCCGGCGGCTGGGTGGCGTTCCTCGCGGTGATCCTGATGCTCAATGCGGCAGCCGCGGCGTTCTACTACCTGCGGGTCGTCGTCTACATGTACATGCGCGACCCGGCGAGCGAAGCTCCGCCACTCCGCCACGGTCGGCTGCTGTGGGGCGGCCTGGCGGTGGCGACCTCGCTCACGATCCTGTTCGGCGTCTTCCCGGGGCTGCTCCTCGGGATCATCGGCCAGGCTGCGGCAGCCGTCGGCGGCTAGGCGGGCCGAGCCCGATCCTCCCTCGGGGCGCTTAGCCCTTGGCCCCGCGCCAATTCCCACATGGCGCGACTAGGCGACACGGAATTGCCCGGATCAGTCGAGCCTTCCTGCCAGATGAGCGGATCCGACCGAATCCCGGTCGAAATCGGTCGGCGGTTCCGATGTGGCGGGACGTAATGGCATGTTTCGCCGCCGGCCTGTCCGATACGCGCGCCCGGTAGGAATTTGGGCTCGGTCGCGCTGGGACGGGCCTAGGGCGTGACCTCGACGCCCGGCAGGATCTTGCCGAGGCCGCGGGCCATGATGTCGGCCCCGATTCCGCCGAGGGCGCCGTCCCGCACGATGCCGTCCTTGTCGACCCAGAAGTGGGTCGGCAGGGCGAAGGCGCCCCACTCGCGCTGGGCGGCGCCGTCCGTGTCGAGGCCGAGCGGGAACGTCGCGTTCAGGCTCTGGGCGAACGATGCGACCGTCCCCTCTTCCTCGCGGATGTCGACGGCGACGATGACGAGCCCGGCGTCGCCGTACCGGGCGGCGAACCCGTTCATGAGCGGAAACTCGTCAAGGCACGGTTCGCAGACCGTCTGCATGAAGTTGATCCAGACGGGCTTGCCCTTGAGCGCTGCCAGGTCGATCGTCCCGCCACCGACCTGCGGGACCACGAGCGTCGGCGCCGGCTCGCTGATGTGGAAGTTCTCGACGATGCCGGAGCCCGACGCCGCCGTCGTCGAGGAGGGGCTCGGCGAAGCGGAAACGGTCGGGCTCGCCGTCGGCGGGACGGAGGCCGATGCCGAGGGGGACACCGACGGCGACAATCGCGCACCGCGAGGATCGGGGCCGATGAAGACGAATCCGGCCAGCAGCGCAAGCGCGACGATCACGCCGGCGGCCAGGCCGGCGACGATCGAGAGCCGGGATCCCATGGGCGGGAGAGTACCAGTACGAGCGTCGCGGGGGCATACCCGGCGGGTCGCTGCTAGGCTGTCGATCCCGTGGGAAGGTTCGACAAAGCGCTCCGCAACCGCCTCCTGCCAGCGATCCTGACCGCGACCGGCGTGTCGCTCATCGCCGGTGGCCTGTTGACGTATACGGGCGCCGCCGAGATGCCCCAGGTGTCACCCTCGCCGACGAGCATCGCCGTCGGCCCCACGCCGACGGTCGCCCTGCCGACGTTCCCGCCACTGGGCTCAGCGTCCCCGAGCACATCACCAACGCCTGTCGTCGACCGCGTCGCGACGCGCGTCCGCATCCCGGCCCTCGACGTCGACCTGCCGGTCATCAAGCCGGCCGGCGGCCCGAACGAGTATCCGAAGTGCGGCGTGGCGATGTACATCCAGGAGCTCCACCAGCCGGGCCAGGGCGGCGCGACGTACCTGTACGCGCATGCGCGTGACGGCATGTTCGGGCCGATCTACGAGCTCGCGATCGTGAAGAAGAAGCCGGACACGATGGTCGGGATGTACGTCGAGGTCTTCACCAGCGACAACATGCGCTTCACCTACCAGGTCACGGAGGTCCGGACCGACCAGCGAGACCTCAACGACGCGATCGACGCGCCCGGCGAGGAGCTGTGGCTCCAGACGTCGGAGGGCCCGAAGGGGACGCCCGGCAAGACCCAGCTTCGGGCCCTGCCGCTCACGATCGGAGCGGCGACCCAGGCGGAGTCCCACCCGAAAGCCCGCCCATTCACCTGCGGCTGACGCTCACCGGACGAGGATCATCGCCTCGAGATTGATCCCGACCCCGGGGGCATCCGCGTCGCACGCCTCCAGGAATCCGCTCAGCGACGCCGTCACGCGCCACCTTCCCGCCGGGAGCCTCAAGACCGGGTCGGCGAAGAAGGCCTTGTAGAACGCCGCATTCGGGTCGTCGTTGGAGAAGCCGCCGGACTTGCGGAACGGCAAGGCGACAGGGACGAGGCGCGCGTATTCGTGGCTGACGCAGTCGGCGGTCATGCGGGCACCAGCGATGACGATGTCGCCATCGATCTGCGCGAGCCCGAACGCGACTGGACCGCTGCCGGAGCCCCAGATCGACGCCTGCGGCTTCGGGCCCGTCCACATCAGCGACGCAACGATGTCGATCGGCGCCCCGGCGTCGAATCGACATCGCTGCCGATGCGCATCGCGAGAACGAAGTCGGCGTCACGACCCTCGACCTCGACCGGCTGGCCGGTCGGCTCGGAGCCATCCGGCGTCGGGGGTTGGCCGCAGCTCGTCAGAAGCGACGCGCGACGAGCGCGGCGAGCGCGATCCCCCGCCACATCGCCATCGACCCTAGATCCAGTCGATCCGGCGCAGGACGATCGCGGCCGTTGCGGCGGAGACGACGATCACGGCGGTGACGATCCAGAAGCCAGCCGCCTCGCCGCCCGCGAACGCGGCACCCGCCTCGCTCATCCCGAAGATGCCGGCAACCGCGCCCACGCCGGCGAGGATGACCGTGACGCCGGTCAGGCGCTTCATGATCGCCGACAGGTTGTTGTTGACGGTCGAGAGATAGATGTCGAGCGTGCCGCTGACGAGCTCGCGGTAGTTGTCGAGCTCGTCGGTGACGCGGATGAGGTGGTCGTAGACGTCGCGGAAGTAGACGATGTGGGCCGGGTTGATCGCGGCGATCTGCCGATTCGTGAGCTGCATGAAGATCTCGCGGGCCGGCGAGACCGCCCGGCGGATCGCGATGAGCTCGCGCTTCAGGACGAAGAGCCGCTCGAGCGTCCAGGTCGAGGCCGACTGGAGGACCTTGTCCTGGAGGTCATCGACCTCGTCGGCCAGCGTGTCGAGGACAGGGAAGTAGCCGTCGACGACATTGTCGGTGAGGGCGTAGAGCAGGAAGTCCGTTCCGCGGGCGAGGTAGGGCGCGACACCGCCCCGCAGCGGCGCAAGCCCGCGCAGATCGCATTCGGGTCCGTGGACGGTGACGAGGAACCGCGGCGCGACAACGAGGTCGATCTCGGCCGTGTTCACCTCGCCCTGGTAGGTCAGCGCGAACAGGACCATGTGGACGACGTCGTCGAAGGTCTCGATCTTCGCTCGCTGGTTGCGCTCGACGATGTCCTCGGCGATCAGCGGGTGAAAGCCGAGGGCCTCGGAGATCGGCCGGACCAGCTCCGACGACGGGTCGACACAATCGATCCATACCCGCGTGTCTGGCTCGTCGAGGATCGCCCGCAGCGCGCCGACGTCGGTCGTTTCGGTCACGCCGGTCGGGCGCCAGGTGAGGATCCTGGCGTCGGGGCCGTCAGAGGGCGGTGGTTGGTCGCCGCTCGTCACTGCCATCCGGATCGGGCCCTCCGGCTGTCGCCGAGCCTCGTCCGGCGCGGTCGGTCGCCAGCATACCCGCGCGTCCGCCCAGGGCGAGGCCCGGCGGGATCGCCACGATCGTGACGACACCGGCGACAACGAAGAGGCCGACGAGGATCGACGAGGCCTCCGCGGCCGCCCACCGCTCGAGGGCCGCCACGACGAAGCCGTCGCGGAGCGGTCGGTCGCGGAGCTCGACCGGGATCACCTGTTTCCAGCCGTCGGGGACGGCGAACAGCTCGTCATAGAGGCGATCGATCGTCGTCGATCCGTAGGCTGTCAGGACCGCGACGCCGATGGCCATCCCGATCATCCGCGCGACCGTGACCGTCGCCGACGCCATCCCGAACATCGCCCGACCCGCGACTTCGACCGCGGCCGTCGAGCGCGGGGTCACCGTCAGCCCGAAGCCAAGCCCGAAGACCCCGAGAGCGAGCGCGACCTCCCGCAGGTCGACCTGCGGGTTCCAGCGGACGATCCAGAGCAGGGACCCGGCACTCATCAAGAGGCCGAACAGGGTCACGATCCGCAGGGACAGGAAGCGGACGGCGAAGCCGGACAGGAGAGCACCCAGGGCCGTCGCCGCCGCGAGCGCACCGAGCGCGAATCGCTGCTCGTCGGGGCCGCCGTAGAGGACCCGGTCGACGAACACCGCCGCGCCGATGATCGCCGTGGCGAACGCGTAGCCGGTGAGCAGCGAGACGAGCGCCGCCGAGGAGAACGTCACGCTCATGAAGAGGCGCGGATCCAGGAACGGGTCCGCGAGCCGCAGACCGCGCGCGATCGTCACCACCGTCCCGACGATCGCCACGAGGCCGAGCACGCCGCTGACGACAAGCGGATTCAGCCCATCGCCCGTCGCGCGGCTGCCCAGCAGCGTCACCGCCCCGAGGCCGGCGGCCAGCGCCACGCTCCAGATGACGGCGCCCAGGACGTCCACCCCGCCGCTCCGGCGCGGCGTCTCCCAGCCGTACGAAGCCGCCCAGGCGACGAGGAGCGCCGCGAGGCCGATCGGCACGTTGAAGTAGAAGACCCAGCGCCACGATGGGGCGAGGACGTCGCGGATCGGGTCGTCCGTGGCGATGCGGGCCGCCGTCAGCGCTCCGTCGACGTGGAGCCCGCCGAGGATGGCCGCACCCAGGAACGGCCCGGCCGCCATCCCGAGGAACGTCAAGGCACCGATGACCCCGAGCGCACGAGGCCGGGCGTGGCCCTCGAACAGGTGTGACGCGGCCGCGGTGCCGACCGGGACGAGCACGCCGCCGCCGATGCCCTGGATGACGCGCCCGATGATGAGCTCGTCGATCGACTGGCCACGGCCGGCAACCACCGACCCGATGATGAACACGACCAGCCCGCCGAGGAACAGCCGCCGGACGCCCCAGACATCGGCCAGGCGACCCGCGAGTGGCATCGCCACGACGTAGGCGAGGAGGTAGCCGTTCACGATCCAGGACGCGCGCCGGAGCTCTGAGAAGGCCGTCTGGCCCGGCCGGTCCGGATTGGCGGCGACGAGGTCGGTGATGATCGTCGGCAGCGCGACGGCGGTGATCATCAGCTCGAGTCCCGCGAGGAAGACGCCGGCGCCGAGGACCGCCAGGAGCGCGTACGCTGAGCCCCGGGTCATCGGCGAAGGGTACACGCGCCTCGACTCCGTGGCGGGCCCTGGCCGCGGAACCTCCCCTCCCTGCGCCACACCGGCCCTCCCCCTCCCGGCGCCACACCGGCCCGTCGCCCGCCCTACCCGCCGGCGCGGCGTCGAATATTCCAAGGAGGCTTATCGGACGCTTACCCGCCATGATCGCCACGAGATACGGGCCGCGGCGAGGCCCGCCACCTCCCACTTATCACTCCGGGCGATATTCCGGCGCCAAGCCGGCGTCCTGTGACGGTCGCAACTCCGGAATGCTGTCGAATAAACCTCCTCGGAATATTCAGGACCGGAGTCAGTCCGACGAGTGACGACCTGACGGCCGCCGAACAGAAGATGTCGCGAGTGCTCGAGGCGATGGAGCGGGACTTCCAGAAGCTCCGCGTCGGCGGCGCGTCCGCGTCTCTTGTCGACGCCATCCACGTCGACCACCAGGGCCGACGTGCGCGACTCGTCGAGATGGCGAACGTCACGATCCCGGACCCGCGCCAGATCGTGATCCAGCCGTGGGACCCGAACAGCCTTCGATCGATCGGGGCGGCGATCAGCCAGAGCCGCATCGGGTTGACCCCGACGATCGATGGGACGGCGATTCGGCTCTACGTCCCGGCGGTGACCGAGGAGCGCCGGCGCGAACTCGTCGTGCTCGTCCACAAGCGGATGGACCAGGCCCGGGTCGAGCTCCGGGCGCTCCGGCACGAAGCCCTCGCGGCGCTCCGTGCAAGGGGCACGGATCGTCAGACCGGCGCGGACGTCGTCCGCCGTGAGGCCGCTCATCTGCAACAGTTGACCGACAGGTTCGCCGCTGAGATCGACCGGCTCGGCCGACTCAAGGAAGACAGCGTCCTCCGGCTGTAGTCGATCGCGCCGGTCGCACTCCGCGATACTCGGGGGCATGAGACTGTATTTCGCCGGCCCATTGTTCACGACGTCCGAGCGCATCTGGAACGCCGAGGTCGCCGTCTCCCTACGGGCAGCCGGTCACGACGTGTTCCTGCCGCAGGAACAAGAGCCTGGCAAGGACGCAGCGGGGATCTTCGCGAGTGATGTCGGCGGGATCGACTGGGCCGATGGGCTCGTGGCGATCATGGACGGCCCGGATCCCGACTCCGGCACGTGCTGGGAAGTGGGCTACGCCTTTGGCCTGAAGAAGTGGATCGTGCTGGTTCGGACGGACATCCGCGCGTCGGTCGGCTCGGCCGGCGACTACAACTCCATGCTCACCGAGTCCGCGACGATCCGGATCGACATGCCTGCGGCGTCGACAGTCCAGGTCATCGCGAGGATTCTCGATGCACTCGCCCGCATCGAAACAGGGAGCGCCCAGGCGGCGGCGACGAGCGGTGGGTTGACAACGCCACCAGTGGCGGAATAGCATCAACTTCTGTTGATATAAACCGTCGTTGATGCGACGCGTTTGGTCCCCTTGGAGACACCCTCCTGCCTTCTCCCGCCCGCATCCGTTCGACCCTCGCCACGATCGTCGACCAGCCCGACGAGCTCCGCGAGCTGCGGATCGTCCACAAGGCCCTTGCCGACGTCAACCGGCTCCGGATCGTTCGCCGCCTTGCCGGCGGTGACGCATCCGTGCGGGACCTGATCGAGGAGGTCGGGCTCTCCCAGCCGCTCGTCAGCTGGCACGTCGGCCGGCTGCGTGCCGCCGGCCTCATCGAGACCCGCCGAAACGGCCGTGAGACGCTCTGCCGGCTCCGTCACGAGGCCTTCGAGGCGTTCGCTGGTCGAGAGCGCGCGATCCTCGGACTCGCTGCCAAGGCACGGACCGCCGCGTCATGAGCGGCTCGATCGTCAGCCCTGGGCTCCGCCAGCGCGTGCGCGGAATCGCCACGCCGATCGCCGTCGGCTTCGGACGGCTTGGACTGACGCCCAATCACCTCACGCTCATCGGGTTCGGTATTGCCATCCTCGCCGCCGTCGCCGCCGCCGGGCAGGCGTGGCTGGCGGCCGGCGTCCTCCTGATCGTCGGCGGCGTCTTCGACCTGTTCGATGGCGCCCTGGCTCGAGCGACGGGCAAGGCATCCAAGCTCGGCGCCTTCATGGATTCGGTATTCGATCGGGCCGGCGAGGCAGTCGTCTACGTCGGTATTGTCTGGGGCTGTCTCGCCGCGGCGTTTCCGGAAGGCGCGATTCTCGCGGCCGCCGCCATGGCAGCCGCGTTCATGGTCAGCTACGTCCGGGCGAAGTCCGAGAGCCTCGGGTACACAGCCGGAATCGGGATGGCCGCAATCGGTTTCGCGCCACGCGAGGTTCGGATCGTCATCCTCACCGTCGGACTGCTGTCGAGCGGCGTCGCCGGCGGGATCGTTCTCGATGATGGCGGAATCGCTCATCCTGCTCGACGTACTGGAGCCAGGGCCGGCCACTTCTCGCCGGGGCCCTCGCCCTGATCACTCTCCTTGCGACCGTCACCGCCATCCAGCGAATCATCCACGTCACCCTCGAACAACCCGAGGAATAGCCAACTCAGCAGATGGAGCACGCCAGGTGACCACAACGAACGGCAAGAACGGGCACAAGCCCGGCAAGAAGATCCGCGTCGCGATCGTCGGCGTCGGCAACTGCGCGAGCAGCCTCGTCCAGGGCCGCTACTACTACGAGAACGCCAAGCCGACCGATTTCGTCCCGGGCCTGATGCACGTCGATCTCGGCGGCTACCACGTCCGCGACATCGAGTTCGTAGCGGCCTTCGACGTCGACAAGAACAAGGTCGGCAAGGACCTGTCCGAGGCGATCTACCAGAAGCCGAACAACACGTTCGTCTTCCAGCAGGTCCCGAAGCTCGACGTCCCCGTCGAGCGCGGCATGACCCACGACGGTCTCGGCAAGTACCTGAGCCAGATCATCGAGAAGGCGCCAGGGCCGACGGCCGACATCGTCGGCATCCTCAAGGAGCGCCAGGTCGACGTCATGGTCTCCTACCTGCCCGTCGGATCGGAGCAGGCGACGAAGTGGTACGTCGAGCAGGCCCTGAAGGCCGGCGTCGGCTTCATCAACGCGATCCCGGTCTTCATCGGCCGCGAGGCCTACTGGCAGCGCCGGTTCGCCGAGGAGGGCCTGCCGGTCATCGGCGACGACATCAAGAGCCAGGTCGGCGCGACGATCAGCCACCGCGTCCTGACCCGCCTGTTCATGGACCGCGGCGTCCGGCTCGACCGGACGTACCAGCTGAACTTCGGCGGCAACACGGACTTTCTCAACATGCTCGAGCGCGAGCGGCTCGAGAGCAAGAAGATCAGCAAGACGAACGCCGTCACGTCGATGCTCGACTACGAGATGGACCCGGACAACGTCCACGTCGGCCCCAGCGACCACGTGCCGTGGCTCGAGGACCGCAAGTGGTGTTACATCCGGATGGAAGGCACGACGTTCGGCGACGTGCCGCTCAACGCGGAGCTCAAGCTCGAGGTCTGGGACAGCCCGAACAGCGCCGGCGTCATCACCGACGCGATCCGCTGCCTGAAGCTCGGTCTCGATCGCGGGCTGAAGGGCACGCTCGTCGCGCCGTCGAGCTACTTCATGAAGAGCCCGCCGATCCAGATCCACGACGACATCGCCCACGCGCGCGTCGAGGCGTTCATCCGTGGCGAGGACAACGAGACGCTCGTCGGCACGGAGAACCTGTCGAAGGCGGCCCTCAAGAAGCTGTCGAACACGGCGCCTGTCGCGGCGAAGGCGGGATCGAAGGCGGCGGCCGCCGGGCGGTGACGGCCAAGCAACGTGGCCTCGAGGCGCCGCACCGCCGCGCGGAGCGGGGCCCGCGAAGTCCTCAGGCCGATGGCTCGCGGTGGCGTCGCCTCGGACTTCGGTGGGCCCCGGGCCGACTCGTCGAAAAGTTCGCCGTCCGGGCGTACGCGGCAACGACCTGGGTCGTCGCCCACGTCCCCAGTGCCCTTTCCCGCTGGGTCATCGGGACCGGGTCGCAGGCCGGCTACCTCCTGTGGCCGACGAAGCGTGCCTGGTCGAACGCCAACTTCGGCCATGTCGCGGGGCTCGCGCCGGACGATCCGCGCGTCCGAAAGCTCGCCCTTGGGGCCTATCGCGAATACGCCCGCTACCTCGTCGAGCTGATGCACCTCGAGACGCAACCGGCTGACGTGGCCAGCGAACGGGTGATCCAGGCCGATCTCGATCACATCGAGGACGCCTGGCGCGGCTCCAAGGGCGGCCTGATCTTCGCTCTCGGCCACGTCGGCAACAACGAGGCGGTCGCGGCGGCGGTGGCCGTCCGTGGCTGGCCGATCAACGTCGTCGCCGACGACTCCTCGTTTCCCGAGATGTTCGATCGCTTCCGCCGGCTTCGTGAGTCCTGGGGCGTCCACGTCATCCCGTGGCGAAACCTTCGCGAGATCTATGCGGTGCTCCGCAACCGCGAGATGCTCGCCCTGTTGATCGACTGGGGCTACCGATCCGACGGAATCCCGGTCCGGCTCTTCGGGGCATGGACGACGTTGCCTGCCGGGCCCGCCTCGCTCGCGGCCAAGACGAACTCGCGGATCCTGCCGGTCGCGATCCGTCGCACGAAGGATGGCCAGTTCCACGTTTCCTACGCTCCCGTGATCGAGGTCGCATCGGCGGCGCCGGCGGATCTGCAGCGCGCGACCCAGGCGATCGCCGACGCACTCGCCGACACGGTCGCCGCGGCGCCCGAGCAGTGGTACAGCTTCAAGCCGATGTGGCCGGCGACGCCCGAGGAGGCCGCCGAGCTGGAACAGCGCGCGACGGCGATGCTCGGCGACGACCGCCCGCGCGCCAGCCGCAGCCCGACAGCGGTGTCGATCGACTACGCAGCCATCCCGGCGGAGGATGTCGTGCCAGCTGCTCCATTGCTGCCAGAGTCCGCCGAATCGTGACCGACACGGACCTCCGCCCAGCGAAGACGCGACGCAAGCGTGCCGAGGAGGTCACGGACGCGCGAGCCGCGGCAGGCCCCGACCTGGCGGCCGTCCGCCGCGCAGCCCGCGCGGCGATCGAGAAGCGGGACGCGGACCGCGGCACCCCGGGGCAACGGGTCCGGGCGACCATCCTGTCCGCCGTGTCGTGGCTCGCCTGCCGGCTCCCCGAGGGTCCCCAGATCGCGCTCGCCGATCTCATCGGGCGCGTCCTCTACCGAACGTCGCTGGCCCAGGCTGCCCGGGCGCGTCGCAACCTCCAGCGGGTCGTCAGCTACCTGGCGACGACCGACATGTCGAACGATCGGATCCGGGCGGCGGCGAGCGACCCGAGGGCGCTTGAGCGGCTCGTCCGGGCGGCCTTCCGGCATCACGCCCGCTACTACCTCGAGATCCTCCGCGCGCCGGGGCTCGACGGCCGGATCTTCGATGAGCGCCTTGTCGTCGAGACGCCCGAGGCCGTGGACGCCGCGCTCGCGGGCGAGCGGCAGGCGATCTTCATCACCGGCCATCTCGGGCCGATCGAGCTACCCGGGCTCTATCTGGCCCAACACTCCGGCCGGCGGATCACTGCGCCGATGGAGACGCTCGGCGACCCGGCGCTCCAGCGCTGGTTCGAGCGGACGCGCTCGACGTTCGGAGTCCGCATCATCGGCCTGCGCGAGGCGCGTCGTGAGCTGATGGCAGAGCTGCGGAGCGGCGAGTCCGTCGGGCTCGTCGCCGATCGCGACATCACCGGCGGTGGCATGGAGGTGCCGTTCTTCGGCTCGCCGGCGCCGTTGCCGGTCGGCCCGGCCTTCCTCGCGACCGAAACCGGTGTCCCGATCTTCCTGGCCGGCCTGTGGCGGGTCGGCAAGCGCGGCTACCGCGGCCGGCTGGTCGAGGTTCCGGTGACCCGGGAGGGCGGCCGGCGCGAGAAGATCGCAGGGACGCTGGAGGCAGAAGCCCGCGCGTTCGAGCGGATGATCGCCAATGCACCAGAGCAGTGGCTCGCGATCTTCTTCCCGATCTGGCCGGACCTCGAGGCGGAGGCGGCCGATGACCACTAGGCTCGGTCGCGCCGATCTCCACATCCACAGCCTCGCGTCGGACGGCACGTCGGGGATCGTCGAGATCCTCGATCAGGTCGAACACGGCACGGACCTCGACGTCGTCGCCATCACCGACCACGAGCGGATCGACGCGGCGGTCGCCGCACGAACGATCGCCCGCGACCGGGGCATGCGCGTGGACGTGATCGTCGGCGAGGAGGTCTCCACGCTCGGCGGCCACCTGCTGGCCCTGTTCATCGAGGAGCGCGTGCGGCCGCTGCGCTCGATGCGCGTGACGATCGCCGAGATCCACGAGCAGGGTGGCCTCGCGATCCCCGCCCACCCGCTCGTTCCGTATCCGCTCTGCGCCCAGGGCTGGGTGCTGCGGCGCCTGATCCACTCGACCGACCCCCGCGTCAGACCCGACGCGATCGAGGCGTTCAACCCGACGACGCTCGGCCGGCCGTGGCACTCCCGCGTCGTCCGCTTCGCTGCCGAGCACCACCTTGCGACGGTCGGCAACAGCGACGCCCACGAAGCCGCCGCGATCGGGACCGGCTGGACGACGTTCCCCGGGCGAACCGCGGAGGACCTGCGGGCGGCGATCCTGAACCGTGACACCCACCACCACGGCAGCTTCCACGGCACCGGCCAGGTGGTGACCTTCGGCCGCCAGCTCCGCAAGTACGGCCGCGACGCGCGGGCCGTCGTCGGCGCGCAGGTCAGGCGCGACGGCTCGGGGCGAGACCTGGGCTACCCCGGCGGCCGCCATCGCCCGCCGCGCTTCGACGAGGAATGGGCGGCCCTCCGAGCGCGGGACGAGAGCCGGTCGTGAAGATCGGGCTGGTCTCGCCGTACGTCTACCCGCTGCCCGGCGGCGTCACCCAGCACGTCCGCTACCTCTACGAGAACCTCCGGCTCCGCGGCCATGACGTCCGGATCCTGACCAGCAGCCACGGCCTCCAGCGCGCGTCCGAGGGCGACATCATCCGGATCGGCAAGGGGTTCTCGCTGCCGGTCAACGGCTCGGTGGGGACGATCACGCTGTCGCCCCGGTTCGTGTCCCAGGTCCGCGCCACGTTGGAGCGCGAGCAATTCGACCTCCTCCACTTCCACGAGCCGTTCGTGCCCTTCCTGTCGACGATCCTCCTGCGGCTCTCGACCAGCGTGAACATCGCCACGTTCCATGCGTACGGCGGGTTCTCGCCGTCCTACGAGTTCGGCAGCAAGGTGATGAAGGGCGAGGCGGCTCGGCTTCACGGCCGGATCGCGGTGAGCGGCGCGGCCAAGCACTTCATCGACCGCTACTTCCCGGGCGAGTACAAGGTGATCCCGAACGGCGTCGATGTCGACCGGTTCCAGCGGGCGGTCCCGCTGGCCCGCTGGCAGGACGGCACCCGCAATCTCCTGTTCGTCGGACGACACGAGCCCCGCAAAGGCCTCCTCGAGCTCCTCAAGGCCTACCGGATCCTGCGCAAGACCGGCTGCGACTGCCGGCTCCTCGTCGTCGGGACCGGGCCCCTCGGGCGCGAGGCCCGGCGCTATGTCGCGACGAGGCGGCTCCAGGGCGTCGAGTTCCTCGGCCGGATCAGCGACGCGGAGAAGGCCCAGCTCTTCAGGACGGCTGACGTCTACGTCTCGCCCGCGACCGGCGGCGAATCGTTCGGGATCGTCCTGCTCGAGGCGATGGCCGCCGGCACGCCGATCGTCGCCTCCGACATCCACGGCTACAAGGGCGTCGTCCGGCGCGGACGCGAGGCGCTCCTGGTCCCGCCGAGGGACTCGAAGGAAATCGCCGCCGCCATTGCCCGGCTCCTTCGCGACGACGAGCTGCGCGCCGAGATGGGCCGGGCCGGCGTAGCCCGGGCCCAGGAGTTCAGCTGGGAGCGGGTGACCCGCAAGGTCGACGACTACTACGGCAGCGTCATCCGCCGTCTCGCCGCTCGCGGCGAGCTGCCGGCCGGCTTCCACGCCCCGATCCCACCGTCACCGAGAGTGGCGAGCGCGCCGCCGGCACCCCGCATCGAGGGCGCGGAGGGGCTCGGCGGTCCCGTCGAGTCGGTCCGCTAGCCGGCCGACCCACCGGAGGCAAGTCTCGCCGCGTCCGCCGACGCGGCAGCGTCCTCGGCCGCTCGCTCGGCGATCGCGATGCGCCAGACCCACGCGGAGTAGGCCAGGACGACGCACAGCAGCGTCAGGGCAACCGCAAGGATGGCCGCGACCGGATCGATGAGCTTGGTGCCCGTGACCACGGTCTCGCGGTTGCTCGGGAACTGGAACGCGTACAGGTAGGTCGGCAGGATGCCCTGGTAGGCGTTGGCGATCACTGACGGGAGTGGCAGCGCCGAGATGTTCGGATACCAGATGAGGAACCAGGCCACGACCGCGGTCAGGATCCCAACGACGAACCGCCTCGCGTCGCGGGCCGTCGCCACGAACAGCGCGAGGAACGAGAGCGGCAGAAGCCCGACCACCACGACCACCGGCTCGACCGGGATCGTCGTCAGCGTGACGAGCGGCGTCTGCGGCAGGAGCCGGACGAGGACGAGACCGACGAGCGCAGCCGCCGCGGTGACGCCCAGCGGCAGGAGCTGGCCCACGGGACTCTCCTGCGCGCGGCTCGGGTTGAGCGAGACGAGCAGGCGAAGGAAGACCAGGATCGAGACGAAGACGACGGCCCCGAGGGCCAGCGTCTGGGCGGTCAGCACGAACTCCGGGATGAGCGGCGGGCACGCCTGTGAATTCGGGACAGCCCGCGAGACGCCGACGAGGCCGCACAGCGGCCGATCGAAGAGCCAGAGCAGCCCGGGGCCGAGGACCGCGACTGCCGCGGAAACCCGCGCCAGCAGCCAGATCCGCCTCGAGGTGCCGTGCCAGATCTCGGCGGCGAAGTAGGCCAGCGCAAGAATCACGAACGGCAGGCTCGTGTAGTAGTGGTATTGGAACGCCGCCCGGTCGATCCGGGCCCACGAGACCCACTGGCAGGCGAAGGCTATCGCGATCAGGGCAAGGCCGAGGCTGCGCCGCGCGTAGGCCTGCCACGCGACGAAGCCGAGCGCCGGGACACCGAGCCACCAGACGGCGAGGTTGCCGGCATCGTAGACCGCAGCCGTGGTCGATCCCGCGAATCCCCTCCTGGTAGAACCAGACCGGCTTGAGGTTGAACGGCCACGCCCACCACGGCGACGACGCCGCGTGGCCGGCCGTGAGGTTGTTGTGGTACTCGTACATCTGGCGGGTCAGGTCGATCAGCGTCTGCCCCGTGATTCCCCGGCGGCCAGCTGCCTGTGATGCGGTGCCCCTCGACGAACGCCCACGGGATGTACGACGCAACGTACAGGCCCACCGGGATCACGAGCAGGCAGAGAAGCATCCAGGCGATCGGCAGGCCGAGGAGAGCGCCGGGTCGAAGCCAGGACTCGCCGGGCGGAGGCGCCGCGGCTGGGAGCAGCGAGGCCGGGTCGGATGGGTCCGCCGGGCGGGCCATCGGTCCGAACCCGGCCCGGCCGGCCAGCACGAAGGCCACATAGACGACCAGCGACAGGGCGACGAGGGCGACCGCTACGTGGAGCGGCGTGACGGTGAGCCCGGCTGCAGCCGCAGACTCGGTGACGGCCGGGACGCCCGATGGCGCAGCCGATGCCGCGGCCGACGGAGCGCCGATCTGGATAAGCTGCCTGCCGGTCTGGCCGAGGGCGATGGCGCCGAGGGCGACGATCGCGCCGAGCCCCGCCGGCGCTCCGACCGCGAACCGCGTCTCGTCGTCAGACCAGGCGATCGGGTGGAGGACGTTGACGACAGCAGCGATCGACGTCAGACCGACCATGATCGCCACGAACGGCAGGTTGCCGAGCCCGCCGCCAGCCGGGACGACGAGCGCGAGGTGGCCGAGCACGCCCGTCAGCACGATCAGGCCGACGATCAATACGAGCCGGCCGAGTGCGCTGCGGATCAGCACGAGGATCCCGAGCGCGCCGACCGCGTAGAGCGCGACCCACTTCGAAGCGAGCGCCAGGCCAAGGAACACCCCGATCGCGGGCATCGCGACCCAGAACGCGCCCCGCCAACGCCACGCGCCGGTCCAGATGGCCGCGAAGAGGGTGTAGGCCGCCACGATGCCGAGGCCGACGTACGCATCGTTCATCCCGATCCGGGACTGGACGAAGAACATCCCGTCGACCAGCCCGAAGAGACCGGCGAGGACCGCGACTTCGCGTCGACGGAACAGGATCCGACCGAGGAGGTAGAGCAGCCCGGCCATCAGCGCACCGGCGATCACCCCAGGCAGGCGCCAGGCGAAGGCGTGCTTGCCGATCTCGACGCTCGCGACCCCGCCGTCGGCGGCGAAGGCGAGGATCTGTTGGCGATCGTCGGTCGGGTAGGGCTTCGCCACGTCGATCCCCAGGGCCGACGGTTCGAATGGCAGTCGGGCGTCGGCGAAGACGGCGTTCGCGTGCGGCTCGATCACGTAGATCGTCCAGCCGCTGCCACCGGGTGCCGGGCCGAGGACGTGGACCATCTGCGTGGCTTCGTCGTAGGCCACGCGCGAGCCGATGGCCGGCAACGGGATCGTCCGCTTGAGCACCGGCCCGTCCTTCGCGTCGTTGCCGCCGACGGCGATAACCGCGACCTCGCCGGGGGCGCCGTCGGCCTTGCCGCCCGTGGAGACGAAGAGCTTCGGATCGTCAACGTTCGTGATGAGGGCGAGGCCGTGGGCACCGCCGTCGACCTCCGTCGTCGTCAAGATGACGCCGTCCGTCGGCGAGAGGAAGGTAACGCCGTCGGCCGTCGCGAGGGCCACCCGCGGGACGTCCTCCATCTCGAGGCCGGCGAGCCGGTTGTCGGCGATCGCTGCAGTGACGTCGCCGCGCATCTCTGTTCCGTCGATCCCGGCGATGACCGTGGACTCGGCCGTCGAACGCAGGCGCGCCTCGTACGTCGCCGCGCTGCCGCCGATGGTGTCGGCGAGTGCGCCGGCCACGGCGGCGGGATTGTCGACCGCACCGGCTGCCATGGTCAGGGCCGGTCCGTCGCCAACCGGGGCGAAGGCTGCAATTCCCGGAAGGTCCATCGTGCCGAGGATCTCGGCCGACACGGCATCGAGCGTGATGAGCCGGTCGTCGTCCGTTGCCACGAACAGCGTCTGCCCGTCGTCGGTCGCGTACAGCTGGCGGATCGTGCCATCGACCCGTCCGAAGGCCTCCGGCGGCGTGACGTCGGCCGATGCCGCGAGGGACCGGACGCCGTCGAGCGAGAACAGATCGAAGGTCAGGATCTGGCCGTCCGTCGTCCCGATGAAGAGGCGCTCGCCGGCCCGGTCGATCGTCAGCGCGACGGCATCCGGGGTCGGCGCGGCGAAGACGAGCTCCCGGCTCTCGAGATCGTATGAGCGCAGCTCTGAGCCCGTTACGACATGGACGTGATCGCCGGCTCGTCCATCCGGCACGATTTCGTCGTCGCGTCGAATCTCTACGAGCGCGTCGCGGACCGGCACGCCGAGATTGCTTGTTGCACTAACGCGGTCGTCGCCCCAGGCGACCAGGCCGCCCGCCATCGCGTACTTGGCGAGGTGCGGATGCGTCCACTCGTAGATGTCGTGCGAGAGGCCGTAGCGCCAGGCCTGGAGGAACTCCGTCGCGGTCCGGGCGTGGTAGACCTCGTCGAAGTGCATCTGATACGGCTCCGCGAGCCGGAAGATCCGGAGCCCGAGCGTCGCCACGATGATGACGACGAGGAACCAGACGTCGAGCCGATCGAGGCGTCCTGGCGGTTCACCGTGGAGCGCCCGGGATCGATCTGCTCGGAGTGGGCGGTCGTTCAGGCGTGCCTTCAGCCAGCCGATGAGCCCGACCTCCGCGAATGATGGGCGGTCGGACCAGGTCGGCATCGCGGGTTGGCCTGGGCCGACGGCCGAGAGGGCGCCGGCGGGCACCGCATCGCCCGGCACGCTGCCGCCGGGCATACCGCCACCAGGCGCGCCATCCGCGCGGCGCGGCGCGGACGGGTCCCAGGCGAGATGCGGGGTCTGGCTCATGCTCCCGGCAACGACGGCGCCGGTAGGCCCCTCGGTTCCCGAGCGCTGGGCGCCAGTCCGGGGCGGTCTCGCCGGCGGCATCGACCGTGTCGAGCTCGTCGTCCCAGCCCTCGAGCTCCGCTTCGAGGTTCTCCATCGCTGCCGGGCGGATCTGGAGGAATGCCCACATCGCCACCGCGACATTCGCGAGGGCGATGATCGTGACGCCCGTCGAGCTTCGAATCCACTCGCCGATCCCCAGCCAATCCACGACGCTTGGGTTGCTCGGGTAGAGGGTCGTCAGGACGACGTACATGTTGAGGAACGTGGTCGCCGCCAGGATGACGTACGCGAAGAGCCAGCGGAGCGAGACCGCGGCGAGGATCGCCCCTAATGCGAAGAACGGAAAGAGGTACCGCTCGTGGACGCGCGTCGGCAGCACGAAGAACGCGACCGCCAGCAGCGTGACACCGACGAGAATCGTCAGCCGGTCGGGGCGCCGGGCGATCATCGCGCAGATGACGAAGAAGGCCGTGAGGAGCAGGGTCGTCCCGACGAGCAAGGCGGGGATCGGTCCGATCTGGAACGCGGTATCGCACACCGGCCCGTCCGGGATCGGGTTGGCGATGATCGCGTCGCAGATCCAGCGACCGTCCTTGGCGATCCCGCTGCCGGCTAGCTCGGCCAGGGCCCACGGGTTGTAGGCGTTGACGCTGACGTACGGGTAGCCGCCGGCCGTCTTGAAGATCTGCTCGATCAGCCCGGAGCGCAGCCCGCCGTCGCGCAGCTCGATGACCGAGAGCCCGAACGGGGCGCACAGGATGAACGTCGTGACGAGGGCCGCAAGCCCGGTGGTGACGATCCGGATCGGCCGGTCGGTCCGCGGCTCCGGCGCCCGGCTCGGTTTGGCCAGCCCAGGTTCGGGTTCGGCGGCGGCCATGGCCACGTCGCCCGACACCTCGCCCGGGACGTCGCCCGGGGCCTCGCCCTGCGCCTCAACCGGTTCCTCGGCGGGCCGCGGAGGCCAGAGTGCCCGGCGAATGGTCACCACGGCCACGACCGGGATGAGGATCCCGAGTTGCGGCTTGATGAGCGCCGCGATCACCGTCCAGATGGCCGCCCGCTCGGGTCGGTCTCGCCACAGGTCTCGTACGCCGAGCAGAAGGAACACGACACCGAACGAATCGACCTGGCCCCACGTGACCGAGTCGAACCAGCTCACGGGATTGGCCACGACGATTGCTGCGGCGATGAGGGCCACCCGCCGCCTCGCCCCGAGCTCGAGTGCCATCGACCAGACCAGCCAGCCGATCGCCACATCGGCGAGGATCGCCGGGAGCTTGATCAGCTGGTCGAGCGCGATTCCGGTCGCGTTGGAGATCAGGCCGACGAGGTAGAGGACGTAGAGATACCCGGGCGTGTAATCGTGGAAGCCGGGCCGCTCGTAGAAGCCGTGGAGACCGTTGGTCGCGAGGTCGTTGGCCCATCCCTGGAAGGACGCGAGATCGAACGACAGCCCGGTCCCGGGGAAGCTATATGCGATGATGAGCCGGAAGGCGAGCGCGGCCGCGAGCACGATGAGGATCGCGCCGACGCCATCCCGCGTCCAGGTCATCCGCGTCGGTGCGTACGCGCCCCGGCTCGGCCCGCCCGGTGCGCGGGCTGTCAAAGGAGAGAGGCCTCCTGCACGAGCGTTTTGAGGTGGATCGCAGCGTAGCACAGGGTCCATTGGAGGGACCCGAATCGGACCGGGCCGGCGGCGGCGGCGGGGCCGGGCTGCGGGGACGCTCGACCGGATCCTGGCTTCAGACGGCCGGGATCTGCCTCGTCCTCGTCGTGGTCGCCCTCGTCGTCTACTCGCACACGAAGCCGTTCCGCTTCTACGACCACTTCGAGTGGCAGGCTGAGGCCTTCCTCGAGGGGGAGACCGCGATCCGCTACCCGGTCGAGGGCATCGACGGCTCGCCGGGCAACGCGTTCTTCAA
The DNA here is from genome assembly GCA_963771795.1 of uncultured Chloroflexia bacterium. Taxonomy (GTDB): domain Bacteria; phylum Chloroflexota; class Limnocylindria; order Limnocylindrales; family CSP1-4; genus CF-46. The sequence goes on from CAVYUR010000007.1 coordinate 119,767, forward strand.
CGACGTCCGGCAGGTCCCATCGGACGACGGCGTGCCACGCGGCGACATCCCGTTCCCGCCGCTGCCGGCGATCCTGCTCCTGCCGTTCGTCGCGGCGTGGGGCCACGGTGCCGATGGCCAGTTCATCTTCGCCATCGTCGGCGCGATCGATGTCGGCATCGCCTGGTGGATGCTTGGTGCGCTGCCGATGCGGCGCTGGGTCCGCGTCGCGACCACGGTCTTCCTCGCGTTCGGGACCGTCCTCTGGTATGCGGCCCAGATCGGCACGACCTGGTACCAGGCGCATGTCCTTGCCGTTGGCCTGGCGCTCCTGTCCGTCGGGATCGCGCTCCGGGCGGACCCGTCGGCGGCGGCCGAGATCGAGGACGAGCCCGCCCCGCACGTCACCCGCGGCGATGACGTCGCCCTGCCAGCCACCGTAGCCCGCCGCCTGGGCATCATCGGCGGTCTGGGCATCGATGGCCGCCAGTTCCTCGCCGGGTTCCTGTTCGGGCTGGCCTGCACGGCACGGCTCACGGTGCTCCTCGCCGCGCCGTTCTTCCTGTTCGTCGGGGGCGGCGGCACCTGGCTCCGGCGCGGCTTCTCGGCCGGCCTCGGCGCAGCCATCCCGGTTGGAGCGTTGCTGATCTACAACCTGATCTCGACCGGCAGCCTCCTCCACCCGGGCTATCAGTTCCTCTACGAGCAGGAGGCGGGGTTCTACACGGGCCTTGGTTACAACCTGGCGTGGGGAATCGAGGATCCGAGGTATCTGCCGCAGAATCTCGGGATCATGCTGTTCAGCACGCCGGCCATCACGCCGGACATCTATCCGGCAGGGCTCGGCGGCGGCCAGGCACTGTGCGTCGACCCGGGCGCCGTGCGAGGGCTGTTCGACCAGGAGTGCCCTCTTGCGGTTCCCCGCGACACGGGGATGAGCCTGCTACTCACAAGCCCCGTCTACCTGCTCGCCCTGCCAGCGATCCTGCGGTTCCGCCGAAGCCGGCTGGTCGCGGGCGCGGCCATTGCCGTCCTGATCGTGGCCTTCATCAACGTCATGCACTTCAGCCAGGGATGGGTCCAGTTCGGCTACCGGTTCAGCCTCGATTTCGTCCCGTGGGCGTTGCTCCTCGTCGGGATCGGCATGGAACGGCTCGGGTCGAGGAACGGGATGGTCGTCGTCGCCGTCCTCGTCGTGCTGTCGATCGCCGTTAACTGGTGGGGCGTGGTCTGGGGAAACATCCTCGGATGGTGAATTGGGGCTGGCTCGTCCGCCTGGCACCGATCGGTGTCGGGCTCATTGCCATCGCGCTCTGCGCCTGGCGCCTGATGCCCGGGGTGGGGTTCTGGGACACGGCCGAGTTCCAGACCGTCCCGCCGATCCTCGGGACGGCTCACCCGACCGGCTATCCGACGTACGTCATCCTCGGCTGGCTGGCGTCGATCGTGCTGGGTCCGGTCGGCGAGGCGGCGGCCAGGATGAACTTCGTGTCGGCGATCTACGTCGGCGTCGCGGCGGCGATCACCGTGGATCTCGTCAGGATGCTGACCGGCTCGAGGACCCTGGGCGTCGCCGTCGGCCTGGGCCTGGCCACGACCGAGATCGTCTGGACGATCGGCACGCACGCCGACCCCCACGCGCTCCACCTGGCGCTCCTCGCCGGCCTGCTCTGGTTGCTCGCGCGATGGGAGCGGGCTCGAGTGGAGGATCCGGAGAGGTCGGACCGCTGGCTGATCGCGGCGGCCGTCATCACCGGCCTGTCGGCGGGCAACCATTCGCTCACGCTCCTGCTCGCCCTGCCGATCGGGCTGTACGTTCTCGCGGTCGAGCCGGCGATCCTCAGCCGTACTCGACTGGTCGCATGGTGCGTCGTCGCATTCGCCGTCCCGACCATCCTGGTCTACCTGGAGCTGCCGCTCCGCGGCGGCGCAATTCCGGAGCTCACGGGGGGCCTCGTCTACGGGCGGCCGGACACGTTGGGCGGCTTCATCTACGTCGTGACCGGCGAACAATTCCGTGGCGGGCTCGAGGATCCATTCGGGCAGCTGCCCCGCAAGGTGGTCGACCTCGTGAACCTTGCGGCGAGCCAGTACGGCCCGCTGGCGGCCTTTGTCATACCGGGATTCATCGTCACGGCCAGCCGCTTCCCCGCCTACGCGCTGCTGACCGGCACGGCGATGCTCATCACCTGCTTCTTCAACTCGGCCTACGTGAACGCGGAGATCGACCGCTACTACCTCGGCCCTGCGCTGTTCGCCTGGACCTGGCTCGCGTTCCTGGCGGCGGCCATCGTCGAAGCGCTCGTTCGCGCCCCGACCGACGACGAGCCCAAGGAATACGCGTTCCGCGACGAGGCCCAGTTGGCGGAGCAGTCCGCCGGAGGCCGTTCCGTCCGGGCGGCTCCTCGTCGGTTGAACCCGCTCCGGCTCGCCGCGGCGGCAGTTGCGGGTATCCTCCTGCTCGCCCCGACCGTCGCCGCCTTCCCCGCCCGCGCCGAGTCCGTCGACCGGACGGACGATCGCGTGGCGGAGCGATGGCTGGATGCCGTGCTCGGGGAGGTCGAGCCGGACGCCGTGGTCATCAGCTGGTGGAGTTTCTCGACGCCGCTATGGTATGCGCAGCTGATCGAAGGAAAGCGTCCGGATATCTTCGTCGCCGACGATCGCACCCGCCTCGACCAGGACCTGGGAGAAGTCAACGACGTGATCGACGCCAACCTCGGCAAACGGCCCGTCTATGTGATCCGCGTGGACGTGCAGGAGGTCGATAGGCTCCGGTCGCGTTACAACGTGACCGCGCTCGCGGCGCCTGACGCCCCGAACGTGTTCAAGGTGACCGCGCGGAACGACGCGGCGGCGCGGCGATGACCGAGCGGGTCGCGCGGCTCTCGTATTTCTTCCCTGCGCACAACGAGGAGGCCAACCTGCGCGGCCTCGTCGAGGAGGCGCTCGAGGCGCTCCCGAAGCTGGCGGACACGTTCGAGATCGTGATCGTCGACGACGGCTCGCGGGACGCGACGGGGACGATCGCGGACGAGCTCGCCGCCGCCCATCCGGACGCCGTCCGGGCGGTCCACCACCCGACGAACCTGGGCTACGGCGCCGCGCTCCTGTCGGGGTTCCGGGCAGCCCGCCACGACCTCGTCGCGTTCACCGACGGCGACCGCCAGTTCCGGGTCGCGGATCTCGCCACGCTGACCGACCGGCTGGCCGAGCCTGATCGACCCGACATCGTCGTCGGCTACCGGATCAAGCGCGCCGACCCGCTCATCAGGACGCTCTACGCCCGGGCGTACCGCTTCGCGAACCGCGTCTGGTTCGGCCTCCGCGTCCGCGACGTCGACTGCGCCTGCAAGCTCTTCCGCCGCGAGGCCCTCGAGGGGGTCGCGATCGAATCGGGCGGCGCGTTCTTCTCGGCCGAGCTTCTCATCAAGCTCAAGACCGCGGGCCGAACGATCGTCGAGGTCGGCGTGCCGCACCACGCGCGAACCGCCGGCTCGGCTACCGGGGCGAACCCAAGCGTGGTGTTCCGCGCCGTGCGTGACTTCTGGCGCCTCCGGCTGCTGATGTGGGTGAACCGGGCGCAGGCGCTCCGGCGCGGCACGCCGGTCGTGACCGACCAGGCGCCGGCGGCGCCCGCATAGCAGGCGGGGCCGGCTTAGCCGGCGACCGGCCTAGCCCAGTGGCCGCCTAGCTGCCCGAGGTTCGCGGCTCGCCGGTGCCCGGGTCGATGTCGAGCGAATTGACGAAGTCCCGGAAGACGTCCAGGCGTGGGTCGACGATCTGCTCGCCGGTCAATTCGAGGGCGATCCCGGACGTGCCCTCGCCCTCATCGTCGCCAACTCCGGCGTCCGCGCCCAGCGCGGCCTGCTCGAGCACGGACTCGACGACGAAGATCCGGCCGCCGGCCCGGACGGCCAATGCGAGCGAGTCCGATGGCCGGGCGTCGATCTCGATGGTCCGCCCATCGTGCTCGAGCAACAACCGGGCATGGAATGTCTCCTCGGCGAGCGACGAGATGATCACCCGGTCGACGCGAGCACCCAGCCCCTCGAGAGCCGACGCGAACAGGTCATGGGTGAGGGGCCGGTCCGCGGCCAGACCCTGGAGCTTCATCGCGATCGCGCTGGCCTCCCACGGCCCGATCCAGATCGGGAGGTAGCGGTCCCGCTCCGTCTCCTTGAGGATCACGACGTGCCGGCTCGAGAGCATGTGGACGCGAACGCTCTCGACGACCATCTCGACGAGCTTCGTGCCGGGAAGCGGCTCCTCGCTGGCCATGGCCTGATTATCCCACGCCGGCCCGCGGCTCTGGCCCCCTTGACCGGGGCCCTCGTGCGGCGTTCGTCCCACGCACGAGCAGCCCGACGGCGACACCGGCCACGAAGCCGCCGATGTGGGCGAAGAAGGCGACCCCGCCCTCCGCGCCGGCGAGGCCGAGCGAGCCCAGACCGTCGATCAGCTGGAGGACGAACCAGAGCCCCAGGACGATGATCGCCGGGACCTCGATCAGCTGGTAGAAGAAGCCGAGGAACACCAGCGACAGGATCCTCGCGCTCGGGAACATCACGAGATACGCGCCGAGGACCGCCGAGATCGCCCCGGAGGCACCGACCATCGGCACTTCGGAATTCGGGTCGATCGCCACCTGGGCCAGCGCGGCCGCGAGGCCACCGCCGAGATAGAACAGGACGTAGCCCAACCGCCCCAGTCGATCCTCGATGTTGTTGCCGAAGATCCACAGGTAGATGAGGTTGCCGACGAGGTGGATGAGGTTCACGTGGAGGAACATGCTGGTGAAGATCGCCAGCGTCTCCTCGCCGACGATCTGCCCGGCACGCCAGGCCGCCAGCAGCTCCGCGGGCACGACGCCGAACTGGAAGAACAGGTCCTCGACGCCCCGCTCGCCGCCGTTCGACTCCGCGCCGAGGCGATAGGCGAAGGCGACGATACAGGCGATGACGATGGCGATCGTGACGACCGGCGTCCGGCGGACCGGATTCGCGTCACGAAGCGGGATCATGGCGCGGCTGGCGCCTTCGAAGCTGCTGGCGCGCCGGAACCCGAGGCCCCCGGCGATGGACCGCCCGAGCCGGATGGCGACGGTGACACCGGCGCCACGTCGGCGACGCGATCGAGGATCGACGAGAAGACGCCGTTCTTCGTCGCCCAAAGGAGCGTCGGTGGCGCCTCGTCGGGGGCAAGGACCACGTACATCCCGCGGAGATCCTCCCAGCCCCTGGCGCCGCCTGCGAGACGGTACTGCTCGATGTAATTCCCCTTCGCCTTGTCGAGCGCCACGACCCGTGCGCTCGTCGGGTCGTAGGCGTAGATGACGCCGGTCCGCTTCTCGGTTGCCGACGACAACAGCCGATAGGTCGGGGCCTTGCGCAGCAGTACGTCGGGCGGCGCGTCGTCGTCCCAGCCCTCGGCTCGTCCGTCGACGAAGCGGACGACCGAGCCGTCATCGGTGATGAAGATGTCGCCATCGATGTACAGGTCGCCGACGCCGCTCATGTCGCGCTCGACCGCAAGCCGGTCGAGCGGATCGGCCGGGAAGCCGCTGCCGTCCTGTGCCGGCTGGTAGTAGATGATCTGATTCTCCGAGGGATCGGCGATGTAGAGGTTGTAGAGCCCGGCGCTCGCGTTCCGCAGGAACGTCCCCATGGCCCGGATGTCATCACCCCAGCTGGCGGCGTTCGAAACACGGACCTTGGTCGTGGTGCCGGCGCCGGCCTCGTCGGAGGGCCGCCACCGCCAGAGGACGTTGGCCGTGTCGACGACGAGCAGGTCACGCGACGCGCCGAGAGCGATCAGCTTGGGTGCCGCCTCGACGCCCCCGGCTGCCTTCGTCGCCTCGCGGAAGACCGCCGTCGCCTTCTTCGTCGCGAGGTCGATCCGGTAGACCGACTTCGTGGCCCGATCGAGGACGAACGGCGCGCCGCCCGGCCCGATGATCATGTCGCCGATGTCGAACGGGACCTCGCTGTCGGCGAACGAGATGACCGTGGCCGGTGCCACCGGGACCACGCCGTAGAGGCGATCCAGGCCCGCGGCGGCCTGCTTGCGAAGCGGGGCGATCGTCGCCGCCGGCACCTCGTTCTTGGCGGCGGTGTCGAGCGACGTGTAGGCCACGGTCAGAAGCTCGAGTGCCTTGCCTGGATCGCCGGTGACAAGATCGATTCCGGGCCCGAACACCTTGGCGATGTTGTCGCGGGCGGTACGCAGCGCCGCCTCGCCGACGGTCAGCGACGCCAGGTCACGCCCCGGGTTCTGACCACCGACCGCCCAGACAACCGTGAAGAGCCCGCCCGACACGATGACGAGGGCGAGGAGCGCGACCGCCGCCCGCCGCTGCATCTCGCGTTTTGCGGCCGCCGGCGTGACGCGCCGATAGGCCGTTCGACGGCGCGGCAGGAGCTCCTGTGCCCGCGCGACGAGCCGATCGAACGCTCCGCCTGCGGCTGCACGCGCCCGAAAGGCCGACGCCTGCACGGCGGCGACCCCGTCGGTGACGTTGTCGGCGAGGGGGATCGGCGAGCGGTCCGGGGCGCCGGCGAGTGGCTCTGCGGGCCGGACAGGAACGAGCGCCCGGGACTTGTGGGTCGATGCCACCTCGGTCGCCTCGAGGGCGATCATCGCGTCGCTGGCAGATCCATCTGACGCGATGAACCGGTGGTGGAGGTGCTCCATCGCCGGCTGCGGGTGGAGGGTCACCATCGCGTCCTTGAGCTCGTCGGGACCGAGCTTGCTCATCACGTTCGGCGAGATGAGGACGAGCGAGTCGCCGACCGAGATCTCGCCGCGCCAGACGTCTGGCTCGAGGTCCTTCGTCGGCAGGCCGCGCTCGCGGTGCGGGTCCGGCAGCGTCGAGAGCCGTGCCTGGCGGATGAGGTAGGCCTCCGCGGGGCCGATCGTGGCGACGTACAGCTCGTTGCCGCGGACAACGGCCACGCCGATCCCGATCGGCCCGTTCACGCCGTCGCCGTGCAGGCCCAAGCGATCGCGCTGGTGCGACAGGCGCTTGTTCGCGGACGCGATCGCCTTCTCGAGGCAGACGCGGATCCCGGCCGACTCGTCGTAGTAGTACTCGCTCCGGATCGTCTCGGCGGCGAGCTGGGTCGCCTCCTGGGCACGCTGGCTGGCGACCGTCGAGGTGACGATCAGGTAGAGGTTGCCCTTCGAGCGCGCGACGGAGCCAACGCTGGGCTCGACGACGACGACCGAGTCCGGCGAGTCGATGACGTGGTCTGGCTCGGCAATGACGCCGAGCTTCATCTGGAGACGGACGGCCATGCTCTCTCGTGAACGGAAGACGCCGGATGTCGATAGGCGGCGCGGGACGGCGGGAGACGGATCCCGGTTCGACGGAGATCTCCGCCCGCGAAGCCGGGCGGCTGGCAGGTGTGCGGGATTATACGCGGGCACCTCCGCGCCGGACATGAACGCGCAGCTCGCGCACCCCGATCCCCGCCGGCGAGGCGGCGAACGCGGTCAGCAGCTCAGCGGCCCGCAGGCGCAGCTCCTGGGCGACGATCGGGGCCTCGGCTTCGACGACGAGATCGAAACCATCGAACCGGAGGACACGGCAGGCGCCGGCCGCCGCGGGGACGCGCTCGGCGACGATCGCCTCGAACGTCGCCATCGCTCGCGACAGGCGGAGCTCCTCCTCGAGGCCGAGGCCGCGTGCGGCGTCAGGCAGCAGATCGCCGATTCGGGTCATGGGGCGCCGCCGGCCGGTCACCCGACGGTCGCCGGGGCCGGAACGAGCCTGGCGCCCGCGCCGACGTCTGGTGCCACCTCCCAGGTCGTGGCAGCGCCAACGAGCGACGGATCCAGGTCGGCGAGGGTCGTCGTTGTCACGAAGGCCTGCGGCAATTCGGCGATCCGGCGGACCAGATGCGACCGGCGTTCCGGATCGAGCTCCGAGAAGACGTCGTCGAGCAGAAGGAGTGGCGGCCGGCCGTCCTGTTCAGTCAGCAGGTCGAGCTCGGCGAGCTTGAAGGCCAGGATCGCCGTCCGCTGCTGGCCCCGCGACGCGAACCCGGACAGGTCCCGCCCGTCCAGTTCGAAGACGAGGTCGTCGCGGTGCGGCCCGACGAGCGTCGAGCCGTTCCAGACCTCCTTCTCGGCGGTCTCGACAAGCCGCCTGGCGAGCGCGTCCCGGGCCGACTCGCCCGGGAGTGCCGGGGCGTTCGTCGCGTAGCGGACCACGAGCCGGTTGGCGGCCGCCTCCTCCGGCGCGATCTCTGCGTGGGCCCGGGCGAGCGGCCCCGCGAGGTCGTGCAGCAGCAGATGCCGGGCGTCGACGATCGCGCTGCCCGCGTCGAGGAGCGTGCCGTCCCAGAATCGCAGCTCGCTCCGATCCGCCTGCTCCTCGCGGATCGCCCGGAGCAGGCTGTTCCGCTGCTGGAGTGTCCGCGCGTACGTCGCGAGGTCGCGCAGGTAGGCCGAGCTGCGCTGGGCCGCGAGCTGGTCGAGCGCCGCCCGCCGCAGTCCCGGCGAGCCGACGATCAGGAGCATCTCCTCCGGCGCGAACAGGACGGCTCGGAGGAGGCCGATGAGCCCTGACGCCCGCCTCGGGACGCCATTCACGCGGATCCGCTTGCGTGCCCCGCCACTCGACCGGGACGCGGAGCCGGCCGTGGCGGAGCCTCCATTCGGCGGCGCGGAGCCTGGCTCCGACCCGCTCCGAACGAGTGCGACCTCGATCGTCTCGCCGCCTGCATGCCCTTCGACCCGGGCGAGATCGGCACCCCAGCGGACGATCTCGCCATCCGAGCTCGTCCGATGCGAGCGGCCCCAGGCGAGAAGCACGATCGCCTCGAGGAGGCTCGTCTTGCCGGCGGCGTTCGGCCCGGCGATCAGCTGGGGCCCCGCCCCGAACGACGCGTCAAGCGCGGCGTACCCCCGCAAGTCACGAATTGAGATGGAGTCGAGCAAGCTGCCCTTAGGACGTCGTGCGCAGGGGCATGACCACGTGCACGTAGCGGTCATCGCCGACCGGCTTGAAGACCCCGGGCGACAACGGCCCGTTCAGTTCGAGGGCGAACTGCTCCGCATCGACGTTTGTCAGGACGTCGGCCAGGAACCGGGCGTTGAAGGCGATCGTCGTTCCGTCGCCTTCGACGGCGGCCTCGATCCGGCCGATATGGTCGCCGACCTCGGCATTGGCACTCACGGTGATGCCGGGATCCCCGTCGAGCCCGATCCCGAGCTTGACGATGTTCGCCGACTCGTGGGCGATCAGCGCCGCCGGGCGGACGGCGCGAAGGAGCTCCTCCCGGTCCAGGATGGCCCGCGTCGTATGGCTGGCCGGCAGCACGGACTGGTAGTTCGGGTACTGGCCGTCGATCAGGCGGCTCACGAGGTCCACACCCTCGAGGTGGAACAGGATCTGGTTGCGCGCGTGGGCGAGGACGATCGAGACCGGGTCGTCGACGTCGGCCAGGACCCGGCTCAGCTCGTGGAGAGCCCGAGCCGGGATCACAACGCTCGTCTCGTCGACGGGGTCCAGGATCGAGATCGTCTTCACGGCGATCCGGTAGTTGTCGGCCGCCGCCAGCGTCAGCTGGTCGCCTTCGAAGCGGGCGAGGACGCCGGTCAGGATCGGCCGGGCCTCGTCGCTCGCCGCGGCGAATGCGGTCTCCTCGAGCGCCTGGCGGAGGACCTTCTGCGGGATCCGCGTGATCGGCCGCTCGCCGGCGGTCTGGACCGTCGGGAAGTCGTCGGCCGAGATGCCCTTGATGTTCGACTCGAACCGGCCGCTCCGGATGTGGAGCGTCTCGCCCTCACCGAGCTCCAGGATGATCGGCTCTCCGCCGGGCAGGGAGTTGACGAGGTCGGTCAGGAGGCGGGCCGGCACGGACGTCGCGCCGTCGGTCTCGATCTTGCCGGGCACCCAATAGGTGATTCCGATCTCGAGGTTCGTTGCGGTCAGCTTCAGCCCAGCATCCTCGGTCTTGAGCAGGACGTTGGTCAGGACCGGCAGCGATCGATTCGAGACCGCCCGGCTGACGACCGACAGGCCGCGCGCCAGGTTCTCCTGCATGACAGATAGCTTCACGTTGCCTCACTCCTCGGGCGGATGGCTCGCGGAGCTTCGCCTCCGACCTCGGAGAGCGAGTATTAGCTCCACAGCTGAAGGCGCCAGTTCTTTGAAGTAGTCACTCTATCTTCTCACTCCGTCATCACCATCATCATGGTGTGGAACCCGTGGAAGACCCCGAGCGGACGTGCTCAGCCGGGTGGTGGACGGCAGGGCCTTGACGGTGGATTGGCCCGGCTGTATTCGGGGGCCTCGCGTTGACAGTCCGTGGACGGTTGAGCATCGGCCGAAGATCGGTCGCCGGGCCAACCTCACCTCATCCACCGAGACCCTACCGAACTCCCCCACGCGGGTCGGAGATGTCCACAACGGGCGAAGGTTTTCCACCGAAACAGGCCGGTTATCCACACGGAACGGATGGAACCGGCACCCCAAGCGGTCAATCCTCGGGCCGATGGCTTGCAGTGGCGTCGCCTCGGGCCACCGAGAACGAGCGTCGATTTGTCAGTCGGCGTAGATCAGCTCGCGGACCGCGGCGATCTCGCGGCGAAGCTCGTCGTTGACGGCTGACTCGCGGGTGATCTTGTCGCAGGCGTGGAGGACGGTCGAGTGGTCGCGACCCCCGAGCTCCGCCCCGATCCGGAGGAGCGAGACGTCCGTCTCCTGGCGCATCAGGAACATCGCCACCTGGCGCGGCGTGACGATCGCCTTGTCTCGCTTCTGGCCCTTCAGGGCCTCCATCTGGACGCCGTAGTAGTCGGCGACCGCCATCGCGATCCGCTCCGGCGTGACCTGGCGCTTCTTGGGGTTGTAGAGGACGTTCGAGAGGACGGCCTGGGCGAGCTCGATGCTGATCGGCATCGCGCCCATCGAGGCGTACGCGACGATCCGGTTGAGCGCCCCCTCGAGCTCGCGGATGTTGCTCACGACCTTGCGGGCGATGAACTCGATGACGTCCGATGTGATCGGGACCGCGCCCTCCTCCGACTTCGCCCGGAGGATCGCGATCCGCGTCTCGAGATCCGGCGCCGTCAGGTCCGCGATGAGCCCCCACTCGAACCTGCTGCGGAGCCGTTCCTCGAGGGTGAGGATGGCCTTCGGCGGCCGGTCGGATGACAGGACGATCTGCTTGCCGTCCTCGTGGATGGCATTGAACGTATGGAAGAACTCCTCCTGGGTCCGCTCCTTGTCGGCGATGAACTGGATGTCGTCGATCAGGAGTAGGTCGATCCGCCGATAGCGGGCCCGGAACTCGTCGATCTTGCCCTGCTGGATCGAGGTGATGAACTCATTCGTGAACTTCTCGCTCGTGGCGTAGACCACGCGCTTGCGCGGAAACTTGGCGATGACCTGGTTGCCGATCGCGTGCATCAGGTGGGTCTTGCCAAGGCCGACCCCGCCGTACAGGAACAGCGGGTTGTAGGCGTGGCCCGGGCGCTCGGCGACCGACAGGCTCGCGGCGTGGGCAAGGCGGTTGGCCGAGCCGACGATGAAGTTCGTGAACGTGTAGCGGGCGTTGATGTTGGTCGCGCCGCCTTCGCCACCTACCCGGGTCGGCTCCAGGCGAACAGCCGGGGCGGCAGGTTGGGGGCCGGCTGCGGCGCCGTTCGACTCGCCCGGCGCCGCCGGGATCCCGTCAGTCCCCTGGACCGCGAACTCGACCTGGACGCTGTAGCCGACGATCCGGGCGAGGGTCTGGCTGATCAGCGAGCGATACCGCGTCTCGAGCCAGTCCTTGGCGAAGCCGTTGGGGACGGCGATCCGGAATCGCTGGTCGTCGACGTCGACGAGCTGCGTGTCGCGAAGCCACGTCTCGAAATTGGCGGGCGAAAGTGAAACCTGCAGCTCGCCGAGGGCAGCGCGCCAGACCTGCTTGGCATCCATATGGCTGGGTGGATCCCTGATTGGACGGATGATTGACGGGTAGCGCGGACCACGAAGCGGCGGTGGGGACCCGGTGACGCGGAACCTCTCGAATGCCGGGTTTCGGGCATCGCGGGACGGTCGCTCCCGGTCCCCCGGGACGGCGTTCCGAGGGCCTACCCGCAGGCGTCCCGGCGCCGAGGGCTCGGAGAGGATAGCACCGCCCGAACGGCTGCCGCAAGGCGATTCTGCGATACTCCCAGGGGGTATCGCGTCTGCGCCGTCGTTGACCGCCCCCGTCGTCCCGGACGGGTATAGCCGGGCAGTGTGCAATGCTCGCGCGGAGCCGCCTGGATCGTTTGACACTCACGATCCGGGCGTCATATCATCCGCCGGACGACGAACGCGCCGACGCGCTCATGGGCGCCAGGCGCGTTTGCGTGCCTCTAGGGGTCGAATTGTCCACCCGAGGCCGAACGGAGAGGATCTCGCACAGGCCCGATGACGAAGCAGACCTACCAGCCCAAGAAACGCCATCGCGCGAAGGAGCACGGATTTCGCGCACGGATGCGAACCTCCGGCGGCCGTCGCGTGATCGCCGCCCGCCGGGCTCGCGGTCGGAAGCGGCTGACGGCCTGACAAACGGCCGCGGCAACCACCCGCCGCGACTCGTGATGCTCTCCCGTCCGCAGGACTTCGCAGCGCTCCAGGGCGCCGGGACCAGCCGGTCCCACCCGCTCTTTTCCGCCCGATTTCTGCGGACCGACCTCGATACGACCAGGTTCGGGCTGTCGACCGGGCGAAAGCTCGGCGGCGCGGTGGTCCGAAACCGGGTTAGGCGGCGTCTCCGCGAGGTATTAAGGGCGATGGCGCCCTCGTTCCAGCCGGGCTGGGACGTCCTCATCATCGCTCGGCCAGCGATCGTCAACTCCGACCACGAAGCGTTGGTCGGGGCGCTGGGCCGGCTCCTCCAACGAGGGGGAGTGCTCGGAGGGCCAACGGCCACGTGAAACGGATCGGGATCGGGTTCATCCGGCTCTACCGGATCCTCTTTGCCTGGCTGCCATCGAGCTGCCGGTACGAGCCCACCTGCTCGCGGTATACGGAACAGGCGATCGAACGGTACGGGCTTCTCAAGGGAAGCTGGATGGGCATCCGCCGAATTGGTCGGTGCCACCCGGGCCACCCCGGCGGCTACGACCCGGTTCGCTAACTGAGGAACCAGTGACACTCTCGCGCCCCGGGCGAGCCTGGATAGGCCCGCTCACCCTCATCGCGATTGCGCTGTTCGTTGCCGCAGCCTGCGTCGCCGGCCCCACGGGATCGCCCGGAGCAAGTGGGGCGCCCGCCACGCCAACGCCGCCGGCGGCCATTCCGCTCGTGCCCGCTTCGCCCACGGACCCGTTCGGCCTCCTCGCCTGGCTCTTCACGCCACTGTTCCAGGTCTTCTTCATCGCGCTCGTCCTGCTCGACAAGGCGACCGGGAATATCGCGATCGCCATCGTCCTGATGACGCTGCTCCTCCGGATCATCCTGATTCCCGTATTCCGCCGCCAGACGGTCTCCACGAAGCGGACGCAGCTCCTCGCACCGGAGCTCAGGGAGATCCAGAAGCGCTTCAAGGGCGATCGCCTCAAGGCCCAGGAAGCCCAGCGCCAGTTCTACGCGGAGCGCGGGATCAACCCCCTGTCCGGCTGCCTGCCCGCCCTCCTCCAGATCTTCCTGCTGATCCCGATGTACTCGGTCTTCAGCCAGGGGCTCCAGAACTACAACCCGCAGGCGATGCTCGATGTCTTCGGGTTCCGGATCATCGATCTCCAGTGCGCCGCCGCGCCGATCGTCAATGAGCTCGGCCACGTCCTAAACCCGTGCCTCAACCCTGTCGCCTTCGGCGTCAACTGGGGTGTCCCTGAGACCATCATCGGCTCGCCCGGGGCGCTGTTCTCGGGGCTGAGCCTGCTGGCCGTCATCTCCGCGCTGCTCCAGCTGATCACGTCACGGATGGCGCTGCCCATCCCGACTCAGTCAATGGCCGACGATCCGAATGCGCGGATCCAGCGGCAGATGGCATTCCTCTTCCCGTTCATCTCGCTGACCTATGGCAGCATCCTGCCGGCCGGCCTGTTCCTCTACTGGATCGTCTCGACGCTGTTCTCGATCGTCCAGCAGTACCTGATTCTCGGCTGGGGAGGCATGTTCCCCCTGTTCGGGTGGACCCCCGGGTTCGCCAAGAACCACACACCCCGGTTCCCGGTCACGCTGCCGCCGCCCGTCGATCCTGCGACGCGACCGGCCAAGTCGGTCCTGGGCGGGCCGGCTGAGAAACGAGCGGCAGCGGCCGACAAGACCATTCGCCACCGTGAACGCGGCCGAACGAGCCGCCGAGGGAGACGACGCTGATGAGTGCATACAAGGAGTTCACCGGAAAGTCAGTCGAAGAGGCGCTGCGACTCGCCCGCGAGGAGTTTGGCGTCGATCTCGCCGAGCTCGACTTCGAGATCCTCACGCCCGGCAGCCGGGGCGTCCTCGGCATGGGCGCCGAGCCGGCCCGGATCGTGGCGGCGCCGCGGTCCGCCCTCGGCGGCGCGACACCGAAGCGCGAAGCCGCTGCGTCGAGCCCATTGCCGCCGAGCCAGCCTCGCGAGGATCGTGGGCGCGGAGCTCCGCCGGATCGAGACCGCGGCCCGCGCCGCGACGATCGGCCGCGCGACGACCGTGGCCCCCGCCGCGACGACCGTGGCCCCCGCCGCGACGAGCGGCCTCGCGATGATGGCCCCCGTGAGGACCGTCCGCGCGAAGACCAGCCTCTTGCGGAGCCCGCGACGGCCGAGGCCGTCGCCCCGAGCGGCGACTCGCCCGACCGCGGTCCCCGCCGTGACGATCGCCCGGACCGTGGCCGCGGGCCCCGGCCGGACCGCGGTCCTCGTCGCGAGGAACGGGCCCAGGCATCGTCGGACCTCAACGCCGACGAAGCGGCCGAGGTGGCCGCCGCGCGTGGCTCGATCGCCGCCGAGCGGGCGGACCTCGAAGCCTCCGAGGCATCGCCGGAGGCGCTTGCCGCCGGTCGCGAGATCCTCGAGGAGCTGATGCGTCATCTCGGGTTCGACGTCCGGATCGACGTTGACGCGGGTGACACGAGTCGCCTCAATGTCGTCGGCAACGCTGACTCGCATGAAGCGCTCGGCGCGCTCATCGGCCGCAAGGGGGAGCGCCTGTCTGCCCTCCAGCACCTGGTCAACCTGATGTTGTCACGCCGCATGGGCGAGTGGACGAGGGTCCTCGTCGACGTAGAGGACTACCGCGGCCGGCGTGAGCGCCAGCTTCGCGACATCGCCAATCGGGCGGCGGCCCGCGTCCAGGAGACCGGCAAGATGCTCCAGCTGGAGCCGATGCCTGCCCTCGAGCGACGCTGGATCCACCTCGCCCTGCGCGACCATCCGGATGTCGCGACGCAGTCGATCGGCGAGGAGCCCAATCGGCGGATCGTGATCATCCTCCGCGGCGGCTGAGGCGCCCGACTCCGCGCGTTTGCAGCACGTTCGTCACGCTGCCCGCTGGCCGAACGTCGCTGAACCGCACGGCCGCCTCTAAGTTGACTGTTAGGATGTCGCTCCACTCATGACCGATACGCCCATGACCGATACCCTGACCGCCACCCACGACGTCGCGTTCGCGCCGCTCGATCTGTCGCGTCCGCGCCCCCGGGTCAGGTTCCTCGTCGCGTTCCTCATCGGCATGATCGCGGTGCTCGGGCTCGGTGCGAGCGGGCTGTACGCCTTCGATCGCGTGTACACGGATCGAATCCTGCCCGGCGTGACCGTCGGCGGCATCGACCTGGCCGGCCTGACACCCCAGGAGGCGACCAGTCGCCTGGCCCAGGCGTTCGGCTCCTTCGCGGAAGGCCGGGCCGTGCTGACGAGCGGCGACGTCGAAATGTCGATCAACTATGCCGATATCGGCCGCCGCCCGGATCTGGAGGGCATGGTGGCCGAGGCGATGGCTGTCGGCCGCTCGGACAAGATCGTCGAGCGCATCATCCTGGATGCGCGCACCGCGATCCGTGGCGTCGACATCCAGCCGCGCGTCGTGATCGATACGACGAAGCTCGCTCGGTACGTTCAGACCCATGCCGGACGCCTCACGATCAGTCCGAAGGACGCGTCAGTCACAGCGACCAAGGACGGCTTCGCGGTGGTCGAGGGTGTCCCGGGACGGGTCGCCGACCGGGTTGGGCCGACGGACCTGCTGACGGCCGTGCTGGCCCGCGCCGACGCCCCCAATGAGATCCGGGTCGCGCTCCAGCTTGGCCCGAAGGAGCCGGAGGTCACGACCGCCGTTGCCGTCGAGGCCAAGGCGGCGGCGGAGCGGATGGCCGTCGACGTCGCAATCGTCGAGGGCAAGGAGAAGTGGACGATCCCTGGCGCGACCGTCCGGACCTGGCTCTCGTTCCGGAAGACGTCGGACGGCGTCTACAAGCCCGTCGTCCAGCCTGACGCCCTGGCGACGGCCCTCGCGGCGGTCGCCAAGGAAGTCGGCCAGTCGCCGCTGAACGCGTCGTTCAAGGTCTCCGGCAGCAAGATCACCGGCGTGACGCCGGCCAGGGACGGTCGTGCGCTCGACGTGGCCCTGACCGCGACGCGGATCACGGATCTCCTCGACACCAGGGCCGACAACGGTCCGAACGCCGCTGTCGCACCGGCACTCACGGTCACGGCCCCCGCGCTGACCACGGCGCAGGCAACGGCCGTCATCTCGAAGATGACGCGAATCTCGACGTGGACGACCTACTTCCCGATCAGCGAGCGCAACCACTTCGGGGCGAACATCTGGATCCCGGCGCTCGATATCGACGGCTACGTCGTCGCCCCGGGTGCCACGTTCGACTTCTGGAAGGCCGTCGGACCGGTCACCCGTGCCCACGGCTACGGCGACGGCGGGGCGATCATCAACGGCAAGACGGAGCCGCAGGGCGCCCTGGCCGGTGGGATCTGTTCGTGCTCGACGACGCTTTTCAACGCCGCGCTCCGAGGCGGCTTCGAGATGAAAGCGCGACGCAATCACTACTACTTCATCGACCGCTACCCGGCAGGCCTCGACGCGACCGTCTTCAAGAGCGGCTCAGGGTCCGTCCAGACGATGTCGTGGGTCAATGACACCGCCTATCCCGTGCTGATCCGCGGCTACAAGATCAAGAACGGCAGCAAGGGCTACGTTCGGTTCGACCTCTACAGCGTGCCGACGGGCCGTCGGGTCGTCATCGGCAACCCGACGATCAAGAACATCCGCCGAGCCTCCGACAGCGTGCAGTACACGAGCACACTGGCCCCAGGCGCCCGCAAGCGCATCGAGACCCCGGTCGACGGCAAAGACGTCTGGCGAACGGTCACCGTGTACGAGAACGGCAAGATCCTTCGCCAGACCACGTACTACTCGCACTACTCGCGGGTCACGGGCATCGTGCTCGTCGGCAAGTAGCGCGCCGACCTAGATCAGGCGCGTCTCGCGACCGTCCGTTTCGCGATCGCTGACCGCCGACGCGCACGTCGGGCAGTACCACCGAGCCTCCAGCGGCGTCCCACAGCGATCGTGACGCAGCGGCTCGCCGTGCTCATCGCGGCGGGCGCCCCAGTCGGCGAGGAGCCGCAGCGCGGACGCGAGATCGCGACCGTCGCCGGTCAGTGAATACTCCATCCGCGGCGGGCGGGTTGAATAGGGCGTCGCGACGACGATGCCCTCGCGCTCGAGGCGGCGCAGGCGTTCGGTGAGGATGTTCGGGGCGAGGCCGGGCAGCCCTTCACGCAGCTCCCCGAAGCGCCGGCCCCCGACGAGCAGGGCGTCGACGAGCAGGAGGCTCCAGCGGTCGCCGACACGCTCGAGGGCCGCCTCGAGGGGGCTTCTGGTCGTCGGCGGGGCTGCGGGACGGGTCTCGGTCACGAGATCCATGGTAGGCGAATCGGCGCTTGCATCGTAGTAGCGACCGTAGTATGTTGCAAGTCGCAACTGACAACTCACTACGCGCACTGCCCTCGATGGCAAGGAGCCTTCAGACATGTCAGCACTCGACGAGCTCTCCCAGTCCCTGACCCGCGTGGCGGCGTCCGTCGCGCCGTCGATCGTCGGCATCGGCTCGCGCCTCCGCGGCTCCGGCGTCGTCATCGCCGATGGCCAGGTCCTGACCAACGCCCACAATGTTCGCGGCGACGAGGTCACGGTGACCTTCGCCGACGGCCGATCGACCGCGGGCCGGCTGGCCGGAATCGATGTCGACGGTGATCTCGCGGTCATCGGAGTCGACACCGCTGGAGCCCCGGCCCTTGCCTGGGCGGACGGCGACGGTGCCGCGGCCGGCGCGATCGTCTTCGCCGGCGCGGCAACGCCCGGCGGCGGGGCTCGCGTGACCTTCGGCTCGATCAGCGCCATCGAGCGATCGTTCTACGGTCCCGGTGGGCGGAAGATCGGTGGCAGCCTCGAGCACACAGCACCCCTGGCTCCCGGTTCATCCGGCGGCCCGCTCCTCGACGCCGATGGACGCCTCCTCGGCATCAACACGAACCGCATCGGCGAGGGCTTCTATCTCGCCCTGCCGGCCGACGCTGCGCTGCGCAGCCGGGTGGAGGCGCTCGGTCGCGGCGAATCGGTGACGCGGCCGCGGCTCGGGATCGCCGTTGCCCCGGCCCGCGTGTCGCGCCATCTCCGTCAGTCGGTCGGGCTGCCGCAGCGCGACGGCGTCCTGGTTCGCGGCGTGGAGGACGACAGCCCCGCGGCCCGGGCGGGGATCCGGGACGGCGACCTCATCGTCGAGATCGCCGGCAAGGCCGTCACGGAGGCCGATCAGCTCCAGGAGATCCTCGCCACGAGCCCGATGCCGTTCGAGGTCAAGGTCGTCCGGGGCACCGACGAGCGAACGGTTTCCGTCGGCGGCGAGGCCAGCGCTTCCGGGGAGGCATAGCCAGCGATGGTTGCCGAACGGGCAACCACTCCCGTGGCCCCCGACGCCGAGCCTGACGACGAGGACCTGCTCGACGCCTACTCGGTCGCCGTCAGCACGGCCGCGGAACGACTCATCCCGTCGGTGGCGAGCCTTCGGGTCCGATCGAACGGCGGCTGGGGCGGCGGAGCCGGATCGGCTGTCGTCTTCACGCGGGACGGGTTCCTGCTGACCTCGGCGCACGTCGTTGCCTCCGCGCCGAGCGGGACGGCGACGTTCGTCGACGGGACGGAGCTCGGCTTTGACGTGGTCGGCCGCGATCCTCTGTCCGACCTCGCCGTCGTCCGGGCGACCGGTGGCGACCTGATCGCCGCCCCTCTCGGCGACGCCGACCGGCTCCGGGTCGGCCAGCTCGTTGTCGCGATCGGTAACCCGCTCGGGTTCGCCGGCAGCGTGACGGCCGGCGTCGTTAGCGCCCTCGGGCGGTCGCTGGCCGCACGCGACGGGCGAGCCAGCCGGCTCGTCGAGAACGTCATCCAGACCGACGCGTCGCTCAACCCCGGCAACTCGGGCGGCGCGCTGGCCGACGGGCGCGGCAGGGTCGTCGGGATCAACACGGCCGTCGCCGGGATCGGGCTGGGCCTCGCGGTGCCGATCAATGCGGCGACCCGGGCGATCGTCGGCGCGTTGATGCGCGACGGTCGCGTCCGTCGGGCGTTCCTCGGGGTCGTCGGCGGGACGCGGCCATTGCGGCCCATCCTTGCCGAGCGACTCGGGCGCCGGCGAGGTCTCGAAGTCGTCCAGCTCCTGGAAGGGAGCCCCGCGTCGGCTGCCGGCGTTCGTGCGGGTGATGTCATCGTCGAGCTCGACGGGCGCCCGATCGAAGGCGTCGGCGACCTCCAGCGGGTGATGGTGGGCGAGATGGTCGGGCGGCGCGTACCTGTCGGCCTGGAGCGCGACGGGGCGATCGTTCACGTCGACGTCGTCCCGGTCGAACTCGACCGCTAGTCGACCTCTGACCCGAGCGTCTCGGGGGCGATGGCCAGGAAGGCCGCCCTCGCAGGCAACGCCCGACAGAGCTCCGAGATCGATTCCCGACAGGCTTCCGCCAGAAGCCTTCTTCCTGGTGAGCGCGGTATTCCACTACCTCGGCCCGTCGTTCGCCGTCCTCCTGTTCGCGTACGTCGACGTGCTCGGGGTGGCTTGGCTGCGAATCGCGTCAGCGGCGGTCATCTTCGCGGTGTGGCGGCGACCGTGGCGGGCGTTCGCGCGGCTTGGTGGCGATGCCCGGAAACTGATCGCAGCGTGGGGTGTCGTGCTCGCGCTGATGAACTGCTCGTTCTACCTGGCGATCGCGCGGCTGCCGCGAGGAACCGTCGCAACGATCGAATTCCTTCCCGTCATCGCCTGGCTGCCGTCGGCGGCACGACGCGGAGGAATATCGGCGCGCTCGGCCTCGCCGTCGTCGGGGTCTACTTGCTGGCGGATGTCGTCCTGGCCGGGGAACCGGTTGGCGTTGTCCTGGCCGGGCCGGCGGCGTTGCCCGCTCTCGCATGGGCCCTTGCCGTGCTGCCGGGATCGGCGTGGGGCTGTCGTCGTCGGTCGATCCGTACATCACCGACCAGCTCGCGATGGCCCGCATCAAGCGCTCGACCTACGCGCTTCTCGTGTCGCTGCTGCCTGCCACCGCGACGGTCGTCGGGGTCGTCGTCCTCGCCCAGATCCCCACGCTCACCGAGATCGCCGGCGTCGGGCTCGTCATCGTCGCCGTCGCGCTGCACCGGGACCGCGAGGCGCATTGACGATCCTCATCTGCCTGGCCGTCCGCGCAACGCGCGGCGTGGGCGCCATCCGGCGATGGCTGGCAAGATGTGCCCGTGCTGCGTCACCAGCTCGTTTTGGAGTCCGCGAAATGAATGAGATAGCCAGCGCCGGCGGGGTCTCTTCGGCTTCCCCGTACCTCGCCGACTTCGAAGCCGAGAGCGAGGGTTGGTACGAGATCGCCGGCCTGATCCGGCGCCTGACGCCGGTCCAGTGCCTCGAGCCCGGCTACTACCGCGATCCGGACTGGTCGGTCCGCGATCTCGCGGCCCATCTCGGCACCTGGCTGGCCGAGGCGGATCGTCAGTTCATCCAGATGCTCGCGGGCACCTATGCGGGGCACGAGGACGTCGACGTCGATGGCCTCAACGCCTGGCTCCTCGAGGCCATGCGCGACCAGCCGTGGGACGTCGTGTGGGTCCAGGCAAACGCAGCGCGAAGCACGATGCGCAACAACTGGCTCTCACTGCCCGAGGAGAGCGACGAGGCCACCTGGTGGGTCGCGAAGTCTGGCGCGCCGCACTACGCCGAGCACGCGCCGCGGCTCCGTGAATGGGTCGAGGAGCTGCTCGGCGGCAATTCCGGTTCATGAGCCGGAGCGACCCTGACGTTCTCGTCATCGACGACATGCGGACGTTCGCATTCCCGGCCGTGTACGCGCGGACGGCCGGTGAGGGGCTCGCGCGGCTCCAGGAGCGTGCCTGGCGCGAGGTCTGGCTCGACCATGACCTTGGGCAGGGCGTGGACATCAAGCCGGTCGTGAGACTCCTCGAGGAGCGGGCATTCGACGGAACCCCGCTGGAGGTCGGACTGATCTACGTCCACACCTCCAACCCCACCGCAGGCGACGCGATGATGGCCGGACTTGGACGCTGGTACAAAGTCCGACGCGCTGTCGCGCACGCCTTCATGGCGAAATCCTGACCCTGCGTTCGACCGGCCCCGGCTCGGCGCGTCAGGTGACGACGATCAGCCGCTCCGTCGAGGAATCCGGGCGGAAACGGATGTCGACGACCGCCTTGATGAGGTAGCGGACCTTGATCCGATCGGCGTCGAGCGTCGGCGGCATGTCGGCCGGCAGCACGAGCGACAGCTCGACACCGCCGCGCAGGGCTTCGGCGGTCGTCTGGGTCGTGGCGATGACCTGGCTGCCACCGTTCGGCGCGTCGACATCGACAAGGACCTCGATCCGGCCGGAGCGTCCGTTGCTTGGCGCTTCGGGCCACGTCACCGTGACGGCCACGGGGACGCCGGGCACGAGCGGCGGGACGGGCTGAACCGAGATGGACGCGCCCTCCGGCGTCGACCAGACATCGTGCATGGCGCCGGCCCCGACGGTGATGACGCCGGCTCGCAGGAGGTCCGGATGCTGCGCCAGCGGCACGAGCGCGGCGACGCGCTCGTCGCCGCCATGGGGAATGTCCCAGCGAGCCTCTACGGCCCACGCGATGATCGCGCAGCCGGCGTGCGCCTGCGGCGGTCCGAGCTGCGGAGCGGGGATGCTGAACGTCGTCTGGTATGTCTCGCCGGCCGCCATCTTCGCCGGCAGAACGACGTCCATGAACGAGAGCTCGTCGAACAGCCGGCCGTTCGCCTCGACCCAGTCATCGGTCGAAATGACCTTGCCATTGCTGTCGCGCCGCTCGCTGTGCCTGCGCTCCTCGACCATGTTCAGGCCAACGAGCCGGAACTCCGCCTTTCGCGCGTCGATCTCGCGGTTGGCGGTCAAGCGGATGGTCCCGGTGATTCCTTCCCCGATTCGAACCGGTTTCGCGAAGTCGATCGAACCCGACAGCGCGTCCGTGTTGGGCTTGAGGAGACTCTCGATGGAAATGTCGGCGAGGGGATGCGAGTTCTGCGGGCCTGCCAGGTCGCTGCCCGGCCGCGCGTCGAAGGGAGCCGGCGAGTCGCCTGAGTGGCCGAAGGTGGCACCGAAGCCGCCACCGCCCCAGGCATCACGGAATGTCGTCATCGGTCTCTTTGCGTGTGAAGTGATGAGAGCGAGTGGTGGAGATGGGGGAGAGTCGAACTCCCCGTCCAGAACCCATAACCGGAACCCACTACGAGCGTAGCCGATGGTTTGTCGTCAAGCGGTCGGACGCCCATCGGCAGGCTTCCGGCCGCTCCAGTCGCGTGTCCCTAGATCGGGCTTGTCACCGGATTACGCAACGCTCATCCGATTTGCAGCCCCGCTGAATGACGCTTCCACCACCCGCGGGACCGAGGTGGCTTCCACGCTCACACTAGCTGCTTACGCAGCGAGGGCGAGAGTCGACTGGCGGTTGCCAGGTACTTCGTTTTGCTGCCTGATTAACGAGGCCTGAGCAGCATCCTCGGCTCGCGTTTTCCGATAGCCGGGCCCTGTCGAATCCACACATCCCCACAGGACCGAACGTCCGTTCGACGTACCCGCCAATTCTACCCGACGACCCTGCATTCAGCCAAGGATCAGGCGGGGGCCTTGACCCGTACCATGCGCTGATGAGACTGACCGCCTGGGAGGAGGAGCGGCTCCTCATCTTCAGCGCCGCGGAACTCGCGCGGCGGCACCGCGCGGCCGGGCTGGGACTGAATGCGCCAGAGGCGATCGCGATCATCTGCGACGCAATGCTCGAAGCCGCCCGGGCGGACGCGAGCTACGACGAGGTCGAGGCGGCGGGACGCGCCGCCGTGGCACCGGCCGACGTGCTCGACGGCGTCCGCGAGCTCGTCGACGAGGTTCGGCTGGAGGTCCTCATGACCGATGGGACGAGGCTCGTCGTCCTCGTCGATCCGCTCGGGGTCGACGGAGTTCCACCGGCGAGCGACGGGCCGGGCGCGATCCGATCGACACGGGAGCCGGTCGATCCGACCGCGGATCGCGAACATCTGACGCTCGTCGTCAGGAACGACTCGCGGCGCCTGGTCCGGGTCTCGTCGCACTACCCGTTCGAGCGGGTGAATCCGCGTCTGGCGTTCGATCGGGCGGCCGCGGCCGGGTTCCGGCTCGACCTGCCCGCCGGCAGCACGGAGCGCTGGGCGCCGGGCGAGACCCGGGAGGTCAACCTGGTCCGCCTCTCCGGCGACGCGCCGTCGTGACCCGCCTGAGCCGCGAGGAATCGCTCGCCCGCTACGGGCCGTCAACGGGCGACAGGATCCGCCTTGGCGACACCGACCTGTGGATCCGCGTCGGCGAGGATCGGCAGGCAGCCGGCGACGAGCCGCAGTGGGGCTATGCCAAGAACATCCGCCACCGGATGACCCAGGCCGGCCGCGCCGGCCCATCGGAGCTCGATGTGGTCATCGTCGGCGCTGTGATCGTCGACCCGACGATCGGCGTCGTCAAGGCCGACATCGGGATCAAGGACGGCCGGATCGTCGGTGTCGGTCGCGCGGGGAATGCGGGGATCAGCGAAGGGATCGACCTCGATATCGGGCCGCACACGGCTCCGATCAGCGGGTACGGCCTGCTTGCGACGCCGGGCGCGATCGACAGCCACGTACATGCGATCAGCCCGCAGCTCATACCCGCTGCCCTGTCGGGCGGCGTGACGACGCTGATCAGCGCGGGCTTCGAGGAGCCCGCCTGGGCCATGGAGCGGACGCTTGCTGGGATGGCGGCCTGGCCGATCAACGTCGGCCTCCAGGCGTGCGCCCGCTCCGAGGACGAGGCCGCGCTCGCGCCTCTGCTCGAAGCGGGAGCGATCGGTTTCAAGATCCACGAGGACTATGGCGCGTACCCGGAGCTCATCGACGCCACGCTGCGGTTCGCCGAGGCTACCGGCGTCGCCGTCTCGCTCCACACCGACGGCCTGCACGAGTCGGCGGAGCTGGAGGACACGGTGGCCGCGATCGCCGGCCGAACGGTCCACGCCTATCACGTCGAAGGAACGGGCGGCGGCCACGTCCCGGACCTGCTGGGACTTGTCCGCGAGCCGAACATCGTCTGCTCATCGACGACGCCGACCCTGCCGTACGGTGTCGGCGCGCCGCCCGAGCACGTCCCGATGATCGTCCTCAATCACGGCGGATCGCTGGACGTTCCGGACGATGTCGCGCTTGCCCGCGAACGCGTCCACCCAATGACGATGGCCGCCGAGGGGCCGCTCCACGAGCTCGGCGCGATCGGGATCGTCAACTCTGACTCGCAGGGGATGGGCCGGATCATGGAGTCTGTCCGCCGGACAATCCAGCTTGCCCATGTCATGAAGTCCTGGCGGGCGAGCCCGGCCGGTGCCGATCATCCCGACCTGCCGTCGGACGCGGACGACCCGTTCGACGACGCCGATCGGGTGCTCCGCTACCTGGCGAAGGTGACGGTCGAGCCGTCCATCGTCCACGGGGTGGCCGACTGGGTGGGTTCGCTTCGGGCCGGACGGCTCGCCGACATCGTGCTGTGGAAGCCCGCGTGGTTTGGAGTGAAGCCGGAGCTCGTCCTCAAGTCCGGTTTCGCGGCATGGGCGCCGCTCGGCGACGGAAACGCAAGCGTCGAGCGTGCGGAGCCGACCCGCTACCGCCCGGACTGGGGCGGCTCGGGCGCGGCCGCGGCGCGTCTCGGTTTGACGTTCGCGGCCGCGAATGCTGCGGACGGGCTCCGGAAGCGCTCGAGGGATGGCCGCGACGTGGTGACGATCGGTCGCACGCGGGGCCTCACGCGCGGCGACCTCGTCTGGAACCGCGCGACCGCGCCCATCGAGATCGACCCTGTCGACGGCCGGGTCACGCTCGCCGGTCGCTCGCTCGCCGTGCCGCCCGTCCCCGAGGTGCCGCTGAGCCGGCGCTACTTCCTCCGCTGAACCGCGGATAGGCGGTCAGAGTCGCGGACCCGCGGTCAGAGTCGTGGCGGACCGGCCTTGATCCTCGCCCGCTGCGAGTCGACGGACGCCGTCTCCCAGTCCGCGTCGATCCACCACGTCGCGCCGGCCTTCGCATACGGCCGAACGATCGCAGCGGCCTTCGCCGGGTCGGTCGGCGTCGACCACTGCGCGGCGACGATCTCGAACGGCCTCTCACCGGCAACTGCCGGCCGCTCTCGCGCCACGTAGTCCGCGATCTCCTGGACGCCCTTGGCGTTGCGCACCTGGACGACGACACCGTCGTACTGGAGCGTCCGGCGCATCGATCGTTCATTCGGCCACGAACCGACGACCCAGATCGGGATCCGTGGCTGCTGGATCGGGGTCGGGCGGAACGTCATCGGGCCGAACTTGTAGTGCGTCCCGGCATGCTCGTACGGCTCGCCGCCCCACAGCCCTTCGAGGATCGCCAGCGACTCGTCCATGAGTTCGGCGCGCGTTCGCGCATCGGTGGGTTCGCCGACGTTGCCGAACGCCCCGTCATCGAGCGCGCCGAGCCCCACCGGCACGACGAGCCGGCCGTTCGACAGGACGTCGAGCGTCATCGTCTCGCGGGCGAGCTTCCAGGGTCTGCGCCGGGCCGGCGGGCTGATGATTGCGCCGATCGTCACCTTCTCCGTGCGCATCGCCATCGCTGCCATGACGACCCACGGGTCGTAGGTGTCGAACGGGCCGAGGGAGATGCCATCCCAGTAGAAGGCACCATCCCAGCCCGCTGCCTCCGCATCCGCCGCCAGGTCGGCCACCGACCGCGGGTCGCCGGTCGTGATGATGATCCCGAACTTCATCGGCCGATCATGCCCAGATGTCGCCGATCGTGAAACCGTCGGGGAAGGGATCGGTCGGATCGACGACGTAGTCGGCGATGCCGGTGATCCAGGCGCTGCCCGTGATCTGCGGGACGACCGCGGCCCGATCGCCAACCGTCGTCTCTTCGAGCAGGCGCCCGGTGAAGACCGTCCCGAGGATTCCCTCGTGCCGGAAGTCCTCGCCGATCGCGAGCCGCCCTCTGGCGTGGAGCACCGCCATCCGGGCCGACGTCCCCGTGCCGCACGGGGATCGATCGATCGCGCCTGTCCAGGTCGAGGGATCGTCCCAGTCGAGCGTCCCGGTCGACACGGTGACGGCGTTCCGCATCGAGTTGGCGGGATCGTGCGCCGGGCCGCTCAGCTGGCCGATCGTGATGCCGGCGAAGCCGGGCTGCTCCGGGTGGACCACGGGTAGTTGCTCGCTCGCCGCCGCCTTGATCATCTCCGTGATCCGGACGATGTCGCCGCCCTCGTCCGGCTTGATCTGCAGACCGAAGGCCTCGGCCGATGCGATCACGTAGAACATCCCGCCGTACGCGACGTCGACGGTGACGGTGCCAAGCTGCGGGACCTCGACCGCGGCGTCCAGATGGGTCGCGAAGGCCGGCACGTTGCGGAACGTCACGCCCGTGACCTTGCCATCGGCACAGGTTGCACGGACGCGGATGAGGCCGGCCGGCGCCTCAAGTGTCAGGTCCGTCACGGGCTCGGTCATCGGCAGGGCGCCGGTCTCGAGGAGGGCGGTGACGACGCACATCGTGTTCGTGCCGGACATGCCCGGATACTCGACCTGCTCCATGATCACGTAGCCCGCGGCCGCTTCCGGGTTCGAGGACGGCAGCACGAGGTTGCAGTTGGCGGCCGGGTAGCCGCGCGGCTCGCGGAGCATCCGGAGGCGGAGGTCGTCGCGGTTCTCGCGGAGCCAGGTCATCGCTTCGAACATCGTGCCGGACGGGATGCCGTCGACCCCGCCGAGGATCACCCGTCCCGGTTCACCGGCGGCGTGGAGATCGACCGCGCGGATGCTCCGCCCGAGCCGTGAGGGGATCGTCGACGGCTGCACGTTCGCGTCAGCGGCCGCGCTGCGCGTCGGCCATCTCGCGCGCGATGTCGCGGCGCGAGTCCCGATCGGCGATGTCGCGGCGTCGATCGTGGAGCTGCTTGCCGCGGGCGAGGCCCAACTCCAGCTTCGCGCGCCCTTTGCCCGTCAGATAGAGGCGGAGCGGCACGATCGTCAGGCCCTTCGACTTCGTCTTGCCGAGGAGCTCGTCGATCTCGTCGCGATGAAGCAGCAGCTTGCGAACCCGCTTCGGCTCGTGGTTGTAGCGGTTCGCCTGCTCGAACGGCGCGATGTGGGCGCCGATGAGCCAGGCCTCGTCGCGCTCGATCCGGGCGTAGGCATCCGAGAGGTTGACCTTGCCAGCCCGAATCGACTTGATCTCGGTCCCGGTCAGCACGATGCCAGCCTCGAAGGTGTCTTCGATGCTGAATTCATGGCGTGCCCTCCGATTGAGGGCGATTGTCTGCTCAGGCACGGTTCAATCCTAATCTGCGATCCACCCTATCTGCGATCGTCACGACCGGGCGGTCAGGGCAAGGCGAACGCCAAGGCGCACCGGAGAACCGCCACCCTCAGCGTGGTCAGGCCCATCGCCCTCCGAGGTCCAAGGCGGAGCTCCGCGACGCCATTGGCCCGAGGACGCACGAACGCCGGCCCACATTGGGCCGGCGTTCGGTTGCTTACCACCCACAGGGTGTCCGCTTAAACGGCCATCTCCTGCGAGGTGGTGCAGCTAGGCGTACTGTCGATCACTGCACATCACCTCCTTTCGTTCCCAATAACCATATTGCATACGGTGCCCCGTACGCAAGCAGCGAACGGGCACGCTCGCGACGCGTTGGCTCCAGCCTCAGGCGGCTGGTCGTAGGGCGGCCGCGTCGCCGAGGATCTCGACCGCCTTGTCGAGCGCCGGATCCTCGCCGGGCACGAGCTCGGCCGGCAGCGTGACGGCCACCTCGGGGATGATCCCGACCTGATGGATCCAGCGTTTGTCGGGCGTTAGCCAGCGGGCGATCGTCAGCTTCAGGGCGCCGGTATTCGGCAGCTCGATCCACTGCTGGACGGTGCCCTTGCCGAAGGTCGTCTCGCCGACGACCGTCGCCCGCTTGCGGTCCTGAAGGGCTCCCGCGACGATCTCGCTGGCCGACGCGCTGCCGCGGTCGACGAGGACGATCAGCCGGATCCCGCCGTCGGTGGCGATGCCGTCCCCGTCGGAGTCGGTGACCTCCTGCTTGCCGTCGGCCGTCTGCTCCCAGAAGATCGGCCCCGAATCGATGAACTCCGAGGCGATCCGGCGCGCCGCCGTGACGTAGCCGCCGGGGTTCCCGCGCAGGTCGAGGATCAGCTTCTTGCGGCCCGCATTGACGTCAGCCTGCAGCGCATCGTGGTACTGGACGGCGGCGTTGTCGGAGAACCCGGTCACCCGGATGTAGCCGATCGTTCCGTCGGCGAGGTCCTCCTGGATGACCTCCTTCTGGGCGATGACGTCGCGGATGATCGGGACATCGAAGGCCTCGTCCTCGCCGCGCTTGATCGTGAGGACCACCTCGGTCCCCTTCCTGCCGCGGACCTTGTCTCGTGCTGCGTCCACGGTGAGGCCCTCGAGGCCATCGCCGTCGACCGCGACGACCACGTCGCCCGCCAGCAGGCCGGCTTTCTCCGCCGGCGAGCCCTCGATCGGACTGACGATGATGAGTGCGCAGTCCGGCCCGAGCGTCGAGCAGTCGCTCGTCGTGCCCGCTGCGCTTTTCGTCCCGATCTCGGCTCCGATCCCCTCGAACTGGCCCGACAGGTCCTGGAGGCCCAGTTGGTACTCCTCCGGCGTGAGATAGGAGGAGTAGGGATCGCCGAGCGCCTCGACCATGCCGCGGATCGCACCGCGGACGAGCGCCTGTTCGTCGATGTCGCCGCCGGCGTAGCGGCGCTCGATCGTCTGGTACGTCTCCCAGAACGGCTGGAACGCCTCGGCCCGGCCGGCCGGCGTGCCCGGCTGCTCGGCGATTCGCTGGCCGACGAGGTAGCCGGACATGAACAGGGCGCCACCGGCGAGGATGGCGACCAGGGCGATGGAGAGGGCCAGCACGGGGGCGCCCCGTCGTGCCTCGACGGCGAGTGGTGCTGGTGGAACCGGTGCGACTGGCGCCTGCTCGTATTGCCAGCCGGGCGTCGGGTCAGGAAGCGCGGGATCTTCAGGGAGCATCGACGATGTCGCTCTCCGGTTCCAGGAGTGAAGGGCGGTAAGCCTACACCGCCTCACTCGATGCTACGCAGGGCGCTCCGTGGATGGATGCCGGGTGAAGGAAACGTCACCGCGGTGGTGGTTCACTTGATCAGGTACGTCCGCACCGACAGCCACGACCCCAGCACGCCGAGACCGAGACCGGCACTCGCAACCAGGACGATGAGATCGCGGGCGAGGCTCCCGAACGTCAGCGGCAGCACGGCGAAGAACCCGATCATGAACCGGCCGATCGGGTCGGCTGCGAGGAAGAGCAGCGCGAGCGTCAACAGGGCGCCGAGCAGGCCGACGAACGCTCCCTCGAACACGAACGGCCAGCGGATGAACGCATCGGACGCCCCGACCAGCCGCATGATCTCGATCTCTTCGGCCCGGGCGACGACCGCCAGGCGAATCGTGTTGACGATGATGAACAGGACGATGAACGCGATCACAAGGAGCACGACGGTGCCGGCGGTGCTTAGCACGTTCGTGATCGTCAGCAGGCTGTCGACGGTCTTCTGCTGCTCTTTCACCTTGTCGACAGCGGGGTCCGCCCGGAGGTTTTCGACGACGTTGCCGAAGACGCTCGCGTCGACCAGCTTGACCTCGATGCTCGCATGGAGCGGGTTGATGTCGAGGTACCTGGTCAGGTCCTCCTCGCCCTGCTCGGCCAGCGACTGGCGATACCTGGCGAGGGCTTCGTCCTCGCTGACATAGTGGACCGTGTCGACCTCGGGCATCTCGAGCAGGCGAACGACGATCGCATCGATCTCGTCGGGCGTTGTGTTGCCCTTGAGGTCGGCGACGACCTCGACCTTCGATTCGGTGTAGTCAAGGCCGGCCTGGAGGCCCGTCCGCAGGATCCAGAAGCCGGACAGCAGGAGCAGCATGAGGACCATGGTGGCCGTCGCCGCGATGCTCATCAGGGCGTTCCGCCAGAACCCCTGCCAGGCTCGTTTCAGGCTGAAGACGATGAATGAGAGCAACGCGGGTCAGTCCACGCGGTGGTAGATGCCACCGACCTCGTCGCGGATGATCCGTCCCTCTTCGAGCGCAACGACGCGCTTGCGAAGGGCCGTCACGACATCCGCGTTGTGGGTCGCCATCAGGACGGTCACGCCGAGGTCGTTGATCCGGAGCAGCAGCTGGATGATCTCCCAGCTGATGAGCGGGTCGAGGTTGCCGGTCGGTTCGTCCGCGATGATGATCCGCGGGTCGTGGACGAGGGCCCGGGCGATCGCGGTTCGCTGTTGCTCGCCACCCGACAGCTGGCCGGGCTGCTGTTGGCGTTGGGCCGTCAAGCCGACAAGCGCCAGCACCCGATCGACTGCCGGCGCGATCCGGCGACGCGGCGTGCCGGTCACCTCGAGTGCGAACGAGACGTTCTCCCAGACCGACTTCGTCGGCAGCAGCTTGAAATCCTGGAACACGATCCCGATCTTGCGTCGCACCATCGAGACGCTTCGGCGTGGGAGCCTGGCGAGATCCTGCCCATCGACGATCACCGCGCCATGCGTGGCCAGCTCATCGCGGATCAGGAGCTTGATCAGCGTCGACTTGCCGGCACCGGACGGGCCGACGAGGAAGACGAAGTCGCCCTCCGGAACGATGAGGTCGATGTCCTCGAGGGCGGTCTTGCCGTTCGGGTAGGTCTTCGTCACTTCGTGGAGGACGAGGACGGCCCGATCGACTGCGGCCTGGTTCCGGCCTCGGCTGAGCAGCCGCCGTCGCAGGGAGCGCGCAGGGGCGGGCTCGGTCGGGTGGAGACTCAACCTCGGCTCCGGGGTCGACGGTCGCGCCCCTCGTCGGCGCGCGTCGCCGACGCGTCGTCCGAGATCAGCGCAGGAAGAGCCACGTCGGCGCAGAGGCTACCACTACCTCGGGCCAATGGCGCTGCGACTCGTCGTTGCGCTCCTCGTGAGCTCCGCCTTGGGCCTCGGTGCACGGGTACCGGGCTAAACACTGAGGGTGCCAGTTCTCAGAGTAGACCAGGCGAGATCGGAACATAGCGGGTGAAATCGATCAGCGGGCGATCCCAGCAGACCAGACAGGGGAAGCCGTCGATCCGAAATCCGGCTCGGAGCAGGGAGGTGGCGGCCGTCGATGCCGCGCCTGGCAGCCAGATCCCAAAGGCGCCTCGCGGGCGAACCGTCGTGACGAGGTGGCCGATGACTGCGTCGAGCAGGCTCGCGTCGCGGACCGCGATCGGGCCGACTCGCCCCGCTTCGGACGCGTAGCCGTAGCCGACCGGGCCACCGTCGGGCCGTAGATAGAGGAATCCGATCCGGCCTTCCTGACGGACCATGGCGTGATCCTGGCGATGCTCGGGACCGAAACCGACGATCTCGAGATCCAGCGCCGCCAGCTCGTCGTCGAGGGCCGCGCTCTCGAGCCCGTCGACTGCGCCACTACCGACCTCGTCGAAGCCAATGGCCCGGATCCCGTCGGGAAGCGCCGGCAGGCCGCCCGGCCGCTCCGGCACGCCGACGAGCCGGAGGAGGGGCATCCGCGGAGCGATCCCGAGCGACGCGTAGAGCCCATTCGAGACGGGCTGGGCGCTGTCGGTGCAGGTCGCCAAAGACGCCGTTCCGGCCGCCGGCAGCACCCGGTCGAGGAGCGCGCGCCCGAGTCCCGCGCCCTGCACCTCCGGCAGCACGAACAGCATCGAGAGGAACCAGAGCGGGCCGCGGCGAACACCGGAGACGAACCCCAGGATCCGCGATTTGCCGACCTCGTCGGTTCGCTCAGCGACGACGAAGCCGTCCGGGTCGGTCGAGCGGAGATGGCGGTAGAGGCGGAGGACCGCCGCAAGATCGTCCGGGATCTCGGGCTGGTTGAGGCGCTCCGTGTAGTCGTTGATCGAGACCCGCCAGATCGTTGCGCAGGTCGCGAGGTCGTCGTCGGTCGCCGGGCGGTACGACAGGTCCGCGATCGGGGCCCGCGAGGCCTCGCTCAGGGCCACGATCAGGCGACCTCCCCGTCGTCGGTGTCGGACGCGGACGCGTCTTCGCCGCGGGCGCTCTGGCCGCCGGTCGCGAGCCGCTCGAGCTCGGCCTGCATGAACGCGTCGAGGTCGCCGTTGAGGACGGCGGCCGTGTTGCCGGTCTCGTGATTCGTCCGGAGGTCCTTGACCATCTGGTAGGGGTGAAGGACGTAGCTCCGGATCTGGTTGCCCCAACCGGCTTCGACATGCTCGCCGCGGAGCTTGCGCAGCTCCGCCTCCTTCTCCTCGAGGGCGCGCTCGAGCATCCGCGACTTGAGCACCTTGATCGCGGTTTCCTTGTTCTGGGTCTGGGATCGCTCGTTCTGGCTCTGGGCGACGATGCCCGTTGGCAGGTGGGTGAGGCGAACCGCCGAATCGGTCTTGTTGACATGCTGGCCGCCGGCGCCCTGGGCGCGGTACGTGTCGACCCTGATCTCGTCCCAGTCGAGCTCGATCTCGATGTCGTCATCGGCCTCCGGCAGCACCTCGACGAGGCCGAACGTCGTCTGGCGCCGGTTCTGCGAGTCGAACGGACTGATCCGGACGAGGCGATGGACGCCACGTTCGACGCGCAGCCAGCCGTAGGCCGCGCGGCCGTTGACCTCGACGGTGACGCTCTTGAGGCCCGCCTGCTCGCCTTCCTGCTGGTCGACGATCTCCGTGTGGAACTTGTGGCTGGCCGCCCAGCGCAGGTACATCCGGAGGAGCATCTCGGCCCAGTCGGTCGCCTCCGTCCCGCCGGCACCGGCGCTTATCGACAGGATGGCGCTGCGGTGATCGTGCTCGCCCGAGAAGAGCAGCGCGGTCCGTTCGCGGGCAAAGTCCGCCTCGAGCGAGGTCGCCTCGCGATCGAGCTCCGCGGTCAGCTCCGGATCGGCCGACTCTTCGACGAGCTCGAGGGTCGCGAGGAGGTCGTCCGCTCGACGTTCGGCGCCGCGCCACAGCTCGACTTCCGACCGGAGTGCGTTCGCTTCGCGAAGAACCTTCTGGGCCGCCCGCTGGTCGTCCCAGAACCCGGGCTCGCTGGTCAGCGCCTCGAGTTGCGCGGCGCGCGCTTCCTTCGTCCCGAGGTCAAAGATGCCCCGAGGTCGACCGGATCTGCTCCGCCAGGTCGCGAATCGCGGACGCGTCCACTCAGTTGCGGGCCTGGAGATCCTGGAGCAGGATCGGACGGAGTTCGATCAGGCGGAGGGCCGACTTGCTCCGGGCGACGACGGGGTTCACGCAGGGACAATAGCCGTTGTGGGGGCAGACGCCGCAGTTGCCGTCACAGTCGAGTGCCGCGGCATAGCTGCAGGAGCGGCAATCGCGCTCGCAGGCGATCAGATCGACGAACGATGCTTCCTCGGCCTGCTTCACGTGTCCCTCTCTCCACTCGGGGCAAGGATTCGCATGGGCATTGAATGGCGGTTGGGCGACTGCCGGCGGATCCTGACCGATCCCGGCTGCTGGGGTTTTCGGCAGTATACGGGGAGAAACTCCCATAGCCAAGAGGGAGAAACGCTCGTCCCGATCGGTGGGTCCGTGACCGGCCGGAGCTTTGCCTAGAGCCCCGCACCGGTCAGGAAGTAGAGCGCGAGGCCGCCGATCTCGTGGAGCGTGTCGTCGACCTGTTGAACGAGGCTCGTTTCGGACGCGCTCGTGGTCGTCGTCGGCGAGCCGTACGCCTCGATGCCCAGGTCGTGGGCCATTCGCAGCGTGCGTAGCATGTGCGTCCGGTTGGAGACGAGGACCGCCGAGCGCAGACCGTGCTCACGGAGAATCGAGTCGACGCCCCGCAGCGACTCGAGGGTGTTCGTCCCGTGCTCCTCGGTGAGAATCGCGGATTCCGGGATGCCGTGGGCGACGGCATAGGCCTGGGCCGCCTCCGCCTCCGTGGTGATGTCGAGTTCGCGGCCCTTGCCACCGGTCACGATCAGGACCGGCGCCATGCCGTCCTGGAAGAGCTGAATCGCGTGGTCCAGTCGTCGCTGGAAGAGCGGGGACGGCACGCCGTTCCACTGGGCGGCGCCAAGGACGACGATCGCGTCCGCCTGGCGGCTGTCATCACGATAGCCGCGCTCCCAGATCCGGAACGTGGTCCAGGCCGTGACCGCGATCACCCCGGCGAGGGCGGCGATCCCCAGTCGGGTCAGGTTCTTGAGCATCGACCTGCTCCTGGTCGGAGCTGCGCCCGGCGGCCCCGCGTCAGCGGCCGTGGCACTTCTTGTACTTCAGGCCGGAGCCGCACCAGCAGGCGTCGTTCCGGCCGATCCGCGCGCCCGTCGGGGTGAAGCCGGGTTTCGCCTCGCCTGCCGGCTGCCCGCCGCCGCTCGACTCGCGCAGCGCGCGGGCCATCGGGTCCGGGGCGAGGCCGCGGGCGATCGGCGAACCGAGCGAGCCAGCGGACCCGGAGCCGGCACTGGTTCCCGGCTGTGCCTGGCCGCTCGCCGGGCGGGTCGCCGTTGCCGTCGACGAGCCCGCGGAAACAGATGCCGCGTCGGTGGAGCGAACCCCGACGGCCGCGGGCGGGTTCGGCTGTTCCTGGCGCGTGACGGTGACACGAAAGATCGTCGTCGCGACCTGGTGGCGGATGAGGCCGCGGAGCTCCTCGTAGAGGCGGTAGGCCTCGCGTCGGAACTCGTTGAGCGGATCCTGCTGGGCGTAGCCGCGCAGGCCGATGCCGCGCCGCATGTCGTCGATCTCGGTGAGGTGCTCGACCCAGAGCGAGTCGATCGACCGGACCAGGACGAGCCGTTCGACCGTCGCCCAGTCGGTCTCGCCGACCTCCTTCTCGCGCGCCTCGAGCCGTGCATCGGTGAGTTCGAGGAGGTGCTCGAGAATCGCGTCGCGCCCGCCGAGCTCCCAGAGCTCGTCCTCGGTCGTGCCGGGGCCGTCGACGCCCATCGTCCGGACGGCGGCGGCGAGTGCCTCCATCCCCCAGTCGTCGGCGTTCTCGCCAACGAGATGGGCCTCGACGATCGCGTGCACTTCGTCCTCGACGAACGTGCGGACCGTCTCGCCCAGGTCCTCGTTCCGCAGGACCTTGTCGCGTTCGGCGTAGATCGTCTCGCGCTGGCGGTTGATCACGTCGTCGAACTCGACGACGCGCTTGCGCATGTCGAAGTTGAACCCCTCGACCCGACTCTGGGCGCTCTCGATCGTCTTGCTGACGATCCGCGATTCGATCGCGACGTCGTCCTCGAGTCCCATCCGTTCCATGAGGCCGGCCACCCGGTCGGATGCGAATCGCTTCATCAGGTCGTCTTCGAGCGACAGGTAGAAGCGCGACGAGCCCGGGTCGCCCTGGCGGCCGGCGCGGCCGCGGAGCTGGTTGTCGATCCGCCGGCTGTCGTGACGCTCCGTGCCGACGATGTGGAGGCCGCCGGCTGCGACGACCCGCTCGTGGTCCTCGCCCGTGACGACCTTCGCCTCCGCGAGGGCGGCATCGTAGGTGGCCTTGTCGACCTCGGCGGGATTGAGCCCGCGCTTGTGGAGGTTCTCCGAGGCGAGGCCGGCCGGGTTGCCGCCGAGCTGGATGTCCGTACCGCGACCGGCCATGTTCGTGGCGATCGTGACGGCCCCGGAACGACCGGCCTGGGCGATGATCCCCGATTCCTTCTCGTGGAACTTCGCGTTCAAGGTCTCGTGCTTGATGCCGCGACGCTTCAGCATCGTCGAGAGGACCTCGGACTTCTCGACCGAGACGGTGCCGACGAGGACCGGCCGGCCGGCCTCCTGCATCTCGACGATCTCTTCAATGACGGCGTTGAACTTCCCGCCCTCGTTCCGGAAGACGAGATCCGAGTCGTCGTCCCGGATCATCTCGACGTTCGTCGGGATCGCGACCACCTCGAGCTCGTAGATCTTGTGGAACTCCTCGGCCTCCGTCATCGCCGTGCCGGTCATTCCGGCGAGCTTGTCGTAGAGGCGGAAGTAGTTCTGGAACGTGATCGTGGCGAGGGTGACGCTCTCGCGCTGGACCCGCAGGCCCTCTTTCGCCTCGATCGCCTGGTGCAGGCCTTCCGACCAGCGGCGACCCGGCATCTGGCGGCCGGTGAACTCATCGACGATGACGATCTCGCCGTCCTTGACGATGTAGTCCTTGTCGCGCTTGTACAGGGCGTGGGCTCGGAGCGCCTGTTCGAAGTGGCGGGCTAGCCGCGGGTCCGTGTCGTACAGGTTGGCGACGCCGAGGAGCTTCTCCATCTTGTCGACGCCCTCTTCGGTCGGCGAGACGGCGCGATCCTTGAGGTCGACGAAGAAGTCGCCGCCCTCCTCATCACCCTCCGGGCGGCCCTTCAGCTTCGGGACGAGTCGGGCGAACGTGTAGTACAAGTCGCCCGATTCCTCGGCCTGGCCGCTGATGATCAGCGGCGTCCGGGCCTCGTCGATGAGGATGTTGTCGACCTCGTCGACGATCGCGAAGCTGCGCTCCCGCTGAACGCGCTGGTCCAGCTCGATGACCATGTTGTCGCGGAGATAGTCGAAGCCGAACTCGTTGTTCGTGCCGTACGTCACGTCGGCCCCGTAGGCCTCCCGGCGGGTCACCGGCCGGAGGTTGATCAACCGCTCGTCCGTCGTCGGGAAGCCGGGCTCGAACAGGAACGACTCGTCGTGCGTGATCATCCCGAGGCTGACGCCGAGGAAGTCGAACACGGGCCCCATCCACTGCGGGTCGCGCCGGGCGAGGTAGTCGTTGACCGTGACGATGTGGACGCCGCGCCCGCTCAGGGAGTTGAGGATTGCGGCCATGGGCGCAACGAGCGTTTTGCCTTCGCCGGTCTTCATCTCGGCGATCCGGCCCTGGTGGAGGACGTTGGCGCCCAGCAGCTGGACGTCGAAGTGGCGCATACCGAGCGTCCGCCACATGGCCTCGCGGGTCATCGCAAAGACTTCACCGGCGACGTCGTCGAGAGCAGCCTGGATCCGGGCGTTCTCCCGCTTGCGGCGGGCCTTGACGAGCTCACGGCGACGCTCCAGGTCAGGGTGATGGAGCTCGTCCTCGGTCGCCTCGTCCGGTTCCGCGATCTCGCGGATCTCTTCGCGGATCTCGGCGAACCGTTCGCGGATCTCCGCGTCCGAGAGGGCCTTGATCTCGGCTTCCAAGCGGTTGGCTTCGTCGATGATTGGCTGGATGCGTCGGACTTCACGATCGTTGGAGTCGACGAAACGGGAAAGGAATCGCATGGCCGGTGAAGTATAGGCGGGGACGCTCGAACCGCCGGTGAGCGCCTACAGCGGGCAGCTTCCGCTGGCGCGTCTCGGGCGCGCGCGACCCAATAAATCGCCGCGCTACCTGGCCAGATATGCACCCGGGGACTCTTGGCGCAGGTCGAGGAAGGTCAGAGGGTCCGGATCTCGCGCCGATTAGCCGCCGACAGCTGACAGATGGCCGGAATTCGCTCGAATCGCCAACGGAGCCACGCGGAATCGCGGCTAAGAGTCCCCCCGTGAATATCTGGCCAGACGAGCTCGAGGGTTGTGAAGCTCCGGCGGGCCTCGGCGGGCCTCGGCGGGCCTCGGCGGGCCTCGGCGGGCCTACCGCCAGAAACCCGTTCCGTAGCCGATGACCAGCACAACGAACGTCAGCAGTCCCAGTCCCAGCCAGAACAGGACCGCCATCGCGGTCGACGTCGGGTTCATCTCGGTGTTCGGGAGGTTCGGCAGCTGGCCGTTCTTGCGCGCGGATCCCCAGCGCGGCGAGACGAGCTGCTGGCGCCAGTCGCGGACGCGAACCGGCCGCTTCTCGACGCCGCCCTTGCCGTCCGGCTTATGGAGCTGGAGGCTCATCGGTCGCGTGGCCGCGCGGCCGATGCGAGCTCGCCTTCCGTAGCAGGCTCCGAGTCATCGGCTTCGTCGTCGCCGTCGCCTTCGTGGCCAGGCTCGTTCCGGCTGTCGAAGCGCTTCTCTTTGCCGTCCTCCCAGAGGAGCATCTCCTGGGTGAACTGGACCTCGCTGCTGAACAGCGCGCCGACCGACTCGCCGCG
This sequence comes from uncultured Chloroflexia bacterium, assembly GCA_963771795.1. Lineage (GTDB taxonomy): Bacteria > Chloroflexota > Limnocylindria > Limnocylindrales > CSP1-4 > CF-46. Next base: position 158,283 of record CAVYUR010000007.1, read on the forward strand.
GTGGATCCGCCGGATCGCCTCACCGATGAGCGGCGCGACGGACAGGGTCGTGATCTTCGGCAGCCGTTTGATCGCCGGCAGCGGCACCGAGTCGGTCAGGACGACCTCGAGGATGCTGGAGTCCCGCAGCTTCTCGACGGCCGGTCCGCTCAGGACCCCGTGCGTGGCACAGGCGTAGATCTCCGACGCGTTCTCGCGTTCGAGGGCCCGGACGATCTCCGTCAGCGTGCCCGCGGTGTCGATCTCGTCGTCGACGATGATCGCCCGCTTGCCGCGCACGTCGCCGATGACGTTCATCAGCTCGGCCCGGTCGAGGTTGCCGATCCGCCGCTTCTCGATCACCGCCAGGGGCGCGTCGAGCAGCTCCGCGAACGTCCGGGCGCGCTTCGCGAAACCGAGGTCCGTGACGACGACGATGTCCTCGAGGTGCTTGTGGACGAAGTAGTTCGAGAGCATGTGGACGGCGGTCAGCTCGTCGACCGGGATGTTGAAGAATCCCTGGATCTGGCCCTGGTGGAGGTCCATCGCGAGTACCCGATCGGCGCCAGCGACGGTGATCATGTCGGCGATCAGGCGGGCCGTGATCGGGACGCGCGGCTGGTCCTTCTTGTCCGATCGTCCGTAGGCGTAGAACGGGACGACGGCCGTGATGCGCCCGGCGCTCGCCCGCTTGAAGGCGTCGATCATGATCAGGAGTTCCATGATCGACTGGTTGACCGGGTGGCAGGTCGGCTGGACGAGGAACACGTCCTTCTCGCGGACGTTGTCGAGAATCTTGACGAAGATGTTCTCGTTCGCGAACTGGAAGACCTCGGCCTTGCCCGGCTCGACGCCTAGGTAGCGGCAGATCTTCCGGGCGAGATCCGGGTTCGAGTTTCCGTGGTAGATCTCGAACTGGTCCGCGTACACGCCGCCCTCCCGACCGAGGTTCACCACGACGCCGTCACGCGCCGCCTCCCTCACCGGGCCCGACCCCGCCCGGTTCGGGGTCGCCATTGTCGCCGATGCCATCCTGCTCCGCCAGCCCCGCCCGGAAGGCGGAGATCGCGACGACGCGATCACCCTCGTTCATCCGCATCGTGATGACGCCGCGAGCCTGGGCGTGCTGGCGGTTGATCGTGTTGACGTCCGTTCGGACCACCTGGCCGCCGGCGGAGATCAAGAGGAGCTCCTCGTCGAGCTCCGTCACCTGCTGGACGGCGGCGACGTCGCCGGTCTTCTTGCCCTCGAGGCTGATCAGGCGAACCCCCTGTGAGCCACGGTGCATTGCCCGGAACTCCGTCAGTGGAACCCGCTTGCCGTAGCCGGTCTCCGTGAGGACGAGCAGATCGGCATCGGGCTGGACGACGCTCATCGAGACCACGAAGTCGCCCTGGCGTGCCAGCCGGATCCCGATGACGCCGGCGGCGTCGCGGCCCATCGCCCGGACGTCGGTTTCGTGGAAGCGGGCGATCTTGCCCTGCGCCGTCGCGATGATGACGTCGTCGTTCCCGGTCGAGATATCGACCCAGGCGAGCTCGTCCTTGTCGTCGATCGTGATCGCCCGGATACCCGTCGATCGGACCCGCTCGAACTGCTCGAGGGGCGTCTTCTTGATCTTGCCCCGTCGCGTTGCGAGGACGAGATAGCTTCCGGCCGTGAAGTCCTTGAGCGTGATCGTGGCCATCGGGACCTCGCCGGACTCCACCTGGACGCCGGGCAGGTTGATGATCGGCATCCCTTTGGCCTGGCGGCTCGCATCCGGGATCGAGTGGACCTTCGCCGAGAAGACGCGGCCGCGGTTCGTGAAGAACAGCGCCCAGTCGTGGGTGCTGGCGACGATGAGATGCTCGACCGCATCCTCCTCGCGGGTCACGTGGCCGATGATCCCCTTGCCGCCGCGGTGCTGGCGGCGATAGGTCGCGATCGGCTGCCGCTTGATGTAGCCCCGACCGGAGATCGTCATGACGACATCCTCGTCGGCGATCAGGTCCTCATCGGTCATCTCGCGGCTGGAGTCGTCGGCGACGCGCGTCCGGCGCTCGCCCGCGTACTTCTTCTTCAGCTCGAGGAGCTCGTCCTTGATGATGCTCAGAACCCGCTGCGGGTTCGCGAGGATGTCCTCGAGCTCGGCGATCAGCTGGATCACCGACAGGTACTCGTCCTCGATCTTCTGGCGCTCGAGGGCCGCCAGTCGGGCGAGGCGCAGGTCGAGGATGGCCTGGGCCTGGAGCTCGGACAGCTTGAACCGCGACATCAGGTTCTCGCGGGCGGTCTCGATATCGGCCGACTCGCGGATCGTCTGGATGACCGCGTCGAGGTTGTCGAGGGCGATCTTGAGGCCCTCGAGGATGTGGGCCCGGGCGCGCGCCTTGCCGAGGTCGAACTCCGTCCGACGCCTGACGATCTCGCGCCGGTGGTCGACGTGATGCTGGAGGACCGCCTTGAGCGGTAGCGTCTGGGGCTGGCCGTCGACGAGCGCCAGCATGTTCGTGTTGAACGCGAGCTGCATCGGCGTGTGCTTGAACAGGTTGTTCAGCACCTTGTGGGGATTCGCGTCGCGCTTGATCTCGATGTAGATCCGCATCCCGTCGCGGTCCGACTCGTCGCGCAGGTCGCTGATGCCGTCGATCCGCTTGTCCTTGACGAGCTCCGCGATCTTCTCGAGCAGCGACGACTTGTTCACCTGGTACGGCAGCTCGCTGACGATGATCGCCATCCGCTCGCCGTGTACTTCCTCGAACGCGACCTGGGCTCGCATCACGACGCGGCCCCGGCCGTGGGCGTACATCTGGCGGATCGCGTCGACCGTCTCCCACTCGCCGGAGATCACGTTGCGCTGCTGCTCGAAGCGATAGATCGTCCCGCCGGTCGGGAAGTCCGGTCCCTTGACGTACTCGCACAGCCCGTCGGAGGTGATGTCCGGATCGTCGATGATCGCGACGGTCGCGTCGACGATCTCGCCGAGATGGTGCGGCGGGATGTTGGTCGCCATCCCGACGGCGATTCCGGAGCTGCCGTTAATCAGGAGGTTCGGCAGTTTCGCCGGCAGCACCGACGGCTGCTTCTGGGTGCCGTCGTAGTTGTCCTCGAAATCGACCGTGTCCTTGTCGATGTCATCGAGCATCTCGGCGGCAATCGCAGTCAGGCGCGCCTCCGTGTAGCGCATCGCCGCGGCGCCGTCACCGTCGACGCTGCCGAAGTTGCCCTGGCCGTCGACGAGCGGGTAGCGCATCGAGAAGTCCTGGGCGAGGCGGACGAGCGCGTCGTACAGGGCGACGTCGCCGTGGGGGTGGTACTTGCCCATCACCTCGCCAACGATCGCGGCGCATTTGCGGAACGAGCTGGTCGCCGAGAGGCCCATCTCGCCCATCGTGTAGAGAATGCGGCGGTGGACCGGCTTGAGCCCGTCGCGGACGTCGGGCAGGGCGCGCGCCACGATCACGCTCATCGCGTAATCGAGGTAGCTCACCCGCATCTCGTCCTCGATGCGGATGGCTCGAATGTCGCCCAGGTCGTCGGTCACAGGTCAGCGTCTCCTAACGAACGTTCGTTTGTCACGTAAGCGGTGGTTCGGGCTGGGTCATGCCGAGGAGGCCCCCGCCGAACCGATCTGCTGCCGCGGCAGCTTCGGATGTCGGCGCGGCGCCTGGTCGGCGGCGAATTCCATCGAGCCGGGAGCGAATCGCGGTCGCCCGCGCGACGTCGAGCTTCGGCAGCGCATCGCGGATCACCCAGGCGCGGTGGCCGTCGTCCGTCTCGGCTGCTTGCTCGGCCTGCGACTCGCAGAATGCCGCGACCGCTTCAGGATCGACGAGGACGAGACTGCGGAGGGCCCAGGCGAGGGCCTTCTGGACATCGGGCTCGGAATCGCCGATCAGCTGGGCGATGAGCCCCAGCCCGTGTTGCGCTACCTCGGGCTGACGGCCCTTCCGCCGATCGACGAACGGCGTCGTGGCGAGGGTGCTGCCGACGAGCCGGCGCTCCCATCGCGACGGCGAATAGACAAGCTGCTCGAGCTCCGCCCAGCGGTACGGCTCGGCGAGGATCCCCTTACCGACGACATGGGCGAGCGAATCGATCGTGATCCAGTCGCCGGCCTCGCGGGCGGCCCGCCTGACGAGCTGCCACGTCCGCTCGGGCTCGTCCTGGACGAGACGCTCGAGGAGCCCGAACGCGAACCAGCGCGACTCGAGCTCCGTTTCGCGGAGCAGGCGGTCGGCGACGAACAGCCAGGTACTCGTCCGTTCGCGGCGCGTCGACTCGCGGAAGCCGCGTCTCACGGCCTCGATCAAGGGCCAGCGCACGCCGAAGAGGGCACCGATCCCGGGCGCGACGCGACGCTGACCCTCGAGGTAGTCCGGGTCGGCGATCTCCTGCAGCCCACGGCGAAGGGCGTGGGCGAATGCCTCCGGGTCCCCGGTCAGCTCCGCGAGCTCTCGACCGATGGCCTCGGCACGCGGCTTGTGTTCCGCGACGAACGCCACGGCGTGCTCGGTGGCGGCGCTCGCTGGTCGGTCGGAGATTCGCTCGGCCACGGCAGCGGTCACGGCTCGAGACCGTCAGTTGGTCGGTAGCCGTACCGCTCCTTGAGCTCGCGCTTCCGGTCTTCGGGGGCGGCGACGTACGTGGCCTGGGCCGTGGCGAGGACCTCATCAGTCTCCGCGTCAACGATCCGGCCCTCGGTCGTGATGAGCCGCCGGCGGACATTCGTCACCCAGCCCTCGGCGTGGATCGGGCGGCCGAGGGGAACCGGCCGCTTGAAGTCGACGCTCATCCGCGCCGTCAGGCCCCAGTTGTCGTGATCGATGAGCGACCACGACATCACCTCGTCGAGGATCGTCGCGACGATCCCGCCGTGGGCAATCTCGTCCCAGCCCTGGAACCGTGGCGGGATCGCGAGGTCCGCCCAACACCGCTCGCCGTCGACATGGAGCTCCAGGTGAAGACCGTGGGCGTTGAGCGCCCCGCAGGCGAAGCAGTTGTGAGGTTCGAAGGCGAACCGTTCGTCCACGCGCTCGGGCGATCTCACGTTCGTCGGAGTCGCCGCCGTGGCCGCCTCAGACGTCAAGGTTGCGCACCTTCCGTGCTTCGGTCCGAATGAACTCCTTCCGCGGCGCGACCTTCTCGCCCATGAGCGTCGTGAACATCTCGTCGGCCGCCGCCGCATTCTCGCTGTTCACCCGCAGGAGCGTCCGCGTCTCCGGGTTCATCGTCGTGTCCCAGAGCTGGTCGGCGTTCATCTCGCCGAGTCCCTTGAACCGCTGCACGGACAGGTTCTTGACGTTGAACTCCTTGATGACCCGATCGCGTTCCTTCTCGCTCTGGGCGTATTTCGTCACCTTGCCGGTGCTCACACGGTAGAGCGGTGGTTGGGCGATGTAGAGGTAGCCCGAGTCGATGACCTGGGGCATGTGCCGGTAGAAGAAGGTCAGGAGCAGCGTCCGGATGTGGGCGCCGTCCACGTCGGCGTCGGTCATGATGATGATCCGGTGATAGCGGAGCTTCGTGAGGTCGAAGCTGTCGCCGATCCCCTCGATCCCCGCACCGAGGGCGATGATCAGCGGCCGGACGTTCTCGCTCGCGACGATCTTGTCGAGTCGGGCCTTCTCGACGTTCAGCAGCTTGCCGCGCAGCGGCAGGATCGCCTGGAAACGCCTGTCGCGACCCTGCTTCGCCGACCCGCCGGCCGAGTCGCCCTCGACGATGTACAGCTCGCTTCGGGCGGGATCGCGCTCCTGGCAGTCGGCAAGCTTGCCGGGCAGGGACAGGCCATCGAGCGCGCCCTTGCGGATGACCAGGTCGCGTGCCTTGCGCGCCGCCTCCCGCGCCCGCGCCGACGTCAGGCATTTCTCGATGATCCGCCGGCCATCGCCCGGGTTCTCGTCGAGGTGCTGGGCGAGGCTCTCCGTGAGCGCCGTCTGGACCTGGCCCTTGACCTCGGCGTTCCCCAGCTTGGCCTTCGTCTGACCCTCGAACTGCGGCTCGGGGAGCTTGACGCTGATGACGGCCGTCAGGCCCTCTCGGACGTCGTCGCCCGACAGGTTGGGGTCGTTGTCCTTGAGCATCCCCGACCGTCGCGCCCAGTCGTTCAGGGAGCTCGTCAGCGCGGCGCGGAACCCGGTGACGTGGCTTCCGCCGTCGACGGTGTTGATGTTGTTGGCGAACGCCAGGACGTTCTCCGTGTATGAGTCGTTGTACTGGAGCGCGACCTCGATCGTCGTCCTCCCCTCGACGCGCTCGACATAGATCGGGTGGAGGTTCAGG